>NZ_CP099222.1:0-2400000 GCF_029717145.1 Citrobacter freundii | reverse complement strand
GAATGATAAGGTATAACAATTAAAGTACTATAGTAAATTTAATTTCACTATAGTAAACTTAAGTCGGCTCATTTTGTATGTAAATACACAAAGTAATGACCACTTAAGGTAGATAAAATGTTAAAAATCAGAATGTCACGACCCTCTGAAGCGTCAGAAATTATCCAAATTTGGAAAAATTCTGTAGATGCCACGCACGATTTTCTGACAACCCACGACCGACAAGAGATCGAAAAAGACGTTGTCAGTTTTTTTTCAGAAACCCCTGTATGGGTTGCAACAAATCAGGAAGACCAACCGCTAGGATTTATGTTTCTACATGAGAGCCATCTGGAGGCACTTTTTGTCGATGCTTCTGCTCGCGGACTTGGCGTTGGAAAACGGTTGATCTCATATGCTTTGGATCTGCATCCTGATTTAAGCGTCGATGTAAATGAACAAAATCAGCAGGCTATAGGGTTTTATCAGCATATGGGCTTTCAGGTTACAGGCCGTTCCGAGCAGGACAATCAGGGAAGGCCTTACCCCCTGTTACATCTAAGCAAGTCTAATGTGATGTAACCCCTTAAGTAGGGGCAATATCATTGATTTTTTTGACTAAAAGCGACGATGTAAGAACAACTCTGTACGCTATCAGGATTGCTCATTTGGCACTCGCTTGCAAAGGTAAGGGCAAGACAGTCACCGGCTTGTAAGTGATGGGTCTGATGATTAACCCGAAAATCAAGGCTGCCGCTCAACATCCACAGTGTTTGCCCGGAAAGATGCTCATTCGCAGAGGCGGGTATCGTCAGTTGACCCATAGCAGGAATTTCAACTTTTATAAGCTCCGGGCATGCCCCCGCAGGGGACAGTGACCAGCGGGTAATGCCTGATTGTTCATCTGTCCAATGCTGCTGCTGATCCGCGAAACGAACCAGTGAGTTCTGATGCTGCTCAAGCTCCGCAAAAAGTTTTGATAGCGTTATATTCATGGCATTGGCTAAACGACTCAGTATCGTGGCACTGGGACTGGAGGTGCCTCGTTCAACTTTGCTAATCATGGCCTGACTGACGCCCGATCGTTGGGCAAGTTCTGTTACAGTCAAATTTCGAGCCTTTCTGTGTTTAAGCAATAAACGCGCAATGTCGCTATCTACTATCTGATTTTGAGATGTTTTATCCATTTTCGCCCTCACTTTAGCCTGCCTGATTATGCCATTACATAAATTGGGCTGAAATAAATGATTTTGTAAGTCTAAAAATTTAGGCTTTCGAAGCGTTGAGAACAGTGCGAATGGATTATTGATGAGACAGGGCAGTGCGTGAGGTCAGAACGCAACGGAATGGAAAATTTGGTTACGGAACAGTTTAGGGGGCAATGCATGCCGGGTTTCGCTATCTCATTACCGCAGAAAGGTTAGGGCTATTACACACTAAGGATAATTTACTGGCAGGTGAAGCAGTGGGAAGATCGCACATCAATGGCAGAGAGAATGTTCTCTCTGCCAGCAGACGCTGCAATTAATCAACAAGAGTCACATCAAGCAAACCAGCCAAACCTTGCGGATATCAGGCTGAAAAGTCCTACAGCAGCAAAGAGATTTATCAGTACTACGGTTTTACTGGAAACATTCATTTTTGCCACCTTTCGATTTAACCCTTATGGGTATAGTACGGGTTAAAACTATCCGCAATAGTACGAAATCTGAACATTACGGAGAACGGTTGTTTTCTCGCCGGTTTTCTTAAAAAAATGAATAAAACTTGATGTGTGTCATAAAAAAGAGCATATTGCGCGCGATTTTCCCTTCTGGCCCGGATGCCCTAAATGTCTTTGTATCAAAACATGCTGGTTTTTTATGCGGTAATGGCCGCCATCGCGGCTATCATCACCTGGTTTCTATCGCGCGATAAAAAGCGTATTCGCTTTCTCAGCGCGGTATTAGTCGGGGCGACGTGGCCGATGAGCTTTCCCGTCGCACTCCTGTTTTCTCTTTTCTAATGACGACGTCAGGCCTTTAGCAGCGCGATTAATCGCAACCTGTCAGCGTCAGTCACGTCCAGCGGATGCTGATAGCCGACGTTTTCATTGGCGCGGGTGTACAGGGCAACCAACCAGTCATACACGTATCGGCTGGCACCATGCCGAGGTTGCTCGTCCAGTTTTGCCAGTCGACGCATCGGTTGTTGCGGTGGGGCGCTAAAGATAGCGGCACCTTTTAGGATCCTGCTGGCAGGGCGCAGTTCCTCGGCAACGCGAGCAAACCCAAGCCAGGTAATAAAATCACCGATATCCGCGTGCAACTGCGCTGCGCAGACGTTCTCGCGCTGCATAATAGCGTGCAGGCGTTGTGGCATCTCCAGCCGGTAACTGGTGGTCACCAGGATGTCAGCAACCTGCCTTAAAGTTTGCGGCTCCAGGTGCAGGCGACGCGCGTTACTCTCATTTCGACACCACTGGCGCACATGGTTGATCCACATTTTATGCGCCAGGTATCCGGTCTCTTCACTCTCTTGCGGGTGAGACGTATCTCGCGCGTCAGCAAACAGGTCGATCGCATCATTAAATAAGCCGCTAACCTGCTCCTCGCGCGGTTGTTGAATACGTAACAACGACTCCACGCTGCGCATAGGCGGCAGTAGTCCCTCCAGCAACTCGCCATGTTTTGCCGCCTGAGCTTGCAACTGGCGAATAAGTGATTCACTCGCCCCGGTCGTCTCGTCATCCGTGTGTAACCAGCTCATTAACGTGGCGCGAATTCGCTGCTGGAACTGCTCGTGCAGAGAGATAAACCGAGCCTGACGCTGAGCGGGCGAAGTGGCCTGCGACAACCATTCAACCAGCCGCTGTAAACTGTGCTTATCCAGCGCCTGCAGCGTGCCCCAGTGCAGTCCGGGTTTGCCCAGTAATTGCTGAACGGCTTCATCGAGGTTCTGTTGGGTGCTAAAACGTGCATCCTGTGGGGTAATGGCCCACACCACGCCCGGTAACGCAGCATCGTGCAGCGGCTGGGTATCGTTGATCCAACCGAGTAGTGTGCGGGTGACGGTCGGCGTCTGCGAACGGGTGGATACCGCGTTGCAGATGACTAACACATCAGGTTGCAGACACTGGCGGTAATGCTCCAGCATCCAGCCTAATTTTGCTCGCCATAGCGGGTGTGGATGCGCATCCGGTGCCAGGGGGATATCCAGCAGGTCCGTGCTCTCCAGCACCGCGTCTTCTACCGTCAGTACCAGTTCGCGGGTCAACAGCGCCAGTGATTCCAGCGACAGGCTGACCGCATTAAGCAACTGATTGTCGGCAATGGGATGCACCACCACATCACTTGGCGCGTCGTTCCCGGTCAGTGCCGCCTGAGTGAGAAAGCTTTCGGCGGGCAAGCCGAAATGGTCGACCAGCAGGCTAAACGGCGCAGCTAATTCTTTGGCATGCCCGGTTTGCTGCAGCGTATGCGCCAGTGCCAGAAACTGCTGCGTGAGTTCTGGCTGTTCTCCCCACAGTAATGCCCAGGCATGTGCCCGGGTGGTGAGATCCAGTGCCGGAAGCAGCATGGCAAACTGGTGCCACAGCGCATCGTCAATTTGCTGCTGGTTTGAGGGAACACGAGAACGCCAGAAACGCGCGATGGTGGCCACGTCTTGTGCGCAGATCCCCGGCACAGGATGGCGCTGGCGCAGCGTCTGCCATTTTTCTAACCGCGTCTCAATGATCGCTTTTTCAACCTGACGGTTGTCAGGTAACGCACAGAACTGGGCGATAAACAGCTGAACCAGCTCCGCCTCGCTCATCAACCGCAGGCGCAGCGGCCATGCGCTGTCCAATGGGGTTTCGTCGCGGGTGAAGCGAATAGCCATGTTGGTTGGCGCATGGCCGGGGTTAATGTGCGTAAAGTAATCGATGCTGCGATCCGGCGTGATGATGTTCAGTTTGCCACCCGAATCGCTGCACAATGCGCAGAGCAAATGCGCTTTCGCCGCCTGTGAGTGGCCGTACAATCCCACACAACCCGGCGCGGCGAATGTCTCATTGATCGCGGTTTCATTGACCGCGGCTAACGTGAGCTGAGCCAGCAGGGAATCTGCTTCATCATCCAGGCGTGCCGCGCGTGCACGCACGTCCGTTACCCATTCGATGGCGGCCTGTGCGGTGTTTAACGTCTTGCTCATTTCAGGTACACACTCCCGCTATCAATCCAGTAATGGCTGCCGCTGTGGCGGCGGTCTGCCAGCGTATTCAGTTTTAAGGTTAAGGCGTTAGCGGCAACGGGTGTGCCATCCTGCAGCCAGGCATCGCTGAGGACGAAGTATTCCGGGCCGGTTTCTTTGCTACCGCCACGTAATTGCAGACGCACATTTAATACGCCATCACCGGCGATGGTTTTCGCCAGCTCAGCAGAGTTGATACTGAGCGTATACAGCGGGGTGGCGGGCCAGCGGCTGTTCTCCAGTTGGCGGAAACCTAACGTCACATTGCCACGCAGCGGGAAATTCAGGCGCGCGTCCAGCTTTGCGCCTGGCTTGTCGAGGTCGATATCGTGATACCAGATATTCTCATCGCGCAGCGTATTAACCGTGTTATCTAACACGCCGAGATAGCGTACCGTCGAGTACGCGCCGATATCGGCGGCTTTAAAGTTAAAACGCGGCAGACGCAAATCCAGCGCCAGGCTGCACAGCATGGCGCCCACGGCGGCGGTGGACTTCGGATTGCCAATACGCCCTTGCTGGCTAAACGGATACCACTCATGCACACGGTAGCTGTCCATCCAAATCATACGATTAACCGGAACGGGTTGCAGATGACGAATCAGCGCCTGTACGCCTGGTAAACAGGCGGGTCTGCCGGTTACCAGTAAAATGTCACAACGATAGTGCGAGATGGCTTCACACACGGCGTGCAGCGGAGAGGTCAGGGTAAACTGCCCGGCCAGTAAGGCTTCCTGTAATGGTCTGAACTGCACTTGCAGCGGCACGCTCAGCACGTCAAAAACCGGCGAGCCCGCAGGCAACGCATGATCGATGGCCTGCTGGATATAGTTCATCACGTTACGCGTTGGCGGCTGGGCCAGCAGTTCACCAAAGGTGGCATGCAGTCCCGCTACCGGGTCGTTAACATCGCTTTGCTCCCACGCTGAGAGCACCGCATGCCCGAGCGGCATAAACAGCTGTAACGCCGTTTGCTGGCGTAAAATCGCCTGGGTGTCGATGCGCCCGGAGTCGCCAAACAGCGTGGCCAGCAGGGCGGCGGCGTCGGTAACCCCCGCCTGTTGTAAGCGGGTTTGCAGGGCGGGTAGCACGCAGCATTGGATAACATCGAGCAGCAAGTCATCTCCGGCAACCTTGAACCCTTCACGAAACAACAGATGCGGCGTGATTTTGACATTCGCCCCCACGCCATCATCTAACTGATAATGGACCACGGCCATATCCGTGGTGCCGCCGCCAATGTCGATTGATGCCACACGCAGGGCGCGACCGTTGACTTCACCCGGTTCCGGAAGGCGGTCCGGGCGGGCGAGGGCGTTGAAGAACGATTCGGTGTGCCCGTCGTAGTGTGAAATCGCTTCATTGTATAGCCAAACCAGCTGCCCACAGCTGGCTTCATCCCATTCCATCTGGATCTCAGGGACGGGGACTACGCTTTTTTCCTGCTGCTTGCGGGTGGTAAAATCGTCATCCTGCGGATGCCAGCCCATCGCTTTCCACACTAATGCAATAGCCTCAAACATGCGCAGGCGGAAGATCTCACGCTCTTGTTTTGGCATCGCCGACGGCAGGGTCAGGATCAGCGTACGCAGCTGGCGAGGCGAGGCCGGAAAACCGAGGCGCAGACGTGTCGCCACGCTGTTAATTTGCCCCAGCACCTGCGCCAGAACTTCGCACAGCATATGAGTCATCAGCGTGCTGCGACTGTACTGCGGTGAGAATACCGGCAGCCGGTCATCCTGCGGAAGGCTAAACAGCGGTTGGCCATCATCGTTCATCAGATTCATCAGCGGGAAGGCAGTTGCCAGCGGTTCGCGCTGAGTTTTGCCATTCATCTGGCTAAAGCGCCAGTCGTGCAACACCGGTGTTTCATCCCACAGGTACCGACGCGGGCTGGAGATCCCGCTGCTGCCTTCGGTGCCGACGCGCTGCATGGCCAGCTTGCGGGCTTCATCGCCGACACGAACGATCGACGGCCAGATGAAGGCATCGTCACGACCGCTCTCCACGGAAAAGTGCTGTTTCCCAAAACGCGCCTCGGAAAACTCCAGTCGGCTGGTGAACAGCGGATCGTTGAGGTATTGCGGCTCGCTTAATGAACGGACCTGTAATTCTGCCGTCTGGCGTAGCCCGTCATTGGCGTCACCGTGATCTTCAATCAATACGCCGCAGGTATGGGTATTGCCGATATCCAAGATCAGATCGACAGGAATGGCCGGGGTGCTAAGGGTGTGCGTCACCAGCTTTACTTCCGGAATGGCAAGCTGCTCGCCTAACAGGGTCAGCACATTCAGCCAGTGCGCCTGATATTCGAAATTTCGCAGCGCGAGCTGGATCTCTTGTTCGGCGCGGTTTTCTTGTTGCGTCACATAGTGCAAAAAAGACTCGCGCAGCCAGCCGTCAATCCACGTCTGGTCGAGGAAATCAGCGATTTCTTTATCGTGCCAGGCCAGCGCAAATCGCGTGCCGTTGAGCAAATCGTTTTCATTTGGCGTCAATACGGCGGGGGCATGCTCGGTTAACTGGCTGTCCAGCGCCACGGTCACACGGTGCGTGTTGCCCGCACTGTCCGGTTGTGCCAGCTTGCGCACCTGTACGCGCGCCCAGTTATCCGGGCCTTCGACAAATGTGCGCGGCGGGTTAAAGCGCAGGAACGGCAGCGGCAGCCAGACGCCGTCGAGCACGTCCAGTGAATAATGTAATGTCTGGGTGCTTTCTGGCTTGACCACTTCGGGTTGCCCGCCAGTGCTACCTGGTAACGTATAGCGGCCCGTTGTCAGGTCGAAATCCAGTCGCAGCAGCGGGCCGTTGGCCGTTTTGCGCACAAAGCGCCCGTGATGCGCGGATTCCTGCGGCGTCAGGCCAAAATCCAGAAACTGTACGCCGCTATTGGCAATGAGCGTCACGCTCTGTTTGTAATCACACAGATTCACCAACATAAAATCAGGCACCTATCTTTTTGATGGTCATGGGGATCTCCGCGTGATCGTCATAACGTGCGGTACAGGCGGCTACGTCGTTGGTTCCCGCTTTACAGGTGATTTCCGGCATCGGATAACGCGAGCCGTCCGTACAACGCGCGTTCCCACGACTTTTAATCATTAATTCACCCGACTGGTGCAGACCGGAGAAAATCTCCGCACGACATACCACATTGTCGCCGTGGACGACTCGCGCAGTGCCTTTATTGGTCTGGATCTGATAACGCAGCGAGGGCGCTTTACCGCTGACCGGATCTTTGATGTCGACCATCACGCGCCAGTTACCGTTGAGGAAGCGGGTGGTGCCGACCTTCATCTGGTTCGCGTCCATGACCAGCGCATCTTTCGGGATCGCGGCAATCACCACCGGCCCCTCGGCAGGCTTCTCTTTTTTTACCACCGGGACAACTTCCGCGCGATGCAGCGGCAGCGAAGGTGTCAGTACGGGTAGCGGCTTGATGTCGACCTTCGCAACCTCAATCGGCTGCAGCGCGGGCGCAGGGCGTGTCGCCTGCTGTTTCCACAGTAACGGTCCAACGATAGCGGCAATAATGACCGCGGCAACCGGCAGGCTCCACAGCGGCAGTTTACGCGCAGGTGTTGGCAATATGGGCGGTGGTGAGGCCTCGGGTTCATTTACGATGACCGGGGGCTGCGGTTCAGGTTCTGCGGGCTTGGGTGTTTCCACGACCGGAGTCAGTAAAGGTGCATCGGCTTCGGCAAAGGTGATTTCCGGGACGACCATATCTTCTTCAGGTTCGGCTTGCTGTGCGGGCATGACCGGAGGAACATCGGCAATCCGCAAGCAGTCGAGCACATCGTCACGCGTGTTTTCGTTCAGATTGACGAATCCCCAGAACGTTATCACCGGTTTGCCATCAACCAGAAAAACGTGATTTTCCCCAGGAAACTGAACGGCCTTTTCCAGCAGAGAACCAAACAATTGCAGCGAGGTTTTACCCGATTGCAGGCTTTTACGACTGAGAGTCGCCGCGCTGTCCAGCGTGCTGGCCAGATAGCGTAATGCCCGAAAGCGTGCGTCTTCATCTGCGGCTTTCCAGGCGACGGCTTGTCCTTCAATCGGGGAATACCAGTCAACCCGATCGCCATTATCATTGACTTGCGGGATCGCCAGACAATCGGCCATGGCCTGCTGTTTTCGCAGACGAAGCGTTTCACGAATTTGCAATGCTGAATCAAAAACGGCCTGACCACCGCCGCCCACGGCCTGATAGTCATCCAAATTGCCGCTGCGCAAGAGAGTTTTTGCCACGTTGTTATCCCTTAGACTTCTTCACACATCTACTTTACGGTTTATAAACGCGAGCAAACGGTGGAAGAGAGGCAAAAAGGGGCGAATTTTCATGGCATAGAGCGCGGGGAAAAATCTTGACGTTTTGAAAAAGACTTAAGGGAAATTATTTCACCGGTGCTGTCGAATTAATCAGCGAAAACCACCGGATAAGAATAACCTGATAGTGATTTGTTATTAGTCAGTTTTTGTCAGCTATGCTCTGATAATGTGATGAATAATAAAATAAGAAGGCATACAACAATGATTGCAAGGAAAACGTTGCTCGCGCTGGCGCTCAGCGCGGGATTACCAACCGGCGCTGTATTTGCTGCCAATACCGACACCCTTATCTACTGCTCTGAAGCGTCTCCCGAATCCTTTAACCCGCAAATCGCCAGCTCCGGTCCGTCGTTTGTGGCCAGTTCTCAGGTGCTGTATAACCGACTGATTAACTTTGATCCGGTGAAAAATACCCCGGTGCCGTCTCTGGCTACCGACTGGACGATATCCCCGGATGGCTTGACGTATACCTTTACCCTGCGTCAGGGCGTGAAGTTCAACAGCAATAAATTCTTCAAACCGACCCGTGATTTCAACGCGGATGACGTTCTGTTCTCGGTATTACGTCAGAAAGATGCCGATCATCCGTACCATAACGTCTCGCAGGGTAACTATGAGTACTTCAACGATGTCGGGTTGGACAAGCTGATCAAAGAGGTGAAGAAGGTTGATGATTATCATGTCCAGTTTGTGCTGAACGAACCTAATGCGGCGTTTCTGGCCGACTGGGGGATGGACTTCGCGTCCATTCTCTCTGCGGAATATGCCGACCAGATGCTGAAAAAAGGTACGCCGGAAAACGTCGATACCTGGCCGATTGGCACCGGACCTTACGTGCTGCAACAGTATAAGCAGGATTCACAGATCCGCTATCTGGCCAACCCGAACTACTGGGATGGTGACGTTCCGACCAAACACCTGATCTTCGCCATTACGCCAAACGTGCAAACGCGACTGGCAAAACTGCAAACCAATGAGTGCCAGATAATTCCCGCGCCTGCGCCGGTGCAGTTTGAGGAAATTAAGAAAAACAACGACCTGACGCTGCATTCGGTCGACGCACTGAACGTCGGTTATCTGGCATTTAATACCGAGAAAAAACCATTTGATAACGTATTGGTACGTCAGGCGCTGAACTACGCGACCGATAAAAAAGCGATCATTAACGCCGTCTTTTTAGGTTCAGGCACGGTGGCAAAATCACCGATTCCGCCGAATATGATGGGCTTTAACAACGATCTGAAGGACTACGATTACGACCCGCAAAAAGCGAAAGAACTGCTGAAGAAAGCTGGGCTGGAGAACGGTTTTGAGGCGACGCTATGGTCGATGCCGGTTCAACGTCCGTACAACCCGAACTCCCGTCGGATCGCTGAGATGATCCAAAGCGACTGGGCGAAGGTTGGCGTGAAGGCGAAAATCGTTTCCTGGGAGTGGGGCGAGTACCTCTCCGGAATGCGTAAGGGCGAGCACGACACCGCGCTGTTTGGCTGGATGTCTGACAACGGCGATCCGGATAACTTCGCTGATGTCCTGCTGGGCTGCAACAGCATTAAAACCGGATCCAACGCCGCACGCTGGTGCGATAAAGCGTATAATGCGCTGGTGCAAAAGGCGAAACAGGTGAGCAAGCCGCAAGAACGTGCCGCGCTTTACCAGCAGTCGCAAGAGATTTTCTACCAGCAGGCGCCGTGGATCGCGCTGGCAAACGGCAAAACGTTTTATGCCACACGCAGTAACGTCAGCGGATACAGCGTTAGCCTGATGGGCAGTGATTTTTCAAAAGCTAAATTAAATTAATCAGTTAAGGAGAAAGTATGTCGCACCTGGATGAGGTCAGCGCCCGCGTCGACGCCGCCATTGAAGAGAGCGTCATTACGCATATGAACGAACTGCTGATTGCGCTCAGCGATGATGCAGAACTGAGCCGGGAAGATCGCTACACCCAGCAACAGCGTCTGCGCACGGCGATTGCGCATCATGGTCGTCAGTATAAAGAGGATATGGAAGCCCGCCGCGAGCAGCTCACCAAAGGTGGCACTATTCTCTGATATTTCCTTGCCGGATGGCGGTGCTCACACCTTATCAGGCCTACAGGCATATTCCGTTGGCCTGATAAGCAAAGCGCCATCAGGCAGTTAAAACGCGCGTCTGGCCACCAGCCAGGCGCCGATTACCAGCAACACCGCGCCACAAACTGGCCCCACCAGCGCACGCAGCGGTACGCCGTTGCTTCGCAAGATATCCAGTAGCAGACCGCCAATCAACTGACTGGCAACCAGCACCGCAATGGTGGTGGCAGCCCCCACATGTTGATAGCCGCTAATACTGGCGAAGACAAAAAACGAACCCAATAAACCGGGAATTAACGTCCACCAGCGTACGCTGGAAACCAGCTCACCAAACCCCGCCATACCTTGCTTAAACCACAGAATGCTGACAAACAGCACAATCCCCACTAGCGAATTGCGCAGCATGGCAATCAGAATGGTTGAAGAGGTCTGAGTAATACGTACCATTAAGGTGTTCTGCACCACCAGACCAATGCCGGCGGCAATCAGAAAGGAGAGGGTTAGCGTCGAGTTCATCCGCGTGCGTCCGGATCGCGGCGATCGTCCAGTTGCAGCTGCATAAAGGTCAGATCCAGCCAGCGGCCAAACTTTGTCCCCACCTGCGGCATTTGCGCGGTTAAGACAAAACCGAGCGTGCTGTGCAGGTGCAACGATGCCTGATTCTGCGACTCAATGCCCGCGACCATCACATGCTTACCGCACCTGCGGGCCTCATCAATCAACCGGCTGAGTAATGTGCGCCCCAGGCCTTTGCCTTGATGATCCGGATGCACATACACCGAATGCTCAACGGTATGACGAAAACCATCAAAATTACGCCAGTCGCCGAAAGACGCATACCCGGTGACCACGTCATTCTCTTCACTCACCAGCACCGGATACCCCAGTATTTTCCGGGCTTCGTACCAGGATATACGGTTTTCGGCATCGACAGTTTGATCGTTCCAGATAGCCGCCGTATGCAGCACCGCGTGATTGTAGATTTCTGCAATAGCGGCGCAGTCTTCTTTACTGGCAAAGCGAATTGACATGTTGAACCTCAGGTGTTGTTCACTATAGTATTACAATATGAATACTATTGAAGACAGCATAAATCAACGGATCGGTGCAAGAATTCGCATAGAACGGGAATCTCGCGGCTGGTCGCTGACGGAACTTGCCGAGCGCGCGGGCGTGTCGCGGGCCATGATCCATAAAATTGAGCGTGGCGAGAGCAGTCCAACGGCAACGCTGCTGGGGCGGCTTTCCGGGGCATTTGGCATCAGCATGTCAACGCTGATGGCGCGGGCTGAAATGCAGGAGGGCAAGCTGCTGCGCTTCGCCAACCAGCCAGTCTGGCACGATCCGCAAAGCCATTATCTGCGCCGCCACGTCTCCCCGCGCAGCGATCTGCCCATCGATCTGGTGCAGATAGAACTGCCAGCCGGGAGCGACATTCCCATGCCCGCTTCGTCCTACGTACAGGCCAGACAGCTAATCTGGCTGCAGCAGGGGGAGTTAGTATTTGTCGAAGGGGACACGCGCCACGAAATGAAGGCCGGTGATTGTCTGGAACTCGGCCCGCCGAATGACTGCCGATTTATTAATGAAACCGCGCAACCCTGTGTTTATCTGGTTGTGCGGTTAAACGCCGTCGGCAATTAATGTGAAAGCATCGCTAGCGCGGGGCGTCTACTATTGATGGATTCATGCCAAAAGCAGAGGAGAACATCAATGAGTCAACAACTGCAACGCAATCGCCGCTGGGTACTGGCTTCACGCCCCCATGGCGCTCCGGTACTCAGTAATTTCCGTCTGGAAGAGGGGGCTGTCGCCACTCCCGGGGAAGGGCAAGTTTTACTGCGCAACGTGTATCTGTCTCTCGATCCCTATATGCGCGGTCGCATGAGCGATGAGCCTTCATATTCTCCCCCGGTGGAGATTGGCGCGGTGATGGTCGGCGGTACCGTCAGCCGGGTGATGGCATCAAATCATCCTGATTATCACGTTGGTGAATGGGTTCTGAGCTACAGCGGCTGGCAGGATTTCGACATTTCTGATGGTAGCGGGCTGGTAAAATTAGGCGATAACCCTGAACATCCATCCTGGGCGTTAGGTCTGTTGGGCATGCCGGGCTTTACCGCGTATATGGGGCTGCTGGATATCGGCCAACCTAAAGCCGGAGAGACGTTGGTGGTGGCAGCAGCCACCGGGCCGGTAGGCGCAACCGTCGGGCAAATTGGCAAACTCAAAGGGTGTCGGGTAGTCGGCGTGGCCGGTGGAGCGCAAAAATGCCGTCATGCCACCGAGGTGCTCGGCTTTGATCTTTGCCTCGATCACCATGCGCCTGATTTCGCGCAACAGCTGGCGCAGGCTTGTCCGCAGGGGATCGACATCTATTATGAAAACGTTGGCGGCAAAGTCTTCGACGCGGTGCTGCCGTTACTCAACACCTCTGCGCGCATTCCGGTGTGTGGGCTGGTCAGTGGTTATAACGCCACGGCGTTACCGGCAGGTCCCGACCGCTTACCGCTGCTGATGGCCACCATACTGAAAAAGCGCATCCGGATGCAGGGCTTTATTATTGGTCAGGATTACGGTCATCGCATTCATGAGTTCCAGCAGGAGATGGGACGCTGGGTCAAAGAAGGCAAAATCCAGTACCGGGAACAGATTACGGAGGGGCTGGAGAATGCTCCGGCAGCCTTTATTGGTCTGCTGACCGGGAAAAACTTTGGCAAGGTTGTGATCCGGCTCGCTGAAGATTAATCGCGAAAATCCGGTGTGCCGCTCTGTTTGTGAGCGGCACGTTAAGCATTTATGGAGAAAATAAGAAGGTTGTTGCCAGAAAGCGAATAAACACTCCACTTTGAGATAAATAATGATTACTATTCTCATTCTTAAAAAGGCAAAACCATGATTTTGCTGATTGAAGCATTGTGAAGCAGTAACAAATGAATTTATCAAAGGGAGTCGTCATGTCTTTACGTCATCTGTTTTCACCGCGTCTGCGTGGTTCTTTACTGTTAGGTTCACTGCTTGTTGCATCCTCTTTTAGTACGCAGGCTGCGGAAGAACTGCTGCGCAAAGCGGTAGGCAAAGGCGCCTACGAAATGGCGTACAGCCAACAGGAAAACGCGCTGTGGCTTGCCACCTCCCAGAGTCGTAAGCTGGATAAGGGCGGGGTGGTTTACCGTCTCGATCCGATCACGCTGGAAGTAACTCAGGCGATTCATAACGACCTGAAACCGTTTGGCGCCACCATCAATAATGCGACACAGACCCTGTGGTTTGGTAATACTGTCAACAGTGCAGTCACCGCGATGGATGCTAAAACCGGCGACGTAAAAGGCCGTCTGGTACTGGATGCGCGTAAACGTTCGGAAGATGTCCGTCCGCTGCAGCCGCGTCAGCTGGTAGCCGATGACGCCACCAACACGGTCTACATCAGCGGGATTGGTAAAGAGAGCGTGATCTGGGTGGTCGACGGTGAAACCATCAAACTGAAAACCACCATTGCTAACACCGGTAAAATGAGCACCGGTCTGGCTGTCGACAGCAAGGCTAAACGCTTGTACACCACCAATGCTGACGGTGAGTTTATTACCATCGATACCGCAGACAATAAAATTCTCAGCCGCAAAAAGCTGCTGGATGACGGCAAAGAGCATTTCTTTATCAACCTGAGCCTGGATACCGCTGGTAACCGCGCGTTTATTACCGATTCTAAAGCGGCAGAAGTGCTGGTGATTGATACCCGTGACGGCAAAGTACTGGCGAAAGTCGCCGCGCCGGAATCTCTGGCTGTGCTGTTCAACCCTGCGCGCAATGAAGCCTACGTGACGCATCGTCAGGCCGGTAAGGTCAGCGTGATTGACGCGAAAAGCTATAAAGTCGTCAAAACATTCGACACCCCGACGTTCCCGAACAGCCTGGCGCTCTCCGCTGATGGCAAAACCCTGTATGTTAGCGTGAAACAAAAATCTTCACGTGAGCAGGAAGCCACACAGCCGGATGATGTGATTCGCATCGCGCTGTAATTTACCCGGAGGGGGAAACCCCTCCTGTTATTTATCCATACCCCACGATACGCCTCGTTACACCCCATCGCTGGCCTGATAAACATCAGGGACTTACACTAGGTCCTTATCGGCTCATTGCATAACACAGGAATATCATGAAAAAGCCATTTATCTGCCTTTGCGCAGGCGTAATGCTGTTTACTCTGGCAGGTTGTTCAACGGATTACGTCATGACCACGAAAAGTGGGCAAACTATCGTCACCCAGGGCAAACCGCAGTTGGATAAAGACACCGGGATGACCAGCTATACCGATCAGGATGGCAACGCGCGGGAAATTAACAGCAATGATGTTGCGCAGTTAATCGAAGCCAACTAAGAAAGCAGGCCTGACGGGGATACGCTGTCAGGCCTGAATGCGATTACGGCGCGGTGCGCTGGATTTCCGCCACGCGTTTACGCACGCCAAACCATCCGGCAACCAGCAGAATAGCAATCAACGGTAACGACGCGATGGTGTAGGTGCCGTTCGGATAATCAAAGGCCATCAGCACCAGCACGCTTAGCAGGAACAGCAACGTTAACCACGAGGTAAACGGCGCGCCCGGGAGCTTGAAGCTGACGTCTGCCGCTTTGCCGTCTTTAATGGCCTGACGAAAACGCATCTGGCACACCACGATAAATCCCCACGACGCAATAATCCCTAACGACGCGAAGTTCAGCACGATCTCAAACACCTGCGAAGGCACCAGATAGTTGAGGAAAACACCAACCACATACACCACCAGCGTGGCGAGGATCCCAGCCCAGGGGACCTGCTGACGGCTCATTTTCGCCATAAATTTGGGGGCAGAACCGCCCATCGACATCGAACGTAAAATTCGTCCGGTGCAATACAACCCCGAGTTGAGGCTGGAAAGGGCGGCGGTCAGCACCACAATGTTCATGATACTACCGATATACGGCACGCCGAGTTTCGAGAAGAAGGTCACAAACGGACTTTGGCCCGCTTGATAGGCGTTCCATGGCAGCAGCAGCACCAGCAGTACGACGGAGCCGACGTAGAAAAGGCCAATGCGCCAAATCACACTGTTGATCGCTTTTGGCACCATGGTTTGCGGATCTTTGCATTCTCCGGCGGCCGTACCCACCAGTTCAATAGAGGCAAAAGCAAAGACCACACCTTGTACCAGCACCAGCGCGGGTAACAGACCGTGCGGGAAGAAGCCACCGTTATCGGTGATCAGATGAAACCCGGTGGTGTTACCGTCCAGTGGTTGTCCGGTACCTAAAAAGACCGTACCAACCACCAGAAAAATCACGATTGCCAACACTTTGACCAGCGCAAACCAGAACTCCATCTCGGCGAACCATTTCACGCCAATCATGTTCATGGTACCAACAATCGCCAGCGCACCAAGGGCAAATACCCACTGTGGCACATCGCCAAACGCCCCCCAGTAGTGCATGTACAGCGCGACAGCAGTGATATCGACGATCCCGGTCATCGCCCAGTTGATAAAGTACATCCAGCCAGCCACATAGGCCGCTTTCTCTCCCAGGAACTCACGGGCGTAGGAGACAAAACTGCCGCTGGAAGGGCGGTGCAGAACCAGTTCTCCGAGCGCACGAAGAATAAAGAATGAAAAAATACCGCATACCAGATACACCAGCGCTAAAGCGGGTCCAGCCATTTGTAAACGTGCCCCGGCCCCTAAAAACAACCCGGTACCAATCGCGCCGCCGATGGCGATCATCTGTACCTGTCGGTTGCCCATCGCTTTGTGATACCCCTCTTCGTGAGCATTCAGCCAGCGTCGTTTCGCCGCATGTTGTTCTGCGGCTTGCGTGTTGTGTGTGTTCATTGCGTTTCCTGTTGGCCTGACAAATTAACAAAATCCTTTTTGCCGCCCGTGCAGCGGCGAAAACAGCGTTACCCTTCATTGTGTTAGAGGGGAAAACTGTCGGCCGAGCATCCTACAGTCAATTAATCAGTGACGCAAAGCCTGCATTATGCCGATACGCCAAAGACCTGAACGGCCTGCTGCAGTCGTGAGGAACGCTGAGTTAAATCGGCGGTGGCATCAGTGACACGTTCCACCATCTCGGCGTTAGTGTGGGTCATGGTGCCGACGCGTGAAATCGAGTCATTGATCAGATCCAGCGCCTGGGTTTGTTCCCGCGTCGCGAGGCTGATGTCTTTAATCATCATCGACATCTGCAATACGTCACCGATCATGCCCGTGAGATGCGTTTCCGTCTGCTCCACCATTTTTACGCCGGAGTTGACGTTCGCGACGTTCTTCTCAATTAGCTGCTTGATCTCTTTGGCGGCTGAGGCGGAGTGCTGCGCCAGGTTGCGCACTTCCGCCGCCACAACGGCAAAACCACGACCGGACTCCCCGGCGCGTGCGGCCTCGACGGCAGCATTCAGCGCCAGAATATTGGTCTGAAAGGCGATACTGTCGATAACACCGATGATGTCGACGATCTGACTGTTATCACGCGAGATAGCCTGCATCATGCCGATGGTCTGTTTCATGATATCGCCGCCTTCCGTCGCGTTGACGCTGGTTTTATCGGCCATGGTCATCGTTTGTGCGGCGGTATCGGCGGTTTGTTGCACCGCGCTGCCAATTTCTTCAATGGCGGCAGCGGTTTGCTGCAGGTCAGCGGAGGTTTCTTCGGAACGTGTATGCAATGCAACGCCTTCTTTTGATACCCGTTGACTGATTTCGCGGATCCCGGCGATTTGTGTACTGACATCATCCACCAGAGAATTTAGATTCAGCCCGGATTGATTAACCAGTCGCATCAGCATCCCGATTTCATCTACGCGATTTAAATGACAGTTATCGGGTTTACGGCCGGAGACAACCTTTTTCATTTGACTGAGCAGCGTATTAACTGGCTGACAAATTTGGCACTTAAGGTAAATGCCAAATAGCAGAAATAGCACGATCATTCCGCCAGCCTGAATAAATGAATTCACCGGTGCGAGTGTTAATAATACGCAGAGCAGGGCTACTACCCCTAAAGCATAATTGACTCGCTGACTTATGCTTAACCATTTAAACGCAGAGGTCCATGCCAGTATGCCACGACGAATAATAATGCCTTTAAAAAGTCGGAAACCTTTAAATTGCTGGCTATTTATTTTTTCATACAGCTGCTCACTCTGGGCTATTTCTTCCCGTGATGGAACGGTACGCACAGAGATGTAGCCGGTTAATTTTTCACGGTGCCAGACGGGGGTGACGTTGGCGCGAACCCAGTAATGGTCACCATTTTCCCGGCGATTTTTCACCATCCCGGTCCAGCTGTCACCCTGCTGGAGAGTGTGCCACATGTCGGCGAAGGCGGCAGAGGGCATATCGGGATGGCGAATAATATTGTGGGGTTCGCCCATGAGCTGGGTTTCATTAAAGCCGCTGGCTTCAATAAAAGCCGTGTTGGCATAGGTAATGTGGCTTTCTTTATCCGTCGTCGACAGCAGCGTCGCTTTCGCGTTAAGTGTGTGCTCAACTTGTGTAACGGGCATGTTACTTTTCATGGCGGTCCCTGGTGGTATGTTCAAGTCATACAAAAATCCCCGGAATAATACCAGGGGATATTAAAAAGCTGTTTTAAACCATTTTTAATAAGAAACGTTGCATTCTCTACTAATCATTAGCCTGACGAAAGTATTTCAAATAAAAATTTTGTTGTATGCAGATTGTTAATGGTCATAAATATGAAACAATAAATACAAGTGTATAACCTAAAGAGATTCTTCAGCTGACTTAAATTAAATTCAGCATAAATATAGTGCGCAAAAATAAAACTACCGCAAAATGATATTGTTGGGTTTCTGGCATAAACAGTAACCCTATTATATTTTGTAGGGTATGTTTTTTCTGCTTCTTATACCTGCCCAGGAGAGACCTTACCCGTAGTAGAAGTAAGGTTGGTTAGCGATTTTTTAGCTGAGTAAATGTGAATTAAATGTTTCTGAATGGTTGTTTGATAATTTAATAATAACGACATGTTAACAATCGTGAGCCTGTAACATGTCATATTGCCTGAGTATTCTCGATAAAAGCCCCATAGGGGAAACCGAAACTGCCGCCATTGCGCTTGCCCGTACGCTACAGCTGGCACAGCTGGCAGAGGCGTGGGGATACCACCGCTTTTGGATAGCGGAGCATCACAATACGCCGCAGCTAGCCAGTCCGTCACCGGAGCTGGTGATCGCCTGGATCCTTGGCCAAACACAACGTATCCGCGTTGGCTCTGGTGGCGTTATGCTGCAACATTACAGCCCGTATAAAGTAGCGGAAAACTTCAATTTACTGGCATCACTGGCCCCAGGGCGCGTTGATCTCGGCGTGGGGAAAGCCCCAGGCGGTCTACCGCTGTCAACGCAGGCGCTCCAGCAGGGGCTACATCAGAGTGAAAAGGGCAGCTTTGCCGAGCAGCTTTCGCAGCTCGATGCCTGGCTGGCATTGACCGGGACGGAAACCGGGCACGCGGTATTTCCGACGCCGATCCCGCCCTCTCCGCCGCAAAGATTCGTGTTGGGGGCCAGCGTGCCAAGCGCACAGTTGGCGGCAGAGTCTGATTGGAATTTTATCTTTGCCGCGCACCTGAACGGTGATCCGGCGCTGCTACGCGATGTTCTGACTTACTGGCAAGCCAACAGTGTGCGCCCGACGATTGTCGCCGTGCAGGTGATTGTGGCGAACAATCCGGAGACTGCCGCGCAATTGGCGGAGAACGTACAAATATGGGGCGTTGAGCTGGAAGATGGTCAACGCGTGACGGTGGCCAGTGAAGAGCAGGCGTTGGCATTCGCCGCACAGGCGGGTAGCGTGCCACGAAAAATTGCCCGTCGAGCGCAGGCGTTGTTGCACGGAACGGCCGAAGATGTGGCCGCAAAGCTGAACAGCCTGCACGCGCAGTACGGCATTGATGAATTTATTATCGATACCCCGCTAGCAGAAGGTCATGCGCGTCTGACATCGCTGCATTTGTTGGCGCAGGCCCATTCCGCTGTGGAGGTCGTCTGATGTCATTGGCCTCGACGCTTATCGGCTGGCGCCGTGAACTGCACCAGTATCCGGAGCTGTCCTTACAGGAGGTGGCGACTACAGCACGTATTCGCGACTGGTTGCGTGCTGCCGACGTCAACATTTTGCCCTTTGAACTGAGCACCGGTCTGGTGGCTGAGGTTGGGCGAGGAGACGATGTTATCGCCCTGCGGGCCGATATCGACGCCTTACCGATAGAAGAGAATGCCGATGTGGCGTTTCGCTCCGTAACGCCGGGGGTCATGCACGCCTGCGGACACGACGTGCATACCAGCGTCATGCTCGGTGCTGCGCTGTTGTTGAAACAGCAAGAAAGCGCATTACCGGGGCGGGTTCGTATCCTGTTTCAGCCTGCGGAAGAAAACTTTGGTGGCGCGAAAGCGTTAATCCGCGCCGGGGCGCTACAAAACGTAGCGGCGATTTTCGGTATGCACAACGAGCCTGGCTTACCGGTGGGTGAGTTTGCCACGCGTGGCGGCGCATTTTATGCCAACGTCGATCGTGTCGTGCTGCGTATCCATGGCAAAGGCGCACATGCCGCTCGGCCACATGAAGGCAAAGATGCCATTCTGCTTGCCAGCCAACTGGTGACGGTGTTGCAAGGCGTGGCCAGCCGGGAGGTTAACACGCTGGATTCGGTGGTGTTGAGCGTGACCCGTATTCAGGGCGGCAACACGTGGAACGTGCTGCCAGAATCCGTTGAGCTGGAAGGGACGCTCAGAACCCATCGCACAGTCGTTCAGCAGCAGGTCAAATCACGGGTGAATGACATCGCCGCCGGATTTGCCCACGCCTTTGGCGCACAAATTGATGTTATCTGGCACGCGGGCCCCACGGCGCTGGTCAACGATTCGCGCTGGGCAGAGATTGCCACCGAGGTGGCAAAAACCTCCGGGTACACGACGCACTATGCCGATCTGCATATGGGGGGAGAGGATTTTGCCGTCTATCTGCAAAATACGCCCGGGGCATTTGTCAGTATTGGCAGCGCCAGCGAATACGGATTACACCATCCGGGATTTAATCCTGACGAACGATTAATTGAACCCGCCGCGCAGTACTTTACGCATTTAGCGAAAACGGCATTCACACACCTTTAATTTTACCTGTTGGGTAGGGGGTACTATGGCTAAAAAAAGGCAATTACGGTTGGGTACTATTCTGCATGGTGCCTCCGGGAATATGTCAGCATGGCGTCATCCAGCAGCACTTGCCGATGCCAGTATTAATTTTGAGTTTGTCAAAGACACTGCATTAATTGCCGAGCAAGGTAAACTGGATTTTATTTTTGTTGCCGATGGTTTGTATATCAATGAGAAATCCATCCCACATTTTTTAAATCGCTTTGAACCGCTAACGGTATTGTCGGCACTGGCGAGCATCACCAACAATCTGGGACTGGTGGGCACGGTTTCAACGTCATACAGCGAACCGTTTACCACCGCGAGACAGTTTGCCAGCCTCGATCATCTCAGCCAGGGGCGCGCTGGATGGAATGTGGTGACATCGCCCCTGGAAGGTTCAGCAAAGAACTATTCTCGCGCGCAGCACCCGGAACATGCTCAACGCTACCGTATTGCCGATGAATATTTGCAGGTGGTCAAAGGATTGTGGGATTCGTGGGAAGAGGATGCGTTTACCCGTAATAAAACGAGCGGTGAATTCTTTAATCCGCAGAAACTGCATACGCTCAATCATCATGGCGATTATTTCCAGGTTGCCGGCCCTTTAAATATTGCCCGTACACCACAAGGACGGCCGATTATATTTCAGGCTGGCGCTTCTGAGGATGGAAAGAAATTAGCAGCAACACACGCTGACGCCATTTTCACCCATCAGGAATCACTGGCAGAGGCCAAAGCTTTTTATCAGGATGTGAAAAGCCAGTTGGAAATAGCGGGGCGGGGTGACGATGATCTGCATATTTTCCAGGGCATCAGCGTCATTGTGGGTGACAACGAGCAGGATGCTGAACAGCAATATCAAACCACCGCAGCGCTGGTTTCCATTAACGACGCGCTGAATTACCTCGGCCGCTATTTTGAACATCACGATTTCGCGCAATATTCCCTTGATGCGCCGTTCCCGGAGCTCGGCGATCTCGGGCAAAACAGTTTTCGCAGCACCACCGATGAAATCAAGCGCAATGCACGTGAGCGCGGGTTAACCCTGCGCCAGGCTGCGCTGGAAGCGGCCAGCCCACGCCCCCGCTTTAGCGGTACGCCGGAACAGGTGGCTGACGGCCTGCAGCAGTGGTTCGATGAGAGAGCCGCCGACGGATTTATCATTCAGGGCGGCACGCCGGACACCTTCCCACGCTTTGTTGAACAGGTGATCCCGTTACTTCAGGCGCGCGGTCTGTTCCGTCTTGACTACCCCGGCACGACTTTGCGTGCCAGCCTTGGCTTAGCGACACCTGCCAATCAATTCACACAATAAGAGACAAATACGATGCAGAAAAAATCATTACTTTTGGCGCTGTCCCTGGCTTTCAGCGCTTCCGTCTGGGCAAACGATGTCACCATCAACGGCACGGGCGTAAGCCTGGAGGCCAATAAAACGCCGATTAACACGGTGAAAAACGCCCAGGCGATCGCGCAGTTGCCCGCCAGGCTGCAGCTGGCCGTACCGGGTAAATTCACGGTGGCGATTGCCGGACTGAGCCAGCCGCCGCTGACGGTGTTTGCAGATGACAATAAAACGCTGATCGGCAGCGAGGCGGATATCGCCCGTCTGGTGGCCGACAGTCTGGGGCTGGAGTTGAACGTGGTGCCAACGTCATGGGAAGACTGGCCGTTGGGCGTAGCTTCCGGCAAATATGATGCTGCGATCAGCAATATTACCGTCACCAAAGCGCGCAAAGAAAAGTTCGACTTCGCCACGTATCGTAAAGATTCACTCGGTTTTTACGTCAAAACCGGCAGTAAGTTGACCAAAATTGAACAGGCAAAAGATATCGCCGGGCTGCGCATTATTGTCGGCTCCGGGACCAACCAGGAAGCCATTCTTCTGGCATGGAATGAAGAGAACCTGAAGAACGGGTTACCGGCGTTTACGCCAGTCTATACCAAGGATGATGCCGCCCAGACGCTGGCGCTACAGTCAGGCCGCGCCGATGCCTATTTTGGCCCTAACGTTATCGGCGCGTGGAAAGCAGCGCTCAATGGAAAAACGCAACTCGTGGGTAGCGTCGACGGTGGCTGGCCAAAGGCCGCGCATATCGCCGTAACGCTGAAAAAAGACAGCGGATTGGTACAGCCGGTGCAAACCGCGCTTAACGGTGTGATCGCCAACGGTGACTACGACAAAGTCTTGAATCGCTGGGGAGAGGGGGTGGAACGCATTCCACAATCAGAAATCAACCCGGCCGGTTTAGGCGACTGAGGAGGCAACGTGAGCGATCAATTCCGCGTGGTCTCGCCGGAGGCGGCAGAACTGCAGCCGATTCTGAACGGTCTGTTTGCTGAATATGCCGCGCGCTATGGCGATTATTTTTCCCGTGATGCTGAAGTTGAATTGACCGAATGGTATCTGGCGCCGCAGGGGATCTTTGTGGTGCTGGAGCGTGACGGCGAGATTATCGCCACCGGGGCCTACAAACCTTACGACAAAGACACGGCTGAGATTAAACGCATCTGGACCCAAAGCACCCTGCGTAAGCAGGGGCTGGCGGCGCACGTGGTACAGGAACTGGAACGACGGGCGCTACTGGCGGGCTACAGCCGTATCTACCTGACGACAGGGTTTCGCCAACCGGAGGCCGTTCAGCTCTATTTGCGTCAGGGGTACGATCCACAATTTGATATTGCACGTAACCCGGAAGAGTACAGCCTGCCGCCGTTTGACGGTCGGCTGCGCTTTACCAAACTGTTGACCATCGCAGGTCAGGCAAAAATTGCCTGAGGAGAAAAAATGAAAACGACGGAAACCATCAAAGTCGTCCCGGCACGCTATCCGATGCGCACGGCAGGTGCGATAGTCGCGCTGTTTGTGCTGGCGGTGATTATCCAGTCGGTGGCGTTTAATCCGCGTTGGGAGTGGGGCGTGTTTGCCCGCTGGTTCTTCGACCCGGTGATTTTGTCCGGTCTGGGGCAAACGTTGCTGCTGACCCTTATCGGCACACTGTTGAGTGTGGTGTTCGGTGGATTGCTGGCACTGGCACGTCTCTCATCATCGTGGCTGCTGAATAGCCTGGCCTGGGGATACATCTGGCTGTTTCGCTCGCTGCCGCTGATCGTGGTGCTGATAATCTTATACAATTTCTCGTATCTGTACGACACGCTGACGATTGGCATTCCTTTCACCCACGTTCAGTGGGGCAGCTTCGCGACCATCAATGTACTGGGTCAGTTTTCTACCGCGGTAGTGGGTTTGACGCTGGTGCAAAGCGCCTATACCGCCGAGATTATTCGTGGCGGATTTCTCGGTGTCGATCACGGCCAGTATGAGGCTGCGGCAGCGCTGGGTTTACCTGCCTGGCGACGCACGCTGCGCATTATCCTGCCGCAGGCGCTGCGCACCATTTTGCCTGCCGGCTTCAATGAAATTATTAGCCTGGCGAAAGGCACGGCGATGGTTTACGTGCTGGCGATGCCGGAGCTGTTTTACACCATCCAGATGATCTACAACCGTACCCAGGAGGTGATCCCGTTGCTGATGGTTGGGGCGGTGTGGTATCTGGCGATCACCAGCGTTCTGTCGCTGATTCAACACCTGGTTGAACGCGCGCTGGCCCGCAGCGAACGGCGCTCAGCCATCAATACCACCCGCGTCAGCCGCGCAGTTAAAGGTCGCCGTCAACTTACGCCTCAGGAGGTCGTCCATGTCCCACTCGCCTGAAGGCCATATTTCCATTACTGGCGTCAGCAAGTCCTTCGGCCGCCATAAAGCGCTGGATGACGTGTCGCTGGAGATCCCGCCTGGTACGGTAACGGTTATTCTCGGGCCATCGGGTTCGGGAAAATCCACGTTACTGCGGGCAATCAACCATCTGGAGCGCGTCGATGAAGGCTTCATTCAGATCGACGGCGACTATATAGGTTATCGCCGACAGGGAGACAAACTGTATGAACTGAAAGAGGCGGATATTCTGCGCCAGCGCATTAACGTGGGCTATGTGTTTCAGAACTTTAATCTCTTCCCGCACTTAACGGTACTGGAGAACCTGATTGAAGCGCCGGTGGCTCACGGACTCGCGTCACGGAAATCCGCTACCGAGCGGGCATTAACCCTGCTGGATGCGGTAGGCTTGCGGCATAAAGCCGATGCCTGGTCACGCCATTTATCTGGCGGGCAGCAGCAGCGTATCGCCATCGCTCGTGCGCTGGCGTTGAACCCGCGTGTGATGCTGTTTGATGAACCGACATCCGCGCTTGATCCTGAACTGGTGGGCGAAGTGCTGGATGTCATTAAAGGCCTGGCAAAGTCCGGTACCACGTTAGTGGTGGTGACGCACGAGATTGGTTTTGCCCGGGAGGTGGCGGATCAGGTGGTGTTTATGGTCGATGGTAAAATCGTCGAGCAGGGTAGCAGCGAGCAGGTACTGAATCATCCGCGTCATCCGCGCACGCAGCAGTTTTTGTCGAAGGTGCTGTGAACCGGGGCGCGCTATGCGCCGCGGGAAAATGGCTAACCTCGATGCAGCGAGCGCTGAGCAAATCGTAGCCGTAAAAAAACGCTGTTCCGCAGGAGTGCAAGTCCCGGAACAGCGGGCGAAATATCGCCATACGGTTAAATCACGCGACGGACGGCGTCAGGGTAATACGATCCAACGGTCCGACGACAAACAGATACGAACACAGCCCAATCAGCCCCATCGAGCCGACGTATAAAATGGCGTAATCAAACGACTGGGTATTGGCAAGGATGACGCCGATAACCAGTGGGGTGATGATACTGGCCATGTTGCCGCACATATTGAACACACCTCCGGCAATGCCCAACACTTCTTTTGGTGAGGTATCGCTGAGTACGCACCAGCCCAGATTGCCAAAACCTTTGGCGAAAAATGCCAGGCTCATGGCGGCAATCACCACAAATTCTGAAGAGGTGTAGTTGGCGATAACAATCACGCAGGAAAGCAGCATCCCGCAGATGACCGGCAGCTTGCGGGCAACCGTCAGGCTGTAGCCGCGTTTCAATAACCAGTCAGAGAATACGCCACCTAACAATCCACCGATAAAACCGGCAATCGCAGGAATACTGGCGACAAACCCGACCTTGAGAATCGACATTCCCTTAGCCTGGTACAGATAAGTCGGAAACCAGGTCAGGAAGAACCAGGTAATGGATGTGACACAGAACTGCCCGATATAAACACCGATCATCATCCTGTTGACGCAAACGCTTTTAATCTGCGCAAAGGTGATTTTTTGTGGTTCTTTCTTATTTCCCAACGATGGTTCGCCACCGCCATTACGAATGTAGTCAAGTTCCTGCTGGTTAACTTTCGGGTGATGCATCGGATCTCTGATCTTAACCAGCCAGAATATACCCAGAATAACGCCAATTGCCCCGATATAATAAAAGACAAAATGCCAGCTCAAATTATGCAATATGATGGTCATCAGCGGCGTAATAATGCCTAGCGAGATATATTGCGCTGCCTGATAAACTGAGGTGACAAACCCGCGCTCGTTATTAGGAAACCACTGTACACTCAGGCGACTGTTGGCGGGGAAGGCGGGGGCTTCGATAGCGCCCATCATCAGACGTAAGATAATCAATACGATCAGCGGACTGGCATACAGATAAATGGTGCCCTGAAACATGGTCACCAGCGACCAGCCGATCAGCGCGCAGCCGTACACCAGGCGAGAGCCGTAACGGTCCAGTAACCAGCCGCCTGGCAATTGCATAATGACGTATGAAATACCAAATGCAGAAAAGGCCAGCCCAATTGCTTCAGGGTCAAAACCCAACTCTTTACTCATAATCGGTGCGACAACGGATAACGTTGCACGATCGGCATAATTAAATACGGTGGCCAGAAACAGAAATATCAAAATACTGTAACGCACTTTAGTGCGCTTTATTATTGTGTTCATCACCCACTCCTGTTATTAGGTTTGAGAGCGTTTCTGTAGGGAAAGAGGGCGGGTATTATTCCCCGCCAGATACGTTAAGGGCGCTTGCCAAATTCACAGCTTAACTGCGTCCAGCGGCGTGCCTGTTCGCTAATACTGAATCCCAGACCATGGCGATCTGAAACCCACATCCGACCATCGCGCAGTTCCAGTTGTTCATTGAATAACGGGTTCAGCCATTCAAAATGCTCCAGCCACGGTTCAAGTGGGTAAGCGGCGGACAGATGCAGGTGCACTTCCATGGCAAAGTGTGGAGCCAGCTTGCGCCCGTGTTTTGCCGCCAGGTCCATAATTTTAAGGAATGGAGAAATACCGCCCACGCGTGGGGCGTCGGGCTGCACAAAATCACTGGCGTTGCCGAGGATCAACTGCTCATGCTCGCGGAAACTGGTCAGCATTTCGCCGGTGGCAATCGGTGTATCAAGCGCAGCAGCCAGTTGAGCGTGGCCTTCAATGTCATAGGCATCCAGCGGCTCTTCAATCCAGATCAGATTGAACTGTTCCATTTTGCGTCCCATGCGAATGGCGGTTTCCCGATCCCACTGCTGATTGGCGTCAACCATCAGCGGGAAGTCATCGCCCAGCGCTTCACGCACCGCGGTTAAGCGACGAATATCTTCGGCGCAGTTTGGCTGACCGACTTTCAGTTTGATGCCGCCAATGCCGTTTTCGCGGGAGATAACCACGTTTTTGAGCACCTGATCCAGCGGCGTATGCAGGAATCCTCCGGAGGTGTTATAGCACTGAACGGAGTCGCGATGTGCGCCCAGCAGTTTTGCCAGCGGCAGGCCCGCGCGCTTGGCCTTCATATCCCACAGGGCGATGTCGAGAGGGGAGATGGCCTGGACCGCCATCCCGCTGCGGCCAACGGAAGCGCCGGCCCACAGCAATTTGGTGTAGATCTTGTCTATATCGTTCGGATCTTCGCCAAGCAGATTATCGGCGATCTCTTTGGCATGCGCATAAATACCCTGACCGCCTGCGCGCTTCGAGTAGCTAAATCCCACCCCTTCAAATCCGTCACGGCTACGGATCTCAGCGATGATAATGGCGACTTCAGTTAACGGTTTCTGGCGACCGGTGAGCACTTTAGCATCGCTGACTGGCGTTGCCAGCGGCAGAAAGGCCAGAGACAGTTTTACCCACTCAATACGGTCGCCTGTTTCAGCCGCTGTTTTTGCGTTGGCCGTTTTGGCATAAGTTACGGCATCGGAATTCGCACTTAGTGACATCTTGTTCTCTCCTAGTGGTTATAAAATGATTGCGCTAACATTTTTAATGGTGGCGCAATCATTACGCCAGTAAATTGCTTCCGATTTGAACAATCGATCACAAATGCTGAGATAGCAGGGGCTATTTTTATAAACAGCATCACATTCCAACGCATTGTGTGAAAATGCACAAATCATTATGATGGCGCTAATATTTTACAAGGCGTTATTTCACTAAGCTGCTGTTTTCTCTGCGTTATGCACCAGGGATGCTGGCAATGGCCGAAATCATGATGAATAATGCACAAATCCATCGGCGATTTTTACAAAGGCATCAACCGTGAAAAATTCCAGACCTCCCCGCGCACCAACGCTGGAAGATGTTGCCCGCACCGCGGGATTATCGCCAATGACCGTAAGCAGGGCGCTGAATACCCCGCAAATGGTGCGCCCGAAAACAGTAGAAAAGGTGATGCAGGCCGTTCGCGCCACCGGATATATTCCCAACGCACTGGCGGGGGGGTTGGCCTCACGTCGCAGCAAACTGATTGCGGTAGTGGTCCCACAAATTAACAACAATATGTTTGTCGATACCATTCAGTCGTTGAGCGACGAACTGGCTGAACGTGGGTATCACATCTTGCTGTGCGTGGCTGGGTATACGCAGCAAACCGAAGCCGAGCTGGTAGCGACGCTGCTTTCTCGTCGACCGGACGGCGTGGTGCTCACGGGTATCCACCACACCGTTGAGTTGAAAAAAGTGATCCTCAACGCCGCCATCCCGGTAGTGGAAATCTGGGATTTGACGCCAACCCCCATCGATATGCTGGTGGGGTTCTCGCACGAAAAAGTCGGGCAGGCGGTGGCTGACTATCTCCTTGCAAAAGGTTATCGTCGCCCGGGCCTGTTATGGACCGCCGATCGCCGCGCCGGTCAGCGTAAACACGGACTCTGTGATGTGTTGAGTCGCCATGGCATTACCACGGTGCCGCAGGTGGATGTGCCGCTTCCGGCTTCGCTGGCGTTGGGACGCAGTGGCTTGACGCAGCTTTTTGCCGACAGCGAATTTGATGTGATTGTCTGTAGCTCGGATACCCTCGCGCAGGGGGCAATTATGGAGGCGGAAAGCCGTGGTTTGGCGGTACCACACGATTTAGCAGTGGTGGGCTTTGGCGATCTTGATTTTGCCGCTAGCAATCGCCCGGCAATTACCACCGTCAGCGTAGACCGCCGCGCCATTGGACAGCGTGCCGCCTCGCTGCTCGCCGACAGAATTGAGCACATTCCTCGTGAAGACGATATTATCGATGTCGGATTTCATCTTATCGTACGCGAGTCCGCGTAAAGACAATAATAAGGAACCTGCTATGCCGCACGTTGATATTAAATGTTTTCCCCGCGATTTGAATGATGAACAAAAATCCGCGCTGGCGGCGGAGATTACCGAGGTGATCGTTCGCCATCTGCAAAGTAAAGACAGCTCGGTGAGCGTCGCGCTCAATGAGGTTGACCCAAAAGCCTGGCAGCAGGTGTGGGATAGGGAAATCGCACCGCACATGGATACGCTGATTAAAAAACCGGGTTACAGTATGTGAGAGAAAACGGGCGGATAATCCGCCCGTTGTACGTTATGTTTAAGGGGTAACGATATTGAACCAGAACTCGAATTTATCCATGTAGCCCAGCATAGAATCAAGTTTAGCGCCGTCACCGGTCACCTTCACATCGCCACTCTGTTCAGCCTGTTTCAGCGTCACTTCCTTAAGGATGATTTTGTTCAACGTGTCACGGTTGAGCGTGATAGTTGCGTCTGCGTCCTTGGCTTCAGAATTGGCGGTGTGGTTTAGCACGCCGTTTTCCAACTCCAGCTTGTATTTACCGCCGTCGCTACCGAGGTCGATGTTGAATACCGATTTCGCGTCGCCTGCTTTCTGCCCGTTAATATGCACGGCCAGATAGTCAAAGAACATTTCTGGCGTCATCGCGCGGACGGTATCCGGGCTGGCGGTATTCGGGGTTGGCCCTTTGATCACGCCGTTACGCAACTCTTGTGCGCCGGTGAGATAGAAGTTACGCCACGGTCCGGATTCAGCCTGGTAGCCTAATTGTTCCAGCGCATCGGCTTCCAGATTACGCGCGGCCTGGTTGTTCGGATCGGCAAACACCACTTTGCTCACGACCTGCGCCACCCAGCGGTAGTTACCCTGGTCATAGTCGGCTTTCGCTTTTTGCAAAATAGCATCGGCACCGCCCATATAGTCGACGAATTTCTTCGCGGCTTCTTCCGGTGGCAATTCATCAAGCGTTGCCGGGTTGCCGTCAAACCAGCCGAGATACAGCACGTAGGTGGCTTTCACATCGTGGCTAACAGAGCCATAGTAGCCCCGGTTGGCCCAGGTATGTGCCAGCGAGTCCGGCAGTTTAAAGTTCGCGGCGATCTCGTCACGGGTCAGACCTTCGTTGGCCATACGTAACGTTTGATCGTTGATGTAACGGTACAAGTCACGCTGGCTTTTCAGCAGTGTCATGACCTTGTCGTTACCCCAGGTTGGCCAGTGGTGCTGCGCCATCAGGATTTCAGCTTTGTCCCCCCAGCGCACAATCGCTTCGTTGATGTATTTTGACCACGGCAGCGGTTCACGGATTTTAGCGCCGCGCAGCGAGTAGGTGTTGTGCAGGGTATGGGTGACATCTTCGGCAGATTCAATCAGCTTTTTCTCTTCGATGTACCACAGCATTTCCGACGGGGCTTCAGAGCCTGGTGCCAACATGAAATCATAGGTCAGACCGTCGATAACTTCTTTTTGCCCATCTTTCTCAATGATATTGGTGGGTGCAATCAGAGTAACCGTGCCCGCAGAGGTGGTGGTGCCGAGTCCCGCGCCGACCTGGCCTTTGGCGTCCGGTTTTAGCAGGTTACCGTACATATAGCTGGCGCGACGGCTCATGACGTTACCGGCCATGATATTTTCTGCCACCGCGGCTTCCATAAAGCCAGCTGGCGCATAAATCTTCACCTTGCCCGCTTTCACGTCGGCTTCAACAACAACGCCGCGTACGCCGCCATAATGGTCAACGTGGCTGTGGGTGTAAATTACCGCTACAACCGGTTTGTTACCCCGGTTTTTAAAGTAAAGATCCATCCCTACTTTAGCTGTTTCAGCAGAGACCAGCGGATCAACCACGGTGATGCCTTCTTTACCTTCGATAATCGTCATGTTCGACAAATCGAGGTTACGGATCTGGTAGACGCCATCCGTTACTTCAAACAGTCCGCTGATGTTGATTAGCTGAGCCTGTCGCCACAGGCTTGGGTTAACCGAATCCGGTGATTTATCACCTTCTTTAATAAAGGCGTACTGTTGCGGGTTCCAGACCACGTTACCTTGCTCACCTTTAATCACCTCCTGAGGAATCGGGGCGATAAAGCCTTTATGGGCGTCAGTAAAGTCGGTGTTATCAGAGAAGGAGCGCATTGTTGGCCTGTTGCGTGGCGGCAGTGGCGTCTTTTGGCGCTTCAGCAGCCATAACAGGGACGGCAAACGATGTTAATAACCCAGCCAGGAGTAAACTTTGTGCGATTCTATTAAGTTGCATCGTAAATCCTCTCAGAGACTTCAGGACGTGCGGTGTCTACGGATAGCGTTTTGGTTAAATATTTGAATTAGAGCAAACTTAACTATAATTCACATGAATGAATCGGCAAGGTCACGGTGGTTGTTTTATCCAATTGTTTTTTTTGGAAGTTTTAAGAAAAAGTAGAATAAAAAAACGTGGATGACAGGGGGCTGTCATCCGTTCCGATCACTCACCTGCAGTAATGCGTTTTCCGCTGGTGATAAAGGTGCCCGCACCGAGATGATGCAGGGTGTTGAGTTTGTCATCATCGAACTGCCAGCGTCCGTCGACAAAGACGCGATCGTCCGCTGCAGCGGAAACAACCTGACCGAACAGGGTGTCATATTTCTCTTGCGCAGTTGTTGCAGGCAGCAGGCGACACTCCATCCACGCCAGGCATTTAGCCTCTATCAGCGGTAAGCCCAGCACCGGACCTTTGACTACCGGAATGCCGTAGCAGTTAAATTTATCTTCCACGCGACCAGAAACGCTGCCCACCGCGTAGGTCCAGTTAGTTGCCGCCACGCCGGGAATGACAATGCCAAACATGCCGCTACGTTCAATGAGTTCACGCGACCAGGCGGTCTTATCCACCACAATGGCAATACGCGGCGGGTCAAACTCAACGGGCATGGACCACGCCGCCGCCATCACATTTCGCCGCTGCGTATTTTCATCACGACTGGTTATCAAGACCGTTGGACCGTGATTTAACAGTCGGCTGGCATGGTGTAATTCAACCGGACGGAAATGACTCATGGTGGATCCTCAGTTGAGTGGATAGTGCACACAATTAATATAGATATTAACGGGATTAGCGATTTTGTCGCCCGGCATACGGCGGGAGCGCACAAAATCGACGGCGGAAAATGAAAAATGCGTTATAAGTACAACATTCAACGCACAGGGATCCGGTATGACGCCTTTTTTAACCGCTTATTTTTCCCGTATTGGCTGGTCAGGTACGGCTAACGTCAACATTGACACTTTGCAGGCGCTGCATTTACTGCACAACGGTGCGATTCCGTTTGAAAATCTCGATGTGCTGCTGCCGCGAGAAATGCAGCTCGACGAGCAGTCGCTGGAAGAGAAACTGGTGGGCGCGCGTCGCGGCGGCTATTGCTTTGAGCAGAATGGGGTATTTGAGCGTGCGCTGCGGGAGATTGGCTTTACCGTGCGCAGTTTACTTGGGCGGGTGGTGCTGGCAAATCCGCCCAGCTTGCCGCCGCGCACGCATCGACTGTTACTGGTCGAATTACAAGGTGAAGCGTGGATTGCCGATGTTGGTTTTGGCGGACAAACGCTAACCGCGCCGATTCGTCTGCAGGCCGACATTGAACAGCAGACACCGCACGGTGAATACCGGCTGATTCGGGAAGACGAGGACTGGATCCTGCAGTTCCGTCATCATGAGCACTGGCAATCGATGTACCACTTCGATCTGGTCACTCAGCATCAGAGCGATCATCTGATAGGTAACTTCTGGTCCGCGCATTGGCCACAGTCGCATTTTCGCCATCACCTGCTGATGTGTCGTCATCTGCCAGACGGCGGTAAGCTGACCCTGACCAACTTCCATTTTACGCACTATGAAGCGGGCCATGCGGTAGAACAGATTAACTTACCTGACGTCGCGAGCCTGTATGCTCTGTTACAGGACCGCTTTGGTCTGGGAGTTGATGATGCCAAACACGGCTTTACCGAGGCGGAACTGGCAACGGTGATGGCGGCGTTTGATACGCATCCGGAGGCGGGTAAATAGGGTGATGATTTGCCGGATAGCGACGTGATGCGTCTTATCCGGCCTACCGACTCAATTAAAATCTATCGCCCATTCGGCATGAAACAGGATCACCGCCGCACCGGTAATCGTCACTTTTTGCGGCTGATTGTCCTGGATTGCCACCGTCACCTCGACAATGCCGTCGCGTCCCAGCGCACGGCCTTGATGCCCCTGAACATGCAAGGTTTTTCCGTCATGAGCCATTAGGTTGTGGTGCACCAGCCATGCGCCCATTGGACCATTGGCATTGCCGGTGACCGGATCCTCCACAATGCCAATCGCCGGTGAAAACATCCGACCATCAGTGGCATTTTCCCCTGATCGAATCTGAAACGGGAAGAAGCCGTTGCAGCCAATGTGCTGGCTGATCGCGATTAATGCCGACAGGTCCGGGGACAGGGCGTCGAGGTCGACCTCTGGTTTCAACGGGATCATCACTTTCGAATGCCCGGTCGAGGCAATCTGGAGCGGCAGTCCCGGCAGTATATCGTCTTCGGTCAGATGCAGGGCTGCGATGATGGCTGCACGCGTGGGTCCCTCCAGCGGCGGCTCAAAAGTCGGCGTACCCTGTTCCAGACTGATGCGATAGCCGTTATCTTCAGCATGAATATCAACGCGGTGACGCCCGGCCAACGACGTTTGCCAGACGGTCGTATTGCCCAGTCCAAGCACGCTGGCGCGAACATAGTGTGCGGCGACGGTGGCGTGCCCACAGATAGGTACTTCGACCGTTGGCGTGAAATAGCGAATACGCACGTCACTGTCGTCGCTGGTGAGCAGAAAAGCGGTTTCAGAATGACGCAGTTCACGCGCAATCAGCTGCATCTGCGCCTCACTCAGTCCGTCAGCATGCAGCACAACGCCTGCGGAATTGCCGCGAAACGGGTGTGGAGTAAAGGCATCGACGTGGTAAACCTGTGGTTTCATTGGCGTTCTCCCTGGAGTGGAGAAGCATCATAACGTGCAAAATGCTGGATGGCGACGCCCTGCGTCTTATCCGGCCTACGGAATCTCCCTGTAGGCCGGATTTGGCAATACAACGCGAATTTATCGGCGAGAACGGACGATCTGGTTACGACGGGTGAAATATTCGACCGGCGCGCTCCACACGTGGACCAGACGGGTGAACGGGAACAGCAGGAAGATGGTCATCCCCAGAACCAGATGGACGCGGAAAATTAGCGCCACGCCATCCAGATGCGCAGACGCGCCGCCCTGGAAGGTCACCACCGACTGCGCCCAGCCCACCAGTTTCAGCATTTCACTGCCGTCCGGATGTTGTGCTGAGAACGGAATGGTGGTCAGACCGAGGATACACTGAACCAGCAGAACACACAGGATCAGAATATCAGCGGTAGAGGATGTCGCGCGAATTCGCGAATTCGTCAGACGACGAACCAGCAAACCCGCGCCGCCGACCAGCGTCAGCACGCCGCAAATCCCGCCCGCAATCATCGCCATTTGCTGCTTCACTGCGATAGGCAGGAACCAGGCGTACATCCAGTGCGGGGTTAACATGCCAAACAGATGGCCGAAGAAAATCCCCAAAATGCCGATGTGGAACAGGTTTGACCACAACACCATGCCGCGTTTGTCCAGCATCTGGCTGGAGGAGGCGCGCCAGGTGTACTGGCCGTAGTCGTAGCGTAGCCAGCTGCCGAGGATAAACACTGTCCCGCACAGATACGGGTAGATGTCGTAAAAAAAGACGTTCAGGTACTGTATCATTTCGGGCCTCCCGAGCTGACGTCAACATACTGTGGCGCCACGTCCTGGCTAAAGCGCCGTTGGTAGCTTTGCAACGGTGAACTGTCACAGGCGGTGGCGTTATCCTCAATGAACTTCACCTGTTCCTCTTCCCATACAGCGTCGAGCGCCTGGCGGGTATCGTCACGGGTTTCTGCGCCGACCTGCTTCGTGACACTGTCACTTGAAAGCGGACTGCCCGCCAGCATGAGAAGGGCGTCAAACAGCTGATACCATGGGGTATCACGCTGCTTTAAGCGCCCGCCAAGCAGCGCCAGGATCGGCGCGACATTTTGCAATCCCTCTTTAGCCTCTGCCTCCGGCAGCACGCTCAAATACTCCAGATACAGCGGCAGGTGATCAGGCAGCTCACGGCAGGCGAGCTGTAACCCGACCTTATCGTACTGTGCCAGCAGGTCAACCATCGCCTGACCGCGATCGCGTGATTCCGCATGAACATGTTCAAACAGCAGCAGCGAGGTGGCGCGCCCCCGGTCAAACACCTCGCACCATTCGGCTTGCTTATCCAGCAGCGGGGCAGTTAACAGTTCGCGGGTGAACTCGCTCAGCATCGGTGCATCACTGGCGACCAGCGCCAGCGCATCGTCCTTACATTCCCACAGCAATTCATCCGGATACTCCATCAACAGCCCGATAACCTTGAGGATCTGCATTATTCACCCTCCGCTTTATCGCGCACTTCGGTGATGTCGATAGCATCAATGCGGCTGCTGTTGAACAGGTTGAATTTGGTATCTGAACCGTGGCAACCATCGCCGAAGGTAAAGCCGCAGCCGTTTTTCTCCGGGAAGGCATCACGGGCCATTTCGCGGTGGCTGGTCGGGATCACGAAGCGGTCTTCGTAGTTGGCAATCGCCAGATAGCGATACATCTCTTCGACCTGCTCCACGCTCAACCCGACTTCATCGATGGCGCGGGTATCGGTGACACCTTCAACGGTTTGCGAGCGCATGTAGTGGCGCATCGCCATCATACGTTTCAGCGCGCGCAGCACCGGGCCGGTATCGCCCGCGCTGAGCATGTTGGCGAGGTATTGCACTGGAATACGCAGCGATTCTACCGCGGGCAGGATATTGCCATTGTGCGGCAGGCCACCGGCGTCGGCGATCGACTGAATCGGTGACAACGGCGGCACATACCAGACCATTGGCAGGGTGCGATACTCCGGATGCAGCGGCAGAGCCAGCTTCCAGTCCATTGCCATTTTGTAGACCGGCGAGCGCTGGGCGGCGTCAATCACGTTTTGCGGAATACCCTGTTTCAGCGCTTCTTCAATGACCGCTGGATCGTTCGGGTTGAGGAACACGTCGCACTGGCGCTCGTAGAGATCGGTTTCATGCTCGGTGCTGGCCGCTTCTTCAATGCGGTCAGCGTCGTACAGCAGGACGCCGAGATAGCGAATGCGCCCGACGCAGGTTTCTGAACACACCGTCGGCTGGCCGGATTCAATGCGCGGATAGCAGAAAATACATTTTTCCGACTTGCCGCTTTTCCAGTTAAAGTAGATTTTCTTATACGGGCAACCGCTGATACACAAACGCCAGCCGCGGCATTTATCCTGGTCGATCAACACAATGCCGTCTTCTTCACGCTTGTAGATGGCACCGCTCGGGCAGGTCGCCACACAGCTCGGGTTCAGGCAGTGTTCACACAGGCGCGGCAGATACATCATGAAGGTGTTTTCGAACTGGCCGTACATCTCCTTTTGCATCTTCTCGAAGTTACGGTCGCGTGCGCGCTTAGAAAACTCGCCGCCGAGCAGTTCTTCCCAGTTTGGCCCCCAGATAATCTTGTCCATCCGTTTGCCATCAATCAGCGAACGCGGACGGGCGGTGGGCTGATGTTTGCCTTCCGGTGCGCTATGCAGATGCTGGTAATCGTAGGTGAACGGCTCGTAGTAATCATCAATTTGCGGGATCACCGGGTTGGCAAAAATTTTGGTGATCACGCCCATTTTGCCGCCCAGGCGCGGTCTGATTTTACCGTTAACGTCGCGAACCCAGCCGCCTTGCCACTCTTCCTGATCTTCCCAGTTTTTGGGGTAACCAATCCCCGGTTTGGTTTCGACGTTGTTAAACCATGCGTATTCCATACCTTCACGTCCGGTCCAGACGTTTTTACAGGTGACGGAGCAGGTGTGGCAGCCGATGCACTTATCCAGATTAAGAACCATGCCTACCTGTGAGCGTATTTTCATTTTTCCGCCTCCTGTACCTGATCGCGACCTTCATCATCCAGCCAGTCAATATTTTTCATTTTTCTAATCATGATGAACTCATCGCGGTTAGAGCCGACGGTGCCATAGTAGTTAAAGCTGTAGGACAGCTGCGCATAACCGCCGATCATGTGCGTCGGTTTCGGACACACGCGGGTCACTGAGTTGTGAATACCACCGCGCATGCCGGTAACTTCAGAACCGGGGATATTCATGATTCGCTCCTGTGCGTGGTACATCATGGTCATTCCCGGCGGCACACGCTGGCTGACCACCGCACGGGCGGTCAACGCGCCGTTGGCATTGAAGGCTTCGATCCAGTCGTTATCCTCGATCCCCAGCTCTTTGGCGTCGGTTTCACTGATCCAGACAATCGGCCCGCCGCGCGACAGCGTCAGCATCAGCAGGTTTTCGCTGTACGTGGAGTGGATGCCCCATTTCTGGTGCGGCGTCAGGAAATTCAGCGCTTTTTCCGGGAAGCCGTTCGGTGGAACCTCACGCATTTCCGTCACGCTACGGGTATCGATTGGCGGTCGATAAGCCACCAGGCTTTCGCCAAAGGCACGCATCCACGCGTGATCCTGATACAACTGCTGGCGACCGGACAGGGTGCGCCATGGGATCAGTTCGTGCACATTGGTATAGCCGGCGTTGTAGGAGACATGCTCGCTTTCAAGACCCGACCAGGTTGGGCTGGAGATGATTTTGCGCGGCTGTGCCTGAATATCGCGAAAACGAATCTTCTCGTCTTCTTTGTTCAGAGCCAGATGCGTGTGATCACGCCCGGTCATCGCCCCCAGGGCTTGCCAGGCTTTCACCGCCACCTGACCGTTGGTTTCCGGTGCCAGCGCGAGGATCACTTCAGAGGCGTCCAACGCGGTGTCGATCAGCGGTCGGCCTTTCGCCGGGCCTTCACGCTTGGTGTAGTTCAGCTTACCGAGGAAATCGACTTCAGCCTGGGTGTTCCACGAGATGCCTTTCCCGCCGTTACCCAGTTTATCCATTAGCGGACCGAGCGAGGTAAAGCGTTCGTAAGTGGCGGGGTAGTCGCGTTCCACAACGGTTATATTGGGGGCCGTTTTACCGGCAATGAGGTCACATTCACCCTTGCGCCAGTCCTGAATATCAAACGGCTGTGACAGCTCTGCCGGAGAGTCATGCTGGAGCGGTTGCAGCACCACATCGGTTTCCTGACCCAGATGCCCCACGCAGACCTCGGAGAACACTTTGGCAATGCCCTTGTAAATCTCCCAGTCGCTTTTGGATTCCCAGGCCGGATCAACCGCCGCTGACAGGGGGTGAATAAACGGATGCATATCCGAGGTATTCATGTCGTCTTTTTCATACCAGGTGGCGGTCGGCAACACGATATCGGAGAACAGGCAGGTGCTGGACATACGGAAATCAAGCGTGACCAGCAGGTCAAGCTTGCCTTCGATGGCCGCCGTTTGCCATTCCACCTCTTCAGGTTTAATGCCCTCGCTTTCGCCCAGCGCTTCACCCTGAATACCGCTTTCGGTACCCAGCAAATATTTGAGCATGTATTCATGCCCTTTGCCGGAGGAGCCAAGCAGGTTCGAACGCCAGACAAACAGGTTACGCGGGTGGTTACTGCCGTTGTCCGGTTGCTCACAGGCCATGCGGATATCACCGGACTTCAGCGCCTGCGCGGTGTATTCCGCTGGAGATAATCCCGCCTGTTCCGCTCGGGCTTTAACGGTTAATGGGTTCAGGTTGAGCTGTGGGGCAGAAGGCAGCCAGCCCATACGCTCGGCACGGACGTTGAAATCGATCAGATGTCCGGTAAATTTCGACGCGTCGGCCAGCGGAGAGAGCAACTCCTGGGCGGTGACTTTTTCATAGCGCCACTGGCTGGAATGGTTGTAGAAAAACGAGGTGCTGTTCATCTGACGCGGAGGGCGGTTCCAGTCCAGCGCAAAGGCCAACGGTAACCAGCCGGTCTGCGGGCGCAGTTTTTCCTGTCCGACATAGTGCGCCCAGCCGCCGCCGCTTTGACCGACACAGCCACAGAACACCAGGATGTTAATCATCCCACGGTAGTTCATGTCCATGTGGTACCAGTGGTTGACGCCTGCCCCGAGGATGATCATCGAACGACCATGGGTTTTGTGCGCGGTATCGGCAAATTCACGGGCAATTTGTTCGATATGACGGCGAGGCACGCCGGTGATTTGTTCGCCCCAGGCCGGGGTGTAGGCTTTAATCTCACTGTAATCACGGGCCGCGAGGTCATCATCGAGTCCGCGATCGAGCCCGTAGTTCGCCAGGACTAAATCGTACACGCTGACCACCGGACAACGGCGGCCATCAGCGAGGGTAAGGTGCTTAACCGGTAGTTTACGCACCAGCACCGGCTCCTGCTTCACGCTGCGAAAATGCGGATTTTCGTTACCACCAAAATAGGGGAACGCCACACCCGCCACCTCATCATGCTGGCCGAGTAATGACAGGGACAGTTCTGTTTCCGTGCCGGCAGCCAGCGACTCGAGGTTCCATTTACCTTTTTCGCCCCAGCGAAAACCAATAGAACCATTCGGTACCACCAGTTCACCGGCGCTGTTGAAGGCCACGGTTTTCCATTCAGGGTTATTACTTTCACCCAGTCCGTCGACGAGGTCCGAGGCGCGCATCATCCGTCCGGGTACAAAGCTACCGTCTTCCCGGGCATCCAGCAGCACCAACATCGGCATATCGGTATAACGGCGGCAATAGTTGATGAAGTAGTCGCTGGGCTTATCAAGATGGAATTCTTTGAGGATAACGTGACCCATGGCCATCGCCAGCGCGCTGTCAGTGCCTTGCTTCGGTGCCAGCCACTGATCGCACAGCTTGGCAACTTCCGAGTAGTCCGGCGTAATAGCGATGGTCTTGGTGCCTTTATAGCGGACTTCGGTAAAGAAGTGAGCATCTGGCGTACGGGTCTGCGGAACGTTTGAGCCCCAGGCAATGATATAGCTGGAGTTATACCAGTCGGCGGATTCCGGCACGTCAGTCTGCTCGCCCCAGGTCATAGGTGAGGCCGGAGGCAAGTCACAGTACCAGTCATAGAAACTCAGACAGGTGCCGCCGAGCAGCGACAGATAGCGTGTCCCCGCTGCGTAGGAGACCATCGACATGGCAGGGATGGGGGAGAATCCGGCTACGCGATCCGGGCCGTAGGTTTTCACCGTCCAGACGTTAGCGGCGGCGATCAGTTGATTTAACTCTTTCCAGTTGGAACGGATAAATCCGCCACGTCCGCGTACCTGTTTGTAGCTCTGGCACTTTTGCGGATCGTGCATAATGGATTCCCACGCCAGTACCGGGTCGGGCTGGCGGGAAAGGGCGTCGCGCCACAGTTCGACCAGGCGTTTACGCACCAGCGGGTATTTCAGGCGGTTGGCGCTGTAAAGATACCAGGAATAGCTGGCACCGCGCGGGCATCCGCGAGGTTCATGGTTGGGCAGGTCCGGGCGGGTGCGTGGATAGTCAGTTTGCTGGGTTTCCCAGGTGACCAGGCCGTTTTTAACGTAGATTTTCCAGCTGCATGAGCCGGTACAGTTGACGCCGTGGGTCGAGCGGACAATTTTATCGAACTGCCAGCGTTGACGATAGCTGTCTTCCCAATCCCTATTGGTGTGCATGACTTGCCCGTGCCCGTCGGCAAACGTATCGCCCTTTTGTTTAAAGTAACGAAAGCGATCCAACAGTTTACTCATGACATTTCTCCTGCTCCTAATGGACGCTGCCTACGATCTGCAGGCCAAATAGTTGTTATTTTTTTTGTGATTTGCGGCCATAGACCAGCCAGGTCACCAGCACGCAGACGATGTAAAACACTAAAAATATTTTCATGGCGCCCACTGGTGATCCAGTCAGCGCCAGCGAGGTACCGAAGGCTTTCGGAATAAAGAAACCACCCACTGCGCCAATGGCCGAGATAAAACCAAGGGCCGCTGCGGTGTCGGTTACCGCTTCGCGCTGGGCCTGTTCTTCCGTACCACCGTGCAATTTCACGCGGTAAATGGTTATTTTGCGAAAGATCACCGCAATCATCTGGAAAGTTGAGCCGCTGCCCAGACCGGCGGTCAGGAACAGTCCCATAAACACCAGGTAGAAGGCGGTGAAGTTTCCAGAACTCGAACCCGGCAAGGTGAGGAACAGCAGGCCGCTAAACAGTGCCATAAACATAAAGTTGATTAACGTCACCCGCACACCGCCAAACTTGTCCGAGATAACGCCGCCCGCTGAGCGCGCCAGTGCGCCGATAAACGGCCCAAAGAACGCCAGCTGCAGAATATTCACGTCAGGAAACTGGGTTTTGGCCAGCATGGCAAACCCGGCGGAAAAACCGATAAATGAACCGAAGGTGGCGAGATACAACAGGCTTAACAGCCACAGATGAAAACGCTTCAGTACCGGCAGCTGTGAGGCGATAGAGGCTTTGGAACTGGCGATATCGTTCATGCCGATGCCCGCTGCCAGAGTGGAGAGCAGCAGCAACGGCACCCAAATCCAGGCGGCGTTGGTCAATGACAGTAACGAACCATCAGGTTGCGGCACGCCCTGGACGCCGAGGAAGGTAAAAATAGGCAGAAAAATCACCAGTGGAGCGATCAATTGCATCACGCTGACGCCCAGATTGCCGAGACCGCCGTTAACGCCGAGTGCGCTGCCTTGCTTCGCTTTCGGGAAGAAGAAACTGATATTGCCCATGCTGGAGGCAAAGTTGGCGCCAGCAAAACCACACATCAGCGCAATAACGATAAATACGCCAAACGGAGTAGCTGTATTTTGCACCGCAAATCCGAGCCACAGGCACGGGATAACAAGAATCGCAGTGCTAAAAACCGTCCAGCGGCGGCCGCCAAATATAGGCACCATAAAGGAGTAGGGGACGCGTAATATTGCACCAGAAAGGGACGGTAATGCGGTTAATAAAAAAAGTTGATCGGTGGTGAAATTAAAACCAATTTTATTTAAGTTTACTGCTACGGCGCTAAATAGCATCCAGACACAGAACGCAAGAAGGAGACAACTGACTGATATCCAGAGGTTTCTTCGGGCAATATGCTTACCTTTATTTTCCCAAAAGGCGGCATTTTCTGGTTTCCAGTCGGTTAAAAGATAACGATTATTTTTCTCATTTGAAGGTGACATATTATCCTCACATGCGCACGTCGTTCAAGAAATAAACGCATACAGAGCCGTACTGGCCCTGATTAGAAATTATTGAAAAGCGTTAAGAATATTGAATGAAAGGATAGATAAAAAAGCGCAATAGTGCGGAGTGAGTGGAGAATTAAGCGTTGCTTATGTGTTACTAATTGTAAATATAAAAGATACATTATTAATGTATCAATAACATTAACTAAACAGCTCCAGACGAATCATTCGATCCAGATGCCGTGTAAAGGCTGGATCCGCCATTTCTGACATCCCCAGCGCATACATACCGTCGAGGCCACACACTAGACCGATCAAGCGCCAGGCGACGTCGGCGGCATCCGGTTCGGCCAAAAACTCACCTTCTTGCTGTCCGCGAAGAATGATCGCCGTTGTTTCTTCATGCCACATGCGCATGGTCAGTAGGTAGGCGCTTTTGATTTCGGGGTCTTTGTCAGCCAGGATCTGCGCTTCTCGCCAGAGTTTAATGTACGGCTCAAACCCGCCGTCATCACTGCCAAGCATAGCGTGGAGTTGCTCGCGGAAGGTCGCACCTTCGCTGACCTGTTCCGCATCAAGCAGGGTACGAATCAGACGAACAAACGCCTGAGACTTAAGCTCACCGGCTGACGTGAAATGGTGATGCAGTTGGCCGGTCGCCACTTTCGCCTCGGTTGCAATGCGTCGTACCGTCATGGCGCTAAACCCTTCTTCCAGCGCGACGCGCATTGCCGCCTGCAGGATCACTTCCCGACGTTCATCCCGATTCAAATAACTCATATATCCCCCCCTACCTACGTTGAAAGCAGTCTAACAAAAAGTTGGACATATGTTCAATTTTCCGTAGGATCGTTAAAGCTGGACATGTGTCCAGTTTAAGTTTTGTAGGGAGTTTTATGTTTCGTCAGTGGTTAACGTTAGTGATTATTGTGCTGGTCTACATCCCTGTTGCGATTGATGCAACGGTGCTGCACGTTGCCGCGCCCACGCTGAGTATGACGCTGGGTGCCAGTGGTAACGAGCTGCTGTGGATCATTGATATTTATTCCCTGGTGATGGCAGGGATGGTGCTGCCGATGGGGGCACTGGGCGATCGCATTGGCTTTAAACGCCTGCTGCTGCTGGGCGGAGGCCTGTTTGGTCTGGCCTCGCTGGCTGCAGCCTTTGCCCATACCGCCGGATGGCTTATCGCCACGCGCGCCGTGCTGGCAATTGGTGCGGCAATGATCGTCCCGGCGACGCTGGCCGGTATTCGTGCGACCTTTGCTGAACAGCGTCACCGTAATATGGCGCTTGGCGTCTGGGCGGCGGTCGGTTCCGGCGGGGCAGCATTTGGTCCGCTGGTTGGCGGTATGCTGCTGGAGCACTTCTATTGGGGTTCTGTATTCTTAATCAATGTGCCGATTGTGTCAGTGGTGATGGCGTTGACCGCGCGTTACGTTCCGCGCCAAACCGGTCGTCGCGATCAGTCATTAAATTTCGGTCATGCGATTATGCTGATTGTCGCCATTCTGCTGCTGGTGTATAGCGCGAAAACGGCGCTGAAGGGACACATCGCGACGGGCGTGATTGTGCTGACGCTGTTGGTGGGCGCTTTACTGCTGGGGCAGTTCGTGCGCATCCAGCTTGCCGCATCGCGCCCGATGATCGATATGCGACTGTTTACCCATCGCATTATCTTAAGCGGCGTTGTCATGGCAATGACTGCGATGATAACCCTGGTAGGCTTTGAACTATTAATGGCCCAGGAACTGCAGTTTGTGCACGGATTAACACCGTATCAGGCGGGTCTCTTTATGCTGCCAGTGATGCTGGCCAGTGGATTCAGCGGGCCGATTGCCGGGATGCTGGTATCGCGCCTGGGACTACGTTGCGTGGCTACCGCGGGCATGGCGCTGAGTGCCGTCAGCTTCTATGGGCTGGCGATGACCGATTTTAGCACCCAGCAGATCCAGGCCTGGATATTAATGGCCCTGTTGGGCTTCAGTGCCGCCAGCGCGCTGTTAGCCTCCACGGCGGCCATTATGGCGGCGGCACCCGCAGAAAAAGCGGCCGCTGCCGGGGCTATCGAAACCATGGCCTACGAGTTGGGTGCGGGTCTGGGGATCGCGATTTTTGGTTTACTGCTAAGCCGCAGTTTTTCCGCGTCAATTCTGCCGCCTGCAGGACTTAACCCGCAGGAGCTTGAGCGCGCCTCATCATCGATGGGGGAAGCGGTACAGCTGGCGCACTCGCTTCCGCCCTCACTCAGTGAGGCGCTGTTGACGGCCGCCAGAGACGCCTTTACCTGGTCGCATAGCGTGGCATTGAGCAGCGCGGGCAGCATGCTGATCGTCCTGGCGGTAGGAATGTGGTTCAGTCTGGCAAAAGTGAAACAGCAATAACTAGTGGGCTAAATGGCAGGGGTAATCCATCTCTTCGACTTCTTTTCCACTCAGTCGAGCGTATTGCCCCGTCAGTCTCCAGAACGCAGGCTGTGTTTCGGTGTAGATCTCTGCCGCTAAAATCAGGCGGCGGCGGTCTACTTCGTTCAGTTCCAGCAATGTCCACGGAATAAAGTAGCGTTCGCTGTCGGTCAGCGTAAACCACAGCGGGCACCCGCAACCGGAACAGAAGAAACGTTCACCACGATTTGAAGAAGGAAAGTGCGAAGGTTCCGCAGATTCTGGCGACATCAGCGGATGACCGCTGGCTTCCAGATACATGGCGATGCCGCCAGACCACTTCTGGCACAGCGTGCAGTGGCAGGCATAGACATCAAGCATGTCGACGTTAACGGTAAAATGACTTTGTCCGCAAAGACAACGACCTGTGAACGTCTGCACGTCATACTCCTTATGACCGAGTCTACTTCAAGAGAAAAAGCCAGCCCGTAGAGGACTGGCTTTGTATTTCACTTACAACAAAATTAGAACTGGTAGTTCAGGCCAACAGCCACGATGTTGTCGGTGCTGATATTTGCGCCAGTTTTGCTAGTGAAGGCATTGTCATCCAGCAGGTTGATTTTGTAATCAACGAAGGTGGACATGTTTTTGTTGAAGTAGTAGGTCGCACCCAGGTCTACGTATTCAACCAGGTCCTGGTCACCGTAAACACCCAGATCTTTACCTTTGGATTTCAGGTAAGCGATGGACGGACGCAGACCGAAGTCGAACTGGTACTGAGCAACAGCTTCAAAGTTCTGCGCTTTGTTAGCGATACCGTCAACTTTACCGAAGGTGGTCATGTTGCGGGTTTCAGAGTAGGTGGTTGCCAGGTAGATGTTGTTCGCATCATATTTCAGGCCAGCAGCCCATACTTCTGCGTTTTTACCGGAAGCGTAGAATTCGTTATTGCCATTACGCATCTGGTCATCAGTACGGTCAGATTTCGCATAGGTTGCACCGATGCCGAAGCCTTCGTATTCATAAGTAGTAGACAGACCGAAACCGTCGCCGTTTGCTTCATGTAATTCTTCTTCGTTGGTACGGTCGTTTTTGCCCTGGTACTGCGCGGCAAAGTTCAGACCTTCAACCAGACCGAAGAAGTCGGTGTTACGGTAGGTTGCAACGCCGGTAGCACGCTGGGTCATGAACACGTCAGTCTGGGTCCAAGTATCACCGCCGAACTCAGGCAGAACGTCGGTCCATGCGCCGATGTCGTAAGCTACGCCGTAGTTACGGCCGTAGTCGAAAGAACCGTATTCAGCGAATTTCAGGCCAGCGAATGCCAGACGGGTTTTGTCTGCTTCGGAACCCTGACTTTCAGAACGGTTGCCTTTAAATTCGTATTCCCACTGGCCATAACCAACCAGCTGGTCGTTGATCTGGGTTTCGCCTTTGAAGCCCATACGTGCGTAAGTTTTGTCGCCATCGCTGCCGTTGTCGTCAGAGAAGTAATGCTGAGCGTGAACTTTACCGTACAGATCCAGTTTGTTGCCGTCTTTGTTATATACCTCAGCTGCGTTTACCGCACCTGCTGCCAACAGGGAAGTCACTGCCACTGCAACTAATTTAAGTTTCATTCTAAATAATCCTTATAATTTTCTTCTTGGTGTGATTCCTAAACCATTGCTAAACGAAGGGGTTCGTCAATGGCGAACTATTTTTAAATGACCTTGTGGTATGAGTTCAATAATAAGTTTCATAATATTGCAGAATATTTGAAGTTGTGTGATCTAGATCTACTTAATACAACTGATTATATTAGTCGTAATATGTGATTTATCGAGATGGGTATATTTACACAAGGAACTATTATACTGGCTATGGTTTAATTAGCGTTAATTGCGCATGTGTAATATATACATTTAGAGGGATATAGATAACCATGCAATACTTTCATGGGTTAATTAATTACCATATTCTTAACATTTAATTAAACAAAATAAAACATAAAACACAAGCGGAATGAACAATAAATATCCATTAATGTGACGATAATATAACCGGATTTCGTTTTTAGGCTCCACCCGGCGTCTTTTTTCAGGCGCGGCGTGTTGCCAGCCAGCACAGCAAAGAGCCAGCGCAGACCATCAGTGCACCTTGCCAGAACGAAAATGACAGCGGGGCGCTCAGCAGCACGGCGGCAAGTGCTGAAGAGAGGACCGGTGTGAAATAAGAGCCAACGGCCATAACCGTGACGTTCCCGTGCAGGATACCGATATTCCACGCCGCATAGGCAAATCCTAAGGTTAATGCGGCGGTAAACAGTTTAATGGTCACCGGCGTGCTGAACACCATCTCAGGTTGTGGCGTAATAAAATAATAAATCCACAAACTGGTGGCCGTCAGTAAAACGAACACGGTGATGCCGTTAAAGCCTTTTGCATATTTATTGGTCACAGTGCAATAGGTCGCCCAGATAAATGCGCCAAGAAAAGCGAGAAAATAACTGAGCGGGCTACTGGCGACGTTGCTGATAATTTCACCTAAGTTAAGTCCATTATCTCCACCTAATACCCAGCAAACGCCGGTCAATGCCACGATTAATCCGGGGATAACCAGCCAGGTTGTTTTTTGACCATTAAATAATATCGCAAACAATATGGTCAGGCTGGGCCAGAGATAATTAACCATACCGACCTCAATCGCCTGGTGGCGGGTGGCGGCATAGCCCAGCGCTAACGCTAAACATATTTCATAGCTAACGAACAGTACGCTGCCGGCGATTAAATAGCGAACAGGAAACTGCCGGATATTCGGGAAGCCAACGGTGAATATTAGCAGCAGACCGCTTAAAGAAAAGATCATAGCAGCGCCGCCCGCAGGCCCCAGTCCCTCGCTAACGCCACGGATCAGCCCAACCATGGTGCTCCAGAGGATGATGGCGATAAGCCCAATTAACGTTGCTTTTTGTTTTGTCATTCGGTTTGTCTGTCCATAGTACTGGCAAAAAAATGGAGCTGAAATGTATAGCACTTTTAGGTCGTAGCACGCTAACGAATTAGCTTTTGGCTAACCCCTTGTGGGTATGAGGGTTAAACAAACTGCACTATTTAGTAGCGGAACCGTTTCGTTATTGATTTGACGCAAAAAATTTATGGATATAGCTGTTAGTTTCGTCGCGAAGTTGTACACATCACCTTTCAAGCTGCCGCTTTAGTGCAACGAGAAGGTGCCAGTGTACGCATCCCTGCAAAAAAGAGGAAAGCAATGGACGTCAGCCGCAGACAATTCTTTAAAATCTGCGCGGGCGGTATGGCGGGAACAACAGTAGCCGCACTGGGTTTTGCACCCAAGATGGCTCTGGCTCAGGCGCGAAATTACAAGCTGATACGCGCGAAAGAGATCCGAAACACCTGCACATACTGTTCCGTAGGTTGCGGGCTATTAATGTATAGCCTGGGTGATGGAGCAAAAAATGCCAAAGAATCGATTTACCATATCGAGGGGGATCCGGATCATCCGGTGAGCCGTGGGGCATTATGTCCGAAGGGCGCAGGATTGCTGGACTACGTACACAGTGAAAACCGTTTACGTTATCCTGAATATCGCGCACCGGGTTCCGATAAATGGCAGCGCATTAGCTGGGATGAAGCATTCACCCGCATTGCAAAATTAATGAAAGCTGACCGTGACGCCAACTTCATTGAGAAGAATGAGCAGGGTGTAACGGTAAACCGCTGGCTTTCAACCGGGATGCTGTGCGCATCTGCGGCAAGTAATGAAACCGGCATGCTGACGCAAAAATTTGTGCGCTCACTCGGCATGCTGGCGGTAGATAACCAGGCGCGCGTCTGACACGGACCAACGGTAGCAAGTCTTGCTCCAACATTTGGTCGCGGTGCGATGACCAACCACTGGGTTGATATCAAAAACGCTAACGTCGTGATGGTGATGGGCGGTAACGCCGCTGAAGCACATCCGGTGGGATTCCGCTGGGCGATGGAAGCCAAGAACAACAATGATGCCACGCTGATTGTTGTCGATCCCCGTTTTACACGTACAGCCTCCGTCGCGGATATTTACGCGCCGATTCGTTCCGGTACGGACATTACGTTCCTTTCCGGTGTGTTGCTGTACCTGATTGAAAACAACAAAATTAACGCTGAATACGTTAAGCACTATACCAACGCCAGCCTGCTGGTGCGGGATGATTTTGCTTTCGAAGATGGTCTGTTCAGCGGCTACGACGCAGAAAAACGTCAATACGATAAATCGTCGTGGAACTACCAGTTCGATGAAAACGGCTATGCCAAACGCGATGAAACGCTGTCCCATCCGCGCTGTGTCTGGAACTTGCTGAAACAGCACGTTTCCCGCTATACGCCGGACGTGGTGGAAAACATCTGCGGTACGCCAAAAGCCGACTTCCTGAAAGTGTGTGAAGTGCTGGCCTCTACCAGCGCGGCCGATCGTACCACCACCTTCCTGTACGCACTGGGCTGGACTCAGCATACCGTGGGCGCGCAGAACATCCGCACCATGGCGATGATCCAGTTGCTGCTGGGTAACATGGGGATGGCCGGTGGCGGCGTCAACGCTTTGCGCGGTCACTCCAACATCCAGGGGTTAACCGACTTAGGTCTGCTGTCTACCAGCCTGCCGGGCTATCTGACGCTGCCGTCTGAGAAACAGACCGATCTGCAAACGTATCTGACGGCGAATACGCCAAAAGCCACGCTGGCCGATCAGGTGAACTACTGGGGTAACTATCCTAAGTTCTTCGTTAGCCTGATGAAATCTTTCTACGGCGATGCGGCGCAGAAAGACAATGACTGGGGCTTTAACTGGCTGCCGAAGTGGGATCAGTCCTACGACGTCATTAAATACTTCAACATGATGGATAGCGGGAAAGTCACCGGCTACATCTGTCAGGGCTTTAACCCGGTTGCGTCCTTCCCGGACAAAAACAAAGTGGTGCAGTCGCTGAGCAAACTGAAGTATCTGGTGGTTATCGATCCGCTGGTGACAGAAACCTCAACGTTCTGGCAAAACCATGGCGAATCGAACGATGTCGATCCGTCGACTATCCAGACCGAAGTGTTCCGTCTGCCATCAACCTGCTTTGCGGAAGAAGACGGCTCAATTGCCAACTCCGGACGCTGGCTGCAGTGGCACTGGAAAGGTCAGGATGCACCGGGCGAAGCGCGCAATGACGGCGAAATTCTGGCCGGTATTTACCATCGTCTGCGCAATATGTATCGCACTGAAGGTGGTAAAGGCGTAGAGCCAGTACTGAAAATGAGCTGGAGCTACAAGCAGCCGGACGAACCGCATTCAGAAGAAGTGGCGAAAGAGAACAACGGCTATGCGCTGGAAGATCTCTATGATGCCAACGGCGTGCTGGTTGCGAAGAAAGGCCAGTTGCTGAACAGCTTTGCGCTGCTGCGTGATGACGGTACCACGGCATCCTCCTGCTGGATTTACACCGGTAGCTGGACCGAGCAGGGCAACCAGATGGCTAACCGCGATAACTCTGACCCGTCGGGGCTGGGGAATACGCTGGGTTGGGCATGGGCATGGCCACTGAACCGCCGCGTGCTGTATAACCGCGCATCGGTCGATCCGCAGGGTAAACCGTGGGATCCGAAGCGTATGCTGATCAAGTGGAACGGAACGAAGTGGACGGGTAACGATATCCCGGACTTCAACAACGCACCGCCAGGTAGCGCGACCAATCCGTTTATCATGCAACCGGAAGGTCTGGGTCGTCTGTTCGCCATCGACAAGCTGGCGGAAGGGCCGTTCCCGGAACACTACGAGCCGATGGAAACGCCGCTGGGCACCAACCCGCTGCACCCGAACGTCATCTCTAACCCGGCTGCACGTTTGTACGAAGCGGATGCGTTACGTATGGGGAACAAGAATGACTTCCCATATGTTGGTACGACCTATCGTCTGACCGAACATTTCCACACCTGGACCAAGCACGCGTTGTTGAATGCGATTGCCCAGCCAGAGCAGTTTGTGGAAATCAGCGAAACGCTGGCGGCGGCGAAAGGGATTGCCAACGGCGATCACGTGAAAGTCAGCAGCAAGCGCGGGTTCATTCGTGCGGTTGCGGTGGTGACGCGTCGTCTGCGCTCGCTGAACGTCAACGGTCAGCAGGTAGAGACGGTGGGGATCCCGATTCACTGGGGCTTTGAAGGAGTCGCGCGTAAAGGCTTTATCGCCAACACCCTGACACCAAATGTCGGTGATGCAAACTCGCAAACGCCGGAATACAAAGCGTTTTTAGTTAACATCGAGAAGGCGTAAGGGAGGCGATCATATGTCTATGGAAACGCAGGACATCATCAAAAGGTCCGCTACCAACTCCATCACGCCGCCTCCTCAGGCACGTGATTACAAAGCAGAAGTCGCGAAGCTGATTGACGTTTCCACTTGTATTGGGTGTAAAGCCTGTCAGGTGGCATGTTCAGAGTGGAACGATATCCGTGATGAAGTCGGCCATTGCGTCGGGGTGTACGACAACCCTGCCGATCTCAGCGCCAAATCCTGGACGGTGATGCGTTTTACCGAAACCGAACAGAATGGCAAGCTGGAATGGCTGATTCGTAAAGACGGCTGTATGCACTGTGAAGATCCGGGCTGCCTGAAGGCGTGCCCGTCTGCCGGAGCCATCATCCAGTACGCCAACGGGATTGTTGATTTCCAGTCAGAGCATTGCATTGGCTGCGGTTACTGTATTGCCGGGTGTCCATTTAATATTCCGCGCCTCAATAAAGAGGATAACCGCGTGTATAAATGTACGCTGTGTGTGGATCGCGTGAGCGTCGGGCAGGAACCTGCCTGCGTGAAAACGTGTCCGACCGGGGCGATACATTTCGGCACCAAGCAAGAGATGCTGGAAATGGCCGAGCAGCGCGTGGAGAAACTGAAATCGCGCGGCTACGAACATGCCGGTGTCTACAACCCGCAGGGTGTGGGTGGAACGCACGTTATGTACGTCCTGCATCACGCCAACCAGCCGGAGTTGTACCACGGTTTGCCAAAAGATCCGCAGATAGATACTTCTATCAATCTGTGGAAAGGGGCACTGAAACCGCTGGCCGCCGCCGGATTTATCGCCACCTTCGCCGGGCTGATTTATCACTACATCGGTATTGGCCCGAACAAGGAAGTGGACGACGACGAGGAGGATCATCATGAGTAAGTCGAAAATGATTGTGCGCACGAAGTTTATCGACCGCGCCTGTCACTGGACAGTGGTGATCTGCTTCTTTCTGGTGTCGCTGTCGGGGATTTCGTTTTTCTTCCCGACGCTGCAGTGGCTGACGCAGACCTTCGGTACACCGCAAATGGGCCGCATTTTGCACCCATTCTTCGGTCTGCTGATTTTCGTCGCGCTGATGTTCATGTTTGTGCGCTTTGTGCACCACAACATCCCGGATAAGAAAGATATTCCGTGGCTGAAAAACATTGTGGAAGTGCTGAAGGGCAATGAACACAAGGTGGCGGACGTCGGTAAGTACAACGCGGGACAAAAAATGATGTTCTGGTCGATCATGAGCATGATTTTTGTACTGTTGATTACCGGGGTGATTATCTGGCGTCCGTACTTTGCGCAGTTCTTCCCAATGCAGGTTGTGCGTTACAGCCTGCTGATCCACGCTGCGGCGGGTATTATTTTGATGCACGCCATCCTCATCCATATGTACATGGCATTTTGGGTGAAAGGATCGATTAAAGGCATGGTCGAAGGGAAGGTCAGCCGCCGCTGGGCGAAGAAGCATCACCCACGCTGGTATCGCGAAGTCGAAAAAGCCGAAGCCAAAAAAGAGAACGAGCAAGGGCTGCAATAACCCATTGACGTTCTGCTGATAAAAATGGCGCTACCGATGTAGCGCCATTTTTTTGTCCATTAAGACCTGCCGGATAGCGCAGGTTTATCCAGCCTACAATACCGTTACTGTGCTACCAGTTTGCGCAGACGTGAGATATCCACGCTTTTTTGCGCTTCAGCCAGACTCCAGGCATTCTGCAGATTCAACCACATTTCGGGCGAACTGCCGATCACCACTGAAAGTTTGATCGCCATTTCCGGGGTTAATGCTGCCTTGCCCGTTAACAGTCGGCTCGCGGTTGAGGGGGCAATCTCCATTGCTCTGGCAAATTCGCGCAGGCTGACGTTTAACTCATCCAGCGCTTCCTGAATAATATCCCCCGGACGGGGATGATTAGCCATTTTCATCAATGATAGTCCTCGTAATCCAGTATATATGCATCACCATTGACGAATTCAAACGTAATACGCCAGTTGCCTGAAACAGAAATCGACAAAACGCCGTCGCGATCGCCCGTTAACGCGTGCAGTTTATAACCAGGCATATTGATATCTGTTACATGGCTCGCTGCATCAATAACGGCAAGTCGGTGCCGCAATCGTCGGACATGCTTCGCCGTCACGCCTGATGTTCGCCCCTGAAGAAACAAGTCGCGCAATCCTTTGTGTCTGAAGTTCATGATCATCCATAACTTCCTTGTTCCCTCAAAAGGAACATTATCATTAGTGTTCCGCTGAACGCAACACTAATAGCCGAATTTTGCCAAAGTGTGCAGCGAGTGCGGTAAAAGGAAAAGCGGGCGGGGGGATAAATGGAAAGCGGCGCGCAAGATTCGCCAGACGGCGACATAATGCCGCCATCCGGCAACCGTTTTAGTCCAGCAGTGAATTCAGATGCGCAATCTCCTTGCGCCATTGTGCCTGCAACTGCGGTTTTTGATGTTTGGTTTTGCGTGCCAGGTCATCAAACAGCCGCTGCTCCAGTTCGAGAAGTTTCTCCAGTATTTCGTCGCCATGATGATGAGGATCAGGAACAACCTCTGCCACCGTTTTGCTCGCCGCTAGCTCACTGGCGGTTTCCTGAATGCGGGCGTTAATCGCTTCCAGGTCGTGCCATTCGCTAAGTTCACCCTCATCAATAAACCAGAAGCGGTTGCAGCTTTGGCGGATAAGCTGACGGTCATGACTGACCAGCAGCACGCCGCCGCTGAAGTGTTGCAGCGTGTGCGCCAGCGCTTCTTTGCCTTCCATATCCAGATGGTTGGTCGGCTCGTCGAGCATCAACAGGCTATAGCGGGCAAGCGTCAGCCCGATAAACAGCAGGCGCGAACGTTCGCCGCCGCTTAAGGTGCTGACCCGTTGAGCGTGGCGGATCCACGGGAACCCCGCGCTAATCAGTGCCATTTTGCGCACATCCGGCTGCGGGGCAAACGGCTCGAGAGCCTCGAACAACGAATCGTTATCCGCAAGCTGGTTGAGCGACTGGTCGTAATACCCCAGCGTCGCCCGCCGGTGCAGCACCAGCGATGTCGAGGTCATTTGCGTCTGATATTGCTGCCAGATAAGCTTTAATAGCGACGATTTTCCACAGCCGTTACGCCCGACAATCGCCACGCGATCGCCGCTTTTGATGCGAATACCGGCAATGGAAAACAGCGTTGCCGCATCCTCTGCCGGAGAGACGGGGAGGTCTGTCATTTCCAGCAAGCGGTCGGCACGCAGGGCATCGCCATTCAATGTTAGTGACCACTGACTTCCGGCGGTGACATCCGTCTGGTCATCCTTCAGGCGCTGCACTTGTTTTTCCATCTGTTTGGCTTTGCGAGACAAATCTTCGTTGTCGTAGACCCGTCCCCAGGTGGCCAGACGTTTGGCGCTGGCAGTAACGCGATCGATTTCCTTTTGTTCTGCCTTATGGCGCAAGGCATCGCTGGCATCTCTGTCCACCAACGCTTGGCGCGCCGCACTACAGGGGAGATCGAACGCATGCAGGGAATGATCCCGGAGGATCCACGTTCCGTGCGTCACTGCATCCAGCAATTGTGGATCGTGAGACACCACCACAAAACTGCCGGACCAGCGCTGTAAAAACTGCTCCAGCCACAGCAATGTGGGCAAATCCAGATGGTTACCCGGTTCATCCAGCAACAGCAGGTCGGGATTGCGCATCAGCGCGCGGGCCAGCAGCAGGCGCGTGTGCTGGCCGCCGCTCAGCGTTTGTGCGGTGAGGTGCAAATTCTCCGGCGTAAAGCCCATTTCTGCGAGTAGTGACTCAACCCGCCATTGCTGACCCGCGCGTTCATGCTCGGGAAGTTGTGCCAGTACGGCTTCCTGGAGTGTTAGCGGCAGGATCTCATCCGGCAAATGCTGTTCTACGCGCGCAAGATGACAGTGATGTGCCTGGGCAATGGATCCGCTGGTGGGAGAAATCGTGCCATCCAGCAGTTTTAACAGCGTGCTTTTGCCGCAGCCGTTGTAGCCGATAAGCCCAATGCGGTCGCCTTTTTTCAGGGTAAAAGTGAGATCGTCGAATAGCGTGCCAAATGCCGTATCAACGTGTAAGGATTGTGCGGTTAGTAATGTGCTCATTGTTGCTTACTCAAGAGTTACAGACGTAAAAACGCCTCGTCAAACATCGCTGACGATAACCCGGTAAGCCCGAGAGAAGGGGATTTAGAAGTTAGCTTCGCTCAAGCAGAAGTTATCGCAGCACGATACCGATAACGCTTGAGCACTGGCGATCGCCAAAAGCATGTGAAACGATCAAACGTTCACAGTACAGCATAAGTATCCTCCTTAGTTTTTTCCCGAATGTTAATCGATGGTGAAAGTGTAATCGCAAGTCGCTGAATTGTGCAAGTGTTGAACACCCGGCGGCAGGGCGCCGCCGGGTAAACCGTCAGATAGAGGTACGACGGTAGTCGCGATATTCTGCTTGCCAGAAATTCTCGTCAATCGCCTGCTGCAGGGCTTCAGCCGATGTTTTCACTGCCATGCCTTGCTGCTGGGCCATTTTACCTACGGCAAAGGCTATGGCGCGGGAAACGGTCTGAATATCCTTCAGTTCCGGTAATACCAGCCCTTCGCCGTTCAACACCAGCGGTGAATACTGTGCCAGCGTTTCGCTGGCCGACATCAGCATTTCATCAGTGATGCGCTTGGCGCCAGAGGCGATCACGCCAAGACCGATACCCGGGAAGATATAGGCGTTGTTACACTGGGCAATCGGGTAGATTTTATCTTTCCAGGCTACCGGGGCAAACGGGCTACCGGTGGCCACCAGCGCATTGCCTTCGGTCCAGGCAATAATATCCTGCGGCGTGGCTTCCACGCGCGACGTCGGGTTAGACAGCGGCATGACGATTGGGCGCGGACAGTGCTTGTGCATCTCGCGAATAATTTCTTCGGTAAACAGGCCCGTCTGACCGGAGACACCAATCAGAATGTCCGGCTTCACGTTGCGAACCACGTCGAGCAGAGACAGCACATCTTCTTTCGTATCCCAGTGCTGCAGGTTTTCGCGTTTTTGCACCAGTTTGGTCTGGAACGAGAGCAGGTTCGGCATTTTGTCGGTTAACAGACCAAAGCGGTCAACCATAAACACGCGCTGACGCGCGGCCTCTTCGCTTAATCCTTCACGCTGGATCTGCGCGATGATCTGCTCGGCAATCCCGCAACCGGCGGACCCCGCACCAAGGAAGACAATATTTTGTTCGCTCAACTGGCTGCCCGCCGCGCGGCTGGCCGCAATCAGCGTCCCGACGGTAACCGCCGCCGTGCCCTGAATATCGTCATTAAACGAGCAAATTTCATCACGATAGCGGGTCAGCAACGGCATGGCGTTTTTCTGCGCGAAGTCTTCAAACTGCAGCAGCACTTCGGGCCAGCGATGTTTCACCGCCTGGATGAACTCATCAACAAATTCGTAGTATTCATCGTCGGTGATGCGCGGATTACGCCAGCCCATATACAGCGGATCGTTCAGCAACTGCTGATTGTTGGTACCGACATCCAGCACTACCGGCAGGGTGTAGGCCGGGCTGATGCCGCCACAGGCGGTGTACAGCGACAGTTTGCCGATAGGAATGCCCATCCCGCCGATCCCCTGGTCGCCAAGACCCAGAATACGTTCACCGTCGGTCACGACGATAACTTTGATATTGTGGTTCGGGACGTTTTGCAGGATATCGTCCATGTTATGGCGGTTCTGGTAGGAGATAAACACGCCGCGCGCGCGACGATAAATCTCGGAGAAACGCTCACAGGCGGCACCCACCGTCGGGGTATAGATAACCGGCATCATCTCATCAAGATGGTTTTGTACCAGTCGGTAAAACAGGGTTTCGTTGGTATCCTGAATGTTGCGCAGGTAGATATGTTTGTCGATTTCCGTTTTGAATCCCTGATATTGGATCCAGGCGCGTTCGGCCTGCTCTTCAATCGTCTCGACCACTTCCGGCAGTAACCCCAGCAGGTTGAAGTTACGGCGTTCTTCCACACTGAAAGCACTCCCTTTGTTCAGTAAGGGAAATTCCAGCAGTACCGGGCCAGCGTAAGGGATGTAAAGGGAACGCAGTTTGTTAGTTTCGTTTTCCATGTCACTCACTCTTTTTTGAATAACCCTCCCTGGCACTGTTTATGATCGTAGGTTGCCTTCCGCCAGGGAAACGGCCGAAGTATAAAGCATTGTGAATGGGTTAAGGGGTTTTATAAGCAAAAACACCACTGCGGTTGCAATGGTGTATATCATCATTATTCAGTATAACGTGCGGGGTATTACTTGGCGTCAGCGCGGCGTTTTCTTCCGGTAGGGTTGTTGACCACGCTGGTTTTGTCGCCTTCGGTCACGGTTTTACGTTGATTGGAGATTTTGTGGTCCAGTCCAAGAACATGACGGGCCTGACGGTTCGATTTCATTCTAACTCCTTAATCCTGTTACTGGTTTCAAGGGCGAGCCCGCGTAAGCACGGACGAAATACAACCTGATTAACAGCCGGTGTCTAAAATAACGGCTTTCTGGATGGTCGGTCATTTCATCTGAAAGGTCAATGCTTAAGCAGTTAATACAGAACTATCCAATATGCGTCATGTGTTTCCCTCAGCGTCCTATACTTGTTACTCCGACGACAACACAGGAGAGCGGTAATGACTATCCATAAGAAAGGTCAGGCACACTGGGAAGGCGACATTAAACGCGGTAAAGGGACCGTGTCGACCGAAAGTGGCGTGTTGAACCAGCAGCCGTATGGGTTTAATACGCGATTTGAAGGTGCGAAAGGCACCAATCCTGAAGAGTTGATTGGCGCGGCTCATGCGGCCTGCTTCTCGATGGCGCTTTCGTTAATGCTGGGTGAGGCGGGCTTCACGCCAGACGCCATTGATACCACTGCCGATGTTTCTCTGGATAAGGTGGATGCGGGTTTTGCCATCACCAAAGTGGCGCTGCACAGTGACGTTTCCGTGCCCGGCATTGATGCCGCAACCTTTGACGGTATTATCCAGAAAGCGAAAGCCGGATGTCCGGTGTCACAGGTTCTGAACGCGGAAATTACGCTGGATTACCAGCTGAAGTCTTAACGATGATGTGCCGGATGCGAGAGCGCATCCGGCTGACATAACTTACTGCGCCACCCAACCGCCGTCCATATTCCACGCCACACCGCGCACCTGCGCCGCACCGTCTGAACATAAGAACAGCGCCAGCTCTCCCAGTTGTTCCGGGGTGACAAACTCGCGTGACGGTTGCTTCTCCGCGAGCAGAGCATCGCGCGCAACATCCGGCGCGGTGCCCTCGGCAATGCGCTTGTCGATCTGCTGTTGTACCAGCGGCGTCAGCACCCAGCCGGGACACAGTGCGTTACAGGTTATGCCGGTCTGTGCCGTCTCAAGTGCGGTGGTCTTGGTTAGCCCCACCACGCCGTGTTTAGCCGCGACATAGGCCGATTTTTCTTTTGACGCCACCAGCCCGTGCACAGAGGCGATATTAATGATGCGGCCCCAGTTGCGTTGACGCATGCCGGGCAGCGCCAGACGGGTAGTGTGAAAAACGGAGGACAGATTAATCGCGATGATCGCATTCCATTTATCGACCGGGAACGTCTCCAGCGGTGAAACATGCTGGATCCCGGCGTTGTTGACCAGAATATCCACGCCGCCGAACTCGCTGTCGGCGTAGCGCATCATCTCGGTAATTTGCGCTGCATCGCTGAGATCCGCCCCGTGATACCCCGGTGTTTTGCCATACTTCGCCACGGCATCTTTTGCCGCTTCAGCATCACCAAAGCCGTTAAGAATCAGAGTGGCGCCGGCTTTTGCCAGCACCTGCGCAATGCCTAATCCAATACCGCTGGTGGAGCCGGTAACCAGGGCCACTTTTCCCGTTAAGTTCATGATGATTCTCCTTAAACAATGCCGGTGGTGTAGAAGACGCCGATCACAAACAGAACGGCCAGACTTTTGATTATGGTGATGGCGAAGATCCCGCCATATGCCTGACGGTGACTGAGACCGGTGATGGCCAGCAGCGTGATTACCGCCCCGTTATGCGGCAGAGTATCCATGCCACCACTGGCCATAGAGGCCACGCGGTGAAAGACTTCCAGTGGAATGTTGGCGGCATGTGCGGCGGCGATAAAGGTGTCGGACATTGCCGCCAGCGCAATACTCATCCCGCCGGATGCTGAACCGGTGATCCCGGCCAGAGTGGTGATGCTGATGGCTTCGTTGAGCAACGGGTCGGGAATGGCCGCTAGCGCTTTTGACAGCACCAGGAAGCCCGGCAACGCGGCGATCACTGCGCCAAAACCGTATTCTGAAGCGGTATTCATTGCCGCGAGGATCGCACCGCCCACCGCCGTTCGGCTGCCTTCCGCCAGGCGACCTTTTATATTGCGAAAACCAAAAATCACGACCAGCAGGATCCCGGCAATCAGCGCGGCTTCCACCGCCCAGATAGCGGTAATTTTGCCGACTTCAGTGGTAATCGGTTTGGCAAGACCCGGTAGCTCCAGTTGATGAGTCGAGCCATAAAACACCGGGATCCAGCGGGTGAACAACAGGTTAAACACCCCCACCAGAATCAGCGGCGAAATCGCAATAATCGGGTTTGGCAGATTAATATTATCCGGCGTTTCCGGTTCGTTAAGCAGTTCGGTGCCATAGCCCTCGTTCTTTGCCTGCGCTTTTCGGCGCTGACGCTCAAGGTAAATCAGGCCGACAAAGATAATAAACAGCGAGCCTATCAGCCCCAGCCAGGGCGCGGCCCAGGCGTTGGTGCCAAAGAAGCTGGTCGGGATAATGTTCTGGATCTGCGGTGTACCGGGCAGTGCATCCATGGTGAAAGAGAAGGCGCCCAGCGCTATGGTGGCCGGGATCAGTCGCTTCGGAATGTTGCTCTGACGGAACAGCTCTGCGGCAAACGGATACACCGCAAACGCCACCACGAACAGCGAGACACCGCCGTAAGTCAGCAGCGCGCACACCAGCACGATCACCGGAATGGCGTGACGCCGCCCGAGGATGTTGATGGCGGCGGCGACGATTGAACGGGAAAAACCCGATAATTCGATTAACTTGCCAAACACTGCACCCAGTAAGAACACCGGGAAGTACAGCTTCACAAAACCGACCATTTTTTCCATGAACAGGCCGGTAAAGGCAGGACCGACGGCGCTGGGTTCAGTCAGCAAAACAGCACCTAATGCCGCGATGGGGGCAAACAGGATGACGCTGTATCCGCGATAGGCTGCCAGCATCAGCAGGCCCAGCGCGGCCAGGGCGATTAATACACTCATCATGACTCCTCAATATCATTGTTATAGTGGGGTACAGAAAGAGAAGTTACGGTTTCAGGGCAAAACGCAGCTGATGCTCTCTGCGTTGCTGGATGTATTCCTTGCGCGAATCATCCCAGTGATAAAACCCCTGACCACTGCGTAAACCGGTTTCACCGCGAGCAACCTTGTCGGCGACCAGCGACATCATGTCGCTGCCGGTGGCGAGTGTTGGAAGCAGATGGCGACAAATATCCTGCACCGTGGCAAGTCCGGTCATGTCCGCCGCTTCCAGCGGGCCGACCATCGCGTAACGGCGGCCCAGCGACGCACGCATCACCTGGTCTACCACCTCGGCGCTGGCAATACCGCTTTTGACGATATGCAGCGCTTCACGCAGCAGGGCAAACTGCAGGCGGTTGCCGACAAAGCCCGGTGCGGCGCGATCGAGCACCACCGCCTCAAGCTGCATCGCGACCAGCCATTGCTGCAATTCACTGAGATATTCTGGTTTGGTTGCTGTGCCCGGCACGATTTCAACCAGCGGAATAAAGTGCGGTGGATTCCAGAAATGTGCGATCAGCAACCGCTCCGGGTGCGCGAGTTTTTCCGCCAGCGCATCCGGCGGCAGGCCACTGGTGTTGCTGGCGATAATCGCTTCGGGTGAGATAACGGCTTCCAGCTGTGCATACAGCGCGTGCTTCAGCTCTAGCCGTTCCGGGATCGCTTCGATTAATAATCCAGACGCGGCGATATCCGCCAGAGAGGTTGTGCCGTGCAGTCGCGCGAGAACCGATGCTTTATCTGCGGCGGCAAACTGGTCGGTGACAATCAGCTCGTCCAGAATGCTGCTGGCAACAGCCGTTATCTCGGCAATACGGTTGCTGTCGGTATCAAACAGCCAGATAGGATGACCAAAACGGGCAAAGTGGGTCGCGATGCCGATGCCCATTAGCCCGGCGCCCAGTACGCTAATGTGATTAGTCTGCATAGTGTGCTCCTGTTGGACGTTCCACCGTTAGCGCCACGCCATGGCCACCACCCACACACAGCGTGGCCAGCCCTTTGGCCACATTGCGCCGCGCCATTTCATGTAGCAAGGTAACCAGAATGCGGCAACCTGAGGTCCCGATTGGGTGGCCCAGCGCAATTGCACCGCCGTTAACGTTAACCTTGCTGCTGTCCCAATTCAGCGATTCGCCGACCGCCAGCGCCTGGGCGGCAAAGGCTTCGTTGGCTTCGATCAGATCAACGTCATCCAGCGTCCACCCGGCGCGCTTCAGGCACTTCAGCGAGGCTTCCACCGGGCCGATCCCCATAATGGCTGGATCAACGCCCGAGACGGCGTAACCGGTGATTTTTGCCAACACCGGAAGGTTTAATTCAGCGGCTTTGGCGGCACTCATTACCATTACTGCCGCCGCACCGTCGTTTAGGGAAGACGCATTGCCCGCCGTCACCGTGCCGTTGCCGGGACGAAATGCCGGTTTCAACTGCGCCAGTTTTTCCGCCTGAGTCTCCGGGCGAGGTTGCTCATCACGCTCCACCACGCGCGGTGCTTTTTTCCCTTGCGGAACGCTAACTGGGGTGATTTCTGCGTTAAACCGACCGGCTTCGAGGGCGGCGGCCGCTTTTTGCTGGGAGTGCAGGGCGAAGGCATCCTGTTGCTCGCGACTGATGGCGAATTTATCCGCCAGATTTTCGGCGGTAATACCCATATGGTAGTCGTTGAACGCATCCCACAGCCCGTCATGCACCACGCTGTCTTTCAGGCTGGTATGACCCAGACGTAATCCTGCGCGGGCACCGTCGAGAAAATAGGGTGCATTGCTCATGCTTTCCTGACCGCCGGCAATCACGATGTCCGCATCGCCGCAGCGAATGGCCTGCACCGCCAGATGAACCGCTTTTAGTCCTGAACCGCACAGTAAATTGAGGGTCATCGCTGGGGTGGTTACCGGCAAACCGGCACGAATTGCCGTCTGTCTGGCCGGATTCTGCCCACAGCCGGTCGTTAAAACCTGACCTAAAATCACGTCGTCTATCTGTTCTGGTGCAACCCCGGTCTTTTCCAGTAGAGCGCAGATGACCGTCGTCCCTAACTCAACGGCAGAAAGCGGGGCAAGGGCGCCATGAAAACTGCCAATTGGCGTGCGCGTTGCTGCGACAATAACAACATCCATCATGGTCAGATCCTTAGTTGAAGTGCATTTCGGGGACATGATCGGGAACGATCAGCTTGCCGGCGGTTCTGGCAACAATGTCGTCCACGCTGACGCCCGGCGCCCGTTCGCGCAGAATGAACGCGCCGTCGGCAATTTCCAGCAGCGCCAGGTCGGTCAGCACGCGCTTGATACAGGCCACGCCGGTCAAGGGCAGAGTGCAACTGGGAAGCAGTTTGGACTCACCGCTTTTCGAGGCGTGCGTCATCACAACGATGATGTTTTCAGCGCCAGCGACCAGATCCATCGCGCCGCCCATACCTTTCACCATTTTTCCGGGGATCATCCACGAGGCGATATTGCCATTGGTATCCACTTCAAATGCGCCAAGAACCGTCAGGTCGACGTGGCCGCCGCGGATCATGGCGAAGGATTGTGCGGAGTCGAAAATTGCCGCGCCTTTACGCGCCGTCACTGTTTGCTTACCGGCGTTGATCATGTCGGCATCAATGTCGTCCTCGGTAGGGAACGGCCCCATACCAAGCAAGCCGTTCTCTGATTGCAGCATCACGTCCATGCCGTCGGGGATATAATTGGCCACCAGGGTCGGGATACCGATACCGAGATTGACGTAATAACCGTCGCGCAGCTCGCGAGCGACACGCATCGCCATTTGTTCACGCGTTAACATGGTCAGGCTCCTTGATGGCGTAGGGTGCGTTGTTCAATACGTTTTTCGAACTGCCCCTGAATAATGCGATTGACGAAAATTCCGGGGGTGTGAATAGCGGCGGGATCCAGCTCGCCGGGAGGGACAATTTCTTCCACTTCGACTACCGTGATGCGTCCGGCTGCTGCCATCAGTGGGTTAAAGTTTTGTGCGGTATGGCGGTAGATGACGTTGCCGTACCAGTCGGCTTTCCAGCCTTTGACCAGCGCGAAATCACCGGTAATCGCCTGCTCCATGATGTAAGGCCGGCCGGCAAACTCGCGCACCTCTTTGCCTTCGGCGACGGGGGTTCCGTACCCGGTGGCGGTGAAGAAGGCGGGAATGCCCGCACCACCGGCTCGTAGCTGCTCCGCCAGCGTGCCCTGTGGCGTCAGAATGGCTTCCAGCTCTCCGCTCAGCACCTGCTTTTCGAACAGGGCATTTTCACCGACATAGGACGCCACCACTTTGCGTACCTGGCGTGCTTCCAGCAGCACGCCGAGGCCAAACCCGTCCACGCCGCAGTTGTTCGACACCACGGTCAGTCCCTGAACGTTCCGACGGCGCACTTCTGCAATCAAATTCTCAGGAATACCGCATAAGCCAAAACCGCCTGCCAGCAGCGTCATGTTGTCAGTCAGCCCTTCCAACGCCTGTTGATACGTGGCGACCCGTTTATCCAGTCCAGCCATACACTTGCCCCTCCAGTTGTTCCTGGCGACATCATTAGGGGTGAAAAATGATTTGTTAATTTTAAATTTGTGACTCACTCATTGGGTTTTTTTATCAATTTAATGTTAATTAAAGGTATTCAACAAGTTAAAGGAATGAGTAATGAGAATGAGCATCAAACAGTTACGCGCGTTTTTAGCGGTAGCTCACACTCTGAATTTTGCTCATGCCAGTGAACGGCTGAATATGTCGCAACCCGCGTTAAGCCTGGCGATCAAAGGACTGGAAGAGTCGTTAGGGGGCGCTTTACTGTTAAGAACCACCCGCAAGGTGACCCTGACGCAGGAGGGCGAAACGCTGCTGACCATGGGGCGACAGCTGCTTGCCGACTGGGAAAATACCGAAGAAGCCATGCGCCAGCGCTTTACACTGCAACGTGGCAAAATTTCGATTGCTGCGATGCCGTCATTTGCCGCGAATGTGCTGCCGCCGGTGCTCAAGACCTTTCGCGACAGCTATGCCGGTGTCAATGTCACGGTGCACGACGTAATTAACGAGCAGGTGATTGAAATGGTCAGCGAAGGGCGGGTCGAGATGGGGATTGCCTTTGAACCGGACTACTCCGGACACCTGCATTTTACCCCGCTCGGGATGGATCGTTTTATCGCCATCGTCCCTCCGACCAGTCGTCTGGCTGTCCGGGAACGCATCGCATGGAAGGACTTGCTGACGCTGGATTTTATTACCTTGCAACGTCCCTCTGCCGTACGTCTGATGCTGGAAGAGCAACTGGTACAAAGCGGCCATGCGCTGGAAGTGGCGCTGGAGAGTCACCAGTTGGTGACCATTGGACGCCTGGTGGCGAATGGTTTAGGCGGCAGTGCCGTGCCTGCATTGTGCCGCACACAGATGACCGAACTTGGCGCAACCTGTATTGAGCTGGACGGCCCGGTTATCCAGCGTCGTATTGGGATCCTACGTTCCTCGCATCACAAGTTGTCGACTGCATCCGAAATGTTGGTGGATGCGCTGAAAAAGGCATATTGCGCCTGATACACCAGGTACACTATGCCCGTGCGGTCAGATTTCGCTAACTGCCCGCCAGCAGCGGACTTCACTCCCGGTCTCGTTTTTCAATAATGCCTGTTTCTTCTCACATCCCTGAGTCGCCAGCGGGCAGCGATCGCGGAAATAACATCCCTGCGGTAGGGTTCGATTCCCCGGCAACTCGGTTTTACGTAACACCAGATCTTCCGCCAGCGGTGCTCCGGTTTTAGGGACCGAGTCCAGCAACAGACGTGTATAGGGGTGCGCGGGAGAGGTTAATACCTGCTGCGTGTCACCCAGCTCGACGATTTGCCCGAGGTACATTACCGCCACCCGGTCGCTCATATGCCGCACGACCGACACGTTATGCGAGATCAGCACATAGGTCAGGTTTCTGCGTGCCTGTAGCGCCACCAGCAGGTTGAGGATTTGCGCCTGTACGGAAATATCCAGCGCCGAGGTGGGTTCATCAAGCACAATCACATCCGGCTCAGAGGACAACGCGCGGGCAATGGCAATGCGCTGGCGCTGCCCGCCGGAAAACGCGTGCGGCAGGCGGTCAAGGTATTCCGGACGAATCCCCACGTGTAACGCCAGCTCTTCCGCAAGGGCGCGGCGGTGACGTTCGGCGCTGCGCTTTTGGATCCACACCGGTTCGGTAATGATCCGCCACACCGGCAAGCGCGGATCCAACGACGAAAGTGGGTCCTGAAAGACCATTTGCATGCCGCTGTGTTTTTCTGTGCTGCGAGCGTATTGCCCCTGACTCGGCCTGAGCATCCCCATGAGCAGTTGAGCCAGCGTACTTTTGCCACAGCCAGACTCACCAACGATACCCAATGTTTCCCCCTGGCGAATCTGTAAATCTAACCCGTTGAGCGCGTGCACGCGCTCGGTGACCTTGCCAAGCCAGTTTTTTCGGGCCGGGAAGTTGACATGTATATCCTGAAGCGACAGCAAAATGTCAGTCATGACGAGTCTCCAGTTGGGGATACCAGCAGGCGGACTGCTGATCCGCATGCCCCTGACTGCGTAATGCCGGGACCGCGTCACACTGTGTCCCGGTCGCATAACAGCGTTCGCGGAATGCACATCCGGCAGGCAATTGGGTTAAGTTCGGCACGGTACCCGGGATTGCGGGCAGCGGCGCGCGGGGCTCTCCGTGTTCTGGCGCGCATTTCAGCAAACCAATGGAGTAGGGATGCGTCGGGTGCTGAATCACCGTCTGCGTCGGGCCGCTTTCGATCACGCTTCCGGCATACATGACATACACCCGGTCGCACAGTTGCGAAACCACTGCCATATCATGGCTGATAAACAGCACCGCCGTGCCGCTGGCCCGCGCTTTATGCTTCAGCAAGCGCAGTACCTGCAGTTGCACCGTCACATCCAGCGCGGTCGTCGGTTCATCAGCAATAATCAGCTCCGGCTCGCAGGAAAAAGCCAGCGCGATCATCACCCGCTGGCGCATACCGCCGGAAAGCTCAAACGGGAAGCGCGACATGACTTCGGCGGCGTCCGGGATTTGCATCTCCTCCAGTAAGGCGATGGCTTTTTGTCGCGCATCCGTGCGGCTGAGTAATTGATGATGGCGGATCACCTCTACCATTTGCTGGCCAATGCGCCGGGTCGGGTTTAGGGCCGTCATCGGCTCCTGAAAAATCATTGCCACGCGCGCCCCGCGCCATTTGCGCATTTGCTTCTCGCTGGCGTTCAGCACATCTTCACCGAGCAGCGACACGCGCCCCTGGTGAATGCGATAACTGCCCTCCGGCAGCAGGCGCATGGCAAGCATGGCGGTAACGGATTTCCCGGAGCCGGACTCGCCGACCACGCCGACAATCTCACCCCGGTTGATGTGCAACGAGACATGGTTCAACGCATGCACGTCAGCTTTATAACCGGGGAAGCTCAGGTGCAAATTTTCAATTTCCAGTACGGGTTGGCTCATGACTGTTTTCCTCCGGCTTTCGGGTCCAGCAGGTCACGAATACCGTCTCCAAAGAGATTGAAACCCACGGCGGTGATCAGAATGGCAGCACCGGGAAACGCACAGTACCACCACTGGTCAAGCACGTAGTTGCGGCCAATTGCCACCATGGCTCCCCATTCCGCGCTCGGTTGCTGCGCACCCAGCCCGATAAACCCCAGCGTGGCGGCCATCAGGATCGCACTGCCGATGTCCAGCGAGGCCTGCACGATCAGCGGCGGCAGCGAATTACGTAAGATATGCCAGCTAATCAGATGCCAGCGGGACGCGCCGTACGTACGGGCAGCCTGTACGTAGGTAAACTGGCGGACTACCAGGGTTTGTCCCCGGGCCAGACGTACGTAGAAAGGAATGCGCACAATCGCAATGGCCAGCATGGCGTTAAACAGGCTGGGCCCCAGCGCGGCGGCCAGCGCCATGGTCAGCACCAGCGAGGGGATCGACAGCATTACGTCCATCACGCGCATAATAATCGCGTCCGCCCGTCCGCCCATCACGCCGGACAGGCACCCCAACAGTGAACCAATCCCACCGGCGATACCCACTACCACCAGTCCTGCTACGATCGACTGCTGGCTGCCGACCAGTACACGGCTAAACAGATCGCGTCCCACTTCATCAGTACCAAACCAGTGAGTAGCTGACGGGGGGAGCAGACGTGCGGTGAGGTCGATCGCATTGGGATCGTAAGGCGTTATCCACGGTGACAGCACCATCATCAACAACATCAGCACGATGATCGCTCCACCAATCAGCGTCAGCGGGCTGCTTTTCATCATCCAGAACAGTTTGGCCCAGTCGCGGCGACGGTGAGCGCTCGGCGAGGTGGCGGGCGTTTCTTGTGAGAGCATCATTGTGTACCTCCGCGTCCGATGCGCGGGTCAATCCACAGGTAGAGTAAATCCACCACCAGGTTGACCAGCACATAGGCAAATGACACCACCACGGCAAATCCCATGACGGCCGGGAAGTCGAGCGCCTGTATGGAGGTGACGACCCAGGCGCCCATGCCTGGCCACGCGAATACCGTTTCGGTAAGTACCGCGCCGTAGAGCAGATCGCCCAGCGCCAGCCCCAGGACGGTGATGGACGGAATGAGCGCGTTGGGCAGCGCATAACACAAAATGATGTACCAGCCCGGTAAACCGCTGGCGCGGGCGGTGCGGATGTAATCCTCGCTAAGCTGTTCGAGCATAGCGGAGCGGATCTGGCGGGCGACAATACCAAGATGTACAAAGGCCAGCGTCAGGGACGGTAAGATCAGATGCTGGAGCGCATTGAAAAACACTTCGCCATTGCCTTCCAGCAGCGCATCTATCAGGTAAAACCCGGTAACGTGCGCCGGTGGATCCAGCCAGTCATCCAGGCGTCCACCGCCGGGTAATATTTGCAGATGACCGTAAAACAGTACGATAACCCCGAGACCAAGCCAGAACGCCGGCGTCGAAATACCGGTGATTGCCATCAGACGCACAAGGTGGTCGAGCCAGCGGTTACGCCAGACTGCGGATAAAATCCCCAGCGGGATCCCGATAATCAGCGCCAGCAGCAGGGAGCAAAAGGCCAGCTCAAGCGTGGCGGGGAAGAACACGCGCAGCTCATCCATCACCGGACGTCCGGTACGAATCGAGGTGCCTAAATCGCCCTGAAACACATCGCTGACGTAGCGAAAAAATTGCACGTACAGCGGCTGATTAAGACCCAGCTGTTGGCGAATATTCTCAACAATTTCATCACTGGCGCGATCGCCCGCCAGCAGCCGCGCGGGGTCGCCCGGGATCAGGTGCGAAATAATAAAGGTGATGACGCAAACACCGGCCACCACCAGGATAAGTCCCCAGCAGCGCTGGCGTAAAATGCTCCAGAAAGTCATTGGCTTCCCCTTGCGGAGCCAATGCGGCTCCGCATAAACGTGGTGAGATTATTTACTCATGGTGGAGATGTTGAAGACCTGTTCCAGCATTGGGTTAAATACAAATCCTTTGACGTCTTTGTTCATCGCCAGCTGGTAGTTTTTCTGGAATAAATAGACGTAGGCCGCTTCATCAATCACGATGGTTTGCGCCTGCTGGTAATCGTTGGTTCTGGCCACCTGGTCGGTCGTTGACAACGCGCTGCGCAGCAGCTTATCGACCTCACTGTTTTCATAGAATGAACGGTTGCCTGGTAAGCCTTTTTTATCCGACTCAAACCAGTAGTTCATAAACATGTACGGGTCGGCGAAGTCCGGGCTCCAGTTGCCGATGGCGATGTCGTAATCACCTTTACCAACGCGGTCACGCATGGTGGCGTTGGCCAGTTTTTCCAGCTTGACCTTGATCCCCAGCTTACCAAGACTGGCCTGGGTGGCGAGGGCAATCGGCTCCCAGTTCGGGTCGTTATCCGAGTACAGGAAGCTCAGGCTGTCTGGTTTGTTTGCGACTTTGTCCCACTCGGCTTTGGCTTTCGCTTCATCAAAGCTGTATTGCATGGCTTTTTCATCAAAGCCCCACATGCCTTCGGGGATCGGGCCGCGCATCTGCTTACCGTTGCCGCTGAGGATCCCGTTTACCATGCCCTTATAATCCGTTGACCACGAAATAGCGCGGCGTAAATCCACCTGATTGAGCGGTGCTTTACTGTTGTTCAAGTACAGGTAGGTCACGCGCAGTGACGGGTAATCCGCTACTTTGACTTTGCCTTCCTGCTTTAAGGCGGCAAGCTGATCGACGGGCAGCGCATCAGCAATATCGATATCGCCGCGCGACAGCTGCAGACGACGGGAGGCGCTTTCACCGATGATTTTCACCGATACGCGCTTAAACACCGGCTTGGTGCCCGCCCAATGCGGGTTCAGCACCAGAACCAGCTGCTGTCCTTTTTGCCAGCTCTTTAACATAAAAGGACCCGAGCCCGCCGTATTCTGGGCAAGGAAACCGCGCGCATCGTCGGCGGCATGTTCTTTTAACACCGCCGGGTTGATTATTGACGCGCCGTCATTCGCCAGCGTGTACAGGAAAGGCGCGAACGGCTGGCTGAGGGTAAATTTCACCGTACTGGCATCAATGGCCTCTACCTTCAAATCTTTCGGGAACGCTTCGGCAGGTCCCTGACCAATTTTGATCAGGCGTTCAAAAGATTGCTTCACCGCCTCAGCCGTTACCGGCGTGCCATCGGCAAATTTGGCCTCGCTTTTCAGGGTGAAGGTCCACTCTTTTTGATCGTCAGACGCCTTCCAGCCGCTGGCTAAATCGCCTTCTACTTCCGTGGAGCCTTTATCACCTTCAGTTTTGTACTGCACCAGACGCTGATAAGACGGATAGGTTACCGTCCAGTCGTTGTTATCAATCGTGACGGCAGGATCGAGCGTTTGTGGATCGGCGGCTTTACCGATCACCAGCATATCCTTAGGTACCGCGGCTTGTGCAGCGGGCAGGGCTGCCGCTAATGCTAAAGCAATCAGCGCGGGGCGAAACAGCGATGTTAAGGTGTGTGTTGTCTTCATAACCAGGCTCCAGAAATTAAAGGGGGTGTGGTGTTGTTATTTGGGGGGCAGGGAAACACGCAATACAGTCATCAAGCAGGGGGTAACGAGTTGCGTCTGGTAATTCAAAATGCCACCATTCGCTGCTGATCCCGACAAAACCGCCACCGGACATAATGGCATTCAGCATCAGTCGATTACGCTGTGCGGGTGGCGCAACGGAAGGATGCCAGGCGTGGGAACGATCGTGCATTTCATCAAAATCGGCCCCCATATCGAGGATATTGCCACGTTCGTCCATCAGCGTGACGTCAATGGCCGTGCCACGGCTGTGATTGGAGCCAATCGCGACATCGACAACGTACTGCGGATCCGGGCAGGCATTCCATAGCATCGCCTGCGCCTGCTGCGGACGATAAGCGTCGTACACCACCAGATTCAGGCCCGCCAGTTTCGCAATGCTGATGCTTTTGGCCAGTCCCGTGACCGCATCGGTGTGTAACAGGCAGCGCGCTTCCCGGTAGACGGGTGCGCCGGTAATGTTATCGCGGGTAGCGTATTTGAGATCGATATGCAGTGACGGAAAGATCACCGACAGATCGACCAGAACAGAGGTTTCTGGCATAGCACGATTCCTGTTTATTGTTCGAATTGACCAAACTGCTGTTGGAGTTGGCGATTGGTTTGCAGGCGCCCGGCGAGAGCGTCGCCCAGTTGCGCCACCACCGCGGAGAGTAATAAGTTGAACAGACAGCTGACGGGGGCAAGGGAGTCCCAGAAATGCCCGGTGTCGGTTTTCACCTGGAGTAAATCAATACCGTAGTCTCTGGCCCACGGACACCAGACATCGGTTATCAGCGCCAGCGGAATGTGGCGGTCGCGGGCGACCCGGCAATATTGTCGTGATGTTGCCGAGTAGGCGCGCATATCGGTTATCACCACATACGGCTGGTCAAACCCTGAATTCAGTGACTCAACCCAGCTTCCGGACAAGCCCTCGGAGTAACTGACTTTGGGTCGCAGGTATTCCAGATGGCTGAAAAAGGCGTTGGCAATCCCGCGGGTCGACTGAATGCCGAGGATATACACGGCCTCGGCGTGTGCCAGCTGTTGCGCAATGCGTAAAAATGTGTCGCTTTGCGCCAGTTGATAAACATGGGTAATGGCATCAATTTCCAGCAGCAGCGACTGCTGCGCCCGGTCCGGCAGACGTTGCTGCTGGTGCCAGGAATCAAGCCGTTCATTCATTCCCCACGGCTGATAGGGGATAACAGGTAGTTCGCGCAGGCTGGCTTTAGCATCTTCCAGATTGCGAAAACCCAGTTTGCGCAGATAGCGTCCAACGGTAATGCCACTGGTTCCCGTGGCCTTAGCAATGCCGTCTGCAGTTTCAAACGGGATCTGCGCAGCGTGTGCTAACAGCCAACCGGCAACACGCTTTTCACTCGGCGTAAGCTGGCTGAAGGTATGTTCTACGCGGGCGAATAATTCAGGTTTTGGTGTCATTACCGTCTCGCTGTTAGTTGCCTGTCAGATGCCGTGTCGTTGTTACTGGATTAACAATGCAGGACGCGTGCCATGTCTGCGCCCCCGGTTTACTGGCGCCATTTGTTAAATAATGCGTAATTTTATTAACCAATGATCAACATTTGTGCAGCGTAGTTCAGTTTTGGTGCAACGGTAGGGAAAGCGGGGTATGAATCGGTGGATTTCGTCGGGACGATCACATTGTGAGCGATATTTTCCCCACTGACATCAGAATTGGTAACCCGAAATATAAATTTCAGCCATATAAACGACCATCATCTTTATTCTTTTAATAGTAGGGGTATTATTTTTTCCCGAGCTACATTAACGGTTTAAAGCGCAAGTGTAGATATTATCTATATTATAAATGGAGTACTACAATGAATAAATTCTCCCTTTCTACCGCAGGTATTCTGGTTGCCGCGTTGTTAACCAGTGTCAGCGTCAATGCAGCAACTGAGACCACAAAAACTGAAGTGACGCCTAAAGGGATGAGCTGCCAGGAGTTTATTGATTTGAACCCACAAACCATGGCGCCGGTTGCCTTCTGGGTGCTGAACGAAGATGAAGACTTCAAAGGGGGTGACTACGTAGACTATAACGAAACGATCACTACTGCGGTTCCCCTGACCATTGAAATGTGCAAAAAAAATCCACAGAGTGAATTAAGTAAAATAAAAGCCGAGATCAAAAAAGAATTATCTAAATAAGATTAAACACTTATTAAAACCCAGCCACAGTGCTGGGTTTTGCTATACGTGACAGTGTCACATATATATTTTCACATCCTCTGATAAATCATCATAAAGATATAAACACCCGTGCCGATACTGCTTAAAAGTTAGCCTTTTGCAGAAGGAGTTTGTATGGCCTGGTATCCTACTCGTATTTCCACGCGTTTAACCATTGGCGGCATTCTGCTGCTTGCCGTCACCACCCTGGTGATTGTCGCGATTATGCTCTGGCGCGGTCAGCCCAGGGTTGTTGAGATCAACACCGCCCTGATCGAAGAGACGGGGCAAGGGTTAACCCGCCAACTGAGTACCGTGTTATCGCGTATTGAGGGCGAGACCGTTAGTCTGTCACGTCTGGCTGAAGTATTACCTAACGATGAATCCCTGTACCAAAGCGTGGTGCCGCACCTGATTGGCGAGGATAAGAATTCGATTATTACCGGCGGCGGGATCTGGCCGGAGCCAAATGCTTTCACTCCGGGCGTGGAGAAGCGCAGCTTTTTCTGGGCGCGTAACGCGGAGGGAAAACTGGATTTTTCCAACGACTATAACGCCGAAGGTTCAAATGGCTATCACAACGAAAGCTGGTATCAGCATGCCAAAGGGCATTCGCACAACAGTTGTTTGTGGTCTGATGTTTATCAGGATGCCAGTTCTGGCGTCAATATGGTGACCTGCAGTATCCCATACCAGCACTCGGGCACGTTTGCCGGAGTAGCGACCACCGATATTCGTCTGGATAACGTCGCGACCTTTATGCAGCAGCAGGGCAACAGCACCGGTGGCTATGCGTTTGTGGTCGATAAACAGGGACAAATCCTGTACTTCCCGCAGGCCGATAACGCAAAACAGAAAACATTTAGCGATCTGTCCCGCAGTGCGCAATGGCTGGCTCCGGTCGAAAATGGCCTGAAGTCGCTTCGCGTTGCCGACGGGGTGAAAACCATTACGCTGGAAAACGATGGCGTGCTGAATACACCGTCGCGAGTGATGCTGTTCCCGATGGCGGACACCGGCTGGGTGGTGGGCCTGGTCACGCCAGAATCACGCATTGTTGGCCTTGCCAAAGTGATGATGCAGGACGTCCTGGAAGTGTTGATCCCGATTATGACGGTTCTGCTGGTGGGCTCCTGGCTGGTGGTGCGCAGACTGATCTCGCGTCTGGACGATACGCGTCGCGCTCTGGATGATATTGCGCAGGGCGAAGGTGATTTGACCCGTCGTCTCGATGTCCGCGGCAAAGATGAGATTTCAGCCATCGCGGAGGCGTTTAATCTGTTTGTCGATAAAATCGCGGCCATCCTGATTACCGTCAGAAGCAGCAGCGTGGTGGTCGCCAATAACGCGGTCAGCCTGGCAGACAGCAATATGGAGCTCTCTTCACGGGTGACGCAGCAGGCAGCGGCGCTGGAAGAAAGTTCAGCGGCAATGGAACAGTTAAATGCGACCGTTCATCAAAATGCGAGCAATACGCAGCTGGCAGATGAGTTATCCGACAATACCGCGCAAACGGCCAACCGCTGCGGCGATGTGATGCAGGGGGTGATCTCCACCATGGATAACGTCAGCGGTTCATCCGGCAGAATGGTAGAAATTGTCGCGGTGATCGATAGCATTGCTTTCCAGACCAACATTCTGGCCCTGAACGCTGCCGTTGAGGCCGCTCGCGCGGGCGATGCGGGGAGAGGATTTGCCGTTGTCGCCTCTGAAGTTCGTACGCTGGCACAGCGCAGCGCTACAGCCGCTCAGGAAATCAAAGCGTTGATTGATGAGTCGGTGTCTCATGTGGGCAGCAGCAGTCAGCAAATTCACACTGCCGGCGAACGGCTGGAAGAACTGGTCAGCAATGTGCGGCAGGTACGCCAGTTGATGGGTGAAATTCGCGTAGCGGGGGAAGAACAACGCAAAGGTGTTTCAGAAGTCACGTTGGCGGTAACTGAAATGGACAGCACCGTGCAGCAGAATGCGTCATTAATCGATGACGCTGCCGCACGTACCCAGGTGCTTAAAGAAGAGGCCGAGCAGTTAGCGCTGCTGGTTTCGACATTCAAATTGCCTGAACCAGCCGCGGCCTGATTCCGCAAAACTGGTATTCGGGCGCAACGTCTGCGCCCGAATACGCCATTAGTGATCCAGATACAGGTAGTGCATCCAACTGGTCATACGCAACAGTATTTTTCGCAGCAACGACAAGGCTTCAAAATGGTGTGCGGAATATACCGCAACCTGCGCGGCCACGCCATCTGGCAACTGCTGTTCCGCCTGATTCTCACCGACATCAATGCTCACAAGCACTTTGTTGCTTCCTGGCGCCATATTCAGTGATTGTAACGTGCCCTGGGCGTAATAGGCTCCGGTAGGGATTACCGGGGCCACGTTCACCACTTTTCCTTCGATCACCTGTCCCGGCAACCCGTTAAAAACAATCTCTGCATCGTCGCCTACATTAAGACGTAAAATAGCGTTCTGACGGAAAGCCGCCACAATTTGATTCTTGTGGGCAGGAATAAATACCATCACGGGTTTAAAAGGGAGCCTCGAGGCATAGGTTCCGGGCCGCACCAGGAGTTGGCTGATATAACCGTCACTTGGAGCACGAACAATCGTTTGTTCATAATTGAATCGCGCCTCATCAATTTGTGCCTGTAAACTGGCAATCTGTGAATTTTGACCATTAATACTGCTGTCGAGTTCTTTTTGAATGCTGTTCAATTCAGCATGGGCGGCATCCATCGCCGCATCCTGCGCCAGATAATCCTGACGCGCGGTATCAATATCATTGGCGGTAAAGGGATTAACCTTAGCCCGACTTCCTTGCTGGTAGCGCTGATAATTTTTGTAATACTTATCGCGCTCTGCTTTCGCCTGCTCAAACTGAAGACGCGCGCTGTTGCGTTTTTCTTCCAGCGCCATAACGTCATGTTTTTCCGTGACAATGTCCGCTTCCAGTTTTTCCAGTTTGGCTTTGTAGCGGGTAGGGTCAATTTTAAACAGAATCTCACCTTTTTTGATCGGTGTATTAATTTTGTCCGTGACTTCAGACACCACGCCCGTAACCTGTGGGACAACAGGAATACCCACTACCAGTTTTTGCGCATCCTCGGTATAGGGATGGTTGTAATTCATGGTGAGAATTAACGCGCCCAGCATAACTATCCCACCAAGAACCGCTGTAGGGACTGTCCATTTATTTAACGGTACTTTAAATATCTTGAAAATGGCATAAACAATAGCGGCGTAACTTAATACTAATAATGTTTCCACGATCAATTCACCTTCGATTCCTGCACATTACTGGGTGCTATTTTTTCGAGTGTTTTCTCCAGTGAGGCGATCCGCGCGGTAAGTTCCTGCGTGTCATTACGCGAGACATGACCATGCCAACCCTGTTTATCACTGTATAACGTTGCCCATATCCACAGAAATGGCCAGAGCGCATGTAGCGTAAACAGGCTTACCCAACCAGCTACATGGATCGCATCCAGATGTGGGTGATTTCTCTTTTTGGCAATTTCATAGGGAATGTCATGCAAAATCAGTACGCCATAAAAAATAACTAAGAACACGAAAATGAGCATCGCTAATGCAATATAATTGAGTACCATAAAAACTCCCGTTGTTAGCGATACATTATCGCCATATTTTTAATGGCAAAGAGTGTTAATATGTTAAAAGTATAAAATAAGACTTTCTCGAAAATTATCCGATATAAGCCAATCCAAAATTGGATTTTCCTCATTTGCTTTTTCCGTTCAGAAGGATAATTATTGAAGAGAGGCAATATAAATAATCTTGAGAACGCTATGACAAATCCCCCCGAACAATCAGGTCGCAGTGAAGAACTTCTGGCGGTAAATATTTCCCGACTTTTCAACGCATTATTACCACTTTCCGAACCACAATCCTTATATCGCAGTGGGTCTTTTATTATGGACTCGCAGGGAGAGAACGGAATTTGGCTGCTGACAGAGGGGAGAATCGTGATAAGACGTCGCATTGATGGTCTTATTCTGGCAAGCCAGCAGGCACCGATAATGCTGGGAATGGCAGAGTTTTTTCTTCCTACCGGGCAAAATTTTTATGATATTGAGGCCGTCAGTCCTTGTACGACACACGTTATCAAGAAAACAGATTTTATGACGGTCGTGAATCGCGATCAGTTATGGGAGTCGGTAGCGGTCGTTGAAGCCTACATTATCCAGGTAATGAGCCAACGCGATCGCCTTATCACCAGCCGGAGTGCCACAGATATGGTCTGGGGACACCTCGAACTGCTGCAACAAGAACCTGAGGAGATCAGACAAAGGATCTCTGCAGCACAATACATTCGGGATCGTACCGGACTTTCGCGTAGCACGGTTATGGATACCCTTGCCAGACTCAAACGGCAGGGGGCAATCCAGCTTCAGCGCGGTCATCTGGTGTGCATCTGTATCGACTAACATCCGCCGCTTGATGCCATAGCGGCGGACAGTGGCAACATTACTGCCCCCAGCGGGTGCGGATATAGGTTACCGCATCCTGGGTTTGGGGTTGATTGAGGTAATCCTCTCTGAACAGGATCGTACCGTTGATGTGCGGTTCAGTCTCGTTCATATCGAGCTGTTTTTTCAGTTCCGGAACACCACCGTTAACCGCCCAGTCGGGCTCTTTTCTTGACGGCTCACCAACCTTATACAGCGCAACCCCGATATACAGGCGCGTGTTGGTTGACTTGACCACGTTCGCCCACCATTTTGCCAACACATCGTAACGCGCGGCATCCCGGGCAAAAGGCCAGTAAAGCTGTGGGGCGATGTAATCCAGCAGGCCCAGTTGAACCCAGCGGCGTGTATCTGCATAGGATTCATCATAGGCCGCCGCACCGCGCGTGTCGGAACCCGCCGGGTCGTGCGAACGGTTACGCCATACGCCTGCCGGGCTGACGCCGAACTCCACTTCAGGATTCAGTTTCTTGATAGTCTGCGAGACCTGCGCAATGAGCTTTTCTGTGTTATGGCGTCGCCAGTCCGCTTTCGAGGCAAATCCTTGACCATATTTTCTGAAGGTCTGACTGTCGTTGAGCGCAGAACCGGGTGATTCGGTATAGAAGTAGTCATCAAACTGCACGCCGTCGACGGGATAATTCTCAACCACTTCCGCCACGATGCTGGTTACCCAGTCCCTGACTTCAGGAATGCCCGGGTCGAGGACGAAACGCTCACCCGCCGTGCGGATCCAGTCCCGATGCAGAACAAAGACGCTGGATGGATTCTGGGACAAGGTATTATTTAATTCCGTTACCGTTCCGGGTTTGGTGTTGACAGAAACGCGATACGGATTAAACCAGGCATGGACTCTCATCCCACGCTTATGGGCTTCGTCGAGCATAAACTGCAGCGGATCGTAACCCGGATCTTCACCAATTTTGCCCGTCAGGGTATCTGACCACGGCAAAATTTTGGATTGCCATAGCGCGGTGGCATCCGGTTTGACCTGGAAAAACACGGTGTTGATCCCAAGACGCTTAAGATTATCCAGCTTGTCCGTCAGCGCTTTTTTCTGCTGGCTAATGCGGATGGCGGACGAACTGCCGTTAACCGAGGAGATCGGCGGCCAGTCCAGGCGCGAAACCGTTGCCAGCCAGACACCACGCATCGGCTCCTGACTACGCTGCGGTTTGGTTAACGGCGGCTGTGGCGAGGTTTTCGGCACCGGCGGCTCGGAAGAGCAACTGCCGAGTAAGAGCATGCTGCCGACGAGCACGGCGAACCATTTCACGTTGGTTATTGGCAGTATGTTGCGAGAACGGGCGACGAGATTCGCCAGCTTTTTCTGGTAATGACCTGAAATAAAACCGGGTGCAGACATCTGAAAGGGCTCTTATTTATTATTAGCGCGACTATTAGCCCAGGGATCGAAGTCCGGTGACTCGGTGTTTTCCGGGGCGTCATCATTCAGGGAATCAAGATACAACGCTTCTACTTCAGCGCGCGCCCAGGGCGTGCGGCGCAGAAATTTTAAACTGGATTTAACGCTGGGATCGTTTTTAAAACAGTTGATGTTGATGAGTTGGCTCAGCTCAGCCCAACCAAAGCGGTCAACCAGCGCAGTGACCTGCATTTCAAGCGTTACGCCGTGTAAAGGGTCTTTCGAAGTATGAGCATTCATATGAAGTCCAGTTCAGGGGATGCAAATTAATCATTCACGCACGCAGTAGGCTTGCGAAGGGGAAGGTTACAAGAAAGCAGGGCGACCAGCAATGGCATAAACAGGCCTGATGCTCGCGAATGAGCACCAGGGTTCCTGTCAGGGTAATGAATTGGCGATCAGTATTCTTTAAACGCCAGTTCCAGACGGGCGAGTAAGGGTTTAAACAGGTAGCTTAAAAATGTCCGCTCGCCGGTTTTTATCGTTACGCTGGCGGGCATCCCGGCTTTAATCTTGTAATCACCCAGCAAGCGCGCACCTTCAGAGGAAACCTGCACTTCGGCGAGGTAATAAGGCTGTTGAGTGGCTTCATCAATTAACCGGTCAGCGGAGACGGTTAACACATGCGCAGGTACTGACGGCAGCAACGCGTGGTTAAGTGCCGGGAACAGGACGTCCACGGTTAACCCTGGCGCCAGTTTATCAATGGCATGTACCGGTATTTTGGCATCGATTTGCATCGGTTGTCCGGCGGCAACAATATCCATCAGATGTTCGCCCGGTTGAATTACACCGCCAACGGTACTGACCTTAACGTCCAGTACCACACCGTTAATGGGGGAGCGAATTTCTGTGTTATCCAGCTCATGACGGGTAGATACCAGTTCATCTTCCAGCATGGCGACTTCTTTTTGGTTTTCGGTCAGTTCAGACTCTACCTCACGCAGGTATTGATGACGCGCCTGATATGCTTTGATTTTCAACTCATTTTGCTGAGATTTGAGTTTGGCAATGTTCAGAATATCTTCGGATACACTGCTGGAGATTTCAGCGGCCTCACGTTCAAGCACCAGTAATTGCGCTTTCGGGTAGTAGTTTTTTTCACTCAATGCACGAATTGCGCCGAGCTCGCGGTTAATCAGCGTGAACTGATGATCGCGATAACCTTTTATTTTGTTGAGATTTTCTGTCTGCCCGATCAGGCCATCAAGCGTTTCCTGAATCATCGACAATTCATCCTGAATCGTTTTACGCCGGGTATCAAAGAGTTTGGCCTGCAAATTTCTGACTTCTGTCAGACGTTTATTCCCGGAAAATTGCTGAGTCAGCGCGCTATTGAAGGCAATCTCCTCCAGGCCGTCTCGCTCTGCCATCAGCCGGTCTTCAATACTTTTTGCCGAAATATACTGCGCGTTTAAGGCACTGAAACGCATATCGAGCTGCATTTTATCCAGACGGACGAGGACCTGATTTTTTTTGACCTGGTCACCTTCTTTAACGAAGATATCCGTTACACGTCCGCCGCTCAGATGTTGAATTGTTTTCCGGTTGCTTGATACCGTCACCGTGCCATCCGCGACCACCCCGGCATCCAACGGCGCTTGTACCGCCCAGAGCAGAAAGCCGCCAACGCCGAGCACGATGACGACGATTCCCCGAACAATCGGTGCCCAGATATTGGTATCCACACCTGAAGACCCCGGATTTCCAGAACCTTTTGTATTCTTTTTCATCTTCATGCCTCGCGTTTTTGTTCATTGTTGGATGAAGACGCTGTCGCCACTGGTTTTAATACATTGGCCTGGCGTAACGTGGTAAAGACCTGATCACGGGTACCAAACTCCTGGATAGCCCCTTCATTGAGCAGTAAAACCTTGTTCACCACACCGAGCAGCGTGGGGCGATGGGAGATGATCACGGTGGTTTGCCCCTGGGTTCTGAGGGTATTAATCGCCTTGATGAGGGCAAATTCACCGGCATCATCCAGGTTAGCGTTTGGCTCATCAAGGACCAGAAATGCGGGGTTGTTATACACCGCGCGCGCCAGCCCGATACGCTGACGCTGACCACCTGATAATTGATATCCACCTGAACCCAGTAAAGTGTCATACCCCTGCGGCAGGCGCAGGATCATCTCGTGCACACCCGCAAGCAGCGCGGCCGTCACGATAAGTTCACTGTCATTTTTCGTAAAACGGGCAATGTTTTGCGCGATTGTGCCGTCAAACAGTTCGACATCCTGCGGAAGGTAGCCGATGGACGGACCCAGCAGTTCTTTATCCCACTGACAAATATCCGCGCCGTCGAGCCTGACTTTACCCGATAACGGTTTCCACACGCCGACCAGCACTTTAGCCAGCGACGTTTTGCCTGAGGCTGACGGGCCAATAATCCCCAGTACTTCGCCTTGTTCAAGCTGAAATGAAATATTGCGTAGCAGCGGAGTATGCTGACCGGGGGCGGCCGCAAAGACGGCTTCGACGCTGATATTGCCTTTGGGTTTTGGCAGAGTCAGGACATCTTTCGGTGCCGGGTACTCCTTCAGCAGGTTTGATAACTGGTGCCACGCGCTGCGAAATTGCACAAACTGCTTCCAGCTGCCGATCACCTGTTCAACCGGGTTCAGAACGCGCCCCAGAATAATCGAGGCGGCAATCATCAGGCCGGGGGTAATTTGTCCCCCGATCACCAGTAGCGCACCGGCGCCCAGCGCGATGGACTGCAATAACACTCGCACGAAGCGGCTCAGACTGCTTAATCCTGCCGTTTTGTCGGCGATCTGCGTTTGTAATACCAGCACCTTGTCATGCTGGGTTTGCCAGTTGGACTTGAGGGTAGAGAGCATCCCCATCGCTTCAATGGCATCGGAGTTTTGCAACTGCTTATTGAGTTTGGTGGCATTGTTGATGGTCAACGCATGGGCTTGCTGAATAGGTCGCTTCGTCGATAATTCAGACACTATGGTGAGAATAAACAGTATGGATATCCCGCCGAGGGAGAGATATCCCAATAAAGGGTGGACAAGAAAGGCGATGAATAAATAAATGGGGGTCCACGGAATATCCAGCAGAGCAAACAGGCTATTGCCAGAAAGAAACTGACGAACCTGGTCAAGTTCTGCTATTGACTGCGCGGGATTGTTCTCTCCGGTGGCAATCTTTCTTTTAAACGCCGAGTTAAAAATCAGCTGGCTTAACTTCACATCCAGCCGATTTCCCAGACGAACCATGACCTTAGCACGGGCTGATTCAATCATGGCAATGACAGTATATAAACCGACAATGAGTAAGGTTAACATTAACAGCGTGGTGGTGTTTTTACTCACCAGAACGCGGTCATAAACCTGTAGCATATAAATTGCCGGCGCCAGCATAAGCATATTAATCACACAACTAAAAAATAACAGGATAAGAAAAGTAGGTTTCGTTCCTTTTAATGCATCATTCAGTTCTGTTGGCGTATGCTGGCGCGACATAGTCTTCTCCTTATACGATCAATGAACCGTTGCCGTTATTACTGGCAAGGGTGTTCGGCGTTTCCAGATAAAAATCACCTATCGTGACGGTGCTTGAATTGACGCCGACCAACGTGATGTTGTCAGCCCCGATAGTCACGATGGTATTGCCGTTGCTGCCGGTGATGGACACGCTGTTGGCAAAATTCCCCGCATTAATGCCCAACTGAACCAGGTCAAGATAGTCCTGACCACCATTAGGATTACTGTCAAAACCGGTGATGCGGTCTCGCCCAAAGTTGGCGGCAAAGGCGAAGATGTCATTCCCGGTACCGCCATCCAGATTGTCATTGCCTTCCTGACCATTGAGGATGTCGTCACCGTTACCGCCGGTGAGGGTATCGACGCCCGCGCCGCCAATCATGACGTCGTTGCCGTTTCCACCTTGCAGGTTATCATTGCCGTCTCCGCCATCCAGGAAGTCATTCCCGATCCCACCGAACAGCTGATCGTTGCCTCCCATACCAAACAGCTGATCGTTGCCCGCACCACCGGTAATGATGTTGGCGAGCCCATTACCGGTACCGATAAAGCTGCCGCTGCCGGTGAACACCAGTTCTTCAACGTTACCGGTCATGTCGTAGCTGCTGAGGCTGGTGCGAACCACATCTGTCCCGCCGTTCAGACCTTCGATCACCACATCACCAACGTCATTCACGATGTAGGTGTCATTACCGGCACCCCCGGTCATGCTATCTGCCCCCAAACCACCATCGAGGAGGTCATCTCCGGCATCGCCTTGCAGCGTGTCTTGTCCCGCGTCACCAGACAGGCTGTCGTTTCCGGCCCCTCCGACCAGCAGGTCATCACCCGCACCACCAAACAAATTGTCATTGCCGTTTTCACCGCGCAGAATGTCACTCCATGCGGTACCGTTCAGCGTGTTGTTTCCGTTATTACCAACAATCAGATCCCCCACCGGTTGAGTGGTGGTTGATGTCAGAACAACAGGGGGGTTGCCTTCGTCATCAACGACGGTGACCACTACCTGCAACGTGCGTCCCACAGCGGCCTGACCTGGGGTATAGGTTGCCGATGTTGCACCAACAATGTTGATGAACCCTGTCGGGGAGCTCATTCGCCATTGGTAGCTGAAGTTGCCGCCACTCAGACCGTCAGCGTCGGCAATACCGGAGACCACTGCGGTCAACGTCAGGCTTTCAGTCGGCGTCAGGTCGTTAATCACCGGTGCGCCGGTGGTCGCCTGATTGCGTGGCATAATGGCCTGGGTTTGTGCTGAGACTAAGGTTTCCGCATCGCCCATTTGGTCGTTAAAACTGGCGACCACACGCAGCGGAGCGCCCTGAATAGAGCCCGGTACTCTGAACTCTACGCCGGTTGCCTGATCGCGCCATTGTCCGTTGACCAGAGCCTGCCAGGTCATGGTGATCACCGTATTTGCCGCGAGTCCATTACCATCCAGTAAGTTGGCCACGTTAACGCGCAGCAAGTCACCGACCGAAGGTGTCGCGCTGCTAATGTTGACGTTACCCGTCGCTTTTTGTGCGGTGACCCACAGCTGTTGACCGTCGCCAAACTCCAGTTTTTCGATATTCAGCAGGCGGTCAGTGCCGTCATCCAGGTTGAGGGCGGCATTCGGCGTTGCGTGGTCGACCCGAAGGCTACCGTCCGCCATACGGGTAAAGGCATAGTTCGTGCTGATATCGCGATACACCGCAACGTCAGTTTCGGTGCCGTTACCTTCACGCAAGATCTCACGCACGATCGACAACTGGTTCGGTTTCAGGGTGCCGGCCAGCATGTACGACTTCAGCTCAGCCATGCTTTCTGCACTGGTGAGTCCTGCCATGCCGGTGACGGCAATACGCACGTTCAGCCAGGCATCGCCATCAATGATGTCGTTACCCGCTTTACCCATAATACGGTCGCTGCCGCCACCGCCGAGGATGATGTCGCTGCCGTCATCCGGATTCAGCAACACCGCATTCGGGTTAGAGGAACGCTCGACGCCGAGAATGGACTGTAGGCCGTTGATCCTGTCCGCACCTTCCTGCGTCAGGTTATTGGAGAGCGGGGTGCCCTGAACCGGCGCAGTGCCGATCGGCTGTTCCGTGCCGGTCAAAATGTCGTTGTGCTTCCATCCTGAAAGCCCTTCGACCAGGTCAAAGCGGTCACGCAGAATGAATTCCTGCTGATTAACGAAAATCGGGATCCCGAGATCGGAGTTCGCACCGTTCGGGTCGCCTTTATGGATTGCCCAGTCGAAACCGGCCATGCCATTGTTGCGTTGAATACCCGCACCCTGAACCATAATATCGTCGCCAGCTTCACCATCGTAGTCGGTATCGTTGCCCTGACCGTTCAGCACATCATGACCAATAATGGTACTGTTGAAGAACAGCTCAGAGTTATCACCGGCAAGCGTGTCGAAGCCGTCGCCGCCTTCCAGCCAGTCGTCACCTTCGTTACCCATCAGGGTATCAGCCCCGGATCCGCCCAGCGCAAAGTCGTTATCCAGACCGCCGAAGACCTCCTGTGCATCTTCGCCAACCACCACGAAGTCGCTACCGCTGCCGCCAAAGACCAGGTCGTTACCGTTACCGGAGAAGATGACATCATGCCCGGCATCGCCGTGCAGGAAATCAGCATCGCCAACCGGTGTTCCGGTGTCGGTAATAATGTCATTGCCGTCACCACCGTGGACCACATCGGCTTCGTCGCCACCGTCCAGACGGTCATCACCGCCGTCACCCCACAGGCTATCGATACCTTTACCACCAATTAACGTGTCGTTTCCGGCAGTGCCGCCGAGTACCACATGTCCGTCGCCGATGTATTTCAGGTAGCCGCCGTCGGCATGGGTATCACCATCAACATCATTCCCCGGAGCCCGTCGCACCAGCAAAGGTGTCAGCAGGTCTTTCAGCGGATTCCCCCATGTTGGATCACTTTCCATTTGCAACACGGTGTTGACTTCGAAGATGTGATCCGGCGTCTGGAACAGGTTAGCGGGCAGGTGAGAGGAATTCGCTTCGCCAAGGTCGCTGTTACGCATCACCAGTGCGGAGAACGAGTTTGCCTCCAGTTCATTGAGCAGGTTCAGCCCCTGAACACGGCTCAGGTAGTAGAACCGGTCGCCGTCCTGCAGCATTTCCATCTGCGTTTCAAACACAAAGTTGAAGGTCGAACCCAGCATGCCGCCAAATTCGTTTTTGCGCTCGGCCAGGCCGCCGATCCAGAAATCGACCATATTCAGGCCGGTTTCTTTGGTAGCCCATGAGTTGGTGCTGTTGAAGAAATCGAGCGCATCTGCTGGTGGGGCATTGTTTTTATCGCCAAACAACAGGAAGTTAACCGCTGCGCGTTTACCTTCAAGCGTGGTGGCGTTAAGGATCAGCTCATGCTGACCGTAGGCGGCCATAAAGTTAATAATGGACGCCGGGTTTTTCAGGTAAGTGGTGAAATCGGCCCAACTGGTATAGGGGCGCAACTGCGAGTCACCGCTGAGTTCAAAGAACTGCTCGCGAGCTTGGTTCAGCGTCGGCATTGCGGTATCACGACCGCGCGCAATGTTGAGTGCACCTAAGTCCAGCGGTAACCCGATGAGGTTATTGCGCAAGGCATCGGTAATAAACTCATCAATCTCGTTGCCCACCTGACGCGTCATGCCGCGAACAATTGCGCCGATGGCCGCATCATCAGAAACACCCACACCGTTGATTTGATTAAATGCCACCGGGTTAAGGAACGCAGTAATTAAATCGAGATCGCCGTTTTCGTTGTCGATATCGGTACGCGCCACGGTTTCTGTTAGCATCGAGTGGCCAAAGCGATACACCACATGTGCAAACTCGGCAAAGATCAGCGGGTTAATATCCGCCGTGTTAGAGAAGACAAACGGGTCGACGGCAGGCTGCACTGTACGGGCAAATTCCTCGAACACCAGGTGCTGGTACTGCATTTCCGTAGAGAAACGTCCTGCCTGGAATAAGTACTCACCATTCCAGACCAGGGTGCTGGTATCTGCGGGCAACTCTTCTATTTGATGGTTCGGCATCAACCACTGATTGATGAGGCCAACATCGCCGGTTTCCAGCAGGGTGGTTTTATATTGTTCCACCAGGCGGTTATGTTCGCTGTGGAACACCGCATGGACGGCAGTCAGGCCAATGTTTTCATTACCACGCCCGTCGCCGGTGATAAAGTGGCGATCGAGAAGCTCATCATCATACGTTCCGGGAGCTTGTTCGCCGCCAATGACATCATCATCATCTGCGACCAGACCCGCTTTTGGTGCAGCCGTGTGGGCAATATCATCGAGGAACGCGTGCCCCGTCCGGAATGTATCTGCGGGTAATACGCCACCGTTAGCCTCAACCAGGCCACCTTTAGTGACAATTTGTACTTTACCGCTGTCACTTAAAATCAAATTACCGTAACGGTCGGTCGCCAGCAGTGGAACACTAAAGACATCCTGGTCGGTAAGTGTAATACCGAGTAAGGTCTCAGCCTGCTGTTTGACGTCAGCCCAGGTCGCCAGACCACCGTTAGCACCGCCCAACAAATTACCGGTAGGCTCAGGTTTACCGTCAATTAATACGTATTCACGGATGAAAATCTGATGCGAAGGGTGAGAGGTGTAGGTTTGGTTTTGATCAATAAATGGCGTCGTCGTGTTGACCGTTTCACGGTCTTTATCAACCGTGGCCCGGGTTAGGATCATAAAGTTAGTTGGTGAACCTTCCTCGTACAACGGGTCATCGGGTTGCAAGGGAATGAAAACAATCCCGTTGCCACCTTTGGGGATCAGATCCAGGCCGTGATCAAAAAACTGACCAAAGAACGTCATCCAGCCGTTAAAAGCAGGGGAGAGTCCCACATCCGGAGACTGGTTAGGGATGGTTAAGGTATTGCCTTCCCCGGTGATGGTCCCACCACCAGGCACACCCTTTAATGCGTCAAACACCTCCTGAGCGGCAGGGTTAGAGGCTGTTTGGTCCGAAATCAAGTTACTGATGATTCTGGGGTCTGCATCAGTAACCGTACCGCCAAGTTGGAAGTAGCTGGACCCCTCATCGGCATCCTGCCAATTCAATGCGGTTAACCTCGGCATTGTCTGGTCGGCAGAGCCGTATAACTCTTGGCCGGGCAAAAGGCTATTCCACGAACCGTCTACCGTGCGCAGTCCATAGGGTAATAGCGGGCTGGATACTGACTCTCGAAGGGCATCGCCATTGATCGAACCATCCGGATTAGTTGCTGCTTCAGATATTTTGATCTGCTTAAGAATAAAAGCGAGATCGTGGAGTGTGACAGTAAAGTCATATTGTGAGGCCATAAATAATTACCCCTATCTTTACTTTGGATTAGCTATCATCTGTCATCTCTGTTACTAACTAAAACAGATATGAGAATGAGTCTTATTTGATTCTCGTGTGCTATTACGTGTACAGATTCCATTCTTCAAATAGTTAAAATACTGGCGTCATTATTAAAGTTATTCTCCTGGTTTGCGTGCTAATATATTCACCTCACTTATTGATTAGATTTGAAAAAATGGAAGTATTTTTAACCCATTGAATCTAATCACATACTCAGGGCACACAGTTTTGCGAAGACGACGTCTTCGCAAGTGTTAAAAGTGGCGTTTTTATCTCACATGACATTTTTGTTATGATCATAACTATGGATTTTCCTGTGGCGACTTCACTCATACTTTATAATGAAAATATTAAATTTTCATTTCTTTACACTTGAGTTAATTATCACCGCGCGGTGCTGGTGCCCACCATTAAATAATGCTTCAGAGACCAATATGTATTGAGGAGTGGTAAGGCATGAGGACCTATGATTCTTTAAGCATTTTGGTCATTATTTAACAAACTAAGCCACTGAGGGTATGCAAACCCTGTGACGATCGTCAATGTAGTCTTATTCTTAATACTCTACGTAAAACAGATGATTTAAATGTGTTTTGTAATAGTGAAGTCGTAGTACTGAATTTGAAAATTTAATATTGGATCGATTTTGTCACGACACCACGCCAGTCCCCTGATTATGATGTTACCGAAAACAATAAGACAATCTTTGCGAAACAGAGGGGTAACTCTATAGTTTTTAGAGAGACGGGCACGTTGTTGGCCATACTCCTTACACAAAAAGATTATCCATCAATGCAGGTAACCAAATGAAGAAAAAAATCATTCTCATCTCCGGGATGCTATTTTCAACGCTCAGTCATGCAAGTGCGCTCTATTTTTACGAAATAGGTACGGAGGATACCGCGCTAGCGGGAGCCGGGCAGGCTGCCCGGGCCCAGGATGCGTCAACGCTATTCACTAACCCCGCAGGCATGACTCGCTTACCTGACCACATGGTTACCACAGGATTGCAGGCAATGGGGGGAGATATTCCCTATTCGTTGAATAACGAATCGGCGGATCGACAAAGCCCCGGCAACGTCATGACAATTTTTCCTAATGCCAGTCTGTTTTATACACAGCAACTCAGTGATTCCGTTTCGGCGGGGATTGGATTATATGGCAACTATGGACTGGGTATCGATTTTGGCAACTGGGCAGGGGATCGGCTAATTAAAAAAAGTACGATGGTAGCAATGACCCTCAGCCCTGGGATGGCCTGGAAGTTGAATGATAAAGTCTCAGTGGGTGCGGCTGTGGGGCTAAACTATGGTTTTCTGTCGCTAACCCGAAATGTCGGGGGTAATGATGAGAAACAAAACGATCATGACTGGGCGACGAATTACCGTCTTGGCTTGCTAATGGATTTAACCGATCGCACCCGAGCAGGTATTACCTGGACCAGTAAGACCGATTATCATTTCAATATCGATGGAAAAGCGCGTTTCCCAAACCTGCCAAATGTTGAGTATGACCTGCCGATCTCCGCACAAGTTCGTGCACCACAGCAGGTGATGTTGAGTCTGGTTCACGATATCAACACGCAGTGGTCGGTGATGGGCGATCTTGGCTGGCAGGACTGGAGTCAGTTTGGTAGCCCACAAATAACCGTTAATGGTCAATCGAACGAACACGCCAATCGTATGAGAGATACATGGCATACCGCGTTAGGCGTACAGTATCGCCCTGATGAGCAGTGGCGAATTAATGCGGGAGTTGCGTTTGACAGTTCGCCGTACAAAACACAAAGTGATGTTGCTCTGTCGTTACCTACCGGCGACGAATGGCGATTTGGCACCGGGGCACAATACCAGATTACACCTGCCAGTAATATTGGGTTTGCCGTGGAGTACTTGCATATGCAGTCTTCTCAGGTTAAATCAGATGCTTTTGCGGGCGAATATAAAAAACCGTGGCTTTGGTTTGCCAGCGTTAATTACAGCTATCAATTTTAGCGCATCATTTTAATAAACCCGGCTTTAGAGTGATGCTAATAGTAACGGTTGTGGACTATTGAATTCACAACATCTGTTCCCGTGTCATACAGGGAGCGTACAGCGGCATAATTAATCGTCTGTCGCTACCGGCTGGTGGCCTTTTCCATATGACATATCCTAATAAAAATAAAATTGTTCTTTTATTAATAGGAACCCTATGGCTGGAATATGGTCTATCTTCATTGAAGTTATCTTGGTTTACATCGTTAGCTCAATTGAAAGAGTACGGGTTTTATCATGCAAATTTTACCACCGGTACGTCCTGAACAAAGCATCCAACGCTTGACGCAAGCGCTTGAACCCATAGCAGAAAAACTCAAGGTTGTGCCACGTCGGCGTATCCTTTGGATGCACAAAAATCAGCCTCAGTTGTATCTTTTTCTGCAAGGAGAGCTTTCTATTTTGCGTTCGTCGGATGGCCTACTGATCGTCACGGTCTATGAACCTCATCTGTTCGGTCTCGCGGAGATGCTCCAACCAATTCACGGTCATTTATTACGTGCAGAAACAGAGTCAACAATACTACGCGTCGATGCGCATAAAGCGCGAGAGCTGTTTCATAAAAATGGTTTATGGGAAGACGTTGCCTCCATAGTTTCCTACCATACCGGTTATCTCTTCTATCGTGATGATTTAGTGGTACAGCAGCGTACCTATTCAGTAATACGCAATCATCTGGAGGAGATGATGCTTTTACCCGAGGAGACACGCCAGCGAGTCGCTATTTTAGATTATATCCAAGAGCGTACGCACTTATCGCGTAGCAGCATTTTGAATGTTGTCTCCGCGTTAAAAAAAGGTGGTTATATTGATTTCGAACGTGGGGGGTATCTGACATCAATCAGCAGATTACCTGAGAGGTTTTGAGTAAATCCAAAAATAAATTAAATATCAGTTATCAGCAGGGCTTGAATATTCTATTGTGGTGGTACGTTATATCCATCAACGGTGATGCTGCCAACTTACTGATTTAGTGTATGATGGTGTTTTTGAGGTGCTCCTGTGGCTTCTGTTTCTATCAGCTGTCCCTCCTGTTCAGCTACTGACGGGGTGGTGCGTAACGGCAAAAGCACCGCCGGACATCAGCGCTATCTCTGCTCTCACTGCCGTAAAACATGGCAACTGCAGTTCACTTACACCGCTTCTCAACCCGGTACGCACCAGAAAATCATTGATATGGCCATGAATGGCGTTGGATGCCGGGCAACCGCCCGCATTATGGGCGTTGGCCTCAACACGATTTTACGTCACTTAAAAAACTCAGGCCGCAGTCGGTAACCTCGCGCATACAGCCGGGCAGTGACGTCATCGTCTGCGCGGAAATGGACGAACAGTGGGGCTATGTCGGGGCTAAATCGCGCCAGCGCTGGCTGTTTTACGCGTATGACAGGCTCCGGAAGACGGTTGTGGCGCACGTCTTCGGTGAACGCACTATGGCGACGCTGGGGCGTCTTATGAGCCTGCTGTCACCCTTTGACGTGGTGATATGGATGACGGATGGCTGGCCGCTGTATGAATCCCGCCTGAAGGGAAAGCTGCACGTAATCAGCAAGCGATATACGCAGCGAATTGAGCGGCATAACCTGAATCTGAGGCAGCACCTGGCACGGCTGGGACGGAAGTCGCTGTCGTTCTCAAAATCGGTGGAGCTGCATGACAAAGTCATCGGGCATTATCTGAACATAAAACACTATCAATAAGTTGGAGTCATTACCTACGAGTACTACTGGAAAACCCACGCCCACCCAAACTCCACGTTTAAATACACCACCAGTAGTCTTCTGGATTTGATGAGCTTTGACGTCACGGACCATATCAATCTCATTAATAAACCGCTGCTGATGATTGCCGGTACAAAAGCGGATACGCTCTATATGACTGAAGATGCGTTCGCGAAAGCCACCGGTACGAAGGACAAAGAACTCTTCCTGATCGATGGCGCTACCCATATCGAGACGTATTGGGTGCCCAAATACGTTGACCAGGCAATGCAAAAGTTAGACGTCTTCTTCGATAAGAATATTTAGTTAGCCTCTAATGAAGCCCCAGCCTTGCAGGCTGGGGTGTGTCCATCAGCTGTAGCCACTTTCCGCTTGCGTGTTCACGCGATAGACCCAGATTAACGAAGTTGCGGTTAAAGATAATTACGCTGCTTAAATAGACGCTATGAATGGAATTCATAAGAGTGGTGGATGTGGGGTGGGGCGGCAGTGTGGCTTGTGTGTGAAGTGATAAGTGATTTCAAATCATAGATGGACGGGAACAGCGGGAGTATATTTTCTTCTATGTTCGGCAGCTACCTTTTAATCTGGCAGAAACAGCGGGCGCTGTGTCAGACTAAAAAAGCCTCGCGTCAATGCGGGGCTGATGTTTATTACTTGTCTTTTTCTAGTGCATTACAAATGCGGAACAGAAATTCGTTATTTTTAAACGAAATCATTATCAGTTCAAATGAAATGCGAGTAATAACTAAAACAAGAATACTTAAACCACTGGCGTTAAAATTACCGTTAAATGCAAATATAACAGCAGCGATGATATAAATAATAGTTAATACCCAGCAAACGGCGAGAGTATTTTTGGTGTTATTAAAGTACCAAACGTTGCAAACTCTTTAAAAGCCACAATCAATCCCTTTGAAATATTAAAAGTGCGGTCATCATACACCTACGCACACCACCTATAGCAAATGTTTTTTAAAGCATCATGTCTAGGATATAAACACATTTAAATTGATTCGTTAATTAAATATGACGGCAATCAGCAACGGCGGGTTAAACCCCCACAAAGTAACACTGCAATATTGTCACCGAATCCGGGCTTGCCATCACCTTTGATGCCAAGACGAGCGAGGGTTACGAGCTGTCGCGCGACGTGGCGGAAGCGGCACTGGAGACAGGTTATAAAATTGCTGACGGTATCGTAACGAATCAGCCTGAAATCAGTTTCGAGGGCATCGTCACAAGCGTTTATCAGACGGGGGTTGTCAGGGCGTCGGGTGTGGGATTCTGTCGCCGCTGGCAGGATCACTGATGTTCAGTAAATATATCCTGGGAAAGTTACATTGTAACTTTTTGGGTTCTCGGCGGCGTCGTATACAAAAACAAACAGGTCAGGCGGCGGCACGGTTACACACGCGCAGGTCATGCCAGGTGCAACGCTAAAATACGAACCGATAACCGGTGAATTATGTCTGACCGCTGCCAGTGTAGGTGGCAAGTGTGAATGCAAAACGATTTCAGACGATAAATAATTTGCCTGCATTGCCATTCGGGTGTATCTGATGCAGGACGGCGACGAGATTGTCATTTTACTGTGTGCCGGTTTCAAGGACCGGCAAAATAACGACCTGGACGCCGCCGAAAAATATCGGGCTGATTATCTGAGGAGTAAAAAACATGGCCGCGCATGACATCGAAAAAATGTGGGAAAACCTGCTTAAAGAGGACATCGGGTCACGTGTTCAGATTATCCAGGAGATCCACGAGTTAATCCTGGCCGGTGAAATCGAAGTCGCAAAAGGAATGCTACGCACGCTGATTAAGGTCACGTGCGGTTATCCAGCGATTTCTGACGAGGTCGGCAGGAATTCAAAATCAATTATGCGCATGTTGTCGCCGGATGTGGATCCGGGTGTCAAAGCGTTTATGGCTGTTGTCAGAGCTGCGGAACGCCAGTCAGAGAAAGCAGCGGCCCGGGCAAAAATCCATTAAGTCAGAAACCGTCACGACGAACCGGCCACAATGGCCGGTTTTTTTATGTCTGCGTGGTGTGCTGCGTGAAATCGTGTGCAGGATTACTGGTGAAAATCTGCAGAATTCACGCAGCGTCACGACAGGGAAGGGATCAAACGGACAGGCACGATTCAGACTGCATTAACACGTCTTTTTTACATGTTCTTTTGCATTTAACATAATATACATTATGCGCACCAATGTGGAATCAGACAAAATCCAGCGCTTTATGGTCATCCTTGGTCTGGTTGTTGATAGACTCTGAACGCTATTTCTCCAGTGCGGCCCTCACATAGTTATGATGTCTGTCATTGTACGATTCACAGACAAAACCATGACCTCAAGTACGCTCTACAATACAAGCGCTATAACTTTTCGGGCTTTCTCAAAGTGATCCAGTTTCATTTCCATAATCCACCATTGGGCTACTTCCATGAGCAATTCAGGGTCATCATTCTTGTTGGCAAAAAAAGCATAAAATGAGACTCCCACATCGGATCCTTTAGCTGCAATCTTGGCTTCACATACCTTCACTATCTTTGCTCGAATACTGTCTCTCATTTTCATCCTTGGCCTTCAGAATTAACCAATACAGAAATCTTTTGGATTCGATACAGAACATGCAGGGACAGCCGATGATTTGCCGGCAACGCTGGATGCGGAAACTCTTCCACTTTTTTCATACCAAGCCGTTTCATTAAGTGTTCTGAAGGTTTGTTGAGTACCGATGTAAACGATACGACTTCATCCAGCATCAGAACCGTAAAAGCATATTGCAGACAGGCTTCAGCGGCCTCCATGGCTAACCCTTGATGCCAGTACGTTTTGCTGAGACGCCAGCCAATTTCGGTACAGGGAGAAAATGGAAATTTATCAGGCTGCGGGTGCAGACCGACACAGCCAACAAATTCATGCGTTTCTTTGGATTCAACGGCCCAAAAACCCCAGCCGCGTTGTTCTATTCCGTCCCTGAATCTCTCTGCCAGACTGTCGCTCTCCTGTCTCGTCAACGGAGCCGGAAAGAAGCGCATCACATCCGGGTCTGCATTCAGATCGGCAAATGCTGCCATATCTGTTTTTCCCCACTGCCTTAAAATGAGCCTTGATGTTTCAATCATATTGCATTCCTTACCATTATGTTTACATCATCACTCAGCGTTATTCTACGTGCTAGACACTTTACTGCGCCCTTCCCGCTTCAGCAAATACAGCCATAATGTCGTACGCTTAACGTGAAGATTGAATACGATCTCATCTTACACAGGAGATAGCTACATGGCCGACTGGAACCCTGCACTTTATCTGCAATATGGCAGCGAACGCTCAAGACCCGCAGCAGAATTATTGAGCAGAGTAGCGTTAGAAAATGTTCGTTCAGTCGCCGATCTGGGGTGCGGTCCGGGAAATAGCACGTCATTACTGTATCAACGATGGCCTTCGGCCAACATAACAGGCGTGGACTCTTCGCCAAATATGCTCAACGAGGCGCGTGCAACCTTACCGAACTGTCATTTTGTTGAAACAGATATCAGCGAGTTCCGGGCGGAGCAACCTCTTGATCTGCTTTATGCGAATGCTTCATTACAGTGGGTACCCGATCACTACGAATTATTCCCATATCTTGTCTCGCAGTTACACCGTAACGGCGTACTTGCTGTGCAAATGCCGGATAACTGGCTGGAACCAACACATATTTTAATGCGTGAAGTCGCCTATGAGCAGGATTATCCCGATCGCGGTCGATCGCCTCTTCCCGGCGTGCATGCTTATTATGATATTTTGACTGAAGCGGGATGTGACGTTGATATTTGGCGCACGACCTATTACCACATTATGGATTCACATCAGTCGATTATCGACTGGGTCAGTGCGATAGGCTTACGTCCTTGGTTGCAAGATCTGAGCGAAAGTGAGCAACGAAAGTATCTGGCTCGATACCATGAACTTCTACAGGAGCAATATCCGCTGCAGGAAAATGGCAAAATCCTGCTGGCATTCCGACGCTTGTTTATTGTTGCCAGACGCGATTTTTAATCCCCTTATACTTGCATTGGCCTTTCATTGCAGAGGCTAATGTAGGCAAATAGAAATAGTATTTAGTTGGTATTATTTTATTTCGAAAAGTGACTATTCAACAATTACTCTTCGATGAATTTGATATTATCATAAATTGGGCACCCCGCTTTCCATGCTTCCAATTGTGTTGCATTATTACCAGTCGGCCTTGATAACATCCAACGGGCCATAAGCTGGTCCAGTTGATTGTTTGTTTTCACGTCCTTTCTGGTATTGCTGCTTTTTTCTGGTTTTCTTACCGATGTCGGGGACGTTGCTACCTTGAGAATTCGTACGGCAAGTTGACAACAACCGCCCTGTACTGGGATTTTACGCATTTCAAATGTGATATCATCATACCCATGTCGATGACAAATATAGCTAAGTATGCCACTGGAACGTCTCAAATCTATCTGAAACGCCTGGCTAACATCATCCCGAGTAAACTCAGTTTTACGCAGAAAACCCCACCAGGCTACCGCCCTGTAAAGCGACATATCACCAAGATGGCGGATCTCGTCTGGAATATGAAAATGACCATGGTGTTTTTGTTGGGACTGTTCACCTGCCCTATTTGACTGATTTATCATAAAATTAACCTGTTTATTCACTATTCATAAAGAGAGGATAAGCAACGTCAAATGCTTTATTGTAAAAAGCGGGAATGAAATATATCTCATGGGTTAATGCAGTGTTGATTTTAAGATGATCAATAAAGAGATATTAGCGATTCGACGAGCCATTACTTTTTTACATGATAGTACGCAGGAATCAATTGATCTTAACCACTGTCTTTTAGTTAGATGAAATAACCTTGTAACACGCCTGTCGGTATATTTTCACACCGTAAGATTATTATGCGATTTGTGAATTAACACTTTTGGTTAATACGTTTTCCGCGTGCGAATGGTAGTGGCGAAATAAACACCCCGCATCCTGATTTAGGATGCGGGGTGTTGTCAGAATAACACCTTCACACCGAACATTGCCTGAGAATCACTGTAACCACTGTCGCCAATTTGTTGACCTACGTTTCCCCAAAGGTGCAGACGCGTATTTACTTTCGCTTCAACACCTGCTCTGAGTTCAGCGATATTTTTTGCGCCATCAACGTCACCCTGTATTTCATTCATTGATATCGAATAATTTCGGGAATTATGTAGCCAGTTAGTTTCAATAAATGGCTGAAAAAGCCGTTCTTTTCCTTCATCGCGTTGGTTATAGCCTCGCAAATACGCTTTAACCCCCAACCGGCTTTGCAGATTCCCTTTGCCTTTATCTCGGATCACGGTGCCGTTTGCCTCCTGATGATCGTCAGACGATACGTCCATCCAGGTCAACTGAACCTGGGGTTGTAGCCAGTAACTCAGGCGTGCCGTCTCCTTCAACTTAAAGGCATATCCTGCTTCAAGCGAGGCGGTCACCCCCCGTGAACGATATTTCTCTGTCGCCAGTTGTTCACCGCGAACGGTGTTATCAAACCAGTTATAAAGCATCCAGCTGTCAAGATATCCCCCGCTTTTCTCCACATTGTTGGCATACCAGGTTGCGTACAATCCGGCGCTGTAACCTGATATCGAACCGTCAGCGCGGTAATGGCTGACGTCTGACCGCGTATTACTTTGGCTGTTTGCGTAGCCGAACATGACGCCCAGATGCCAGCGCTCAACCTCGTCTGAACTCCATTGTGCGACATCACCACCTATTTGCAGAACATAACGGTTACTTTGCGTCTTCAGCTGCCCGCTACTATCACGAAACCGGGTATGCCCACCGACGTTGCGTAACCACATGCTGGTCACGTCTGACTCACCCGTTATGGGGTCAATATAGTGACTTTCGCCCAGGCGATCGTGCAAACGTGTCGTAAACAGCGTATTTCCCGCCGATTTATTCGCAAGGTAGGCGCCTAATTCAGGGCGTAAAACCGAATCGTGAGATGCGGGTTCTTCTTGTTGGACAGGTAACACCGGTGTGTCGGGATCAATAGCCGGTTCTTCTGGGTCACGTATTGGTTCTTCTGGATCGCGTATCGGTTCTTCAGAAGGAGTCCACGTATTGGTCAAATACCAATGATTCGAATCAGGAATGAGTGCGGAGTCATCCGTATTATTTCCCCGCAGTAGTGCGTAATCATAGGCGCCCGCGGTCAAACGGCCAACTGCAACAAACTCACCACCTGACTCGCCGTCCACCCGCACTACCCGTGCACCATTGAGATTACTGACTGTCTGGCTGCCCAGTGCCTGCAAAGCGACACGGGTGGTCCCTGATGTATTCCCCATCACATGAAGTTGGTTCACCACCGCTTTGTGTTGCACGGCATCTTCTGTTGTATTGAGGATAAGAAGACCGTTGTTGCTGCTGTAATTACCGCTAACGGTCAGGATACTATTGGAACGTTTTAGTGCCTCGTCCGTTCCCGGCTGGCCAAAACTGAGCATACCGTCGAGCGACAGCGAGCGGATAGTCTGACTAAAACCATTCAGATCGACAGTCGCCGTCTCATTCACAGTGAAATCTGAGTTGCGGCTAAAGGCATCCGTGCTGCCAGCCCGCAGCGTACCGTTGCGTAGCGACGTGGTGCCCGTGTAGGCATTATTTCCCGATAATAATGTCGTTCCCGGACCATTATGATTGACCTGACCACGTCCGGTTATATCTGCTGCGAGTGAAAAATCGTCACTGTTATGATTAAAATTCAGTTGAACGGTGCTGGTATTGTCGGCAGTATCGCCAAGATAGATCCACGGAACGTTAATGACGCCAGCGCGCTGCGCGACGTCCCCCTCTTCAGACCCTACGTTGACAATGCCTGTACTTCCCTTACCGACGCCTAACCATAAATATTTCCCAGATTTTACCGTGCCACCATTACTCACGGTTAGCACGCCGCGTGCATCATTGTTGCCGGTTCCGTATCCCCCTAACAAAATCGGCTTAGCGATATCCAGTAACGAATCCTCACCATCAACCCTGACGGCACCGTTACCAAACAAGTTATTGCGATCTGTTTTACCAACATAGCCGATATTCATGTGTTCGGTTGCGACCAGTTGCCCACCATTAAGAATATCGAGCTTACCAGTGTCCTGATCGCCCACCACGACCCAGTTCGTTTTAACAGTAGATCCCGTTCCGTCAATCATGACGCTGCCGTAGGCGCCGGCATAAAATTCGCCGATGCGGAGTTCATTAATTCCGCTTATTTGGCTGCCAAGCTCCACCAATAAGCGGCCACTGCCGCTGTTAGTCCCTAAAACGAGATCTCCCCCTCTCAGTATCCAGATTGCCCCATTGGTCAGGGTCACAATGCCGGCACTTCCCCGACCAATTGAGCCTGTAAGCGAAGAAATTTGGCGCCCATCAATGACCAACGCACCTGCAGAATCTTTACCAACAATCAGGCCACGAAAAGTATTCCAGACGTCGTCAGTATTTTCAGTATTTGATAACAGAACACTGGCGTTATTATTAATGATCGCATCACTGGTGGCATTGGCGGGTGTATACGGTTGGGCCGCCAATAATATGCGGCTGGCTTGCAGTGTAGTTTTACTTTTATTTTCCGTGCATAACGCGGCTGATTCACGTTCACATAGCCGTTCTTCTGCGATGGCGTCTACAGGTACCAGCAGACCTGTTGACGCTAACAGCAGTCCGGGAATAATCGCTAATCGGCCGGGGCATTTTGCAGGCATTAGCTGAAAGTTTTTCATAGATAATCCTCCTGATTATCGTGCGTACATCCTTTTAAAGCGTCAGCAGGTTAATCCCCCTGACGACATGGATTTTTTATACGAACGCCATGATTACACTTTCAACGGTTTTATCGAGACAATGATCTATTCTGTGAATGGCCTTACGCTCCGCGGAGATAAATAAGCCTTCGTATTGACAATCACAGGTTGTCGTTCATTTAATGGTCTGTTTTATCTTTACACCGGGTATCGCATATGCGTGCCATCGCTTTTTTAAGATGTGCTTCTAGTGGCGAGGCTTGTCATCTGCTAGTGTCAGATAACGTTTCGCTGAAGAGAGTCGTCGTGTCTAAAATCTATTCTGGCGGTTGCCTGTGTGGTTCGGTACGCTTTACCGCAACGAATCCCAACAACTCACATTCCTGCTCCTGTGATATTTGCCGCAGACATACGGGTGCGCCCACCGTAGTGTGGATTGAATTTAACGCTGAAAACGTAGAATGGACGGGCATTGCGGGTCAACCTGCTACCTGGCGATCATCAGAAATATCCAGCCGAGCCTTTTGCCCACAGTGTGGTAGTTCCGTGGGCGCCATCGATGACGCCCCGATTATTGCCCTGTTAGCCGGGGGATTTGACGATCCCGATGATGAGAATCTGGCGCCACAGTTTCACTCTTTTTCCGATATGATGCCGGTATGGTGGCAAAAAGGACATGGCGAAAATTGATTCGGTTATGTCAGTTGATAGTGCTTATCGGGCATATGTTTAGCAGGTACATTCGTTTCATCGTTCATTTGCAGCAAATCAATTTCAATCGCATTACAAATCGCATCCAGCGGCAAGTCGTTATTTTCCGTGCCGAACGGGTCTTCAAGCTCTTCTGCCAATGTGTCTAGAGAAATGAACGTATATGAAATCAGCACGGAAATGAACGGCGTCATATAGTGCAGATCGACCACCAATGCGAATGGCAGCATGATACAAAACAGATAGACCGTGCGATGCAGGATCAAGGTATAGGCAAATGGCACCGGTGTATTAGCAATCCGCTCACAACCTGCAAGTACCGCCGACATATCATTTAATCTATTGTTTAAACTGTGAAATAATATGTCAGATAGCTCGCCATTACGTCTGCGTACGGCTAACCACTCCCCCATCAACAGCAGAATACGGTTGGCTGGTGATTGGCAGGCAAAGACAGTTTGCAAATCTGCGGCACTGAGATATTTCGCTAACGGTTCCGCCTGCGGGTTACGACGCAGGGTCATGCGTAAACAGTGGGCAAAGGCGATTTGCAGACGTACAAACTGCCCCAGCTCGACGTCGTCCGGTAATGTGTTTTTTACCTCACGCAGTAACGAACGGGAGGCAATCATTAATTGTCCCCACAGGTGTCGAGCCTCAACGTAGCGCGAGTAACAGGCATTGTTGCGAAAGCCTAAAAAGATAGCAATGGCGACGCCCAGGATGCTGAATGGCGCCAGGGTAAATTTGATACCCAGCATCGTATACCATGGCAGCATGATGATAACGGCAATGGAAAGCAGAAAATTCAGCAGCAGGCGCGAGAAAATCTTCGATAACACTGAACCATGCCAGACGAATATCAGACGCAGCCAGTGTTGTTGAGGTCGAACAATCATAGTTATCTTCGGAAAATGTGAAAGCCGCGCCATTAAACGTGATCGCGATCAATGTTGCAAGCACCTCACCGCACTAAATCCCGCCTTTTTACCTGTCTGAACAAATGAGGCGCTATAGTTTCAGAGGTAACTGAATTTAAGAAGCACGTTGTATGTTGTAACTAATAATTAAGTATAAAAAACCCGGCCTAAACCGGGTAACTATGTGACTATTTTAGCACAGTGGCTTCACGGCTTCGCGCATACCGTTGGACAGAATGGCGTCCAGATCGGCAGAAACCTTTTCAACCAGACCGGGAACCTGCGTCAGATCCTGCTCCCAGTGCTCGTTGACCGCCAGTACCGAGTGGACCAACGCTTGCGTGCTTATTTGACGATCGTGGTGCTGACTCCATAGCTGCTGGAAACGCTCAATCCAGTGGGCATCATCCTGAACAGGATAAGACTCACCGTTACGCTCGCCGCGATAGAAAGCAATCAACGCCGCCAGCGCAAACGTCAGACGCGCCGGCAATTGACCATTGGCCTGCTGCCCTGCCAGCAACTGCGGCAAAATACGCGTGCGGAATTTAGTCATTCCGTTCAGGGCAATCGACAACAGCTGATGCTTGATGTACGGGTTGCAGAAACGTCCGGTCACCGCGCTGGCGAATGATGCCAGCTCATCACGTGGTAAATCGAGCACCGGAATGATCTCTTCGTAAATGGCTTTTTCGACAAAAGCGCAAATCTCTGCGTCATTCATCGCCTCACCCACCGTGTCTAGCCCTGCCTGGTAGGCTACCGGTACCAGCGCGGTGTGCGCACCGTTAAGGATGGCAACTTTACGCTCTTTGTACGGCTTAATATCATCAACAATCAGTACATTCAGCGGATATTTGTCCAGACGCAGTTCAGTCGCTAATGACTTCGGCCCCTGAATCACAAACAGGTAGAAGTGCTCTGCAGTATCGAGGAAAGCATCGTGATAACCCAGCTCGGCTTCCAGCGTGGCCACTTCGTCACGCGGGTAACCGGTAACGATGCGGTCCACCAGCGTAGAACAAAATGCGTTAGCCTTGTCCAGCCACTGCACGAACGCGTCCGGCAACGCCCACTCCTGCGCATAACGCAGCACCAGTTCACGCAGCGCATCGCCGTTGTAATCAATCAGTTCGCAAGGAATGATTATCCAGCCTTTATCCAGCGCGCCGTCAAAATGGCTGTAACGCTCAAACAGCAGGCGGGTCAACTTGGCCGGATAGCTTACCGCAGGCGCATCGTCGAACTTGTCGCCCGCGTGATAACTGATCCCGGCTTCCGTTGTATTGGAGAAAACAAAACGCATATCAGGGTTATGCGCCAGTTTCAGGAACTCATCGTATTCGCTATAGACGCTGATTTCACGGTTAACCGAGCGAATTAAACGCGCGTCGCTGACGGCTTCGCCCTTTTCATTCAGACCACGAATGATGGTGGTATAGAGACCATCCTGCGTGCTCAGTGATGGCGGAAATGTACTTTCGATAGGACGAACAATGACCACACCAGAATTCAGATCGGTATGTTCATTCAGTAAATCAACTTGCCAGTCAACAAAGGCGCGCAGGAAGTTTCCTTCACCAAACTGAATGATGCGTTCAGGATAGTGAGCACCGGGAAAATCGCGACGATTTAGTGTTTGCACAATGGGTTCCCTTTTTGATTAGTCATACAACCTGATTGAATTGGTCTAATAGGTTAGCAAACTTTAATACCTTGAAACCCTGTTTTGATCAATCCCTGGTAACAAATTACAATGATTTATAGAAAAGTGTGGTGCCCGTCAGCGTTCCGTCCGGCATTTGGGCGTAGTTGGGGATCATGCCCGCTTTTTGCCAGCCGCAATTGTGGTAGAACAACTCCGCAGCGCTACCGGTGGCCGTGTCGAGCACCAGCGTAGTTTTATGCTGTTGACGCGCACACGTTTCCAGCGCGTTCATCAATTCCCGGGCGATACCCGTTCGTCGTGCAGACGGATGCACCAGTAATTTGGCGACGTCGGCACGATGCGGTTGGTTTTCAGGTTGATCGACAATAAGCTGGACGGTTCCCACCAGGATACCCTGCGTGTTTTCAGCCGCCAGCACAATTCTCTCGCCACGGGCAACGCTTTGCGCAACGCCCGTCCAGAATGGCAGTGACTTATCGCGATTGAAGGGGTGTATAAAACTTACAGATGCACCGTCATTCACGCACTGTTCAAGAACGTCACAAAGCTCGTCGATTCTCGACACAATCTGTTGTGCGCTCAGCACGATGCAGGGGGTACCAGTGGCCATTTTTTTCTCCTCAGATAGTCCCCATGATAGTGCGTTTAACTTTTTCGCAACACAAGGGGTCTTATCATAGGATTATGTTATCTATGGCTGGTTCATTTGCCGCACTAACCAGTGATAAATTACCGTGACAACGTAACGTTGCTGTTCTGCACTTAGCGCCTGCCCTTGAGGAATATCATGCCATTTTGCCAGGCAGCCGCGACAGCAGGTTGCCGTCGCATGCTGGGCAATAAATACCGGATGCCCGCGCATCGGCGTCTGCTTACCGTCGTTGGCCGGGAATGCAGGCGCCAGGCGTTTGGCAATAAAATCGGCGGCATGTTGCTCAATCACCGGCGCGCCTTTCTCCATACAATAGCGTCGTTCTTTGTCACCAAGGCGAAACCGTGAACGAAAGGTCGATTTCGCCAGTCGGGAAAACAACGGTTCGAGCGAGTTCATCAGTAAACCGAACGCCCCATCTGTTGGGTTAACTGTTCCAGCACCGCAATACCTGCCAGTGAATTCCCTGCCGGATCCAGTTCCGGGCTCCAGACCGCTATCGCCATTTCATGCGGCACGATCGCCACGATACCACCCCCCACCCCGGATTTTGCCGGCAGCCCCACTCGCCACGCAAATTCACCGGCGTTCTGGTACATACCACTGGTCGCCATCAGCGCATTAATTTGTCGGGCCTGCATCGGCGTGACCACCGGTTCATTGAGATGAAAGGCATGCCCCTGATTAGCCAGAAAGACAAAGGTACGCGCCAGCTCCACGCAGCTCAGTTTCAGCGCACAGTAGTGGAAATAGTTTTGCAGAACGGTGGCTACATCATGTTGAAAATTGCCAAAGGATTTCATCAGCCAGGCAATGGCCGCATTACGTGCCGAATGCTCAAACTCAGAGCGGGCAACTGTCGCATCATAGGCGATATCCGGCACACCGCTTAGCGCCCGTACGACTTCGAGCATGCGTTGACGTGGCGCACTCAGACGCCCCTGCAGCATGTCGCAAACCACCAGCGCCCCGGCATTAATAAACGGGTTGCGCGGTATTCCTTGCTCCATTTCCAGCTGTACCAGAGAGTTAAACGGATGTCCTGACGGATCTTTGCCTACTCGCTGCCAGATCTCATCTTCCTGATAATGACGCATCGCCACCACCAGACTGAGCACCTTCGAGATCGACTGAATTGAAAAACGTTCTTGCGCATCACCCGCCTGATAGTGCTGACCATCAACGGTACAAATGGCAATACCCAGTTTGGAACCATCAACGGAGGCTAATGCGGGGATGTAGTCAGCGACCTTCCCCTGACCAATCAGCGGGCGAACCTGCTGCACAATGGTTTCTAAGATTGAATTGTCCATGGCCCTGGCCACAACATGCTCCTTGCTCGCAGGTCTGAAAGGCCTGCGAGTATAACAGAGCTGAATGCACCGCGTCAGGATGCAGATGATATGCGTGGACGGGTGTCCCGTGTGGAGACACCCTGAAGATTAGATACGGTTTTTCCAGACGGTCTGCACGTTACAAAACTCATGCAGGCCAAAGTGCGAAAGCTCCCGACCAAAACCGCTTTTCTTCACCCCGCCAAACGCAACGCGGGCATCACTGGCACTATAACCATTGATAAATACCCCGCCACATTCCAGGCGTGCAGCCATATTCTGCGCCAGCGTCTCATCAGCGGTGAAAATCGTTGCCGACAAGCCAAAATCACTCTCATTCGCCAGTACTAACGCATGCTCTGCGTTCTTCGCAACGGTAATTGCTGCTACCGGGCCGAACAATTCCTGGCGGAAAGCGGTCATCTCAGGTGTCACGTCGCCAAGAACCGTGATGGCATAGTAGTTACCTTTTCCGGCAATTTTTTCGCCACCGAGTAACAACGTCGCCCCTTGAGCCAGCGAAGCCTCAACCTGCTGATGCAGTTCATCACGCAGATCAACGCGTGCCATTGGGCCGAGATCGTTTTCCTCATTCAGAGGATCGCCCATTTTTAGCGCACTGGCCGCCGCCACAAAACGCTGAGTAAATTCTGCCGCAATCCCTTCCTCAACAATAAAACGTTTCGCTGCCGCACAAACCTGCCCGGTATTCTGATAACGACCGGCGACTGCCGCCTTCACGGCCAGATCGAGGTCAGCATCGTTAAGGACAATGAACGGATCGGATCCACCCAGTTCAAGCACGCATTTCTTCAGCGCCGCCCCCGCCTGAGCACCAATTGCCGCCCCGGCTCGCACACTTCCCGTTACCGTAACGGCGGCAATACGCGGATCGTTGATTATCTGGCTAACGCCCGAGTTATCGGCATTCACCCAGCCATATACCCCCTGCGGGATACCGGCATCAGCAAACGCCTGCGCAATAATACCGGCACACCCGGTTACATTCGGTGCGTGCTTTAACAGGTAACCATTCCCGGCCAGTAAAATAGGCACTGCACCGCGCATGACCTGCCACAGCGGGAAGTTCCACGGCATAACGGCCAGAATAGTGCCCAGAGGACGATATTCGATCACCGCCTGGTTATTCTCCACCTGTGTTGGTTCAGGATTAAGCATCAAAGGTCCATGCTCTGCATACCAGTCACACAGCGCCGCGGATTTCGCCACTTCTGCACGAGCCTGTTTTATCGGTTTCCCCATTTCCCGAGAGATACACTGCGCCATCTCTTCCGCACGCTGGCGCAGAGCGTGCCCAACCTTGCGCAGCATCTGCGCCCGATGCGCCACGGTGGTGTGTTTCCATTCATTAAATCCACTGGCGGCCAGATCAAGCGCATGGGCAATCTCATCCCGACTAGCCCACGGCATCGCCGTTAACCTTTCGCCGTTCACAGGATTGACGGAAATCGCATGTGTTGCTGATGTGATGGTCATAGCTGTCTCTCTTTTTGCAGGGTATGGTCATATCATGAGCGTATTTACTCTTTCTGAAAAATGAATAATATTAACTACACCATTCACGAATAGAGAAAAATAATGGATCTGACGCAACTGGAAATGTTCAATGCGGTGGCGGAAACCGGCAGCATTACGCAGGCCGCTGCGAAGGTACATCGTGTGCCGTCCAATCTCACCACGCGTATTCGCCAGCTTGAAGCCGACCTTGGCGTCGATCTGTTTATTCGTGAAAACCAGCGCCTGCGACTTTCCCCGTCCGGGCACAATTTTTTGCGCTATAGCCAGCGGATCCTTGCCCTGGTAGAGGAAGCACGTATGGTCGTTGCTGGCGATGAGCCGCAGGGACTGTTCTCTCTCGGTTCGCTGGAAAGCACCGCTGCCGTACGCATTCCCGCGACGCTGGCTGAATATAATCGACGCTACCCTAAAATCCAGTTTGCGTTGGCTACAGGGCCTTCAGGCACCATGCTGGACGGTGTACTGGAGGGGACGCTGAGCGCCGCCTTTGTCGATGGCCCGATCACCCACCCGGGACTGGAAGGCATGCCGGTCTACCTTGAGGAGATGATGATCGTTACCCCTCACGGACACGCCCCCATACAGCGGGCCAGCGACGTTAACGGCTGCAGTATTTATGCCTTTCGCGCGAACTGCTCTTACCGCCGCCATTTTGAAAGCTGGTTTCACGCCGATCGCGCAATGCCGGGCACCATCCATGAAATGGAGTCGTATCACGGCATGCTCGCCTGCGTGATTGCCGGGGCGGGAATTGCGCTGATTCCGCGATCGATGCTGGAAAGTATGCCGGGACACCATCAAGTTAACGCCTGGCCGTTGAGTGAAAACTGGCGTTGGCTCAATACATGGCTGGTCTGGCGTCGGGGAGCGATGACGCGACAGCTGGAAGCATTTATTGAGGTGTTGAACCCCCAACTGGCGCAGAATGCAGATTAGCTGACGCCGGGTGACGCAAGCTCACCCGGCCCTCCTTTCCAGGTATCAGGCATAAAATGTGATTTGAATCACGAAATGATTGTATTTTCACCAGTAACCGTTTTAAGATCGTGACCTCACCTTTTCGCAGCTAATCCAATTTATTTGATATGACAACACACACTGTTTCCCGCAAGGTCGCGTGGCTACGGGTCGTTACGCTGGCTATTGCCGCTTTTATTTTCAATACCACGGAGTTTGTTCCCGTCGGTTTGCTCTCCGACATCGCGCAAAGCTTTAATATGCAAACAGCGCAGGTCGGGATCATGCTGACCATCTATGCCTGGGTCGTTGCCCTGATGTCACTGCCGTTTATGCTGCTTACCAGTCAGGTGGAGCGACGCAAACTTCTGATTTGCCTTTTCGCGCTGTTTATCGCCAGTCATGTGCTCTCTTTCCTGGCATGGAACTTTACCGTGCTGGTCATTAGCCGTATTGGTATTGCCTTCGCACACGCCATTTTCTGGTCGATTACCGCGTCATTAGCGATTCGCATGGCACCCGCCGGCAAACGTGCGCAGGCGTTGAGCCTGATTGCTACCGGGACCGCGCTGGCGATGGTGCTGGGTCTGCCTATTGGCCGTATCGTCGGCCAGTATTTTGGCTGGCGCACAACCTTCTTCGCTATCGGCGTCGCCGCATTAGTCACCTTGCTCTGTCTGATTAAACTGCTGCCAAAACTACCCAGTGAGCATTCAGGCTCGCTAAAAAGCCTGCCGCTGCTGTTTCGCCGCCCGGCGCTGATGAGCATTTATTTACTGACGGTCATTGTAGTCACCGCGCACTACACGGCTTACAGCTATATAGAACCCTTTGTTCAGACCGTTGCCGGACTGAGTGCCAATTTTGCGACCGTGTTGTTACTGGTTCTGGGTGCGGCGGGCATTATCGGCAGCCTCATCTTTGGCAAGCTGGGTAATCAGCATGCATCCGGGCTGATAAGTGCGGCTATCGCGTTACTGACGGTGTGCCTGGTGCTGCTATTACCAGCCGCTGACAGCGAGATGCACCTCGCCATACTGAGTATTTTCTGGGGTGTGGCCATTATGGTGATAGGTCTGGGGATGCAGGTGAAAGTGCTTGCGCTGGCACCCGATGCCACCGACGTCGCCATGGCGCTGTTTTCCGGGATCTTTAATCTGGGTATCGGCGCGGGCGCACTGGTGGGAAATCAGGTCAGTTTGCACTGGTCGATGTCCACAATCGGTTACATCGGTGCGATACCCGCACTGGCTGCGCTGATATGGTCCGTGATTATCTTTCGCAAGTGGCCGGTCGCGCTGGAAGAACAGCCTAACTAGCCATAAAAAAGGGTCCGGTAGACTATACCGGACCCTTTTTTTAAGCGTAGGTTTTATGCGTAGGTTTTATGCGTAGGTTTTGATAATTTCCAGTACGCCATTAATAATAAACTGCACGCCCATACACACCAGCAAAAAGCCCATCAGACGGGAAATCGCTTCAATGCCCCCTTTGCCGACCAGACGCATAATTCCGCCTGAACTGCGCAGGCAGCCCCACAGAATGACCCCGATCACCGCAAAAATGATCGGTGGAGCGACCATAATAACCCAGTCCGGAAACTCAGAGCCTTGACGTACGGTCGAGGCCGAACTGATGATCATCGCAATGGTACCCGGACCGGCAGTACTGGGCATTGCCAGCGGCACGAAGGCAATATTGGCCGTCGGTTCGTCTACAAGTTCTTCTGACTTACTTCTCGCTTCCGGAGAGTCGTGCGCCTTCTGCTGCGGGAACAGCATCCGAAAGCCGATAAACGCAACGATTAACCCACCCGCAATACGCAATCCGGGAATCGAAATCCCGAAGGTATTCATCACCACCTGCCCGGCATAGTACGCCACCATCATGATGGAAAACACGTAGACAGACGCCATTAATGACTGACGGTTACGCTCTGCGCTGTTCATATTGCCGGCAAGGCCGAGGAACAACGCCACGGTGGTTAACGGGTTCGCCAACGGTAACAGGACAACCAGTCCCAGACCTATGGCCTTAAACAAATCCATCATAATTCATCTTTCCTGTGCGTTAATCGTCAACGGCAAGTATACGGTGAAAACACCCGTTTAAGCCATTTTCGCGATGTAAGGATTCATTTTTCTCCTCTACGCATAAGCCTGTGAAATCAAAATATTGAAACGAACGTACGGTTAGCCAGGTGCTGATGTTTTAGCAAAACGTGGCATTTGCCGACCCATTCATTTGACTTATATTTGCCTAAGCAATAATATCAGCCGTGACTAACTACTTGCCAGGGCAACCATTGTGAAAAACACCAGTGATCTGTTCAACGAAATCATCCCACTGGGCCGTTTGATCTATATGGTTAATCAGAAAAAAGATCGTTTGCTAAACGACTACCTGTCACCGCTGGATATCACGGCATCGCAGTTTAAGGTGCTTTGCTCCATCCGCTGCGCGGTGTGCATCACCCCTGTTGAATTGAAAAAAGTGCTGTCTGTCGATCTTGGTGCGCTGACGCGTATGCTCGACAGACTGGCCTGTAAAGGCTGGATTGAAAGACTTCCTAATCCACATGACAAACGCGGCGTGCTGGTGAAACTCACCGAGCATGGCGCGACAATTTGTGAGCAGTGCCATCAATTAGTCGGGCAAGACCTGCACCAGGAACTAACAAAAAACTTAACGGCGGACGAAGTGGCAACACTTGAGCATTTGCTTAAGAAAATCCTGCCGTAAACAGAAAGAGGTATGACGATGTCCAGACGCAATACTGACACAATCACTATTCATAGCATTTTGGACTGGATCGAGAATAACCTTGAATCACCGCTGTCACTGGAAAAGGTGTCAGAGCGTTCAGGTTACTCCAAATGGCACCTGCAACGGATGTTTAAAAAAGAAACCGGCCATTCATTAGGTCAATACATCCGCAGCCGCAAAATGACTGAAATAGCGCAAAAATTAAAAGAAAGTAACGAACCGATCCTCTACCTGGCGGAGCGTTATGGCTTTGAGTCTCAGCAAACGCTGACCCGGACCTTCAAAAACTATTTTGATGTGCCACCCCATAAGTACCGTATGACAAATATGCACGGCGAATCCCGGTATTTGCATCCGCTGAATCAATGTAACTGCTAATCGCCTGATAAAGACGTAACCGAGGAAATCATGAAACTTCTGTCATCTGCAATGCTGGCCCTGCTGCTTGTTGTTTCGGGTCAGAGCATGGCGGAACAAACCGCGCAGCCCATAACACCCAATAATCGCGACGCAATAATTATGCCTCCTACGCAGGAGCAGTCCCCGTTTGATTTTAATCATATGGGTGCCGGCAGCGACAAGTCCGACGAACTGGGTGTGCCTTATTACAACATGCGCAGTTTATAAGTCATGATGCCCCGCCACGGCGGGGCTACTGTTATCCCCTCGCCTGCGCAGTCCTGCGCAAACGAAAACCAAACACGTTGATGTACAGCCCCGCCATAATCAACAGCGCGCCGATAAGTTGCAGCCCACTTAGCGTTTCATCCAGTAACACTGCCGCACTCGCCAGCCCAACCACCGGCACGAGTAAAGACAGCGGGGCCACGCGCCAGGTCTCATAGCGTCCCAGCAACGTACCCCATATGCCGTACCCCACAATCGTCGCCACAAATGCCAGATAGACCAGTGAGAGAATAGTCGTCATATCAATAGCAATAAGGCTGTGTACGATGAGACCTGGGCCATCAAGGACGAGCGATGCCAGAAAGAACGGTAAAATAGGGATCAAGGCACTCCACACCACCAGCGACATCACTGGCGGGCGGGATTCATGTTGCATAATTTTCTTGTTGAAGATATTGCCGCAGGCCCAACTCAGCGCTGCCGCCAGCGTCAGCATAAAGCCGAGCATCGTCACGTGCTGTCCATTCAGGCTGGCTTCGATCAACACCAGCACACCAAACACCGCCAGCGCGATACCGACCCGTTGCTTGCCCTGTAAACGCTCACCAAAAGCGAATGCGCCCAGCACAATGGTGAAAAATGCCTGCGCCTGCAATACCAGTGACGCCAGTCCAGCGGGCATGCCAAATTTTATGGCGCTGAACAGAAACGCGAACTGGCCAAAGCTGATGGTCAGGCCATAACCGAGCAGCAATGAGAGAGGGATTTTCGGGCGGGCAACAAAGAAAATAGCCGGAAATGCTACCAGTAGGAAACGTAGCCCTGCCAGCATCAGCGGCGGCATATTGTGCAGACCCACTTTGATGACGACAAAATTTAGCCCCCATACCACCACGACCAGTAGTGCTAACAACCCGTCTTTACGTGACATTCACCTGCCCCTGAAATTATTAAATTTTTGTAAACAAGTTAAAGTAGCGGAAATCGTTGCCGGGTAACAGATCATTAATACAGGTAGGTATAACTGGGCATTTTCAGACAACTTTTTGAGTGTACATCACACTTTTGCCGTGCTATTTCTGTCTGAAATTTAATAAAAACATAACAACATGCATTGTCGGGCAAGAAAATGAATACCACTCTGAGAAGATCCACTCTCGCGTTACTCGCCTCCTCACTATTACTGACGATTGGGCGGGGTGCCACGCTCCCGTTTATGACCATCTATCTCAACCGACAGTACGGCCTGAGCGTCGATCTGATTGGTTACGCCATGACGGTCGCCCTGACTATTGGCGTTATCTTCAGCCTGGGCTTCGGTATTCTGGCCGATAAGTTCGATAAAAAACGCTATATGCTGCTGGCGATTACTGGTTTTGCGTCTGGCTTTATCGCGATCCCTCTGGTGCATAATGTTATCGTAGTGGTGTTGCTTTTTGCCCTTATCAACTGCGCCTACTCCGTCTTTGCCACCGTGCTGAAAGCCTGGTTTGCCGATAACCTCTCTGCCACCAACAAGACCAAAATTTTTTCACTTAACTATACAGTACTCAACATTGGCTGGACCGTGGGTCCGCCGCTCGGCACGCTGCTGGTGATGCAAAGTATCAACCTGCCGTTCTGGCTGGCAGCGCTTTGCTCAGCCTTCCCGTTGGTATTTATCCAGACGTGGGTGAAACGTTCAGAAGTGCCATCCGAGGGACTGAACGCATCCGTCTGGTCCCCCTCGGTACTGTTGCGCGATAAAGCGTTATGCTGGTTTACCCTGTCAGCGTTTTTGGCCTCGTTTGTGGGCGGCGCATTTGCGTCCTGTATTTCTCAGTACGTGATGGTGGTTGCTGACGGTGATTTCGCAGAAAAAGTGGTGGCCGTGGTCCTGCCCGTCAACGCGGCAATGGTGGTTACATTGCAATATGCCGTCGGGCGCCGTCTTTCCAGCGCCAACATCCGCCCGTTAATGGCCGGCGGAACATTATTCTTTGTGCTGGGATTAGTGGGTTTTATTTTTTCCGGCAACAGTCTGCTAATGTGGGGCATTTCTGCAGCGTTTTTTACCATCGGCGAAATCATTTACGCACCGGGCGAATATATGCTTATCGACAACATTGCCCCCGCGGGGATGAAAGCGAGCTATTTCTCCGCCCAGTCACTGGGCTGGCTTGGCGCGGCATTTAACCCGTTAGTCAGCGGCGTTATTCTGACGACCCTGCCGTCATGGTCGCTGTTTGTGGTGCTGATGATTGCCATCATTCTGGCCTGGGCGCTGATGCTAAAAGGCATGCGAGCTAAACCCTGGGGCCAGCCTGTAGTCTGTTAATTTCTCTGGCGACAGAGCATGTGCTGCCCTGTCGCTTTTTCAGAAAACCCCGATATATTTTCCCTGCTCCGCATATTTTGACATCCTTATTTATTTTTCTCTGCCAATAACGCGATAACTTTACTATTCAGACGAAATAATTCACCTGGTTCAATCTTTGTTTAAGATTAAATTGCTAGTATGGTCCTTAACGAGGTGAAATTAAGGTAAGAGAGGAAACTCACAAATAAAGGAGCATAGACAATGCTGGGTAATATGAATGTTTTTATGGCCGTTCTGGGAATTATTTTATTTTCTGGTTTTCTGGCCGCCTACTTTAGCCACAGATGGGATGATTGATGAACGACGATAGTCCTGCACCGAACCGGCCCCTTGTAGCATCACTGCTCAAGGGGCCATTTTTTTGTCCTGAATGCCGACTACCTGAACGACAGGTAAAAAAAACCGCCGGATAAACCAGCGGTAAATGCTTGCATGGATAGATTTGTGTTTTGCTTTATACGCTATCAGGCAATTCCCTGCACAGATAGCGAATAGTCACCCAACATAGCATCGACAACCCCAATGAACGTTAAACGAAACCAAATCATCTCAACAAGACTCATTGTTCAGACCAGCGTCGTTATCCGCTCTTTGGCACCCACCCGTGTGATCTGCTCATGTTCATCCATAAACATGCAGCGATTCCTGCCAGTCTGCTTCCCTTCATACATGGCTCGGTCAGCACGCCCGAGAGCCGTGTCCAGCGTTTCGCCCTGACGAACTCGTGTGATCCCGGCCGTTACCGTAATATCAATCTCCCCCTGCGGGTAAGGGATCTTTTTTTGTTCAATGAGATGACACAGGCGCAAGCCCGCGAGAGATGCCTGCTCATCCGTTTTTGTTCTGATCAGAATGATGAACTCTTCGCCACCGTAGCGATACGCGATCTCATCATAACGAGTCCATGACAATAAATTTGATGCCAGATTGCGCAGTACGACGTCACCAACCAGATGGCCGTAGGTATCATTGACGTATTTAAAACGGTCGATATCCAGCAATAATAAATATAAATTAAGCGGTTGCGCGTCAAGTAACTGCTGGTCAAAAGACTCATCCAGCATTCTTCGGCCAGGTAAACCGGTTAATACATCGATATTACTGCGGATAGTCAGTAAATGTATTTTATAATCCATCACCGCCGACGTAAAAGCCAGAAGCGCATCCTGAAAACTGTCGAAATGCCATGACTGACTGCGTTCTTCTACTATTACCGATAGCAAGTCCTTACCTAATAAATGCATTTTTTCATGGGCCGCATTTATCTTACTCAAATAACTGTAATCTGCGTCATCTTTGACCAGACGCGGGGTAAGCCACTGTCCGAATTGACAGGCACAGTGCGAATTCTTACCTGAAATATCCGCCTGAGTGACATCAGATGACACCACGCAGTGAAACATTTTGACTAGCCATTTATAGTGCGCATCAATCGAGTGATTCAACTCCATCAAGATTGAATCTATTTCTGCCGTTTCTCTCATCATCACGAATCCTTTCCCTGTGTGAGTATTGCTGATAGACAATAGTTTAGCGGCTATAAAGAAAATTTATGTAAATTTATTAATAGTAATTAATATGCCGCAGTCTCGGCCACCGATAATACGGTCAGATTGTAAGCTGACCGTATTATCCCGGCTACTGTTCTAATCCCCGGTTGCGCAGCATTGCATTAATTCCTGGTTCACGCCCACGCCATGCGGGATACAGACCATGCAAATCTGCACTATTACCGCGAGAGAGGATTGCCTCACGAAAATACTGGCCGTTTTCACGGGTTAATCCACCGTTTTCGACAAACCACTGATAGCCATCGTCGGCCAACATTTGCGTCCATAAATAGGCGTAATATCCCGCGGCATAGCCACCACCAAAAATATGAGCAAAATAAGTGCTGCGATAACGCGGCGGCACAGCAGAAATATTCAGCCCTTCCGCAGTCAGCGCACACTGCTCAAACTCCGCTACTGACAATATCCTCTCGCCGTTTTCCAACGTGTGCCAGTGCATATCCAGTAATGCGGCACTGAGCAACTCGGTCATATCGTAGCCCTTGTTAAACAAGCTGGCCCGCTGCATCTTATCCTGCAGCGATTCTGGCATTCTTTCCCCGGTTTCAACATGGCGCGCGTAGCGGGCAAAGACCAGTGGATGACTCGCCCAGTGTTCATTAATTTGCGAAGGAAATTCAACGAAATCACGCGGGGTATTGGTTCCTGAGAGTGTGGCATAACGTTGACTGGCAAACAGGCCGTGCAGCGTGTGTCCAAACTCATGGAACAGCGTAATGACGTCATCCCACAGCAGCAAGGCGCGCTGACCCTGGGCAGGTTTTTGGTAGTTACAGACGTTGTAAATCACCGGTCTGGTTTCGTTAAGCATCGATTGCTCAACAAAATTCCCCATCCATGCGCCACCGCTTTTTGATTCCCGGGCAAAGAAATCACCGTAGAACAACGCCAGCCCCGTGCCGTCGTGGTCAAAAATTTCCCATACCCGTACATCCGGGTGATATACAGGGATGTCGAAACGCTCGATAAACGTAATGCCATAGAGCTGGTTTGCCGTCCAGAACACACCATCGTTCAGCACCGTATCTAACGCAAAATAGGGTTTCAGCTGTGCCTCATCAAGAGCATATTTTTCACGGCGAACCTGTTCGGCATAATAGGCCCAGTCCCAGGCCTGCACGCTAAAATCGCCCTGCTCTTTATCTATGGCATTTTGGATTTCAGCCAGTTCATCATGGACTCTCCGACGCGCAGCCGGAACGATAGCGCGCATAAAAGTGAGCGCTGCTTCCGACGTTTTTGCCATTTGGTCGGCAATTTTCCACGCTGCATAATGAGCAAAACCAAGTAACTTCGCCTGCTGCATTCGGATTTCCGCCAGCCGCTGAACGATGGCGCGCGTATCGTTGGCATCATTATTTTCAGCCCGCGTCCATGCACGGGTAAACAGCGTCTCACGGGTCTGCCTGTCATGTAACGCGGCAAGCGCAGGCTGTTGTGTCGTGTTCAACAGCGGGATAACCCAATGGTCCTGAAGCCCTTTCTCCCTGGCAATTGCAGCCGCCATGGCTTTCTCTTCCGGGCTTAATCCATCCAGTTGATGGACATTATCCACCACCAGGGCACCTGATTTATTCGCCGCCAGCAGGCGCTGATTGAACTGGCTTGTCAGCGTGGCTGATTCGGTGTTCAGCAATTTGAGACGCGCTTTGTCTTCTTCATTCAATTGGGCACCAGCCAGTACAAAACGCTGATAGACGACCTCCAACAACCGTAAGGACTCTGCATCCAGTCCTAACACGGCACGCTGTCCCCAGACGGCCTCTACGCGCGCAAAAAGTGCCGCGTTAAGATAAATATCATTCGCCAGCTCCGCCAGCTCAGCGGAAAACGCTTCATCAAGACGCTGTAATTCATCGTTGGTATGCGCTGCCGTCATGGCAAAGAACACGCTGGTGACGCGCGTTAACAGTGCCCCGCTCTGCTCAAGTGCCAGCAGCGTATTAGCAAAATTTGCGGGCTGTGAATTTTGCACAATGGCGTCGATTTCGGCACGCTTTTGCCGAACACCTTCGTCAAACGCGGGACGGTAATGATGCACGTCTATGTGATCAAAATGATGCACGTCTATGTGATCAAATGGCGGAGCCTGATAAGGCAAAGTGCTTTGACGTAAAAAAGGATTCGTTAACGACATCTTTCACTCCTGAAAACGATTTATTGACGTGGTATGGTAATAGCACATAAAAAGCGTTGAGGAACAGTGAGATGATCGTTTTAGTAACCGGAGCAACCGCAGGTTTTGGTGAGTGCATTACGCGTCGTTTTATTGAGAATGGGCATAAAGTTATTGCCACCGGACGCCGCCATGAGCGTCTGCAAGAGCTGAAAGACGAGCTGGGCGATAACCTGTATACCGCACAACTTGACGTACGTAACCGTGCCGCAATTGAAGAGATGCTGGCCGCCCTACCAGCCGAATGGCGCAACATAGATATTCTGGTCAACAACGCCGGTCTGGCGCTGGGTCTTGAACCGGCCCATAAGGCTAACGTTGACGACTGGGAAACCATGATCGACACCAACAACAAAGGGTTGATTTATATGACCCGTGCCGTACTGCCGGGTATGGTCGAACGTAATCGTGGTCATATTATCAATATCGGTTCAACCGCCGGTAGCTGGCCCTATGCCGGAGGTAACGTGTATGGCGCAACAAAAGCGTTTGTTCGCCAGTTTAGCCTGAACTTACGTACCGACCTGCATGGCACTGCCGTGCGCGTGACCGATATTGAACCGGGCCTGGTTGGCGGTACGGAGTTCTCTAACGTGCGTTTCAAAGGCGACGATGATAAAGCCGTCAAAGCCTACGAAAACACCACCGCGCTGACGCCGGAAGATGTCACTGAAGCCGTGTGGTGGGTGGCGTCATTACCTGCGCATGTCAACATTAACACCCTTGAAATGATGCCTGTTGCACAGTCTTTTGCAGGCTTGAGCGTCCACCGGGGTTAATTTTTATACCCGGCCTTGTGCCGGGTATAGATACCACCGAATAAGTGATAAAGTATTCGGGTTAACTCTCTAAAAAGTAAGAATGAATGACCGTAGAAACGCAACTCAACCCTACACAGCCGGTAAATCAGCAGATTTATCGTATTCTTCGTCGCGACATCGTGCAGTGTCTGATTGCGCCCGGTACGCCGCTTTCAGAGAAAGAGGTTTCCGTCCGCTTTAATGTATCACGCCAGCCAGTACGCGAAGCATTCATCAAACTGGCTGAGAACGGCCTGATTCAGATCCGTCCTCAGCGTGGCAGTTACGTGAACAAGATTTCGCTGTCGCAGGTGCAAAATGGGTGTTTTGTTCGCCAGGCAATTGAATGCGCGGTTGCCCGTCGCGCCGCGTCGATGATCACTGACAAGCAGTGTTATCAGCTCGAGCAGAATCTGCATCAGCAGCGCATCGCTATTGATCGTAAACAGCTTAACGATTTTTTCCTGCTGGACGATGAGTTTCATCAGAAGCTGGCGTTAATAGCGGATTGTCAGCTCGCCTGGGACACAGTGGAAAACATCAAGGCAACCATCGATCGCGTTCGCTATATGAGCCTCGATCACGTCTCCCCGCCGGAAATGCTCCTGCGTCAGCATCACGACATTTTTGCCGCGCTGGAAAAGCATGACAGCGATGCCGTTGAGCGCGCGATGATGTTGCACCTGCAGGAAATCGGTGAATCTGTTCAGCTGATTCGTCAGGAAAATAGCGACTGGTTTAGCGAAGATTAATCACTCCCTCACCTCGTTCCGGGGTGAGTTTATGCATCCCTTTATCTCCCCCTCTGAACCGCCAAAAAAAAGCTGTGATTTTGATCGAAAACAAAAAAATTCTTTAACGAGAAGCGTATTTATATTGCGCCCGTTACGTGGGTCTAAAAGCCCACGGGCTTTGACGGTAAGTTGGAGAGGAGAAACCACCATGAAAACATACGATCGTAACCGTAACGCAATCACCACCGGCAGCCGCGTCATGATCAGTGACACTGGCATTACTGGCCGCATCAAGGCTATTGATTCCGATGGCCTGACCGCAGAGCAAATTCGCCGCGGGAAAACAGTGGAAATCGAGGGTTGTGAAGGTAAATACGCCCCTCTGGAATTGATTCGTCTGGGTATGAACTGATTGGTGTGAGTGCCAGAAAATAACGCGCCATCTGGCTGGAGTATAAGCCGGATGGCGACATCAACGTTTTACGTCGTTACTTCAATTTCGCGGCATACTTCGCCACCGTCACCTTCGCCCCTTCCGCCAGTAAGGCCAGATACGCTTCGGTAACGCGGGTTCTGAACAACTCAACCTGCGGCAGCTCACGACCAAAGATAGCATCGATTGCCAGCAGCGCCTGAACACGTTCTTCGCCCTCTTTACTGCTCTGCACCGCATTCTGGATAACCGGCAGTAACGGATCGCTAATCTCAATCGCGTCGCCCTTTTCATCCACGCCACCTACGTAGCGCATCCAACCCGCCACACCCAGCGCCAGCAGGTCGAAACGGCTGCCGTGCACAAGATGCCAGCGTACGGAATCGAGCATACGCTGCGGAAGTTTTTGGCTGCCGTCCATCGCTATCTGCCAGGTACGGTGACGCAGTGCCGGGTTGCTGTAACGTTCAATCAAACGATCGGCATACTGCTGTAAATCAACGCCTTTCACTTTCAGCGTCGGGGCCTGCTCCTGCAACATCAGCGCACGGGCGGTAACACGATAATTGTCGTCCCCCATACAGTCGTTAATGTGTTGGTATCCCGCCAGATAGCCGAGATAGGCGAGGAAAGAGTGGCTACCGTTAAGCATACGCAGCTTCATCTCTTCGAACGGGATAACATCGGCCACCAGCTCAGCTCCTGCTTTTTCCCATTGTGGACGACCGGCAACAAAGTTGTCTTCAATTACCCACTGACGGAACGGTTCACACGCCACGCCCGCCGGATCGCGCACGCCGGTAAGCTGTTCAATTTTATCCAGCGTATCGGGCGTTACGGCAGGAACAATACGGTCAACCATGGTCGACGGGAACGTCACATGCTGTTCGATCCAGTCTGCCAGCCCGGCGTCCACCGCACGCGCGTACGCAGTAACCACGTTACGCATGACATGACCGTTTTCAGGCATGTTATCGCAGGACATCACGGTAAATGCGGCCAGACCGGCAGCTTTGCGGCGAGCAAGCGCTTCAACAATGACGCCCGGCGCAGATTTGGGCTGATGCGGATTTTGCAGATCGGCGGCGATCAGCGGGTTTTCCAGCATCAGTTGTCCAGTTGCCGGGGAGTGGCAGTATCCTTTCTCGGTAATAGTGAGAGAAACGATAGCCACCTGCGGTTCGCACAGGGCGGCAAGAACAGCCTCAAGACCATCAACCTGCGCATGCAGCGCGTTTTTGACAACGCCAACCACTCTCGCCGTCCAGGCATCGGCCGACATTTCCGCGACGGTATACAGATTATCCTGCTGTTTCAGGTCGGCAATCTGCTGCTCGCCGCCGATCAGGTTAACTTCGCAATATCCCCAGTCACTGTTGTGCTCGGCCGCCAGGATATCCGCGTAAACGCCCTGATGCGCACGGTGAAACGCACCAAACCCCAGATGAACAATACGTGGGACCAGTTTGCTACGATCGTAGTCAGGAAGTGCAGCCTTAGCTGCCAAGAGTTTGTTTTGCATGGTATGACCTACTTATCAATGAAATCAGGACTGTCTCAGAGTAACGCCTGTATGGTTGTATGTTTTGATTTGCATTAAACTTTTTACTATTGGTATGACATCATTTGAAGTTATGTGACAGCATGGCCGAATTCCCGACCATGCTGATTAGCGCATCAACTGACCTGAGTCGCACCGGCACGGATCTTCTCGGTTTTACTCACCTCAGCCGCATCTTCCAGAACACTCAGGTCACGATCTTTAACTTCAGGCATCAGGAGTGCTGAAACTAAACCGATCAGTGAGTAGATAATGACCATCACTAAAATAGGCCACCAGGACTGGGTCATGTTACAGAAAATACCGGCTAACACGGGACCAAAACCAACGGCCACTAATCCGCCAGCCTCTTTTGAAATGGCCATACGCGTAAATCGATTACGAGCACCGAACATTTCAGCCATGGTGATATTTTCGAGGGCAAATAACCCCAATACGGCAAAGTTATGGATAACAATCAGCGCGGTCATGATGACGCCAGGACTATACGAATTATCAACCACAATAGACAGCATTGGATAAGCCAGAATGATGGCTGATATATTCAGGATGATATAAGGTAAACGACGACCATATTTATCAGACAACCACCCCAGAAGCGGTATAGTAATAAATCCAATAACAGAACTTATCATCAACGCATCGGTGGGTATTGATTTATTAAATAACAACGTCTGTACCAGATAACCGGCAAGAAAGGTCTGAATTAAACCTGAGTTACCCGCCTGACCAAAGCGTAATCCGGTTGCCAACCAGAAAGATTTACTGCTGAACATCGCACCCAGCGAACTCTCTGAAGGGTCATTCAATGCAGGTGCATTTTCCCCATCATTTACTTTCTCAAATACCGGGCTTTCTTTGAGATTCATACGTAACCAGATGGCGAAAATCATCACCACCACACTAGCCAGGAACGGAATACGCCAGCCCCAGGCTAACAACTCTTCGCGATCAAGCGCGAAGAACATCACCGCCCAGATGGCCGTGGCGCTGAGCGTCCCACAGTTTGTTCCCATCGCAACAAGGGAGGAAATAATGCCGCGTTTTCCTTTTGGCGCATACTCTGCAAGCATGGTTCCCGCGCCAGAAATTTCAGCACCGGCACCCAATCCCTGCACAATACGCAGCGTCACCAGCAACACTGGCGCAAAGATACCAATCTGCGCATAGGTCGGCAGCACGCCAATTAGCGTGGTACAAATCCCCATCATGGTGATGGTAATGAACAGCACCTTTTTACGCCCGATGCTGTCCCCCATCTTTCCAAATATAAATGCCCCAACGATACGAGCAATATAACCAGCTCCGTACGTGCCCATCGCTAAAATGAGCGCCATGGCGGCTGATTGTTCCGGGAAAAATATCTCATGGAATACCAGTGCGGCACCCAAAGAATATAACTGAAAATCCATAAATTCGAGCGCCGTGCCTAACCATCCTGAAACGGCGGCTCTCACCAGATCTTTCGTTGATCTTTCGTGTTTTTCTTGATTCATATTGGCTATCTCTAAGAGGTAAGATGCGTACCACTTACTCGCAGTAATTAATATTATTCAGCGAATGTGAGTAAAACTTTGCAGCAGTGCTGCTGGTCTTTCTCAAACAATTCGATTGCGTCTGTAACGTGGTGATAGTCAAAAGTGTGGGTAATCAATTTATTCGGGTCGATAAGCCCTTTAACCAGCCAATCAATAACCACCGGGAATTTATTCGCGTTTAACCGTGATGAATAAATGGAAAGTTCTTTCCCGGTAATGCCCTGCTGTACAATCTGGCAAGGTTCGCTGGAGAATCCCATCAACACAATCCGTGCCGCCGGCGACGCCAGCGTAATAGCCTCCTGTAAAATAGATGGATGACAAGCTGCATCCACGATGATTGTGGGTTTTAACCCTTTTTCAGCCAGAAAATCCTGTAACGATTGCTGACCATTATTTATGGTCCAGTCAGCACCACACTGTTTAGCCATTGCCAGACGCTCTTCAATCCTGTCGGCAATCACCACCGTTTTTACGTTATAGACACGTTTAAGTGCCTGAACGGTCGTCAGCCCCATCGGCCCCGCACCGTAAATAAGCGCAATGTCGTTTTCTGTGGGTTTAACTTGTCCGGTCACGTTTGCCGCAATAGTAAAAGGCTCAACCATAACGGCATGTTCATCTTTCACTGAGTCCGGGATCGGCCAGGCATTTTTTGCCGGTACAACAGCAAATTCACTGAAACCGCCATCACGATGGACGCCCAGCACCACCAACGACGTGCAGACGTTCGGTTTACCTATTGAGCAGGGGTAACAGTGTCCACAGCTGATCACGGGATCAACAGATACTCGCTCGCCTAAACGCGAACGATCAACACCCTCGCCTACCGCATCAATAATGCCAAAAAACTCGTGGCCGATGACGCGTGGATATTTTGCGAAGGGATTATGCCCACGATAGATATGACTATCGGAGCCACAAATTCCTGCCAGCTTAATCTTGACCCTGACTTCGCCCGACGCTGGAGTAGGAATTGCTCTTTCTTCAATCACCAGCGTATTCGCTTTTTCAATCACAATACTTTTCATAGCAAACCACTCCTTACCAGTTCCACAAAGTGCCATCTTCCAGGCGCGCGACGGGCAAATAGGCCGGATCGTACGGATATTTCGCCGCGAGTTTTTCGTCGAATTCAATACCCAGACCCGGTTTGTCACTAGGGTGCATATAGCCGTTATCGAACGTCCAGTTATGCGGGAAGACCTCCAGCATCTGCTCGGAATAACCCATATATTCTTGTACGCCGAAATTTGGCACCCACAGGTCAAAGTGCAGCGCAGCAGCCATGCAGACAGGTGACAAATCAGAAGGTCCGTGAGAGCCGGTGCGCACCTGGTACAGCGACGCAAAATCCGCAATGCGACGCATGCCGGTGATGCCGCCCGCATGGGTAATAGTGGTGCGGATGTAGTCGATCAGCTGTTCTTCGATCAGCTGTTTGCAATCCCAGATACTGTTGAAGACTTCCCCTACCGCAATCGGCGTCACCGTGTGCTGGCGAATCAGTCGGAAACATTCCTGGTTTTCAGCTGGCGTCGGATCTTCCATCCAGAACAAACGATACTGCTCAATGCTTTTGCCAAACCGCGCGGCTTCAATCGGCGTCAGGCGATGGTGCATGTCGTGCAGCAGGTGTTCGTTGAAGCCGAATTTATTACGCACGGCGTCAAATAATTGAGGGGTAAAATCAAGGTACTTTTCCGTCGACCACAACTGCTCTTCCGGCCACTGCCCTTTGGTCGCTGGCTCATAGGCCAGGCCTTTGCCTTTTGACATACCGTAGGTGGTTTTCATACCCGGCACGCCGCACTGGACGCGAATCGCTTTAAAGCCCATCTCCTGATGGCGCGCGTAATCTTCCAGCACATCGTCAATGGTACGGCCGGTGGTGTGGCAGTAAACCATCACGCCTTCGCGGGACGCGCCACCCAGCAGCTGATAAAGCGGCATATTCGCGGCTTTCGCTTTGATATCCCACAGCGCCATATCAACGGCAGATATCGCCGACATCGTGACCGGACCACGACGCCAGTACGCGCCTTTGTAGAAGAACTGCCAGATGTCTTCAATGCGGTGCGCGTCGCGGCCAATAAGTTGCGGACACACATGGTCCTTCAGATAGGACGCAACGGATAACTCACGTCCGTTCAGCGTGGCATCACCTAACCCCGTGATCCCGTCCTCAGTGGTAATTTTTAGCGTGACGAAATTACGCCCTGGACAGGTGACAAAAACTTCAGCCCCTACAATCTTCATTCTCTATTCCTTACATCGCTGTGTCTGATGCAGGAAATTTACTCAACTGAGCTACTACCATACAAGTATAATGATCGTAAAATCGCTAGCTGATCACAAAAAAAGGCGCTATGCGCGCCCCCATCCAGCCACGATGATCAACATCCCGCACAGCGCGATCAACGCGCCAGACCAGTCGTACAGGCTCAGTTTTACACCATCAACAATGCGCAGCCACATCAGTGCGGTTACCACATACACGCCGCCATACGCCGCGTATACGCGCCCGCTCGCGGTCGGGTGCAGCGTCAACAACCAGACAAACAAGGCCAGTGACACCCCTGCCGGAAGAAGCAACCAGGCCGTTGCGCCTCGCTTTAACCAGAGCCAGGGTAAAAAGCAGCCGATAATTTCGCACAGCGCGGTGATAAAAAAAAGTAATGTCGTTTTAAGCATGGACAGTATTCAGTGACGTTTGGTTTAAACATGATACGACAGAATGCGGGCAGTTTATCCATATCCGCCAGGCGGGTATGACCCGGAACAGGAATGGTGTAGAATTTAACCCTGTTTTATCGTTTTTTGCCTTTCTCATTAAAGGAATTCACCATGAACAACACACTGAGCAAACGCCTGTGCCTGACGGCCATGTTGACGCTGGCGGCGGTTGTATACACCTCCTCCGCCTTTGCTGAAACCAGCAAACTGGTCATTGAGTCCGGCGACAGCGCCCAAAGTCGTCAACAGGCGGCGATGGAAAAGGAACAGTGGAACGACACGCGTCAGTTACGCCAGAAAGTAAATACGCGCACTGAGAAAGAGTGGGATAAAGCCGACGTGGCCTTTGACAGCCGCGATAAATGCGAGCAAAGCGCCAACATTAATGCCTACTGGGAACCGAACACCCTGCGCTGCCTTGACCGCCGCACCGGCCGTACCGTCGCGCCATAATTTTTATGCCCAATAAAGGAAATGGAAAGGATACGTTATGACAAGCGCCCTCAGTGTTAAGCTGCGCCCGCTGGAGCGTGAAGATTTACGATTTGTCCATCAGCTTGATAACAATGCCAGCGTGATGCGTTACTGGTTCGAAGAACCGTACGAAGCGTTCGTTGAGCTGTCGGACCTGTATGACAAGCATATTCATGACCAAAGCGAACGCCGCTTTGTGGTGGAGTGCAACGGTGAAAAAGCCGGTCTGGTGGAACTGGTGGAAATTAACCATGTACACCGCCGTGCCGAATTCCAGATCATTATTTCGCCAGATTTCCAGGGCAAAGGTCTCGCCACACGCGCGGCAAAACTGGCGATGGATTACGGTTTCACCGTACTCAATTTATATAAGCTGTATCTGATCGTTGATAAAGAGAATGAAAAAGCCATTCACATCTACCGCAAACTTGGTTTTATGGTGGAAGGCGAGTTGATTCACGAGTTCTTTATTAACGGACAGTACCGTAACACCATCCGCATGTGTATCTTCCAGCATCAGTATCTGGCGGAACATAAAACACCCGGTTCCAACCTGTTGCAGGCTACTGCACAGTAAAGCGGTTAGTAGTAATCAATGGTGTTTTTAATCGTGTAATGGTGTTCAACTGCCGGCTTCACGCTATCATCAACGATGACAAGCTGGCAGTTGAGCGGATTCGCATGATCATCGTATTCACACGTTTGCGTGACGTTTCCCAACGAACGATCGTTCAATAGACTCTCTGCCGTATAATCCAGTTTTTTCAGCGGATCGGCTGACGGTTTCGCATTAACACGTAACGTGTTGTCTTTACTGATGGTGGTTTTTCCCAGCGGATAGCCCTCCGCGTCGTACCGGTACTGCACCTGCATTTCTTTCCCTGTTCCTGAAACAACGAAGCCGTTATCGTCGGTGTCCCACACCACCCCGGCAGCAGGTAATTCCGCCAACTGGCATTTCCCCTGTAAACGGATCTTTTTTTCCAGCGTCTCGGCGTCCAGGTAATAGTTAGCATCCAGCACTAACGCCATTCCGCTGTTGCTCTCAGTATCGTGTAATTCCAGCGTATCAAAGCAGCCTTCTTGCGAGAGAGTGCCACGCACACGCTTGGCCACTTCACCGTTCTCATTCAGCAGTGTCTGGCTGAAATCTTTTACCGGACCACGCAGCGGATCAAACTCGAATTCATTGGAAAAACTGGCCATTTCCGGCGTGAAGGAAACCAACTCCTTGCCGTTATCACAGCCGATCAACACGACGCACAGGAAACCTAACAAGGTCTGTTTCTTCACATTTTTCACCGGCATAAAGAGATTATTCTCAATCATATTAGCAAATACAGTTATTTACACCAGAAATGCTAATCTTAATAAATGTCTGTCATGAAAGGAGTTGGTGATGAAATTCTCTACAGGAATTGTCGCAAGTTTGCTTATCCTCGCCTCCCCACAGGTTCTGGCGGCACCTGAATCGTGCGAGAGAGTCAGGAGCGATATTGAGCAGCGTATTATTAATAATGGCGTTCCACAAGACAGCTTCACCTTAAGTATCGTGCCAAACGACCAGGCCGATCGACCGGATTCTCTGGTCGTGGGACATTGTGCCAACGACACGCATAAAATCCTTTACGCGCGTACCAGCAGCGGCAACGCCCCCGCCAATAGTACGCCATCTCAGGACGGTCACCCCGCCGAACCGCAATAAACCTGCCCTCCGTTCGCGGAGGGTTACGTTTAATTTGATATGCATTAATAAGCCCTACCCCAGAATAGGTAAACTCAGCCCATCATTAGCATGCTATTAATTTCGTTGTGACACGTAATATATAGCGATAACTATAATGGAGTGGGTTATGTCTGAAGTTGACCAATATGGAGGTATTAGCCGCAGGACGTTAGTGAAGTCCTCGGCTATCGGTACACTCGCGCTTGCCGCAGGAGGCGTGTCACTGCCTTTCGGGATGCGTACCGCTGCCGCTGCGGTACAGCAATCAATCTCGCCGGTTGAAGAAAAAATCGTCTGGGGCGCATGCTCAGTTAACTGCGGCAGTCGCTGTGCTTTGCAGTTACATGTCAAAGATGACGAAGTTTGTTGGGTAGACACCGACAATACCGGCGATGACATCTATGGTAATCACCAGGTCCGCGCCTGCCTGCGCGGTCGCTCTATCCGCCGACGTATTAATCACCCTGACAGGCTTAATTATCCTATGAAGCGTGTTGGTAAACGTGGTGAAGGTAAATTTGAACGTATTAGCTGGCAGGAAGCCCTGGACACCATCAGCGCCGGTCTAAAAAATACCATACAGAAATACGGCAATGAAGCGGTATACATTAACTACACCTCCGGCATTGTCGGTGGCAACATTACCCGTTCTTCCCCTTATGCCTCACTAGTGGCGCGCCTGATGAACTGCTATGGCGGCTTCCTCAGCCACTATGGGACGTACAGTACGGCCCAAATTGCAGCCGCAATGCCCTACACCTACGGCTCAAACGACGGCAATAGCACTTCAGACATCGAAAACACGAAACTGGTCGTTATGTTCGGCAATAATCCTGCCGAAACGCGTATGAGCGGTGGCGGTATTACTTACTTCCTGGAGCAAGCCCGGGAACGCTCAAATGCCAGAATGATTGTTATCGACCCTCGTTATACCGATACCGCAGCGGGTCGTGAAGATGAGTGGATCCCGATTCGTCCGAGCACTGACGCCGCACTGGTGGCAGGAATTGCCTGGGTACTGATTACTGAGGAGCTTGTCGATCAACCGTTCCTCGACAAGTACTGTATTGGTTATGATGAGAAAACCCTTCCGGTCGACGCTCCCGCAAACGGACATTATAAAGCCTATATAATGGGTGACGGCGACGATGGCATTGCAAAAACACCAGAATGGGCATCGCACATCACCGGGATCCCAGCCGCGCGCATTATTAAATTGGCCAGAGAGATTGGGAGCGCCAAACCAGCGTACATCTGTCAAGGATGGGGGCCACAGCGCCAGGCAAACGGTGAGCTGACTTCCCGCGCCATTGCCATGTTACCCATCCTGACCGGTAATGTGGGCATCAACGGCGGTAACAGTGGCGCACGCGAATCCACCTATACCATTACGATTGAGCGCATGCCGCTGCCCGACAATCCCATCAAGACGCAAATATCCTGTTTTAGCTGGACCGACGCTATCGCACGTGGAACCGAGATGACTGCCACCCGCGACGGCGTGCGCGGAAAAGAGAAGCTGGATGTACCGATTAAATTTATCTGGAACTATGCGGGCAATACCATTATCAATCAGCATTCGGATATCAATAAAACGCATGAGATCCTGCAGGATGATTCGAAATGCGAAATGATTGTGGTCATTGAGAATTTCATGACCTCCTCGGCCAAATATGCCGATATTCTGCTGCCCGACCTGATGACCGTTGAACAAGAAGACATTATTCCGAACGATTACGCCGGGAATATGGGATACCTGATTTTTATTCAACCCGCGACTTCCGCAAAATTCGAGCGTAAACCCATCTACTGGATAATGAGCGAAATCGCGAAACGTCTTGGAGACGACATCCACCAACGGTTTACCGAAGGACGCACGCAAGAACAATGGCTGCAGTACCTGTATGCCAAAATGCTGGCTAAAGACCCTGCACTACCTTCGTATGATGAGCTAAAAAAAATGGGGATCTATAAGCGTAAAGATCCTAACGGGCACTATGTCGCCTACAAGAAGTTCCGCGAAGACCCTGATGCCAATCCACTGAAGACACCGTCAGGCAAGATTGAGATCTACTCGAGTCGACTGGCAAAAATTGCCCGTACCTGGGAACTAGAGAAAGATGACGTGATTAGTCCGCTGCCTGTTTACGCATCGACCTTTGAAGGCTGGGACGATCCCAAACGCAGTCATTTCCCACTACAGCTATTTGGTTTCCACTATAAATCTCGAACCCACTCAAGCTACGGCAACATCGACGTTCTCAAAGCGTCCTGTCGCCAGGAAGTCTGGATTAACCCACTGGATGCGCAAAAGCGTGGTATTTCCAATGGCGATATGGTGCGTGTTTATAACGATCGTGGCGAAGTGCGTATTCCCGCAAAAGTGACCCCGCGTATTCTCCCCGGCGTTAGCGCAATGGGCCAGGGTGCCTGGCACGATGCTGATATGTCTGGCGACAAAATTGACCATGGTGCCTGTGTTAACACACTCACCACCCAGCGCCCGTCACCGTTAGCCAAAGGTAACCCGCAGCACACTAACCTGGTTGAGATTGAGAAGGTTTAAGGAATAGCTCATGAATGCGCAGTACGGATTTTTTATCGACTCCGCCCGTTGCACCGGTTGCAAAACCTGCGAACTGGCCTGTAAAGACTATAAAGATTTAACCCCGGATGTTAGCTTCCGGCGTATTTACGAATACGCAGGGGGTGACTGGCAGGAAGATAACGGCGTCTGGCAGCAAAACGTCTTCGCCTATTATTTGTCGATCTCATGTAACCACTGCGAAGATCCGGCCTGCACTAAGGTGTGTCCGAGCGGAGCCATGCATAAACGTGAAGATGGCTTTGTCGTTGTTGATGAGGACGTGTGTATTGGCTGCCGCTATTGTCATATGGCCTGCCCTTACGGCGCTCCGCAGTACAACGCGACCAAAGGACATATGACCAAATGTGACGGCTGCCATGACCGCGTTGCCGACGGTAAAAAACCCATCTGCGTTGAGTCCTGCCCGTTACGCGCGCTGGACTTTGGCCCCATTGATGAACTGCGCAAAAAGCACGGGACGTTGGCGGCGGTGGCTCCACTACCGGGTGCACACTTTACCAAACCGAACATTGTGATTAAACCCAACGCCAACAGCCGTCCAACCGGGGATACCACCGGTTATCTGGCAAACCCGAGGGAGGTGTAACATGGGCAATGGATGGCATGAATGGCCGCTGGTACTGTTTACGGTACTAGGACAATGCGTCGTTGGCGCGCTGATTGTGAGCGGGCTATGTTGGCTCTCCGCCAAAGATGATGCGACAAGACAGCGTCTCGTTCGCAGCATGTTCTTTCTGTGGGTGGTGATGGGCATCGGGTTTCTCGCCTCGGTAATGCACCTGGGCTCTCCACTGCGGGCACTTAATTCACTAAACCGGGTCGGTGCCTCGGCGCTGAGTAACGAAATAGCCAGCGGATCGTTATTTTTCGCCATCGGTGGCGTCTGGTGGCTGGTGGCTTTTCTCGGTAAAATGCCCGCAGCGCTGGGTAAAATCTGGCTGCTGGTGAGCATGCTCCTCGGCGTTGTATTTGTCTGGGCGATGACCCAGGTTTACCAGATAGAGACCGTGCCGACCTGGTATAATGGTTACACCACCGTGGCCTTTTTCATGACGGTGTTGCTGAGTGGCCCGCTGTTTGCTGCCCTGCTACTGCGTACCGTTCGCGTCTCATTTAACGCCGCGACATACGCCAGCATTAGCGTTCTGGCCCTGTTGGTTTGCATTGGGGTTATTGCTCTACAGGGCGTGTCGCTCGGTGAAATTCACAGTTCGGTGCAAGACGCAACGGCGCTGGTACCCGAGTATGGCCGTTTGCAGGTTTGGCGCATCCTGTTGCTCGCCGCCGGTCTGGGTTGCTGGATTTGCCCCCTGATCCGCCGCAAAGAACCTCATATTACAGGTCTGGCGCTCGGCTTAATTCTCCTGCTTGCCGGTGAAATCATTGGCCGCGGATTGTTTTACGGTCTGCATATGACAGTCGGTATGGCTGTTGCAGGTTAACTCACGAGTGCGGGGAAGCCCGCACTTTTCAGGATTGTTTGCATGACCTCTTTTTCTCAACGTGACAACTTCTCCACCGCAGCGCGCGTGCTGGGTGCACTATTTTACTATGCGCCAGACAGCGCAGAAGCGGCCCCGCTCATTAGTGCGCTAAGAGCCAATGGCTGGCAGACGCAATGGCCACTGTCTGACGATACGCTGTGCGAACTGGTTAGCCAGTTTCAGATTGAAGCCGATGAATCACTCTCACAGGCCTGGCAGCGTTTGTTCGTTGGTCCGTACGCACTGCCTTCTCCGCCATGGGGTTCCGTCTGGCTGGATCGTGAAAACGTCTTGTTTGGTGAATCCACGCTGGCATTGCGTCAGTGGATGCGCGACAACGGTATCCAGTTCGACATGCAGCAAAACGAACCCGAAGATCACTTCGGCTCTCTGCTGCTATTAACCGCCTGGCTTGCTGAAAATGGCCATCATAACGCGTGCGAACAACTGCTGGCCTGGCATCTGTTACCCTGGTCGGGCCGTTTCCTCGAAGTCTTTATCGAGAAAGCCGAACATCCGTTTTATCAGGCCCTGGGGGAACTGGCCCGACTCACGCTGGCGCATTGGCAGTCGCAGTTGCTGATCCCCGTCGCTGTGAAGCCATTATTTCGTTAATGCATCATTTGCACGCCTATCCCGACCTGCGCGCAATGCTTCGCCGTCTGGTGTTCGCCGCGCTGATTGGTATCCTGGCAGCACTGGCGGTGGCCGGGTTCCGCCACGCCATGCTGCTCCTGGAGTGGCTTTTCCTGAGTAATGACACCGGCAGTCTGGTTAATGCGGCGTCCAGTCTGTCACCACTGCGACGCATGCTGACCCCGGCTCTGGGCGGCCTTGCCGCAGGCTTACTGCTGTGGGGCTGGCAGAAATTTAACCGGCAGCGCCCGCAGGCGCCTACGGATTATATGGAAGCACTGCAAACTGACGGCCAGTTTGACGTTAGCGCCAGCCTGGTGAAGTCGTTGGCGTCATTGCTGGTGGTCGCCAGCGGGAGTGCCATCGGACGTGAAGGCGCCATGATCTTACTGGCGGCGCTGGCAGCATCCTGTTTTGCACAACGCTTTACCCCACGCACGGAATGGAAGTTATGGATTGCCTGCGGTGCTGCCGCCGGCATGGCCGGTGCGTACCATGCGCCACTGGCCGGCAGCCTGTTTATTGCTGAAGTCCTGTTTGGCACGTTAATTCTGGCATCGCTGGGACCGGTTGTCGTCTCCGCCGTTGTCGCCTTGCTCACCACTCATTTACTCAGTGACAGCAACGCGCTGCTTTATACCGTGCATTTGTCGCGAGAGCTGCACGCGCTGGACTATCTGATGATTGTCAGTACCGGCGTGGCGGCAGGGATCTGCGGCCCTCTCTTTATGTGGCTGATGACCACCAGCCACACCGGTTTTTTACGCCTGAAACTTTCACCACCGTGGCAGTTGGCGCTGGGGGGATTGATCGTTGGCGTGCTGTCGTTATTCACACCAACCGTTTGGGGAAATGGCTACAGCGTGGTGCAGTCGTTTTTACTCTCCCCGCCGCTGCTTTCGGTTATCTCCGGGATTTTTATCTGCAAATTACTGGCTGTACTGGCCAGCAGTGGTTCTGGCGCGCCGGGCGGTGTGTTCACACCGACCCTGTTTGTCGGCCTGTCGGTTGGTATGCTGTTGGGTCGCCTGTGGGGATTCTGGCTTCCCGATACAGATGAGATTGCGGTGCTGCTGGGATTAACCGGGATGGCGACGTTGTTGGCGGCGACAACGCACGCACCGATTATGTCTACGCTGATGGTCTGTGAAATGACCGGGGAGTATCGTCTACTCCCCGGCTTATTGATTGCTTGCGTCGTGGCTTCCGTGCTGTCGCGAACGTTACGCCATGACTCTATCTACCGACAGCACGCTGCCGAGCATTGACAGTCGGATATACTGAGACAGCTCTCGCTGCTCTGCGCGCGGCAGGTACGGCAACTCGCCGATCAACGGGGCAGGTAATTTCTTGCCGAGCACGTCGATGATTTCAGCGTAATGCGCCAATCCGGGGTTAATGCGGTTCGCTACCCAACCAATCAGCGGCAGTCCGTCACTGGCAATCGCCTGCGCCGTAAGGATGGCATGATTAATGCAGCCTTCCTGAATCCCCACTACCATCAGCACGGGTAGCTGTTCCTGAACCACCCACTCCGACAACGGACGCAAATCGTTCATCAGACTGCGCCACCCGCCGGTCCCTTCGACCACCACGTGATCAACCTTTTCGCTCAGGCTGGCGAGTCCATTGGACAACAGGGTGTAGTTGATCGGGCCGCTATGCGCCACACTACTTTCGTCTTCGCTCAGCGCAATAGGATTGACCGCCTCGTAAGGCAATTCCAGGGAAGAAACGCTTTGCAGCACTAGCGCATCTTTGTTCCGCAAGCCTTCCGGCGTCTCTTTGCTGCCTTTAGCCACGGGTTTATAACCCGCAACACATTTACCCCCTGACGCTAACGCTTGTAGTAATGCGCGGGAAACCACTGTCTTCCCAACAGAAGTGTCTGTACCTGTAATAAAGAAACGCTTCAGCATCACTAACTCCACCGTTATGCTTTGAAAATATAAGCCAGGAAAATAATACAGTGGAGAAAGTCTAAGGTAAGAGAACCTGAATCAGCTTGAGATAGCGCAATTTTTTGTACAACAGTTAAAAAATGTTAACCCTGTAATAGACGAATCAACAAAGAACCGTTATACATCGCGTCCTTCACGAGTGCGGCCCCTGCCATCGTTCCCTGATTGGTAAACTGTGTGCTCTCAACAACAATGTGCTTACTGTAGGCTGGCAACGCCTGTTGGCGAATACTGTCAGCAATGGTCGGAAACAGAATATCTGCGGCCTTGCTGAGCGGAGAACCGATCAAAATCTTTTGCGGGTTGAATAAATTCACCATGATGGCCAGGATGCGTCCCACATGCGTACCGACGCCGTTAATAATATCTTTCGCCAATAAATCACCCTGCATGGCGGCAAGGCATATTGAATCCACCGTCAACGGTTGGCCATGCAGTGAGGAGCTCATCGACTGCTTCAGACGCACCTGTGCGAGTTCAAGAACGCTGTCTACACTGGCTATCGTTTCCAGACACCCATGATTCCCGCAGTAACAACGCTTGCCATACGGGTCCACCTGCGTATGGCCAATCTCGACCAGACTGCTGCTGCCCGCATGCAGTAAATGGCCGTCGGTGATCACCCCCGCGCCCACGTTGTGGTCAATCACTACCTGAATCACGTCGCGGGCACCGCGCGATGCACCAAAAAGCGCTTCAGCCATGGTCCAGGCGCTGATATCGTGCTGAATGTATACCGGTACCCCGGTATGACTCTCCAGCGCGTCACCCAGTGGCATCTCTTTAACGTCATCGTAAAACGGCATGCGATGAACGATGCCATTCTCGGTATCGATAATGCCCGGCATGGTGATGGCAATGGACGTTAAGCGTTCAAGCTTTTGCTGATGACGAATGAAGAATTGATCGACCTGCGCAATCACACGATCGAGCAGCGGGATCTCGGAGACCAGCGCCATTTCAAGGCAATCTTCAACCACCAGTTTGCTGCTGAGATCGCGCAGTGCGAGAAAAATTTCGCCACGACTGATACGAATAGATAAGTAGTGCCAGGCTTCCGTCTCGACAACCAGGCCAACGGCCGGACGCCCACGACTCCCGGCTTCTTTGATTTCCAGTTCTTGCACCAAATGTGCTTCGAGCATTTCGCGGACAATCTTGGTAATACTGGCAGGCGCTAATTGCGCCAGGCGAGAGAGATCAATACGCGATACCGGTCCGAGCTGATCTATCAGGCGATAAACCGCGCCCGCATTGGTCTGCTTAATTTGATCGATATGCCCAGGCTGACTATCAGCAACCACCACTTACTCCCTTTATTTTCGCGCTCCGAAATAATCTGTAGGCTATGGTGAAGTACTTCAATGGTTTCCGTCAACTTTTTACTTAGCCGTGTGATTTACCGCACATTTTCACCGGTTTTTAAACTAATTTAAGCACGTTGTACCGCCGCTAAAAGCTGCTGGCGAAAGCGTTGCGCAGCATGGCTTTGCTCGCGATGTTTAGGCCACACCAGCCACATTTCAGATACAGCATCCTCTTCTGCTATCGGTACCCAACACATTTCATACAGCTGTACCCGTTTAAATGAGGCTGGCAGAATAGACACCCCCAACCCCGCCGCCACCAGGCCGATAATGGTCATCGCCTCCCCGACCTCCTGAGTTATAGTCGGCTTCAGGTCGTAGCGACGCATCAGGCCAAGAATATCGTCATACAATCCGGTCCCCACGTGCGGGTCAAAAAAGACAAACGGCTCGCGGGAAAGTTCCGCCAGAGTAACAACCGGCTTTTGTGCCAATGGATGCGCTCGCGGGATCATCGCCATCAGCGGTTCGTGCAGGATAACCTCCCGGTGCAGAGTGTCAGGTAGTTGCGTATTGCGCAGCAGTCCCATATCCAGCGTCCCTTCGCTTAATGGGGCAATCTGCTCGCGGGTATTCATTTCACGGGTTTGCATATGCACATCGGGGTAAGCCTGGCGAAAAAAGGACAGCGTATCTGACACCGCCTTAATAAACGGTGCTGAGGAGGTAAATCCGATACGCAACTCACCCGCTTCGCCCAAATGCAGACGTTCAGCTCTTGCTGCGGCTTCATTCACCAGCCCGAGGATCTGCCGACTGTCGGCCAGAAACTGCCTACCTGCGGCGGTCAGCGCCACGCTGCGGTTGGTTCGCGCCAGCAATCTGGCACCCACCTGCTGCTCGAGGATTTGGATCTGTTGGCTCAACGGAGGTTGGGAAATGTTCAGCCGGGCCGCCGCACGGCCAAAATGGAGTTCTTCCGCAACCGCCACAAAGTAGCGCAGGTGACGCAGTTCAATATTCATATTTTTAAAATATTATTTGAGATTATTAATATATTAGACAGAATATTGTGATTTTCATACTCTAAAGACTAGTCCTGTATACCCAATGGATTTCATGTGAGCCGTACAACTACTGTCGATACTGCCCCGACAAGCGATGTTGATGAACAGATTATCTCCCAGCCAGATGCGTTTATAAAACGCGGCACCGCCTCTTTTATGCGCGTCACGCTGGCACTGTTTTCCGCCGGGCTGGCGACATTTGCCCTGCTGTATTGTGTACAACCGATCCTGCCGGTACTGTCCCATGAGTTTGGCGTATCGCCTGCCAGCAGCAGTATTTCACTGTCTATCTCCACCGCCATGCTGGCAATCGGTCTCCTGTTTACCGGCCCGCTTTCCGACGCCATTGGCCGCAAGCCGGTAATGGTCACCGCGCTCCTGCTGGCTTCCTGCTGCACCTTACTTTCAACGATGATGACCAGCTGGCACGGTATCCTGATCATGCGTGCATTGATTGGCCTGTCATTAAGCGGGGTCGCCGCGGTAGGTATGACCTATCTCAGCGAGGAGATCCACCCTAGCTTTGTCGCCTTTTCGATGGGGCTGTATATCAGCGGTAACTCGATTGGCGGCATGAGTGGCCGGTTGATCAGCGGAGTATTTACCGACTTTTTTAACTGGCGTATTGCGCTGGCGGCTATCGGCTGTTTTGCGCTGGCCTCCGCGCTGATGTTCTGGAAAATCTTACCCGAATCGCGCCACTTCAGACCGACGTCACTGCGGCCTAAGTCATTGTTTATTAATTTCCGCCTGCACTGGCGTGACCCCGGATTGCCGCTACTTTTCGTGGTTGGATTCTTATTGATGGGGTCGTTTGTCACGCTGTTTAACTACATCGGCTACCGCCTGATGCTGTCGCCCTGGGAACTCAGTCAGGCGGTGGTCGGCCTGCTGTCCGTGGCTTACCTTACCGGTACCTGGAGTTCCCCCAAAGCAGGGTCAATGACCACCCGCTACGGTCGTGGCCCGGTGATGTTGTTCTCGACTGGCGTGATGCTCGTAGGCTTGTTGATGACGCTGTTCACCTCACTGTGGCTGATTTTTGCCGGGATGCTGCTCTTTTCCGCCGGTTTCTTTGCCGCACATTCGGTGGCCAGCAGCTGGATTGGTCCGCGCGCTAAACGCGCCAAAGGTCAGGCCTCGTCGTTGTATCTGTTCTGTTATTACCTGGGATCGAGCATTGCAGGTACGCTGGGTGGCGTTTTCTGGCATAACTACGGCTGGAACGGCGTCGGCGGGTTTATTGCGTTGATGCTGATCCTTGCGCTACTGGTGGGGTCCCGTTTACATCACCGTTTGCACGCCTGATTGTGATGCCCGGTATCGCCGGGCACACCGCATTACGTGGACGGCACGAATGCCTGAGCCGCGATTTGCATGCCCACCACCGTCCCGTTCATCAAGATATGCAGCATAATTGGCATCAGTATGCCGTTACTTTTAATTCGGGCATAAATCAGAACCAGTGACACGATAAACAACAGCAATAACGTCCTAAAATCCACATACTGCGTGTGCATCAGCGCGAAAATGGCGGACACCACCGCAGACGTCAACCAGGTTTTATCCTTGAACCAGTACTGAAAGGCATTGAACAGGCAGCCGCGGAAAATCATTTCCTCATAAACCGGGGCAATAAATATCAGCGACAAACTCGACAGCCACAGCGCGTAACTACGTAGTGATACCTGGGTTGTCACCCATTCTTCATTTTGTCTTATTCCCAGCAGCCAGGGCCCGGCAAACTGCACCAGCAAAAGTGCGACAAATAAAATACCAAACCACGTCACGTTAAACGTGCCCTTTCCCAGACCTGCTCTTTTGCTAAAGAAGAAATAATACAGCGGTACCAGCACAACGAACTCCGCAGCAAACAACAGTGGGAACAGTAATCCCTGCGCCTGTAACAGCGCGCTTTCAGCAAAAAAAAGGGGGACAAACGTGAGGCCAAACATCAGAATAAACATCGAAAAACAACCGGATACTGCCCGAGTTCTGGCGATATAGTCACTACTGATTTCCTGTTGCATACCGGCTCCCTGCTAAAAGATTACGCCATAGCTTAAAGCATCAAATTTTGTTTATGATAAGAAGTATCATTATCACTTACAAGCTACCAACATTTCGCATTCTCTGCCGAGGAATGGGTAAATGCGGTAAATCACGTTAGACTCACAGGTCTGGTCCAACAGAACGAGAACGAAAATAATGAGTAACAGTACGAATTACCAACAGCTCACCCGCACGTTCCAGCGGCTCTCTCGCTTCTCCCACCTCTCGGCTATCGCCAGTTGGGATATGTTCACCATTAGTAATTAATCATTAAATTCATGAGATTACATTACATGAGTAATGAGTCGTGCATGAACAGTGAACGAAATATTCATAGATTTTGTAGTTTTTATAAGAAGAAATCCAGCATCAAAGCAGGTCAATAAAACGTTTACGTTTTTGGGGTAAACTTTGTGTGATTCCACTCTCCAACCATCGCCACAGTTTTTAGCGAAGCCCATTGAAAACCATACGAATACCGTGGCATAAAATGAGGAAAAACCAGCTATGGAGAGTCAAGATGTCTTGGATATGCCCACACTGCAACACTGCTGCGGTAGTAAAGGAAGATGATTTTTCGAAAGCTAGCTTTGACCTTAAGTCTGGCGGGCATTATTTTCGGTATTCAATTCGAGGAATCACATGCCCGAACCCCCATTGTGCCAAAGTATCCATCATTTTACGTACAGACGAACTGGCAAACTTTGCAGGTACGCTGGCGACCATTTCGAACACGACCACATTGAAAAGCCTAATCCCATCGACAGAAAAAGAAAGGGCTAAAAATTATCCCGATTACATACCTGGCACAATCCTTTCTGACTACAGTGAGGCTTGCGCGATTGTTTCGTTGTCACCTAAAGCCTCCGCAACTTTAGCCAGGCGTTGTGGACTGCCCCCACCCCGGTAGACGATCCTGCCCTATAGTTGGACTGACCCCACCCCGGTAGACGATCCTGCCCTATAGTGGACTGACCCCACCCCGGTAGACGATCCTGCCCTATAGTTGGACTGCCCCCACCCCGGTAGACGATCCTGCCCTATAGTTTGAGCATAGGGGGAGCATATGGGCACACCACGATTTACACCTGAATTTAAGGAAGAAGCCGTCCGACAGATAACGGAACGCGGTTATTCCGTTGCCGAAGTATCTGACCGTCTGGGCGTTTCTGCCCACAGCCTCTACAAGTGGCTACGGGCTATCAAACCGGATAACAGCGAGCAGCATGCCCGGGATTTACTGGAAGCCAAAAGCGAGATCCTGAAACTACGGGCGCAGCTAAAACGTACCGAAGAAGAACGGGATATCCTGAAAAAGGCCGCGCGGTACTTTGCAAGGGAGCCCGACTGAAGTACCGCTTTATCAATGAGCACCGCACTGTATGGGGTGTGATGACAATGTGTCGGGTACTGGATGTCGCCCGGGCCGGGTTCTACGCGTGGCTGCATAACCCGGTCTCGGCACGTGATAAAGATAATCAGCGTCTGCTGACGCTTATCCGTGACTCCTATTCACTGAGCGGAGGCGTATACGGTTACCGGCGGGTTCATGGCGACCTGAACGAAATCGGGGAAACCTGCGGTAAAAACCGGGTGGGCCGTATTATGCAACTGAACCGGATTAAAGCCGTGCGCGGCTATAAAGCGCCGCGTCGTATCGCTGGCAGACCTTCAGTGGTTGCCCCTAATCGCGTGCAGCGGCAGTTTACTGTTGTCCGGGCCAATCAGGTCTGGGTCACCGACATTACTTATATCCGCACCTGGCAGGGCTGGCTGTATCTGGCGGTGGTTATCGATCTCTTCGCCCGTAACGTGGTGGGCTGGTCGATGAAGCCCACTCTCTCACGCGAACTGGCGCTGGATGCACTGATGATGGCGGTCTGGCGACGTAAACCCGACGGCGAGGTCATCGTGCACTCAGACCAGGGAAGCCAGTACGGCAGTGACGACTGGCAGCGCTTCTGCCGGGCTAATAACCTGGTCCCGAGCATGAGCCAGCGTGGCAACTGCTGGGATAATGCGGTGGCCGAATCGTTCTTCAGTTCACTGAAAAAAGAGCGCATCAGGAAGAGAATATACAAAACCCGGGATCTAGCCCGGGCGGATATCTTCGATTACATTGAAGTGTTCTACAACCGGGCCCGGCGCCACAGTCACCTCGGCGGCGTCAGTCCGGAGGCCTTCGAACAGGCCTCGTCGTGAGGACAGAATTTGTCTACGGTCGTGGGGTCAGTCCACACAGTAACCCTTGGTTCTTCCTCAACATCTCCCACCTGACCTAAAGCGATTAGAATCGCTTCATCAACTAATCTGTCACGGTATTTTTTAAGACTCTCCCTCATTACCTCGAAAGATAGGCAAAGCTCTTTGCATTTAACAAACTGAATCGTGAGATATCTGGCTCTTAGCTTTGCTGTCTCTGGATGTCGTGTCTTCAAGCTTACGGAAAGCGTCTTGTTGTTAAGTTTCTTTCTCCACAGATAACCATCCTTTGCAGAGTGGGTAAGATGAGTGCATGAAAAGTGCATGAATCGTGTAGGAATCACGGTAAACTCCAGGAACACTCCCAATACGATAAGGACTAACAAGAATGGAAAAATCACTGGCTTATCAGGAACTCACCCGCACCTTCCAGCGCCTCTCCCGCTTCTCGCACCTCTCCTCCATCGCCAGTTGGGATATGTTCACCATGATGCCTCCTGGTGGCAGCCAGGCCCGTGGCGAAGCGCTGGCGGAACTGAACGTCCTGGAACATCAGCTGTTAACCGATCCTAAGGTCGCCACCTGGATTGCCGGCGCGCAACACGAAGAATTGAATGATGTTGAACAGGCCAATTTGCGAGAAATGTCGCGTCTGCATCATCAGGCATCATTGTTGCCGGAATCACTGGTTGAAGCCAAATCCCTTGCGGGTAGCCGCTGCGAACACGCCTGGCGCAGCCAGCGCCCGGCCAATGACTGGGAAGGTTTTGCTGAGAACCTGAAGGATGTGGTGAAGTACAGCCGCGAAGAGGCCAGGCTGCGTGCCGAGGCCAAAGGTTGTTCACCGTATGATGCGCTGCTGGATGTGTTTGAACCAGACATGACCAGCGCCCGCCTGGACGTGTTATTCGCCGACCTCAAAGGCTGGCTCCCGGACCTGTTAAGCAAGGTGGTCGCCAAACAGTCCCGGCAATCGTTAATCGCGCCGGTTGGCCCTTTCCCGACGGCGGTGCAGCGCGAGTTAGGCCTTGAGACCATGGCGCAGTTGGGATTCGACTTTGCGGGCGGACGGCTGGACATTAGCGCCCACCCATTCTGCGGCGGCGTACCGGAAGATGTGCGTATCACCACACGGTATGATGAAAACGAACTGCTGAGCGCACTGTTTGGCGTTATCCATGAAACCGGCCATGCCCGCTATGAGCAGAACCTGCCGCGTAACTGGTCCGGTCAACCTATCGCCCTGGCACGCTCGACCGCCATTCATGAATCCCAAAGCCTGTTCTTTGAAATGCAGCTGGGTCGAAGCAGCGCCTTCCTGACGCGGTTAATCCCGGCGGTGAAGCGGCATTTTGGCGATCAACCCGCCTTTGAAGAAAGCAATTTTATCGCCTGGAACCAGCAGGTGAAGCCGGGCTTTATCCGCGTTGATGCCGATGAAGTGAGCTACCCCGCCCACGTGATCCTGCGCTACGAAATCGAGCGAGCACTGATTAACGGCGACATTGAAGTCGATGATATTCCGGCCTTATGGAATGAGAAAATGCAGGCGTGGCTGGGGCTGTCAACCATCGGCAATTACCGTAATGGGTGTATGCAGGATATCCACTGGACCGACGGTGGCTTTGGCTACTTCCCTTCCTATACCCTTGGTGCCATGTATGCAGCACAGTTGTTTAGTGCGGCAAATCGCGCGTTGCCGGGGTTAGAAACGGCCATTGCTCAGGGTGATTTCAGCGCACTGTTTGACTGGTTACGCCAGAACATCTGGCAGCACGGTAGCCGCTTTACCACCGAACAGCTGATTACGCAGGCCACCGGTGAACCACTCAGTAGCCGCTATTTCCGCGCACATCTGGAAGCCCGTTATCTGTAATTGCTTACCGTGAGTCATTGTACATATGGTTACACGCCGAAACCAATGACTCACGGAAGCCTTGATATTACAGCGATATAGTTATTTCAACGGCCCCGCAGTGGGGTTGAATGAAAAACCAAATCGAGGGTATGACAATGAAAAAAGTATTAGCTCTGGTTGTTGCCGCTGCTATGGGTCTGTCTTCTGCTGCATTTGCTGCTGAAACAACGGCCACCACGACTCCGGCCGCTGCAGCCACCACCAAAGCAGCTCCGGCTAAAACCACACATCATAAAAAACAGCACAAGGCGGCACCGCAGAAAGCGCAATCTGCCAAGAAACACACCAAAAAAACCACCGCTAAACCTGCTGCAGAACAAAAAGCACCAGAGCAAAAAGCACAGGCAGCTAAAAAGCACAGCAAAAAAGCCGTAAAACACGACGCAGCTAAACCTGCGGCTCAGCCAGCGGCATAATCCGTCAGAAATAACGCTGGCGTCCCCCACGCCAGCGCCTACGGCGCTAGCTCTTGTCGGTTTAGCGCCGCGTTCGGAGGGTAAAAGGGTGTCCCATTACCGCTTTGAGTTCATTCTTATTACACTGATAATTTGCGGCCTTATTGCCACGCACTTTTATCTTTCCTGAGTGTAGTTACCTGATTTTACTCCCACTTTCCCACCGTCCCGTCTATAGTATTCATTGAGGGTTTGCTTTTAATAATCATAATTCCCCACCAGAGTGTGATATGCATAAAACCATTGCGGTATTACTGGGTTCTATTTATCTTTCTCCTGTCGTTGCGCATGCGGATCGGCCAGAAACGCCTGCCACTGAAGCTGAAGACATTAATACGCTCTTCTTTGGTCATGACGATCGCGTACAGATCCCAGACCCGACTCAATCTCCCTGGGACGCCATCGGACAACTGGAAACCGCCAGCGGTAACCTGTGTACGGCCACGCTCATTTCTCCGCATCTGGCCTTGACCGCCGGGCACTGTCTGTTAACGCCCCCTAAAGGCAAGCCGGATAAAGCCGTTGCGCTGCGCTTTGTGTCAAAAAAAGGCGTCTGGCGCTATGAAATCCACGGCATTGAGGCACGGGTTGATCCTTCACTTGGCAAGCGCTTAAAAGCGGATGGCGACGGCTGGATTGTGCCCCCTTCTGCGGCACCCTGGGATTTTGGTCTGGTGGTGTTGCGTTATCCCCCATCAGGAATTACACCGCTTCCCTTGTATGAAGGCGATAAAACCGCATTAACCGCTGCGCTGAAAGCCGCCGATCGCAAAGTCACTCAGTCAGGCTACCCGGAAGACCATCTGGACGATCTGTATGCGCATCAGGATTGTGTAGTGACCGGCTGGGCGCAAAACACCGTCATGTCTCATCAGTGCGACACGCTCCCGGGTGACAGCGGTTCCCCATTGATGCTGAAGACAGATGCGGGCTGGCAATTGATTGGTGTGCAGAGTTCCGCGCCGGCGGCGAAAGATCGCTGGCGGGCCGATAACCGCGCGATTTCGGTCACCGGTTTTCGCGATAAACTGGACGCGTTAGCGAAGGGATAACAACATGCTGCCCGCAGATACAGGCAGCATTTTTATCAGGCGAGTTTAATCATGATCATACCGGCCAGCAACAATGCCACGCCGATCCAGCCTTTATTATTCAGGCGCTGACCAAAAAGCACCCAGCCTGCGGCCAACGTGGCGGCAATCCCGAATCCCCCCCACAGGGCATAAGCAACGGAAAGGTCGATGCCTTTTACCGCCTGAGACAGCGCACTAAAGGCTGCCAGCACGGCGACCAATGACAGCACGCCATAGGCTTTACGACGAAAACCATCGGAAAATTTCAAAAAGACGTTAGCGACAATTTCCAGCACGATGGCCATCCCCAACCAGGCGCCGTGAACCCATTCAAACTGCTGCATGGGTCACCTCGCCCCTCGCTTTTGCTGGCTTTCGTGTGCCTGATTTAATCAGCACGATACCGAACACTAGCGAGACTAATCCGGCCACCTTCATCGCCGACAGGGTTTCGTCAAATAACAGCACGCTAAACAGCGTAATAAATAAAATACCGATACCTTCCCATAACGCGTAGGCCACGCCGAGGGCGATTTTTTTAACGGCGAAACTGAGAAAAATATACGATAAGGCGATCATTACCAGCATTAAAATAAAGCCCGCATTACCATTACCTACGCTTGCCCATTTCATCGACAGCGTACCTGTAATTTCAGCCGCAATGGCCAGACCTAATAAAATCCAGTAAAACATGATACTTCTCCTGCTAGAGAATAAAGTCCTTTGGGCTTACTGCATGCAGCAAACCAAAAAATAAAATCAGATAGCTCAGCGCATAACGCCAGCTCAGGCAGAAGAAGGGACTAAAGCGCGTTGCGCCAGAGTTGCTCACCTGCAAGCAGGAAAGTAGAAGAGGTACGAAGAAGTGTAGGTAAACGCAAAAACATCCTGAACGTATTGTCCATAATATTACAATTATCCGCAGTGTTGCTTCTCGTCATCGCGGATGATAATTGTCCTCGGTAGTTAAACACACGCAATTTGTATCATAGGTTCAAGACGAACTCAAAATCTTTTCACTTCTTTACCTGGTTCGTTTGATTTTTGTTATAACGACTCGAGGCAGATCACACTATTATCCAGGTTCAGGATAACTCTTCAGGAATAAACATGGCGAAACCCATTATCACGCTTAGCGGCCTAAAATTAGTCATTATGTTGGGCATGCTGGTGATCATTCTGACCGGCGTCCGCTTTGCGGCCGATATCATTGTCCCCTTTATTCTGGCGTTATTTATTGCCGTGGTGCTTAATCCCGTGGTCCAGCGAATGGTCAAACTTCGCATTCCGCGAGTATTAGCCGTGTCATTGCTGGTGGTTATTATTGTGATGCTAATGGTGCTGCTTTTAGCATATTTAGGGACATCCTTAAATGAATTAGCGAGAACGCTACCGCAATACCGTTCTTCACTGGTTATCCCGCTGAAAAATATCGAACCGTGGCTGCAGCGCGCGGGAATTGGTGTTTCCGTCGACGAACTCGTGAAGTATATCGACCCTAATGCGGCGATGACGCTGGTGACCAATTTGCTGACGCAATTGTCCAATGCCATGTCATCTATCTTTTTACTGCTGCTGACCGTCGTGTTTATGCTACTGGAAGTGCCACAGTTACCCGGCAAACTCAAACAAATGATGAGCAGACCCGTTGAGGGAATGGCCGCTATTCAACGCGCAATCGACAGCGTGTCACACTACCTGGTCCTCAAAACGGCCATCAGTATTGTCACCGGTCTGGTCGCCTGGGGCATGCTGGCCGCACTGGATGTCCGCTTCGCATTTGTCTGGGGACTGCTGGCTTTCGCGCTGAACTACATCCCCAATATCGGATCCGTGCTGGCGGCGATCCCCCCTATTGCTCAGGTACTGGTGTTTAGCGGATTTTACGATGCCCTGGTGGTGCTGGCGGGCTATCTGGCGATTAACCTGATATTCGGTAACATTCTCGAACCGCGCATCATGGGACGCGGACTGGGGCTATCGACGCTGGTGGTTTTTCTGTCGTTGATATTCTGGGGCTGGTTACTGGGACCGGTTGGCATGCTGCTTTCTGTCCCACTCACCATCATCGTTAAAATTGCACTTGAGCAAACTGAAGGCGGCCAAAGCATTGCCGTTTTGTTGGGCGATCTCAATAAAGCGTGAAGCCGCCTCTCTCACTAATAAGCGGAATGTGCCATAAAAAAACGGCCTCCGAGGAGGCCGTATGACATGTTAGTAATAATTACAGCGCTTTCAGAATCGCATCCACGCTGGCTTTGGCATCGCCAAACAGCATATGGGTGTTATCTTTAAAGAACAGTGGGTTCTGCACGCCGGCATAACCGGTATTCATTGAACGTTTAAACACAATGACGTTCTGCGCCTTCCACACTTCCAGAACCGGCATACCGGCGATTGGGCTTTTCGGATCGTCCAGCGCCGCAGGGTTAACGGTATCGTTCGCGCCGATGACCAGTACGGTGTCGGTATCGGCGAAATCATCGTTGATTTCATCCATTTCCAGCACGATATCGTAAGGCACCTTCGCTTCCGCCAGCAGCACGTTCATATGCCCCGGTAGACGCCCGGCAACAGGGTGGATACCGAAACGCACCTTGATGCCGCGAGCACGCAGTTTCTCGGTGATTTCGGCCACAGGATACTGTGCCTGCGCCACCGCCATGCCATAGCCTGGAGTGATAATCACCGAGTGCGAATCCTTCAGCATTTCTGCCGTTTCTTCCGCGGAAATCTCGCGATGCTCACCCGCTTCCTGATCGTCACCAGTAGAAGAACCGTCGGTACCAAAACCACCGGCAATGACGCTGATGAAGGAGCGGTTCATCGCCTTACACATAATGTAAGACAGGATCGCACCCGAAGAACCCACCAGCGCACCGGTAACGATCAGCAGATCGTTGCTCAACATAAAGCCCGCCGCCGCTGCCGCCCATCCTGAATAGGAGTTCAGCATCGATACCACAACCGGCATATCTGCCCCGCCGATAGACGCCACCAGATGCCAGCCAAACGCCAGCGCGATAATGGTCATCACCAGCAACGCCAGAACCTGCAGACCCACGCTTTCAGTACGCACGAACAGCACCAGCAGCAGGAACGAAACCACCAGCGCCGCAAGGTTCAGCTTGTGGCGATTCGGCAGCATCAGCGGCTTAGAGGATATCTTGCCGCGCAGTTTACCAAACGCCACAATAGAACCCGTGAAGGTCACTGCACCGATGAAGATGCCAAGGAACACTTCAGTCAGGTGAATATTCACCAGAATCGGTTCCAGACCCGCTTCGTGATACAGGTAGCTGTTAAAACCAACCAGCACCGCCGCCAGGCCAACGAAGCTGTGCAGGATCGCCACCAGCTCCGGCATCTCGGTCATTTCGACTTTCTTCGCCAGACGAATACCAATCGCGCCACCGATGATCATGGCAACCAGAATCCACGCGACGTTACCGGTATCCGGACCAAAGATCGTGGCAATCAGCGCAATCGCCATCCCGGCGATACCGAAGTTATTACCCTGCTGGGACGTTTCATGCTTAGAAAGCCCCGCCAGACTGAAAATAAACAGGATCGCGGCAACAATGTATGCAGCTGTAACTAATCCTCCAGACATGTGCTACCCCTTAGTTTTTCCGGAACATTTTCAGCATGCGCTGAGTCACGGTGAAGCCACCGAAAATATTAATGCTGGCAATAAGTACCGCGATAAAGCTCAGGAAACTCACCCAGCCACCCTGGCCAATCTGCAATAATGCCCCCACAACGATGATCCCGGAGATGGCGTTCGTCACAGACATCAGCGGCGTATGCAGCGCATGCGACACGTTCCAGACCACGTAGTAACCGACCACGCAGGAAAGCGCGAACACGGTAAAGTGGCCAAGGAACTCTTTTGGCGCCACATCGGCCAGCCAGCCAAACAGAATAACCACCAACGCCATCAGGGCGTATTTACGCCACGGTGAGACTGGTTTTTTCTCTTCAACCGGTGCAGGTGCAGCTTTTGCTGCCGCCTGAGGCTGAGCGGAAACCTGGATCGGCGGCGCAGGCCAGGTGATTTCACCTTCGCGAACCACCGTCACACCGCGCACCACCACATCGTCGAAATCCACGGTGATATTGCCGTCTTTCTCTTTGCACAGCAGCTTCAGCAGGTTAACGAGGTTGGTCCCGTATAGCTGGGAAGACTGCGTCGGCAAACGGCCCGGAAGGTCGGTATAACCAATAACCTTGACGCCGTTCTCGGTCGTGGTCACCTGATTCGCCACGGTGTATTCGCAGTTACCGCCGTTTTGCGCAGCGAGATCGACAATCACGCTGCCCGCTTTCATGGAGTCAACCATTTCACGGGTGATCAGTTTCGGGGCCGGTTTACCCGGAATCAACGCGGTGGTGACGATAATATCGACGTCTTTCGCCTGCGCGGCGAACAGTTCCATTTCCGCTTTGATAAACGCTTCGGACATCACCTTGGCGTAACCATCGCCGCTGCCCGCTTCCTCTTTGAAATCCAGCTCGAGGAATTCAGCGCCCATACTTTGCACTTGTTCTTTCACTTCCGGGCGCGTATCGAAGGCGCGAACAATCGCCCCCAGGCTGTTGGCCGCACCAATGGCCGCAAGACCCGCCACCCCGGCACCGATCACCATCACTTTGGCTGGCGGGACCTTACCCGCGGCGGTAATTTGTCCTGTAAAGAAGCGACCGAACTCATGCGCCGCTTCAACAATGGCGCGATATCCGGCGATGTTGGCCATCGAACTGAGGGCATCCAGCGACTGCGCACGCGAAATACGCGGTACGGAGTCCATTGCCATCACGGTGACATTGCGCTCGGCGAGTTTTTGCAGCAACTCCGGGTTTTGCGCCGGCCAGAGGAAACTGACCAGCGTGGTCCCCGGATTCAACAACGGAATCTCAAATTCTTCTGGTGCGTTGACCTTCAGGATAATCTCTGACTGCCAGACCGCATCCCCGTCAACAATTTCCGCGCCCGCTTGCACAAACGCCTTGTCGTCAAAACTTGCCAGTTGACCCGCGCCGCTTTCAACCGCGACGCTAAAACCCAGCTTCAGCAGCTGCTCAACCGTCTTCGGTGTGGCTGCTACGCGGGTTTCATTGGTTAACCGTTCTCTTGGTATGCCAATTCGCATAATGTTCCCTTCCATCTGTATTTTTGATGATGGTTTATCAATGTTCGCAAGCGGCCTGCGCGCACTTACGTAAGAGGTAAGTGTTACCCCAACAAAATAAAACAGTAACAAACTCTGTATAACCTACTGAAATTAACGCCTGTGATCTAGCGCCAAAAAACAGTATTTATTATGAAATTCGCAAAACCGGGATGAATTAACCCGCAGACAGGGATAATGCCCTTGAAATAGCCCGCAAAGGCCGATAAATCGCTCAAGCCAAGCGGCAAAACATGATTAAGCGCCACCACGGAACAATTGATTAACATTAAATTAACTTATGAAATTCAACCGATTTATCAGTTTTAGCGCTGAAATGCCGAATTTTTAGACATATCACTAAATGTTATCGATGTTGTTACGACGGCTGGCACGATGAGTGAAAAATGACGCAGACACTGACTCTATTTAAATGCAATAATCAGCCACGTTTCTAGTCAATAACAATACCAGTACCTGGTTTGCGCAAGGCGAAGGATTATTTTTATGAAGCTTAAGAACACTCTCCTGGCGTCCGCACTTCTTTCTGCGACTGCTTTTTCTGTAAATGCAGCGACAGAATTGACGCCGGAGCAAGCGGCTGCCCTGAAACCCTATGACCGCATTGTGGTGACCGGCCGTTTTAATGCTATCGGTGATGCGGTTGCCGCCGTATCCCGCCGTGCAGATAAAGACGGTGCAGCCTCCTTTTACGTTGTTGATACCTCAGATTTTGGCAGCGGCGGTAACTGGCGTGTTGTTGCCGACGTCTATAAAGCCGACGCAGAAAAAGCGGAAGCTAACAAAAATCGCGTCATCAACGGTGTTGTAGAATTACCCAAAGATCAGGCCGTGTTGCTGGAACCGTACGATACCGTCACGGTGCAGGGTTTCTACCGTAGCCAGCCTGAAGTCAACGACGCCATCACCAAAGCGGCGAGAGAGAAAGGGGCTTACTCTTTCTATATTGTCCGTCAGGTCGATGCTAACCAGGGTGGCAACCAGCGTATTACCGCATTTGTCTATAAAGCCGATGCGAAAAAACGTGTTGTACAAAGCCCTGACGCCATCCCAGCTGATTCTGATGCCGGACGTGCAGCATTAGCAGCCGGTGGCGAAGCCGCGAAGAAAGTTGAGATCCCGGGCGTAGCTACCACCGCATCTCCGAGTGCAGAAGTGGGTCGTTTCTTCGAAACGCAGTCAACCAAAGGTGGACGTTACACTGTCACGCTTCCGGATGGTACGAAAGTAGAAGAACTGAACAAAGCAACCGCCGCCATGATGGTGCCGTTTGACAGTATCAAGTTCACCGGTAACTACGGCAACATGACTGAAGTTTCTTATCAGGTTGCTAAACGTGCCGCGAAAAAAGGCGCCAAGTACTACCACATTACCCGCCAGTGGCAGGAACGTGGTAACAACGTGACCATCAGTGCCGATCTGTATAAATAACGGTCACGAGTAACAATATAAGGCGGCTTTTTGCCGCCTTTCGCATTTTTAGTCACAAATCTCCCCATGCCCATTGCATGCGCTCCCTTCTCTCCGTAAAATTCCGCGCCTTAGTGGCTTCCTCCATTTTTATGCGGTTTGCCAAAATAATTATTCTCTCACTCTCGTTTTTGTCACTGGATACAAATGGAAAAGAAATTGGGTCTGAGCGCACTGACCGCGCTGGTTTTAAGCTCAATGCTCGGCGCGGGCGTTTTCAGCCTGCCACAAAATATGGCAGCGGTTGCCAGCCCGGCCGCATTACTGATTGGTTGGGCGATTACCGGCGCGGGAATTCTCCTGCTGGCCTTTGCCATGCTCATCCTGACGCGCATCCGTCCCGATCTGGACGGCGGTATTTTTACCTACGCCCGTGAAGGTTTTGGCGAACTGATTGGTTTCTGCTCGGCATGGGGTTACTGGCTGTGCGCCGTTATCGCCAACGTTTCTTATCTGGTGATCGTTTTTTCCGCACTCAGCTTCTTCACCGATACGCCTGAATTGCGTTTATTTGGCGATGGAAATACCTGGCAGTCTATCGTCGGGGCCTCAGTGCTGCTGTGGGTGGTCCATTTTCTGGTATTACGCGGTGTACAAACCGCCGCCAGCATTAACCTGGTAGCGACACTGGCGAAATTATTGCCGCTGGGTCTGTTTGTCGTGCTGGCCTTTATGCTGTTTAAGCTTGATACCTTTACTCTGGATTTTACCGGTATTGCGCTGGGTGTTCCGGTCTGGGAACAGGTCAAAAACACCATGCTCATCACGCTGTGGGTGTTTATCGGGGTAGAAGGCGCGGTCGTAGTGTCAGCACGTGCCCGCAATAAACGCGATGTCGGTCGCGCCACGCTGTTGGCGGTATTGGCCGCACTGGGTGTTTATCTGTTGGTTACCCTGCTTTCCCTTGGCGTGGTTGCTCGCCCGGAACTGGCTGAAATCCGTAACCCGTCAATGGCCGGACTAATGGTCAAAATGATGGGGCCATGGGGTGAAATTATTATTGCGGCCGGTCTGATAGTTTCCGTCTGCGGTGCCTATTTAAGCTGGACGATTATGGCAGCCGAAGTGCCGTTTCTGGCATCGACGCACAAAGCGTTCCCGCGCATTTTCGCACGTCAAAATGCGCAAGGTGCACCGTCGTCTTCACTGTGGCTCACCAATATCTGCGTACAGGTGTGTCTGGTGCTGATCTGGCTCACAGGCTCTGACTATAATACGCTGCTGACGATTGCCTCCGAGATGATTCTGGTGCCTTATTTTCTCGTTGGCGCATTTTTGCTGAAAATCGCCACCCGCCCGATTCATCAGGCTGTTGGTGTCGGTGCCTGCATTTATGGCTTATGGTTATTATATGCTTCTGGTCCAATGCACCTGTTGCTGTCTGTGGTGCTGTATGCGCCAGGATTATTGGTCTTTCTTTACGCCAGAAAAACGCACACGCACGATAACGTGCTGAACCGTCAGGAATTGGTTTTGATCGGCCTGCTGCTGGTCGCCGCCGTTCCGGCTACCTGGATGTTGATGGGGTAAACGTCATACCCATCGTTTGATGTTAATGGAGATTACGATGGGTAAAAAGCCCCTGCCAATACTTATCACCGGCGCAGGCCGTCGCATCGGCCTCGCAATTGCATGGCATTTTTTGAATCAAAAACAGCCGGTAATTATCAGCTATCGTACGCATTATCCATCGATTGATGGTCTGCAAGAAGCCGGCGCGGTGTGCATTCAGGCCGATTTTTCGACCGATGCCGGCGTGCTGGCCTTCGCTGATGACGTAAAAAACCGAACGGATGGATTACGCGCCATCGTGCACAATGCCAGCGCCTGGGTTGCAGAAAAACCCGGTAAACCGCTGTCTGACGTGTTGTCTAGCATGATGCAGATCCATGTCAACACACCCTACCTGCTCAACCACGCGCTGGAGGGCCTGCTGCGCGGTCACGGCCACGCCGCCGGCGACATCATCCATTTTACAGATTACGTCGTCGAGCGCGGCAGCGACAAACATATCGCGTATGCCGCCAGCAAGGCTGCACTGGACAACATGACCCGCTCATTCGCGCGTAAACTGGCACCAGAAGTCAAAGTGAACGCCATCGCCCCATCGCTTATTCTGTTTAACGAAGATGACGACGCCGAATATCGTCAGCAGGCTCTGAACAAGTCACTGATGAAAACCGCGCCCGGCGAGAAAGAGGTCATTGAGTTAATCGATTATCTGTTGACCAGCTGTTTTGTCACCGGGCGTAGTTTTGCCCTGGATGGCGGTCGCCACCTGCGTTAGTGCAGTTTTACCCAACAAATAATCAGCAACCACGCGCTCAGGCCCCAGCAGACTACCGCCCCGCCGAGCGCGACGGGCAGGCGCATAAACCCGGTGAAGTACCACAGTGAAACAAGGTAGACAAAATAGGGAATAATTGACCACATACTGAAGACAATTGTGGTGCGTAACGCTTCAATACCGCGCTCGCTGGCCACAATATAGTGAGCGATCAGCGCAAAAGTCGGGAACAGCGGAATTAATCCGGCAATATAGTAGTTCTTTGTTTTAGCCAGCACGCCAATCAACACCACCACCAGCGCACCCAGCGCCGCTTTTATAAGTAACCCCATCACTTTGCCTTAACACATCAATAACATCAGCCCCTAGCATAACGGAAGCGTTCTCGTTTAGAAAAGATTAATGGAAGGAAAAACAGGGGCGGTGTATGTTGGCACTTTATAATCAAAATGAATGATATGAACACCATCGTATTTGTTGAAGATGATCCTGAAGTCGGTTCGCTGATTGCCGCCTACCTGGCCCGGCATGATATCGAGGTCATCCTTGAACCGCGCGGCGATGTAGCCGAAGAGAAGGTCCTGCAGGTTCAACCCGACCTGGTGTTGTTAGACATTATGCTGCCTGGTAAAGACGGAATGACCATCTGTCGTGATTTGCGCGGGCGCTGGCAGGGTCCAATTGTTCTGCTGACGTCTCTCGACAGCGATATGAACCATATACTGGCGCTCGAAATGGGAGCCTGTGACTACATTCTGAAAACGACGCCGCCGGCGGTGCTGCTGGCCCGCCTGCGCCTGCATTTACGCCAGAACGAACATTCGACGCAGTCAAAAGGTATTCAGGCGGCCACCCTTACGCCGCATACCATACTGCGCTTTGGTACGCTAACTATCGACCCAACCAATCGTTCCGTGCTACTTGCTGGTGACCCCGTTTCGCTTTCTACCGCCGATTTCGAACTACTGTGGGAGCTGGCAACCCATGCAGGACACATTATGGATCGTGATGCGTTGCTGAAAAATCTGCGCGGTGTGAGTTATGACGGGATGGATCGCAGCGTTGATGTGGCGATTTCCAGACTGCGCAAAAAACTGCTGGATAACGCCACAGAGCCGTACCGCATCAAGACCATCCGTAATAAAGGCTATTTGTTTGCCCCGCACGCCTGGGATGATGAACCACGCAAATAACCCCGCAAGGCTGGTTTTAACCCAGCCCAATTCGCCATTTAACGTTACACTGTCACGCAAATCGTCTACAGGATAAGCATAAAGACCTCGTCTCGGTCTGAACCACACTTTTTGTGTGGCTGTCAGTGGTCCCCCTCCCTATAATCCGTCCCGGTCCTGAGCCACTATGGCTCAGCGTTTTATTTCAAAAATACACTCTCTTTCCGGCATTTCAGGTGCTGAATGAGGCAAGAGGCTACATTATGTTCGTTACTCTCGCGTATATCGCGTTATTTTTGGTTTGTTCATGGGCTGTATTCAGAATCGACCAAAAAAGTCACTCCCTGTCCAAAAGCGTTTTCATTGCCATTTTTATCGGTGCCGTTATTGGCTTATCCCTGCATTTTATTGCAGCCGACAACAGCAAAACAATTATCGACTGGTATAACGTCATCGGTAACGGTTATGTCAATTTACTCAAACTGGTTGCGGTTCCGCTAATCTTTATCTCTATCCTGTCGGCGATTAATAAGCTCGAAAATAGCGCCGGAATTGGCAAAATGTCACTCACTATCGTAGGGAGCATGCTCTGCCTGGTGATGATCGCCGGATTTGTTGGCCTGCTCACCGCCCACGTTTTAGGTCTGGATGCGAGCGCGTTTGGCCATATGCAGTCAACGTTGACGGCTGAGGATGTGAGTAAAACAGCCGCCGTTTCACTGCCTAAGCTAGTCACCTCGCTGATCCCCACCAATATCTTCCTCGATCTTACCGGGGCCAGAAGCGTTTCTGTTATTGGTATTGTGATTTTCACTCTGCTTGCCGGGGTAGCATTATTAAAAGTAAAACAAGATGCACCGCAAGAAGGTGAAAAATTAAGCGCGGGCATTAACGCCATCCAGATTTGGGTGATGAAAATGGTGCGCATCGTTATTGCCCTCACCCCCTATGGCGTGATGGCATTAATGGCTGGCGTATTTTCCGCTTATCGGTTTGAACAATTTGCCAGTTTGTTAGGCTTTATTGCCGCCTGCTACATTGCCGTGCTGATGATGTTTATCGTGCATGCGCTAATTTTGCTGCTTAGCGGAAACAATCCTGTGCGCTATTTTAAAACCGTGTGGCCGGTTTTAACCTTTGCGTTTGTTTCGCGCAGCAGCGCTGCCTCTATTCCACTGGCCATTACCGCGCAGGAAAAAGTTGGCGTACAAAATACCATTGCCAATATCGCGGCTTCATTTGGCTCCAGCATGGGCCAGAATGGCTGTGCCGGGATTTACCCTGCGATTATGGTGGCAATGATTGCACCGACAATGGGCATCGATCCGCTGTCGGTACATTTTCTGCTCGCGATGCTACCGGCGATTGCGCTGGGATCGATTGGGGTGGCGGGCGTCGGTGGTGGTGGGACGTTTGCCGCACTGATTGTGCTTTCCACGCTGAATTTTCCGGTCGCGCTGGTGGGGATTTTTATTGCTATTGAGCCGATTGTCGATATGGCGAGGACTGCATTAAACGTCAACGGCTCGATGATGTCGGGCGTGCTGGCTAACCGAATTTTGCGTAAAGAAACGTCCGCGCAGCAACCGTCCACATCGCTCAGCAACGCTGAATAACCGTTCAGAGCAGTGCCAGATAATAGCCTTCCCGCTGACAGGAAGGCTTTATTTAGGTTAGCTGAGCATCAACCTGTCATAGTTTTTCCAGCGATAATTCAGCGCGGAGAGGATCCAGCAACCGAGAAATACAGCAATAATCATAAAACCAACATTACCCATGTGGTCACTCATATTGCTTACCGTATCCCACATTCCGCCCTGAAGTGAAAACGCATCGGACAGTAATCCTAACGCTTCCAGTCCGCCAATAAATACCGCCACAATCACCGAGGTTCCGGTGATGGTCATATTGTAATACAGCTTTCGCTGCGGCTTATTAAAGGCCCAGCCATAGGCCTCGACCATCAGAATACTGTCGAGGCAATCAATTAACGCCATGCCACAGGTAAACAATGCCGGAAACACCAGAATGGACCAGATGGACATCCCACTGGAAGCACCTGAAGCAGAAATGCCTAACAGCGAAATTTCTGTGGCAGTATCAAAACCCAGCCCAAACAAAAAGCCGACAAAATACATATGCCAGTCTTTCCCCACCAGCCTAAAGGCCGAGCGGAAGAGCCAACTCAGAGGCCCTGAAATCGTGATTTCTTCCGCGGTTCCGTAATAGGTGCCCGTACGTTTTAAATGGCGGAATGCCTTCCATACCTGGCAGAAGATGATCAGATTGATGGTCGCCAGAATCAGCAAGAACACAGCAGAAACGGCCGTACCGATCACGCCCCCAACATTCTGCAACCACGCCATATGATGTTTAAACACGCTGGTAGTGAGGGCAATGCCAATACTTGCCAGTACCACAATGGTGGAATGTCCGAGAGAAAACCATGCCCCGGTGGTCAATGCGCGCTTTTTTTGCTGCATCAGTTTGCGGGTTGCGCTGTCGATGGCGGCGATATGATCGGCATCCACGGCGTGGCGTAAACCGTAGCACCAGGCGACCAGACTCAGCGCCAGAAGCGAGGTATGATGACTAAACACCGTGAAAGCCCACAGCCACGCCACAATGTTTGCCCCGACCAAAATCGCCACCAGCAGCATAATATCCGGACGTTTTTTGCACACTGAAAACAACGTGTTCATTGTTTTCGGCCCATTAACTTATTCATAAGAGACACAACCTAACCCGCCATTTACTGATTGGTAATCTAAATATTTATCAGCCTAATGATAACGGTTTAAAATTGCTGACGCGTGTCATAGATCAAAGTTGCAGAGACCCTGAGTCCAGTTCAGCAAACGCGAGATCCGCCACCCGCAGGGTTATTACCGCAGTGTCCCCGTCTTGCAGAAACCAGGCGGAAGAAAGCCCACACCATGCCGCGATCCACAGAAGAAGACGCTCGCGTTTAAGTCCGGCAGCCTCTGAAACGATGTTGACGCGCTGGGTGAACCGCGATGGATCAATGGCGATGCCAATACCAGGATCGGCAAGATCGGGATTGGTGAAAATATTGGCGTAATCAAACCCACGCTCACCCAACAACCCTTTCGGATCGATAGCCAGCCATCCAGATTCTGCAAAATCAAGCACATTACCGTGGTGTAAATCACCGTGCAGCACCACGACATCTTGCGCAGTGGAGAAAAGCACATTGGCTGCCTGCGCGCAACGAAGCATGATCCCACCAAAACGTTGCGCTGTCGGCTCAAGATCGCGAAACCAATGTTCAAGCGGCGTGAGCAGCGGTGTTGAGGTATCTGCCGCAACATGGAGTCGACGGGCAGTTTGGCAAATGATGCGGCAGGCTCGCTCATCCTGGTCTTCCCGGGACATATCCGTCAGCGATTGTGTCCCTGTGGCACGTTCTAACAGAATCGCCCCATTTTCATGAGCCAGCACCCTCGCCGCCCCTTTCCCGTTCCACCAGGCCATCAGCTGACAGCCGCTTCGCTCACTGTCATCATCCGTGAGTTTAAGAATGGCTTTCTTGCCACCGTGAATTGTTGTCACGGGTAGTAGATACGATGTATGAGTCACGATGGGAGCACCATCTGGGATGAGTTTCCAGCGGCTTAACCAGGTACTGAACATATGCTTTCCAAAGTAATGCCACCCTCTTCAGCCTGAGTGAATCGCTGGTGGAACATTAGCGAGATTTTTACTGCATTATAACGATGACGGGTCAGGGCGACACCTACGCCTATACAGAATTTTATGCTAGGTTGAAAAATACTGCCCTCGAGAAAGAGCCAAACGCCAGCTTCAAAAACAGATCGTTTATGCTGCTTTACGGTCAATTGCGCCATAGAATTCAGAATAAAATAAAATCACATCATCGATAAAAACAGGGAGCGCTGAATTCTCGCCCCCTGCACTTTTTTTACCCCTCAGGCATCGCCGAAGAATGATGGGTAGAGATTTTCCACTCTTTTCCATCCCATGCGTAAGTGAACGTATATCGTGCTGAAACGGTAGATTTATCGGCGAAGGTAAATGTGTAGGTACCGGTATCTATCGCCTTGTTGCACCCCAGACGAACAGTGCGAGTATCAATTTTTCCGGTAGGTTTCTTCGCCAGAAAATGCTCAAAATAATCAATGCGTTCAGCATCCGTTAAGCGGGCTTTATTGGATACCGTTGGCAGTAACACCGCATCGCTGAGATAGTTTTCTGAAACCGTCTTCGCGTTGCCCGTTTTTAACGATGCGTTCCACTTATCAAATAGCGCTTCGATTTGAGCGTTATCGACCTTCACGCAGTCAGGTGCCGACACCGCAAAAACCGGGCCAGACAGAAGGGTCAGTGAAGCAATAAGACCAAATAATTTCTTCATTTTAATCAATCCATTCGTGGTCGTATGGCAATGCTGAACCATTGATAACCAGGCTATAAAAATCGCATGGCATGTCATTATCAATGGGAATCATCAACATACGCTGTGTGTGAAAATAAAGAATCCGTGAGGGAAAGGGTATTCAATACGAAGGAGTTATAAGAGATTTTTGTGTTATCGCCACGGGTAGAGGCTGTTCAACTTCCTGGTTAATTATAGTTCAGTGATTATTGCTGAAGCATGACTTTCAGTATTTTTGCCCGCATCCAGTACGGGCTTTTTAGATGATGCTCCCCTCATATCGCGCACTCACCTTGCACAAAGACAACCGCCAGCAGCAATTACTCTGTTAAGACGAGACTGTTTACCTGGCCCAACTGCCCTCGCCCGTTCCAGACATGCTGTATTTAGTACGGGCCTCATAGGCCATGAGAATGCAGAAAGGGTTCATACAGTGTACTCTGCCGGGATAAGCGCGATTGACGATACTCAGACTGAATTTCTGAATCTGCGTCTCGGTGGATACAGCAATCCCCCGCCAGCCCCGAGTGGCAAAAGCGTATTAGCTAACTTATTGAGCGTCCGGTGATTTGTTATGAAGAAGCTGTTTGTACAGTTTTACCTGTTGCTGTTCGTCTGCTTTCTGGTGATGACCCTGCTGGTCGGTTTGGTATATAAATTCACCGCAGAGCGCGCCGGCAGGCAGTCGCTTGATGATTTAATGAAAAGCTCTTTGTATTTGATGCGCAGTGAGCTTCGCGAGATCCCCCCCCATGAGTGGGGGAAGACGCTGAAAGAGATGGATTTAAACCTCTCGTTTGATCTGCGCGTGGAGCCGCTGAATAAATACCATCTGGATGCCCCTACCCAGCAGCGTCTGCGCGAGGGCGATATTGTGGCACTCGACGACCAGTACACCTTTATTCAGCGTATTCCTCGCAGCCATTATGTCCTTGCCGTCGGCCCGGTTCCCTATCTCTATTTTTTACATCAAATGCGCTTGCTGGACGTCGCGCTGATGGCGTTCATCGCCATTTCGCTGGCCTTCCCGGTGCTTATCTGGATGCGTCCGCACTGGAAGGAGATGTTGAGGCTGGAAGCGGCGGCGCAACGTTTTGGTGAAGGACACCTGAGTGAACGGCTGCATTTTGACAGCGGTTCCAGTTTTGAGCGGCTCGGCGTGGCGTTCAACCAAATGGCGGACAATATCAATGCGCTCATTGCCAGCAAAAAACAGCTGATTGATGGCATCGCCCATGAGCTGCGCACACCGCTGGTGCGTTTACGCTACCGGCTGGAGATGAGCGATAACCTCAGCGAACAGGAATCCCAGGCGCTGAATCGTGATATTAGCCAGTTGGAAGCGCTCATCGAAGAGTTACTCACCTATGCGCGACTCGACCGGCCACAGAATGAGTTAAACCTCACGGAACCAAACCTACCGGTATGGCTCACCACCCATCTGGACGATGTACAAAGCGTTAATCCTGACCGCACGGTACGCCTGCGCCATCTAACCTCCGGTGGTTACGGTGCGCTGGATATGCGCCTGATGGAGCGCGTCCTGGATAATTTACTCAACAACGCCCTGCGTTACTGCCAGTCTACGGTTCACGCCAGTCTGCTGCTTCAGGGTAATCAAGCGATGCTGATCGTCGAAGACGATGGCCCCGGCATTCCACCTGACGCCCGTGCGCAAGTTTTTGAACCGTTTGTTCGTCTCGATCCCAGCCGCGACCGGGCCACCGGCGGCTGCGGACTCGGGCTGGCCATCGTCCACTCGATTGCACAGGCCATGGGCGGTACGGTGATGTGTGACGAAAGCGAACTCGGCGGCGCGCGTTTCACCTTTAGCTGGCCCCTCTGGCATAACATTCCTGAATTTTCCGCTACTTGACCCCTACGGCTCGGTGGTCAGGTAATGTTGGGTGTGCTATAAAAAAGTATGTTGTAACTAAAATGGTAACTCTATGGCTCGTTACGATCTCGTTGAACGTCTGAACAGCACTTTTCGCCAGATGGAACAAGAACTGGCGCAATTCACTGAAAATCTGCAGCAGCACACACTACTGATTGCCCGTGTGTTCTCCTTGCCAGAAATCGCAAAAGAGTCGGAGCACGCCCCGCTGGAGGCCATCGACGTAAAACAACATTTAGGTAAAGAAGCTGAAACTCTGGCGCTGCGCCACTATCGCCACCTGTTTATTCAACAGCAGTCCGAGAATCGCAGCAGCAAAGCTGCCGTGCGCCTACCCGGCGTGTTGTGCTATCAGGTCGACAGCCCTTCTCAGGCGACGCTGGAAGCGCAAATTCAGCGTATCAACCAGTTGAAAACAACCTTTGAGCATATTGTGACGGTGGATTCAGGTCTGCCACCCGCCGCACGTTTCGAATGGGTGCATCGCCATTTACCAGGACTCATCACCCTCAATGCTTATCGAACGCTGACGGTGGTCAGAGAACCTGCGACCCTGCGATTCGGTTGGGCCAATAAACACATTATTAAAAACCTGAAACGCGATGAGGTACTGGAACAACTGGAAAAGAGCCTGAATTCACCGCGCAGCGTACATCCATGGACGCGCGAAGAGTGGCAGGCCCGTCTGGAGCGCGAGTATCAGGACATTGCCGCCCTGCCGCAACAGGCGAAACTGAAGATAAAAAGACCGGTGAAAGTCCAGCCCATCGCCCGCGTCTGGTACAAAGGGCAGCAAAAGCAAGTGCAATATGCGTGTCCGACACCGCTGATTGCACTGATTAATAACGATAATGGTATGAGTGTGCCGGACATCGGCGAGTTGCTGAATTACGATGCCGACAACGTGCAACACCGTTTCAAACCGCAGGCGCAGCCGTTAAGGCTGATTATTCCCCGGCTGCACCTGTATGTGGCAGATTAACGTCCCGGTCGCATACTTCCGACCATCAGTTCCGGGCGCACCCAACTGTCGAACTCGGCTTCGCTAAGGTAGCCCAGCGCCAGAGCCGAGGCTTTTAACGTCAGCCCCTCTTTGTGGGCCTTTTTGGCGATCTCCGCGGCTTTATCGTACCCAATATGGGTATTCAGGGCAGTCACCAGCATCAGGGATTCGTTGAGCAACTGGTCAATGCGCTCGCGATTGGGCTCAATGCCGGTCGCGCAGTGCGCATTGAAGCTTTCCATACCATCTGCCAGCAGACGAACTGATTGCAGGAAATTATGGATAACCATCGGTCGGTAGACGTTAAGCTCAAAATTACCGGAGGCTCCGCCAATGTTGATAGCCACATCGTTGCCCATTACCTGACAGCACAGCATAGTTAAGGCTTCACATTGTGTGGGGTTGACCTTACCAGGCATGATGGAGCTGCCTGGCTCGTTTTCAGGAATCGCTATCTCGCCGATACCACAGCGCGGACCAGATGCCAGCCAGCGCACATCGTTGGCAATTTTCATTAACGATGCGGCCAGACCTTTCAGTGCTCCATGGGCATGTACCAGCGCATCACAGGTGGCCAGCGCTTCGAATTTATTCGGCGCGGTGACAAACGGTGCACAGGTGATCACTCTCAGTTCATCCGCGACCCGGCGAGCATATTCAGGATGTGTATTCAGTCCGGTGCCGACGGCCGTTCCTCCCAAAGCCAGTTCAGCCACATGCGGCAAGCTGTTTTCTATGTGCTTCAGGTTATGTTCCAGCATCGCCACCCAGCCAGAAATTTCCTGACCCAGCGTCAACGGTGTAGCGTCCTGCAAATGCGTACGGCCAATTTTGACAATATCTGCAAAGGCGTGGGATTTTTTACTCAGTGTTTCAATTAAAACATTCAATTGTGGAATAAGTGACTTACGCAGAGCCAGCAGTGCGGCAACGTGCATCGCCGTGGGGAACACGTCATTTGAACTTTGGCTTTTATTGACGTCATCGTTGGGGTGTATTTTACGTTCCATCCCCCGCACGCCGCCCAGCAGTTCGCTGGCCCGGTTCGCCAGCACCTCGTTCATGTTCATATTGCTTTGCGTACCGGAACCGGTCTGCCAGATAGCCAGCGGAAACTCATCAGCGTGTTTATCAGCCAGCACTTCATCTGCCGCCTGCATGATGGCGTTCGCTTTTTCTGCCGCCAGCAGCCCGAGGTCCTGATTTACCTTCGCGGCGGCACGTTTAGTGAGCGCCAGCGCGTGGATCAGCGAGACCGGCATTTTCTCCGTAGAGATACGAAAATGCTCCAGCGATCGTTGGGTTTGTGCGCCCCAGAGTTTATCGGCCGGAACCTCAATCGCCCCCATTGAATCACTTTCGCGGCGTACCGTTACCATGACCTGCTCCTTATATTAACAAATGATTAGGTTATGTTTCGACATTGCCCATTGCCATTGGTCTTATGAGTATTGACGAGGATGGAACCCTCGTTTGGTGGTTCGTGCGGTAAAAAAAACCGCCCCGAGGGGGCGGCTGACGTTACTTAACGCAGCGTGCGCACTGCGACGTCTGAATCTGTTGGAAGAAATCGTTACCTTTGTCATCCACCAGGATAAACGCCGGGAAATCTTCCACTTCAATTTTCCAGATGGCTTCCATCCCCAGTTCCGGGTATTCCACACATTCCAGACTCTTGATACTGCCTTGCGCCAGCACTGCCGCAGGACCGCCGATACTACCTAAATAGAAGCCACCGTGTTTATGGCAGGCGTCAGTAACCTGCTGGCTGCGGTTGCCTTTTGCCAGCATGATCATGCTGCCACCCGCAGACTGCAGTTGATCAACGTATGAATCCATGCGCCCGGCGGTGGTTGGGCCCAGCGAACCCGAAGCATAACCTTCCGGCGTTTTCGCCGGACCCGCGTAATAGATTGGATGATCTTTAACATACTGCGGCAAACTTTCGCCGTTATCCAGACGCTCTTTCAGTTTTGCATGCGCAATATCACGTCCGACGATGATTGTGCCATTCAGTGACAGACGCGTGGAAACAGGATACTGCGACAACTGAGCCAGGATCTCTTTCATCGGGCGGTTAAGATCGACGCGCACCGCTTCGCCTTCACCGGCCTGACGCAACGTTTCCGGGATGTACTTGCCGGGATTATTTTCCAGCTTCTCAATCCAGATCCCCTGGCGGTTGATCTTGGCTTTGATATTACGATCCGCTGAACAGGAGACGCCCATGCCAACCGGGCATGACGCACCGTGGCGCGGCAGGCGGATCACGCGAATATCGTGGGCAAAGTATTTCCCGCCGAACTGCGCGCCCAGTCCAAGGTTTTGCGCTTCAATCAACAGCTCTTTTTCCAGCTCGACATCGCGGAACGCCTGACCATGCTCATTACCTTCAGTCGGCAATTCATCATAATATTTAGCCGACGCCAGCTTAACGGTTTTCAGCGTTGCTTCTGCCGAGGTTCCACCAATCACAAAAGCAATGTGATACGGCGGACAGGCTGCGGTTCCCAGCGTACGCATTTTCTCGACCAGATAATTTTTCAATTTACCCGGCGTGAGCAGCGCTTTGGTTTCCTGATACAGATAGGTTTTATTCGCCGATCCCCCGCCTTTAGCGATGCAGAGGAATTTGTACTCGTCACCGTCCACGGTATACAGGTCTATCTGCGCAGGCAGGTTGGTTCCGGTGTTCACCTCGTTATACATATCCAGCGCGGCGTTTTGCGAATAGCGCAGGTTATCTTCGATATAAGTGTTATACACCCCACGCGCCAGAGCGGCTTCATCACCCCCGCCGGTCCAGACACGTTGCCCTTTTTTACCGACAATAATCGCCGTACCGGTGTCCTGGCAGGTCGGTAACACGCCTTTCGCCGCGATGTCGGAGTTACGCAGGAATTGCAGGGCCACATATTTGTCGTTTTCGCTGGCATCCGGGTCGCGAAGAATATCCGCAACCTGCTGCTGATGCGCCGGACGCAGCATAAATGAGGCATCATGAAATGCCTGGCGGGCAAGGAGGGTTAAGGCTTGCGGATCAACTTTAATGATTTCGTGGCCTTCAAATTCGGAAAAGGAAACATGGTCGCTGGTCAACAGATAGTATTCGGTATCATCCTTTTTGAGGGGGAAAGGATGCTGATAATGAAAGGGTTTGTTTGACATTGTGCTCTCACTTACTGCTCGGTCTGGTTATTCTCTGGGCAGATGTTCCATTGCCCTGCTTCCCTGTCGCGGGTCCGGTTGTGCCAGCAACGGCCTTTATGCAACCAGAATTGCTCAGGGTATTAAAAGCGAGTCACCATATCCTACACAATTTTTTAACAAAAACTGAGACAAGTACGACTTTTTACATGCGCAGGTTACTTCCCCGTGGGTTTCTTGGTTTAATAGTCAGAGATAATTCCACATTGAAACAGGGCTTGATAATGCAAAAACTCATCAACTCAGTGCAGAACTATGCCTGGGGAAGCAAAACTGCCTTAACGGAACTTTATGGCATTGAAAATCCGACCCAGCAACCGATGGCAGAGCTGTGGATGGGCGCCCATCCGAAAAGCAGTTCTCGGGTTCAGAACGCCGACGGCCAGACAGTTTCCCTGCGTGACGTGATCGAGCACGATAAGTCAGCACTGTTAGGTGATGCCGTAGCACAACGCTTTGGTGAACTGCCTTTCCTGTTTAAAGTGCTCTGCGCTGCCCAGCCTCTTTCGATTCAGGTCCACCCGAACAAACACAATTCTGAGGTTGGCTTTGCCAAAGAAAACGCCGCAGGGATCCCAATGGACGCCGCCGAGCGTAATTACAAAGATCCTAATCACAAGCCCGAACTGGTGTTTGCCCTGACGCCTTTCCTGGCGATGAATGCGTTTCGCGAGTTCTCCGAGATTGTGGCGCTGCTACAGCCAGTGTCTGGTGCGCATCCGGCCATCGCTCACTTCCTGCAGGAACCCAACGCCGAGCGTCTGAGCCACCTTTTCGCCAGCTTGTTGAATATGCAGGGTGAAGAGAAATCGCGTGCGCTGGCCGTACTGAAATCTGCCCTTAACAGCCAACAGGGTGAGCCGTGGCAAACTATCCGTCTGATAGCGGATGTCTATCCGGATGATAGCGGCCTGTTCTCTCCGCTGCTGCTCAATGTGGTAAAGCTGAATCCAGGCGAGGCGATGTTCTTGTTTGCCGAAACCCCACACGCCTACTTGCAAGGTGTGGCGCTCGAGGTCATGGCCAACTCCGATAACGTACTGCGCGCCGGACTGACGCCGAAATACATCGATATTCCAGAACTGGTCGCCAACGTTCAGTTTGTCGCTAAACCGGCGAATCAACTGCTGACAACCCCAGTCAAAACAGAGAGTGAACTGGATTTCCCAATCCCGGTTGACGATTTCGCGTTCTCCCTACATGAACTGTCTGCCCGTGAAGCCACTATCAGCCAGCACAGCGCCGCCATTTTGTTCTGCGTTGAGGGCGAAGCCGTGCTGAGCAAGGGCGAGCAACGCTTGGTACTGAAAGCAGGTGAATCGGCATTTATCAGCGCCAATGAGTCGCCGGTGAACGTCAGCGGCACCGGTCGTTTAGCGCGGGTTTATAACAAGCTGTAGCAAGATACTGATATTTTTAACAACTCTTGCTAAGCTAGTAGTGAGTTAAAGACATGTCACCCCTCCAGGCGTCTTCAAACGCCTGGATTTATTTTATGGATATCGAAATGAAAAAAACGCTGGTAGCTGCGGGTGTGGTGGTTGCACTGGGAATCGTCTGGACGGGCGGTGCATGGTTCACGGGAAAGAAACTGGAAACCCATCTTGCTGAGATGGTGACGCAGGCAAACGATCAGCTCAAACGCCTCTCGCCCGAGGCAGGCATTGAGCTGAGTTATGAGAACTACCAGCGCGGCGTGTTCAGCAGCCAGCTGCAACTGGTGGTAAAACCTGTTGCCGGTCAGGAAAATGCCTGGCTGAAGCCAGGGCAAAGCATCATTTTGGATGAATCCGTCGATCATGGCCCTTTCCCGCTAGCCCAGCTTAAGTCATTCAACCTGGTACCCGCGATGGCCGCAGTGAAAACCACGCTGGTGCATAATGACGTCAGCAAACCGTTATTTGACATTGCCAAGGGTGAGTCACCTTTCATCATCAATTCCCGCGTGGGCTATAGCGGCGATACCCGCTCTGACATATCTCTCAAGCCGCTGAGTTACGAAAAAGGCGATGAGAAAGTGGCCTTTAGCGGAGGCGAATTCCAGCTCAGCGCCGACAAAGACGGTAACGCGGTTTCCCTGACCGGTGAAGCGCAAAGCGGCGTGGTCAATGCGGTTAACGAGTACGATCAAAAAGTACAAGTTACCTTTAATAATCTGAAGACGGATGGCTCAAGCTCGGTTGCCAGCTTTGGTGAGCGTATTGGCGATCAGAAATTGTCCCTTGATAAGCTGTCTATTTCCGTCGAAGGCAAAGAGCTGGCGGTGCTGGAAGGCATGGGCATCGACGGTAAATCAGACCTGGTTAACGAGGGTAAAACCGTCAACAGCCAGCTGGATTACACGATCAACAGCCTGAAATTGCAGGGTCAAGATTTGGGTAGCGGTAAGCTGACGCTGAAAGTAGGCCAGATTGATGGCGAAGCATTACATCAGTTCAGCCAGCAGTATAGTGCCCAAACCAAAGCATTGATGTCACAGATTGACGTAGTGCAAAACCCGGAGCTGTATCAGCAGAAAGTGACCGAAGCGTTCTTCAGCGCTCTGCCTATTCTGATGAAGGGTGAGCCGGTTATTACCGTTGCGCCACTGAGCTGGAAAAATGCCAAGGGTGAGACCAGCTTTAATCTGTCCCTGTTCCTGAAAGACCCGAATGCGAACCAGGAAGAACCAAAAACGCTGGCCCAGGAAGTGGATCGCTCAGTGAAATCACTGGACGCGAAGCTGGCGATCCCGATGGATATGGCAACTGAGTTCATGACCCAGATTGCCAAACTGGAAGGATATCAGCAGGAAGAAGCGGCAGGTATGGCGAAACAGCAGGTCAATGGTCTTGCTGCGATGGGTCAAATGTTCCGCATCACGACGGTACAGGACAACACCATCGGCTCCAGCCTGCAGTACGCAAACGGTCAGGTGACGCTCAACGGCCAAAAAATGCCACTGGATGAGTTTGTCGGCATGTTTGGTATGCCAACACTTTCCGCACCAGATGCCCCGGCCATGCCGCAGCCGTAATTTCCATCTGCGTGATGTCCGCCACAGCCCGATAAAGCGATTTATCGGGCTTTTTTACCTCTGGCGCATTACTTTTGCGTCACCAGTCTGGCGGATAACGTCAGATTGCGCGAATGCCCCTCATCACTGCTGATTCGCTGGAGTACGCGTTCAGCCAGTGTATATCCCATTTCACGCGCGGGCGTGCTGGCCCAAATAATCGGTAAATCATCCAGAGCGTTCTCTGCCACATCGGCAAAGGCGGCTAGCGAGATCTGCTGTTCAAAATAACGGTCAACGCCAATTTCACCACTCTGTCGCCCTGCTTTCATCAGGCCAAACCAAGCCCCAACGGCGATAGTTTCGTTATAGCACACCACCGCACTGATGGTCGGGTTATGCCGTAGTAGCGCCGTCACGGCGTCTGCGGCCTGCTTCTGGCTTGAGGCGCACTCCAGTACCCAATCGCTGTGAAAAGGCAGTCCAAATTTAAGCAGCGTGGCGCAATATCCCCCCACGCGTTCTGCACGGGTCAGAGAGGAGCTCTGTCCACCTAACCAGGCGATTCGTTGATGACCATGCCCGACAAGATGCTCAACTAACAGCTGCGCAGCCTGCATATTGTCGGGTCTGACGGTGTCAGCATCATCCAGATAGCTGGCGCGTGAAGCAAACACTACCGGAATACCCTTTTCACCGGCCAACTGCCGTAACGCGTCGCTGCTGCCTGCGGCTCCGGCGATCACCACCCCGTCAACACCCTGATTGAGTAACATCGAGAAACGCTGGGCCAGCTGTTCGCCGTCCTTACCGCCATGCAGTAAAAATACCATCCGCCCCTGAGCTTCTAAGGCTTCCGTCAGTCCTGCCGTCAGTTCGGCATAAAACGGCGTCGAGAGATCGCGAACGATTAACCCAATAACCCCACTCTGCCCGCCACGCAGCGCCGATGCCTGGCGGTTACGTACGAACCCCAGTTGTTCGATGGCAGCATTGACCCGTTCTCCGGTCGCTGATGAGATACGCCCTTTGCCGCTAAGAACCAATGAGACGGTACTGACTGAGACACCGGCCGCCAGCGCTACATCATGAATGGTTATTTTTTTGGCTATAGCCATAAAACCAGAAAGCTCCCTGATAACGTGATGGATAAAACGTTTTATCAATCATCCGTATTTATACGCCCTATTATCCTTCGATAATGTGATTTGTAACGCACTAAAATTAGGTAAAACGTTTTATCTTCTCGCCATCATTCGTTGGTCGATTTTTTACAAGGAGTCGTTAGATGACGACGAGAACCACACCAAAAGTCACGTTATGGGAATTTTTCCAGCAGTTGGGCAAAACCTTTATGTTGCCCGTAGCACTGCTCTCGTTTTGCGGGATCATGCTGGGGATCGGCAGCTCATTAAGCAGCCATGATGTCATTACACTGATCCCCGCGTTGGGGAACCCGATGTTGCAGGCGCTGTTTACCTGGATGAGCAAAGTCGGATCCTTCGCATTTAGTTTTCTGCCGGTGATGTTTTGTATCGCTATCCCGCTTGGCCTGGCGCGCGAAAACAAAGGCGTTGCGGCCTTTGCCGGTTTTGTCGGCTATGCGGTAATGAACCTGGCCGTCAACTTTTGGTTAACGGCCAAGGGAATATTGCCCACCACGGATGCGGCGATCCTCAAAGCTAACAACGTGCAAAACATTCTGGGGATCCAGTCGATCGACACTGGGATCCTCGGTGCGGTAATCGCCGGGATCATTGTCTGGATGCTGCATGAACGTTTCCACAACATTCGCCTGCCGGATGCGCTGGCGTTCTTCGGTGGTACCCGTTTTGTTCCGATTATTTCGTCGGTAGTGATGGGACTGGTCGGGCTGGTCATTCCGCTGATTTGGCCGTTCTTCGCCATGGGTATCACTGGCTTGGGTAACATCATCAATAGCGCCGGTGATTTTGGTCCGATGCTGTTTGGTACCGGTGAACGTCTGCTGTTGCCGTTTGGCCTGCATCACATTCTGGTGGCCTTAATTCGCTTCACTGAAGCTGGCGGTACGCAGGAGGTATGTGGTCATAGCGTTAGCGGCGCGCTGACTATTTTCCAGGCCCAATTGAGCTGCCCTACCACTCAGGGCTTCTCTGAAAGTGCCACGCGTTTCCTGTCCCAGGGCAAAATGCCGGCGTTCCTCGGCGGTTTACCGGGCGCTGCGTTAGCGATGTACCACTGTGCTCGCCCTGAAAATCGTCACAAAATTAAGGGATTATTAATCTCCGGCCTGATCGCCTGCGTGATTGGCGGTACCACCGAACCTCTGGAGTTCTTATTCCTGTTCGTCGCACCAGTGCTGTACGTTATTCACGCACTGTTGACCGGACTGGGCTTCACTATCATGGCTGTGCTTGGCGTCACTATCGGCAATACCGATGGCAACCTGATTGACTTCGTGGTGTTTGGCATCCTGCACGGGTTGTCCACCAAGTGGTATCTGGTACCGGTTGTCGCTGCTATCTGGTTCGCGGTGTACTACGTCATCTTCCGCTTCGCCATCACCCGCTTTAATCTTAAAACACCGGGTCGTGATGTCGAAATTGCCAGCAATATTGAGAAAGTCATGGCAGGAACGCCGGGCAAATCAGGCTATAACGTCCCGGCTATTCTGGCGGCGCTGGGTGGCGCTGAGAATATCGTCAGCCTGGATAATTGCATTACCCGCTTGCGTCTTTCCGTGAAAGATATGTCGCTTGTGAACGTGCAGGCACTGAAGGACAATCGCGCGATTGGTGTCGTTCAACTCAATCAGCATAACTTGCAGGTCGTCATCGGTCCGCAGGTCCAGTCGGTGAAGGACGAAATGACGGTTCTGATGAATACCGTACAGGCATAAGGGCAACAATATGTTTGATTTCTCAACTGAAGTGGACAGGCACGGTACCTGGTGCACCCAATGGGATTATGTCGCCGACCGGTTTGGTTCAGCCGACCTGCTACCATTCACCATCTCAGATATGGATTTTGCCACCGCACCATGCATTCTCCAGGCGCTGACGCAGCGCCTGTCACACGGTGTGTTGGGCTACAGTCGCTGGAAAAATGATGATTTTTTGGCGGCAATTAGCCACTGGTTCCTGACCCGCCATAACACCCAAATCGATCCGCAATCTGTAGTTTATGGCCCCTCCGTCATCTATATGGTGTCGGAGCTGATCCGCCAGTGGTCATCAACGGGTGACGCGGTGGTTATCCATACTCCAGCTTACGATGCGTTTTACAACGCCATCAAAGGCAACCAGCGTACAGTGCACCCTGTTGCACTGGAGAAACGTGCGCACGGCTGGTATTGCGATATGGCTAAGCTGGAAGAAACCCTCTCGCGGCCTGAAAGCAAAATTCTTCTGCTCTGTAGTCCGCAGAATCCGACCGGCAAGGTCTGGACCCGAGATGAACTGGAAACCATGGCCAGCATGTGTCAACGGCACGGCGTGAAGGTCATTTCCGACGAGATTCATATGGACATAGTATGGGATCAACAACCTCATATCCCATGGAGTCAGGTTGCTCGAGGCGACTGGGCGCTGCTCACATCCGGCTCCAAGAGTTTTAATATTCCGGCGCTAACCGGGGCTTACGGGATCGTTGAAGACGCCGATAGCCGTAACCACTACCTTGCGGCGCTAAAAGGCCGAGATGGCCTTTCCTCACCTGCCGTACTGGCGCTTACCGCGCATATTGCTGCTTATCAGCACGGCGCCCCGTGGTTGGATGCGTTACGCGATTATCTGGCCGCTAATCTGCACTATGTCGCACATGAGCTTAATGCTGCGTTCCCTGAGTTAAACTGGCAGATCCCACAATCAACTTATCTGGCATGGATTGACCTGCGTCCGCTCAATATTGATGATCATGCGTTGCAGGATGTACTCATCCATCAGCAAAAAGTCGCGATCATGCCGGGATATACCTATGGTGAAGAAGGTCGCGGTTTTGTCCGTCTGAATGCCGGATGTCCGCGAGCAAAACTGGAAAAAGGTGTGAATGGGTTAATAAACGCTATTCGTTCGCTACGCTGACTTTACTTGCGCAATACGTCCTGTATTGCGCAATTTTATCTGCTGGGGAATCCGCCTTCTTTGTTATTCTCTCACCATTGCACAATAGGGCAATGTGAGAAAAAACAGTATTTTTCAGCTAACCGTGTATAGTGGGCTTCCACTCAAATCAGGAAGAGCCTATGTCTGAACGTAAAAATGTGAAATCCCGCCGTAATTTTCTTATCAAATGTCCTTGCCCTAACTGCACCGCGCATTCTGAACACAGTTTTTCTCGCGTACAAAAAGGTGCCATGTTGATTTGCCCGCAGTGCAATAAACTATTCCAGGCCGATACCAAACTCGTCGCGTAAACTGCTATTCAGATAACCGCTGCTCAAAACAATTATCATGAATTGCGGTTATCACAGCATAAATCATCACTCCGAATCTCACGACATCTGTCATCTATAATTTCAGCAAATATCACGCCTAAATTAGGCTATTACAAAGCGAATACCTACTTTCTGGATGGTTTTAGCGGATGATGTTTCTGTTGTATAATGGTGCGCACTTTTACTAAAAACAAAGAGTGCGACCATGATTGATAAATCCCTCCCCTTAACCGACATCCATCGCCACCTTGATGGCAACATTCGTGCGCAAACTATTCTCGATCTTGGCCGTCAGTTCAATTTAACGCTTCCCGCTCAAACGCTGGAAACGCTGATCCCGCACGTGCAGGTCACCTCGACAGAACCGGATTTAGTCAGTTTTTTGTCGAAGCTCGACTGGGGCGTGAAGGTACTGGCCTCACTGGATGCCTGCCGCCGCGTGGCATTTGAAAATATTGAAGATGCCGCCCGTAACGGGCTGCACTATGTGGAACTGCGCTTTTCGCCCGGCTATATGGCGATGGCGCATCAACTCCCCGTCGCGGGCGTGGTTGAAGCAGTGATTGCGGGCGTACGTGAAGGCTGCAAGGCTTTTGGCGTGGAAGCGCGCTTAATTGGCATTATGAGCCGTACTTTTGGCGAAGCCGCTTGCCTGCAGGAACTGGATGCGCTGTTAGCACACCGTGACCACATTACCGCACTGGACCTGGCGGGCGATGAACTGGGTTTCCCAGGCAGTCTGTTCCTGTCTCATTTTAATCGGGCGCGCGATGCAGGCTGGCACATTACCGTGCACGCTGGTGAAGCAGCAGGCCCTGAAAGCATCTGGCAGGCAATCAGAGAACTGGGCGCTGAACGTATTGGTCATGGCGTTAAAGCTGTGGAAGATCGTGCATTGATGGATTTTCTTGCCGAGCAGCGAATTGGCATCGAATCCTGCCTGACCTCCAACATCCAGACCAGCACCGTTGCTTCACTGGCTGCACATCCGCTGAAGACGTTCCTCGAACAGGGTGTGTTGGCCAGTCTAAACACCGACGATCCCGCGGTTCAGGGCGTGGATATTATTCACGAATATACCGTTGCTGCTCCAGCTGCAGGGTTGAGCCGCGAGCAGATCCGTCAGGCGCAAATTAATGGTCTGGAAATGGCGTTTTTGAGTACTGAAGAGAAACGTGCGTTGCGTGAGAAAGTCGCAGCGGCATAACGATGATAGTGCCGGATAGCGCTAACGCTTATCCGGCATTTCCGTAATCAGGCAAGACACAACGTAGAACGATGTTTTGCCGATTCAATACCCAGCTCAATCAGTTCCATAATTTGAATGGCCTGTCGTGCTGGAACCGGGTTTTCACCATTGCCGTTCAGTGCATCACGGATACCCGCATAATAAGCCGGATAGTTACCCGGCACGGTTAACCAGGTCTCTTCCACACGTTCTTCGCCTTCTACCCGCGTCAGCACGCCATCGCGCATGTCGTAACCCCAGTCTTCCTGCGGCAAACGTTCACCATTTTTTAAACGTTCTTCCTGCGGATCAAGACCGTATTTCACATAGCTCCCACGCGAACCGTGCACGATGTAGCGTGCCGACTCGGCGGCAGCCAGCATGGTGCCGTGCAGAACCACCCGACGCTGAGGGTAAGTCAAAATAGCGTGGAAATAATCTGTCGATTGTGCGCCAGGACGCAATTGCGCAAGGTCCACCGTCAGGCTGACGGGCAAACCAAACAGGTTAATGGCCTGATCCAACAGATGCGGCGCTAAATCGTACCAGATTCCGCTTCCTGGTCCGCCCTGTTCACGCCAGCGGTCGCGGACCTGCGGACGGAAACGATCGAAGTGGGATTCAAAGTAAGCGACTTCACCCAACACTCCGTCTGCCAGCAGAGCTTTCAGCGTCAGGAAATCACTGTCCCAGCGGCGGTTATGAAAAACAGACAGCACACGACCCAGGCTACGCGCCAACGCATCCAGTTCGCGAGCTTGTGACAGTGTCACGGTAAATGGCTTATCAACGACCACGTGTTTACCCGCTTCCAGCGCTGCTTTAGCGAGCGGGAAATGCGTGTCATTCGGCGTGGGGATCACAATCAGGTCGATGCTGGGATCGTTAAACAGATGCTTAGGCTCACTCACCACCGTAACAGAAGGCCAGTCCGCCTTCACTTTTGCTTCGTCACTACTGGATACCGCGGCCAGCTCCAGCCCCGGGGTGCCCACAATCAGAGGGGCATGGAAAGTTTTGCTGGCATAGCCATAGCCAATCAGCCCAACGCGGATGTTGTCACTCATGTTATTGCCTCTCAATTCAGGACCGACCTATTTCACACCATACATCGCAACGTCACAACAGTTTAATAACCTTTGCAGGGAAAAGGTTGTTTCTTAACTTAAGTCAAACATATGCCACTTAGTGATAACTTGCTGCGAAAAAGTCGTCGAAATCGTTCCCAATGCTCTTGCCGTCTTACTTATTGATAAGTAACATTTGCCTCCTGTGTTTAAGGATAAATCAAAGCAAATGTCGTCAGTAATGAATCGTCTTATTGAGTTAACAGGTTGGATTGTTCTCGCGGTTTCCGTCATCCTTTTAGGTATTGCCACGCATATCGACAACTACCAGCCACCAGAACCAACGGCTTCGGTGCATGCGGTGCAGAAAAAATAACCCACGGCCTCCTTTTTTAACCCAGCAGTCATGCTGGGTTAGGTTGTAACAGCGTCATTTCTATCAAAAATAGCGAATTGTGCAGTCCCCCACCTTGGCACTTATTGCCTGCGATAGCGAAGCGCGTTACCCTTTGACCGGGTGCTCAGCGTGCCTGCGTATCTATCAGTACGAACACTCTTATTTGTATCTTTGCACACCCTGCGTTTTTATCTGTGCAACCTTGTTTATTTTTTAATATTAACTACTCCGTTGGTGTTATTTTCTTAATATGGATCTCCACATATGACTGTTCAGGATTACTTATTAAAATTCCGCAAAATCAATTCCCTCGAAAGCCTGGAAAAACTGTTCGATCATCTTAACTACACGCTCACCGACGATCGCGACATTATCAATATGTATCGCGCGGCGGATCACCGCCGGGCGGAGCTAATCTCCGGGGGACGCCTGTTTGATATCGGCCAGGTGCCAAAATCCGTCTGGCATTATGTGCAATAAATAAGAAAGTAGCGCTCATCGTTAAAAGCTTTATAATAATCGCCCCAAAATGAATGGCATGTTTGTTTGCACGCGTAAATCTGGAGAAGAGATGACGACGACACCGGCACAACGTATCGGAGGCTGGCTACTTGGTCCACTGGCCTGGCTGTTAGTGGCGTTGTTGAGCGCTTCGCTGGCGATCCTGTTGTATGTAACTGCGCTGGCAACTCCGCAGACGTTTCAGACGCTCGGCGAACAAAGCACCACTAATTTACTGTTATGGGGCGTTTCCTTTATTACCGCTATCGCCATGTGGTACTACACGCTGTGGCTGACTATCGCGTTTTTCAAACGCCGACGCTGTGTACCTAAGCACTACATTTTATGGTTACTGATCTCCGTGTTACTGGCTATTAAAGCCTTTGCGTTTTCACCTGTTCCGGATGCCTTTGCCGTCCGCCAGCTACTGTTCCCGTTGTTGGCTGCTGCATTGCTGGTGCCCTATTTCAAGCGTTCGCAGCGCGTGAAATCGACGTTTGTGAACCCGTAATAACCCTACAGTTAACCTGTTGTCGCCTGTTGTAGATTGTCAGATAATAGGCGGCTTTTTTATTTCAGGCCGAAAAATGACTGATTACCTGCTGCTGTTTGTCGGAACTGTACTGGTCAATAACTTTGTACTGGTCAAGTTTCTGGGTCTCTGCCCGTTTATGGGCGTTTCCAAAAAACTGGAAACGGCGATGGGCATGGGCCTCGCCACGACCTTTGTAATGACGCTGGCATCGATTTGCGCATGGCTGATTGACACCTGGATCCTCATCCCGCTCGATCTCATCTACCTGCGTACGCTGGCGTTTATCTTAGTCATCGCCGTGGTCGTGCAATTTACCGAAATGGTGGTGCGCAAAACGAGTCCTGCGCTGTATCGCCTGCTGGGGATCTTCTTACCGTTGATCACCACTAACTGTGCGGTACTGGGCGTCGCGTTGTTGAATATCAACCTCGGTCATAACTTTTTACAGTCGGCGCTGTACGGTTTTTCCGCTGCCGTCGGCTTCTCGCTGGTGATGGTACTGTTCGCCGCCATTCGCGAGCGCCTCGCCGTGGCTGATGTTCCGGCACCTTTTCGCGGTAATGCGATTGCGCTGATTACCGCCGGTTTAATGTCATTGGCCTTTATGGGCTTTAGTGGTTTGGTGAAGCTGTAATGAATGCTATCTGGATTGCCGTTGCTGCAGTGAGTCTACTGGGTCTGGCATTCGGCGCTGTTTTAGGCTATGCCTCCCGACGTTTTGCCGTTGAGGACGACCCGGTCGTTGAAAAAATCGATGAGATCCTTCCGCAAAGTCAATGTGGCCAGTGCGGTTACCCTGGCTGTCGCCCGTATGCGGAAGCGATTGGCTGCCAGGGCGAAAAAATCAATCGCTGCGCCCCCGGCGGTGAAGCGGTGATGCTAAAAATTGCGACGCTGCTGAACGTCGATCCGCAGCCTATTGATGGCGATGAACAGGACGTTACGCCGGTGAGAATGCTGGCGGTCATTGATGAAAATAACTGTATTGGCTGTACAAAGTGCATTCAGGCCTGCCCGGTTGATGCCATCGTCGGCGCGACGCGTGCGATGCACACAGTCATGAGCGATCTCTGTACCGGATGCAACCTGTGCGTTGATCCCTGCCCGACTCAGTGTATTGAATTACGTCCGGTTGCCGAAACGCCTGATAGCTGGAAGTGGGATTTGAACACTATCCCCGTGCGCATCATTCCCGTGGAACAACATGTTTAAGCTATTCTCTGCATTCAGAAAAAACAAAATTTGGGACTTCGAAGGCGGCATTCATCCGCCCGAAATGAAAGCCCAGTCAAACGGCACGCCGCTGCGACAAGTACCACTGCCGCCGCGTCTGGTGATTCCGCTCAAACAGCATATTGGTGCTGAGGGTGAACTGTGCGTAAACGTCGGTGACCACGTCCTGCGCGGCCAGGCGCTGACGCGTGGACGAGGCAAAATGCTGCCAGTGCACGCGCCAACCTCCGGCACCGTTGTGGCCATTGCTCCGCACTCCACTGCGCACCCTTCAGCATTGGCCGAGCTCAGCGTCATAATCGATGCTGATGGCGAAGATCGCTGGATTGAGCGTGAAGGCTGGGCTGACTATCGTTCCCGCAGCCGAGAAGAGCTTATTGCCCGTATTCATCAGTTCGGCGTTGCCGGACTGGGCGGTGCTGGTTTCCCTACTGGCGTAAAACTGCAGGGCGGCGGCGATAAAATTGAAACATTGATCATCAACGCTGCGGAATGTGAGCCCTACATTACCGCTGACGATCGCCTGATGCAGGATTGTGCAGCTCAGGTAGTGGAAGGCATCCGCATTCTGGCCCACATTCTTCAACCGCGCGAAATATTGCTGGGGATTGAAGATAACAAACCGCAAGCGATATCAATGCTGCGCGCGGTGCTGGCGGACTCACATGATATCAGCCTGCGCGTTATCCCAACCAAATATCCTTCCGGCGGCGCGAAGCAGTTGACCCAAATTCTGACCGGAAAACAGGTCCCACACGGTGGACGCTCCTCGGATATCGGCGTCCTGATGCAAAACGTCGGTACGGCCTATGCTATCAAACGCGCCGTGATCGACGGGGAACCGATCACCGAACGCGTCGTAACGCTGACCGGCGAAGCCGTTAGCCGTCCGGGCAACGTCTGGGCACGTTTAGGGACGCCTGTTCGCCACCTGCTTGATGACGCAGGTTTTTGCCCTTCCGCAGAGCAAATGGTCATCATGGGCGGCCCGCTAATGGGCTTCACTCTCCCCTGGCTTGATGTCCCCGTAGTGAAGATCACCAACTGCCTGCTGGCGCCATCTGCCAGTGAAATGGGTGAACAGCAGGAAGAAAAAGGCTGCATTCGCTGTAGCGCCTGCGCCGATGCCTGCCCGGCCGATCTCTTGCCTCAGCAGCTTTACTGGTTCAGTAAAGGACAGCAGCACGACAAAGCAATCGGTCACAATATCGCTGACTGCATTGAATGCGGTGCCTGTGCGTGGGTATGTCCCAGCAATATTCCGCTGGTGCAGTATTTCCGTCAGGAAAAAGCTGAGATTTACGCCATAAGCCAGGAAGAAAAACGCGCCGCAGAGGCAAAAGCACGATTCGAAGCCAGACAGGCACGCCTTGAGCGTGAAAAAGCCGCGCGTCTTGAACGTCATAAAAGCGCCGCCGTTCAGCCTGCCGCGAAGGACAACGATGCCATTGCTGCCGCGCTTGCACGGGTGAAAGAGAAACAAGCACAGGCTTTACAACCGATTGTTATTCAGGCCGGAGAGAAACCGGATAATAGTGCAGCCATTGCCGCCAGAGAAGCGCGAAAAGCACAGGCCCGGGCCAAACAGGCGGAGAATGTGCCTGCTACCGACAGCACCACCGATACCGATCCGCGCAAAGCCGCGGTAGAAGCCGCTATTGCCCGTGCCAAAGCACGCAAGCTTGAGCAGCAACAGGCCGTCGCCGAGACTGCAGAACCGGTTGACCCGCGCAAAGCCGCGGTAGAAGCCGCCATTGCCCGCGCCAAAGCACGCAAGCTTGAGCAGCAGCAGGCCGTCGCCGAGGCTGCCGAGCCGGTTGACCCGCGTAAAGCCGCGGTAGAAGCCGCCATTGCCCGCGCTAAAGCACGCAAACTTGAGCAGCAGCAGGCCGTCGCCGAGACAGACGAACCGGTTGACCCGCGTAAAGCCGCGGTAGAAGCCGCCATTGCCCGTGCTAAAGCACGCAAACTTGAGCAGCAGGTTGTCGCCGAGACCACCGAACCAGTTGATCCACGCAAAGCCGCCGTTGCGGCCGCTATTGCACGCGCTCAGGCTAAAAAGGCCGCCCAGCAGCAGGTTGTTAACGAGGAATAAATGGTATTCAGAATCGCAAGCTCTCCCTATACCCATAACCAGCGCCAGACATCGCGTATTATGCTGCTGGTGTTAATTGCCGCATTACCGGGGATTGCCGCTCAGCTTTGGTTTTTTGGTTGGGGCACGTTGGTACAGATTTTTCTCGCTGCCATCAGCGCCATTGCCGCTGAAGCAGGCGTATTGAAACTGCGTAAACAGCCGGTTGTCGCTATTTTAAAAGACAACTCTGCCTTGCTCACCGGGCTACTGCTTGCCGTCAGCCTTCCGCCGCTGGCCCCCTGGTGGATGGTGGTCCTGGGTACCGTATTTGCCGTGATCATTGCCAAGCAACTGTATGGCGGCCTCGGGCAAAACCCGTTTAACCCGGCGATGATCGGCTATGTGGTTCTGCTTATCTCCTTCCCGGTGCAGATGACAAGCTGGCTTCCCCCGCATGAAATTGCGGCCACGGTACCGGGATTTGTTGACGCCATTAACGTCATTTTTACCGGACATACCTCAAGCGGCGGTGATATGAACACCTTACGCATGGGTATCGATGGCATTAGCCAGGCGACGCCGCTTGATACGTTCAAGACATCGTTGCACGCCGGACGCACGGTAGAACAGGTTATGCAGTACCCCATTTACAGCGGGATGCTTGCAGGAGCAGGCTGGCAGTGGGTAAACCTGGCCTGGCTGGCGGGCGGCGTCATGCTATTGTGGAAAAATGCTATTCGCTGGCATATTCCGGTCAGTTTCCTGCTGTCGCTCGCTGTCTGTGCGACGTTAGGCTGGCTTTTCTCTCCCGAGTCGCTGGCGTCACCACAGCTGCACCTGCTCTCTGGCGCAACCATGCTCGGTGCGTTCTTTATTCTTACCGATCCCGTTACGGCATCGACAACCAATCGCGGTCGGCTGATTTTTGGTGCACTTGCCGGTCTGTTGGTATGGCTGATTCGCAGTTTTGGTGGGTATCCGGATGGCGTGGCCTTTGCAGTATTGTTGGCAAATATCACGGTCCCGTTGATTGATTATTACACCCGCCCTCGCGTGTACGGACATCGCTAAGGACACCCTATGTTGAAAACGATTCGTAAACACGGTATCACTCTGGCACTCTTTGCCGCTGGTTCTACGGGCTTAACAGCGGCAATCAATCAGCTGACTAAGTCTACGATTGACGAGCAGGCAACGCTGCAGCAAAAAGCGCTGTTTGATCAGGTTCTGCCAACTGACCGCTACAATAATAATCTGCGCGACAGCTGTTATCTGGTCACGGCTCCGGCGTTGGGTAAAGGGATACACCGTGTTTATATCGCCCGCCAGGACGAGCGACCGGTCGCTGCCATCCTCGAAGCCACCGCGCCAGACGGCTACTCCGGCGCGATACAACTGCTGGTTGGTGTCGATTTTAACGGTACCGTGCTGGGTACGCGGGTCACGGAGCATCATGAAACGCCAGGTCTGGGCGATAAAATCGAGCTTCGACTGTCCGACTGGATAACGCACTTTAGCGGCAAAACGATCTCTGCTGAAAACGATCCTCATTGGGCGGTGAAAAAAGATGGCGGTGACTTCGACCAGTTCACCGGTGCCACCATCACCCCCCGCGCAGTCGTCAATGCGGTGAAACGCGCGGGCCTGTATGCACAGACGTTGCCTGCACAACTTCCTCAACTTCCCGCCTGTGGAGAATAAACCATGAGCGAAATTAAAGACGTTATTGTTCAGGGATTGTGGAAAAACAACTCCGCACTGGTACAGTTACTTGGCATGTGTCCGCTGCTGGCAGTCACCTCTACCGCAACCAATGCCCTTGGGTTGGGACTTGCTACCACACTGGTTTTAACGCTAACCAACCTGACCATCTCTGCCCTGCGCCGCTGGACGCCGTCTGAGATTCGTATTCCTATTTATGTCATGATCATCGCGTCGGTAGTCAGTGCCGTACAGATGCTTATTAACGCCTACGCCTTCGGGTTGTATCAGTCGTTGGGGATCTTCATCCCGTTGATTGTGACCAACTGTATTGTGGTCGGTCGTGCCGAGGCCTTTGCGGCAAAAAAAGGCCCCGCACTCTCCGCGTTGGATGGGTTTTCCATCGGAATGGGGGCAACCGGTGCGATGTTTGTGCTGGGCTCACTGCGCGAGATTATCGGCAACGGCACGTTGTTTGATGGCGCTGATGGTCTGCTGGGTAGCTGGGCAAAAGTGCTGCGCATTGAGATTTTCCATACAGACACACCGTTCCTGTTAGCCATGCTGCCGCCAGGCGCGTTCATCGGGCTGGGGCTGATGCTGGCCATCAAGTATCTTATTGACGAGAAGATGAAGAAACGTCGCGCGCAGGCTGCGTTAACAGACGTTCCGGCGGGTGAAACAGGGAATGTGTCATGAACAAAGCAAAACGGCTGGAAATACTGACGCGCCTGCGCGATAACAATCCGCACCCCACCACCGAACTCAATTTTACGTCGCCGTTTGAGCTACTGATTTCGGTGCTGCTTTCGGCGCAGGCGACCGATGTCAGCGTCAATAAAGCCACCGCAAAACTGTACCCTGTCGCTAACACCCCAGCCGCGATGCTGGAACTCGGCGTCGACGCCGTAAAGTCTTATATTAAGACCATCGGATTGTTCAACAGCAAAGCGGAGAACGTGATTAAAACCTGCCGTATTTTGCTCGAACAGCACAATGGCGAGGTTCCGGAGGACAGAGCAGCACTGGAAGCGTTGCCTGGCGTCGGGCGTAAAACCGCTAACGTGGTGCTCAATACCGCCTTTGGCTGGCCCACTATCGCTGTCGATACTCATATATTTCGGGTATGTAACAGAACACAATTCGCCCCAGGGAAAAACGTCGAGCAGGTCGAAGAAAAACTGCTGAAAGTCGTTCCCAGTGAATTTAAAGTCGACTGCCATCACTGGTTAATTCTTCATGGTCGCTACACCTGCATTGCCAGGAAGCCGCGCTGCGGCTCCTGTATCATTGAGGATCTCTGTGAATTCAAAGAAAAAGTCGACATCTAATGCAATAGGGGTAACGTTCGTTGCCCCTTATTACCATAACGATTAGTTATGCACTCTCCAATCGCTTAATCCCCGACAATGATGCCATGCTATTGCGTATATCTAATGCAATATTCTTGTGCTTTAACACCTGAGCAGGTTAATCGTTTTTTTAGTAGTAGAAATTTCTATTCATACGTGATCAACATCACATTGATAATGTGATGTTAATTTTTCTTATTTTTATAGTTAAAATGACAATCAGATGACCTATTCCCGTCGATTCGATACAAAACATTACACTGGGTATTTTTCAGATAATGGCCTATATCACTGGATTCAACACTGAATAGCAGAACATATCGCCGCTTTGCCATTTTCGCCCCCATTGAACAGTGAAAAAAACTGCCATTTTTCAATTGAAGAAATTTAACGCTAGATAACATTTACCTGCCCCGATGATTTCACCACCCTGGATATATGTAACAGAGTATTACAAACCTCTTGTCTGAAGGGGCAAGATAGTGAACATTACTTGCCGTTTCCCCTCCCACTATAACAATCGGACGGATGAACTTGACTCATCACGTACCTGAACACCCCCGTAGATATGGGATGTAAAAAAAGAGGTAAAAGTGTCTACTGCAAACAATAAACCAACTGAAAGCGTGAGCTTAAACGCCTTCAAACAACCAAAAGCGTTCTATCTCATTTTCTCAATTGAGCTGTGGGAACGTTTTGGCTACTACGGCCTGCAAGGGATTATGGCCGTCTACCTGGTGAAACAACTGGGTATGTCAGAAGCGGATTCCATCACCCTTTTCTCCTCCTTTAGTGCCCTGGTTTACGGCCTGGTGGCTATTGGCGGCTGGTTAGGTGATAAAGTTCTGGGTACTAAGCGTGTCATTATGCTGGGTGCCATTGTACTGGCTATCGGTTATGCGCTGGTCGCATGGTCCGGTCATGATGCTGGTATCGTTTATATGGGTATGGCGGCCATCGCGGTCGGTAATGGCCTGTTTAAAGCGAACCCATCTTCCCTGCTTTCTACCTGCTATGCCAAAGATGACCCGCGTCTTGATGGTGCATTTACTATGTACTACATGTCCGTCAACATCGGTTCATTCTTCTCAATGCTTGCTACTCCATGGCTGGCGGCACGATACGGCTGGAGCACCGCGTTCGCACTGAGCGTCGTCGGGATGCTGATTACCGTCGTAAACTTCGCATTCTGCCAGCGTTGGGTTAAACAATACGGGTCTAAACCAGACTTTGAGCCGATCAACTTCCGCAACCTGCTGCTGACCATTGTTGGCGTGGTGGTGTTGATTGTTATCGCAACATGGTTACTGCACAACCAGGGCATTGCACGTATGGTTCTGGGCGTCGTGGCTATGGGTATCGTGTTTATCTTCGGTAAAGAAGCCTTCGCCATGAAAGGTGCCGCGCGTCGTAAAATGATCGTCGCCTTCATTCTGATGCTGGAAGCGATTATCTTCTTCGTGCTGTACAGCCAGATGCCGACATCACTGAACTTCTTTGCAATTCGTAACGTTGAGCACTCTATTCTGGGCATCGCGTTCGAACCTGAGCAGTATCAGGCACTGAACCCGTTCTGGATCATCATTGGTAGCCCAATCCTTGCCGCTATCTATAACAAGATGGGTGACACCCTGCCAATGCCGACCAAGTTTGCTATCGGTATGGTGCTGTGTTCCGGTGCGTTCCTGATCCTGCCGCTGGGTGCGAAATTTGCCACCGATGCGGGTATCGTTTCCGTTAACTGGCTGATCATTTGCTACGGTCTGCAGAGTATCGGTGAACTGATGATCTCTGGTCTGGGTCTGGCAATGGTTGCGCAGTTGGTACCACAGCGTCTGATGGGCTTCATCATGGGTAGCTGGTTCCTGACCACTGCCGGTGCAAACATCATCGGTGGCTATGTTGCTAACATGATGGCTGTACCGGAGAATGTGACCGACCCACTGATGTCTCTGGAAGTCTATGGCCGTGTGTTCCTGCAAATCGGTATTGCAACGGCAGTTATCGCTGTTCTGATGCTGCTGACAGCACCGAAGCTGAACCGTATGACTCAGGACGATGATGTCAGCGAGAAAGCCTCTAAGACCGCAACAGCGTAATTCTCAGGGAAACTTCTTTTCAGGCCGCTAACTGATGTTAGCGGCTTTTTTTTTGGCTGAGGTCGCACTACCATACGATATACCTCAGCCAAAAGGAGTTACCGATGAAACTGTTCTACAAACCGGGCGCGTGTTCTCTCGCTTCGCACATCACGCTTCGCGAAAGCGGTAAAGATTTCACCCTTGATGGTGTTGATCTGATGAAGAAACGCCTGGAAAACGGCGATGATTTTTTCGCGGTAAACCCAAAGGGACAAGTTCCTGCTCTGCTGCTGGACGATGGTACGCTACTAACCGAAGGCGTGGCCATCATGCAGTACCTGGCCGATTCGGTACCCGATCGCCAGCTTCTTGCCCCAACCAGCAGCCTCTCGCGTTACAAAACGCTGGAGTGGCTTAACTATATTGCGACAGAACTGCATAAAGGCTTTACGCCATTGTTCCGTCCCGATACGCCGGAAGAGTACAAGCCGACCGTACGCGCACTGCTGGAGAAAAAAATGCAGTATGTGAACGATTCACTGCAGGACAACCCGTGGATCTGCGGCCAGCGTTTTTCCATTGCAGATGCTTATCTGTTCACCGTACTGCGTTGGGCGTATGCCGTGAAATTGAATATGGCAGGATTAAGCCATATCGAAGCCTATATGGCGCGGATGGCTGAGCGCCCGGCAGTGGCAGCGGCGCTTAAGGCAGAAGGGTTAAATTAATAGTTGTTACCGGGTGGCGCTTGCTCACCCGGCCTACAGCCAAACAAACGTAAGCCCGATAAGCGTGAGCGCCATCGGGCATTGATTACAGCTGCGTAGCGCTAAAATAGTGTTCCGGTTTTGCAATGCGATCCTGAGCAGCAACGACCTGCAGTTCATACTCATGCATCTCTTTGGTCGCAATCATAATCTCATACACCGCCGCCGTTACATGCTCAAGCGCCTGCTGCACCGTCGCGCCCTGTAACAGTTTCACCAGTAGCAAACCGCTGGTCACATCACCCACACCCACAGGTTGACGCGCACCAAAATCCACCAGCGGACGACTGATATGCCATGCCTGCTCAGCGGTGACCAGCAGCATCTCGAAACGGTCGGGACTCATCCCTGCGCGAGCAAGATGTTTCACCAGCACCACCTCAGGCCCTTGAGCAATCAGCTCACGCGCCGCTAATACCGCTTCATCAACGTTGGTCACCGCGTGCTCGCAAAGGATCTCAAGCTCTACCAAATTAGGCGCGATAATATCGCTGGCCGGTAACGCGTGGCGCACGTGAAACTCGGCGACGCCCGGTGCGACAATACAGCCTTTTTCCGGATGTCCCATCACGGGGTCGCAGAAATACTTCGCCTGTGGATTAGCCGACTTTACCTGACGGACAATTCCCAGAATATGTTCGCCCTGCTCTGCTGAACCGAGGTAGCCGCTCAGCACAGCATCACAAGTTTTAAGTTTATCGATATCGGCAATACCCTGGACAATTTCGGTCAGGTGGCTGGGCGGCATCACGCAGCCGGTCCATTTGCCGTATTGGGTATGGTTAGAGAACTGAACGGTATTAAGAGGCCAGACGTTGGCGCCAAGACGGCGCATCGGAAATTCTGCTGCACTGTTGCCCGCATGACCAAAAACAACGTGGGACTGGATGGCGAGGATATTCTTCATTTTTTTACCTGAACAAAAATAAGGGAGTGATTTCTCACTCCCATTCCTTAACGCATTATTTCCAGCAAATCAGACAATAGTTCTTTTTGCCGCGGCGCAGTAACGTGTAGCGCCCAAACAAAATGTCACTGTCCTGGAAGAAGTATTCCGGATCTGACTGTTTTTCACCGTTGATGGTTACCGCATTCGACGCAATGGTCTTACGCGCCTGGCCGCGAGACGGCTGCAGTTCTGAGTCCACCAGCGCCTGCATCAGATCGGCACCTTTTTCCATTTCGATCATCGGCACGCCATCCTGCGCCAACTGCTCGAAGTCAGCTTCGCTGAGATCGCTTAAGTTCCCGTTGAACAGGCATTCGGTGATGCGTTTTGCCGCCACCAGACCTTCTTCACCGTGAACCAGACGCGTAACCTGCTCCGCCAGAACGTACTGGGCACGCGGCGCTTTACCGCTGTTCTTATCTTCTTCTTCCAGGGCATTGATCTCTTCAATGTCCATAAAGGTGAAGAATTTAAGGAAGCGATAGACATCGGCATCGGCGGTGTTAATCCAGAACTGGTAGAACTTGTACGGACTGGTTTTCTTCGGATCCAGCCAGACTGCGCCACCTTCCGTTTTACCGAACTTGGTCCCGTCTGCTTTGGTGATCAGCGGAACCGTCAGGCCGAACACCTGATTCTGGTGTAAACGGCGGGTCAGATCGATACCGGAGGTAATGTTACCCCACTGGTCAGAACCCCCGATTTGCAGCGCCACACCGTGCAGTTTGTTCAGGCAGGCGAAGTCATACCCTTGCAGCAGGTTGTAAGAAAACTCGGTAAAGGAGATGCCCTGATCGTCACGGTTCAGACGCTGCTTCACCGCTTCTTTGTTGATCATCTGGTTCACAGAGAAATGCTTGCCGATATCACGCAGGAAAGTCAGTACATTCATACCGCCAAACCAGTCGTAGTTGTTCGCAGCAATCGCGGAGTTGTCGCCACAGTCGAAATCGAGGAACGGTGCAACCTGTTTGCGGATTTTATCCACCCACTCTTGCACGGTGTCTTCGGTATTCAGTTTACGCTCGGCGGCTTTAAAGCTCGGGTCACCAATCAGACCGGTTGCACCACCTACCAGTGCGACAGGCTTATGGCCTGCCTGCTGGAAGCGTTTCAGGCATAACAATGGAACCAGATGCCCCAAATGCAAGCTGTCAGCGGTAGGGTCGAAGCCGCAATAGAGCGCGATCGGGCCTTGCGCCAGTCGCTCTGCTAACGCTTCTTCGTCCGTCACCTGGGCCACCAGCCCCCGCTCTTGCAATTGTTTAATCAAGTTACTGCTTGCCATCAAAATCTCCATGTATAAAACGACTGCACCTTTGCCGGTACACGACTTTTCGCCTGATGCGAAAGAGACATAGAATAAAGCGCCGGATTCATCAGTGCCAGCGCTTAAAACAAGAATTTTGCATCTTTAGGGGGCCAGGCGATCGATTTTCCACGCGTTGTCTTCACGCTGGTATAAAAAACGATCGTGTAAGCGGTTTTCGCCGCCCTGCCAGAACTCCATTTGCTCAATACTCACGCGAAAACCGCCCCAGAAACTTGGCAGCGGGACTTCCCCCTGCTGAAACTTCTGCTTCAGTTCAAGAAATTTGCTTTCGAGAATACCGCGTGCGGAGATACGACTGGACTGTTTTGATACCCAGGCGCCAATTTGGCTGTCGCGTGGGCGACTGTGGAAGTACTTCACTACCTCAAGCGTAGAAAGACGTTCGGCCTTACCAATCACCATCACCTGCCGTTCCAGCGTATGCCACGGAAACAGCAGGCTAATGCGGGGGTTATGCTCTATCTGGTGCGCCTTACGGCTGCCCATGTTGGTATAAAATACCAAACCTTTGTCATCATAATGTTTGAGCAACACGATGCGCTGGTACGGCTGGCCGTTTTCATCAACGGTGGCCACCACCATGGCAGTCGGATCGGCGAGTTTGGCGTCACAGGCTTGTCCAAGCCAGCGCTCAAAAAGCGCAAGCGGCTCGGCGGGAAGATCGCGGCGGCGAAGACCGCCTTTCGTGTATTCACGGCGCAGATGCGCGATTTGCTGCAATTCGTCGTTATCAGACATGATGTTTGGGCTACGGATTGTCAGTGGGTGACGCTATTGTGCGCCGCCCAGGTGAAAATCTCAACGCTTCGGGTTCTGTAACTGACAGTTATTTAACACAACTCTGTCACGTTTATAGACCGTCGCGCTGTCGCCTTTAGACCAAAAGACATAGATGCCATCGGTGTAACGCGCGCCCGATGCTGATACACCCTGTTTAAGATTCACTAACTGATTATCGTAAACAAAGCTTGCCGTTTGTTGGGTATTGTTCAATTTCACGGTCAGCGGTTTTTCATCACAGCGATATTCGAGGGTATCCGTTTGCATACGCTCGACAAATTGGTTGTAGACACTACAGCCGGTAAGCAGTACCGGCAAACATACCAATAACAGTTTTTTCATAGCCCTATCCTGAAGACATTCCTGGTCCCGGAGGGGAATAACCCCCTCCCTAACATCCCTAGTTTACCGGCATCGTCGCCAGGATAATTTCAGTTAACTCTGAGTTCGTGGGTTTGCGGGAAAAATAGCGCCTAAAACGCTGGATTCCGTCGCACCGGTAACTGAGGGTAAATTGCCCGGTAATCCCGCCAGCGTGCGCCATGCCAGCCAGGCAAAAGCTAACGCTTCCATATCATCCCCGCTAATACCGGCTTCATCGGTCGAAGTCACTTCCGTGCCGGGCAACAGTGCCGCCAGGCGCATCATCAGCAGCGGATTACGGCTTCCACCGCCGCAGACCATCAAGCGCTCGCAGCCACCGCTCAACAGGACCTGCTCGGATATCGTCACCGCCGTCAGTTCAGCAAGCGTCGTCTGCACATCACGCGCGGCCAGTCCCGGGAACTGCGCCAGATGACGTTCGATCCAACCATAATTAAAGTACTCGCGGCCGGTGCTTTTAGGTGCCGGCGCGGCAAAATAGGGATCGCTCAGCATGCTTTGCAACAACGGAAGAATAACCGTACCTTCGCAGGCCCATTGCGCGTCTTTATCGTAAGGTTTTCCACATTGCCGCCAGATCCAGGCATCCATCAGCATATTACCTGGCCCGGTGTCATAACCGCGTACAGGGCGCTGAGGAATAAGCAGTGACAAATTAGCTATACCGCCGATATTCAACACCATCCGACGCTCAGTTGGGTGTGCCAACAGCGCCTGATGAAAAGCAGGAACCAGCGGTGCACCCTGCCCGCCTAGCGCAATATCACGCCGGCGAAAATCGCCGACTACGGTGATGCCGGTATGCGCCACAATCTGGTTGTTGTCGCCAATTTGCAGGGTATGCGGCGCACTGCCTGTCGGCTCATGCCAGACGGTTTGTCCGTGGCAGCCAATTGCGACAATATCCTGCGGCTTTAATTTTTGCTGCGCCAGCAGCGCATTTACCGCCTCGGCGAATAAACGCCCCAATTGCGTATCCAGTTGCCCATACTGCGAGAGTGTGAGTTGCTGCCCCTGGCCGATATCGAGAATGGCCTGTTTCAAATGGAGAGGGATGGGCCAGGTCAGACTCGCCTGCTGCGCGACCATCGTTTCATCTATTGCTGCCAGCACAACATCAACACCATCAAGGCTGGTTCCAGACATAACACCGATAAAACGGCCCGATTTCATACGTCATCCTTTTAAACACGTTAGCCTTGACACTCAACCATAAAGTGCTGATTAATTCCATGCTTCGTTGATGATTTTTGATGGCTAATCATGACAAGCTGCCATCTATTCAATCAATTTGATGAATGATTCGTTTATACTCAGTTAACCTGATTTCGGTTAAGATTTTCATACTGTTCCAGTAGAACATGTGACCTTAGGCTCACAAATGCCATATAATTTAACCATGAAGGGTGCTTTATTAGCGTTTCGTGGTGTAAAGGAGAGTTATAAATGATTAAACGTGCACTGATTGTTTCATTAATGGGATTATCTTTAGCGGGTTGTGTTAACAGTGATAGTCTTTCAGGTGACGTGTATACCGCATCCGAAGCGAAACAGGTGCAGAACGTAACCTACGGTACGATCGTTCATGTCCGTCCGGTGCAAATTCAGGGTGGCGATGATGCCAACGTCATCGGCGCGATCGGCGGCGCTGTACTCGGTGGATTCCTTGGTAACACCGTCGGCGGCGGTTCTGGTCGTTCATTAGCTACGGCGGCAGGTGCGGTTGCAGGCGGCGTAGCAGGTCAAAGCGTCCAGGGTGCGATCAATAAAACACAGGGTGTGGAACTGGAAATCCGTAAGGATGACGGGAACACCATTATGGTGGTGCAGAAACAAGGCGCGACCAAATTCGCTTCAGGTCAGCGTGTTGTGATGGCCAGCAACGGCAAAGAAGTTACCGTTTCTCCGCGCTAATCGAATTTACGTGTGGTCAGTCAGATACTGGCCACACGTAGATTTTCGCATCAGCCCTGAGACTGTAGCTCAATAATATTGTGTTCCAGTCGGGCAACCAGTTTAATCAGCAGATTAATTTCCTCGGTTGAAATCCCTTCCAGAATCTCTCCGCGCGTTTTGTTGATAACCGCTTCCATATCAGCGATCAGCGGCTCGGCTTTCTCCGTCAGTTTAATTCTCTTTGCTCGACGATCGCTGGCGCAAGTCTGTCGTGAAATGAGTCCCTTTTCTTCCAGTTGGTCGAGCGTACGCACCAGAGAAGGCTGCTCAATCCCTATCGCTTTAGCCAGCTGGATCTGCGATTGATCCGGTGGCAGCTGATGAATGTTGTGCAGCGTCACCCAATGCGTCTGCGTCAACTCCAAAGGCTTCAGGCGATGGTCAATCAGAGCACGCCAAATGCGCACCAACCGTGCCAGATCAGAACCTAGTGGCGATTCCAATTTCATCTCCTTATAATTAGCTTGCTAAGTTGTTATGCTGATTTTAGAATAGTGTGCAGCATTTGTATTCCCAAAACAAATGTATTGCCAAATTTGCTTACCGGATGACATTTTTTCAGACATTATGCGTTAAAGAGACTGATTGTCCCTTTTTTTGCTAAACCTATAGCAATGCTCTCTTCCGTCAAGGATTTTGCCCGTGAAGTTTATGTTTAATGCAACAGGATTGCCCCTACAAGATTTAATGATCGGTGCATCTGTCTACTTCCCTCCACTTTTCAAAGCGTTTATCTGCGGATTTATCTTCTGGTTGGTTGTTCATCGCGTACTGCGCGACTGGATGTACTCCGGCGAAATCTGGCATCCCTTGTTAATGGACCTGTCGCTCTTTGCGCTTTGCGTGTGTCTGGGCTTTGTTATGCTGATTGTGTGGTGATTATGTCGCTCAAAACCGTTAAATACTTCTCCACTATTATAGTCGCAGTTGTTGCCGTTCTCGCGGGTTGGTGGATGTGGAATTATTATATGCAGTCCCCCTGGACGCGCGATGGCAAAGTTCGTGCGGAGCAGGTCAGTATCACCCCACAGGTTTCCGGCAGCATTACCCAACTCAATATTAAAGATAATCAGTTTGTTAATGCAGGCGACGTGCTGTTTGTTATCGATAAGACGCCGTTTCATATTGCTGAACTGAATGCACAGGCGCAGCTGGCGAAAGCACAGTCCGATCTGGCAAAGGCTAATAACGAGGCCAATCGCCGCCGTCATCTGTCGCAAAATTATATCTCTGCCGAGGATCTGGACACGGCCAACCTCAACGTGAAAGCGATGCAGGCAAGCGTGGAGGCAGCCCAGGCCCAATTACGGCAAGCGCAGTGGCAATTGACCCAAACGGAAGTTAAAGCTCCAGTCGCTGGTTGGGTGACGAATCTTTCTACACGCAGTGGCGATTATGCCAGTACCGGTAAACCCCTGTTTGCGCTGGTCGACAGTCGTTCATTTTATGTGATGGGCTATTTTGAAGAAACCAAGCTACGCCATATTCGCGAGGGCGCACCGGCGCTGATTACATTGTACAGCGGCAATATAAAGTTACAGGGTCACGTTTCCAGTATTGGTCGTGCGATTTACGATCAAAGTGTAGAGAGTGATTCCGGTCTGATTCCTGACATCAAACCCAACGTACCGTGGGTGCGTCTGGCGCAACGGGTGCCCGTGCGTATCGAATTTGACGCACTACCGCACGATGTCACACTGGTTTCAGGTACCACCTGCAGCGTGTCGATTGGTCAGAAAAAATGAAACGGCTTCACCTGACGCCGGGCAATTTACCGTGGTTGAAAGCCAACGCGGCACAGTGGCGTTACGCGCTGCGAAACACCATCGCGATGTGCCTGGCGTTAACATTCGCCTATTACCTAAATCTGGATGAACCCTACTGGGCGATGACCTCCGCTGCGGTGGTTAGTTTTCCCACCGTGGGCGGTGTCATCAGCAAAAGTCTGGGCCGCGTGGCAGGCAGTTTGCTTGGTGCCACGGCGGCATTGATTATTGCTGGCCACACCCTCAATGAACCGTGGTTATTTTTACTCAGCATGTCGGCCTGGATTGGTTTATGCACCTGGGCCTGCGCGCACTTTACCAACAACGTGGCCTACGCGTTTCAACTGGCAGGCTACACCGCGGCTATTATTGCGTTTCCGATGGTCAACACCATTGAGGTTACGCAACTGTGGGATATTGCCCAGGCGCGCGTGTGCGAAGTGATGGTCGGGATACTCTGCGGGGGCATGATGATGATGATCCTGCCCAGCACGTCTGATGGTACAGCGTTGCTGACGGCGCTGAAAAACATGCACGCGCGTTTGCTGGAACATGCCCGCTTACTCTGGCAACCCGAAACCACCGATGCGATCCGCTCAGCCCACGAAGGGGTAATCGGCCAGATTCTGACCATGAATCTGCTGCGTATTCAGGCATTCTGGAGCCACTATCGCTTTCGACGGCAGAATGCCCTGCTCAATTCACTGCTGCATCAGCAACTGCGTCTGACCAGCGTGATCTCCAGCCTGCGCAGAATGCTGCTTAACTGGCAAAATCCTCCGGCTCACACCCGGGAAGTCATCGAACAGCTACTCAGTGCACTGGTGAAATCCGATACCGATAGCTACACGGTAGCCCGCATTATTGCCCCCCTGCGTCCGCAGGACTCCCACGACTACCGGCATGTCGCCTTCTGGCAACGGCTACGTTATTTCTGCCGAATTTACCTGCAAAGCAGCCATTATCTGCATTTGCTGGAAAAAGGCGTGACCGCCGAGCGCATCAGCGTGAACCGCACGCCGGGCCTGGCCCGCCATACCGACAACGCGGAAGCCATCTGGAGTGGGTTACGTACCTTCATCACGTTGATGGTGATTGGCGCGTGGAGCATCGGCGCACAATGGGAATCCGGCGCGGGTGCGCTGACGCTGGCGGCGATTAGCTGCGTACTGTATTCCGCCGTTGCCACACCGTTCAAATCACTCTCACTGCTGATGCGCACGTTGGTGCTGCTGTCATTGTTCAGCTTTGTGGTGAAGTTCGGTCTGATGGTACAAATTACCGACCTGTGGCAATTCATTCTGTTTCTCTTCCCACTGCTCGCCACCATGCAACTGCTAAAGCTGCAAATGCCTGCTCTGGCGGGGCTTTGGGGGCAGTTGATCGTCTTTATGGGATCGTTTATCGCCGTGACCAATCCGCCGGTGTATGACTTCGCCGATTTCCTGAATGATAATCTGGCAAAAATAACCGGCGTAGCGCTATCCTGGTTGGCCTTTGCTATCCTGCGGCCAGGCTCAGACGCGAGAAAGAGTCGTCGTCATATTCGCGCCCTGCGCCGGGATTTTGTCGATCAGCTCAGTCGGCATCCGGCACACAGCGAACATGAATTTGAGTCGTTAACCTACCATCATGTCAGCCAGCTCAGTAACAGCCAGGATGCGCTGGCGCGGCGGTGGTTATTACGCTGGGGCGTCGTGTTGCTGAACTGCTCGCATGTGGTGTGGCAGCTGCGCGCCTGGGAAGCGCGCTCCGATCCGTTGGCCCGCGTCAGGGATGTGTGTATTTCACTGCTGCGCGATGTGATGAACGAGCGTGGCGTCCAGCAGCGTCCACTGAATGCCACGCTTAACGAGTTACAGCGCATCTGCGATACGCTTGCCCATCATCATCAGCCTGCCGCACAAGAGCTGGCGGCGCTTATCTGGCGTTTACACTGTTCGTTGTCTCAGCTTGAACAGGCTCCGCCGCCAGGCACGCTGAGCCGTTGATTATTTGATAACCCCGCAGGCGTAACGCGCCCCGCCACCGCCTAGAGGTTTTGGCTGATCGGACATGTTATCGCCACCCACATGGACCATCAGCGCCTTACCTTTGACCTCATCCAGTGATTTCAGGCGTGGGGCGGTAACAGTCGTTGTGGCGTAACCTTCGGCATTGACCACCAGCAACGGCAGGTCGCCCATGTGCCCAGCCCCCTCCGGACCTTCATGTTTTCCGGTTTTATGCGGGTCAAGATGTCCCCCTGCCGATTCAGCGGCAGAAGCTTTGCCTTCTTTAATCGCAGGCTGACAGCTGCCGTTGGCATGGACATGGAAACCATGTTCTCCTGGCGGCAGTGCTTTCAGGTCAGGCGTAAACGCCAGCCCTTGCGCAGTTTCAGAAATAGTTACTGAACCAATCGACTGACCTACCCCTTGCGAAGTCACCAGGTTCATCTCAACTTGCTCACTGGCAGCCTGTGCGCCCGCACAGGCCAGTAAGGTGATTATGGCGATACTCAAACGCTTCATACGACCTCCGTCACTATGTGTCTGACTGATAAGTGTAAACCAGTGACGCAATTTTGAGCGACGGAACGCCGAAAACGCGATTACGGTACGTCGTAACCCAGCGCGGCTTTACGGATACGGAACCATTGCTGGCGGGACATGGTTAACGATTCGGCCTCAATAGCAGCGCGAACACGCTCAATTTTCCCTGAGCCAATAATCGGCAGCGGCTGTGACGGTAGACGAAGGATCCACGCATAGACCACCTGCTCAATGGACTGCGCATTCAATTCTTGCGCAATGGTGGCGAGTTCATTGCGCAGCGGTTGGAAAGCATCATCATTGAACAGTCGTCCACCACCCAGACAGGACCAGGCCATTGGCCGGATACGCAGTTGTTGCAGCTGATCTAAGGTGCCATCCAGCAGCAGTGGCTGATGCACCGGGGAAATCTCAACCTGATTGGTTGCCAGCGTAAACGGCAGACGTGATTGCAGCAGGGAAAACTGCGCAGGCGTAAAGTTAGACACGCCAAAGTGACGCACTTTGCCGCTATGATGCAGTTTCTTAAACGCCTCAGCCACTTCGTCGGCATCCATCAGCGGATCGGGACGATGGATCAAGAGCAGATCAATATGGTCGGTCGCCAGCAGTTTCAGCGACTGCTCCGCGCTGGCAATAATATGGTCGCTGTCGGTGATGTAGTGACCGAGGGTATTTTCCGCCCGTGCCGTGGTGGCAATACCGCATTTGGTCACGATCTGCATTTTTTCACGCAGATGCGGAGCCAGCTTCATCGCCTCGCCAAACGCCGCTTCGCACTGGTATCCACCATAAATATCAGCGTGATCGACGGTGGTTACGCCCAGGTCAAGATGTTCTTCAATAAAGCTGACGAGCTGGCGCGCGGACATATTCCAGTCCATCAGCCGCCAGTACCCCATGACAAAGCGAGAAAATTCCGGGCCTTGCGGCGCAATAGTAATACGCTGAACCATAGCAGCTTCCTTAACAATGAGTGTGCATCGAGTATACGCAATTACGCTTTTAAAAGAGTGAAGGTTGTTGCGGTTCTTCTGGCGGGCTGGGTTTGTTTGCACGTAATTTACGCATCAGACGCTGACGACAAAGACGCAGCACATCCTGCTTTTCGGCATCGCTCATTTTCTGCCAGTTAAAGCGCTCATCCCGGCTACGAAAACATCCACGGCAAAAGCCGCGTTCGTCGGACTGGCAGATCCCGCGGCACGGGCTCTGGACGGGGAAAAACTCCAGCTGTTCGGCCACATCCCCTCCTTACGTAAGATAGTTATACCTATTGAAGACGCTAACTGAATTTCTGGCAAGCGCTATTGCATTAGACCGACTGGTCTATTACACTCCATGCCATGAACAAAGCAACTGAACACGACACACGTGAACATCTTCTGGCAACCGGCGAGCGGCTTTGCATGCAGCGCGGTTTCACCGGTATGGGTTTAAGCGAACTGCTGAAAACCGCCGAGGTGCCCAAAGGGTCGTTTTACCACTATTTTCGCTCTAAAGAAGCGTTCGGTGTTTCCATGCTTGAACGCCATTACGCGGCCTACCACCTTCGGCTGGCCACACATTTGGCGTCGGGTGCTGGTAACTACCGCGACAGAATCCTCGCCTACTATCAGGAAACCCTGAATCAGTTTAGTCAACACGGCATTATTAGCGGTTGCTTAACGGTCAAACTGTCGGCTGAAGTATGCGATCTCTCTGAAGATATGCGTACGGCGATGGATAAAGGCGCTCGGCACATTATTACCCTGCTGGCGCAAGCGCTGGAAAAAGGTCGCGACACACACTGCCTGTCGTTTACCGGCGAACCGCTGCAGCAAGCGCAGGTGCTGTATGCGCTGTGGCTCGGGGCCAACCTGCAGGCCAAGATGTCTCGCAGTGCCACCCCACTGGAAAATGCGCTGGCACACGTTAAAAACATTATTGCAACGCCTGCCGTTTAACAGGCGTTTTTATTTACCCAATCGCTAGACGACCGGTCTATTCATACCTGGAGTTAATATGTCATCTGAAAAATTGTTTTCCCCGCTGAAAGTAGGTGCCATCACGGCGGCCAACCGCGTATTTATGGCCCCACTGACGCGCCTGCGTAGCATCGAACCTGGCGACATCCCAACTCCGCTGATGGCCGAGTATTATCGCCAACGCGCCAGCGCTGGTCTTATCATCAGCGAGGCCACTCAGATATCTGCTCAGGCAAAAGGCTACGCCGGTGCGCCGGGATTACACAGCGCAGCGCAAATTGAAGCCTGGAAAAAAATCACCGCCGCCGTCCACGCTGAACAAGGTCATATTGCCGTACAGTTGTGGCACACCGGTCGTATCTCTCACGTCAGCCTGCAGCCGAACGGACAACCGCCAGTTGCCCCTTCTGCCATCAGCGCCGGTACCCGTACCTCGCTGCGCGATGAAAACGGTCTGGCAACGCGTGCCGACACCTCAATGCCGCGCGCCCTGGAAACCGACGAAATCCCGGGCATCGTCAATGATTTCCGTCAGGCCATCGCCAACGCACGCGAGGCTGGCTTTGACATGGTTGAGCTGCACTCTGCCCATGGCTATTTGCTACACCAGTTCCTGTCACCCACCTCTAACCAGCGTACCGATCAGTACGGCGGCAGCGTCGAAAATCGTGCACGTCTGGTGCTGGAAGTCGTTGATGCCGGTATCAAAGAATGGGGCGCAGACCGGATTGGCATCCGCGTATCCCCTATCGGCTCTTTCCAGAACGTTGATAACGGCCCGAATGAAGAAGCCGATGCGTTGTACCTGATTGAACAGCTGGGTAAACGTGGTATCGCTTATCTGCACATGTCCGAACCAGACTGGGCCGGCGGAGAGCCGTATAGCGATGCGTTCCGCGAGAAAGTTCGCGCGCGTTTCCACGGTCCGATTATTGGTGCTGGTGCCTACACCCCGGAAAAAGCAGAAGCGCTGATTGAGAAAGGGTTAATCGACGCCGTCGCCTTTGGCCGCGCCTATATTGCCAACCCGGATTTGGTCGCACGTTTGCAGCACAAAGCAGAACTGAACCCACAGCGCGCAGAGAGTTTCTACGGCGGCGGTGCAGAGGGTTACACGGATTATCCGACCCTGTAATTGCGCAATCTCCGTTCTGGCATTGATAGTGGCGCAACAACGCCGCTATACTAAAACAACATATTGAATGTACTAGCCATTTTTGAAGGGGAAAAAGATGCGTTTACTTCATACCATGCTGCGCGTAGGTGACCTGCAGCGTTCCATCGAATTTTACACCAACGTGCTGGGCATGAAGCTGCTGCGTACCAGTGAAAACCCTGAATACAAGTATTCTCTGGCCTTTGTCGGTTACGGTCCTGAGACCGATGAAGCCGTCATTGAGCTGACCTACAACTGGGGCGTCGACAAATATGACCTGGGCACTGCCTACGGCCACATTGCTCTGAGCGTAGACAACGCCGCAGAAGCCTGCGAGCGCATTCGTCAGAACGGCGGCAACGTGACGCGCGAAGCGGGTCCGGTCAAAGGCGGGACGACGGTTATCGCATTTGTAGAAGATCCGGACGGTTACAAAATCGAACTGATCGAAGAGAAAGACGCAGGCCGCGGCCTGGGTGACTAACCTCCCCTCGGGCGCAGATCGTCTGTGCCCGTAGTTTTATACTCATCATTTTGTCATAATACGCGCTGCAATTTTCCCGTATTAAGAGACCCAGATGTCCGATAACGCTCAACTTTCCGGTCTGTGTGACCGTTTTCGTGGTTTTTATCCTGTCGTCATTGATGTAGAAACAGCAGGATTTAACGCCAAAACCGATGCGCTGCTCGAGATTGCAGCCATCACGCTGAAAATGGATGAACAAGGCTGGCTGATGCCGGACATGACGTTGCATTTCCACGTCGAACCGTTTGAAGGGGCAAATCTGCAACCAGAAGCACTTGCGTTTAACGGTATTGATCCGAGCAACCCGCTGCGCGGCGCGGTCAGCGAATACGACGCCCTGCACGCCATATTCAAAATGGTGCGTAAAGGCATCAAAGACAGCGGCTGCAATCGGGCGATTATGGTTGCGCATAATGCCACCTTCGATCACAGCTTCATGATGGCAGCCGCCGAACGCGCCTCGCTGAAGCGCAACCCATTTCACCCGTTTGTGACCTTTGACACTGCGGCCTTAAGCGGTCTTTCGCTCGGGCAAACCGTACTGTCTAAAGCGTGTCTGGCTGCAGGAATGGAGTTTGATGGCAACCAGGCGCACTCTGCGCTGTATGACACCGAACGGACGGCAGTGCTGTTTTGCGAAATCGTTAACCGCTGGAAACGCCTTGGTGGGTGGCCCCTGCCAATGCCTGAAGAGGCATAAGCGGACCATAAAAAAAGCGACCAGACTGGTCGCTTTTTCGTTTCTGCTGATTACTCAGCGTCCGGCTCTTCGGTTTTGTACTTCGCCGCAGTCTCTTTGATAAGCTGCTGCAATTCACCGCGCTGGTACATTTCGATTAAAATGTCGCAGCCGCCAACCAGCTCACCATCAACCCACAGCTGCGGGAAGGTTGGCCAGTTTGCGTATTTCGGCAACTCGGCGCGAATATCCGGGTTTTGCAGAATATCAACATAAGCAAAGCGTTCACCACAGGCAGACAGCGCCTGCACAGCCTGAGCGGAAAAACCGCAGCTTGGCAGTTTTGGAGAACCTTTCATGTACAGGAGAATCGGGTTTTCAGCGATCTGGCGCTGGATTTTTTCGATAGTGGTGCTCATTATCTTGCTTCCTTAACTTCTTTTACGGCAGTAGTCTGACATTGTAACGGGTCTGACTGACAACGGAAAATAACATTTTTCTTACGGTTATTATTTTATCGCCAGTCGCCATAAGTTGCATTCAGAATCTTACTTATCACTTTTATGCACAAGGAATTGATTATCCCTTCGCCAGTATTGGCGTTGATTGCTGTTTTTTTTTGCGGTCGGTAACGAAACACTATTTTAAACAAAAAAAGCTATTAACTTTCCCCGTTTCTATAGATTAGAATCATCAAGTTTTGAAAATCACACGCAGGCATGATAGACCTGCCCTAACAGAGGACTGCTCAGTGGCGCGGATAAACCGGATCTCGATCACGCTCTGTGCTTTGCTTTTTACCACACTCCCTTTTACGTCAGTGGCCCATGCTTCCAAGCAGGCCAGGACGACACCTGCCGTTTCCCATACGCTCAAAACGGTAGATAAAAAGAAAAGCGCGACAGCCAGTAAAAAAGTCACACAAACCAGCAAGAAAACGGCAAAAAAAACCACCAGTAAATCCAGCACCAAAACCGCTTCCTCTTCCAAAAAACGCACCGCGACACCTGCAAAAACAACCAAAACGGTCAACCGTCGCAGTAAAGTCGCAACAACACAAACCGCTGCGGTCACCTGGACTGAAAAATGCACCCCGCGCAAAGGTCACAAGCCGCGCTGTGTAAAAGTAAAATCAACAGCCCCGGTAGCCCTCGCTGATGCCCATAAAGTGAAAGTGCAAAAAGCGACCAAAACCGCGATGTCTACTCTGATGAACCAGATCGGTAAACCCTACCGCTGGGGTGGCTCTTCACCGAGAACCGGTTTTGATTGCAGTGGTCTGGTTTATTACGCGTATAAGGACCTGGTGAAGTTCCGCATTCCGCGTACTGCCAATGAAATGTACCACCTGCGCGACGCGGCACCGATCGACCGCGATGAACTGAAAAACGGCGATTTGGTCTTCTTCCGTACCCAGGGCCGCGGCACCGCCGATCACGTTGGTGTCTACGTTGGCAACGGTAAGTTTATTCAGTCACCACGTAGCGGTCAGGAGATCCAAATCACCTCCCTGAGTGAAGATTACTGGCAGCGCCACTATGTGGGCGCTCGTCGTGTCATGACGCCAAAAACAATTCGCTAAAATCTTACCCTACAGTATGTGCTGTAGGGTAAGTTCTTCTTTTGCATAACCTTTCAATTTGCTACCCTATCCTTACTCACAATGAGGCTATTGTGTGTACTCAATATAAATAATAAGGAGAGAAGCAATGTCGTTCGAATTACCTGCATTACCGTATGCCAAAGATGCTCTGGCGCCGCACATTTCTGCTGAAACGCTGGAATACCACTATGGCAAACACCACCAGACTTACGTTACTAACCTGAATAACCTGATCAAAGGCACGGCGTTTGAAGGCAAATCACTGGAAGAGATCGTACGTAGCTCTGAAGGTGGTGTGTTTAACAACGCGGCTCAGGTCTGGAACCACACTTTCTACTGGAACTGCCTGGCACCCAACGCGGGCGGCGAACCGACCGGTGAACTGGCTGAAGCCATTGTTGCATCTTTTGGTAGCTTCGCTGACTTCAAAGCGCAATTCACCGATGCGGCGATCAAAAACTTCGGTGCTGGCTGGACCTGGCTGGTAAAAGGTACTGATGGCAAACTGGCTATCGTTTCCACGTCAAATGCCGGAACACCGCTGACCACCGATGCAACGCCGCTGATGACCGTTGATGTGTGGGAACACGCCTACTACATCGACTATCGCAACGCGCGTCCTGGCTACCTGGAACATTTCTGGGCGCTGGTGAACTGGGCGTTTGTTGCGAAAAACTTCGCAGCATAAAAATGATAACGCAGAAGGGACTCCCTTCTGCGTTTTAGCGTTAGTTCGTGACGCTGCAGGCCTTGTCAGGCTGTTTTCTCGCGGAGACAAAGACCAGTAGCAACGCCATCCCAGCCACAATTGCCCCCATCACCGGGACAAAACTGTAACCTAAACCACCCGATATCACTGCGCCACCCGCCGCCGCACCTAGCGCATTCCCCAGATTAAACGCACCAATGTTGACCGAGGATGATAAGCCCGGCGCGTCGCTGGCAACGCGCATCACACGCATCTGTAACGGCGGAACTACTGCAAAGGTTGCCGCACCCCAGACTACCATGCTGATGGCTGCACCCAATTCACTACGCGCCAGTAACGGGATTGCCAGCATAATCACCATCAATAGCAGTAAGAAGCCTTTCAGCGTGCCGTTGACTGAGCGGTCCGCCAGTTTGCCGCCCAGATAGTTACCGATTGAGAACCCGACGCCAATCAGCACCAGCATTCCGGTTACAAAGGCAGGCGTGGCATGGGTGATGCTATGCAGCACCGGTGAAATATAGGTATAGAGCGTGAACATCGCGCCGGCTCCCAGCACAGTAGTCAGCAACGCTGACACCACCTGCGGGCGCATGAGCACTGCCAGCTCTTTGCGCACGTTCGGGCGCTCCCCTGCTCCGCCTTTCGGCAACGAGAAGAACAGGCTGACCATCGAGATAACCCCCAGACCCGCCGTTGCCATAAAGGACATGCGCCAGCCGATGGTTTCACCCAGCCAGGTCGCTGCAGGAACGCCGCCAATATTGGCGATGGTGAGTCCCATAAACATGGTGGCGACAGCGCTGGCCTGTTTGTGCTTTGGCACCACGCTTGCCGCTACAACCGAGCCGAGACCAAAAAAGGCCCCATGGTTAAGACTGGTCAGAATACGCGACAGCATCAGAGTAGTGTAATCGGGAGATAACGCCGACAGCACGTTGCCGAGCGTAAAAATCGCCATCAGAAAAATCAGCGCATTGCGGCGCCCGCGATGAGAAAGCAATAAGGTCATTAACGGTGCACCGACCATCACCCCTACCGCATAGGCGCTAATTAGCATCCCTGCCGCCGGAATCGAGACATCGACGCCTTTAGCGATGACGGGTAATAACCCCATCGGAGAAAACTCTGTCGTGCCGATACCAAACGCCCCTATCGCCAGCGCCAGTAGTGGATAATTTATTTTCATACAGCGACTCCGTAACGTCGAGCCGTGGCACGACACAGAATAAGAGTCAAAAGCATGACATTGATCGCAAAAATAATAAAGTTAACAAAAATGCAAAAGACTTTTGCTTATTTGCAAACAATAGCAGTGGGAGGACGGGTTGGCGGGATGAGGGAGATAGCTCTCCCTCGGCGATACATCAATGCAGCGCGGCGGTTAAACCACTGGCGACAATCAAACCCAGAACAATAATGGTGGTGACTAACGAAAATTTCAGATCGGTGCTCATCAAGTTTTCTCCTTTTTATTCCCACACAAAAAGTGATATTGCGCATTTTTGCACACTTGAAGGTAAAAATCTCTCACGATTTATATTGATAAATGCTTTTAACTCTTCCCCTTTTCGTAAAGATCAGACAAAATTCCACGCTTACTTGATTAGCGTACCGGCCATTGACCCCTTCCTGACGTTCCGTGTCGTTTTCCTGGCGTACCGCAACCCTGATGTTGCGCGAAGGGTGTGTGAAGGCAAACGTTTACCTGGAGTATTCTCAGGAACTTAGGATATGGTCTGGAGTGAGATGTAATGGCAACAATTAAAGATGTAGCGAAGCGAGCAAACGTTTCCACTACAACCGTATCACACGTAATTAACAAAACACGCTTTGTCGCGGAAGAAACGCGCAATGCCGTCTGGGCAGCAATTAAAGAACTACATTATTCCCCAAGCGCGGTGGCACGCAGTCTGAAGGTGAATCACACTAAATCGATTGGCTTGTTGGCGACCAGCAGCGAAGCCGCCTACTTTGCGGAAATCATCGAAGCCGTTGAGAAGAACTGCTTCCAGAAAGGCTATACGCTGATTCTGGGCAACGCGTGGAACAGCCTCGAGAAACAGCAGGCCTACCTCTCCATGATGGCGCAGAAGCGCGTAGATGGTCTGCTGGTGATGTGTTCTGAATACCCGGAACCTCTGCTTTCCATGCTCGAAGAATATCGCCATATTCCGATGGTGGTGATGGATTGGGGCGAAGCCAAAGCCGATTTTACCGATACGGTCATCGATAACGCCTTTGAAGGCGGTTATATGGCAGGCCGTTATCTGGTTGAACGCGGTCATCGCGAGATTGGTGTGATCCCAGGACCTATGGAGCGTAACACCGGCGCCGGACGCCTGGCGGGCTTTATGAAGGCGATGGAAGAAGCGCTGATTAAAGTGCCTGACAACTGGATTGTCCAGGGCGATTTTGAGCCTGAATCCGGGTATCGCGCCATGCAGCAGATCCTCTCCCAGTCGCACCGCCCGACCGCCGTCTTCTGTGGTGGTGATATCATGGCGATGGGCGCGCTTTGCGCCGCTGACGAGATGGGCCTGCGCGTCCCGCAAGATGTGTCGCTGATTGGTTACGACAACGTGCGTAACGCCCGCTTCTTCACCCCGGCATTAACCACCATTCATCAGCCAAAAGATTCGCTCGGTGAAACGGCCTTTAACATGCTGTTAGACCGTATCGTGAATAAACGCGAAGAGTCACAGTCTATTGAGGTGCACCCGCGCCTGGTAGAACGTCGCTCCGTGGCCGATGGTCCGTTCCGCGATTATCGTCGATAATCTGTTGTGCGGGAGCCTTACTCTGGCTCCCGCAGCCACTCTTTATTCAACGTTTCACTGTCCCCTAAATAGTCCAGCAGCCATCTCAGTGCGGGTGACGTATCGTTTTGCTGCCAGGTCAGGCAACACGCGGCATCAGGAAAGGGATTTTCAAGCTGTAGTGCAACCCATTTTCCGCTGTCGATCCACGGTTTGGAAAAATGCGTCGGCACCATCCCAACACAGAGCCCAGCCGATAAGCAGGTGGCAGATGACTCCCAGTCAGGCACTACCACCCGTTTTTGGTTATCCAGTAGCCAGGTAATACGTTTTGGCAACGTACGGGAGGTATCTTCTCGTACCAGCGACGGCCAATTGCGCAACGTATCGTCACTGAGCGGTCCCGGCATCGACGCCAGCGGATGGTGACTTGCCACCACGCAGTTCCAGCTCAACATTCCCATATCGCGAAACGTATAGCGCCCCCCTACCGGAATAGCCTGCGTCGCGCCAATCGCCAGCTCCACGCGCCCGTCCGATAACGCATCCCAGACGCCGTTAAATACCTCCTGAAAAACGATTAACTCCACATCATCAAAATGACGGTAGAAATCCACAATCATCTGTCGGGTCCGTTCCGGCCTGACAATATTATCGACGGCAATCGCCAGTTGCCCACGCCAGCCGTTGGCAATTTGCTGACATTGTTGGCGAGTGATCTGCATTTTTTTGATAACAGAGCGCCCTTCTTTTAAAAACCACGCCCCGGCGGGGGTTAATTCCACATCCCGATGGCGACGTTCGAAAAGAGGCACAGCCAGCCACTCCTCAAGTTGACGCACGGTATAGCTCACCGCCGAAGGCACGCGGTGCAACTCCTGGGCGGCAGAACTAAAGCTGCCGTTGCGTGCGACTGCATCCACTACTTCAAGGGAATATTCTGACCACATACTCTGCCTGCAAAAAATTTGAAATCAATAAGCAAATATTAGCGTTTCACAGCAAGAATTTCACTCACTACACTCAGCGGCACTGTTCTATTGCTTATAAAGAGAAATAATGATGCAACCTGGAAAAGGGTTTTTAGTCTGGCTGGCAGGTCTTAGCGTGCTCGGTTTTCTGGCAACGGATATGTATTTGCCAGCATTTGCGGCTATTCAGTCCGATTTGCAAACCCCAGCATCAGCCGTCAGCGCCAGCCTTAGCCTGTTCTTGGCGGGTTTTGCCATCGCACAACTTCTGTGGGGGCCACTCTCCGACCATTATGGCCGCAAGCCTATTTTGCTACTGGGCCTCTCCATCTTCGCGCTGAGCAGTCTTGGCATGCTTTGGGTCGAAAACGCCACCGGCTTGCTGGTGTTGCGCTTTATCCAGGCTGTGGGCGTCTGTGCGGCGTCGGTTATCTGGCAGGCGCTGGTTGCTGATTATTATCCCTCGCAAAAAGTGAACCGTATCTTTGCCACCATTATGCCGCTGGTCGGGTTATCTCCCGCGCTCGCGCCATTATTAGGCAGTTGGATCCTGATGCATTTTTCCTGGCAGGCTATCTTTGCCACCCTGTTTGCCATCACCCTGATCCTGATGCTGCCAGCCCTGCGCCTGAAGCCCACGGCTAAAGCGCGTGACGATAGCCAGGATAAGCTCACCTTTGCCACCCTGCTGCGCTCCAGAACCTACCGCGGCAACGTGCTGATTTATGCGGCCTGTTCCGCGAGCTTTTTCGCGTGGCTGACCGGCTCGCCGTTTATCCTGAGCGAGATGGGCTATAGCCCGGCCGTCATTGGCCTGAGCTATGTGCCGCAAACCATCGCCTTTTTGATCGGCGGATACGGCTGTCGTGCCGCCCTGCAAAAATGGGAAGGTCGTCAATTACTGCCGTGGCTGCTCATTCTGTATGCGGTGAGCGTTATCGCTACCTGGGCGGTCGGCTTTATTCACCACGTTGCGCTGGCCGAAATCCTGATCCCATTCTGCGTGATGGCAATAGCGAACGGTGCTATCTATCCGATTGTCGTTGCTCAGGCTTTGCGTCCCTTCCCACAGGCAACAGGACGTGCCGCAGCGCTGCAGAATACGCTGCAACTGGGCTTATGCTTCCTGGCAAGTCTGGTTGTGTCGTGGTTGATCAGCACGCCGCTATTCACCACTACTGGCGTCATGCTGTCTACGGTGTTGCTGGCCGCGCTGGGGTACAAAATGCAGTCGCAGAAAGAATGTCGCTCTCACGCTGATGAGGTTTCTACTGCTGCGCCCGGCGAATCACATTCATAGCGCTTTAATAATTAATTAGCGGGCTAATATTTTTTGATTGAACCCACAAAAATTCAGGCCTATACTGATTTCCAGTTGTTACAAAAACGATAATTTTTATGTGTTAACGGGAACACGCATGTTCCCGCTTAACCACGGATGGCCTTTTCGGTAAGGGGTTCTCCCTTCCTCTGTTCTACGTCGGAAAACAGATTCGCGGATTCATTCCGTGAGATTTCTCACAAAGCCCAAAAAAGCGTCTACGCTGTTTTAAGGTTCTGATCACCGACCTGTGATGGAGAAGCTATGAGTTCATCGTGTATAGAAGACGTCAGCGTACCAGATGATGACTGGTATCGAATCACCAGTGAATTATTAAGCCGTGCGGGCATTACCATTAATGGCGCTGCACCGGCAGATATTCGCGTTAACAACCCCGATTTTTACAAGCGCGTTTTACAGGATGGTTCGCTGGGTTTAGGTGAAAGTTATATGGATGGCTGGTGGGAATGCGATCGGCTGGACATGTTTTTTACTCAGGTTTTACGTGCCGGCCTTGAAGGCCAACTCCCCCGCCACTTTAAAGACACGCTGCGAATCGCCGCCGCGCGCCTGTTCAATTTACAGAATAAAAAACGCGCGTGGGTTGTCGGAAAAGAACACTACGATTTAGGCAACGATCTCTTCACCCGCATGCTTGATCCCTACATGCAATATTCCTGTGCCTACTGGAAGGACGCCACGACCCTGGAGTCAGCCCAACAGGCGAAGCTCAATATGATCGCCGAAAAATTACAGCTCAAACCGGGGATGCGCGTGCTGGACATTGGCTGCGGCTGGGGAGGCTTGTCCCAGTTTATGGCCGCCCATTACGGCGTCAGCGTCGTGGGGGTGACCATTTCTGCCGAACAGCAGAAACTGGCACAAACACGGTGTGAAGGGCTGGATGTCACTATTTTACTTGAGGATTACCGCGACCTGCACGATCGTTTCGACCGCATTGTCTCCGTTGGCATGTTTGAGCATGTGGGTCCAAAAAACTACAACACCTATTTTGATGTTGTCGATCGCAATTTAAAACCAGAGGGTCTGTTTTTGCTCCACAGCATTGGATCCAGAAAAACCGACAATAACGTCGATCCGTGGATCAATAAGTATATTTTCCCGAATGGTTGCTTGCCGTCCGTGCGCCAGATTGCGAAAGCCAGCGAGCCGCATTTTGTGATGGAAGACTGGCACAACTTTGGCGCCGATTACGATACTACGCTGATGGCCTGGCATACGCGCTTTATGGCAACCTGGCCTGAAATCACCGAGCACTACACCGAGCGCTTTAAACGTATGTTCAGCTACTACCTCAACGCCTGTGCCGGCGCATTTCGCGCCCGTGATATTCAGCTCTGGCAGGTGGTGTTCTCACGTGGCGTAGAACACGGTCTGCGCGTTCCACGCTAGTCATTCTCGCCCCCGCCTTCAACGGGGGCCTGGAAACGCGCCGGCTTAGACTTCGCCGGTGACGTGATTTACTGCACTTTCTTTTGCCGCCAGCACGCGCTCAACGGTATCCACGACCGCCTGCGTTTGTGGGTCGATTTCGATGTTGACCCGAGCCCCCAGTTTTTTCTTACCAAGCGTCGTACGCTCCAGCGTTTCCGGGATCAAATGCACGCAAAAACGCGTCGGTGTTACTTCGCCAACCGTCAGGCTGATACCATCAATGCCGATAAATCCTTTGTACAGGATATATTTCATCAACGACGCATCCTGCACCTTAAACCAGATCTGACGATTATTTTCTGAGGTCAGAATTTTTGATATCTCAGCGGTAGTCATAATATGGCCTGACATTAAATGCCCGCCGATCTCATCGCTGAATTTTGCCGCGCGCTCTACGTTGACCCGATCGCCCACTTTAAGCTCGCCCAGATTGGTAATACGCAGCGTTTCTTTCATCAGGTCAAAGCTGATGTGATTGCCGTTAATGTCGGTCACCGTCAGACAACAACCATTGTGTGCAACTGATGCACCCGTCTCCAGGCCATCCAGCATGTATTCAGGTAACTCCACTACATGCGTACGAAAATTTGGTTTCTCATCAATAGACACCAGTTTCGCGGTGCCCTGCACAATACCCGTAAACATACCTCTAACTCCTGAACGTAATTAAGACATATCTGTTGTGCACAATAACAGGTGAAAATTGCGGTTGCCAGCAATGCACCGCCCCCACCTGTTTTTTCACTGGAGAATTACGTATTCCTCGCTACAATAGACTGCAATTTCCCCTGTATTTTCTTCTTGCTGCCCTCTCAGGCGGCTTTTTTAGTCTCTCAAATAACAACAATATAATGGTGTAAACGTGCAAAAGTATGTAATCGAAGCGCGTCAGTTATTAGCTCTGGCAATTCCGGTGATTCTTGCGCAAATCGCCCAAACCGCAATGGGGTTCGTCGATACCGTCATGGCGGGTGGATACAGCGCGACGGACATGGCTGCCGTCGCTATCGGGACCTCCATTTGGCTCCCGGCCATCTTATTTGGTCACGGACTCCTGCTGGCATTGACGCCAGTCATTGCGCAACTTAACGGATCGGGTCGCCGCGACCGCATTGCTCATCAAATACGCCAGGGTTTCTGGCTGGCGGGCAGCGTATCTGTGCTCATTATGGTGGTGCTCTGGAATGCGGGATACATTATCCGCTCCATGGATAATATCGATCCGGCGCTGGCCGATAAAGCCGTCGGCTACCTGCGCGCGCTGTTGTGGGGCGCGCCTGGCTATTTATTCTTCCAGGTAGCTCGTAACCAGTGTGAAGGTCTGGCCAAAACCAAACCGGCGATGGTGATGGGGTTTCTCGGCCTGTTGGTCAACATCCCGGTTAACTACATTTTCATCTATGGGCATTTTGGCATGCCAGAACTCGGCGGCGTAGGCTGCGGCGTTGCCACTGCGGCGGTGTACTGGGTGATGTTTCTCGCCATGTTGTCCTACGTTAAACGTGCGCGCTCAATGCGTGATATTCGCAACGTCCGCGGTTTCCAGAAACCCGATACCGCGGTGATGAAGCGCCTGATCCAGTTGGGCTTACCGATTGCGCTGGCATTATTCTTTGAAGTAACGTTGTTCGCCGTAGTGGCATTGCTGGTTTCCCCGCTGGGGATTGTGGACGTGGCCGGACACCAAATCGCGCTCAACTTTAGCTCGCTCATGTTCGTTCTGCCGATGTCGCTGGCAGCCGCCGTAACGATTCGCGTGGGTTATCGTCTGGGCCAGGGGTCAACGCTTGACGCCCAAACTGCAGCCAGAACCGGGTTGGGCGTCGGTGTTTGCATGGCGGTGTTAACCGCAGTGTTCACCGTGACCCTGCGTGAGCACATCGCCCTGCTCTACAACAATAATCCTGAAGTGGTGACGCTGGCTGCCCAGCTCATGTTGCTGGCCGCCGTGTATCAAATATCGGACTCGATTCAGGTCATTGGCAGTGGGATCCTGCGTGGTTATAAAGATACGCGCTCCATTTTCTTTATCACCTTTATCGCTTACTGGGTGTTGGGTTTACCGAGCGGATATATCCTCGCACTGACCGACCTGGTAGTTGAACGCATGGGTCCAGCAGGTTTCTGGATCGGCTTTATTATCGGTCTGACCTCTGCTGCAGTAATGATGATGCTGCGCATGCGTTATCTGCAACGCCAGCCGTCCGCCATTATTTTACAACGCGCGGCGCGATAACACCCCGCAATAGCCGCCCCCCGGCGGCTATTGTCTCCACCCTATTCAGAACGGACTGCCATTGTGGGCGTTGATCGCTTCTCCGCTGACAGGATGCTTAAAATGCAGTTCGCTGGCATGCAGCATCAGTCGTGGCGTCCGTTCTGTACCCGGCAACAGACGCCCCCCATACAGATCGCAGCCCCAAATGGCGTATCCCAGATGTTGACAGTGAATACGCAACTGATGGGTGCGACCGGTTTCGGGGAAAAGATGTACCCGCGTTAACGGCAGTACAGTCCCGTCTTCCAGCGGATGATTAAAGCGCTCGACAACCCGATAGCGGGAGCGCGCGGGTTTGCCGCTGATGGCGCATATCGACATCAGCGGAAACAGCGCCGGATCCTTGGCAATAGCAGCGTCTATCACCCCTTCATCCTCGCTCAAATGCCCACAGAGCAAGGCGCTATACACCTTGGTAACAGCGCGCAGGCTGAATTGCTGGCACAGCGCAGCATTGGTAGCCTTATTGCGGGCAATCACCATCAGCCCGGAAGTGCCAAAATCAAGTCGATGCACCAGCGTGCAGCCGGGATAAATCTGAACCAGCCGGTGATGTACCGAGTCGATATTTTGCGGATTTTTTCCCGACAGGCTTAGCAAACCGGTGGGTTTATTGATAAGAAGCAGATGGTCGTCCTGATAGAGGACCTCTATCTCGTCATGGCACGGCGGAGCAATAAAGGTATCAAAGAGAGTAGACATCAGGCAGCCATGATAAAGTACGGGAGCGGATCATAACGAATTTTCAACCGACTGGCGAATCAGCGATCTTTTGCCGTTTATTGTGCAATAAATTAAAAATAAGATACTGACTTGCCCGCATCAGCGTTATCCATGGAGGAATTATGTCAAACACACTATTGCAGTTGCACTTTGATTTTCAGGGCCCGTTTGGCGAAGAGATGTCACGCCAGCTTGTCGACCTGGCAGAATCCATTAACCAGGAGCCTGGCTTTATCTGGAAAATCTGGACAGAAAACGAAGCAACCCAGGAAGCCGGCGGCATCTACCTGTTCCAGGACGAAGAAACTGCGCTGGCATATGTTAAAAAGCATACAGCCCGTCTGAAGCCGCTGGGTGTGCAAAACGTGCAATTCAGAATCTTTAATGTCAATGAACCGTTAACGCGCATTAACCACGGCATGGCTGAGTAACATTGTTGCTTTATCACAGGCAAAATAGAGGGCGGCTTTACGTTCAAGCTGCCCTGTAGCGGGAGGTTATGTACTCTTAGCAGACATGACTGCTATCCTTGCTGGTAATAAGAGATCGTCAGGCACATCAAGCATTGCGTTCTTCTGAATGGTGCAATATGTTATCGCTAATCTCTTGTAACTCATTGATCAATCTTGCCACATGAAAACCATCGCACACGGAATGATGTACCTGAATGGCGAGAGGTAACAATACTTTTCCATCCTGGTTGTAGTATTTCCCAATAGTGAACATGGGGGAAAAAAAGTTCTGCATGTTGGCAACGTTGATATTGAAACTGGTAAAACTTACCCAAGGAATGGCCGACACGAAAAATATATTTTCCAGCGACTCTCCCTTAGGCCAGTAAGAAAGGTTATTACTATAGCGTGCCATGTCTTCTGCATAAACATGTTGAAAGTGATGAATATTGCCATCGTAGTGACTCCATAATGATGAAAAGGTCTCCGTTTCATTATGGAAAATCGTATAACTTGGATGAACTTCATTCCATATGACAAGCTCATTGTCCTTTATCGCCATACGAAACTCTGTATGTCTGTTTACGACTTTAGAGAGCAGGAAAATAATAGTAGGATAAAATTTCCAGCCAACCTCTTTTATATGTTTTAACAGCACGGTAATGTCTAAGAGAACTGTTTGGTTAAATGTGCTTTGTGCAAAGGTCTGAAATACCTCAAAATGCTCCTTCCTTGCCCAACAAGATAAGTCAACTGGCGTATATTCTGGGATTGTTTTTTTCATTTTTAGTAGCCTTTAATAAGCACGCATACAGACCCGAACCATTTTGGTTGCGAACGCATTCGTGAGAGTAGCGCATCCTTGTAAATAAGGGAAGGAAATGATAACCCTTTAATATATAAGATGATAAAGGGAGACGTATCGCCTCCCTTGAAGTATTGAACGCGAGCACTATCAATGCGCTAACACGACAACGCTGTCAGTTGCGTATCGTTTATCATTCGAACCAGCAACGGTTGCCATTATCTGCCTGGGAGGCATCGGGGATTTCATCACAAGGCGGCAGAGTGAATCCGTCTCGAGTCACATAATGGCTATGATTTCCTGCTTCTTCATTATAACCCTTATTGTTTTTATGATGATGGTGGCCAGCTCCCTGATAATCATCATTTGCAAGAGGTACCACACAGCCATAGAGGGAACCACAAACCGCAGAAACCATCAGAATTTTAAAAATAGTTTTCATTGTTCAACTCGATAAAGATGAAGTGTTATGATGTAACCTACTAAACAGACTACCGCCCACAGTATAAAAATAGGATTATTCATTATTTTAAATTTACGCCCTGCACCTGATCATTAGACTGATTAACGTCTAAAATCATCCGTACACCTTCTTTTGAGACAAATTCTAAAGGTGCGTTATCATCCTGTTCCCAGCCATTAGCAACCAGTAGGGGAACAACCTCACTCAATTTTTTACCGGCTACAGCCTGATCTATAGTGCGTTCAGCGGGGGCTAATTCCGCGTGATGGTGTTTCATGTTTTCGCGTTTACTTTTATGAATATCACATGTGCCGTTACCATCAGTAACTTGTGTGCAACCTGATTTCTCAAGCTGGCTACGGTATGAGGCGCTAATAGCGTTAGCATTACCCACCACAGACAAACAAAGCAACACCATAATTAATTTTGCTTTCATTACATTTACCCTTTGTGTATATCGTCAATGTTTTTATTTACAGCTCACTCAATCATACCGCCACGTATTTTATGCTTTAAAAAGCTTTTCTTTATCCATGGCGATAAACTACATATTTCTGAAGAACATCCCCCCTATATCCAAAATAATTCGAATTTCATAAAGTCAGTAATTGTGTGATAAATTCGTCAGGAACGAATTTGAACAGCCGAAGGCTGGCCCCCGGTGTGGGGTCTTTTATTACTTGATGATCTGGGCATTTGCCACAAATCCTTTTTTATCCTCAATGACGCGCATCAGGTGAGCGCCTTTTTTCCAGTCGCCATCTGCCTGCTGACGCCAGCCACGCTCTATCAAATATTCTTCTGCGGCGATCCCTTTGAGGTTGATAATATTCTCAGCCTCTTTAACGTACTGCGGCACGTTGGATTCATTTACCGAGTTAGGCGTATGCTTCACGGCGTTTTTTGCATTCTCTGCCTTTGTTTTGTGGATGTCGCACCCCTTGCCAGCATTCATCTCGTTGCAGCCGGAACGCTCCAACTGGGCACGGTACTGTGCGTTGATGGCGTGCGCTGGTGCGGTGGTCATTGCGACTAAGGTCAGGCTAGCGATGAGTACTTTTTTCATTCTTTGGTTTCCAGTTCGTTAAATCCGTTGCACCGCGTCCACGGGCGGTAGTGATATTTCGCGTGTTGAAATATGACCGTCTGGTAAATTCAAGTCAACGGCTGAAAACACCTTGAAATTTGTTCGTTAAATGTTAAAAGCAGCATCTATTTAGCGCATTTACTTCATATGAAAGTTATCATAACAAGTGGGAAATCAGAAGAACGATGAGAAGACACAGTGATATTGAAAGGAAAATATGGTGGCATTGAATACATAAAAGTGAATCTGCATTACACTATGCTCACTTTAATTATAAGCACTGACAATACATTACGATATATAATAAAAATCGGTTTATAATATATTAATGTAGACATTCACACCTTCCCAGTCATTAACTTTTCAATTTCCCCACTCGTCAAGCCTCTCCTCTTAGCAATAACCCTCTATCATCTCTGTCCATATCTGTAACAACCCCTTAAAGAGGGATGCGTATTTATCTCTAAAGGAGTAGTAAAAATAGGACTAAAGATTGATGTAAGTCAATTAGCATCGCGTATTTTTATTTGTGAGCGTCCTTGCGCACAAGTCTGGTATTAAAAAGACAAATTTTAGAATAGAACATTATTCCAGTAAGGTTTATGAGTAACAGGTTATTGTTACGGCTTCCGACAGGGGTTCTGCTCGCCGTGGGTATTGCGTACAATGCAGGGTCGATACTCTCTGGAAATGGCTGTGGCGAATACTATGAATCTCAATCGCGGTTGTTATTTGCTGCTGATCCTCGCTGCGATCGGCAGCCTGTTTACATCTCATCCCTTTATTATATGGTTACTGCTCGCCAACGTACTGACGCTGGTGATTTACGGCATGGACAAAATGGCGGCGCGAAAAGCCTGGCGCAGAGTGCCAGAGTTCACATTACTGATGTTTGGCGTTGTCGGCGGATGGCCCGGCGCGATAGCAGGTCAGCAACTCTTTCGCCACAAAACACAAAAACAGCCATTCAAAACCTACTTTATCATCAGCGTATTATTGAGCATCTCCGTGATGGTAGCGGTATATCAGCTCTTTCATTTTTCGCCTTTCTGAACATTGGCTACGCGCGAACTATACAGCTTTACAACATCTGCCTGATAAAGTCGTGGAGATCGTCGCTGGCCAACTGACATTTTTCAGGTGAAGGATGAAAAATCAGGTTCTCTGAGTACCCGTTAAGCATGGCAACGAACTGGCGTGTAACACGTTCGGCATCCAGCGCCCGGAACGCTTTCAACCCCACACCTTCACGAATAATGTCGGCGATCATTTCCATCCAGCAATTCATATTGCGCTCTGCAAGCTCTGCGTAAGCGGCGTCATGGCTCGCCAGGCGCCATAAAGAGTCATAAAGCTGCCAGACGGCATCCGGACCTTCAGGAAGGTAGTATTTGATCAATACGCTTAACTTTTCGTGAGGTTCGCGCCCGGCTAACGATTCGGTTAAATCGTCCAGCTCTTTTTGCATAAATCTTTCCAGCGCGGCGAGGCACAGTGACTGCCAGTCCTTAAAGTAGTGATAGATATGGCTGCGAGAAAGGCCGAGATGTTCCGTCAACTCCCGGGTTGTCACCTTCTCTATCCCTTTTTCGATAAACAGCGCCACCGCGCCATCCAGAATTCGTACTCTCAACTCTTCTGTCTTTTTTTTCATAAATTCACCCCGCATTGACTTTGAGCAACCGCTCAAATACACTCGACCTGCAATAATTGAGCAACCGCTCAATTATTAATTTTAACAGAATCACAGATAATGATAAGCCTGAAGAGTCACGATAAATCCACATCCTTATACAGTGCAGTTGGCACGCTTAAGTCTCTGGCCCGCCGCCACCGTAAAAAACTCCTAGTCACATTTCTTCTCGTCGTTGCCGAGAACCTGACGTATCTGCTGTATCCGCTAATGGCCGGCTTTGCCATCAATGCAATTATTGCGGGTAACGCCTTACACGCGGTTTTTTATGCCGTTGTGGTCTTTATTATGTGGGCCATAGGGGCGGCTCGTCGGAGTGTTGATACCCGTACATTTACCCGGATCTATGCTGAGTTGGCTGTTCCCGTCATTCTCGCTCAACGTCGGGACAATCAAAATACCTCGACCATTGCAGCACGGGTCGCGCTTTCCCGCGAGTTCGTCGATTTTTTTGAAAAGCATCTGCCTGCGCTGATCACCTCGATCGCCTCTATTCTGGGGGCTGCCATCATGCTGCTGGTTATAGAGTTGTGGACGGGTGTGGCCTGCCTTGTCATTCTTGGTTTTTTTTCACTGTTCCTGAGCAGCTATACGCGCAAAAACGAAGCGCTTTTCCTGCGATTAAATAATCGACTCGAAAAAGAGATAGCTATGGTCAATAGTGCCGCCGCCTCCCCGCTCGGCAAACATTACCGCCTGTTGTCCAGGCTGCGTATTTGTTTATCTGACCGTGAGGCGCTGGGTTACTTGTCCATTGGCATTGTGGTCGCTCTGTTATTTGGCATGACGATCCTCATCATGACGCTCGGCGGCGGGGCTGATGCGGGTCACATTTACTCTGTGATGACCTATATGTGGATGTTTGCCATGAGCCTGGATGATGCTCCGCAGTTGCTGGAAAAGTATTCTCAGCTCAAAGATATTGGTAAACGAGTAAACACCGGACATGAATAAATCCCGGTAGACTCGCGTCCATTTCGCTCAGCGTGTCCTGGCACGCCGACAGTTGCAGGTTGGTAAATCCGCTGAACAGTTCTATAGTCGGGACTGCTTCTTATTTACAGGATCCACTAATGCGTTTTAACGGACTGACCAAAGGTTTTTTCATTTTCATTCTCGCCCTTGTGACGTGGGCGTTCTTTGATGTGCTGTCCCCTTACTTTTCCGCCATTCTGTGGGCCGCGATATTAACCACTATTTTTAATCCGGTGAAAAACAAACTGCGCAGCGCGCTGGGCGATCGCAACGGGCTGGCGTCGCTTATCACCATTGGCATTATCTGCCTGATTGTCTTTATTCCCCTGATGGTGATCCTGTCATCACTGGCTATCGAACTGAACGTGGTGTACAGCAAGCTGCAACAGAACAACACGCAGTTCCCGGAAGTCGTCACCGCGATCCTGTCGTATCTCCCTGACTGGGCCAGAGGATTCCTTGCGGACCACCATCTGGATAACGTGGCACAAATTCAGCAAAAGCTCTCCGATGTTGCATTACAGGGCGGGCAGTACCTCGCCGGCAGTGCATTCCTGATTGGCAAAGGGACATTCGGCTTTGCCATCAGCTTTGGCATCATGCTGTATCTGCTGTTTTTCCTGCTCAAGGACGGGCCGTACCTAGTGCGTCAGATTCTGGATTCTTTACCGCTGACCGATTTCGCTAAACAGCACCTGTTTGCCAAATTTGTCGGTGTCACCCGCGCCACGGTAAAAGGCACAGCGGTGGTCGCGGTGGTTCAGGGCACACTCGGTGGCATTGCTTTTGCCATTGTGGACATCGACGGCAGCGTTCTGTGGGGCGCATTGATGGCGTTTCTCTCACTGGTGCCTGCGGTGGGTTCAGCCATTGTCTGGGTACCCGCGGCAATTTTCCTCTTTGCCACGCAGCAGTTGTGGCAAGGACTGTTTATCGTCGGATTCTTCGTCATTATCGTCGGGCTGGTAGACAATATTTTGCGCCCATTACTGGTGGGCAAAGACACCAAGATGCCCGATTATCTAATTTTGATTTCCACCCTCGGTGGGATGGAGATTTACGGTATCAACGGGTTTGTCATTGGCCCGTTGATCGCGGCACTGTTCCTTGCCTGCTGGAATCTGTTATCCGGGCGCGATCACGAGGGCAACGTGGAGGAGATCGATAAAGACTTTATGGAAGAAGGAAAAAATCCTCCAGATTTATAACGGTATGACGATAACAAAGGGCGACCACGGGGTCGCCTTTTTATTGTCACGCAAAATCATACGTTTTCTATAATTTCAATCATGCACATTCATTACTCGTCGCAAAAGGAATAAACAGGTGCGAATAGCCACAATCACCAACTGGGCCTACAGTGCGACGGTATGCCTGACCCTCGCCTCCGGCGTGGTCATGCTAATGGCGTCAAACGCCGATAACACCGAACGACAGGCGGTAGAACAGCGGTATATATTCGATCAGCTGACCGAAGAAGTTGAAATTGACGCCTGGTCACTGTCCGATCTGGCGCGCCTGTATGTGGTCAGTAAAGATCCTGATGCGTTGCAAGCCTACCAACAGAAAGAGACCTCGCTAAAAGCCGTTGAGCACCGATTGACGAAACTGAAGGATACCGGAGCATCAGGGGAAGAATTGGCGCTCCTGCACGAGGGATTGCAAATTGTTGATACGCTACAGAACGAACAACAGACGGCGATCGAAAGCGTCGCGCGCGGAGAGCAGGCGCAGGCTATCGCCCTGCTCTTCGGTAAATCCTATGAGCAGGAGCTCGAACGGACGCAGGATAAAATAGACCATTTCCGCCAGATGCTCGACAGCCGCGCCCGCAACGCCATTGAGGACGCCACGCAGACGTCCCGTACACTGCGCACGCTGTCCGAAGTGATGGTCGGACTGACGGCACTGCTGTTTTTGTTTGTCCTCGGCTTTATTTTAAAACGTCGGGTGCTGCGCCCCGTCGTGCGACTGAGCGACGTCGTTCATCGACTGGCCTCGCAGGATTACGCGGTTGAAACACCTAACTTTAACCAGATTGATGAAATCGGCGATATGGCACAGGCCATCCGCATTTTTCGCGAGAACGGCCTGGTACGGCAGCGGCTGGAGAAAGAGCGTGACGCCGACTGGGCGATACGCGAACTGCTGGCACGGATGACTCAGCGCTTACAGGGCTGTGAGAACTTCGCTGACGTTATCAATGTTGCACAACTGTTCGCGCCGAATATTGCTCCCGGCGTCGCCGGACGACTCTACATTCTTGACCGGGAACCGTGGCAGATGCGCTGCGTCGCTGAGTGGCTTTCTCCGCAGGGAAAAGCGGATGCCTTCCACCCGGACGAATGCTGGGCCGTGCGTCGCGGGCAGAGTCATCCCCCGGTCCACGGCGAGCCGGACATCGCCTGCTACCATTTGCCAGAGTCATGTCAGGATCACACGCTGTGTGTGCCGTTGATTGCTCAGGGTGAGGCTATCGGCCTGCTCTCATTTCAGAATCTCAGCGATGATACCGCGCCTTCCCGCGCGTATCTGGAACTGATGGCAGAAGCGCTCGGTCTGGCATTAGCCAATCAGCGTCTGCGCGATGCGTTACTGGAAAAAGCACTCTACGACCCGCTGACCGGTCTGCGCAATCGCCATCATCTGGAAGACACTTTGCGCACCCAGATGGGCCAGGCGATACATAATCAGACACCCATCAGTTGCCTGATGATTGATATTGATCACTTCAAAGATGTCAACGATCGGTTCGGCCACGAGGCGGGCGATGGCGTTATCAAGGGCGTTGCCGCGATTATTCAGCGCGCCATACGCGACAGTGGGATGGCGTTCCGCTACGGTGGTGAAGAGTTTTTGGTCCTGCTCAGCGGCATGGGTGAAGAAGAGGCTAACCGCATGGCGACGGATATCTACAACGGTGTGCATGCGCTTACGCTGCGCTTTGGGACGTCGGACATCAGCCATATCGACGTGTATATTGGCGTTGCCAGCTACCCACAGCACGCCCAAAGCGACAACCTGCTGCGCGCCGCTGACGTGGCCCTGTATCGCGCCAAAGAGTTGGGCCGATCGCGAATCGTGAGCTTCGGTATGCTGCAAGCGAGCTAAACGCGGGCATATCGCGATATGTTATTGCCTGCAAGAGCATAAACCAATACGAAATTGCACGTTGTCATGGCATGGTAGAGCGTGGGATGACCGGTGAACAACAAGAGGACTATACGATGAAGCACATTGATTTTTACATGATAGATGCCTTTACCGACACCACTTTTGGTGGCAATGCCGCCGCAGTGTGTCCTCTTACAGAATGGTTGCCCGATGAGATATTATTAAAAATGTCTCAGCAACATAACCAGTCAGAAACCGCCTTCTTTGTCACCACCGATAGCGGCTTTGAGCTACGTTGGTTTACCACTCAGGGTGAAATCAATTTATGCGGGCATGCCACACTGGCTGCTGCACACGTCATCTTTGAACATCTTGACTACCCGGACACCACAATTCACTTCGAAACCCGATTTGTTGGCCCGCTGACCGTGACCCGCAGTGGCGAATGGCTGACGCTTGATTTCCCCGCCTGGAATACCGAATCGGTTATACCGCCGCCTTTACTATTGGAAACGCTGGGTATCACGGAATACAAAGAAGTCCGCGTGGCACGTGATTACATGGTCGTTATGGAGAATCAGCAGCAGATTGCAGCAGTACGCCCGGATATTCACGCTATGCTTCCGCTGGGAAAAATGGTCTGCATTACGGCGCCAGGCGATGGGGAATACGATTTTGTCAGTCGATTCTTCTGCCCAGGCGAGGCCGTTGCGGAAGACCCTGTCACAGGTTCGGCACATAGCATGCTCATTCCATACTGGGCTGAGAAACTGAACAAAACACAGATGCTGGCACGCCAGGTGTCCGAGCGCGGCGGGGATTTACGCTGCAAGTTAGTGGGCGATCGTGTCCATATTGGTGGTCAAGCCACAACGTATCTGACAGGTAAAGTACAGTTGCGTGAGAACGCGCGATAACAACGGTTGTCACACCAATCAGCTCGCAGCGTGCATGGCTTTACCTCTTCATCACACCATGATATGTTCATTAAATGAATACAAAACACGATGTAAACAGCGTTAATAACAACCTGTGGTGGCAGCCTTCTTAAAGGCGGCCAGAATGTGTTTTCCCCATTTTAAATAACCGCCGAAAGGCGGTTATTTGCATTTGAAAGACCCCTTTCGGTTTGATGACTAAGGAGTCTGACATGAACAACAAAACCATTATTCTTACTGGCGATCGCCCAACCGGCCCATTACATCTCGGCCACTTTGTTGGCTCGCTATGCCAGCGTGTTGCCCTGCAACGTGATTATCAACAGTTTGTGCTGGTCGCGGATCTTCAGGGGCTTACCGATAACGGCAGCAATCCGCAAAAGATCCGCAATAACATCCCCGAAGTGCTCGCCGATTATCTTGCCGCGGGGATTGATCCTTCACTCACGACAATTTGCTTGCAGTCTGCTCTACCGGCGCTTGCTGAACTGACTGCGCTTTATATGAACATTGTTACCGTGGCGCGCGTAGAGCGTAACCCAACGGTAAAAAATGAAATTATGCAAAAAGGGTTCACCCGCTCTCTGCCGGTTGGTTTCCTGGTTTACCCGATCAGCCAGGCGGCAGATATTACGGCCTTCAAAGCCAACGTTGTTCCCGTCGGCGACGATCAATTACCGATGCTCGAGCAGACTAACGAAATCGTACATAAGATGAATAGCCTGTTACCGACTCCCGTTTTACAGCATTGTAAGGCTATGTTGAGCGAAACCAGCCGCCTCCCGGGTATCGACGGCAACGCCAAAATGTCGAAATCACTTGGCAATACGTTGCTCCTTTCTGCCAGCGAAGAGGCCATTCATCGCGCGGTCAGCGCCATGTACACCGACCCTCACCATTTAAAAGTGACCGACCCGGGGCAGATAGACGGCAATATAGTGTTCACATATCTGGACGCATTTCACCCGAACAAAGCAAAAGTTGCGGAGATGAAAGCGAACTATCAACAAGGCGGGCTGGGGGATAAAACCTGTAAAAATGAGCTGGAGGTGTGTTTACAAGAACTCATTGCCCCCATGCGAGAACGCCGTGCGACCTACATCCAGGATAAGGGCATGTTGATGGCGCTATTGCAAAAAGGGAGCGAGCGGGCGCACGACGTCACGCAGAAAACAGTAAGGGAAGTGAAGTGTGGGCTGGGATTACCCGTTTTCTGACACGCGCAATTTCCCGCTTCTCAGCAGCGCCATCTCTTGCTTGCAGAGCAGCACCACAGCCTGACGTCCCTTGACACGGCGGGATGTCAGAGCCCTTTTCACCGTACGGCGACTCGCGCCAGATTCCAGCATCTGAAAACACATCAGGGAGAGCGTCGGATTATTTTTCATCAAAAATTCACTTGGTTGAGTTAGCCAGTAGCGTTGCGGCAGAAAGCGGACATTTTACGCTAATCCGGGCACGGCTTAAACCCGGTCTACGGGTAGGTCCTGTTGCAGAATTCCCCATGGCGAAACCGAACAAAAAACAACCAGGCTGATATAATTGAAGAGCGGCCATGTGCGTAATCAAGCTAAGGAGGTGCGCAATGGACAAAGCAGATGTGAAATCATTCGATATACCAGATGAGGTTCGCGAGTTTGCGAATGGACGACTGGAACTTCTCAATATCGGCGGAGCCATCGTCGGACGTGCGGTGCTGGAGCCCGGCTGGCGATGGGCGACATCGATCCAGTCGATAGCGGGAACAAAGAGTTGTGAAGCCCCGCATTTTCAATACCACGTAGCCGGGGTACTGCGGGTAAAAATGGACGATGGCAGTGAATTTGATTGCCGCCCCGGCGATCTGTCACGCATCCCTCCAGGGCACGACGCCTGGGTCGTCGGGGATGAGTCGGTGGTCATTGTTGACTTTCAGGGCATGGTCGACTGGGCCAGACATAAAGATACCGGCTGTAACGACTCGCCATAACAGCAAAAAGCCCCGGATGATCGCGACATTCGGGACTTACAGGAGTGGTTCTGATTCTCCCCCGCACGCCTGACTTGTGCACCCAAAGGATCGGGTGAATAAAAAACACGCCGTAAAATCAACAAAATATAATCAACTTGCTTAATTACTCTGCAATCGCGTGAAAACATGCAGAAAAACACAATTTCCCTCTTGCCTCATTCGGTCTGTGCCGCTAATATTCGTCCCCGTTGTCACCTACAACGTTGCGTTCATAGCTCAGTTGGTTAGAGCACCACCTTGACATGGTGGGGGTCGTTGGTTCGAGTCCAATTGAACGCACCATCTTGCGTCCGTAGCTCAGTTGGTTAGAGCACCACCTTGACATGGTGGGGGTCGGTGGTTCGAGTCCACTCGGACGCACCAAATCAATTCCCGTTGATTTGGTGCTTACTCTCTCGTCTTTCTCTACACTTTCTTTTTTTTCAAAAAAACACTCTTACGTAATTGCTATTTGGCCTTCAACAATTGGCTGTGGCTGCCTGCTTTCCTCACCGTCTTACAGGCAACCATCCGTTCAGAAAAACGCCTTAATTCACATCCGCTATACAGACCACGTGACTGCTTTTCCTGGTATTCGTCACTATCCCGTTACTCATATTCAACGTATTTTTACTGCCCAGTTCATCTATCCAGTAAGGTGCGTTGACCCAGTTGCCACCAAAGTTGTACAACGGCCCCCACTCGCTCCACCAGCGTCCGGTTGAAGCCGCTCGCTCGCCGTTGCGGGTCGATTCCTCTGCAGTCGGCCGACGATAGCCATCATCTTGTTTACCACACCAGTCATTATTAAATCCTGTTGGATTGCCGTCAGTGATTAACCACTTCGTGACCGTGAAGGTATAAGCATAAGACCCACCGTCATTTTTCGACCGTATGGTAATGGTGGCAGTTTTCTCTGCGCCTTCAGGCCGACGGTTAAACGTCACCACACCCTTATCATCCACGCTTAACCACGAACGATCGTCATGCCAGGAATACTCCCGGTTGCTGGCAGCATTGCCATTCATGCGCAACTGGAAACTGGCACCAACCAATCCGCTGCGAGGAAAACCGCTGTCGGTATCAAACGTGGCGCCATTGACGTGAATAGTCGTGTTCCCAGGGAGGACGTTGCTGCCGCCTGGTGCCACTTGCTCGCTGACCGTACTGACCATTGTCCCCATTACCGTGTCATAGCTTGCTGGCGTGGCTTCCACCACCAGATAGCGATTTACATCCTCTGCAACGGGGGTATAACTTTTTTCAACCGCGCCTGGAATTGCCGTTTTTCTGGCCGTTCCTGCTGCGTTATCCGCACGAAACCACTGAAAACGCGACCGGTCGGGAATCGTCTCATTCCCCTGATAAAGATAGGAAAGTGTGACATCTTCCCCTTCGCGGGGCGCCGGTATCGCTAAATTGACGATCGCCGGGAGCATGTCAGGTATACCGGTTTGCGCGCACACCACTGTCTGTCTGCTGGCGTTTGCCGCCGCGCTACTACGCCCATCGGTAAAAGCATTAATCACCGCATGGTGCGTATCATTGAGCGCGCGTGTCGTCCAGATAGCGTTACGTCCAGCAATGCCATAGGTATGCCGTAAATCGCCTTTAGAATCTTGCCCCACACGATTTGCCCGAGTGTAGGTCACAAACATATCCTGCAGATCGCCCTCATCTGGTAAACGCATGCCGTTGTTCGCACAGTGCATATACGCATCCCCCCAGCGCAGCGCTGGCGAAGCATAATGAAACGCGGCCGACAAGTCTGCTCGCGCGGGTAGCACCGGCGCGTTCGCGTTTGGGCTGACAAAAGGCGCATCCGGTCGGTCGGGATCGGAAGGTTCAATCTCAACCGGCAACACCTTAAACGTCAGGTAGCGTTTATTCTGCGCGGGGCCGGGCGTATAAAGACGCTCATTCGCCCCTGAGATTACCTGCTCGTCGGCCAACCAGCGAAACAGGGTCTCTGATGGACTTTCCTGCAAACCATCAGGATCGTGAAATTGATACGCAATCTCCAGCGTATCTCCCTGAGCCGGATTTAATCCCGGCGCAGAGGTGTTAATCACCTGCAGTTGACCGGCCACGGGCGGGCGTCCTTTTACCGTCGCGGTCTGTGCTGTCACCGCCAGGGCTTCAGTGGCGACAAAAACAACCAGCACACCCGCGGCGCTGCGCAGAGTGAGCGCGACACTATTCAGCTTCATAGCTCAGGCAATCCGAATGAACGGCGATTATACGCAGCAGCGCTTGAACACTTCGCTGCTGCACAATGGGTGACATTAATTCACCTCGATCTGTATCTTACGTTTCTGATCCCCGGCTACCGGTTTGTAAGTCTTACCGTTCGCACCTGGAATATTTTGGTATACGCCAGAACCAATCGCGGTCTCAATCTTCCACTGATAGGTGCCAGCATCACCGGCGCTGCCGTCAGCCAGTTGTACGACGGCGCTAAGTTCAGTATCAACCTGCGGGAAGCCATTCACTGCGCCATCAATCTGTACGGCGATCGGCGTTGATGCAGAAGCCGCTGACAGCTCATTTGACGCAACTGCGATACCGGTATCCGGATCGGTTATCGTTGGGTCAGTATGCGGCGTAACCAACACGGTGATCTTTTTGCCTAAATCACTCGCCGTCACGGTGTAAGTATCACTGGTGGCGCCCGAAATATCTGCCCCATCCGCCTGCCACTGAAAGGTTCTTTGCGATTCTGCATCCCCGTCCGGGTCGCTGAACGCGCCTTGCTGGCTAATGGAAATCACATCGCCAATGTCGAAGACGCCGTTGCTGTTGGTATCAGCAGAAACAATCGTGCTCTGGGTGATAACCGGCACGCGTCCTTTTACGGTATCGGTTGGATCGGACAAGACGGCCAGGGCGGGAAATGACAGGATTAACATCGCGCTACTGGCGGTTAAGGTAAAGTTTTTGCGTTTCATTTGCGTACTCAATAATAAAAAGGGATTAAGGCGTCAGCCGGGAAATTACGGTTTTCAGGGTGATTATTGTGTTTCCACGCGCAAAGCACGTTTTTGCCATTCGCCAGACACAACATAGATACGGCCCGTCGCCTGTGGAATCGCGGTGAACTGGTTACTGCCTGCAGCGGTTTCCCCCTGCCACTGAAAATGTTCTGGCTGCTCTTCGCAGACAATTTCACCGCACATGACGACAGCGGATAAACGGTCGCCCACCTGCGGATGGGTGGTCAGCGCATGCCCATTGCGTAGCACTTTCACCGATGATGCAAAGGGGGCAAAATTAACCGACACGTGCTCGCCGCGACGATTAATTAGCGCCACAACCTCGCTGCGTCCCGCAGCCGTGCTCGTCAGGATCGCTGTTATCACGCCGTTCGCATCAGTCACACCCTGTGCAGAAGCACGTACGCCGTGGCTGGCCTTAAATTTCACCTGCTGCCCCGCCACAGGGTTACCAAACGCATCCCTGACGGTCGCGCTGACTTTATTTTCAGCAGTGCCGTTAGCTAATGCGTTGTCCGCTATGATGCGCAGGTCGCCAGGGAAAATGGTGGCGCTGCCTTCATCTGACAGAAAGGTGAGTTCAACCTGCTGGACATGTCCGTTTAACATCACCGACACCACGGATTTTCCGGCGATGCGGTTGGTCACCATGGCCATTGCTTCGCCTTCGCTATTAGTCATCACCGAGGTGGGTACTGCCGCCCCGTTAGTCGCCACGAATCGCACCGCCTGCGCGCTGGCCGGACGCCCATCCGCATGGTGTATGGTGACCTTCACCTGATTCGCCGATCTGCCATTGGCCGGCGCATTGTCTGCCACCACCTGCGTTACGCCCTGCCCGGCCTCACCCACTTTTGGCGTGAGCGTAACGCTCACTGGAGTAACCGCAAAGTGATGGTCATTCACGTTGACAGAGATCTCGGCAACGCCCGCCGTTACGCCAGATAACGACGCTTTATACAGGCCGTTATGGTTATCCTTAGCCTGACTGATAGTCGTGCCCTCCAGAGGACTGGTGAAGGTCACTTTTTGCCCGGTAACCGGGTTGCCCTGCTGATCCCTTAATAAAAAGTGAATAAATGATTCAGCATTGCCATTCGCTTCAATACGTTCAGGGACGACATTCAGTTGAGATTTCGCTGGATCCAGGCTGTCATCATCAACGGCAAAACTCGTTTCAACTTCCTCTGTGCTGCCGTTAAGTTCAACAATCACCGTGACCTCACCCGCGACCCGACTGGTCAACGACACCGAGACCTCACCGTTAGCATCGGTGGTGGCTGCTGGAGGAATATCCGCATGATTGTTCGCGTACAGTCGTACGGTTTCACCCGCAGCTGGCGTCCCATCCGCGTTAAAGGTGGTGACTTTGATGACATTCTCATCTACACCATCCGCCAGCGCATGATCGTCAAGCACCACCACAGCCTCAAGACTGACCGAATTATCATCACGTACCAGCTTGACCACCGTCGGCGCGATAGTGGTCAGAAACCCGTTAACATGCGTCCTTATTTTTGCGTTTCCGGTTGCGGTACCCGTCAATGTGGCGGTATACGTACCATCCTCCCGGTTAGTGACGTTGCCGATCGTCGTTCCGGCGAGGCTACTGGTAAATCGGACGTTTTTTTCTTTCAGTGGGTTCCCGCTGCTGTCGGTTAACTGCAGAACCAGAGTCGATTCCGCGTTACCATTGGCGGATATTCTTCCCGGCGTCGCATTTAAAGAAGATTGCTGCGGGTCGACAGGGTTACCGGTGGAGATGAGGGTAACCGGACGGCGCAAGGTCTTCGCCACGACATTTCCCTGCATAACCTGCACCACGCCTTTCCCGGCATGAATACCGCTCAACTTTGCACGATAGATACCCGGCGCGACTTCACGCACTACTGTGGAGGTGGTATTGGGCACACCGGACACCTGAAACGACACGTTCTCGAGGCCCGTTACCGGCTCGCCCTCGCTGTTATTGGCTTTGTAGGTCATTTCAGCAACATCTTCGCCATCGGCCCGAATCACCGCCGGGTTCACCAGCAACGCCGAGTACATTTCATCGACACCCGAATTCGCCTGGCTATACAATACTTTCGCGCTCTGGCTCAGTTCATGCACCCTGGCCGTCGCCGTTGCCTGACCCGCAACGTGAGAGACCACGCTGTACATCGCCCGCCCTGCCGCATCGCTCATCACATCCTCAGCGGTGATACTGCCGTCGGCGAATGTCATTCCCATGGTGATATTTTTTCCGCTAACCGGTTTGCCGTCATCATCGACCAGGGTTGCGGTCACAATAACCGGCGTTTTACCATCAGCGGGCGCACCGTTACCGGTGACCTGTAACGCATCGCCAAACGCCAGATTTACGGGTAGAACCTCAATCAGCAAGGTCTGGGCATTACTGGTATTCCCTTCGGTATCCTCTGCCATCGCAACGACGCGATACTGGTTTGCCGTCCCGTCTGAGGATGGAGAGCGTTGGTAAGGAGGCAATGTCAGTGAAAACATATTCACGCTCAGCTCGCGAAACTCTCCGCCAGCCGCCAGAAACGCCGCGTTATCCCAGGTGACCTGCGCCAGCGGGTATTCACTCGTGACATCGGTCGAAATCGTATGCACTGTATATTCAGCGTCCTGAATCGCCTCTTCAGAAAGCGTCAACTGCACAAGATCCTGTGCCTGATATTCCAGAGTGATGACATTATTACGATCAACCAGGCTGTAGCGGCTACCTTCCAGCTCGCGCAGAGAGGCCACTTCATCAGGCGAAAGTTGAGACTCCAGGGTTTCACCCGGTCGCCACGCCAGCTCCATTTGCACGCTGGTGTCTCGCTCATCACCCTTTTCCATACTCTGCTCAATACCCAGCGTCATCAGTGGGAACGGCGTCCAGGTGATACCGGTCGTGAAGGCCCAGGCATTTTTCTCACGTTCGTCTTCGCCAGACAGCCCGACCTCATCGCCAAAATACTGCTCATAGATAAACTTGCCGCCAAGGTGCGGATAGTCAGGCAACCAACCTTGCACTCTGACATCAAAACCGTTCGCCGGGCGTTCGTCATAATTTTCCACGTCTTTCGAGGCCTTCCAGTCAGACAGTCTGAAATACCCGTTGGTAGCAAGTTGAAAATAGTCGCGCCACAGTTCAGCCCCAACGCCAAGGCGACGATGATCGCCACTCAAATCGGCGTCATAAAAGGTATTAAATCCCAGCATCCAGTCATGGCTGAAATGACGTACGCCCACGCCAACGTTCAGCGTATTACGGTCGTCCTGATTCTGATAACCCAGTTGGGTGAATAAGACATTCGTCTGTGTTTCATATACCGGCACCAGCCAATCTACGCTGCTATCATCAAGGGAAAACTGTTCGCCGACATTCAACTGCGCCCGTACCGTGCCAAACTGCCCTAACCAGCCAGTGACTGTTTCATTCGCTTTACTGTTAATTTCCGAACGGACCAGACCGCTGGCCGCTTGTGCCGCATCGCCGTTTTCCAGAATATTCGCCAGGCCAGAAGCACCGCTGGCAAGGCGTTTAACCCCGGCGTCGTTTTCCTGTTCCTGGTGTAGCTTGTCACTCGCGCCTGCCGCCTTATTACCACCGGAGGCTGAGGCCGGAATATCAAGCTCATCACCCTGATCTAATTGTTCAAACGGTTTGTTAAATGTTCTGAATTGGTTGAAATAGCGCAGTTGGGTGGTCGTCAGACCTAAGCGTTCGGCAACGGAATCCGTCGTTTCTTCGGCCTGAAGCACATATACGACAGAAGGTCGTGCAAGTAATTCGCTTTGCCATTGCGACGATTGAGGTTCGCTTGTTATTGTTGCCAGTACCGGCGTCGTAATGATCGACAGGTGTACAATCAGGCAAAGCCATGCAGTTCTTTCGATCATAATAAGTGTGCGACTTTTACAGAGGGCTCAGGGTTTAATTTGTAATAAAAGTGAATAAAACGTTATTCATTCGGTAAAATTTGCTTAAGTATTAACTCGTTATCCCTGAATCCAGCCTGTGACCATAAATTTGCGCGGTATTCTAGTCAGATTCACCTCATGCGTCTCGCAAACAATGTGCATAACATTATGCGTAATAGATATAATGCGTTACCTACACTCCTGCAGTAACCTTAAAATGGGTAGAAACAGGCTTTATCTACCGCCCACCCATTATCAAAATAGTCATGAACCCCGTAACAACACGTTTATTCATTGTAATTTTCGCATTTTGCTTTTTTGTTTTCTTACACAAACCATGCTATCTTTTAATGGATAAGAATTGGTTGAAATATTATTGTGCAACCGTTTAAAAGGTATGTTCACGTAACATTCCTGCGCTATTTTTGTTGGCTGGACTGTATACATTCAATTTCAAAAGACACTGGCCGAAGCCGTGCGGGAATGTATACAGATAATATTCACAAGGCATATCTGAGGTCTCAGTGGTCCAGAAAATCAGCTTTAACGATAACGAACTCCGTATCCTTTATGAACTTTCGTGTACCCGTAGTTTGAGTCTGGCTGCGGAAACGCTAAAAATTGCGCAACCCAATATCAGTAGAACCTTACAACAACTGGAGGACCGTTTTGGATTCTCCGTGTTCGATCGCTCTTGTCGGCCGATAAAATTGACCCGTTTCGGTGAAGAGCTTCTCCCCTACGTCAAAAAACACATGAAGTCATGTGAAGATATCCAGAAGTTTACAATGGCCTATAAGCTGGCGTCTGATGGGTTTGTCAGGATCCATGCCCCTACCGGTCAGCTGTTATTTATCTCCAAGTACGTCATTCCTGGGTTGAAAGCGCAGCATCCGGAAATTAAATTAATGCTGACCACCAGTAACCTCAGCAACGCTGAATTTACCCTTGGCGTCCCTTTTAGTGATGACTGCGACATCTTGTTTACGCATTCATTGCCCGACAATGACGAACTTATTGCGCGAAATATCGCATCGATTCCGGCCAATATATATGGCACCCGCGACATGATTGCGAGATATCCGATCCACTCCATTGAAGATTATGGACACAGTCCCTGTATACTTTTTTCTCACATATGGAAGACAATCATAACATCTGGTATATAAATGACGACTCACATAAAAAAATAAGAAAGATAATCATTAGCGGTGATTTTGCCTGCGATAACTCGTATGCCGCAATCGAACTCGCCAAAGCGGGTCTTGGTTATTTATTTATGCCCGAGTTGATCATTAAAGAAACAGATATCGACGGTCTGGCCCCTACACTTCCTGATAACTTCTCCACCCATCTGGATCTGTTTGTGATTTACAGTAAAAAGACACAGCAGCCTTTCCGGGTACAGCTAATCATTAATTCAATTGTTAATATCTTAAAAAAATTATTACCCAGATAATTATTGCCATTTGCATCGAATAGTTGGTCATATACAATATGATGACGTTTAAGATGTCTGTCATTCATTTCGGACCTCGAATTCAGGACTCGCTACATTATGTCATGCCCCATCACGCTCTTCGCTGCTGGCAGTTTACGGCTGGCCTTTACCCCGCTGATAAACCAGTTCACGTCTCTAAGCGGAATTGACGTTTGTGTGGAATACGGCCCGGCCGGATTATTACGCGAACGTATAGAAGCCGGTGAACCTTGTGCCTTATTTGCCTCGGCCAATCGTGCACATCCGCAGCAGTTGCTGGCCAGCGGTAGGGCACTGTCCGCGCATACCTTTTGCTGGAACCAACTGAGCCTCACCACCCGCAAAACCGGCGAATGGCTGGAGTTACTGCGAGATCCAACCCTGCGTATTGGCACCTCAACCCCCGGCTGTGACCCTTCCGGGGATTATACCTGGGCATTATTCGACAGCCTAGATGTGCTCGAACCCGGCCTTGGACAGCGCCTGCGCGAACGCGCTATTCCCCTTGTCGGTGGCCGTGACACGGTTAAGGTGCCAAATGGCGAACTGGCCAGCGCGTGGATTATTCGCCAGGGCCTGGCGGATTTGTTTATTGGCTACGCGCACTATGCAACAGCACTTGCCGGGCAGCCCGATATTCGCTGCGTAACGATCCCCACGGACCATAACATTCGCTGTGAATACCAGCTGGCGGTGCTCGAGGCGTCTAAAAACGTCAAAGCGCTGGTTGATTTTATCCTCGCGCGCGACGGACAAACATGTTTGGCCAGCGCCGGTTTTAAAACACTTAACGATGAATGGTAAACAGCGGCGCGATAAACGGCGTCGGATGCGGGTCCACGCTAAATTTTCGCAGCGGTAAACCGTACGCCTGGAACAAATTATCTTCCGTCACAATCTCCTGAGTTGGCCCCGCCAGCCATCTCCCCTGCGGCAACAACAGCAGCGTATGACTGGCTATCTGTAGTGCATGCTGCGGATCGTGCGTTGTAAAGAGAATGCTGCAGCCCTGGCGATACGCCAGATCGCTGATAAGCTGCAGCACCACCTGCTGATTGGCTAAATCCAGCGCGGAACAGGGTTCATCAAGCAACAGCGTTTGACAATCCGTGACCAACGCCCGGGCGATCATTACCAACTGTTGCTGCCCGCCGGAAAGTGAACAAAAGGTACAGGACGCAAGATGCGCAATATTGAGCTGCTCCAGCGCCTGCATCGCCCGCTTTTTATCCTGCTGGCCCGGTTGAGCAAATAACTTTACATGCTGCGCGCGGCCCATCAGCACGACATCGCTAACGGTGTAGGGAAACGGTAAGCGCGTATGCTGCGCCACAATACCCATTCCCCCCTCACTTTGTATGTTTCCACCCAACAACGGCAGCGTACCGGTCAGCGTATCCAGCAACGTGCTCTTCCCCAAACCGTTACGCCCGAGCACGGCCCAGATATTACCTTTCTCACAGCGGAACGTGAGCGGCGCAAACAACGGCATCCGGTAACCATACTCCAGCTGATCGACGTTAAGTGCGGCAGATATCATCGTTTCCCCCGTCGGCTGGACTGAATCAGCAAAAAGGCAAACAGCGGCGCGCCGAGCAAGGCGGTGATGATCCCCAGAGGAATTTCCGCAGGTAGCAGCGTGCGGGCAATATCATCTACCACAATCATAAAACCGCCGCCCAGCCAGAAAGCGCAGGGGAGTAACCGACGGTGATCAACGCCTACCAGCAGGCGGGCCAGATGCGGGATCACCAGCCCCACCCAGGCAATACTGCCGCTGACGGAGACCTGCGCCGCAACCAGCAATGCGCAGCACAGCAACACGCTGCGCCGCAGCGGAACCACCGCCACCCCGAGCGCTTTGGCGTCTTTATCGTTGAGTGATAACAGGTTGATTCGCCAGCGCAACTGGTACAACAGCATGGCCGCAATGCCGACCGGCACCGCCAGCAGCCACACTTTATGCCAGTTGGCGGTCGCAAAACTGCCCAACAACCAGAATACAATGCTGGGTAACGTCTCTTCGGTATCGGCCTGGTATTGAATCAGGCTCACCAGCGCGGCAAAAAAACCACTCAAAATAATGCCCGAGAGGATCAGCACCAGCGTGTTTTCCAGCCCCTGTAGTGCGGCAATGGCATATACCAGAATCAACGCCGCCAGACCAAAGAAGAACGTCGACCCCATCATCAGGAACGGATCAAGCCCAAGCAAAATCGCCAGCGTGCCGCCAAATGCTGAGCCAGAGGTCACCCCAATAATATGCGGGTCCACCAGCGGATTATGAAACACGCCTTGCAGCGTAGCCCCACATAACCCCAGCGCGCCGCCCGCCAGCAGTGCCATCAAAATACGCGGGAGTCTGACGGTCCAGACGACCTGGTGCGCCATACCCTGCGAGTCTGCGTAATGGCTCAGCAGTGAGAACACATCGCGCAGCGACAGCGGATATTGCCCCACACACAGTGAACCAACACCCAGCAGTAGCACCACGGTAATCAGTATCGGTTGCAGGGGGAAAGCGCGATTACTTAGCGGCATCGGACTGCCAGTTCACGCGGTAAAAACGGTGGTAGTAATCCTGTGCCTGCGCATCAACATCGATGTTTTTATAGGCATCCGGATAGAGTTTTTTTGCCATCCACAATTCACCCAGCGCCAGCGCTTCCGGCATCGGATATCCCCAGGCTTTGGCGTATTCCGGCATCAGCCAGACGCGATGATTTTTTACCGCATCGATGTTCTGCCAGTTGGGATCGTTTAGGATCTCCGTCACCACCTGCGGGTAGCGCTCCTGGACAAAAATCACCTGAGGGTTCCACGCTAACACCTGCTCCAGCGAAACCTGCCGCGCGCCTTTAACGCTCGCCGCCGCCACGTTTAGCCCTCCGACATGCTGCATCATCAGGCCCGTGTACTTTCCGGCACCGTAAGTCATGAGATCGGGGTTGGCCATATAGATACGGACTTTTTGCGCCTGTGCAATCGCCGCTACCGGCGCATTGAATTTAGCCCTGGCCGAAAAAACGTAGTCGATCAGCGTTTCAGCCTGCGGTTTACGTCCCACCACGTCGGCAATCAGGCGAATCCCCTGCTTTAAGCCTTCGTTGTAGACCTGCTCTTCGTCAGCCATAGTCGGGTTCATTTTGTTCTGCTGGCCAGCAGCATCCTGACGTAATGAGATAGCCACCACCGGAATCCCGGCATTCTGAATCTGCTGAATCATCTCGGCAGGTGCATAGTTGGCAACAAACACCACTTGCGGGTGGATAGCCAGCAGGCTTTCAATATTCACGCTGGTGAGATCGCCCGGCGTCGGCAGGGTCGTAATCGTCGGCATAAAGCGGGCGAACGCCGGTCCAAGCTGTTTTTTCCAGCTCGACATCACGCCGACAATGTCCTGCGTGGCATCCAGTTGAACCAGAATATTCAGCGTCTGGTGTTGTAACACCACCACCTTATTGACGCTATCGGGGATCGTGACCTGGCGGCCAAGCTGATCGGTTATCGTGCGGTCTGCCTGCGCCGAAAACGCAAACAACATGCTGGCGCATACCAGCAAAAATGAACGAAGAGTTAACATAGATACCATCTGGACAGGAGAAAAATCGATATATATTAAATTATATAACGAGGTATTTGGCAACGAATTTCCAATAATCAGGTAACTCTACCGATGAAGATCAATTGACGTTGAGAAACCGACAGGAACAAAAAAGCCGACGATGTGTACCACCGTCGGCCAGGGTTGACGCTATACGCGCACTATCACGATTTAGTGACGGATTTAATAATTTCCAGCGCTTTTACGAACTGTTCCTGCGGAATAGTCAGCGGGTAGAGGAAACGGATCACGTTGCCGTACTGGCCGCAGGTAAGCAGCAGCAGTCCCTGCTCAAGGGCTTTCTTCTGTACGCGTTGCGCCGTGGCCGCAGAAGGCTCTCCGGTGCTGGCATCACAAAACTCAGCGGCAATCATCGATCCTAACCCACGCACTTCGGCAAGTTCCGGACACCACGCACGGGCATCGGTCAGCGTAGCACGCAGTTGTTCACCCAGCGCTGCTGCTCGCTGGCACAGTTGCTCATCATGAATGATATCAAGCACCGCGTGAGCGGCCGCCACGGCGAGCGGGTTACCGGCATAGGTACCGCCCAGACCACCCGGTGCTGGGGCATCCATAATTTCGGCTTTGCCGACCACGCCGGACAGCGGCATACCGCCCGCCAGGCTTTTCGCCATGGTCATCAGATCGGCTTTGTGGGCGTAATGGTCCATGGCAAAAAGCTCGCCGGTGCGGGCAAAACCACTCTGGACTTCATCGGCAATCATCACAATACCGTGCTCATCGCAGATGCGGCGAATAGCGGCAACGAATTCAGGTGGGGCCACCACAAAGCCCCCTTCACCCTGGACGGGTTCGAAGATAATCGCTGCGACCTGGCTGGCGTCGATATCAGCTTTAAACAGACACTCGATGGCTTTTATCGAATCTGCGGTGGTGATGCCCTGCAACTCAGAAGGATACGGTGCGTGGTAAACCGATCCCGGGAACGGCCCGAAGCCTTTTTTATACGGTGCGACCTTGCCAGTCAGCGCCATCGTCATATAGGTACGGCCATGAAATCCCCCGCCAAACGCGATCACACCGGGACGGCCGGTGTGCGCGCGGGCAATTTTAACCGCGTTTTCGACAGCTTCTGCGCCGGTGGTAAAGAACGTGGTTTTACGCAAACCGTCAATCGGCGCGGCCGCATTGATTTTCTCCGCCAGCGAGACGTAGCTTTCGTACGGGACAATCTGATAGGCCGTGTGGGTAAAGGCTTGAAGTTGCGCTTCAACCGCCTGCACCATACGAGGATGACGGTGTCCGGTATTCAGGACGGCAATCCCGGCAGCAAAATCAATATATTGATTGCCTTCGATATCGGTAATGGTGCTGTTTTCTGCCGACTGGGCGAAAAAGTCACACATCACGCCCACGCCACGCGGGGTAGCATCCAGACGACGTTGTTGCAGGTTTTTATTGTTCATTCTCTACACCTTGTCCATAAACACATTCAGGGTTGAATTACCCTTTAAATCTAGACGCCATCTGGTACTTTAATCGAGAGCCAAATCGTTTTATTTTAAGGATCCAAATGCGTTCACTTGCCGGAGATGTGATCAAGCATGCATTTAGCCAGCAAACCGACGAGAAACTGCACCGGCGTTTGTATGCCGCCATCTGCAGCTGCATTCTTGAAGGCAGCTTGAAACCCGCCACCCGTATGCCACCTTCGCGCGATCTGGCGGGCGAACTGGCGTTATCGCGCAATACCGTCCTGCGAGTGTATGAGCAACTGCAGGCCGAAGGGTATATTTCTGCACGCACCAGCAGCGGCACATTTGTCACCGATAGCGTGCTGGACAACCTCGCGCAACGGCCCGATAAAAAAAACGCGCCCCCCGCACAGGAAGACCGCGCCAGCCTGTCCGCCCGCTGCCTGGAGCTGCTCGGTAATGCCAGCGCCAGCCCGCGCCAGTGGGGGGCGTTTATTCCTGGCGTTCCGGATGTACAACATTTCCCCCACCGCACGCTTAAAAAAATTCAGGACCGGCTGGCAAGACGCCTGCGCCCGGAGTTTCTCACCTATGATGCGGCGGGTGGCGACGGTGAACTAAAAGAAGCGCTGGCGGACTATTTGCGTACCGCGCGCGGCGTCAGGTGTGCTCCTGAACAGATACTGATCACCGAAGGCATTCACCAGGCGTTGGATCTGGTGACCCGCACCCTGTGTAACCCTGGCGATAACGCCTGGATTGAAGAGCCAGGCTATTGGGGAATCAAAAATATTCTGCGCATCAACGCGGTTAACTTCTCGGCGATGGCGGTTGATGAACAGGGCATGGTACCGCCAGTGTCGTCAGCGATGGCCCCGAAGTTAATTTTTGTGACACCGTCACATCAGTATCCGCTGGGGTCGGTGATGAGCCTGAGCCGGCGACGGCAGTTACTGTTTCGCGCACGTGAAACACGCAGTTGGATCGTGGAAGATGACTACGACAGCGAGTTTCGCTTTTCGGGGCAGCCTATTCCTTCACTGCAAGGACTGGAGGAAGAAAGTCCAGTTATCTACATCGGCACATTCAGCAAAACGCTCTATCCTGCCCTCCGACTCGGGTATGTTGTGCTGCCCAAACCGCTTGCTGCACCGCTGAAGAAAGTTCATAACGACCTCTATCGCGGCGGACACCTTTTGATTCAGGCCGCGCTGGCAGAGTTTATCCGCGAAGGCTACTACGCCGCGCATATCCGTAAAATGCGCCAACTGTACAGCCGCCGTCGTCAGACGCTGGTGGACCTGATCGCCACGCAACTCGGAGAGGATTATCTGGGACCGTTCAACAGTAACGCCGGGCTGCATCTGATATTACAATTGCCAGCCCATGCCGACGACAGCATGATTGCACAGCTGGCGAATACGCAGGGGTTATTGGTACGACCGCTGTCACGTTACTACGTCAACGAAGAGAAACGCAGCGGTCTGTTGCTGGGTTTTGCCAGTATTGAAGAACATGAGATGGCCGCGGCATTTTCCCGGTTGGCGGGCATTATCAAGGCAAACGTAGGATAAACGTTGCCGGATGGCGTCACTAACGCGTCTTATCCGACCTACAATACGGTTTTTATAGGTCGGATAAGCGCAGCGCCATCAGGCATAACGCTTAGTGTGTAGCTGGTTTAAGTCCGGCAAGCTCCTCCTGACTGACCTCGCCATTGCCTTCACCCCAACTTTTTCGTACATAGTTGATCACATCGCGCATCTCAACTTCGGTCAGCAATCCGTTATACGCTGGCATCTTAAACGACACGTTGCCCCGCGTGGTCGGCGTTTCCGCGCCCTGCGAAATCACCCTGAACAGCGGGGTCGGATCGTCAACCATCACCAGCGGATTGTGGATCAGTGACGGCGCGTTGTTATCCGTGCCCTTGCCTTCCAGACCGTGACAGGTCGAGCAATAACGGTTGTAGACCACTTTTCCCGCCTGCGGTGAATTCGACCAGGACGCCGTGGTGGTGCCCGCTCGTGTCGGCTCCGGTTTGGCGTTTTTCAGGCTCCGCAGATACTGTGCAATCGCTGCGGCATCTTCATCCGTCAGGTATTGCGTACTCTCACTGACGACTTCAGCCATTGAACCCGAAACCGCAGCATGCTTGCTTTTACCGGTCAGTAACAGCGACGTTAACTCCTGCTCAGACATCCCGGTGCCCCGAAGGGACGGCGCATACCAGCCGTCAATCATCGCCCCGCTCAGGTACTGTGCATCGGCATGAGTATAGGCTTTCTCATTCATCGCCATTCCCCTCGGGGTATGGCAGGAGCCACAGTGGCCGGGTCCTTCAACCAGATAAGCTCCGCGCTGGATCCGCGCGGCACTGGCATCGGTACTGTTGCTACCTACCGCAGCCGTTGCAGGAGCGTCGGTAAAGAGCCAGTTCCAGATATGCAGCGGCCAGCGGGCTGAAATCAGCCAGGGGATCTCATTCTCTTTATTTGCTGTCGCAGACGGCGTGACATCATGCATAAAGTAGCGATACAGCGCCTGGACATCTTCGTCGGAGAGCTTTGCGTAAGACGGATATGGCATGGCCGGGTAAAGCGGATGGCCATCTTTGGCAATGCCCTGACGCACCGCTTTTTCAAAATCCTCGTAGGAATAGTTACCGATGCCGTGGGTTTTGTCCGGCGTGATATTTGTCGAGAAAATATCACCGACCGGCGTGGGAAACTTTTTGCCCCCTGCCATCGCGTCCCCACCCTCAGCGGTGTGACAGGCTACACAGTCTGAAATTCTGGCGATGTACTCACCGTGAGAGTCCGCGGCGGAAACCGTCGCGCTAAACAAACAGGCGACAAGAACGGTTACATTACGCATAGATCACCTCATACCCTTGAGTTCGTTAACCGCCCGCAATGCCTGATCGATCGCCGCATGTGCATACGCGCTCCAGTCGGCATCAGAGTTAGCAATCGCAATTCGGCCGATGGGCTGGCGTGCCCGCTCAACAACCGTCTCCATTTCATCCATGTCGTCGAACAGCGGGTTGGCGTAATAGGCATAGCCATGTGCCCAGCGGTTAACCGTAATAGCCGCGATATCACGTTGATTGTCAAAGCCTGTCGAGCCAAACATCTCCTGCAACTGGCCACGGATCATCTCTTCATGCGCAGCAAACGTGGTCCCCAGCAGATAGGCCCGTCCCAGTCGGAATTGTTCTCTCGCCGGTAAGTTACTGCCCGGATAGGTTGGCACATAGACCATATGAATCACCATCGGATCGTCCGGGGTCGCCGGGTGCTGATAGCCGCCAATGCTGACTGGATAGTCGAGCTTAATGCGACTGTACGGCGCAGCCGGGGAATAAAACTCGTGTACGCCGAGTTGCTTAAACGCCTGCCAGTTTTTCACCACTACGTTGGTGTACACCAGCGGCGCCTTTACGTTCAGCTTGAGGTCTGCCTGCTGTTGTTTCGGCATTTCCGGCACCAGGTACGGGATCATCATATTATAACCCGCCATGATGGCGTTTTTTGCGTGCACACGATGCAATTTGCCGTCACGCAGATAGGTTACGGCCACGCCGCCCGGCACGTTGGCCGCATTAATCACGCTACTGTTGAGGCGCAAACGCGTGGTATTTTCCGGCAGATCCAGCTTTTCGTAATGTAATCTGGCGAGGACGGAATCCTCCATGGTGGTCCCCGGCAAGGCATCCGGGAGCATATATCTGACCATTATTCGTGCCAGTCCCGCGTTGCCATCGGGGAAGTGATAAACATACGGCTCTTCGAGGTCGGCCAGTGACTCGCCGTCCAGCGGCGGCAGACCTAACGCTTCCATGCCCGGTAAGGCGCATGCCCGGGCATCGCTACAGGAAATGCCCTCAATGCCGATAGCAAAGAAATCGTTGGAGCGCTGCTGGAAATAGAGCAGTGCCATTTTGCTTAAACCGACTTTCGTGGCCAGAAATTCACTGTAGCTGTGGGTATCCAGCCAGCTACTTTTCTCCTCGACCGTCATGCCCGGAAGGTAGTCGCCAGGGCGTACATGCAGATCGATAAGCGCTTTTCGGTCGCTCTCACTCAACGGAAAATCATTGATAAAGTCTTCAATCTTACGACCGTTGAGCCGGTCCGGTGGAATATCGTCGGAAACCGCGCGTCCCGGATCGCCGCTGACGATTTTGGTCTCGCCAAAATTCTTTTTGTCGAAAAAGACGCCGCGACTGAGCTGCCAGTCTGGATAGAAGTTGACGTCAAAACTCTCTTTGAGCTTGGTGGCGCTCACGCCGAGTGTTTCCATCAGCTTTTGTACGTCCGGGCTGAAATTATGCGCTGGCGACTGAAACGACTCACTGCCGCCATAGCCGATCAGTTTTTTTCCGGCTGTGCTAAATTCGTTACGTTTGGCGTGGCCGCCAAAATCATCATGGTTGTCGAGGATCAGAACCTTGCTGTTTTGCCCGACAAGTTGCCGCCAGAAACATCCGGCCGCCAGCCCGCTAATGCCGCCACCAACCACCACCAGGTCGTACTCTTCCTCGACCGGAAGCGCCGTTAAATCAAATTTTTTCTGTTCCCGGCCCAGCGCGTGAGCCATTTCAAACGAGCCCGGATGGTTACCACGCAGCCCCGTCAGGCTGGGAGGGTAATAACTTCCATCGATAAATTCATGTTCTTTTCCTGCCGCTCTGACCATATCCAGAGGGGTCAGCCCCGCGGCGATGGTGACCGCCACACCGTTGAGAAAATCACGTCGGGTAATTGCCATTAACTTGTCCTTTTGCCACGCACACACTGCCCTAAACACAGCACAAATGAGAGGGTCCCCCTCTCACAAGGGGGACCACCGACTACTTCACTGGCTTGAGTTCTTCATCCAGTTTTTTAGAATCATAATAATCACCCTGCCAGGTGATTTTTCCTGCCTTAACATGAATATAGCTGACGCCTTCAAATTTAATCGGATTATTTGTCGGCGGACTTCCTGCCCATTCGCCGCTATTTTTACCCGAGAACTCCCAACGAAATGCCACGGTATCTTCGTCATAGACGGGTTTGCCGACCATTTTCCAGTTCAGATCCGGGACCGCCTCAATGAATGCTCCAATCACCTCTTTCTCGGCTTTTTCCCTGCCAGTTATCGGCTCCCCGGCGGCGGCATCGTAATAGACCGCGTCGTCGGCCAGATACTGCGCTGCGAGCGGCGCGTTATGCGCATTCCAGGCCGCCATATACGCTTTTACGGTGTTCAGCGGGGAGCTGTCTGCCAGACTAAACCCCGAGAACATCACCAGCGACAGCGCAGCTATTTTTAATGTTTTCATCGTATTACCCGCTATTCAGAAATATCGCACATGATATGTTTCACTCGGGTGTACTCATCGAGTGAATAAGAGGAGAGATCTTTACCGTAGCCGGATTTCTTGAACCCGCCGTGCGGCATTTCCGCACACAGTGGAATATGGTTGTTGATCCACACCGTGCCAAAATCGAGATCAATGCAAAAACGCTGTGCGCGGCCGTGGTTACCGGTCCAGACGCTTGCGGCCAGGCCGTATTCCACATCATTGGCTTTGTGCAACGCGTCTTCGTCAGTCGAAAAGGACTGAATCGCCATTACCGGACCAAACACTTCATGTTGAATGGCTTCGTCGTGCTGATGCAGACCGGAGATGATGGTTGGCTCAAAGTAGAAGCCCGGTCCGGGCCCTGCTCTGCCACCCGTTTCAATTTTTGCATGCGCAGGCAGACGCGCAATAAAACCTTGCACCTGCTCCAGTTGGTTCCGGCTATTCAACGCGCCATATAGCGCATCCCTATCCTGCGGGGGACCAAATTTGATGCTTTTTGTTTTCTGGATCAATTTTTCCAAAAACTCAGCATAAACGGACTGCTCGACGAGAATTCGCGTGGCGGCAGTACAATCTTGCCCGGCATTGAAAAAGCCGGCGGTAGCGATCGTCTCAATCGCCCTGTCGATATTCGCGTCGGCAAATACCACGGCGGGCGCTTTACCGCCCAACTCCAGATGGGCTTTGGTCAGGTTTGCCGCCGCCGACGCGGCCACCTGTAGACCCGCACGTACCGAGCCAGTAATCGAAACCAGTGAGGCCGACGGGTTCGACACCACCAGCGAACCGGTTTTGGCTTTCCCTAATACCACATTAAACGCCCCTTTCGGGAACAGCGGCGCGGCCAGCTCAGCCAGCAGCAGCGTGCTGACCGGCGTGGTGTCACTCGGTTTAAGCACCACCGTATTGCCTGCCGCCAGCGCAGGGGCTATCTTCCACACCGCCATCATAAACGGGTAATTCCACGGCGTGACTTGCCCCACAATACCCAGCGGTTCGCGACGAATGGTTGAGGTGAACCCGGCAGAATATTCACCGGCAGCCTTCCCTTCAAGGCAGCGCGCGGCACCGGCAAAAAATCGAATGGCGTCGCAGGAGGCCGCGATCTCTTCTTTCTCAATAAAATGGCGCAGCTGTCCAGTTTCCTGACTCTGGGCGTTAACCAGTCGCTCTACATTGCGTTCGATTTCATCAGCCAGCGCCAGAAGCGCTTTTTGCCGCTGTGCGGGTGTCGATTTCTTCCAGATACTGAACGCGGCAGCGGCGGCCGAGTAGGCCAGATCGACTTCTGCTACCCCACCATTGGGCGATAACGCGTATGTTTCACCGTCCACCGGGCTGACCAGCTCAAACGCGTCTTCGGTACTGCCCGCCACGTAACGTCCGTTAATAAAATGCTTCAGGGTTTTCATGGCTATCTCCTGTCCGTTAATACATAAAGAATCTTATGTAATATATATATTGTAAAATTTTTTCAAATGCGCAACATTGACAGTATGATAAACGTCGCATTTTTAACTTAAATTTTACATTTTCGCGGTAAGGTTATTCATCGTCATTTGACGCTAACGGGACACACATCCGCCTGTGCAACGGTTTTGTGCATGGGCAGGTAAAATAACGCGACTATTCTGACCTTCCTTGCCTGACAGGCTTGTGTTAGAAAGGGTCGTTGTTTCAGGGAATTGAGTGCAGAAAAGATTATGATTACTCATGCGGTCATATTTGCGCCTATCGGGCAGGTCAGTCGTTCCGACCAGATTGTGCAGCGCCTTTCAAACGCCATCATTACGGGATTGCTCGAGCCAAAAGAGCAACTGCCCAACGAAACCGACCTGGCAAAGATGATGGGCGTCTCACATATCACCATCAGAGAAGCACTCAACACGCTTCGGGCTAATAATCTTATCCATACGGTTCGTGGCCGAAATGGCGGCAGCTTCGTTTGCGAAAATATTGATGGCAAAAATAGCGTCCTGCATCCGTTTAAATCGATTGGCACCGATTACCTTTCCGACTTAGGCGAAATGCATTGCGCCATTATCAGCCACAGCGCCAGGCTGGCCTCCCGGCGCATGACCAATGCGGATATCGCTAAATTTCGCGAGTTTGTTGAGGTGTTAAGAAAGGCTGATTCACCCGAATTAATGACTCAGGCCGATATGCGTTGCCTGCTGGCGATCGCCGCCAGTTCGCATTCAGCGCGGCTGGCGAACCAGGAATTGCAGGTGCAGGCGGAATGGGCTTCCCTGGTCGCTATACTCTATCGTTCTGGCACTATTCACGCCGAGATCATTGCGCTCTATTCGGCGCTGGCCGATGCGCTGGCCGCGCATAATGAGACAGAATCGGTGCAATTTGCCACCCAGATTATCGATACCTGTACCTATTATCTTATTGAAAAAAAGCTGAAATATAACGCGAACTGACCATCAGTGAAGGCAGGAAAGACCATGAGCTCTTCGACATCCCTTAGCGCATTAATCCGTAAAATTGATGATATTACTGTCTCTACCGTAGAGTCTACCGTTGCGCTGGCGAGGAGCATCCACGAGGCGATTGCCGGTGTACAAAAAGGGTCGGCAGAGGTGGTCCTCGACCCGGCAGTGAGAGCCACTGTTCAGCAGCACATTAAACACACGCTGAATCACAATCACTATTGCTCGGGTGCCGGATTCGCCAGCCATATTGAGAATACGCCAACCCGCAACGAGTATTGGCTGCTGGAGTGGTGGTATAAGAAAGATAACGGTCTGAGTCAGGCGCATCTGGATTTAGATCAGGCTACCCAACAGCGGCTGGATTTCAGAACCTTCGAGTGGTTTAAGCATTCTCCTCCTGCAGGTGAAGCCTATATTCACGGGCCTTACGTCGACTATATCTGCAACATTTCTTACACACTGACCTCGGCGGTGCCCGTTTACTACCATGACCAGTTTCTTGGCGTCGCCGCTGTCGATCTGCTGGTTAGCCAGATCGAGGCAGAACTGCTCTCCTGCCCTCAACCTGACTATGTCATTCTGACCAATCTGGAAAACCGGATTATCTTTTCCAGTTGGCCGCGCTGTCGCGTGGGAGAATTACTGTCACCGATGAATACCCGTATTGTGTATCAGAGCGACTACTTCATTCTTTACCACTATCAACACTAAGGGGATAGGCTCTAAGGGCCCGTAGGCCCTTTGTTTAATTATCCTGCCCCATATTGAGCTTGTTTGCGTAGGCTATCGCATCATTTTCCGGCGCAGCAGAGCGACCAAACGGACGCGTCAGGAACATGTAGATAAGCCCCGAACCCACCACAATCGCCAGGCCAAACAGCACCGTCCAGCGGTCGATGAAATCACTGCTGTCAGCGGGTTGGGCTAGCAGCCAAATCCCGCACAACCCGTAAGCTAACGCCAGCACGTTAACCAGAGTCCCCCAACCACCGATGGTCCACTCACCCGCCGGTTTCCAGCCTTTCAGGCGCTGGCGCAGCGCTGCCAGCACGACCATCTGGAAGGAAATATAGATACCGATAACGGCAAACGCGGTAATGCGCGACAGATTATCGGGCTGGAAATAGACCCAAACACAGATAATCACCGGCAGTAAGCAACTGACCACCATGGCATTATCGGGAACACCATTTTTAGAGATTTTGGACATCCACTCGCTTCCCGGCAGCATTCTGTCACGGGAGAAAGAGAAGATAAGGCGGCTCAGCGCAGCCTGGAGAGACAGAATACACGACAGCATGGCGATAATCGCGACGATGATAAAGACCGTCGCGCCGGTTTCCCCCAGGGCCTCATTGAGGATAGCCGGGATCGGATCGGCCGTTTTACCGTTGACAATACTGACCAGATTCGGCGAAGCCAGCAGATACCCCATGACGGAAATAATGGCCGAGATCGCACCAAACACGATACTCAGGATCATCGCAATCGGGATTTTTTTGCTTGGGTTCTTCACCTCTTCCGCAACGTTGCCGCAGGCTTCAAAGCCAAAGAACATAAACAGGCCCATCAGCGCGGCAGACATAAAGGCGGTGGAGTAGCTCCCGTCCTGGGCCAGCACGCCCATTGAATCAAATATCACCGAGAATGGCTGTGAACGGTGGAATATCAGCAGGTAAATCCCCAGCGCAATCACGCTGACGATCTCACACCAGAAACCAATTTTGGCGACCCGGGCAAGATTCTTTGTCCCGGACATATTCACCGCCATCATCAAGAGCAGCAGCACCACGGATGTCAGCAGCATGGTGGCCGGAGTCTGACCATAGTGGAATAATGACTCGACGAAGGTAGAGGTGTATTCCGCGATTGAGGTGATGGTCACCACCAGCGCCCACAGGTAAATCCAGGCGGCGATCCACGCATATTTTTTCCCCCACAACCTTCTGGCCCAGGGATACAGCCCTCCGGTTATCGGATACTGAGACGCCACTTCGCCAAACACCAGCGCAACCAGAAGCTGCCCACAGGCGACGATTAAAATCCACCATACCGCCGGTGGCCCTGCCAGCGTTACAGCAAGCGCAAACAGCGAATACACGGCGGTGAGTGGCGACAGGTAGGTAAAACCCAGCGCAAAGTTAGAGATAAGTCCGATCGAACGGTTGAACTGCTCTTTGCCATCTTTTTGAAAATTATCGTTTTTATTATCAGGTATCTGTTCCATATCTCTTTCTCTTTTGTGGAATAGTCACAGGGGTTAACGATTAATGTATAAAAGATATTAAGTTATATGTATAGTGATTTTGTCATGATATTGTTAAAAATGATCGCGCATCACGTTCCTGAATAAACAGGCTTGCCGCATGATTGCGAAACATATTATTAACATCTTGGCGAGTTGTGACGGGTCCAAAAACGGACAAAAAAGAGGTGGTTAGCGAGGTCCGCCGCGCACCGGAGCGGTGTTTCAGTTCAGGGGCGCGGCGTTGGCGTGCATGTCAGGTTATCGGTTCGGACAACACCGACAAACCGAACTGTTCAATAAAGCGATCGACTGTATTTCTATCCTCATCCGTTAAGGCCCAGCCGGGTTTTCGACAATACTCATCAGCAATAATCCCCCGACGTAGCAATATCCTTTTTTCAATCTGAATGATGTATTCACAATGCTGCATCCAGCGCTGGATATAGGGTAACAGCGCGTCATGTAATTGCGCGGCCTGCTGCGGCTCTCCGGCCAGCCAGTGACGATAAATACGCACATAAATTTCGCTGAACGAGCACCCCGGCATCACGCCTTTCCCTCCAGCTTCCAGCATTTGTAGCATATACAGACCGGCGTAGCCGTTCAGTACGTGGGCGTCGGGTGCATGCAGGAGAAACTCGCGGGTGTACGCCACCGGCGGATTACATTCAATCTTAAATACTGCGTGCGGATAGCGTTTGGCCACCTCGGCTAACTGCGCTGGCGTGACCGGAAATCCGGTCTCACCCGGTGCGTATTGCACCATCACGGGAATAGTCACCGCCTCCAGCACCGCAGAAATATGCGCCTGAACGGCCGCAAGTGACGGTTGCAGGAAAAACGGAGGCAAAAGCATCAGCGCGTCAGCCCCCATACTCTGATACCGACGCGCCCGACGTACAGCAAGGTCGGTGCTGTGGTCAGTAACAGAGATCGCGCGAAACACGCGGCTATCCGCCAGTTCAGCCAGAAAGGTTTCCGCCAGCTGCCCTCGCTCACTGTCGTCAAGCTTGGGAAATTCGCTGGCAATGCCAAACAGCGTCAGGCCGTTAACGCCGGTGGCACTAAGATGGGCTAACAGGCGGCGAAAACTCACCCTATCAACGTCACCTTGCGGCGTAAACGGCATCGCCACAATGGGATTTACGCCCCGAATGTTATCGACCGAACTCATAAAAAGTCCTCCCTGTCAGCCAGCACAGCCCCCTGCGCTGCCGGTAACGCCCAGCGACGATACAGCCGCAAGAAGCCGCGGGGGACCTCTTTATGCACCAGTTGGCAACGTTGCTGACGTTCGTTCAGCTCGCACTCGGCCACATTCAGCGTTAAGGTGCGCTTTGGAATATCAATGCTGATGGAGTCACCGTTTTCAACCAACGCCAGTACACCGCCATCGCTGGCTTCGGGCGAAATATGCCCCACGAATAGTCCGCGATTCGAGCCTGAAAAACGCCCGTCAGTGATCAGCGCGCAGGAATCAGAGAGGTTCATCCCTTCGAGGAATTTCATTGGCTTGTACATTTCCGGCATCCCGGGCCCACCTTTCGGTCCTTCATAGCGCAAGACCAGCACGCTGCCGGGCTGGATATCGCCCGAGAGGATCGTCGCCACCGCGTCGTCTTCACTGTTAAAGACCACGGCCGGCCCGGTGAATACCATCAAATGATCCGGGACCGCTGCAGGTTTCACCACACAACCCATCGGCGAAAGATTGCCGTGCAGCACGGCGACGCCTGACTCATTTCGCACCGGGATTGCCAGAGTATGAATCACTTCCGGGCGACGGGTGACCGGAACGTCTCTCAGCCATTCTCCTTTTGTCTGCCCATTCACCGTCAGGCAAGTGAGATCGAGCAGATTGACGATCTCTTTTTCCACCGCCGCTACGCCTCCCGCTTCCCAGAAATCGATCATGTCGTATTCCGATGCAGGATAAAGCGAGGCTACCAGTGGCACCTGATGACTGAGGGCGTCAAATTCCGAGAGAGGAAGATGGCCCAGTTCCGCTTCGTAATAAATGGCCTGTAGATGCAGAATGGCGTTCGTTGATCCCCCCGTCGCCAATAAATAGGTCATCGCATTAAGGATAGATTCGCGCGTAATAATCTGACGGGCGTTCACACTGCGCTTCACCAAATCGACTGCGGTCATCCCTGTTGCATAGGCGCACTCCCGTCGTTCACCCGAGATAGCGGGCAACGTACTGCTCCCCGGCAGGCTCATGCCCAGCACTTCCGCAATACAGCACATGGTATTGGCGGTACCGTACATGGTGCAGGAACCGTGTCCCGGCTCCGCAATATCCTCAATATGGCGGAACTCAGCATCATCAATTTCGCCACGACGTTTCCAGCCAATGGCCTCGGTGACAATATTGCCGTCCCAGTGTTTGCCTTTATATTCTGCGGGATACATCGGCCCGCCGTTCAGCAGAATCGCCGGAATATCGAGTCGCGCTGCCGCCATCAGCATAGCCGGAACAATTTTGTCGCACGAGCCCAGCAGCACCATGCCATCAAAGCGGTGGGCACGCATCATCACTTCTATCGAACTGGCGATGATTTCACGCGCCGCCAGAATATAGCGCATGCCGAGATGCCCTTCGGCAATGCCGTCGCAGGGGGCGATAGTGCCAAATACCATCCCCACCCCGCCCGCTTCATCAATCCCTTTCAGTACATGTGCGGTCAGCTCATTGAGGTTGGCATGCCCCGCCGTCGCATTGGTGTAGCTATTAACTACGGCAATCACCGGACGGCGAAGTTGCTCGTCCGTGTGGCCCATCGATTTGTAGAGGGCGCGCTTTAACGCGCCATCATCACCACTGAGGATCGGATTGAAGTGTTCGCCACCACAACCGCCACATCCGCTGCCACAACTGCTCATATATGACCTCTTTTGGTTAATACGGTGTTTTCTGCCTGTACCGCCGTTTTTCGATCGCGAGGGTTAACCAGGCGAGCCGGGATGAGGAAGATTAGCGGTGCGCACAGCACCAGAAATCCCGCCAGAATGTACAATCCACTGCTGGTACTGCCGGTGGTGTCCTTCAGCCAGCCGAGAACCGTGGGGCCAAAGAACCCGGCCAGATTACCGATGGAGTTGACTAATGCGATGCCTGCGGCGGCGGCCGTGCCCGAAAGCAGCGTCCCAGGCAAGCTGATATAGGTGGGAATCAGTGATAACGTGCCGGACATCGCCACGCAGATCCACGCCATCATCCAGAACGTTGAACCTTCATTCAGGGCGCTGAATGTCAGTCCAATGGCGCCAACGATTGCCGGGATCGCAATATGCCAGCGACGCTCCTGTTTCAAATCCGAATGACGACTGTTCCACAACATGAAGGCTGCGCCGAAGATATAGGGAACTGCTGCCAGCAGACCAATCGTTAAATCATCCTGCACACCTGAGCTTTTTATGATCGACGGCAGCCAGAAGTTAATCCCGTAGTAGCCAATGTTGAAGCTAAAGAAGATCACCGCCAGCAGCCAGACAAAGCGGTTACGCAACATCGCAGACAGGCTATGTTGTGGCATTCCCGCATTGGCGGCGTCTTTATCCAACTGGTCTTTTTGCAGATCCTGCTCAATTACTGCTTTCTCCTGGTCCGATAACCAGGTCGCCGATTTCACATCGTTGTCGAGATAACGCAGTACCACAAACGCCAGCAGGAATGAGGGGATCGCCTCCACCAGGAACAACCACTGCCAGTTGTGCAGATTACCCACACCTTCAAACATTTTCAGGATCAACCCTGACAGCGGGCTGCCGATAATAGTCGAGAGCGGAGTCACCAGAATAAACAGACCCAGCGTGCGCGCCGAGCGCCATGAGGGAAACCACAACGTTAAATAGTACACAATACCCGGGAAGAACCCGGCTTCCGCTACACCGAGCAGGAAGCGAATGACATAGAACTGAGTTGGGGTGGTGACAAACATCGTTAATGCGGATAGCACCGCCCAACTGGCCATAATGCGCGCTATCCAAAAACGGGGGCCAAAGCGCTGCATCAGCAGGTTACTGGGTACTTCAAAAATAAAGTAACCAATGAAAAAGATGCCCGCGCCAATGCCATACACCGTATCGCTGAGATTCAGCGCATCCTGCATATGGAGTTTGGCAAATCCCACGTTCACACGATCAAGGTAAGCAAAGAAATAACACAGGATTAAAAACGGGATCAGCCGTCGGGTCACTTTACGATAAACCGCATTTTTATTTTCGCTATCAAGGGTACGCGTATTCATCTTTCAGCCTCTTGAAGGGTTATTGATGCACGATCAGGTGTTTACCTGTTGCCATGCCTGCGCATAGGCCTGTGCGTTATGAAGAACCTGTTCACGACTTACGCCCGCACGGTACAGACCGCCGCCGCAGCCAAAGCCTTTTGCACCGCCCATGCACCAGCGTCTCAGCTGCTGCGCCTCGGCGGAAACGCCGCCAACCGGCATGCAAACAATATGAGGTGGCAGCACCACGCACATCGCCCGCAGTATCTCCGGGGAGATCATTTCCGCCGGATAAAACTTCAGCCCACTGGCTCCGGCCTCCAGCGCCATAAATGCTTCGCTCGGTGTCGTCACACCCGGTAAGCTGATGACGCCACGTTCCCGGCTGCGGTGGATCACTGACGTGTTCATATTTGGCGAGATAATCATCTGCCCGCCCGCCTCCACGACATTGTCGACCTGTTCAGGCGTCAACACGGTACCCGCCCCGACGATAGCATGCGCGCCAGCGCATTCACGTAGCAGCGTGATCGAATCGAGCGCTCGCGGTGAATTTAGCGGAACCTCCAGCCAGGTGAATCCCGCCTCAAGCAATGCGTCACCAATTTCAGGCGCGTCCTCCGGCGTCAGGCCGCGCAGAATGGCGATCATCGGCAGCGGCGTTTTCTGCCACAGCGTGGCAAAATCAAAACTGTCCATTACGTTTCTCTGTTAATTGATGTTGAAGAGACTGCATCCCGGCGATAAAACAGCGATCGCCATCAATGCAGCGTGTCTGAACCCCACACACGGTCGCGGCAAGCTGATAGCGACGCGTCAATGCCGCGCTGCCCACAAGCCAGATTTGCCCGGAGTAGTCCGTAGTAAACTCCGCCCCCATTAATAAGCCGGAGAGATAGTCGCCTACCGAGGAAGCAGGCAATTCTCCCGAAAGCCGCAGCGTTCGGGCAGAAAAAAGCAGTTGGCTTAACGGCTGGTCCCGACGGGCAACGTTCACGCCGCGCAAAAAAGCAGACTCATCCTCAACGGCTTCCGGTAGTGCGCGTCCGAGCAGCGAATGCGCGAGCAGCAGGTGGTACAACTCACCGGTCATGTAGGTTGAAAAATCGGTGACCTGCCGCTGCCGGACCCGAGCGTGTTTACTGTGCGTACCGGGTAAAATCGCCTGAAAATCGTCAAGCCCTGCCAGTAAAGCCAGCCCGAGCAACTGGACCTCTTCACCGCGCATCACATCCGGTATTTCACCCGAGGAAGATTGACGAAGTCCCGGAATAATCCACGCCTCGCTCCCCCATGAGGTGATGAAATATTTGCTACGCGAAATCAAACTGTCGACCCCGGCTGGGATCGGACAATAATCCACGTCATGCCAGCCCTGCTGTGAGCCGACCATCCCGGCCATCACGATGACCGGCGCGGCATGCGTAAGCCAGTCGCCTAACAGCGTTTTCAGCGTCGCGTCAAACTGACCTTGTCCAACATGAAGCAGCCCGCAGTTGGCGCTGCGCTTATCCAGCACGTCTTTATCGTTGATCAACCACGCTCGGAAGTTAGACGTTCCCCAGTCAATCGCAATCCACGCCCCAGCCATCTTGTAACCTCAATAACTCAATCTTGTATTACAAGAATGTAGTTAATTTTATATGAACGATCTGTGAGCGCGATCGAGAAGTGCAATAAATCGTTATATTTATTAATCTGAACGGACATGAAATAAAATCTTGTATGCGTTACCTACTGCTTTATAGTTACAATGAAAGGACTCTCTTATCTTCAAGGCACACTATGACGACGCCCCAGGCCACAATTTCCGAAACGATCACCCGCGATCTGGCAATGAAGATCATCTGCGGGACCCTGAGCGATGGGGAGATGCTCCCCGGTGAAAATGAACTTGCCGTGCAGTACTCTGCCTCGCGAACCTCAGTGCGAAACGCGCTGCATGTCCTGTCAGCCAAAGGCTTGCTGTCAATTCAGGCAAAACGGCGCAGCACGGTAAACCCGCGCGAACTCTGGAGTTTTCTCGACACCGACGTGCTGGGCTGGATGGAAGAAGTGGGTATTGCGCCTGATGTCGCAGAACAACTGGTGGTAACGCGTCTAATGTTCGAACCTAACGCCGCCGCGCTGGCCGCCGCCAACGCCACTGCCCGCGATTTGGCCGCCATTGAGGAGGCCTGGACGCTGATGTCGCGTGGACAACAGCAGGATAAGATCGCGCTGTTTGAGGAAGGCGATCTGGCCTTTCACACGGCGCTGTTAAAGTCCTGCCATAACCCGTTTTTGATGTCGATTGGCAATGCGCTTTCAGCAGCTATGATGCTGTCATTTAAACAGACACAGGAGGCTTCGGTCAGGGAAACAGAGCATGCTGTAGAACAGCACCGCCTGCTGCTGGAAGCCATTCGCCTTCGCCAAGGCGTTACGGCGCGGGAGTGCATGCGGGATATCATCCTGAGCGCCGCCAACCGACATCTGTGGACCACGCTACCGGAAAAATACGCACATCTGATTTGATAGTCGCCTCTAAATCGCAAGAATCGCTGCTGTTCAGCAACATTTTTGCAATATAATAAGGGGGATGTTAAACGCTGAACCTGAACAGGTGACTGATGGAAATTGATCTCGATAATCTGGTCTTTGATGGGCTCGATGAAGCGCAAGAGCGCAATGCGGAACGTCTGGAAGATGCAGACAAAAAAGCACAGGAAATGATTGCGGATAATGACTGCGGCGATGCCTGCAAAATCTAATCCCTGAACCGGCGTAATGCCGGTTTTTTTTATCTCCAGTCTGCGTGTATAGCGCAATGCTTCAATCAGCGGTGCAAAGGCAGCGGTGTGCTGTTTGCGACTGGGATAATACAAATAATAACCCGTACACGCAGCGCCTGGCCGTCTTTGAGATAATAGAGATCGTTAAAATTATCACGCAGCATGACTGGCCCCAATCCCACATCGATTATCGGTACAAGCCCGCATGGAAATACAGTAGCGTTTCTGGATAATTTGCATTGTATTTACCAATTGTTAACAGCTATTTCACTAATATCATTTTGTATATAGATAAGAATTTTTTCTTATTTTGCGCCATCGATAAGTTATGGGAGCGTTAATAGCACAAACCAATAACTACAGGGATTTCATATAATGATGGCAACGAAAATTCAGCGCGCTAAAAAATCAATCCTGGCACTTAGCATATTGTCCGCGTCGGGCATGATGGTTTCGCAGGCTCAGGCCGATCAACTGGCCGATATCAAAGCTGCAGGCGTGGTGAAAGTCGCGACGTTCGACGCTAACCCACCGTTTGGCTCTGTTGATGCGAAAACACATAAAATTGTCGGCTACGACGTGGACTTTGCCGAAGCGCTGGCAAAATCACTCGGTGTAAAACTGGAACTGGTGGCAACCAATCCGGCCAACCGCATTCCGCTGTTGCAATCCGGTAAGGCCGATTTAATCGTTGCGGATATTACGATTACGCCGGAGCGGGCGCAGGTCATCGACTTTTCGGTCCCCTATTTTGTCACCGGACAGCAGTTCCTGGTACCCGCAAAATCCCCGGACAAGCTTGATGATTACAGCAAGGCACGCATCGGCGCGGTGAAAGGCACTACCGGTGAACAAGCGCTACATCAGCGCTTCCCACAGTCACGCGTGCTGGCTTACGACGATATTCCGCTGGCGCTGACCGCACTGCGCAATGGCAATGTTCAGGCCATCACCCAGGACAGTACTATTCTGGCGGGCCTGTTAGGTGGCGCACCGGATAAAGCAGATTTCAAAATTTTACCTGACCTGCTGAGTAAAGAAGAGATCGGCGTAGGGGTGAAAAAAGGCGAAACGGCGCTGTTAAACGCGGTAAACGACGAACTGCTGAAACTTGAGTCGACCGGTCAGGCGGCCAAAATCTACGATGTCTGGTTTGGGCCTGAAACCAAAAATCCCCAGCCCCGCGCCTTTAAAATAGAAGCGAAGTAATATGCTCTCAGGTCTGTTTCCTCGCTCCGCAGCGCCAGCTGCGGATTTTACGCAGTTGCGTCAGGCGCGGGTCGAGCTGCGCAATGTGCATAAACAGTATGACGCACAGGTGGTGTTAAATGACGTTAACCTGACCGTGGAGCCCGGTGAAGTGGTCACCATTCTGGGCCCTTCCGGCTCAGGGAAATCTACGCTTATTCGCCTGATCAATCAGCTTGAATCACTTAGCGGGGGCGATATTTTCATTGATGACCACCCGATCGGCCAGCTGCGCGGCGCGGCCTTACGTCAGTTACGCAGTCGCATTGGTTTTGTGTTCCAGCAGTTCAATCTTTACGCACATCTGACGGCGCAGCAGAACATCTCGTTGGCGCTGGAATATGTTCACGGCTGGAATAAAACGGAGGCGAAACGACGCGCACTTGAGCTGCTGGAACAGGTCGGACTGGCTGACAAAGCCGGGGCCTACGCCGCACAGCTTTCCGGCGGTCAGCAACAGCGCGTTGCCATCGCGCGCGCCCTGGCCTCCTCTCCACAAATCATCCTGTTTGATGAACCCACTTCCGCGCTGGATCCCGAAATGATCGGCGAAGTGCTGCTGGTGATGAAAAACCTCGCCCATAGTGGCATCACGATGATTGTCGTCACTCACGAAATGCATTTCGCCCGCGAGATTGCCGATCGGGTGGTTTTCATTGATGGCGGCGACATTCTCGAAGTGGCGCCCCCCGAGGCGTTCTTTACCCGCCCGCAGCACCCAAGGACCCGACGTTTCCTGAAAAAAGTTCTCGACCCGTTACATCAGGAGTCATCGTTATAATGCACGCAATGGACTGGCAGGGAGTGCTGAGCGGGCAACCTCTGCAATGGATAATGTCAGGTTTTCTGACCACGCTATGGGTGACACTGGTGGGGATCGTACTCGCCACATTGCTGGCCATCTTACTGCTCGGCCTGCGCCTTTCGGGTAATCGCATCGCCGGTGGCATGGTCAGCGTGTGGGTTTCAGTTTTTCGCAACACGCCGTTACTGGTACAACTGATGTTCTGGTATTTCGCCGCATGGAATCTGCTTCCCCGAGGGGTAATTACCTTCATCAATGCTGAGCACCCGTGGTCCATTCTGCCGGGAGAGGTCTGGTGGTTAACGCCGGAGTTTCTCTGTTCGGCCTGGGGGCTGGGGATTTTTACGTCAGCTTTTTTGGTGGAGGAAATCGCCTCCGGTTTACAGGCGGTGTCCAGCGGGCAGCGGGAAGCCGCCGTGGCGCAGGGTTTTTCTTCCTGGGCGGCCTTTCGGCATATTCTGTTGCCTCAGGGCCTGGCGAACGCCTGGCAGCCAATCGTCGGGCAGTATCTCAATTTAATGAAGCTCTCATCGCTTGCCAGCGGTATTGGTTTCGCTGAACTGACCTACCAGGTTCGGCAAATCGAGAGTTATAACGCCCACGCACTGGAAGCGTTTGCCGTCGGCACCGGGCTGTATCTGCTCACTGGGCTTGTGCTGGGAATGCTGCTCACGCGACTTGGCCCTCGGCCCGTACCGGCAAAACGATCTGCGGTAAAAATCCACATCTTGAGCATCCGGAGTCCACAGCATGATCGCTAATATTTCGGTGATTACCGACAATCTGGACTATCTCCTGTGGGGACGCGCGGCACAGGGACAGCCGGGGGGAGTTCTGCTCACGTTACTGATGGCAATTGGCGCTGCGGTGCTGGCGCTGCCCGCCGGGATTCTCCTCGCCTGCTGCGCGTGGCGGTTCCCGGGCGTGGTGCGCAAGGGACTGTTTGTCTGGGCGGAGTTTATTCGCGGTATTCCGCTCATTTTTGTCATTTTCTGGATGTGGTACCTGCTGCCCATGCTGACAGGCAGCGATCTGCCAGGGGCGGCGACCGTCACGCTGGCGCTAGCCTGGTTTACCGCCGCCTCGGTAATGCACTCCGTGTATGCGGGCTTAAACGCGCTGCCTGGCGGTCAGTATGAAGCGTCAGTGGCTCAAGGATTTCGCCCGTTTCAGACGTTGTGGCTGATTTTACTGCCACAGGTGCTGCGTAATATTCTGCCATCGCTGACGGGGATTTTTATTGGGTTACTAAAAGATACGTCGCTGGCGTTTATCGTCAACGTCCCTGAACTGACGACGGTTGCCGGTCAGGTGAACAGCCGCGTGCAGATTTACCCGGCTGCGATTTTTGTCTTTACCGGACTGGTTTACTACCTGCTGTGTTTTGGGCTGGAGAAAGTCGCCCGGCATCGGTTCGCGCTAAAATAATGCCACGGCTCAACAGGCCACGAACTGGTGGTCGTCGTTGAGCCGGTATTTCACACCGGCACGGATATTATTCTCACCCTCGATGGCCACGGCAAACCGCATTCTCTCCCCGTCGTGATAGGCAAGCGCGGCACATCCACCGGGGCCGAGAATGATTGAATCGACCTCGCCGGTACTGGCAACGACCGCATTTTCACCGCTGGCAATAATGTGCACATTGTCAGCACAGTTAGCAATCTTTGACTCAGGGCCAAAGCTGGCGATCTGCGTGAGATCGCCGCTGCTGGCAATACGGCTGCGCTCGCCCAACGAACTGATACGCACACGCATGCCGGTACTGGCGATGCGCGTGCCGTTTCCCACGCTGCTGACGCGCGTGGAATTTCCCGCAACCGCAATTCTGCTGCGATTGCCGGAGCTGCCGACATGCGTATTGTACCCCACGCTGCCAATGCGGGCGCTGTACCCCGCGCTGGCAATCTGTGCGGCGTACCCGGCGCTGGCGATTTTGACGTTATCACCTGCACTGCCAAGGCTGTCGCTGTCCGTTGCACTCGCCAGCTGTCTGCCATTGTCGTCTGCCGTTTGCGGGCTGGCTAAACGCGCCATCGCGAAAATATCCTGCTGCACAAAACGTGCTTCATCCAACCATTTAGACCAGCCATATTCCACGAGGCTGTCCGCCCAGTCGCCGAAACCCTCTCGCTCAAGCGCACGGTGAACATCCGCATAGCTGCCACCGTCCGGAAACGAACGCAGAAACCAGCGGTACAACACGGGCCCGACGCGCCAGGCCCGTAAGTCACTAGAGGTTATCATCATTGCTTAATGCCGATGATAGCCATCCACCATGCACCTGAAGGTTTCGCCCGGTGTGCGTCCCGTGGTGCAGAGATAAAGATGTCCAAAAATGAAAAACAGACTCACTATCGCCAGCGCAAAGTGCGCCTGCAGCAACCAGTAACGCACACCCGGGAACAGATCGCCCACCGCTTGCGGATACAGCGACAGCAAACCAGAAATCAGCAACAGCGGTAACAGTCCGTACATTACGCCGACATAGGCCGCCTGCTGTAACGGGTTGAACTTAGACCGCGTGGATGCCGGGAACGGATGTGCCTCACCCTGCATAATGCCAAACAGATAAAACCGCGTCTGTCGTTGCGCCCGCCCAATCCAGCCCTGGCGTTTAATCATATAATGATGCCCGTTGCCACCGATCAGGTTGATCAGCACAAAGCCAATCCAGCACGCCAGCAGCAAGAAGCCACAGATTTCGTGCACAGCATGCAGGCTTTTCATTACCGGGGCGCTGACGGCAGAAAAGTGGTTGACCAGGCCACTGCCCAGCAGCAGTAAAAACAGCAGCGCATTCGACCAGTGCCACAGGCGGACCGCCTTAGAGTACAGATAAACTTTCTCACCGTGCCCGGCTGACGCTTTATTGGCAGAGCGAAAGCGCAACATGGCGTGTAGCGCCAGCACCAGCCACATCCCCACCAGCATTAACCCGGCAGCCACCAGCCAGACGGGCCAGTAGTCGGGCTTAAACAAGGGGACGTACTGCGCCAGTTGCGCATGAAACTGTTCGGCATTCTGCGACGCGTTCATACATTATCCTTTTTAATCAAATGTTGACCGAACCGACGATACAGATGGGGTTTCCCGGCGCCTGCCAGCTGATACTCGTAAAACTTGTTTTCGCGCAGCCAGGCCTGAACCTGCGGACTATCTTCGCGCCCAAATATCAGCGCATGTTCCGGGCACGCATTCACGCAGATAGGCGGGAAGCCTTTTGCCAGACGTGACTCGGCGCAGAAGTCACATTTGTCGGCCACTTTGGTTTGCGGATTAAGATAGCGAACCTGATAAGGACAGGCCCCTATGCAGTAGCTACAGCCAATGCAACGCGCGGCGTCAACCCGCACAATCCCATTCTCATCGCGCCAGGAAGCACCGGTCGGACACACCTCAATACAGGGCGCATCGTCACAATGCTGGCAGGACTGGCGGAAATAGTGATACAGGGTTTCGTTGTCGTTATCCGACACCGGAATATGGGCAATCGACAAACGGCTACCCTGGGCTGGAACATGGTTGGTTTTTCTGCACGCTCGGGCACAAATATTACAGCCGTTGCACAATGACTCATCATGAATCATGACATAACGAACCGCTTGCGTATTTTTGGTACTTGCTAACAAGGTTTGGCCTGGGCCGGTGAAAAAAATCACCGTCCCCATGCCAATGACAAATTTTCGTCGGGTGAAGGACATCGGGTTATCCTCTAATGCTGTGACAGTGATCGTCCACACGTTCCATGACATTTACCTGATCAATTCAGGGGTTCTGGTACTGCTCAACCTCAAGCCATTCACACAGGCCGTACGCCTTGCCGTAGCGCATAAAGCGCTCGCTAAACAGATAAGGTTCCGCATTCGACGCTTCCACAACGCGTATATCTGCGTAATCCGGGTGCGTTTCCATGGCGGTCAGCGCCGCGGCTATCTGTTGAGGTGCAAAGTGATACGGCGACTGTCCGAGCATGGCGACCTTATACGGGCGAGGATACGTTCGGCAGTCAAAGCGCACCGCCTCGGCGATCGCCCGGCAGATATCGTTTTCCACCACCTGCACGCACATGTCGGCATAGTTAGCCGTCATGGTCTGCGTCGAGTAGAAATACACATCTTCCGCACCCTGCACGCAGGTAATATCCGCACTTCCCGCCTGCTCATGCATGGCGTCCAGCAGCAGCGTAAGGTCTGTTTCAGGCATTGAATAAGGTGGCTGCAAAAACACACCGCGCGCCACCAACTGGCCCGACGTAGAGTGCTGGCGGATAAAATCCGCCATTATTGACTCCGCCGTTACCGGCTCTTCGACCTGCGGCGTGTTGCTGTGCTCTACGGCCGGGTGTAACGCCTGTAGCCACTGTCGTTTTTGGCTATCCACCTCATCAGGAAGCGCTATACACGCTTCCTCATCGGCGACCAGAACGTCGCTCACGTTAGTCATCTCGCGTTCCTTACGCCGGCAGCAGATTCTGCGCAGCCAGATCGGCTGCCACATCCTCAAGACCGAGGCGATTCAGGGTTTCACGCGTTGGGCAGCCGAGTTCCGGGTCCCAGCCCATTTCCTGATAGAACATCGTCAATGACTGGCGCATATCTTCCCGATCCATTTTGTCGGTCCCTTCGGTAAACACCGGGATCTTAGGATCTTTGTCGAAGACCCAGGAGCAGATAAGATCGTGCTCATTGCGCATGTCTTTGGTTTGCATCAGTTTCACTGTATAGGCACGGTGCAACGTAAAAATACGCTCGGCGGCGAGATCCAGGCTTGCCTGCGTTGTTTCATCACCGGTTACCGCCTGGAAGAATTTCGCTTCCAGATCCAGATCCCCACGATAGTTTCGACTCTTCAGCGGCGACACCGTCATCGGCCAGACCCAGTTGCACAGCGTGACGGCGTTATGCAGACAGACCTTCAGCAGCGTCCATTTGGCATATTTAATTTTGGCGGCGTTGATTGGGGTGTAGTTTTTTGTTTCGTCGTAGGCATCCTGTGAGCCAAACAACTCACCCGCCACTTCACGCTGTAATTTCAACGGCAAACCAGAGCCGATAAAGTTGATGTGGGTGTGCGCCATGCAGTCACGGTTAAACATGCAGTTGGTGATCGCCCCCACCTGTGCCGAGGCCTCGTTAGCATGGTGAACAGGAAAACCAAACGGCGACCACAATTTGTTTTTGGCATAGCCCCAGTACTCGTCGCCTAAATTCCAGCGTTCGGCAATGGCATATGACCCATCTGCAAGGTGGCTGAGTTCGCCGACGCGATGCGCCAGGCGGTAGTAGAAATCTTTAATAAAATTAGGATCGCCCGCTTCCAGCTGATCCCAACGGATCTCGGCATACTCTTCAGCCGGCAGCACGCGTTTAAAAACGCCTTTGGCGTAGCAGTAGGTAAAATCACGGTGCAATTGCCCGTAGTTACACCAGATACCGTAGTCGTCGAACAGGTTCAGGCCAACCAGATTCCCCACCACGCGGCCATCATCTTTCTCATCAAAATCTTTCGGGCCGTTCGGGAAAATCGTGGTGTGCACGAAGTTCGCCACGCAGGTGTTACCACCGGTACTCGGTACACCAAAATCTTTAACACGCGGGACGTTGAGCTGGGTCATACAGCGAATCGGGCATGAGTGACAGCCGCTCATTTTGACCGTGTATTTTTCTGCGGCCGGTCCGAGATCGAACACCGACTTGTAGGTACGAAAGCCGACGGTATTTTGGTTGCCTGGCGGGATTTCCCCCGTTTCAATCGGGCCGCCTTCCGCCGCACCCCAGAACAGCCCTTTACGCGCCGTCCAGCGTGAGTTTGGAGATGAATATTCAGCCCACGCCTGTGGCGTGCTCGGCACCACATGGTTGTTGTTAGCGCCGATAAGCTCGGTCATCATGTAATCGTTCAGCCGCTTCATCTCTTTGCGATCGGCGATGTTGACCCCTTTTGTGCCTTCAACCGCAATGGCCTTCAGGTTCTTCGAGCCCATCACCGCACCGGTGCCAGCACCGCCGCTGTGGTTGCGGCTGTTGATCATACAGGACAGAGGTACCAGATTTTCTCCCGCCTGACCGATGGCGGTGACGCAGGTTTCCGGGCTGGTGATGCGACAAATTTCTTCGGTCGTAGCGCGTGTACCCTTGCCCCACAGGAAGTCGGCTTTTTCGATGCTGACTTTGTCGTCTTTGATATTGATCCAGACAGGCGATGCCGCCTTACCTTCAATCACAATCGCGTCATAGCCGGCAAATTTCATTTGTGCCGCAAAGAAGCCGCCCATATGGGCATCAACGACTAAATTACCTTTGGTAAAGGTTGATAATGAGGTGATATTGACGCGTGAACTGCAGGGTGCGCCCGAGCCAGTGAGGGGACCGGTGGCGAAAACCAGCTTATTCCCTTCATCAAAAGGTTTTGTGCCTGGCGGGACTTCGTCGTACATAATTTTATAACCAAAGCCCATCCCACCGACAAATTTTTTAAATTTACTGGAATCTTCCACGGTGATATTACCCGTCGTGAGATTGACCCGTAAAATATTACCTGTCCAACCATTAGCCATCATGTTTTCCTTTGCTAGAAGGTTTAATAGATATACCCGTCATTTTGCTGGCCGCATTTCCGTACATAGCGGCAATTTTTTTGGCAATTAATGACGCGTATCAGGCAAGCCTGCTTTCCATCAAACGGTAATCTCTTTCCATTCGATAATTTTTAATGCTCCAGTCGGACAAGCATTGGCGCATTCCCCACACAACACACATTTCGAGGATTTTTTAGTTTCGGTATTCACGGTCGCCATCATCCAGGGACAGGCCGTGGTACACGCGCTACAGCCAATACAGCGCTTGTGATCCACCGCAATACAACCGTCTTCCTGTTTCCAGGTAATTGCGCCTATCGGGCAGACAGCCATACATTGCGGATCTTTGCACTGGCGGCAGGTATCGGCGGTGTAGTTTAAATCGCCGTATAGTCCGCCACCGGAACCGACACCGTTGTCACCAAAGAAAAAGTTGCGATGGATTTTGATACGGGAAAAGAAGGTGCCAACGGCGCCATCGTTATAATTCGTACAGGAAATTTCGCAGCGGTGGCATCCTGTGCAGCGTGCGCGTTGCGTCACCAGCACTCCTTTCGGCGTGTTAATCAGCCCGACAGTGCCGCTATCGACATCTTCCTGCTTACAGCCAAAAAGTGATAACAGTGCGGGGGCAATGGTTAACCCTGCCAGACCTTTTCCTGATATCCGTAGAAATTCAAGTCGCGTTAAACCACAATCTAAAAATGGACGATCAACCTGGTTCATTTATTTCGCATCCTCTTCGCAAACGCTGTAGCAGCAACACATCCAGTGCTCATGTTTATACGCGCCGGGCAGGCCAAATCGGGCCACTGATGTTGCCGACAACACGTGATATTTTTGCCCTAACCTGATCGCATCAATGACGGTGGTTAAACGGAGTGAATCTTTACCCTCAAGACAGGAATAACCCTTTAGGGTTAGGCGGATAAATAATGTGGTTATTCATAGCCTGTAACCTTGATCGTTATCAAGTAAAAACGGGAAGGAGAATAATTAATGCGGAGTGATATTTATTATCATTAAGGCAGGTTGAAATAGTATTTCATCTGCATTACAAATATTTGTGATTACACCTCCAAATATAAGCGTTTGTTTTAATCGATATATAATATAATACATAACGACAAATACATTTTTCTGCACTTTTTATTTTCAAAGATGAATTATATATATTGATAGAATACCGTGGCAGAATTACAGGGCGGTAGCCTTTCTCCACCGCCCTTTTCAGGATTAACCGGCTAACGCTTTAATCACCGTCTCCATGGCCTGTTTTTCTAACTCACTGCGTTGCACACGCTGATTGGCGAGGGTGGTTCTCAGTACACCGGCAATGACGATATGCTTAGGCTCTTGTCCCAGATCGCGCATTTCCAGTACTACTTTACCAACAACTCTGCACATCTCGCGGTACAGTTCGTCATCTTTGGTCTGATTACCCATATTTGCCTGCTCGTCATTAGCTCAAACCAACAGCATATATCAGTCTGGCTTATTAGACAAAAAATCAATGAAAATCAAATAACTGTCATGAATCTACAGAACCTGCTGGAGTCGGTGAACCAGCTCAGCCAGGCTCCCCGCCTGCATTTTTTCCATCACTCTTGCCCGGTGAACCTCAACGGTACGGACCGCAATATTCATTGCATCTGCGATTTCCCGGTTCATCAACCCTTGTGCCACCAGACCGGCCAGTTGGCGTTCCTTTGGGGTAAGCTGTTGGTAGCAAGCGACAATCTCATGGCGCGTGCATGCCGTAATGGAAACCTGCAGAGCATGTTCCAACGCGACCTGAAGTGGTCCGGCAGAAACCGGCTTTTGCAGAAAATCGACCGCTCCACGTTTCATTTGCGCGACCGCCATCGGTACATCGCCATGCCCGGTAAGAAAGACCACCGCCAGCGTGCTGCCGCGCCGTAGCATCTCGTCATGTACACCTTGTCCATCCAGTCCCGGCATACGCATATCCAGCAATACAACCCCGACCTGATGCAGATTGACCTCGGCCAGGAAGGTTTCTCCGTGCTGCCAGCACCGGACCTCGTATCCCAGACTTTCCAGTAAAAATGCGCAGGCCTGGGTGACGGCTACATCGTCATCCAGCAGATGAATGATCGCCACAATCGCCCCCTTTCTGTGTTGGCTTAAAATGTAATCTTACCGCGACACCCGCCCGACCATCTGGAGCCTGTTGATTGTTGATGCTAATCTCGCCGCCGGCATAGCGAACCAGGCGTTGGCATATGACCAATCCCAGCCCCATTCCTTCTTTGCGGGTAGTCATAAACGGTTGGAACGCTTGATAAAGCTGAGTTTCATCGATTCCTCCGGCGTTATCCTGTACCTGTATGCTGATACCGTCGTCCTCATGTTGAGCGGTAAACCACACCGTGCTGGCCCCTGCCTGAGCGGCGTTAAGCACCAGATTTGCCAGTACTTGTTCCAGCAGAACGCTGGGCAGCGTCAGCGTTAAGTTTGCGCTGACCGTCGTTTGCAGCGTGACGTCAGGGAATTGCTGTGTCATACGCAATAATTGCCACACGTGGTGGACAGCATCACGGATGTTGATCGCCTGCCAGTCATCCGTCATTACTGGATTACCCTGGGCCTGGCTGGCCCACAGACGCAGATTGCGCAACGTATCGGCCCCCCGCTGCGCCTGAGCATCTATCTGTTCAAGCGCAGGTAACAGCGGATGCTGTTGATCCTGACCGCGCAGGCGAATCAGGCAGCCTTGCGCATAGTGACGGATAGCCGAGAGCGGCTGGTTAAGTTCATGGGCAAACCCGGACGTCATCTCGCCGAGGACGCTCATCTGACGCGCGGTTTCCAGTGCCTGCTCCTGCTTGCGCAACAGCACATTGTTACGCTCCAGCAGCCTGCCGCGACGACGGACCAACAGCATCACCCAGATGTAGTTGAGTGTGAGCAACAGCAGAACCACCGCTGCGGCCCCCATTACCAGTTGATGCTGGATAAACCAGCTTTTGATATCCAGCCACAGTTGACGCTGCTGCGGGTGCTGACGAACGTCACGTAGTAACGTTTCGACCTCGCGGGTCGAGGCGGGAGCTCCCCAGCGAAAAGGCGCATCTTGTGGTGCATTAAACAGAACCCGGGTGACGCGATCGGCAAGTTCATCACTCACTGCGGGCAGTGCGGCGAAGGACCAGTCAGGATAAAGCGGCGTGCTGCTCAGGCAGGGAATCGACGTCGGATGGTTGAGCACCACCTTAAAATCGGCTTTATGGATCAGCCCTTCTTCATCCATTTTTTCCAGCAGACACACCGGCACAATCACGGCCTGAACGGCTTTCTCACGCAATAAATACACTAACGCATCGGCAGGAAAACCCGTGAACCTCAGTCGCAAATCGCGCTCCGGGCGCAATCCCGCATCGATAAGCGCTTTATAACCCAGCAAATAGCCGCCAAATGCCTGGGCATCGATCGCCCCTATCGTTTTGCCGATCAGATCGTGTGCCGACGCGATCTCTCCGTCACGCCTGACCAGGATCGCACTACCAATCACATTGCTGGTTGCTTTTCCGCCGCGGGTGGAGCGTAAGGATGCCAGCCAGCGTAGCGCTGCGCGGTTGTTTAACTGCACAAACTGCGCCGGATTGGTCACCACAAACTGCACGGTTCCCCGGTTCACGGCATCTTGCATCTGGTGCAGGTCCAGCGGTTGAATATGAAACCGTTCACCGGCGATTTGCTGATTCAGCAGGGTTTCCAGCGGCTGCCAGTGATTACGTGTGGTGATCTCCCCACGCATGGCTAAGACGCCAATGTTCCATGTCTGCGCCCAGGCCGCTCCACTCAGCATCCACAACGCTGCCAGCACCGTCAGGCAATGTACTACTTTACATCTCACGCCATTATCCCTGTCATTTATGTTGTTTTAGATCAACAACAAGCCGGGTATGTGGTTAACCACAATAGAGTACCCCCCGCCACGATTTTTACACTGTAAATCATCAAGATTCTTTATTCATCACACGCAAACCAACGGCGTGACCAATGTTTCGTTGTTGCATTGTGACGGGAGAAAATATGGACAGCAGTAAACGGCAGTTTCTCCAGCAACTGGGCGTTCTGACCGCAGGCGCATCCCTGGTTCCCCTGGCTCAGGCCGAGTTTCCCTTCTCGCCAGAACGCCACGAGGGGTCGCGCCAGCATCGCTACGCCATGTTGATTGATCTGCGGCGGTGTATCGGCTGTCAGGCCTGTACCGTCAGTTGCGCCATTGAAAACCAGACGCCTCAGGGCGCGTTTCGTACCAACGTCAACCAGTATCAGGTACAGGTTGAGGGTCAGCAAAGCGTCACCAACGTGCTGCTGCCGCGCCTGTGTAACCATTGCGATAACCCACCTTGTGTGCCCGTTTGTCCCGTGCAGGCCACCTTTCAGCGTGAAGATGGCATTGTAGTGGTCGACAATACGCGCTGTGTGGGCTGCGCCTACTGCGTGCAAGCCTGCCCATACGATGCTCGGTTTATTAACCATGAAACGCAGACCGCCGACAAATGCACATTTTGCGTGCACCGCCTGGAAGCCGGGCTGCTCCCGGCCTGCGTGGAGTCCTGTGTGGGGGGCGCGCGCATCATTGGCGACATCAACGATCCGCACAGCCGGATTTCACGCATGCTGCACGAACACCATGACACCATCAAAGTCCTGAAACCGGAAAGCGGCACCTCGCCTCACGTGTTCTATCTGGGGCTAGATGACGCCTTCGTCACCCCGTTGATGGGACGTGCTCAACCCGCTCTGTGGCAGGAGGTTTAAATGACCCATTCACTGATTATCGAAGAGGTGCTGGCCCATCCGCAGGAAATAAGCTGGTTGCCCTGGGCGGTACAGTATTTCTTTTTCATTGGCATTGCCGCCTGCGCGGCGCTGTTCGCCTGCGTGCTCCACTGGCGTAAAAAAGCGCAGCCGCAGCTAGAAAACCTGACGCTGCTGATCGCCCTGACCTGTGCCATCACCGCCCCGCTGGCGCTGACCGCGGATCTGCACCAGACCGCGCGCGTCTGGCATTTCTATGCCTATCCGACACCGTGGTCATGGATGCCGTGGGGGGCACTGTTTTTACCGTTGTTCACCGGGTTTCTCGGGCTGTGGTTTCTGGCGCAGCAGGTCAAACGGTTTACGCATAAAAGTTACAGCGTCACTAAATGGTTGGCTGTGGGCAGCGCGCTCTCAGCCATTGGATTATTGGTGTATACCGGCCGCGAAGTCTCCGTCGTGCAGGCGCGTCCCATCTGGTTCAGCTATGCCTTCCCGCTGGCGATGTTCCTCAGCGTGCTGCAAACCTTCTTCGCCCTGCTTATCGCCAGCATAAATCGCGACAGCACACTGCCGCGCAAGCTGGCATGGGGGCAGATTGTCACGTTGATCGCCCTGGCCATTGTGATGGCGTGGTGGGTGAGCGGCGATACGCTTTCCGGCTCGGCGATTCGCCAGTGGCTGGATGTCGCCGCGTCTGCACGACACTACGCCATCGGCTGGGTAGTGCTGTGGGCTGTCTCACTGGCACTTTGCGGATGGGTGTTACGTCACCCATCGTCATTACCGCTGCGCATTACGCTGGCCTTCAGCGCCATGGTGCTGTGCTGGCTGATGCGCTGGACGATACTGATTCAGGTGCAGACCATCCCCAAATTTAACGCGCAATTCAATCCGTACTCCCTGCCCGGCGGCACAGATGGCTGGCTGGCCATTGTAGGCACCTTTGGCCTGTGGGTTGCGCTACTCATTATTGTTCATGAAGGCCTCAACGCGATCGCAAGGAGAATGCAACATGGCTAATTTAACCCGTCGTCAGTGGCTTAAAGTTGGTCTCGCCGTTGGCGGGATGGTGACCTTTGGCCTGAGTTATCGGGATGTGGCAAAGCGCGCGATTGACGGTTTGCTGGATGGCACCTCGGGGAAAATCACCCGCGATCGCATCTTCGGCAATGCGCTGATCCCCGAAGCCAACGCCCAACCGCGCTGGCAGCAGGATCCGCAGCAGGTGATCGCCATGACCCAGTGCTTCGGCTGCTGGACCCAGTGCGGTGTGCGAGTCCGCGTCGACAGCAAAGCGGGGAAAGTTCTGCGCATTGCGGGCAACCCCTACCACCCACTGTCGCATGAACATCACATTGATTCGTCGGTTCCGTTTGCCACGGCAATGGAACAACTGGCGGGCGAAAGCGGTCTTGATGCGCGTTCCACCGCCTGCGCCCGGGGCGCAACCCTGCTCGAAGGCCTGTACAGCCCGCTGCGAATTCTGGAGCCGATGAAGCGCGTCGGTAAACGTGGCGAAGGTAAATGGCAGCGCATCAGCTTTGAACAGCTCATCAAAGAGGTGGTGGAAGGCGGCGACCTGTTTGGCGAAGGTCACATTGACGGCCTGCGGGCCATCCACGACCCCATCACCCCGTTAGATGCTAAGCACCCCGGCTTTGGCCCGAAATCCAATCAACTGCTGGTCACCAATACCAGCGACGAGGGACGCGATACGTTTATCCGCCGTTTCGCACTGAACAGTTTTGGTAGTAAAAACTTCGGTGCGCACGGTGCGTATTGTGGGCTAGCGTATCGGGCCGGTTCCGGCGCGTTAATGGGCGATCTGGATAAAAACACCCACGTCAAACCGGACTGGGATAACGTTGAGTTCGCGTTATTTATGGGCACCTCCCCGGCGCAGTCCGGCAACCCGTTTAAGCGCCAGGCTCGCCAACTCGCCAGCGCCCGCTTACGCAATGATTTCGAGTATGTCGTTGTCGCACCCGCCCTGCCATTAACCACAGTACTGGCTGACGATCGCGGTCACTGGCAGCCTGTGCACCCGGGGAGCGACTCGGCGCTGGCAATGGGAATGATCCGCTGGATCATCGAAAAGCAGCGTTACAACGCCGATTACCTCGCCATCCCTGGTGTCCAGGCCATGCAACAGGCCGGAGAAAAAAGCTGGACCAACGCCACGCATCTGGTGATTACCGATGAGATCCCAACGCTTGCCGGACAGCATCTCACGCTCGCCCATCTGAACACCGACGCGCCTGGCGAACCGCTGGCCGTTAACGAGGCCGGTGACATGGTAGCAGCCAGCAGCTGTCAACGCGCACAGCTGTTCGTGACCCGCGAAGTAACGCTGGCCGACGGGCAAACCGTGACGGTCAAAAGCGGATTCCAGCGTCTGAAAGAGTCTGCCGAAAAGCTGTCACTGGCGCAATACAGCCAGCAGTGCGGCGTGTCGGAGGCAAAAATAGGCGCGCTGGCGGACGCCTTTACCCGTCACGGGCGTAAAGCGGCGGTGATCACCCACGGCGGGATGATGGCAGGCAACGGATTTTACAACGCCTGGGCGGTGATGATGCTGAATGCGCTGATTGGCAACCTCAGCCTCGAAGGCGGGGTCTTTGTGGGCGGCGGTAAATTCAACGGTGCCACTGACGGACCGCGCTACAATATGGACAGTTTCGCCGGAAAGGTGAAGCCGAAAGGCCTGAGCATCGCGCGCAGTAAAACCGCCTATGAATCCTCGGAAGAGTACCGTAATAAAGTGGCTGCCGGACAATCGCCCTTCCCGGCGAAAGCCCCATGGTATCCGTTTGTCGCCGGGCAGTTGACCGAATTACTCGTCTCGGCGCTCGAAGGCTACCCGTATCCGCTAAAAGCCTGGATCTCCAACATGACCAACCCGTTTTACGGCATTGCGGGGCTGCGTGGCGTAGCGGAAGAAAAGCTCAAAGATCCGGCGCGTCTGCCGCTATTTATTGCCATTGATGCTTTTATGAACGAAACCACCGCGCTGGCGGACTATATTGTCCCGGATACCCACAACTTCGAAAGCTGGGGATTCAGCGCCCCGTGGGCAGGCGTGGCGAGCAAGGCCACCACCGCCCGCTGGCCGATTGTTGCACCCGCCACCAGCAAAACCGCCGACGGCCAACCAGCATCCATGGAGTCATTTTGCATCGCGGTGGCAAAACGCATTGGGCTGCCGGGCTTTGGCGATAACGCCATTACCGATCCGCAGGGCAATCACTATCCGCTGAACCGCGCGGAAGATTACTACCTGCGCCTGGCCGCCAACATTGCGTTTATGGGTAAGGCGCCGGTCGCCGAAGCCGCGCCGGAAGATATCTCGCTGACCGGCGTGACGCGGATCCTGCCGGTCATCACCGACACGCTAAAAGCCGACGAAGTTCGTCGCGTGGCGTTTGTCTACTCGCGCGGTGGTCGTTTTGCGCCAGATAAGAGTGGCCGCACCGATAACCGCGTCGGTAATGCGTGGGAGAAACCTCTGCAAATCTGGAACGCGGATGTCGCCGCGCACCGCCATGCGATCACCGGCGAGCGCTACAGCGGCTGTCCGGCCTGGTATCCTTCCCGCCTGTCCGACGGGCGTTCGGTGGACGAATTGTTTCCGCAGCAGGAATGGCCACTGAAGATGATCTCCTTTAAGTCCAATACCATGTCCAGCGCCTCGGCGGTGATCCCACGTCTTCACCATCTCAAGCCTGTGAATCTGGTGGCGCTCAACCCGCAGGACGGCGCGCGTTATGGTGTGTCACACGGCGACACGGTGCGCATCATCACGCCGGGTGGACACGCACAAGCGCAGGTCAGCCTGCTCAACGGCGTTATGCCGGGCGTTATCGCAATTGAACATGGCTACGGACATAAAGAAATGGGGGCAGCACAGCATACGCTTGACGGAGAGCCGATGGCGTTTGATGAAAAGATTAAATCGGGGATTAATATTAACGATTTGGGTTTTGCCGACCCGACGCGTCAGGTGGCCAATACCTGGCTGGACTGGGTCTCAGGAGCGTCTGTGCGCCAAGGGCTACCGGCGAGAATCGAGCGAGTGCAACTCTAGCGCCGGATGGCAACGCTACTGCGTTTTACCCGGCCTACAGACGTTGTAGGCCGGGTAAGGCGAAGCCGCCACCCGGCAGAAAGTGGATCAGTTATTTACCGGGATCACCGCGCCTTTATATTGGGTGCGGATCCAGTCCTGAATTTCTTTTGAGTGCAGTGCGTCAACCAGCGCCACAATATCCTTTTTCTTCTCATCGCCGCGATGCACGGTAATGATGTTGGCATACGGGTTGTTTTCGCCGCTTTCGACAGCAATCGGATCTTTCACCGGATCCAGCCCGGCATCGATAGCGTAGTTGGCGTTGATCACCACTGCATCGCCTTCATCGTTGTTATACATCTGCGGCAACAGTGCCGCTTCAACGTTAGGCAGGAACTTCAGCTTTTTCGGGTTCTCAACGATGTCGCTGATGCGCGCGGTGACTTTATCAACGCCTGGCTTGAGCTTAATCACACCCTCTTTTTCGAAAATCGACAGAATGCGCCCTTCTTCGGACACCGCATCACGCATGATGATCTTTCCGCCCTCCGGCAGGTCCTTCAGCGACTTTACCTTTTTAGAATAGATACCAATCGGCTCAATGTGAATCGCCCCGGCGCTGACGAAATCATAGGTCTTATCACCCGCATGATCCTTCAGTACGCTGTTCAGGTACGGAATATGCTGGAAGTAGTTGGCGTCAATCTCACGCCCCGCCAGCGCGGTGTTTGGCAGAATGTAGTCCTGGAACGGTTTAATCTCCAGCTCGATCCCCTGCTTTGCCAGGATCGGTTTCGCCTGTTCGAGGATCTCAGCGTGCGGCACGTTGGACGCGCCCACGGTCAGCGTATCTGCCCACGACGCAAAGCTCAGGGCGCTTAAGGTGGCGGCGGCGAGTAATGTCAGTGATTTTTTCATGATAATGGTTTCCGTATTTTATTAGCGTTTATCTAACAGAGAGGTGATCACATCGCCGCAAAACTGGATGATGAAGACAATAACCAGAATGGTCACCGTCGCCACCAGCGTAACGTCGCTGTGGTTGCGCTGGAATCCTTCCAGATAAGCCAAATTCCCTAAACCACCGGCACCAATCACACCAGCCATTGCGCTGTAGCTAACCAGGGCAATCAGCGTCACGGTGATACCGGACACCAGAGCGGGCGATGATTCCGGCAGTAAAACCCGAAAAATAAGCGTACTCAGACGTGCCCCCATGGAGCGGCTCGCTTCAATAACGCCTTTATCTACTTCACGCAGGGCAATTTCGACCAGACGGGCATAGAACGGTGCGGCACCCACGATCAGCGCGGGTAGCGCGGCGTTGGCACCAAGAATGGTGCCAACCAGCGTTTTGGTCACCGGGATCAGCAGCACGATCAAAATGATGAACGGGATTGAGCGGAAAATATTCACGATCAACGAGATGGCGCTGTACAGCGTGCGGTTCTGATACAGGCCGCCACGCGCGGTCAGAAATAGCGCCAGTCCGAGCGCAATACCCAGCACAAAGGTCGCCACACCGGAAAGCGCGGTCATGTAGAGCGTTTCCTGAGTTGCCGCGAACAGTTGGTCCCATTTCAGATGGGGAAACAGGGAATCAGCCATGTTGGATAACCTCGCCGTCAACGTCGCTGTGGCGCAGATCGGCCAGAATATTGTTGAGTTGTTCTTCAGTGGCCACCACATGCACCCACAGTTGACCAAACGCGCCATGGGCGGTTTGCGTCATCTTGCCGTGCAGAATGTTAAACGGCAGGCCGTAGCGCAGGGTCAGCTCCCCGACCACCGGCCGATGGGTACGCTGTCCGGTAAACGTTAACTTAATCACCGCACCGCCGAGTTCGCTTGCCAGTTGCGGATTAAACTCATCTTCCTCGGCATATTGACTTACCTGACGGACAAACTGACGGGTGATCGGCTGCTGCGGGTGGCTAAACACGCTGAGCACATCGCCCTCTTCAACCACTTTGCCGTTCTCCATCACCGCCACGCGATCGCAAATTTTGCGCACCACGTGCATCTCATGGGTGATCAGCACAATGGTTAATTTGAAACGCCGGTTAATATCGAGCAGCAAATCCAGGATTTGATCGGTGGTTTGCGGATCCAGCGCGGAAGTGGCTTCGTCGCACAACAGCACGTCCGGGTTGTTCGCCAGCGCACGGGCAATCCCGACACGCTGTTTTTGCCCACCGCTGAGCTGCGACGGCCAGGCGTTTTCTCGACCATCCAGCCCGACCAATGTAATCAGTTCGGCCACACGTGCTTTAATTTTTGCTTTTGGTACACCGGCGATTTGCATTGAGAAGGCAATGTTTTCGCTGACGGTCCGCGACCACAGCAGATTAAAGTGCTGAAACACCATGCTGATTTTCAGTCGTGCCTGGCGTAACGATTCCCCGCGCGCCGTGGAGATATCGTGACCATTGACGGTCACACTGCCGGAAGTTGGCTGTTCAAGGCCGTTAAGCAGGCGAATCAGGGTGCTCTTACCGGCACCGCTGTAGCCAATAATTCCGTAAATCTGCCCCTGTTCAACCGTCAGGTTGACGTTATCGACAGCGGTAATAGCAAGCCTGCCTGGCGTAAACACTTTCGAAATATTTTTCAGGACAATCATGTCGTTTGGGTATCCGCTGCTGCTTATCGTTATCCTGCTAACGCTTTTGGCTGTTTAGCAGTATGGATGTCCAAACGAGTGTAATCAGGGAAATGGGCTTTTGATATGAATTAAAAAGAATTTGATATAACTTTAAGGAATAAAAAGGTTTACACGGCGCTGTCCGGCGTTCGTGACGTACACAAATTCAGTAACGAAGATTAAAATATTTCGCAATCCTTTTTCGCCGATGTCTTCAAATCTCTCTGTGCGCATAATTAAAACTGAATCGAGCAAGCCAGCAATTTTAGAATGCACATTAAAAAATTGCATAACTGCAATATGATTATCATCACAAAACATAATCCATTAATTGTAAATATTTAATCGTAACATAGGGTCGATCCTCTTTTTATTTTTCGTATAAATTTGGTTTTACTTCCGATTTCCAGCATGATCTGTGATTCATTTCACCACACGTCAACATTACTATAAATACAATTCAACGAAATAAAAGGAGGCTTTCATGTTTAAAGAAGAAAGGCGCACAGCTATTCTTAATTTACTCATCAAGGATAATAGCGTAAGTGTGAGCAAACTTGCCATTCTCTTTAATGTTAGCCAGGAGACTATCCGCTCAGATCTTTGTTATTTTCAGAAAACAGGTATGCTCCTGCGTTGTTATGGTGGCGGTATTATCAATCGCCATGCCTTGAGTAAATTAATTACTGAGAACAAAATAGATATCTCCGGTGTAGTCACAACTCCCGCAAACAAAGGTATTCGATTAAACAGAGAAGGCGCTAAAATGTCGGGAAAAGTATGTATTTTAGGTTCGTTTAATATTGATGTATCGGCTACCGTGCCCTGGCTTCCGCAGAGTGGCGAGTCGATTCTGGCAAGTCAGTTCGGCTTCTATCCAGGAGGTAAAGGTGCAAACCAGGCATTGGCTGCACATAACGCAGGTGCCGATGTCCATTTCATTTTTAAAGTGGGAAAAGATCAGTTCAGTTCTTTCGCGCTCAATCATATCATTCAGTCTGGCATAAATTCATACAGCGCCTACCAAACTGATGAAGCACCGACAGGAAGTGCTTTAATTTACGTATGTGCAGAAGACGGCGATAACATCATCGCAATCTATCCTGGCGCCAATATGATGTTAAGCCCGCAGGAAATTAATGAGCAGAAAAGTTACATCTCCGCAGCAGATGTCCTCCTAATGCAACTTGAAACAAATATTGATGCGATAGGTGAGTTTGTCCGTTTGGGAAAACAGGAGAATAAGACCATTATTCTTAATCCTGCACCGTATACTAAAAATGCCAACAGTTTATTATCGTCTATTGATATCTTGACGCCAAATGAAACGGAGGCTTCATTTTTATCCGGTATAACTATTTCAGACATCAAGGATGCGAAGAAAGCAGGAAATATTATTCTGCAATCAGGAGTTAAGAAAGTCATTATTACTCTGGGAGCACAAGGATCATTACTGTGCGAAAGTAACCGCACATTATTTATCCCGGCCTGGAGCGCCGTCGTCAAAGATGCCGCTGGCGCAGGTGATGCCTTTAATGGCGCACTGGCCACTTCTCTGGCGCGCAAGTCCGATCTGGTGTCAGCCATTCAGTATGCCTCAGCCTTTGCGTCACTGGCAGTAGAACAAGAAGGCGCGTCAAGCATGCCGCAACATGCGCAAGTACAGCATCGGATGCGCACGCAATCGCACGATATTATTAATATTAAATAACAGGGTATCAGCATGAAAATTTTATTCATCGGTGAATCATGGCACATTCATATGATCCATTCCAAAGGGTACGACAGCTTCACATCCAGTAAATATGAGGAAGGTGCCGAATATCTCCTATCCTGTCTGCGCAAGGAAAATGTTGAAATTGACTACATGCCAGCACATATTGTTCAAACTCGCTTTCCGCAAACCGTTAAGGAATTAGAATGCTACGACGCCATCATTATTAGTGATATTGGAAGCAATACTTTTTTACTGCAGAATACGACATTTTACCAGATGAATATTATCCCTAATGCGCTAGCCCTGATTAAAGAGTATGTCTCTGATGGAGGTGGCCTGTTAATGATTGGCGGTTATCTTTCCTTTACTGGGATAGAGGCAAAAGCCAATTATAAAAATACTCTTCTTGCCGACGTGTTACCTGTTGAAATGCTTGACCATGATGATCGTGTTGAGATACCGGAAGGATGCTGCCCCGTTAATACTGATACACAGCATATCATCACACAGAAATTGCAACAGTGGCCCCCTTTGTTAGGATATAACAAATTTCGTGCAAAAATCGGCAGTAACACACTCGTTAAAATAAATAATGACCCATTACTCGTATTGGGTGATTACAACAATGGAAAAGTGGGTTGTTTTGCCAGTGACTGCGCACCTCATTGGGGAAGTCCACAGTTCATGCAGTGGGAAAATTACACGTCCTTTTGGTATAACGTTCTACTATCAATCAAAAAATAAACTATCCGTCTGCAGGTGAATATTCTGTCACCTGCCCTCAACCTTCGTTATTGGTTAAGAATATGCAAAATAACTACGAATATGGCGAAATGTTTTGTGATGATATATTAACCAGCTATCGTATCTATGGTGACCCAACATCATCATTAATTCCATTGGTCATTTTACATGGTGGTCCATCAGGCGGCTTTGATTATCTTTTAAATTACCATGAACTTTCTGATGATGGACGTAGGGTTGTGTTTTACGATCAATTTGGTTGCGGTCGTTCTACACACTTTCCGATGGCTAATGCTTCTTTCTGGACAATTGAACGCTACCTGCAACAGCTTCAACAATTAATTAATCATCTGGGTATTGGAGAACGTTATTCATTACTTGGACATTCCTGGGGAGGCATGTTAGCGGCGGAGCATGCCTGCTCGCAACCTAAAGGGTTACATGCCGTTATTTACGCCAGCTCACCTGCCAGCATTCCCCTTTGGCAAAGTGAGGTGTTACGGCTCGTTAATGCGATCACTGAAGTTACTGATGATGTACTTGATGATTCAATCATGCAGGCAAGAATTTATCAGCATCCGCCTGAACAGCTTGTGGCTTACTATGCGAAACATGTTTATACCCTGGCGGAAGAACCTCTCCACATTCAGCGTTCTAATGCACAATTCGCTGCTGATCCAACGGCTTACCATATTCTTTGGGGTGCCAATGAGCTTGCGGTACATGGCGTACTTGAACATTGGGACATTACCGCGTCATTGCATAAGGTTCTGTGCCCGGGATTAGTGCTGCATGGAGAGCATGATCAGGCGACATCGCAGGTCGTTCAACCGCTTATTACCCATATTTCTGACTGCTATGCCATCACAATTCCTGACAGTAGTCATAACCCGCACGAAGAAAACGCCGAGCCTTGCCTCAGCGCGGTCCGTGAGTTCTTACGCGGCCTTGATTAATACAAATTGAGGTATTCACTATGAGTAAAATTAAAAAATTATCACTTACTGACCTGGTCCTGTACGGTTTGGTGTTTATGGTTCCCATCGCACCGGTCTCTCTCTACGGCGTTGTCTATAATCTGTCCCATGGCATGGTCGCACTGGTCTATATCATAGGCGCGATTGCGATGTTTTTCACCGCACACAGTTACGCAACATTATCAAAACACATCTCATCCTCCGGTTCAGCCTATACCTATGCAGGTGTTTGTATAAACCCTGCGGTTGGATTTATTACCGGTTGGATTTTGCTGTTGGATTACCTGCTATTCCCAACGCTAGTCGCTGTTTTAGGCGGTGTTGCTGTGCATGCCATTCTTCCACAGATACCTATTTGGCTCTGGCCTTTAATTTACGTTGCAATCGGGACGGGAGTTAATTATCTGGGCATACAGCAAACGGCAAAATTTGACAAACTGCTGGTCTTTATCCAACTCGGTATCCTGGCTATTTTTGTGGTGCTGATTTCACGCCTGCTGATGCTGGACAGTAGTCCTGTGACATTCTCTTTTAAACCGTTTTTCGACTCTCAATGGTTTACACCCGGATTAATTGCAACCGCAATTTCCGTCGCGGCACTTAACTTCCTGGGGTTTGACGCAATCAGCACCTTAAGTGAAGAGAGCGAAGGCGGCGGCAAGGCGGTCAGTAAAGCCACACTTCTCGCACTGGTTCTCGCTACCGTACTATTTATTATTGTGGTGACATTTGCCGCATTTGCCACGGGCAATATCGCCAGTTTTGCCGACGGTACTGCGACGAACGAGGCCTTTTTCACTATCGCAGGCGACGTCGGTGGCATCTGGCTCAAAGTTGCCTTTTCTATCATCGTGGCGTTCGTTTGTGCCGTAGGCAACATCATCACCGCGCAAACGGCCGTTTCTCGCGTTCTGTTCTCAATGGGACGAGACAATATGCTGCCTCGTTTTTTGGCGCACGTTCACAGCAAAAGAAAAACGCCCGACTACGCCATTTTGTTCACCGGGGCCGTAACGCTGATACTCAGCTACCTGTTTTCCGGGAAAATTGAATCCATATCAACGCTTGTCAACTTTGGCGCGCTCTTCGCCTTCTTCGTGGTGAATTTGTGCGTATTCGTACTCTACAACGTAAAGATGAAACAACATCGACGCCTTTTCCCCCACATTATATCACCCGTGATAGGCATGGTGGTCATCGGCTACGTATGCATGAATATGAACATACATGCGCTAACGCTGGGGGCAATCTGGACGACCCTTGGTCTGGCCATTTTGTGGTATCGGAAAGCGAACAAGCAGGATATCAACATCGATCTTGAAGGCCAAAAGCTGTTGGACTAAGACGCAGAAAATGTCCTTGTCGATACGTACTCTTTTTTGTTGCGCAACGCCGCCCTGCTCTGGGCGGCATTTTTGCGATACGACGGTCACAATTTTATGGATATTTTTTCGTGAAACTACACAGAACGCTTTTGAAACACCGTTTCCATTTTCCTTTTAGATAATTTTCAGCGTATAATGCGCGCCAATTGTCTCTTGAATGGTTTCAGCACATTGACCTGTAAAACTCAACGACTACAAAACTCTCCTACCCGTTGGGCTGAAACGCAAGCACACATTCCTCTGCACGCTCTTTCGATGTCACCTATCCTTAGAGCGAGGCATCACAACTTTCGTAACTCAGGTTTAGCTTCCCATCCGTGCGCGACGGAAGCCAGATTTCCATATCCTTCTCAACTTAAAGACTAAGACTGTCATGAAAAAGACGAAAATTGTTTGCACCATCGGTCCGAAAACCGAATCCGAAGAGATGTTAACCAAAATGCTGGACGCGGGCATGAACGTCATGCGTCTGAACTTCTCCCACGGCGATTACGCAGAACACGGTCAGCGCATTAAGAACTTGCGCAACGTGATGAGCAAGACCGGCAAGAAAGCGGCCATCCTGCTCGACACTAAAGGTCCGGAAATCCGTACCATTAAACTGGAAGGCGGTAACGACGTTTCTCTGAAAGCGGGTCAGACCTTCACGTTCACCACCGACAAATCTGTCGTAGGTAACAACGAAATCGTTGCTGTTACTTATGAAGGCTTCACCAATGACCTGTCCGTTGGCAACACCGTGCTGGTTGACGATGGTCTGATCGGCATGGAAGTTACCGCAATCGAAGGTAACAAAGTTATCTGTAAAGTGCTGAACAACGGCGACCTGGGCGAAAACAAAGGCGTTAACCTGCCGGGCGTTTCTATCGCGCTGCCAGCACTGGCTGAAAAAGACAAACAGGACCTGATCTTCGGTTGCGAGCAAGGCGTTGACTTCGTTGCGGCGTCCTTTATCCGTAAACGTTCTGACGTCATTGAAATTCGTGAGCACCTGAAAGCGCACGGCGGCGAAAACATTCAGATCATCTCCAAAATCGAAAACCAGGAAGGCCTGAACAACTTCGACGAGATCCTCGAAGCGTCTGACGGCATCATGGTTGCACGTGGCGATCTGGGCGTAGAAATCCCGGTTGAAGAAGTTATCTTCGCGCAGAAGATGATGATCGAAAAATGCGTGCGCGCACGTAAAGTGGTTATCACCGCGACTCAGATGCTGGACTCCATGATCAAAAACCCACGTCCGACCCGTGCTGAAGCCGGTGACGTGGCAAACGCCATCCTCGACGGTACTGATGCAGTCATGCTGTCTGGTGAATCCGCTAAAGGTAAATACCCGCTGGAAGCCGTTTCTATCATGGCAACCATCTGTGAACGTACCGACCGCGTGATGACCAGCCGTCTGGACAACAGCCATGACAACCGCAAACTGCGTATTACCGAAGCCGTTTGCCGTGGTGCTGTAGAAACCGCTGAAAAACTGGAAGCTCCGCTGATCGTCGTAGCGACCCAGGGTGGTAAATCTGCTAAAGCCGTACGTAAATACTTCCCGAACGCGACCATTCTGGCGCTGACCACCAACGAAGTGACTGCGCGTCAGCTGGTTCTCAGCAAAGGCGTGGTGCCGCACCTGGTGAAAGAAATCGCTTCTACTGATGATTTCTACCGTCTGGGTAAAGAAGTTGCGCTGCAGTTAGTTGAGCGCGGCCTGGCACAGAAAGGTGACGTTGTAGTGATGGTTTCCGGTGCGCTGGTACCGAGCGGCACCACCAACACGGCATCTGTTCACGTGCTGTAATAATTCCATCGGGAATTAATTTGCCTAAAAAGCGCCCTTGCGGCGCTTTTTTTATTTCCGCGATAGCTACTATTAATAAAAAATCAAATCGGATTTCACTATCTAATTAGAGATTATCTAAGATGAATCCGATGGAAGCTTTCTGTTTTCACTCGGGTTTTTAGCCGTTTTTGCACAATTCGATGCTTCTTTGAGCGAACGATCAAAAATAAGTGCATTCGCATCAAAAAAATATTCTCAACCTAAAAAGCTTTGTGTAATACTTGTAACGCTACATGGAGATTAACTCAATCTAGAGGGTATTAATAATGAATCGTACTAAACTGGTACTGGGCGCGGTAATCCTGGGTTCTACTCTGCTGGCAGGTTGCTCCAGCAATGCTAAAATCGATCAGCTGTCTTCTGACGTTCAGACTCTGAACGCTAAAGTTGACCAGCTGAGCAACGACGTGAACGCAATGCGTTCCGACGTTCAGGCTGCTAAAGATGACGCAGCACGCGCTAACCAGCGTCTGGACAACGCAGCTACTAAATACCGTAAGTAATAGTATCTGTGTAATAGAAATGGCGCACATTGTGCGCCATTTTTTTGCCCTTCATTCCTCCTTCCCTGTTACTGCATCGTCCGCACGTCCCCTGCTTCTGGCAATCCATTCTGTGCCGACTTCACCTCTGGCCCGTTGGCCACAATCGGTGCCTGCCCGGCCGTAACGGTAACCGGATAACCTGCCCGACGATACAGCGCCCGATCCACCAGCCCCAGGTCTACGGCTTTACTGTCTTTAAACTGGGTAAAACCGGCAGGCAGTACATACGGCATGGTCTGTACGTTTTGTTCTTCCTCTGGCGACAATGGTCGGTGCACTTCAACATAACGCATGCCGTTAGGCTCGATGGCGTACTTTATCGGCTCATTAATCACTCTGACCGGCGTGCCGATTCTGACCTGAGCAAACAGGGCTTTGATGTCCGGCGCGTTCATGCGAATACAGCCAGAGCTGACGCGCAGGCCTACACTGTCGGGTGCGCTGGTACCGTGGATGAGGTATTCACCGTTTCCATGCGCCAGACGCAGCGCAAAGCGTCCTAACGGATTATTGGGCCCGGCGGGCACTACAGGGGGTAGCGTAATGCCGCGCTCCAGAGAACGCTTACGGATGCCTGGTGTTGGGGTCCATGTAGGGTTAGGGATTTTCTGTCCCACCCGAGTTTCCATCACCGGGGTCTCCAGTCCCTGTAAACCAATGCCAATCGGGAATACCTGAACAATATTCTCTCCCGGCGGGAAATAATACAGACGCAATTCTGCCAGATTAACAATAATACCTTCGCGCGGCGCATCCGGTAACAGCAGTTGCGAAGGAATCGTAATCAGGGTGCCGGGGCTGGGTACCGGGGCGATCGTATTATTCGCTTCGAGGATCAGCATCGCGGCGGTATCAAACCGGCGGGCTATTGCCTGCAAGTTTTTATCGCCTTCCTGCACGGTGTAGGTTTGATTCTGCCCGACAAGACGACTGTTCGCCGCAGGCAAAGGATAATCGACCGCCCAGGCGGCCTGTATAGCGCTGTAAGCGCCAATTAGCATTAGAGTAATAATAGACGCGCGTTTCATACTCACTCACCCCCCTGGCGTTATTGCCGGATAACGGCTGCTGCGGTATCCGGCCGACGAGTCATTGCATAAATCTGCTCAGCGCTATCCTGCAAGGTTTGCCGGATAACGTGTTTTATCAGTTTAGCTAAGAGTTGCCGCTTGCGTACGAATAGCGCGAATCATCGCTTCCAGCCCCTGTGAACGCGATGGCGTGAGATGTTGCGTCAGCGCCATTTTCTCGAACCACGGACGCACATCAAAACGCACAATATCTTCGGCAGTCATTCGATCATATAAAATGAATACCACAGCAATCAGTCCTTTCACAATTGCCGCATCACTGTCGCCCTGTAATTCAATAATTCCGTCAGCATTCTGACGCATTGTTATCCATACCTGACTCTGACAGCCCTGAATACTATTTTTCTCACAGCGATCATCAGCATTTAATTCTGGTAAACGCTGACCTAATTCAATGATATACAGATACTTCTCTTCCCAGTTCGCGCAGCGCAGAAAATTACGCAACAACTTTTCTTTATCCGGTAGCGCAGCCATACCCCCTCCCTGTTATCCCAATAAGTGATGAATACGTTTAAGTCCCGTTACCAGTCGATCCACCTCTTCCTGAGTGTTGTACATGGCAATCGAGGCCCGGCACATCGCAGGGACGTTATAATATGCCATCAACGGCATGGCGCAGTGGTGCCCGGTGCGTACGGCAATACCGTAGTTATCAAGAAAACTACCCACGTCGTAGGCGTGGTGTTTACCGAGGTTAAACGCGATGACGCCCAGACGCGCCTGCGGACCGTACAACGTCAGATCCGGCACACTGGCCAGCTGTTCTAGCGCGTAGCACATCATGAACTGCTCGTACTCGCTGATGTTATCCAGACCCAGCGCACTCACATATTCAATGGCAGCGCCCAGGCCGATAATACCGCCGGTATTGGGCGTTCCCGCTTCAAAACGCCACGGCGCTTTCGTCCAGGTGGTTCCCTGGCTCAGGCTAACCGTTGCTATCATTGAACCCCCGCCTTCCCAGGGCGGCATCTCCTGCAACAACGACTCACGGGCATACAGCACGCCAATGCCGGTGGGTCCATACAGCTTATGGGCGGAGAAGACATAAAAGTCGCAATCCAGCGCCTGCACGTCTACTTTATGGTGCATCACCGCCTGCGCACCATCGACCAGCACTTTTGCCCCGTGCTGATGCGCCAGCGCAATCATCTCTGCTAACGGGTTTTCGGTGCCCAGCACGTTGGATACATGGGTAATCGCCAGCAGTTGGGTGCGTTCGTCGAACAGAGTTGGCAGAGTATCCAACTGCAAGGTGCCATCAGCATTCAGGGGGATGACACGCAGCTCAGCACCCACGCGGGCACACAGCATCTGCCATGGCACGATGTTGGCGTGGTGTTCCATCTCACTGATGATGATGTTATCCCCCGCCCGCACATTGCTGGTGCCCCAACTGTTGGCTACCAGATTAATGCCCTCGGTCGTGCCACGCACAAATACCAGTTCTTCAGCGGAGCGGGCATTAATAAACAGCGACGCCAGCTTACGCACATTCTCCATTTTTTCCGTCGCCTGGGCGCTTAAGGTATGAATACCACGGTGAACCGCCGCATAGCCATGGCGGTAAAACTCAGCTTCGGCATCAATCACCTGATTCGGCTTTTGCGCGCTGGCAGCGCTGTCCAGATACGCCAGCGGCAGGCCGTTCACTTCACGGGTCAGGACCGGAAAATCGGCCCGCACTTTTTCAATCGGAAATGTCATGCTACGCCTCCCGGCAGGCGTTGGGCTATACGCGCCAGAACCTGTTGTTTAAGCGTTTCATCGCTCAGGGCTTCCGTCAGCTCAGCGGCAAACGCATAGAGAATCATCTGTTGAGCATCCTGCTGGCCGATCCCACGCGAGCGCAGATAGAACATCTGCTCATCGTCGATCCGCCCTACCGTCGCGCCGTGGCTGCATTTCACGTCATCGGCATAGATTTCCAGTTGCGGTTTGGTGTCCACTTCCGACAGCTTACCGAGCAGCAAATTATTGTTCGTCATCTGTCCATCGGTTTTAATCGCGTGCTGCGCCACGTTGATCAGACCATTGAACACCGCCCGACCTTTATCGCTGACGATGGTTTTATGCAGTTGGCGGCTGTTGCAATAGCCTTTGTTATGCTCAAGCCAGGTGCGGGTATCGCAGACTTCGTTTTTCACCGGCATCGCCAGACTGTTAATCCGCAGCGTGGTGTTTTCGCCGTTCAGTTGGGTGCTGGTGTTATGACGCAACACCGCGTCGCCGAGCAAAAAACTGTGGCTCACCGCCGTAGCATCTGCGCCCAGCTGAATGTCGTTATGGGCGAAGTGATGGCTGACCGGGTTCTCAAACGCCAGCTTGATATGCTGCAAGTGGGCATTGGCCGCCACGTTCATCGTAACGCGCGCGCCGGTAAAGTGCTTCAGCGTGTTGAGGCTGACAAAATATTCGATGAGGGTGGCTTCTGCGCCCTCCGCCAGTTCAAGGTGGTGGCGATAATGCGCGGTATTGACGTCATCGCCCGCCACTCCCTGGGTGATGTGCATCAACAGCAGTGGTTTCGCCGGGCGCTGATTACGCTTCACCTTGATATGCGTCACACTGCGCGACAGGCTTTCCGTCAGATGCAGAAAAACTTCTGGCTGAATCGGTGCCGGTAGCGACAGGTGCGCATCGTCAACGGTAATGTCAAAGCCGCTACCGTCCGTGCTGTCGCTAAGCGCTTCGCAGAATTGCCCGTCGACAAACACCAGACGCACAGCATCAATGCCAGCGGCTAACGCCTCGCACTGCGCCGGGGTTATCGCGGCAAGATGACTAACAAACTGGCTACTGGTTAATCCTTCCAGCGGCGTGTATTTCCAGTCTTCATGCTTACGCGTAGGCAGCCCAAGACGCAGCATCTGCTGTAAGTGCTGCTGCGCGTGCTGCGAGCGGGTTTCGCCCTGTGACTCAAACAAGTGATGCCACTGCTGCAGCACATTACTGCTGTTCACTAAGCCAGCCATATCCTTGCTCCTCCAGCTGTTTAACCAGCGTGAAATCGCCGGACTTAACAATGCGTCCCTGATACAAAACATGGACGTAATCGGGTTTGATATAGTCGAGGATGCGCTGATAGTGGGTGACAATAATGAATGAACGCTTGCCGTCGCGCAGCGAATTGACGCCATCAGCGACAATTTTTAGCGCATCAATATCCAACCCCGAATCAGACTCGTCGAGAATGCACAGCTGAGGCTCCAGCACCGCCATCTGCAAAATATCATTGCGTTTTTTCTCACCGCCGGAGAAACCGACGTTTACCGAGCGGGTGAGCAAATCCTCCGGCATTTTCAACAGCGCGATTTTCTCCTCCATCAAATCCTGGAAGTCGAATCGATCCAGCGCGTCTTCGCCACGGTAACCGCGCACTGCATTAAGCGCGGTTTGCAGGAAAAATTGATTGCTGACGCCGGGAATTTCCACCGGGTATTGAAACGCCATAAAGATGCCTTCACCGGCCCGGTCCTCCGGCGACAGTTCCAGTAAATCTTTACCGTTAAATTCCACCGTTCCCCCGGTGACGGCATAATCATCACGCCCGGCCAATGTTGCCGACAGCGTGCTTTTTCCTGAACCGTTCGGTCCCATAATGGCGTGAACTTCACCCGGGCGGACCTCCAGGCTCAGCCCGCGCAGGATCGCCTTCTCTTCGACGCTGACCTGTAAATCTTTAATGCTTAACATGTGCTTTCCTTAAATTTTAACCGACGCTGTGTTCAAGGCTGATGGCGAGAAGTTTTTGCGCTTCAACAGCGAACTCCAGCGGCAGTTCAGAGAACACGTCTTTACAGAACCCGTTGACGATCATCGAGATGGCGTCTTCTTCGCTGATACCGCGCTGCAGACAGTAGAACAGCTGGTCTTCACCAATACGTGAGGTGGTGGCTTCGTGTTCAAGCTGGGCGCTGTTGTTGCGACACTCTACGTACGGGAAGGTGTGCGCCCCGCAGTCCGCACCAATCAGCATCGAGTCACACTGGGTATAGTTACGGGCGTTGGTGGCCGTCGGCATGATTTTTACCAGGCCGCGATAGCTGTTCTGGCTGTGCCCGGCGGAGATCCCTTTCGAGATAATGGTCGATTTGGTGTTCTTGCCGATGTGGATCATCTTGGTGCCGGTATCGGCCTGCTGATGACCGCTGGTCAACGCAACGGAGTAGAATTCGCCGATGGAGTTGTCGCCACGCAAAATACAGCTGGGGTATTTCCAGGTGATGGCCGAGCCAGTTTCCGACTGGGTCCACGACATTTTGCTGTTTTCGCCTTCACACAGTGCACGTTTGGTCACGAAGTTCAGAATGCCGCCGGTGTTGCCATCGCCAGGGAACCAGTTTTGCACCGTCGAGTATTTCACTTCAGCATCTTTGTGGATGATCACTTCCACCACCGCCGCGTGCAGCTGATAGCTGTCGCGCACCGGAGCAGAACATCCTTCAATGTAGCTGACGTAGCTGCCTTCATCCGCCACCAGGATAGTGCGTTCAAATTGCCCGGTTTTTTCCGCATTAATACGAAAATAGGTGGAAAGCTCCATTGGGCAGCGCACGCCTTTCGGCACATAGATAAACGTACCGTCTGAGGCAACCGCTGCATTCAGCGCGGCAAAGAAATTGTCGTTGCCCGGCACCACCGTGCCGAGATATTTTTTCACCAGTTCCGGGTGATCATGAATGGCCTCACCGAACGAGCAGAAAATAATGCCTTGCTCCGCCAGCTTTTCACGATAGGTGGTCGCCACCGATACCGAGTCAAAAATAGCATCGACCGCCACTTCTCGCCCTTCACGTACCGGCACGCCAAGTTGTTCGAAAGCGTCCTCAACCTCTTTACTTAAAAACGCATTCGCGCCCGTTTGCTGTACCGCTCCCGGCTCGGAGGCGCAGGTCTCATCGCAGTTGCCGCAGGAAGGTGCGGAGTAATAGCTGTAATCCTGATAATTCAGCTTATCGTAATGCGCTTTTAACCAGTGCGGCTCCTCCATCGTCAGCCACGCCTTAAACGCATCCAGGCGAAATGCCAGCATCCAGTCCGGTTCGTTGCGTTTCGCGGAAATCGCCCGCACGACCTCTTCATTGATGCCCTTCGCCAGTTCATCAGTTTTTAGTTGGGTGAAGAATCCCTCTTTATAATTGAGGTGTCCGCCAGCCCAGGTGTTGACATCGTCAGTTGCTTCAGTGTTACGCGACATAGTACCGCCTATACCCCAAAACTTTCGCCACAGCCGCATTCGTTCTGGGCTTTCGGGTTATGAAATTTAAATAACTGATTTAATCCTTCACGAACAAAATCGACTTCGGTTCCGTCAATAAACGGCATCGCCTGTAACGGCACATACAGCCTGGCGCCATCAGTTTCGAACACCAGATCGTCTTTTTCCGGTTGGCTGACGGTATCCAGCACATAGCCAAACCCCGCACATCCTGTTTGCTTCACGCCTAACCGCACGCCCAGCATATCGGGCTGTTTCGCCACCAGTTCACGAATATGCGCCGCTGCGGCTGACGTTAACGTCAACCCACGCCATGCAAAATCGTTCGGATTAAATGTTCCTGAATGCAATTCCATAGGGTTACCTCGAGTCATTAACCTGCACGCTACAACACCATGTTAGTGATAATGATTATCACTTCAACCCCTGATCAGCAGGGGCATTCGGGTTAACCGCCCTTTTTGGTTACTTTTATTAAGCATAGACCCTGCGGCGAGGGTTTACAGAGAGGGATTATTTTGTTCAATGCTTTGATAAATAATGGGTTACAAACCGTTAATCGTTCAGCAAGGTAAAACGCAAAAAGATGTATAGAAAATGTCTATTTAAGAGATAGGGGAAAGACGGAGAAATAGAGGTAACCGCGTGCAAAACAGCGCAGACAGACAATAAAAAAACCCTTAAGGCTGCTCTATTAGCAGGCTTAAGGGTTCCGACCCCATCCGGCGCTTATCTCCGGCACTCACGATGGCTTAGCTCTTGAAGGGGCGATAAGAATAGTCTCACGACCTGACGCCGTGTTTTTAACACAAACTGCGGTTTGTCTGATTTACAGGCAGACGCAGCTCACATATTCAGACCAGAATCTCATGCAGGGCATCCAATAGCAGACGCAGCCCTGCCGGTTGATGCTCACGAGACAGGTATAAGCCGTAAATTGGCAGACGTCGCGGCTTGAGTTGGGGCAAAAGCCGGATCAACTGGCCGCGTGCCAGCCCTTCACGCGCCTCTTGTTCCGGCACCAGCGCAATACCCATACCAGCCAACGCCGACTCACATAATAGCGCAGAGATCCCCGCGCTGAGATTTCCCTTTATCGCCACCGATACAGCGTTGCCCTGCTCATCATCAAAGTGCCATGATTTTCCGGCAAACCCGCTGTAGTAAAGGCAATTATGCTGGGCGAGACAGTCCAGGGTTTGCGGAATGCCATGCTGGCGCAGGTAGTCCGCAGAGGCGCATAACACCGACTCACAGTCACCCAGACGACGGGCGATAGTACCCGGTTCAGGATTATCCGTAATGCGGATCGCCGCATCAATACGTTCACCGACCAGGCTCACCGGTTGATTGTTAATCTCAACCTCAATGCGCAGTTCAGGGAAACGCGCCAGAAAAACGGGCAGTACCGGCGCCAAAATATGCATCGCAGTAAAATGCGCACAAGCCACACGTAGCGTGCCGGAAGGAATCTCTGCTGCGCTGGCGGCGCTGATATCCAGCGACAGCTGCGCCAGCGAGCGTGTCTTCACTAACGCCTCTTCCCCCGCGGGCGTAATGGTCAGCCGACGCGATGAACGGTGGATTAACCTTGCACCCGCCCATTTTTCCATCTCGTCGAGGTAGCGACTGACCATCGGACGGGAAAGCCCCAGCGCGCGCGCTGCGGCGCTCAGGCTGCCCAAATCGCAGATGTGGTTAAACACCGTTGCCGCCATGACTCTGTCCATTGCATCCCATCCGATCGTTTTATGAAACTCAGCATGTCCTGATAGAGGAATTCTAACAGATCCAAATATCCGTAAAATAAAGAACAAGAAAAAGACATTTCATCTGCAAAAGGTTATCCCCCATGAAAGTGAACGCCCTGGCCCTGCTGTTACCTCTGTTTGCCTCGCCGGTATTCGCCGCGCCACTCCAGCTTGACGTCTACAATCCCCAGGAAAAAGCTATTTTTCCGGTATCCTCAACGCTGGTGTCCGGCCCGAAAGAGGCCATTTTATTTGATGCGCAATTCAGCACCAAAGACGGTGAAAAGCTGGCGCAGATGATTCGCGACAGCGGCAAAAAACTGCAGGCCATCGTGATCACCTCCGGCGATCCGGATTTTTATTTTGGTCTGCAGCCGATTGTTAACGCCTTTCCCGAGGTAAAGATTTTGGCAACACCGCACGTCGTGGAGCACATTCGTGCTACCAAAGATGCCAAACTGCAGTTTTGGGGCCCGCAGATGAAAGACGGCGCACCAACGACGCTCATCGTGCCGCAGGTCACGACGCAGACACGCTTTACCATTGATGGTGAAACGCTGGAACTGCGCCGCTCAAATGATTACGCGGCCTATGTCTGGATCCCGGCTAACCGGGCGATCCTCGGCGGCACCGGCGTGGCTTCCGGTATTCATGTCTGGACTGCGGACACACAGTCTCCTGAACAGCGTCGCGCATGGCGCAACGTGCTGAGCGAAATGCAAACCTTACGCCCAACCGAGGTGATCCCCGGTCACTACATCGGCGAACGCCCGGCAGGCGATCAAGCGATCCGCTTCACCGGTGATTACTTGCACGCTTTTGAGCAGGCGCTGGGCGCAAAAAAAGGGTCTGCATATGTGATTAAAACGATGAAGGCGGCATGGCCAGGGCTTGCGGACGACAGCTCGCTGGAGCTGAGTGCGAAGGTCAATACCGGGGAGATGAAATGGTAAACCCGATTTAAGGCAAAAAATAACCCCGAACAGGTGTCGGGGTTTTCATCACGATAAGCATACTGGAATCAATGAACGCCGTGCCGCCAGGCAAAATAGATTTCTTCTTTGAGTTCAGTCGAAGAAAGCGCCAGTAAATCAGCAAACTCCAGCTCTAATTGTTTCAGTCTTTTCAGGTACTGAGCCGGTGAAAGATCGCTGTTATCACGACGTATAAATTCTATTGCCAGTTGGGCCGGGTCTAATTGGGTAGACATATCATCCTCGCTTGTGTTCAAAACCTGCACAGTATAGCACCTTTCCCTGCGCAGATAATGACCAAACGCAACATGCGTCACAGAATAGCGGTCGTCAGACGCGAGGTACAGCATAACCGTCCCTGCTCATCGAAGATTTCGATTTGCCAGACCTGATGACGAGAACCGGTATGCAGCGCGCTGCACACCCCTCTCACTCGCCCTTCCCGCGCGGAGCGAATATGGTTGGCATTGACCTCAAGACCCACCACTTTTTGATCACCTTGAGTGCATAAATAGCCGGCTACCGAGCCAATGCTTTCGGCCAGCACCACCGACGCGCCACCGTGTAACAAACCGAAAGGCTGTTTGGTCCGGTGATCCACCGGCATTGTGGCTTCCAGCGTATCGTCACCAATGTGCTCAAAACGAATATCAAGCAGACCAACCATATTTCCCTCACCCATGGCATTGAGCGCCTCGAGTGAAACTTCACGTTTCCAGATCATCCAATAATCTCCAGCAGTGCCTGTAATGGGTGGCGAACGCCCGTGCCTTCCACGCGTTTCACCTGGCTGCGACAAGAATATCCCGCAGCCAGACAGCGATTGCGCGGTAGTCTCTGCATCACCTGATGCCATGATAGCTCATAGATGCCCAGCGAGTTCTGGTGATTCTTCACTTCATGACCGTACGTGCCCGCCATGCCGCAGCACCCGACACTGACGTTTTCCAGCTGCGCGCCAAATTTGGCAAAAATGGCCGCCCACTGCGCTGGCGCACCCGGCAGGGCCGTTACTTCGGTGCAGTGTCCAAAGAAATACCACGGCTCACCCGCAACAGCGGCAGGCTGCTGAGAGGCCAGGACAGTTGACAGCCACTCGTTCACCAACAGTACATGGAAGTCTCCACGCTGATCGCCAAGCGCCAGCTTGTATTCATCGCGATAGCACAATACCAGCGCCGGATCGACGCCGACCATTGGGATGTTCAACGTCGCCACCCGATTGAGAAATTCAGAGGTCTTTTTCGCCGTTTTGGCAAAACGGTTTAAGAAGCCCTTAATGTGCTGCGCCTTGCCATTAGGCGAGAACGGTAGCAGGACCGGCTGTAAACCGAGTTTTTCCACCAGGCGGATAAAATCAGCTACCACCTGCGCATCGTAATAGCTGGTGAACGGATCCTGGACCACCAGCACAGTGCGGGCTTTCTGTTCCTGACTCAATAGCTCGAGCTGTTCCAGCGTCATATTGGCGGAGCGGTGCCCGACCAGCTGACGTTGTAACGACGGCGCGGACAGTAGCGGCAAATCCACCATGCCAATATGCTTTTTGGCCAACGTACGCACCAGCGGCTGGTTAATGAAGAAGTTGAATGTTTTTGGCGCACGCGCCATTAGCGGCGCATAGCTTTCGACGGTTGCCACCATATGATCGCGCAGCGGGCGCAAATAGCGCGTGTGGTACAGTTGCAGGAAGCGAGAGCGAAATTCCGGGACGTCAATTTTAATCGGGCACTGCGTGGAACACGCTTTACATGCCAGACAGCCGGACATCGCCTCTTTGACTTCGTGCGAGAAATCGTACTCCCCCTTGCGCGCATGCCAGCTGTTACGCGTGCGGGCAATTAACGTGCGCAAGCTGGCACCTTTTTCCGGTAACTCTTTTTCCAGATGAACCGGATCGATGCCGCGGTCAGCCAGCAGGCGTAACCATTCCCGTACCAGCGTTGCGCGTCCTTTGGGGGAGTGAATTCGGTTCATGCTGATTTTCATCGACGGGCACATGGGGCTGTTGGCATCGAAGTTAAAACATAACCCGTTGCCGTTACACTCCAGCGCCCCACGCCACTCCTGCCTTACGGCCAGTGGGATCTGGCGATCGTAGGTACCGCGTTTAACCGCATCGACCTTCATCATCGGCGCATCGACGCCTTCCGGTGGGCATATTTTACCAGGGTTCAGTCGGTTTTGCGGATCAAACGCCGACTTAACCTTGCGCAGTTCACCGTACAATTCATCGCCAAAGAAAGCCGGACTGTACTCCGCGCGGAATCCTTTGCCGTGTTCGCCCCACAGCAGGCCGCCGTATTTTGCCGTCAATGCCACCACGTCATCAGAAATGCGTTTCATCAGCACTTCCTGCTGCGGATCGCACATGTCCAGCGCCGGCCTGACGTGTAACACCCCGGCATCCACGTGACCAAACATGCCATAGCTCAGGCCGTGGCCGTCAAGCAACGCACGGAACTCCGCGATATAATCCGCCAGATGTTCAGGCGGTACGCAGGTATCCTCCGCGAACGGAATCGGCTTGGCGGCCCCTTTTGTATTACCCAGCAGACCGACGGCTTTTTTGCGCATCGCGTAGATACGCTCCACGCCCGCCAGCTCAGTACACAGCTGCCAGCCAATGACGCCAGCTTCCTGACGGGCAATTAAACCGTCCAGGCGTTCACACAACGCGCTGACCTGCTCATCAATCAATGCTTCGTCGTCACCGGCAAACTCGACGATATTCAGTCCCAACATTTCTTTATTCGGTACATCGGTAATCAGTTCGCTAACCGAATGCCAGACAATGTCTTCGCGCGCCAGATTCAGCACCCTGGAGTCCACGGTTTCTACCGACAGCGCGCGCGCGTCAACCATTACCGGGGCATTGCGCAAAGCGGAATCAAATGAGTCATATTTGACGTTGACCAGCCGCCGCACTTTCGGCAATGGCGTGATATCGAGGCGAGCCTCGGTAATAAATGCCAGCGTGCCCTCGGAACCGGTGAGGATGCGGGTTAAATCAAACTCGGTCATCTCATCGTTAAAGACGTGCCGCAGATCGTAGCCGGTTAAAAACCGATTCAGCTTCGGAAACTTATCCACGATCAGCTGACGATTTTCGCGACAGCGCTGGTAAACGGTCTTATAGATGCGCCCGATGGTGGTATTGGTGTTACCGAGCATTTCAGCCAGTTCCACCGGCATCGGCTGCGTATCAAGGATATCGCCGCCCATCAGTACCGCACGTACGCCCAGTACGTGGTCGGAGGTTTTACCGTATACCAGCGAGCCCTGTCCGGACGCATCGGTGTTGATCATCCCGCCAAGCGTTGCCCGGTTACTGGTCGACAATTCTGGTGCGAAGAAATAGCCGTACGGCTTTAGATACTGGTTAAGCTGGTCTTTTATCACTCCGGCTTCGACCCGTACCCAACCTTCCTGCGGATTGATTTCAATAATGCGGCTCATATAACGGGACATATCCACGATAATGCCCTGATTCAGCGCCTGACCATTGGTACCCGTGCCGCCGCCGCGCGGGGTAAAAATCAACGAGGAAAAGAGAGGTTCTGCCGCCAGACGGGCGATCAGCGCCACATCCGCCGTTGAACGGGGAAAAACCACGGCATCAGGAAGAAGCTGATAAATGCTGTTATCTGTCGACATTGTCAGGCGATCGGCATAGCTCGTTGCCGTGTCGCCCGTAAACCCTTGCTGCTCCAGCGCCTGCAAAAAATTAAGCACCAGTTGAACGACACCAGGTGCCTGAGAAATTTGTGGAATCATTATAGTGACCCTTTCCTGCGGTCTGTGTTGTGAATTTAATCGTTTGCGTGTTGCTTTGTTTGTTGTATCACATTTTTTTCTAATACGCCCGGCAGATTTAAAGGCAGAATCTGCCTGTTAAAAACCGCTGAAATTGCTCATCATTATAGGGTGGGGTTTTAGCGTTCACGTCGCGTCAACGTCCTGACGTACAGAAAAGGTGAAAAAGTATTTATGGTAAATTTCCGTCAGCCCAGGGATATCGCACAAGTGCTGCTCTCGGTGCTGTTTTTAGCCATCCTGATTGTGGCCTGTTTGTGGATAGTGCAGCCCTTTATCCTTGGTTTTGCGTGGGCTGGAACCGTGGTCATTGCGACCTGGCCTATCTTGCTACGCATACAGAAATTGTTATGGGGACGCCGTTCTCTGGCCGTGCTGGTAATGACCCTGCTGCTGGTCCTTTTGTTTATCATTCCCATCGCGCTATTGGTCAACAGTATTGTTGATGGCAGCGGACCGTTGATCCATGCCGTAACCGCGGGCGATATGACGTTGCCGGACCTGGAGTGGCTGAACAGTATTCCATTAGTGGGCGCCAAAATTTATGGCGCATGGCACAGCCTGCTGGATATGGGCGGCGCGGCAATTATGGCCAAAGTGCGTCCTTATATCGGTTCCACAACGACCTGGTTTGTTGGTCAGGCCGCGCATATTGGTCGCTTTATGATGCACTGTGGCCTGATGCTGCTGTTCAGCGCCCTGCTCTACTGGCGCGGCGAGCAGGTGGCATTAGGGATTCGGCACTTCGCCTGTCGCCTGGCTTCTAAGCGTGGTGATGCTGCTATTTTGCTGGCGGCACAAGCGATCCGCGCGGTGGCATTGGGTGTGGTCGTCACCGCACTGGTGCAGGCCGTTCTCGGGGGTATTGGTCTGGCGGTAACGGGTGTGCCGTACGCCACGCTGCTGGCGGTGTTGATGATCCTGTCCTGCCTGGTGCAGTTGGGTCCTCTACCGGTGCTGATCCCGGCCATTATCTGGCTGTACTGGACGGGGGACTCCACCTGGGGCACGGTGCTGCTGGTCTGGAGTGCCGTGGTCGGCACGCTGGATAACGTAATCCGCCCGATGCTGATTCGTATGGGCGCCGATTTACCTCTGATCCTCATCCTGTCGGGTGTCATCGGCGGGTTAATTGCCTTCGGCATGATTGGCTTGTTTATCGGCCCAGTGGTCCTGGCGGTATCCTGGCGTCTGTTCTCCGCTTGGGTGAACGAAGCCCCGGCTCCAGGTAACGATCCGGACGAAATCCTCGAAGAAATCGCTGAAATCGAAAACAACAAATAACCCTGACATCAGGCGGCATCGCCGCCTGATTGTTTAACGCTGCTTATTGATGCTTCAGCACTCATTGCCCCAATCCCACGCCTCCTGCCTTAAAACCCTCATTTGTGTCGCAATTTCTTTACAGTTTTTAAACTATTGAGATGAATCTGATCGACGTGAAAAATCGACATGCCTACTATTGTCTCAAGGCTTTAGATCAACACATTGATTTATAAGCATGGAAATCCCCTGAGTGAAACAACGAATTGCTGTGTGTAGTCTTTGCCCATCTCCCACGATGGGCTTTTTTTTAACATTTACTCGCAGCTCACCACGCAGCGGCTCATCATCTGCCAATTCTTCGGCATAATCTGTAGCGTACCAACCACATTGACCGTCGTGCTCGCCCAGATGTTCGCAGATGAATTCCCGACCATCAGGTCGAACTCGCCAGGTTCAACCACCCGTTTGCCATCCCTGCGGGTGAAGTTGAGCATATCCACCGGCACATAAAAGGTCAGCGTCGCGCGTGCACCGGGCTCCAGCGTGAGGCGCTGAAACGCTTTCAGCTCTTTAACGGGGCGTACCATCGAGGCCACTTTATCGTGGACATACACCTGCACCACTTCACTTCCCCTGCGCTCGCCACGGTTACTTAACCTTACCTGCAAAGCAATCTCGCCTTCCACCGGGACATCCTTCGCCAGCGCTGCTACCTCCTCACAGGCAAACTCGGTCCAGCCTTTGCCGTAGCCGAAGGGATAGCGGGATCCAAAGTGGAACGCAAACGGCGTTCCGCCGCTTTTCAGTTTGTGATTGTAGTAATAGGGCATAGCACCTGCGCTTTTCGGCACGCTAACCACCAGCCTGCCCAGCGGCTCAGCCCGTCCGGTCAGCACATCGGCAATAGCCCAGCCACCTTCCTGACCCGGCGCCCAGGCCCCTAACAGCCCGGCGACATGGTCCTCCAGCCCCTGCAGGTTGTATGGCCTACCGCCTGTCATCACCACAACAACCGGTTTACCCGTCGCCACCAGAGCCTCCAGTAGTTGTTGCTGTACACCCGGCAGAGTGAGGCTGTCTGTATCCGAGCCTTCTCCCACCGTGCCGCTCTGGAAAAGTCCGGCCAGATCGCCGACACAGACCACCACCACATCGTTGCGACGGGCGACGGCAACCGCTTCAGGAATCAAACGTTGGTCAGTGGAGACCGGGGAGGACTGCATCAGTTTGCCACTGCTGTCACCGGGAAACACCGGTGCGCCCGCCAACCGTTTCTCTATGATATGACAGCCCTTCGCATAGTCGATATGGTCATCGCCCAAATAGTGGCGCAGCGCGGACAGCGGGGTCGTCACCTGCACGGCGCTGTCGGCCATATCGCTGATGATCAGATGTACCGGGAAGCTGTAACCACTGAGCAGCGCCAGCGGATCGTCCGCCGTGGGGCCGATCACCGCAACGCGCGGTCTGCCCTGCAGCGGCAAAATACCGTTATTTTCCAGTAGCGTTATCGAGCTAGTGGCAACATCACGCGCTGCCTTGCGTGCCTCATCGGACTGTAGGTCAATCGCGGACACATCGGTATACGGCTGTTCGAACAGGCCAAGACGGAATTTCTCCGTCAGGATGCGGGAGACAATCTCATCGACTTTGGTCATGGTCATCAGTCGACGCTCAACCGCCGTAGCTAAATGGCGGGCGCAGTCGTCTTTCGGCAACTCAACGTCCAACCCGGCATTAAAGGCCAGCGCTGCAGATTGCGCAGCATCATGCGACACGCCATGATGCTGATGCAGCAAACTCACACCACCGTAATCCGCCACAATAATCCCATCAAATCCCCATTGCTCGCGCAAAACGGTGGTTAACAGATAATTGTCACTGTGCCCCGGCTGGTTATCAATATCATGATAGGCAGGCATTACCGATCCGGCATTGGCTAATTTAACTGCCATCTCGAACGGCAGCAGGAAGGTATCGTTAAGCTCACAGAATCCCAGATGCACCGGCGCATGGTTGCGCGCACCTTCGCTGAACGAATGCCCGACATAATGCTTCAGCGTCGCCAGCACATCGCGTTTTTCGCCCTGTAAGCCCTGCACATAGGCACAGGCCATCACCCCCACTAGCCATGGATCTTCACCAAAGGTTTCTTCCGTCCTACCCCAGCGGACATCGCGTGAGACATCCAGCACCGGTGCCAGCCCCTGGCGGCATCCGGTTGAACGCGCCTCCAGGCCAATCTGCCTGGCGGCACGCTTGACCAGTTCAGGATCCCAGGTTGAACCGTAGTTCAGCGACGAGGGAAACAGGGTGGCATCTTTACATAACAACCCCACCAGGCACTCCTCATGAAACAGCGCGGGAATGCCCAGTCGCGTCTCTTCCACTAACATCTTTTGTAAACGATTCGCCGCCCGCACGCCCGTTTTTGCCTCAACGATATGGGTACCCAGCGGGCGCGTAATCTGTCCAACACCCATTCTCAGTCGCTCGGTGAGTGCCGCCTGACCGCTCACACCGGCAAACTCGTCACTCATGTCGCTGCGTTCCCGGTGGTCGCCCTTTTCAGATAGCACCAACCAGTAAGCATGCATTTGCGCGAACTTATCTTCAGGTGTCATGCGCGCCAGCAAATCAGCCACGCGTTCGTGCACCGACCGTTTTGCATCCTTGTAAATACTCATCATTGTAACTCCCCTCTCTCCATCAACCATTGCTCTGACAAGTATCGAGAGGCGCGACAATGTGAACAATTGCGGAAATAGCCAGTGGAATTATGTTATTTAGTTAATGTGATCGGCCGCAAGGGGTGATTTACTCGCGACCTGAAAGGTCAATCCCCGTCGTATTCACAGATTAATAACAAATAATATTGCACAAGATACTGTGACTCTCTTCAAGTTGAAATATTCGCAGTAATGTTATTACTACTCCACCGTTTTTATTAAGTGATGACATGATGAACGCATTCGAATTGCAGGCATTCCGCCACCTTTTTGCGCTATCGATTGAAGAAAGTGCGATTTATATTGCAGGTGATGGCAATGTTACCGCCTGGCAACAATGGGAAAATGGTGATCGTGATATACCAGAGATCATTGTGCAGCGCTGTGCAGAAATGAAAGCAAAGCGCAAATTGCGAATTAATGCCATCATCGAAAAAATCAACAATCGTATTGGTAATAATACGATGCGTTTTTTCCCCGACCTGATGTCTTTTCAGGCGGTGTATCACAACGATAATTTCCTCGACTGGAAAATTTATCAATCGACGGCAGTTGAACTTTTTGCCCATGACCTCGAGCGTTTGTGCTAGGAAACCGCGACGCCACACCCTTTAGCCTCTTCGCTGAGTAACACATTATGAAAAATACCTATTTCTCCACTGCGATAGGGCTGTACCTTAATTATCTGGTACACGGTATGGGGGTCATTTTGATGAGCCTCAATATGTCCTCACTGGAACAACAGTGGCAAACCAATGCGGCAGGCGTGTCGATTGTCATTTCTTCTCTCGGCATTGGTCGATTAAGCGTCTTATTACTGGCGGGTTTACTCTCCGATCGCTATGGGCGCAGGCCGTTTATCCTGCTCGGCATGACCTGCTATCTCTGTTTCTTCGTGGGTATTATCAATACGCACAATATTTACATTGCCTACGCGTTTGGTTTTTTAGCCGGGATGGCGAACAGTTTTCTCGATGCGGGAACTTACCCCAGCCTGATGGAGGCATTTCCCCGCACACCCAGCACCGCGAATATTCTGATTAAAGCCTTTGTCTCCAGCGGCCAGTTCCTGTTGCCGATGTTCATCAGTCTGTTGGTGTGGGGTGAATGTTGGTTTGGCTGGTCCTTCCTGCTGGCGGCAGGCATCATGATTTCCAACGGCATATTTTTATTTCGCTGCCGATTTCCTGCGCATCCGGGACGCCAACCCACCGTCAAGGAAGCACCCGAAACAACGATGGCTACGCATCGTTGTTCCCTGATCGATCTTGGCAGCTACACCCTGTACGGCTACATCTCAATGGCCACCTTTTACCTGGTGAGCCAGTGGCTGGCTCAGTACGGTCAGTTTGTCGCTGGCATGTCCTATACGTTATCCATCAAGCTGTTGAGCGTTTACACGTGCGGTTCGCTACTGTGCGTGCTGATCACCGCCCCGCTGGCGAGGAAGGCCGAACGCGCACCGACGCTGTTAATGCTTTACACCTTCATCTCGTTTATTGCTCTGCTGGCGGTCTGCCTGCACCCTACACCAACGGTGGTGATCGCGTTTGCTTTTGTCATCGGTTTTTCATCTGCTGGCGGCGTGGTGCAAATCGGGCTAACGCTGATGGCGGCGCGCTTCCCGCATGCCAAGGGTAAAGCCACCGGGATCTATTACAGTGCGGGCAGTATTGCCACTTTCACCATTCCCTTGATTACGGCAAAACTCTCACAATCCAGCATTGCCCATATCATGTGGTTTGATACCGGCATGGCTGCCATCGGCTTCTTGCTGGCACTGTTCATTGGTTATCGCAGCCGCATGGCGACAAAGTATCCATTAAAAATGGCGCCACTCGCCGAATAGCACGGATGCAATATTGTTCCCCCCGTCTGCAAAATAATTTGCGGACTATTTAAAACAACAGCAAAACGGCAACAGGAAGAATTAATTTCACACTTTGCTATGCAATATACCTGGTCACTTAAGCGTCATGCTATGTAGGTACAGCATCCGTCACTCGGTATAGTAATGACATCATCATCGCAATCAATATTATCACGATGAAAATGAACCCTATTAAAATCTGCAAGGAGTTATGCGAAATGTCTCAGAGCAAGGCTTTTAATACGCCATTTCTTCTGGCAATAACCTGTATTTATCTCAGTTATTTCCTGCATGGCATTAGTGTCATTACGCTGGCACAAAACATGACTTCCCTGGCAGAGAAGTTTTCCACCGACAATGCGGGGATTGCCTATTTAATTTCCGGTATCGGATTGGGCCGTCTGGTCAGTATTTTATTCTTTGGCGTACTCTCCGATAAATTTGGTCGTCGGGCCATTATCCTGTTAGGCGTCATTCTTTATATGCTGTTCTTCTTCGGTATTCCCGCCAGCCCAAATCTGATGATTGCTTTTATTCTGGCGGTTTGTGTGGGCGTCGCCAACTCCGCGCTGGATACCGGTGGCTATCCGGCGTTAATGGAGTGCTTCCCCAAAGCGTCCGGTTCGGCGGTTATTCTGGTGAAGGCGATGGTGTCTTTTGGGCAGATGATCTACCCGCTCGTTGTCAGCACCATGTTATTGAATCATATCTGGTACGGCTATGCCGTCATTGTCCCGGGCATCCTGTTCGTGGTGATTACCTTAATGCTGCTCAAGAGTCGCTTCCCCAGCCAAGTGGTGGACGCAGGCGTGGCGAAAGATCTGCCGCAGATGAACAGTAAGCCGCTGGTGTGGCTGGAAGGTGTGGCATCAGTGATGTTCGGCGTGGCCGCATTTTCAACCTTTTACGTCATCGTGGTGTGGATGCCGAAATACGCCATGGCTTTTGCCGGGATGGCCGAAGCCGACGCGCTGAAAACCATCTCTTACTACAGTATGGGTTCCCTGGTCTGCGTGTTTATTTTTGCTGCACTGCTGAAGAAATTAGTCCGTCCGATCTGGGCCAACGTCTTTAACGCCGGGCTGGCAACGATTACAGCAGCGGTTATCTATTTGTACCCCTCGCCGCTGGTTTGTAACGCAGGCTCATTTCTCATCGGGTTCTCTGCCGCTGGCGGTATTTTACAACTGGGCGTCTCGGTGATGTCGGAGTTCTTCCCGAAGAGCAAAGCCAAAGTCACCAGCGTTTATATGATGATGGGCGGCGTTGCTAACTTCATTATCCCGCTGATCACCGGATACCTGTCTAACATCGGCCTGCAATACATTATTTTGCTCGATCTGGTCTTTGCCCTGCTGGCATTTATCACGGCCATTATCGTCTTTATCCGTTACTACCGCGTATTTGATATACCCAAAAACGATGTGCGGTTGGGCGAACGTTATTTTCAATAAAGAGTTCACAAGGAGTTAAAAATGGATGTTACTGCAAAATATGAACTGATTGGCCTGATGGCCTACCCCATCAGACACAGCCTGTCGCCAGAAATGCAAAATAAGGCGCTGGAAAAAGCCGGACTGCCGTTTACCTATATGGCATTTGAAGTCGATAACACAACCTTTGCGGGTGCCATTGAAGGGTTGAAAGCGTTAAAGATGCGCGGTACCGGCGTCTCGATGCCCAATAAACAGCTGGCGTGCGAATATGTCGATGAATTAACCACGGCCGCTAAACTGGTCGGTGCCATCAATACCATCGTCAATGACAATGGCTATCTTCGTGGCTACAACACCGACGGCACCGGCCATATTCGCGCCATTAAGGAAAGCGGCTTCGATATAAAAGGCAAAACCATGGTACTGTTGGGCGCGGGCGGTGCATCGACCGCGATCGGCGCACAGGCCGCCATTGAGGGCATTAAAGAGATTAAACTGTTTAACCGTCAGGATGATTTCTTTAGCAAAGCGCTTGAGTTCGCCAAACGCGTGAATGAAAACACCGACTGTGTGGTGACCGTTATCGATCTGGCAGACCAACAGGCCTTCGCCGAGGCTCTGGCCAGCGCAGACATTTTGACCAACGGCACAAAAGTCGGCATGAAACCACTGGAAAACGAATCCATTGTTAGCGATGAATCGCTGTTACGCCCGGATCTGCTGGTAACCGAATGCGTCTACAATCCGCATATGACCAAGTTACTGCAGCAGGCGCAGCGTGCCGGTTGCAAAACCATTGATGGTTACGGCATGTTGTTATGGCAAGGTGCTGAGCAGTTCAAATTGTGGACCGGGAAAGATTTCCCGCTGGAATACGTTAAGCAGGTTATGGGGTTTGCCGCCTGACGGGCAACAATCTGTGAATTTTTAAAGGGTAATCAATGAAAACCGTAACCGTAAGAAACCTCGTGATTGGCGAGGGTGCGCCGAAGATCATTGTTTCGTTAATGGGTAAAGACATCGCCACGGTAAAAACCGAAGCGCTGGCCTACCGCGACGCGGACTTCGACATCCTGGAATGGCGTGTTGACCATTTTGCCGATGTCTCTTCCATTGACGCGGTGCTGGAAGCGGCCCGCACGATCCGCGACGTGATGAGCGATAAGCCGCTACTTTTCACCTTCCGCAGCGCCAAAGAAGGCGGTGAACAGGCGCTGTCTGTTGCAGACTATATTGCGCTTAACCGTGCGGCGGTGGATAGCGGGCTGGTGGATATGATCGATCTGGAACTGTTCACCGGCGATGAACAGGTCAAAGCCACCGTCGAGCATGCGCACGCGAAGCAGGTCTTGGTGATTATGTCGAATCATGATTTCCACAAAACACCGGCAGCAGAAGAGATTATCCAGCGGCTGCGTAAAATGCAGGAACTGGGCGCAGATATCCCGAAAATTGCGCTGATGCCACAAAACAAGACGGATGTCCTGACGCTGCTTAGCGCTACGCTTGAGATGCAGGAGCACTACGCCGACCGCCCAATCATTACTATGTCGATGGCCAAAACCGGCGTAATTTCGCGACTGGCGGGTGAAGTTTTTGGTTCTGCGGCGACCTTTGGTGCGGTGAAAAAAGCCTCAGCGCCCGGGCAGATCTCGGTTTCCGATTTGCGCAGCGTACTGACCATTTTACATCAGGCTTAATAACAGAATATTTCTGTACTGTTTTAAATACCCTCCCCTGCCCTGTTATTCATATTATTTTGAATATCGGGCAGACGGTTAGTTATTTTTAAAATAAATAAATTTCTTTTATCGAATAAAACGATAGGCAGCCTCACGCCTGTAACCTGGAGTTTATATGAAACTTAACAGACCTGAACGTATTAACGGTCGGGTGCCGGTATTATCGGCAGCGGATGCAGTTGATTATATTCCTGATGAAGCCACGCTCTGCGTATTAGGCGCCGGCGGCGGTATTCTGGAGGCCACCACATTAATTAGCGCACTGGCCGAAAAATATAAAACCTGCCAAACTCCGCGTAATTTATCGCTAATTAGTCCGACGGGATTGGGCGATCGCGCCGACCGGGGTATTAGCCCGTTGGCACAAGAAGGATTGGTCAAATGGGCGCTATGCGGACATTGGGGGCAATCACCGCGCATTTCCGATTTAGCTGAACAAAATAAAATCGCCGCCTATAACTATCCTCAGGGCGTATTGACGCAAACGCTGCGTGCAGCCGCAGCCCACCAGCCGGGTATTCTGAGTGATATTGGGATCGGCACGTTTGTCGACCCTCGCCAACAGGGCGGCAAGCTCAATGACGTAACCACCGACGATCTGATCAAACTGGTGGAGATAGACAACAAGGAGTACCTCTACTACAAGGCCATCGCGCCCACCATCGCCTTCATTCGCGCTACCACCTGTGACAGCGAAGGCTACGCCACTTTTGAGGATGAGGTGATGTACCTCGATGCGCTGGTGATTGCCCAGGCCGTGCATAACCACGGCGGCATCGTCATGATGCAGGTACAAAAAATGGTCAAGAAAGCCACCTTACACCCCAAAGCGGTGCGGATCCCGGGCTATCTGGTGGACATCGTGGTGGTTGACCCTGATCAGACCCAACTGTACGGCGGGGCGCCGGTTAACCGTTTTATTTCCGGCGACTTTGTCCTTGATGACAGCCAGCAAATCGCCCTGCCGCTCAACCAGCGCAAACTGGTGGCCAGGCGCGCCCTGTTCGAAATGCGCAAAGGCGCGGTGGGTAACGTTGGGGTCGGTATCGCTGACGGTATTGGTCTGGTTGCTCGTGAAGAAGGCTGCGCCGACGACTTTATTCTGACGGTCGAAACCGGCCCAGTGGGAGGGATAACCTCGCAAGGCATTGCCTTCGGTGCCAACGTTAACACCCGTGCCATTATGGATATGACCACCCAGTTCGATTTCTACCACGGCGGCGGTCTGGATGTGTGCTATTTGAGTTTTGCTGAAGTGGACAGCCACGGCAACGTCGGCGTACATAAATTCAATGGCAAGATTATGGGCACCGGTGGATTTATCGATATTAGCGCCACTTCCAAGAAAATTATTTTCTGCGGCACACTCACTGCCGGAAGTCTGAAAACAGACGTCGCCGACGGCAAGCTGAATATTGTCCAGGAAGGTCGGGTGAAAAAATTCGTCAGTGAATTACCTGAAATAACCTTCAGTGGAAAAATTGCTCTCGAACGCGGATTAGAGGTGCGTTACATCACCGAACGTGCCGTCTTTACCTTAAAAGAGGATGGTCTCCATTTGGTAGAAATTGCCCCCGGTGTTTCTTTGCAAGACGATATTCTGGACAAAATGGATTTCGCCCCGGTTATTTCTCCTGAGTTAAAACTGATGGACGAAAGATTATTTATCAATACCCCCATGGGTTTTGTCTTGCCCGACGCAGCCAATTAAAAGGAGTACCCTAATGGACTTTTCGTTAACTGAAGAACAAGAGCTGCTGCTTGCCAGCATTCGCGAACTGATCACCAGCCATTTTCCGGAAGAATATTTCCGCACTTGCGATCAGACCGCCACCTACCCAAAAGAGTTTATGCGCGCCCTTGCGGATAACGGTATTTCGATGCTGGGCGTGCCGGAAGAGTTCGGCGGCATACCGGCAGATTATGTCACCCAAATGCTGGCGCTGATGGAAGTGTCAAAATGCGGCGCCCCGGCATTTTTAATCACTAACGGGCAGTGTATTCACAGCATGCTCCGTTTTGGTTCCGCCGAGCAGTTACGCAAAACGGCGGAAAGCACCATGGAAACCGGTGATCCCGCATATGCGCTGGCGTTAACCGAACCGGGTGCCGGATCTGACAACAACAGTGCCACCACCAGCTACACGCGAAAAAACGGCAAAGTGTATCTCAACGGGCAAAAAACGTTCATTACCGGTGCTAAAGAGTACCCGTACATGCTGGTACTGGCCCGCGACCCGGAGCCAAAAGATCCGAAGAAAGCCTTTACGCTGTGGTGGGTCGATTCCAGTAAACCGGGTATTAAGGTGAGCCCGTTGCACAAGATCGGCTGGCACATGTTAAGCACCTGCGAAGTCTACCTCGACGACGTTGAAGTTGACGAAAGCGATAGGGTTGGCGAAGAAGGCATGGGCTTCCTTAACGTAATGTACAACTTCGAAATGGAGCGGCTGATCAACGCCGCACGCAGTACCGGCTTTGCCGAGTGTGCCTTCGAAGATGCCGCGCGTTATGCTAATCAACGAATTGCCTTCGGCAAGCCGATCGGCCACAACCAGATGATCCAGGAAAAACTGGCGTTAATGGCGGTTAAAATCGAAAACATGCGCAATATGGTGTTGAAGGTCGCCTGGCAGGCCGATCAGAAGCAATCACTGAGGACCAGCACTGCGCTGGCAAAACTGTACTGCGCGCGTACGGCGATGGAAGTGATTGACGACGCGATTCAAATTATGGGAGGACTGGGGTATACCGATGAGGCTCGCGTGTCCCGCTTCTGGCGCGACGTACGCTGTGAGCGCATTGGCGGCGGCACGGATGAAATCATGATTTACGTTGCGGGCCGTCAGATCCTGAAAGATTACCAGAACAAGTAAGCGTTAATGGCCCGGTAGGCGTCAAACTTACCGGGCACGCAGAAAACCGCTAATTAGATCTCCGGCATCAGGCATTCCTGCTCAAGCAGATTGTTTTTAAATTGCTTGCGATACTCGCTGGGCGAGCAGCCTACGTGGCGCTGAAAGAGTTTGGCAAAGTGATCGACATTTTCATATCCCACTCGCCACGAAATTTCTGCCAGTGATGATTCGGTATTGGTCAGAGAAAATTTAGCCTCCGTCATTCGCCGCTGAATAACATAATTAATCGGTGAGATCCGATACTCTTTAGTAAATTCATGACAAATGTAACTAACGCTGGCGCGAAATTTTTTTGACAACTTTTCAAGTGTAATTTTTTCCCGAAAGTTGTTATTTAAATACACCAGCACATCTTTAATTAAGATATCTTTTTTAATATATCCCTGCTCCGAACGGTACGCATTTTTGAAATTTTCATAATACAGCACGGTTAACGCATAGGCGAAAGCTGCGTAAGCCGTCGAGGTCGGGTTATTTTTGCTTCGTGGCAGCATAATACTCAGTTCATTAAAAATACTTTTAATCACCTCCTTTCCCTGTCCGACGCTGATAACCGGGCACGAATGCGCCTGCAGCAGTTGGTTATCCTGCCAGCCGTTAAAGCGGAATCCTGCCAGTGCGCAAGTGTAGGTGGTAGCCGGTGCGCTGCTGTCAGACGCGACCGCATGCAGCCTGCCTTGCTCTATCACCACAATATCGCCGGCGTGGGCAACATACAGTGACGAGTCGATAATGAACCTGGCGACACCTTTTTTGACATAAATGAGCTCGGTTTCATTGTCATGGACATGGTGGCCTGACTCCCAGTTCGGATCGTCGCTGATGACGAAGCGTGAAAACACAGGGGTTTTCCCCTGCTCAAAAAGGGTTTCCATGGCATTATCAAAACATCGTTGATACATGACAACCTCCACCTTAAGACCGGATAATTTTGGATGAATAATAGCGATGAAATAAAGGGACTGAGCATGTTATACAACGTTATTTCACCCTGAAGAAACAAAATTATTGGGGCCTCCTGCAAGATGGTACGCATAGTCAACAGGCATTATCCGCACAGCTTATTAACGTTTTAAAATTAATAAAAAGCATAAATGTTATTATTTAGCCGTCAATTATTCACATAACAGAAACATAAATAATCATATATTGATTAAAAACATGATGCATTTCGCAATTTTCACATCCTGCACGTTTTTTCTGTTTATTGCCGCCCCCCATGACGTTTAATCAGCGCTTATCAGTAAAGCGTCCGGTCGACACTTTTTTTTGCAAGATTGTTGGAAACGAAAACAGATTGTCCCGTCGAAAATGCCCCTCACCTGCCGCACACTAATTTCAGTCAACTTTCCCTACTGCCGATAATGACGCTCCCCGTCATCATCTGAACATGATTCACCGGAGATGCCATGAAAATAGTCACCTGCTTTAAGTTGGTCCCTGAAGAACAGGACATTGTCGTTACCCCTGAGCGTTCGCTTAATTTCGACAGAGCCGAAGCCAAAATCAGCCAATTTGACTTAAACGCCATCGAAGCCGCAGCGCAACTGGCTGCAGAAGGTGACGAGATCGTCGCCTTAACGGTTGGCGGCTCGCTGTTGCAAAACTCCAAAGTGCGTAAAGACGTCTTGTCCCGCGGGCCGGACAGCCTGTTTATGGTCCAGGATGCGCAACTGGAACATGCACTGCCCAGAGATACCGCCCAGGCGCTGGCCTGCGCCGCAACAAAAATCGAATGTGACCTGATGTTATTCGGCGAAGGGTCGGGCGATATCTATGCACAGCAGGTGGGCTTGCTGGTAGGCGAACTCCTGCAGTTGCCCGTCGTCAACGCGGTGAGCAAGATTGAACGTCACGGTGAGCGGATTCTGGTCGAGCGCACGCTTGAGAACGAGATCGAAGTGCTTGAACTCCCGCTCCCCGCCGTGCTTTGCGTCACGTCAGATATCAACACGCCGCGCATTCCGTCAATGAAAGCCATTCTTGGCGCCGGGAAAAAAGCCATCACCCCCTGGCAGGCCAGCGATATTGGCTGGACGCCTGTGCCACCGTTAGCGGAACTGGTGGCAATAACGGTTCCACCACAAACCGAGCGTAAACGCATCATTCTGGAAAATGATTCAGCGGACGCCATTGCTGAACTGGCCGACCACCTGAAAAAAGCCCTGAATTAAGCCCAACGGAGAGAAAACATTATGAGTAAATTAGCCAACGTCTGGGTATTTAGCGATAACGCTGAACGCTACGCAGAATTAATGACCGGCGCGCGTCAATGGGGTGAACAGGTCCATATCATTGTGCAAGGTAGCGAGCAGGCAAATCAGGTTCTGCCGCTGGGGGCCGATAGCATTATCGTGCTTGAGCAATCTTCCGGCTTACAGCGCATTGAAAACTATGCCGAAACCTTCACTTCGCTGCTGCAAGATCACAACGGTTTACTGCTGATGCCCGCCACCAAGCGCGCGAAATCCCTTGGCGCGCGTCTGAGCATTCAACTCAATGCGGCGATGGTGAATGACGCCACCTCGGTAAGTCTTGATGCTGGCGCACTGTTCGTTGAACACCGCATGTATGGCGGTCTGGCATTCGGTAAAGAAAAACTCAATAGCGCGCTGGCCATAATCACGCTTGCATCCGGCGTACTGGAGTCGAGCGAGGCCAACCCGGCACACACCTGCCCTGTTACCGCTGCGCCGTACATCCCCCCTCGCCATGAAATTATGTGTCAGGAGCGTCGCGCCAAACCCCTGAGCAGCGTGGATCTCAGCAAAGCCAAACGCGTGGTGGGCGTCGGCCGCGGTCTGGTGGCACAAGCCGATCTGGAGATGGTACATAAACTGGCGGCCGTGCTGGGCGCAGAGGTCGGTTGTTCCCGTCCGATTGCTGAAGGCGAAAACTGGATGGAGCGCGAACGCTACATTGGCGTTTCCGGCGTGTTGCTGAAATCTGACCTGTACCTGACGCTGGGCATCTCCGGACAAATCCAGCATATGGTCGGCGGTAATGGTGCAAAAGTCATCGTCGCCATCAACAAAGATAAAAAAGCGCCGATCTTTAATTATGCCGATTACGGCCTGGTGGGCGATATCTACAAAGTTGTGCCGGCCCTGATCGAACAGTTAAGCCGCTAACCCCCCTCATTTAATCCACATCTCCCGCTGCGCTCGCGGCGGGAAGGGAGCATAAGCATGTCAGATGAAAAATTTGATGCCATTGTGGTTGGTGCTGGCGTGGCGGGAGCGGTCGCTGGCTACGTAATGGCAAAAGCCGGACTGGACGTACTGGTCATCGAGCGCGGAAACAGTGCGGGCAGTAAGAACATGACCGGCGGGCGTCTCTATGCACACAGCCTTGAAAGCATCATGCCAGGATTTGCCGAGGAAGCGCCTGTCGAACGCAAAGTGACGCGCGAAAAAATCTCTTTTCTAACCGAAGAAAGCGCCGTCACGCTCGATTTTCATGGTGAAAAAAACACGGCCGCAACGCAGGATTCGTACACGGTTTTACGCAGCCGTTTTGACCCGTGGCTAATGGATAAAGCCGAACAGGCCGGCGCGCAGTTTATTCCAGGCGTACGCGTCGATGCATTACTCCGCGAAGGTAATAAGGTTACGGGCGTGCAGGCCGGTGACGATATTCTGGAGGCTAACATCGTCATCCTCGCTGACGGCGTCAACTCCCTACTCGGTCGCTCGCTCGGCATGGTCCCGCCCGCTTCAGCACACCACTACGCCGTCGGCGTTAAAGAGTTGATTGGCTTGCCGCCCGCGGTCATTGCTGACCGTTTCAATCTTTCGGGCAACGACGGCGCAGCCTGGCTGTTTGCCGGTTCCCCGTCAAACGGCTTGATGGGCGGTGGTTTTCTGTACACCAATCAGGATTCAATTTCTCTGGGCCTGGTTTGTGGGCTGGGCGATATCGCCCACGCAACGAAGAGCGTTCCACAAATGCTGGAAGACTTTAAGCAGCATCCAACCATTCGTCCGCTGATTGCCGGGGGTGAACTGCTGGAATATTCGGCGCATATGGTGCCAGAAGGCGGCCTGGCTATGGTGCCTAAACTGGTCGATGACGGTGTGATGATCGTCGGCGATGCCGCCGGCTTCTGCCTGAATCTGGGGTATACGATCCGCGGCATGGATTTGGCCATTGCCTCCGCAGAGGCGGCGGCGAAAACGGCTATCGCAGCGAAAGAACGCCAGGATTTCTCCGCCAACAGCTTGATGGAATACAAGCGCTCCCTCGAGCAGGGTTGCGTCATGCATGAGTTACAGCATTTTCGCAAGATCCCGGCACTGATGGAAAACCCACGTCTGTTCACCCAGTACCCGCGCATGGTGGCGGATATTATGAGCGAAATATTCACCGTTGACGGACGTCCGACGCCCCCAATGCGCAAAAGGATCATGCCCCATGTAAAACGCATTGGGTTAATGAACTTACTGAAAGACGGCATTAAGGGAGCGACCGCGTTATGAACCAGAACAACACCGTGAACGTTGACGTCAAGCTGGGCGTCAATAAATTCAACGTTGATGAAGGACATCCACACATTATTCTGGCCACCCACCCGGATCTGAACGAGTTTCGCAAACTGCTCTATGCCTGCCCCGCCGGGCTGTACAAGCAGGACGAGGCCGGAAATATCCATTTTGATTCCGCCGGATGTCTGGAGTGCGGAACCTGTCGGGTGCTGTGCGGCGAAACAATACTTGAACAATGGACGTACCCGCTCGGCACTTTTGGCATCGATTTTCGTTATGGATAACGGATATTGCCAGTGCAGGCCGGATAAGGCCCAGTCGCCGTCCGGCAAGACGTATGCCGCAATCATCCAGGGACAAAGCAATGAGTGTCAGATTAACGTTTAACGCCGAGCGTCGTCATGCCTGGCGACAGCAAGGACTGTGGGGTGATGCCTCACTGGGCGATTACTGGAGCCAGACCGCCCGGGCCGTACCGGATAAAATTGCCGTGGTCGATAATCACGGCGATGCATACACCTACGCCGCACTCGACCGCGCCGCCAGCAGCCTGGCCACCTGGTTTTTAGCCAGCGGCATTCAACCCAGCGATCGTGTGGCCTTCCAGTTGCCGGGCTGGTGTGAATTTACCGTGATTTATCTGGCTTGCCTGAAAACCGGTGCCGTTTCCGTACCGCTACTGCCTGCCTGGCGCGAAGCAGAGTTGGTATGGGTGCTAAACAAATGCAAGGCGAAGCTCTTCTTTGCGCCAACCCTGTTTAAACAGACTCGCCCGGTGGATCTGATCCTGCCCTTACAGAATCAGTTGCCGCACCTGCAACAAATTATTGCCGTGGATAAACTGGCCCCGGCAACTGCTTCGCTGGCGCTAAGCCAGCTTCTGACCTCCCCCCCGTTAACCCACACCGTTAGCGTGCACGCCGACGCGTTAGCCGCCGTGCTGTTCACTTCCGGCACAGAGGGTATGCCAAAAGGAGTAATGCTAACCCATAACAATATTCTCGCCAGCGAGCGCGCCTACTGCGCCCGCCTTAACCTCAACTGGCAGGATGTTTTTTTAATGCCTGCACCGCTGGGGCACGCCACCGGTTTTCTGCACGGCGTCACGGCCCCCTTTTTAATCGGCGCACGCAGCGTGCTGCTGGATATTTTTACCCCAACAGCCTGTCTTGAACTGCTGGAGCAACAGCGCTGTACCTGCGTCCTCGGCGCCACGCCCTTCGTCTATGACATGCTGTGCTGCGTGGAAAAACGGCCTTACGACCTCTCATCGTTACGCTTTTTCTTATGCGGGGGCACCACCATTCCGCAGAAAATTGCCCGCGAGTGTCAGCAGCGCGGCATTAAGTTGTTAAGTGTTTACGGCTCGACCGAAAGCTCACCGCATGCAGTGGTGAATCTCGATGATTCGCTTTCCCACATGATGAATACCGACGGCTACGCCGCTGCGGGCGTTGAAATTAAAGTGGTTGACGAGGCACGTAATACGCTGCCACCTGGCGTGGAGGGCGAAGAAGCCTCGCGCGGGCCGAACGTGTTTATGGGCTACCTTGATGAACCCGAAATGACTGCCAGAGCACTGGATCAAGACGGCTGGTACTACAGCGGTGACTTATGCCGCATGGACGAGGCGGGCTACATTAAGATTACCGGACGTAAGAAAGATATTATCGTGCGCGGTGGCGAAAATATCAGCAGCCGTGAGGTCGAGGACATTTTATTGCAGCATCCGCGTATTCACGATGCCTGCGTGGTGGCGATGCCGGACGAGCGTTTAGGGGAAAGGTCGTGCGCTTACGTGGTACTTAAACCGCCACATCACTCGCTGTCGCTGGAATCGGTGGTGGCCTTCTTTAGCCGCAAGCGGGTAGCAAAATACAAATATCCAGAACATCTGGTGATTGTCGATAAATTACCACGCACCGCCGCCGGTAAAATTCAGAAGTATCAACTTCGTCAGGATATTATTCAGCGCCTGAGCAAGGTATGAATGCCGGATGGCGACGCTCTCGCGCCTTATTCGGCCTACGAATAATGCTGACCGTAGGCCGATAAGGCATTTACGCCGCCATCCGGCAAGGTATTACTTGTTCAGTTCCGCCAGGCTCAGCCAGGTCTGTACGACGGTGTCCGGGTTCAGCGACAGACTGTCGATCCCCTCTTCCATCAGCCAGGCCGCGAAGTCTTCGTGGTCAGAGGGGCCCTGACCGCAAATACCCACGTATTTACCCTGTTTCTTGGCCGCGCGAATCGCCATCGACAGCAGCGCTTTCACCGCGTCGTTACGCTCATCAAACAGTTCAGACACCACGCCGGAATCACGGTCCAGACCCAGCGCCAGCTGCGTCATGTCGTTCGAGCCGATAGAGAAACCGTCGAAGTACTCAAGGAACTGCTCAGCCAACAAGGCGTTGGATGGGATCTCACACATCATGATAATCTTCAGCCCGTTTTCACCGCGCTTCAGACCCTGACGAGCCAGCTCTTCCACCACTGCCTTGGCCTGCGCCACGGTACGCACAAACGGCACCATCACTTCAACGTTAGTCAGTCCCATCTCGTTGCGCACACGTTTCACCGCGTCACATTCGAGTGCGAAGCAGTCGCGGAAGCTGTCTGCCACGTAACGGCCTGCCCCGCGGAAGCCCAGCATCGGGTTTTCTTCATGCGGCTCGTAACGCTCGCCGCCGACAAGGTTGGCATACTCGTTGGACTTAAAGTCTGACATCCGCACAATGACGCGTTTTGGATAGAACGCCGCACCCAGCGTCGCGATCCCTTCGGTCAGACGACCGACGTAGAATTCACGCGGCGAATCAAAACCTTTCATCATTCCGCGGATTTCGTTTTGCAGTTCCGGCGTCTGGTCATCAAATTCCAGCAGCGCGCGAGGATGCACGCCAATCATGCGGTTGATGATAAATTCCAGACGCGCCAGCCCGACACCTTCGTTTGGCAGGCAAGCGAAGTCGAATGCGCGGTCCGGGTTACCGACGTTCATCATCACCTTCAACGGCAGGTCCGGCATCGTTTCGACGCTGGAACTCTTAACGCTAAAGTCGAGCATATCGGCATACACGTAGCCGGTGTCACCTTCGGCACAGGAGACGGTCACATTCTCGCCTTCGGTGATGCGTTCGGTTGCATCACCACAGCCTACTACCGCCGGGATCCCCAGTTCACGGGCGATGATTGCCGCGTGACAGGTACGACCACCACGGTTGGTGACAATCGCCGCCGCTTTTTTCATGATCGGTTCCCAGTCCGGGTCGGTCATGTCAGTAACCAGCACGTCACCAGGTTCAATGCGGTTCATTTCGCTGATGTCATGAATGACTTTTACCGGACCCGCACCGATGCGGTGGCCGATAGCACGGCCTTCAGCAATGATTTTGCCCTGCGCATGCAGCGTATAACGCTCCATCACCTGGCCGCGAGAACGAACGGTTTCCGGACGCGCCTGCACAATAAACAGCTTGCCGGTGTGACCGTCTTTCGCCCATTCGATGTCCATCGGACGACCGTAGTGCTTCTCGATTTGCACCGCCTGCTTCGCCAGTTCCTGCACTTCCTCGTTCGTCAGTGAGAAAATATCGCGCTGTTCCTGCGGCACATCTTCGATCGTCACCTGTTTGCCGTGTTCCTGAGTCGGCGCGTAGATCATGCGGATTTTTTTCGAACCCATGGTGCGACGTACGATAGCCGGACGGTTAGCCGCCAGGGTCGGTTTGTGCACATAGAATTCATCCGGGTTAACGGCACCCTGCACCACCATTTCGCCCAGGCCCCATGCGGAGGTGATAAACACCACCTGATCGAAGCCAGATTCTGTGTCGATAGAGAACATGACGCCCGAAGAGGCCAGGTCGGATCGCACCATCCGCTGAACGCCAGCAGAAAGCGCTACGCCGCGGTGGTCATAACCCTGGTGCACACGGTAAGAAATTGCACGGTCGTTAAACAGCGAAGCAAAGACGTGCTTGATGGCCACCAGCACGGCATCAAAGCCCTGGACGTTGAGGAACGTTTCCTGCTGACCGGCAAATGAAGCATCAGGCATATCTTCTGCGGTGGCGGAGGAGCGCACGGCAAAAGAGGCATGGGCATCGTCCGCGGAAAGCTGCGCGTAGGCATCACGGACGGCATTTTCCAGCTCAGGCTGGAAAGGAGTGTCGATAATCCACTGGCGGATCTGCGCCCCGGCTTTGGCAAGCTCGGTGACATCGTCGATATCCGTTTTATCCAGCAGTTCATAAATGCGCTGGTTTACACCGCTTTGCTCCAGAAACAGGTTAAACGCATCGGCGGTCGTTGCAAAACCATTCGGTACGGAAACACCCATACCTGAAAGGTTAGTAATCATTTCACCCAGGGAGGCATTTTTGCCTCCAACTCTGTCTACATCATTCATGCCGAGTTGGTTATACCAAAGCACCAGCGGTGACGAGCCATTGTTGGACATCGAACAATCCTTATATATGAACGAGGTTAGGAAACTCAATTTTGCGTAATTATCTTTGCATATTTACCGCGGCGAAAAAAACGGTGAATCGTTCAAGCAACTTTATTTTTTATTTTTTCAGATTGTTTCCTCATTTGCGCAAACCCGCGAGCGGCACGGGATCACCACAAAAACAGTCGGTCTAAACATTCGTTCCGAAAAATGAAATGTACTTTTCAGTAAATATAAAAATACCGTTTCATTTTATAAAATGGCGACAACAATATTCGCTTCTGACGCATTTTAATTTATGCTTTCAGAGAATTATATCTGCCCCCAGGATGAGCAAAATGGATAATGCTGTTGATCGTCACGTATTTTATATTTCTGATGGCACGGCCATCACCGCAGAGGTATTGGGCCACGCAGTGATGTCGCAATTTCCGGTTACGATCAGCAGTATTACGCTGCCGTTTGTTGAAAATGAGAGCCGCGCCCGCGCGGTGAAAGACCAGATTGACGCCATTTACCAGCAAACGGGCGTACGCCCGTTAGTGTTCTACTCCATTGTATTGCCGGAGATTCGCGCAATCATTTTGCAAAGCGAGGGCTTCTGTCAGGATATCGTCCAGGCGCTGGTCGCACCGCTGCAACATGAGATGAAACTCGACCCGACTCCAATCGCTCATCGCACGCACGGACTGAATCCCGGCAACCTCAATAAGTACGACGCACGCATTGCCGCCATTGATTACGCCCTCGCCCACGATGACGGTATTTCGTTGCGCAACCTCGATCAGGCGCAGGTTATTTTGCTCGGCGTCTCCCGCTGCGGTAAAACGCCAACCAGCCTGTATCTGGCGATGCAGTTTGGCATTCGGGCGGCGAACTACCCCTTTATTGCCGATGATATGGATAACCTGGTACTGCCCGCGTCGCTAAAACCGCTGCAACACAAACTTTTTGGTCTGACCATTGATCCGGAACGTCTGACGGCGATCCGCGAGGAGCGTAGAGAAAACAGTCGTTATGCCTCGCTGCGTCAGTGCCGCATGGAAGTAGCCGAAGTTGAAGCGTTATACCGTAAAAACAAGATCCCATGGCTCAACAGTACCAACTATTCGGTAGAAGAAATTGCCACCAAGATCCTCGATATTATGGGACTAAATCGCCGCATGTACTAGAATGCTAGTGCAATGGTTCATTTTTTGTTAGCATAAACTTTGGCTTGCGAGGTGTGACACGCCTCGCACTTGAAATCAGCAGGGATTGGTTTATCGTGATGCGCATCACTTCCCGGTAGTCCTGCCGTTGAAGCAACAAATTTCTGAGACACGTAATGAACCGAACTGATGAACTCCGTACTGCGCGTATTGACAATCTGGTCACTCCCGCTGAGCTGGCGCAACGGCATCCTGTGTCGTCCTCTGTCGCTCATCACGTGACGGATTCCCGACGCCGGATAGAAAAAATACTGAATGGCGAAGATCCTCGTTTGCTGGTGATCGTGGGTCCCTGCTCGATTCACGACCTCGATGCGGCCCTGGAGTACGCCACGCGCTTGCAGACGCTGCGCACCCAACACCAGGCACGCCTGGAAATCGTGATGCGGACCTATTTTGAAAAACCGCGCACCGTCGTCGGCTGGAAAGGCTTAATTTCCGACCCGGACCTGAACGGCAGCTACCGCGTTAACCACGGCATTGAGCTGGCGCGTAAACTCCTGCTACAGGTCAACGAGCTGGGGGTCCCTACGGCCACCGAATTCCTCGATATGGTCACCGGCCAGTTTATTGCCGATCTGATCAGCTGGGGCGCTATCGGCGCACGTACTACCGAAAGCCAGATCCACCGTGAAATGGCCTCTGCGCTGTCCTGCCCGGTTGGGTTTAAAAACGGGACGGATGGTAATACGCGTATCGCCGTCGATGCGATTCGCGCTTCCCGCGCCAGCCATATGTTCCTCTCACCGGATAAAACCGGTCAGATGACCATCTATCAGACCAGCGGCAACCCGTACGGGCATATCATCATGCGCGGTGGTAAAAAGCCGAATTACTTTGCAGAAGATATTGCCGCCGCCTGCGATACGCTGCATGAATTTTCGCTGCCGGAGCATCTGGTCGTCGATTTCAGCCACGGCAATTGCCAGAAGCAGCATCGCCGCCAGCTGGAAGTGTGTGATGACGTCTGTCAGCAAATTCGCAATGGCTCAACGGCCATTGCCGGGATTATGGCAGAAAGTTTCCTGCGCGAAGGGACACAAAAAATCGTCAGCGGTCAGCCGCTGGTCTACGGTCAGTCCATAACCGATCCCTGCCTGAATTGGGAAGATACCGAACTGCTGGTCGAAAAACTCGCGGCTGCGGTGGATAGCCGCTTCTAACTTTTTCGCCGGGTAGCATATGTTACCCGGTGACAATCCCTTGTTTTCCTCCTGTTTTTTCCTCTTTTTTGCTCAAAAATCGCTCTCGTCACAATTTTTTCACAAAAAGGCTTGCCGCAAATTTTTACTTTGATGATAATGATTATCATTGTTACATTGATTGTTATTTTTAAACACTATGTCACGTATGGATAACACAACGGCAACGCCTGCAAAAAAGAAGACACCACTCCCTGCCCCCGTCGCTGAGCGTCGAATTGACAGCAAAAGCCTGCTGGGCAATGAGGGACGTGTGATCATTGAGCATGACGGGCAGCATTACCTGCTGCGCCAGACCCATGCCGGAAAACTAATTTTAACGAAATAACCCCACACATTTCGCCAGCCACCCAGGTTATCCCCAGGCAGCCAGCGCTTTTCGAGTTTCTAATGGAGAGTTGCTATGCCTTACCTGCACACCGCGAGGATGCGCCCATCGCTGCTGGTGCTGGCGATCGTCTGCAGTCTTCCTGGCGCCGCCTACGCGGCGGTTGAAGACATGACCGTTACCGCGACCGGCAATGCTCGCAGCGCCTTTGAAGCACCGATGATGGTCAGCGTCATCGACGCGACGGCTCCGGAAAATCAAACCGCCAGCTCCGCCGCAGACCTGCTGCGCAGGGTCCCCGGCCTGACTCTTGACGGCACCGGTCGCACCAACGGCCAGGACGTCAATCTGCGCGGCTACGACCGACGCGGCGTGCTGGTACTGGTTGACGGCGTCCGTCAAGGCACTGACACCGGACACCTCAACAGCACCTTCCTCGATCCTGCCCTCATCAAGCGTATTGAAGTGGTGCGCGGCCCGTCCGCGCTACTGTACGGCAGCGGCGCACTGGGCGGCGTCATTGCCTATGAGACGGCGAATGCCAGCGATCTACTGGGCGCGGGAAAAAACAGCGGGTATCGCGTGTTCGGTACCGCTGCCACGGGGGATCACAGCCTCGGGATGGGTGCCAGCACGTATGGCCGCACCGATACGCTGGACGGACTGCTGTCCTGGTCCAGCCGTGACCGGGGTGACCTCCGTCAGAGTAACGGCACTACCGCGCCGAACGACGAAGCGATTAATAATATGCTGGCGAAAGGCAGCTGGAAAATTGACAACGCCCAGACGTTGGCCGGCTCACTGCGCTATTACAACAACGACGCACGGGAACCTAAAAACCCGCAGGCCAGTGACGCGGACAGCAGCAATCCAATGACCGACCGTTCGACGATCCAGCGCGATGCCCAACTGACCTACTCGGTAGCCCCGGCGGATAATAACTGGCTGAATGCCGATGCGCGCATTTACTGGTCTGAAGCGCGCATTAACGCACAAAACCCGGATGCCACCGGCGAGTTTCGTAAGCAAACCACCACAGGTGGGAAGATTGACAACCGTACGCGCCTGTTTAGCGACACCTTTGCCGCGCATCTGCTGACATATGGCGGCGAGTACTATCGTCAGGAGCAAAAACCAGCGGGAGCCACTACCGGTTTCCCACAGGCGAAAATTGATTTCAGCTCCGGCTGGCTACAGGACGAAATCACCCTGCGTGACCTGCCGGTGACCTTGCTGGGCGGCACGCGTTATGACTCTTATCGCGGTAGCAGCGACGGTTACGCGGACGTCGATGCCGATAAATGGTCGTCCCGCGCAGGAATGACCATAACCCCAACCGACTGGCTGATGCTGTTTGGATCTTACGCCCAGGCCTTCCGTGCGCCAACCATGGGCGAAATGTACAACGATGCAAAACACTTCTCCATCGGTCGCTTCTACACCAACTACTGGGTACCTAATCCGAATCTGCGCCCGGAAACTAACGAAACGCAGGAGTATGGTTTTGGTCTGCGCTTTGACGATTTGCTGCTGGCGAACGATGCCCTTGAATTTAAAGCCAGCTATTTTGACACGAAAGCGAAAGACTATATCTCCACCCGCGTCGATTTCGCCGCCGCAACGACGATGTCCTACAACGTTGCTAACGCCAAAATCTGGGGCTGGGACGTGATGACAACTTATTCCACCGATCTGTTCAGCCTGGATCTGGCCTATAACCGCACGCGCGGCAAAGACACCGACACCGGTGAATACATTTCCAGCATTAACCCGGACACCGTCACCAGCAAGCTAAACGTGCCTGTCGCGCACAGCGGTTTCTCAGTTGGCTGGCTCGGTACCTTTGCCGACCGTTCAACCCATATCAGCAACAGCTACACTAAACAGCCCGGCTATGCGGTCAACGACTTCTATGTCAGCTACCAGGGGCAGCAGGCGCTGAAAGGCATGACCACCACGCTGGTGCTGGGTAACGCCTTTGACAAAGCGTACTGGTCGCCGCAAGGCATTCCACAAGATGGACGCAACGGCAAAATTTTCGTGAGTTATCAGTGGTAATCACTTTGCCCCGGACACCGGGGCAGCAATCGGAAAGGAAGAGGCAATGAATTACTACACCCGCTGGCTGGAACTGAAAAAAGAACATCCTGGCAAATACGCCCGTGACATCGCAGGTCTGCTGCATATCAGCGAAGCTGAACTGACCTTTGCGCGCGTTGGTCATGACGCCTGGCGCCTGCGCAGTGAGGTGCGCGAGATCCTCTGTGCACTGGAGGCCGTGGGCGAAACCAAATGCATTTGTCGCAATGAATACGCGGTGCATGAAGTTATTGGCGCGTTTACGAATCAACACCTGAACGGCCATGCTGGGCTCATTCTGAATCCGCGCGCCCTCGATCTGCGCCTGTTCTTGAATCAATGGGCCTGCACATTTCACATCAGCGAGAACACCGCTCACGGCGAGCGCCAGAGCATCCAGTTTTTCGATAGTCAGGGCGACGCGTTGCTAAAGGTCTACACCACGCAGCATACCGATATTGCTGCCTGGGGCTCGCTGCTGACCCGTTTCATCTTTGCGGAAAACCCACCGCTGATGCTGCAAACACTCGAAACCGCCGTTTGTGGCGTTAACGCAGACGCTACGGCGGTAGATGCAGAGTGGAGCACCATGACCGATGTGCACCAGTTTTTTGGCCTGCTGAAACGCCACAACCTAACCCGTCAGCAGGCCTTTCGCCTGGTGGGTGACGATCTGGCCTGCAAAGTGGCGAACAGTGCGGTGGCCCAATTGCTGGAAACTGCACGTCAGGATGGCAACGAAATTATGGTATTTGTCGGCAACCGCGGCTGCGTGCAGATTTTTACCGGCGTGGTAGAAAAATTGGTGCCAATGAAAGGCTGGCTGAATATTTTCAACCCGACCTTTACGCTGCATCTGCTGGAAGAGACCGTCGCCGAGACGTGGGTCACGCGTAAGCCGACCGCTGACGGTCACGTCACCAGCCTGGAACTGTTTGCCGCAGACGGTACGCAAATCGCCCAGCTGTATGGGCAGCGTACGGAGGGCGAGCCAGAACAGAAGCAATGGCGTACGCAAATCGACGCGTTAGCACCGAAAGGGCTGGCCGCATGAAGATACTGTGGGTCCTGATGGCGTTTCTGCCGCTGACGGCTCAGGCCGCGCCCGAAGAGAAAGTGGTCGCCCTCGGCGGTGACGTGACAGAGATTGTCTTCGCGCTGGGCGCGCAGTCATCCCTTGTGGCGCGGGATAGCACCAGCCAGTGGCCGGCGGCGGCAACGGCATTGCCGGACGTGGGCTATTTACGTCAGCTCAATGCCGAAGGGATCCTGGCCACCCGCCCTACGCTGGTTTTGGCCAGCGCGCAGGCGCAGCCCTCATTGGCGCTTGAACAGCTCAAGCAAAGTCAGGTCAACGTTGTTACGGTGCCGGCAGGTAATGCGCTTAGCGTGATTGATGAGAAAGTCCGGGTGATTGCACAGGCAACCCATCGTCAGGCTCAAGGCGAGGCGCTACGCCAAACCCTACGCCAGGCGCTGGCTGAACTGCCCTCCTCGGAACTCAACAAACGCGTGCTGTTCATTCTCAATCACGGCGGAATGACCGCCATGGCGGCCGGACAGCAAACCGGAGCCGATGCAGCCATTCGTGCCGCAGGTTTGCGCAACGCTATGCAAGGGTTTACCCGTTACCAACCCTTGTCTCAAGAAGGAGTGATTGCCAGTCAGCCCGATCTGGTGGTGATTTCCCAAGACGGCGTCAACACGATGGGGGGTGAAGATAATCTGTGGACGCTGCCGGGACTGGCGCAAACGCCCGCTGGTCGTAATAAGCAGGTGTTGCAGATTGACGATATGGCATTGCTGGGTTTTAGCGTGCGTACGCCGCAGGCCATCCAGCAACTGCGTGCCAAAGCGGAGCAATTGCCCTGATGCCCTGGCGTATCACCTGCTCTTTGTGGATGCTGGCCGCTACGCTGGTCGTGATGACGATTGTGGCCACCGGTTTTGGCGCATTGCGTCTGCCGGTAAGCCTTTTCTGGCGCGAGGGAGATGGCGCGCTGCGTCAAATCTGGCTCACTATTCGACTGCCGCGCGTGCTGCTGGCGCTGGTGATTGGCGGTTCACTGGCGCTGGCGGGCTGTGTGATGCAGGGGTTGTTTCGCAATCCACTTGCCGATCCGGGCCTGTTGGGGATCAGTAGCGGAGCCGCCTGCGCCGTCGCATTGTGGGTAGTATTACCGGTCACCTTACCGGCGCTGCTGATGCTGTATGCCCCGATGCTGGCGGCATTTCTCGGCGCACTCGCCACCACCGGAGTGATTTTTATCCTCAGTCAACAGCGCGACGGTTCGCTTTCACGCCTGTTGCTGGTGGGTATTGCCATCAATGCATTGTGCGGAGCTGCGGTCGGCGTGTTGTCGTGGGTCAGCAATGATGCGCAACTGCGCCAGTTGTCGCTGTGGGGGATGGGCAGTCTGGGGACCGCGCAGTGGTCAACACTGCTGGCGGTCACTTCGCTGATGCTGCCCACGGTGCTTTTCATCTGGCGTTTAGCCCCGACGCTGAATCTGCTGCAGCTCGGAGAGGAAGACGCGCACTATCTTGGCGTGGATGTCCGTCGGGTGCAGTGCATTTTACTGCTATGCAGCGCACTGTTAGTAGCCGCAGCCGTCGCGGTCTGCGGCGTAATTGGTTTTATCGGTTTGGTTATCCCTCATTTGATGCGCATGTGGCTTGGTAGCGATCATCGGGCGGTGATCCCAGGCTCTGTATTGGCGGGGGCATGTTTACTGTTGATCGCCGACACCCTCGCGCGAACAGCGGTTTCGCCCGCTGAGATGCCGGTGGGTCTGTTGACCAGTATTCTCGGTGCGCCGTGGTTTTTGTGGCTTATTTTTCGTCAGCGAGGTCCGCATGGCTGAACATTTCATCGCCGAAAATCTGTACTATCATGTGGCGGATCGTTCGGTGATTCGCGACGTGTCACTGACGCTGACAAAGGGTGAACTGGTGGCGTTGATCGGCCCAAATGGTGCGGGGAAGTCCACGCTGCTGCGCCTGCTGACCGGCTTTCTGACGCCGACAGCCGGGCGCTGCTTACTGAACGGAAAACCGCTGAATGACTGGCGTATACAGAGTCTGTCTCGCCATCGCGCAGTCATGCGGCAACAAACACAGATAGGCTTTGACTGGCAGGTCGAAGCCGTGATCGCCATGGGGCGAGCGCCCTGGACCCAACGACCCGAACCGGCGCTTATTGCTCAGGTGATGGCGATGACCGGATGTACACCGCTAGCTGGCAGGCACTACGCCGCGCTTTCCGGCGGCGAGCAGCAACGAGTACAGCTTGCCCGTGCGCTGGCGCAGTTGTGGTGCGATGGCGCGCCGCGCGGCTGGCTATTCCTTGATGAACCTACTTCAGCGTTAGATCTCTACCACCAGCAGCAGCTGTTACGTTTGTTAACGTCGCTAACGGCTGCGGGGGAGTTACACGTATGCGTAGTCCTTCACGATCTCAATCTTGCCGCGCTGTGGGCCGACAAAATTATCTTGCTCCATGACGGACATATAGTCTCTCAGGGGACGCCGGAAGCCGTATTACAGGCCAATGAGCTGATGCGCTGGTACGGCGCCCAGCTTCACATTGGCCTGCATCCGGCTAACGCCTCGCCGCAGGTTTTTCTCGCCCGTTAGCTTGAACAACTGACTTCCAGCCGCTTACCCCAGTCTGGCGGGCGGCTGACATAGTCATCATCCCTGTCGGCATACGGCGTGCGCAACGCAATGTGTAAGCGATGCAGTTCAGCGTAATCCCCCTGCTCTGCCTGGCTAATTGCCCGCTGCGCCAGCCAGTTGCGTAACACTATTGCCGGGTTGGCAGCTTTCATTTGCGCCTGTCTTACTTCGTCCGCCACGTTATCCTGTTGCAAACGTGAACGATAGCGCGCAAACCAGTCATCAAATACTGAGCGGTCGATAAACTCATCGCGCAACGGCGAAGACGCACTATGTTGCTCCGTCTGACTCAGCATACGAAACGTTCGCGTAAAATCGCTTCTTTCCCGTGCCATCAGGCTAAACAGTTCGCTGAGCAATTCGTTATCGTTTTTTTGCTCGCTAAAGAAGCCCAACTTTTGTCGCATCCGCTGCCCATAACGGGTCAGCAGCGCCAGTTGATAGTTATCCAGCGCGTCATTGAGTGCGTCGGCCGCAATAAACGGCGACAGGGTTTGCGCCAGCCGCTGCAAATTCCACAGCGCGGCAGCCGGTTGATTATCGAAACTGTATCGCCCCTGGTGATCCGAATGATTACAGATAAAATCAGGCACATAGTCATCCAGAAAACCGAAGGGACCGTAGTCCATCGTCAGCCCCAGAATCGACATGTTGTCGGTGTTCATCACCCCGTGCGCAAACCCTACCGTCTGCCAGTCGGCAATTAAGGTCGCGGTGCGCGTGACCACGTCCTGAAACCACCGTTGATATTTATCCGCCTCGTCCTGCCAGTGCGGCCAATAATAGCGAATCGCAAAATCGGCCAGTTGACGTACTTTTTCGGGTTCACGACGATAGTAGAAGTGTTCAAAGTGACCAAAGCGCATATGACTTTGCGCCACGCGAATCAGCATCGCCCCGGCTTCTACCGTTTCGCGGTAGACCGGCGTGTCGCTGGTGACCACCGACAGCGCTCGCGTCGTGGGGATCCCGAGATAATGCATGGCTTCGCTGGCCAGACTTTCGCGGATCGTCGAACGCAGTACCGCACGCCCGTCTCCCATGCGCGAATATGGCGTAAGTCCCGCGCCTTTCAGATGCCAGTCAAGCGTCGAGCCATCGGCGAGCAGCTGTTCACCCAGCAGGATCCCGCGTCCGTCACCCAACTGCCCTGCCCAAACACCAAACTGATGTCCGCTATAGACCTGCGCCAACGGCGACATGCCGGGAAGCAGCGTTTCACCGCCGCAAACGCCTGCGTTATTTTCACTATTAAACAACGTAGCCGGGATCCCTGATTGCTCAGCAAGCATATCGTTATGCCAAATTACGCGCGCATTTTTCAGGGGAGTAGGCGAAAGTGCCGTATAGGTTGCTGGCAATTCATCACGCCAGCGGGTGGTAAAAGACAGGGTCATAGGGCCTCCTGCCTCTAGTGTAGACTGTTAACGAACGGTTAAACACCGGCAAATGCAAGGGTTATCCTTGCATCAATGAGGTTATCTGCGCGGGTAAGACAGCTGGCCATAGCGCACCCTGCATGGCGCTGAATCCCAGGGGCAATACCCGTTCGAGCATCTCCTGCGTATCAATGCCGCTGATGATTATTGATTCGCAGTCTGGGGATATTTGTGCCTGAATGGCGCGCATAAAAGGCTCAAACGAATTTTGCGTAATACGTTGTTGAATAAAGTGTTTATCCAGTACGACACGTTTGAACAGGCCATCAAAAATTGCACGCGTGGATATGCCTGGCGCACCAAAGTTGGTCAAGACTAATGGAAATCGCGCCGCTAATGCCGCCAGTATTGGATTTTCTTTACCCTTGTTTAACTCGGGAAAACTTTCATTAATGGTTAATTCAATAAATGAAAATCGTTCAATATGCGAAGCATATTCTGCATCTAATAATAAAGTATTAGCGACTGCTGGAGTTAAATTAAGCCACGCAGAAATGTTGCGTTGAATAAAAAAATGTTGGCATGTTTCGATTAATTCGAGTTTTTCGCTAAATAAACGACGCTGCTCATCGTCCGACATCCGAGGTATGACCAACCCTGATGGCATATGCACTACGCCGTCAGGACTAACAAAATGGGTGATGATGTCTACGTATTTAAGATCGCCTCCTGCACTTCGCGCAGGAAGAAAAGAGAACTCAGAATGATAAAGATTATCCAGTGAAACTATCATTGTGCCAGCCCCGCTGCATGGGTGTAATCCGGCATCCTGTAGCAAAGGATGGAAAAATACGTCACATCAGATGCAAATTGAGGCTCTTTCATTTTTCCCTTTTTAGCCAGTAAATCGAATCCTTTTTTTTAGCTTATCCTGATTATAAGCTAATATCCAGCTTTGTACTTTTTAATAACTCGGCATAAATCATATTGTTAGCAAAATACTCTCTTAATGCACAGGGTTATTGTCAGTGCAGCAGCTGAAGTGAAAGTTGACTTTAAATGGCGATGATGGAGCTGCTTCATACATGACCAGCCCCATCACCCGGGAGATTTAAATACGTCGCGCCTGCCAGAAATTTTTACGCCAGTAGACATTATCAAGCGAGGAGCGCATCACGCCACGACTGGTGGAGGCATGAATAAATTGATTATTGGTATCGTAAATACCGACGTGTAGCCCGCTTTCACCCGATCCGGTTTTAAAGAAAACCAGATCGCCTGGCAGCAATTCATCTTTATCAATTTCGGTACCAATCTTTGACTGCGTGCGCGTATCGCGTGGTAATTGCAGGTCGAATTTATCGCGCATCGTCATCAGTACAAAGCCAGAACAATCCACGCCGCTCCGGCTCATTCCTCCATAACGATAAGGTGTACCACGCCAGTGCTGTAACTGGTCGTTAAGACCGGCAATCACGGCGATAGAGTCCGATAACCGGGCATTGGGTGCGGGAGCGCGATGGCTACTGCACCCTGCCAAAAACAAAGCTGTGATAAAAAGAAGCCAAAAACGCATGCAGGACGAATCCTCTATTTTTTATTCTTGCGCCAATTTAGCGTGGAAATAATGGGGTTTTCAAGAGCCCATTTAACTTAAGTGGTTGATATGAGCATTCTGTGGCCTTCGATATCCAGACGACGGAAGTTTACGCCATAAGCCTGAGAGAGATTAGCCGGCGTCAGCACCGCATCGCGTGTACCACTGGTCAGCAACTTACCGCGCTTGAGTAACCAGGCTTTGTGCGCATGACGCAACGTATGGTTCAGGTCATGACTGCTCATCACAATTGCAATTCCCTGCTGACAGAGTCGGCCCAATAGGCGGTCCAGCGCATTTTGTTGCGCAACATCCAGACTGTTCATCGGTTCATCTAACAGCAACAGTTGGCCGTGCGGATTAGCCTGCGGACAAATTTGCAGTATTACCGCCGCAAGACGCACCCGCTGCCATTCGCCGCCAGAAAGCTGATTCGACCCACGTCCAAGTTTATCACCCAACCCAAGTGCGTCGGCCGTCTCCTGCAGCAAATCGGTACGCGTTTTATCAGGCTGATGCAGCGTCAGAAAATGCCAAACCGGCATGGCAAACGGGGGGTTTTGTTGTTGCGCAAGATAAGCGCGATGTTGCGCCAGTTTTGCCGCAGGCCAGTCATCGAGCGGCACATCACCCAACACGATGGTTCCTTCACCGGTCGTTAACCCCGCCATCCTCGCCAGCAGCGTGCTTTTTCCTGCGCCGTTGGGTCCGACAAGGTGTAGGATCTCCCCGGCCCTTATCTCACCGGAAAGCGGGCCAAGCCGGGTCGATTCCGCCACATTCTGGAGCTGCATCAAAGGAGACATTATTTTGCCAGCGCCGCGTTGATATGTTCCACAAGGATGGGGTCTTCAGGCGTCATATCGGGTGAAAAACGCTGTAAAACCTGACCATCGCGCCCGACTAAAAACTTCTCGAAATTCCACAGAATATCGTCCGGGTAGAGCGGCGCGCGCCCTTTGCTCGCCATGCGCGCATAAAACCCACTGTCGGCTGGCGCTACGGCGGTGGGCGCGGCGGCAATCAGCTTCTGATACAGCGGATGGCGCGCTTCGCCGTTGACATCTATTTTACTGAACATGGGGAAAGTAACGCCCCAGGTAGTACTGCACCAGGTTTTAATTTCCTCTTCACTACCGGGTTCCTGACCGAGAAACTGATTGCAGGGGAACCCCAACACGGTAAATCCCTGCTCGTGCCATACTTTCTGCAGATTCTCCAGTTGCTCATACTGCGGCGTTAATCCACATTTTGAAGCAACATTAACAATTAACAGGACTTTTCCGGCATACGCTTGTAATGAGACGACATCTCCGTCGATAGTCGTCACTTCGGTATTGAAAATAGTGTCTTGCATAGCATCTCCAGGTGGATAGTCAGCGATCAATTTTCCGTGTTTAATCATAGTCCGAACCGCAGACGTCTAGCGCCCGGATTTTAACAATAACCAGATAAATACCGGTGCACCCATGGTTGCCGTTACCACGCCGATAGGCAGTTCAGCCGACGCCAGCACCAGACGTGCCACAACATCCGCTAACAGTAATGCAATAGCCCCCGCCAGCGCACAGCCAGGCAGCAATACGCGATGATCGGTTAATCCACACAGTCGCAGAATATGCGGGATAACCAGGCCGATAAAACCAATGGCGCCAGCAAGCGCCACGCTGACCCCCACCATCCAGCCGGTGGCCACCACCAGCAGGTTCCGCCAGAACCATAAAGGCAGCCCTAGCTGGCGCGCAGACGTCTCCCCCAGCGCCAGCATATTCATCGGCTGCGACTGACAGCAAATCCACAGTAAAACGGGCAGTAGCGCGACCATCAGCCAGGCCTGCTGCCAGTCGACACCGCCAAAGCCGCCCATCATCCAGTACATTAACTGTCGCAGATCAAAAGAGGTTGAGAAGTAGATAGCCCACGTCATCAAGGCGCTACAAATAATACCCAGCGCCACGCCCGCCAGCAGCAGACGGCTGGTCGACAGGTGGCGGCGGGCAAAACGCAGAAGGATAAGCGTGATGATCAGCGCCCCGGCAATCGCGCACAGGCCCAGCGCCCAGCCGGGTAACTGGCCCTGCCCCAATAGCACCGCGGCGATGAGTCCAACGCCTGCGCCGTTAGACACGCCCAACAGGCCTGGTTCGGCTAAGGGGTTTTCGAACAGCGCCTGCATCACAGCACCGGACAGCGCCAGCGCGGCACCGACCAGCAGTACGGCCAGCGTACGAGGAAGTCGAATTTGCCAGACGAACAGATCGCCACGGGCGCTAAACCAGTTGCCGGGCGCAATCCACTGTTCGCCTGCGCACAGGCTGAGGATCGTTGCCAGCAGCATCAGCGCTGACAGAGACAATATCCAGCGTACATTTCGTCGCTGTTGTTGATGGGCGAAGGTCAGCATGTTTTCCATTCTGCTGAAAAGAGATGGGGGATTTTACGGTGCTGATTCGGTAGTGGAAAGGAAAAAGGCCGCAGAGCGGCCTTTTTAGTTATACCCGTCATACTTCCAGCCGCATGTACGTTGGCTTTACTCGCTCACCCCAGTCACGTACTTATGTACGCTCCTGGAGATTCGCTGCGTCGCCGCCTTCCTGCAACTCGAAGTATTTAGGGTATATATACGTCATGCTTTTCACTGCCGCTTTGATGGCGGCGTAAGTGACTTAGCGGAACGTCAAATCACTCTTCTTTGGGCGTTGCGTTTTCGACCCGACTTTTTAACTTCTGTCCGGGTCTGAAGGTCACCACGCGCCGTGCTGTAATGGGAATATCTTCGCCCGTTTTCGGGTTACGTCCCGGGCGTTGATTCTTATCACGCAGATCGAAGTTACCAAAACCAGAGAGTTTTACCTGCTCACCATTTTCCAGAGCACGACGGATCTCTTCGAAAAACAGCTCGACCAGTTCTTTGGCATCCCGCTTGCTAAGCCCAAGCTTATCAAACAGATATTCTGACATTTCAGCTTTTGTAAGCGCCATAGGTTCAATCCCTCAATGATGCCTGGAATCGCTCTTTTAATGCCTCTACACATTTGGCGACGGTAGCGGCAATCTCCTCTTCTTCAAGTGTACGGCTGGTATCCTGAAGGATCAGGCTGATAGCGAGGCTCTTATAACCCTCCGCAACACCCTTACCGCGGTACACGTCAAATAAGTTTACGCCAACTACCTGATTTACGCCAACTTTCTTACACTCGGATAAAATATCCGCAGCGGGAACGTTTTCTGCCACCACCACGGCGATATCACGGCGGTTCGCCGGGAAGCGAGAAACTTCACGAGCCTGAGGCACCACGCGGTCTGCGAGCTTGTTCCACTCCAGTTCAAACACTAAAGTGCGACCGTTCAGATCCAGTTTACGTTCCAGCTCAGGATGAACAACCCCAATGAAACCAATACGTTCACCTTTCAGATAAATCGCCGCAGACTGGCCCGGATGTAATGCCGGATTGGCTTCAGCTTTGAACTGAATGTCACCCAGTTTACCGGTCAGGTCGAGAACCGCTTCCAGATCGCCTTTCAGATCATAGAAATCAACGGCCTCTTTTGCCAGGTTCCAGTGTTCATCATGACGGTTGCCGCAGATCGCACCTGCCAACATCAGATCCTGACGGATCCCGAGGTTAGCCTGGGTATCGGGAACAAAACGTAAACCCGTTTCGAAAATACGCACGCGGTTCTGCTGACGGTTCTGGTTATACACCACCGTAGACAGCAAGCCGGTCCACAGGGACAAACGCATTGCCGACATGTCGATTGAGATTGGGCTTGGCAGCAACAGCGCTTCTTCACCCGGATGCAGCAACGCCTGAACTTTCGGGTCGACGAAGCTGTAGGTGATCACTTCCTGGTAGCCTTTATCATTGAGCATGGTTTTGACACGCTTCAGCGATAAATCTGCTTCGCGATGCGTCCCCATGATCAGGCCTGCCTGAATAGGCGTATTCGGGATATTGTCATAACCGTATACGCGGGCAATTTCTTCGACCAGGTCTTCTTCAATCGACATGTCGAAACGCCAGCTCGGTGCAACCGCCAGCCACTCATCCTGGCCTTCCGTCACGTCACAACCCAGACGACGCAGAATATCGCTCACCTGCTCATCGGCAATATGATGGCCAATCAGACGATCCAGTTTGCTACGACGAAGCGTAATGGTTGCGCGTTTTGGCAGCGTGGCTTCGGTCGTCACATCGATAACCGGACCGGCTTCGCCGCCGCAGATATCAATCAGCAGACGCGTTGCACGCTCCATGGCTTTGTGCTGCAGCGCCGGATCGACGCCACGCTCATAGCGGTGAGAGGCATCGGTGTGCATACCGTGACGACGCGCGCGACCCGTAATGGACAGCGGGCTGAAGAACGCACATTCCAGCAGGACGTTTTGCGTCTCATCATTCACACCAGAGTGCTCACCGCCAAAGATGCCGCCCATTGCCAACGCTTTGTTGTGGTCAGCAATAACCAGCGTATCCGCATTCAGTTTTGCTTCGCTGCCGTCCAGCAATACCAGGGTCTCACCCTCTTTTGCCATACGCACAACAATTCCGCCTTCAATGCGGTCTTTGTCGAACGCATGCATCGGCTGACCCAGTTCGAGCAGTACATAGTTGGTCACATCAACCACGGCATCGATGGAACGGATCCCGCAACGACGCAGTTTCTCTTTCATCCACAGCGGCGTTGGTGCTTTAACATTGATACCTTTAACCACACGGCCCAGATAGCGCGGACAGGCGTCAACGGCTTCAACCTGGATTGGCAGCACGTCATCAACTGTCGCCGCCACAGAGACGATTTCCGGTTCAACCAGCGGGGCTTTGTTCAGTACCGCAACATCACGTGCAACACCGATGATGCCTAAGCAGTCGGCGCGGTTCGGCGTAACGCTGATTTCGATAGTGTTATCGTCAAGCTTCAGGTATTCGCGGATATCGGTGCCAATCGGCGCATCCGCCGGCAGTTCGATAATCCCGTTATGATCATCGGAAATACCCAGCTCAGAGAACGAGCACAGCATCCCTTCTGACGGCTCACCGCGCAGTTTGGCGGCTTTAATCTTGAAGTCGCCCGGCAGAACGGCACCGATGGTCGCCACGGCGACTCTTAATCCCTGACGGCAGTTAGGTGCGCCACAGACGATATCCAGCAGACGATCGCCGCCCACATTAACTTTGGTGACACGCAGTTTGTCTGCGTTCGGGTGCTGGCCGCACTCAACCACTTCACCGACCACTACGCCGTTAAATTCACCGGCAACGGCTTCAACGCCGTCGACCTCGAGGCCCGCCATGGTGATCTGGTTTGACAGCGCATCGCTATCAATTGCCGGGTTTACCCATTCGCGTAACCACAGTTCACTGAATTTCATTGTTTTATCCTGCCTTTATTTAAACTGTTTGAGGAAACGCAGATCGTTTTCGAAGAAAGAACGCAGATCGGTGACGCCGTAACGCAGCATGGTCAGACGCTCCATACCCATACCGAAGGCAAAACCTGAGTAGATTTCTGGGTCGATACCAACGTTACGTAGCACGTTCGGGTGGACCATACCGCAGCCCAGCACTTCCAGCCATTTGCCATTTTTTCCCATTACGTCAACTTCTGCAGAAGGCTCAGTGAACGGGAAATAGGAAGGACGGAAACGTACCTGCAGATCCTCTTCAAAGAAGTTACGCAGGAAATCGTGCAGCGTGCCTTTCAGGTTGGTGAAGTTGATGTTGGTATCAACAATCAAGCCTTCCATCTGATGGAACATCGGGGTGTGCGTCTGATCGTAGTCGTTACGATACACGCGGCCCGGTGCGATAATGCGGATTGGCGGCTGTTTTTCTTTCATGGTGCGGATCTGCACGCCAGAGGTCTGGGTACGCAGCAGGCGCGTGGCGTCAAACCAGAACGTGTCGTGGTCAGCACGCGCCGGGTGATGGCCTGGAATATTCAGCGCATCGAAGTTGTGGTAGTCATCTTCGATTTCCGGTCCCGTCGCCACGGTAAATCCGAGCTCACCGAAGAAGCTTTCAATCCTGTCGATGGTACGTGTGACCGGATGCAACCCGCCGTTTTCAATACGACGGCCCGGCAGGGAGATATCAATGGTTTCTTCTGCCAGACGTGCATTCAGCGCAGCATTTTCTAAATCAGCTTTACGCGCGTTCAGCGCCTGCTGTACCTGCTCTTTGGCTTCATTGATAACCGCACCTGCTGCCGGACGCTCTTCAGGCGGCAGTTCGCGCAGGGTTGTCATTTGCAGGGTCAAATGCCCTTTCTTACCCAAATATTCGACGCGGACATTGTCTAATGCGGCAACATCTGAAGCCTGGTTAATGGCGGCCGTTGCACTGGCAACCAGCTCTGCGAGATGTGACATGGTTTTCCTCGTTGTGTGGCGATATTCATATGTCGCTCATATATACACAAAATCATTCAAGTTGCATCCAGGCGGCAAGAGAGCAAAATGCAGCCAATACAGGGGCCGCTTGAAGGATTACGTGTATAAAAAAAGCCTCCACCAGGGAGGCTCTTAGGCGCTGTTTTCCGTTTCTTCTTTCACGCGCTAGCCTCCCGGATTCAGGTGCTAAAGTAAAAAAAGAAGCGGAAAATAGCAGCATTCATGCTTGCGTTACCTTATGTAGTAAAAACCGGACAACCTTTATTGAAAAGGCTTACGGGTGAATTGTCAACTAATTGATTACGCTACAAATAAAAGAGAGGGAGCCAGGCTCCCTCTTTTCACCGGCTTATGCCAGAGCTGCTTTCGCTTTTTCAACCAGAGCGGTGAACGCTACTTTGTCGAATACTGCGATGTCAGCCAGGATCTTACGGTCGATTTCAACAGAGGCTTTTTTCAGGCCGTTGATGAATTTGCTGTAAGAAATACCGTTCTGACGTGCTGCTGCGTTGATACGCGCAATCCACAGTTGACGGAACTGACGCTTTTTCTGACGACGGTCACGATAAGCGTACTGACCAGCTTTGATAACAGCCTGGAAGGCAACGCGGTATACGCGAGAACGCGCACCGTAGTAGCCTTTAGCTTGTTTCAAAATTTTCTTGTGACGTGCACGGGCAACTACACCACGTTTTACGCGAGCCATATGTGCTCTCCTGTATCTATATTCTTAGTAAAAAAATTAATTAAACGTTAACGGCTTATGCGTACGGCAGGCACGCGATAACCAGACCCAGATCGCCTTTAGACACGAGGCCTTTTGGACGCAGGTGACGTTTACGCTTAGTAGATTTTTTGGTCAGAATATGACGCAGGTTTGCGTGCTTACGCTTAAATCCACCACCACCGGTTTTTTTGAAGCGCTTAGCAGCACCGCGTACGGTCTTAATTTTTGGCATTTTAATAACTTCCACTTCGCATTGTTAATAAACGAAACATAGGCGAACAAAACCTGCGAAGCCCGTAGGCTCCACAGGAATTGCTACTTGAAGGCCTTACTGTTTCTTCTTAGGAGCGAGCACCATGATCATCTGGCGGCCTTCGATCTTCGTAGGGAAGGATTCGACCACTGCCAGTTCACTCAGATCGTCACGGACGCGCGTAAGCACTTCCATACCGATCTGTTGGTGAGCCATCTCACGGCCGCGGAAACGCAGCGTGATCTTAGCTTTATCACCCTCTTCCAGAAAGCGTACCAGGCTGCGGAGTTTTACCTGGTAATCGCCATCGTCGGTGCCAGGACGGAATTTAATTTCCTTAACCTGGATAACTTTTTGCTTTTTCTTCTGTTCCTTAGAAGATTTACTCTTTTCATAAAGGAACTTGCCGTAGTCCATAATACGACAAACTGGCGGTTCGGCGTTAGGGCTGATTTCAACTAAATCTACTCCAGCTTCTTCAGCTTTTTCGATAGCTTCTCTCAGACTCACAATACCCAAAGCTTCGCCTTCCAGACCTGTTAAGCGAACTTCCAGGGCGCGAATCTCGCCATTGATACGATTCGGACGTGCCGTTTGAACTCGTTTTCCGCCTTTAATACCTTATTCCTCCAGTTGTTGAAGACTGCGGCTGCGAATCTCTTGTTGCAGCTTCTCGATAACTTCACTTACGTCCAGGCTGCCCAAGTCTTTGCCACGACGGGTACGCACGGCAACTTTGCCTGCTTCTACCTCTTTGTCGCCACAGACCAACATGTAAGGGACACGACGTAAAGTGTGCTCGCGGATTTTAAAGCCAATCTTCTCATTTCTCAAGTCTGCTTTTACACGAATACCCGCATTTTGTAGTTTCTGCGTTAATTCGTTGACGTATTCAGACTGCGAATCGGTAATATTCATGACCACAACCTGAACCGGCGCAAGCCAGGTCGGGAAGAAGCCAGCGAACTCTTCGGTCAGGATACCAATGAAACGTTCCATTGACCCAAGAATCGCGCGGTGAATCATTACCGGTACCTGACGCTCGTTGTTTTCGCCAACATAAGAGGCGCTCAGACGAGACGGCAGAGAGAAGTCCAGCTGTACAGTACCGCACTGCCATGCGCGATCGAGGCAGTCATACAGGGTAAATTCAATTTTCGGACCGTAGAATGCGCCTTCACCCAGTTGGAACTCAAACGGGATGTTGTTTTCTTCCAGCGCAACCGCTAAGTCCGCTTCAGCACGGTCCCACATTTCATCGCTACCGATACGTTTCTCGGGGCGAGTGGACAGTTTGACAACGATTTTCTCGAAGCCAAAGGTGCTGTACATATCGTAGACCATACGAATGCAGGCGTTAACTTCATCACGAATCTGCTCTTCGGTACAGAAGATATGCGCATCATCTTGAGTGAAGCCACGTACGCGCATCAGGCCGTGCAGCGCACCTGACGGTTCGTTACGGTGACAGCTACCAAATTCCGCCATACGCAGCGGCAGGTCGCGATACGATTTCAGACCCTGATTAAAGATCTGAACGTGGCCTGGGCAGTTCATTGGCTTGATGCAGTATTCACGGTTCTCTGAAGAGGTGGTGAACATCGCATCCTTGTAGTTGTCCCAGTGCCCTGTTTTTTCCCACAGCACACGGTCCATCATGAACGGGCCTTTCACTTCCTGATACTGGTATTCTTTCAGTTTCGAACGAACGAAAACTTCCAGTTCACGGAAAATTGTCCAGCCATCGTTATGCCAGAACACCATACCTGGCGCTTCTTCCTGCATATGATACAGGTCAAGCTGCTTACCAATTTTACGGTGGTCGCGTTTAGCCGCTTCTTCCAGACGTTGCAGGTAGGCACTCAGCGCTTTTTTATCGGCCCATGCAGTACCATAAATGCGCTGCAGCATCTTGTTGTTGCTGTCGCCGCGCCAGTATGCCCCAGCGGTCTTCATCAGTTTGAAGTGATGACAGAAACGCATGTTCGGCACGTGCGGGCCACGGCACATATCGACGTATTCTTCATGATGATACAAGCCAGGCTTGTCATCATGGGCAATATTTTCATCAAGGATAGAGACTTTATAGGTCTCGCCACGCTTCACGAACGTTTCACGCGCTTCGTACCAGCTGACTTTCTTCTTGATGACATCGTAGTTTTTCTCAGCGAGCTCGTGCATCCGCTTTTCGAGCGCGTCGACGTCTTCCTGGGTTAACGTACGGTCAAGATCGATATCGTAGTAAAAGCCGTTGTCAACAACCGGTCCGATCGCCATTTTGGTGTGCGGCCAGAGTTGTTTGATCGCGTGCCCTAACAGGTGCGCACAGGAGTGACGAATGATCTCCAGACCTTCATCATCCTTAGCGGTAATGATGGAGAGTTTCGCATCCTGTTCAATCAGATCGGAAGCATCAACCAGCTCACCGTTTACACGGCCAGCGATGGTGGCTTTCGCCAGACCTGGACCGATGTCCAGCGCAACATCCATGGGACTTACAGCGTGGTCGTAATGGCGTTGGCTGCCATCAGGAAGAGTAATAACAGGCATGTTATATCCTTATTTGCAGTGGTGCCCCACACGTAAGAGCACATACAAAGTTTCACTATTTAAAATTTATCAAAAAGGTGTGGGCTGATTCCCGCTTCACTCTGCGAAATATGTCACGCATTACCTGACTGGCAACGCTGTAACCTACACCCGCTTTTTGATAACACCGCTTGACAGTGTACACGGCATTACGGGTCGTTCAAAGCGACAATCAACGCGCCATCTATGATGTAAATCAATTCACTGGCGCCCTGCCGTCTTTGTTACACTATGCGGTAATCATTGTTACTGACCAGGAAAGAACCATGCCAAAAAATCGCTTTGCCAAAAAACACTGGAAAATGGTTGTGGTACTGCTCGTCATTTGCGCGGCAATGCTGATGTTAAGGTGGGCAGCAATGATTTGGGGTTGAACCGTCACGCCGTTAATAAATGGTACTTTGCGTTATTTTGCGATGTACACAGATGCTTCCAATAAATTAAAAAAGACATTTCAATATTACTTTACTGTTTATGACAAAATAAAAACCGGTACATCAATATCCGGTTTTTTCATTACGACATTTGGCTGAATAGACGTCTGGACACTGATGAAGATATTAAGACCATTCGCCAGCAACCAGGGTATGAACATTAAACGCATCATTCATACTTTGGCCAGTTGACTGGGAACCAGGAGCGATATTTGAACCTGCTTCCACATCAGAGGCATGCGTGATGCCAACTTGTGTCGTGTTATCAGACGGTGCGTTGGTGACCGGAACGGCCGCAAACACGCCGAAGGACAGCGCAGAAAGCACGATGACAGCAGCCGTCGCTTTGATATTTTTCATAGGTATCTTCTCTTACTTGAATTAATGCTAAGGTCTGAAGGCGATTAATTGCCTGTAGGTAAGAGTGTAGATCTGGCTCACATTTTTTCCTAGTCAATTTATTTATCAATTCGTGTCAAATAAATTGAATATGTACCCAAAAGAGTAATTATGGAGAAAGTATGAAGAAAAGTTTTTTTCGAAAAAATTAAAATGCCGGTCAGAAAATAATAACACTGAAATTTTATTTGGAAAAGCCGGGCCATTTATTTGACCCGGTTTTTTACTACATACGATAGCCGAGCGAAACGGTCGTACGACGATCGGTATGTTCCGGTGCCGTAGCCGGTGGTTCTGAGTTCCAGGTGACGTTATAAGCCACTTTCAAACCGAAATGTTCGTTGATAGCCACATTTAACGCTGTTTCAGAGTTAAGCGTCGTATCTTCAGCACCAAACACCGACACCCCTTGTGTGAATTTGGTGGTGTCCGTCATCTGCCACGCATAAGCGCCTGACGCATAACCCAGCGGCTGCGTTTCGGTTGTGCCATCGGTGTGTTCGTCATAGCGTACGCCTGGACCGAATTCGAAACGGAAGCTGTGTACCGGCCCATTAAGGAACTGACGACCATAACCTGCAGTCAGTACGTCACGCTCGTGATAGCCGTTGTATCTGTCGGTCAACCAGCTGGCCTGTCCGAATAGGTAATCATAATCCGTCATATTAAAACGACTACGACCACCTACGGCGTATTTCTCCGAAGAGCGTTCATCATTCGACGAGGTATTGCTGGCATTGCCCCACAGAGACCACGCCGTGGTTTCACCGTACCAGGTCATGGTGGTATCTGCGGTTAAAGAAGAACTTTTTGTGTTGCCTGACTGGGCGAGGTATCCCGCGTTCAGGTTACCTTCAAAGGGTTTTTTCGCGCTGGAGGGGTCATCCATGACAGTAAAAACGGAATCATCGGCGGCGGCATGCATTGACGCAAACACGCCCCCCATCAGCACGAGTGCTGCGGGTACTGTCTTCAAAAGCTTCATTTATAAAGAGTCCGTACAACAAAAAAAGAGACCATTACGGTCTCGGAAACTTTCATAGGGATCAATGACAAAAGCCCCTTGAAAGGTAACAAATTATAAAAAGACTCGAATAACATAGCAATAATTTCTTATTTCATTTTTTGAATAAGAGCGTTCTTAAACCGTAATTTTATTTATATATCTTTGCCGAGATAATTTTAAATAAAGATGCGATAAATCATGTTGTTAATTACTTCACTTTCGTCACATTAAGTGCCAGACTGAGGACAGCCTAACAGGAGGTAAAGATGGTACGTATCTATACGTTAACACTTGCGCCCTCTCTCGATAGCGCAACAATCACCCCGCAAATCTATCCCGAAGGTAAACTTCGCTGCACCTCGCCGGTTTTTGAACCCGGTGGTGGTGGTATTAACGTGGCCCGCGCCATTGCTCATCTTGGTGGAAACGCAACGGCTATCTTTCCGGCTGGCGGCGCTACCGGGGAACACCTGGTATCATTGCTTGCCGATGAAAATGTCCCGGTCGCCACCATAGAGGCCAAAGACTGGACCCGGCAAAATCTTCACGTCCACGTAGAATCCAGCGGCGAGCAGTATCGATTTGTTATGCCTGGAGCAACACTTACCGATGACGAGTTCCACCAGCTTCAGGATCAGGTGCTGGAAATTGAGTCCGGCGCGCTGCTGGTGATAAGCGGCAGCCTGCCACCCGGCGTGAAGCTTGAAAAACTCACCCAGCTTATTACTGCGGCACAAAAGCAGGGCATTCGCTGCATTGTTGATAGCTCAGGTGAGGCACTGACTGCCGCATTAACGCTCGGCAATATCGAACTGGTCAAACCCAACCTCAAAGAACTCAGCGCATTGGTTAACCGCGAACTCACACAACCTGATGACGTCCGTAAGGCCGCAGAGGAAATTGTGCACAGCGGTAAAGCGCAACGTGTTGTCGTTTCGTTGGGACCGCAAGGGGCACTGGGCGTTGACGGTGAAACCTGCGTACAGGTGGTACCCCCGCCGGTTAAGAGCCAAAGTACCGTTGGCGCGGGTGACAGTATGGTCGGCGCGATGACACTGAAGCTGGCACAGAATGCGCCATTTGACGATATTGTTCGTTTTGGCGTAGCGGCAGGTAGCGCGGCAACCCTCAATCAGGGTACCCGTTTATGCTCGCAGGACGATACGCAGAAAATATACGCATACCTTTCGCGGTAATGCCCTTCCCCCTCATCATCAAGGGGGATTTACCAACAAAACTGTCGACATACGTGTTATGCGTCTATGCTGAAAAATCACGTGATAACAAAGCAGTGGATCACGTGAACCCATAACTGCAGCGCTCTGGCAAGGAGTGAAATAGCAACAAACATTACGTGCTTTTTCAGCGATAACGCGTCCACGGTGTGCGTTGGTTCGTGTTTTTTTACCGCATTATTGCGCTAACCTTATGATCTGGCAGACAACATGGGGAGAGACATCATGTGGCAGGCTATCAGTCGTCTTTTAAGCGAGCAACTCGGTGAAGGCGAAATCGAGCTGCGTAATGAACTGCCCGGCGGTGAGATCCACGCCGCATGGCATTTACGCTATGCGGGGCGCGATTTTTTCGTCAAATGCGATGAAAGGGAGCTATTAACCGGCTTTACGGCAGAAGCCGACCAGCTGGAACTGCTTTCCCGCAGCAATACCGTTTCAGTCCCCAAGGTCTGGGCGGTCGGTGCAGACAGAGACTACAGCTTTTTGGTGATGGATTTCCTCCCTCCCCGTCCACTGGATGCCCACAACGCCTTTATTCTCGGACAACAGCTCGCGCATCTTCATGAATGGAGCGATCAGCCGCAGTTTGGCCTCGACTTTGATAATGCACTCTCTACCACGCCTCAACCCAATACGTGGCAGCGTCGCTGGTCTACCTTTTTTGCAGAACAGCGGATTGGCTGGCAACTGGAGCTTGCCGCCGAAAAAGGGATCGCATTTGGCAATATTGACGCCATTGTTGACCATGTTCAGCAGCGTTTGTCATCACACCAGCCACAGCCTTCACTACTGCATGCCGATTTGTGGTCGGGGAACTGCGCCCTTGGCCCTCATGGTCCCTACATCTTTGACCCCGCCTGCTATTGGGGCGACAGAGAGTGCGACCTGGCAATGCTGCCATTACATAGCGATCAGCCACCGCAAATTTATGACGGCTATCAGTCGGTTTCCCCCCTGCCGCTGGATTTTCTCGACAGGCAGCCTGTCTATCAGCTTTATACGCTGCTGAATCGAGCGATTCTGTTCGGCGGGCAACATATGGTGGTGGCGCAGAAAGCGATGGACAGGATACTGGCGGCTTAACAGATATATAGCGGAAGTTCTTTGCTAATCAGGCCCGCAGCTTTCGCGTGGGCCTGATAGTGACGCGCTTACAAAAAACCTAGTAGCGAAAAGAAGAAATAGCCAATCACGATGACGATAACCGGCAAAATATAGAGCGGGAATATTTGTAAGAAAATCGTATGATGCGGCACGACAATACGCGACTCAATCTGCTCTCGCGATAACCCTTCACTGCCCTTCGCCTGCTCCAGAATCAGCTGATCTTCAACGCCTTCACGTAAAAAACGAGCCTGACGGCTCATGCGAGCACCCGAATCCTGCATCGCCAGCCCGATAAAAATAAGAATAAAAATCAGCCAGAAAACCAGATTCAGTCCGCTTTGAAAATCAGGTGTCGGTGAGTTATACCAAAACAGGTTAAGAAAGGGAGTGTTTACCCGCATCATGTCAATCATCACGTGGGCAAAGTCGAGCATCACCGCGTTAATCCCCTCCTGCTTTTCACTGTGCGCATACATAAACTTCAGTACTGAAACCAGCGTTGAAATCAGCGCCGGGATGAAAATCACCCATCCCACCAGCCTTTTCAAGACAGCAATGCGTCCAGCTTGTTGATACGTCATGAGTTCCCCTTGATTAAGACGTGTCATTTTGGCCTAAGTTTACCCGTTGATAACCATTTTCGCCTGATCTTTAAAGGCGGTATAATCGAGGATTAGCCATAATGAACGCTGAGAGCCGGTTCACCCAGGCTCTTAATCCCTGCTGTTTCATGTTCAAAGGAGAGGTTGTGATGTCAACCCCGCGTCAAATTCTTGCTGCAATTTTCGATATGGATGGATTACTGGTCGACTCTGAACCCCTTTGGGATCAGGCTGAACTGGATGTGATCGCAAGTTTAGGCGTAGATATCACTCGCCGCCATGAACTGCCCGATACGCTGGGGCTGCGTATCGATATGGTTGTAGATCTATGGTTCGCCCAGCAACCGTGGAGCGGCCCATCTCGCCAGGAGGTCACCGATCGCATTATCACCCGGGCTATCGCCCTGGTTGAAGAGACAAAACCACTGCTGCCTGGCGTACGTGAAGCCGTCGCGCTGTGCAAATCCCAGGGCTTACGAGTGGGTCTGGCATCGGCCTCCCCGCTGCATATGCTGGAAAAAGTGCTGACGATGTTTGATCTTCGCGACAGCTTCGATGCGCTGGCCTCGGCAGAAAAATTGCCCTACAGCAAACCGCATCCTCAGGTCTACCTCGACTGCGCGGCAAAATTGGGTGTGGAGCCCTTATCTTGCGTAGCGCTGGAAGATTCTGTCAACGGCATGATTGCATCAAAAGCAGCACGCATGCGCGCGATCGTCGTACCTGCACATGAGAACCAGGACGATGCCCGCTTTGTTCTTGCTGACGTTAAATTGACCTCGCTGGCCGATCTCACCGTCACGCATCTACGCGGATAATTCCCTGATGGGCAATGGTTGCATTGCCCGTTTTGCCAGGTCAATCATATTTTTGAAACGTTGTTTCATTTTTCATTGTATTTCCTGCCAGCCTCTCCTATTCTTTCACTCACAGCATGCGTTAAAACCATTTGATAGCCGGGGTGAATATGATTTTGGATGCTTTTCGTCTTGAAGGTAAAGTAGCAATCGTCACCGGATGTGATACCGGGCTTGGGCAAGGTATGGCGGTCGCGCTGGCGGAGGCCGGCTGCGATGTGGTCGGCGTCAATCGTAAAATTCCTGTGCAAACCGCTGAGAAAATCCATGCACTCGGGCGACGCTTTCTGACTATCCAGGCCGACCTCAGCCAGCAGGACTCGCTGAACGATATCGTGACGCAAACGGTCTCCACCTTTGGTCGGATCGATATTCTGGTCAATAACGCGGGGACCATTCGCCGTGAGGACGCCCTGAGCTTTAGTGAGCAAGACTGGGATGATGTGATGAACCTGAATCTCAAATCCGTTTTCTTTTTGTCACAGGCCGTCGCCAGACAATTCCTGAGCCAGGGTCAGGGCGGAAAAATCATCAACATTGCGTCAATGCTCTCCTTCCAGGGCGGTATCCGCGTACCTTCCTACACCGCTTCAAAAAGCGGCGTACTGGGCATAACCCGCCTGCTGGCCAATGAATGGGCCGTACAGGGTATTAACGTCAATGCCATTGCACCGGGCTACATGGCGACCAACAATACGCAGCAACTGCGGGACGATGCTGACCGTAATCAGGAGATTGTCGACCGTATTCCGGCCGGACGCTGGGGAACGCCTGACGACCTGAAAGGCCCGGCGGTATTCCTTGCCAGCCGCGCCTCTGACTACATTAATGGCTATACATTGGCCGTCGACGGTGGCTGGCTGGCACGTTAATCGCCTATTTGTGACAAAGGGTTACAACGTCACCTCTTTCGCCTACTGTATAAAACCCCTATACTGTATGAATTGACAGTTTATTGGGTTTTATCATGACGGCGGAAGGCCACCTTCTTTTCTCTATTGCCTGTGCGGTATTTGCCAAGAATGCCGAACTGACGCCCGTTCTCGCGCAGGGTGACTGGTGGCATATTGTTCCTTCAGCTATCTTGACCTGCCTGCTGCCCGATATCGATCATCCCAAATCGTTGCTGGGGCAGCGTCTGAAGTGGGTCTCAAAGCCCATAGCCCGGGCATTTGGTCATCGCGGGTTTACGCATAGTCTGCTGGCGGTGTTTGCCTTGCTGGCGACGTTCTATTTGAAAGTACCCGAGACCTGGATAATCCCGGCGGATGCGTTACAGGGGATGGTGCTCGGCTACCTTAGTCATATTCTGGCCGATATGCTGACCCCAGCCGGCGTTCCTCTGCTGTGGCCCTGCCGCTGGCGCTTTCGCCTGCCGATCCTCGTACCGCAAAAAGGCAACCAGCTGGAGCGTTTTTTATGCATGGCGCTGTTTGCCTGGGCTATCTGGATGCCACAAACTTTGCCTGAAAACAGTGCAGTACGCTGGTCATCGCAGATGATTAATACGCTACAAATGCAGTTTAATCGTTTTATAAAACACCAGGCTGATTAAGAAATCGGCCAAAATGTCATTTTTGGCATAAACAATTCCATTTGAATATAAGAGGCAAGTCACAGTTCTGCTAATCTTGCGCCAACAGAATCACTGTAGTTCGGTGATACATAAAAAAAGATCAGGAGAACGGGGATGAACTTTCCATTAATCGCGAACATTATCGTGTTCGTTGTACTGCTGTTCGTGCTGGCGCAAGCCCGTCACAAACAGTGGAGTCTGGCCAAAAAAGTACTGGTTGGTCTGGTTATGGGCGTGGTATTTGGCCTTGCCCTGCATACGATTTACGGCTCAGACAGCCAGGTACTGAAAGATTCTGTACAGTGGTTCAACATTGTCGGCAACGGCTATGTTCAACTTCTGCAAATGATCGTCATGCCGCTGGTATTTGCCTCTATCCTCAGCGCCGTTGCGCGTCTGCACAACGCCTCTCAGCTGGGGAAAATCAGCTTCCTGACCATCGGGACGTTGCTGTTTACAACACTTATCGCCGCGTTAGTTGGGGTACTGGTCACTAACCTGTTCGGCCTGACGGCGGATGGACTGGTACAGGGTGGTGCTGAAACCGCCCGTCTGAACGCCATCGAAACCAACTACGTGGGTAAAGTTGCCGACCTGAGCGTGCCGCAACTGGTGCTGTCGTTTATCCCGAAAAACCCGTTTGCCGATCTCACTGGCGCTAACCCAACCTCCATTATCAGCGTTGTTATCTTCGCCGCATTCCTTGGTGTCGCGGCCCTGAAACTGCTGAAAGATGATGCCCCGAAAGGCGAACGCATATTAACCGCTATTGATACCCTGCAAAGCTGGGTGATGAAGCTGGTTCGTCTGGTGATGCAGCTGACGCCGTACGGTGTTCTGGCGTTGATGACCAAAGTGGTTGCCGGCTCCAACCTGCAGGACATTATTAAGCTGGGCAGCTTCGTGGTGGCTTCGTACCTCGGTCTGGGCATCATGTTCGTGGTACACGGTATTCTGCTGGGTATTAACGGCGTGAGCCCGCTGAAGTACTTCCGTAAAGTCTGGCCGGTACTGACGTTTGCCTTCACCAGCCGCTCCAGCGCTGCGTCTATTCCGCTGAATGTGGAAGCGCAAACCCGTCGTCTGGGTGTGCCTGAGTCGATTGCCAGCTTTGCCGCCTCTTTTGGCGCCACGATTGGTCAAAACGGTTGTGCGGGGCTGTACCCGGCAATGCTGGCAGTGATGGTTGCGCCGACTGTGGGGATTAACCCGCTCGACCCAATGTGGATTGCAACGCTGGTCGGTATTGTGACCGTTAGCTCCGCCGGAGTCGCGGGTGTGGGTGGGGGTGCAACGTTTGCCGCACTGATCGTGCTGCCGGCGATGGGCCTGCCGGTTACGCTGGTCGCTCTACTGATCTCCGTAGAACCGCTGATCGATATGGGTCGTACTGCGTTGAACGTCAGTGGCTCCATGACTGCCGGTACGCTCACCAGTCAGTGGCTGAAGCAAACTGACAAAACGATTCTGGACAGTGACGATAACGCCGAACTGGCACACCGTTAAACCGGTTTCCTGAAGCGTAAAAAACCGCCGGAGTATCATGCTCCGGCGGTTTTCTTATATCCCATTAATCGCTCAGTTCGTTTTCCTGACGGACCTGGTTTGCCCAGCGTTGCGCCGACTCCGGAACCGTAAACGCAGGCGAACGTTGAAACGCCTCTCCTATTAAGACAAAAGCGACATATTTTCCGCGCAGTATCCATACGTCACGAAACGCATCCATTTTTATCGCATGCTCTGGTGGCGCGGGCTCCACACGCGGAACGTAGCTGATAACCTTGCGATTTTGTTGGCGAAGAGGTTTCATAATCAGTTGCTTCACTAAAGACAAATTCTAAAAATCAGAAAAACGCTATCTTAGCCGATTTTGCGCCCTGACGTCCTGCCTTGCGTGCGCTGTTTGCCTTGTTCATTACAGTATTCCCCTTCAACGGATCCCGGCTCACCTGGATGCGTGGTCTATAGTTAATGTTTTTGACAGCAACAACGACCCTTTCAGCAATGAAAACAGGAGACGAGTTCATGTCGCAGAATGACAAGCATCCACTCAATCACCCGGCACCGGTTCATGATGCCAGCGAATCCAGACCAGGGCTCGATTCCCTGGCCCCCGCAGACGGCTCGCACAAACCCGACGCCAAACCCACACCGCCGGGCATGCAGCCCACTGCCCCTGGTAGTGCGAAGGCCCCCGACACCGTTAATGACAAACTCAACTCACTGGTGCCTTTTCGTAAAGGCAGTGAAGATTTTGCCCTGACCACCAATCAGGGCGTCCGCATTGCAGACGATCAAAACTCATTACGCGCCGGAAACCGTGGGCCGACGCTGCTCGAGGATTTTATCCTGCGTGAGAAGATTACCCATTTTGATCATGAACGCATTCCGGAACGGATCGTCCATGCCCGTGGCTCCGCCGCGCATGGTTACTTTCAGTCCTATGCCGATTTAAGTGCCGTCACCAAAGCCGACTTCCTGTGCGAGGCAAATAAGATAACCCCGGTTTTTGTGCGCTTCTCCACCGTCCAGGGCGGCGCCGGTTCAGCAGACACGGTCCGGGATATTCGCGGATTTGCCACAAAGTTTTATACCGAAGAGGGGATATTTGACCTGGTAGGAAATAATACACCGGTGTTTTTTATCCAGGACGCCCATAAATTCCCGGACTTCGTCCACGCGGTTAAACCAGAGCCGCACTGGGCTATTCCACAGGGACAAAGCGCGCATGATACCTTCTGGGATTACGTCTCTTTACAGCCAGAAACACTGCATAACGTGATGTGGGCCATGTCAGACCGTGGGATACCTCGTAGCTATCGCACGATGGAAGGCTTTGGCATCCACACGTTTCGACTGATTAACGCGCAAGGCAAAGCCACCTTTGTACGCTTCCACTGGAAACCCCTGGCAGGCAAAGCCTCTCTGGTTTGGGATGAAGCGCAAAAACTTACCGGTCGAGACCCTGACTTCCACCGTCGCGATCTGTGGGAGGCCATCGAAGCCGGTGATTACCCGGAATATGAGTTGGGACTGCAACTGATTGCGGAAGAGGACGAGTTTAAATTCGATTTTGATCTGCTCGACCCAACAAAGTTGATCCCCGAGGAATTGGTTCCGGTTCAGCGCGTCGGAAAAATGGTGCTTAACCGTAACCCGGATAATTTCTTCGCCGAAAACGAGCAGGTAGCATTTCATCCAGGACACATCGTCCCCGGTATTGATTTCACCAACGATCCGCTGCTACAGGGCCGACTGTTTTCATATACCGACACGCAGATCAGCCGTCTGGGCGGACCTAACTTTCATGAAATTCCGATTAACCGCCCGACCTGCCCGTATCACAATTTCCAGCGCGACGGCATGCATCGCATGGATATTGATACCAACCCGGCCAACTACGAACCAAACTCGATCAATGATAACTGGCCGCGCGAAACGCCACCTGGCCCTAAACGCGGGGGTTTTGAATCGTATCAGGAACGTATTGAAGGCAGTAAGATCCGTGAAAGAAGCCCCTCTTTCGGCGAATACTATGCGCACCCTCGCCTGTTCTGGCTAAGTCAGACGCCTATTGAGCAGCAGCATATTGTTGGCGGATTCAGTTTTGAACTGAGCAAAGTCACCCGCCCATATATCCGCGAGAGAGTGGTTGAACAACTGGCGCACATTGATACCACCCTTGCACAATCTGTTGCCGACAACCTCGGTTTTGAACTAACCGACGAACAGCAGCAAATCGCCCCGCCTGCGGACGTCAACGGGTTAACTGAAGCCCCATCACTCAGTTTGTACGCAGGGGAACAAGGCGATATCAAAGGCCGGATAGTGGCCATTTTGCTGAATGACGAGGTCAAATCGGCCGATATGCTCACCATCATGCAAGCTCTCCAGTCCCGCGGTGTGCATGCAAAATTGCTCTATTCGCGGATGGGGAACGTGGTTGCCGACGATGGCTCGGTGCTGAACATCGCCGGTACCTTTGCCGGTTCGCCATCACTGACCGTGGATGCGGTCATTGTGCCTTGCGGCAATATTGCGGATATCGACATGCGCGGCGATACCCGTTACTACTTACTGGAAGCATACAAACATTTGAAACCCATTGCGCTGGCAGGCGATGCGCGTCAGTTGAAAGCCGTGCTGAAGGTTAGCAATCAGGGTGAAGAAGGGATTGTTGAAGCGGACAGCGCAGATGCGCAGTTTATGGATACCTTGCTGGCGCTCATGACTGCGCACCGTGTCTGGTCTCGCAGCGGAAAAGTCGACGCCATTCCGGCCTAAAAAAAGCGGCGCATTGACGCGCCGCAAACTCAGGAATTACACGTTCAGAAAACTGCCGAGACGATAACCGCGCTCCGCAATAGCATATTTCAATACCGGAGACGTCAGCACATCAAGTTCAGTTAAGCGGGGGTAACAGTAGGCGCTTTGTCGAATGATATTATCGACAAAGGCCGGGTGGCACATCACTTCCAGCGAGGACTCGCCCCTGTCTGCTGAGGCGTCTAGCACCTGCAAAAACAGCTCTTCGGAAATCGCCTCGCCGTAAAACTCGCTGCTAAATCCCTGCGACGTGCGCAACGCAACAGGTAAGTCAGCAGCCTCAAACACCGTCTGACGATCGATGCGTAACGCAATACCGTGCTGGGCCGCAAAATTGGCCACTACAGGGAAAATCTGCGGGAACATATGCACATGGTGATGGCTATCCAGATGCGTCGGCTCCCGGCCGAACAGGTCGATGAAACGCTGATACTGTGCGGCCAGCTCGTGCGAAATTTCATCCAGCGGCAAGGTGTCCTCCTCGGCCATCTGCCAGATCCATTTCCCCAGCAGTCCGTCGCGGGTCAGCCCTGGCATTGCCGTCAGCGGTTTCCCCAGCGTCAGCACAAAGTGCATGCCAACAGCCAGTTCAGGAAGCTCACGACTCAACTGTACCGCATGGTCAATGGCCTCGCCGTTGACCAGCGCCGTTGTCGAGGTGACAACACCATGGCGACAAGCGTCAATAATGCCGTAGTTTTGCCCTTTGCTCAGGCCAAAATCATCCGCATTCACAATCAGTACGCGTTCCATAGCCGACCTCTATCAGTGTTGTTCGCTTTTGAGCGTCTCGATGCACCCGGCAAAGTTTGGCAGCCATTTTTCATGGGCAAGGATCAGTTCCCGCGCCAGAATTTCGGCATCACGGTCAGAATGCACCAGTGGGCTCAGATTTAACGCCAGCAGCACATCATTAAATTCACCGCTCAGTGCCGCATTACTCGCCGCCACCTCAAAACCTTTAATGGTATAGATAAGGCCAAGCACTTTCTCATCAAAATGCGTGATCCGTGGATGCGGGGTCGCACCATTGCGCCCCAGCGTACAGGTCATCTCAACCGCCCAGTCCGCAGGAATGTTGTCTACATGACCATGGTGAGGAATGTTGACATAGTGCTCGGTCTGCTTGTCGTTGTAGATGGCGTTGATCACCTCACACGCCGCATCGGAGTAATACGCTCCACCGCGCTGCTCAAGCTCCTTCGGTTTCACATTCAGTTCAGGATTTTTATACAGCTCAAAAAGTTGTTTCTCCACTTTTTGCACAACCTGCGCGCGTGCACCGCCCTTATAGTATTCACCCATTTCAATCGCCAGCATCTCTTTTGGCTTGAAATAGTAAAGCAAATACGAACATGGCAGCAGTTTCAGCGAGCGAATCAATCCTTCGCTAAACGGCAGGTCGAAAATGTTCTTCACGGTAGACGCTTTTAACTGCCCCGAGGCCACGCCGTCGAGCAGTTCGTCAAAACGTGACTCGCCGTTGACCAGCACATCTTTAATAAACACCATATGGTTCAGGCCAAACAGATCGATAGATAAATCATCGCTCTCTTTTAACGCCAACACGTCGGTAATAAACATTTTCATGCCGATCGGAATATTGCATACCCCGATGAATTTCTTAAAATTTGTATGGCGATAGACGGCTTCAGTGACCATTCCGGCCGGGTTAGTAAAGTTAATCACCCACGCATTCGGGCACAGTTCTTCGACATCTTTCACGATGTCAAAAATAACCGGAATAGTCCGCAAACCTTTAAACAGGCCGCCCGCGCCGTTTGTCTCCTGTCCCAGATAACCGTGGCTCAGCGGGATTCGCTCGTCCTGCTCACGGGCTTTAAGTTGTCCAACGCGCAGCTGCGTGGTCACAAAGTCAGCGTCTTTCAGCGCTTCGCGACGATCCAGTGTTTTATACAGCTTCATCGGCACGCCAGCTTTGTCGATCATGCGTTGGCACAGGTCGAAAATAATATCCAGCTTCTCTTTACCGCCGTCGACATCAACCAACCACAATTCAGACACCGGTAACTCATGATAACGCTTAATAAAGCCTTCAAGTAATTCAGGGGTGTAGCTGCTCCCGCCACCGATAGTGACGACTTTTAATTTCTGGCTCATACTTTCTCCCTTCAGTGTCAAAACACTGACGTGTATTATGCTCAACCCGTTTGTCAGATATAGCGTGGCTGTCCCGACGCTATTTTGGGCAAGCTATAAAAATGGGTTATTGGCAAATAATAGCTACTGATTAAACTCAGTTAACTTCTTCCGGTAGCTATTGGGCGTAAACGACGTCAGTTTTTTAAACGTTTTAATAAACAGGCTTGGGCTGCTGTAACCAGACTCATAAGCAATATCCGTGACCGAATAGTTGGTCATTTCCAGCTGTTTTTTAGCAAAGTTAATGCGGATTTCATTAATAATCTGCATCGGTGTTTTACTGTAATAACGCTGGGTGGCACGAGTCAGATATTCCTGAGATTTTGCCGACAGCTGGACCATGTTTTCCAGCGCATTTTCGCTAAACTGACGTTTGTCGTGCATCGTTTCCACGGTCGCTCTCAGCCATTGTGGAATGTCATCCAACACTTGTTCTTCTCGGTGATGCCGGAGCCGATTAATAATGTAGAAGGTGACCACTTCGACAAATTCATCCAGCCCGCTCTCGCGAAAGTTCAGTGATGCAATGACCGTTTCGATATAGGTGAGAAAGGAGTTATTCGCCCGGTACACCTGCGATGCAACAAAACAAAACGGCAATAAAGGATGATAGTGCTGTTCAAAAAAACGCTTACTGATACCGACGTTAAGGATCCGCGTGGCGCCGAAATCATAGAAACTTTGGTGATGCGATCCCAGGGGGATAAAAACAAAGTCACCACGTTCCAGCAGCACACGTTTACCGTTGATTTCCTGATAATAGCGACCGGTTAATACCAGCGTAAATTCATAGTAATCGTGCTGATGCAGTCCACTGATACTTTCAGTTTTGTTATAGATAAACACATGGAAATTTTTGCCATTAAACAACTGCTGCTCGTAAACGGTTTTGATTTCCGGTGCGTTAATCTGTAATTGCATCATGCACTCCTCGCTATTTCAGCTTCTCGTGAAGCTCAATCAGTTCCGTCACCAGTTCGCGTGCCAGCATCGACGTCATCAGGTGATCCTGTGCGTGAACCAGAACCAGGCTCACTTTCATTTTACCTTCGCCCTGATCGCCTTCAATCAGTTTCGTTTGTACGAGGTGCGCTTCGTTCAGCGCCATACGAGACTGTTCCATCATGGCCTTCGCCGCCTCAAAATCGCCCTGTTTGGCCATCTTGAGTGCGCCATAGGCCAGGCTACGCGCCTGCCCCGAATTGATGATAAGCCCCATCACCACTTCTTCAAGCTCTTCAGCTTCTGACGATGTGTCCACGATATTTTCGATATCCAACATACTCTTTTCCTCTGGTTCAGTCCGGCATGACCGAGAGGCCATGCCGGATTAAATTTAGAATTTCAATGCGTTAGCGATATCTTCTTCGCTTTCTTCTTTATCAATGACGTTCTGCGCTTTATTGGCGACGACGACGAATGGCAGATACACCAGCGTGGCGACCCCAAGGTTGAACAGTGCCACCAGCAGAGCCGCAACGCTACCGTTGGTGTTAAAGAACGCGCCTAACCCGGTTGGCATCGTCCACGGCGCAATATTGGTAATCGGTGGAATAATGCCAGTGTAGTAGGCTGCCAGCATAATCGCGGCCAGAATCGGTTGAACCAGAATGAACGGGATGAACATAACCGGGTTCATGATAATTGGCAGACCGAACAGAATCGGTTCGTTAATCTGGAAGATACCTGACGGCAGGGCCAGTTTCGCCACCTGACGATAATCCGGACGACGAGATGCCAGGAAGATAGCAATAATCAGCCCCAGGGTTGCGCCGCTACCGCCGAGGAAGATGTAGGAGTCCAGCATCGGTTTTGCCCAGACGTGGAACGTCTTACCGGCTTCCAATGCTGCGTCTACAGAACCAAACTGTTGATAGATAGCGATGTTTTCCAGTGCCCAAGGCGTCATGATACCGCTGTCCAGCGCGGTCAGCGCCAGTGAACCGTGAATACCAAAGAACCACAGCAGCGGAACAAAAATCACGTAAGCCCAGCCCACTACGCTGCCCAGCGACGCCAGCGGAGTCGAAATAGAATCCATGATGATCTGGTGGAAGTTGGTGCCCCAGATTGCCAGTGCCCAGCCAATGATCCCCATAATGGAGAGAATGATAAAGCCAGGAATCAGTGCTGAGAAGGAGCGCGAGACCGAGGCAGGAACACTATCGGGTAATCTGATAACCCAATTACGACGGACCACAAAGGTGAACATTTCTGCGACCACAAGACCGATAATAATACCGGAAATAATGTTCGCACCACCCAACCAGTTAGCACCAACGGCATAGGCTTCACCCACACTATAAGGCGTGACGGTCATAAAGGCTGCGACGGAGAGCAAACCTGCGGCCAGAGAGTCAACTTTGCGTTCATCGGCCATCGCCATGCCGATAAAGAAAGGCGCCATCAATGACATGATACCCAGCGTACCGTTATAAACGTTCCCACCGATACCTTTTAAGCTATTGAGATTCTCAATAGTCGAAGCATCAAGTCGGATACCCATTGAATAAAAAAACGACCCCTCCCCAAAGCTCAGGAAAACGTTATTGATTAATACAAACATGGCCCCTGCGAGGGTTAACGGCATTAAACGAATAAAACCGTTTTTGATTGCATTAACGTGTGGCTGCTTTCCAATTTTTATAGCAAAAGGAAGGAGTACCTTTTCAAGTGAAGCAATAGCGTTACTCATAGAAAAATACCCTTAAATACCGCAATATAATATTGCGGTGGATGTTAATGAAATAACTCTTTGACGGGAAATTTAAAAAATATAATTAATTTGCTGCGGCTTTTTTAATTGCTGCAACTGCAGCCTTAAGCACGCCTAAACCATCGACTTTGCCATATAACAGCGAGTCAATCACTTCTACAGGCTTGTTAGGTAACAAACGCTGAATTTCGGGTAACATATAAGCAATTTGCGGGCCTAATAACACGACGTCAGCAACAGGACCTTTTTCCCCAGCCAGCGTTTCAGGGAATGCTTCAATAATAACCGGTACTTCGTATTTTTCAGCCTGCGCACGCATCTTCGAAACTAACAAGGAAGTCGACATGCCCGCAGAACAAAACAGATAAATGTGTTTCTTTTCCATAAAAACGATCCTCATATGCGATTATCTGTCATCCAGACACTCCGCAAGCCATAACCTGCATCCATGCTCTGGGTAACTTGCGTCAGCTAAATTACTTTTTTAGGTGGCTGAAATGAGTATACGGGATTGCACCAGAGGATGGTATTTCCTTGACCAACTAAATTGTCTCTCATTGACCTGGCGTTATGACACCCCTCACATTTCAGGCAAATAATTCGCGACATTAAATAAGATCGTACGGCACAAAAAAACCGGCGCAATGGCCGGTTCCGTTGAGTGCTCAGGCATTAAGCAGTCGTTACTGCTTCGCCGCCTGCGGATCGGTGTCGTACTCGGCACAGGTCTGATAACCAGAATTAACCACGTGTCCCGTATCATCCAAAGCTACAAAATAGGTCTCTGCTTTACCATCTCGTTGACCCAGGATGTAGGTCTGACACGTCCCGCGAGCATGCACCATTGTCACTTCAGAAGACGGCTTGCCGGCAATCTGCGCAACCTGCGCCCGGCTCATCCCTTTCTTCACATCTTTCACCACGGGCTGAACAAATTGGTCTTTTGTACGATCGTAGGCCGTACACCCCGCCAGCATAGTCAATACCGCCGCTGCACCCAGAATTCCTGTTAGATTCTTGTTCATTTTCTCGTCCTCTTGTTTTTCAGCGTGTTATATAAGCCTGGAGCACAACAACACATTTTTCAAGCTTACAGATGAGTCTCAGACCATTTCGGAAAAATCTATACCCTAAATAATTCGAGTTGCAGGAAGGTGGCAAGGGAGCGAATCCCCAGGAGCTTACTAAAGTAAGTGACTGGGGAGAACGAGTGCAGCCGACGCACATGCAACTCAAAGTATGACGGGTATATTAAAACAAAAAACTGCGATATCAGGCTGCATCCCTTGTCGTTTGGACGTCAACGCGTTAGCTTTAACCGATCATATTTTTTGTCATTATTTTTTTCGGAGGGGTTAGATGACTCTGCAGCAAGAGATAATCCAGGCACTTGGCGCACAGCCGCACATTAATGCAGAAGAAGAAATTCGCCGTAGCGTAGATTTTCTGAAATCCTATCTGAAAACCTATCCTTTCCTGAAATCACTGGTATTAGGGATTAGCGGCGGTCAGGATTCAACGCTCGCCGGAAAGTTATGCCAAATGGCCATTTCAGAGCTGCGCGACGAGACCGGGAACGACGCGCTGCAGTTTATTGCCGTGCGCCTCCCTTACGGTGTGCAGGCCGATGAACAGGACTGCCAGGACGCCATCACCTTCATTCAGCCGGATCGCGTGTTAACCGTCAATATCAAAGCTGCGGTGCTGGCCAGCGAACAGGCATTACGTGAAGCCGGTATTGAGCTGAGCGATTTTGTGCGCGGTAATGAAAAAGCCCGTGAACGCATGAAGGCACAGTACAGCATCGCCGGAATGACCAGCGGCGTAGTGGTTGGCACCGATCACGCTGCGGAAGCGATTACCGGCTTTTTCACCAAATATGGCGATGGCGGCACCGACATTAACCCACTATTCCGCCTCAACAAGCGTCAGGGGAAACAGCTGCTGGCCGCGCTAGGCTGTCCGGAGCACTTATATAAGAAAGCGCCTACCGCCGACCTCGAAGACGATCGCCCTTCTCTGCCCGATGAAGCCGCCTTAGGCGTAACGTACGACAACATTGATGATTATCTGGAAGGCAAAATTCTGGATGATACTATCGCGAAGAAAATTGAAAGCTGGTATTTAAAGACGGAACACAAACGTCGCACGCCCATTACGGTGTTTGACGATTTCTGGAAAAAAGCGTAATCCACCTTCTTGCATAACGCCGGACAGCAACAAAGCTTCGTATGTCCGGCGTCAACAACTTCACACATGTTGCTTTTTCAATCAACAATCGCCTACTATACTGGATGAATAACCAGCATCCGGAGTAAACAGTGGTACGCCGCCAATCAGCCCCTCGTATTACCTTTGAAGCAGCTGCAATTTATGAGTACCCCGAGCACCTGCGCCCCTTTTTACAAGCGCTTCCGGCCACGCCCGGTGTTTATCTGTTTCACGGCGAAAGTGACACCATGCCGCTTTATATCGGTAAAAGCATCAATGTTCGCAGCCGGGTGATGGCGCATCTACGCAACGCAGACGAAGCGGCCATGCTACATCAATCCCGACGTATTACCTGGATTTGCACGGCGGGTGAAATGGGTGCCCTGTTGCTGGAGGCACGACTAATTAAAGAGCAACAACCTTTATTCAATAAGCGCCTGCGCCGCACTCGCCAACTCTGTGCTCTGCAATTAACCGATCAACGCGTCCAGGTTATCTACGCGCGCGATGTGGATTTTTCACAGACCCCGAATCTGTTTGGCCTGTTTGCACACCAGCGTGCGGCGCTGCAGGCATTACAGACGGTCGCCGACGAGCACCAGCTTTGCTACGGTTTGCTGGGACTGGAGCCGCTAAGTCGCGGTCGCGCCTGCTTTCGCTCAGCGCTTAAACGTTGCGCCGGAGCCTGCTGTGGGAAAGAAAGTCCCGAGGCGCATCATCTGCGTCTGATGGCGGCACTGGAAAGATTGCGTGTGCTCTGCTGGCCGTGGAGCAATGCGATTGCGCTAAAAGAAAGCCGCGCAGAAATGACCCAATATCACATTATCAATAACTGGCTATGGCTGGGCGCGGTTTCATCGCTGGATGAAGCCGCTACGCTGGCACGAATGCCCACCGGCTTCGATCATGATGGTTACAAAATTCTCTGCCGGCCGGTAATGTCCGGTCACTATGACATTATTGAACTGGATCCGGCGAATGCCCCGGCATCCAGTTAATCTCACTAAACAGCAGCTTCCCTTCCGCTTTTAACAACCGCAGCGTATGCTTGCCGTCGTGCCAGCATGCGCCCTGGTCCGCCGTCAGTAACTTATCGCCCAACTGCCAGGCTCCGCTTAACACAAACACCACGCCGCCGCGCGAACCAAAGGTGGTAAACGTTCGATCCGCAACCCTGACTTTGGCCTGGCAGACATCACGACGGGTCATAATATTGAAATCCATCGACATCTGACCTTCTGTCAGTTTGGCTTTGACTACCTGATCGCCCGCAAAGGTAAACGGTTGATGCTGTTTCAGGGTATGGCTGAAGGGATTGGCACCTTCCAGAGTCACTTCGCCTCCTTCCAGCAGGGTAATCACTCGCTCTACGCCCGGGAAAAGAGAAAACTCACCGTTCGCGGCAATGGACGCGATGCTTGCCCGCCAGTGAAAATCGCGGGTCGCTGGCGGAAAACAACAAATCTCTCGCGTTTCACCCGCACCATTGCGCCAAAGATTGACCGGCATTTTGCGGATATCAAAGTATTCCATCATCCCTCCAGAAAGGCGCGGTACGTCAGCGTGACGCTCCCTGGCCGCCATAAGTTCACTCTGCACATTTATTGTTATCGGCAGCAGAGTTGATTTGCCTTAGCGAGGATGAGGACGTTTTAAGAAAAAAGATTAACGCGCTGATCCAAGTAGAATTTTCGCAGGCTTCAGGAGAATAGCGTGTCGGTTGCAGGGTGCAATAGGCTGGAAAGAAAAAACCGCCGATCCTGTCCACCTCGTTAAACGTGTTGTGGACAAGACCGGCGGTTTTGAGTTTTGATTCGCGCCGTCCTGAGCAATGCCCAGACACAACGCGAATAATGTAGTGTAGACGCTAATCGGTTACTCAGCAGCCTCTGGCATTTTACCTTTCTGCGCCGCGCGTTCTGTCAGACGCTTCTCAAAATTGGCATTAAACTGTTTTTTCTGTTCCGGCGTCAGGATGTTGTAAATCTTGTTCTGGGTTTCCATATGCGCCAGCATATTAGCTTTGCGCTGTTCTTCCATCTTCGCAATCTGCGCTTCAGCTTTCGCTTTGTCGAAGCTGTCGCTGGCGATGATATCGTGCATTGCACGGCGTTCTTCCAGCGGCGGACGTTTCATCTGATCGCGCTGGCCTTTCATAATGTCGCGGATCTGCTGTTTCTGCGCATCAGTCAGATTCAGATCTTTAAACATCATGTCGTGGTGCGGGCCAAACTTAGCGTTATGGTGCATCATCGGTTTGGCATCAGCCGGAGCGGTAGTTGTGGTATCAGCGGCGTGTGCCAGATTTGCAGCGCCCAGCGCCAGAGTAGAGGCAACAAACAGAGCAGTCAGTTTACGCATAATTTCTATCCTTCCTTTCAGTTATTCTGACGACATTCTTACGATGCTTATCTCATCGGATGTCGTGTTGACGAGATTAACTTTACCGGTAGAAGCGTCAATTAATCAGAGCAACGGTAAAACAATGAAAGTATAAAAAACAAATTCTCATCAATTATGGAGAAAAAAAGAATTAATTGCGCAGAATTGAAATTAAATATTACAACAGGATGATTTTGAAAGGATTATGGAGAACTATACCTGAAGCCTGATTATTAATAAAGCAACTCACCAGGAATAATCCGTAATAACGAAAGCGCACACAAAAAAAATACCCCCCGGAGATAAACCCGAGGGAAAGATATTGATTATAACCTTTCCAGCATCAGCCCCGCGCGTAAACCACAGGCCACGTTTGGGTTGGGAAACAGCACATATTCAACATCATGAGTAACAACAAAACGCGCATCGCCGTCCTGCGCCAGCAATGTGCCCTCGTTAAAGGGGGTAAAATTCAGCGTCTGATTGTTCATATGAAGAATAAAATCGTCGCTGTGTCGCGTGATTTGCGACACCACGCGATAGCGCAGCGGCGTGGTTTGCGTGGATGATGCACGCTCACCCTGCAACAAAGCCGCCAACGCCTCCGCCGTGTGAGCAAACTGCGTCAAATCGTTTTGCCCGAACGCCAGAGCCTTACCCAGCTCCAGCGTACAGGCCAGCGCACCGAAATGCTCGCCACTGAAATGGGTAAATGTCCCGCCCGGTGTCTGATGGAAAACCAGCGCCTCCAGTCCCGCATCCCCCAGCCACGATAGAAACCCTTCGTCCCAGGGCACGTTGCGCTGCGGCAGTACGCCAAAGCGCAGATGATGCGAACCGCGAATGGCGGTGTGCAGATCCAGATGCCAGCGCACGGACTCCCTGGTGCGCGAATAAAACGCTTCCAGGCACAGCTCAAGTTCGCGGGCGCGCCGCGTTTCACCGCTCTCGACAAATATCTGCCAGCGCCCGCCAAACATACGGTTCATGTCGCTATGGCAATAGCGCCTCCCCTCCGCCAGCGCCTGCGGATTGCCCAGAATCACCAGCAACCGCCATGTCAGCGTCAACTCGCCACGAAAAAGCGCGGACAGCAGCGCATCCAGCATCTCAACCGGTGCCGTTTCATTGCCATGAATACCTGCAGAGATCACCAGCGAACGATCAACCTCGGCGACCGGCGTCAGCTCCAGCATCCCGTGCCCTGTCCACCGCCAGCTAAAACTATGAGCCTCACCGTGGGTGATATCCGGCGAGGTTCCCGCGAGGGTCAAGGCCAGAAAGTTATCCATAGATCGCCCGCTCCTGCTGGAAAGGATACACCGAGCCGAGATTGAGCAGTTGCGTCAGCGAATCCAGCGCTTCGCGCCCTTCACGTAACAGCTGGGGGTCAGCAAGATCTGCAGCGGTAAGCCGGTCCCGGTAGTAACGATCAACCCAGTTATTGAGCGTATTGAACAACGTGTCGTTCATCATTACCGCCGGATTCACCGCCTGCAGTTCCTGTGACGTTAACACCACTCTCAGTCGCAGGCATGCCGGACCGCCGCCGTTCGACATACTTTCACGCAGATCGAATACTCGCAGGTCGTCAAGCGGATTATCCGCGTCCAGTAGACCGTTCAGATAGCGCCACACGCCCGCGTGCTCACGACACTCCTGTGGTAAAACCAGCATCATTGAGCCATCATCACGGCTCAACAACTGGCTGTTAAACAGATACGTTGCCACCGCATCCGCCACCGACACCTCCGCAGCAGGCACTTCCAGCGCCGTAAACCCATCAACCTGAGCGCGTAGCTGGCTCAACAGCGCCTGCTGTCGGACAAATGCCTGTTCATGGCAAAACAGCACCTGGCGATTCGATACCGCGATAACGTCGTTATGGAACACGCCACTATCGATAACGTCCGGGTTTTGCTGGGCAAAGATAAGTTGATGCGGATTAACCTGGTTCAGCCGCGCCACTGCTTCGCTGGCCTCACGCGATTGTCTGGCCGGGTAGCGCCTCGGCTGTGACACATTCCCCTCCTCGCGACCGTAAACAAACAGCTGCACACCAGGTGCACCGTAATCTCCGCCAAGGCGATTGTGGTTGGCCGCCCCTTCATCGCCCAGCAGAGCCACCTGAGGTAGCGCGCTGTGGACCGCAAAAGCATGCTCATCACGGAATATCGCCCGTAATAACGCTTCGGTAGTCGGCGCTTCCAGTGAACGGTGGAATTTGTTGTTCAGGTTCGCCACCGTCAGATGCACTTTCCCATCCAGTGAATCGGCCGAAGGACAGACCGTGGCCGCATTCGCCACCCACATCGGCGAGGCCGAGCTGGCGCTGGAAAGCCAGTGTGGCGCCTGACGCGCCACCTTTTCCAGGATCTGCTCATCGCTACCGCTGAAGCCGAGCTGACGCAGAACCGGAATATACGGACGTTCATGCGGCGGGATCACCGCCTGAGGAAACCCGGCATCTGCCAGCGCTTTCATCTTTAATAAGCCCTGCTTCGCCGCCAGACGGGGATTCGACACCTGAAAACGGTGCCGGGTCGAGGCCTCATTGCCAAACGACAGCCCCGCATAATGGTGGGTCAGTCCCACCAGCCCGTCGAAATTGACCTCACGCGCTTTCATCGCTTTTCTCCACGAGAAAAATCCAGACCTGGGCTCAGCGTCGTCGGCAATGTTAATGCCGGTGACTCCAGACTCGCCATTGGCCAGGCGCAGTAATCTGCGGCATACCACGCGCTGGCACGATGGTTTCCTGAAGCCCCCACTCCGCCAAACGGTGCCGTACTCGCCGCCCCGGTCAACGGTTTATTCCAGTTAACGATGCCCGCCCGCGCTTCCAGCAACAACTGGTCAAACTGATTGCGATCCGGTGAGACCAATCCGCATGACAGGCCAAATCGGGTGTGGTTCGCAAGGCTTATTGCCTCGTCGAAACTGTCATAACGCCAGACGCCGAGCAGCGGACCAAATACCTCTTCATCCGGCACGTTGGCCACACCGGTGAGTTCGATAATGCCCGGCGCCAGCAGTGACGTGCCCGCTTTTACCCGACGCGGCGCCAGCAGCGTACGGCCACCTAACGCCTCAAGACGCTGCCAGGCATCACAGACATGTTGCGCCGCCTGCTCAGATATCAGTCCGCCGATAAACGGTTGCGGCTCGTCATCCCACTTGCCGGGCAGTAAACACTGGCTGACCTCAACCAGGCGCGCCAGAAACGCATCGCCCTGCGCGCCTTTTTTTACCAGCAGACGGCGGGCGCAGGTGCAACGCTGCCCGGCGGTGACAAACGTCGACTGAATAGTCAGATGCACGGCGGCATCAATATCTTCCGGGTTCTCAATAATTAACGGGTTGTTGCCCCCCATCTCCAGCGCGAGGATTTTTTCCGGCTGACCGGAGAGCTGTCGGTGCAGTTGATAACCCGTATTGGCGCTACCGGTAAACAGCAAACCGTCGAGATCTTCCAACGCGCTTAGCGCCTGCCCGGTTTCGCGCCCACCCTGCACCAGGTTTAGCACGCCCGCAGGGAGTCCCGCCTGCGCCCACAGTTTAGTCACCGCTTCACCGGTCCACGGCGTCAGTTCACTGGGTTTAAAAATCAGCGTATTGCCCGCCAGCAGCGCCGGAACGATATGACCGTTGGGGAGATGGCCGGGGAAGTTATACGGACCAAACACCGCCAGCACACCGTGCGGACGATGGCGTAACGTCGCCGCGCCGTCGGGTAATTCGTTGTGTTGCTCTCCGGTACGCGTGTGGTACGCCTTTACGGAAATGGCGATTTTATTGATCATCGCCGTCAGTTCGGTGGCTGCTTCCCAGCGTGGTTTTCCGGTTTCTCTGGCGATAATGGTCGTCAGCTCGGCTTTGTTGCTCTCCAGCAATGTGGCGAACTTTTCCACCACCGCCTGGCGCGCGGAAAAGGGTTGCCTGGCCCAGCCCGCAAACGCCGCACGTGCGGCGCGGCATGCCTGCGCCACCTGCGTAGCATCTGCATCATGGCCTTGCCACAATACATCGCCGCCCACCGGATTAGTTTTAACCCGACGCTCGCCCTGGCCCGTTACCCAGTCGCCGTTTATCCATAAAGTCATGCTGTTTTCTCCTCTGCACATAGACGAACGAAACGGACATGGTCACCCGCATGGCACTTCAGGGCATCCAGCTGCGCTGCCGTCAGCACCAGCCGCTGGGTATGCGGATCGGCGCGCACCAGCATGACGCGGAAGTTATGGTAGTTTTCATTCGCCACCAGACAGGCCGGATACTCGCCCGGCGCGGGCTGACCTTCAGCCACCTCCACCAGCCGGCTTTTCCGAATCGCCCGCACCCGGTCGATATCGCATTCCAGCGTCGGTCCGCCGTCGAAAATGTCGACATAGTTGCGATAGCGGAAGCCTTCTTTCTCCAGTACCGCACGCGCCGGTGCCGTTTGCGGATGCACTTCGCCAATCACGCTTTGCGCTTCATCCGACAGGAAGTGGGTATAGATAGGATGCTTGGGCATCAATTCGGCAATAAAGGCTTTTTGCCCGGTGCCGCAAAGAAAATCGGCACGGCTAAACTCCATCGAAAAGAAGCGTTTGCCGAGGCTCTGCCAGAACGGGGAGTAACCATGTTCATCAATCACGCCACGCATCTCGGCCACCACTTTTTCATTAAACCGGTCGCGGAATGCCGCCATAAACATAAAGCGCGATTTCGACAGCAAATAGCCGTTGCCCTCTTTACGCCAGTCCGGATCAAGAAACAGGGTGCAAAGTTCGCTGCTGCCGGTGTGATCGTTACTGAGAAACAGCGTCGGCAGCGCGTTATAGACGTTCAACTCCTTCGAGGCATGGACCAGCGTCCCGACGCGATAGTTGTACCAGGGGTCGTTTAGCCCGACCGCCACTTCAATCGCGCAGATCCCGGCCACGGTACCGGTGGCACTGTCCTCGAGTACAAAAACGTAGCCCTGCTCACTTTTTGGCAGTTCGCCCTGCCAGGTTTGCAGTGAACGCTCAATACGCGCCATCAGCGTGGCTTCGTTAGCCGGAAGCGAGGTCAGCCCACCGCCGGTCTTACTGGCCAACTGCATCAACGCCGTAATATCGGCGCGTTCAATGGGACGGATCACCATCATGATGAACCTCCTGCTTTAATACGTTCGCAGGCCAGCGCAAAGCGATCCAGTCCGCTGGCAACCTCTTCTTCGCTAACGTTCAGCGCAGGTGCAAAACGCACCACGTTACCGCCAGCAATCAGCACCATCACGCCGACATTGGCCGCCTCTTGCGAGATAAGCTTCGCTTTACCGGCAAACTCCGCATTCAGCACACAGCCGATCAGCAGGCCCAGTCCACGAACCTCACTAAACAATCCAAAACGTTCGTTAATGGCGTTAATACGCTCCACAAACCAGTCGTGACGCTGTTTTACGCCAGTGAGGATTTCCGGCGTGTTAACGATCTCCAGCAGTTTTCCGGCCACCGCAGAAGCCAGCGGGTTTCCGCCGTAAGTGGTGCCGTGCGTACCCACCGTCATAACGCTTGCGCATGGTTCGGTGGCCAGCAGCGCACCGATAGGGAACCCACCGCCCAGCGCTTTGGCCGTGGTCAGCAGATCCGGCGTCACGCCGTAGTGCATATAGGCATACAGTTCGCCGGTACGTCCCACGCCAGTCTGCACTTCATCAAAAATCAGCAACGCATTGTGGCGATCGCAGAGTTCGCGCAGTCCCTGCAAAAAGGCCTTTGTCGCAGGCACCACGCCACCTTCCCCCTGAATCGGCTCAACAATAACCGCACAGGTGGTGTCATCAATCAGCTGGCTGGCAGAGTCAAGATCGTTATACACCGCATGGCGGATATCCGGCGGCAATGGCGCAAAATCCTGCGAATAGGCCGGCTGGCCCCCGGCGCTGACGGTAAACAGCGTGCGACCGTGGAAGGCGTTTTTAAACGCGACGATGCCGCTTTTCTGCGTGCCGAAACGGTCGTGAGCATATTTACGCGCCAGTTTTAATGCCGCTTCGTTGGCTTCTGCGCCGGAGTTACAGAAGAAGACACGCTCGGCAAAGGTGGCATCAATCAGTTTTTTTGCCAGCCGCAGTACCGGCTCGTTAGTGTAGCCATTTCCGGTATGCCAGAATTTACCGGCCTGATCGTTTAATGCTTCGCGCAAAGCCGGGTGTGCGTGACCCAGCGCGTTAACCGCAATGCCTCCCGCGAAATCGATATACTCTTTGCCCTGCTGATCCCACAGTCGCGAGCCTTCACCGCGAACCGGCACAAAAGTAGCCGGGGCGTATACGGGCATCATCCATTCATCAAAATTTTCACGCGTAACTGACAGAGACATAGCGACCTCCACGGTAAATAAAAAGTTATTTATATGTTAATAAATATAGTGTTTGCGGTGTAAATGTAGAGTGCAGGGTTCGTGCCAGCCAGCAAAAAATATGCATAAACACGACAAGACAACGAAATATCAATAAGTTACGAACCATCAATATTCATCATATGTGCATATAAAGTGAATACGTTCGCCAGCGGGGTGAATAATTAGAGGAAAAAACGCAATTCTATTCAGTCGCCAAATATAATTCTGGAATTGTGATCGTATACGAAATTTTTCGGAAATTATTGCCCCATTCTGACGCGTATCGCGCCAAAACAGTGCAGTTTTTGCCCCATCGTTAACGCCATTAGCAATCATTGTTGGAATCAGGTGACAAGAAGCAGTCAGCCTGCGGAAATTCTGCTACCATCCTTGCACTATTCATCTTGCAAAGTGGCAGCGACTATGAAATTTGTCTCTTTTAATATCAACGGCCTGCGTGCCCGTCCTCATCAACTGGCAGCCATTGTCGAAAAACACCAACCGGATGTGATCGGCTTGCAGGAGACAAAAGTCCACGATGACATGTTCCCTCTCGAAGAGGTCGCAAAGCTGGGTTACAACGTTTTCTATCACGGTCAAAAAGGCCATTACGGCGTCGCGCTGCTGACGAAAGAAACGCCCATTTCGGTGCGTCGTGGCTTCCCGAACGATGACGAAGAAGCTCAGCGCCGTATTATCATGGCCGAAATCCCGTCTCCACTGGGGAATATCACCGTGATTAACGGCTATTTTCCGCAAGGCGAAAGCCGTGACCACCCGCTGAAGTTCCCGGCCAAAGCCGCGTTTTATCAGAACCTGCAAAACTATCTGGAGACTGAACTGAAGCGCGACAATCCGGTGCTGATCATGGGAGATATGAATATCAGCCCAACCGATCTGGACATCGGCATTGGTGAAGAGAATCGCAAACGCTGGCTGCGTACCGGCAAGTGCTCCTTCCTGCCGGAAGAGCGTGAGTGGATGGAACGACTGATGGGATGGGGTCTGGTGGACACGTTCCGTCACGCACATCCGGACACCGCCGACCAGTACTCGTGGTTTGATTACCGTTCAAAAGGCTTTGACGATAACCGTGGTCTGCGTATCGATCTGCTGCTGGCGAGCAACCCGCTGGCGGAGCGCTGCGAAGAAACCGGCATCGACTATGAGATCCGCAGTATGGAAAAACCGTCCGACCATGCGCCGGTATGGGCCAAATTCCGCGTCTGATCGCCTGAGCGTTGTCACTCTCCGGGCCTTGCCTGGAGAGTCGGTGTAGCCTGAGCAAAATCAAAAAAACCACGGTAATACATTGTTGCCAACGGGGATTTATTATATCTTCGCGCGCACTTTCGCTGGCGAAACGCGTTATTACCCTCGGTATTACAGGAGACCCCCATGAAAAAGAAGTTCGCATAAAGCAGAATACAGACTGCTGATCGTTGCGCTACTCCTCTGTGTCCTGGTGGGCGTTCTCCATTATTCTGGCCTGAGTGGCCTGATAACCCATTTCCACCTTTTACAAGATCTCATCCGCCAGAGCGGCATATACGGCTACGTGCTGTACATTCTGCTGTTTATCGTCGCTGCGCTGTGTCTGATACCCGGCAGCATGCTGGTGATCGTCGGCGGTATCCTGTTTGGCCCGCTGGTGGGGACGCTTGTATCGCTGTTTGCAGCCACCGTGGCCTCGGCGCTGTCGTTCTTACTTGCCCGCTGGCTGGGTCGCGATCTGCTGCTGAAATATGTCGGGCATACGGCCACCTTCCAGGCGATAGAAAAAGGCATTGCCCAAAGCGGTAGCGATTTTCTGATCCTCACCCGCCTGGTGCCGTTATTCCCGTACAACATTCAAAATTATGCCTACGGGCTGACCGCCATCCCATTCTGGTCATTCACCGTCATTTCTGCGCTCACCACCTTCCCCGGCCTGTTCATCTATACGCTCATGTCGCATGAACTCGTCAGCGACGGTATCACCCTGGCGTTTATGGTTAAACTCAGTATTGCTGGCATTATTTTATTTACCCTGGTACAGGCAGCCAAAGCCTGGGCCCGCGTGAAGCGTATTGATCCCTCTATCCAACGTGAGTTAGCCGATAAAACATGAAGCTGAACAAAACGCACGTCATACGCTATTGCCGGACCGGGCTGATTCTCCTGCTACTGCTGGCGCCGATCGCCTGGGTATGGGTGCCCGGCGTCAGTGATTTTGTCAGTCACAGCCTGGCGGCATTCGCCACGGTTGACCAGCACGCCATTGAAAATCTCATTCGGTCATACGGTGCTCAGGCTGCGGTGGTATCGTTTTGCTTAATGATCTTACAAGCCATTATCGCCCCGCTTCCGGCGTTTGTGATCACCTTTGCCAATGCGTCATTGTTCGGCGCATTCTGGGGAGGCGTACTCTCCTGGACCAGCGCAATGGCTGGCGCGGCGCTATGCTTTTTCATCGCCCGTGTTTTTGGTCGTAGCACGGTGGAAAAGCTGACCGGAAAAACGGTGTTGAATAGCATGGACGCCTTTTTTGCACGCTACGGCAAACACACTATTCTGGTCTGTCGCCTGTTACCTTTCGTTCCCTTTGACCCGGTCAGTTACGCCGCAGGTCTGACATCGATCCGCTTTCGTCATTTTTTCCTCGCCACCGGCGTCGGTCAGCTACCCGCGACACTCGTCTATTCCTGGGCCGGCAGCCTGTTAACCGGAGGAGCATTCTGGTTCGTGACCGGGCTATTTGTATTATTTGCGCTGACTGTGGTTATCTCCGTGGCGAGAAGCATTTATCTTGAACGGCACAGAAAACACGTCTGAGGCCCCCCTTAACAACTGGAGAGTGTATGCGTTATTGCTTATTGTGCCTGAGTTTGCTGTTTTCACCGCTGGCGACCTTCGCGCAAGATCACAGCTGGCAGCAGATCAAAAACGACGCCCGTGGCCAGACGGTGTGGTTCAACGCCTGGGGAGGCGATAACGCAGTGAACCAATATCTCGACTGGATAAGCGGCGAGATGAAAACACATTACGCCATTAACCTGAAAATCGTGCGTCTGGCCGATGCTGCCGACGCGGTTAAGCGTATTCAAACAGAGGCCGCTTCCGGGCGTAAAACCGGCGGCTCTGTCGATTTACTGTGGGTGAACGGTGAAAACTTCCGTACGCTGAAAGAGGCAAACCTGCTGCAAACGCAGTGGGCGCAGACGCTACCCAACTGGCGCTACGTTGATACCCTGCAGCCTGTCAGCGAAGACTTCTCCATCCCTACAGAGGGAGCCGAGTCACCGTGGGGAGGCGCGCAGCTTACTTTTATCGCTAACCGTGATGTGACCGAACAGCCACCACAAACCCCGCAGGCGCTGCTGGCATTTGCCAAAGCGCATCCTGGTACGGTGACCTACCCGCGCCCCCCGGATTTTACCGGGACTGCATTTCTTGAGCAGTTGCTGATGGCGCTTACTACCCAACCACAAGCGTTGAAAATGGCGCCCGATACCGCGACGTTCGCTGATGTTACGGCTCCGCTGTGGCAGTATCTTGACACGCTGCATCCGTTTTTATGGCGTGAAGGTAAAGACTTCCCGCCTACGCCCGCACGAATGGATACGCTGCTGAACAACGGCGTACTGCGCTTGTCGCTGACCTTTAACCCCGCGCATGCACAACAAAAAGTGGTCAGCGGTGAATTGCCCAAAAACAGCTACAGCTTTGGTTTTACGCAAGGCATGATTGGCAACGTGCATTTTGTCACGATCCCGGCTAACGCCAGCACCAGCGCAGGGGCGAAAGTCGTCGCCAACTTCCTGCTCTCTCCGGAGGCGCAACTGCGTAAAGCCGATCCCGCCTACTGGGGCGACCCTTCGGTTCTCGACCCGCAAAAATTACCTGCGGCACAACGTGAAGCTCTGCAGGCGCGGATCCCCAAAGGACTACCCACCGTGCTTCCTGAACCCCATGCGGCCTGGGTAAACGTACTGGAACAAGAATGGCTACGCCGTTACGGTACGCATTAATCCTGCTGATATGGGGCGTCATGGCGGTGATTTATTTGCCGCTGGTACCTGCCGCCATCGCACTTTTCACACCTGCGCTATCCATCACTCATTGGCTGGCGCTGTTTGCCGATCCCCAGTTGCCGCAGGCGCTGATGGCGACGCTGGTTTCCGTGACGCTGGCGACCCTCGGTGCGTTGGTCATTGCCCTGTTGGCGATCCTCGCCATGTGGCCCGGCGCGGGCTGGGCGCAGCTGTGCACCCGGCTGCCGTGGCTGTTGGCGATTCCGCACGTCGCGTTTGCCACCAGCGTCCTGTTGTTGTTTGCCGAAGGCGGTCTGCTGTACCGCGTGTTGCCTTTTCTTACCCCGCAGGCTGACCTCTATGGGATCGGTCTGGGCTTGACGCTAGCCGTCAAAGAGAGCGCTTTTTTGTTATGGGTACTCTCGGCCCTGCTCAGTGAAAAGCAGCTTGCCCGGCAGGTGACCGTGCTGGACTCGCTGGGATATAGCCGCCTGCAATGCCTCAACTGGTTGGTCTTACCCGCCATCGCACCGGCACTGGGGAAAGTGATGCTGGCGGCCACTGCATGGTCATTGTCGGCGGTGGATGTGGCGATCGTGCTGGGTCCGGGCAATCCGCCAACGCTTGCGGTGTTGAGCTGGCAATGGCTCACTCAGGGCGATGCCGACCAACAGATAAAAGGCTCGCTCGCCAGCCTGCTGCTGGTACTGCTGTTGTGTGTGTATGCGCTGGTTGGTTATCTGCTCTGGCGCAGCTGGCGGCGTACCCTGCCGGGGATTAGCGGGAAGCGCCAGCGTTCTTCATCCTATCCACTGGGGCGCTCACTGGCGCAACTGGTGCCCGTAAGCGGCGTACTCTGCCTGCTGGTTCTGGCCCTGGTTGCACAGTATTCATTCATCGATAGCCAGACGTTATTCACCAGCCTGCAAGTGGGGATGATTGCCAGCGCACTGGCATTAATCACGCTGTTGCTATGGCTGGAATGGGGACCACAGCGCGGACATCGTTGGGTCTGGCTGCCGATTATCCTGCCTGCACTCCCGCTGGTCACCGGACAATATACGCTGGCGCTACACGCACAGCTGGATGGTCAGTTGTTGACGGTTGTCTGGGGACATTTGCTGTGGGTCACACCGTGGATGCTGTTTATCCTCAAACCGGCGTGGCAGCGAATTGATCCACGGTTAATGTTGATTGCGCAGACGCTGGGCTGGTCGCGGGAGCGCATCTTCTGGCAGGTGAAATGTCCACTGCTGCTGCGCCCGACGCTGATTGCTTTCGCGGTGGGATTTTCCGTCAGTATTGCCCAGTATATGCCGACCCTGTGGTTAGGGGCCGGACGCTTTCCCACGCTGACCACCGAGGCCGTTGCATTGAGCAGCGGCGGCAGCGCGGCACGGCTTGCGTCACAGGCGCTCTGGCAACTGCTGCTGCCGCTGTTGGTTTTCGCACTGTCAGCATTACTCTCCGCATGGGTTGGCCGCTGTCGACAAGGACTCCGCTAATGCTAATTGTGAAAAATGTTTCGCTACATCTGGGGCCTTGCGTTCTGCTCAACGAGGCCAATTTCGAGGTCAACAAAGGTGACATTGTCACTATTATGGGTCCCTCAGGCAGCGGCAAATCATCGCTGTTCTCGTGGATGATTGGCGCACTTTCTCCAACGTTTCAGGCGGGTGGCGAGCTGTGGCTTAACGACCGGCGCATCGACTCGTTGCCCACGGCGCAGCGCCAGATTGGCATTTTGTTCCAGGATGCCCTGCTGTTCGACCATTTCAGCGTGGGGCAAAATTTGCTGCTGGCACTCCCCGCAAGTCTGAAAGGATCGGCCAGACGAGATAAGGTCGAGCGCGCCCTTGAGCGTGCCGGGCTGGCGGGGTTTTATCATCGCGATCCGGCGTCACTCTCCGGCGGGCAACGATCGCGTATCGCCCTGCTGCGTGCGCTGTTGGCACAACCACAGGCGCTGCTGCTGGATGAACCCTTCAGCCGACTGGACACCTCGCTGCGCGACGCGTTTCGCCAGTGGGTCTTTACCGAAGTGCGCAAGCTGGGTATTCCCGTGGTGCAGGTTACCCATGACGCGCAGGACGTTCCGCCCGCGGGCCGCGTTTTGCAGATGGCAAACTGGGCGTGAATGTGGAGATATGCTGCGTTAACGCAATGATTTTATCAGGCTGGCGGCACAGAATGTCGTCTTCTTTTTTTCAACGTCGGGCTATTCGATGAAACGTGTTTCTCAAATGACCGCGCTGGCACTGGCTTTAGGGCTCGCTTGCGCTTCTTCCTGGGCTGCTGAAACAGCACAGACGCTCACCCTCCACCAGTTACAGCAGCAACAAGGCGCGGCAATCGATACCCGTCAAAGTGCGTTTTATAACGGCTGGCCGCAATCGCTTAATGGCCCTTCCGGCCATGAACCTGCCGCCCTGAACCTGTCTGCCGCCTGGCTCGACAACATGAACGACGAGCAACTCACCGCCTGGGTTAAGCAACATCAGTTAAAAACCGATGCACCGGTAGCGCTGTATGGCAGCGAAAGTGACATGCAGGCCGTTAAAGCGCGTCTGCAGAAAGTGGGCTTTAGTCAGCTTTCCACGCTCAGCGATGCACTGCAGGATCCCGCGCGATTGCAGCGCCTACCGCACTTCGAACAGCTGGTCTATCCGCAGTGGCTACACGACCTGCAACAAGGCAAAGCCGTCACCGCCAAACCGGCCGGCGACTGGAAAGTCATTGAAGCGGCCTGGGGGGCACCGAAGCTCTATCTGCTCAGTCATATTCCGGGTGCCGGATACATTGATACCAACGAAGTCGAAAGCGAACCGCTGTGGAACAAAGTCTCCGACGCGCAGCTCAAAGCGATGCTGGCTAAACACGGTATTCGTCATGACACGACGGTGATTTTGTATGGCCGTGATGTCTATGCGGCGGCGCGTGTCGCACAGATCATGCTGTACGCGGGCGTGAAAGATGTTCGCCTGCTCGACGGCGGCTGGCAGACGTGGTCCGACGCAGGATTACCGGTCGAACGCGGCACGGCACCGACGGTTAAACCGGAGCCTGATTTTGGCGCGACGATCCCTGCCCAGCCGCAGCTGATGCTGGATATGGAACAGGCGCGTGACCTGCTGCATCGTCAGGATGCGTCGCTGGTCAGCATTCGTTCGTGGCCGGAATTTGTCGGCACCACCAGCGGTTACAGCTACATTAAACCAAAAGGTGAAATTGCGGGGGCGCGTTGGGGTCATGCGGGCAGCGACTCCACGCATATGGAAGATTTCCATAACCCGGACGGCACCATGCGCAGCGCAGACGATATCGCCGCAATGTGGAAACAGTGGAACATCTTGCCGGATCAGCAGGTTTCCTTCTACTGCGGTACCGGCTGGCGTGCCTCGGAGACGTTTATGTACGCCCGTGCGATGGGCTGGAAAAACGTCTCGGTGTACGACGGTGGCTGGTTCGAGTGGAGCAGCAATCCGAAGAACCCGGTAGCCAGCGGCGAGCGCGGCCCGGACACCAGCAAGTAATCGCTGATTATTCCTGACGCTGGACCGATTTCAGCGTCAGGTATCCGCTCCAGATCCGCGTGAACGTTGTCAGCCAGCACAGCGCACCAAATATCCACGCCAGCACGGCAAAATAATCAGGGAACAGACAGCCCAGCACGAACAGCAATATCGTCTCGGTGCCTTCGGTCAACCCACCTAAATAATAAAACGATTTATGCGCATAACCGGGGTTATCAATCTGATGCTTCGCCGCCAGCGCGGCAAAGGCCAGGAAACTGCTGCCGGTGCCGATAAACGCAAACAATAGCCAGCTGCCCGCCAGCGCATTCTGCTCGGGTGCCGCCAGAATAAAGCCAAACGGCACCAGCGCGTAAAACAGAAAATCGAGTGAAATATCGAGGAATCCGCCGGCATCGGTCAGTCCCCTGCGCCGCGCCAGCGCGCCGTCCAACCCATCAAACAGACGATTAAGCACAATGGCGACCAGCGCCGCCGAATACCAGCCTAATGCCAGAAACGGCAAGGCCAGCACGCCAATAGCGAAACCGAAGAGCGTCAGACCGTCCGGCGAAATACCGGGCTTATCAATCATGCGAGCGCACTGATGTAGCAGCGGTTTTAACCGCGGATGAAGATGGCGGTCAAGCATGTGGCCGTCCTTTGAAACTGTCGCACAATCCCTGCGAAGGAATATCCAGCGCGGCGTTAAAGCGTGCCGAGAGATTTTGAAAGGCAATCAGCGCGGTCATTTCGGTAATCGTGTCATCGGTAAAATGCTGCTGCATTTGCGTCTTCAGCGCATCATCAAGGCGCGGCGGCGTGGCAGTCATCGCATCCGCATAGGCCAGCGCCACGCGCTCTTCTGCGCTAAACAGTGCAGACGATTGCCAGTTCGCCACCTGTAACACTTTATCCAGCGCACCGCTGCGTTCGGCCAGCCGTAAGCTGTTGGCATCCACGCAGAACGCGCAATGACACACCTGCGACACCCGCGTCATCAACAGCGCGCGCATCACCGGGGTTAATCGCGCCCGTTTACGCTCCAGAAATCCGACAAACAGCGCGACCAGCCAAAACAGAAACGGCATACGCCCCCACCAGCGCGTGGGATGCAGCACGTCGCCGTAATGTTTTTTCTGCGTCGCGACAAGCGGTTTCAAACTGGAAGGGATACGCGTCAACGGTTTTACCCACGCCTGAGGATCGTTCAACGGTGACTCCTGAATACTTTAGATAAAACAAAGATAGCGATAGTATGTCACTTTCTGCTGTTAGATCTTGATGAATATGATGAAAACCCTCGACGTGGTCGCCGCTATCCTTGAACGTGATGGCAAAATATTACTCGCTCAGCGCCCGGCGCATGCGGATCAGCCGGGTATGTGGGAGTTTGCCGGCGGTAAGGTAGAGCCCGGCGAGAGCCAGCCGCAGGCGCTGAGGCGTGAACTGCACGAAGAACTCGGCATTGAGGCGATTGTTGGGCAGTACGTTGCCAGCCATCAACGCGAAGTATCAGGCCGGATTATCCATCTGCATGCATGGCATGTGCCAGATTATCAGGGCGAACTGCACGCGCACGAGCATCAGCAACTGGTGTGGTGCCTACCTGAAGAGGCGCTGACGTATCCGCTGGCGCCTGCCGACATCCCGCTCTTACAGGCGTTTATTCTTTTACGCGACGCCAGACCAGCGGATTAGTGCCGATCGTTTTCTCATCGCGCTGGCATTGCAACAGCACGCCATCAGCCTTGATCACCGCGCCTTCCGAATAGTTTTGATCCTGATAAACGCAGCACTGATTACAGGGCTGCGCCCGCTGACCGCTGGAACTGAACACTTCTGGCGGCACATTAACCTGCACATCCGGGCGATAAAGCTGATTTGCCAGTGCCGTGCTGGAGAGCATAACCAGCGCACCTGCCATGATAAAACGGCGCATACTCTTTCCTTTTAAACTGACCTCTATGCTCAGTATAACGGTATAAACCGGCAGAAACTTTAGTCCCTTCCCGCATCGTTTTTGGTTATGACCTACGCCGCAATATTAATTTCCTTAGCGGGGTTAATTTTTTCTTGCGTCCCGTCACACTGCTGATGTTATAGTCAAAAACTGCACAACACATAACATAAACATCAAAAATATAACCATATCAATACATAAGAGGTTCTTATATCTATGGATCAGACATGTTCTTTGGCGTCATTTCTCAACCATGTGCAAAAGCGCGACCCGAATCAAACCGAGTTCGCGCAAGCCGTTCGTGAGGTCATGACGACGCTGTGGCCGTTCCTCGAACAAAACCCGCACTATCGTCAAATGTCATTGCTGGAACGTCTGGTTGAACCTGAGCGCGTGATCCAGTTCCGCGTGGTCTGGCTGGACGATCGTAATCAGGTACAGGTTAACCGCGCATGGCGTGTACAGTTTAGCTCGGCGATTGGTCCTTACAAAGGCGGCATGCGTTTCCATCCGTCGGTAAACCTGTCGATCCTGAAATTCCTTGGCTTCGAGCAGACTTTTAAAAACGCCCTCACCACGCTGCCGATGGGCGGAGGTAAAGGCGGGAGCGATTTCGATCCAAAAGGCAAAAGCGAAGGCGAAGTGATGCGTTTTTGCCAGTCCCTGATGACCGAACTGTTCCGTCATTTAGGACCAGACACTGACGTTCCGGCGGGTGATATCGGCGTGGGCGGTCGTGAAGTCGGCTTTATGGCTGGGATGATGAAAAAACTCTCCAACAACAGCGCCTGCGTCTTTACCGGTAAAGGTCTGTCGTTCGGCGGCAGTCTGATCCGCCCGGAAGCGACCGGCTACGGCCTGGTGTACTTCACCGAAGCAATGCTTAAGCGCCATGGTCTGGGCTTTGAAGGCATGCGTGTCGCCGTTTCCGGCTCCGGTAACGTGGCGCAATTCGCCATTGAGAAAGCCATGGAGTTTGGTGCCCGTGTGGTGACCGCCTCCGACTCCAGCGGTACCGTGGTTGACGAGAGTGGCTTCACGAAAGAGAAACTGGCGCGTCTGTGTGCCATTAAAGACAGCCGCGATGGCCGCGTGGCGGATTACGCCCGTGAGTTTGGCCTGACCTATCTGGAAGGTAAGCAACCGTGGTCAGTGCCGGTGGATATCGCCCTGCCGTGCGCTACGCAGAACGAACTGGATGTGGACGCTGCGCAGATGCTGATTGCCAACGGCGTCAAGGCCGTGGCGGAAGGCGCAAACATGCCGACCACCATCGAAGCCACCGATCTGTTCCTCGAAGCGGGCGTACTGTTTGCGCCGGGTAAAGCCGCCAACGCCGGTGGTGTGGCGACATCAGGCCTGGAAATGGCGCAGAACGCCGCGCGTCTGGGTTGGAAAGCGGAGAAAGTGGATGCGCGCCTGCACCACATCATGCTGGATATTCACCACGCCTGCGTCGAGTACGGTGGTGAAAGCAAACAAACCAACTACGTGCAAGGCGCCAACATTGCTGGCTTCGTGAAAGTTGCCGACGCGATGCTGGGCCAGGGTGTGATTTAATCATCAGTCATGACCGCATTACAGGCCTGCCTCCTCTGAAGGCGGGCTTTTTTTCGCCGGACGTTTTCGCGGCGCGCTCTTTTTCTTCTCCACGCCAGCCGGCGCGGTTATCCCGCGGAATCGGCGTACTGGCGTACGTTTAGCTTGGTCAATCAGCTGATACAGCGTGTCCACCAGCGGCTGCATAAAGTCCTGATAGCGGCACTGCTTTTCACTGATTTGCGTCAGGATCGACTCCCAGTGCGCGGTCATATCCGGACGCGTTGCCATTTCTGGCAACGAATGGAACAGCGCCTTTCCGGGATCCGTCGAGTGTATATAGCGGCCCTTTTTCACCAGGAACCCGCGCTTAAACAGCAGTTCGATAATCCCCGCGCGCGTAGCCTCCGTTCCCAGTCCGTCGGTGGCACGCAGGATTTTTTTCAGATCTTTATCCTGCACAAACCGTGCTATCCCGGTCATCGCCGACAACAGCGTCGCGTCGGTAAAATGGCGCGGCGGTTGGGTCTGGCGTTCCACCACTTCGCCCTTTTCACACAGTAGTTCGTCATCACGAGCCACTACCGGCAACGGTGTGCCGTCGTTTTCTTCGTCGCGCTCTTTGTTACCCAGCAGCGTACGCCACCCGGCTTCCGCCAGGAAACGGGCTTTAGCAACAAATTTGCCTTTCGCAATATCCAGCTCAATGACGCACTTGCGGAATACCGCGTCCGGGCAAAACTGCATCAGATACTGACGCGCAATCAGGTTGTACACCTTGGCTTCATTGTCATTCAGATTGATGGATGAACTACGCGCAGTGGGAATAATCGCGTGGTGCGCATCAACCTTTTTATCGTCCCAGCAGCGATTACGCGTATCGGGATTGACCGCAGGCTGCGGAAATAAATCCGGAGCGTGCACGCTAATCGCATTCATCACCGCATGGCGACCGGCAAAATGTTCTTCCGGCAGATAGCGGCTATCAGAACGCGGATAGGTAATCAATTTGTGGGTTTCATACAGCTTCTGGCAGATATCGAGCACGTTTTGCGCGCTCAGTCCGAAGCGTTTAGCGGCTTCAATCTGCAACGCCGACAGTGAGAACGGCAACGGTGCGGATTCTGATTCCCGTTTATCGTTATAGCTGGTGACTATCGCTGGCTGACCGTTGATGCGTTTCACCACATGCTCCGCCAGCGTACGGTTCAGTAAGCGCCCTTCTTCATCCTGATAAGGTTCACACGCCTCGCTCGGCTGCCAGATAGCGGTAAACCGCTCGTCGGCAGGTGTGACGATATGCGCTTTGACCTCAAAGAAATCTTTGGCGACGAAGTTTTCAATCTCTTCATCACGGCGCACCACCAGACCAAGCACCGGCGTCTGCACACGCCCCACGGACAGCACGCCTTGATAACCCGCGTTACGCCCAAGAATGGTATAGGCGCGCGTCATATTAATGCCGTACAGCCAGTCGGCACGCGCTCGCGCCAGCGCCGAAACGCACAGCGGGATGAACTCGCTGTTGGCGCGCAGACGAGAAATTGCCCGCTCCACCGCCTGTGGGTTAAGGTCGTTAATCAGACACCGTTGTACCTGATGCCGCTTTTCCGGCGCCAGTTGCAGGTAATCCAGCACTTCATCGACCAGCAGCTGTCCTTCACGATCGGGGTCTCCCGCGTGAATGACTTCACTGGCCTCATGCAGAAAGCGCTTGATGACGTTGAGCTGTTTGGTGACGGAGGGACGCGGCTGCAGTTGCCACTTTTCCGGTACAATCGGCAAGTCGACCAGACTCCAGCGTGCATAGCGACTGTCATATGCATCTGGCTGCGCCTGTTCAAGCAGGTGACCGATACACCAGGTCACCACTTGCCCATTTCCGCATTCAATAAAGCCATCACCTTTGCGATGTGGCTTAGGGAGCACATCGGCAATCGCGCGCGCCAGACTCGGTTTTTCGGCAATAAACAACCGCATCGAATTAACGGATCTCAACCATGGCACGACCGCCACGAGCTTCAACCAGCTCACCAATCGCGGTGAGATCAATGCCAAACTGCGCGGCAACCGCTTTCACTTCAGCCTCAGATTCCGGTGTTACCGCCAGCAGCAGGCCGCCGGAGGTTTGCGGATCGCACAGCAGGTCTCGTACCGCCTGCGGCATCTCACCCATCAGATGCCCGTAGCTGGCAAAGTTACGCTGCGTGCCGCCCGGCACTGCGCCCTGCGCGATGTACTCTTCAACACCAGGTAGTTTTGGAATATCCTGGTAAACGATTTGCGCCTGAACGCCCGCGCCCTGACACATTTCGCTCAGGTGTCCCAGCAGGCCAAAACCGGTCACGTCGGTCATGGCTTTCACGCCTTCAATGTCCGCAAACGCTGCGCCCGCAACATTCATGCGGCACATCACTTCCGTCGCCAGCCCAACATGCTCAGGCTTAAGCAGCGATTTTTTCTCGGCGGTGGTCAACACGCCAATGCCTAGCGGCTTGGTGAGGAACAGCTTGCATCCCGCTTCTGCGGTGCTGTTTTTCTTCACGCGCTCGGTCGGGACCACGCCCGTCACGGCAAGACCAAAAATCGGCTCCGGGGCATCAATAGAGTGACCGCCCGCCAGCGCAATGCCGGCCTGGCGACAAGCGAAACGCCCGCCTTCTGTCACTTCACGGGCGACTTCCGGTGCCAGCTTATCGAGCGGCCAGCCCAGAATCGCGATAGCCATAATCGGTTTGCCACCCATCGCGAAGATATCGCTGATGGCGTTGGTCGCGGCGATGCGGCCAAAATCAAACGGATTATCGACTATCGGCATAAAGAAATCGGTGGTGCTGATAACGCTGGTACCATTACCCAGATCGTACACGGCCGCGTCATCGCGGGTTTCATTCCCCACGAGTAAATTCGGATCAACAAATTTCGCCTGCTCGCTGTGCAGGATGGTTTCCAGCACTTTGGGGGAAATTTTACAACCGCAACCGGCTCCGTGGCTGTATTGCGTTAAACGAATAGCGTGCTCGCTCATGGACATCTCCTGTCATTGCAATCGGGCTATGGTAGCGCTCATTCCATGATGTGGTAAGAGTGACTGTCTGAATTCGGGTGTCTTTGCTCATAATCCAGACAGTTTAGCCGCTGAAATCAGAAATACTGGACGAATGCGCTCGGATCGGCAGGGTTAATCGTGGTGGATGCTTTAAGCTGTGGCGTGCCCAGATAGAGGAAGCCGACAATTTTATCCTGCGCACGACAGTCAAATGCCTCGCGCACCACTGCACTTTCGGTTAATGCACCGCTGCGCCAGATCCCGCCAAAGCCTTGCGCAATCGCCGCCATTTGCATGGCCATTACCGCACAACCCGCTGACATTTCCTGTTCCCACAGTGGAACCTTGTCACTTTCTTCACATTTCGCCACCACCGCAATAATCAGCGGGGCACGAAACGGCGCAGTACGCGCTTTTTCGACAGCCTTTTCGTCGCCCTCTGCGGCAATAGCCCCTTTTTCGAGCACGGCGCTAAAACGCTCACGCCCTGCACCTTCAATCATAAAGAAACGCCACGGCTGCAGCGATTTGTGATCCGGGGCGCGCATCCCCGCCCGCAGGATATTTTGCAGTTGCTCACCCACGGGAGCGGGTTCAACAAGACGAGAGGCGCTACGGCGGGTAAGAAGTAATTCGAGTGCATCCATTTGCTTAACTCCAACAATGAAATTTGTTCACAAAATTAACACGTGAGCGGATTTTGTTACAGCGCCAGCGGTGATTCCTGCTGACAATTGCCTGCCGGGTCATTACGATAGCCACATCTTAACGCCTTCTCCGGTAAAACGGGGGGCGTGTTGTTCATCGGTAGGGAGAATACATGCGAACCCTGTGGCGTTTTATTGCCGGAATTTTTAAATGGACGTGGCGAATACTGAATTTCGTCCGCGAATGTGTACTTAACCTGTTCTTTATCTTTTTGGTCCTGGTGGGCGTGGGGATCTGGATGCAGGTCAGCAGTAGCACCTCCAGCGAACACGCGGAGCGTGGCGCACTGCTGCTCGATATCTCCGGCGTTATTGTCGATAAGCCCTCGAGCACCAGCCGTTTAAGTGTCATCGGACGTCAGCTGTTTGGCGCCAGTTCCGATCGCCTGCAAGAAAACTCACTGTTCGATATCGTTAACACCATTCGCCAGGCAAAAGACGATCGCAACATCACCGGCATCGTGATGGATTTAAAAAACTTTGCCGGGGCCGATCAGCCGTCCATGCAGTATATCGGCAAAGCACTGCGCGAATTCCGCGACAGTGGAAAACCGGTATTTGCCGTGGGCGATAACTTCAGCCAGGGACAGTATTACCTCGCAAGCTTTGCCAATAAAATTTGGCTCTCCCCGCAGGGTTCGGTTGACCTGCACGGCTTTGCGACCAACGGTCTGTATTACAAGTCTCTGCTGGATAAACTAAAAGTCTCCACCCACGTTTTCCGCGTCGGTACCTATAAGTCCGCCGTCGAGCCGTTTATTCGCGACGATATGTCCCCGGCCGCACGTGAAGCCGACAGTCGCTGGATTGGCGAGCTGTGGCAGAACTATCTCGATACCGTTGCCGCTAACCGCCAGATCCCGGCGCAGCAAGTGTTCCCGGGCGCACAGGCGATGCTTGACGGCCTGACGAAAGTGGGTGGCGACACCGCGAAGTACGCCCTCGACAATAAACTGGTCGATGCTCTCGCCTCCAGCGCTGAAGTGGAAAAACTGCTGACTAAACAGTTTGGCTGGAGCAAAACAGAGAAGAACTACAGTGCCGTCAGCTATTACGATTACACGCTAAAAACCCCGGCGGATACCGGTGACAGCATTGGCGTAGTCTTCGCCAATGGCGCGATCATGGACGGAGAAGAAACACCGGGCAACGTCGGCGGCGACACCACTGCGGCACAAATCCGTGAAGCGCGTCTCGATCCGAAGGTAAAAGCCATTGTCCTGCGCGTTAACAGTCCAGGCGGCAGCGTCAGCGCCTCGGAAGTGATCCGCGCTGAGCTGGCTGCAGCAAAAGCGGCGGGTAAACCGGTGGTGGTTTCCATGGGCGGCATGGCGGCATCCGGCGGTTACTGGATCTCAACCCCGGCAAACTACATTGTGGCGAACCCCAGCACCCTGACCGGCTCCATCGGCATCTTTGGCGTGATCAACACCGTTGAAAACAGCCTCGATTCCATTGGTGTACATACCGACGGTGTGGCGACCTCGCCGCTGGCCGATATTTCCGTCACCAAAGCGTTACCGCCGGAAGTGCAGCAGATGATGCAACTGAGCATCGAGTACGGCTATAAGCGCTTCATCACGCTGGTCGCGGATGCACGTAAGACAACGCCAGAGCAGATTGATAAAATCGCCCAGGGCCACGTCTGGACCGGTCAGGATGCAAAAGCGAATGGTCTGGTCGACAGTCTCGGCGATTTCGACGACGCTGTAGCAAAAGCGGCAGAACTGGCGAAACTGAAACAATGGCACATTGAGTATTATCAGGACGAGCCCACGTTCGTTGATATGGTCATGGACAGCATGTCTGGTTCCGTTCGCGCTATGCTACCAGAAGCCATTCAGGCCATGCTCCCGGCACCACTGGCCTCTGCGGCAAGCGTGGTAAAAACCGAAAGTGATAAGCTGGCCGCGTTTAACGACCCGCAGAACCGTTATGCGTTCTGCCTGACCTGCGCCAACGTCCGCTAACTCTTGACCCCTCTTCGGGATGAAGAGGGGTTTTTCTTTGAGACAGAAGAAAAGTCATGCAGAAGAAATCGATTTACGTTGCCTATACCGGCGGTACCATCGGTATGCAGCGCTCAGAACAAGGTTACATTCCGGTTTCCGGCCATCTTCAGCGTCAACTGGCATTGATGCCTGAATTCCACCGCCCTGAGATGCCAGACTTCACCATTCACGAATATGTCCCGCTGATGGATTCCTCCGATATGACGCCAGAAGACTGGCAGCATATTGCGGAAGATATTAAAGCTCACTACGACGAATACGACGGTTTTGTGATCCTGCATGGCACCGACACCATGGCGTTCACCGCCTCGGCGCTGTCGTTTATGCTGGAGAATCTGGGCAAGCCAGTTATTGTGACAGGGTCACAAATCCCGCTGGCTGAGCTACGTTCAGACGGACAAATCAATTTGCTGAATGCGTTGTACGTTGCGGCCAATTATCCGATCAATGAAGTCACTCTGTTCTTCAATAACCGACTGTATCGTGGTAATCGCACTACCAAAGCGCACGCCGACGGTTTTGACGCCTTCGCTTCACCTAACCTTGCACCTTTACTGGAAGCCGGGATCCACATCCGTCGTTTGGGCACCCCGCCCGCGCCGCACGGTGCGGGCGAGCTGATTGTGCACCCTATCACCCCGCAGCCGATTGGCGTGGTCACGATTTATCCTGGAATTTCCGCAGACGTGGTGCGTAACTTCCTGCGCCAGCCAGTCAAAGCGTTAATTCTGCGTTCTTACGGCGTGGGCAATGCCCCGCAGAATAAAGAGTTCCTGAAGGAGCTTGAGGATGCCAGCTCACGCGGTATTGTGGTCATTAACCTCACGCAGTGCATGTCCGGCAAGGTCAACATGGGCGGTTATGCGACGGGGAATGCGCTGGCACATGCGGGCGTGATTGGCGGTGCGGATATGACCGTTGAAGCAACACTGACCAAGCTGCATTATTTGCTGAGCCAGGGGCTGGACACGCAGGCCATCCGTGACGCGATGACGCAAAACCTGCGCGGTGAACTGACGCCGGATGATTGAAGGAGGAGTGACGATGGCACGAGCATTACTGCTGGTTGATTTACAAAACGATTTTTGTGCCGGAGGCGCACTTGCCGTTCCAGAAGGTGATAGCACCGTGGATGTCGCCAATCGCCTGATTGATTGGTGTTCGCTGCGCGGTGAGAAGGTTGTTTCCAGTCTGGACTGGCATCCGGCTAATCACGGCAGCTTTGCCAGCCAGCATCAGGTCGCCCCTTACACGCAGGGACAACTGGACGGCCTGGCGCAGACGTTCTGGCCGGATCACTGTGTACAGAACTCGCAGGGAGCGGCTCTGCACCCTCTGCTGAATCAGCGCGGCATTGATAAGACGTTCTATAAAGGCGAAAACCCGCAGGTTGATAGCTACAGTGCATTTTTTGATAACGGTCGCCGTCAGGCAACGGAACTGAATGCGTGGCTTGTGCAACAGCGTATTACCGACCTCATCATCATGGGGCTGGCAACCGACTACTGCGTGAAGTTTACCGTCCTCGATGCGCTGGAACTGGGCTATAGGGTGAACGTCATTACCGACGGTTGTCGAGGGGTGAATATTCAGCCTCAGGACAGCACGCAGGCGTTTATGGAAATGGCCGCTGCGGGTGCAACGCTGTATACGCTGGCAGACTGGGAAGAAACTCAGCGTTAAGTTTATTGCCGGATGGCGGTGAAAATAGCTTATCCGGCCTACACATGGTCACTAATAAACTCTGATCCCCACGTCGTGCACAATAGGTTATGATTATCACCATCTGCTGCGCCTGACGTTGGCGCAGCTTTTCATATTCTACAGGAGCACGAGGTTTTATGGCTTTTATCCCTAAAAATTACGCCCGTCTGGAAGTCGGATACCGGGAAAAGGCGCTTAAACTGTTCCCCTGGGTCTGCGGGCGCTGTTCGCGCGAGTTCGTGTATTCCAACCTGCGCGAACTGACAGTACACCATATCGATCATGACCATTCCAATAACCCGGAAGATGGCAGTAACTGGGAGATGTTATGCCTGTATTGCCACGATCATGAGCACTCGAAATACACCGAAGTGGATCAGTATGGTTCTACCGTGGTGGCAGGCGAAGATGCGCAGAAAGACGTCGGCGAGGCGAAATACAACCCGTTTGCCGACCTTAAGGCGATGATGAACAAGAAGTAAGACTTTGCAGGTCCGTTACGGTAAGCCGTGCCGGACCTGCGAGTTCATGTTGTTTCCACAATCAGGATTTGAACGTCGCAATCGGCTCAGGCGTTATCCCAAATTCAACTTTCAGTTGCTGCTTACTCTTCATGACCATCTCACCGTTGGTGTCGATAGTCATATGCTGCGCATCGATATTGTTACGCGCCTGCCATAACATCACCAGTTGCATGCTGTTCTCTTTTTGTTCTGCCGTCAGCGCGACGCCATCCGGCCATTTTCCCAGCTCAACGGCCGTCGATAAGCGCTGATAAACTTCCGGCGTCATGCTGTTAATCATCTCATCAAGATTCATCTTAAACCCACTCCCGTAGAATAATTTGCTGAATCGTTTCTTCAGCCTTTAATCTGCTCACCGTTTTCATCGTCGGTAAAGTTCAAAGACGCTGAGTTGACGCAGTAGCGTTCACCGGTAGGTTTTGGACCATCCGGGAAGACATGTCCCAGGTGCGCATCACAGTTGCCGCAACGAATTTCAATGCGCTGCATGCCATGTGACGTATCCTTAATGTAACGAATCGCCTCTTCACTGACAGGCTCGTAAAAGCTAGGCCAGCCGCAGCCAGAATCATATTTTGTATCAGAACGAAACAGCGGTTTGTCACAGATCAGACAGTGGTAAACACCGTCCCGCTTGTTATGCAGCAAACGCCCGGTAAATGGCGGTTCTGTCCCATGATTTTGTGTCACGTAGAACTGCATTTCGGATAAATTTTTCTTTAGGTCTTCTGGAGAAGGTTGATTAGCCATTTGCTCACATCTCGCTTTATCTAAACTCACATTGCGAGACAGATTCTAACAAAACATTAACACCACAGGGCGAACTTTTGTTCTAAACTTGATCATTGCGAAATGGCAGCCTATAAATCGTGATAGCAATCACGTTTTTATCTTGATTGCCCTTTAAAATTCGGGCCGCCGCCCCCATGTGGTTTCAAGCCCAAAGGAAGAGTGAGGCGAGTCAGTTGCGCAAAGCTTAGGCAGCAGATTGATTTGTCGCAATGATTGACACGATTCCGCTTGACGCTGCGTAAGGTTTTTGTAATTTTACAGGCAACCTTTTATTCACTAACAAATAGCTGGTGGAATATATGACTATCAAAGTAGGTATCAACGGTTTTGGCCGTATCGGTCGCATTGTTTTCCGTGCTGCTCAAGAACGTTCTGACATCGAGATCGTTGCAATCAACGACCTGTTAGACGCTGACTACATGGCTTACATGCTGAAATATGACTCCACTCACGGCCGTTTCAACGGTACCGTTGAAGTGAAAGACGGTCATCTGATCGTAAACGGTAAAAAAATCCGTGTTACCGCTGAACGTGATCCGGCTAACCTGAAATGGGACGAAGTTGGTGTTGACGTAGTTGCTGAAGCTACTGGCCTGTTCCTGACAGACGAAACCGCTCGTAAGCACATCACTGCTGGCGCGAAAAAAGTGGTTCTGACTGGCCCGTCCAAAGACAACACTCCGATGTTTGTTAAAGGCGCTAACTTTGACAAATACGAAGGTCAGGACATCGTTTCTAACGCTTCCTGCACCACTAACTGCCTGGCTCCGCTGGCTAAAGTTATCAACGACAACTTCGGTATTATCGAAGGTCTGATGACTACCGTTCACGCGACCACCGCGACTCAGAAAACCGTTGATGGCCCGTCTCACAAAGACTGGCGCGGCGGTCGTGGCGCAGCACAGAACATCATCCCGTCCTCTACCGGTGCTGCTAAAGCAGTAGGTAAAGTACTGCCAGAACTGAATGGCAAACTGACTGGTATGGCGTTCCGCGTTCCTACTCCGAACGTATCCGTTGTTGACCTGACCGTTCGTCTGGAAAAAGCTGCTTCTTACGAAGAAATTAAGAAAGCAATCAAAGCTGCTTCCGAAGGCCCGATGAAAGGCGTTCTGGGTTACACCGAAGACGACGTTGTATCTACCGATTTCAACGGTGAAGTTTGCACTTCCGTGTTCGATGCTAAAGCAGGTATCGCACTGAACGACAACTTCGTGAAACTGGTATCCTGGTACGACAACGAAACCGGCTACTCAAACAAAGTTCTGGATCTGATTGCTCACATCTCCAAATAAGTTGAGATGAAACGGTAATCTGTAAGAGCGACTCAGGTCGCTCTTTTTTTTGCTCAAAGATATACCCGTCATACTTCAAGTTACAGGTGTGTTGGCTGCAGCAAGCGCTGTTCAAAACGGTTAACCGTTTTGTCCTGCAACTCGAATTATTTAGGGTAAACAGGATTGCGTAATGATTAATAAAATTTTTGCACTTCCGATAATCGAACAAATTTCCCCTGTCCTCTCCCGTCGTCAGTTGGATGAACTGGAGGTCGTGGTGGTCGATCACCCGCAGGTGAAAGCCTCTTTCGCCCTACAGGGCGCGCATCTTCTGTCATGGAAACCGACCGGCGAAGATGAGGTCCTGTGGTTAAGCAACAATACGCCGTTTAAAACGGGCGTAGCGCTGCGTGGTGGCGTCCCTATTTGCTGGCCATGGTTTGGCCCGGCGGCACAGCCAGGGCTTCCCTCGCACGGTTTTGCCCGTAATCTGCCGTGGACGCTGAAAGCGCACAACGAAGATGATAGCGGTGTGGTTCTGACGTTTGAACTGCAAAGCAGTGCTGAAACGCGTCAGCTTTGGCCGCATGAGTTTACGCTGTTAGCGCGTTTCAAAGTGGGTGCTACTTGTGAAATAGAACTGGAAGCCCACGGTGAATTTGAAACCACCTCCGCGCTGCACACCTATTTTAACGTCGGTGACATTGCAGCGGTGAAAGTGAGTGGCCTTGGTGACCGTCTGATCGATAAAGTTAACGATGCGAAAGAAGATGTCCTGGCTGACGGTGTCCAGACGTTCCCGGACCGCACCGACCGCGTGTATCTGAACCCGGAAGCGTGCAGCGTCATCCATGACGATTCACTGAACCGCAACATCGACGTCGTACACCATCACCATCTGAACGTTGTCGGCTGGAACCCAGGGCCGGCCCTGTCTGTCAGCATGGGTGACATGCCGGACGACGGGTACAAAACATTTGTCTGCGTAGAAACCGCTTACGCGACCGCGCCGCAGAAAACCACCACTGAGAAACCTTCTCGCCTGGCACAAACAATTCGTGTTGCTAAGCGCTAAGATTTTGCCAGTTGCCTGATGGCAACTGGCGTTTTATCAGGCCATATCTAGCGGTGTTTTAGCTGCTGGCGCAGGAAAAGCCGAGTCTAACAACATCAACTCCTCGTCAGAAAGCGTCATATTTAGCGCTGCGGCATTCTGCTCAACGTGTGCGACATTTGCCGCCTTCGGAATGGCTATCACCCCCGGATGTCGAATAACCCACGCCAATAAAATCTGCGCGGCGCTGGCCTTGTGCGCGTGCGCAATCTCACTCACCACCGGATTAGTGAGCAAATCACTGCGTAAACGCCCCGCCTGGGCCAACGGGCTGTAGGCCATGACCGGTATCTGCCGTTGCTGACACCATGGCAGCAAATCAAACTCAATGCCGCGTGACGCCAGATGATACAGCACCTGATTCGTGGCACACTGCTGTCCACCAGTAATCTGCCATAGCGCCTGCATGTCTTCATAGTCGAGGTTAGAAACGCCCCAGCGGCGGATTTTCCCTTGCGCGATCAACCTTTCCATCGCCTCAACCGTCTCTGCAAATGAAAAATTACCCGTCCAATGCAGTAAGTAGAGATCCAGATAATCGGTCTTCAGTCGCCGCAGGCTCGCTTCGCAGGCCGCGATGGCTTTCTTGCCCCCAGCATTCCAAGGATAAACTTTTGATACCAGAAAAGCGTCATCGCGTCGCCCCAATAACGCCTCGCCGACGATCTCTTCCGCTGCACCATCTGCGTACATTTCTGCAGTATCAATAAGGCGCAAACCCAGATCCAGTCCAGCACGCAGCGCCGCCACTTCAGCTCCCCGGCAATGGGCGTTTTCACCCATATACCACGTCCCCTGCCCGATAGCAGGAAGCGTGGCCTGCCCGGTAAACATCACCTGTTTATCTGTCATCGCACTCTCCTGTATTTTGCACCACAGTAAAGCAAAACAGTGCGCATGTGTCCTGTAATGGTGCACAAATTGCACCATCATCGTTTGGACTATTTGTTGCCCGGCCTGCCAGCAGACAAAAAAAAGCCCGCTGTAATGCGGGCTTCTGTTTATAATGGTCAGTTATCAGAACTTGTAGGTAATACCCGTAGAGATCAGACCCGTCCAGGATTTGTCTACCATCGGACTGTCGGTCACTTCATCAGACAGGTGGGTATAACGCGCCGTCGCGTATGCACTCCAGTTGCCGATGAAGTTATAATTTGCGCTCAGCTCCAGGTACGGGCTCCAGCTGCTATTTGGATCGTAGCTACGCAGGCCGCTGCGAGAGGATTCATGATGCGATACACCATAATAGTATTCGTTTTGGTTTTCGCTGTTCCACTCGACACCGATCCCCGGCGTCAGCGTCAGGCCACCGTTAGTGTAACGATATAACCACGCCAGATCCCAGACGATACCATTACTGTTGTCCAGCGCGTCTCCCGCAAGGCTGGTGCGCAGGAAGCCGTATTGCGTATTGTGGACGTAAGACAGACCGGCCATCATGGTGCTCTTACGTTTATCCAGTCGACGCAATTGACTGTTATCGCTGTCGCCCGGCTTAAAGTACATCGGTGACCAGTAAGCCATGACAGACAACTTATCGGTATTGTCATTCCACAGGTAGTAACCGCCCCCCAGCCCACGGAACCAGAAGTTCTCACTGTCATAGGTCACTACAGGTACCGGGTAAACGTCGTTATCGTATTGTTTATAAGCGTTCTCAACCACACCAACGCCCGCGCCCAGCGACAGGTCGCTTTCTGCTTGTGCTACGCTGGAAGAAGTGGCAATAAGCACGCCAAGTGCCAGAAGTTTGAGTTTGGTCACAGTCCATAATTCCTTATTCAAATGTAAAGCACCCAAAGTGTAACCGTCATTGCGTGACAGCCCAACTATTTTACGTATTCATCTCGTTATGTAACCCTCTAATTTCTCAGCGAGTGATGACATTTTACTTGCAGTCCGATGAACAAGGCATGAATTCCGTCCTATTTCTTTACATAAGATGTCTATTTTTTGCCGATGAGTTATTGATATGCCATTGAAATTCGTTTGCGCGCGCAGGCAAGTTTTGCAAATGCCATCTACGCTTAATTTTAGAAGGTGTATCACCGAATACGTTGATCTTCTGACCATCAAAATGGCATGAGAGTTGCTTATTTTTCCAGCAGCGACGTCGTTCAGTTTACCTCTTCAGGGGCCTCTACTATTCATATGAACGGCTCTTAACATGTGCTAAAAAACGAAAGGACGGCATACCATGAATATATTCGATCACTATCGCCAGCGTTATGAAGCTGCCAAGGACGAAGAGTTCACGCTGCAGGAGTTTCTTACCACTTGTCGGCAAGATCGCAGTGCTTATGCCAACGCGGCAGAGCGGCTATTAATGGCTATTGGTGAGCCTGTCATGGTCGATACTGCCCATGAACCTCGACTTTCTCGACTCTTCTCTAACCGGGTTATTGCACGTTATCCCGCGTTTGAAGAGTTTTACGGCATGGAAGACGCGATTGAACAGATTGTCTCCTATCTGAAACACGCGGCGCAGGGGCTGGAAGAGAAGAAGCAGATCCTGTATCTGCTGGGGCCTGTAGGGGGAGGAAAATCCTCTCTTGCTGAGAGACTGAAGTCGCTGATGCAGAGGGTACCGATTTATGTCCTGAGCGCCAACGGTGAACGCAGCCCGGTTAACGATCACCCGTTATGCCTGTTTAATCCGCAGGAAGATGCACAAATCCTGGAGAAAGAGTACGGGATCCCACGTCGCTATCTTGGCACCATTATGTCGCCATGGGCCGCGAAGCGTCTGCATGATTTTGGTGGAGACATCACCAAATTCCGCGTGGTTAAAGTGTGGCCGTCTATTCTGGAACAAATCGCTATCGCCAAAACGGAACCGGGTGATGAGAACAACCAGGACATTTCCGCGCTGGTCGGCAAAGTGGATATTCGTAAACTCGAACACCACGCCCAGAACGATCCGGATGCCTACGGCTATTCCGGCGCACTGTGCCGGGCTAACCAGGGGATTATGGAGTTCGTGGAGATGTTTAAAGCACCGATTAAAGTGCTACATCCTCTGCTGACCGCAACGCAGGAAGGTAACTACAACGGGACAGAAGGTATTTCTGCCCTGCCGTTTAACGGCATCATTCTTGCCCACTCAAACGAATCTGAATGGGTGACGTTCCGTAACAACAAAAATAACGAAGCCTTCCTTGACCGCGTATACATCGTGAAGGTTCCGTATTGCTTACGCATTTCCGAAGAGATCAAGATCTACGAGAAATTGCTTAATCACAGTGAATTGACCCACGCGCCGTGCGCACCGGGTACGCTGGAAACGCTGTCTCGCTTTACCATTCTTTCTCGCCTGAAAGAACCAGAAAACTCGAGCATCTACTCGAAGATGCGCGTTTACGATGGCGAGAGCCTGAAAGACACCGATCCGAAAGCGAAATCCTACCAGGAGTACCGGGATTACGCCGGAGTCGATGAGGGGATGAACGGTCTGTCAACGCGCTTCGCGTTTAAGATCCTCTCCCGCGTGTTTAACTTTGACCATGTAGAAGTGGCGGCCAACCCGGTGCACCTGTTCTATGTTCTGGAGCAGCAAATTGAGCGCGAGCAGTTCCCGCAGGAGCAGTCCGAACGTTATCTCGAGTTCCTGAAAGGTTATCTGATCCCGAAATACGCTGAATTTATTGGCAAAGAGATCCAGACCGCCTATCTGGAATCCTACTCCGAGTATGGACAGAACATTTTTGACCGTTATGTCACCTATGCGGATTTTTGGATCCAGGATCAGGAATACCGTGACCCGGATACCGGTCAGCTGTTTGACCGCGAGTCGCTGAATTCAGAACTGGAAAAAATTGAAAAACCGGCGGGTATCAGCAACCCGAAAGATTTCCGTAATGAGATCGTCAACTTTGTTCTGCGCGCCAGAGCGAATAACAGCGGTCGTAATCCAAACTGGACCAGTTACGAAAAACTGCGCACGGTTATTGAGAAGAAAATGTTCTCCAACACCGAGGAGTTGCTGCCGGTCATTTCGTTTAACGCTAAAACCTCAACTGACGAGCAGAAAAAGCACGACGATTTTGTCGACCGCATGATGGAAAAAGGCTACACGCGTAAACAGGTGCGTTTACTGTGCGAATGGTATTTGCGCGTACGTAAATCGTCTTAACATAAGTGCCCGGTGGCGCATGCGCTTACCGGGCATGCAAAACAATGTTCCGTAGGCCGGATAAGCGCCAGCGCCATCCGGCACTTACAGACATGGCGAACAGTTGGCAGTACGGGGGGCATATGACCTGGTTCATAGACCGACGTCTTAACGGTAAAAACAAGAGCACGGTTAACCGCCAGCGCTTCTTGCGCCGTTATAAATCACAAATTAAACAGTCGATCTCCGAGGCCATTAATAAGCGTTCGGTGACTGATGTCGATAGTGGCGAGTCTGTCTCTATCCCAACCGATGATATTAGCGAACCGATGTTCCATCAGGGGCGTGGTGGCCTGCGCCATCGCGTACATCCGGGTAACGACCATTTTGTGCAGAACGACCGTATAGAACGCCCTCAGGGCGGCGGCGGGGGTTCAGGAAGCGGGCAAGGCCAGGCCAGCCAGGATGGAGAAGGCCAGGATGAGTTCGTGTTTCAAATTTCTAAAGATGAGTATCTGGATCTGCTGTTTGAAGATTTGGCACTGCCGAATCTGAAGCAAAATCAGCAACGTCAGTTAACGGAATACAAAACCCACCGTGCGGGCTTCACCTCCAACGGGGTGCCAGCCAATATCAGCGTGGTGCGTTCCCTACAAAACTCACTGGCGCGCCGCACGGCGATGACGGCAGGTAAACGTCGGGAGCTGCACGCGCTTGAAGCTGACCTGGAGACCATCGCCAATACAGAACCGGCGCAGTTGCTGGAGGAAGAACGCCTACGCAAAGAGATTGCTGAACTGCGGGCAAAAATTGAACGCGTCCCGTTTATCGACACCTTTGATTTACGCTATAAAAATTATGAGAAACGACCCGATCCTTCCAGCCAGGCGGTGATGTTCTGTCTGATGGACGTTTCCGGCTCGATGGATCAGTCAACGAAAGATATGGCCAAGCGGTTTTACATTCTGCTGTATCTGTTCTTAAGCCGTACCTACAAAAACGTGGAAGTGGTTTACATTCGCCACCATACCCAGGCAAAAGAGGTGGACGAACATGAGTTCTTCTACTCTCAGGAAACCGGGGGCACCATCGTCTCCAGCGCGCTGAAGTTGATGGATGAAGTGGTGAAAGATCGTTACGATCCTGCCCAATGGAATATCTATGCGGCGCAGGCATCAGATGGCGATAACTGGGCGGATGACTCACCGTTGTGCCATGAGATTCTGGCGAAAAAACTGCTGCCGGTGGTGCGATATTATAGCTATATCGAAATCACCCGCCGCGCGCACCAGACCTTATGGCGTGAGTACGAGCATCTGCAATCGACCTTTGATAACTTTGCCATGCAACATATCCGTGACCAGGATGATATCTATCCGGTGTTCCGGGAACTGTTTCATAAGCAGAGTGCCACAAGTTGAGATGAACCATTGACGATCGGCCAGTTACGTACTGTTTCTGGCTGATTTTTCAACATGATACGCCCACTCTACGTCCAATACGCCGTTTACACTTGTCTCTGCCGGGCAACGCTCAACTCCAACGCTGAAATATCGCCAGATGACAACAGCGGTTGCAACGCCACCAGCGTCTCTTCCGCCAGTTGATACAAATCCAGCGCCAGCAATCGTTTAATATCCTCTTCGGGAAGTCGATATCTTATGATCTTCGCCGGATTCCCGCCGACAATCGCATACGGAGGTACATCTTTGGTCACGACAGCACCCGCAGCCACGACAGCGCCTTCTCCAACCGTCACGCCAGGCATAATCATCGCGCGCATACCTAACCAACAGCCATCCTTGAGAACCGTGTCTCCGCGAAACTGGTAGGCATCGTTGATGGACGCCATAAAGGGGTAAAGGCTTATCCAGTCCAACCGGTGGGTACTGTTTCCCCCCATAACAATCACGCTCTCGGCACCAATACAGACGAAATTACCGATGATCAACTTATCCAGATGCCCGAGCGGTTCCCACTCTCTGCTAACCTCGTCGCCAAGTAAATATCGCACGACTGAAGCCTCAAAGCCTTTATCCCAGCAGTCGCTGTAATAACTGTGCGTCCCTTTAATTACGATATTGGGATTCGTCACTGTCTGGTGAAGATATTCCATTCTCGACCAGTGTTTTTCTGACATTCCAGTAGCCCTTTACTCAGTTATGTTCTTAACGCACATTACATCCTTTCTACCAGCGGATAGAAATCTTTATTTTCCCGCTGCATACGCTCAAACACTTTGCGTAATACGGTATTGGCGTCGCGTCTGAACGCCTCGTCATTACCCATCAGCTTGCTGGCAATATTCCAGCGGCGCGAAAACGCATCATACTCACCAACAATATCCGCCATTTCACGTTGAAATTGGGTACTGACCTGTCTGAGTTTACTATTCCCATCCTGTTCAATTTGAGGATAAAGAAACTGATCTTCCGCTGACAGATGCGTTTTAATGATCGCACTCATGCTCACGATCGCCGCAGCAATTTGCTGCGCATTGGATGATACCCCGGACTGGCTTAACGTACGTAGAAAAGATATTTTTTCGAGAATATCAACGTGCTGATGTTTCATTTTATCCAGATTCATCCCTTTATCCTTTTTATTTACCCTTTACGGAACAGCAGACGATATAGTTGAGTTGGTGACGCTGTGCGCGGAAAAAACGGAACATCTTAAGAAAACGCTGGCGATTCTCATGCGTGCGTAGTCCGTTATAAGCAATTTTAAGGGCGCCGTTAAATCCCTCATCACGAATTAACCCCTGCGGCGACATTAGCGACATTTCACCATTTTGCTGTAGCACCTGTTCAAATCCCGCGCCCAGAAATAGATCGCGCCAGCCTTGCTGCGTCAGTGGACTCACATTTGACTTCACAACCTGCTGAAGCTGGTTTTGATCGCCCTCTCCCAGTTTTTGCGCCGTAAACATAATGTCATGGGTTAACAAGCGCCCACCAGGTTTCAGTACCCGATGGTATTCCGCAATCAACTTCGTCTTAGCCTTATCACCGTACATCGTGAGCATGGCTTCATTAATCACCACGTCAAAACTGTTGTCGGCGAAAGGAATAGTATTCGCATTAGCGGCCATGACATGAATGTGATTTTCCAGCCCATGGACAGCGACGTTATTTCTCGCCTTAACCAGCGCATTTTTATCCATATCAATGGCGTATACAGTGCAGCCAAAGCGTTGCACCAGTTCAATCGCCGTGGTCGCCATGTTACACGCCACTTCAAGCACCTGACTGTCTGACGTCAATTGCGACTGGCTGAACAGCCATTCTGTGGCTTCTATACCCCCCGGGCGCAGGCGGGTTTTCCCCAGGCTGGCCAGAAATGTATGGCCTGCTTTTTCCATCGTACTCATCGGCCTGTCTCCTTTTCTATAAGTTGCATTATAAATACAACATTAGAGATTAAAGGTGAAGAGTACGAATGATTTTTATTACAAAAATAGCCAACAATGGGTCATTCCCATACCGTTAGAGTGGACGTTTAGCGTGTGATAAACTGAAGTATCGGACTTACAGGGCTGAAAAACATTATGAAATTTCATCATAAAGCGCTCCGGCACTTTATCTCCGTAAGCGTTATTGTTTTGACCTCTTCTTTTCTGGTGTACGAACTGATTGCCAGCGATCGGGCAATGAACGCCTATATGCGTTATGTCATTGAGAAAGCCGACTCTTCTTTCCTGTATGATAAATACACTAATCAGAGTATTGCCGCCCATTTAATGCGCCGTTTTTCATCGCCCAAAGCCCCTGTTTCTGCTGAACAACGAAAAGCACTGTGCCAGGCATTTGAGCACGTTAACGGCACGTACGGGCTGAATCTCACCTCACATAGCTACCTGCCGTTACGCGGTACTTTACAGACCCACTCAGCAAACTGTATTGAACAACTTGATGACATATTCTTGTTGCCCGCTTTCGACCAGGCGGTCAACGTCAATCGTGAACTGGTCGATTATGGCCATGGATTAGCCACACTGGAGTATAAATTTCGTTATTACATTGATTTAAATAATAACTATATCTATTTCTACAACCTGATTAACTCTAATCAGTTCACGATGAATCATTGGTCTTTTTTGCAAAAAGGCACGCTGGGAATTCACCAGAACGATATCGATGATGTTTTTACCGGCCGCACCGTCATTTCCAGTATTTATGAGGATGATCTGACGCAAGAAAAAGTCATGAGCTTTATCACCCCGGTCTATTACGCCGGTAAACTCAAAGGCGTCGTGATGGTGGATGTGAACAAGGACAATCTGCGGCATATTTTTTATACCAGCGATCGTCCCCTCGTCTGGCGTTATCTGAACGTCACGTTGTCTGACGTCAGTTCAGGAAAAGAGATCGTCATCAACCAGAGTGAATCAAACCTGTTCCAGTATGTGCAATATGTTAATGATATTCCCGGCGGAATACGGATCACACTCTCCCTTGATTTAATGTACTTTATTGTCTCTTCCTGGAAAATTTTCGCTTTTTACCTGCTGGCAACCGCGCTACTGCTGAATTTGGTCAGAACCCACTTTCGTTTGTATCATAACGTCCGGCGCGAAAATATCAGCGATGCGATGACCGGGTTGTACAACCGTAAAATCTTAACGCCAACGCTTGAGCAACGTTTGCAGCAACTGGTCAACGCCGGAACGCGGGTGACATTTATCGCTATTGATTGTGACAAGCTAAAAACCATTAATGACACGCTGGGACACCAGGAAGGCGATCGTATTATCACTATTCTGGCCAAAGCGATTCAAAACGCGATCCGCAAAAGTGATTATGCTATTCGCCTCGGGGGCGATGAGTTCTGCATGATTCTGATCGATTATCCTGCCGAGCTCACTCCTCAGTTGCTGGAACGGATCGACGAGAACTTACACATTATTGCGCCGGGGACCTCCGTTAGCTTTTCCGCCGGCATTTATAATATGCAGCCGGGTGACACCATTAACGATGCTTACAAAGCCTCTGACGCCCAGCTGTATCTCAACAAACAGAAAAAGCACCCTCGTTCGTGATACTTTTTCTGCGCAGGATTTTTATTGTGGTATCAGGAGTAAGAGATGACGGAAGTAAATACAGGTAATGTAACCCATCAACGTTTGGTCGCGTTATTGTCGGAACACGGCGCAACGTACCGCGTGGTCAGCCACGACGCCGTCGGCAAATGCGAGGCGGTATCAGAGATTCGTGGCACAGCCTTGGGTCAGGGTGCAAAAGCTCTGGTGTGTAAAGTGAAAGGCAATGGCGTCAATCAGCATGTGCTTGCTATTCTTTCTGCCGATCAACAGGCTGATCTGAGCCAACTCGCCAGCCATCTTGGCGGCTTGAGGGCCTCCCTGGCAAGCCCTGCTGAAGTGGATGAACTGACGGGATGCGTCTTTGGCGCCATTCCTCCCTTCAGCTTCCATCCTCAGCTCAAGCTGGTCGCCGATCCACTCTTGTTCGAGCGTTTTGATGAGATTGCCTTTAACGCCGGGGTGCTGGACAAATCGGTCATTATGGACACCCAGGATTACCTGCGCATTGCGCAACCGGAGTTAGTCACGTTTCGCCGCACGCAATAACACGCTATAACGCCCCGTTACCGGCACAGAAACGCACGGTTATGCGTTCGCCCAAATAGCGTATACATCACTAAAAAAAGCCTGTTCCACCACGCATTTGCGCGTACAGTAAGCAGGCTTATCTTTTTTGGCAAGGAAACTACGATGTTTGATGTCACTCTGCTGATCCTGCTCGGACTGGCAGCTCTGGGCTTTGTCAGCCACAACACCACTGTCGCCGTTTCAATCCTGGTGCTGATTATTGTCCGTGTCACCCCGCTGAACACCTTTTTCCCGTGGATTGAAAAACAGGGCCTGACTGTCGGGATTATTATCCTGACGATTGGCGTGATGGCACCGATCGCCAGCGGAACGCTACCGCCATCCACGCTCATTCACTCCTTCGTAAACTGGAAGTCACTGGTCGCCATTGCTATCGGCGTATTCGTCTCCTGGCTGGGTGGACGTGGCGTCACGCTGATGGGCAGTCAGCCGCAGTTAGTCGCCGGGTTGCTGGTCGGTACGGTACTGGGCGTTGCGCTGTTTCGCGGCGTCCCTGTGGGGCCGCTCATCGCCGCGGGTCTGGTTTCGCTGATTGTGGGGAAACAGTAGCCAGCCCCGTCAGATAACGGCCTGGGGTTTGACCCAGGCCTTTTTTGAACATGGTGATAAAGGCGGTTGTTGAATCGTAACCCAGCATGTGGGCGACCTGCTGGACGTTACGACCATCAACCAGCGCCTGTAATGCCAGAATCAACTGTAGTTGCTGACGCCAGCGGCGAAAACTCAGCCCGGTCTCTTTCACCACCAGCCGGGCAAGATTGCGTTCGCTCATCGCAAACACGCTAGCCCACTGGCCCAAGGTCTGCCATTGCGCGGGCTCCTGCGCCATCGTTGCGACCATCCTGCGAATTTTCGGATGATCGGAAACCGGCAGCTGCATTTGCTCCTGCGGTTGCTGCGGAAGTTCATCAAACAAAACCTGCGTCAGCCGCTGCGTTGACGGCTCCAGCCGCTGGGCATCGGTTCTGGTCGCCAGCGAAAGAATCAGTTCCCGGCAGAGTGGTGATATTTTCAGCGTGCAGCAACGTTCAGGCATCACCACCGCCTGCGGTTCAATAAACAAAAAACACAGCTCAGCGCCAACGGTGACGTGATTACTGTGAGGGATCTCACCCGGGATCCACACCGCGTACTGGGGTGGCACCATCCACATGGCGTGTTCAACTTCACAGGTAATGGCGCCATGCAATGCCAGGATCAGTTGGCCTTTACGGTGCTGATGCAGCGGGCTGAAGAGTTCGTCTTCCTGAGCCTGAATACAAAAAGCCACAGCGGCATCGTGATAGCGATCTGGCTCATACCCGTCCAGCCTCAGTCCCAGCATAACGTTGTCCGATATTAGCGATAATCTGTCATTTTAGCTTGATTCATCCATGGTGTAAAAACGGTAAGGTATCGCCTCGCCTGACGATAAGAGAAAAAGATGACTTATTCCCCTTCCCCCCGCGGCAAGCAAGGTGCATTGCTGATTGCGGGTATCCTGATGATCGCCACCACGCTTCGCGTTACCTTTACCGGTGCAGCGCCGCTGCTGGATGCCATTCGCGCAGATTACGCGCTGACGACCGCCCAGACGGGGCTCCTGACTACCCTACCGCTGCTGGCCTTTGCGTTAGTTTCCCCCCTGGCGGCGGGCGTTGCCCGTCGATGGGGTATTGAGCGCAGTCTGTTTGCCGCCATGCTGCTGATTTGCGCCGGTATTGCCATACGTTCATTGCCCTCGCCGCCATTCTTATTTGGTGGAACCACCCTCATTGGCTGTGGGATAGCATTAGGCAACGTGTTGCTTCCGGGGTTGATTAAGCGTGATTTTTCACAACATGTCGCAAAACTTACCGGGGCGTACTCGTTGACGATGGGAGCTGCGGCCGCCATTGGCTCAGCCATCGTAGTGCCGCTGACGCTTAACGGATTCGGCTGGCGCGGTGCGCTGATGATGTTGATGGTCTTTCCGCTGCTGGCGCTGTTTATCTGGCTACCGCAGTATCGCCAGACGAGCCATGCCACGATGAGTAACTCGCGCGCGTTGCATTCCCGAGGGATCTGGCGCTCCAGCCTCGCCTGGCAGGTGACGCTGTTTTTGGGGATCAACTCACTCGTCTATTACGTGATTATCGGCTGGTTGCCCGCTATTTTGATTAGCCATGGCTACAGCGAGGCACAGGCGGGTTCACTGCACGGTTTGCTGCAACTCGCTACTGCCGCACCCGGCTTACTGATCCCTTTAATCTTGTTTAAATTGAAGGATCAACGCGCCATTGCCGCTTTGGTCTCATTAATGTGTGCGATTGCAGCCGCAGGATTCTGGCTGCTACCCAACCAGGCCGTGTTGTGGACGATTTTATTTGGCTTTGGCTCGGGCGCGACGATGATCCTCGGACTGACGTTCATCGGACTTCGTGCCAGTTCTGCGCACCAGGCGGCTGCGCTATCCGGTATGGCGCAGTCTGTGGGGTACTTGCTGGCGGCGTGTGGACCGCCGTTAATGGGCAAAATTCACGACCTCAACGGTAACTGGCAGATACCGTTGATTGGCGTCGCCCTGCTAGCGACGCTGATGGCTGTGTTTGGCCTGTATGCTGGACGCAGCCGTGAGATAACCTCGCCATAACGCATGGGGCAGGCTCATTGCGGACCTGCCCGACTTTTTATCCGCGCGCCGCGCGTAACATCGCCTGAACCAGTGGCACGGGTTTCCCCGCCAAGGCACCCCGTTCATGTTGAAAGAGCGTGCCAACATAAAAAGGATGCGTCACCAGTTCAATGGCACGAATATCTCCCGCCTCATCCCAGCCCGTCACGCGTAAATCCCCACGCTCCAGTTCGTCGGCAAAGGCTTGCGATACGCCGTAGTTGCAGTGATAACCTTCGGAGATCACCTCCTGATTGTAGGCTCTGGCGATCAGCGTATTCGCCCGCAGTTCGATATCATCCGTTTTTTCGACCAGCGAGCAGCTCAATGGGGCAATTACCATGCGACCTTCGGTATCCGTTTCTGCGTGTGCGGCATCGTGCCAACCCAGCACGTTGCGGGCATATTCGAGGATGGCATGCTGAAAACCACCGCAGGTGCCGAGAAAGGGAATACTGTTTTCACGGGCGTAACGAATAGCCGTCAGCGCACCTTCTGGATGCTGATAAGGGCTACCGGGCACCACCCAAATAGCGTCATAGCCGACCAGGTCCTCACCGCTATTAATATCCGATGTGGTTAGCCAGTCGTAATCCGCCATTAATTCCAGCACCGCGGCAGCGTCATCAATAGCAAGGGGAATCGCCTGATGCGCGACAATGTCAGGGTTGTAGTCACCGACCAGCGCAATGCGAAGTGTATTTTTTACAGGGGAAATGTCCATGAGAGTTTCCTTGTGTCCAGACAATAAGGGACAACATAAGGAGCCTCACCCTACCGATATTTTGTTGTTTTCACAATCCCTTAAATTGGGAGTCAGTCGCGACAAAATGCTATAATGGTCACGTTTTACGATCTTAATGTACCGTAAAGACGATAATAAAACGTCTCCATTCGGTGACATAACGGAGCGGATTGAGAAATGAATATTCAATGTAAACGCGTGTATGACCCGGCTGAACAAAATGATGGTTATCGCGTTCTGGTCGACAGACTGTGGCCACGGGGGTTAAAAAAAACCGACCTGGCCTGCGATGAGTGGAATAAAGCGCTCACGCCCTCGACTGAATTACGCAAAGCATTTCATGCTGAACTTATTGATTTTAAACATTTCGCTGAACAATACCGCGCCGAGCTTGCTCAACAGCAGCAGGAAGGGAAACGGCTTGCTGACATCGCGCGTCAACAGACCGTCACGCTACTGTATGCAGCAAAAAATACGCAGCAAAACCACGCTCTCGTGCTGGCCGAGTGGCTACGTCAATGGTAGCAGGCTCTCACTGCGTTTTAGCCGGGTGATCTCTGCGCCAAAGCGCCCATTCGTCGATCACTTCTCCACCGGGGAGCTTGCAGTCAGAACGTACCCCTTGCGGCGTTTGTACCGCAGTCAGCGAACCTCCTTTTTGCTGGCAATAGACGGATGCCGGATTCGCCATACCCACTTTCGGTGGCATTGGTGCATCGGGTTGCGTCGAACATCCCGCTAACATCAGCATACCTGGCAACACAATAAACAAAGATTTCATGACCGCTCCTGCAAATAATGTTATTGCGGCAGATTACCCTGACTGCCCGCCTACCTCCATGTTTTACTGATGTGTTTTCATTCTCCGCTTACATTTCATACAGTTCGGCTTGTTTCATCTTTCACAGTGTTGTTTTATCATGCAGGCATCACCGTCGTTGTTACTACTCAGGAGTATTTACCTCTCATGTCTGACATGATCCTTGCCAGAGTCTCACAATCATTAGCCACCGAGCAGTCTGTTGAGGGTCTGGTTCGGCAACTTCTGGAGATGCTGGAAATGGTGACTGACATGGAGTCGACCTATTTAACCAAAGTCGATTTAGATGCACGCCTGCAGCATATTCTGTATGCACGTAACAGCCGACAGATGCATATACCCGAGGGTTTGTCGGTGCCGTGGGATGAAACGTTGTGCAAGCGCGCAATCGAAGAAAACTGCCTGTACAGTGATAACGTCCCCGCTCGCTGGCCAGACTGTGCCGCCGCACGCGCGCTGGAAATTACCACCTTTTTGAGCACGCCTGTCCACCTTCCGGATGGGACATTTTACGGCACGCTTTGCGCCACCAGCCGGCAGCAACAAACGTTGAGCCAACGCGGAGAGCAGGTCCTGCATCTGTTTGCGAGTCTGATTGCCCAGTCGATTCAAAAAGAGTCACTGGTGGCGCAATTACGTGAAGCGAATGCGGCACTCATTGCACACTCCTACACCGACGCGCTCACCGGATTACCTAATCGTCGGGCCATTTTCGAAAATATGGAAACCCTCTTTTCGCTGGCTCGCCATTTGCAGCAAAAAATTATCGTCGCCTATATTGATTTAGATGATTTCAAGCTGATCAATGACCGTTTTGGCCATGAAGTTGGTGACCAATTTTTGATCCAGGTTGGGCAACGTTTGCGCCATGTGTGTAGTGAAAACGATATTCTTGGCCGACTGGGCGGCGACGAATTTCTCGTCGCGGGTCTGTCACAAAAAAGTGAAGAAGATCAACACACGCGCATGCAAAGGGTTAAAGACCAGTTGCAACAACAACTCTGCGGCGACTATCAGCTTGGCGCTATCAGCCTGTTTTATCCTGGCGCCAGCCTGGGCGTGATTGAAGTCAATCCGCGAGAAACCGACTTAAACTGTGCGCTTCATAACGCTGATAGCGCGATGTACCTGGATAAAAAACGCGAGGGCAAAACTGCTTTTGTCACGCATTAAGCCCTGTTATTCTGGCTCATCTTCACATAACGTTGGCTGGTGAAACCATGCGGATTGGTATTATTTTTCCTGTCATTATCTTCATTTCCGCCGTTGTTTTTTTATCCTGGTTCTTTATTGGCGGCTACGCCGCACCGGGAGCATAACCATGAAAAAAACAACGCTCATCATGATTGGTGTCGCCATTATTGTAGTACTCGGCACCGAATTGGGCTGGTGGTAAAAAAATAAAGGCCACACGAAGTGGCCTCTATTTCAATATCTGTTTTGATTTAACTTTTGACTTTTCTGTAGATAAACAGAACAACGAGCGCGCCGATAATCGCCACGGCAAAGCTGCCAAAGTTGAAACCATCCACTTTGCCAAAGCCAAGCAATGTACTGATCCAACCGCCAACGACTGCACCGATAACCCCTAAAATAATAGTCATAAAGAATCCGCCGCCGTCCTTGCCTGGCATAATCCATTTTGCCAATATCCCAGCGATAAGACCGAAAATAATCCATGAAAGTATACCCATTTTTTCCTCGCTTATGTTTTTACGTGAACGATTGACTCGTTATTTAAAAGCATAGCATAGCGCCGAAAAATTAAAATTCGTGATCACCATCACCATGGATTTTCATCTTATTCCGATGTTTCATGATCTTAGATCACCGCACATGGCGATCTTTTCTGACGTTTATCGTCATTAATGTCGTTTCGTCAGTGACTTTACGTTTAATTTCGCGGCCCAACCCTACCGTGACTACGTTTTCAATTCTGGCACACTTTATGCTTTAACAGCCCGTCACTACGATACATCGTAGCCCGTGACCTATTCACGTGGCTGCGTCTACAATTCGCGCTATTTCAGCATTTAACAGGTCTGTTATTGATGAAAAAAATCACCAGTGTATGCCCATACTGCGGGGCCGGGTGCAAGCTCAAGCTTGTTGTTGAAAATAACAAAATCATCCGCGCCGAAGCCGCTGAAGGGGTGACCAACCAAAACCAGCTATGTCTGAAAGGCTACTACGGTTGGGATTTTCTTAACGACACGCGCCTTCTGACTCCCCGTCTAACTCGCCCGCTGATCCGTTATGAAAAAGGGGGAAAGTTCACGCCCGTCAGCTGGGATGAAGCCATTCGCTACACCGCAAAACGCCTATCAGACATCAAAAATGCTCATGGTCCCCGCGCCATCATGACTACTGGCTCTTCCCGTGGAACAGGAAACGAGACCAACTACGTGATGCAAAAGTTCGCGCGTGGCGTACTCAACACCAACAACGTCGATTGCTGTGCTCGCGTATGCCATGGCCCTTCCGTTGCCGGATTGCAGGAAACCTTAGGCAATGGCGCAATGAGCAATTCCATCAGCGACATTGAAAATTCCAAATGCCTGCTCATCTTTGGCTATAACTGCGCAGACTCTCATCCGATAGTCGCCCGCCGGGTCATCAAAGCCCGTCAGAACGGGGCGAAAATCATTGTCTGCGATCCTCGCCGCATTGAAACCGCGCGTATTGCAGACCAGCACCTGCAGTTGAAAAATGGCTGTAACATGGCGCTGGTCAACGCCTTTGGACACGTGCTGATTGAAGAGCAGCTCTACGATCGTGAATACGTACAAAAGCATGCCGAAGGCCTGGAAAGCTATTGGGAAACCGTAAAGGACTATGCGCCTGAAACCGTTGAACACCTCACCGGGGTGCCAGCTCAACAGGTACGCCAGGCGATGCGCACCTTTGCCGCCGCACCGTCAGCGACGGTGATGTGGGGAATGGGCGTGACGCAGTTCGGCCAGGCTGTCGACGTCGTGCGTGGGTTGTCGAGTCTGGCCTTGCTGACCGGCAATCTGGGTCGACCTAACGTCGGCGTCGGCCCGGTACGCGGGCAGAATAACGTTCAGGGCGCATGCGACATGGGCGTGCTTCCCAATCAATTTCCGGGCTATCAGGACGTTACCGATCCCGCAGTGAGAGCGAAATTTGCTCAAGCCTGGGGGATTGACGTCAACCTGATGGATGACAAGGTGGGCACACGGATCACCGAAGTCCCGCATCTGGCGATTGAAGGCAAAGTTAAAGCCTACTACATCATGGGGGAAGATCCGCTGCAAACCGAAGCCGATTTGGGCCTGGTTCGAGAAGGCTTCAACGCGCTTGATTTTATCGTGGTGCAGGACATCTTCATGACCAAGACGGCGGAAATGGCCGACGTTATCCTGCCCGCAACCTCATGGGGCGAACACGGTGGCGTCTTTACCTGCGCCGATCGTGGTTTTCAGCGTTTTGAGAAGGCGATCGAACCCACCGGGGATGTGAAGCGTGACTGGGAAATTATCAGTCTGTTGGCGACCGAAATGGGTTACCCAATGCAGTATCAAAACAACCAGCAAATCTGGGATGAGATGCGCGAACTCTGTCCGCTATTCTATGGGGTAACGTATGAGAAAATGGGCGATATGGGCCATATTCAGTGGCCTTGCCCGGATCTCGATCACCCTGGCACCCCGTATCTCTATCAGAATAGTCGGTTTGATACCGCCAACGGTAAGGGCAAGCTGTTTGCCGCTCAGTGGCGAGCCCCTGCCGAACTACCGGATGAAAAATACCCGATGGTGCTCTGTACCGTGCGCGAAGTGGGGCATTACTCCTGTCGTTCCATGACCGGCAATTGCGCGGCACTGCAGGCGCTGGCAGATGAGCCGGGCTATGTGCAAATCAATACTCAGGATGCCGCCAAACAGGGGATCCGTCATCGTGACCTGGTGTGGGTGAGTTCCCGTCGAGGGAAAGTCATCAGCCGTGCCGATGTCTCCGAGCGCATCAATAGCGGAACGGTGTATATGACGTATCAGTGGTGGATTGGCGCATGTAACGAGTTAACCCAGGATAATCTTGATCCTATCTCGAAAACGCCGGAAACCAAGTATTGCGCGGTGAATATCGAACACATCACCGATCAACATTGGGCAGAGAAGTATGCTGCGCAATCATATAGCGAGATGAAGTCACGTTTATGTGAGGCTATTGCGTAAATAACAGTACACACAGCCTGAGTCTTTTGTTCAAGGCTCAGGCTGTTATTTCGATCACTTAGCCAGCAGTTGCTTGCCTACACGAACAGATGCGTATTCTTCCTTCTTATCTCGCCGCATAAAACCAAGGTTCATCAGAAATAATCCCACCATAAACGGCAGTTCATACAGCTCTTCAATAAGATCGCCGTAATGGGCATTATGCAGAAACAGTGGTGCCAGCAGACGATGATGTTCTACGGTGTCAGATATTAAAAATGCACAGGTGGTGATTGCCAGCAGCCAAATCGGCAGCGGTTCATTGCGTACACGACGTGCAATATCCTGCCGTAAGCGCTTCGACAGTAACACTGGCAGAATAATCATGGCAATTAACACGACTGAAATGGTTCTGAACAAAAGTTTAGGATGCTCAGGGAAATAATCACGCCCCCAACTGATGCTTCTGCCCAGTAAAACCAGCCACCACACTGCCGCCCACAGCCAAAATTGCTTCTCACCTTCAGGACGAGATAAAGGCCGAATATAGCTGAGAGTAAATATCGCACCAAACAGTAGCCACAGCGCCTGCCCATTTTCAATCCATCTGACAACGGTGCCGTTTAACAGAGGAAGATTCCAGTTTGCAGTGAACGGGATCGCGACGATGACCAATCCAAGAATGAGTGTGGGTAATGTAAGCTGGGTGTTCACTTTCATAAGCAAGATGTTCTGTAATGTTACTGTGTACCGATCATAACCCCTGTGAATGGTTGCCTATTAGCAATGAATGCGATGCTCTTAAGGTTTTCTTAAGAATTCTTTTTTCGGACTGTTTAGGTAACAAGTCACAGGATGTCAGTCAATAAAAAAACCGCAGCACGCTGCGGTTTTTTATATAAATCATAGAGTAACGGCGTTTATGGCGTTACCAGCCGCAAACATCGTGCTCATTTTCTGTATCGTACGAACGTACGGTATTCACCAGATCTTTGACCACTTCGGCTGCCACGTCGGGTACCAACAGCGTCATTGGCGCTTCCGTTTCATAATCAACAGAAACGCCATTGCTGTTATTGGTTACGGTGACGGTATAGGTTGCTTTACTCATGACTCACTCCTTGCCGGTACGCACGACTTTTCGTTGATTAGCACTCTCCATCAGAACCTCAGGCGCAACGAAAAAATCGATATTAAAGTAGGTGTCGTCGGTCATCACTTCGATGTTATGCCATTTTTCCGGTGGAAAAACGCCAAACTGACCGGCTTCAATAATCATCACCTCTACGGGCTCCGGGCTGTGCTCATCTGCGAATCCGAGATATTTGACCGCCCCCTGCATAACCGACAGTCGAGGATAAACCCCCGCACGGGTACCTTTATCAAGGTGGCGTTCGAAAATTCCGGCAGGCGCAGTGTCTTTGTTCCAGAACGGCGTTGAGCGTGTATGAATGTGATTCTGTGGAATTTGAAGCATCTTTCTTCCCTTTTCCAGTCGACAACCAGCGAGCCTTATTGAATCGCTGCTGTGAACAGGGTACGCCTCAAAATATACATTTAAAATACCATTTATTGGTTAGTATTCTTACTGATGGGCAATGATAAGAATGGGGAAAAACGCAAAGCCCGCCGCCTGGAGCGGGCTAATGGCGTTAAGACTGAAGCGTCGCCAGACGGGCGGCAAATCCCACAAAAATTAAACCGATGAGAGAATTGCCCACCTTCGCCAGTTTCTTCTTGGTGCGAATATACTGCGTGACAAAAGCACCGGAGAAAATAAGGAAACTCAGATAGAAGAAGCTCACGATTTCAAGCGTAATGGCCAAAATAAAGAACGACAACCCTGAATGTGGTGCATTGACGTCAATAAATTGAACGAAAAACGACACATAAAACAGAATGGCTTTTGGATTAGTCAAACTCAAAATTAATGCACGTTTGAAAATAGCACCAAAGGGCGTTTCTTCGGCCGCAGTCTCCGCGGCCTTCGACTTTAACGTAGCATACAGAATCTTCGCGCCGAGATATAACAGATAAAAAGCCCCCAGATAACGCACGATATTAAACAAAACGGGCGTTGTTTTGATCAGTGCCGCAACCCCTGCGTAGGCCAAAAACATCAGCACGGCATCACCGATGAACACCCCGCAGGCTGCAAGGTAACCGCCCTTCACCCCTCGCCCTACGCTGTTCTTCAGCACGAATATCGTATTGGGCCCCGGTACCAGTACAATAAAAATAGCCCCCACCAAATACGTCCAGTAATTCAGAACTCCATACTCTGCGAACACGTTAACCTCTTCCTGATAAAACACATGCACTTGCTGCGAGACAATATGCTAACGAATGCATCACCTGATGGAAAGAGAAGCTTATGAATAGCGCACACTGTTGCAGAATATTTTTCGTTCCAGATTTGCAACGATGAAACTCAATTTTGCGACTACCCAATACCCCGGATAGCCACTACTGTTTATCAATAGATTTCGCCGTCGAGGCCCCCTCTCATCACCTGGAGAAAGAAAAAATGACGATTACCTATAAACGTGTGGATAAGGATCAGGCTGCCGTACTGTTGGTCGATCACCAGGCAGGTTTACTGTCGCTGGTCCGTGATATTGATCCCGACAAGTTTAAAAACAACGTGCTGGCGCTGGCCGATCTGGCGAAGTACTTCAAACTCCCCACCATTCTAACCACCAGCTTTGAAACCGGTCCTAATGGCCCTCTGGTTCCTGAGCTGAAAGCGCTGTTTCCTGACGCCCCTTACATTGCCCGCCCGGGGCAGATTAACGCCTGGGACAACGACGATTTTGTCAACGCGATTAAAGCGACGGGTAAAAAACAGCTGATCATCGCCGGTGTCGTCACCGAAGTGTGCGTCGCCTTCCCTGCGCTATCGGCCATTGAGGCAGGGTTCGACGTGTTCGTGGTTACCGATGCGTCCGGCACCTTTAACCCGCTGACCCGCGACTCTGCCTGGAACCGTATGTCTTCTGCCGGCGTGCAGTTGATGACCTGGTTCGGTCTGGCCTGTGAATTACACCGCGACTGGCGTAATGACGTTGAAGGGCTGGGCACGCTGTTTTCCAACCATATTCCTGACTATCGCAACCTGATGACCAGTTACAGCACGCTGGCTTCCGGAAAATAATATCCGCAATTTATCAACCCGCCGTTATCGGCGGGTTTAAATACAGCCGGATGGGAATTAATGATGCAGCATCTCGTCAATCACCGCTTCTGCTTTGAGCTGATACGGATAATAGGTTGGCCAGTTGTCCATCTCTTCAAGCAGCGCTGCCTGTGAGGTATTTCCCATAAAGATGTGATAGTGGCTCGATTTGCGTGGCGCGATAATATGATCGCTAAATTGAACGTATTTCGGCGCCTGACTATTTGCCTCTTTGCACTCAAACAGATACCGCACACCTTTCTTGCCTGACGTATAGGTCAATATTTTGTATCCGGCGTAATCATATTTACACGACGCGACCTTATTACCCGTATGAAATTCCATCACACCGTTCTCGATACCGATAGTGTCCACGCTAGTGGCATAGCCTGTGCGGTAATAGGTTTTATACTCCTCCGCCGTTTTACTTTTATCCTTTTCGGCCTTCTGCTTGAATACCGGATCCAGTTCACCGCTCTGCAGATAAGGGTAAACAGACTGCCACACGCCATCCCAGTCGCTCAGAGCCCTGTCCTTCACATGGCTATTATCAAAAACGCCCTCTGACGCTTTTTGCTCTATTTCTGTCATCGGTGCGCCATGGGAATGGTGCCCATGTGCCAGTACCTGGCTACTGGCTAACAGCATCCCGAAAACAACCGCCAGTCTTTCCAAACGAATAGCCAAAATTTCACCCTCAATATGGTTGCGAGTGAATTGTTATAATATAACGTAACATTTTAATCAACGAGGTTATGCAAAATTCATCCGCAGCGATAAATCGGCCACACGGAGAAAGGACGACTACGTCCAGGGCAACCTTCGCGAACAAAGCTGATCAAGCAATGCCTGCTGATGGCTAATGATGAGCATTCCTAACGGACGACGCTGGCATTCTTCAAGAAGCAGCGCCCATATATCTCGTTGAATAGAAGGGTCAAGCTGGGCGGTAATTTCATCGGCAATGAGAAAACGCGTGCGCGGATCAAGCGCGCGCAGTAGCGCAATACGCGCCAGTTCACCACCAGAAAGCTGCCCGGGTCGGCGGGTTAACCACTCGGGATTGATATGTAAACGGGCGAGCGTTGAGGCATCCGGCTGCCAGGCATCCCGCACCGCATCACCGGTACTTCGCCAGGGGTTGAACGTCAATTCAGGATGTTGCGGCACCAGTTGTACCGGGCAATATTGCCCGACCGGTAACGGTTTATCATCGACTAAAATCTCACCGGAGGTTGGTTTTTGCCAGCCAGCCAGCACGCGTCCCAACGTGGTTTTCCCGGTCCCGCTAGGAGCGCAAATCCCCATGCGCTCCCCGACAGCCAGCGAGAACGTCAGGTTTTGCCACAGCACCTTACCGCCCTGGCGTATAACAACATCACGACAGCACAGCATTCAGCTCTCCAAATAGTTGGTTTCTCTCAGGTAACGCCCTCCATTGCCGCTGCAAATGTTCGCTGATATCGCCACGCAGCAGCTGTTCCCGACTCACGTTATCCGATACCCGTCCCTGATGCAGGGCAACAATCCGGTCCGCATGGCGTGCAGCCAGCGTGAGATCGTGGGTTACCCACAGCACACCACAGCCCTGCTCGCAAAGGCCTCGTAAATGCCCCAGCAGTTGATTCGCCAAAGGCGCATCCAGCCAGGCGGTAATTTCGTCAGCAAGGATATAGCGCGCCTGACTGAGTGACGCATGGCACGCCAGAACACGTTTTGCCATCCCACCGGACAGTTGGCGCGGGAAAGCACCTAATACGCTGGTGTCCAGTTGGCTCCGTTCAAGAAGTTGCGTTACCTTCCCCGCGTCCCAGGGATGACCGGAGAGTTGACTCGCTCTTTTCAAATGCTTTTCAATGGTCAGCAGTGGATTAAGCGCCTGAACCCCTTGCGGTACATAACTAAAGGTATTGCCGCGACATGCACGGATGTCATTACGGTCCAGCGTTTTTCCATCGAGGGTTATCGCGCCCTGAACGCGCAGATTGTCTGGTAACAGATCGAGCAGACACTGCAACAGCAGACTCTTACCTTCCCCGCTGCCGCCGACTAATGCCACCATTTGACCGGGGGCAATATCAAAAGAAATATCCTGGAGTAGCGATGACCACTTTCTCGCGCCGTACCAACGATAGCGCGCCACGTCCAGCGAGACCTGCTGTAAACTCAACATGCGTCACCTCTCAACCACAAACGATGTACCGCCCGGGCAAACTGATCAAATAACATCACCAGGCTGAACAGCATTAACCCCGGAAACAGCACCAGCCACCAGTTGCCGTGGCTGATAAATCGCAGCGCATCCGCCAGCAACAGACCCAGCGACGGCTCATGCGGCGCCAGCCCGAAACCAAGAAAACTTAACGCCGCGCTATGTAACACCGCGTGCGGAAACATCAACAACGTCCCGGTCAACCATTGTGGCAATAGCGCAGGTAAGTAGTGATGACGCCAGCAGTAAAAATGCCCGTGTCCCAGCCGCCGGGTCAGCATCAGGTAGTCACTGTGTGCGACGCGTTCCGCCTCCGCGCGCAGGATCAAGGCCAGACGCGGCCAATGGGTCAGCGCAACCGCCAACACCACCCCACTTTTACCACCGCCGAGAGTAAAGCAGATCAAAATCAGCAGCAGCAGATGCGGCATCGACAACATCGCGTCGGTGACTAAGCGCATCAGAACATCCATGCGCGGATGCAAACGCGAAACCGCCGCCATCAATAAAGCAATTACCCCGCTACACACCGCCGCGCCGATACCAATTTGCAGGCTGGTTAACGCCCCCTGAAAGCAGCGCACCCATAAATCACGCCCGAGATTATCGGTGCCAAACCAGTGCAGCGCATCCGGTGGCAGATGGCGGGCCAGCAGATTAACGCTCAGTGCGTTATCCAGCGTAGCGTTGCCATAAATGGCGATGAAGAGTAAACCGCCCGCAGACAGCAGAAGGCGAATCAACGTTGGGGTTGGGTTATAGAGCATCTGGACGCTCCACCGCGCGATTTAGCACATGGACTAACCAGGAAGAGAGCGAGTTGCCGATGAACACCAGAACGGTGCTGAACAAGACAATCCCCATCAGCAGCGGCACATCGCCGCGTAATCCGGCATCAATGGTCGCCTGCCCCAGTCCGGGATACGCAAAGACTTTTTCTGCCAGCAATGCGCCGCCAAAAAGTTCGCCAAGCGAAGCAAATTGCAGGCACAGCGCAGGCGTTATCGCATGACGCAGGACCTGGTGGCGCAGCAGCGACCATCCCTTGTCTCCCTGCGAGCGAGCAAAGCGAACGAAGTCGCTTTTCATCACGCTGGCGATACTTTCTCGAGTGTGCAGCGTAATTTGCCCTAACCCCAATAAACTGAGGGCGCATACCGGAAGAATCAGATGACGCAGACGCTCAGTGAAGCCAGCCATATCACCACTGTTGCCAGGCTCCCACGCGCAGCAGACCGGGAGCACCGGCCAGCGCACCGCAAACACGGCCAGAAGCAGCATTCCTATCCAGAAGGTTGGCAACGATGAAAGCAGATAGCTGAGGCGGCAGATCATTTTATCCGGCCAACGGTTCAGGAATCGCCCGGCAACGAACCCCATTGCCGTACCCAGTAACCCCGACATCAACCATGCGCCACAGAGCAGAGCAAATGAGGTCGCAAAACGCTCTTTGATCACGCTGGCGACCGGTGCATTAAACAGCATCGAATACCCGAGATCACCCTGTAAGACGCGTGCAAACCAGTGCCCGAAACGCTCCCACAGCGGCTGATCCAGCCCCCAGCGTGCGGCGATACGCGCATACTGTTCTGGCGGAACATGCAGGAGATCGTTACCAATATAGGCACGAATCGGATCGACCGGCGAGAAGCTGAGCAAGATGAAGGTGCCAGCAGCGACCAGCACCAACAATACGATCAGCCGCAGAAAATGACCCACAACAGACTTCATCAACGGCAGGTCCAGGTCCATTCATCAAGATTGTTGAGCACGGACCAGCTGCCGTGAATTTCCGGCGCCCCTTTGCCCAGGTCAATGCACGGATTAGCCAGATAAGTATGCTGGATATTCAGCAACCATGCCCACGCAGCGTCACCCTGAACGCCTGCACCCTGCTTGCCATCCCACTCCACCTGCTGCCAGAAAGGCACTGCTTTTTGCCAGTCCGGCGCATCAATGGCCTGTTTGAGATGCTGTTCAACCGCAGGATTGCTGTAATAACCGGGGTTGTAATACTCAACGCCCGCGGCCTGCCCGCTGTAGTGATGGAAAAGCTCCATCGGATCTAAACTCCCCCAACCAAACAGCGTGGGATTCGAATGCATGTGGCGCTCAACGGTTTCCCAGCTTCCGGATTGCAGCGACACCGCAATGCCAACAGGTTCGAGCATGGCACGCACCGCTTCGGCTAAATCACGACGCGTACTGTCGCCGCTCGCATACCATAAGGTCAGACGGGCTGCTTTGCCGTTTTTTACACGCACACCCTCCGGGCCAACTTTCCAGCCAGCCTGTTCCAGAAGCGCGCGTGCTTTGTCACTGTCGCCATCTTTAAACGCAACCGACGGTCCCTGCCACGGCAGTCCCTGCACCGCGCTGTACGCCGGGATAGCGTGGCCTTCCATAACCTGTTCAGCCAGTTGCTTACGATCGATGGCGTAGTTAATAGCCCGTCTGATCGCGACGTCGGCCGTTATATCGTTACCGACCGGATAACCGTTAGCATCTTTTTTACCCGCAGGGACCATCGGGAACACGATCCCCCGGTTCTCTACGCTGTTGCGAACCCACAGCTTCAAATTATCTTGCTGAGGTGCAACGGCCATTGATGGCGCAATACGCACCAGCCCCAGTTGACCACTGCGTGCGGCCGCGTAAGCGTTATCTTCGTCCAGGAAGACAAACACCAGCCGGTTAAAATCATTTTTCTTACCCGCGTACCAAGGGTTCGCTTCGACGATCAACTGTTGGCCCGGTTGAAAACTCACCAGCCGATAAGGGCCTGCGCCAATTGGATTTCTGGCAAAGGTTTTTTCATCGTATTGTTTTGCCGGAACAATGCCTAACGAGCCCAGCACGTTCACAAACGTACTCTGCGGACTGCGTAGCGTCATTTCTACCGTGCGATTATCTTTCAGGCGGGCATGGGTGAAATTCCCCATGTCGATTTTCCCACCGCTTTTCGCGGCTTTGTTGAAGGTAAATACCACATCTTCCGCCGTGAGCGGGGAGCCATCAGAGAATTTAAGATCGGGTTTTAAGGTTAATGTCCAGGTTTTCCCATCAGCGCTGGTCTCCACCTTCTCCGTCAGCAGGCTTCCCCAGCTCATATCGGCATTTTGTTTTAACAAAGGTGCATGCAGGAGCAAATAGCTGCCGTGACTCCAGCCTAGCATTGGGTCGAATCCCTCCGTGGGTTCGGGTCCAATTGCCAGTTTCAATGTTTGCCCTTCCACCGCCGGTTGTGCTGCGAAAAGGGAGGTCGAAAATGCCAGAGTCAGTGCGCACGTCAACCGTGCCAGCTTGCCGTTAATCATTACCTTGTCCCGCTTTTGCGTTGTTTTTATACCGCACAACAGCACATACCCGTTGTGAGGTCTCCTGGGGAAGGGATTATGGCGGACCACTTTGGCTAAAAAAATGATACAGCGCAGAAAAGTATGACGATTTTAAAAAAACATCATACAACTGTCGAATTCTCACCTCTCGACGTGCAGTGATTCACTGCCGTGATTTTTATCTCCTTCTCTATTATTCAATATCATATTAAATGAATATTAATAATTACCGTAAAAACTACTCACGCGTTTTGTCATTACTCCCTATCTAAAATTAGTGACAATTTATGTATATTTATTCAAGAAATATACAGAGAGTGACAAGTTATGTAAATTTGTAATGATAATTATTTGTATTATCATTTTCATCAATTATCTTACTGCCTTTGAATTTTTAACAAAGGAAGTTTGACTATGCGTTTAAAACCTGTTGCCTCTGTCGTTCTGTCCTGCCTTGGATTCAGCGGTACTTATGCCTTCGCCGATGATGTCATGGTCGTGACCGCGTCGGGTTACGAAAAAAAGATCACCAACGCGGCTGCCAGCGTGTCGGTTATTTCTCAACAAGAATTACAAACCAATAAATATAATGACTTAGGTGAAGCCCTGCGCTCCGTTGAAGGGGTGGATGTTGAAAGCAGCACCGGTAAAACCGGCGGTCTGGAGGTCAGTATTCGCGGCATGCCTGCCAGCTATACGCTGATCCTGATAGACGGTATTCGTCAAAATGGCAGCAGTGACGTGACGCCCAACGGCTTCTCTGCCATGAACACCAGTTTTATGCCTCCGCTGGCAGCCATCGATCATATTGAAGTGATCCGCGGTCCCATGTCGACGCTGTACGGTTCAGATGCTATCGGCGGTGTCGTTAACATCATTACCAAGAGAAGTACGGACAAATGGAGCACGTCCATTAATACCGGCGTTAACCTGCAAGAAAGCAATAAATGGGGTAACAGCACGGTAGCCAACTTCTGGTCAAGCGGCCCGCTAATTGCTGGCGTGCTGGACATGCAGGTACGCGGCAGCACGACACAACGACAAGGCTCCAGCGTCACCTCTCTGAGCGATACCACATCGACGCGCGTGCCGTATCCAACGGAATCTGAAAACTACAACATCGGTACCCGTCTGGACTGGAAAACCGGCGCAAATAATACGCTGTGGCTGGATCTCGACTCCGCCAGACAGCGCTACGACAATGATGATGGGCAGTTGGGTAATCTCACCGGCGGATACGATAAAACCCTGCGCTATGAACGTAATAAGGTCACGCTGGGTCACGATACCGCATTAACATTTGGTACCTGGAAATCCTCCGTGGGCTGGAATGAAACCGAGAACAAAGGCCGCCAACTGGTCTCATCCGCACTCACGCCAGAAAACGCGGGCCGGGCCGGTGACGCTCGTGAACTGAAAAATACCAACGTCATCCTGGACTCGGTCCTGCTGACGCCATTGGGTGATTCGCATCTGCTTACTCTCGGCGGAGAATACTGGGATGCCCGCATGAAAGACGGGGTGGTGCTGGCCAATACCGGTGAGACATTCCACCAGAAAACCTGGGCGACCTACGCGGAAGATGAGTGGCATATTCTCGACTCGCTGGCGTTGACCGCAGGCACTCGCTATGAGCATAACGATGTCTTTGGCGGACACCTTAGCCCACGAGCTTACATGGTGTGGGACGTATCGGAAGAATGGACCCTGAAAGGTGGCGTCACAACCGGATACAAAGCCCCGTCACTCAGCCAGTTGCACAACGGCATCAGCGGTGTGACTGCTCAGGGAACCGTCAATACGGTCGGCAACCCCGACCTTAAACCCGAAGAAAGCACCAGCTATGAAACCGGGTTGTACTATGAGAACGACGCGGGGCTGAACGCCAACGTTACTGGCTTCTACACCGAATACAAAAATAAAATTGTCTCGTATTCCATCGATGACAATACCAACAGCTATACCAACAGCGGCAAGGCGAGAACGGACGGCGTTGAATTCGCCAGCACCTTCCCGCTTTGGTCTGACGTGCTGAGCTTATCGCTCAACTACACCTATACGCAGAGCAAACAAAAAGATGGCGAAAACAAAGGCGCACCGCTGAGCTATACCCCCAAACATATGGCTAACGCCCGTCTGAACTGGCAGGCAACCGAAGATATGAATGCCTGGTTAAGCGCACGCTATCGTGGTAAAGCCCCACGCTTTACCGAAAACTATGACAACCTTAGTGCAGTCCAAAAAGCCGTGTACGATGATAAAGGGGCCAATTTAAAAGCCTGGACCGTTCTCGATATGGGCATGTCCTATAAGCTGACCAAAGAACTGACGCTGAATACGGCGATAAATAACGTGTTGGATAAAGACTTTAGCGACGTCACTCTGTATCAGGTTGGCCGCAGCAGCACCTACGCGGGCGACTACTTCCAGACCGCACAATCCACAACCGGATACGTCAATCCGGGTCGCAACTACTGGGTGTCGTTAAACTACCAGTTCTAATTGGTTTTTCACCTACAGGCCGGGCTATATCTTAGCCCGGCCTATTTTCGATATTATAATGCCCGACCCAAAAGATGACAAAAAGCATATCCGCCATGGGCTAGAACCAATGTTGATATTAATAAAACGTTAGAACTCCACAGTATTGTAGGTAATGACTCCAACTTATTGATAGTGTTTTATGTTCAGATAATGCCCGATGACTTTGTCATGCAGCTCCACCGATTTTGAGAACGACAGCGACTTCCGTCCCAGCCGTGCCAGGTGCTGCCTCAGATTCAGGTTATGCCGCTCAATTCGCTGCGTATATCGCTTGCTGATTACGTGCAGCTTTCCCTTCAGGCGGGATTCATACAGCGGCCAGCCATCCGTCATCCATATCACCACGTCAAAGGGTGACAGCAGGCTCATAAGACGCCCCAGCGTCGCCATAGTGCGTTCACCGAAGACGTGCGCCACAACCGTCTTCCGGAGCCTGTCATACGCGTAAAACAGCCAGCGCTGGCGCGATTTAGCCCCGACATAGCCCCACTGTTCGTCCATTTCCGCGCAGACGATGACGTCACTGCCCGGCTGTATGCGCGAGGTTACCGACTGCGGCCTGAGTTTTTTAAGTGACGTAAAATCGTGTTGAGGCCAACGCCCATAATGCGGGCGGTTGCCCGGCATCCAACGCCATTCATGGCCATATCAATGATTTTCTGGTGCGTACCGGGTTGAGAAGCGGTGTAAGTGAACTGCAGTTGCCATGTTTTACGGCAGTGAGAGCAGAGATAGCGCTGATGTCCGGCGGTGCTTTTGCCGTTACGCACCACCCCGTCAGTAGCTGAACAGGAGGGACAGCTGATAGAAACAGAAGCCACAGGAGCACCTCAAAAACACCATCATACACTAAATCAGTAAGTTGGCAGCATCACCCAACACTTGTTAGTGCTGGCGTTTTCCGATGGGTTACTGATGTCAATGATAACAAACGGTATTACTACTCTGTCGACGATACACTTTTATACATGGAAGATGTCGAGAACAACAATCCATTAATATAATGATAATTAAACTAACAGTCCGGTTTCTTCCCCCCTGGCACCGGATAAGCTGGCATAAGTGCCAAACCTGGTTTTGGGGAAACGTTTTGGCGAGAGTTTTGGGGAAGGAATTTTACAGGTATAAAAAAACGGGAACCTCTCGGCTCCCGTTCTCATACAACCCAGAATGTGGATTACATGTTTTCGATGATCGCGTCACCAAACTCTGAACATTTCAGCAGTTTAGCGCCATCCATCAGACGTTCGAAGTCATAGGTTACGGTCTTGGCGTTGATCGCGCCTTCCATACCTTTAACAATCAGGTCAGCCGCTTCAACCCAACCCATGTGGCGCAGCATCATTTCAGCAGACAGAATGATAGAACCAGGGTTCACTTTATCCTGACCCGCATACTTCGGTGCAGTACCGTGGGTGGCTTCAAACAGTGCACACTCGTCACCGATGTTTGCACCCGGCGCGATACCGATACCGCCAACCTGCGCTGCCAGGGCATCAGAGATGTAGTCACCGTTCAGGTTCATACAGGCGATAACATCATACTCTGCCGGGCGCAGCAGGATCTGCTGCAAGAACGCATCGGCGATAACGTCCTTAACAACGATCTCTTTCCCTGTTTTCGGGTTCTTGATTTTCACCCACGGGCCGCCGTCGATCAGTTCACCACCAAACTCTTCACGCGCTAACTGGTAACCCCAGTCTTTGAACGCGCCTTCGGTGAACTTCATGATGTTACCTTTATGTACCAGGGTAACAGAATCACGATCGTTGGCGATGGCGTATTCAATCGCCGCACGCACCAGACGTTTTGTCCCGTCTTCGGAACACGGTTTGATACCGATACCGCAATGTTCCGGGAAGCGAATTTTCTTCACGCCCATCTCTTCGCGCAGGAATTTAATCACTTTCTCTGCATCAGCAGAGTCGGCTTTCCACTCGATACCGGCGTAGATGTCTTCAGAGTTTTCACGGAAGATGACCATGTCGGTCAGTTCAGGATGTTTAACCGGGCTTGGGGTGCCCTGGTAGTAACGAACCGGACGCAGGCACACGTACAGGTCAAGTTCCTGACGCAGTGCAACGTTCAGTGAGCGAATACCGCCGCCAACTGGGGTAGTCAGTGGGCCTTTAATAGCAACACGGTAGTCACGAATCAGATCAAGGGTTTCAGCAGGCAGCCAGACGTCCTGGCCGTATACCTGAGTGGATTTCTCGCCGGTGTAGATTTCCATCCAGGAGATTTTACGCTCGCCTTTATAGGCTTTCTCGACAGCAGCATCGACAACTTTGATCATCGGTGGGGTTACATCAACGCCGATACCGTCGCCTTCAATGAACGGGATAATCGGATTTTCAGGAACGTTGAGTTTGCCGTTTTGCAGGGTGATCTTCTTACCTTCCGCCGGAACAACTACTTTGCTTTCCATTCACCTCTCCTTCGAGCGCTTCTGGTTCTGCTCGTCTGTCATCACGCTGCATGTGCATTTGCGTCCTGCTACACGGATGCGTTAGAGCAACTTTTTGTTAATGATTTGTAATGAGCGTGTCAATACTACCCTATTGTTCGCCGCCATGAAAGACACTCGTTCTTAGGCTATAATGCGGCAATTGATATAATCTGAAAATACCATGCAAAAAACTTCTTTTAGAAATCACCGGGTTGAGCGATTCAGCTCACGACAAGTCACTAAACAGCGTAAAGAAAACCAGCCAAAACGCGTGGTTTTGTTCAATAAACCCTACGATGTTTTGCCACAATTTACTGACGAAGCGGGTCGCAGCACATTAAAAGATTTTATTCCCGTACAGGGCGTCTATGCTGCGGGGCGCCTGGATAGGGATAGCGAAGGCCTGTTGGTACTGACCAATGACGGTGCATTACAGGCCCGATTGACGCAGCCGGGTAAGCGCACCGGAAAAATTTATTACGTACAGGTCGAAGGAGAGCCGACGCCAGAGGCGCTGGATGCCCTGCGCAATGGCGTGACGCTCAATGATGGCCCAACGTTGCCGGCAGGCGTTGAGGTTGTTGCCGAACCTGACTGGCTGTGGCCGCGAAATCCACCGATTCGCGAGCGCAAAAGCATTCCCACCCGTTGGTTGAAAATCACGTTGTATGAGGGGCGTAACCGTCAGGTGAGACGCATGACGGCGCATGTGGGTTTCCCCACGCTGCGGTTAATCCGCTATGCCATGGGTGATTACACGCTGGATAACCTCGCCAACGGCGAATGGCGTGAGCTGCTGCCGTAGCATCCATTTTTAACGCAACTATTAACAGGGAAGAACACGGCATATGGATAAACGGATCGTTGCAGCTCTCATGTTGTGCGGAGTTTCACCATTTTGTTATGCAAAACAGAACTGTGAAACGCTCGCCGGGATCGCGGCGGGAGAGGCAAATTATCTTTACGCTACTGCCAACGTCAGCGCTGACTCTCGTCTGCATTTCTACTCTGCGCCGGCCAGCGGATGCCAGCTCCCGGCGTTTTTGGTCAATAGCGACACTGTAGAGGTACTCAGAAGTTCGCAGCGTTATGAAAGCACAGGCATGCTGTCCAAAGACGAACCTTTTCGTTACGTCCGCTACCGGGGCGCAAACGGCACTTTCGCTACCGGTTGGGTTACCGCCGACGGACTCACGCCGTTAGCTAACCCGCTTCCTGTTAGCCCTGCCTGCCAGACATGGGCCAATAAAGCGATGTCACAACGCGAAAAAATGCCCCCCGCCGCCAGCAACCATTATCAGGTCATCGGCAGCTCGCGCGCTGGATTCTATTCAATGCCAAATGCACAGTGTCGCAACAGTTCCGTATTCCTGGTTCCCGGCGACGTGGTTTCTGCTCAGGAAGAGTCCAAAGACGATTTTATTGAGGTGGTCTATTACACCGCCAATCGTCATAGCGTGCGCGGCTGGTTGAAAAAATCACAGCTGCAACCTTTAAACAGCGGTGACCGCTATCGCGACGACATCAATCCACTCTCTACAGATACAGCCACGCGGGTCGCCACTCTCAGTTTGCGTTATGACTATCAATGTGTTTTTTATGAGAGCTGGAATGCGAAAAACGCGATTGAAATCATCGTGCGCGAAGACCACCAAACCGAATTTTGCCGGGGTGCCGCCGATCCACAAACCTCCCCTCCGGTGGCCTATATCAGTATCGATAAAACCACGGGCGAGATCAGCTGGCCAGATGTGTCTGAAGGCTTTAAAGAAGAATAAGAGGTGAACCATGTTCAAACCGCACGTCACCGTCGCCTGCATTGTGCATGCTGAGGATAAGTTTTTAGTCGTTGAGGAAACCATCAACGGCAAAGCGTTATGGAACCAGCCTGCCGGGCATCTGGAAGCGGACGAAACTCTGGTACAAGCCGCTGCACGCGAACTGTGGGAAGAAACCGGCATCACCGCGCAGCCGCAGCATTTTATTCGCATGCATCAATGGATAGCCCCGGACAGAACCCCGTTCTTGCGTTTTCTGTTTTCTATTGAGCTTGCCAATATGTGCGCTACTGATCCGCATGACAACGATATAGATTGCTGTCGTTGGGTCAGCGCTGAAGCGATTTTATCTGCACCGAACCTGCGTTCGCCGCTGGTTGCTGAGAGCATTCGCTGTTATCAGAGCGGGCAACGGTATCCGCTGGCAATGATCGGAGAATTTAACTGGCCGTTTACAGAGGGTGTCAAGTAAAGGGCTGCGTGATAGAATATGCCGCCTTTAAGTTCAATGTCGTGAGTATTCCTATGTCTGAAAGCCCAAAAAAAGTGATCGTCGGCATGTCCGGCGGTGTCGATTCCTCCGTTTCTGCCTGGCTGTTGCAACAACAGGGTTATCAGGTTGAAGGCCTGTTCATGAAGAACTGGGAAGAGGACGACGGTGAGGAATACTGTACCGCTGCTGCCGATCTTGCAGATGCGCAGGCAGTCTGCGACAAACTCGGCATTGAACTGCATACCGTTAACTTTGCCGCAGAATACTGGGACAACGTCTTTGAGTTGTTCCTTGAAGAGTACAAAGCGGGTCGTACGCCAAACCCGGATATTCTGTGCAACAAAGAAATTAAGTTTAAAGCCTTCCTCGAATTTGCCGCTGAAGATTTAGGTGCCGATTTCATCGCCACCGGTCACTACGTGCGCCGCGCGGACGTCGACGGCAAAAGCCGCCTGCTGCGTGGACTCGACGGCAATAAAGACCAAAGCTATTTCCTCTATACGCTCGGTCACGAGCAGATCGCCCAAAGCTTGTTCCCGGTCGGTGAACTGGAAAAACCGCAGGTGCGCAAAATCGCCGAAGATCTGGGCCTGATTACCGCGAAGAAAAAAGACTCCACCGGCATCTGCTTTATTGGTGAACGTAAATTCCGCGAGTTCCTTGGCCGTTACCTTCCGGCTCAGCCAGGAAAAATCATCACCGTGGATGGCGAAGAAATCGGCCAGCACCAGGGGCTGATGTATCACACTCTGGGCCAACGTAAAGGTCTGGGTATCGGCGGAACCAAAGAAGGGACCGAGGATCCATGGTATGTGGTCGATAAGGACGTTGAGAACAACATTCTGGTTGTCGCTCAGGGTCACGATCACCCGCGTCTGATGTCCGTTGGCCTGATCGCGCAACAGCTGCACTGGGTCGATCGCGAACCCTTCTCCGGCACAATGCGCTGTACGGTGAAAACCCGCTATCGTCAGACCGATATTCCGTGCACCGTTAAGTCGCTGGATGACGAACGTATTGAAGTGATTTTTGACGAGCCGGTTGCGGCGGTGACGCCAGGTCAGTCGGCCGTCTTTTACCGCGGCGAAGTGTGCCTCGGTGGCGGTATTATCGAGCAGCGCCTGCCTCTGCCGGTATAATTTATCTACATATCTAATACAAGGAAGCAGTGAACGTGGCAAAGAATTATTATGACATCACCCTCGCTCTGGCAGGCATTTGCCAGTCGGCTCGCCTGGTGCAACAACTGGCACACCAGGGGCACTGTGATGCCGATGCACTACACGTTTCACTCAACAGTGTTATTGATATGAATCCCAATTCTACGCTGGGCGTGTTTGGTGGCAGTGAAGCCAATCTGCGTCTGGGCCTTGAAACGCTGCTCGGTGTACTGAACGCCAGCAGTCGTCAGGGACTGAACGCGGAACTCACCCGCTATACCCTGAGCCTGATGGTGCTGGAGCGCAAGCTGTCGGCCGCCAAGGGCGCAATGGACACGCTGGGGGACCGTATTAATGGCCTGCAGCGCCAGCTAGACCATTTCGATTTGCAGTCAGAAACGTTAATGAGCGCAATGGCGGGCATTTATGTTGACGTCATCAGCCCGCTCGGCCCACGTATTCAGGTCACGGGATCCCCAGCAATCCTCCAGAGCCCGCAGGTTCAGGCCAAAGTCCGTGCGTCGCTTCTGGCTGGCATTCGTGCTGCCGTACTCTGGCACCAGGTCGGTGGCGGTCGTCTGCAACTCATGTTTTCTCGTAATCGCCTGACCACTCAGGCAAAACAAATTCTTGCTCATTTAACCCCGGAGTTGTGATCTATGGAATTATCCTCACTGACCGCCGTTTCCCCTGTCGATGGACGCTACGGCGATAAAGTCAGCGCGCTGCGCGGGATTTTCAGCGAATACGGTTTGCTGAAATTCCGTGTACAGGTTGAAGTACGCTGGCTGCAAAAACTGGCCGCGCACGCAGCGATCAAGGAAGTTCCTGCTTTTGCTGCCGACGCAATCGGTTTCCTTGATACGATCGTCGCTAACTTCAATGAAGAAGATGCCGCGCGCATCAAAACCATTGAACGCACGACCAACCACGATGTGAAGGCCGTTGAGTATTTCCTGAAAGAAAAAGTCGCTGATATCCCGGAACTGCACGCTATTTCCGAGTTTATCCACTTCGCCTGTACCTCAGAAGATATCAACAACCTGTCTCATGCGCTGATGCTGAAAACCGCCCGCGATGAAGTGATCCTGCCTTACTGGCGCAAGCTTATCGATGCGGTAAAAGACCTGTCCGTGCAGTATCGTGACATTCCCCTGCTCTCCCGTACGCACGGCCAGCCGGCAACACCCTCTACGTTGGGCAAAGAAATGGCTAACGTGGCATACCGTATGGAGCGCCAGTATCGCCAGCTAAACCAGGTAGAAATTCTCGGTAAAATCAACGGTGCCGTCGGTAACTATAACGCCCACATCGCCGCTTATCCGGAAGTTGACTGGCATCAGTTCAGTGAAGAATTCGTCACTTCGCTGGGTATTCAGTGGAACCCGTACACCACGCAGATTGAGCCGCACGACTACATTGCTGAGCTGTTCGATTGCGTCGCGCGTTTTAACACCATCCTGATCGATTTTGACCGCGACGTCTGGGGCTATGTGGCGCTGAACCACTTCAAACAGAAAACCATTGCCGGTGAAATTGGTTCTTCCACCATGCCGCACAAGGTTAACCCTATCGACTTCGAAAACTCCGAAGGCAACCTGGGCCTGTCTAATGCGGTACTGCAGCACCTGGCAAGCAAACTGCCGGTTTCCCGCTGGCAGCGTGACCTGACGGATTCTACCGTTCTGCGTAACCTGGGCGTGGGAATTGGCTACGCGTTGATCGCGTATCAGTCCACACTGAAGGGTGTGAGCAAACTGGAAGTAAACCGCGATCATCTGCTGGATGAACTGGACCATAACTGGGAAGTGCTGGCCGAGCCGATTCAGACCGTTATGCGTCGTTACGGCATTGAAAAACCGTACGAGAAGCTGAAAGAGCTGACCCGCGGCAAGCGCGTTGACGCCGAAGGCATGAAGCAGTTTATCGACGGACTGGCCCTGCCAGAAGACGAGAAAACGCGCCTGAAAGCGATGACGCCAGCCAACTATATTGGTCGCGCCATCACCATGGTTGATGAGTTGAAGTAATCAATCCTGCGCCAGATGGCGCTCACGCTTATCTGGCCTACATTTATCCCGCGTAGGCCAGATGTGGCGTTCATGCCACCTTCCGACATTCCCCTCGGTTTATTAAATGTTTATCCCCACAGCCACATAATCAGCGTTAAACTATTCATACCGTCAATTTAGGGAGAAACGAAGATGCGCGTACTGGTTGTTGAGGATAATGCCTTATTACGTCACCACCTGAAAGTTCAGTTACAGGATGCAGGCCACCAGGTTGATGATGCTGAGGATGCAAAGGAAGCAGATTATTACCTTAACGAACATCTGCCAGATATTGCGATCGTCGACTTAGGTCTGCCCGATGAAGATGGCTTGTCACTGATCCGCCGCTGGCGCAGCAATGACGTTTCGCTCCCCATTCTGGTGTTGACCGCCCGCGAAGGCTGGCAGGATAAAGTGGAAGTGCTCAGCGCTGGGGCTGATGACTACGTGACAAAACCTTTCCATATTGAAGAGGTGGTCGCCCGCATGCAGGCACTGATGCGCCGCAATAGCGGCCTGGCCTCGCAAATTATCTCGCTGCCGCCTTTTCAGGTTGACCTTTCCCGCCGCGAATTATCAGTGAATGATGAGGTTATCAAACTCACCGCGTTTGAATACACCATCATGGAAACGCTGATCCGCAATAACGGCAAAGTGGTCAGCAAAGACTCACTGATGCTACAACTTTATCCGGATGCAGAACTGCGTGAAAGCCACACCATCGATGTACTGATGGGACGTCTGCGCAAAAAAATTCAGGCGCAATATCCGGATGACGTGATCACCACTGTACGTGGACAGGGCTACCTCTTCGAACTGCGCTAATGAACAAATTATTGCGTCATTTTTTCCCGTTATCGCTGCGTGTACGCTTTTTGCTGGCGACCGCTGGCGTTGTCCTTGTGCTTTCACTGGCCTATGGCATGGTCGCGCTGGTGGGTTACAGCGTAAGCTTTGATAAGACCACATTTCGTCTTCTGCGCGGTGAAAGTAACTTGTTTTACACCCTCGCGAAATGGGAAGACGGCAAGCTCCAGGTCGAACTGCCTGAACATCTCGATATGCAAAGCCCCACCATGTCGCTGATCTACGATGAAAATGGCAAATTGCTATGGGCACAACGCGATGTCCCCTGGCTGACGCACAGTATTCAGCCAGACTGGTTAAAAACGAATGGTTTTCATGAAATAGAAGCCGATGTCGATGCCACCAGCACGTTACTGCGCGAAGATCACTCCGCGCAACAGCAGCTTAAAGAAGTCAGAGAAGATGATAACGATGCCGAAATGACCCACTCGGTGGCGGTAAACGTCTACCCTGAGACCGCCCGCATGCCTCAGCTTACCATTGTCGTTGTCGACACTATCCCCATTGAGCTCAAGCGCTCGTATATGGTCTGGAGCTGGTTTATCTATGTATTGGTCGCCAACTTGCTGCTCGTGATCCCGCTGCTATGGGTCGCCGCCTGGTGGAGTTTACGGCCTATCGAGTCACTGGCGCGTGAGGTCCGAGAACTTGAGGAGCATCACCGTGAGATGCTCAATCCCGCCACCACGCGGGAACTAACTAGCCTGGTACGTAACCTCAACCGACTGCTGAAAAGTGAGCGTGAGCGTTACGATAAATACCGCACGACCTTAACCGATCTCACCCATAGCCTGAAAACACCGCTGGCGGTATTGCAAAGCACGCTACGCTCGATGCGCAATGAAAAGATGAGCGTAACGGATGCCGAGCCCGTGATGCTGGAACAAATTAGCCGCATTTCCCAGCAAATTGGCTACTACTTGCATCGCGCCAGCATGCGCGGTGGTAACGCCCTGCTCAGCCGCGAACTGCACCCGGTTGCCCCTTTGCTGGATAAGCTAACCTCCGCCCTCAATAAGGTGTATCAGCGTAAAGGCGTCACTATTAGTCTCGATATCTCACCCGAAATCAGTTTTGTCGGCGAGCAGAATGATTTTGTCGAGGTCATGGGTAACGTGCTGGATAACGCCTGTAAATACTGTCTGGAGTTCGTCGAGATCTCCGCTCACCTGTCCGACGATCGCCTACATATTCTGGTGGAAGATGACGGTCCAGGCATTCCACAAGCCAAGCGCGAAGTGGTTTTTGATCGCGGCCAGCGTGTGGATACCTTACGCCCCGGGCAAGGCGTGGGGCTGGCGGTAGCTCGCGAAATTACCGAGCAGTATGACGGGCAAATTATCGCAGGCGACAGCCTGTTAGGCGGCGCGCGCATGGAGGTCATTTTTGGCCGTCAGCATCCGGGGCATAAAGACGAGTAAGTTGTTTGTAATATTTATGTACCGGGATCACTTATCCGGTTAAGCATCCGTTATAATCGGAGCAACCAACAGTCTGCGGATGCGCATTATGGAATACCAATTAAACCTCAACTGGCCCGACTTTCTCGAACGCCACTGGCAAAAGCGCCCAGTGGTCTTAAAGCGTGGTTTTACAAACTTTATCGATCCGCTGTCCCCTGATGAACTGGCCGGACTGGCGATGGAAAGTGAAGTCGACAGCCGACTGGTCAGCCATCAGGACGGTAAATGGCAGGTGAGCCACGGTCCATTCGAAAGCTATGACCATCTCGGCGAGAACAACTGGTCGCTGCTGGTCCAGGCCGTCAACCACTGGCACGAACCGACCGCCGCGCTGATGCGTCCGTTTCGCGAATTACCGGACTGGCGTATTGATGACCTGATGATCTCCTTTTCCGTGCCCGGCGGCGGCGTTGGTCCGCACCTGGATCAGTACGATGTGTTTATCATTCAAGGCACCGGTCGTCGTCGCTGGCGCGTAGGCGAAAAACTCCAGCTAAAACAACACTGCCCACACCCGGACCTGCTGCAGGTTGATCCGTTCGAGGCCATCATTGATGAGGAGCTGGAGCCGGGTGATATTCTGTATATCCCGCCAGGATTCCCGCACGAAGGCTACGCGCTGGAAAACGCGATGAACTATTCTGTCGGTTTCCGCGCCCCGAACGCCCGGGAGTTAATCAGCGGATTCGCCGATTACGTTCTGCAACGTGAGCTGGGCAGCACCTATTACAGCGACCCGGACCTGCCGCCGCGCGACCATCCGGCGGATGTTCTGCCACAAGAAATGGATAAACTGCGTGAAATGATGCTGGGGCTGATTAATCAACCTGAACATTTCAAACAGTGGTTTGGGGAGTTTATTTCCCAGTCGCGTCATGAGCTGGATGTCGCCCCGCCGGAGCCACCTTATCAGCCCGACGAAATCTACGACGCGCTGAAACAAGGGGATGTGCTGGTACGTCTGGGCGGATTACGCGTTATCCGTGTCGGCGACGAGGTTTACGTCAACGGTGAAAAAATTAACTCACCGCATCGCCCTGCCCTAGAGGCGCTGGCCAGCCATATTGTGCTGACAGCCGAGAACTTTGAAGATGCGCTGGAAGATCCGTCTTTCCTCGCCATGCTGGCCGCGCTGGTTAACAGCGGATACTGGTTCTTCGAAGGGTAAATTAGTGGTGACTGCGCCGGATGGCGTTTCGCTTATCCGGCCTACGGAATGAGGTATCTGTAGGCCGGATAAGGCGCAAGCCACCATCCGGCCTCTACACACTCTTTATTTTTGTTTCGCGGCCAATTCGGCAATACGCACGATCACCTGCACCGCTTTTTCCATTCCTTCCAGCGTCACAAACTCATGTTTACCATGATAGTTGTAGCCGCCGGTGAACAGATTCGGGCACGGTAATCCCATAAACGACAGCTGCGCACCGTCAGTGCCGCCACGAATAGGTTTCAGCACAGGCTCAATGTCGCAATCACGCATCGCCTGCTGGGCAATATCCAGCACGTGGGGGTGCTCAATCACTTTCTCGCGCATATTGTAATAGCTATCTTCAATCACCAGTTCGATATAGCAGTCCGGGTGTAACCCTTTGCCAACCTTTTTGGCGATCTCCATAATTTTACGTTTGCGCGCTTCAAACTGTTTACGGTCAAAATCACGGATAATGTAGTGCATGTCCGCCCGGTCAACGGTGCCTTTCATACTCGCCAGATGGTAAAAACCTTCGTAACCTTCGGTCGTTTCCGGGCTTTCATCTGCCGGAACCTCTGCGTGGATACGAGCAGCCAGCGACAGCGCATTCACCATCACCCCTTTTGCGGTACCAGGGTGCACATTGTTACCAACGATTTTGATATTGACCGACGCCGCGTTGAAGTTTTCAAACTCCAGTTCACCCACGCCACCCCCATCAACGGTGTAAGCCCACTTCGCATCAAATACGGCGACGTCAAAGTGCTTCGCCCCTTTACCCACCTCTTCGTCGGGCGTAAAGGCCACACGAATATCGCCATGGGGAATGTTTTTATGCTTCAACACAGCCAGCGCGGTCATGATCTCCGCCACTCCGGCTTTGTCGTCCGCACCCAGCAGGGTTTTACCGTCGGTGGTGATCAACGTTTGTCCCAAAAGTTGATGTAACACCGGGAACATCACCGGCGACAGAACTTCGTCACCAATGCCTAACGCAATATCGCCCCCACGGTAGTTTTCAACAATTTGCGGGTTGACGTTTTTACCCGTGAAATCCGGTGAGGTATCGACATGAGAAATAAAGCCAATCGCGGGAATATCACCGGCAACGTTTGCGGGTAACGTTGCCATCAGTGTTCCCTTCTCACTTAATGAAACGTTAACCAGCCCCATTTCTTCAAGCTGTTGTTTGAGCAGCTGTAATAGCTTCCACTGCCCCTCAGTGCTGGGTACCTGCCGCACACCCGATTTGGACTGAGTGTCCAGCGACACGTAGTGTAAAAAACGCTCAAGTAGTTTATCCATGCAGTCACCCTCACTTTTCGTGACAACATTATCAATAAGCAAGAAAAGACAAATATTGCGTCAGGTCATTTTTATCCCCGCAAGTGAGAATATTTGTCTCTGACACCCCTTCTGACTATAAGGGTAAGTCAGTAATTCGCAACAAGGATTGGCGATTACAATGGTTTGCCGTAGAATAATCGCCCTCATTAAGAGTCATCAAGGTGGTTAACCACAAACCCCGCAGCGGTCAGCCATCCGTTGCGTTTACATGGGACAGAGTAAAAAATTGAATAAACAACCGCGTTCGCTTTCTCCACTGGTGCAATTAGCGGGAATTCGCAAAAGTTTCGATGGCAAAGAGGTGATTTCCGACCTGGATTTGACCATCAACAATGGCGAATTTCTCACGCTGCTCGGCCCCTCTGGCTGCGGTAAAACAACCGTTCTTCGCCTGATTGCGGGTCTTGAAACGGTTGATTCCGGTCATATCATGCTGGACAACCAGGATATCACTCACGTACCTGCGGAAAACCGCTACGTGAACACCGTATTCCAAAGTTATGCGTTATTCCCCCACATGACCGTGTTCGAGAATGTGGCCTTCGGTTTGCGCATGCAAAAGACCCCGACTGCCGACATTCAACCTCGCGTCACCGAAGCCTTGCGCATGGTGCAACTGGAAGAGTTTGCCCAGCGTAAACCCCATCAACTCTCCGGTGGACAGCAGCAGCGTGTGGCAATTGCCCGTGCAGTGGTCAACAAACCTCGTTTGCTATTGTTAGATGAATCGCTCTCCGCGCTGGACTACAAACTGCGCAAGCAGATGCAGAACGAACTGAAAGCACTGCAGCGTAAGCTCGGTATCACCTTTGTCTTTGTCACTCACGATCAAGAAGAGGCGCTGACCATGTCAGACCGTATCGTGGTGATGCGTGACGGCAAAATTGAGCAGGACGGCACGCCGCGAGAAATTTACGAAGAGCCGAAAAATCTGTTCGTCGCCGGGTTTATCGGTGAGATCAATATGTTCAACGCGACGGTGATTGAACGTCTGGATGAACAACGCGTTCGTGCTAACGTTGAAGGTCGAGAGTGCAACATCTACGTGAATTTCGCCGTTACGCCGGGACAAAAACTGCATGTTTTGCTGCGTCCGGAAGATCTGCGCGTAGATGAGATCAACGATGACAACCACATCGAAGGACTTATCGGCTACGTGCGTGAACGCAACTACAAAGGCATGACGCTGGAGTCGGTTGTCGAACTGGAAAATGGCAAGATGGTGATGGTTAGCGAATTCTTCAACGAAGACGATCCTGACTTCGATCACTCTCTGGACCAGAAAATGGCCATTAACTGGGTAGAAAGTTGGGAGGTCGTACTGGCTGATGAAGAACACAAGTAAATTCCAGAGTGTGGTGATCGTCACCATTGTCGGTTGGCTTGTGTTATTTGTCTTCCTGCCCAACCTGATGATCATTGGCACCAGCTTTTTGACCCGTGACGATGCGAATTTCGTCAAAATGGTCTTTACGCTGGAAAACTATGCTCGCCTGCTCGATCCGCTCTACTTTGAGGTGTTGATTCACTCCCTCAATATGGCGCTGATTGCCACGTTCGCCTGCCTGGTGCTCGGCTATCCGTTTGCCTGGTTTTTGGTAAAACTGCCGGAAAAAGTGCGTCCACTGCTGCTGTTCCTGCTGATTGTTCCGTTCTGGACCAACTCGCTTATTCGCATCTATGGGCTCAAAATTTTCCTCAGTACCAAAGGCTATCTCAACGAGTTTCTGCTGTGGCTCGGGGTCATTGATACCCCCATTCGCATTATGTTCACCCCCAGCGCGGTCATTATCGGCCTCGTTTACATCCTGCTGCCGTTTATGGTTATGCCGCTTTATTCCAGCATTGAGAAACTCGATAAGCCGCTACTGGAAGCCGCGCGCGATCTGGGTGCCAGCAAATTTCAGACCTTCACCCGCATCATCATTCCGCTGACCATGCCAGGAATTATCGCCGGTTGCCTGCTGGTGATGCTGCCAGCCATGGGGTTATTTTACGTGTCTGATCTAATGGGCGGCGCGAAAAACCTGCTGATTGGTAACGTGATAAAAGTTCAGTTCCTGAACATTCGTGACTGGCCGTTTGGTGCCGCCACCAGCATTACCCTGACCATCGTGATGGGACTGATGTTATTAGTTTACTGGCGCGCCTCCCGCTTGCTGAATAAAAAGGTGGAACTCGAATGATCGGTCGACTGCTTCGCGGTGGTTTCATGACCGCCATCTACGCGTATCTGTACATTCCAATCATTATTTTGATTGTGAACTCCTTTAACAGCTCGCGCTTTGGCATCAACTGGCAAGGCTTTACCACCAAATGGTACGGCCTGCTGATGAACAACGATAGCCTGCTGCAGGCGGCACAGCATTCACTGACGATGGCCGTGTTATCCGCAACCTTTGCCACCCTGATCGGCTCACTGACGGCGGTTGCGCTTTACCGCTACCGTTTTCGCGGTAAACCGTTTGTCAGCGGTATGCTGTTCGTGGTGATGATGTCGCCGGATATCGTGATGGCGATTTCACTGCTGGTGCTGTTTATGCTGATCGGTATTCAACTGGGGTTCTGGTCGTTGCTGTTCTCGCATATCACCTTCTGTTTGCCTTTTGTGGTGGTGACAGTGTACTCACGCCTGAAAGGATTCGATGTGCGAATGCTGGAAGCCGCAAAAGACCTGGGCGCCAGCGAAGTCACCATTCTGCGCAAAATCATTCTGCCGCTGGCGATGCCAGCGGTTGCTGCGGGCTGGTTACTGAGCTTTACCCTGTCGATGGATGACGTGGTTGTTTCATCGTTCGTCACTGGACCAGGTTATGAAATTCTGCCGTTAAAAATCTACTCAATGGTTAAAGTCGGCGTGTCACCAGAAGTTAATGCGCTGGCCACCATTTTGTTGGTTCTGTCGCTGGTCATGGTTATCGCCAGCCAGCTTATTGCACGTGATAAAACTAAAGGCCGCTAACAGGCCCATACCCTATGGATTTTGAGTTGCATTGAGGCGGCAAGCTCGTGAGTCCCCAGGAACATAGATAACTATGTGACTGGGGTGAACTAGCGTAGCCAACACAAATGCGGCTTAAAAGACGACGGGTATGTTATTCAGGGGACGTTAAATGATGAAACAATGGTCACGCCACCTGCTCGCCGCGGGTGCTCTGGCACTGGGTATGAACACCGCCACAGCCTCCGACAACAACACGCTCTATTTCTACAACTGGACCGAATACGTTCCGCCAGGACTGCTGGAGCAGTTCACGAAAGAGACCGGTATTAAGGTTATCTATTCGACCTACGAGTCGAACGAAACCATGTATGCCAAACTCAAAACGTATAAAGACGGCGCCTACGATCTGGTGGTTCCCTCCACCTACTACGTGGATAAAATGCGCAAAGAAGGCATGATCCAGAAGATTGATAAGACCAAGCTCACCAACTTCAACAATCTCGATCCGGACATGCTCAACAAGCCGTTTGACCCAAATAACGACTACTCCATTCCGTATATCTGGGGAGCAACGGCTATTGGCGTCAATAGCGATGTCATTGATCCGAAAACTGTGACCAGCTGGGCCGATCTGTGGAAACCGGAATACAAAGGCAGCCTGCTGTTAACCGATGATGCGCGTGAAGTGTTCCAGGTAGCGCTACGCAAGCTGGGCTACTCCGGTAACACCACCGACCCGAAAGAGATTGAAGCCGCGTATAACGAGCTGAAGAAACTGATGCCTAACGTCGCGGCGTTTAACTCAGACAACCCGGCAAACCCGTATATGGAAGGTGAAGTCAACCTCGGTATGGTGTGGAACGGCTCGGCATTCGTCGCGCGTCAGGCAGGCACGCCGCTGGAAGTCGTGTGGCCGAAAGAAGGCGGCATTTTCTGGATGGACAGTCTGTCTATTCCGGCGAACGCCAAAAACAAAGAAGGCGCGCTGAAGCTGATTAACTTCCTGCTGCGCCCGGATGTCGCGAAAGAAGTGGCCGAAACCATCGGTTACCCAACGCCAAACCTGGCGGCACGTAAACTGCTCAGCCCGGAAGTGGCCAATGATAAAACGCTCTATCCTGATGCAGAGACTATCAATAAAGGGGAGTGGCAGAACGACGTCGGCTCCGCTAGCACAATTTATGAAGAGTACTATCAGAAGCTGAAAGCAGGACGCTAATTGCCGTCCCGTAGGCCGGATAAGACGCGCCAGCGTCGCCATCCGGCGAATCATTGCCCGATGGCGCTACGCTTATCGGGCCTACGCCATCCGGCAAAAAAATCACAACCCTTTCAATAACTTCTCAACAAACTCGGGCACCACCTGGCTTGCCGGACCGTAATACTTTTCTTCGAACTCGCTGCCTACCTGGCTCGGCTCAAGGTTAAGTTCCACCGTATGCGCCCCGTGCAGGCGCGCTTCGTGTACAAATCCGGCCGCCGGATAAACATGCCCGGACGTACCGATCGCGATGAACACATCCGCCATCGCCAGCGCCATATAGATTTCATCCATCCCCAAGGGCATTTCGCCAAACCACACGACGTGCGGGCGCAACGGTGCCGGAAACTGGCAGCAATGGCACTTATCTTCCGGGGTCACATCTCCCGTCCAGTCCAGGATCTGTCCGCTTTGCGAACAGCGCACTTTGAGCAGTTCACCGTGCATATGGATGACGTTCTGGCTACCGGCGCGCTCATGCAGGTTATCGATATTCTGCGTCACCAGTAAAAAGCGGTCGCCCAGCTCTGCTTCAAGTTTTGCCAGCGCAATGTGCGCCGCGTTGGGTTGGATTTCAGGCTGTTGTAGCTGAAGACGACGTGCGTTATAAAACGACTGCACAAGTCCGGGGTTACGCGAAAATCCTTCCGGAGTCGCCACGTCTTCCACCCGATGTTCTTCCCAGAGACCATCCGCAGCGCGGAAGGTACGAATACCCGATTCGGCGGAGATCCCCGCCCCCGTCAGGACTAATACTCTTGGTTTTTCCATCAATTCAGGCACCACTCTGTCTCTGAAAAAGATCCGTTGACGCAGGCGATCGCGCATATGGCGTTTATTTTTACGAAAACGGCTTAACCGATGACCCCGACGCGACAGCATAACAACCTCTTTGTATTAATCGGTAAGATGTAGGAAAGCAGCTCCACGCATTCCACCCGCATCACCATGGCGTGCCCGTTCAATACGCGGCACGCGGGCAACCGGCAATAAATGGCGTGGCAAACGGTCTGCCAGTTGCGCCGTTATCGCGGTAAAATTCGACAAACCACCGCCAATGACCACTAAATCCGGATCAACGATAGTCAGAATATTCCCCAGACATACCGCCAGCAAATCGAGATAGCGTTCGACGTGGGCAAGCGCCTGTTCATCACCCTGCTCCCAGAGCGCGATAATTTCACGGGCGTCCAACGGTTGATGGGTGTAATGCTGATACAGCCAGGCAAATCCGCCACCGGAAAGGTAGCTCTCGATGCAGCCTAACTGACCGCATCCACAGCGACGCAGCGGGAAGTCAAATCCCATTAGCGTTAACGCATCTACCGGCAGGCGTATGTGACCAAACTCACCGGTAATATAGCTGCGTCCGGTGATGGATTTACCGTTCAGCACCAGGCCGCCTCCAACCCCCGTGCCGAGGATTAACCCCATCACTAACGGGTACTGGGTGAATTCATCATCCCAGGCTTCGGAGAGGGCAAAACAGTTAGCATCGTTGTCCAGACGCACATCGCGGTCCAGTCGCGCGCTGAGGTCGGTACGCAGCGGTTTTCCACTGGCAGCAGGAACGTTAGCGGCATACAACGTACCGTCTTCGGTTTCTGGCATACCGGGAATACCAATTCCCACTGAACCTTTAACGCCAAATCGCTGGTCGGCCTCCGTCACCAGATCGCACACCGCATCGAGGAAAGCATCATAGCTATCGCGCGGCGTAGGAACACGTTTTTCCCATTGCAAACGGCGTTGATTATCGAAGACGCCTAACGCAATTTTTGTCCCGCCAATATCAAACCCGTAGTACATCACCGCTCCTTTTTATTGTTACTGGCCGCTCAGCACTCTCGCAGGATCAATATTACTGGCGCGACGCGCCGGATACCAACTCGCCAACAGACTCAGCAATAATGCTGTAACCAGCACGTAAATAACGTCCAGCCAGTGTAATTCCGATGGCAAGAAGTCAATAAAATAGATATCACCGGACAGGAACTGATGGCCAATAAGCGCCTCAATACCGTTAATAATCGGCGTCAATTGCAGCGAAACGACGATGCCAATCACGACGCCAATCAGGCTACCAAACAGTCCTGCCAGCAAGCCATACCAGACAAAAATGGCACGGATCAGCCCGTCTTTCGCGCCCAATGTTCTTAATACCGCAATATCGCCGCTCTTGTCTTTTACCGCCATCACTAACGTCGAAACAATATTAAAACAGGCGACACCAATCACCAGCACCATCGCCAGGTACATAATGGCGCGGATCATCTGAATATCACGATACATATAGCCGTAAGTACCAATCCAGCTTTTAATGTAAACGTAATTATTGGTCACTTCACCGGCATCTCTGACCAGCTTATTCGCATTGAAGACGTCGTTAACCTTCAGCGCAATACCCGACACGCTGGACCCCATATCCAGATACTGCTGCGCATCTTCCATTGGGATCATTGCAAAGCTGTGGTCAAGCTGACCGCTCAACTGCAAAATACCGATGACGTGTAACCGTACGCGCTTGGGTTGCATCAGTTTGTGATCGGCACTGGCGTTAGGGATCATGATTGACACCCAGTCACCCTGCTTCACCTTCAGCGCATCAGCAATCCCTTTCCCTATGATTATCTGCTGCTCACCGGCTTTGAAATTATCCCAGGCATGGTTCTGTACAAACGTAGGCAGCGCACTCAAACGTTGTTCCTGTTTGGGATCGACACCTTTCACCTGCACCGCGCGTAAATTTGCGCCACTTTCCACCAGCCCGGTAAAGTTGATATAGGGCGCCGCAGCGGCAATGCCCGGCACTTTCTGTACTTTATCCAGCGCTTCCTGCCAGTTGTTCCAGGGCTGGTTAACCGCTTCAATCTCGCCGTGCGGGACAACGGCCAGAATGCGGTTGTTCAACTCGCGCTCAAATCCGTTCATCGCGCTCAAACCGACAATCAAGACCGCCACACCCAACGCGATACCGATGGTAGAAATCACAGAGATCAGCGAGACCATGCCCCCACGCCGCCGACCACGGCTAAAGCGTAAGCCAATCAATAACGATAAAGGCGCAGCCATTACTCAGCTCCTATCAGGCTCAGTTCGGCCGTCAGGCGACCATCGCGCATTTCAAGCTGGCGGCTCATGCGCTTCGCCAACTGCAGATCGTGGGTCACCACCAAAAATGCCGTCCCCTGAGAGCGATTCAGCTCACCCAGAAGCTCGAAAATACTGTCAGCGTTGCGCGCATCAAGGTTACCGGTGGGTTCATCCGCCAGCACCAGACGTGGGTTATTGACCAGCGCACGGGCAATCGCCACGCGCTGGCGCTCACCGCCCGACAGCTCAGACGGGCGATGGCTGGCACGATGATCCAACCCTACCGCTTTCAGCATATTGCGTGCACGCTCGGTAATTTCAGCCGGTTTTTTCTTGCCTATAAGTAGCGGCATCGCCACGTTTTCCAGCGCGGTAAAGTCCGGCAGCAGATGGTGAAACTGGTAAATAAAGCCGAGCTTTTGATTACGCAGTTCCGCTTTTGCCGTCGAAGAGAGTTTACTCATCGGCTGTCCGCTAAAAATAACGTCGCCCGACGTTGGCGTATCCAGTCCGCCCAGCAGATGCAGCAACGTACTCTTACCGGATCCAGAGCTGCCGACAATCGCCACCGTTTCACCCTCGCCAACGCTAAAACTGACATCGTGCAGCACATCAGTTTGCACGGTGCCTTCCTGATAGCGTTTGCACAGGTTGTCGCATTGCAACAGGATCTTATTCATAACGTAAAGCCTCAGCGGGTTGAGTGGCGGCGGCGCGCCAGGAAGGATAAAGCGTTGACAGCAGCGCAATGGCCATGGCCACCAGCGCAATGACGACAACCTGTAACGGCTCAATGGCAACCGGCAGCGCAGCGCCATCCAGTAATGCCCCAATGATCGGCATCAGGTTGTTCAGTTGGCTGGCAAGTAATGCCCCCAACGCAGCACCCAGTAGCGCGCCAATAATCCCGGCGCTGGCCCCCTGCACCATAAACACCATCATGATTTGCCGCGGCGTAAGTCCCTGGGTTTGTAAAATCGCCACTTCGCCTTGCTTCTCCATGACCATCAGGCCCAACGAGGTAATAATGTTAAACGCCGCGACCGCCACGATCAGGCTCAACAGCAGCCCCATCATGTTTTTTTCCATCCGCACAGCCTGGAATAATTCCCCTTTGCGCTCACGCCAGTCCTGCCATTTGGTGCCTTGCGGCAGCGTTTGCTGGCTCAACGTGTCGACCTTCAGCGGTTCATTCAGCCACAAACGCCAGCCGGTAATATTGCCCGCCGGGTAGCGCATCAGGCGTGACGCATCCTGAATATTGGTCAACATCTGATAGCCATCGACTTCACTGTTGGCGGCAAAGGTGCCAATTACCGTAAACAGACGCTGGCTTGGCAGACGTCCCATCGGCGTGAACTGGCTGGCTGACGGCACCATAACGCGGATTTGATCGCCACGATTCACGCCCAACTGACCGGCAAGCTGCTCGCCAAGGATGACATTATACTTACCCGGCTCGAGATCGGTTTGCTTCACATTGACCAAATACGGCGTAAGCGGATCTTTTTGCGTCGGGTCGATGCCCAGCATCACGCCAACCGCTACGCTGCGCGCGCTTTGCAGAACCACATCACCGGTTGTCAGAGGGGCAATACGATTGACACCGCTCAGCTTCACCGCGTTTTCCGGCAGCTGTTGCGGGTTCAGGGAACCCTGCTCTGACGAGAGAATGGCCTGAGGCATCAGGCCAAGAATATTATTTTGCAGCTCACGCTCGAAACCGTTCATCACCGACAATACCGTGACCAGCGCCATTACCCCAAGAGTAATGCCAATGGTGGAAAGCCAGGAAACAAAACGACCGAAGCGATCTGCTGCACGCCCACGCATATAACGCAGGCCGATGAATAGAGCGACAGGTTGATACATGAAATCCGTCTGGTTGCTGTTAGCAAAGTCACGAGTATATAAGCGAAAGCGGAATGGGTAAATGACTGAACCGTAAGTGTTCGTCAGCATTATTCTGAAAAGCATAAACAAATCAATTCGCTAAAGTGAACCACCTGCTCATCAAGCCTAATACCTGATCTTTATCTGAAAAAACAAAAATGCAGAAGGTTACGCATTACAGCGACGCCTGCCATCCGCAGGATAGCAGGTCATGTTTAACACTACGGATACGTCGACGTAATGATAAAAAAAGAGCTATGGATTAACCAAATCAAAGGGTTATGTATTTGCCTGGTGGTCATTTACCATTCTGTGATTACCTTTTACCCCCATCTCACCAGTTTTCAGCATCCGCTGTCAGAACTGCTGACCAAGTGCTGGATTTACCTCAATCTTTACCTGGCTCCGTTTCGCATGCCGGTGTTTTTCTTTATTTCGGGATATCTGATCCGTCGATACATCGATGGCGTGGGCTGGACGACCTGCGTAGATAAACGGATCTGGAATATTGCCTGGGTACTGCTGCTGTGGGGAATGGTGCAATGGCTGGCACTCACCATGCTCAATCACTGGCTGGCACCAGAGCGCGATCTGAGCCAGGCCGCCAACGCCGCGTATGCCGGTTCCGTCGGCGACTTTTCCTGGGGCATGCTGACCGCCAGCACCAGCTTATGGTATCTGTATGCGCTGATCGTCTACTTCATTCTGTGCAAACTGTTCAGCCGCTGGGCGCTGCCGCTGCTGGCTCTGTTCGTATTGCTCAGTGTGGCGGTCAATTTTTTTCCGACGCCGTGGTGGGGAATGAATAGCGTGATACGTAATCTGGCGTATTACAGTCTCGGGGCATGGTTTGGCAGCTCGCTGATGGCAGGGATTAAAGAGGTTCCGCTGCGCCGCCACCCGATCCTGTTCTCGTTGACGATGATTCTGGCGGTCATCGCATGGCTGGCCAACGTTTCGCTGCTGCTTTCATTGGTTTCCATTGTGTTGATCATGAAGCTGTTTTATCAGTTCGAGCAACGCTTCGGTATGCGTGCGGCCAGCCCATTAAGCGTGATCGGCTCTAACACAATCGCCATCTACACAACCCACCGAATTTTGGTCGAACTGTTCAGCTTAACGCTGATTCCCGTCATCAATCATGCTAAATGGTCTGCGCATGCAGAACTGGCCCTGCTGCTGATTTATCCGTTTGTCTGTTTGCTGCTGTGTACCTTGTTTGGCCTGCTGGTACGCAAAATTTCACAAAAAACCGTTGCCGACCTGCTGTTTTCCCCACCCTCTTTATCGGCCGCCTCGCGCTAACCTTAACGCGCTTTTTGCCCCCATCAGGGGGCGAATCAATTTGCTTATGAGAAACGTTTGCGGATAATACGAACATTGCTTATCAGACGTATATCTAAACGAGATCCTGACAACCTAATGCCTGAACAACATCGTTACACGCTCCCGGCGAAAGCTGGCGATCAGCGCCAGTTAGGTGAACTTACCGGTGCCGCCTGTGCCACGCTGGTGGCAGACATTGCCGAACACCACGCCGGCCCCGTGGTACTCATCGCACCTGACATGCAAAATGCCCTGCGCCTGCATGACGAAATTCGCCAGTTTACTGACCAGATGGTGATGAACCTCGCGGACTGGGAAACGCTCCCGTACGACAGTTTTTCACCGCATCAGGAAATCATCTCCTCGCGGCTCTCCACGCTATATCAACTGCCGTCCATGCAGCGCGGCGTGCTGATCGTACCGGTCAACACGCTGATGCAACGCGTGTGTCCGCACAGCTATCTGCACGGTCACGCGCTGGTGATGAAAAAAGGTCAGCGTTTATCGCGTGACGCGCTGCGTGAACAGCTGGAAAGTGCCGGTTATCGCCACGTTGATCAAGTCATGGAACACGGTGAATATGCCACGCGCGGTGCACTGCTGGATCTGTTCCCGATGGGCAGCGAGTTTCCCTATCGTCTTGATTTTTTTGATGATGAAATTGACAGCTTGCGTCTGTTTGATACCGATACCCAGCGTACGCTGGAAGAAGTCGACGCCATTAATCTGCTGCCCGCGCACGAATTCCCCACCGATAAAACGGCTATCGAACTGTTTCGCAGCCAGTGGCGCGACACCTTTGAGGTGAAACGCGACGCGGAACATATTTATCAGCAGGTCAGTAAAGGTACGCTTCCTGCCGGGATCGAATACTGGCAGCCGCTGTTTTTCAGCGAGCCGTTGCCGCCGCTATTCAGCTACTTCCCGGCCAATACGCTGCTGGTGAATACCGGCGATCTAGAAACCAGCGCCGAGCGCTTTCAGGCCGACACGCTGTCGCGCTTTGAGAATCGGGGCGTTGACCCGATGCGTCCACTTCTGCCGCCGGAATCACTGTGGCTGCGGGTGGATGAGCTGTTCTCTGAACTTAAACGCTGGCCCCGCGTTCAGCTGAAAACCGAGAGCCTGCCGAAAAAAGCGGCGAATACCAACCTCGGGTTCCAGAAGCTGCCAGACCTGGCCGTCCAGGCGCAGCAAAAAGCGCCGTTGGATGCATTACGTAAGTTCCTTGAAGCCTTTACCGGTCCGGTGATTTTCTCGGTAGAAAGTGAAGGCCGTCGTGAAGCTCTCGGTGAACTGCTCGCCCGTATCAAGATTGCGCCGAAGCGCATTTTGCGCCTCGATGAAGCGGTCGATGCCGGTCGTTATCTGATGATTGGCTCGGCGGAACACGGGTTTATTGATAGCAAACGAAATCTGGCGCTGATCTGCGAAAGCGATCTCCTCGGCGAGCGCGTGGCGCGCCGTCGTCAGGATTCGCGTCGCACCATCAATCCCGATACCTTAATCCGCAACCTGGCGGAGTTGCACCCCGGTCAGCCGGTGGTGCATCTGGAGCACGGCGTGGGGCGCTACGCCGGCATGACCACATTAGAAGCAGGCGGTATCACCGCTGAATACCTGATGCTCACCTACGCCAACGACGCCAAACTGTATGTACCCGTGTCGTCATTACATTTAATCAGCCGTTACGCCGGTGGTGCAGAAGAAAATGCGCCGCTGCATAAACTCGGCGGTGACGCCTGGTCACGTGCGCGGCAGAAAGCCGCCGAGAAAGTGCGCGATGTGGCTGCAGAGCTGTTGGACATCTACGCCCAGCGTGCGGCGAAAGAAGGTTTTGCCTTTAAGCATGACCGCGAACAGTACCAGCTGTTTTGCGACAGCTTCCCGTTTGAAACCACCCCCGATCAGGCGCAGGCCATTAACGCGGTACTCAGCGATATGTGTCAGCCGCTGGCGATGGATCGACTAGTCTGCGGCGACGTTGGCTTCGGTAAAACCGAAGTAGCGATGCGCGCCGCCTTCCTCGCCGTCGAGAACCACAAACAGGTCGCCGTACTTGTACCGACCACCCTGCTTGCTCAGCAGCACTTCGACAACTTCCGTGACCGCTTTGCCAACTGGCCGGTACGCATTGAGATGTTGTCGCGTTTTCGTAGCGCCAAAGAGCAAGCGCAGATCCTGGAGCAGGTCGCTGAAGGTAAAATCGATATTCTTATCGGTACCCACAAACTGCTACAAAGCGATGTGAAGCTAAAAGATTTAGGTCTGCTGATCGTCGATGAAGAGCACCGCTTCGGCGTGCGGCATAAAGAGCGAATCAAAGCGATGCGCGCTGACGTGGATATTCTGACGCTAACCGCAACGCCGATCCCTCGCACGCTGAATATGGCGATGAGCGGTATGCGCGATCTATCGATCATTGCCACGCCGCCCGCCCGCCGTCTGGCGGTCAAAACCTTTGTGCGCGAGTATGACAATCTGGTGGTACGCGAAGCCATTCTGCGTGAAGTGCTGCGTGGTGGTCAGGTCTATTATCTGTTCAACGACGTTGAGAACATCCAGAAAACTGCCGACAGGCTGGCAGAACTGGTGCCGGAAGCGCGTATTGCCATCGGGCATGGACAGATGCGCGAGCGCGAGCTGGAACGCGTGATGAACGATTTCCACCACCAGCGATTTAACGTGCTGGTGTGTACCACCATTATCGAAACCGGGATCGACATTCCGACTGCCAACACGATTATCATCGAACGTGCGGACCACTTCGGTCTGGCGCAGCTGCATCAGCTACGTGGTCGCGTGGGACGCTCGCATCACCAGGCCTACGCCTGGCTGCTGACACCGCACCCGAAAGCCATGACCACCGACGCACAAAAACGCCTCGAAGCCATTGCCTCACTGGAAGATTTGGGTGCAGGTTTTGCGCTGGCGACCCACGACCTCGAGATTCGCGGGGCAGGCGAACTGCTGGGTGAAGACCAGAGCGGCTCAATGGAAACCATCGGTTTCTCGCTGTATATGGAGCTGCTGGAGAACGCGGTGGATGCGCTCAAAGAAGGGCGTGAACCGTCGCTGGAAGATCTCACCAGTCAACAAACCGAAGTGGAACTGCGTATGCCGTCGCTGTTGCCGGATGATTTCATTCCCGATGTGAACACGCGACTGTCATTCTATAAACGCATTGCCAGTGCAAAGGGTGAAAATGAACTGGAAGAGATCAAGGTCGAGCTAATCGACCGCTTTGGCCTGCTGCCCGATCCTGCCCGCACGCTGCTGGATATTGCCCGTCTGCGCCAGCAGGCGCAAAAGCTGGGTATCAGAAAGCTCGAGGGTAATGAAAAAGGCGGTACCATTGAATTTGCAGAGAAAAACCACGTCAACCCAGTGTGGCTGATCGGTTTGCTGCAAAAACAACCGCAGCACTTCCGCCTGGACGGTCCCACGCGCCTGAAGTTTATTCAGGACCTTGCTGACCGTAAAACGCGTATGGAGTGGGTGCGTCAGTTTATGCGCCAACTGGAAGAAAACGCCGTAGCATAGCCATCAGGCCGGGTGCAGTTCACCATACTCACCCGGCCAGTTGAATTTACAAACTCTTTGCACTTCCCTGCACTTCCCGACACAGCAAACCGCCATAATTCCTGTTTACTTTTACATGATAAAAACCACGTAAAAACAATGGACTTATGGCAATGTTAAACAATAAGCAATTCTCTCGCTGGCTGACGTATTTTACGCTTGCCGCGTCTCTTGCGCTGGCGCTTCCGGCCCAGGCGAACACCTGGCCGCTGCCTCCGCCAGGAAGCAGACTGGTGGGTGAAAATACCGTACACGTTGTCGAAGATAACGGCGGTTCACTGGAAGCCATTGCGAAAAAGTACAATGTGGGTTTTTTAGCGCTGCTACAGGCTAACCCTGGCGTCGACCCTTTCGTGCCAAGAGCCGGTAGCGTATTAACCATTCCGCTGCAAACCCTGCTACCGGATGCCCCGCGCGAAGGGATTGTGATTAATCTTGCCGAGTTGCGTCTGTACTATTATCACCCAGGTAAAAATTCGGTGACCGTGTATCCGATTGGTATTGGTCAACTGGGCGGAGATACCCTGACTCCCACCATGGTAACCAGTATCTCTGATAAACGTGCCAACCCGACCTGGACCCCAACGGCCAATATCCGCGCCCGTTACAAAGCCAATGGTATCGACCTGCCTGCCGTCGTCCCTGCGGGTCCGGAAAACCCGATGGGCCATCATGCCATCCGCCTGGCGGCTTACGGTGGAGTCTATTTACTTCACGGTACCAACGCTGATTTTGGTATCGGTATGCGCGTCAGCTCTGGCTGTATTCGCCTGCGCGACGGTGATATTGAAACCTTATTCCGTCAGGTTACGCCAGGTACCAAGGTCAATATTATCAACACGCCAATCAAAGCCTCTGTTGAACCCAACGGCGTGCGCCTCGTAGAAGTGCATCAGCCGCTGTCGGAAAATATTGATGACGATCCGCAGGTGCTGCCGATCGTACTGAACGCGTCGATGAAGACGTTTAAGAATGCAGCACAAACGGATGCCTCCGTCATGGAACACGCTATGGAACTGCGTTCCGGGATGCCGGTAGACGTAACGCGTCATCACGACGTCAGTCAGCAGTCACTGTAAACAGTTGCCCATAAAAAACCCCCGCTGGATGTTATTCCGCGGGGGTTTTTTTAGTTAACTCGCAGTGGCATTGCGATGGGTTAAAACTTATTTGTAGATTACCGCTGTACCATGAAGAGTGTTAGGACCGGTCACAGAGGTAATACGGAACGATTTCGCCCCCATTTCATCTGCTTTCTGCGCCAGTTGATCTTCCAGAGAACCTAAGTTAGTCCCCGCATTCGCAGAGATAATCCCTACCTTCTGTTGGCCTTCAGGCGTGGCCTGAACTTCTACAGCGGCAAAGCTGGCAAATGAAAGTGAGCTCAGAACCGTAGCAAGCAGCAGCGTTTTTACGTTTTTCATAATAGTGACCTTATGCAGATGAATGTCTGTCGAAAAGATTAACTTAACGATCGATAGGGAAATCATAGATGTGATCCAGGTCACACGTCAATATTTTTTTATAACGATCGTTATATAAAATGCAAAGGTCTTATTTTTCATATCAATAGAAACAAATTATTTTTATCGTGAATACACTGGAGAGTGTGGGCAAATATTTTTATAATGATTGTTCAATAAACCTAACCAGGTACGACGGCACCATGACAACTGAAACGACAGGTTGTGCAAAAAAAAGCCGTGGCCGACCAAAAGTGTTCGACAGGGAAGCCGCGCTTGATAAGGCCATGACACTCTTCTGGCAGCACGGATATGAAGCGACCTCGCTCGCCGATCTCGTGGAAGCAACCGGTGCCAAAGCGCCCACGCTGTATGCGGAATTCACCAATAAGGAAGGGTTATTTCGTGCCGTGCTGGACCGCTACATCACCTGCTTCGCTGCAAAGCACGAAGCCCAACTCTTTTGCGAAGAAAAAAGCCTCACCTGTGCGCTGGAAGACTATTTCACGGCAATCGCCAGCTGCTTCACCAGCAAAGACACGCCAGCAGGATGTTTTATGATTAATACCTCCGCAACGCTTGCCGCCTCTTCTCGCGATATTGCGCACACGGTGAAATCCCGCCATGCCATGCAGGAGCAAACGCTGACCCAGTTTCTTCGCCAGCGCCAGCAACATGGCGAAATTCCGGCACACTGCGATCCGCAGAAACTGGCCGAATTTCTGAACTGTATTTTACAAGGTATGTCGATCAGCGCCCGCGAAGGGGCAACTTTTGAGAAACTGATGCAGATATCCCGGACCACGCTGCGTCTGTGGCCTGAACTGCTGAAAGAAGAAACCGCGCCTCTGGCCTGAACTCCGCATTAACCATCTGATAAAAAAAGCCCCCCAGCCTGAGCGAATGGGGGGCTAATTAATGTACAGAGCAAGACTATTTTACGCGTTGTTATTCAGCACCAACTGGCCGTTGTTATCCAGTGGGATTTGCGAGCCAGGGTCTTTATCCATGCGGATTTTGCCCTGCTGATCGCCAATTTTGTAGGTCACGTCGTAACCCAGCATTTTTTCCGATTTGTCATACACTGTTTTACAGCGCTGCTGCGTACTGGTGTAAGTATCGTTTTCCTGCATCGAACCCTGGATCTGGTTCCCGGCATAACCGCCACCTAATGCCCCTGCAACGGTGGCAATATCTTTACCGCGTCCGCCACCAAACTGATGACCGATAACCCCACCCGCAACAGCGCCCAGCACTGAACCCGCAATACGATTTTCATCCTGCACCGGTTTACGGTGGGTAACCGTCACGTTACGGCATTCCTGACGCGGCGTTTTTACCGTTTCTTTAATCGGGGTCGCAGAGACAACATGTGCATATTGTGGGCCACGCTCAAACACGTTAAGACTGGCCACTGCTGCCACACCCAGCGCAGCAGCTACGCCAATCCCTATACCCGCCAACATTGATTTATTCACGGGACTTCCTCCTTTTTTGCTATTAGCAACAACTTTGCAACAGGAGATGAAAAATGCCAATCAGATTACGGATGAAAATAGCGGAACAAGGAAGCAAAGCAGCAGGATTCAGAGAACTCTTAAGGAAGGGGCCGGATGAACAGCGTCATCCGGCATCACACATCGATATTAGTGCAGTTTCAGGCGCGGGCGAATTACACGGTTGATGCTACCCACCAGCATCATCAGGCCGGTTTTGAAATAACCGTGCAGCGCAATCTGGTGCATACGGTACAGCGAAATGTAGACAAAGCGTGCAATACGCCCTTCCACCATCATCGAACCGCGCGTCAGGTTGCCCATCAGGCTACCAACGGTAGAGAAGTTAGACAGTGAAACCAGCGAGCCGTGATCTTTATACTGATACGCCTTCAGCGGCTTGCCATTCATCTGCGCCAGAATGTTACTCATTGCGCACGATGCCATCTGGTGTGCGGCCTGGGCGCGCGGCGGGACAAAGCCCCCTTCCGGACGCGCGCAGGAGGCACAGTCACCAATCGCGTACACGTCAGGGTCGCGCGACGTCTGCAGAGTCGGTTCAACCACCAGCTGATTAATACGGTTCGTTTCCAGACCGCCAATATCCTTCATAAAGTCTGGCGCTTTGATACCTGCTGCCCAGACCATCAGATCGGCTTCAATATACTCGCCGTCTTTGGTGTGCAGACCGCCTTCATCAGCGCTGGTCACCATCGTCTGCGTCAGCACACGCACGCCCAGCTTGGTCAGCTCATTATGAGCCGCGCTGGAAATACGTGGCGGCAACGCAGGCAGAATACGCTCACCGGCTTCCACCAGCGTCACGTTCAGCGCTTCGTTGGTTAACCCTTTGTAGCCGTAGCTGTGCAGCTGTTTCACCGCATTATGCAGTTCAGCCGACAGCTCAACGCCCGTCGCACCACCACCGACAATAGCGATATTCACTTTGCCGTTAGCGCCCAAATTCGCCGAATACTTCAGGAACAGGTTCAGCATTTCCTGATGGAAACGGCGAGCCTGATGCGGGTTATCAAGGAAGATGCAATGATCTTTGACGCCCGGCGTGTTGAAATCATTGGAGGTACTGCCCAACGCCATTACCAGCGTGTCATACGCCACTTTGCGCTCAGGAACCAGCAGTTCACCTTTCTCATCGCGCAGCTCAGCGATAGTAATAGTCTTCGCTTCGCGATCGATATCCATAACCGAACCCAGCTGGAATTCAAAGCCGTGGTTACGGGCATGCGCCAGATAGCTCAGTGCATCAACACCCTCATCCAGCGATCCGGTTGCCACTTCGTGCAGCAACGGTTTCCATAGATGGCTGTGATTTCTGTCTACCAGCGTGATTTTGGCCTTCTTCTTGCGCCCCAGCTTTTTACCGAGCTGCGTCGCCATTTCCAGTCCGCCAGCACCGCCGCCGACAATCACGATCCTTTTCAATGGTGTAGTCAACGTGACCCCCTTAAATTTTATTAACCAATTGTTAATTAAACGTTATAGGCATAGCCTTTAATTAACAACACGTTACGATAATGAAAATGTCCTTCGAGACTGAGAATAACACGAACGGTGCATTGGTCATACCAAATTTGATGTGCATCAAGTTTTGATGCTGAAAAGATAGACAACTGGAATTTTAAAGATAAAAAAACCAGCCCGCAGGCTGGCTTTGTTAAACGTGGGTGAGTGACTAACCTAACGTCTTAAAGGCTTTGATTCGCTGCAAATGTGGGGAGATATTTTTAAATTTATGGGTCTGATCTTCGTCCCATACAATTTCATAGTAGTGATGCAGCTCTTCGGAAGAACGCTGGCTGTTCAGCGCTTCATCATGCCGTGACAGAATGACCAGACACCGGTCGCGATTCTTCTCACGGAAATTGGTCACACATTTTGTGGCGATGTCAGCGTACTCTTCCGGCCTGTCGATTTTTCCTTCCATGTTCTCATTCGGGAACAAGTTAGGGTTAAACACCACCTGGCGAATATCACACAGAAAACCAATCCTTTCTGCCCAGTAGCCGCCCAGACCCACACCACAAATCAGCGGTCGGTCGTCGACATTAAGCTGCAACATTTTATCTACTTCTTTCAGCAGATGCTGCATATCATGTTTAGGATGCCGTGTACTGTAGCTAATCAGCCTGACATCCGGGTCAATAAACTGTAATTGCAACACTTTCTCGTGGTTGCCCGGACTGTTAGAGTCAAAACCGTGTAAATAGATAATCATCGCATCCTCGCAAACTTGCGTTAATGACCTGCTTTCTCTTCCTGCCAGCGTTCATGAAGCTGGTTGAGCTGGGCGCTGATTGTTTTCCAGCGATCCGAGTCCATCAGTTCCTGACGCGAAAATGAACCTTTATGATACAAACGTGTAACACGCTCTGCATTGATCGGCGACAGATTATCTAACACACTGACTGCCCCTTTACGATTATTGCAGACCAGGATCATATCGCAACCTGCATCCAGCGATGCCTGGCCTCGCTCTGCATAGCTCCCCATGATTGCCGCACCTTCCATCGACAGATCGTCAGAGAAAATCACACCGTCAAAACCAAGCTCCTGACGCAGGACCGTTTTTAGCCAGTGCGATGAACCACTCGCCGGGCGGGAGTCTACTTCGCTATAAATAACGTGCGCAGGCATAATCGCGTCGAGTTTGTTTTCCGTAATAAGCGCCTGGAACACCGACATATCGTTAGCGCGAATTTCAGCTTCCGGTCGCGGATCGGTGGGCGTTTCTTTGTGCGAATCCGCCGTCACTGCCCCATGTCCAGGGAAATGTTTCCCGGTGGTTTTCATGCCTGCCGCGTGCATACCGTCGATAAAGCGCGTCGCCATCGCCAGCGCTTTTAGCGGATCGGCATGATACGAGCGCTCGCCAATCGCGGCACTGATATGGCCGACATCCAAAACGGGGGCAAAACTGATATCGATGTCCATCGCAATCATCTCGCTGGCCATCAGCCATCCGGCGTTTTCAGCCAGCTTTCCACCCTCTTCCAGACCGTGCAGTGCGGCAAAGGATTGTGCCGCTGGCAGGCGGGTAAAGCCTTCGCGAAAACGCTGCACGCGCCCGCCTTCTTGATCCACCGCCACCACCAGATGATTACGTGACGCCGCGCGGATCTGACGCACTAATTCACGTAACTGTTCCGGGTCGTGGTAATTGCGGGTAAAGAGGATTAAACCACCCACCAACGGGTGCGCCAAAATCTCACGCTCTTCCGCGTCCAGCTCATACCCTTCAACATCCAACATTACTGGACCCACACTGCTCTCCTTATCCTTTCATGGTTAGCTGCCGCCAGGTGTCATCGGCCAGCCTGATAAATTGTCGATCGCCAGTCTGTTGCCAGCGATACTCAAACCACCCCGCCTTCAGCATCAGTATCCAGGGTTGCCACTGTCTGATCTGCCGCCACAAAACGTTTGGGTCAATATGCGCATGGCGGGCATAGGCGTTAACCAACTCGCGATGTTGCGACTCGTCAGCGACCCACACTGCCGCCAGCTCGAGGGCGATATCGCCGTCCCCGGCATACTCCCAGTCAATCAACCGCAGACCTGACGCCGTATGCACAATGTTGTCGCCGTGGACATCCATATGCAAAGGCCCCAAACGCAAGGGATGAGGCTCCCGTCGTTTTCTCAGACGCTTTAGCACACGTAACCAGCACGATGTGCGACGCGTCGGATCACAACACTGCCAGTACTGTTCCAGCAACGGCAGCAGACTCACTCGCCAGCCAAAATGGGGTTGTTGGTGAAGATGATACAGTAAGCGCGCGAGTTCGTCGGCTTCCGGTAATCTGGAATCGACCTTACCGTGAAAATAGTCGATGGCCATCCACCCACGCGTATAAAAACGAGGTTCAGGAGCCAGACTGTCCGGCAGGCGTTTTAGCGCATGATAGTGGCGTAAAAAATGCGACTCTGGCGCGTCAGGATCGTGATGACGGCGCAGTACGAGGCGATGGGAATGATGTTCAATGACGCAGCTCCCGCCGCTCAAGCCAAGCTTACCAGCTGCGACGGGACGATACTGCGGGAAATAGCGCGACAACACCTCATCGCGCGTCAATGGCTTATTGTTGCTGAACGGCACCTTTACCTGACCAGATTATCTCACCCGTTTGTACCAGCATTAATTGCATTTGCAGTGATGGCGTATTGACGTTACCGGATGCGCTGGAATACAGCACATACTGGGCACCGACGTTACGGGCAATGCCAATCGCTTTGCTGCGCGTGCCTAAGCTGTCGTGCGGTGATAAACCGAGTTGCTGCTTCGCTATCGCCAGTTGCTGCGCCGAAACCAGGGTAAATTTCCCGTTATTCGCCAGCGCATTGCGCAGCGTCTCGGTGGCTTCCCCTGCATTAAGTGAACCGTTAGTGCGGTTGTTCACGCTGTCGACCAGCAGAACGCCCCCGGCTTTTACGCCATCCGCCTGCAGCATTTTGCCCACCATCGGCTGCATCGCCCCGTTCCAGTCATAATGACGTACTCGCGGAGCGGGCTGCGCCGTTTGATCCTCATGTTCAATCGGACCCGGCTGCTGCGGAATGGTCGGCACTGTAGGTACAACCGGCACAGGCTGTTGCGGCTGCGCGGGCTGTTCCGGTACCGGTTTTACTTCATCTACCGGTGCAGGCTCACGTTGCGCCACACAACCAGAGAGAAATATCGCCAGCGCAGCAACCACGGCGTAGCGATTCAATTTGATCATCAAGATTCACCTCTTACAAATAAAGATAAAGTCTAACCTTGTGCGCCCCCAGAAAATTGGCGCTGCCATACAATGTCACCGACGAACGTGCCGGAATCGTAACGCTACGTGGCGCCTCCAGAGGGTGCATTTCCAGCCCTCTGGCGTCATACCAGTAAAACCGATAATGAACGGTGACGGGTTCTTGCCTTTCGTTATAGAGTCGTGAGGATGCCGAAGGCTGAATATCAGACGTGGTTAACGCAGGTTGTTCTGCTGTTATACCCGCGGCCAGTATTGTTGATTCCATCACCAGAGACTGTTCATCACTGACCGGAATTTCGGGGTGTGAACGACAGCCAGCCAGCAACAGTAAGCCCAGCGTCAGCGCGATGCATCCTCTGGTCATTATCATAGACCTTTATGTGCAAGCATTGGCCCCAACACACGGCCCCCTAGCAGATGCATGTGGATGTGATACACCTCTTGTCCACCGTGGCGATTGGTATTCATGATCAAACGGTAGCCATCTTCGGCAATACCTTCCTGCTCGGCGATTTTGGCCGCCACGGTGATCATTCGGCCCAACGCCTGTTCATGTTCTGCCGTTACATCGTTAACGGTTGGGATCAAAACGTTGGGAATGATCAGGATATGCGTGGGTGCCTGAGGTGAAATATCACGAAACGCGGTTACCAGTTCGTCCTGATACACGATGTCTGAGGGAATTTCACGACGAATAATTTTGCTGAATATAGTTTCTTCTGCCACGACGTTTTCCTTTTTCATTAACAGCCCATGCGTTGTGCCATGCTACGCCGAGCGACTCTGCGAGTATAGAGTATGAGCGAGTTACTCACGCTCTTTCAACTTTAACCCCCGATTTTTTAAGCAAAAAGCTCCCCCTTCGCTGTTCTTATAACCATTTACCGCCGCTATTGCTCAAACATAGTACTGAAACAATATTTCATTTATCTCTGTAGCATCTGTTTACACGTTGAATATGAATGCGTATATTTCGCATTTGCATTTACATACAAATTTAATAGTTAACAACAAAAGGGTTCATCACCCGCAACGGTGATTAGAACTTAATATTAATAATTATCAAGGACTTATTGATGTCTTTCACAACATACAACCGGGATTCTCAGCGTCAACCCGCTCTCGCCCCTTCCTTGCTTGCTGTCTGTATTGCCATGGCTTTTATTCCCGCTTCAGGCTTCGCCGCCAACGAAGATACGGTGATCGTTGATGGTTCAGCCACCGCAGACTCGGCATCCGGCGAAGAACAGGATTACAGCGTGAAGTCGACGACAGCGGGCACCAAAATGCAGATGACCCAGCGCGATATACCTCAGTCGGTCACTATCGTTAGCCAGCAGCGCATGGAAGATCAGCAGTTACAGACTCTCGGTGATGTGATGGACAACACGCTCGGTATCAGTAAAAGCCAGGCTGACTCCGATCGTAACAGCTATTTTTCCCGCGGCTTTGAGATTGATAACTATATGGTCGACGGGATCCCGACCTATTTTGAATCCCGCTGGAACCTCGGCGATGCACTTTCCGACACCGCCTTGTTTGAACGCGTAGAAGTGGTGCGCGGATCGAACGGTTTGATGACCGGAACGGGCAATCCTTCGGCCTCCATTAACATGATTCGTAAACACGCCACCAGCCGCGAGTTCACCGGTAATGTGTCGGCAGAATACGGCAGCTGGAATAAACAGCGCTATGTCACTGATTTACAGAGTCCGTTAACCGAAGATGGCAATGTGCGCGCCCGCATCGTCGCCGGATATCAGAATAACGACTCCTGGCTTGACCGCTACAACAGCGAAAAAATGTTCTTCTCCGGGATTGTCGATGCGGATCTGGGTGACACCACCAGCCTGTCTGCCGGTTATGAATACCAGCGTATTGACGTTAACAGCCCAACCTGGGGTGGCCTGCCGCGCTGGAATACCGACGGCAGCAAAAACAGCTATGATCGTTCACGCAGCACGGCTCCGGACTGGGCCTACAATGACAAAGACATCAACAAAGTCTTTGTCACGCTGAAACAGCGTTTTGCCGATACCTGGCAGACAACCCTGAACGCTACCCACTCTGAGGTTAAGTTCGACAGCAAAACAATGTACATCGATGCCTATGTCGACAAAAACACCGGTATGCTGGTCGGCCCTTATGCTAATTATGGACCTGGCTTCGACAACGTCGGCGGCACGGGGTGGAACAGCGGCAAGCGTAAGATCGATGCGGTTGATCTGTTCGCCGACGGTGGCTACGACCTGTTTGGTCGTCAACATAACCTGATGCTCGGCGGCAGCTACAGCAAACAAAACAACCGTTATGTCAATGCCTGGGATAACGTGTATCCGAACGAAGTGGGGAATTTCAATAACTTCGACGGTAATATTCCTGAGACTAACTGGCGTCCACAATCGCTGGCCCAGGACGATACCACCCACATGAAATCGCTCTACGCGGCGACGCGTGTTTCGCTGGCCGACCCGCTGCACTTGATCCTCGGCGCGCGTTATACCAACTGGCGTATCGACACTCTGACCTACAGCATGGAAAAAAATCACACCACACCGTATGCCGGTCTGGTGTATGACATTGATGACAACTGGTCAACTTACGCCAGCTATACCTCTATCTTCCAGCCACAGAACAAACGTGACAGCTCGGGTAAATACCTCTCTCCGATCACCGGTAACAACTATGAGATGGGGTTAAAGTCGGACTGGATGAACAGTCGCCTGACCACCACCCTTGCGGTATTCCGTATCGAGCAGGATAACCTGGCACAGTCTACCGGTACGCCAATTGCCGGCAGCAATGGCGAAACAGCCTATAAGTCGAGCAATGGTACGGTCAGCAAAGGGGTTGAATTCGAAGTGAACGGTGCAATCACCGATAACTGGCAGATGACGTTTGGCGCAACGCGCTACGTTGCCGAAGATAACGAAGGCAAGGCGGTGAACCCAAACCTGCCACGTACTACGGTGAAACTGTTCACCCGTTATCGTCTGCCAGCGATACCGGAGCTGACCGTCGGCGGTGGTGTTAACTGGCAGAATCGCGTTTACAGCGATACCGTGACGCCGTACGGGACGTTCCGTGCCGAACAGGGTAGCTACGCATTGGTAGATTTATTCACCCGTTACCAGGTGACAAAAAACTTCTCCCTGCAGGGCAACCTGAACAACCTGTTCGATAAGACTTACGACACCAACATTGACGGCTCTATCGTCTATGGTGAACCGCGTAACGTCAGCGTCACCGCCAGCTATCAGTTCTGATAAGAACATTGTGCCCGGCGTTGTCACCCCGATGACAACGCCGGTAACCCGACGCCCGCTTGCCCCGAGCTAACTCGCTAATTTCGGCTTCAGATCTTCATCAAACTCCAGCCGCTTACGGTCGGGCTCCGCTTCGGTCAGCGGTTGCACTTCAGAAAGCGTGTGCTGACAGCGTTCCACCAGTACCTGATATTCACGGGTGCCCTGCTTCTTCCACGTCAGTTCTTGCTCGGTTAGGGTGCGAATCGCTTTTGCCGGACTACCGACAATCAGATGGTTGGCGGGCATCTCAGCCCGGGCTTTCACAAACGCCGACGCGCCGACAATACTGTTTTCACCAATGGTCGCCCCATCGATAATCACCGCGCTCATACCGACCAGCGCATTACGGCCAATTACGCAACCGTGCAGAATGGCACCGTGGCCGATATGCCCGTCTTCTTCCACCACAGTGTCCTGGCCCGGGAAACCGTGCATTACGCAGTTATCTTGAATATTCGCGCCATCTTTCACCACGATACGACCAAAATCGCCGCGCAGGCTAGCGTTAGGCCCCACGTAAACCCCTTTGCCGAGGATCACATCGCCAATCAGTACGGCGGTTGGATGAACATAGCTTTCGTTAGGTACGACGGGGATCATTCCGTCCATCTGGTAAATCGGCATGGCTTCTCCTGTTACGCCTCGGCTAATCCACCAAAGCGTTGATAATAGAGCGGCCCCGGCGCGGGCAGTTCGCCCACTGAACTTTCGCCTTTTTCACTGACAAAAGCCTGAGCACCGGGCGCGACGCGTTGATAGATATTGATACACAGCTGGCGTGCGGTCTGACCCAGCCAGTGGGCGGGCAGCAGTTCCTCTGGTAACAGCGGATCTTTCAGTACCACCCGACGATAGAAATGGATCAGCAGCAGACGGATCTGGAAGCAGCGTTCCGGCGTCAGCTCATCCGCCTCGGCGTCACGCAGCAGCGGCAACAGCGGGCGGAACAGGGTGATAAACGCCTCGTACATGGCGTTTTGTTCGGTCAACTGCCAGCACTCTTCCACACGCTCACGCAGCGCAGCGCGGGAAATGGCCAGCGGTGAATGTGCTTCAAATACAATCACATTTTCCGCCACACCCGCTTCGTGTAGTAGCGACTGCACATCCGCCAGCTTTTGCGACGGCGAGGCCAGCAGGCTTGGCGCAAGGACGCCGAACCCCTGCCAAATCAGCTGCTTTTTAACTTCATTAAGGGTATTTTTTTCTAGCCCTTCAGAAAGTAACAACAGCCAGGTGCCGTCCCATTCCGGGGCACTGGCGCGATAAATTTTGCTTTCGGCGCGTCGTGTCAGGCGTAACCCTTTATCGCTCAGCCGGTAGAAGCTGCGGCGGCCAATGCGCACCACGTCCAGCCACTCTTCTTTATTAAGGCGAAACAGCGCGGTGCGCACAAAGCGTTCACCAAAGCCGAGTCCTTCAAGCAGTGCCGCCACGCTGCCGAGCCACACTTCGCCGCCGCGCTGGGATAAGCAGTCACCGTATAACGAAGCGATAAGCGAGGTGCCGCTAATGGGCATCGCGGTCACCGCCTGCTGAATAAAGCTGTCGAGTTTGTCCATATGATTCATTATGTTGTTATTTATATCCTTTTTGAATCATAGCACAGGAATAATTCCGCGAAACGGCGGGAATTGGTAGGCCGGATAAGGCAACGCCGCCATCCGGCAATCTGTGCGCTTTCGCCTGATGGCGCTGCGCGTATCAGGCCTACGGGTCTTAACCGTTTGCTGCGACTTTACGCAAATCAAACACCCGGCACGCTTTGCCTTCGGAGCGTGGAATGCTGCCGCAGTTAACGATGCTGACGTCGGTAGAGATCCCAACCATCGACTTAATACGGTGACGCAGATGGTGGCAAATCTGGCAGCGCTGCTCGTGACTCAGCGCCAGACCACTCTCTTTTAGCTCCACGCGCACGGAAAGTGAATCAAGATGCCCGCGACGATCCACTTCCAGCTGGTAATGCGGCGCCAGATGTTCAATCTTGAGGATCTCTTCTTCCAGCTGCGATGGGAAGACGTTAACGCCGCGAATAATCAGCATGTCATCGCTGCGCCCGCTGATGCGATCCATCCGACGCATGGTACGGGCGGTGCCCGGCAGCAGGCGCGTCAGGTCGCGGGTGCGATAGCGGATCACCGGCAGCGCTTCTTTGGTCAGGGTGGTGAACAGCAGTTCGCCGTGCTCGCCGTCGGCCAGCGGCGTGCCGTCTTCCGGGTTAACCACTTCCGGGAAGAAATGATCTTCCCAGATAGTCGGGCCGTCGCCGGTTTCAATACATTCCATCGCCACGCCCGGCCCCATCACTTCAGACAAGCCGTAAATATCCAGCGCGGTAATGCCGAGGCGACGTTCAATTTCGGCGCGCATTCCCGCCGTCCACGGCTCGGCGCCAAACACGCCGGTACGCAGCGAGCAGCCGCGCGCGTCGCCGCCCATCTGGCGTTCGAGTTCTTCAATCAGGTTCAGGCAGTAAGACGGCGTCACCATGATCATGTCAGGCTTGAAATCACGAATCAGCTGCGCCTGTTTCTCAGTTTGTCCGCCGGACATCGGGATCACCGTGGCCCCTAAACGTTCCGCGCCGTAATGCGCGCCCAGGCCGCCGGTAAACAGGCCATAGCCGTAGGCGACGTGGATTTTGTCTTTCGCCGTGCCGCCCGCCGCACGCAGAGAGCGCGCAACAATATTGGCCCAGGTGTCGATGTCGTTTTGCGTATAGCCGACGACGGTCGGTTTGCCGGTGGTGCCAGACGACGCATGGATACGCACCACCTGCTCCATCGGCACCGCGAAGGTGTCGAACGGATAGTTATCACGTAGGTCCTGCTTGGTGGTGCAGGGAAACTTGCTTAGGTCACTCAGCTCACGGAAATCATCCGGATGAACGCCCGCCGCATCGAACTTACGGCGATACATCGGCACATTTTCATAGGCGTGTTTTAACGTCCACTTCAGACGTTCGGTTTGCAGAGCCTGTAATTCGTCACGCGATGCAGTTTCAATCGGATCTAATGTTGTTGTCATTTTGTAGGGTATCCGCAGGTCAATTAGCTCACACTCGCTCGAGGATCAGGGCGATACCCTGGCCCACGCCAATACACATCGTACACAGCGCATAGCGTCCATTGCGTCGTTCCAGTTCCAACGTTGCCGCCAGCGCTAAGCGCACGCCGCTCATTCCCAACGGGTGACCTAAGGCGATGGCGCCACCGTTGGGATTCACGTGTTCAGCGTCATCCGCCAGACCGAGCTGGCGCATCACGCCCAGCGCCTGAGCGGCAAAGGCTTCGTTCAACTCAATCACATCCATATCGTTAATATTCAGCCCGGCACGCTCCAGCACTTTACGCACTGCCGGTACCGGCCCCAGCCCCATAAACTTCGGCTCCACGCCCGCCGTCGCCATCGCTACGATGCGTGCTCGCGGCGTCAGCCCCTGCGCCTTTGCCTGTTCTGCGCTGGCAATAATCATCGCCGCCGCACCGTCGTTCACGCCGGAGGCGTTCCCGGCGGTAATTACGCCGCCTTTACGGAACGGGGTTTTCAGTGAAGAGAGTTGTTCGAGGGTGGTTTCCGCACGCGGATGTTCATCATCACGCACCGCGCTGACCACGCCCTTCTTGCCAATAATCTGCACTGGCACAATTTCCTGCGCCAGAATGCCGTCGCGCTGAGCTTGTGCCGTGCGCTGCTGGCTGCGATAAGCAAAGGCGTCCTGGTCTTCGCGGCTGATATTTAACAATTCAGCTACATTCTCCGCCGTTTCCGGCATGCTGTCAGTTCCAAATTGTTGCTGCATGAGCGGGTTCACAAAACGCCAGCCGATAGTGGTATCAAACATCTCCGCCTGACGCTGAAACGGCGAGGTGGCTTTGCCCATCACAAACGGCGCGCGGGACATGGATTCCACGCCACCGGCAATCAGCAGATCCGCATCACCGGCTTTAATCGCCCGAGCGGCAAAGCCAATCGCGTCCAGCCCGGAACCACACAATCGGTTGATGGTGGTGCCCGCCACAGAGTGCGGATAACCCGCCAGCAGCGTCGCCATATGCGCCACGTTACGGTTATCTTCCCCCGCCTGATTGGCGCAGCCGAAGATCACATCGTCGATGGCGCTGGCATCCAACTTCGGATTCCGGTTGAGTAATTCCCGCAGCGGAATGGCCGCCAGATCGTCGGCGCGAACGCCCGCTAGCGCACCGCCGTAGCGACCAATCGGGGTACGAATGCCGTCACAAATAAACGCGTCACGCATTAGACTTCTCCTGTAATAGTGCCGCCGATGCGGTGCGATTTGCCGCGAAACAGGGCCACGATTTTTTGCTGCTGGTTGATAATTTCAATGTCATAGACGCCGGTCAGCTTGCCCTGCTGCTTCATCCGCGCGGTGGCGGTCAGCAGCTCACCAACAAAGGCCGGACGCAGGAAATCAATACTGGCGGCAGAGGCCACCGCCGCCAGCCCCTGGCTGTTGCAGGCGTAGGCGAATGCGGTATCTGCCAGCGAAAACAGTTGTCCACCGTGGCAGGTTTGATGGCCGTTCAACATGTTCGGTGACACCGCCATGGTCATCTGCGCGTAGCCTTCGTCCATTTCGATAATCTTGATACCCAGCGTTTTCGCGCAGGTATCGTTCTCATACATGGCGCGGGCGTTTCGCCAGGCTTCATTACTCATGACGCATCTCCAGTAGCGCTTTTTCGCGCAGCAGCGCACTCGGGCGATAGCGTTCTTCGCCGTAGTGCTGTTGCAGGTTTTCCAGCAAACGTAGGACGCGCCCCCAACCCAGTGATTCCCCCCAGCCAATCGGGCCGTGCGGGTAGTTGACGCCCAGACGCATGGCGGTATCGATATCCTCGGCGCTGGCAACGCCTTTTTGCAGCGCGTCCAGCGCTTCGTTCGCCAGCATCGCCACCGTGCGCCACACCAGAAGCCCGGGGTAGTCGGCAATGCGCAGCACTTTTTTGCCCTGCTGCTGGAAGAAATAAACCGCTTTATCGGTGGCGGCTTGAGAATTGGTGGCGGCACTCGCCAGCACCACCGTGCCGCCCGCCGCGTAGTCGTACACCACCACCGGGCGATTATGCTGGACGCTTAAGGCCAGCGCGGTTTCACCCGTGGTTTCCAGCAGCAGCACATCGTCTAATTCAGTGACAACGTCACGCTTAATGTTTTTTGCGCCGCATTGCGCTGGCACCGCAGCCAGCGCCAGTTCCGGCGGAGCTTCAACAGGCCAGCGATAAACACCGTGACCACTCTTCTTGCCCAGACGCCCGGCAATAGCCAGCTCCTGTTGCAGCAGCGACGGCAGAAAACGTCGGTCCTGCCAGAAGGCGTTAAACACCGAACAGGTCACCGCAAAATTGACGTCCTGGCCGATAAGGTCGGTCAGCGCCAGCGGCCCCATCGGGAACCCGCCGCCGTCACGTAATGCGGCGTCAATCACGTCAGGCGTCGCCACCTGCTCTTCCAGCGCTCGCCAGGCTTCGGCGTAAAACGGACGCGCCACGCGGTTGACGATAAAGCCCGGCGTTGAACGGCAGCGCACCGGTTGTTTACCCCAGGCGCTTACGCACTGGCACAGTTGCTCAACCACTTCGGCTGAGGTCGCCAGACCGCTGACCACTTCGACTAGCTTCATCACCGGTGCCGGGTTAAAGAAATGCAGACCCGCTACGCGCTCGGGGTGTTTAATGCCAGCGGCAATGGCGGTAATGGAAATCGACGAGGTATTGCTGGTCAGCAACGTCGACGGGGAGCAGATCTCCGCCAGCTGGCTGAACAGAGCCTGTTTGATATCAAGGCGCTCGGACGCGGCTTCAATCACCAGCTGTGCGTCGGAAAGTTGATTCAGCTCGGTGGCGGGCGTAATGCGAGCCAGCAGCATCTGCGCTTGCTCGGCGCTGATTTTCCCACGACTGATGCGGGAATCCAGACGCTGGGCAATACCGTCGATGGCGCGAGTAATCGCGTCGGCGGAAATGTCATACAGCAGCACCGAATGTCCGGCGCTGGCAGCGACTTCAACGATACCTGCGCCCATGGTGCCGCCGCCAATCACGGCGACGGTGTGGAGTGTTTGCGTCATGGCTTATTTCCCGCTGAACTGTGGAGGACGTTTGCCAAGGAAGGCGCTGACGCCCTCGCGGTAGTCGTCGCTGCGCCCGGCGAGGCGCTGGAAATCGCGCTCAACGTCAAGCTGGTCATCCAGGGAGTTGGTTTCCGCCAGTTGCAACGCTTTCTTGATGAGCCCCAAGCCGTAGGTGGGCTGGGAAGCCAGATGGCGCGCCAGCGTCAGGCTGGTGTCTTTAAGCTCTGCGTCATCCACCAGTTGCCAGATCATGCCCCACTGCGCGGCTTGTTCTGCGCTCAAGCTGTCGCCCAGCAGCATCAACCCCATCGCGCGGGCGCGGGTGGTGACGCGCGGTAATACCCAGCTTCCACCGCAGTCCGGTACCAGACCGAGTTTGCTGAAAGCCATTACAAATTTCGCAGAACGCGCCGCCAGCACGATATCGCAGCCCAGCGCCAGCGTGGCACCGGCACCTGCCGCTACGCCGTTGACCGCACAAATCACCGGCTTGGGCAGCGCGGCTAAGCGGCGCACCAGCGGGTTATAAAAACGCTCCACCGACATGCCTAAATCCGGCGCGGGGCCGCTTGGGTCAACGTTACGATCGTTCAGATCCTGTCCGGCACAAAAACCGCGCCCGGCACCGGTGATCAGCAGGCAGCGAATGGTCTCGTCGCGCTCGGCCTGTTTCAGGCATTCGGACAACTGCTGGTGCATGGCGTCGTTAAAGCTGTTGAGTCGGTCCGGGCGGTTCATGGTGATGGTCATCACGCCCTGGTCGATATCGCTAAGAATGAATGCGTCCACGGTTAACGTCCTTTGAAGGCTGGGGTGCGTTTTTCTAAAAAGGCAGCGATGCCTTCGCGACGGTCTTCGGTGGCGCTGAGCAGCGTAAACAGCTGGCGCTCCTGGGTTAGCCCGGCCTGCAAACTGACCTCCTGTGCCAGACGTAACGACTGTTTGGCGGCACGCAGCGCCAGCGGTGAGTGACGGGCAATCGTCGTCGCCAGTTTCAGCGCGTATTCGTCAGAAAGGTTGGCTGGGTGGATATCGCTGACCAGCCCCGCCTGCTGTGCCCGCTGGGCATCAATGCTTTCACCGCTGAGCACCATGCGGCTGGCCAGCGCTTTCCCGACGCTGCGAATCAAACGCTGGGTACCGCCCGCGCCCGGCATGGTGCCAAGGGTGATTTCCGGCAGACCAAAGCGGGCGTTGTCCCCGGCGATCACCAGGTCGCTCAGCAGCGCCAGCTCGCAGCCCGCGCCCAGCGCGTAGCCGTTGACTACCGCAATCAGCGGCTTATTGAAAGCATCGATACGCGCCCATAAGCGCGGGCGAATATCATCAAAGGTGGCGGGCAAATCTTTTTCTGCCATTTCGTTAAGGTCTGCACCTGCCGCGAAATAACGGGTATTACCGCTAATCACGCAGACGCTAATACTCTCGTCCGCCGCCGCGCTTTCCAGCGCCTCGGCAAGCTGGGTCAGCAGCGCGTTATTCAGCGCATTACGCGCCTGCGGACGGTTCAGCGTCAGCTGTAAAACGCGGTCGTGACGGGTAATAAGGAGTTCGCTCATGCCATCCCCCGCGCATCAAAGTCGACCACCACATCGCCGCTGGTCGGCAGCGCCTGACAGCTCAGCACATAGCCCGCTGCCAGTTCGTCGGCTTCGAGGCTGTAGTTGGCGGCCATCGCCACTTCGCCGCGCACCACTTTGCATTTGCAGGTGGCGCAGACGCCGCCTTTGCAGGCGAACGGCAGGTCGGCGCCCTGTCGCAGCGCGGCATCGAGAATGCTGTCATCTTCCGCAGAGAGCGAAATCAGACGCTCGCGACCGTCCTGACGCAACGTTACCGTGCGCCCTTCGGCCTGTACGCCGGTGGCGCGTTTAACGCTGGTCCCCGGCGTATTGAAACGCTCGAGGTGAATGGCTTTTTCCGGCATTCCCAGCGCACGCAGCGTGGTTTCAGCGTCGTCCATCATCGCCGACGGGCCGCAGATAAAGGCGTCGTCAAAGCGGCTGAAATCGAGCAGATGCTCAGACAGCGCGCGCAGTTTGTCGCCGTCGATGCGCCCCTGTAACAGGTCGCTGTCCATCGACTCCTGGCTGAACAGATGGATCACTTGTAAACGCTGCGGATAGCGGTCTTTCAGATCGGCCAGCGCCTGACGGAACATCATGCTGTGGCTGCTGCGGTTGCCATAGATCAGGGTGAAGCGGCTGTCGCTTTCCATCGCCAGCGTGGCTTCGATAATCGCCATCATCGGCGTGATCCCGGAACCGGCGGCGATCGCCAGATAGTGGGCGCTGCGATCGACCTGTGGCTGGTAGCCAAAGTGACCCTGCGGCACCATCACCTCGAATTCCATGCCCTGCTGGATATCGCTCTGGGCGAAGCGTGAAAAACGGCCACCGTCGATGGCTTTCACCGCCACGCTGATTTCTGCCGGTGAGCGACTGCGACAAATGGAGTAGCAACGACGCAACTCTTCGCCACCAAGACGGGTTTTCAGCGTCAGATGCTGGCCCGGACGGAAGGCGTAGGCGCTGCGTAGCGCGTCGGGTATGGCAAAGGTGATGGTCACCGCATCGCGGGTTTCCGGCTCAACATTTGCCACGGTAAGCGAATGAAATGTTGTCATCGCGACCTCAAATACATTTAAAGTAATCAAAGGGTTCACGGCAGCTTTCGCAGCGATACAGCGCTTTGCAGGCCGTGGAACCGAATTCGCTAATCAGCGAGCTGTGGGTGCTACCGCAGCGTGGACAGAGCACATCCTTCGGCATTTCGTCGGCGTGACAGGCGTGGGCCTGCGGCGGGCTGATGCCGTACTGGCGCAGGCGCTCGCGGGCGTCCGGGCTCATCCAGTCGGTAGTCCACGGTGGGTCAAGCTGCAACACAATGTGTACCGGGGTGTAGCCGTGCTCGGTCATCACCGCGCGAATTTCACCTAACAGATGTTCGGTTGCCGGGCAGCCGGAATAGGTTGGCGTGAAGCCAATCACCCAGCCGTCGCCGTGACGTTCCACGCGGCGCACCATGCCGAGGTCAGTAATGGTCAGCACCGGCACTTCCGGGTCGGGGATAGCGCTTAGCAATCCCCAAACGGTGTGCACCTCAGCAGGTGCGATGGCGGCAAGATGTTGCATAGCGACCTCCGTTTACCACTGCTGACCGGGGTAAGCACGTTGCAAGTACTGCATCTCTGCCAGCATCGGCCCCAGATGTTCACTGTGCAGCCCCTGTTTCCCGCCGCTACGGAACGCCGCTTCTTGCGGGATCTGCAAACCAGAATCGAGCAGCGCGGTGTGCACCGTCGCCTGCCATTCGGCCTGTAGTTCACGCGGATCGACGGCGATCCCCTGCGCAATTAACTCGATCTCCAGCTCATCGGCCAGGAACAGCTCGCCGGTGAAGCGCCACAGGCTGTCCACCGCTTGCTGCATCAGGTTTGCCGAGTGTTCGGTGCCGTTGCCCAGACGTTCCAGCCAGCCGCGACTAAAACGCTGGTGATAGCGCACTTCTTTCAGCCCTTTGGCGGCGATAGCGGCAAGCTGCGCGTCGCGGCTGTTAATAAGGCGGCTGAACAGCGCCACGTGCCAGACGTCGATAAAAAACTGACGGGCGATGGTGTCGGCAAAGTTGCCGTTAGGCTGTTCGACCAGCAGCAAATTGCGGAACTGGCGTTCATCGCGACCAAAGGCCAGCGTATCTTCGTCGCCGCTGCCGTTGAGTTCGGCGGCATAGCTGAGGAAATTACGCGCCTGACCCAGCAGGTCGAGGCCGATATTGGCCAGCGCCAGGTCAATCTCCAGCTCCGGCGCATGACCGCACCACGCGCCTAAACGCTGGGCCAGCACCAGGCCGTTATCGCCCAGACGCAGGGCATAGGTGGCAACGGGATTCAGGTTATTCATCGTTGCCTCACATATGTTCCATGCCATCCGGCACGGTGTAGAACGTCGGGTGACGGTAAACTTTGCTCTCTGCGGGGTCGAAAAACGCACCGCGTTCTTCCGGCTGCGAGGCGACGATTTCGCTCGCCTTCACCACCCAAATCGAACAACCTTCGCTGCGACGGGTGTAGGCATCACGGGCATTTTCCAGCGCCATCTGGTCATCGGCGGCGTGCAGGCTGCCGACGTGACGGTGAGACAAACCTTGTTTGCTGCGGACAAACACTTCGTATAACGGCCAGTATGTTTTGCTCATCTTTATTCTCCTTAGGCGGCGCTGCGGGCCTGCTGTTTTTCGGCATGCGCCAGCGCGGCTTCGCGCACCCATGCCCCCTCTTCCCAGGCTTTGCGCTTTGCGCCCAGACGTTCGTGGTTACAGATGCCACGCCCGTTGATGACTTCATTAAGTTCCTGCCAGTCAATTTCGCCGTAGCGGTAGTGACCGGTAGCTTCGTCAAGCGTCAGGTCAGCGTCCGGCACCTGCATGCCGAGGATTTCCACCTGTGGGACGGTGTTGTCGACAAAGCGCTGACGCAATTCGTCGTTGGAGTGCAGTTTGATTTTCCACGCCATGCTGCGGGCGCTGTTCGGCGAGTTGTCATCGCTCGGGCCGAACATCATCAGCGCTGGCCACCAGAATCGGTTGATGGCGTCTTGCAACATTTGACGCTGTTCTTCGCTGCCCGCGGCAAGCGCCATGCAGGCCTCAAAACCCTGACGCTGGTGGAAGCTCTCTTCTTTGCAGATTTTGACCATCGCCCGGGCATACGGGCCGTAGGAGGTGCGACACAGCGCCACCTGATTGACGATCGCAGCACCATCAACCAGCCAACCGATAACGCCGATATCGGCCCAGGTTAGGGTTGGATAGTTAAAAATGGAGGAGTACTTCATCTGCCCGTCGAGCATCTTCTGATACAGATCTTCACGGGCGCAGCCGAGGGTTTCGGCGGCGCTGTAGAGGTACAGGCCATGTCCGGCTTCATCCTGCACTTTCGCCAGCAGAATCGCTTTGCGGCGAAGCGTTGGGGCGCGAGTTACCCAGTTACCTTCCGGCAGCATGCCAACAATTTCCGAATGCGCATGCTGACCAATCTGGCGAATCAGCGTTTTGCGGTAGGCATCCGGCATCCAGTCCTGCGGTTCGATGGCGGTATCCTGCGCGATGCGCTGGTCAAAGCTATGTTCTTCTGTCACGTCATCACCTTATGATTCCGATAAATTCAACAAATCAATTTTTGCGAATCACTTTGTTTTATAAAAGTTACATCTTAGTTAAATAAAACCACAAATTTTGTTTGTGAATTTTGTGATGAGTACCGCAAAGGGTTTTAGTAATCCTTTTATAAACAGGCTTGTATCACTATCAGGGATAGTGTCCTCGATCGCATTGTTAACAAATTATTAAAATCAGGCTTGCATTTTATGATTCAGAAAAGAACTATTTATAGCGAGATTACGTAACATATCTGGAGAATAACCATGCAGCAGTTAGCCAGCTATTTATCCGGCGCCTGGCAGACCGGCCGGGGCCGTACCCGCACCATTCATCACGCCATCAGCGGCGAAGCGCTGTGGGAAGCCACAAGCGAAGGGCTGGATATGGCGCAGGCGCGCCGCTTCGCCATCGAACACGGCGGCAAAGCGTTACAGGCGATGACCTTTATTGAACGCAGCGCAATGTTGAAAGCGGTGGCGAAACATCTGCTGGAGCTGAAGGCCGATTTCTATGCCATCTCCGCCGAGACCGGCGCGACGCGTGCGGATAGCTGGGTGGATATTGAAGGCGGTATCGGCACCCTCTTCACCTATGCCGGGCTGGGCAGCCGTGAACTGCCGGACGATACCCTGTGGCCGGAAGATGAGCTGATCCCGCTGTCCAAACAGGGCGGCTTTGCCGCGCGTCACGTGCTGACCTCAAAATCCGGCGTGGCGGTGCATATCAACGCCTTTAACTTCCCGTGCTGGGGCATGTTAGAAAAGCTGGCCCCCACCTGGCTTGCCGGGATGCCCGCGATCATCAAACCGGCCACCGCCACCGCGCAGTTAACTCAGGCGATGGTCAAAGCGATTGTCGATAGCGGGCTGGTGCCGGACGGCGCGATCAACCTGATTTGCGGCGGCGCGGGCGACCTGCTCGACCAGCTTGACCATCAGGACGTGGTGACTTTTACCGGCTCGGCAAAAACCGGGCAGCAGCTGCGCGTGCATCCCAATCTGGTGGCGAAGTCTGTCCCCTTCACCATGGAAGCGGACTCGCTGAACTGCTGCGTGCTGGGTGACGATGTGACGCCGGAACAGCCGGAATTTGCGCTGTTTATCCGTGAAGTGGTGCGCGAGATGACCACCAAAGCCGGGCAAAAATGTACCGCTATTCGCCGGATTATCGTGCCACAGGCGCAGGTGAAAGCGGTGAGCGAGGCGCTGATTGCGCGTCTGCAAAAAGTGGTGGTCGGCGACCCGGCGCAGGAAGGTGTGAAGATGGGCGCGCTGGTCAATAGCGAACAGCGTCAGGATGTACAGGATAACGTCAACCGCCTGCTGGAAGCCGGATGTGACGTGCTGCTGGGTGGCAAAGCCGATCTCAAGGCCGCCGGGGCATTCTTCCCGCCGACGCTGCTGTTCTGCGCGCAGCCGGATGAAGTGGCGGCGGTTCACGCGATTGAAGCATTTGGCCCGGTGGCGACGCTGATGCCGTATCAGAATAGCGAGCATGCGATGCAGCTAGCGCGCGCTGGTGAAGGTAGCCTGGCGGGAACGTTAGTGACGGCAGATGGCGCACTGGCGCGTGCGTTTATTCTCGGTGCTGCCCGCGCCCACGGGCGTATTCAGGTGCTGAACGAAGAATCTTCTGTCGAATCCACCGGCCACGGTTCCCCGCTACCGCAGCTGGTACACGGCGGTCCGGGACGCGCGGGCGGCGGCGAAGAACTCGGCGGACTGCGGGCGGTGAAGCATTACATGCAGCGCACCGCGATTCAGGGCAGCCCGACGATGCTTGCCGCCATCGGCCAGCAATGGGTGCGCGGCGCGCAGGTGGCGGAAGACCGCGTCCACCCGTTCCGCAAATATTTTGAAGAGATCCAGCCGGGCGACAGCCTGCTGACCCCGCGCCGCACGCTGACCGAAGCGGATATCGTCAACTTTGCCTGCCTGAGCGGCGATCACTTCTACGCTCACATGGACAAAATTGCCGCCGCAGAGTCGATTTTTGGCGAGCGCGTGGTGCACGGTTACTTCCTGATTTCTGCCGCCGCCGGGCTGTTTGTTGACGCGGGCGTCGGCCCGGTTATCGCCAACTACGGCATGGAAAACCTGCGCTTTATCGAGCCGGTAAAACCGGGCGATACTATCCAGGTACGCCTGACCTGCAAACGTAAAACGGTGAAACGCCAGCGCAGCGCTGAAGAGAAGGCCACAGGCGTAGTGGAATGGTCAGTGGAGATTTTCAATCAGCATCAGCAAGCGGTGGCGCTGTACTCGATCCTGACGCTGGTCGCGCGCCAGCAGGGGGATTTCCCGGCGTGAACAAACCCGATGGTGCGTTCCAGTCGCACCATCGGGCATTTAACGATTTACTGCTTCGCGCCTTCTACCGCTTCGCGAGCCAGTTTGGTAATGCGATCGTAGTCACCCGCTTCCAGCGCATCCGCTGGAACCAGCCAGGAGCCGCCGATACACAGTACGCTTTTCAGCGCCAGATAGTCACGGTAGTTGGCCGGAGAAATACCGCCGGTTGGGCAGAAACGCACCTGGGAGAACGGACCCGCAATCGCCTGCAGCGCTTTTGTCCCGCCGTTCGCTTCAGCCGGGAAGAATTTGAATTCTTTCAAGCCGTAATCCATGCCCAGCATCAGTTCAGAAACGGTGCTGATGCCTGGGATCAGAGGAATCGTCCCTTCGGTTGCCGCTTTCAGCAGAGGCTCGGTCAGTCCTGGGCTAATAGCAAACTGCGCACCAGCTTCCGTCACTTCCGCGAGCTGCTGCGGGTTCAGTACGGTACCTGCACCGACGATCGCATCCGGCACTTCTTTGGCGATAGCACGAATGGCATCCATCGCACATGCGGTACGTAAGGTCACTTCCAGAACACGAACACCCCCTGCAACCAGCGCTTTTGCCATCGGCACCGCGTGTTCCAGTTTATTCACCACGATAACCGGTACAACCGGGCCAGTGGTGAGGATTGCTTCTGCACTTGTCTTCCAGTTTTTCATCAGAGTTTCTTCTCTCGCCTGATTACAAAATGAGTCTTAAAAATCGATACAGGTTGCGCCCTGCTCCGCACCGGACAGCTTTTCGCGCAACGCACTGAACATCTCACGCCCTGTTCCTACCCGCGATGCGCTGAGGTCAGGAATGTGGGGCTGACGAGAGGCAAGTTCCTCTTCATCGACCAGCAGCGTCAATTCACCTGTCTGTCCATTCACTCGAATGATGTCGCCATCGCGTACTTTTGCCAGTAGCCCGCCATCATAAGCTTCCGGTGTTACATGGATTGCTGAAGGCACTTTACCTGAAGCACCTGAAAGTCGTCCATCGGTAACTAACGCAATTTTGAAACAACGGTCCAATAATACACCAAGAGGCGGCATGAGTTTATGTAATTCTGGCATACCGTTCGCTTTTGGCCCCTGATGGCGAACGACCACCACGCAGTCACGGTCAAGCAGGCCCGCATCAAAGGCCGGTAACACATCATGCTGACTCTCAAAGACAATTGCCGGGGCTTCAATGATCTGGTTTTCAACCGGTACCGCGGACGTTTTCATCACCGCGCGCCCCAGGTTGCCGCTCAGCACTTTGGTGCCGCCATGATGCGAGAACGGCTGGTCAAAGGTAGCAATCACGCTGCTATCCAGCGACTTCTCAGCCCCTTCTCGCCAGTCCAGTTCGCCGTTGTTTAGCCACGGTTCCTGGGTATAACGCGACAAGCCAAAGCCCGCGACGGTGTTGACATCTTCATGCAGCAGACCCGCATTGAGCAGCTCACGCATCAACACCGGTACACCGCCCGCGGCCTGGAAGTGGTTAATATCAGCCGGACCGTTAGGGTACAGACGCGCCATCAGCGGCACGATATCGGACAGATCGGAGAAGTCATCCCAGTTGATGAGAATGCCTGCCGCGCGCGCCATCGCCACCAGGTGCATCGTATGGTTGGTGGACCCCCCGGTCGCCAGCAGGGCCACAATACCGTTCACCACCACTTTTTCATCAATCATTTTACCGATAGGCATCCACTCGTTACCGTTACCGGTCAGGCGTGTGACCTGACGCGCCGCCGCCGCGGTCAGCGCTTCACGCAGGGGGGCATCAGGATGCACGAAAGAGGAGCCCGGCAACTGCATGCCCATAAACTCCACCACCATCTGGTTGGTGTTTGCTGTACCGTAGAAAGTACAGGTTCCCGGCGCGTGATAAGACGCGGCTTCGGATTCCAGAAGCGCCATACGGTCAACTTTGCCTTCGGCATAGAGCTGGCGGATACGGACTTTTTCTTTGTTCGCCAGACCACTCGCCATCGGGCCTGAAGGGATAAAGATGGACGGCAGATGACCAAACGACAGCGCCGCCATCACCAGCCCCGGGACAATTTTGTCACACACGCCGAGGAACAGCGCGCCATCGAACATGTTGTGAGACAAGCCAATAGCCGCCGACATTGCAATCACTTCGCGGCTCAGCAGGGAAAGCTCCATCCCGTCCTGTCCCTGAGTGACGCCATCACACATCGCCGGCACGCCACCCGCAACCTGGCCTACCGCATTGGCTGCATGCAAGGCTTTGCGAATGATATCCGGATAATACTCATACGGCTGATGCGCAGAAAGCATGTCGTTATAGGAGGTAATGATCGCGATATTGTTACGCAGCATGCTTTTCAGAGATGCTTTATCTTCTGGCTGACAGGCAGCAAAACCGTGGGCCAGATTCCCGCACGCCAGCTGCGAACGATGAACGGTGTTCGTCTTGGCCTGTTCGATACGGGCGAGGTAGGCAGAACGCGTCTTTTGAGAACGTTCAACGATGCGTTGTGTTACGCGTAACAAATTCGGATTCATAGAGGCTCCTAAAATTTATCTGTCAGAGCATCAGGGTTAACAATGCGTTTCAGCAAGGTAACACCATGCTGAATAGCTTGCTGGCCGTAGCTCAGGGGCAAAATCGTTTCAGGCAGTGTAATAAAAAAAGCCCCGCGGGTGAATCCACGCGAGGCTTAAAAGTGCAAAAATTATTCTACAATCTGTGTTAGATCATGTTACCGGTAAAATAACACCTAATGGCTAGATGGAATTTTACTCGAATTCGTTCCAGGAACGACCGTCACGGGTGATCATGGCCACCGAGGCAACCGGTCCCCAGGTCCCAGCCTGATACGGCTTCGGTGCGTCGTTGTCCATCGCCCAGGCTTCGGTGATGGAGTCCACCCACTTCCATGCTTCTTCGACTTCATCACGGCGCACGAACAGCGCCTGAATGCCGCGCATAGTTTCCAACAGCAAGCGCTCGTAGGCATCTGCCAGGTGCGTTTGATTGAAGGTTTCGGAATAGCTCAGATCCAGCTTGGTTATCTGCAGATTATGCTTGTGGTCCAGACCCGGCACTTTGTTAAGCACCTGGATATCGACACCTTCGTCCGGCTGCAAACGGATGGTCAGCTTGTTCTGCGGCAGATCCTGCCAGGATTCTTTAAACAGGTTAAGTTCAGGCGTTTTGAAGTACACCACCACTTCAGAGCATTTGGTCGGCAGACGCTTACCGGTACGCAGGTAAAACGGCACGCCCGCCCAGCGCCAGTTGTCGATATCCACGCGGATAGCGACAAAGGTTTCGGTGTTGCTGCTCTTGTTCGCACCCTCTTCTTCCAGGTACCCCGGTACTTTTTTACCTTGCGCAAAACCGGTGGTGTACTGACCACGCACCGTTTTTTCACGCACGTTCGTACGATCGATACGACGCAGTGATTTCAGGACCTTCACTTTCTCATCACGGATGCTGTCGGCGCTCAGATCAGACGGCGGCGACATGGCGATCATGCACAGAATCTGCAGCAGGTGGTTCTGGATCATGTCGCGCATCTGGCCGGCCTGGTCAAAATAACCCCAACGGCCTTCGATACCCACCTCTTCCGCCACGGTAATTTCGACGTGATCGATGGTGCGATTATCCCAGTTGTTCACAAACAGGGAGTTGGCAAAGCGCAGTGCCAGCAGGTTTAGTACCGTTTCTTTGCCCAGATAGTGGTCAATACGGTAAACCTGACATTCTTCAAAATATTGACCGACCTGGTCGTTAATTTCGCGGGAGGTTGCCAGCGACGTTCCCAGCGGCTTTTCCATCACCACGCGCGCCGGTTTAGCGTTCAATTTCGCTTCCCCTAAGCCTTTGCAGATCGCGCCAAACGTGCTTGGCGGCATGGCAAAGTAGTTAATCGTGGTACGTGCTTTTTGATCCAGCATGTCACCCAGACGGCTAAAGGCAGCGGTATCATTGACGTCCAGGTTACAAAACTCCAGACGACCACTGAGGGTTTCCCACAAACTTTCATCGATTTTTTCTTTCATGAAAGTTTCGAGCGCTTCGCGTACAACCTTGGTATAGGCTGCTTTGTCCCAGTCAGCGCGGCCAACTCCAATAATGCGGGTGTCCGGGTTAATCTGGCCGGCTTTTTCCAGCTGATACAGGGAAGGCAGCAATTTTCGACGTGCAAGGTCGCCCTTCGCGCCGAAAATGACCAGGTCACATGCCTGGGCTGTTTGCGTTACCGCCATGTCATTCTCCTCAGTTGAGTGTCGGGTATTCATGCCCGACACTGAATGTAATTTTATTACAGTGCACTGTACTGCTTTTACGTGATTCCGTGAACCGTAAACGCTTATCCAGCCGTGCTGTTACCGTGAACAGCGGCGTTATTGACGTTTACCGCCGCAAAATGGATAAAAAAGTCGCTTTTTTACATAACCATGAAGGCGTAAGAAAACCCGACTCCGATCATGTATTGAAAAAAAACAACAACTTTTCTGTCCATTTTGCCCCGAATGTGGGTTCACAGGGGTAATATCTACCAGAGTTACCGCTCGATTTCCCCATATCGCTGAAATCGTTTTTGCCCATGGCCGATGAGTCTACTCACATCATGAATATGCTGGAAAAAATCCAGTTAAAACTGGAACATCTGAGCAAGTCAGAACGTAAGGTCGCCGATGTTATTCTGACCTCACCTGACCGGGCTATCCATTCAAGTATTGCCACGTTGGCTCTGGAAGCCAACGTCAGTGAGCCGACCGTGAATCGCTTCTGTCGCAGCATGGACACACGAGGCTTCCCTGATTTTAAACTGCATTTGGCACAAAGTCTGGCTAATGGTACCCCGTATGTTAATCGTAATGTCGATGAGGATGATAGCGTCGAGTCCTACACCGGGAAAATCTTCGAATCTGCCATGGCAAGCCTGGACCACGTCCGTCAGTCGCTGGATAACGCGGCGGTCAATCGGGCGGTAGATTTATTAACCCAGGCAAAGAAAATCGCCTTTTTCGGTCTGGGTTCGTCCGCTGCCGTGGCGCACGACGCCATGAATAAATTTTTCCGCTTTAACGTACCGGTTATCTATTCCGACGATATTGTACTGCAACGTATGAGCTGTATGAATTGTAGCGATGACGACGTCATTGTCCTTATTTCACATACCGGCAGAACAAAGAGTCTGGTTGAACTGGCGCAGCTGGCGCGGGAAAACGATGCCATGGTGATCGCCCTTACTTCCCCCGGAACGCCGCTGGCGCGTGAAGCCACGCTGGCAATTACCCTGGATGTACCGGAAGATACTGACATTTATATGCCTATGGTCTCTCGACTTGCTCAACTGACCGTGATAGATGTGCTGGCTACAGGATTTACTTTGCGCCGTGGTGCAAAATTTAGAGATAACTTGAAGCGTGTCAAGGAAGCGCTCAAGGAATCGCGTTTTGATAAAGAATTACTCATCAAGGGTGATGACCGCTAAAAGCAATAACGATGTTCTACCCTTTTATCATCCGGGTCGTTCATTTCTACCGTTATGTTTCAGAACGGCCGGATCAATGTTCACACGCAACACCTAGTTGTTTCAGTCAACGGAGTATTACATGTCCAGAAGGCTTCGCAGAACCAAAATCGTTACCACGTTAGGCCCAGCAACTGACCGCGATAACAACCTTGAAAAAATTATCGCCGCGGGCGCAAACGTTGTACGTATGAACTTTTCGCACGGCTCTCCAGAAGATCACAAACTGCGGGCGGATAAAGTCCGTGAAATTGCCGCCAAACTGGGACGTCATGTCGCTATTTTGGGTGACCTGCAGGGACCTAAAATACGCGTATCAACCTTCAAAGAAGGCAAAGTATTCCTCAATATTGGCGACAAGTTCCTGTTAGATGCCAACCTGGGTAAAGGCGAAGGCGATAAAGAAAAAGTCGGTATTGACTATAAAGGCCTACCTGCTGACGTAGTGCCGGGCGACATACTGCTGCTGGATGATGGTCGCGTACAGCTCAAAGTACTGGAAGTTCAGGGCATGAAGGTCTTCACCGAAGTGACCGTCGGTGGCCCGCTTTCCAATAACAAAGGCATCAACAAACTGGGCGGCGGTCTCTCTGCAGAAGCACTGACCGAAAAAGACAAAGCTGACATCATCACCGCGGCGCAAATCAGCGTTGACTATCTGGCCGTCTCCTTCCCGCGCTGCGGCGAAGATCTGAACTATGCCCGCCGTCTGGCGCGCGATGCAGGCTGCGATGCGAAAATTGTTGCCAAGGTGGAGCGTGCAGAAGCCGTGTGCGACCAGAATGCAATGGATGACATCATCCTGGCCTCTGACGTCGTGATGGTTGCTCGTGGCGACCTGGGCGTTGAAATTGGCGATCCGGAGCTGGTCGGTATTCAGAAAGCCCTGATCCGTCGTGCGCGTCAGCTGAACCGTGCGGTCATTACCGCCACGCAGATGATGGAGTCGATGATCACCAACCCGATGCCGACCCGTGCAGAAGTGATGGACGTGGCGAACGCCGTACTCGACGGCACCGACGCCGTTATGCTGTCAGCAGAAACCGCCGCAGGCCAGTATCCGGCTGAAACCGTTGCCGCCATGGCGCGTGTCTGCCTGGGCGCGGAAAAAATCCCGAGCATTAATGTCTCCAAACACCGCCTCGACGTGCAGTTTGATAACGTTGAAGAAGCGATTGCCATGTCCGCAATGTATGCAGCGAACCACCTGAAAGGGGTCACCGCCATCATCGCGATGACAGAATCCGGTCGTACCGCGCTGATGACGTCCCGTATCAGCTCCGGCCTGCCGATTTTCGCCATGTCGCGTCATGAGCGTACGCTGAACCTGACCTCCCTGTACCGCGGCGTTACTCCGGTTCACTTTGACAGCGAAACCGACGGTGTGGTTGCCGCCAGCGAAGCGGTGAACCTGCTGCGTGATAAAGGCTATCTGGTTTCTGGCGATCTGGTGATTGTCACCCAGGGCGACGTCATGAGCACCATTGGCTCCACCAACACCACGCGTATTCTGACCGTAGAATAATAACCTCGCTCAATGCCTGATGTTGCTTTGATCATCAGGCCTACAGGTGGTACCTGATACAGAAAGCCTCTCAAGTGAGAGGCTTTTTTTATTTCTTCTTTTTATTTCTTCGGGTAGAGATCTTTACGTTTATACGGCTCAATCTCACCGGGTTTGCGGGTTTTCAGCAGTTTTAAAATCCAGGTGTACTGCTCGAGGTGCGGCGCGACAAAAATCTCCACCTCTTCATTCATGCGTCTGGCAATGGTGTGGTCATCTGCGGTCAGGATGTCATCCATCGGCGGGCGGACCTGAATCGTCAGGCGATGTGTTTTTCCGTCATACACCGGGAACAGCGGCACAACCCGCGCATGGCAAACCTTCATCAGGCGACCAATCGCCGGCAATGTTGCTTTGTAGGTGGCAAAAAAATCAACAAATTCGCTGTGCTCGGGACCATGATCCTGATCCGGCAAATAGTATCCCCAATAGCCCTGACGCACGGACTGAATAAAGGGTTTGATGCCATCATTACGCGCATGCAAACGGCCACCAAAACGACGGCGTACCGTGTTCCAGACGTAATCAAAAACAGGATTACCCTGGTTATGGAACATCGCGGCCATTTTCTGGCCCTGCGAGGCCATCAGCATGGCTGGAATGTCGACACCCCAACCGTGCGGGACGAGAAAAATGACCTTTTCCTCGTTGCGCCGCATCTCTTCTATGATCTCCAGACCTTGCCAGTCAACCCGGTTTTGGATTTTCTCCGGGCCACGCAGGGCAAGCTCTGCCATCATCACCATCGACTGCGGAGCTGTTGCAAACATCTCATCGACGATGGCTTCGCGCTCGGCTTCACTGCGCTCTGGAAAACACAGGGATAAATTAATCAGCGCTCTGCGGCGCGAACTTTTCCCCAACCTTCCGGCAAGACGTCCCAGCTTCGCCAGCACAGGATCGCGAAACGATGCGGGCGTTAACGCAATCCCTGCTATCGCCGCCACACCCAGCCAGGCACCCCAGTAGCGCGGATGGCGGAATGATTTATGAAATTCAGGGATATATTCAATATTCTTTTTTTTCGTTTCCATGCTCTTCCAGTGTCTGGTACCGCGAAAAATAAATCTGTTGATAGTGTAGCGGCGCGTCGTGCCCCGTACAAAATAAAAAAGCCGGCACGCATCGCGTACCGGCTTTGTCAGTATGCTGATTAATCGAAGCGCAACTGAGGCAGAACCTCTTTCACCTGCGCCAGGTACTCGGTACGATCCGAGCCGGTCAGCCCTTCTGTACGCGGCAGCTTCGCCGTTAACGGGTTCACGGCCTGCTGGTTAACCCAGACTTCATAATGCAAGTGTGGTCCAGTTGAACGTCCGGTGTTACCTGACAGCGCAATACGATCGCCGCGTTTTACTTTTTGTCCTGGTTTGACTAACAGTTTACGCAGGTGCATGTAGCGGGTGGTGTAGGTACGACCATGACGCACCGCGACATAGTAGCCTGCAGCGCCGCTGCGCTTCGCAACAACGACTTCACCATCACCTACCGACAGTACCGGCGTACCCTGCGGCATCGCGAAGTCGACGCCTTTGTGCGGTGCCACACGTCCGGTTACCGGATTCAGGCGACGCGGATTAAAGTTAGACGAGATGCGGAACTGTTTCGCGGTCGGGAAACGCATAAACCCTTTCGCCAACCCGGTACCGTTACGGTCATAGAACTTACCGTCTTCGGCACGAATCGCATAATAGTCTTTACCTTCAGAGCGCAAACGAACGCCCAGCAGTTGGCTTTGCTCACGCTTGCCGTCCAACATCTCGCGAGACATCAGCACCGAGAACTCATCGCCTTTTTTCAGTTTGCGGAAGTCCATCTGCCACTGCATAGCCTTAATCACCGCACTGATTTCAGAACTGGTCAGCCCGGCCTCTTTGGCGCTGGCGACGAAACTGCCGCCGACGGTGCCCTTGATACGGCTGTTAACCCAGTCGCCCTGCTGCATTTCACTGCTCATTTTGAAGCCCGTCGCAGTACGATCGTACGTGCGGGTTTCACGGCGAGAAACTTCCCAGGTCAGGCGCTGCAAATCACCGTCAGAGGTCAGCGTCCAGGAAAGCTGTTGGCCAATCTTCAGGTTACGCAACTCTTTGTCCGAGGCGGCAAGCTGGCTGATATCGCCCATATCGATACCATACTGGTTCAGGATGCTGCTCAGCGTATCACCGGTCGAGACAACATATTCGTGAACGCCCACCTCACCGGAGGTTTTGTCATCCAGTTCATCCTGAGGAATCGCTTCATCTTCCTGAGCAGCCTGATCGATAGGTTCACTGGCCTCAGGCAACAGAGAACGAATCTCGCTTTTTTCAAGTTCGATGGTTTTGACAATCGGTGCAGCATCGGGATGGTAAACGTAAGGCCGCCAAACGGCGACGGCCAATGTAAGAACGGTCAGCGACCCCAGCATAACGCGATGGGGTCGGGGCAGATTATTAAATGCCAGAGCGACAGAGCGGGCTATCTGTTGCACGTATTCACTTCCTCATTAATCTCCTTTCAGGCAGCTCGCATACTGGTTGGCTAATTGGTTCAGAAACGCAGAATAGCTTGTTTTACCCAGTTTGATGTTTGTTCCGAGGGGATCCAACGTTCCCATTCGAACGGATGTCCCTCTCGCAACGGCTTCAACGACCGCTGGCCTGAACTGTGGCTCAGCAAAAACGCAGGTTGCTTTTTGCTCAACCAACTGTGTTCTTATTTCATGTAAACGCTGCGCACCAGGTTGAATCTCAGGGTTCACGGTAAAGTGACCAAGCGGTGTTAGTCCGTAATGTTTTTCGTAGTAGCCGTAGGCGTCATGAAAAACGAAATACCCTTTCCCCTTGAGCGGTGCGAGCTCGTTACCTACCTGCTTATCGGTTGCGGCTAATTGTGCCTCAAAATCCTTCAGGTTGGCGTCAAGTTTGGCTCGACTTTGCGGCATAAGTTCCACTAATTTTTCATGGATTGCAACCGCTGAGGCCCGCGCTATCTCTGGGGAAAGCCAAAGATGCATGTTGTAGTCGCCATGATGGTGATGTTCGTCACTTTTTTCACCGTGGGCGTCATTGTGTCCATGATCGTCATCATCATCGTCGCCCCCTTTCATGAGCAACGGCTTCACGTCATTGAGTTGCGCAATCGTTACCTGTTTCGCGTTAGGAATATTCTTGACAGATTTTTCCATAAACGCTTCCATTTCGGGGCCAATCCAAACAACTAAGTCCGCGCCCTGTAAGCGTTTTACGTCTGACGGACGCAATGAGTAATCATGTTCGGATGCGCCATCAGGCAGGAGAACCTCGGTATCAGTAACCCCATCAGCAATCGCTGAAGCGATAAACCCTAACGGCTTAAGCGAGGCAACGACGGCGGCATTTGCTGCCTGTGTTGCACTCCCCCAAAGAGCAGCGGATAATGCTGCGAAAAGAAGCGTATTTTTATGTAACATAATGCGACCAATCATCGTAATGAATGTAAGAAATGTGATATTATAACATTCTATAACTTCTGCAAGACTAAAATTGATATGACGACTTTGGTTTCACTGGAAAATGTCTCGGTCTCTTATGGTCAACGCCGCGTCCTTTCTGACGTTTCGCTTGAACTACGGCCCGGCAAAATTTTAACGCTTCTTGGTCCGAACGGTGCCGGGAAGTCTACGCTGGTGCGCGTTGTCCTCGGGCTGGTAGCAGCAGATGCAGGCGTTATCAAGCGTAACGGACAGCTGCGGATTGGCTATGTCCCGCAAAAACTGTATCTCGATACCACGCTGCCCCTGACGGTCAGCCGCTTTTTGCGCTTACGTCCGGATACAAAGAAGGACGATATTCTCCCGGCGCTCAAGCGCGTTCAGGCCGGACATCTGATGGATGCGCCGATGCAAAAACTGTCCGGCGGGGAAACGCAGCGCGTCCTGCTGGCTCGCGCATTGCTGAATAAACCACAGCTGCTGGTGCTGGATGAACCCACTCAGGGTGTGGATGTCAATGGTCAGGTCGCATTGTATGACCTTATCGACCAGCTTCGCCGTGAACTCGATTGCGCCGTACTGATGGTCTCGCATGATTTGCATCTGGTGATGGCGAAGACCGACGAAGTGCTGTGCCTCAACCACCATATTTGCTGCTCCGGCACGCCGGAAGTGGTCTCTATGCACCCGGAATTTATCTCTATGTTCGGGCAACGCGGTGCCGAGCAACTCGGAATTTACCGTCACAATCATAATCATCGCCATGATTTACAGGGTCGTATCGTATTACGCCGGGGAAATGGTCACTCATGATTGAATTGTTATTACCCGGTTGGTTAGCCGGGATCATGCTGGCCTGCGCCGCTGGCCCGCTGGGATCGTTTGTGGTCTGGCGTCGGATGTCTTATTTTGGCGACACGCTGGCGCACGCGTCACTGCTGGGTGTGGCCTTTGGTCTGCTGTTAGATGTAAACCCGTTCTATGCGGTTATCGCAGTCACTCTGATGCTGGCAGCGGGTCTGGTGTGGCTGGAGAAGCGCCCTCACCTCGCCATAGACACCTTGCTCGGCATTATGGCGCACAGCGCTCTGTCACTGGGCCTGGTGGTCGTCAGCCTGATGTCGAATATCCGTGTGGATTTGATGGCCTATCTGTTCGGTGACCTGCTTGCCGTGACGCCGGAAGATCTGATCTCCATCGCCATTGGTGTTGTCATTGTGCTAGCCATTCTCTTCTGGCAATGGCGCAACCTGCTGTCAATGACCATCAGCCCGGATCTCGCCTTTGTCGATGGCGTGAAGCTGCAACGCGTGAAGCTGCTGCTGATGCTGGTCACTGCGTTAACAATTGGTGTGGCGATGAAGTTTGTCGGCGCGCTCATTATTACGTCGCTGCTGATTATTCCTGCTGCCACCGCACGCCGTTTTGCGCGTACGCCTGAGCAGATGGCCGGTGTTGCCGTGGGCGTGGGGATGATAGCGGTGACGGGCGGCCTGACGTTCTCAGCGTTCTATGATACGCCAGCAGGGCCCTCCGTGGTGCTGTGTGCCGCGCTGATGTTTATTTTCAGCATGATGAAAAAGCAAGCGAGCTAAGAGTGTGTTGCCTGATGGCGCTTCGCGTATCAGGCCTACGTTCACAGGTAGGCCGGATTAGGCAAGCTGCCATCCGGCATAAAAAACTTAAGGCATTTGCGGCGGCGTAATACCGAAATGGTTCCAGGCGCGCACCGTCGCCATACGTCCGCGCGGCGTACGCTGCAGGAAGCCCTGCTGGATCAAATATGGCTCCAGCACGTCCTCAATCGTTTCACGCTCTTCACCAATAGCTGCGGCCAGGTTATCCAGCCCTACCGGCCCACCGAAGAATTTATCGATCACCGCCAGCAGCAGCTTACGGTCCATGTAATCGAACCCTTCAGCGTCCACATTGAGCATATCCAGCGCCTGGGCGGCAATGTCTGCCGAGATAGTGCCATCATGCTTCACCTCGGCGAAGTCACGCACGCGACGCAGCAGACGGTTGGCAATACGCGGCGTTCCGCGCGCACGGCGAGCAACTTCCAGCGCGCCCTCCTCGCTCATCTCCAGCCCCATATAACGCGCACTGCGCCCTACAATATGCTGAAGATCGGCAACCTGATAAAACTCCAGTCGCTGCACGATACCAAAACGGTCACGCAGCGGAGAGGTTAACGACCCGGCACGGGTTGTCGCGCCAATCAGCGTAAACGGCGGCAGGTCAATCTTGATCGAACGTGCAGCAGGCCCTTCGCCGATCATGATATCCAGCTGATAGTCTTCCATCGCCGGATACAATACCTCTTCCACGACCGGCGATAAGCGATGGATCTCATCGATAAACAGCACGTCGTGCGGCTCGAGGTTCGTCAGCATTGCCGCCAAATCACCCGCTTTTTCCAGCACCGGGCCGGAGGTGGTACGCAGGTTTACGCCCATTTCATTGGCGACAATATTGGCAAGCGTGGTTTTTCCAAGACCCGGGGGACCAAAGATCAGCAGGTGGTCGAGGGCATCACCGCGCAACTTCGCCGCCTGGATAAAAATTTCCATTTGCGAACGGACCTGAGGCTGACCGATATACTCATCGAGCAACTTGGGGCGGATCGCACGATCCACAATGTCTTCAGGTATCGTGCTGGCAGCTGAAATCAGGCGGTCTGCTTCAATCATCCTTTACCTCACAATGCAGCGCGGAGCGCTTCACGAATCAGGGTTTCACTGCTGGCATCAGGGCGGGCTATTTTGCTCACCATGCGGCTGGCTTCCTGTGGTTTATAGCCCAGCGCCACCAGCGCAGCAACCGCTTCCTGTTCGGCGTCATCCGTTACCGGACCCGCAGGTGACGTCAGCACCAGATCGGCCGCCGGTGTGAACAGATCGCCATGCAGGCCTTTAAAGCGGTCTTTCATTTCAACAATCAGGCGCTCAGCGGTTTTCTTACCGATACCCGGCAGTTTCACCAGCGCCCCGAGCTCTTCACGTTCAACCGCGTTAACGAACTGCTGCGCCGACATGCCGGAGAGGATCGCCAGCGCCAGCTTCGGTCCAACGCCGTTGGTTTTAATCAGCTCTTTAAACAGCGTGCGTTCCTGCTTGTTGTTAAACCCGTACAGCAGCTGCGCATCTTCACGCACCACAAAATGGGTGAAAACAATCGCTTCCTGCCCGGCTTCCGGCAGCTCGTAAAAACAGGTCATCGGCATATGCACTTCATAGCCTACGCCACCCATTTCCAGAAGAACCAACGGGGGTTGTTTTTCGAGAATGATGCCTCTGAGTCTGCCTATCACGTGACGCTCCTGCGTTAAGGGCTAAAAAGGTAATGCGCTATCATAAAAAAAGGCTGGATAGATATCCAGCCTCATTTGTCATTAACGTAGTCGACCACGCGCTAAATTCAGCCGGGTATCGCTCATTTGCATGGCGTTCTGACTGACGTGGCAGTGGGTAATGGCGATGGCCAGCGCATCCGCGGCATCGGCCTGGGGATTTGCCGGGAGTTTTAGCAATGTGCGCACCATGTGCTGCACCTGACTTTTCTCCGCACTGCCTATCCCGACGACGGTTTGCTTCACCTGACGTGCCGCATATTCAAACACCGGAAGGTCCTGGTTTACGGCAGCAACAATCGCCACGCCGCGCGCCTGCCCCAGCTTAAGCGCCGAATCGGCGTTTTTTGCCATAAATACTTGCTCAATGGCAAAGTAGTCTGGCTGAAACTGGGTAATGATTTCCGACACGCCGGCATAAATTAGCTTCAGGCGCGACGGTAAATCATCCACTTTGGTACGAATACATCCACTGCCCAGGTAGGTCAACTGTCGACCGACCTGGCGGATCACGCCATAGCCGGTGATGCGCGAGCCCGGGTCAATGCCGAGAATAATGGACATCACGCATCTCCTGTTATTTTACCGCTCAACCACGTCATTCTAACGTAGCAGCAACCTCATCGGAGATTTCGCCGTTGTGGTAAACTTCCTGCACGTCATCGCAGTCTTCCAGCATATCGATCAGACGCATCAGCTTCGGTGCTGTTTCTGCATCCATGTCCGCTTTGGTGGACGGGATCATCGTAACTTCAGCGCTGTCCGCTTTCAGACCAGCGGCTTCCAGTGCATCACGCACTTTGCCCATCTCTTCCCATGCGGTGTAGACATCAATCGCACCGTCATCATAGGTCACAACGTCTTCAGCACCAGCTTCCAGCGCGGCTTCCATGATGGTGTCTTCGTCGCCTTGCTCAAAGGAGATAACACCTTTTTTGCTAAACAGGTACGCAACTGAACCGTCAGTGCCCAGGTTACCACCGGTTTTAGTGAACGCATGGCGCACTTCCGCAACAGTACGGTTACGGTTGTCAGACAGGCATTCAATCATGACCGCTGTCCCGCCAGGACCGTAACCTTCATAAATGATGGTTTCCATGTTTGCGTCTTCGTCACCGCCCACACCGCGCGCGATGGCACGGTTCAGGGTGTCACGCGTCATGTTGTTGGACAGCGCTTTATCGACAGCCGCACGCAGGCGCGGGTTCGCGTCCGGATCGCCACCACCAAGCTTAGCGGCCGTAACCAGCTCGCGAATGATTTTGGTGAAGATCTTGCCGCGCTTGGAATCCTGCGCTGCTTTACGGTGTCTGGTGTTGGCCCATTTACTATGACCTGCCATAAATAATATCTCCAAAAAGCGCGCCTTCTCAGGCGACGTTAATTACAAATTCTTCAATCGCCTGCCGGTTACTCCACGATTTGGTTAACTGTGCAGCTTCCGCCGCATCAACCCAACGATAGGTCAGATGTTCAGTGAACACGATCTCTCGTTCCGAGGGGAGTGCCAGGCAAAACCAGGATTCCGTATTCCGTTCGATTCCCGGTGCGTAGCGATGTCGTAAATGGCTAAAAATCTCGAACTCCACCGTGCGCTGACAGTCAATTAAGGTCAGTTGCTCGCGGGCAACGTCAATGGTGACCTCTTCCTTTACTTCGCGCATGGCGGCTTGCGACGCGGTTTCACCCTCTTCAAGGCTGCCGGTGACCGACTGCCAGAAATCAGGATCGTCGCGTCGCTGTAACATCAGCACTCTTCCGGTGTCCTTTGCATAAATCACGACTAACACCGAGACAGGCTGTTTGTATGTCATATCAGTTATTCTCGGCCTTCTTCACAACCTGAATGCTCAGTTCCGCCAGGGCAGCGTCGTTGGCAAAACTTGGCGCTTCGGTCATCAGGCACGCTGCAGCCGTGGTTTTCGGGAAGGCAATAACGTCACGAATGTTATCGGTACCGGTCAGCAGCATAGTCAGACGATCCAGACCAAACGCCAGGCCAGCGTGCGGCGGAGTACCGTATTTCAGCGCGTCCAGCAGGAAGCCGAACTTCTCACGCTGTTCTTGCTCGTTGATACCCAGAATACCAAACACGGTTTGCTGCATGTCGCCGTTATGGATACGCACGGAACCGCCGCCCACTTCGTAACCGTTGATGACCATATCGTACGCATTGGCAACGGCCTCTTCCGGCGCGGCTTTCAGCTCAGCGGCCGTCATGTCTTTCGGCGCGGTAAACGGATGGTGCATCGCGGTCAGGCCACCTTCACCGTCGTCTTCAAACATTGGGAAGTCGATAACCCACAGCGGCGCCCATTTGGTTTCGTCGGTCAGGCTCAGATCTTTACCCAGTTTCAGACGCAGTGCGCCCATTGAGTCAGCAACCACTTTCTTGTTGTCTGCGCCGAAGAAAATCATGTCGCCATCTTGTGCGCCGGTGCGCTCAAGAATCGCGTCAACGATATCGGCATTCAGGAACTTAGCAACTGGGCTGGTTACCCCTTCCAGACCTTTCGCACGTTCGGTGACCTTAATGTAAGCCAGGCCTTTCGCGCCGTAGATCTTGATGAAATTACCGTAATCGTCGATCTGCTTACGGCTTAAGCTTGCTCCACCCGGTACACGCAGCGCAGCCACGCGACCTTTGGCATCGTTAGCCGGGCCGGAGAAGACGGCGAAATCAACGGACTTCAGCAGGTCAGCAACGTCAACCAGCTCCATCGGGTTACGCAGGTCCGGTTTATCAGAGCCGTAGCGACGTTCGGCTTCCGCAAAGGTCATGATCGGGAAATCACCCAGATCCACACCTTTTACTTCCAGCCACAGAGTACGCACTAACGCTTCCATCACTTCGCGCACCTGCGGTGCGGTCATGAAGGAGGTCTCAACATCGATCTGGGTAAATTCAGGCTGACGGTCAGCGCGTAAGTCTTCGTCACGGAAGCATTTTACGATCTGATAGTAACGATCAAAGCCAGACATCATCAGCAGCTGCTTGAACAGCTGTGGAGACTGCGGCAGGGCGTAGAATTTGCCTTTATGGACGCGGGAAGGCACCAGATAGTCACGTGCGCCTTCCGGGGTCGCTTTGGTCAGCATCGGCGTTTCGATGTCGAGGAAGCCGTGATCGTCCATAAAACGACGCACCAGGCTGGTAATTTTGGCACGGGTTTTCAGACGCTGCGCCATTTCCGGACGACGCAGGTCCAGATAGCGATACTTCAGACGTGCTTCTTCGGTGTTAACGTGGTTAGAGTCCAGCGGCAGCGAGTCTGAACGGTTGATGATGGTCAGATCGGACGCCAGTACTTCAATTTCGCCGGTCGCCATGTCGGCGTTGACGTTTTTCGCGTCACGCGCACGCACGGTGCCCGTAACCTGGATGCAGAACTCATTACGCAGTTCGGAGGCCAGCTTTAACGCATCCGCACGGTCCGGATCGAAAAATACCTGCACGATACCTTCGCGGTCGCGCATATCGATGAAGATCAGGCTACCAAGATCACGACGACGGTTGACCCAACCACACAGAGTCACCTGCTGCCCCTCGTGGGACAGACGTAGCTGTCCGCAATATTCTGTACGCATGAGATATCCCTTAACTTTGCCGCAGGCGGATTGTCACCTGCCTTGCAGATGACGAAGTCGCAGCTTTAGCTGAATGTCACAACTGAATGAAAAAAGGCGGCTATTATACTGGAAATTCTGCCGCACGATAAGTCCGGTACTGACTGTACGCGTGTTTCCTACGCGGGTATTGCGTAATCTCACAAAAAATAACAAAAATTGTCGCCCCTTTCACACACAATCGCGATTAAGGTGTAACGGAATTCTTTTTTGACTGGAGCCACCATGCTGGAACTGAACGCTAAAACCACCGCCCTTGTCGTTATTGATCTACAGGAAGGGATCCTGCCCTTCGCCGGCGGCCCCCATTCGGCAAGCGACGTGGTAACCCACGCCGCACGCCTTGCGGCACAATTCCGAGCTCACGGTTCACCGGTGGTGATGGTTCGCGTCGGCTGGTCTGACGACTACGCAGAAGCGCTGAAACAGCCGGTAGATGCCCAGACACCGGCTAAAGCACTCCCTGCAAACTGGTGGGACTATCCGACGGCGCTGGGCAAAAACGCCAGTGACATCGAAGTGATCAAACGCCAGTGGGGTGCCTTTTACGGCACCGACCTCGAACTCCAACTGCGCCGCCGGGGCGTTGACACTATCGTGTTATGCGGGATCTCCACCAACATCGGCGTTGAATCAACGGCGCGTAACGCCTGGGAACTGGGTTTTAACCTGGTGATTGCCGAAGATGCCTGTAGCGCAGCCAGTGCCGATCAGCATCAAGGCAGCATGACGCATATCTTCCCGCGCATTGCACGCGTGCGCAGCGTGGACGAGATCCTGCAAGCGTTATGATCTATATCGGCCTGCCGCAGTGGTCGCATCCGAAGTGGGTGCGCCTGGGGATCACCAGCCTTGAAGAGTATGCCCGCCACTTTAACTGCGTGACGCGGGCATTTTAAAAATCACTAAAGAACGCCCAAGAGCATGTGTTTTCTTTAGTATATTCAACACATTAAAAATTAACATTATGTGAAATTCGGTAAAGTTCATACGTGTTATAACGTCCCAGCCATGCCCCAAAATGCCCCAAAGCAGACATTTTTGCCCCAAGTATGCCCCACAAGTCACGTCTTCAAGTCGTCTATATCCATAGCACACCGAGTTACATTCTTGCATCCGGGGTGTCGACAATACCTACTTTATTGAGTGTGCGAGAATTACCAGGAACCTTTCCACAATGTAGTAGTCTAATAGTCGAATCCATCTAACATTAAGAAGCGTTATGATCACTAGCCTCTCATTGATATCTTCTGTAATAGTCACTCTATGTATCATGGTGTTCGCTACAGTAAAGGTAGGGATTGGTTTGTCTAACAATCCAGACAGAAATGATAATTAACCTCAACCACGTAACCACACTTCATACTTCACTTAACAGTGATGTGCTCACATCACCGGGCAATCATCAAACTCCGCATTCCTGGCATCATTAATGATGTACGTGATCACCCCGAATATTGCGTGTGAGGAATTGTAGCCATCACCATCTTCTGGCAGCGCTTCCCTTCTCCCGTTCTCCAGATTTATCAGGTGGGGCTGAGGGTGAGTTCGGTATCGCTTGATCCTGAATTCCCCGTCTATCGCGCATATCAGCAGCGAGCCATCGCAGGGAGAAAGTGACGCATCAACAACAAGCAGCGCCCCCTGGATTATCCCTTCCTTGAAATGTGAACGTGATGCACGCATGAAGTAAGTCGCTGCGGGATGACTGATAAGCAGCTGATCGAGGGAGATCTTTGTTTCAACGTAATCACTGGCAGGTGACGGGAAGCCCATCAGAGAACCCTCCCCATATTGCGGAGCATCCACAGACGGTTCTCGCTGTCGTCCGGCGTCTTGTCCACGAAGAATGTCTGATAACGCGCGATCCACTTATTGGCATCGGCCTGGCTGAAATGCCAGTTAACCTTCGCCAGTTCGCGGATAAAGTCCTCAGTGCGTAACCACTGATAACCTTTCGGGTTGACCTGAATTGCTTTCACGAACACGGGGTTAATGTCTGACTGGCGGGGCATAGTATGCACTCCATAATTACTGTATATATAAACAGTAATTATGGGTGCGAAAGTGATCAAGCTGGAGGTGCCTATTGATAATTACTACAGATCTCCTTCTGATCGCTGTGTCAGCAGCCCCAGGCTTTCTCCTGCCCCCATCTGTATTCATTTTAAAGCTCAGGCAAACGCTTCAGCAATCTGTCAGTTGTTTAACCAATCGCAGCCTTCAGATCCAAAAGTTCTTTTCGAATACTCGCTATCTCAGCGTCTTTATCATGATTTAATTTTGCCAGAGCTTTTATAGCAGCCAGCGCATCAAGAACCAGAGGGTTTAAATCGAGCGTCATTTTCCCCGACTGCTCGGCAGAGTGGACGTACTGGGGATCAATCTTCTCAATTTCCTGTGCAATGACGCCCCGACGAGTCGTTTTCGCCTCGTCAGCAAGGTAATAGAAGGTTTTAAAATCCATTGCCTCGATATTTGAAAGCGACTCGTTTAAATCGAGATCTCCGGTAACCTCCTTAAAGTTAAGATCGGATGTACCTGAGGACTGGTACTGCGTCCACGGGGTGCTGGTTTTCGGTTCCTGTGGGTTATTCGTCGAAACATAACGGCCAAAAATAGAGTTAGCTGAGGTAATCCACATCTGAAAGATTCGGTTCGTGGAGTATGAACTTTGATAGCCTGCACCATTGGAAGGAGCCCATAAAGTTGCCGTATTAGTGTCACTGATAAATGAAGATCTTGCTTCTGTCGGTTTCGTTTCCGTTTCAGAACCCACACCAAAATCGCCGACAGAAAGCATATATCCTGTGCTGCTGTACGCATTCCTCGTGGCGCTGCTTCCTAAACCGAGGTTTGTGCGAGCGTCTGCGGCGGCCTTTGCCCCAGTACCGCCCTGATTTATACTGAGTGCAGTCGTCAGCCCAGATAAACTGGTAATATCACTATTGTCACCCTTTTTCGCGACATTACCCCACGCCGGACCAGTCCAGGTTGTGTTGTCAGGTAATTTCACCGTGACATTACCTGTGCCACTGAAAATACTTTGCCAATTTTGCTTGTCATAATTCAGACCACGCAGGGCTTCCGCAGCCTGTGTTACTGCAGCAGCGGTGACCAGATTCATAGCGATACGAGGAACTGCATACCAGGCCGCACCTGATTGTGTTGGTCCTGTGAAATTACTCACCAGTGTCGCTGATGTGTTGCTGTTGACGGTTTTCACCGGAAGGGTGTACGGAACGCCACCGGCCGTAACGACAATAAAATCACCGGCCGCCAGTTCTGTGGTAAATGCAGTTCCGCTACCAGCGACCGCAGCAGAGTTATTCGTCAGGGGGTGATGCTGCCAACTTACTGATTTAGTGTATGATGGTGTTTTTGAGGTGCTCCTGTGGCTTCTGTTTCTATCAGCTGTCCCTCCTGTTCAGCTACTGACGGGGTGGTGCGTAACGGCAAAAGCACCGCCGGACATCAGCGCTATCTCTGCTCTCACTGCCGTAAAACATGGCAACTGCAGTTCACTTACACCGCTTCTCAACCCGGTACGCACCAGAAAATCATTGATATGGCCATGAATGGCGTTGGATGCCGGGCAACCGCCCGCATTATGGGCGTTGGCCTCAACACGATTTTACGTCACTTAAAAAACTCAGGCCGCAGTCGGTAACCTCGCGCATACAGCCGGGCAGTGACGTCATCGTCTGCGCGGAAATGGACGAACAGTGGGGCTATGTCGGGGCTAAATCGCGCCAGCGCTGGCTGTTTTACGCGTATGACAGGCTCCGGAAGACGGTTGTGGCGCACGTCTTCGGTGAACGCACTATGGCGACGCTGGGGCGTCTTATGAGCCTGCTGTCACCCTTTGACGTGGTGATATGGATGACGGATGGCTGGCCGCTGTATGAATCCCGCCTGAAGGGAAAGCTGCACGTAATCAGCAAGCGATATACGCAGCGAATTGAGCGGCATAACCTGAATCTGAGGCAGCACCTGGCACGGCTGGGACGGAAGTCGCTGTCGTTCTCAAAATCGGTGGAGCTGCATGACAAAGTCATCGGGCATTATCTGAACATAAAACACTATCAATAAGTTGGAGTCATTACCTCGTCAGGGTTAATGTTCCTGCTGACATTGATTTCTCCTGAATTCAGATAATAAAAAACCCTGCCGGAGCAGGGTTCTTAATGGGATTTGGTTTAATCGTAACTGGCCGTTTTAATTGCGGTCGTTGTTGTGTGGAAATCGACTCCGCTCGGCGTCCAGGAGCCGGGAGGGATCTCACCAAGCCTGGCGCTAATAATTGAGTTGTTCCCGTCATAATAACAGCACATGCCTATAGGCGTTTGTAATGTCCCTGACGATGAGACCGCAACCCGATACCCTGCTGCCTGAGGCACGATTGCATATTTACCGGGTAGCGTATAATTGATATTAGCGCCGTTATTAGCACTCCCCCCCGGTACACCTATCTGTCTTATGTCGGTTAATATCTTCGTTTCATTTGTGAGAACACATTTGCCATTAGCGTCCCAAATGGCCATACCCCACGATGGCGGTATCTGGGCCTTAGTGGTAAACAGATAGACTTCAAGGCCAATGTTTTTATACAGACCAACCGTCTGCCTTGCTGATATGGTTATTTTATTCCCGGTAATGGAATATTCAAAGAATGCCGGGCCGCCCGTTGTGACACAAAAGGGAAGAATAATGTCTTCAGTCTTTACTGTCGCGTTAACCGTTATAAACTGGCCGGAACCACTGGCAGTCAGTTTCTGGTCTAAAGCAATCGATGTTGTCTCAGTCGTAAAAAACTCAACACCATCATCAGTGGAAAGATATGCCCCATAAGCCATTATGCCTTCTCCTGATAGAACACGAGGACTGCCGCAATGGCTGGCTCCGTATTAATCTCATATTGCCCGGTACCCGCCGGGGAGCACGTAATTGTTCCTCCGCTTACAGTGAATTTCCGTCGTAACCCTGTATTAACGTTTTCAAGCGGAGCCTGAACGTATTTAAGAACATACCCGCTTCTGATGGCGAAAGACCAGGTGCCTGACTGAGAAAAACTTGTGACGGTCGCTCTACCCAGGACCATCGTTGGCTTAATCCCGTAGTTATTTTTGACACCGTTTGCATCCCACGTCTGAATACCCCATGCCATCAGAACACCCCTGTTATTTTCCCAAGCTGAACACGAAGCACCCCATTCCCGTCCTTGACGCTATAGTTGAGATTACTCATTCTCGACGCGCCCTCACCCGCCACAGCCCCGTTAACCTCAAACGATCCGTCCGATTTCATAATGGTCCCTGTTTTTCCCTGAACGTAATTAGCGGACCGCAGCTCACCAATTTTTGCCAGCGTTATCTGCCCGTACTGAATAAAGGCATCGCTGATAAATACCTGCCCATTAACCACCGCGAATGGAGAATATTGTGTATCGCCGCTGCCACTCATCAGGACAAACTGGTTGGCGTTAAATCCGACGCGGGTAACTACCGGCTTACCCGCTTCAGCCAGTACCGCGATAGACATACCGGCGTTATACATCACACCGTTAATTCGAACCCCGGTTTTGAGTGTGTAAATCGCAGATGCCCCGGTAGCGTCAACGACAGCGGTGAGCTTATCTTCCAGCGCGGCGGTCACGCCATTAAACTGGGCCTGAACCTGCGTGGACATTTCCGCCATCGCCTGATCCACATCGGCGATCGTGGTTTTCACCACCAGAATGTCTGCGCGGACCTCGCCAAACTGTGCAAACTGATGTTCAACGGTTCCGTGGTTGGCCAGAGCGTTCTGCAGAATGCCTTCAAGGTTGGTATCAATATCGCCCGTCAGGCGATCGCCATCGGCTGATGTCAGGAAGTCGTCAGCAATATCCCCAAGGTAGTCATCCGCATTCGCATTGGATTCGCCACGAACCCAGTCAGTCCAGTCACTCTGGTTGCCAATACGATCGACCAGGCGAGCGCGATACCAAAATTCAACACCAGCCTTTAAGCCAAGTTGAGTGTAGGTATGTTGCGGATACGGAACTCCGGCAAGCAACAGAGGGTTATCCCCGTTGCCATTAACTGAATACTGCAACTCGGTCTGGAGAGTATCTCCAGTATCTGCCGGGAATGACCAGTCAACCTGAATCCCCCAGTTGATGGCAGTGGTGCGCAGACCAACGGGTTTCGGCACATCACCTGTACGCCCAGTAAGATGGGTCAGAACAGAAGATGCCCACAGACTGGACGCGCCTCCAGAGTTAATGGCGCGGACTCGCACAAGATAATCGCCCGAGAAAATACCAGGCACCTCGATATTGCGCAGACCCGTTTCAGGGATATTGATCCACTCATTATCACCGCGTTTCCACTGTGTCTGATAAGCGACGATATCGGCCTGCGGCTTCCCGTTTTTATCCAGTGGCGCATCCCAACCTGCGACCAGTGTGGCGATACGCTGCCCCTGCCGGACTGAGTCGTAGCTGCTAATCGTGATATTTGTCGGTTGCCCTACCAGGCCTGTCGGTATCAGGCTGACTGGCGGCGTATCCAATCGGGCATTGTTATCAACGGCATCATATTTCGCCCCGTTGTACTCTGCACCAGTGATACTGTAAGTATTCTCTTCATCATTAAATGTCAGATTGGTTACGCGGAAATACTGGAGGCGCAACTGGCCTGCATCGATAACAAAAATGGCATTAGGCAGTGGTTCAGCGGTAAACGCAGTTGCCAGTATCAGTTGCTGGCCGTTAACCGCCTGAATGCTTCTGCTCTCAACGGTACCGCCCTGGGTACGAATCATCAGCGTATCGCCGGCTAATGCGCTTGTGCCCCGGTCGGTAGTTACAGATTTCAGCGCAGCGTTGTATTCAGTAACGCGTCCACCATAGACACGGCCAGATAGCCGCTCATCTGCAAACGCAAATACGGTCCCCGGCACATAAGCGAAGCCATCAAGTCCCGTCTGAACAGTGATAATGCGGTCCAGCGAGTTGGAGTAGACTGCCCACCCTCCGCGGCGTTGCGCCTCGCTTTCACGCGTGCATCCGATAGCAGTGAGTTGTGTCTGCTTAAATTTGAACTGTTTTACCAAGTCAGGAAACATTACTGCTGTAGTTCGGTCCTGATAGTGATTATCCGGATCGCTAAAGTTAATCAACGCTGAGCTATAGCGGTTCTTTTCACTGCCGCTGGAATATGTTGGCTTACCGACGACCGAAGCACGGGTGAGGATCTGCAGCTTAGATGTGTCCGCTGGCATATCAGAGACAACATTGAACATGTTGTTGCCCCAAAACGTCATGCCGTTAAAACCGGCCGCGATGTCCTTAATCACCTGCCAGGCGTCGGCCTGAGCCTGAATATAAATGTCAAACATAAAACGAGGCTCGGTACCGCTGCCCCCCTTGCCATCCGGCACTTTCTGGTCACAACGCTGGGCAATACGATACAACTCCCACTTATCAAGCATCGCTGCCGTAACCCTGCGACCGAGACCAAAGCGGGGTTCAGTCAGAATATCGAACCAAATCCATGCGGGATTATTCGTCCATCCCCATTTGAATGTACCGTCCCATGTACCGCTATACGCACGAGCAATTGGATCGTAGTTCTGAGGGATACGGATTACCCTTCCCTTCGGCTTACATGAAATCTTCGGGATATTGCTGAATGACTTAGCATTGAATGACACATACAGCAGCGCCGTGTGCGGATAACGCAGGCGGGCATCGATTACCTCAGTGATTGCCTGCACCTGGGTTTTGTTCTGCAGCATCTGGCTGGTGCTATCAGCGGTATTTCGAACAACGCGAATCTGCCAACCGGTTGTAGCTTTTGGCAAATTGATACGGTGCGTCAGCTCATAGAGAGAGCTGAGTTTCTCCGTCACCGTTTTGGTCATCACCGTAGAATACGCGCCACCATCAACGGCGAGATCAATATGGTATTGCACGGTTGTACCAACGATATCACCATCATTTTCCTGCTGCTGAAGTCCTGGAATACCAATGCGCACCAGTACGGCATCGATCTGGGTATTGCTGATAGCTCGAGTCCATGGGGTGACTTTCGTCAGCGAAACACCAATGCTGGTTTCATTTTCAACTGCCGGGAATCCGGGGATTGGTGTCTGAACCTGAGTGCCAGAACGGAAGTCCCAGGTAACGTTCTCAAAGTTCATCGTACCATCGGCATTGCCCAGCGGAGTGCCGTCTAAGAAAATACGCGTGGCATCCAGCCCACCAGCAAACTCACCTTCACCCAGCGCCAGCAACATACGACAACGCGCCATAGATTGGGCTGAGTCGGGCTGTTCTACGGGCGAGTGCTGCTTCTGGCTGCCGCCCTTTGCACCAGTAATCGTTGCCATATTACATCCATAAAAAAACCCGCCGAGGCGGGTTGGTTTTTGCTGTGGCTAATCACTGAAAATACGTGACTAACCTTATCTCGTAATCGAACGTATTTTCTATACCAGGTTTTTCCACATGAGTGATGATGTCTCCGGGGCTCAGTCGTCTGCCAAGGACATTAATTGTAGAATTGAATTTCTGGTAGTCCCGGCCCCAGTCCATTTTTAAGCATCCCTGCTCACTCTTTTCGCCTGTGAAAGGATAATCCCCGGGAGGTAAAGAACCGTAGTCATATCCCGTAATTAGGCCATATACCTTTTGTTCAGGTTTGATATGTCCATTGAAATCAATAGCTGCGACAAACTCTAAAGTAGATTCCATGCGAGGATCATTTTCCTCTTTCAACCATTTAGCGACTATTTTTACTGCTGGCATTGTCGTTTACCCATAGTGAAATGCTAATGACGGTAGCATAACACTACGCATATGACCGCTAGCTATGTTGCTGAAACTTAAATGTCTTCTGCAACGATTCCTGCACTGATAATTGCCCCGCCGATCTCCCGCTCCCCATAGAGTGCGGCAACCGGATTGCCCATTGCCAGAGTGTTTACCGAACCGCCGAAAGCGTAGCTCGGCTTGTTGTCTGGGTCTTCGCGACCCTGTAGTCCTTTGGGTTGGGGTGACAACATCTGGTAGATACCTCCGGCCATCATGCCTATACCTGCAGAAACCATACCGGCACCAATAACACCAGCCGCGCCAAAAGTCATACCTGTGACAATAATTCCAGCGACAATCATGACCGCACCTAGGATCGTCTGGAACAGACCAGCTTTCTTCGCCCCCTCCATCACCGGCGCGATGCGAATGTCGCTTTCCCCCGCCAGCTCTTTGAAATCTTCCACGCCTATATTGCGCTTGCCGCGAAACACCGCAAACGTCATGCCGTTCTTTTTGGCATTCATCAGATAGCTTTCCAGCCCGTCCAGATTGATGCAAAGTGCCTTTACGGCTTCCGCCGACGTCTGCACCGCCAGTTTATGCACGCGTCCGAACCGAGCGCCAAGCGCACCGTATAGCCGAATAGTGGTTAGCCGAGCCATGGTTGAATCTCCTTTGGCAGGTCTTTGTGGCGAACGCAGATCATCGTCCGGTCTTTGAAGTAGCCGCGGGCATACGGCGTTACGCAGGAGGGCTGCCCGTAAAGATGATGCAGCAGCTCGCCTTCCTCGGTGATGACCCCCGCATGGTTCCACTTACCGGACTCGACCTGCATGATGACCATGCACCCAGGCGCCGGATCGCATTCAACAAATCCCTCCCGCTCCCAATTATCGAAATAGAGGTTGTCTGGGTACTGGCTTTCCCACCACGGGTAATCAACGCGAAAATCAGTTAGCGCTACACCCTGGGTGGCATGCCAGTCCATGACTAACCCCCAGCAGTCGTGAGAGCCAAGGATGAACGGACGCCCGATAAGCGGGATCGCATCCGGTGTGATTTCGTCATACTCATCGCAATCAGGTGCGTAGATACCCCATACCACGCCTGACTGGTTGCATTGCTGGCGATCGAGGTCTGAGGGGATAGTCCTAGCGCCATCGCCAGGATGCGAGTGAATGACTCGAATAATGGTCCCTGCATCCTCAGCATTTGCCCAGTGCTCGCCATCGATACGGAAATGCTCAGATGGGTTTTCATGACTGTTCGGTACCGGGACGTAACGCTGGCGCCGCCCTGACTGAATGACAAAGCCGCAGCACTCGCGCGGAGACTCCTCCAGTGCATGCGCCCGGATTGCCGCCATTATCGTTTTATTCATTTGGATGTCCGGTTATCGGGTAAAAAGCACGGTTGCAGGGAATCCGCCAAAATCGAGGGTGGCAGTATTAGGTTCTGACAAGCCAGCACCGAATCGCTTTCGACAGTCACTAAGGCAGCCGCCGCACACATCAAGCGCCGGGTCGGAGACAGCATTACCTTTGGCGTCGAAATACGCCGTGCCGTTGTAGGTGCAGCCATCTCCGCTACGGTATTGGCCGCGCAACGCCCACTCACAGAGTGATGTAATTTGCCGGGTGGGAATAACCAGGTTCTGCAAATCCGCGGGGCTACTCAACGACCACGTAACCACCTCATCATCTTCTGAGGTTTTGGTGTCCAGCCAAAAAGTCTGAAGAGTGAACATCGTCGGATCAGCTGTTACATTCACGCCTCCGGGGAAGTTTGCCGCATCAAGGTATACCGCATAGGTATCGATGATGCTCACCTTCGCATTGACCATATCTTTGAACTGTAGGCACAGCGCGGTGATGTGTCCGTCGAGGTTAGACACGCTCAGCTTCGGTTCTGCGGCCTGGTCGGTTGACAGTGCAAGGTCGGATATTTGGAACGGCCAGAAGTCGAAGGTTTTGCCATCCCAGATTATCGGCTTCGGTCCCAGTTTGGATTCATCACCGCTCGCCGATTCAATCTCTGTTGGCGTATGTGGAAATGGTGAATAATGGAAGCGGTGAATACCGCCACTGAACTCTGAAGCATCTACTTCTACCAGGCGGACCCTGCCGCCCGGTGCCAGCAATGCCGCTTGATCGACAAATGCCATTATGCGTACACCCCGTAAGCCCGTTTAATGGTAAAAGTCAGCTCAGCGAACTTACTACTGATCTGGTTTTTTCGCACCGAATCGGCCACTACGCGATAAAGCCCTATCTCCTCGCCAGGCGGCGTGATAATGAAAGCCTTCACGGTATGAGCCAGAAGGAAGTCGCGAACAGTGTTTACTTCAGAGTCGGCACCCACATGCTTCATCGGTACCTGAATAGCAGTCGAGTTAATGCCGTTCTCGGCCACCTGCTCATAACCATCGCCAAACTGAGCAGACCGCACCGTCTGGCTGTATTCCACGGCACCAGCACCGAGCTGTGAGTGCCAGATATAGGTTTCAACTGCCATATTTACTCCATAAAAAAACCCGCCGAAGCGGGTTTATCAATATATTAATGGTGATCGTGTCAGAGACAGATTACGCAGCATCATTTGCCGCAGAAGGAACACAATATTTCTGATAGTAATTTCTTATCACTGGTTTTACATGTGGAGATATTTCGAATCCAGTCAGGATGCGTTGGAAGGTACTTACTTCACACGGTTGATGTACTCGAATATCCCCAGAAGTTACGCCATGAATTACGGTTTCAGCACCAAAAATCTCAGCTCGACGGTAAAAAACATAACTGGGATGTCTAATAAATGGGTGGTCACCCACATCGAGAACACACGAAGAATCAGTCTCAAAAGCATCAGTGATTGAAGTGAGATTTACAGCAAGAAAAGTTTCTTTCACCATTTTAGGGTAGTAGACCGGATCATTGCAGATAAAAAAGATATGCTCCTTTGAGCCTGAAAGAAGGAGTATTGTACCTTTTTGAACTGGGGAAAAATCCACTGTCATTTCAATCCACTGGTTATCCTATCAAGTTCTGAAAATTCTCTCATTCTGTCCGACAAATGTCTAACCTGTTCTTCCGGTTTGCCAAGGGCACGAAACACACTTTCAGGATTAATTGTAAATGCACCACCTTTAGGATCACACCATTCGGCACAGTGATCATGGGTATAATCTCGAATTTGCCATTTTCCCATATGCCCGAAATCTTGATAAACGCGGTCAATTACAGAAAGGTCTGCATCACTAAGCTCATCAAGATCATCACGCTGGATTTCGCGTTCCTTCAACTGAAGGTCATAATGGTCCGCATCTGTGATCCAGTTGTTCCAGCCTTCATCTCCTCTAGCAGCTCCTTTCATCAGATCCAAGGAACGTGACAAGACAGGCCCGTGAGGCATCGCCACCATCAGATCACCTGTTAATGTTTCACCAAAGCGGTCCATTGAAACACGATCAGATAGGTACATTAATTTCATGAGCTTCAGATATGCCATGCGTCCACCTTCTTTCGAAAGTAGATAGGCAGCTATCTGAGCTACTCTTTCTTCGCAAAACATAGTTGAACCTCTAAATCTTTAATGAAAGCGGAAATCTACACTGATTTTATAGCCAGCTATGACTTTTAAGCAATCTTCATTTGGTCAAGATAGCCCCACGTTCGACGACAATCGCAATGGCCACTTTGCAAGTTAACAGCACGTTCACAGAAATTACCCCTCTGGTGAGTGTAATGTTTTATCACGTTCACAGCAGATAGGTTGGGCCTATGACTCATTCCAAACGGTAATAAACTCGCTCAATAGCACTTTTTGCACAAAAAGCACGCCACTCATGCAATGCACTACGCCATAAATTGCTGTAGTATCTCGCGCCCTCTAAATGAAGTGATTAGATTTTAACCGCGTAGTTCTCCAGAGAGCAACAAAAAAGCCCCGCGTTAGCGAGGCTTGGGTTTGGGTGGTGGTGGTGGTTAGAAGGCTCTACATAAACTCATTTGGATGGTGTGGCACCGCAGCGGCTAACATAAGAGTTTCCGTCAAGATCTATCCATGACTCATCTCTTCCATCGGGGTATATCGCTTTTTCTCCGATCTCATAATTCACACCTTTAGAAAACGCCCCTTTGGGAGTCATCTTGATATGAACATAGAAAGGATGGTAGCCAACATACGCACCAAACCCATTCTTCCCAGCAACCCTGCCACATACGAAACCGCTCACAACATCCCCGGACTGCTGGTTTTTGTCCAAATTGAACCTAACCATTTTAAATTTGGCGCTATCGGGATCCATCAACCCATTTGCAATTTCTTGTTGCCCGAGTTGTAGTGCTTTTTCCTCTGAAGGTTTACACGCAGTAAGTGCAATACAGGCCAAACTTAAGCAAAACATTTTTCTCATTATCATCCCCATGATTATCATGTTTTTTCTCATGATAACCAGGGGAGATAGGGATGTAACGATCAGAAACTAGTAGCGACCGCTTTTAGCGTACCCTTAGCAGTGGCAATGGCAAGCTCTTCAACTTGCTTAAGGGTCAGGTCTAGCTGATATGGCAAGTTAACAGGGACACTTGCAATGCGAGTGCAATCGTCTGGGCCATAGAAAGTCACGAAGGCACTGATCGCCTTTCCATTTTCGTTGGCATACCAAACAACATCAGAGACCTTTACTTCTGCAATTTTCATTAGTATTTCCCTCTAACGGCATTCCACAGCGGAGTGCCTGGTTTTCTTACTTGAGTATTAATGGTGTCAATCATCGCATCGTTGAGTTGCCTGCCAATAGCTGCAGCATTTGCTGAGCCACCTGTATTGGCCTGTCCACCTGAACCAATGTTTATGTCACCAAAACTGACGCTGATAATTGGCACACCAGAGTCTGCCGCCCCAGCCTGATTTCCCCCAACAAGCCCACCAGAAGCGTAACGGCCTAAATTACCGTTGTTCATTAGACGATATAGGTTATCTACGCCGATCCGCCTAGTGGCTTCTTTGGTGAAAACGAACTCATCTTTATGCACGATGCCTGCGGGTTCATATTTACCGCCCGCACCTGTGTAACCACCGGAATCAAACAGGCTAACTCCAGAGTTTGCAGCGCTGGCATATGCTCCGCCTGGCGTGTTGCCACCAGCACTACCGCTAATCCACCCCATCGCAGCCTGAACGGCGTAAGCCACAAGCAACTGATTCGTTACCTGCGCGATCATCTTCAACATGGACTTGGTGAAGTCTTTGAAGCTTGCAGTGCCGGTAGTAACCAGATCTGTCAACATGTCGGATAGACCACTGAAGGTTGAACCGGCCACATTTCGCATTGCTTCAAACGTGTTTGTTGCTGAGTCGGCATAATCGGCCCAGCCCCGCTTTGCGCCAGCCTGCCAGTCGCTGCGAAGTTCATCTTCTTTCCGGTAGGTCTCCTCTTGATCTGCGAGAACCTTTTTCTGAGCGTCTTGGTTAAAGCCGTAGGATTCAGTCAGGTGCTGGCGCGTCGCCTCCCTTTCAGCCTCTCTGGTGGACAAGCCTCTAGCTGCTGCCGCAATTTCCGCCTGCTTGGCAGACTGTTGCTGGGCGAACTTAGTCGCCTGGTCAGCCAAAGAGTTCAGTTTCTGCTGTTTAGCAATCTGATCACCCAGCCCGGCATTAATATCAGCTTGGGCTAGCAGTTTCTCTTTGTTCGCCAGTAACGATTTTTCATCGAGTGTTAATACACGCCCTTTCGGATCGTTAGCGGCGGACTCGAGGATGGTGATTTTTGAGATTAACTCCCACTGCTGCTTACGCTGCTGGCTGATTACATCATTGATGTCACGATGATCCTGCAGCGTTTTGAGCTGCGCTTGCAGAGCTAGAGTCTCAGCATTGTAGGTGTCGGTTGAGCGATCACCGGCTGAAACCTTAACGGCTGGAGTCTTGGGAGTTTTGTCCGGATGAAACTGTTTATTAATGGCATCCACAGCCTGCTGCCGCTGTGCTGAGCTCCAGTCGCCGGGCGAGGCCGCGACATTTTTCCAAAGTTCAGACAGGGCCTTGCTGCGCTTTTCCTGCCATGTAGCTGACTGTTCGAGGATGCGATTTCGATAAATAAGGGCATTAGTTCGCTTGTTATCAGCCTCGGTTCCTTGCTGAATAGAAGCATTAATATCTTCCTGAAGCTGAGCAGCTTGTTGAAGTGGCGCTATTTGTGCCTTTAAAGCACTTATCGCTGATAACTGAGCTTTCCTACGTGCGTCATATTCCTGATCGTTACTGTTCGCATCATAGCTATATCCATATCCCTGACGCTGTCTATCTGGAAGCAAGGCTTTCTCACGCTCAGCAAGTTCGGACTGCATCTTGCGCAGCATGTCATTTGGCGCGTCAGGTCTGCCAACGTTGAGCAGTTCGTCCCACATGCCTTTGAGCGCCTTGCCAACGCTCGCAGCTGCGCGTTCAATCAGCCCCATATTATCCAGGATCTGCTGACTGCGCTTTTGCTCAGCCAGGCTATAAGCTTTTGCAGCCGCCTCTGCTGCTCCCTCTTTATCACCCCGACGCTCCAGTGCCGAAATGTAGTCGTATTGCGATGAGGTAAGGAAATGGAGCGTAGAATTAAGATCCTCCGCCGCCTTGGTTGGACTGGCATACAGCTTTTGGAAGTTCTTAATGGTGGCGTCAACAGACTGGCCAGTGGCCTCCTGCATCGCCAGCGCCGCCCTGGTAACTGTTTCGAGCTGCTCCGTTTTAAACGTCCCTGCCCCAACCACCTCCGCTAGCGTCCGAGCGGCAGCCGCAACCTTACCACTGGAGCCTCCAATTTTTTGAGCCATGTCTGACAGTTGGCTCGCCGAACTGGCCGAATAATTACCCGTGAGTATGAGCTGCTTATTAAACTCACTGGCTTCCTGGCTGCCTTTGTACCAAGCTACAGCCATCGCCCCGAGACCTACAACCAGGCCGCTAATACCTATCGTTACAGGATTAATGAAACCTAACAGAGTGCGTAAATAGTCGCCCACCCCCGTTAGAGCCCCTTTAACCCCACCAAACTGGTCTTTAATCTGCCCACCCTGCTGGAGCAGGATCAGGAATGGCGACTGCCCACCAGCCAACTGCGTGGCGATATCGGTAAACTGTGCTGGTAGCGTTCGCAACGCCTGGTTGTACTGACCGACAGATATGCCGGCACGACGCGCCGCCGCCTCCTGGCGGGATAATGCCTCTGGCAGCACGTCAGCCACGCCAGACAGGCGCTCACGCGTCTGGTTGAGAATGCCGTTGAAATGCTCGAACTGCGCACTGTTGATGCGCCCTGACTCGAAGTGCGCCACCAGCTGCGCATGCTGCTCATCCAGAGAGCTGAATGCGCGGATCGTCGGGTCGATGGAGCCCAGCAGGTTTTTTAGCGCGGCTGATTGCTTCTCCGCAGCCTGGGTGGCAGCCAGTTCAGTCTGGGCGCGTGCCGCCGCCTCACCAGTGTCCGTAAGCTTTAGACGGGTATCGTCCAGAATCTTGTTATAGGCCTGGAACGAGTCGGTATCCAGAAAGCCCTTAGCCTGGAAGTTACGCAGCGCAACCTGCTGTTCATCCAGCCGGTTCAGCGCCTTGTTTACCGGATCGATATTCTCCAGCAGGCCTTTCAGGGCTTCTCGTTGCTCCCGAATTCCCTCGGCACCTTCCTGGGCTGATGGCTTTACACGTTTAGCCGCATTAGCCAGCGCATCTGCGCCAGCAACAGCACCCGCTGCTGCCTCATTTAGCTTATCCAGTTCATTGCTGGCTGTTTTCAGATCGGATACATCAGCCCGCAAAGTAATAGAGGCGATTTGGTCACTCATCAGGCCGTCTCCTTATGCATCACTTTGAGAGCCTCGCTTTCCATGATTCGAATATCAGCCATGCAGGCCGCCGCATCCTCAACCCTGTGCAACTGAAACACCCAGGGGAGAACGTTGTAATCAAGACCGGTCGCACCACTCGCGCCGACGCGCCACTGGGTCGCCAGCGCAGAGAAGACTGTAAAGGCCTCCCATACAGATGGCAGGATCCCCACTTCCTCCTCCACGTCCTCAGGCATTAAACCAAAAGCGGCTAACTCCGCGAGGGTCGGTCCCGGTGTGTACATCGCAGCGGCGACCTGCCTTAGTTTTTTTCGCGGATACCCATCAACTCTTTGGTGTAGGCCAGGCCGATGCTGTCGAACGCGCGCGGGTAGTTCTTAAGCAGGACGATCACGTTATCGCGGGTGAATTCATCCGGCAGCGCCCAGCCTTCGACAATATCCATCAGGTAATCCGCCTGCGGCTCGATAGGGGCTTTTTTGCCATCGGCCTTTTTGTGCAACTGCTCGTCCATGGCGCGCAGCTCTTCCAGCGTCTTGTGGCGGAAGGTAAAAGTCAGTTTGCCGTCATCTTTACCGGCTTGCGGGATGCTGGCAGTTGCGGAGAAGGTTGGGTTTGGGATCAGGGAGAATTGGGTCATTTCGGTTCCTTAGAAAAAAAGAAACCCGCCGGAGCGGGTATTAGTTAATGCCGGGCAGATACATCTGGACTTCGTCAGCAGCACGCTCCCGGACTGAATGCAGGAGTTGTTTGCGCCCACCAATACCCCACTTAGCCATCTGACTTGCACACTGGCTAATTGCTTTGGTTTCAGTGTTGATGATGTGGTCGATTTTGTTCAGGCGCGACATGGCACTAATACCCAGACGCACCACTGTTCTAAATACTTCGTACACTTCAATCTCAAACTCTGGTTTTATCCAGGCGGCATAGCGGATTGCCAGAAGTTCAATGCCCCATGCACCACTTTGATCACCGCCTTTTATAACCTTAAGTGGTTGATTTTGTTCCGAAGCACTTTTTAGTGCTTTGGATTTTAGCGCTTTAACGAAGCGTTTGATCTGCGCGCTACGCAGGAAGACGCTGGGCCTTTGTGACTCAGTAGCCTCTCCGTTAGCTACCGCTGCCGCATGAAGATCGTTAAGACTGTACCGGCCTTCGTCATCAACGCGGACGGAGACCCCATTCACTGAGACGGTTGGGTGATTCATGGTGTGTACCTTTTAAAAAGCGAACCTGTTCACACAGAAAAGCCGCCCCAAGAGGCCCACCGGCACTAACGGCAGTTCTCAGGAACGCTTTCTGAAAGGTTCTTGGTTAGAGAGCGCGTGTGAAGGCGCAGTTTGAAAAGATGGGTAATGCGAATACAGAAAATTCGCCAGCGGTACTCATTGCGAAATAAAGCCCGGCGAACCGGGCCTGATTGGTTAGCTGACAGTAACGGTGCATGCCGCCGACGTTAGGGTCTTGCCTGCGGCGTCAGTGACTTCGCAGGTATAAACGCCAGCATCAGTGGATGAGACGGTCGGGATGTTGAGCGTCGATGCCGTTTTACCAGGAATGGCGGTACCGCCTTTCTTCCATACGTAGGTGTAAGGTGCAGAACCACCCTGCATCACTACAGCCAGGTCAAGAGATGAGTCGGTAGCAACAGACTTGGTCGCCAGCAGATCAGTCAGGAACGCCAGCGGCACAGCAGAAGAGTCAGCGATTGGGTAAATCTGCATATCCGATTCGAAGTTCATGCGCGCTTCGTTGCTTTCTACGGCGTTGATTTCAGTCTTTGGAACCTTCTGGAATGAGACCTTCGCAGAATAGTAACGGTCAGCCTTGCCGCGCTGGTTGTGGAACCAGATTGCCGTCGTATCGCTTGACTCATCCAGTTCAATGAGTCGTTTGTAGATGGCGAGCAACGGATCGTGAGCGAAGGTATAGACCTGAACGACCGCGTTTTTAAACGTCGGGATGGTTCGTGCTTTATCATCCTCCAGGAACTGGATGCTGATGGTCTGCTGGTCGCCACCTTCGGTAGATAAGGTCATGACCTGTGGCATGGTGATCCACGAATCAATTTTGCGAAGCGTGCCCGCGCCAGTACCGGCCGGGAATTTATTGGTATCGGTGGTATCGAACGCTTCCAGCACGATTTTGGTACCAGTGACCGACTTCACGCGAAGCACCATGTTATCGAGCTTCAGCCAGCCAGAGTTAACCTGGACAACATCACCCGCCAGAATGCCGGCAGCCGAGGCAACGGTCAGTTCGCATTCCGTCGCATTGGATGCCGCAGTAAAGGTAATTGCGGCCAGATAGGCCTTGGCCACGTTTACACGCGACCCGTTAGGGATTGCGAATGCCATTGCATTCTCCTGAATTTAGGTAATAAAAAAACCCGCCGGGCGGCGGGTCAGTAATCAGCGCGATATTGCATGCTGATGGGGATGGTATAGGTGATGGAGCCACTACTGTCGTTTGGTGCAGAGGTCGGGCGATCCTGTATTGGTGAGCGAATCTGTGGAGGCCCGTTGATGTAGACCGTCAGGTCACCATTCACCAGCGGAAGTCCCTCCGGAAACGCATCAGCGACAGACTTTGCCAGCCCCCTGGCCTGAGTGACGCCACCCCCTGCGGGAACAATGATGTTGAGCTGCAGGATGCCCTGATAGGTTCGCAATTGACCACCCAGGTCTTGCCCCACCGTCTGCGCTGGCAAAACATAAACACGCCCGTATGGTGAGCTATCCGGGGGAGCGAACGGTATATTCGGCCAGGCTACTGGCAGCCCGAGAGAAGAGCAGATAACCGCAATGCGGCTCTCCAGTAGTTCAGCAATTCGCATTGACTGGTCACTGGCCATTGCGCACCTCGCTCATTGCCTCACGGAACAGCTGCGCGGCATCCAGCGCAGTGATACCCACCATGCCGCCCGGCGCCTGACCGGAGTGCCCGTTCTCCAGGGCTACGGAGTAAGGCAGATTATTGGTGAAGTAAATCGAGCTGACCTGCCCCACCCGGAACACCTCCAGCACCGCCATACCCCGGGAGTTCGAACCCTGCCCCGATGCGTCTGGCGTATCGTTGGATTGGGTCGGCTGACTATCAAATCCCACGTACCAGTTATTTTTGAAACGGCCTCCAACATACCCATCAGGCTTTTTGATATCCATCGAATCGTTAACCGCTCGACCACGCTTCAGATATCCGGCCTTTGTGACGTTGGCCGGGTCATTGCGAAGCGCAGCATTATGGTCACGCACCGCAGCGTTATAGGCCACTGCGGTCTGGTTTACCTCCCATTTTTCCGGCTGCCCAATGGGCGACATCTCAACGAGCTGAGCGAGGATTTTAATGCCCGTCCGGCGCACCACTTCGTCCATCTCCTGCTTCGAGCTATCAACGAACAACTGAATGACAGCCAGGAACGGCTGATTAGCAGAACTTGCCATAGTTACGCCCTCAGTTGGATGTTATAGGAGATCAGCACATCGGCAGGCTTAACCGGATTCGGCTGCACCACGCGCCACTTTTTGCCGTCGATTTCAATGCGGTCATCAATGCGTACTTCCGTTTCGAACGTGGCCGCCAGCTTCTTATCGCCTGTAGCAATCAGAGAGCCGTCGATTTCACGAGAGGAGTATTCAGTGATAACGCCGGTAACGGTCGCGATAACAGGCTCGGTGGTAATCTCTTTCCCATACTGATCGCGGGAGGTGGTACCGCCTCGGGTCAGTTGGTAGGATTTGCCGTTATCCTTCAGGAGCCGCGTTGCCGTAGCGCGCATGCGGCGATAGTCGATTGCCATATCAGTCCCTCACTCGAATTGATTCAATATCTCCGCCCGTGCAAAGGTCAATCGAAGCAGCGAATTCAACAGCCTCTCGGCAATTTTTACCCAACTTCATAGCAGAGAGAGCAAAATCACGACCTGAACCTCCAGCCCAAGGGATCACAACAAACAAAGGAACGAGCCGTTCGCCATACTCTTGTGGCTGTCCTACATCTGGAATAAAGATGGCGTAGAAACTTTCCAGTGTTGGTTTAGCTTCCGCCGGTCTCCCGGCATTGAACCAGTCAATAGCCAGGGTGATGTCAACCAGTCCGCCAGAGGTAGCCAGCACTCCACCTTTTACCTGATGAATTTTGCTTGTGTAGCCGTAAACGCAGCCGTTATCTGATATGAGTGTATCGGCAGCAATGTGCGTTCCATCAAAAGCAATTGTGGTCATTTTACCCCCTTTCGACCCGGACCTGGTTGCCACCCACCACCAGCCCGCGCAGCGAGGAATAGAACCAGGGGAACGACGGTGCAGCCTTGTTGGTACCCGCCTCGTACTGAACAGTTACCGCACCCTCGATGCGCTCCATCGTCACCGCCCCACCACCAGCAACCGAAGGCGTAAGATCAATCTCCTGTGATTCGACGGCCAGACGACATTGAGCATCAATCAGACGCTGCGGGATAGCATCATCCGGCAGGTCAACACCATCGAAACGAACGCCAGTGCGAGGCCAGGATAGAGGCTGTGAAGCAACGCTGCGCTGCCCGCGCCATGACTTACCCTCCAGATAATCCATCGCCTGCATCAGCATCTGGCCGCACTCACCATCATCGGCAGGCACGGTATATCCGCGCCCCGCAGCAAACGCGCGCAGGTCAACAACGCTGGCGTAGGTGTTGAAATCGGGTGAGCGTGGATCGGCATTAATCATCTCAGCCCTCCGCTCAGGCTTCGGAAAGCTTCTGCTTCAGCAGGTAGCCTTCCAGCATCCAGATTTTGTTGACCGCATTTTCGCGGGCAATCTTGCGGCCGATTTCAGCGTCGAAATTCTCCGGGCTGGCGCAGGCGCTTTCACCAGTAACAGAGAAGCCGTTTTTGAGATGCAGAACGCAGAAGGTCAGCGTTTTAAGGCTGCCGTGGTAGCCGGTAAGGCGCGTCAGTTCGTCTTGTTGACGGATGTTATGCAACACACCATCCTCTGCAGTGAAGTAATATTCACCATCGATAACGCTTTCGATGCGCTGAGGGGTTACACGCGGCGCGTTCAAACCTTTGGCCTGAATTTCCTGCTCGATGTCTTTGTCGCTCACGATTACTACTCCAGGCGCCAGTCCAGCGCCAGCCAGTTGTCGATTTCGTCAGGGTGAACCTCAGCACTCAGCGGGCCACCAGGAAACTCTGGGGTATCACGCACCATCTCTACCAGGTCACCCGCATTCTTCTCAGCCTCGCGCTGTGCGCGCTGCTCTTTGGTTAATCCGGCCATTGGGCCTCCTGAAAAACAAAGGGGCCGAAGCCCCAGTAGTTAACCCATGATGATGGCGGAATGACGCGGCGCCACAGCGGCCACGCCCCATGCCAGACCGACCTCGTAACGAACCTGGCGGTACTGACGGTACAGAGCGACCTGGAAGGTGATGCCGGATACCGGGTCGGTCACGTTCATGACGTCATCAGCAGTATCGCCACCTTCAGGCATTGCAGGGGTACGGCTAGCCAGCAGGAATGCGCCGCGGTCAAACGCCATGTTCGGCGCAAACTCGCTGAGCACAGTGACTGCTGCCTGGTCAGCCAGATCCTGACGGAGGCCCGGTGCGCTGATGGTGATGCTGGAAGACGTTGCCGCCACAACCAGGTACTGGTTGTCATCGCCGTCAAACTTCACAGCAGTGCCCGCAGCAATGCCGCCGGTTCCCGCCGAGATGGCAACGATGATATCGCCCTCTTTTTTCGCACCGTTGGCCTTGTAACCAGCCGCGGTGCTTTTCGCTGTGCGCTTAATGCTGAAGGACTCATGGAGGTTGAAGCCCATGATGCGACCGATCACACCTTCACGCAGCAACTGGTCGGTACCCGCTTCGTTCGCTTTGAACAGTACGGACTGCTTACCACGAATGGATGCCATCGCCTCGCCGCCAAGCACCATGCGTAGGTCGGTGGTCGGCGCGCCGTTATCGGTCAGGATTTGGCGCGCCAGCGCCGCATCGGACAGATCGTCCTTGATGCTAAACGGCGTGTCTTTCGGTGCACCAACAGCACGCGAGGAGTTGAGGTAAAGTGCAGCAAGGTCAGCATCAACTTCGTTCGCCAGTGCGCGGAACGCCTGTTTGAACTGGTCGGCCAGAATGGTGTTGTAGGTACCGGCCGGGCCAAGCGCCAGTTGTTCTTCACCGTTCCATTTGACCGGAGCCATTTTGGATTTGGTGATTTTGACATCCACACCACCGATGGTCTGGTCGCCAGTATTAGGTGCTGACGGCCCCGGCGTAATGTCTTCAGTGGTGGCCGCGGGTGCGACAGGTGCACGCACGGTCTGGTCTTTCGCAGCTGCATCTGCCTTTGCATCACGCGCAACAGCAGGAATGAAGCCAGTTTGTTCGCGGGAAACAACGTCCAGCGCGGTATAGATGGTCGGGATCAGACCAGTGAGGGTATTGCCTGCCATTTATGGCTCCTTTCGATTAATCAACGATGCTGATGCTGTCTTTGAGTGCCGCTTGCTTGCCAGCACCATCCAGAGCGTCAAAAGCAGCGCGTTTCATGGTTTTTTGCCCGGCCTGATGCTGCGACTGGTGGGAACCGCCGCCGCTGTTGCCGGACGCTTTTAAGATGTGGTCTTTCTGAGGATGCAACTCGACCAGAGATTCCAGCGCTTCATCGAAACCAGCCAGTTCGCCGGGCTTGGTGCGGGAGAACACCTTGTTGCCCTGGCCGTCGTAGGCCACAACCTTGCCGTCTTCGATTTTGAAGTTCTGCCCGAAGTGGGAACGCACGAACTCAGCCGGGATCGCCATCTTCTCGGAGATGAACTTAGAGCCACCGAAGCGGCCGCCGATCATCTCGTTGTAAAGCTGGGTCTCCAGCGTCTGGCTCTTGCCGTTCGCTTCGTCCAGTTGCTGCTGGAAGGCTTTGGTAATTTCGGCTTTCACCTGGTCAACGGCACCAGCGTCGAGCAGCTTCTTCTGGTCGATTTTGGTCATCATTTCCAGGGCTTCGAGCGCCTTGGTCGGGTCGGTGATGCCAGCGAATTTAGCGAGACCGGCTTCCGCCTGCTCCTTCGCCTCACGATGAGTTTTGGCCTCACCGTTCAGAGAGGTGATTTTGTTCATCGCTGCGACCGCGTCGAACGGGATTTCTTTGCCGTCATCATGAATGAATACCGGCATACCGTTTTCAACGACCACATTGCCGTTAGCATCGAGTTTGAGTTTCATTGTTTTGCTCCAGCCTTCCGGCCATTGGTAATAGGTCATCCGACCCGGTCACCGCGTCGCATCCGCTCAGCGGCAGGCATAAAAAAAGGCCGCCCGAAGGCAGCCTGATGTTGATGAGGTTTGTGTTACTCGAACGCCGACGCATCCACGCGGCGCAGTTCGTCAAGGGTGAGAAACTCCCCGGCATCGTTAAACATCTCCGGCACGGTGATTTTTCCGTCCCGAAGCATCATGGCGCGGGTAACGCCCAGCACCTGCTCCTGTCGCGCGTACGGCTGCCGGGTTAGCCAGTCGGCATAACTGGTATGCGCTGGTACTTGGCCATCCATTGATGCGCGTGTGGCGCTGCTCAGCTCGCCTGACGCTATCTGCAATTCTTCCCACGACTTCGTGAGCAGGATTTCGCAGGACCTGCATAGAAAATGGATTTTTCCCGGCCCGCGTAGGTAGGGAATTTCATGCCCCAGCGGCTTGCCATCGAGCGTATAGAGTTTGCGGTCGCGGATGATGCACCACTGGCTGGTATGCGTATCCAGGGTTGAGGACCACTGTTTGGCCTTCACGATATCGCTATTGGCCTGAGCGAAGTCCTGACGCGCCGAGGCAGCCATATGATTAACCGCCGTGCGGGTCACCACCGCCAGGTCGCGCCGGGATGCGTTAATCACCCCGTCTTCACGATTACGCTGCGGCGTACCCGCTACGCGCCGGACAATCTGCTCTACCGTTTCGCCCTGGAGGAAACCAGAGCGCACAGCGTTGGTGATTTTATCCAGCCGATCCGATTCGAGCTTCTTCCCCCACTCCTTCAGCAATCGCCCCTGAAACGGCTGCGCCACTGCTGCGGCATAAACCTGCTCGGGTGCGATGCTTTGAAGCGGAACGTGTTTCAGTATCTGCTCAGGGATGATGCTGCTGAACAGGTCCAGCTGATACCCGGTCTCATATTCAACGTAGCGCGTCAGTTCGCGCGTCAGCGCAGCATTAACCGGTTCATAGGCCTGCTGATTCAGGTCGCGCACGCCAGCCAGCAGCGATGCCAGACGACGGGCGCTATAGGTATCAGCGCGCTTTCCGTCCAGCAGCACCAGCAGTTTTGCGGCCAGGTCAGCATCCATCCTATTCAGCAACGCGACCATGCGCCGGGCGACGCCGGTGCCGTAGCGCGTCACATAAAGGCCATGCGCTATGGTCTCGTCCTGCAGGCGGTCATTGACGGTGCGTGCCATATCACACCTCGCCTATCGTTCTGGTATCCAGCGAGGAGGATTCAGCCAATAACTCGTCCAGGACCTTTTCTGGGTCTGCGTCTGCATCAATCAGGTTAAGCTTCTGCAGCGCTTTAATAGCATCGATACGACGCAGATCACCGCCCTGGCGCAACGACTGAATGGCCAGCGCCGCTGGCGGGTTGAACTCTTTCGACTCAACATCCAGCTCGGTGCGGACATCGACGTTACCCCCCTCAGATTCCCCGATGTACTCGGCCATGATTTGCAGGATGTTGTCGATCGCATCTTCCAGGCTGGTTGCCATGGTGTAGAGCGGTGACTGCTCCTGCATTTTCTCTTCTGAGGTCTGGTCAACAGATTTGGTCGAGGTGTTGTCAGTGCGCAGCAGTTTCGCGCCAGCCTGGCGCATTTGCTCCACGAGGTCGGTCAGCGACTCTTTACCCGATGCGATTGAAGTGCCGGTGTGCTCGACATATTCGAGTCCCTGCGTTTGACGGTCAGAGAATTGAGTTGCCGAGGAAGACCCAATGACCAACTCTTCACCATCGCCAAGACCGAACACCGTCAGTATCGGCACCCGGGCAACGTGCAGGATATTGTCCTGTTCGCTCTGGCTCTGCCAGTGCTTAACGTTCAGCAGCGCCATGTTGAGCAATGGCGGAGAGCCGCACATAAAGCCGGTGCGCTTGGTGTAGAGCGTGACCAGCGTGATATCCGAACGTGAGGTTTGCCATTCTTCGTGCAACGCCCAGTTCGCCTGTCCGTCGGCACCAGTGGCCTTGCGGAATATTTGTACCTGACCGGGCGTCAGCAGTCGGATCTGCTCAACCTTCGTCTGCCCGAAGTCATCACCATCTTCGACCACCACCTCTTTGATGCGCAACGCAGTGAGCTGCACCTTGCCGCCGGTCATCGTCGACTTCCAGCCGATCACCTGGCGGGGATTCAGCATCGTCACATAGGGACGCGCTCCGGTGGCCTTTTCATCAGCCTTGGTCTTTACCTGCTCGGCATCGACCCGGGGGTAGTCCACCAGCGCGTGGGACAGACCGTACTGCATCGCCAGGCTGAAGAACGCCTGTGCCCATACATCGAGGCGACTGCCTTCAAGATCCACGTTCCTCGCAAATTCGCGCAGCGCATCCGGGACGTTCTCGCCCAGTTGGATCGGCTCAGCGAATACGCGGCCAACGTTCTGGTTGATGGTCTCTTCGTAGGCAGGAAGAAGCGTGGCCACAGCCAGGCGCTTTTTGTAATCCTCTTTGTCCTCTTTTGGCCAGCGCGGCAGATAAGCCTCACCAAGCTGGCGCATGTACAGCGTGCCGCCCATCAGGGCGTCGTTGATGTCCCACGCCTGCACCATGTTCCCATAGTCCAGATTGGGGGTTGAAATATCAGGCATGGGTTTAGAGCCTCAGGCTGGTGACTTTGCCGACTTTCTTCGGCGGTGAATGTAGGACGGCATAGCGCGTGCCATCCCAATCGTGATCTTCCTGCTGTGTGTCTACATCGTCAGGGTTCTTACTGTCGCGAACGAGAACCGGAACACGGCTAATCCAGCCCCGGCAGTAGTCAAACACGTAGAATGCTGGTTTCTCTGGCATACCTGATTCCAGCTTCTTGCCCTCAATGACGGCCTCCAGCATGTCAGCAAACAGTGCCGCGCCGTTCACGCGTGAACCCGGCTTCTTGTTGGATGGCACCCATTTAACGCCCTGGGATTCCATTTTCTGGGCAATAGATAATTCGTCATCACCGGTGTTGTAGATAGCCCCGTCAGCAGGTCCGGGAACAACCTTCTTGCAGATACCGGGCATGATGTTCAGCTGCCCCTGCGTCACCCCGTTGAGTTTTATCTCCTCAGGCTCAGCAAGCTCCTCTCCCACCAGACGCTTATCAATCCACGCCACGCCCTTAGCAACGTTGGTGGATGACATATTCAGCCCTTTGTTCAGCTCATCAGGCGGGCAGCCGTACCACTCGCCAATGAGGATCAACGACCCGGCAGGCGGGCAGAACTGGCGACCATCAGGCAGCTCGGCGGTGGTGCCGTCAGCCCGCGCCCACCAGAGGTTGGAGAACGGCTTCGATTCTCCCCAGTCATGAGAGCGGTCAACCGTCCAGCTATCGGGAATGCGGAACGGCTTAATCACGTGATGCGAGGCATTCCACAGATGGTCAAAGCGACCACCGCTGGTGACATCCCATGAACCCTCTACCCAGGCTTTGCGCCGGTTAGGGTCTTTGATTGCCATCAGCGTCGCGATGTACTGCGGATCCAGATACGGGTTCTCTTTGAACGAACCGTGGATAGCGACACGCGTCAACGTCACGTCCTCTTCTCGCTCGGTCTGAGGGTTAAACACCTTCTGCGTTTCGCGAATGATGGTGCCGCGCGGCGCAGGCTCAATGAAGCGCTTCTTAACCCATGTGTGGCCGATGCCAAACGGGTTTGTGGTGCTGAATGTCTCCAGTGGAATCGGCTTCAGCAGTGAGCCATCATCCCTCGGGTAGTTCTCGGGCCGAAAAGATGATCGCCGGCAGGAGAACATCATCTCGTAGAACTCACCCGACTGCTGCTTGGTCAGCTCGTTAAACCCGATAAACGGGAACTCCTGGCCGTGGTAATCCCAGTAGTCGCCCTCTTCTTTCCCGAAGCGGAACAGCAGCTCCTCACCAGTCGGCCACACCCAGCGCAGCTCAGATGCTGAGGCCAGATATCGGGCACCGTCGTTGAACAGGCGATACATACGCTTTGACTGGGTGATGATGTCGGTGAGGTTTTTATACTCGGTATCGAATATCACGCCACGCCAGAACGAGCCGTAGCCCAGACCAACCAGGCGACGAAAGCGCGCCAGCTGCGCGGCAGTTTTACCCGGTCCGCGCGTCCCCTCGTAGAGTATTTCGTTGCATGGGCAACTCAGGGAGAGCGACTGCGATCCCGGCAAAGGTTTCCAGACGGCTTTGTAATTCATCCACCAAGAACCTCGTTCTGTTGCTTCTGTGCTGCTGCTTCCCAGCTATCCACATTGTCGCTGGTTGGTACCAGCATTACGTTGTGAGTGACGTCCTTAGCAGGCTCTTTCTCGCCAATGTCATATGCCTGGCGCTCAAGGCCGACAAGGTTTTTCATCGCATCACTCAACGCTTTCACTGCTTTGACTCGTTCCGGCATGCTGATAATTGAGTGGTAAATCTCGTTGAGCTTATCGCGTCCATTCTCGTCCGGCTCAAGCATCAGCTCGCCCAGCTTACGAAGAGAAGCTACGTCCGCACACTCAGCGCCCAACTCATCAAACAGAGCATTGGTGATCTCCCTGGCTCGCCGTATGTCACCGCGATGCTCCATGCGCACCGTAGCAATCACCTCGGCAGTGGCCTCGATTAGTACGCGCTCAGAAAGTACCGTTTCGCTGCGTACCTGTTTGCGTACCTCGGCTTTGCGTACCAGATCGTCTGCACGCTCTTTCACCTTCGCATTGAGGTCACGAGACCATTCATCACGTTTGGCACGCTTACGGATAGCGCCTTCGCTGATGCCGTTCTGCGATGCAATCTCACGGAGGGACATCACTCCGGCCCGGTAAGCCGATTCGATAGCCTCCCAGTCCGGCTTGCTCATTAGACATTCCTTTTTAGAGATTGTGACGACTGAAAATAAAGTGAAAAAATCATTCGATTAGAGTTAAGTTATCTAATCACTTTGCCGATACCTCAATCAACCACACTCTACAGGGTAAAACTGATGTTAGGACTTTATGGCGGAGCTACCGGTTTAGTTATTGAATTAGCGGCACGAAAGGCTATTGAAGCCTTTAGTAAAAAATCGACTGATAGCGCACAGACTTCAGCCCAACTATCTGATGAAGCCCAAAAGGCGGAACTTCAGTCGTTAGTTTTTCAATCTCAGGCAAAAGTCCAACAAGAACTCGCTATAGCAAGAAGAATTCTCGCGGCTGAAGAAGTTGAAATTGAAGAGTTCTATGATGGCTCCGCATCGGCTGAATTAGGCGCAAAAGCTTCAACTGAGAAAGTGTCACTTGGGCTCAATGGTGAGGGAAGAAAAATCACTAAGCGTGTCATTAAATTCAAGGGGTTCAATAACCAGGTTGAGCATATTTTACAAGAAATCGATAAGAGCACGTCTGAGATTATAGATACACAGCAACAATGAAAAGTTGGTAACGATGCTCAATATTGCCATTACGATAGTTCTGCCCATGGTGATGGCAATAAAAAACCGCCCGTAGGCGGTTATATTCAGCAGGTCGCATGTTATCTGTGAATGACAAACAGTGATTTGCATTGAGGGCAGAGCAACGGTAGTTCTTGCCGTACTTTTGTGGACGGGTGGTTCGAGTTATGGCCGCATATCGGGCAAGCCACTGTTGTTTTGGTCGCCGCTTCAACGCGTTTAAGTGCGTAATCGAAGAATGACATATTTTTAACCCCTCTAAGAATGAGGTCTATCATACCACGATTGATTATTTTTTAATCTAAAATAGCCACAACTTAGCACTTAATCACCGAGTTAATAAACTGCTATCGGTTGGTTGTTTGCAGTTCGCCTGCCACGATTTGTTATGCGCCAGGATGTCGCGCTTCGTCTGGCGGTCCATCACTTCGATGTCGTGCTCAGTAAGGCGAATCGCGCTCACCCAGTCACATCCTGTATCGATGACCTCAACCTTTGCGGGTCCAGTTTGCGCGCAGCTCGCGATCAACATCGTCATCAGGCATATGGCTAACAGTCTGCTGTACATTGCTGGCCTCTTTGGTTACTTCGATTCGGCGTTCGGCGGCTGCTTTGGTGGCGGCAGCGTTCTCGTCGGTGCGCTGTTTATCCGCTTTGGCTTCGGCCTTTTCGCGACCACGCATGCTGCCCAGGCCAAAGGCACCGAGCACCATAAGGATTGCGAAGCCGATAGCAGCCAGAATAGCTTTCAGTTTCGTCATAGGCTCACGCGCTCCCGTACCCAGCCATACACGAATGACTCGTTAGCCGGGCGCTGCTCTGCCAGCTCGAGATAGCGCTGCCCTTGGCTGCAATTCAATGCACGGAGCAATACTGATTCCCCTTCACTACCGCGTTTCGCCAGGAAGGACTTCAACGCGCTAATGCTGCGCGGGCCAATCTGACCATCGTCAATAAGGTCTGGGTAAAGCTTCTGCTGGTCGTTGAAGACATTCAGCCAGCGCTGGAACCACTTCACTTGCACTGATGGCCCCATGTTCACGCCGGTGTCGCACAGTTCGGCGGCGATGGCCGGCGACACGGTAGCTACCTGATCGAAGCGGGGACCATACCAGTAATCAGCCTCGAGTATTTCGAGAGCTTGCTGACGCGTCAGGTTAAGCATATCACCGGTAAAGCCATGGGCGCGTGCCGTTGCCTGAGTGATTCCCCAGTTCGTCGGGCCGCCTTTGTCGTTCGGGTGATTAACGTAGCCACCCTCTTTGCCGAGAATGCTGTTGAAGATATCGTCTTTGGTCATCAGTCAGCCCTTACGACTTTTGCCAGATTGCCTTTGGCTCGCCAGACAGCAATGCATATGGCCAGGTTGAGGAATAACTCACCTGGGTCAACGTTGCTGTAATGGCCGAGAAGAATACGGAAAGCGGTGAAGCCTGCCGACAGGATCAGGAAGTAAGCCATCCAGGCATAACCCGGGCGGTGCCTGCGTCCTGTCTTACTGAAGAACATCAGACGAAACACGATCGCCATGCAGATAATCGCGTTTGCATCCACGATGACGGAATGCCATGTCATTTCCCTTCCTCCTCCAGTCCGGGCATCTTGCCGCGCCGTGATTTGGCGACGATTCGAAGCAGGACCGCGACGGAAATGGAAGCGGATACCAGCGCACCAACATTCGGTGAGACTTCGATACTGACAGGCGGTTGCAACAACCCAAGGGCCGTATTGATTACGCCGGCAAGGATTTTCGCCATAGGGACGGAGAAGAACACGCCGCCCATAAACGAGATGACCGCGAAGAGCATCTGCTTCCAGAGTTGATGAGGCTCTGAGGTCAGCACATACATTGCCGCCCCGGCCAGCGCACATAACATTACGCCAGGCGTCGCCTCCGGGAACATAGTGGCGAAAGTGATCCCTACCGTTGCGGAGGTCACCCCACTGGCAATTGTGATTGGCTCAGACATAGTTATTCCGTGTGTAGAGGGTCAGGCTTCACGGGTTGGATTTATCAACAAAGCACGTAGCGGATGATTCCCGTGAACCTGAAATGAAAAAGGCCGCCAAGCGGCAGCCAACAGTCGATTCAATACCGGGATATTTATCCACGCCCGGCACGTGGTTTCCCTGCTTTCCACAGACAAAGGAAATTGCTAAATTGGTCATTCCACAGACAATTAGGGAATGACCATGGATGTAGGATTACTTATCGCGTCCCTTAAAAACGGGATCGGCGCGCTTTCTGCTGTGCAAAGTAACGAGGTCCTGCGCGAGCGCATCGCTTTCATTGGAGAGCAGATCGACGTACTTCAAAAAGCCCATGCTGCCACCATAGAAGAACTTGCCGAGGCGAAGGCCAAATGCGTAGAACTTGCGAAGGAAGTAGCGGCTTACCGGGCAAAGGATGAGTTTGTCGAGCACATGGGTGCGGCCTTTAGAAAAAATCCCGCGGGTGGGTATATCAGCGCGGTTTATTGTCCCAACTGTCTTAAACAAGTCGGAAGCGGGTTCGATGATTTTCCGTACCATTGCGGCTCCTGCGGCTGGACTTCAAGATTTGAAGGAAGGGAGATTGATAACGTAATGAAAACCCTCCCTTAATGTTAAGGCGAGGGTAGCGCCTCGCCGTTACCTCCAGAAACGCAAAAGCCCCACGGAGTTAACCGCAGGGCTTGAATATTTTATTGCTGGTCGAAACGATTGAACGGATTCCCAGCGTTAGAGCCGATACTAGACGAAAATTCCGTAAACCACAATATCTATTTTCTCTAAAATTTACCTTCCATAGAAAAAATCACTATTGAGTAACTGATTTCAATGCACTGTCTGCATATCCCTCCTGCCGGTGACACTCTTCTACCAATAATTCGAATAATGGCTGGATGTGGTCATAAGCCGTGGTTTTCTTCACATCCCACTCGGTGCGTACACCCTCCAGCACATTAGAGAATTTAAGCCGGGCATAACCTCTGCCTGTGCAGCGCTCACAAACTTTCATAACCGGCACGCCCTGCATCTCCGTTTCTTTCTTGTCCAGTACCTTCCCTTTCCCATGGCAGCGACACGCATTGCTGATAACACCTTTTCCGTTACAGGCTGAGCATAAAACGCGCGCAGTCTCCCGTACCGACTTCCATTCCTCCCAATAGGACGGGCAAACCCCCTTCGTGATTTTTGCCCATTTAGGCGGTTTCCCATCCGGGTACTGAACTTTATTTGTGAAAATATCTGCCTCGGTAAAGCCGTCCCCATCGCAACAGTCGCATTTGCGAACGCTTGCCGCACTACGGGCGTAATCCTGATAAGCAAAAGCGCACAGTATTTCGAGAACTCGTTGGCGTAATCCTTCATCGAGTTCAGTAACTGGTCTGAAATGTCGTGATATCTCAACGGCTGAACCATATAGAGCCTCCATTGCCCGCTCCGGGCTGCTGATGCCAATTTTTGCCAGGTAAAGATCGAAACCAAATCCGCACTTAGCATTAACGAGGCCAAGAGCGGCCATCACATCAGTACCAGTGAGATTGTCTGTAGCTGTTGCCCGCGAGGAGTCACTGAACATCGGGGACTTCGGTGCAAAGTATTTTGCGATTGATTCGAGGTTCATCGTGTTTCTCCAGCGTAAGTTTTCACGTAGTTCTTCAGTATTCGGTAGTCCGTCAGCACAGAGCCGGGAAAGTGGTATAAGCGCAATCGCTGCCAGCGAACGCGAAGGATTTCAATCAGTTCTGGTGTCATGCTGCCTCCCTGCTCTTAATTAACTCTCGACGCAATGCGCTGTAATGCTTCCTGATGGATTCGAGTTCTTCGATGGTGTATCGGTGTGGAACGTTGTTGTTTTCGAGAGCCTCAACGCGCTCAGACCCGATTTTCTCTATAAGCCCAAGCCGGTACTGCTGCTGATTGCCCGACAATTGCACATTGCAGTGGTGGCACTGTTTACTGATATTGTCTTCGTTGTAGCGCAGGTGTGATGCCTTACCGCGTGACCGGTAGTGACCAGCTTCCCACTGGACGGTGTCGAACGTCCCACAACTGATGCATGGCAAATCATGGTCACGCTCGCGAATATAGTCATTGACGACGCGCTGGGTTAAATCCTCCCAGTGCTTCAGCGGCTTAACTGCAGCTTTACGTTTTCGCCAGGCGGCACGCTCTTTCTTTTCACGCATTCGCTGTTGCATCCGTTCTGCATGCCGTGCGGTTTCCCGCGCTTTTCTGGTCTGCACTTTGCCGACGGCGATGGCGCACTCATAACCGCAGACAGTCTGCGTATCACGCACCGGGTGGAACCACTGGCGGCATTCTTTGTTGGCGCACTTACGGCGCGGTAGCTTAGCCATGCTCAACCTCACGCCCTGTTTTGCCAGACCTTACTCGGGCGCGGCGCTTTCTCGCTTTCCGGCAGCTGAACGCTGACGGTCCAGGTGATGTTGTCGCGGTTCAGGCTGCGTTCTACTGTGGCGCCACGACGGCGATAACTCGCCACCAGCTCGTTTGCCTGTTCGGTTGTGCATTCGTGATGGTGGAACCAGGAATATTTCATCGCCATCACCCCGCAAAGCTCATGAGCTGCGATGCGGCGTTTTCCGCTTCTCGCTGAGTCTTGAATGCCCGGGACAATACCCAGCGCCACAGAACATCGAGCGCGGCTTTGTACAGTTGCTGGAACTCGGTTTCGTCCATGTTGGCGAAAGCTATGCTGCGGGGGTGTTTACGAAGAGTTCCGTCAGGTAGTTGAATTGCGTCGTAGTGGCCGGCCTCGACAATTACCCAGGCACGGTACGCGTCAAAGGATTTACACAGGCTGATCCCATTGGTAATTCGACGACTGGCTACCTGCTCCAGATACTGCTCGGCAGCATCCAGCAGTGCGCCTTCGTTTCCACCAAATACCGCGAGGAATTTAGCATAACCATTTACGAGCTTACGCTCATTGCTGGATATCGCCCCGCCGGTGGGTTCCCAGTATTCGAAGCCGAGATTGAGTAATGCGAAGAAGCGACGGTGAAAAGCCGGGTTGCGTACCTGCCGGAACTCAGCCACCAGCACGGCGCCGAGTTTGATTTTTGATTGCAGTAAATCGCTGGTCTCCGGCGTAGCGGGGATCAGGATTCCTGAGGACTGCTTGATTAGTTGTAGTTCGTGCGCCATGGTTTCTCTCCGTGGCGCATCAAGTTGTCAGTTGTTCAGGCTGACACTGACATTATGTACAGTTGATAATGGAAAATCAATGCAAGAAAAAACCCGCCGTAGCGGGTTTAATCTTGATGGTGAGTGCTATTTATTGATAACTATTTCTGGCAAACCTTCTTGGACTTGCTGATAGAGCCATCATTACAAACAAATTTTTCACCCGAACAATGCGATATTCCGCCTTTCTTACCTGAGCATGGCTTGTTTGCTGCCGTTGCTGTCAGTGAAAAAAGTGACACCAATAAAACAACAAGAACTTTCTTCATATCCCTATTCCCATCAGTAAAAGTAAGTGAATCGTAGCAGGGATCGATGAAGCGAAAAAGAAAACCCGCCGTAGCGGGTTATATTGTCGATATGGGAATTCACATATCGCTTGTATGGCAGGTTATATCAATCACCAGAGTCTACGAGCTTTTGCATAGCACCTGCGTAACGGGACATGCCGATTTCCAATGCTAACCTCACGTCCTGCTGAGGTGCTGCTGCGAGCATAGCCCTGTATGTCGGGTTAATGGCATCATGTTCGTTCATTGCTGCCCATCCTGCTTTATTCATAGCCTCCGTTGGCTCTTTTGGAACCAACTGCCAACCATCCGGAGTTGCCGGAGAGTTGCCAGCCGGTTTGAAGTTTGGCTTCGCATCCTGAACCAACAGGATGTAGCCATTCCTTGCTGTATCCAGTTCAGATATTTCAGTTACAGTGCCGAAATAACGATGGCCAGCATCTGCATCACAGGTGCTGACGTCTACTGATACTTCCATGCCTTCGATGTGTTTAAGCAACTCGTCAGTATTGATTGCTGGTTTATCGGTGGGAGTGTTCATATGGTTATCCCATGAACCAACTTCGTCCAGTTGTTCGGAATTACCGAACGACTTAAGCATGGCGGCGCGGCAGGCCTTCCAGCCCTCCCACATCCTGATGAAATCATGGGCCAACCATGCGGAATACTCCGTTACTGCATATCCAGTGCCACAGCGGGTGACATGCTTCGGCATTTTGAATGATCGCTCGAATGCGTCGCGCGGATCTTCATCCAGCACTACCGGCTCGGCGTTCCTCGCTTCCAGCACTTCATCAATCACCTTCACAGCATCAGCCATTGCGTAGCCGAGGTTACCGCCGTCACTTTGTGCTGCTGCTTTGCTGAGTATTTCGCTTATCTGGTGCAGGCGATCGAGTGATACAGGACCGTGCGCCGGGTGGTTGTTAGTTGTCATGGGTTAGTCCTCATCATCCGGAATGTATTTAACGTTTATCAGGTCAAGAGCTTTACCCATACCCATGCGGTCAATAACGATAGAATGCTGGCGAGGATGCGTAATGGCCATACGTTGAAAACGGTTCATGCCTTTTTCCATGTGGACACCAAATCCGCAGAACATACAGCCAGTTCTTTTCTCTGCCGGGACGTGCCGACCGTTTACCTCTCTGTCGTAATACACTTCACATATTTCCACCCCGCGGCTGTTTATGTATTCCCAGACATCACTTTCAAGCCAGAAAAGCATTGGGGCACAGTTTGGGCGCTTTCCATCGTATACATTGCATTGAGTCCTCATTTCACGAGCCCCCCCTTCGTCAGCCATAATTGCGCTGATTCCGTGTCGACCGGTTTCCTTAGCGTAAGTGTCCAGCGGCTCCTTTTTGAGAAAGTCGCAGCACAGATCAGTAATGCGAGGAGCTTCATTGTTGACGAATACCCTCCACTTCTCTGGTATTTTCCATGATTTAGCGAACTGGCCTTTCGAGTTAACTCCGGTGTTATAAAGATTGTGCATATTGCTGTTCCGACCTGTGTCTCCCTCCTGGAGGACGCGAATCATCTTCGCAACTTTCTTGCTGCCAATCGGCAAGCCGTATTCCTGCCATACCTGGTTAAACGGAACCTTTGGCCGAACTTGAATGACACCCTCATCCTTGCTGGCCTGCGCCCTTACGAAGTCAACAATCTCCGGCATCTCAAGACCTGTGTTACTAAAGACAAATGGCATCTTTAATCCCATAGACATGATGATGTGACGTAATACAGCACTGTCCTTTCCACCGCTGAAAGACTGGTAAACCTCCCCATCGAAATGGTCGTAGAAATCGCGGATACGACGCTTTGTCATCTCAACCTTTGCATCGAGAGAAAGAGACTGCCGCTGAAGAAGCTTTTGCTTTTCGTTAGGGGTCATGACCGCACTCCTTTGCGAAGTTGGGCGGCTCGATTACTGGCCTGCTGGAGAACCATTTTCCAGCCAACGACTTCATGCATATCTGATGAACACTGCTGATTGGAGAACTTGACCAACATTGTTTCAGCTACGCCAGCCAAGCTATCAAGTTCACTGGCCCGCACTTCAGCCAGGAAAGCGTCGGTGGCTGACTCTTCATGTGCGCGTTTAGCAGCATTAAGGATTGCTGCCAGTGGCGTATATCCGCCATCCATTCGGATTGTGTTGTGGATGGTCGCCATCGTGTCGCGCAATTTGCTGTGGCTTGCAGACAGTTCTGCTATGCGCTTCTCTGCGGCCTCTAACTTGGCGCGCAGCTTCTCGAAGTCATCAGCCTTTACAACTGGCACATGCCCGTGGCCAGGGTCTTTCGTGCAGCCGAATGCCGCCGGATGGATGTAATACGTTTTCGGTCTCACGTCACCTTCTCCAGCCTGTTTGTTGAGTGCTGTCATTGGGCTGCCTCCTGCTTGTGCTTGAATGCCCATTTACGGAAAGCTTTCTTCATGTCGCCTTTGGTATAGCGCATACCACGGCGAGGATTGTGCCGGGAGTTGCGCACCCGTTTTTCAAACGCTCCACTAAACAAACATCCGGTAGCATCCTCCATGTTCATAAAGACGCTAACGACACGTTTCACACCGTACTGAACGAGCACTACCGGCTTTATCTCCTCAGGGTGTTTCCATGCTTTTTTGTCACTGAAAAGCGCCATTCGCATGTAGGTGCGGAAATCATCAGACTTATCGCCAGCTTTCATTTTACGAAGATAAACCGCCCCTTTACGGTACTTGCTCATAGCGCGGCTCCTTTGCGAAGTTGGGCTGCGATACTTACGCAAACTTCTGCGCCGCGAATTAAACCTGGTACGTTTGTGTTTGGCCCGACCTCATCCTCAACAAACTTAATCAGTGCGTTGCGAGCAGCATCCACGCCCTGCGCCCGCACTTCAGCCAGGATTGCATCCGTCGATGATGTTTCTATTTGATCGAAAGCCTCAATTGCCGCATCAATTGCCACTTGCTGTATGTGCGCTTCGTGACACCCCTGAATCCCTGTTCCTGTCCCGCTTAGGTCATTATGCATTTCATCAAGCTTGTCGCCAAAAGCCTTCAGCCCCGCATTCTCAGCCGCCAGCTCCATGCACTTGCTCTCGGCGTTAGCGAGCTGTACTGCCAGTTCTGCGTTTTGCGATTGCAGCTCTTCGATACCAGCTTTTGCAATGTCACTGGCCTTTTCAACGACACCCATCAGCTCGTTAATCGCAGCCAGTTTTGATTGCTGCAATGCACATTTTTTCTCTAATTCTTCGTATGTCGGTTTCATGCTGATGCTCTCCCGTAAAACGCCAGTACACGCTGCATAGCCGGACTTGTGCGGCAAATTGATGTGACCATGTTTTTGCTCATGTTCGATTTGAGCTGCTTGATGTTCACCTCCCCGCCGGGTCTGAAGTAATAGACCGGGCGATGCGGCTCGCCAGTGCGGATTACTACCGCTCTGCGTACCAGGTGAAGCAGCAGGTTGTGTGCCTTCTTGCAATCACATCCCAGCAGGCTCTGGACCTGACGAGGCGTTATGGTCTGGTTAACCCGAAGGAAATCGACGATTGCCCACAGTGATTTGCTTGCCATAGTGATTTTCCCTCGAGGTTATTTAACGATCCGGAGATGGCTAACGTTCTTGCGATAGCTGCCCCAGTCAAAGTTCACCCACATCCCGCCATCCATCTGGAGGCGATCGATAACCCTCGCACCCAACGCGCCAAGAAGTTCGTCATGGTTCAGATTCGTCAGAACGCCAACCGGGCGCATCGATGACAGGCGACGGTCGATAACCTGATTCAAGATGACTTTCTCCCCGTTGCTACCGCGCTGAATACCGACTTCATCCAGCACCAGCAGATCGACTTTGCAGAGGTCATCCAGAAGTGAAGCCTCTGACTGGCCACCGTCGTAGCACTCGCGAACGCGCAGCATCAGGTCAGGGATTGTCACCACCAGCACTGATTGGCCACCGGACAGGAGATGATTTCCGATCGCTGCAGCGAGATGGTTTTTCCCGGTACCAGGGCCACCGCTAAACACGAAGCTCGCGAACCCAGCACCGAAATTCTGTGCGTAGCTCTTTGCCATCGTGAAGGCTTTGCGCTGCCCTTCCCCGGATACATGGTAATTCTCGAAAGTGCAGCTGCGGTGCAGGCTTTGAATTCCTGAGCGACCGAAAATTTTCTCTGTCCGGGCTTTCTGATTCAGCCTGTCCAGTTCTTCACACCGCTTCAGGCCTTCTTCCCTCTGCCATGCCAGCAGCTCTTCCGCGCTGGTGAACTTCGGCTGAACTCCTGGCGGAATGAGTTTCTTCAGGCGCTCAAGAGCGCTGCCAGAATTAACAATGTTTTTCACCGTTACCCCCTGAACCCGGTCGGGATGGTTTTATCTGGCTCAGAAATTCGGTTGGGATCTCGCTGTCCAACATGGACGGTCCTTTGGCCGTGACCACGCGATTGCAACAGACTGTTGGCAAAGGTCTGCTCCCAAGCCAACTGGTGTTTAACCTTGCCGTCAGGTATCCAGTAATCACGGAATTGCTGAAGTTCTTCAGCGGTGTAACCCGGCTCAGTGCCGACGTTCTTACCCCAGAGCGCAGCCTGACGCACGAAGTCTGGAGACGGGGTCCATGAGTCAGTGATCGGAAATTTACCCAATGGGCCAAAATCCAGACCGGGCCCAAAATCCTCGTTCTGAGGTTTGGGAGGGATAGCTGGCAGAGGTGGGTGATTTCCAGAAATATCATCCCCAGAATGACTTCCGCCCGCGCGTTCTCTCTCTGGGTTTAGATCTTCTCTTCTCTTCTCTTCTCTGTGGTTACTCGTTACGTTATTAGTAACGTAACGAGTAACGTTACTTTCCTGGAGTTTTTTCCGTTCACGAAACTCCTTCTGGCGCTGCGCATTTGTCTTGGCCGTAGCTGAGCGCATATCACCTGACGTATTGTATTCATTGAAGTTTGGAAGAATGACGCAGTTATTCTCCGCATCATAAATGGCCCAGCCTACGGTTGATAATGCAGCCCCAAAACCGGGTACTCCGACAATATCATCGATATCAGACAGGTCTGCATTTTCAAATACACCGTTACGCGAGTGTTCATTTGCCGCAGACCAAAACGTTACTAGTAACGACACCGTAACGTTACGGGTTACGTTACGCGTTACAACGTCTGATAACGTGGTGTTATGCGAAAGTGTGAACATTTTTCCCACCTCCGGTGAACGCTCCAGTATTCGCGCAATTCCGTTCACCTTCGGGCTGGTGACCAGTGATGTACGCATCTTTATCCAGTCTCCGGCCATTAAGTCCTCCTGAAGAATAATTAAGGGAAGATTTATCCAGTCGCGGTCCGACACGCTGGCAAAACAATTTGTTGTTAGGCATACTTACCCCGCAATGATTTCGCAATGAATTGCACCAGAAAGCCGTTGGTGTTCGCGCACCGCGGCTTTCGCCATTTTTGAACCGGTCATATAGCCCCCAGCATCATCTGCACCATCTCCATCAGCGGCCCGGTTAAGCCAGGGTCAACGCGGTACATCTCCACGATCCCCTCGCTCAACTCTTTCAGCTTCTGATGACGCGGCGCATCCATTGCGACAGCTATCTTCGCTTCGCTGGTTTCCTTCTCCATACGTGCCAGGCGAGCCATGATGTTGTCTTCTGGCAGCAGGCGACTGCGGTACACAATCGGCAAGACAGCGAGGATTGCCGGAGTCAGCTGACGAACGTTCTCGCGGTACCGCTCGCTGTTGAAATGATTGTCCAGGAAGCGAAACAGCTTCTGGCGCTTTCGGCAGAGATCGCCAGGGAAAGTGATGTCGTCACCACCCTGTGCCTGGTACTCTTCGATGATCAGAGCCGTAACTACGTCCTGACCATCGGCACCAGCCCAGGAGCGGACCGCGTCACGAATATCTTCATGCCTCGGTCCTTTCTGCGCTTGAGCGCGATTTATCACCGCCTGCTGCAGCGATCCTGTATCCTGGTAAAACGTAAGTGATTGCATTTGTGGTCCCTTGATGGTTAAGCGGCTGCATGTGGATGCGGAAACAATTCAGGAAGGTCGGGACGGAATTCATGAGCCTGAATCTGTCCTTCGCTGGCTCTTACCAAAACAGGAACATGGATCGGGGATATTTGTTTTTTCCCATTTAACCAGTCACAGATCGTGGATTGGGCCTTACCACATCGCTTCGCTAGCTCTTTCTGACTACCGGCGATTGCAATCGCTTTTTCTACAGCAGAGTTTTTCATAATCGCTCCTTCTATCAATTTTGATTGATTATGTGTATCGCTCTAACGAATGTCAATCGCCTATGCGATTTTTTGCTTATTCATCGCCGCAGCGATAATATTTATGAAGGTTATTAGGGGAGTATCTTTAATGAGTTTTTCTGAGCGGTTAGATCGCGCAATGACTGAGGCGGGTTATACACAGGGCAAGCTCGCTAAGGCCGTTGGCATGGCACAGTCAAGTGTTAACAAGCTGCTAAATGGTGCGTCAAGCTCAAGAAAAACAGTCGAGATAGCATCTGTTCTCAATGTTCGCCCCGAATGGCTTTCCACTGGAACCGGACCGATGCGTAATGATGGTCAGCAGCCGGAAAAAACCAATGGAGGTATAAAGAGCTTCAACGTATTCCGGATTGAGGTTCTCGACTTTACGGTTAGCGCGGGGCCAGGGGCTATAAATAACGAGTTCGTAGAGATCCTACATTCTGTTGAGTATCCGGTTGAAGAAGCCAGGCACATGTTTAACGGACGTAAACAGGAACAGATCCGCATCATCAACGTTCGTGGTGACAGCATGTCTGGAACGATTGAGCCTGGTGATTTGCTGTTTGTCGATATAAGCGTTCAACACTTTGATGGTGATGGAATTTACGCTTTCATTTATGACGACACATCCCATGTGAAGCGACTTCAGAAGATGAAAGATAAACTCTTGGTCATCTCAGACAACCAGACCTATCGACCGTGGGAGCCGATTGAGAAGGAAGAGATGAACAAAATATTCGTATTCGGAAAGGTGATCGGCAGCATGCCGCAGACCTACCGTAAGCATGGTTAGCAGATTAACAGTGGCCTGAAGAGACGTTTGGGTGATGAGAGAATATCTGATAGTAGGCGTGGTTACTTTGCTCTCGGTTGTTGCGATCGTGCTTATGGTGGCCTGAAGAGACGTTTGGGTGAGTGAAAAATAGTGTTTGCCCGCCACACTTTAACAAGGAAAATCAAATGGTTAATGAGATAAATCCAATATCACCCCGCCAAGGTAACCTCCAGTTATTTCCTGTAAAAGAAGTTGAGATTGAAGGTGTGGCAATGGGCGTCCTGAATGATGGGACACCGTATCTCACTGGTCGAGGACTGGCTGAAATGTGTGGTGTGCATCATAGCGTAATCCAGGATATTTCTTCTGATTGGGCTAGTGAGCGTGGACTGACCCCACGACCGTAGACAAATTCTGTCCTCACGACGAGGCCTGTTCGAAGGCCTCCGGACTGACGCCGCCGAGGTGACTGTGGCGCCGGGCCCGGTTGTAGAACACTTCAATGTAATCGAAGATATCCGCCCGGGCTAGATCCCGGGTTTTGTATATTCTCTTCCTGATGCGCTCTTTTTTCAGTGAACTGAAGAACGATTCGGCCACCGCATTATCCCAGCAGTTGCCACGCCGGCTCATGCTCGGGACCAGGTTATTAGCCCGGCAGAAGCGCTGCCAGTCGTCACTGCCGTACTGGCTTCCCTGGTCTGAGTGCACGATGACCTCGCCGTCGGGTTTACGTCGCCAGACCGCCATCATCAGTGCATCCAGCGCCAGTTCGCGTGAGAGAGTGGGCTTCATCGACCAGCCCACCACGTTACGGGCGAAGAGATCGATAACCACCGCCAGATACAGCCAGCCCTGCCAGGTGCGGATATAAGTAATGTCGGTGACCCAGACCTGATTGGCCCGGACAACAGTAAACTGCCGCTGCACGCGATTAGGGGCAACCACTGAAGGTCTGCCAGCGATACGACGCGGCGCTTTATAGCCGCGCACGGCTTTAATCCGGTTCAGTTGCATAATACGGCCCACCCGGTTTTTACCGCAGGTTTCCCCGATTTCGTTCAGGTCGCCATGAACCCGCCGGTAACCGTATACGCCTCCGCTCAGTGAATAGGAGTCACGGATAAGCGTCAGCAGACGCTGATTATCTTTATCACGTGCCGAGACCGGGTTATGCAGCCACGCGTAGAACCCGGCCCGGGCGACATCCAGTACCCGACACATTGTCATCACACCCCATACAGTGCGGTGCTCATTGATAAAGCGGTACTTCAGTCGGGCTCCCTTGCAAAGTACCGCGCGGCCTTTTTCAGGATATCCCGTTCTTCTTCGGTACGTTTTAGCTGCGCCCGTAGTTTCAGGATCTCGCTTTTGGCTTCCAGTAAATCCCGGGCATGCTGCTCGCTGTTATCCGGTTTGATAGCCCGTAGCCACTTGTAGAGGCTGTGGGCAGAAACGCCCAGACGGTCAGATACTTCGGCAACGGAATAACCGCGTTCCGTTATCTGTCGGACGGCTTCTTCCTTAAATTCAGGTGTAAATCGTGGTGTGCCCATATGCTCCCCCTATGCTCAAACTATAGGGCAGGATCGTCTACCGGGGTGGGGGCAGTCCAGCGCCTTAAACCCCGTGGTAAAAAAATTGATACCGTCCTCCTCGATCAAGGTATAGACGTTGAGTCACTGTTCATTCCATCTTCAGAAACAAAGCGGGATCATTATCCGTACCCAGACTATGTCTGCATGGCAATTCTTGAGTATTATGCGTTTGATGCAAGCCAAGCAAACAATGCCACAGCCCTTAGGAATTATCGTCTTTTAGCAAGACAAACACTTCGCGAGTTTATATTTAGAAGTGTTGGAATCGATCCAAGAAACCCAGTTAGCGGCGCTTGGAAGTGCTTCCAAGAACGCATAATTCTTAATGATAAAATCCCTGCTGGATTTTTCAGTGTGTTTAGAGAGATGGTTGATATCACCGTTCCCTTGATTAATGCTGGATTTGAACTGGGGCCTAAAACTGTTCCAGATATAAGCGTTGGAACTAGATGGTCAAATCACTGGAAACGTAACAAGCTTAGCGAAAAGTATGGGGATGTGCAGAAACATCCTCACGTATATCCAGATTGGTTCCCGCAGAGCAAAGCCGGCAATCTCCCTGCCAACATTTACCCAGAAGAGGCACTAGGCGAATTTCGACGTTGGCTTAGGGAAGAGTATGTGCCAAAAGGATTTAAAGAGTATCTTGCCGATAAAGTTCAGCAAAAGGTTATAGAAAATACTAAAGCAATAGAGGTTTTAGAAAACCTACAACGACCTGAGCTTGAACATAAAAAACATTGATTATCCACCCGGCCACCGTGCCGGGTTTTTATTTGACCAGATAATTCATAATGTTAAGATGATTCCGATTGCAATCAATGGATATACATAATGAAAAAAATAGCTCTGGCAGTAGCATTAGCTGTAACCCTCGCAGGGTGCGCGTCTTCTGGAAATCAGAAACTTAAAAGTGAAACTGAAACAAGTGTTCAGTCTAAAATTCAGGAAGGGAAAACGACCAAGGTTGAAGTGAAAAGCTTGTTTGGCTCTCCTGATGCAGTCTCTTATACCGATGGTGGTAATGAGATCTGGAAGTACTCATTTGCCAAAGTTAAAGTGAATGGAACCTCATTCATTCCATTCTATGGCTTGTTCCATAACGGCACGAACGGCACTAAGAAAGAACTGACCATTCTATTTAAAGATAATACCGTACAAAAATACACAATGGCGGAATCGGCGATCAATACCAAATCCGGTTGGGCCGACTAGCACCATTTGCCCGGCAAAGAAAGTCGGGCCATTATTTCCCCTTCCTCACGAACTCCGCTGCATCCTGCAAAAATCCCTTGTGGATTACATTCCCTACAGCCTTACGCTTAGCTTCCAGCTGGTCGACAATAGCGTCACGGTCAATCACCACACCATCGATTATCAACTCAACAACCGCTCCGCCAATCTCGCCAGCGATGAACGCTGCGCGATCCTCCAGCAGTTCATCACGTGACATATCCATACCTAAGCCCATAACAATCCCCTCTCTGGTGTTTTTTTGAGCATATCACGCATCTAACACAAAAATAAATCGCTTTATAAATCAAATAGCAATCGACAAAATCACCATATTATCGTTCAAGCGATTGATAAAATAAATCGCCTTAGCTATCATCACCTCATCGCGAAACACTAAGCGCATCAAGTTCAAACGTTCCGCTGGCCGGCGACAAGGGCAAATGAGGAGAGGACCCATGAGAGGTAAATTTCGATTCACAACAATAACTGGCGATGATGATCGTGTTGTTGTGATTCACAGTAGAAGCGTTACCTACCTTGAATCCTACGATAGTGGGGCGGGCGGTGAGGTGGTGAGAATTGTTTTGAACAGCGGCCACTCAATTTATGCAAGCGGCTCGCTGGAAGATGTTATGACCGAGCTATATGGCCGATCTCTTAAAGGACAAGCGGCCGAACTTTACCGGTCTTCAGCTTGCTTTCTTCGGAAGCTTTTTCGGAAACAAGCTTGATGCATTCAGGCATCAGCTCCATGACCTTCGCCAACACTAAGGCCGGAGTGGTTGTTGAAGTTTCTTTTGAGGCAATCGAAAGCGCCAAATCGTAGGCAACTGAATCAATCGTGCGATTGCCTGAGATGAGTTTGAATTTCATGACATTTCCTTGTTTTGACTGTGGAAATGACAGAGTACCGAATTCCTTTGACTGTGGAAAGCAAGGAACCCGCGCCGCCTGAGCGGGTTAACAAAACAGGCACTACTTAAGGGGATTGAGATGAAAGCTAATCCAGCAGTACCAAACAGCGGTCGCGCCGTTCAAATGCGCAACCAACGTACCGGCGCAGCATGGCTGGTTTCTTTTAACTACAGCGAAGGCACTTACTGGCATGAGCCGCAGGGCAATCTGCGCCACATTCGCCGCCCTTATGCCTCTCGCAGCATGGAGCCGCATCTGGTTCCCGCCGGAACGGGGCTGCACTGATGGGTTCGTTATTCGCACTCGTCCTGACCATCAGCATGACCAATGGTGAATTTCAGGATGTTGTTCTCGATGTTTACGACGACCAGCAGCAATGCGAGCAGGCAGCCATTGACCAGAAGGTGTCAGGTAACTGCTATCCAGTTGAAAGGATCGTCCGCAACGAAGAAGTACCAGCGGAAACCACAGTTAAGTTCTGAGGAGATGATGATGCAGACCGAATGCGGATACTGCGGCAAACCGGTTAAACCCGAGGAGGTGGTCAAAAGCACCCTTCTCTATCGCAACGGCTCACTGCTTGCGCGCAAAGAGAAAGAGTACTGTTCCAGACGTTGCGCTTCGCACGACCAGATGGCTCACGAAGGCTAACGTAAAACCCGCGCAAGGCGGGATCTACGTCCGGTGGTACCGACCAAAGTTACACCGGAATTTATACCAAACCAAAAAAGACACCCAATGGGCGCTATCAATGGCCCGGGGATTCTAACACCCAAAAATGAGGATCTCACATGGAATTCTTTTATGTGGTCAAGGCCACTCAGAAATCCGGTAAGCAAGATGCAGTGATTTGGTTCACTGCAAAATCCGAAGCGCGCGCTGCGCTGACGCTCGATGTTGAGCTGGAAGACGCAGGCATCGAAACGGGTCGCGGTAAGGACTACACCAAACCGATTCGCACTGATTTCCCGGTGTACAACGACCTGCCAGAAGAAGGCGACGTTGATTTCACCTGGTGCGATCGTTATGAACTGGCCGAAGACCAGCGCACCTGGAATGTTAAACAACAGGCTGAAGATGAGTCTGTCGACGACGCAGATATTGAAGACAGCACCGCAGAAGAATCTCAGCAGTCAGAGCAGCCGAACCTGATCGTCGTTGCCACCCTGCCATTCCGTCAGCGTGTACTGGCTCAGTTCATCGGTGATGGTGAATATCTCTATCACGTCGACGCTGGGCAGAAAAACGAGATTGTCCGCCTTGAGATGGACACTGATGACGCGTACGCCCAAAACCTGCTGCTGGCTGCTGAGAATGTGGAAGCATTCAAAAAAGCCATTGAGCACGATATCCATAAAGTCGTGAATGCCGTTAAGAAAGCCTTCCCTGTCGACGGTAAAAAACCGGAACTGGCAACAGTTATCCAGTTCCTGACGGTGTGGTTCAAAACTGATTACATCGACCGTGGCATCCTGGCGCGCGAATGGGCCGCCGGTAACCGCATCAGCAATGTTCAGCGCACCGATTCCGGTACCAACGCCGACGGCGGATATGTCACTGATCGTGGCGAAGGCGCACACCACACGCTGGATACTCTGGATTTAGAGATTGCCTGCGCCCTGCTCCCAATGGACTTTAACCATCTTGAAATCCCGGGCAGCATCCACCGCCGCGCCAAAGAGATAGTGGCCAACAAAGAACAACCATGGAAATCATGGAGCAGCATCCTGCGCAATCAACCTGGCGTTCTGTCGGTCAATCGCGCTGCCATCTTCAATCTGGTGCGCATCGCGCCGGAAAATATTCACCTGACGCCAGTTGCACATCTGGAATTCGTGAACCAGACGATGACAGCTGAGTTCAATTCAGCAACTGAGTTGCTGCCGTTGCCAGTAGCTGGCGCGCAGGAACCAAACAGTCAGGATCAGCCTCGAGTTGAGAATCTTGGCGCTGGAATTTTCTCCATAGAAAGCCTGATGGGTTATCAACAACCAAAAACAGATGACCGTTCACCACTTAATGAGGAAACCACCAGCGATGTGCAGATGGAAGAAACTGTCAGTGATGAAGAACAGGCTGGTAATGAAGTGCAGCCAGGCGAAAGCAGTCTGGAAACTGGTGAAGAGTCACATACCGGCCAGCAAGCCGATGTAAACCAGAATGCGGACTCTGTCGTCCAAAATAGCGATTCTGTAAACCAAGCCGAACCAGTTGCTGCGCAAACCGAGCCAGAAGCGAAATCTGACGAACCGGCTGTTGTGTATCCCGCTTACTTCGAGCCTGGGCGCTATGAAGGTCTGCCGAACGAGGTTTATCACGCAGCGAACGGGATCAGCAGCACGCAGGTAAAAGATGCCCGCGTCAGCCTGATGTACTTCAACGCACGCCACGTCGCCAAAACGATCACCAAAGAGCGTTCTCCAGTTCTGGACATGGGTAACCTGGTGCATGGACTGGCGTTGCAGCCAGAGCAGCTTGATGAAGAGTTCAGCGTTGAACCGATGATCCCGGAAGGCGCGTTCACCACGACGGCAACAATCCGCGCGTTTATCGATGAGTACAACGCAGGTCTGCCAGAGCAATTGAGCGCCGACGACATAAAGACATTGCTCGAGGAATACAACGCCACTCTGCCTGCTCAGGTACCACTGGGTGGTTCAGTCGAGGAAACTGGCCAGAGCTACATGTCGCTGCCAGAAGAGTACCAGCGGATCGAAGCGGACCAGAAGCAGACCGCAGCGGCGATGAAAGCCTGCATCAAGGAATACAACGCCACTCTGCCTGCCCAGGTGAAAACCAGTGGTAGCCGTGATGCCTTACTCGAGCAGCTGGCAATCATCAATCCTGACCTGGTGGCGCAGGAAGCGCAGAAACCGCAACCGCTGAAAGTGTCCGGTACCAAAGCGGATCTGATTCAGACCGTGAAGTCTGTGAAACCAGACGCCGTCTTTGCCGACGAACTGCTGGATGCGTGGCGCGAGAATCTGCAAGGGAAAGTACTGGTCACCCGCCAGCAACTGAGCACCGCACTGGCCATTCAGAAAGCCCTGCTACAGCACCCAACTGCCGGGATGCTGCTTCAGCACCCGAGTCGCGCCGTTGAGGTCAGCTATTTTGGCTTTGACGATGAAACCGGTCTGGAAGTCCGCGTTCGTCCAGACCTTGAGATCGACCTGGACGGAGTGCGCATCGGTGCCGACCTGAAAACCATCAGCATGTGGAACGTTAAGCAGGAAGGCCTGCGCGCCAAGCTTCACCGGGAAATCATCGACCGTGACTACCATCTGAGCGCCGCCATGTATTGCGAGACCGCAGCACTGGACCAGTTCTTCTGGATTTTCGTCAACAAAGACGAGAACTACCACTGGATTGCCATCATCGAGGTATCCGCCGAACTGCTGGAGCTGGGCATGCTTGAGTACCGCAAATCAATGCGCGCTATCGCTACCGGCTTTGACACTGGCGAATGGCCTGCGCCGATCACCGCTGATTACACCGACGAACTGAACGACTTCGACCTGCGCCGCCTTGAAGCGCTGCGCACTCAGGCATAAGGGGAATGACGATGGATAACACAAATATCGTAACTGCGGAGCAGCAGGCTCCAAACACTATCTCTGCCACTAACTCCATTTTTAATGTGCAGGCACTCAGTCAGTTGACAGCATTTGCAAATCTCATGGCTGACGCAACTATCGCCGTCCCTGATCATTTGGTGGGCAAACCTGCCGACTGCATGGCGATTGTTATGCAGGCCATGCAGTGGGGTATGAACCCGTACGCTGTCGCGCAAAAAACCTTCTTCGTCAACGGGAAGCTTGGTTATGAAGCGCAACTCATCAGTGCAATTCTCTCCAGTTCAGGCGCTATCCGTGGGCGCTTTCATTATGAGTACGGCGGGAATTGGGAAAATTGCATTCGCAGCAAAGATGTCACCGTTAAAAAGATGGGCAGCAAGGGTGCATATGAAAAAACTGAAAGAGTTCGCGACTGGTCAGATGAAGATGAGGATGGTTTATATATTCGCGCTGGCGCGATTATCCGGGGTGAATCGGAAATAACCTGGGGTGAGCCATTGTATCTGGCCAGCGTGGCAATCAGAAATTCCCCGCTATGGGTTACAAAACCAAAGCAGCAGATTTTATATCTCGCCACGAAGGACTGGTCAAAGGCCTATTGCCCCGCCGCGGTCATGGGGTTTCAGGATGCAGACGATCTCTCCTATCGCGAAGAGAAGGTAATTAATCCGGCACCCGCCCAGCGCGTTAGCCTAGCGGATATCTCAGGTGACACCGTCACAACCACGCAAAGCGCACAGGAATCGTCGGTAAATATCGGCTCACTGGCCGATGATTTCCGCGAACGAATCGATGCTGCTCAGGATGTTGATAGCGCCAAAGCACTGCGCGCTGATATTGAAAGCGCGAAGGCCACGCTCGGATCTGCCCTGTTCACCGAGCTGAAAAATAAGGCAGTGAAGCGCTACTACCTGGTTGATTCACGTAACAAGGTTGAAGCCGCGATCAACTCCCTGCCGTCTCCGGATGAACCGGGCGCAGCAGAACGATTCGCCGAAGTTGAGCGAGTACTGGCAACCAATAAGCGTCACATGGGCGACGAACTGCATGATCAGTTCAGCATCACCCTGGCGGATATGAAACCGGAATACGTTGGCTAACCATCTCGGGAGGGGAAGCCCTCCCTCATAAGGAGTGAGATATGAGTTACACAACCGTTATTTATGTCTGGCCTGGCGAAAGATCGGTAGAGATGGGTGAGCTGAGAAACGCGTGGGGCAGCGGCCCAGTAATCTGGAACGACATGGCAATGCGTTACGTGGGGGTATCACGGCATGGGTATATGTCCTGCATCGATAAGGTTTGGCCTCTGGCAAACCAATCAAATATTCCCTTCCATCATCGTGCTGTTCTCGCAATGATATACGACCGAATGTATGTACTGCGTGAACATTACCAAAAGGCCGCTGAGTGCATTCGGCTCTACCTTGCTGACTTTCCAGTTGATGAGACGCTGGTTAACCACTGGCCAGCTTTGGCTGAGTTATTCGAGATTAACCCTGATTGCCCTGCGATCGGATTGTGGCTGACCTCGGTTTGTGAAAATCCGTTTAATGGCGAATGGGATGAAGATAACGAGGAATACAAGCGGCCGGATTGGTCGAGATATTGGAGCCTGTTTGATTACCTGCTCGAACCAGCGGAGGAAGGTGACCATGCGACTAATTAACCGCGGAAATCAGCAATCCCCATTAGCACGCCAGGCATGCGACATCGCACTGGCTACCCACCAGCAACGCTACGGCGACTACGGGCGCAGCAAGATGAAAGAGACGTACACGGTGAGAGTTGAAGGCGTGAAGGTCTGGGTGGAAGTAGTGAACCGCAAGGCCAGCTACGTGGCCACGGCGATGACAGGTATGCGCCGGCTGCGCGCACTGCCGGGTCAGGTTTCTTGATATCGATATTTCATTAACAGTTTTCCGGCAGCTCTATAATGAGTTGCCGGATCCGGAGGTAGTATGGCCAAGCTTCTTAATCTGCAGGAATGGGCGAATTCGACTTATTCAACCCCGCCGTCTCTTTCAACACTTCGCCGCTGGGCGCGGGAGGGGCGCATTTACCCTGCTCCGGAACTTCACGGAAAAGAATATAAGGTTCAGCCTGACGCCATCTATGTGGATCCGAGCAAAAAGAACCTTCGTCCCAAATCAAAACGCTTAGCGCTGCCAACTGGCGGCACTCTACTGGAGAGACTGACTCATGGCGAAAAGGCCAGTACGTTACGACGCTAACCTGCCCCGTAACCTGACCTATCGTAAAAGAGACAGGCTTTATAGCTGGCGAAACCCGATTACCGGTCAAGAATTATCTCTTGGCCGGATCGACAGAAAGGACGCCATTTCTCAGGCTATCGAGGCCAACAACTACATCGACCAGAATTACCTTCCGTCAGCACTGCTGGACCGTATAAAGGAAACACCTACATTTACGGTGAAAACGTGGCTCGAGCGCTACAAAGTAATTCTTGAGCGAAGAGAATTGAAGCCCAACACGATGAAGGTCAGGCGCAATCAGATCGCCACTATCAGTGATGAATTCGGACGTATGCCGCTATCGTCGGTCAGCACGAAGGATGTATCTACTTTCCTGGAGAGTTACATACTCTGCGATAAGAAGAGCATGGCCTCCGGCCTGCGTTCGGTATTGTTGGATATTTTCAGGGAGGCGATCGTCGAGGGGCATATTGAAAGGAACCCGGCAGAGCCGACAAGAACGCCGACGCCAAAAGTGAAGCGTGAGCGTCTTTTGCTCGAGCAGTTTGAGATAATAAGGGAAGCCGCTACCGCTCATTCTGGATGGGCTGCAAATGCATGTGACCTAGCGCTGGTCACCGGGCAGAGAAGAGAGGACGTATCGCTGTTCAGATTCAGCGATATCAGGGATGGAAGGTTGTTTGTCACGCAGGAAAAGACAGGTCACAAATTGGCGTTGCCACTTGATTTGCGACTGGACTCTGCTGATTTGGTATTGCAGGATGTTATCGACCGTTGTCGTAAAAACAACCCGTCAGACTTCATGCTTTATTCTGCGGTAAGGCGTGGTGGCAGGAAGCCAGGTCCGTTAACTCCGGACGGAATTACCCAAGCATTTTCTGATATCAGGGATTCTACAGGGTTAAAGTTTGGCCCCAACCCTCCCCCGTTCCATGAGATCAGGAGCTTGGCGAGCAGACTCTATGAAAGAGAGCGCGGAGAGGATTTCGCACAGAGACTGCTGGGGCATAAAAATTTAACAATGACCAAAAAATACCTGGACGCACGCGGTGCAGAATATGTTATGGTTTAGACAGGATATGGAAATTTCGAGTAATTTTCGTGGGATTTCGTGAAAGCACCGAAAAAACCCAATGAAAACAGATAGATAAAAAGAGACCGAATACGATTCCTGTATTCGGTCCAGGGAAATGGCTCTTGGGAGAGAGCCGTGCGCTAAAAGTTGGCATTAATGCAGGCTAAGTTACCCTGCCATTTAAGAATAGATGACAGCGCCAGGTTTTCCAGTCCGCGACCAAAGTGGCCTGAAAAAAAGGACGATTGTCACCCGCTAGAATGCAAAAACCGCAAGTTCTGCAGCCAGAACGTTGCGGTTTTTTATTGGAAATCAGAAAGCTACATCTGACAATTAACAGAGCTTTTCTGCACGCTCAATAAACGGGGCCAGGCTCATTTTGTCGCCAGGCTTTGCCGGATCGTCAATCTGGATAATGTCGATCGGTTTGGCGGTCGTTTTACCGCTTGCTACCTGCTGTCTGGCAATATCGTTCAGCGGGTATTGCACCAGCGTGCTGGGGTTGATGACATACAGCGCATTACCCGGTCGGCACGTCAGCATCACTTCTTCGCGATTAAACGCCCACTTGTCTTTGCCAACCTCAAAGCGACTGACGGTAATAACCTGCGGCGCGGCCAATGCAGCTCCTGAACTTGCCAGCAGGAACACAGAGATAATCAATTTTTTCATACGTTTTGCCAGTCCATCAGAACGGTTCCAGGGTTGCAAACAGGCTGACGATTGCCAGCACGACGGCCCCTATTCCCCATTCAATCTTAGTCATCCAAATAAAATAGAGAGTCATGCAGCGATTATCCTGCTGCATACGTGGTACGAGAACATACCGGTTCGCCAGCGCAATCGCCACCATTAGCGCGACCAGCACACATTTTAACAACAGAAGTTGCCCATAGGCTGCATGCCAGGGAAAGGATAATCCGACAATAAACAGGCTGTTGGTGATGCCCGTAAGCAAGACGCCAATTACGAAAAGATGCCCAAAGCGGGAAAAACGCATCATGGTGGCGATCGCCTGTTGTTGCCAGCGGCCTTGCGCCATTCTCATACAGTAAAGAACGGGCAGCAAGCCGCCAAACCAGGCAGCGGCGCAGACCAGATGCAGAGCGTGATTAAGCTGCTGCACCGCCCGCGTTGCGCCGTCATGCAGCGTCGCATGTCCGACACCGGCTAATAAAATACACTGCGCAATCGTCAGCATCAGCAGCAGTCGTGACATACTGCGCGGCACAATGAGGGTCACCACCAGCGTAACCAGAGCGAGGATAATTTGCCACAGCCATACGCCGCCAAACTGCGTTTGCAGGACCGCTCCCCATATATCAACGGAGAAAACGTCTTGCCAGCCGGCCCCCATTAATCCCCCCTGGACAGCCAGCATCAGCGTCGCGCTGATAAAGCTCCACATCGCGGCATGGCGTTGCAGGCGCATAAAACGGCGCATCATTAAACGTCGTACCGAAACAGGTGCCAACCAGGCGCCGTACAGCGCACAGCCAAATACCAGCATTAAAGAGGTGAAATGGATAAACCGCAGCGTAACCCAGGTGAATGCCAGCATCGTTTTATTTCACGCTAAAGGTATAGTGTCCTTTGGTTTTGTGACCGTCTACCGACACAACGTGCCAGTCAACCGTATATTTTCCGGCGTCCAGCGATTGTTCCACAGGAACGATCAGTTGCGTCTTATCCTGCTCATTACGCGTCGCCTTACCCGTTTTAATCGGCTGCTGCTGTGGGCCTGTCAGCGTTGCACCGCTGAATGCAGGTTCAACGCCCTCTGAAAAATTCAGGGTCAGCGCCTCAGGAGACACGGTAATCTGCGCATTCGCTGCCGGATTTAGTTGCGTCAGGTGTGCATGTGCCAGTGCGGCAGGAGAAATCAACGTGGAGACGAGAGCGATGAGAGCAAAGCGAAGTGAGGATGCAGATGAAGCCATATCAACTATTCCTTTTTGTTATGTCTAATCTATAGAGAATAACCTTCTACAATGAACGAGTCGAGAATCATCAATTCAGGCTTGCCATTAGCGCACACTCTTAGTAACTTTTGCGCGCTACGGGATACCTATAAGGAGAAACGCATGAATCTGGCCAAACTCGAACAATCTGAAATGGATAAGGTCAATGTTGACCTGGCCGCCGCTGGTGTCGCCTTTAAAGAGCGCTATAACATGCCTGTTGTTGCCGAAGTCGTCGAACGTGAGCAACCCGCACACCTGCGAGACTGGTTTCGTGAACGGTTAATTGCGCATCGTTTAGCGTCCGTTTCCCTCTCACGTTTACCTTACGAGCCGAAAGTTAAATAAACCTTATAATACGTTACGATTCCTTACATGATGACTGCTACAGTATAAGTATATTCTTAATCTATACTTTAGAGATGATTGTAGACACTATGAAAAGGAAGTCATTATGTCACACTGGAAAATTGCCGCAGCGCAGTATGAACCGCTTCAAACCTCACTAACTGAACACGTCGCCCATCACCTGCAATTCATCAGGGCGGCGGCCAAATGCCAATGTGAATTGCTGGTTTTCCCCTCCCTTTCTCTATTAGGTTGTATGGATGAAAGCGATGAGCTGCCAGCCCCACCCGATGAATCTCTGTTGCAGCCCCTCGCCCACGCCGCGGCGACGTATCGCATGACCATTATTGTGGGATTGCCGGTTGAACATAACGAACGTTTTGTGAAAGGTATGGCGCTTTTTTCGCCGTGGATGACCGCCCCCTTAATGTTCCACCAGAGCCATGGGGCTTGTATTGCCAGACAGCGAAATACCATTAGCGTTGTCGACAGCCAGCCAGAAGGCATCGATATTGATCCTGCGTTTTCACTGTTTACCACCTGCCAGTGCGTCAGCGAATCTGAACTTCTCTCATCAACCTCTCGCCTGCAACGTTTCTCGCATCAGTTCGCCATTGCGGTACTGATGGCCAATGCGCGCGGAAGCAGCGCATTATGGGATGAACGGGGCCGTTTAATTGTTCGCGCGGACAGCGGCTCACTTCTCTTAACCGGCAAGCGCACCTCTCAGGGTTGGCAAGGCGATATCATTCCATTACGCTAGGCGTTTTCGGCCAGGAGCATGGCATGCTGCGCATAATAGATACAGAAACCTGCGGTCTGCAGGGAGGCATTGTTGAGATCGCATCTGTCGATGTGGTTGATGGCAAAATTGTGAATCCGATGAGCCACCTGGTGCGACCCGACCGCCCCATCAGCCCGCAGGCAATGGCGATACATCGGATTACGGAAGCCATGGTGGCGGATAAACCGTGGATTGAAGACGTCATCCATCATTATTACGGTAGCGAGTGGTACGTCGCGCACAACGCCAGTTTCGACCGTCGCGTATTGCCGGACATGCCTGGGGAATGGATTTGCACGATGAAGCTGTCCCGCCGCCTGTGGCCGGGGATAAAATACAGCAACATGGCGCTGTATAATTCCCGCAAGCTGAGCGTACAAACCCCCGTTGGTTTGCATCAGCACCGCGCGCTATACGATTGCTACATTACCGCGGCGCTGCTGATCGACATCATGAACACCTCAGGCTGGTCGGCAGAGCAAATGGTCGAGATCACCGGTCGCCCTGCGCTGTTAACCACATTAACCTTTGGTAAATACCGCGGTAAACCCGTTTCCGAGGTGGCAGAACGCGATCCGGGCTATCTGCGCTGGCTGTTTAATAACCTTGACAGTATGAGCCCGGAACTGCGGTTAACATTGAAGCACTATCTGGATAACGCCTAGACGGCCGCGTTGCCGAGCAACGTCCCCTGCGCCAGGCCAATCAAAAAGGCGAACTCAAGGGCCACACCTTCATAAGATTTAAAACGTCCGGACTTGCCGCCGTGACCGGAGTCCATATCCGTACACAGCAACAGTAGATTGTCGTCCGTTTTCAGCTCCCTCAGTTTCGCTACCCACTTTGCCGGTTCCCAGTATTGCACCTGGGAGTCGTGAAGCCCGGTGGTGACCAGCAGATGCGGATAAGCCTGTGTGGTGACGTTATCGTATGGGCTGTAGCTTTTCATGTAAGCGTAATATTCCACATCCTGCGGGTTGCCCCACTCTTCAAATTCCCCGGTGGTGAGCGGGATCGACTCGTCCAGCATCGTTGTGACTACGTCAACAAACGGCACTTGGGCAACCACGCCGTGAAATAACTCCGGACGTTCGTTAATGGCGACCCCCATCAGCATTCCACCCGCGCTTCCTCCCATGCCGTAGCAGAGTGAAGGCGCTCCGTAGCCCAGTTTGAGCAGCGCGTCACAGACGTCGAGATAATCGTTGAAGGTATTTTTTTTCTGCAAGAATTTACCGTCTTCGTACCACTGCTGCCCCAGCTCACCACCGCCACGGACGTGGGCAATAGCATATACAAAGCCGCGATCCAGCAGGCTCAAACGGCTGCTGCTGAAATCAGCATCCATGCTGGCGCCATACGAACCATACCCATATACCAGCAGTGGATTTTTCCCTTTTTGGAAATGCCGCTGATGATAAACCAGTGAAACCGGCACCTCTACACCATCACGGGCGGTTACCCACACATGCTCGCTGCGGTAGTTTGTCGCATCAAAACCGGGGACATCCGTCTGTTTGAGCACCCGTCGCTCTCCGGTGTCCATATCCAGTTCAAATAGCGTGTCCGGTGTCGTCATGGATGAATATCCATAGCGCAGCCGCGACGTCTCCGGTTCGGGATTATAAGCAAGCCAGGTGACATAAGCCGGGTCGTCAAAGGCAATCCCAACCACTTCACGCGTCTTACGGTTGATCTGCCGCAGGCTGGTTAAGCCCTGCTGACGTTCTTCCACCACCAGCCAATCGGTAAACAGCGTAAACCCTTCCAGCATAACGTTTTCACGCGGCGGAATTAACGCTTCCCAGGTCTGTTCATCACGCACACGGGTACGGTACAGACCAAAGTTTTTACCCTGTCGGTTAGATCGCAGATAAAACGCGTGTTGATAGTGATCGAGGCTGTACTCATGGTCTTTACGCCGCGGTAAAAAAACCAACGGTTCAGCATCGGCCAGCTCAGCGTCAAGCAGCAGAACCTCACTGGTGGTCGCACTGGCAATATGAATAACGACATAATGCTGCGAAGTCGTTTTGTGCAGACTGACATAAAACATATCGTCTGCCTCTTCATATACCAGCCTGTCTTCGGATGACGGCGAACCGATGGTGTGTCGCCAGACCTGATACGGCAGTAATGTTGTTTCATGCTTACGCACGTAGTAGAAAGTTTGCGAGTCGTTGGCCCAGACGAGTTCAGGCTCGACGTTGTCGAGGACTTCCGGATACCAGTTACCGCTTTGCAGATTGCGAAAACGCACACCATATTGCCGGCGCGAGAGATAATCCTCAGCCAGCGCCATGATGGTGTTGTCCGGGGAGATTGCCAGACCGCCCAGTGTATAAAACTCGCTGTGAGCTGCGCGCTGGTTTCCGTCCAGCAACGTATCCCAGGCATCCCACTCTTCGCTGAGCGCAGACTGACGCTGGTATATGGCATATTCACAACCGGGCTCATAGATATGCCGGTAGCGATAACCGTTTTTCACGTAGGGAGCCGAAACATCCTGCGGGGGAATACGGTCGATAATTTCTTTCAGCACGCGATCCTGTAATGCCTGCTGTGAGGCCATAACCTGGCGACCATAAGCATTTTCTTGCTGCAGGTAGTCGAGGACCTCTGGCTGCGAGCGCGTGTCATCTCGCAACCAGTAATAATTATCGACGCGGGTGTCGCCATGTTGCGTCATGGCGTGTGGAATACGAGGAGCGTTCGGTAGCATGTCATTGTTCTTTTGCTTAATCATCCTATAAGGGTGGCAAAAGTCAGCAATGATGCAAGCGAAATATGCTCCTGCGCCGTAACTATTTAGCCCGGCAATGCCTGTTTTTGTTGCTTAAGATCTTGCTCAATACCTTCTCGAACATCCTGTGGGATCTTTAACGCATCGCCCAGCGCGTTCAGATAGCTGCGCTCCATAAAGTGGTCGATATCAATCGCCGCACAGCTGAGGAAGTAGATTTCCAGCGCCTCTTCTTCGTTGCGGATCCCCTGTGCCAGACGCTGAGGATCCAGCGGTTGCTCAATGGCGCGTTCAATCAGGATACGCCCCTGGTCTTCTACTCCCGCTTCACGCAGCTGCTGATCGATGGCCGCTCGCTCTTTTGCATCGATATGACCATCGCTTTTTGCCGCAAAAACCAGCGCGAGGATCAGGCGTTCAGTCCGCTCATCCACCGGCGTACTTTGCACGCCAAACTGCGGCTCATCCTGATGCGCCGTGCGGACTTTATCTTTGTATTTGTTCCATAACACGCTGCCAGCCACCGCGCCGCCACCAACGAGCAGCGCACTGGTACCGTATTTGGTCAACAATTTGCGCGAGGATTTATTGGCTACCAGTAACCCCGCCAGTCCGCCTAATGCGCCGGGAACCAGCAATTTGCTCAGTCCCTGATCGCCCGAAGAAGACGCGGAAGATCCTTTTTGCCCAAGAAGAGATTGCAGTTGATTCAGCCAGTTAGCCATTTTGCCCCTCAAATACTGACGATTAATTATCACAGCGTACCCGAGGGGATGTCAGGAAGTGTCTATTGTAGCAAAAGATGCGCAAATACCAGGTTACTGCGCCAGATACTCTGCGCTGCCCGTTTTGCAATCAACCTTCACCTGATAGCGAATATCCGCACTTTTGCCGCGCACGGTAAGTGGTACCGTCCACTGCCCGTCTTTGCCGACAATGTCCTGTGGATTAACCCAGGCAACGGGATCGAGTTGTCCCAGTTTTTTCTGATCGTCAGCCCAGCGCACGATACGATTTTGCTGATAATCACGTTTCACGCTCGCAGCAATACCGTCGGCGTTCAGTCCCTCACACTTGGGAAACTGAACGGTCTTACTTTCCGTATTTGCAGCAAAGGTCGACACGCTGGCGGATAACAGCAGCAGGCTTAACAGCGTTTTTCTTTTATTCATTCTTTTCTCCTTTATCCCCTTCGTCCTTCAGGCCGCAGAAATGCAACGCGAAATCAGTTGGGTACAGCACAATGATTCAGGGAAAAGCATGGTACAAAACGCCGGGAGCGCAAGTCGGATCAGGCTGCTTGTGTGTCATCTCCGTCGGACGCCGTGTTTTCTACTGCCTGAGGCGACGGCAGTTTGCCGTTTTTCAGGATCGCACTTAGCACGTCTTTTTGCTCGGCCAGCCACAGAGAAAGCGCTTCACGCTGTTCATCTTCCAGCGCGACCGGCGACTGCTCCAGCCAGGTGTCTAGCAGGTCTGCTGTATCCAGCATTTTGTCATACGCATCGGCTTCCTTTTTGCTGGTAAACGACATTTTTTCCTCACCTTCCCGAATGACTACGTATTTAACTTCAACCGCCATTTTGCAGCCTCTTAAATTACCTGTAATTATGTACAGTATATTCTTTTTCAGCCGCAAAATCAACCTGGTAATAAAGACATACGCAAACGTTTTCGTATATACTGCACCCAGATAAAACAGGGGATTAATTTATGACGTTATTAGGCACAGCGCTGCGTCCGGCAGCAACGCGAGTGATGTTATTAGGTTCAGGGGAACTGGGTAAAGAAGTGGCGATTGAATGCCAACGCCTGGGTGTAGAAGCCATCGCCGTGGATCGTTACCCCGACGCGCCAGCGATGCACGTAGCCCACCGTGCGTACGTGATTAATATGCTGGATGGCGAGGCATTGCGCGAGGTTGTCGAGCGCGAAAAACCCCATTATATCGTGCCAGAAATTGAAGCTATTGCGACGGATATGCTGGTAAAACTGGAACAGGAAGGTATGAACGTCGTGCCTTGCGCGCGCGCCACACAGTTGACCATGAACCGTGAAGGCATTCGTCGTCTGGCTGCTGAAGAGCTGTTATTACCCACATCCTCTTTCCGCTTCGCCGATAGTGAAGCCCGCTTTCGTGATGCGGTGGCTGAAATCGGCTTTCCATGTATCGTGAAACCGGTAATGAGTTCTTCCGGCAAAGGTCAGAGCTTTATTCGCTCCGCTGAGCAGCTTACCGAAGCCTGGGAATATGCCCAGCAGGGCGGTCGAGCCGGTGCGGGACGCGTGATAGTGGAAGGGGTGGTGAATTTTGATTTTGAAATCACCCTACTCACCGTCAGTGCCGTTGACGGTGTGCACTTCTGCGCGCCGGTAGGCCATCGCCAGGAAGATGGCGATTACCGCGAATCCTGGCAGCCGCAGCAGATGAGTGAACTGGCGCTGAAACGCGCACAGGAAATTGCCCGCAAGGTCGTGCTGGCGTTGGGCGGTCACGGATTGTTTGGCGTAGAGCTATTTGTTTGCGGTGATGAGGTAATTTTCAGCGAAGTCTCCCCTCGCCCACACGACACCGGCATGGTGACGTTAATTTCGCAGGATCTGTCCGAGTTTGCGCTGCACGTCCGCGCGTTCCTCGGATTACCCATCGGCGCAATCCGACAATATGGTCCGTCCGCATCAGCCGTTATCCTGCCACAACTCACCAGTCAGAATGTGACGTTTAATCACGTAGAAAGTGCCGTTGGCGCAGGTTTGCAGCTTCGTCTGTTCGGTAAGCCGGAAATTGATGGCTCACGTCGCTTAGGCGTTGTGCTGGCAACAGCTGAAAGCGTTGACGAGGCGGTTGAACGGGCGAAGAATGCTGCCGCACAGGTGAACGTCGCAGGATAAAATATCGGGCCTTCTGGCCCGTTTTAAGGTATTCCGTCGGCCCGAAAAGCGTAGTGGACTGCACCCCAAGATTGGTTATCCAGCTGAATAAGGTGCAGTTTTTTTGGCTAAATCACAATATTCCCAGGAAACGAAACTGACGTTAGTTGACCGTATTCTCTCTAGAAAAGATCGGACCCTGCACACAGCAAAACGTTTAGGATAAACAATTTTCGATAGGTGAAACCGCCGCCTGGATTACTATCCCGACTAAAATGGCTGTACTGCGCTAAAAGCAAAAAGCCCACTTAGTTTCCTAAGCAGGCTTCTTAAATATGGCTCCTCTGACTGGACTCGAACCAGTGACATACGGATTAACAGTCCGCCGTTCTACCGACTGAACTACAGAGGAATCGGTGTGGAGGCTTATCTTAGCGGCGAAAAATTTTTTGTCAAACCCCATTTCCTTCAATGCGTATCAATTGGTGCTTCTCTCGACAGTTTGTTGCATTTACAGACATTTTATATGGAAAAAACTTTGCAGCTTTTTTGATTCTCCCTCATCATTTGAAATGAGGTTTCAACTTTCTTCATTAAGGTCCACTTTGAACGTCTCCGCTGCCTTACGCCAGGTCGTTTCCCGCACGCCCTGGTACGCCAAACGCAAGAGTTATAAAGTTCTATTCTGGCGCGAAATCACCCCGCTTGCCGTACCTATTTTTCTGGAAAATACCTGCGTGCTCTTAATGGGGGTACTGAGTACCTTCCTGGTAAGCTGGCTGGGCAAAGAAGCGATGGCAGGCGTCGGCCTCGCCGACAGTTTCAATATGGTCATCATGGCATTTTTTGCCGCCATCGATCTTGGCACCACGGTAGTCGTGGCCTTTAGTCTGGGAAAACGCGATCGTCGTCGAGCCCGAGCCGCAGCCAGACAGTCGCTGGTGATCATGACAATTTTTGCCGTCGTGCTGGCCGCGATCATTCATTACTTTGGGGAACAGATCATTAATGTCGTTGCCGGAGAAGCGACACCTGAGGTTAAAGCGCTGGCGCTAACGTATCTTGAACTGACGGTGCTCAGTTATCCTGCGGCAGCCATTGCGTTGATCGGCAGTGGGGCGCTACGCGGTGCTGGAAACACCAAAATACCGCTGCTGATTAACGGCGGTATGAACATACTGAACATCATCATCAGTAGTATCCTGATCTACGGTATTTTTTCCTGGCAAGGGCTGGGGTTTGCAGGCGCTGGGCTGGGGTTGACGATTTCTCGTTACATCGGTGCTGTCGCCATTATCTGGGTATTGATGATTGGTTTTAACCCAGCGCTGCGGATTCCCCTGAAGAGCTATTTTAAGCCGTTGAATTTTTCCATTATCTGGGAGGTGATGGGGATCGGTATTCCTGCGAGTATCGAATCAGTACTGTTTAACGGCGGTAAGCTGCTCACTCAGATGTTTGTCTCAGGGATGGGAACCAGCGTCATTGCCGGTAACTTTATCGCCTTCTCTATCGCAGCACTGATTAACCTGCCCGGCAATGCTCTGGGTTCTGCCTCCACCATTATTACCGGGCGGCGTCTGGGAAATGGACAGATTGGCCAGGCTGAGATTCAGTTGCGGCATGTATTCTGGCTATCCACAATTGGTTTAACCGCCATAGCCTGGTTATCAGCTCCCTTTGCCGGATTAATGGCCTCGTTCTATACCCGCGATCAGGATGTAAAAGAGGTCATAGTTGTTCTAATTTGGCTCAACGCGGCATTTATGCCTATATGGGCGGCATCGTGGGTTCTTCCTTCCGGGTTTAAGGGGGCTCGCGATGTCCGTTTTGCGATGTGGGTTTCCATGCTGGGCATGTGGGGCTGTCGCGTGGTGGCAGGTTATACCCTCGGGATCGTCTTAGATTGGGGTGTCGTCGGGGTTTGGATGGGGATGTTCTTCGACTGGGCAGTGCGTGCTGCGCTGTTTTACTGGCGCATGATCACCGGGCGATGGTTATGGAAGTATCCGCGTCCGGAACGGGAAAAGTCTATAAAACAACCCGTTGCGTCTGAATAAGCAACGAAATGAAGAAATATTCGGCAAACGATCGCATTTCTCCATTCAGGCTTTGACAACGCTGACTGGCATCGCTAATATTCGCCCCGTTCACACGATTCCTCTGTAGTTCAGTCGGTAGAACGGCGGACTGTTAATCCGTATGTCACTGGTTCGAGTCCAGTCAGAGGAGCCAAATTTAAGAAGCCTGCTTAGGAAACTAAGCGGGTTTTTTGCTTTTATACTCCCGCATTTTCACGCGCTATCTGCAGAAAAGCCTGTACAGCCCCCTTATTCTCTTGTTGCCTGCTGATGAGCATCAGATTCGCCGACAGTTCCGGCGCATCCAGTGGGCGGTATACCAATCCAGGAATATTCACATGCTGCAGAGGATCGGGCACCAGCGCCAGCCCCTGACCGGCGGCGGCGAGTGCAAGCACGCTTAGAGTACTTGCGGTGCAATGGGCGATATGCGGAGCATGGCCCATAATTTCGGTAAGTGCGGTGTAAAGCGACTCATCAGCCCCATGCGCGTCATAAAAAATGAGTGGCTGCTCGGCGAGCATATCGATTGTCAGCGACGCCCGTGCGGCCAACGGGTGGTCGTCAGCCATCGCCACTTGCCGGTGCCAGACACCGATCTGTTCAGCCATTAGCGCGGCATCATGGATTTTGTGGTGATCGGGGGTATAACCCACATCGAGCTGTCCCGTCAGGATAGCCTCGGCTTGCAACAACGGTGCGACTTCATTCACAACCAGTTCGGCATCAGGGTGGGTTCGGCGAAAAGCACGTAGATCGTTGGTGAGCTTGCCGCTAAAGACGGCATTACCGGCAAACCCCACGCGTACTTGACCCGTTTCACCGCGTATTGAGCGCTGAACGGTCAGTCGGGCGTGATCCGCTTGCTCCAACGTGCGCTGCGCCTCGACCTGTAGTAGCCGCCCGGCGTCCGTTAACTCCACTTTGCGGCTGGTGCGTACAAACAGCGGACCACCGAGTTCCTCTTCCAGGGCCTTGATTTGCATACTCAGCGCAGGTTGGACGATATGCAGACGTTGAGCCGCGCGACCAAAATGGCCTTCTTCGGCAACAGCCAGAAAATAGCGCAGATGGCGCAGATCCATATCTTTACTCCGTCATCAAATAAAATGATTGATCAGTCATATCTATCTATTTGAGTTTATCTCCATTGGGGATGAAACTGAAATCCAATCCCATACCAGAGTACATGTTATGCAAAATTATTTGGACGACCGTCAGCAAATCACCGATCTTCTCACGGGCTGGATGCACCGCGATCTGGGGGAATGGGAGCAGCTGCGCAACCTTTTTCACCCGGACGGCACCATTGAAATCACGTGGTTTGAGGGCCTCGCCAGCGATTTCGTTGAGGGCTCAATACGGATGGGAGCGTCAGATGTGCGCACCAAGCATCTGATTGGCACGCCGGTAGTCACCTTCAATGCCAACGTGACGAGGGCTATTGTCGAAACCAACGCCATGATTATCGCTGAGCACGTTAAGCTGAATCTGGGCTGCATTGGTCATAACCGTTTCTATGACATGGCAGAAAAACGCGACGGCGTCTGGAAGCTGTTCCATCGCCAGAGTATTTACGATATGGCCAGCTTTACCTTTCCGCTCGGCATGGTCGCGATTGACCAAAGTGCGGCAGAGAAATATCCGCGTGAATACGCCGCGCTGGCTTATCTGCTGGAAAAAAGTGGTTTTCCGGTTCAGCGCGTCTTTGCCACCCGTGGCAGCGATCTGGAACAACAAATGAAAGCAAGTGGTACGCGCTGGTTAGCCGGGCAGACGGCCTGACAATTTCATCCGCCCTTGACCCTTTTTCATCTCAGCAACGCAAAGGAAATGTATGCGCCCCAACAAAATATACGGAAAATATCTGGCAATGCTGTTCATCGCCCTGCTGCTACCGACCACGGTTTCGGCTACACAAATCCTGACATACAGTGATCATGAACCGCTGGGTGGGATGCGCACTCGCTTTCTTAACGACGTGCTCTTCCCCGCCATTGAGAAAGAGTCAAACGGACGGCTGAAAATAGAGGCGCACTGGAGCGGTGAGCTCAGTAACAGCTACGATGCGTTACGCAACGTTGGCAACGAACGAAAGGTGGATATGGCGACTGTCGTACCTGAATACACCGCCGACGCGCTGCCCCTGAATCAGATATTTAAAAGCTTTCCCGTCGGACCGGCCAGTGAACAACAGGTGGCCTTCTTCCGCCACGTCTACGCTGACATCCCGGCATTCCCGGCTGAGCTTGAGAAAAATAATGTGGTGAGTATTTTCCTTGCCACTGGCTATCCACTGGCCTTTTTCAGCGCTAAGCCCATAGCGACGTTGAGCGATATCAAAGGCGGCACATGGCGCTCTGCCAGCTTCTGGCACCGTGATTTTCTGCAAAACGCTGGGGCTAAACCGGTGACCATGCCCTGGGGTGAAAAGACCTATAACGCGCTAAAAACGGGGGCAATCGATGGCATGATGCTGAACGTGGACAGCGGTTACGATCTTAAAGCGTATCAGTTCGCACCCAATGTGCTTCTCGCCAAAAATCTGTGGCTGGGGCATCTCTATATTCTGACGATGAACAAAAAAACCTGGAACGCGCTTTCTCATGAAGATCGGGTCGCCATTCAGCGTGCGGCTGAAACGGCGTATCAATCTCTGGGTTCAGTCATGGACCGGTGTTTTAACACCCAGATAGACGATTTACGCCAGGCTGGGGCCTCGGTACGCGTTCTGCAATCGCAGGAGGTCGCGCAGTGGAACACCGCCACCCAATATCGGGCTGCGCAAACCAAGTGGGTCCACGAGCAGGAAGCGAAAGGCGTCAAAAACGCAGGCACGGTGATGAAACAAGTTAGCGCCATTATGGATGAAACCCTGTAACAAAAAGCGCGCGTAAAACGGTAGCTATCCATGAACTAGAGGCAGGGAGTCTCACCCTCTCTCTACCCGCCACTTTTCGCCGAGTAAACCCCACATCACACCGTTGTTTAAAGTTATGTAAATGTAAATCGTTTAAACTTTGCCATTATTGTAAGTGCTAGTGATTATCATTTATTGTACGCGGGCCAAAAGAACGAGCGCCTGCTCGGGTCACTGTACGTTCCAATTACTCTGGGATATAAACGATGAATGCTCTGCCTCGCACCGGACTGCGCCGTATCACGCTTGCATCTGCCCTGGTCCTCTCCGTCAGCCTGCCGGCTTTCGCACAGGATACGTTAACGCTTTATACCACCCGTGAACCGGGCCTGATCCAACCCCTGCTCGATAGCTGGACAAAAACCAGCGGTATAAAAGTGAGCACGGTGTATATCAAGGATGGCATGCTTGAACGTGTTAAAGCGGAAGGGAAGAACTCCCCTGCAGACCTGCTGATGACCGTCGATGCCGGTAACCTCATCGATTTAGTCGAAGCGGGCGTAACGCAACCGGTAGAGTCCGATGCGCTGAAAGCCGCCATTCCGGCTAACCTGCGCGGTGCAGATAATCAGTGGTTTGCGCTTTCCATGCGTGCACGCGTGCTCTACGCTGAGAAATCGATGCCTATCGATAACTGGCATTATGAGCAGCTCGCAAGCCCAGAGTACAAAGGCAAAGTCTGTATCCGTTCCGGGCAGCATCCGTATAACACCGCATTGATTGCCGCCATGATTGCCCACCACGGTGAGGCCAAAACGGAAGAGTGGCTGCGCGGCGTGAAGGCGAACCTGGCACGTAAAGCGACCGGCGGCGATCGTGACGTTGCCCGCGATATCCTCGGCGGGATTTGTGATATTGGCCTCGCCAACTCCTATTACGTCGGTCATATGAAAAATGCCAAAGAAGGCACCGATGCACGTCAGTGGGGCGATGCCATTAAAGTGGTGAAACCGACCTTTGAGAAAGGCGGCACACACGTCAACATTAGCGGTGCTGCCGTAGCCCGTTACGCACCCAATAAAGCCGACGCCGTTAAGCTGATGGAATATCTGGTTTCCGCACCTGCCCAGCAACAATACGCGAAAGCGAACTTCGAATATCCGGTACTCAAAGGTGTAACGCTCGACCCGGTTATCAGCGCCACTATCGGTGAAATCGACGTCGACAAGATCCCGTTAACCGAAATCGTGAAGTACCGTAAACAAGCTAGTCTGCTGGTAGATAAAGTTGGATTCGATCAATAAACCGCTATTGCTTCCGACGTTACGCGGCCTGGTTTCCGGGCCGCAGTCATTATTAACGCCGTTACATCTTGGTGCCCTGTGTATTGCACTCGGCGTCCTGACTCCTATTGTGGCGCTCATCTGGCAGGCCACACAGGCTGATTTGTCCCACTGGGATAATCTCATCACCTGGGTGTTGCCCTCTGCGTTAAAAAACACTGTACTGTTGTTGGCAGGTGTCGCGGTCATGGTCGGCGTGATTGGCGTTGGCAGCGCGTGGGCAGTCACTGCATGGGATTTTCCTGGGCGCAAAATACTGAGCTGGGCGCTGCTGCTGCCGCTGGCGATGCCGACCTATATCGTGGCCTTTGCCTGGCTCGATTTACTGCATCCCATTGGCCCACTGCAAACCTTCATCCGTTTTTTACTCGGTTTCGACAGCCCGCGACAGTTCCGCTTGCCGGATTTACGCTCCCTTTCCGGCGCGATCCTGCTGCTCGGTTTAGTGCTGTATCCGTATGTTTATTTAACCACTCGCGCCACGTTTATCAGCCAGCCCGCGCATTTGTTGGAGGCGGCACGTACCCTGGGCTGCAGCGCCAGCGGAACCTTCTTCCGCGTGGCCCTGCCAATGGCCCGTCCGGCGCTGGCGGTCGGGATCAGCCTGGCGCTGCTGGAAACGCTCAATGACATCGGCGCGTCGGAATTCCTTGGGGTACAAACCTTAACCGTCACCGTGTACACCACGTGGATCTCGCGCTCTGATTTATCCGCTGCGGCGCAAATCGCCTGCATGATGCTGATGTTTATCTTCTTTATCCTGACGCTGGAGTTTTACGGTCGCAGAAAACAAGGATTCAGCAGTCGCAGTCTGCGAGAAATTCAACCCACGCGCGTGCATGGCTGGCGCGGTTGGCTGCTCGGCGTGGTTATTTCGCTCCCGGTTGTACTGGGTTTCCTGGCCCCGGTATTGTTTTTACTGTGGGAGAGCGCCAAACGGTTAGGCGGTGAGAATCCGCTGTCCGCGTCATTACTTTCTGCATTGCAAAACACGCTATCGCTAGCGGCTGGTACCACGCTGGTGGTGATTTGCGTCAGCATGCTGGTGGCGTGGAGCGCACGTCGCAGCGCCGCAGACAACGCCATGCCTGGCTTTCGTCGCGGTGTGATGCGTCTGGCCTCGTTAGGTTACGCCGTGCCTGGTACGATTCTGGCGATTGGTTTTCTTCCCCCGGCGATGGCGGTTGACCGCTGGCTGGCCGATCTGCTCGACATGCGCGGTTTACCGCTGATGTCTGCCGGTATTTTGCTGATCATTTGCTGTGCGATGCGTTTTCAGGCCATAGCCATCGGCGCGCTGGATTCCGGGCTGGGCCGTATTCCTCCTTCCCTTGAGCAAGCCTCACGTTTACTGGGAGAAAATGGGGCAGGTACGTTTGCTCGCGTGCATTTCCCGCTGCTGCGTCCAGCGTTGGTAAGCAGTGCATTGCTGGTGTTTGCCGATGCAATGAAAGAGTTGCCCACTACCCTGCTACTACGCCCGGTAAACTTCGAAACGCTGGCCACGCTGCTGTATGCAGAAGCGGCGCGAGGTACCTATGAAGAAGGGGCAATTGCTGCGCTAATGATTGTGTTAGCCGGCACACTGCCTGTTATTTTGCTGGTTCGTCATCAGATGACGCGCCGTGGTTGAGAGAGCAACAATGTCAGAAATCGCGTTACGACTCCAGGATGTACACGTGGCCTACGGCAACAGCCAGCAACCGGTGCTGACCGGCTTTTCAATGTCGGTGCGCAAAGGCGAAATCGCCTGCCTGCTGGGTGCGTCAGGCTGTGGGAAAACCACGGTTTTGCGCGCGGTCGCCGGATTTGAACGCCTGCAACGCGGAGAGATTTATGTTTCACAGCGGCGTGTTGCTGGCCCCGGCGTGCATCTGCCGCCGGAAAAACGGCATGTTGGCATGGTGTTTCAGGAATACGCGTTATTCCCACATCTGACAGCCCAACAAAACGTGGCCTTTGGTTTGCGCCGCCTGCCACGAGAAGCGCAACAGGCCAGAGTCACCGAGCTGTTAAAAATGGTTGAACTACACAGCCACGCCAGCCATTACCCTCATGAGCTTTCTGGCGGGCAGCAGCAGCGTATCGCCCTGGCCCGCGCCCTGGCGCCACATCCGGATATTCTGCTGCTGGATGAACCGTTTTCCAGTCTGGATAAAAGCACCCGCGAGCGTCTGGGTGGCGAGGTACGGGATATTTTGCGCGCCGCCGGACAAACGGCGCTGCTGGTCACCCACAGTGAGCATGAAGCGCAGTTGATGGCGGACCATATTGGTTTTGTGAAAATGGGTCAGTTTCAAACGAAGCACGCGGCCTGACAGTAACATACAGGCCGCGCGGGGTAGTGATTAGAATCTCTGCACCTGGCTGATATTCACTGGCATCCCGGAGCGGCGTTCCAGCGTTGCATTAGCACGACTGACGTCCACTCCCTCTCCGCTCACAAAACTGCGTAATGCCGAAGTCACCGGCAGTGGGATCTTTTTATCCGACTCATATTCGCTGCGGTTGCGTGACAACGGTTCATGAACTTCAACCCAGTGGCTACCGTCTGGCTCAGTGCTGTATTTAACAGGCCGGTCGATAAGTTGAACCCGCGTTCCCACCGGCACGGTATCAAACAGGTATTTAATATCGTCATTGCGCAGGCGAATACAGCCCTGGCTGACTCGCAGCCCAATTCCGAAATTAGCATTGGTGCCGTGAATAGCGTACAGCTTGCCAATATAAATGGCGTACAACCCCATCGGATTTTCCGGCCCGGCCGGAACAAACGCCGGTAAGCTTTCGCCACGCGCGGCGTATTCCCGGCGGGTATTTGCTGTTGGCGTCCAGCTCGGTGCTTCCTGCTTGCGCTGTACCGTCGTCACCCAGTTGCGCGGCGTTTCTCTCCCCGCCTGACCGATACCGATGGGTAAGATTTCAACTGTATTGCTGTCTTTGGGGTAATAGTAAAGACGCATTTCAGCGACGTTTATAACAATGCCCTCACGCACGGTATCCGGCAAAATAACCTGCTGTGGCACCACCAGCGTAGAGCCCGACTTCGGCAAATAGACATCCACCCCCGGATTGGCTTCCAGCATATTGCTCAGCCCCTGCCCGTACTGCGCCGCAAATGCTTCCAGCGGTTGCGTATTGGCTGGCGGCACCGTAATAGTCAGCGGACTGCCGACCAGGCGGCTGCCCTCTGGCGGCAACGGATAGCTCACCGCCTGAGCTCCCTGGCCGGCAAGCAGTATGATAAGTGAACACAACAGTTTTACACGACGCATCATTGTCCTTTCCTTCGCCGCAGCAGATATCCGTTAATTATAGCTTTTTTATCGGGTTAACGGGGTTACGACGGACCCTACCAACAAGAACCCCGCCGTTGAGCGGGGTGCAGCTTGACTACGCTTCCTTACCGTCCGGAAGCACAATATTGCTGGCGGCTAAATGCCCCATATTGTTGTACATGGCGCAGGCGGCCTCAACGATCGGCATCGCCAGCGCGGCACCGCTGCCTTCACCTAAACGCATGCCCATGTTGAGATACGGGTCTAGTTCCAGATGCGCCAGGGCGGTACGGGCACCTTTTTCGGCGGAAAAATGTGATGGGATCAGGTACGGCTTAATCTCAGGCGCAATCTGACAGGCTGCCAGCGCAGCGGAATAAGAAAGGAACCCGTCCAGCAACACCGGCAGACCGCAGGAGGCAGCCCCCAGCATCACACCCGTCATCCCCACAAGATCAAAACCACCGACTTTGGCCAGCACATCGATACCATCTGTGGGGTCGGGCTGATTAACGGCGATCGCCCTACGCACCACATCCACCTTATTGCCCACCCGCGAGAGTGGCAGGTTAGCGCCAATCCCCACCACCGCCTCAGCATCACTGCCAGTCAGTACGCTAACAATCGCCGCCGCAGGCGTGGTATTGGCCATGCCCAACTCGCCGACGCCAAACAGCGTGACGCCCTCTTTCGCCAGTTCACGGGTATAGCGCATCACTTCCAGCAACAGTTCCTCGGCCTGAGAACGGTGCATTGCCGGGCCTTCAGCAATATTGCCGCAGCCACGCGCAACGCGCATATTCACCACGCCAGGAATAGGGTCAGCGTCAATCCCCACATCAATCACATGAACCTTTGCGCCAACCTGGGTCGCCAGTACGCAAACGCCGGTCGTGCCACGCGTCATATTTGCTGCCTGAATCGCCGTAACCACTTTCGGCGAAACGGCCACACCTTCATCCCAGACGCCGTGATCGGCGCACATCACCAGCATCGCTTTCCCCCCCACGCGCGGCACGCCCTTCAGGCCTGGCATACCGGCGAGTTGCACGGCCAGGGACTCAAGACGTCCCAGGCTGCCCGGTGGTTTAAGTAAGCCATCAATATGCTGCTGTGCGCGTAACATTGCAGCACTGTCGGGAGAAGGGATCGCGTGGAGTAAAGCGGATAAAGTCTGCATAAGGGTTCTCAATGTGTTGACTGGCTCAAAGCAGGGCCAGTAAGAAGATCAACTCGCCAAGTTCGATGGCCGCGCCAAGCGTATCGCCGGTCTGCCCACCTAACGTGCGTTTTAATAATTGCCCAAGAATGAAAATTGCCACCATCGTGACGACCAGCGCCGCCACTCCACGCATGCCGGGAAGCAGTACAGCAGCAAGGATCGCCGCAAGCCCCAACGTAACGCAGGTTTGTCGTCCGGTTACTTTGCCTATAAAGACATTTCCCAGCCCTTCTTCGCGGGCATAACGATGCCGGTACATCAGCAGAACTGCGGTTCCACGCCCTGCCACACAGGCTGCAGTCAGTGCAGCCAGCATTGGCGTTCCGCGTAGAGCCAGTTCGCTCACCACCAGCACTTTAGCCAGCAGAACAAAGATCAGCGCCAGTCCGCCGTGGGTCCCCAGGCGGCTGTCGCGCATTATTTCCAGCATCCGCTCGCGCCGACGAGCAGAAAACACGCCATCACAGGTATCCGCCAGACCGTCAAGATGAAAACCGCCGGTCAGCAGCGCCAACGCCAGCACGCTAAACAGCGCTGCCAGCGGGATACCGCACCAGGTTTGCAGCGCCATGAAGACCAGTCCCGTCAACCCTCCCAGCACCACGCCAATCAGCGGGAACATGACGATGCCGCGCGAGTATTGTTCGAACTCCAGTCCTTGCGACCAGCGCGCAGGAACGGGCAAGCGACTGATAAACGAGAGCATTGCCCAAAACAACTTACTCATTTAATTTTGACTCCAATTCCAGATACCACCAGCCAGACCTCATCTGACGCTGCCGCCAGACGCTGGTTTACCCGTCCAGCAATATCGCGAAAATGCCGCGCCAGACGATTTTCCGGAACAATCCCCATCCCCACTTCGTTAGTCACCAGCACGACTTTTGCCGGGCAACGCTGACAAGCGTCAATCAGCACACGGATCTCATCCTCAATGGACCGTTCCATCGCGGCGTAGTCCCAGCCATCCGGTGAACTGTCGCCGCCTAACGCAAACAGCTGGTTCGTCACCATCGTGGTAATGCATTCCAGTAAAATCGCCTCGTGCGGATCGTTCTCGGCCGTAATCAGCGCATCAAGATGTTGCCAGCGCTCGGCTGTACGCCAGTGCGCAGGGCGTCCATCACGATGGTGTTGAATTCGCGCCGCCATCTCCTCGTCGAATATCTGCGACGTCGCGATGTACAGCACGTTTGGGGAGTCCGCGATCAGTGCCTCTGCGTGACGGCTCTTGCCGCTACGGGCACCACCGGTAACCAGAATCATCATACTGGCTCCTGGTGTTGCTGCATGATGGTATAAATTTTCTCAATATCGATGTGTTGCCGCATCGCATCCGCCAGCAGATCAAACTGCTGTGATTTATATTGCGCGTAATGGAAGGTTGAATCCAGTGGTGCTAACCCTTTGCGCACCCGCAGGCCATTCACCAGCGCGCGCGTGAATTCATCGCTGTCAAACAGGCCGTGGAGATAGGTGCCGAACGCCAGACCGTCGTGAGTCACCGCGCCATCAGCAACGTTACCGCCCTCTTTTTGCAGCGTCATCACCGACCGACTCTCTCCGGATAACACCGTTTCACCCATATGAATTTCATAGCCGCGAACAGCTAACCCTGAGGCGTCTGCCAGCCAGTCCGGCAATGTGGCCGACATTTGCCCTTCAACCAGGGTCGTGGTTTTGTGCTGCGCAAAATGGGTAACGGTATCGAGCAGGCCAAGACCCGGCAGCGTTCCCAGCCCCGACTCCACGTCATCGATAATGGTCTCGCCGAGCATTTGATAGCCACCGCAAATCCCCACCACCGGCACATTCTGACGGTGTAGCTGCAACACGCTGTGCGCAAGACCGCTTTCGCGCAGCCAGACTAAATCGCCGAGCGTATTTTTACTGCCCGGCAAAATCACCAGATCGACGCCTGCCAGCTCTTCCGGGTGGCGAACATAGCGCACCCGAACGTCCGGCTGGGCGGCCAGCGCATTAAAATCCGTAAAGTTGGAAATATGCGGCAGTTGCACCACAGCAATCTCGATATCGCGTTTGTCGGTGCGTAAATACTTCCCTTTTTGCAGCGCGACGCCATCTTCATCTTCGAGATCAACATCCAGCCACGGCATCACGCCGAGTACGGGAACGCCGGTCAGCGCTTCAATTTGTTCAATACCGGAATAGAGCAGCGCCACATCGCCACGAAATTTATTGATAATCACGCCTTTTACGCGCGCGCGTTCATGATCATGCAGCAGCGCCAGCGTGCCATAAATCGAGGCAAACACGCCGCCGCGATCGATATCCGCCACCAGCACAACCGGGCACTGCGCCATCTCCGCCATCCCCATATTGACGATATCGCGATCGCGCAGGTTAATTTCAGCCGGACTTCCCGCCCCTTCCAGCACAATAACGTCAAATTCCTGCGCCAGGCTGTTATAAACCGAAATGATCTGCTCGCGCAGACGCGGTTTGTACTCGTGGTAACTTACCGCATCCATATCGGTCGCCACTTTGCCCATCAATACCACCTGCGCTTTGCGGTCGCTGGTCGGTTTCAATAGCACCGGATTCATACGTACATCTGGGGTGATCCCTGCCGCTTCAGCCTGGAAAATTTGCGCGCGCCCCATCTCTTTCCCCTCAGGCGTAATACCCGAGTTCAGCGCCATGTTCTGCGATTTGAACGGCGCAGTACGTCGTCCATCCTGATAAAAAATACGACACAGCCCGGCGACTAATACGCTTTTGCCTACATCAGATGCCGTTCCCTGCAACATTATTGCCTGCGTCATGACGCCTCCTTCAGTGCGTTCTCTCGCATACAACGATAAAATTCAGCCTCTGTTTTACACAATGGAAAGCCTAGCTCTGTGTGCAACTTCACCAGCCAGGGCTGAGTTAATCCTGCTTGTTCAATAAGGTCCGTGCGCGCGAATACCTCACCGGGGGTGCCGTGCGTCAGCACTTCTCCCCGGCGCAAAACGTAAACCGCGTCACTCACTTCATAGATAAGATCGATATCATGGCTGGAAATAACTACATGATTTCCCTGCGCCACGATCCGTTTAATAATCTCAATCATTTGCGTACGGCCCGAGGGATCAAGGCCCGCAGTCGGTTCATCCAGCAGCAAATACTGCGCCTGCAGTACCAGCGCGCCAGCGATCGCCACGCGTTTTTTTTGTCCGTGGCTTAGGCATTGAATAGGCTGATGACGGAAATGTTGTGCATCCACCAGCGTCAGGGCATCTTCCACCCGGCGAGCAATTTCTTTTTCATCCACGCCAATATTGCGCAGGCTAAAGGCGATGTCGCTGTCGATATCGGTATAAAAGATTTGCTGATCGGGGTCCTGAAATACGGTTGCCACCTGCTGACGCAGTGCCAGCAGGCCTCGCTTGCTGTAATCCAGCGGTTTTCCTTGCCACATCACCGCCCCCTGCTGTGGGCGCAACAAGCCACTCAGGTTCATAAACAGCGTGGATTTTCCGCACCCATTGGCCCCCACCAGTCCGGTGACGGCCTGCGCGGAAAAATCCAGCGTGAGCCCTTTGAGGACCGGGTCATCCTGATAGCGAAACCAAAGCGCTGAGGTGGCAAGCATACTTATCCTTACAGGTGAAAATCACCCTGATACAGTTTGATATCCAGTGTGGTGGTCATTTGCTGATAGCGGATTAACACACGCGTAAACAACAGCCCCACCAGCATTGCCAACGAGCGATAGCTCAGCGGCACGCTACGATAACCAAAACGCAGCGTTTGCGCGCGGTGAATAGCGAGCGCTTCGTCTAAAAGAATAAAAATAAATCGCCAGGTCAGCAGGATCTGCTCAGTCAGCAGGCGCGGAACGCGCGCCCATTTCAGTAAAAGAATTAATTGCGGGAACGGCAGATTAAGTACCAACCAAAAGGTGGATGCCAGCGCCGCCAGGCTTCGCCAGAATGTTGCATTGGCAGTGAGTACACCCGCTTCGGTGACGCCTAACCAGTAGCTACCCACTGGCAGACTAACCAGTAAACTATGCGGATCGCGACTCACACTGAATAGGATCGTCACTACCCCGACCAGCAAAAAACCAAACGGCAACGCCATCCAGCGACACCAACGCCAGAAAGAGATGCGCAGCAGCCAGCAGCTCAGTGCGGCAATGAGTAACAGCTCGATACCCTGCCCCAACGGAGGCAGGGTAAACGCCAGAATCATCATCACTAACCACAGCAGAATTTTGCGCTGCGGTGTGACATGAAACCAGCGGCTCTGGTAGCTCAGCCTGTCAAGACCGGTCATCACGGCGTTGTCTGCCCTTGGTGTAACCCAGAATGTAGAAAATTACCGCTGCACCGAGCGATCCCTGAAGCGTAAACAGCAGACTTTCAATTTCACCGCTGGCTGGCTCATACAGCGGCTGGAACCACGGCTCATAATGCGGAGCGATGGCCTGAATCTGGCTTTCCGCTTCGCCATCTGATCCTCCGTATTCTCCACCGTGGTTGATGAAAAATGGCAGGACAACCAGCCCAATCACCATTGCTAACAGAATCAGCGTCTTTTTCATGGTTAATGTCCTTGTGCGGTGATGAGCTGCCGTTTGGTGAGCTGGTCATAAATCATCACCGTGAGCAAGCCTTCTGCGATAGCGATTGGGATCTGCGTCAGGCAGAAAATCCCCATGAACTTGATGATGGAGCCCGTAGCACCTACGGACGGGTCAGGGAAAGCAACACCCAGTTGCACCGACGTCACAAAATAGGTCACCAGATCGGCCAGCATGGCGCAGAGGAAGACGCAGACATCACGACGGAACCCCGCACGGCAAGCCATCTTCCACACCATATAGCCGACGACCGGACCAATAACCGCCATCGACATACCATTAGCGCCCAGCGTGGTCAAACCGCCATGTGCCAGCAATAATGCCTGGAATAACAAAACGATGGCCCCGAGAATGGCCACCACGCCTGGCCCGAACAGAATCACCGCCAGACCGACCCCGGTCGGATGCGAACAACTCCCGGTAACAGATGGAATTTTCAGCGCTGACAGCACGAAAATAAACGCGCCACACAGGGCCAGTAACACTTTCTGGTGGTTATCTTCCTGCACAATTTGGCGCAGGCGCACCAGCCCATACCACAGGCAGGGTAAAAACAGCAGCCACCAGGCCAGCGCCCACATCGGCGGTAAAAAGCCTTCCATAATGTGCATAGCAAACGCCTGCTCAGGCACAATCATCAGCAATAGCGCCGCAGCCAACCCGCTGAAAGACAGCTGTTTTAGCTGGTGTTCTAGCTTCATCTTTCATACTCCCACTGTTTATTGACCAGAATGGTCGAGAAATACGGCAGCGGCTGATCGTCACTCACTTCACTGAGTTGGCGCCAGCACTGCTCACCCGGTAGCGTGGCTTCGGACATCATTAACGCGCAGTCCAGAATGTCTTCTTCTTGCAGCAACGCCTTGATGCGTGCAAACCGACCGTAGACCTTCATCAGCACCAGGCTGTCATGCTGCTTTAACGCCTGCCGGATTTCTGCCTCCGGCGCAGTGCACGAGACGACCGCCAGCGACTGCTGTTCCATGGCGAGCGGCGTTTTTGAGCGCGCGGCAATAGCAGCAAATGAGGTCACGCCGGGGACGATTTCTAACCAATCAGGATTACCAATACGCTGGAGTAAAAAGACCCAGGTACTGAACAGCATGGCATCGCCGAGGGTAATGAAACCGACCTGCTTGCCGGCCTCCACTTCCGCAACCAGTGCAGCGGCAACCTCATCCCAGACGGCTTCTTTTTCGGTACTGTCGGCGCTCATCGGGAAATGGCAGCAGCGGATTTCGGTCTGCTCACCGACATATTCCCGAACGATAGACAGCGCCAGGCTGTCGCCACCTTTACGCCCGGCGGGCGCATAGAGAATATCCAGCGAGCCGAGCGTGCGCGCCGCGCGCACGGTTACCAGATCGGAAGCACCTGGCCCGGTGCTCAATGCATACAATTTGCCACTCATGCTGCTTCCTCCAGCGCCACGCTCAGCGCCTGCTGTAAATGTGCCACGAACATGGCGCGTACCGCCGGGTTCTCACCCAGACCACTCAGCCACGGCGTGGCCGGAATGCCTGCCGCGTTAAATAATGTTTTCCACGAGTCGTCTTCGTCGGAGGCCATATCGTTGATAGCGTGGTCACCCGCAACCAGCATTAATGGCATAAGATGCACCGCTGTTATCCCTTCGCGACCTAAGCTGTCGATAAGAATATCCACTTCCGGGTAGCTCTCTACCGCACCAACTCGCGCCGGGAAACCCTGCGCGGTCATCATGTGATCGAGGCAGGCATAAGCGGCAAAGGCGTGATGGCTGGCCCCGTGCCCCATAAACACCACTTTTTCGCGCTCACCAAGCGACGGCATCTGCTGCTGCAGCGCCAGCATCAGTTGCGCGTAATCATCATGGCTACTCAGCAGGGGAACCCCCAGCGTCAGGCGGGCAAACAGCGGGCGCATACTTTGTACTTCACGAACTATTTTTTCGTACTCGTCACCGTTAATGATGTGCAGCGACTGAATAGCCACATCCTGATACCCCTGCTCCGCCAGCTTTTGCAGGGCCTGCAACGGCGTGTCGATGTCAATGCCGTCGCGCTGTTTGAGCTTGCGGATGATCATCCCGGAGGTAAATGCCCGAAACAGGTCACGGTCAGGGCAACTGGCCGCAAGATCGCGCTCACAGGCCACAATATTTTTCTCACAGGTGTCGTGATAGCTGGTGCCAAAACTGACCACCAGAAGCGCCTTTTTCATCTCTAACTCCTTAAGCCACAGCCAGCCAGCGCACTAAACGCGCCGCAAATGCGGCCTGACTATCCAGTAATTCTTCTCCCGTCACCAACGGTGCCGGACGTGTAATCACGATGCAGGGGATCCCGGCATCCAGACAGGGTTGTACTTTTTCCTGATAACCACCTTCCGCACCCGATGCTTTGGTGATGACCACGTCAGCCAGACACTGACGGTAAAAAGCGGCATTAAACTCAGCACTAAACGGCCCGCACAGGGCGAATATTTCGCCAACGCCAAATCCTAAATCGGCGCATTGCTGGATAACGTCAGGCACCGGCAGTACGCGGGCCAGCAGTGTTTTTTCCGGCAGCCCCGCGCGCCAGATAGCCAGATCTTTGCTGCCGGTGGTTAGCAGCACACGTTCGCCAAAGCGACGCGCTACGTCGCAGGCTTGCTGAATACTCTGCACGGTGTACAGATGCGGATGCGTTAAGCCACTCAACTGCTCAGGGCGCTGATAGCGGCTCAGCAGCACGCCCGCAGCTTCACAGGCGCTCATGATGTTACGACTCACCACTTCGGCATACGGATGTGAGGCATCAATCACCCAGCGCGTACGGTTTTCCTGCAGCCAGGCAACCATGTGTTCCCGCTCCAGACGTCCACAGCGCACCTGACCTTTAATATCGCCCGCCAGCTGTTTCCCCGTTGGGGTGGCTACCGACAGGGTATAAGCCACGTTCGCCGCATCCAGTTGCTGGCACAGCATGCGCGCGTCGCTGGTACCGCCCATGACCAGCACATCACCGTAATTCACAGTACATAACCGCGTGGGGTGATCATCAGGCCATCCTGAACGTAGGTCGTTTTGTTGCCGACAATCACCAGGCTGGTCATATCCACCGGTTCAAAGTCCATTTCGCCGAGCGTGGTCAGCCATTTTTCCTGTTTTTTACGTCCGGCTGACTTCACGATACCCACCGGTGTTTGTGCACTTTTGCTGGCAGAAAGCAGCTCAAAAGCACGTGCCAGATGCCCTTCGCGGCCACGGCTGCGCGGGTTATAGAAACAAATCACGAAGTCAGCTTCGCCCGCGGCCACAATGCGTTTTTCAATCACCGGCCACGGTGTTAACAGGTCGCTTAAACTGATATGGCAGAAGTCGTGCATCAGCGGAGCACCGAGCAAAGAGGCCGCGGCAATGCTGGCAGTCATCCCTGGAATTAGCTTGACCTCAACATCCAGTTTCTGCTTGCTGACCAGCTCAAGCACCAGCCCGGCCATGCCGTAAATTCCGGCATCGCCGCTGCTGATTAGCGCCACGTTATGACCGGCCTGCGCTAGCTCAATCGCAGCCTGGCAGCGTTCTATCTCTTTGCACATCCCGGTTTTGATCACCTGCTTATCGCCGGTGAAGGCTTTTACCAGGTGGGTGTAGGTTTTGTAACCCACGATAATTTCTGCCGCTTTCAGTGCTTCAACGGCTTCCATGGTCATCATTGCCTGCGAGCCAGGACCAATTCCAATTACGGTTAACATCAGTGTGAAACTCCCAAAGTAATAGTGACGCCCTGTTCACGCAGGGTCTCGCCTAACAGTTGTCCATGGCTCAGCAGCCAGGCTGCAGGACCGGAGACGCTCCCCGTCCCGACCGTTTTACGCACAAACGATGAGGCAGGAAAACGGTGTTCATGCTCACGCAGCGCGTCAGCAGTAAAGGTTTCGAAAGGTACGCGACAGCAGGAAGCCAGTTGGATAAGCCCCTGTTCATCTTTTTTCAGCGTAATGCTGCCGATGGCTTTTAGTGCCAACGGATCGAGCCGTTGGGCTTCAAGTTGGCGGGAAAGCAGTTCAGCTAACAGCGGGAACGGCGTATCGCGACGACAGCCAATCCCGGCGACAACCCGCTGTGGCACCAACTTCCAGTGCGGAAGGGGCAACTCGGGGAGATCGGTCCGCAAGGTGATGCAAATCAGCGCATCGAGTTCAGGGAGTTGGTTCAGGTCAGTCACCGTGATGAAACCACGACGATCGCAATGACTGACGTCCTGCGCCAGTTCGTCGTCCCACCACAGGCCAACCCGCTTGTTGCTGACCAGCATCTGATTAACGATTTTTACCACCGAACGGAAGTCGGTCATTCGCGCATTCAGTTGAAACGCCAGCGTATCAAGGGCCGCCATGTCATTCACATCCGTCGCCGTGGTGATCACCGGATCCGCACCCAGCATGCCCGCCAGGTAGCGCGCCAACGTGTTAGCGCCCCCCGCATGGCCCGACAGCAGGCTGATGACATGCTGCGCACGCTCATCGATCACGACCACCGCCGGGTCACAAAACTTGTCGTTAACCAGCGGGGCCAGCACACGTACCGCAATACCGGTCGCGCCGATAAAAATCAGCGCCGAATAGTTCGCAAACGCATCGCGGGCCGCATTGGCAAACCCGTTTTCGAAGGGAAGAAATCCCTCCTCCAGCAATTTTTCACTGGTGAAACAGGTCACCGGTAGCATTGCCGCCAGACGCTTCGCCAGCAAAACACCGCCGGGCGTCAGGCAGAACAACGCGATAGACTCAGGCTTTACGGTATTCATGGCTAAAGTCCGCCGCATAGAGTTTGGAGTAGTGATACTCCGAGCCCAGGAAGTTGCCGACCAGAATAAGCGCCGTTTTGCGGATCCCCGCATCGCGCACTTTGTCGCCAATATCCTCAAGGGTGCCACGTACGGTCTGGCTTTCAGGCCAGGTGGCTTTATAGATGACCGCCACTGGCGTGGTCGCCGGATAACCGCCTTCAATCAGACGCTCAGCCACCCGATGGATACGCTGGACGGAAAGATAAATCGCCATTGACGTCTGGTGACTGGCAAACGCCTCCAGTTGTTCGCGCTCCGGTACCGGCGTACGACCTTCAAGACGGGTAATGATCAGACTCTGCGACACTTCAGGTACCGTATACTCGACGCCGAGTTCTGCCGCTGCCCCGAGGAACGCGCTCACGCCTGGCACCACCTGCCATTCAATCCCGCGTTTGGTCAGCTCTTCACCCTGCTCGCGGACCGAGCCGTACAGCGAGACGTCGCCGGTTTGCAGACGCACAACCGTTTTACCCGCTTTTACACCGGCTTCCATCAAGTCGAGGATTTGTTCCAGATGCAGTTCGGCGCTGTCGTGACACTCAGCATCAGGTGGGCAATATTCCAGCAGTTCGGTGTTAATCAGCGATCCGGCATAGATAACCACCTGCGCCTGCTGCAGCAACCGGTAACCTTTGAGGGTAATCAGCTCGCGATCGCCAGGACCAGCGCCAACAAACCACACACTACGGGGATCAAATATCTCAGACATGGTTTCCTTCCTTCTGACAGGCGATAACAAAAACGGGATTATTCGGTTTGAAATAGTGGCCACTGCCAAGCGTGGTCAGTGATGACACCTGCATTTGCAGGCAGTCCACACCCTGCACGCCAAGGTGCTCCAGATGCGCCAGCGCGGTATTCAGGTTTTCCTGAAGAATGAAGGTCATTACCAGCCGTCCGGCGGGATGCAGTTGGCGCATCGACCAGTCGATCAGGTCGGTCAAGTGACCACCACTGCCGCCCATAAAGATGGCATCAGCTTTTTCCGCGATGGTCATCGGCGCGATACCGGGATAAATATCAACGTTGGCGCAGGCAAAGTGCTGGCGATTCTCGTCCAGCAGTCTGAGTGCCGCCGGGTTACGCTCAATCGCCGTCACGCGTAGCGATGGATATTGCAACGCCGCTTCTATCGACACGCTGCCGGTTCCTGCGCCAATATCAATCAGGTGCGTGGCACGGTGTAATTCAAGTTTTGAGAGGGCAAGTGCACGTACCGCTTCTTTGGTCATCGGCACCTTCTCTCCACGCAGAAAAAGCTCATCTTTCATCGAGGATCACCACTGCATTCATGTCATAGTCGGCATTAATTTCACTGAGCGGCAGGCAGTGGATGCGTTCATTTTCCATTGCCAGGTTTTCGCCAATCACCATCCAGCGATGCCCCTTACCACGGGCAATAAGCTGATGTGCAATTTCGCGCGGACCGCACAGGGCATCCGTGACCATCGCCACCTTGTTATGTCGTGCCAGTTCATCGAAACAGACGCTACGGCCGTGGCTACTGGTCAGCCACATGTCGTTCATATCAATACCGGACTGCGCGCACAGATATTGCACCGCACTGATGCCAGGAATAATGCGCACATGTTCAATGCCAAAATGCGCCACCATCCGGGTGCCAATGCCGTAGAACAACGGATCGCCAGAGGCCAGTACCACTACATGCTTCCCCTGATGCTCGCCAATCCAGGTTAATAACTCCGGGATATTGGCGCCAAGGGCAAACCGCTCGCCGGTAAAATCCGGGAACTGCTGCAAATGCCGTTGACCACCGACCAGCACATCCGCCGTGGCGACAGACTCGCGTGCTGCGGGCGTCATCAAATGCAACCCCGCGGGTCCCATCCCTACAACGGTAAGCATGTCATCTCCTGCGCAATCTCTGTGACCGGGCGGTTGCTGCCGAGGATCTGGTTATCAAAAGAGAACATGATGGCGTCGCAGGTCGGCGGATTTTTGGTAAAACGCAAAGTCTGCAGGACACGCATGCAGATACGTTTAGCCAGATGATCGTAAATATGCTGAAAACCGTAGGCATCGATGTGCTCCATCGCGGCTTCGGTGGTATCGCAGTCGCTGACCAACGTCAGTAATTCCAGCGGCGCACCGAGCAGCGCCAGGTGGGCGACCAGAGTTTCCATACGCGCGTCGGCAATATGGCTGTGGGTATGGAAAATACCCGCTGCAATTTTGATGAGCTTGCCCGGATGTCCGACGAGAACGATTTGTTTGAACCCAAGGCGGACGGCCTCTTCAATCATGTAGCCGACAAAGTTGCTCATGGTGACCACCACCTGCGTGTCAATCCCCATCTGTTCGCGGACAAAACGTTCGCCATGGTTACCCGGCACCAGCACCACACGCTCTAGTCCCGCCGCACGTTTGATTTCCAACTCCAGCGACAGTGAACGCTTCCAGCTCTCTTCCGACATGGGCGTAACAATGCCGGTGGTGCCGATAATGGAAATGCCGCCCAGAATACCCAGACGCGAGTTGTAGGTTTTCTGCGCCCGCTCTTCACCTTCCGGGGCAAAAATTTCAATCTGTGCCCCACGATTTGGGCCGATCGCCTCGCGAACCGCTGACTCAATAGTCTGACGCGGCGTGCGATTGATTGCCGAACTGCCTACCGGTAGGCCAATTCCTTTGCGGGTGACCGTGCCGACACCTTCGCCGCCCTGCAGCGCTATTTCGCCGCTGTCGTCTAGCGTCACACGAGCAAAAATCAGCATCCCGTGGGTGGCGTCCACATCATCACCGCCGTCTTTACGAATAGCGGCAATCGCCTGCTGCCCTTCAATGTGCGGCGACTCAACGTTCAGGCATAGCGTGACCCCGGACGGGGTGACTATGGATACTTGATGGATCAAATGCTGACGCAATACCATCAACGCAGCGACTTTGGCTGCTGCCGTCGCACACGATCCGGTGGTGTACCCTTTGCGCAGCGCTTTACCGTTGTGCCATACCGGTGCGTCAAAGGGTTGGTCGCTCATCGCGCCCCCTGCATGTGGTAGAGCATCGCGTTGACGATAGCGGCTGCGACGTTGCTTCCGCCTTTGCGGCCCAGGGCAGCTATGGCAGGCAGATGACTTTTCGTCAGCGCATCTTTCGACTCATCCGCGCCGACAAACCCTACCGGCACACCGACCACGCCGCTCACGGCAACATCGTGTTCCATCAGACGGAACAGCGCCGTCGGCGCATTGCCAAAGACAAACAGCTTTTCGCCCTCTTCCTGAACCGCAATGTCGACGGCGGCCATCGAACGAGTGATCCCCTGTTCTTTTGCGGCGCGCACCACACGCGGGTCGCTGATGTAACAGCGGCATTCTCCGCCGAATTTTGCCAGCAATGTTTTGTTGATCCCGGAAAGGGCCATCGTAGTATCGGTATAAATCACGCTTGAGCGGTTTAACGCGGCGCAAAACTGCGCCAGTACATCATCGGAAAACCACAAAATGTCCAGCCAGTCGAAGTCAGCGGTGGTGTGGATCACCCGCTTGATGATGGCTTCATGCAATGGGCTGGCAAACTGATAGTCCGGGCGGGTTTCACGAATAATGTCGCCAATGATGTCGAAACTTTTGGCTTCAATCGCCTGGGGTTGCTGAATGTATTGCATTGTTTTGTCCTCAGGCCACACCGACCAACAGCCACCGCAGCGCAATAAATAGCGCCAGGGCCAGGGTCGATGCTACCCACATCAATCGAATTGTTTGGGAAATGTCGTCTACTGAAATGTCTCGTTGTGCATCACCAATCCACGGTTTCTCAACGCGCAGACCAAAATAGTCGTTAGGGCCACCAAGGCGGACACCTAATGCTCCGGCAACGGCCCCCTCGGACCAGGCACAGTTTGGACTGCTATGGTTGTAGCGATCGCGCCAACCAATGTGTAATGCACCGAAGCCGTCTTTACGGCATAAAAATGCAGCGCACCCGAGCAACAGCCACCCCAGTCGGGCAGGAATCAAATTCGCGACATCATCCAGTCGCGCACTGACCATCCCGATAGCACGGTACTTTTCATTTTTATAGCCAACCATGGAATCCAGGGTGTTCACCGCTTTGTAGGCCATCGCCAACGGAGCACCGCCGAGAAAAAGGAAAAACAGCGGTGCAATGATGCCGTCCACGGTATTTTCAGCGATGGTTTCCACTACGGCTCGAGTGATCTGTTTCGGCTGTAATTGCGAGGTGTCACGCCCCACAATCCAGGATACTTTTTCCCGACTTTCTGTGAGATTATTGGCACGCAGTGGACGTTCGACATCTCGTGCGGCATTCGCCAGGCAGCGGCCAGCCAACACGGTAAAGATCATCCACACCTCGACGCCCCACCCTAGCCACGGATGAAGCGATTGCGCCAGCGTCAGTACGCCCCATGAAACGCCCCAGGTCACGCCGACCACCACAACCCACAGCACTGCGCCACCGATACGCAGCATGCCATCGCTATGGCAGTAGCGGCGAACCAGGCGCTGCACCGCAGTAATGAGATTGCCAATCCAACGTACCGGATGCGGCCAGCTCTGCGGATCGCCAATGATAAAATCAAGCAGCCAGGCGACACACCACGCGAGCAGTGTCATTTCACGCTCCTCGCGGCGTCCAGCCAGTGATTAAGCATCTCAGGACGCTGAGCAAAATGAACGTGCAGGTAGCTGGCAAACGCATTGCCAACCTGCCAACCGCCAGACCACGCCTGTAACGTTTCGCCATCGCGAACTTTGCGACAGCTCATCACGGCCTGGGTTTGAGGGGTAAAATCGGAATAGTGAAATTCATGTCCGCGCAGCACGTCACCGGGCGCAGCGAGTAAGGTTTGTTGTTCGGCCTGCGCTTCACAATAGCCAAATCGGGTCAGACGTTTGCCCATTTTGCTGTGACCGGGAATAATATCCGCCATCGGCCAGATATCGCCGTTGCTGTCTTCCAGCGAACTCCCCAGGTACATCAGACCACCGCACTCCGCGTAAATCGCCACACCGCGCTGATGAGCCGCACGCAGTTGCGCCAGCATGGTGGAATTTCGGGCAAGCCCGGCTGCGTGCAGCTCAGGGTATCCGCCCCCTAGCCAGATCATCTGGCAATCAGGGAGACGGCTGTCGTGTAGCGGGCTGAAACGGACAATATTGAGGCCCGTGCGCGCCAGTAGCGTAATGTTATCCGGATAGTAGAAGTTGAATGCTTCGTCATCAGCAATGGCAAGCGTCAGTCCAGCTCCGGCATCGGCGGCAGGAAGCGCGGGCCATTCGCCCACCGGTGGGGTGTCTAACTGGCTTAAGGCCAGCAGCGCGTCGATATCTAACGTTTGCTCAAGCGTTGTAGCAAATTCCTGCCACGGCAACTGATTGACGATTGATTCCCGCGCGGTCACCAGTCCCAGATGACGCTCAGGGAGCGCCACGCCATCCACGCGGGGAACATAGCCCAATACCGGTATCGAACAGTAGCGTTCGATGGCGACTTTAAGTAGCTGGTAATGCGTTTCGCTGTTTACCCGGTTAACAATCACGCCAGCAATGTTCAGCGTTGGATCAAAATGCTGGAATCCCATCACCGTGGCAGCAATTGACGTTGAGACGGCTTTACCGTCCACCAGCAAAATGACCGGACAGCCCAGCTGCTTCGCCATCGCGGCGGAACTGCAGTAATTGGGGTCCGTACCATAACCGTCATACAACCCCATAACGCCTTCGATGACGGCGATATCCGCATGCTGCATATGTTCGCAAAATAAGGCGTTCAGCGTGGAAGTGGGGAGCATGAAGCTATCAAGATTGCGGGAGGCTGTGCCAGATACGGCGGTATGCCAGCCGGTATCCAGATAATCAGGACCGACTTTGCAAGGCTGGACGCGCAAACCGCGTTTTTTCAGCAGACTCAACAAGCCCAGCGTTACCGTGGTTTTACCACAGCCGCTTCCGGTACCTGCAAGAACAAACGCGCGAAAATTGGCCGCCATACCCTGATCCTGTTCAGGGTGGTAGGGGTGTAGAGATACCCAGTCTTTCGACTGTATGCATCTGAGCAACCCACTTCCCACCGAAGTTGTTGGTAGTCACTGACAGGCAGGTCTTCTGGCTTAGCGTCATTCTCACCCGTCCTTCCCAATCTCGCGATCAGTGGTCTATACGGGGTCGTCAGCATCACAGCAGCGGGGGCTGCGGGGGATTCTCACCCCCTTCCCTACCACAAACGTGGTAAACCTGTCAGCTCAGGAGCAAATTCTATTAAGCTCCAGGCATGAGATGAATTAACACACCTCATGACAAAAATTCATTTAAATATCTTTTACGCTCATTCAGCCAATGTTATGGCGTCATTCAGCTTATTCTTAAGTTTGCATTCCGTATGAAAGCTTCAATTAATAATAAAGAAAGTCATTCACACAGACACTGTATCTCATCACAAAAATAAAAACTGGTGCAGTTTATCCTTCAGACACTATTACTTTGTTGCGCTATGACAATTTATTGTCTTCTATCCTTATTTTTCATTTTATAATGACGGACATACAATACGATATCAAAAATCGGCAATAGCAAAATATTGCTATTTATGCTGACTCTTCGGACGAAACAACACTAATTTGCTGGCGAAAAGCCTGCGGCGTCACCTGGTATGTCTGGCGGAAAACTTTGCAAAAATAACTGGTTTGCGAAAAGCCTAAATTTCGCGCAATACTGGCAATACTCCAGTCACTATGACAAAGCAACTCTTTAGCACTTGCCATTCGCTGTTGGTTTACCCAGGCATTAAAACCGATCCCCTGATATTTTTTGAACAGCTTGCTGAAATAGTACGGACTGAGATAAACATGCGAAGCCACCTCCTCGAGGCGAAGCTCATCCGACAAATGTGCGTCGATATAGCGCAACGCTTTTTTCATTTTACTGTCATGAGGAGTCGGGCTACGGGTTGGACGCACCGACTCTGACTGCTGTGGACTGTCTTTAATGACAACGAAATTCAATTGTTTTTTAAGGCAATTTTCAACAATCAACTTCAGCAAATCTGCAGAGGCGATGACGCGAGAATAGTCCATTTCCGGAACATTACGAAATTCATTGAGCAGTTCGGGATCGGCTTGCCAGCGATCATCGACATTCAAAATATCAACCAGGCCTACGTCATTGCTTAAGCGCACCTGACCGCATAAAACAAAACCAACCAAGTGGCCTGCAATCACCAAAGGGATAGAAAAATCGGTAAGGCCGGCATGACAGCGATAAATACACGGCTGGTCTGATTTTGATGCTTCAAGGCCCCCACAACGATCGCTCATACGGCATCGCGTGCTGTGTTGCGGGTGCTGGCGCATCAACTGGCAGAAAGGGGTAAAATTAAAGAGTTCAGAAATTTCATCACCGTGAATATTGACAACCACAACGGCCAGACTGGTGGCCTGTGCAAAATCCTGTGCGATTTTATTAATGAGTTCTGAGTTCAGGGCGCTCGCAGAAATCATGATAAAACCTCTCAGTTAATTTATTGTTATAAATAAAAACACATTATTTACATTCACTTTTCATCTCGCTATTAGACGCAATGATAAAAGGTGTTAATGGACCATAACAAAAGTCTCCCATTGTGGGGAGACTTTTTAAGCTGTTCAGGAAACCGGATCACGAAATCAGTTTTTGCATTTCAGAAATAAACAATTTCCATGAAGCTAGTTCTCATTTTCCTCCAGCTTACAAGTATTACACGGTAAATTTTTGCCAATAAAGTAACGATAAATTGCTGCCCCGGCGCACGCACCGATGATCGGTGCCACAATCGGGACGATAAAGTATGGGATATCGCGTCCCCCCGTCATCGCAACATCTCCCCATCCGGCAAACCAGGCAAACAACTTAGGACCAAAATCACGCGCCGGATTCATGGCAAATCCTGTGAGCGGACCTGTTGATGCACCGATGACGGCAACCAGAATACCAATCAGCAATGGCGCGAGAGGACCTTTAGGCACCCCATTGCCATCGTCCGTCAGCGCCATAATCATACCCATCAGAATGGACGTGATGACCACTTCCACCAGCGCCGCTTGCCATACGCTAAGCGCAGAGGCCGGATAAGTACTAAAAATACTGGCCAGTTGCAGGCTTTCAAGACTGCCACGAACCATATGGTGCGCCGTCTCATATTCAATGAATAAACTGCCGTACAGCAAATAGGCCAGCAACGCGCCGCCAAAGGCACCCGCGACTTGCGCGACCGTATAGGGTAAAACTTTACGCCCAGGGAAACAGGCAAACAGCCACAGAGCGATGGTAATCGCAGGGTTGAGGTGTGCCCCGGATATTCCGGCAGTCAGGTAGACCGCCAGCGAAATCCCAAGACCCCAAATGATGCATATTTCCCATAACCCTAAACTCGCACCGGCCACCTTAAGGGCACTCAGGCATCCAATGCCAAAAAACAGGAACAGCCCGGTACCTAAAAACTCGGCAATGCATTGCGCTTTTAGTGAATCGTTCATTGTGACACCTTCTAAGCAGAGTTCGTGTCTGTACCAGCGGACTCCCTGCTGGCAGTAGAGTACTTCAAGGCTTACTATAAAAAGCGCCGTCGGCAAATTGTTGGCAATCTGAGCACTTCCACCTTTTTAAAATCGTGTAGTGATAACAAATTCTTGCTGTCAGCATTATTAAAACAGCTAACAAAAACGGTCATTAGCCCTATTAAAAACGCATTATAAAAATAATAAAATATTGCCAACAGCAGATTTCTGTTTTCAAACAAACATCACAATTTCATTTCCCCCGCATAGCAAATGATATTTATCGTGTCACTAGCAAAAATGTAAATCTGGTATTGACATAACCAAATTTTCACATCCGCAAAATAATAAAAAACATTTAAAAACAATCAGATAAAAGAATATCAAGCAATTTTATATCACCGATCGCTTACTATTTTTTCACTCTCCGTTTCAAGTCAGCCATTCTTTTTCCTCGCTTCTTTTTATAGTCATGAAAATCGGAACAACCCAGGCGAGGTCTTTATGCAACAAGAAGCGTTAGGAATGGTAGAAACCAAAGGCTTAACTGCAGCCATAGAGGCCGCAGATGCAATGGTGAAGTCAGCCAATGTGATGCTGGTCGGCTACGAAAAAATTGGTTCAGGGCTGGTCACCGTGATTGTTCGCGGCGATGTTGGCGCGGTAAAAGCGGCAACAGATGCAGGCGCCGCTGCCGCACGTAATGTGGGTGAAGTGAAAGCCGTACACGTGATCCCACGTCCTCATACCGATGTCGAAAAAATCTTACCGAAGGGAATTAGCTGATGAGCAGCAATGAGCTGGTTGAACAGATCATGGCGCAGGTGATTGCTCGAGTGGCAACGCCAGAACACAAGGCTATCCCTGAAAATAATCTTCCAACACGAGAGACGGCTATGGCAGAGAAAAGCTGCAGTTTAACGGAATTTGTCGGCACCGCGATTGGCGACACCGTCGGTCTGGTGATCGCCAACGTCGACAGCGCCTTACTGGACGCGATGAAGCTTGAAAAACGCTATCGCTCCATTGGCATTCTAGGCGCCCGTACCGGCGCAGGCCCCCATATCATGGCCGCGGATGAAGCGGTAAAAGCCACCAATACTGAAGTGGTGAGCATTGAGCTTCCGCGAGATACCAAAGGCGGAGCAGGCCACGGTTCACTGATTATCCTCGGCGGCAACGATGTTTCCGACGTAAAACGCGGAATTGAAGTCGCGCTGAAAGAACTGGATCGCACATTTGGTGATGTCTACGCCAATGAAGCCGGTCACATCGAAATGCAATACACCGCACGTGCCAGCTATGCGCTGGAAAAAGCCTTCGGCGCACCCATTGGTCGTGCCTGTGGTGTGATCGTCGGCGCACCGGCATCGGTTGGTGTACTGATGGCCGATACCGCACTGAAATCGGCCAACGTCGAAGTGGTGGCTTATAGCTCCCCTGCCCATGGTACCAGCTTCAGTAACGAAGCCATTCTGGTTATTTCCGGTGACTCTGGCGCCGTACGTCAGGCCGTCATCTCCGCGCGCGAAATCGGTAAAACCGTGCTTGCGACCCTCGGCTCAGAACCGAAAAACGATCGTCCGTCCTACATCTGATACCCGTGAGGCTGATTCATGAGATCGAAAAGATTTGAAGCACTGGCGAAACGCCCTGTGAATCAGGACGGCTTCGTTAAGGAGTGGATCGAAGAAGGCTTCATTGCGATGGAAAGCCCGAACGACCCAAAACCGTCCATAAAAATCGTTAACGGTATGGTCACCGAACTGGATGGTAAAGCCGCCAGTGAATTTGATTTGATAGACCATTTCATTGCCCGCTACGGTATTAATCTGGCGCGCGCTGAAGAAGTGATGGCGATGGACTCGGTCAAACTCGCCAATATGCTCTGCGATCCTAATGTGAAACGCAAAGACATCGTTCCGCTGACCACCGCGATGACACCGGCAAAAATTGTCGAAGTGGTTTCGCATATGAACGTCGTCGAAATGATGATGTCGATGCAGAAAATGCGCGCCCGCAGAACCCCTTCTCAACAAGCGCACGTCACCAACGTTAAAGACAACCCGGTGCAGATTGCGGCCGATGCAGCAGAAGGCGCATGGCGTGGATTTGACGAGCAGGAAACAACCGTTGCCGTGGCACGCTATGCCCCGTTTAACGCTATTGCTCTGCTGGTCGGTTCACAGGTTGGGCGTCCCGGCGTATTAACCCAGTGCTCACTGGAAGAAGCCACCGAGCTCAAACTCGGCATGTTAGGCCATACCTGCTATGCAGAAACGATTTCCGTGTACGGTACTGAGCCGGTCTTTACCGATGGTGACGACACCCCATGGTCAAAAGGCTTCCTGGCCTCTTCTTATGCCTCACGCGGTCTGAAAATGCGCTTTACCTCAGGCTCAGGCTCAGAAGTGCAGATGGGTTATGCAGAAGGCAAATCCATGTTGTATCTGGAAGCCCGCTGCATTTACATCACCAAAGCCGCTGGCGTGCAGGGTTTACAGAATGGGTCCGTTAGCTGCATCGGCGTCCCTTCCGCCGTACCGTCAGGTATCCGCGCAGTGCTGGCAGAAAACCTGATCTGCTCGTCACTGGATCTCGAATGCGCCTCCAGTAACGACCAAACCTTTACCCACTCGGATATGCGCCGTACCGCGCGTTTGCTGATGCAATTCCTGCCAGGAACTGACTTCATCTCTTCCGGTTATTCCGCCGTGCCGAACTACGACAACATGTTTGCAGGCTCTAACGAAGATGCCGAAGACTTTGACGACTACAACGTTCTCCAGCGTGACCTGAAAGTCGACGGGGGTTTGCGTCCGGTGCGTGAAGAAGACGTCATCGCCATTCGTAACAAAGCGGCCCGCGCACTGCAGGCAGTGTTTGCTGGAATGGGATTGCCCCCCATCACCGATGAAGAAGTTGAAGCCGCGACTTACGCCCACGGCTCGAAAGATATGCCAGAACGTAACATCGTTGAAGACATTAAGTTTGCGCAAGAGATCATCAGCAAAAACCGCAACGGACTGGAAGTGGTGAAAGCCCTGGCCCAGGGCGGATTTACCGATGTTGCTCAGGATATGCTCAACATCCAGAAAGCCAAGTTAACCGGAGACTATCTGCATACCTCCGCCATTATCGTCGGCGACGGACAGGTGCTTTCCGCGGTGAATGACGTCAACGATTATGCCGGTCCGGCAACAGGTTATCGCCTGCAAGGCGAACGCTGGGAAGAAATTAAAAACATCCCCGGCGCACTTGATCCCAACGAGCTTGGCTAAGGGGTGAACTATGGAAATCAATGAAAAGCTGCTGCGCCAGATAATTGAAGATGTGCTGTCTGAAATGCAGACCAGCGATAAGCCTGTTTCTTTCCGCTCGTCTGCCGCGACAACCGCACCGCAGATGGCAACCGCGCCAGGTGACAGTTTTCTGACCGAAATTGGCGAAGCCAAACAGGGCCAGCAGCAGGATGAAGTGATTATTGCCGTTGGTCCGGCGTTTGGGCTCTCGCAGACCGTCAATATCGTCGGTATTCCGCACAAGAATATTTTGCGCGAAGTGATCGCGGGTATTGAAGAAGAAGGCATTAAAGCACGCGTCATCCGCTGCTTTAAATCCTCCGATGTGGCGTTTGTCGCCGTGGAAGGTAACCGTCTGAGTGGTTCCGGTATTTCAATCGGCATCCAGTCCAAAGGCACCACGGTTATCCACCAGCAGGGGTTACCGCCGCTTTCTAACCTGGAGCTGTTCCCTCAGGCCCCACTCCTGACGCTGGAAACCTACCGGCAGATCGGTAAGAACGCCGCGCGTTACGCCAAGCGTGAATCTCCACAACCGGTCCCGACGTTGAATGATCAGATGGCGCGTCCGAAGTACCAGGCGAAATCAGCCATTCTGCACATTAAAGAGACCAAATACGTCGTGACGGGCAAAAACCCGCAGGAACTGCGCGTGGCGCTTTGATAAAGGATAACTCCATGAATACCGACGCAATTGAATCGATGGTTCGGGATGTGTTGAGCCGAATGAACAGTCTGCAGGGAGAGACCGTCACTCCAGCCGCGACTGGTTCATCAGCGCATACCGCGAAAGTGACGGATTACCCGCTCGCCAATAAACACCCTGAGTGGGTAAAAACCGCCACCAATAAAACGCTGGATGACTTCACGCTCGAAAATGTGCTGAGCAATAAGGTCACCGCACAGGATATGCGTATCACACCAGAAACGCTGCGCATTCAGGCGGATATCGCCAAAGATGCCGGACGTGACAGGCTGGCGATGAACTTTGAACGTGCCGCAGAACTGACCGCAGTACCTGACGATCGCATCCTTGAGATCTACAACGCCCTGCGCCCATACCGCTCAACCAAAGACGAGCTGATGGCCATCGCCGACGATCTCGAAAATCGTTATCAGGCAAAGATTTGCGCAGCCTTCGTACGTGAAGCAGCAGTGCTGTACGTCGAACGTAAGAAACTCAAAGGTGACGATTAATTTTAGGGAAAAATGATGCGATATATAGCTGGCATTGACATAGGCAACTCATCAACAGAAGTCGCTCTCGCGACTCTGGATGACGCTGGCACGCTGAGCATTACAACCAGCGCACTGGCAGAAACGACTGGAATTAAGGGCACGTTACGTAATGTGTTTGGCATTCAGGAGGCGCTTACGCTTGCAGCAAAAAATGCAGGCATCAATGTCAGCGATATTTCGCTCATCCGTATTAACGAAGCCACGCCGGTCATTGGTGATGTGGCGATGGAGACGATCACCGAAACCATCATCACCGAGTCAACCATGATAGGCCACAACCCTAAAACGCCTGGTGGGGTCGGGTTAGGTGTTGGCGTCACAATTACGCCGGAAGAGTTGTTAACCCGTCCGGCGGATATGCCTTATATCCTGGTGGTGTCATCGGCATTCGATTTTGCCGATGTCGCCACCATGATTAATGCCTCCGTTCGCGCCGGATATCAGCTAACCGGCGTTATTTTGCAACAGGACGATGGCGTGCTGGTCAGCAACCGTCTTACTACGCCGCTGCCCATCGTCGACGAAGTGCGCTATATCGATCGGATCCCGTTAGGGATGCTGGCGGCCATTGAGGTCGCTATCCCCGGAAAGGTGATTGAAACGCTCTCTAATCCTTACGGGATTGCGACTGTTTTTAACCTGAATGCGGACGAGACCAAAAATATTGTCCCTATGGCACGTGCCCTGATTGGTAACCGCTCAGCGGTCGTCGTGAAAACACCGTCGGGCGATGTAAAAGCGCGAGCCATTCCTGCCGGAAACCTCGAACTCCAGTCGCAAGGACGTACTGTTCGCGTCGACGTTGCCGCAGGCGCGGAAGCCATTATGAAGGCGGTAGGCGAATGCCCACGGCTTGATAACGTTATCGGCGAAGCAGGAACCAATATTGGCGGCATGCTGGAACATGTACGCCAGACCATGGCGGAGTTAACCAACAAGCCCAGCCATGAAATCTTCATCCAGGATTTATTGGCTGTTGATACCTCCGTTCCCGTCAGCGTGACGGGGGGACTCGCCGGAGAGTTCTCGCTGGAACAGGCGGTGGGTATTGCCTCAATGGTGAAATCAGATCGCCTGCAAATGGCGATGATAGCCCAGGAGATCACGCAAAAGCTCAACATCGACGTTCAGGTAGGCGGCGCTGAAGCCGAAGCGGCCATCCTGGGTGCCCTCACTACGCCGGGCACGACGCGTCCGCTGGCCATTCTGGATCTCGGCGCAGGTTCCACTGACGCCTCAATCATTAATCCAAAAGGCGAAATTATTGCCACACACCTGGCGGGTGCGGGCGATATGGTCACGATGATTATTGCCCGTGAACTGGGACTGGAAGATCGTTACCTCGCCGAGGAGATCAAAAAATATCCGCTGGCGAAAGTAGAAAGCCTGTTCCACCTTCGCCACGAAGATGGCAGCGTTCAGTTCTTTCCTTCTCCCCTGCCGCCAACGGTATTCGCCCGGGTCTGTGTGGTGAAACCCGATGAACTGGTGCCATTACCTGGGGACCTGGCTCTGGAGAAAGTTCGCGTCATTCGCCGCAGCGCCAAGGAGCGCGTATTTGTCACCAATGCGCTGAGAGCGCTTCGTCAGGTTAGCCCCACAGGAAATATTCGCGACATCCCGTTTGTGGTTCTGGTTGGTGGCTCTTCTCTGGACTTCGAAGTTCCACAGCTGGTAACGGATGCGCTGGCGCACTACCGGCTGGTTGCGGGTCGCGGCAATATTCGCGGTACCGAAGGCCCACGAAATGCTGTCGCAACTGGGCTTATCCTCTCCTGGTACAAGGCATTTGCTCATGGAAAGTAACCTCAGCGCACCGGCTATCGTGATCTTCACCCTGGGAGAGGACATGTCACTCTGGAATGACGTCCTGCTGGGTATTGAAGAAGAAGGGATCCCCTTTGTGGTTCAGGAGAGCCATTCCGCCGACATCATCCACAGCGCATGGCTGGCGGCATGTCAGTCACCGCTGCTCGTCGGCATTGGATGTAACCGGGAACAACTGGTTGTGCACTACAAAAATTTACCGACCTCAGCGCCACTTTTTACGCTGACGTATCAACAAGATAGCCACGCTCGTCGGCGCATCGGTAATAACGCTGCGCGGCTGGTTAAAGGCATCCCCTTCCGGGAATGCCACTCATAATCCACAGGAGAAAAGCAGTATGAATAACGCACTGGGACTGGTTGAAACAAAAGGGCTTGTCGGCGCTATTGAAGCCGCTGATGCCATGGTGAAATCCGCTAACGTGCAGTTGGTTGGTTACGAAAAAATTGGCTCGGGCCTTATCACCGTCATGGTTCGTGGGGATGTCGGCGCGGTTAAAGCTGCTGTAGACGCTGGCAGCGCTGCCGCCAGCGCCGTTGGCGAGGTGAAATCCTGCCACGTCATCCCGCGTCCACACAGCGACGTCGAAGCCATTTTACCTAAATCCGCTTAAACCGTTGCAACAAGGAGCACAGCGTGAAGCAATCACTGGGATTACTTGAAGTTAGTGGTCTGGCATTAGCCATCAGTTGCGCGGATGTCATGGCGAAAGCCGCCTCCATCACGCTGGTGGGCCTCGAAAAAACCAACGGCTCAGGCTGGACGGTGATCAAAATCATCGGGGATGTGGCCTCCGTGCAGGCGGCCATTTCCACCGGTGCCAGCTTTGCAGACCAGCGGGAAGGTCTGGTTGCGCACAAAGTCATTTCCAGACCCGGGGAAGGCATCCTTTCGCACAGCGTCGTTTCGACGCCTGAGCCCATCCCTGAACCCACACCTGTCGAGGTGGAAGTACAGGTGGTTGTGGAAAGTGAATTACCCGAAGCACCACAAGATACAGACCTGATTAGCTGCAATCTGTGTCTCGACCCTGCCTGTCCGCGCCAGAAGGGAGAGCCTCGCTCACTCTGCCTGCATTCTGGTAAACGAGGTGAAGCGTAATGGATAAACAGCAACTGGAGACTACGGTCAGTAAAGTACTGGATGAAATGCGCGAGCGCCCTATTCCACTGGGGATCTCTAATCGTCATATCCATCTTTGTGCTGAAGATTACGCTCGTTTGTTTCCCAATCAGCCCATCAGCGAGAAAAAAGGTCTGCTGCAGCCTGGACAATATGCCGCAGATCAGACCGTTACGCTGGTGGGTCCAAAAGGCCAGCTAAAAAATGTGCGTTTGCTGGGACCGCTACGTAGCACCAGCCAGGTAGAAATCTCCCGCACCGACGCCCGCACGCTGGGTATCGCTGCGCCGTTGCGTATGTCCGGCAATATTCAGGGAACGCCGGGCATTCGCCTGGTGAGTCCTTTTGCTGAACTGGATATCTCATGCGGAGTGATTGTCGCCCAGCGGCACATTCATATGTCACCGCTTGATGCGCTGATCCTACGCGTGTCACATGGCGATAAAGTCTCCGTCGCCATCAATGGAGATGAACGCAGACTGATCTTCGATAACGTTGCCGTTCGCGTCTCGCCAGATATGCGTCTTGAAATGCATATCGACACTGACGAAGCCAATGCTGCAGGGGCGGATAGCCCACAGGCATTCGCCACGCTGGTGAGCTCACGATGAACAATGAACTGCTGCAACGCATCATCGGGGAGGTCGTCTCCCGATTACAAAAACGCGCGGACAGTTCGCTCTCTCTGAGCGTCGCGCAGTTACGGGAAGCCGATCCCCGGGCGCTGGTTTGTCAGTACTCCGCTCTGATTATCGAGCACGCTGATTTACCGCTGCTGGCGCATATTGCGCAACACGATTCATCCGATGTGTCAGCGATCACTCTCCACGAAGCCCTGGCCTGTGGCGTTCGCGTGAAAATATCGCTGCAGCATCAATTGCTACCGGCGCTCCCCGTACGAAAACTCGCGCGACTGCCGCTGGAGTTCAGTGATGAACGCGGGCAAACCATCATTCTGCATCCCGAGACGCTTTTAAGTTATGCCGATGTAGCCCGATTACAAGGTGGGTTTCTGGTGCTACGCCGTCGATGTGTTGTGACCGCACTGGCAAAAGAAACCGTCAGTATGCGCAATATCCAATTAATTAAGCAGGAGTGAACCATGCATCTGGCACGCGTTACAGGCGTCGTGGTATCCACGCAAAAATCACCGTCACTGGTTGGAAAAAAACTGTTACTGGTACGTCGGGTAACAGCCGACGGCGAACTACCGCAATCGCCGACAGCGGGTGACGAGGTCGCAGTTGACTCAGTGGGTGCCGGTACCGGTGAGCTGGTTTTACTCAGCAGCGGCTCCAGCGCCAGACACGTTTTTAGCGGCCCCAATGAGGCTATCGATCTGGCCATCGTTGGCATTGTCGACACGCTTTCTCGCTAGGAGGAACTATGGCGATTTATACCCGAACAGGCGATGCCGGTACGACAGCGCTCTTTAGCGGACAGCGCGTCAGTAAAACACACCCGCGCGTTGAGGCTTACGGCACGCTGGACGAACTCAACGCGGCGCTGAGCCTATGCGTCTGCGCGGCACAAAGCCCGCAACACCGTGTGTTACTTGAAGAAATTCAGTTACAGCTGTTTTGGTTCAGTGCCGAACTGGCCAGTGAAAGCGAACAGCCCACGCCCGCCCAACGCTACATCAGCTCGGAAGACATTGCAGCACTTGAGGCTGCCATCGATACCGCGATGGCGCGAGTGCCTCCCCTGCACAGTTTTATTTTGCCCGGACGCTGTGAAGCCGCCAGCCGTCTGCACTTCGCCCGCACGCTTGCCCGTCGCGCTGAAAGACGGCTTGTCGAACTCTCCACAGATGCCTCCATCCGACAGGTACTGATGCGCTATATCAACCGCCTGTCCGATTGCTTATATGCGCTCGCCAGGGCTGAAGATTATGACGCGCACCAAAACACGCTCATTCAGAAGGTGGCTGAGCGTTACTTGGCAGTGACCCAGACATCGGCAGTTCAGGAGTCTGCTATGTCATTGTCATTTCAGGAACTCCATCAGCTTACGCGTACGGCGGTAGCGCGTGCACAAGCACTCAAAGTTCCTGTTGTCATCAGCATTGTGGATGCAAACGGTACACAAACAGTGACCTGGCGCATGCCCGATGCCCTGCTCGTCAGTAGCGAGCTGGCACCGAAAAAAGCATGGACCGCCGTGGCGATGAAAACCGCCACCCATGAACTGAGCTCAGCGGTACAACCGGGCGCTGCACTTTACGGTCTGGAAAGCCATATGCAGGGAAAAGTCGTCACGTTTGGTGGCGGATACGCACTATGGCGAGAAGGTTTACTCCTTGGGGGTCTTGGCATCAGCGGAGGAAGCGTTGAGCAGGATATGGACATTGCAGAAACCGCCATTGCGGCGATTAACGTGAGAACACATCAATGAATACGTCAGAACTTGAAACCCTTATCCGCACTATTTTGACTGAACAGCTCGAACCGGCAAAAGCAGAGGTAAAGGGTGGCGGTATTTTTCCATCCGTCGGTGAAGCAATCGATGCCGCACATCAGGCCTTTTTACGTTATCAGCAATGCCCACTGAAAACCCGTAGCGCCATTATTAGCGCTCTGCGGGAAGAACTGACACCTCATCTGGCCTCGTTGGCGGCAGAAAGCGCAACCGAAACGGGAATGGGCAACAAAGAAGATAAATTTCTCAAAAATAAAGCCGCGCTGGATAACACCCCCGGTATTGAAGATCTAACCACAACCGCCCTCACCGGTGATGGCGGCATGGTGCTATTTGAATATTCCCCCTTTGGCGTAATGGGTTCCGTTGCTCCTAGCACCAACCCAACGGAAACCATTATTAACAACAGCATCAGTATGTTAGCTGCCGGGAATAGCGTTTACTTCAGCCCGCACCCGGGCGCTAAAGTGGTTTCACTCAAGCTGATTGCCATGATTGAAGATATTGCCTTCCGCTGCTGCGGGATCCGAAATCTTGTTGTCACAGTCACAGAACCCACTTTTGAAGCTACCCAGCAGATGATGGCGCACCCTAAAATCGCAGTTCTGGCGATTACCGGTGGCCCGGGCATTGTGGCTATGGGTATGAAAAGCGGGAAAAAAGTCATTGGTGCCGGTGCCGGGAACCCCCCCTGCATTGTTGATGAAACCGCCGATCTGGTTAAGGCCGCGGAAGACATCATCAACGGCGCATCGTTTGATTACAATCTGCCCTGCATTGCAGAGAAAAGCCTAATTGTTGTCGAAGCGGTTGCCGAACGACTGATTCAACAAATGCAGTCTTTTGGGGCGTTGCTGCTAAACAGCGAAGAAGTGGACAAACTACGCGCCACCTGTCTGCCAGAGGGAATGGCGAATAAGAAACTTGTCGGAAAAAGCCCGGCAACGTTACTGGAAGCGGCAGGTATACCCGTTCCAACAAAAGCGCCTCGTCTGCTGATAGGCGTCGTCAAGGCTGACGATGTGTGGGTTACCAGCGAACAGTTGATGCCCATGCTCCCTGTCGTGACGGTTAACGATTTTGACAGTGCGCTAACGTTGGCGCTGAAGGTTGAAGAGGGACTGCACCATACTGCCATTATGCACTCGCAAAATGTGTCGCGTTTGAATCTTGCTGCTCGCACGTTGCAAACGTCTATTTTTGTGAAAAATGGCCCCTCTTACGCCGGTATTGGCGTCGGCGGAGAAGGTTTCACCACCTTTACCATCGCCACCCCAACCGGTGAAGGGACAACGTCTGCGCGAACGTTTGCACGTTCTCGTCGTTGCGTGCTGACCAACGGTTTTTCTATCCGCTAATGAGGCCGTAATGAATAGCTTTTCACTGCAAACTCGATTGTACAGCGGCCAGGGCAGTTTGAGCGTGCTCAAACGCTTCACGAATAAGCATATCTGGATTATTTGCGATGGTTTTCTTGCGCGTTCGCCGCTGATTGCAACGCTGCGCGATGCGTTACCTGCGGATAATCGCATTAGCGTGTTCAGTGATATCACACCCGATCCCACCATCAATACGGTAGTACAAGGGATTGCGCAAATGCAGTCCCTGCGACCGGATGTAGTGATTGGCTTTGGTGGAGGGTCGGCGCTTGATGCAGCGAAAGCGATTGTCTGGTTCAGCCGTCAATTTGGCATCGAAATCGAAACCTGTGTAGCCATCCCCACCACCAGCGGAACAGGCTCTGAAGTGACCAGCGCCTGCGTGATCGGCGATCCGGAGAAAGGCATTAAATATCCGTTATTTAATAATGCCCTCTACCCGGATATGGCGATCCTTGACCCAATGCTGGTGGTCAGCGTACCGCCTGCCATCACCGCCAATACCGGAATGGACGTGCTGACGCATGCGCTTGAAGCGTACGTTTCCACCAAGGCCAGCGACTTCACTGACGCGCTGGCTGAAAAAGCAGCGCAAATTGTCTTCCAGTATCTGCCCATCGCCGTCAGCAAAGGCGATTGCCTGACTACCCGAGGAAAAATGCACAACGCCTCAACCCTCGCGGGGATGGCGTTTAGCCAGGCTGGTCTTGGAATTAACCATGCCATAGCGCATCAGCTTGGCGGTCAGTTTCATCTGCCGCACGGCCTTGCTAACGCACTACTCCTGACCTCTGTGATTCACTTTAATGCCCGCGATCCCAGGGCCGCAAAACGGTATGCCCGCTTCGCGAAGGCCTGCCACTTATGCCCTGATAACGCAAACGATACGGCGGCACTCAATGCGCTAATTCATCATATTGAGCAACTCAAAAAACAGTGTGCGTTACCCTCTTTCACAGACGCGCTCAAAGACGGAAAGCAAACCTGGTCACAGCGTATTCCCTCGATGGTTCAGGCGGCTCTGGCGGATGCCACGCTGCAAACGAATCCCCGCGATGCTGATGCCGCTGCCATCCAGGAACTGCTTGAGGAATTATTATGAATACAGCCATGACGGCTGAACCCATTTGTTATGATACTCAGACAATACGCGATCGCGTGCGCGCTGCAGGTGTAGTGGGAGCCGGTGGTGCCGGCTTTCCTGCCCATGTAAAACTGCAGGCGCAGGTCGATACGTTTCTGGTCAATGCTGCAGAATGCGAGCCGATGCTGAAGGTTGATCAGCAATTAATGGCCGTGCAGGCGGCCCGACTGATACGCGGCGTGCAGTATGCCATGAAGACCACTCGCGCCAGCGCCGGCATTATCGCCCTTAAAGAAAAATATCAGAAAGCCATCAGTGCGTTAACACCTCTCCTGCCCGCCGATATCAGGTTACACATTTTGCCTGATGTCTACCCGGCTGGCGATGAAGTGCTGACAATCTGGATGGCAACCGGACGGCGGGTGCCTCCTGCTGCTCTCCCGGTTAGTGTGGGCGTGGTGGTCAATAACGTCCAGACCGTGCTTAACATTGCACGAGCCGTTGAACAGCAGTTCCCCGTTACGCGTCGTACATTAACCGTCAATGGCGCAGTTGCCCGGCCGGTTACCCTGACCGTGCCTGTCGGTATGTCGCTGCGTGAAGTGCTGGCACTGGCTGGCGGCGCTACCGTCGATGACCCCGGATTTATTAACGGCGGTCCGATGATGGGCGGTCTGATTACTTCTCTGGATACGCCAGTCAGTAAAACGACCGGTGGCCTGCTGGTACTACCGAAATCCCATGCGCTGATCCAGCGACGAATGCAGGATGAACGGACCGTGCTCTCAGTTGCCAAAACCGTCTGCGAGCAGTGCCGCTTGTGCACGGATCTGTGTCCACGACACTTGATTGGTCATGAACTCTCACCACATTTGCTGGTTCGCGCGGTCAACTATCAGCAGGCCGCCACACCGCAATTACTGCTCACCGCCCTGACTTGCTCAGAATGCAACGTCTGTGAAAGTGTGGCCTGTCCGGTGGGGATTTCTCCGATGCGCATTAACCGTATGCTCAAACGCGAGCTACGTGCGCTCAATCATCGTTATGAAGGCCCGTTAAACCCTGAAGATGAAATGGCGAAGTACCGTCTGATTCCGGTGAAACGGCTTATTACCAAACTGGGTCTCAGTGACTGGTATCACGATGCACCATTAGACCAGACAGATCATCCCACTGAAAAAACAACGTTGTTGTTACGCCAGCATATTGGTGCCAGTGCCATTCCTTGTGTGCAAAAAGGGGAGCGCGTTGTGCGCGGCCAATGTGTTGCAGAGATACCCGAGGGCGCATTAGGTGCGCCGGTTCACGCCAGTATTGACGGTATTGTCAGCGAAGTCACAGATCAGTCCATCACGGTAATAAGAGGTTAACCATGTCTCAGGCTATAGGGATTTTAGAACTCACCAGCATTGCCAAAGGAATGGAAGCCGGCGATGCGATGCTGAAAAGCGCTAATGTGAATTTGCTGGTCAGTAAAACCATCTGCCCGGGAAAATTTTTACTGATGCTGGGTGGTGACGTTGGCGCAATACAGCAGGCCATTGCCACAGGAACCTCACTTGCTGGAGATATGCTCGTCGACAGCCTGGTCCTGCCTAACATTCATGCCAGCGTTCTGCCGGCGATCAGCGGACTCAATAGTGTAGATAAACGTCAGGCGGTAGGGATTGTTGAAACCTGGAGCGTTGCGGCTTGTATTTGTGCCGCCGACCGCGCGGTAAAAGCCTCCAATGTCACGCTGGTAAGAGTGCATATGGCGTTTGGTATTGGCGGTAAGTGCTACATGGTTGTCGCGGGCGATGTTTCCGATGTGAATAACGCCGTGACGGTCGCCAGCGAAAGTGCTGGTGAAAAAGGTCTGCTGGTCTATCGCTCGGTGATCCCACGTCCGCATGAAAGCATGTGGCGCCAAATGGTGGAGGGGTGATGGAAATGCAGCCGACGACGGATCGTATGATTCAGGAATATGTGCCCGGAAAACAGGTCACACTGGCGCATCTTATTGCTAATCCTGGTAAAGATTTGTTCAAGAAACTTGGCTTGCAGGATTCAGTCTCGGCGATTGGCATTTTAACTATTACGCCCAGCGAAGCCTCCATTATCGCCTGTGATATCGCCACTAAATCGGGTGCAGTAGAGATTGGTTTTCTGGACCGCTTTACCGGCGCAGTCGTATTAACCGGTGATGTTTCGGCCGTTGAGTACGCGCTGAAACAAGTTACCCGCACGCTGGGCGAAATGATGCGTTTTACCGCCTGCCCGATTACGCGGACATGACGTAATGAAACGCATCATGTTCATTGGACCCAGCCAAAGTGGGAAAACATCGCTCACCCAGTGTATGCGTGGCGAAGCGCTTCATTATCAGAAAACCCAGGCTATCGTCTGGTCTCCCACGGCGATAGACACACCTGGGGAATATCTGGAGAACCGCTGCCTGTACAGTGCGCTGCTGGTCAGCGCCTGTGAAGCCGACGTTATCGCGCTGGTGCTCAACGCTGACGCGCCCTGGTCACCTTTTTCTCCTGGATTTACCGGCCCCATGAACCGGCCCGTTATCGGTCTGGTGACCAAAGCCGATTTAGCTAACCCGCAGCAGATTGCCCTCGTCGAGGGTTGGTTGATGCAGGCCGGGGCGCAAAACGTTTTTATTACCAGCGCGGTGAACAATACCGGCGTTGATGAGATGTTCAATTTTCTGCACGCAAAGGAATCGTCATGTCTCACAAAATAATGGCCATTAACGCAGGCAGCTCTTCTCTGAAGTTTCAGTTACTGGCGATGCCACAGGGCGAGATGCTCTGTCAGGGGCTGCTCGAGCGCATCGGGATGCCTGATGCAAAGGTCACGATAAAAACCCCGGTGCAAAAATGGCAGGAAACACTGCCGATTGCCGATCACCGTGAAGCGGTAACGCTGTTACTGGAAAAACTGCTCAGTCACAGCATCATTAATAGCTTACAAGACATCGACGGTGTTGGGCATCGCGTCGCGCACGGCGGAGAATCCTTTAAAGATTCAGTTTTAGTCACCGATGAATCGCTGGCAGAAATAGAACGTCTGGCAGAACTGGCTCCGTTGCATAACCCGGTTAATGCGTTGGGCATTGCTGTTTTTCGCCAACTGTTACCGGCGACACCTGCTGTAGCAGTTTTCGATACGGCCTTCCATCAGACGCTCGACGAGCCTTCTTTTATTTATCCCCTGCCCTGGCGTTATTATTCGGAGCTGGGTATTCGTCGCTACGGCTTCCATGGTACCAGCCACAAGTACGTCAGCCATACGCTGGCAGAAAAGCTGGGTGTGCCGCTCAGCGCTCTGCGAGTTGTGTGTTGCCATCTGGGCAACGGCAGCAGTATCTGCGCCATCAAGGGCGGACAATCCGTTAATACGTCAATGGGCTTTACCCCACAGTCTGGTGTGATGATGGGCACCCGTAGCGGCGACATCGATCCGTCCATTTTACCGTGGATTGCCCAACGAGAAGGCAAAACACCACAGCAGCTAAATCAGCTACTCAACAACGAGTCGGGGTTACTTGGCGTATCCGGCATATCACCTGACTACCGTGACGTGGAAAAGGCGGCTGATAGCGGAAACCGTCAGGCAGCGCTGGCGCTGACGCTGTTTGCCGAAAGAATTCGAGCCACCATTGGCAGCTACATTATGCAAATGGGCGGTCTGGATGCGCTGGTGTTTACCGGTGGTATCGGCGAAAACTCTGCTCGTGCCCGGGCAGCAATTTGCCACAACCTCAATTTCTTAGGGCTGGCGGTAGATGAGGACAAAAACCAACGTAATGCGACCTTCATTCAGACAGAAAACGCGATGGTCAAAGTGGCCGTCATCAATACCAACGAAGAGCTGATGATCGCGCAAGACGTAATGCGTATAGCGATTCCAGAAACTGTGACGCTGAGCATTCCCGCTTAATACTGCTGCGCCGCAGATTGCGGCACATCATGGTAATAGCGCGATCGCCATGACACTATGCGCCGAAGATTGCTAATCAAAAAGGTGAAAAGACGTGGCTGTTGCGCAATGCCCCGCATCATGCGGAGAACTTATCCAGGGCTGGATTCTGGGCAGCGAGAAATTGGTCTCCTGCCCGGTTGAATGGTACAGCACCGTTGAAGTCAGCTCCGGCTCGCCGCTTGCCGATGAGCGTCCTCTTTCACGGGCGATGGTTGACCGCTTGTTGCAGCACTGGCAATATCCGGCACATGTCAGTCAGGATATTCGTATTGATATCCACTCCACGATCCCCATCGCCAAAGGGATGGCCAGCAGTACGGCTGATATTGCCGCCACCGCCATCGCTACCGCACACCATCTGGGCCATCAGTTAGATGAAGCCACGTTAGCGCAGCTTTGCGTTTCGCTCGAACCTACCGACAGCACCGTTTTTCGCCAGTTAACGCTTTTTGATCATAACGACGCATCCACTCAGATCGCCTGTGAAGCGCAGCCCCACCTCGACCTGCTGGTTCTCGAAAGCCCGGAAACGTTACGCACGGCAGACTATCACCGGATCCCGCGCCAGGCCGGGTTACAGGCAGGCGCACCCGCCCTCAAACGAGCATGGGAAAAAGTGCAGGAAGCTTGCTCAAGTCAAAACCCGTACCGGATGGGCGAAGCGGCCACGCTAAGCGCCATTGCCAGCCAGATGTTGTTGCCAAAACCGGATTTCGATTCGTTATTATCGCTGGTTGAAGAATGTGATTTATACGGTGTGAACGTTGCCCACAGCGGCAGCGTAGTTGGACTGATGCTGGACAGAACGCGTCATGACATTGACTACATCAAATGGATGCTGGTGCAGAAAAAACTGACTACACACTGGCCGGAACAGCATTTGCTACGGATGGTAACGGGCGGGGTTGAATTACAGTAGGGACGATAGGGGCCGCATTACGCCCCTATCGTTTGCAACAATTACTCTGCTTTCGCTTCGCCGTTTTTCACTTCGCCCATGGCTTTAAGCTTTTTAGAAATGTCGCGACGCTCTTTAGAGATCTCGGCATTTTTGATGATGTAATCATCCACGCGATCTTCATAGTCGCTTTTCATGCTGGCAATAATGCCCTGGATCGCTTCAACGCTCATACCTGGCTTGATGTAGTCGCTCAGGTTGTCCAGCAGCAGGACACGTTTCTGGTTGTCACGGATCTTTTTCTCAACGTCCTGGATTTCACGTTGCAGTTTGTTCTTACGACGGAACAGACGAACAAATTCCAGCACGTCCTGGAAAGAAGGCTTGGTAGTTTCCATTTTTACACCCCTGATAATGTGAGATTCGGATTCGTTTAAACAACGGCTAAAGTGGGTCAACATTACTTTCATGCCCGCCATACTTCAAGTTGCATCTGCATTGACAATACACGGTTGAAACCTGAATTATCGAGGGTAAAGCCATTGCAGTTACCAATGGTTTTAGCCTTTTTCAGTATCATACCCTTAATCGTTGCTGAATCGAAGCAGCAGTAGAACCAATCCCCTCATCTGCGCTTTATTTGCGCAAAGCACGACAGATTAAATGTGAGAGGAGTTCCAGCTGTCGTGCCATCTCCATATTCAGCCAGACATAACCATGAATAGGCGTTTCTGCAACGTTGTCGCCCTTATGTTCATCAATCAGCTGACGCATCTCGGTCACCGTATCATTGAGTTTTTCGGTGTTGGCAAGCACCGGTTGCGGATTACCTTCATAGAGAGCGTGCGTTATCGTCAGCAGTGCCTGTTGCATTCTGAGCTGAGTTTCACGCAGCGTATGCGCATTCAACATCACAAAATGACTGGACCGCGTTGCCCACAGCGCGTTGATTTGCAGTTCAAGCATGCACACCAGATTTCGATTAATCGTTTGAATGGCTTCAAAAACTGATTTTTGAATGCGCGTTTCTTTGCTGGCCGGAATGATTAAGCCGCGCATTTTAACGACGTCACTCAGCAACTGCTGTAAGTGCTTATCCAGCCGGGGTTGTTCGAGTAAGTTGGGTGATAGCGCGGCCTGATATACACGGTTATAGCCGGTAATGCAGTGCGCCAGTTGGATACGCCAGTGTATAAATGCGCGTTGCGGCCAGATCCAGGTAAACAGCATTGCCAGTAGCGAGCCGAGAATCACATCCCCCCCGCGCCAGAGTGCCGTGTTCATATCGCCCGCAGGTGCGCCAACCACGACGGCCAGCGTGATGCCGATCAGCAGCGCCTGATACGGTTTTTTACCCAATGCCAGCCAACCGCACAGGAACATCGCCACCGCACACCATATCAGCATCAGCGGCAATGAAAAGAGCTCCAGCCGGAGCGCCACCAGCCCAAGGACCGAACCCAGAATCGTGCCACCAATACGCTCAAAAGCTCGGGGGACGACATTGCCCCAAAAGGAAATCGGCCCCATGATCACCACCAGCGTGATCAGAGGCCAGGTACCTTCAGGGATGTCCAGCAGGCGAACCAGCAGAAAAGTGAGAAGAAACGCCAGCGAGATGCGAATACCATGCACCACACGATAATGACGATACAAGCGAATTTCAAAAGGACTCAGTGACTTATCTGCACGCACTCATGCACTCCGTCAGGGAATAGCAAAGAACAGAATTGTACCTGTTTTTTCAGTGAAAACATCACCGTTATCAACAGGCCTTTTATCCTGATTCACACCCAAAACCGTTACTTCGCCTGCACCGGCACGTACATTTCAATATCCCAGTATCCGTCCTCCATACCATTGTTTCGGTAAATTTCAAAACACGGTTTGGCCGATAACTGCCAGGACGAATCCTGCAGTAGACGGTCAAAAAACTGATACCAGGGTGTGGCAAAGTCATGGTTTTCAACACGGGCAACGGCCACGGCATAGTCGCCGCCCGCCAGTTCAGTCAGGATCACCCCTTCGCTGTTTTCGGGGATCTCAAAACCTTCAGGCACTGAAACTACGGTATCGCAGCGCAGTTTATCTGCCGGAACCACGTCTGGGTTGTCGTAATAGACGGCTATCCATTCCAGCGGCACAATCTGGTTACCGTCGACCCACATAACCAGCTGTTCAAACCCCTGCTTTACCGTGTGTTCCCACGGTCCAACCATGTGAAACCCGGCAATCCTGCGTCTTTCTACCTGCTTTATCTCATACTCCATATAACCTCCCGCATGATACTGTATAAAAATACAGTATAATTTCTGCGTATTACGACCTCAAGGAAATAGTGATTATTATGTGAGCAGATGCGCAGTCTTGCCAGTTTGGTGCACAAACAGAAATCTACACCTTATGGTGAAAATAATCGCTCAGGCGCGAAAACACGCCCCCCTCACCGACTGACTCCAGCGTCATCAGCGGCCAATGCGCCACCAGCTGATCCCGGTCGTAGAGTTCAATTTCGCCCACGCGCTGATGTGCGGCAATGGGGGCGACCAGCTCTTTCTTATCAAGCACATACTTTGCTTTAATATTCGCCACTTCGGCTTTAGGCAACGCCATCCAAAAATCCTGCTCGGTACCGAGACTGATTTTTTCTTTATCGCCATACCAGATCCGCTCAACGCCGACCTGCTTACCACTTCGCAGAACCTGCACTGTGTCAAAGTTTTGCTGTCCCCATTGCAGCAGCTTACGCGCCTGATCTTCACGCCCCTTCGCACTCTCGGCCCCCATTACAACGGCGATTAATCGACGCTGTCCGTCTACCGCAGATGCAATCAGGTTAAACCCGGCACCAGAGGTATGTCCCGTCTTTAGCCCATCCACGTTCAGGGTTTTATCCCACAATAAACCGTTACGATTCTGCTGGGTGATGCCGTTCCAGGTGAGGCTCTTCTCGCTGTACATATGATAGAAATCAGGCTCGCCGTGAATGATAGCCCTCGATAACACAGCCAGATCGTAAGCCGAACTGTGCTGGCCTGGGGCATCCAGTCCGTGCACCGTTTCAAAATGGGTGTCCTGCAACTTCAGCTTTTGCACATAACTGTTCATCATCGCGACAAACTGTGGCTGCCCACCGGCGATATAATCCGCCAGCGCAACGCAGGCATCGTTGCCGGAATCGACAATTAAGCCACGACTTAAATCACGTACTGAAACGCGGTCACCTTGTTTTAAAAACATTAACGATGAACCGACAAATACCGGATTGTCTTTCGCCCACGCGTCACGCCCAACGGTGACAATATCTGACGGGCTAATACGCTGGCTGTCGATGGCGCGGTCAACAACATAGCCGGTCATCAGCTTGGTCAGACTGGCGGGGTTGCGCTGCTGGTGCTCATTACCTGCGGTAAGAATTTGGCCTGTGGTGTAATCCATCAGCACCCACGCACCCGCATTGATAGCCGGAGGTTGGGGAGCAAAACTGGCGACATCCGCCGCAAAAGCGGAGGAAAAACTCATCGCGAAAAGGGAAGCGGTAATAAACAAACGGCGTTTCAACAGCATGTCCTCAGGAAAAGGAAAAATAGCCGTTCTTTTTACGGAAATTCTGAAGAACAAACAGGGATAAATTGCAAGAAAATGTGACTTAAAGCACATTTTTTTGCAATGGAATGCAGGTATCAGATAAACGGGTAGTGATAAATTCGCACTACATTACCCTTTATGCGGTGATACATCTGCGTGATGGCTGCGATGCCGGTGATAGCCGTCGATCATGCTGCGAAAGATTTGCCCCGGCGTGTCGCCCAGTGTGCACAGGTAGATATGCGCACAAATAAACAGAATGCCAATAATCGCCAACGCCATATGCAACACCAGCATAACCGGACCTGCGCCGATAACTTGTGGGTAAAGACACAGCAAACCGGTGATGATCAACAGCGGTACCAGCGCATACATTATGGCCAGATAGGCCAGTTGTTGTAGCGGGTTAAATTTACTCTCTGCCGTCGCGGCAAACGGATGCGCTTCACCCTTCATTATCCCATACAGGTAAAAGCGTGTTTGCTGCAGGCAGCGCGAAATCAGTCCGCTACATTTCACCCGATAGTGGCAGCCGTTGCCGGTAGTGGCATTTATCAGCACGAAACCCACCCAGAAGGCCAGTAATGCAAAGCCACACCAGGTGTGTACCTGCACCATGAGCGCCACCGGCCCTATCGAAAAGTGACCAAACAACCCGCTTACCAGCAGCAGAACGAACAACAGCGCATTTCCCCAGTGCCAGCGGCGGACCGCTAACGAGTAGAGGTAATCACGATGCTCTTCACCGGTTGCGGTTTTAGGTGCCAGCATCCGGCGCAGCAGCGCGTGCGCCACCAGACCCACAATCATCAGCAGGATGACCACACCTGCGTAAATGAGCCACAGCGGCCAGTAGTCCGGCGCATAGTTAAGCTCTGCTCCCCAGATAGCATTCATACTTTCCCCTCCTGATGATACTCTTTACGCCGATAAAGACTCACCTCACCACTGCGCGTATCCTGCTGGCGATATACCTCTTTTTGACTTATCCAGTGCTGGATCTCCGGGTCGTCGCGGCGGCCAAACTTCAGCGCATCGGTTGGACAAACAGAAACACAGGCCGGCGCTTGCCCGGCATCGAGGCGGGTATCTGCACAAAAATTGCATTTGTCAGCGATACTCGTTTGCGGATTCAGATAACGCACATGGAACGGGCAGGCCGCAACACAATAGTCGCAACCAATACAGCGCGACTTGTCCACCTGCACAATACCGTTTTCGTCACGAAATGAAGCACCGGTCGGGCAAACGCTCACGCAGGGCGCATCTTCACAGTGCTGGCAAGAAACCCGCACAAACTGAAAATGAGACAGGACGTCTGACTCTTTTTCCGGGGTGCGGATCTGCACCTGCAGGCGGCTGTACCCCTCCGGCACATCGTTCAGAACCTTGCAGGCAACCGTACATGCCTGGCAGCCAATGCAGCGTTTTTCGTCATGCAGCATGACATAGGGATTTGTGGATTGATTCATGATGTTCTCCTTGTTCATGCCCGACGCAGCGTCACGCCAGCGGTGTGTACCACCGTTCCGGAAACCGGACTGGTCACGTGCGGAAGTAAATTACCGCAGTGAATACCGTGCGTTGTTGCCGCCGTTTTAGCCCCGGCCTTGGCGCCAAACCCCATATAAACAAACAGCGTATCGGGTCGAATACCGGCCGTGACCAGCGCCTTACCTTTTTCTTTGCCGGTGGCGTTTTCCAACCAGATGTCGTCACCGCTTTTAATCCCTTTTTCACGTGCGGTCGTCGGGTGGATCCACACCGCGTTGTCCCACATCAGTTCACTGAGTAAAGGCACATATTGCGTCGCTCCGTTGGTGTGAACCGCTACCTTGCCCTGGATGAAATAGAGTTCATTTTCACCCTTCAGGGCAAAATTGCGGGCGCGTGGAATACCGTAGCCGGGAAGTAACGATTCCAGCTCTGCGGAATAAAGCTCGATTTTGCCTGACGGGGATTTGAATCGCAGTTGCTCCCCGTAGGTACCATCGCTGTCCGCGGGCACTGCACCAGGATAGCGCGCGACAAACTGGCGCACGGTCTCAGGTTCACGAAATAACAGCGGTACGCCCCACTCCCGGTATCCCTTCTGACGCAGTTCTGCGGATAAAGCGTGATCGCCATTGAGCTGGTACAGCTGGCGCGTCTGCATATCCTGCCACGGGTAAAATTGCCCGAGCCCCAACTTTTCACCCAGCTCTTTCCAGATTTGCCAGCTCGGACGAGCATCGCCAATGGGCTCAACTACCTGTTGGCGTAATGCATAAGCTGGATTCAGCCCTGACATATCAGAGACTTCTTCATCACGCTCAAGATAGGTGCATTCCGGTAACAGATAGTCAGCATAGGCCGCGCTTTCACTTAAATAGACGTCGCAGCTGACCACCAGATCCAGTTGTTCCACGGTTTTGACCAGATCGGGTCGGCAGGTCACGGTCTGGAAAGGATTATGTCGGGACATGATCCATCCCTTCACCGGGTAAGGAGTCTGCTTTAACACGGCATCAATAATGCTTTGCACGACCCCTCCACCCGCGGCGATGTATTTAAACTGCGGTGCCACCAGATCAATGCGCTGCGCGGTTGGCTTCGGTAATTTCACATCCGGTTTTGCCAGCACCGGCGCGACCTTTTCGCCAGCCAGCTTGTTGTAGGTTGCCGCCGCCTTTTTCTGGTACATGCCACCTTCACGTTCGATATTGCCCAGCAGCACGTTGAGGGTGAAGATCATCCGCCGCATGTCAATCTCTTCCTGAGAAAACGTCGCGCGGTGGCCTGGGCTGACGATGGCACGAGGCGCGCTGGCCGCCATTTCTCGGGTTACGCGGGTAATAACCTCAGCAGGAACATCAGCCAGCTTTTGCGCCCATTCAGGCGTTGTCTCTTGTACGGCCTCTGCCAGCTGTGCAAACCCCGTGGTATAACGCTCCACAAACTGCGCGTCATACAGGTTTTCTTTAATCATGACGTGGCACATTGCCATCAGTACCGGCAAGTCGCCGCCAGGCCTGATGGCATGCCATTCATCCGCTTTACTGGAAAATACGGACAAGCGAGGGTCGAAGCTGACCATCTTCGCGCCTCTCTCCTGCGCGGTCATCAGTTCGTGCGTGTCGGCAACCTCAATACCTTCATAGAGGTTATGGCCAAAAGAGACCATATAACGGGTGTTGGCGATGTCCATGGACAGATCGCCGCCCATCATCACTTTAGCGGCAATGGATTTCCCGGCGGGACATGTCGAGGCATGGGTAAAGGTGTTCGGCGAACCGAAGGCCGTCGCCAGGTGAAATAAATGACCGGAAAGCGAGCCGGATTTAGAAGAGAAGACAACGCCCTGAGGACCATATTGCGCTTTTATGGCACTCATCTTTTCGGCAATTTCTTGATAGGCTTGCTGCCAGCTAATGACCTGCCATTCTCCAGCGCCACGCGGGCCAGTGCGCTTCATCGGTTTAACAATACGGTGCGGATCGTTAACCAGGCTCACACCGCTGCCCCCTCGGGCACAGACCCGGGTACCCTGCTGCGGCGCATTAGGGTTCCCCTGGATGAAAACGGTTTTATTATTAATGACCTGAGCTTGAATGGGACAACGAAATGAACACATTTCGCACAGACTTGGTGTGAGTGAGGTTTTCCCCTTGATACTCTCTGGTGCATTACGCGCCAGTGCCCCCGGTGGAAAAGTTCCTATTGCGCAAGCGGAGCAGCCAATACCCACGCCGCGCAAAAAGTTACGCCGACTAATGCTCATATAACCTCCTGTTATTAGATATATCCAATTATTATATGGAGTTTATATTATTAATTTTTAATCTCACTCACATTTCCTTACAGTGAAGCAAGAACATCCTGACGAATCAGAACCTATTGTTTATAAAGACTTTTAAAACTTCCAAAACTCAACAATTAACCGTAAAAATAACAATAATGGTTATCACTCAAATTATTAAAATGAAATTATCCTTGATGATAATCATGCCAACAAATACAGTTTCGATCGTTTAATTAATTCAAGAAATATATAAAAGCACCGTTCATCTCAATTTTATTACGACCTGATTCCCCGAACAGATAATCGCATTGCTGATTACCTCGCTATTTTTTGGTACTCTTATAAAAGCGCTAAATTGATCCCGGACATAACTGAACAATGAATGACGGCAAGCAGCACCCTACGTTTCTCTTCCACGATTACGAAACCTTTGGTACCCATCCGGCGCTGGACAGGCCCGCGCAATTTGCGGCCATCCGCACGGATAACGATTTCAACATTATCGGCGATCCAGAGGTTTTTTATTGCAAGCCTGCGGACGACTATCTGCCGCACCCGGAAGCGGTACTTATAACAGGTATTACCCCGCAGGAAGCGCGTGAAAAAGGAGAGAACGAAGCAACGTTTGCTGCCCGCATTCACGCCCTGTTTACCGTGCCCAAAACCTGTATTGTGGGCTATAACAATGTGCGCTTTGACGACGAAGTGACGCGCAATATCCTGTACCGCAATTTCTACGACCCCTACGCCTGGAGCTGGCAGCACGATAATTCACGTTGGGATTTACTGGATGTTATGCGCGCCTGTTATGCCCTGCGCCCGGAAGGCATTAACTGGCCAGAAAACGACGACGGGTTACCCAGTTTCCGCCTTGAGCATTTGACCAAAGCCAACGACATTGAACACGCCAACGCCCACGATGCGATGGCCGACGTGTACGCCACCATTGCGATGGCGCAGTTGGTTAAGTCGCGTCAGCCTCGTCTGTTCGACTATCTCTATAGCCACCGGAACAAGCACAAGCTGGCCGCCCTGATCGATGTCCCACAAATGAAACCGTTGGTTCATGTCTCTGGCATGTTCGGCGCATGGCGCGGCAATACCAGTTGGGTTGCGCCGCTCGCCTGGCACCCGGACAATCGCAACGCGGTCATCATGGTTGACTTAGCCGGTGATATTTCTCCCCTGCTTGAGCTGGATAGCGACACGCTGCGTGAGCGCCTTTACACCGCCAAAGCCGACCTGGGCGATAACGTAGCGGTACCCGTGAAACTGGTGCACATCAACAAATGCCCGGTTCTGGCACAGGCCAACACACTACGCCCTGAAGATGCCGACCGACTGGGAATTAACCGTCAGCATTGTCTGGATAACCTCAAAATCCTGCGTGAAAACCCGCAGGTTCGCGATAAAGTGGTGGCTATTTTTTCCGAGGCAGAACCCTTCACACCGTCAGACAACGTGGATGCCCAACTGTATAACGGTTTTTTCAGCGATGCCGACCGCGCTGCGATGAAAATCGTGCTGGAAACCGACCCACGCAATTTACCGGCACTGGATATTACCTTTGTTGATAAGCGTATTGAAAAGCTGCTGTTTAATTACCGCGCGCGTAACTTCCCCGGCACGCTGGATGAGTCTGAACAGCAGCGCTGGCTGGAGCATCGCCGTCAGGTGTTTACCGCAGAGTTTTTACAGCAATATGCCAATGAATTGCAGATGCTGAGTCAACAGTATGCGGATAATAAAGAGAAGCTGGTGCTGCTGAAATCACTCTGGCAATACGCCGAAGAGATTGTGTAAGAAGAGAAACTGACACGCAGGTATAAAAAAACCGGAGAACATGTCTCCGGTTAGGCAATTTGCCGGATGGTGGCGCAAGGCCCCCAGTCCGGCAAACATCAATTACTGCGCGATATCTTCGTACTGTGGAACCGGATTGCGGAAGCTTTTGGTCACGCAAGCCAGGTAAACCAGACCAATACCCGCCCAGATCAGACCCAGAACCATCGAGCTTTCTTCCAGGTTAACCCACAGCGCGCCGACGGTCAGAGCACCACACACCGGCATGACCAGGTAGTTGAAGTGGTCTTTCAGCGTCTTGTTGCGTTTTTCGCGGATCCAGAACTGTGAAATCACAGACAGGTTCACGAAGGTAAATGCCACCAGCGCACCGAAGTTGATCAGCGCCGTCGCCGTCACCAGGTCAAATTTTATTGCCAGCAGCGCAATCGCACCCACCAGCAGCACGTTCCATGCAGGAGTACGCCATTTCGGGTGAATATAACCGAAGAAACGAGTCGGGAATACGCCATCGCGCCCCATCACGTACATCAGACGAGAAACGCCCGCATGTGCCGCCATACCGGATGCCAGTACGGTGACGCTGGAGAACACCAGCACGCCCCACTGGAAGGTTTTACCCGCAACGTACAGCATGATTTCCGGCTGTGACGCGTCCGGATCTTTAAAGCGAGAGATATCCGGGAAGTACAGTTGCAGGAAGTAGGAGGCACCAATAAAGATCAGGCCACCAATCAGCGCGGTCAGGAAGATAGCCTTCGGAATAACGCGCTCTGCGTCTTTGGTTTCTTCTGACAGCGAAGAGATGCCGTCAAAACCAAGGAACGAGAAGCACAGGATAGTTGCACCGGTAATCATCGGCACCACATGCGCGCCTTCAGACCAGAACGGACGGGTGCTGGTCAGCGTGCCTGCGCCTTCGCCGTGCATAATGCCGTAAATGATCAGGCCAACAATCACTGCCACAATACCCATCTGCAAAATAACAATCAGGGTATTGAAGTTCGCGACGGCCTTGATGCTGCGCAGATTCGAGATGGTCATAAAGCCCACCAGCGCGACAACAAAGATCCACGACGGTACCGACGGCACCAGCGCTTCAAAGTAGATTTTAGCCAACAGGATGTTGATCATCGGCATGAACAGATAGTCCAGCAGCGATGACCAGCCCACCATAAAGCCTACGGTCGGGCTAATGGATTTCTGAGCATAGGTGTACGCAGAGCCAGCAGACGGGAAACGGCGAACCAGTTTACCGTAGCTCAACGCAGTAAAGAGAATGGCAACCAACGCAAAAGCATAAGCCGTCGCGACATGACCATCGGTCAAGCCCGAAACGATACCAAATGTATCGAACAGCGTCATCGGCTGCATATAGGCAAGGCCCATCATGACAACCGGAACCAACGTAAGCGTTTTACGTAATTCCACGCGAGAGGTGTTTGGAGTAACGTTATGCGACATGGTCATTCCCCTTTACGGTGAATACCGTCGCGTAAGCAAAAAATTGCCCCATTTTTACGAATTCCTCAGCGACAACAACTGTCGGTTTTTAGTAAGTATCTATCCGGTACGAAGCCCGGCCTCTTTTATGAATGATTGGTTTGATGCAAAAAAATAACCGACGCGTATTAAAACGTCGGCTAATGTCATTTTTTGCAAGCGGCGTATTTTGCACTAAATTGGAGAGAAATAACAAGAGAATGAGATAGCCAAAAATAAATATTTTTATCTAACTGCCTGATTTATCGACACTCGATTTTACATAAACGCCTGCGATAGCACTATTTGCTAAAATCTGATCTCGCCACCAGGCGCTGGCTAATCCTGACGTCTGTTCATTCCAGCCAATCCACACCGGTTCAAACATAATTTGTGCGACCACTTTCTTCTCTATCAGGGCACCGCTGTCCAAAAAACGTTGTGCCAGATAGCGCGGTAAATACCCGCATCCCAGCCCACTGATCTGCAGTTCCAGCTTGGTTTTAAAGTCAAAAACGGTGATTGCATCCTGATCGTCAAGCAGTTGAGAACCCGACAAGCTCGCCAGATGAGGACTGTCCCCCACCACAATGGCACGGAAACGTTTAATGGTACGCCGTTGCAGTGGTTCGTCTTCCTGCGCCAGCGGATGATGAGGTGCGATCACAAACACCTGTTCGAGGTCACCTAAACGCGCAAAACCAAAATTACTCGCGGAAGGCGGTTCATGCATCGCCCCGACGATAATATCGGCCCGCCCTTGGGTGAGCGCCTCCCAGGAACCGCCCAGTACACCGTTGATAAATTTAAGCCGCGTGACGCTGTGGTGCTGGTAGAAGGATTCGATAAGCGGGGCCAGCAGTGAAAAAGGAAAGGTGTCATCCACGCCAATAACCAGCTGGTTCTCCCAACCTTCGTGCAGTTTGATGGCCTGTTTTTCGAGTTCGCGGACGGTATGCAGTACCTCCCGCCCCTTTTCCAGCAGCATCTGCCCGGTGCGGGTAAACGTCGCCCGATGCCCGCTGCGATCCAACAATTGAATATTCAGATCGCTTTCCAGCTTATGGACGGTATAGCTCAGCGCGGACGGCGTCTTAAACAATTTTGCCGACGCCGCCGCGAAACTTCCCTCTTTATCTAACGCGTCGAGGATGATCAGAACGTCCAGCAGTGGTTTCATACTCGCCCCCTGGCGGTATATGACGGCACGCTGCTGGTCTGTCACTCCATCGGCATCACCAGCGGGTCGGGATACTGGTACTCAAACCCAAGTTCATTGCAAATTCGGTTGCCGTCAATGACTTTACCTTTACCGTTATCCACACCGTCCCGGAATTCCGGCGGTTCCAGCCCCAGCAAACGCGCCATCTGGGGATAGAACACATTACGCGCCGGATGCATAGGCGCACATATATTATAGATGTGTCCTCCTTTCGGTGCCTGGAGCAGCAAAGCGATCGCCGACACGACATCATCCAGATGCACCAGATTGACACCATGCTGTCCATCCGGTGCCGTTTTACCGGCGAAAAAACGCCCTGGGTGTCTGCCCGGTCCAACCAACCCGGCGAGACGCACAATGTCTACCGAGGTCCCCGGCAGGTTATGCAGCCAGTCCTCAAGTTCTTTCAGCACACGACCGCTTGCCGTCACCGGATTGCGCGGCGAGCCTTCCTTCACGGTTCCCTGTACGTCACCATACACCGACGTCGAGCTGGTAAAAATAATCCGTGGAATGCGGTATGCCAGCGCACTGTCGACCAACTCCTGCATCGCCTGCAGATAAAAATCTTCACCCGGACCGCTACGGCGGGCGGGCAGCGTGATGACCAGCGCATCGACATCCATCAGCGCATCGAGATCGTCTGACTCGCACACCAGCTCAGGTTCAAGGCGCAGCGAGTAGCTTTCGATACCGCTCATACGGGCCGCTTCCACCCCATCCAGCGTGGTTTTGCTGCCGGTGACCTGCCAGCCTCGCGCCGCCAGCGACATGGCTAACGGCATGCCTAACCAACCTAACCCGACAATTGCGACCTTTTTCATGCCTTCTCTCCTGACTTGTGGCCTGTTACCCAAGGCTACGCCAGCCCACGGTGGCTGACAATTCATAGTATCAATATGAAATGAATTAATGATCAAAAAAAGCCCTTGCTTTCGGTGACTAAAGTGGTTTAGGTTAAAAGACATCAAATGAATAAACATTCATCGAGAAAATTTTATGACACGCGCTCAATTTAAACACCATCATCACCATCATCCTGACTAGTCTTTCAGGCGATGTGTGCTGGGAGACATTTAACTCTTCCAGTGGTGCATGAGCGCATGAGAAAGCCCCCGGAAGAATTCTTCCGGGGGCTTTTTTTTTGGTGCGTGACCCAGACCGATTCAGACAGGATAACGAGGACAAGAGAATGTTAGACAATACCCGTTTACGCATAGCTATGCAGAAATCAGGCCGCTTAAGCGATGATTCACGCGAATTACTGGCCCGCTGTGGCATTAAAATTAATCTTCACACCCAGCGCCTGATTGCGATGGCAGAGAACATGCCGATTGATATTCTCCGCGTGCGTGATGACGATATTCCGGGTCTGGTGATGGACGGCGTGGTTGACCTCGGCATCATTGGTGAAAACGTTTTAGAAGAGGAGTTGCTCAACCGCCGGGCGCAGGGCGAAGATCCGCGCTACTTTACGCTGCGTCGTCTCGACTTCGGTGGCTGTCGCCTCTCGTTAGCCACCCCGGCTGACGAAGCCTGGGACGGCCCGGCTTCGCTGAACGGTAAACGTGTTGCCACTTCCTACCCGCACCTGCTGAAACGTTATCTCGATCAGAAAGGCGTCACGTTTAAATCCTGCCTGCTAAACGGCTCAGTAGAAGTTGCCCCGCGTGCGGGCCTGGCCGATGCGATTTGCGATCTGGTCTCAACCGGCGCCACGCTGGAAGCCAACGGCCTGCGTGAAGTCGAAGTGATTTACCGCTCCAAAGCCTGCCTGATCCAGCGCGACGGCGAGATGGCGGAAGCCAAGCAGCAGCTGATCGATAAATTACTGACCCGCATTCAGGGCGTGATTCAGGCCCGCGAATCCAAGTACATCATGATGCACGCCCCAACCGAACGTCTGGACGAGGTCATCGCCCTGCTGCCAGGCGCAGAGCGTCCAACTATTCTGCCACTGGCAGGCGATCAGCAGCGCGTGGCCATGCACATGGTCAGCAGCGAAACCCTGTTCTGGGAAACCATGGAAAAACTGAAAGCGCTCGGTGCCAGTTCGATTCTGGTGCTGCCAATTGAGAAGATGATGGAGTGATCTGATGCCTGATGGCGCTTCGCTTATCAGGCCTACAAGAATTGTCACAATCATTGATATTACGGGTCTTGTAGGCCGGATAAGGCAGCACCGCCATCCGGCAACACCCGATAATGGAGTAACGACCATGAGCTTCAATACCCTGATTGACTGGAATACCTGCAGCATCGAACAGCAACGCGAATTGCTGATGCGCCCGGCAATCTCTGCCTCGGACAGCATCACCCGTACCGTCAGCGACATTCTGGATAACGTCAAATCACGCGGTGATGCGGCGCTGCGCGAATACAGCGCCAAATTTGATAAAACCACCGTCAGCGCGCTGAAAGTCAGTGCCGAAGAGATTTCTGCCGCCAGCGCGCGTCTGAGTGAGGACCTCAAGCAGGCGATGGCGGTCGCGGTGAAAAATATTGAAACGTTTCACAACGCGCAAAAACTGCCCGCGGTAGATATTGAAACGCAGCCCGGCGTGCGCTGCCAGCAGGTGACCCGTCCGGTCAGCTCCGTCGGTTTGTATATTCCGGGGGGATCGGCCCCACTCTTCTCAACGGTATTGATGCTTGCCACCCCGGCCCGTATTGCTGGTTGCCAACGCGTGGTGCTGTGCTCGCCACCGCCTATCGCCGACGAAATTTTGTATGCGGCGCAGCTGTGCGGTGTGCAAGAAGTGTTTAACGTCGGTGGCGCCCAGGCAATTGCCGCTCTGGCCTTCGGTAGCGAATCGGTACCCAAAGTCGACAAAATTTTTGGCCCCGGTAATGCCTGGGTAACTGAGGCCAAACGCCAGGTAAGCCAGCGTCTGGACGGTGCGGCCATTGATATGCCGGCCGGACCTTCCGAAGTACTGGTGATTGCCGACAGCGGCGCGACCCCGGATTTCGTCGCCTCCGATCTGCTCTCGCAGGCCGAGCACGGCCCGGACTCTCAGGTGATCCTGCTGACGCCAGATGCCGGGATAGCCCGCCGCGTGGCTGACGCCGTTGAACGCCAGCTTGCTGAACTACCACGCGCGGAAACAGCGCGTCAGGCGCTGAGCGCCAGCCGTCTGATTGTGACCCGGGATCTGGCGCAGTGCATCGCCATTTCTAACCAGTACGGTCCGGAGCACCTGATCATTCAGACCCGTAACGCCCGTGAACTGGTCGATGACATCACCAGCGCCGGCTCCGTGTTTCTCGGTGACTGGTCACCGGAATCCGCCGGTGATTATGCCTCAGGGACAAACCACGTGCTACCGACCTACGGTTACACCGCGACCTGTTCAAGCCTCGGGCTGGCAGACTTCCAAAAGCGGATGACCGTCCAGGAACTGTCGCCACAAGGTTTCTCAGCTCTCGCCTCAACCATCGAAACGCTGGCCGCCGCGGAGCGACTGACCGCCCACAAAAATGCCGTCACCCTGCGTGTTAACGCCCTCAAGGAGCAAGCATGAGCACTGACAACATTCTTAGCGTCACCGATTTAGCCCGTAAAAATGTCCGCGAACTGACGCCCTATCAGTCTGCCCGTCGTCTGGGCGGTAATGGCGACGTCTGGCTGAATGCCAACGAGTTCCCGACGGCCGTTGAGTTTCAGCTCAGCCAGCAGACGCTTAACCGTTACCCGGAATGTCAGCCAAAAGCGGTGATTGAGAATTACGCACAGTACGCGGGCGTTAAACCGGAGCAGGTGTTGGTTAGCCGAGGGGCAGATGAAGGTATCGAACTGTTGGTACGCGCGTTTTGTGAACCCGGCCAGGATGCCATTCTTTACTGCCCGCCGACCTACGGCATGTACAGCGTCAGCGCTGAGACCATCGGCGTGGAATGCCGCACCGTGCCTACGCTTGCCGACTGGCAGCTCGATCTCCAGGGTATTGCCGACAAGCTTAATGGCGTGAAGGTGGTTTACGTTTGCAGCCCTAACAATCCGACCGGCCAGTTGATTAACCCACAAGATCTACGCTCGCTGCTTGAAATGACCCAAGGTAAAGCCATTGTGGTCGCCGATGAAGCGTACATTGAGTTCTGTCCGCAGGCGACGCTGGCCGGCTGGTTAACGGAATATCCACACCTGGTGGTTCTGCGTACCCTTTCCAAGGCGTTTGCGCTGGCAGGGTTGCGCTGCGGATTTACGCTGGCCAATGAAGAGGTGATTAACCTGCTGTTGAAAGTGATCGCCCCCTATCCGCTGTCGACACCGGTAGCCGATATCGCCGCCCAGGCGCTGACATCACAAGGCATTGCCGCCATGCGTGAACGCGTAGCGCAGATCCTGCTAGAACGTCAGTATCTGGTGGATGCCCTGAACACTATCCCCTGCGTGGAGCAGGTTTTCACCTCTGAAACCAACTATATTCTGGCCCGCTTTACCGCTTCCAGTTCTGTGTTTAAATCTTTGTGGGATCAGGGCATTATCTTACGAGACCAGAACAAACAACCTTCATTAAGCGGCTGCCTGCGGATCACCGTCGGCACCCGTGAAGAAAGCCAGCGCGTCATTGACGCTTTACGTGCGGAGCAAGTATGAGCCAGAAGTATCTTTTTATTGACCGTGATGGAACCCTGATTTCAGAACCGCCAAGTGACTTTCAGGTTGATCGCTTTGACAAACTAGCCTTTGAGCCAGAGGTTGTCCCCGCCCTGCTCAAGCTGCAAAATGCCGGTTATAAACTGGTGATGATCACCAACCAGGATGGACTGGGAACGCAAAGCTTCCCGCAGGCTGAGTTTGACGGACCGCATAACCTGATGATGCAGATTTTCACCTCGCAGGGCGTGGTGTTTGATGAGGTGCTGATCTGCCCGCACCTGCCCGCGGACGAATGCGACTGCCGTAAACCAAAAGTGAAGCTGGTCGAACAGTATCTGGCTGAACAGGCGCTGGATACCGCGAACAGCTACGTGATTGGCGACCGCGCAACCGACATTCAGCTGGCCGAAAACATGGGAATCGGCGGGTTACGCTACCACCGTGACACCCTGAACTGGTCGATGATTAGCGAACAGCTGACCAAACGCGACCGCTACGCCCACGTTGAGCGTAATACCAAAGAAACGCAGATTGACGTCAAAGTGTGGCTGGACCGCGAGGGCCGCAGCAAAATTAATACCGGCGTCGGCTTCTTTGACCACATGCTGGATCAAATCTCGACCCACGGCGGTTTTCGCATGGAAATCACCGTCAAGGGCGACTTGTATATTGACGATCACCACACCGTAGAAGATACCGGTCTGGCGCTGGGCGAAGCGTTAAAACTGGCGTTGGGCGACAAGCGTGGCATCAACCGCTTCGGGTTTGTGCTGCCAATGGACGAATGCCTAGCCCGCTGCGCGCTGGATATCTCCGGACGTCCGCACCTGGAATACCGGGCTGAATTCACCTATCAGCGCGTTGGCGATCTGAGCACCGAGATGATCGAGCACTTTTTCCGTTCGCTCTCTTACACCATGGGCGTGACGCTGCACCTGAAGACCAAGGGCAAAAACGATCACCACCGTGTGGAAAGCCTGTTCAAGGCCTTTGGCCGCACGCTGCGCCAGGCGATTCGCGTTGAGGGCGATACCCTTCCCTCCTCAAAAGGAGTGCTGTGATGAACGTGGTGATCCTCGACACCGGCTGCGCCAACCTCAACTCGGTGAAATCTGCCGTGGCGCGTCACGGTTATGACCCCATCGTCAGCCGCGACGCCGATGTGGTACTGCGCGCCGATAAGCTTTTTCTGCCCGGCGTCGGGACCGCGCAGGCGGCGATGGATCAGCTACGTGAACGCGAACTGATTGAGCTGATCAAAGCCTGTACCCAACCGGTTCTGGGGATTTGTTTGGGTATGCAACTGCTCGGTCGGCGCAGTGCAGAGAGCAATGGCGTCGATATGCTGGGTATTATTGAGCAAGACGTACCTAAGATGACTGACTTTGGCCTGCCACTGCCGCATATGGGCTGGAACCGGGTGTATCCGCAGGCGGGAAATCGCCTGTTCCGCGGCATTGACGATGGCGCGTATTTTTATTTTGTTCACAGCTACGCAATGCCGGTCAATCCCTCGACCATTGCCCAGTGCCATTACGGTGAACCGTTCACTGCAGCGGTACAAAAAGACAATTTCTTCGGCGTACAGTTTCACCCTGAGCGCTCGGGTGCCGCTGGGGCGCTGTTGCTGAAAAATTTTCTGGAGATGTGATGATTATTCCGGCATTAGATTTAATCGATGGCACAGTTGTGCGTCTCCACCAGGGCGATTACGCCACCCAGCGTGATTACGGCAACGATCCCTTGCCGCGCTTGCAGGATTACGCCGCACAAGGTGCACAGGTTCTGCACCTTGTAGATTTAACCGGCGCGAAAGATCCGCTCAAGCGTCAGATCCCGCTGATTAAAACGCTGGTCGCCGGTGTCAACGTACCGGTGCAGGTTGGCGGCGGTGTGCGCACAGAAGAGGACGTTGCGGCCCTGCTGGCAGCCGGCGTGGCGCGCGTTGTGGTTGGCTCGACGGCGGTAAAATCACCTGAAGTCGTCAAAGGCTGGTTCGAGCGTTTCGGTGCAGATGCACTGGTGCTGGCGCTGGATGTGCGTATTGACGAACAAGGCAACAAGCAGGTCGCGGTCAGCGGCTGGCAGGAAGACTCCGGCGTTTCGCTGGAAGAACTGGTGGAAACCTACCTGCCCGTTGGCCTGAAGCATGTGCTGTGCACTGATATCTCCCGCGACGGCACGCTGGCAGGCTCTAACGTATCGCTTTATAAAGAAGTCTGCGCTAAGTATCCGCAGGTGGCCTTTCAGTCATCCGGCGGTATTGGTGATATCGACGACGTTGCAGCCCTGCGCGGAACCGGCGTGCGCGGCGTGATCGTCGGACGCGCGCTGCTGGAAGGAAAATTCACCGTTGAGGAGGCCATTCAATGCTGGCAAAACGCATAATTCCGTGTCTGGACGTTCGCGATGGTCAGGTAGTGAAAGGCGTCCAGTTTCGTAATCACGAGGTCATCGGTGACATCGTCCCGCTGGCGAAACGCTATGCCGACGAGGGCGCAGATGAGCTGGTGTTCTACGATATCACCGCCTCCAGCGATGGACGTGTAGTCGATAAGAGCTGGGTATCGCGCGTAGCGGAAGTGATCGACATCCCGTTCTGCGTGGCGGGCGGGATTAAGTCAGTGGACGATGCTGCGAAAATACTGACTTTCGGCGCTGATAAAATTTCAGTCAACTCACCTGCGCTGGCTGACCCGTCGCTGATTACCCGCTTGGCCGAACGCTTTGGCGTACAGTGCATCGTGGTTGGGATCGATACCTGGCATGACGCCGAAACCGGGAAGTATCACGTTAATCAATACACCGGCGATGAAAGCCGTACCCGCGTCACCCAGTGGGAAACCCTCGACTGGGTTCAAGAGGTGCAAAAACTCGGCGCAGGTGAAATCGTCCTCAATATGATGAACCAGGACGGCGTGCGTAACGGCTACGATCTCGAACAGCTGAAAAAAGTACGTGAGGTATGCCACGTTCCGCTGATCGCCTCCGGCGGCGCAGGAACCATGGAACACTTCCTTGCTGCCTTCCAGGATGCGGATGTCGATGGCGCGCTCGCCGCTTCAGTGTTCCACAAGCAGATTATTAATATTGGTGAATTAAAAACGTACCTGGCAACGCAGGGCGTGGAGATCAGGATATGTTAACGAAGCAACAATGCCGCGAACTGGACTGGGAAAAAACCGACGGACTGATGCCGGTTGTCGTACAACATGCGGTCTCCGGCGAAGTATTGATGCTGGGTTATATGAACCTTGAAGCACTGGACAAAACGCTTGAAAGCGGCAAAGTGACCTTTTTCTCGCGCACCAAACAGCGCCTGTGGACCAAGGGCGAAACCTCCGGCAACTTCCTCAATGTGGTCAACATTACGCCCGATTGCGATAACGACACGTTGCTGGTGCTGGTGAACCCGATTGGGCCCACCTGCCATAAAGGGACCAGCAGCTGTTTTGGCGAGGCCAGCCACCAGTGGCTGTTCCTGTATCAACTTGAACAGCTACTTGCTGAGCGTAAAACGGCGGACCCGGAGAGTTCCTACACGGCTAAGCTGTATGCCAGCGGCACTAAACGCATCGCCCAGAAAGTCGGTGAAGAAGGCGTGGAGACCGCGCTGGCCGCAACGGTACATGACCGTTTCGAACTGACCAATGAGGCATCCGATCTGATGTATCACCTGCTGGTACTGTTGCAGGATCAGGATCTCGATCTGACCACGGTAATAGAGAATTTGCGTCAGCGGCATCAGTAAACTTCGGGTGTAAAAAAACCGGGCGATACCCGGTTTTTTGTTTTTTAGCTCGGCGTCATACTGACTTACTGCGCTTTTGCTTTGTAGCCCCGTAAAGCATTGCGCCCCAGCACCACGCCCGCGCCAATCATCCCGCCGAGCAGTACCGCCAGTACCAGCGTAATGGATTTCTTCGGGCTGTCGCGACGAATCGGTAAGGTTGGTTTCATCACATAGCGGTAAGTATGTAGTTCAGCGCCGTCAGGCTTCAGAGCCTCAATATCCAGCAGGTTTTGCCTGGTCTGGTAGTAGCTATCAGAGAAGATCAACGGACGAGTCGCTTCGTGCTCAATCATTGATTTCAGGGCATCGCTGCCCAGCAGCAGCATACTGTCCTGCGTTACATCCTGAGTTTGCTGAATTTGTGGCCTGGTCACCCCCGCCTGTTCAGCGTAACGCAAAGCTTCCTGAATCTGCTTAATACGGAGGTTTTTTTGCTCTTGCGCAACCACTTCTTGAGTTCTCAACGAGTCTTTCAGTGTAGTTGTACGTAGCTTGATGTTATCAACCAAGTCAGTTTCCAGTTCTTTGGCAACTTTGTCATCAATTTGTTGGATATATTCAGAAAGTTGACGCTGCGCACCTTCAGGAGAATCACTCACATAGGAGACTACCAAGGGTAATTGCTGACCTTTAACCGACTGCTCGATAGTCAGTTTTTCTGGTTCTTGCTGATTATCAAGCGTTTCAGCCAACGCGGAAATCGAGGTGCTAAAGCGGGCAATGACATTAGTCTGTAGCTCAGTCACTTTTGGCGCACTGCTGCCATACAATACGTTCAACGCATTATTATAAGTGGCTATCTGCGCGACATCGGGCTGAGTCACAATCGCCGTCGAGGTCCATTTCTCTTTCGCTACCGCCAGATAGCCCACAGCAAGGAGGATAGCAACAACAACACAGACAACAATCGTCATTTTGCCGCGCCACAACTGCATCACTAAATCAATTAAATCAATCTGTTCCGGATCGTTACTGCGTCCGGATACGTTGTTATCACCGACAGACATAATTACCCTAAATGAGGAAAGACTTAACGCCAATAGTTTAGTCATAATTTCAGGTAATGCCATAGGATTACTGATAAAAAATACAGATTATTTAAGTGATTTTGATTGGTATTTTAATCACTACTTAAAAAGTTAAGCTGGAAATTATCGCTGTCAACCACGAAAGTCTAGCTGGTGCGGCTTTCCATTTCACCAGATCAATTCGCACCGTGAATAAAAATGACGTAACCAGAAAAACCGAACAGGGTAATAACAGATAACGATTATCTTTTTTATCGTCAAACGGTATGATTCTCCCTTTCTGGCGCCTGATGGTGCCTGACAACAATAAAGTCAGACAGAGGTACAAGATGAAATACCTGGTTACAGGTGCCGCCGGTTTTATCGGCTTCCACGTTAGCAAACGCCTGCTGGACGCTGGCCACCAGGTGGTCGGTATGGATAATCTCAACGATTACTACGATGTCAGCCTTAAGCAGGCGCGCCTGGCGTTGCTGGTACACCCCGGATTCCATTTTCATAAGCTTGATTTAGCTGACCGGGAAAGCATGGCGGCACTTTTCGCGGACGAGCGCTTTGATCGCGTAATCCATCTCGCCGCACAGGCGGGCGTTCGATACTCAATCGACAATCCACATGCCTACGCAGACTCTAACCTGATCGGCTTTCTGAACATCCTGGAAGGGTGTCGGCATAATCATGTGAAACACCTGCTCTATGCTTCCTCCAGTTCAGTGTATGGGCTGAACCGCAAGATGCCATTTTCAACAGACGATTCCGTCGATCACCCCGTGTCTTTATATGCGGCGACCAAAAAAGCGAATGAGCTGATGGCACATACCTATTCGCATCTATATGGGTTACCTACAACGGGACTGCGTTTCTTCACCGTGTACGGCCCGTGGGGTCGCCCGGATATGGCGCTGTTTAAGTTCACCAAAGCGATGCTGGAAGGGAAAAGCATCGACGTCTATAACTTTGGTAAAATGAAGCGTGACTTTACCTATATTGATGATATCGCCGAGGCGATTATTCGCCTGCAGGATGTCATCCCGCAGGCCGAGGCAAGCTGGACCGTAGAGAGCGGCTCACCGGCTACCAGCTCTGCACCGTATCGCGTCTATAACATCGGTAACAGCGCCCCTGTTAAGTTGATGGATTACATTATGGCGCTTGAAGACGCTGTTGGCACTGAAGCCATCAAAAATATGATGCCGATGCAGCCGGGAGATGTGCTGGAAACCAGCGCCGATACTAAAGCCCTGTACGACGTGATTGGCTTCAAGCCGCAAACGTCGGTGAAAGATGGCGTCAAAAACTTCGTGGACTGGTATCGCGATTTTTATAAGTCGTAGAAGTAACAAAGCCCGGCAAAATTCGCCGGGCTTCTTTTTACAGTACGACTGAAACGACTCAGTCGCTGCCAAAGAGATCGCGGGTGTAAACTTTATTCGCTACGTCAGCCAGCTCTTCCGCCATGCGGTTTGACACAATCACATCTGCTTCTTGCTTGAAAACATCCAAATCGCGAATCACACGAGAGTTAAAGAACTCATCTTCCTGCATCACCGGCTCATAAATAATAACCTGCACGCCTTTGGCCTTAATCCGCTTCATAATCCCCTGAATTGAAGAGGCGCGGAAATTGTCTGAGCCACTCTTCATGATCAAACGATACACGCCGACCACTTTCGGTTTTTTCGACAGTATAGAGTCTGCGACGAAGTCCTTACGGGTGCGGTTTGCATCAACAATCGCCGAAATGAGGTTGTTTGGCACCGACTGATAGTTAGCCAACAACTGCTTGGTATCTTTCGGCAGGCAGTAGCCACCGTAACCAAACGAGGGATTGTTGTAATGGTTACCGATGCGCGGATCGAGGCATACCCCTTCGATAATCTGACGGCTGTCCAGGCCCAGGCTTTCTGCATAGCTGTCTAGCTCGTTGAAGTACGCCACGCGCATGGCCAGATAGGTATTAGCAAACAGCTTGATGGCTTCGGCTTCAGTGGAGTCGGTAAATAATGTGGGAATGTCTTGCTTGATGGCACCTTCCTGCAACAAGGCCGCAAATCGTTCAGCACGCGCGGAACGCTCGCCAATTACAATTCGTGACGGATGGAGATTGTCATAGAGCGCCTTGCCTTCACGGAGAAATTCCGGTGAGAAAATAATATTCTCCGTGCCCAGACGCTCTTTAATCGACTGGGTAAAACCAACCGGGATAGTTGATTTTATAATCATTACCGCCTGCGGATTTATTTCCAGTACATCACGGATCACCGACTCCACACTGGACGTATTAAAGTGGTTGGTTTTAGGATCGTAATCAGTTGGCGTCGCAATAATGACGTAATCAGCATTGCGATAAGCCTCTTGCTTGTCGGTGGTTGCGCAGAAGTTGAGATCTTTTGTCGCCAGATACTCTTCAATTTCTTGATCAGCAATCGGTGACTGTTTCTGATTCAGCATGTCCACTTTGGATCGCACAATATCCAATGCAACCACTTCGTGGTGTTGAGCGATCAGAATGCCGTTCGACAGCCCCACATAACCTGTTCCTGAAATAGTTATTTTCATTAGCTTTGACTTCTTTTGGTTAAGCATTAAAGAGTGAAAAAATCACCATCGTTAGACCCAACGTTGCCGTATCGGATCAGCGTAAACACATTATATCGCGATTTAGTGCAGCTACGCCTATCAGACCTGACCGAATGCATTTTTTTGCCCATAATAAATATCCTCCGGCATAGCCGGAGGTTTTTCTGATGCGCCTATAAGGCTCTGTTACCAGCCGCGCCCTAACAGGCGCATACGATCTGACATTTGCATCAGACTCCGTTACTTACGGCCCGTAAACGGGCTGCCCGGATAAGGGATAGATAACTGCTCTCCCATTTTATCCTCTGCAAGCTGGTGCTTTATGTATTCCTGTATCTTCGAGGTATTCTTACCCACCGTATCTACGTAGTATCCACGGCACCAGAACTCCCTGTTCCTGTACTTGAATTTCATATCCCCAAACTGCTCATACAGCATCAGACTGCTTTTCCCTTTCAGATACCCCACAAAGCCCGATACGCTCATTTTGGGCGGGATTTCCACAAGCATATGGATATGATCTGCACAACATTCAGCTTCCAGGATTCGTACGTTTTTCCACTCACACAGCTTTCTTAAGATGCTGCCTATTGCTCTGCGCTTTTCTCCGTAGAACGCTTGCCTTCAGTATTTTGGCGCAAAAACTATATGATATTTACAGTTCCATCGGGTGTGCGCTAAGCTCTTTTCGTCCCTCATTGGGACCCCCTTTTGATTTCTTGTTTAACTTTTGCAGTTGCCAGACCGCAAGATGTTTTAACAAATCAAAAGGGGTTTTAATAACTGGCTCAAAGCCGAAAGCTTTCCGGAACCCCCAGCCTAGCTCTGTCTCTTGATCAGATCTCCTGATCAAGAGACTTTGCCATTCTGTAACCCTCAACCATATCCTGAAGTTTGAACCAGCCATCCCATATGACTATCCAGCCGGGTCTTCCTGTTCGTTTACTGTCATACTGTAGTGGCACACTGAATTTGGCCACCTGAACAGAGGTGATATGCTCACCTCAGAACAACACAGGTGCACCAATGAAAAAAAGAAATTTTAGTCCTGAATTCAAACGCGAATCAGCTCAGCTGGTTGTCGACCAAAATTACACCGTCTCTGACGCTGCTAAGGCAATGGATGCTGGTCTTTCCACGATGACGAGATGGGTTAAACAACTGCGTGATGAGCGTCAGGGCAAAACGACAGAAACTTCCCCGATAACGCCGGAACAAATCGAAATACGTGAGCTAAAGAAAAAGCTGCAACGTATTGAGATGGAAAACGATATTCTAAAAAAAGCTACCGCGCTCTTGATGTCAGACTCCCTGAACAGTTCTCGTTAATCGGGAAACTCAGGGCGCGTTATCCAGTGGCCACACTCTGCCACGTATTCGGGGTTCATCGCAGTAGCTACAAATACTGGAAAAACCGCCCTGAAAAACCAGACGGCAGACGGGCTGTATTACATAGTCAGGTACTTGAGCTGCATAGCACCAGCCACGGTTCGGCCGGAGCAAGAAGCATCGCCGCTATGGTAACCCAGAGAGGCTATCAGATGGGGCGCTGGCTTGCCGGCAGGCTCATGAAAGAGCTGGGGCTGGTCAGTTGCCAGCAGCCGACTCACCGGTATAAGCGTGGCGGTCATGAGCACGTTACCATCCCGAATCATCTTGAGCGACAGTTCGCCGTAACGGAGCCAAACCCAGTGTGGTGCGGTGATGTGACCTATATCTGGACGGGTAAGCGCTGGGCATACCTCGCCGTTGTTCTCGACCTGTTTGCAAGAAAACCAGTGGGCTGGGCAATGTCGTTCTCGCCGGACAGCAGACTCACCATGAAAGCGCTGGAAATTGCATGGGAAACGCGTGGTAAGCCCGCCGGAGTGATGTTCCACAGCGATCAAGGCAGTCATTATACGAGCAGGCAGTTCCGGCAGGTACTGTGGCAATACCGAATCAGGCAGAGTATGAGTCGGCGTGGAAACTGCTGGGATACTCATTCTAATATACTTTCAAATACCCGATCGGACTGACCCGTGCTGGGATTGGCTCGAATGCCTTTGTGTTGACCCATCGTCCGATTCTGGTATTTCCCGAGCATAGCCGGGCCCAGCGTTTGTGACCTGATAGGAGCTTTGTGATGCATCCCGAGTGTCCTGTCCTACGATGGGGATGGTTGTGCTACCAATATCTGGGGGCAAACCATGCAAAACGACCACCAATCTTCTGAAAGCGTGATCCTAGGTGTCGATACACACCTTGATATTCATGTCGGTGCTGTTATCAGCCAGGCGGGGAAACTGCTTGGCACTCACATTATTCAAACAAATCAAACTGGTTATCTGGAACTACTTGATTGGGCTCGTTCTTTTGGGATCCTCGAACGAGCAGGCATCGAAGGAACCGGAACGTATGGTGCCGCATTAACACGTTATCTCATTAAGAATGGCATTTATGTGGTTGAAGTTAATCGGCCAGATCGCTCAAAACGTCGCCTTGAAGGGAAGTCAGCTCCCCTGGATGCAGAAAATGCAGTCCGGACAGTACTTTCAGGGAGCAGCAAGGCCATACCAAAATGCAGTCCGGCGCTTGTGAAGCTCTCCGGATAATTAGCGTAGCCATACGCAGTGCAATAAAAGCCCGCACGCAGGCGATTAATCAGCTTCGTGCTCTGCTGGTGAGCGCCCCGCAGGATGTTCGCGACAAACTCTGGAAATCGAAACCACACGAATGTGTTACCGCCTGCATTAACAGCGAGGTATCAGAGTACTCGCCATTGCGGATAGCCCTGTGCAGCACGCTTCGAAGCCTTGCGAAACGATGGATGGCACTGACTGAAGAGCTGAATAAACTGGACGAATCGCTGGATAAACTGACCCGTAAATATGCCAGTAATCTTCGTAGCCAGTTTGGGGTAGGACCACAGACGGTTGCAACACTGCTGGCTGTTGCAGGTGATAACCCCGAACGTTTAAAAAATGAAGCGGCTCTGGGGTAATCCCCCCGAAAAACCGGTGTGTTGAGCCAGTGAGGAGGCCAGAGTGACTAGACGTCGGGTACGGCGTAAATCTCCTAATTCAGCGGTTCCAAAAATGTTGTCAGCCCATGAATAACAATCAGAAAACACCATAACAGAACACCAGAAATAGGGGGAGTATCAAACAGAGATCAGTAAACAGGGGAAAGATTCAAAAAATCCTCCAACAATGTTGCCGGAGGATTTGTGTATAAGAGACAGAGCCTAGCTGGGGTTTTCTGTGCACAAAAAAGCCCGGAGGAGCGCTCCGGGCCTGCATTTTCGTTTGGGATAAATCAGATTAATCCAGCCATTCCGTATGGAACACGCCTTCTTTATCTGTGCGCTTATAGGTATGCGCACCGAAGTAGTCACGCTGCGCCTGGATCAGGTTAGCAGGCAGAACGTCTGCACGATAGCTGTCGTAATAGGCAACCGCCGCGGAGAAGGTCGGAACCGGAATACCGTTCTGCACGGCATAGGCCACCACATCACGCAGTGCCTGCTGATATTCGTCAGCAATGTTCTTGAAGTAAGGATCCAGCAACAGGTTAGCGATACCGGTATTTTTAGCGTAAGCATCGGTGATCTTCTGTAGGAACTGCGCACGAATAATGCAGCCTGCGCGGAAGATCTTGGCGATTTCGCCGTAGTTCAGATCCCAGTTGTTTTCGTCTGAGGCGGCACGCAGCTGAGAGAAGCCCTGTGCATAGGAGACGATCTTGCCCAGGTAGAGTGCACGACGTACTTTCTCAACGAATTCTGTTTTCTCATCGGCTGGTTTAGCCTGTGGGCCAGACAGTACTTTAGAAGCCGCAACGCGCTGCTCTTTCAGAGAGGAAATATAGCGAGCGAATACGGATTCAGTGATCAGCGACAGTGGTTCACCAAGATCCAGAGAGCTCTGGCTGGTCCATTTACCGGTGCCTTTGTTTGCTGCTTCATCCAAGATCACATCAACTAGGTATTTACCCTCTTCATCTTTTTTAGTGAAGATATCTTTGGTGATGTCGATCAGGTAACTGTTCAGCTCGCCTTTGTTCCACTCAGTGAAGGTTTCAGCAAGTTCTTCATTGGAGAGGCTCAGGCCACCTTTCAGCAGGGAGTACGCTTCTGCAATCAGCTGCATGTCGCCGTACTCGATACCGTTATGAACCATCTTCACGTAATGACCCGCGCCGTCAGCACCGATATAGGTAACGCACGGCTCACCGTCTTCAGCAACAGCAGCAATTTTAGTCAGGATAGGTGCTACCAGCTCATACGCTTCTTTCTGGCCACCAGGCATGATAGATGGGCCTTTCAGGGCACCCTCTTCACCGCCGGAAACACCTGCTCCGATAAAGTTGAAACCTTCAGCAGACAGTTCACGGTTACGACGAATGGTGTCCTGGAAGAAGGTATTACCACCATCAATGATGATGTCGCCTTTATCCAGATAAGGTTTCAGGGAATCGATAGCAGCATCGGTACCCGCGCCCGCTTTAACCATTAACAGGATACGACGAGGTGTTTCCAGGGACTCAACAAACTCTTTAACCGTATAGAAAGGAACCAGTTTCTTGCCTAGGTTCTCGGCAATCACTTCTTCGGTTTTTTCACGGGAGCGGTTGAAAACGGAGACGGTATAACCACGGCTTTCGATGTTGAGCGCCAGGTTGCGCCCCATCACTGCCATACCGACGACGCCGATCTGTTGCTTGGACATTACATACTCCTGTCAGGTGTGGTCGCCGTGATTTATGCACGGCTTGAATATTTCAAGAATGTTAACTCAGATGAAGCCGTAGAGGATAGCGAAAGTTGCTATTAACGGGAAATATACATAGAATACTCAACCATTTTATATTTCGAAAAAATTACCATTGAGGAAAAGATTTAGCATACGTAGGATCAAATGGACCTTCTTTAATTTCCAGCATTAAAGCTTCGTCTGATATACATTCTACGCTGTGTATATCGCCAGGATGGAATTCAACAATTGATGTGTCAGTTCCTCCCCCAGCCAAAAAAGTCCTCTCTACTTCTCCATTTTTTGCATACAAACAAACCTTGATCTGACCTTCTAATACTACAAACATTTCCCACTGATGATCTAACTCATGGAAATGAGGCTCAACATAACTGTTTCTGAGGAATGCAATTAATAATCTCTGAACTTTATCATTATGTCCTGAGTGCAATAAAAGATGTGAACGGTGACGTTCAGATAATCTGGCCTGTTTGTAAAGATCATCTAATGTAGCACGATTTATTTCACGCATACTATCCCCCGAAAGATATAAATCTTAACATTATTCAATATAATAAAAGGAAACGTCATGAATAAAACATCTAGCTAATCCATAAAATCATGTCAACAGCCAGATTGTTGATGATTTAATAATAGGTACCACTACAATGTAATATGTCATAAATAGCCAAATGTTTATTCACAACGGATTCGATATCAAATTCCGCTTCTGCAAAAATTCTAGCGGCCTTACCCATGCTTTGCCTGAGAGCCGGTTGTTCAATTAAGATTGCAAACGCACTCGCAAGTGCGAGGGAGTCTTTTATAGGCACACAAATTCCTGTTTTTCCGTCAACAATCGCATCACGACACCCTGGATTATTCGTAGTAACAATCGGTCTTCCACAAGCTGCCGCCTCTATAAGAACTTTAGGGACCCCTTCACCATAAAATGATGGAAGGGAAACAATATTTGAGCCAGCAAATATATTAGCAATATCTTTACGATGTCCTAAATAGGTAATAACCCCCTCTTTAACCCAAGCATCGATTTCTTCTGCCATAACTGAATTTGGGTTTTCGGGATCAGGTGAACCAATAAGTAAAAATTCAACATTGGAATGATTTTTTTTAACCAACCTAGCGGCTTCAATATACTGATATACTCCTTTATCTTTAAGCAAGCGGCACGCCATCGCAATTTTTATTTTCCCATTATCAGGTTCTGGTTTGAAATCATAAATATTCAGGTCAGCGCCTGAACCTTTTATCAAAATTTTTTCGCATTCCTTCAAACCTACTATATTACTGAGAATGCTTTCATCTGATGAATTCTGAAAAATAACAATTTTTTCATTCCCAGAGAGTGCTAATTTGTAGAGAACTGTTACCGCTAGTCTGATCAGGGTTGCACGCATAGTTTTAGTTGTAAAAACGTAACCCAATCCAGAAATAGCAGAGACCATTGGACTAGTTGATGATATTGTTCGCCTCATTAACCCTGAATATATCACTGGTTTGATAGTGATTGAATGTATTAGTGTTGGCCTTACAAGCTTAATAACCTTCCTTATCTTTAAAATAGTTTTTAGCTCAGAAATGACCCCTACACCACTCCGACTAAATGGAATTTCGAACGTCATAAAACCCATCGATTCCAACTCATCACGATGACCAGTAAAATGGCATGCTATTGCAACTTTATATCCGTCATCAAGAGCTTTTTGGGCTATTGGAAGTCTATGAGAAATGAAAAACCAATCAACGTTAACAAAATACAACAAAACCTTTTCACTATTACTTTTCATTAACAAAGTTTTCCTCCGCAACAACTGCCTTTTATTTTAAACATTGTCAACATTATTATTTATGAAACAGAAAACCATTTTTGATTTCGAGATAGTTAAATTCACAAATTATCAAAAAAATATTTAATTTTGTTTAAATTTATTCCGGAACTATAAGAGAAAAAATGCTTAGCATCGTGAAGTGAATTTCGTGAGATAAGTTTATAACTATCAGTAGAATAATTCATGTAAATAGAATTCAACTTATCTAGTAGAATTCCATTGTCAAACCCATCAAAAATATACCCATTAACACCATCATGGATATATTTCCCTAAATCACCCGTATTGTTGGTAATTACTGGAGTAGCACATGACATGCTTTCAACTACTTTAGTGGAAAAACCAGCTTGTGAAGTTTTGTTTGATGGTCTAAATAATACTGAAAAGTGACTTTCACTAACAAATCGGACAGATTCTTCATGACTAACTCGTCCGTGATAGCGTATATTATTGAAGTTGACGCCATTAACCCCTACGATATCAAGTTCAAACTTCCCAGATAGCTGACTGACAGTATCTACAATTTTCTGCAAAAGATCTTTGTGGCCGGGACTTCCAGAATAAATCAATCTAATGGGACTATTAATTTCCTGAACAGTCTTGTGCGGTAAGTCATCAATAGAAAGCGTAGGTGGTATATTAATGGTTTTACATGCTTTTAGCTTATAATAATTTTCAAGATAGTTGCTAATACAGATTACTCCATCACATTTCGGAATTAGAAACCTCATGGCTAATTCAATATTCCAATAGTATGCATTATATGCATATTCACATAACGATTTTGGAAGATACCATTCAACACAATCGAATATTAGTTTTATTTTATTTTCATTACAAAACTTAAGCAATCGAAATAAATATGGGCTATAACCACTATAGAGGATTATATATTTTGGAAGTTGTTTTTGACGTTTGATAAAATCAATACTTTTTTGACCTATAAAAAAATATTGATAGATTTTTTTTAAAATTGACGCACTTGCATTAGGTCGTTCACCAACACTATAAACAGTAATATCTCCATCTATTTTAGAGCGAATATCAGAATCACCATCAATGATTTTTACTTCATAGCCAAGCTCTTGCAGTGTAGATATGTTGCCTTTGATTCGTCTAGCCGCTGCGCCGCCATTAGGATAACTAAAAGGACCAATATAAAAGATCAAATCACTCATACTTTCTCCAAACAACCCTCATGACATAATCTGTATAGGAGTGAATTATCCGAACCATTTTATCAGATACATTAGGCATACTATAATCGTATACTGGACGTAACAACCGTGCTTCACCTGCAGTTTGTGTCTCTAAAACATGCAACGCCTGAAATACCCGCTCTACTGATAATCCTACCATCATTACAGAAGCCTCTTCGAAGGCCTCTGGTCGTTCATGCGCCTCGCGAATATTTAGTGCAGGGAAATTCATAATAGATGATTCTTCGCTAATTGTACCACTATCAGATAAAACAGCTTTAGCAGATTTCTGAAGCTTATTGTAATCATGAAACCCTAGTGGTTTTAGCAGTTGAACTAAAGGCTCAAAACTTAATCCTTGTTCTTCTATTCGCTTACGAGTACGAGGATGAGTTGAAACAATAACAGGCAAGCCATATTTAACCGCTAGCCCATTCAGAATTTCAGCCAATTTATGCAAATTACTTATTGAATCAACGTTTTCTTCTCGATGTGCACTAATTACAAAAAAATTATTTTCAGTCAATTTCAATCGAGATAAAACATCAGAACTATCAATTAAAGGCATATAGTGATGCAACACCTCATACATCGGACTGCCCGTTTTGATAATTCTGTCAGGTGCAATATTTTCGGTAAGTAAATAATCTCGAGCTATACTACTGTAGGTTAAATTGATATCAGCAGTATGATCAACAATACGGCGATTAATTTCCTCTGGAACTCGCATATCAAAACAACGGTTTCCTGCTTCCATATGGAAAGTTGGAATCTTGCGTCGCTTAGCTGGAATTACAGCCATACAGCTATTTGTATCACCTAGCACTAGTACCGCATCAGGCTTAACCTCTGCAAGAACTTTATCTACTGCAATTATTACATTTCCTATCGTTTCAGCGCCAGTTCCTCCAGCAGCATGAAGAAAATAATCAGGTTTACGGACCCCAAGATCATCAAAAAATACTTGATTCAATTCAAAATCGTAATTTTGCCCAGTATGAACAATTATATGCTCACAATGAATATCTAAGGCGACCATAACACGTGATAACCGAATAATTTCTGGGCGTGTCCCGACTATAGTCATCACTTTCATTTTTTTATTTATTGTAATATTATTCATACTAAAGGACTCGCTATTGTATCGGGTTTTCTGCGATCAAAAATTTCATTTGCCCACAGCATAACAATTAACTCTTCCGTTCCCACATTTGTTATGTCATGAGCCCAGCCCGGGATCGTTTCAATAATTCTAAATTGACTAGAATCTGAAATTATTTCAAATTTCTCGCCAGTTAAGATATTTTTAAAACAATAGCGAGCTTTTCCCTTTATAACGAGAAATTTTTCATTCTTAGTATGATGATAATGACCTCCTCGAGTGACACCTGGATGAGCAGTAAAAAATGAAAATTGTCCAGAAGAGTGAGTTTTAAGGACTTCAACAAATGAACCACGCGGATCATTGTGTCCGCAAAGATCGTATGAGAAATCTGATGGCGGTATATAACTTAAATAAGTAGAATATAAAGCTCTTGTTAATCCAACACCGACATCTTCAGTTATAAGATTGATACGGCTTTCCTTAAATTTCTGTATTAAATTCGCAACATCTCCTACCGTACTTTTGTAAACAGGCGTTACTTCTTTATACCCACCAATTTCGCTTTTTTTAAGCAAGCTAACCATACTTATACAGACATCATCAATATATACTAAGGATAACTCGGCTGAAGGATTATGAATATTAATAGGTAAATTATGTACTGTATTATAACAAAATGTCGCTACTGCGGAGTTATAATTTGGTTTGCACCATTTTCCAAAGACATTTGGTAAGCGATAAATATAACTCGGTGCTCCCGTATGATGTGTGTAATATTGCACCAGTTTTTCTGCTTTTGCCTTACTTCTTCCATAGGCATTATCCGATTTTACCTGTATTGATGATGTTAGCACGAGAGGCGTTTTACGACCCGTTTCAATGAGTGTGTCAATTACTCGCTGAGTCAGATCAATATTTCCTTGATTAAATTCAATCTCATCCTTAGGTCTATTTACACCTGCTAAATGAAAGATGAAGTCAGCCTCACTTACGAATTTTTTGAGTTCTACGTCACTGTGCTCTGTTCCTAGTAAATCTATATTCGAATAGCCATTTTCCACCAAATAAAAACGTAGATTTTTACCTACAAAACCATTATATCCTGTGATCAAAATTTTCATGCTACGCATCCAACTCGAATTCGGAACCTTCAACCATTGCGCGGATAAAAGCAAGTTTAAGAAGTAGGGCTTTCATTCCATTGACATCTAATCTCTGCGTATTGTGAGAGTTATAATCTTCTAAATGGGTAATTTTTTTGTTTCCTTCTTCAAAAAATTTACCGTAGTTAAGGTCGCGGTTATCTGGTGGAACTCGATAGTAGTCACCCATATCTATAGCACAAGCCATTTCTTCACGACTCAGTAATGTCTCGTAAACCTTCTCTCCATGTCTGGTCCCAATGACATTTACCGTATGGTCTGTCTTGTCCATAAGTTCGAGCAAAGCTTTTGTTAATACATCAATTGTAGCTGCAGGTGCTTTTTGAACAAATATGTCGCCATTATCGCCATGTTCAAAGGCGTACAGAACTAAATCAACAGCATCTTCAAGTGTCATCATGAAGCGTGTCATATTTGGATCAGTTACAGTGATCGGCTTGCCCGCGTTTACCAAATCAATAAAAAGCGGAATCACTGATCCACGCGATGCCATTACATTTCCATAACGAGTACCACATATAACCGTGTTCGTACTCCCTAAGTTTCGAGCTTTTGCAACCATAACCTTTTCCATCATTGCTTTTGAAATACCCATAGCATTGATAGGATAAACTGCTTTATCAGTACTCAAGCAAACAACGCGCGAAACACCATTCATGATTGCTGCTTCAAGAACATTATCCGTACCTTGGACATTTGTTTTTACCGCTTCCATAGGGTAAAACTCACATGAAGGAACTTGTTTTAATGCTGCAGCATGATAAATAAAATCTACTCCACGGCTTGCATTAAGAATACTGCTATAATCACGAACATCACCTATATAGAATTTTAATTTTGGATGATTATATTTTTTCCGCATGTCATCTTGTTTTTTTTCATCACGACTAAAAATTCTTATTTCAGTAATATCAGTATCTAGGAAACGTCGCAATACAGCATTGCCAAAGGAACCAGTTCCACCAGTAATTAATAAAATTTTGTCTTTAAAAACATTATTCATCATTTTATAAATATCCTCGATAAATTTTATATGACTTTCTTACTATTTCATATCTTTCACGCGTAAGCATTTTCTTTACTGTGCCACTTTCGAAATGCTCAACGACTAAACTTGGTTCATATCGTATCAGACCATGCACTGATGAGATTTGATTCGATAGGAGAGCTTCTTCTCCCCACATAAAGACTCTGTCATCAAGTTTATTGAAATGACGGAAGAAGTTATTAGTCAAATAATAACAAGCACCAATCCCTCGTTCTATATTCATCGCATCCCCGATGTAATCAATATCTTTATTATCGCATTTCTTCCAAGACACTATATTTCGAATCATTTGTGCAGTAACGCGCATTAATCTGGATATATAATAATTTGAATAATATATATCCTCTTTAAGCAATCCAAATTTACTCATTTTTTTTGTTGATAAAGGATTTTGATGAACACCATCAATAGTTACCACATCAGGACAAATAACCATTATGTCGTTAGCAATCACTAACGAGTCCAGACAGCTAATAAAATCGTCACGATATTTTAAGTCATTATTGCCTATAATTACAATATCATTTTCTGATTCACGAGCATATGCTATTCCATGATTCATTCCTGGAAAATACCCAACGTTTTCTTCTAACTTTATTAACTTAACATCTATTTTTTTCGAGTTAATTTCATTTAATAGCTCTTTATCATTCTCAGAAGAATTATTATCAACAATAATAAGACGAATTTTTGAATTACTAGGAATAGCTAATAACTCTAAACTCAAACATAGTGAACGACAAAATTCAGCCCCATTATAATTAACACAAATGAAGTTATACCGTTTATGATTCAATCATCACCCCAATAATGAAGTACTTATCCTAATGAATATTTATTTGTACAAGTTAATTTCACAAAAATGAAGAATACAAATGATTTAATAAAGAAATAGATGAGATAACCATACCCATCCATAAAGACCGATAATAGACTGGAGGAAAATAATGTTCCTGATACATATAAACAAAAGACCCCTCCCAGTTTTGAAAACTTAAAGAATATTGTTGCTATTATAGCATATAGAGCCAAGAAAAAAAGCAAGCCAATATATCCATAATGAGGATATATTGAAAAATAGATCGAGTATACATTGCCATAATCTTCTGCGTCATATCCAAACATTGCAAAATCTGCATGCTGTGAAATCTCAGCATTTGTAATTCCTAAATTGTTTAGTATATGCAAAAAATTATTTAATGCATCCCAGTTCTCACGTATATTTATTTTACCATCAAAATATTCACTGAATAATACAGGCCCTTGATATAAATAAGATAATATATGCCTTAGATATACCATTCCTTGGTCAATCAGCGTTATATTATTTGTGTCAACTTTTGCAACAAATACAGAACCAAGAATTATAAAACACAGAATACTGAAAACTATAGTTACGAGATGCGATATTTTAACACCGCCAGTGATCATTATGATTAGAAACATCCATGCAAAAATTTGCATTATTATCGCTGAACGCCCTTCTAGGAGTAAATACAATAATAAATTAACAGCGATAGGTAATATTATATATTTAACTTTAACCTTGTGCTTTACAACTCCAGAAATAAGAATAAATATCAGAAAAAAAGCAAAGGTAAACCAATTTTGTACTGTCTTTGGAGCAATATCACCATCGCCATGAATCCTCTCATATCTTATCCTACTTGCAATTTGCACAATATTATCACCATAGCTCATTGCGGCAGATATTACGAAAGGCGATGATAAAATTGTACCTATATAAAATATTATTAAGATCCTTTTATAATTAATTTGTTCAAGCGTAAGCGAAAATTTTAACGGCTTATTGAAGCCAAAACATGTAGACACTAAAATGCTAACTATCGAAAAAAGTAGGGCTCCACCTACAAAAATCAGTAGCACCCAAGAATTTATATGATAAAAACCTAGAAGAGGTGTAATTAAAGACAGAAAGAATAAAGCAATTGCCCAGACAAGCGGGAAAATCACTGCGGGAGACAAAATATCTTTCACCATTCTATGAGCGATGAAGGAAAATATGAATAAAATAATTGAACCAAGCAATGTGCTTATTGAGTCAACCATCATAATAAACCATTAGTTTTAATAATACTTGAGAAACGTGATTGATGATGTATGCGTACATGCGTAATCTAAACTACTTTTCTATATAGAATGCTGAGTGCTAGAAAATCGATAATTACTCTGATGGTCCATGCTATTGCTGCGCCATTATACGAATAATGAGAAATTAGAATATACAGAAGCCCGAAATAAGGGAGTATTTCTGCCATATGCAATTTCGCTGTTATATTTGAGAACCCCTTCGCTTGAATACAGGTGTATGGTATTTGAGCCAATGCATTAAAAATAAATCCGATTAACAATATCTTGAGAGTCAAAGATGCTGCGGCAAAGCCTTTCCCTAGCCAAATTTGCAGAACCCACGATGAAAGCAAAAACAGCGGAGTAGCCATTGCAACGGAGACTAATACCATTAATATAAATGAATAGCGTGCAATTTTCTTATCCATCTTACTGGACAATTTAGGAAAAATAGATTTACTAATAGCACCGGGTATCATTAACATTTTTGAGATAATTTCAGCTGCCGCAGTATACATAGCCGCGTTTGCGGCCCCGACGCTAGAAGAAAGTACGAATCTGTCGAAATAAACCATCATAGGGCTAATTAAATTACTGATTGTCAGCCAGCCTCCAAATTTAAAAAGCTCTTTTAATTTTGTTATATTGAAATAGCTGATGCTATGTTTACTTACAGCAAATAGAGCCCGATAGACATAAACATAAAATATCACAAATGAAATAACACGAGCTATAACCAATCCCCCAACAGCCATTACAATTGAATTGTGAATACAAACAAATATCACAGGTAAAATTGACAAAGTGATATTAGTTATCACTTTGAGCAGACTTAGTTCCTTAAACCTTTCAAGACCTTCAAGATAAGATTGCCAAACTATATTCAATAATAAAAATGGCACTGATATTGAAACATATGTAAGGCTTTTTAAAACATCCATTTGGACAGCAGGCGTGACATTAAAGATCCCAACGATATGAAGCCTAAATAAATATATAAGTAACCCTATAATGCAGGCTATGATGCTAACAAATACACTTGCGACAAGTAAAAACTCCTTAATGTCAAAAGAAGAATTTCTGTTTATTGATATACTTCTGACTAATGCTCTGGATAAACCCATATCAAATAGACTAGCGTATCCCAGAAAAGCGAACATTAGTGTAAAAACACCAAATAGCTCTACCCCCAGTAAACGAGCCATAAATCCTAATGCAGGTATCGCAACAACAGTCGGAACAATTATGGCCAATATGTTCCAGTAACTATCTTTTATAACTGTCATATTTGTATCTTAAACTCAAAAAAGCTCAATGCGCTAGCATCCTTTGGAGATAGGATAAGTTTTTCATTAACACCAAGAGGCCAATCAATATTGAGTGTTGGATCATCCCATGAGACCGATATTTCGGTTGCAGGATCGTAATAGTTTGTGCATTTATAAACGAACTCAGCTTCATTTGACGTTACATAAAAGCCATGTGCAAAGCCTTCCGGAATCCATAGCTGCCTTTTATTCTCTGAACTTAAATAAACGCCGACCCAATGTCCAAAAGTCGGAGACTTTTTTCGGAGATCAACTGCTACGTCAAACACTTCCCCTGAAATAACACGAACTAATTTTCCTTGCGTGTTGTGTGATTGATAATGTAAACCTCTTAACGTTCCTTTAAATGATTTGGAGTGGTTATCTTGAACAAAATTTATTTGTACGCCAGAAACATTTTTTTCAAAGTCACGATGATTCCAAGTTTCCATAAAGAAACCACGTTCATCTCCAAATACTTTCGGTTCTATAATTTTAACTTCAGATATTGCGGTATCAATAACTTTCATTTCATTCCTTTAAAAGCAATATTCATGTTATCTAAATCAGTACTTATTGTTGTTGCAGAAGTCGAAGTAAATATTTACCGTATTGATTTTTTGCTAATGGCCCCGCGAGTAACCTGACCTGCTCTGCATCAATAAAGCCTTTGCGATACGCAATCTCTTCCGGACAAGATACTTTCAGCCCCTGGCGCTCTTCAATAGTCGCAATAAAGTTGCTAGCTTCGATCAGGCTCTGGTGCGTACCTGTATCTAGCCATGCATATCCGCGTCCCATCATCGCAACGGAAAGACGTCCCTGCTCTAGGTAAATACGGTTAATGTCGGTAATTTCCAGCTCACCACGAGCAGAAGGCTTAAGGTTTTTCGCCATTTCTACAACATCATTATCGTAGAAATAAAGACCCGTTACAGCGTAGTTACTTTTAGGTTCGACGGGTTTTTCCTCCAGGCTGATAGCCGTACCGTTCTTATCAAATTCCACGACACCGTAGCGTTCAGGATCGTTAACGTGATACGCGAATACGGTGGCACCATTCCCTTTATTCAGTGCCGCTTCAAGCTGCTTTGGCAGATCATGACCGTAGAAAATATTATCGCCAAGGACCAGCGCACAGCTATCATCTCCGATAAACTCTTCACCGATGATAAATGCCTGAGCAAGTCCATCTGGGCTTGGCTGCACTTTATACTGTAGGTTTAGCCCCCACTGACTTCCGTCACCGAGCAGTTGTTCAAAGCGTGGCGTATCCTGCGGTGTACTGATAATCAGAATGTCTTTAATTCCAGCCAGCATCAGCGTGGACAGTGGGTAATAAATCATGGGTTTATCGTAAATTGGCAGCAATTGTTTACTCACCGCCATAGTAACTGGGTAGAGACGAGTGCCGGAACCACCAGCAAGAATAATACCTTTACGCGTAGCCATTTTAATTTCTCTATAAATACAAAATGCCCGTATCCGGGCATTTATCTCATTTTTAAATTGATTGAGCTGTAAAAAGCTCTGCGAGCATCCGTTTAACGCCCGTTTCCCAGGAAGGAAGTATGAGGTCAAAATTCGTCTGGAATTTCTCGGTGTTCAATCGCGAATTATGCGGACGGCTCGCAGGCGTTGGATAAGCACTCGTAGGCACGGCATTCAACGTTTCGATGGCCAGTTCAATGCCTGCTTTTCTGGCTTCATCAAATACCAGTGCAGCATAGTCGTACCATGTTGTCGTATCAGAGGCGACGAGATGGTAAAGACCCGCAACATCTGGCTTCGCGAAAGCAACCCTGATCGCATGAGCCGTACAGTCAGCTAACAGTTCTGCACCTGTCGGAGCGCCAACCTGATCGTTAATAACAGACAGCTCTTTGCGTTCTTTTGCCAGGCGTAGCATCGTCTTGGCGAAATTATTGCCCTTACCGGCATAAACCCAACTGGTGCGGAAAATCAGATGCTTAGGACAATGCGCCTGCAGGGCTTTTTCACCATCAAGCTTAGTTTGCCCATAGACATTCAACGGCGCGGTCGAGTCTGTTTCACACCATGGTCTATTGCCATCACCCGGGAAAACGTAGTCAGTAGAATAATGAACAACCCAAGCCCCGATTTTTGCCGCTTCTTTGGCGATCGCTTCTACGCTTGTCGCATTCAACAATTGGGCAAAATCGCTCTCAGATTCGGCTTTGTCGACAGCCGTATGTGCAGCCGCATTTACAATAACGTCGGGTTTAATGGCACGAACGGTTTCAGCAATTCCTTTGGGATTGCTGAAATCGCCGCAATATTCTTTGGAATGCACGTCAAGCGCAATCAAGTTGCCCAACGGAGCTAGTGCACGCTGGAGTTCCCATCCCACCTGACCCATTTTACCGAACAGAAGAATGTTCATTATTGACGTTCTCCGTAATTCTGTTCGATCCAGGTTTTATAAGCGCCACTTTTCACGTTATTCACCCAGTTCTGGTTGCTCAGATACCATTCCACCGTTTTACGAATACCGCTTTCAAACGTCTCTTCCGGCTTCCAGCCCAGCTCAGCACTAATTTTATGGGCGTCAATCGCGTAGCGGCGATCGTGCCCAGGACGGTCAGCTACGTAAGTGATTTGGTCACGATACGAGCCCTCTTTCGGCACAATTTCATCCAGCAGATCGCAAATGGTATGCACGACATCCAGGTTTTGCTTTTCGTTATGACCGCCGATGTTATAGGTCTCACCCGGTTTTCCTTGGGTAACAACCGTATACAGCGCACGTGCATGGTCTTCAACATAAAGCCAGTCGCGGATCTGGTCGCCTTTACCATAAATTGGCAGCGCTTTACCGTCCATCGCGTTAAGAATGACCAGCGGGATCAGTTTCTCAGGGAAATGATACGGGCCGTAATTGTTGGAGCAGTTCGTGACGATCGTCGGTAAACCATAGGTGCGCAGCCAGGCACGGACAAGATGATCACTGGAGGCTTTAGAGGCAGAGTACGGGCTGCTCGGTGCATAAGCGATGGTTTCAGTAAACAGCGGCAGCTCAGTTGCTACAGGGTGCTCGTCCGGGTGAGGTAAATCACCGAACACCTCATCGGTTGAGATGTGGTGGAAGCGGAAAGCGCTTTTCGCCGACTCATCAAGCGTAGACCAGTACGCGCGAGCGGCTTCCAGCAGCACATAGGTGCCAACAATATTGGTTTCAATGAACGCCGCAGGGCCCGTAATGGAACGATCGACATGGCTCTCTGCCGCCAGATGCATCACCGCATCCGGTTTATGGGTGGCAAAAATACGTTCCATCGCCGCTTTATCGCAAATATCCGCATGCTCGAAATAATATTGATTACTATCGCTGACTTCAGCAAGGGACTCCAGATTACCGGCATAGGTGAGTTTATCAACATTAACAACGGTATCTTGGGTATTTTTTATTATATGACGAACAACTGCAGATCCAATGAAACCAGCGCCACCAGTAACAAGTATTTTCACGTTATAATTCCGAGTCTCGTTTATAGGTATATGACTACTATTAAAATGCTGATGCACAATGCAAGTATGTAGACATTTACGCACGCTACCGCCCCTGGCTTAACAGCTACCAGAGCACTAACTAAATGCCAAGATGTGAGTAGTCCCGCAAACTCCTGCAGAACTCTCTAAAACTGAGGCCAATTGTCTAACCAAATGCCGCCAGAAACAAGGATAAATACAACAAAAAGCAGATTAAACTTAGTAGCGTAACTCGTTGTTATTCTTTATTTTTCAAATAAAAAGCGACAGTAACATTCCCGTGCATCAAGCATAGACGCGGGGATGTTAACTGCCGCTGTTTTTTGTTGCAAATCGTCACTTAAGGCTAAAATCTATTCGTTCAGTAGCTTCTCAATGCCCTTGCGGAACTTCGCCCCTTCTTTCAGGTTGCGCAGTCCGTACTTCACAAACGCCTGCATATAACCCATTTTTTTGCCGCAGTCGTAACTGTCACCGGTCATCAGCATGGCATCAACAGACTGTTTTTTCGCCAGTTCAGCAATAGCATCCGTTAACTGGATACGTCCCCAGGCACCAGGTTCAGTTTTTTCCAGTTCAGCCCAAATGTCAGCAGAAAGTACATAGCGCCCTACTGCCATCAGATCGGAATCCAGCGTTTGCGGCTGATCCGGTTTTTCAATGAACTCAACGATGCGGCTAATGTTACCTTCGTTGTTTAAAGGCTCCTTCGTCTGAATGACCGAATATTCAGAAAGATCGCCTTGCATACGTTTAGCCAGTACCTGGCTGCGCCCGGTTTCATTAAAACGAGCCACCATTGCGGCCAGGTTATAACGTAACGGATCGGCACTTGCCGTATCAAGCACAACGTCGGGAAGCACCACCACAAAAGGGTTGTCGCCAACGATGGGGCGAGCGCAGAGAATCGAATGGCCGAGGCCCAGCAATTGCGCCTGACGCACGTTCATGATCGTCACGCCCGGAGGGCAGATGGACTGCACTTCGGCCAGCAGCTGACGCTTCACGCGCTGCTCAAGGAGCGATTCTAATTCATAAGAGGTGTCGAAATGGTTCTCAACGGCATTCTTGGATGCATGCGTCACCAGAACGATTTCTTTGATCCCAGCAGCCACAACTTCGTCGATAATGTACTGAATCATCGGCTTGTCGACAATCGGCAGCATCTCTTTAGGGATTGCCTTCGTGGCAGGCAGCATATGCATCCCCAGACCCGCTACCGGAATAACTGCTTTCAAATTAACCATTACGTCATTCACCTATTCTTTAGTTGCTGAATTATAGCTTTTTAGCGTGTTTTAGCCAGTATGAATTACATCGTTCAGTTGGCGGGTATGTTACGCCGCTTATCTACGGAATGCAGTAATCTTAATCCCAAGCGTGCGTAACTTTAGCCAGGAATGGTCGTAAAATTACCGCCACCGCTCCGGCAGGCGAAAATTCACCGCCTCGACGTTCACCACTTTATGATTCACCCTGTCGATATCAACCGAACTTTGCCCGGCTTCGTTCACCGCATGGACGTTGGCCAGCGACAGCAGTGTGTCCTGTTTAGCCATAAACTTGCCGCGCACATCCTTACGGAGGTCGAAGTGCATCTTCAGCGCAGGCCCCACGGCGGATTTTTGCATCACATTGATATTGCGTAAAAAAAGATGCTGCGGTTGATTGTGCAGTTCCAGCGTCGCCCGCCTCATCTCCACGTTGGTGATGGCGACAAACGACGTTGCATTACCTGATGAAATTTGAATGCCGCGTAAAGTAGACTCGAGCTGACTATTATCCAGATGAATATTATTCAGCTTAAAGTTTTGCGGAATAGATAAATAACGCCCTTTGATTACGCCGTAACCAATTAACATGCCTGCGCTCTGTTTCATATTGATATTATCAATCACGAAATTGTCACAACCATAAATAGCTATCGTGGCATTATCAATGCCCGCTTTCTTACTGAAATCCGGGGTGATATTGCGAGCCTTAACGTTACGAATGATAAAGTGTTTGCCGTTCTCAACATGGACCAGTTGGCGACAATCAGATCCGGTGATATTCGCCACCACAAAGTTTTTCACCGCCTGCGCGTCCGGGTAACTATTGTCATACGTGCTGCCCGCCAGTCCGATGCCAATCCCCCAGTTCACGTTGCCATTAGTGCAGTTAATGCGCTCAATAACATGATCCGAGATGAGAATGTCGCGGTCGTTAATCGCCACATTCCACTCGATGGCATCGCCCTGCAGATCACTAAAATGACCGTTGGTGATCTGCACACCGTCCATCTGGTTATGGAATCCCTGGCGCAGGATGCCATAGTTCGCGTGGCTGACGGTGATATCATCGATGATGAGATTGCGCATCTGCCGCGGGGTCTTGCCGCCGATATAAATTTGTGTCACCGGGCCGAAACCGCTCATCGCAAGTCCTTTGATAACACAATCTGAACCCCGCACGTCGAGGGTGATATTGTGCAGGCTCCCACTGCCCTCCCCGGTTACCTGGCTTCCCTCCTGCAGAACAAACCGCCCGCGCCCGTTGCCGCTCACGCGCCCGAGTACGCGTAACGTTTTGCCCGGTGGGATAAATACGCCGGTATTCATGTTTTCACAGACCACACCCGCAGGGACCACGACGGTTTGCCCTTCAGCGAAAGCCTGGCGGAAAGAAGCGACCCAGTCATTCGGGTTATAATCCTGAATATTGACGCTGCGCGCGGCTTCCAGCGCCCTTACAGCGGGGGAATGGAGTACGACAAGCGCAGAGCCTGCCGTAATAAAGGTACGTCGGGAGAGTTTTTTCTCTGGCATACAACCTCGGTTTACAGCGCGTGCAGCAGGCTGGCTAACTGTTTATTGATAACGGACTGATTGAATTCCGTGGCGATTTTTTCACGCGCGCGCAGCACAATCGGTGTCACCTCCTGACTATCAAGCTGACTGAACGCCGCCAGCCGTTCAGCCAGCGACTGCGCATCGTTTTCAGGCGCCAGCCAGCCGGATTTACCGGACTCCACCAGCTCAGGAATACCGCTGTGCACAGTAGACACTACCGGGATCCCCACCGCCATCGCCTCCATCAGCGCTACCGGGATCCCCTCCATGTCGCCATCCGCTCCGGTAATGGAGGGCAGCAGAAATACATCCGCCTGTTCTAACATCGCTTTGACCTGATGACTGGGCATAAAGCCGGGCATCTCAATCACATCATCGAGTTGATACTGCTCAATCAGCGTGCGCAGGCGCCGCTCCCACGGGCCAATTCCCAGAATGCGATACCGAAACGCTACGCCCTGCGCTTTTAGCTGACGACAGGCTTCGATAGCCACATGCAGCCCTTTTTTCTCGGTGAGTCGCGCAACCGAAAGAATTTCCAGCGTTTCTCCCGGCGCTTTCACCTCGCGAGGGGTAAAGCGCGTCATATCAATGCCCATGCGCGATACAGCAATCTTCTGTGGCGGGCAGCCCATATTTTTTAACCGTCCGGCCCACAGATGGCTGATGGGCAGCATCAGATCACCGCGCTGAAACAGCGTTTGGTACTCCGGGGTATAGCGGGCGAGCACCTCCCGGTGCGAAATATCGATACCATGAAACACCGTGGCGATTTTGCCACTTATCACGCCCAGTTCACGCAGCTTCGCCGCCGTCACGCCCGCTGGTCCAAAGTGGGCAATAAACACGTCGGCATGAAACGTTTTACGGGTTAACCCACATATCGCTGCCAGAATCAGGTTGCGCGCTTCTTCGCCATAGCGAGAGATATTCAGCGCTTTCCAGGTCGCCGCCCGGGTAATGCCCTGCCACGCCGCCGCACCCCGGTATTGCAGCTTGGCTCGCTTGCCTTGCGGCTCGTCGAGTAGCCAGTGCGTTTTGTCTGCTAATCGGTACGCCTCGTAGGCGGCATGTGTGTTCTCGAGATCGCCCTTGTGCAACGCGACAATTTCGACGTCATAACCCATATCGATAAACGCGGTTATCTGATTCAGCACAAAGGTCTCGGATGAGAGCGGAAATTTAAGCAGGAAAAAGCCAACCTTCATTTTTGCTCCTCAATGCGCGTCAGTACCGATTGCACCATGCGCATGCCGTGTTCACGCTCACGCTGCACGGCCTCTTTCAGCCGTATACTGAGGGCTGGCAACTGCCCGAGCACGTCGGCCACCTGCGTTTGCAGACTGCCGTCCAGCAGATGGCTGATGTCAATCGCCATCTCCGGCAGCCCCAGCTGCTGCATAATCCCCGCTGATTTATGCTCGTAGTTGATGGCAATCGCCGGGGTGTCAAAGTTCATGGAAATAATGGCAGAGTGCAGACGGGTGCCCACGGTTAACTCGCACGCCCCGAGAATTTTCCCCATTTCGAGGTCGTTCAGTTCGTCCATCACCACGTGATACCGGGCCGGATCGTTAACGTACTGGCGCAGGTTCAGCGCTACCATGCGGTCATCTTTGTTGTAACTGTCGATGCCGGTACAGGTTGATAGCGCCATCACCTGGTAACCCTCGTCGAGGATACGGTTCACCACCCCGGCAAACGCCTGCTCATAGGCCTGCTGCGTGGTGCCCAGACGTTTATCAAACGGCGCCAGCTCCCGCAGGGTGATGGCGACGGTTTTTTGCTGTGCCACCGTGTGTAGCCAGTGCCGGACGGCATAGCTGGGTTCAAAATCGTCCTGATGATTATCAACCAGCCAGGCGGTATCGACGCCGTGCTCCACTTTCTCGGTCGTGATTTCGCTGCGTTTCATCAAGTCCAGACTCACGGACTCACGCAAAATCAGGGCATTACAGTGGCCGAAGACGTAATTCGCCAGTTGGTTAAATTGTGCATCCTGGAACGGCCCGACGCTGTGACCGATCATGTACAGCGGTTTTTTCGCCATAAATGTGCACAGAGCATGTTCAAACTGCGGCACGCCGTACAGATCGACAAAAAACGATCCCCCCACCTGGATGATGGCGTCATAGCGCGACAGCAGACGGACAAAATCAGTAAACCCTTGGGCGATGGCGATATTGCGCAGGTTACCGGAATCGGTCACACGCGAGAGCAAAACCTGATGCTGATAGCGCCGACGCAGGACTTTCTTCACCCGCCCCACTACGCCGGCGGCGTTATTGTGCTGCTTCATCTGCGAATACAGCGGATCGCCCATCACCGGGCGATTGAGCAGCCAGGAAGAGCTCACCGGATAACGGCTCATCACATCCACTTCCGTCTGCGGTTGCAGCGTGTTAATGGCATCCAGCAAACCGCGCAAAATGGCGCTGTCGCCACGGTTGCCGCAGGTATGGTTGCCGAGAATTAATACTTTCATCATGACCTCTTTCAATCATTGCCGGATGGCGGCTGTCTCCTTATCCGACCTACAACAAACCCAATTCAGCCTGCGCGGAGCAAGGTTTTCATTTTTTCACTGCAGCAAAACGGGCGTTTGAGTTCCGCCACCAGCGGGTGGCGCGACAGCACAATCGTCACCGCAAATGCCAGCGCACCCGCCGCTACCTGCAGACCCAGCAGCAGGCTTAACGCCAGTTGGCCCTGCAGCACAATGCCCAGCCCATAGCTAATCACCAGCGTCGGTATGGAGAGATAAAATGGCAGCCACAGGCTGAGCATGTACTGCCTGTAGCTCGGCCCCAGCACCGGTTTAATCATCACGAAGTAGCTGAGAATGGTGTTGACTACCTGCACCAGCAAAAAGCCCAGCGTCACGCCCATCGCACCTGCCAGATGTCCGCCAACGAGAATGGCCGGAATAAACAGACAGGTTTTGAAGACATTGAATTTGAAGCTGATATCAACGCGGGCTTTTGCCATCAGTAACGAACCTATCGGATTACCGACAGAGCGCAGCAGCCCAACGACGCACAGCAGTTGCAGGATCGGGACGATGGCGCGCCATTTCTCACCGAACACCAGCGGTACCAGATTGTTCGCCACTACCATCAGGCCCAGCAGCGCCGGGAAGTTGATAATGCCGACCACCGACAGGAGCTTGTAAAAATTCACCCGCAGTTTTTCGCTGTCGTCCTGTATTTTGGCAAACGCCGGAAACAGCACGCGGGTAATAATCGGGTTCAGCTTGATGGGCGGGACCACCGCCACGTTCCAGGCCAGATTAAACCCGCCCGCCACGCCTGCGCCCAGCGTTCGGGCCAGCACCAGCGTGGAAAGATTGGTGTTGATATAATTGATAATGCTGTCCGCCGTCAGCCAGGCGCCAAAGCGCAGGTTCGACGTCACCGATGCGAGTGAAAAATGCAGCCCGGGGCGGTAAATCTGGCGACCCAAATAGCCAAACATCAGCGTACGCAACGCGCAGTTCACCAGATACCCCAGAATGGCGGTCATCGCCAGCGGCCAGAAATGGGCGCCGATCACGGTCACGGTAAACCCGGCCAGTACCGCGCTGGTTTCAATCATGCCAATTTTGTTGAACGCCATGTCCTTTTGCATCAGCGCACGGAACTGCTGCCCGTGCGGGATCAGCACAAACGCCAGCGACAGCGTTTTAATCAGCGGTGCCAGGTCGGGGTTATTCAGGACATCAGCAATCACCTCACTGAGCAGGAACATCGCCAGGCACACCAGCATCCCCAGCCCGACGTTCAGCCAATACAGGGTGGTAAGTTCAAGATAACCAATCGCTTTGCGCTGGATAATGGAGTTGGCAATGCCGAAGTCGGAGAGCGTATCGGCCAGTGCGATAATCACCAGCGACACGGTCAGCAGACCGAACTGATGGGCGTCAATGATGCGCGCCAGCACGGTCATCTGAATCAGCCCAAGGCCAATGATGAAAACCGTGGCAATCGCCGACCACTTGGCGCCGTTAAGGGTTTTTTCTCGTAAGCTCATGTTTAATAGGCCGCTTTGTTAACAAAACCCTTAAATACCGTCAGAAAAACAATCTTGATATCGAACCACACGCTCCATTCGCGAATGTACTCGAGGTCAAACTCCACCCGTTTTTCCATTTTTTCCAGCGTGTCGGTTTCCCCGCGCCAGCCGTTGATTTGCGCCCAGCCGGTAATACCCGGTTTCACCTTATGGCGCAGCATGTAGCCTTCGATAAGCGTGCGGTATTGCTCGTTGTGTGCCACCGCGTGCGGGCGCGGCCCGACGATCGACATGCCACCGGTCAGCACGTTAATAAACTGCGGCAGCTCATCGAGCGAGGTGCGGCGCAGGAAATTACCCACGCGGGTGACACGCGGATCGTTTTGTGTCGCCTGGGTGACGACCGCGTCGTTTTCCATCACCTTCATCGAGCGAAACTTCCACACCTTGATCGGCTTACCGTCCATGCCGTAGCGGGTCTGGCGGAAAATCACCGGCCCCTTTGAGGTGAGCTTCACCGTCAGCGCAATGCCGCACAGCACCGGGGAAATCAGCAGCAGGATTAGCGAAGCCAGCACGATATCTTCCGCGCGTTTCAGCAAGCGATTAATGCCCGACAGCGGCGTGTCGTACAGCGGCACCACCGGCACACCGTTCATCTCTTCAATGCGTGAATGCAGGATGTTGAAGGTAAAGACGTCGGGGATCAGGATCACCGAACAGGTGGTGTCAGCCAGGTCGCGCACCAGTTTTTTTACGCGGGTGCCGTCATTCATCGACATGGCAATATAGACGTTGTGAATGCGGGCAGCTTTAGCGTCATCCACCAGCTGTTGCAGATTTCCGGCCCAGTCGCGGGAGTTTTTTCCTGGGACGGGATCGTGATAGACGCCCGCCACTTCAAAGCCCAGCCACGGTTCATGGCGAAAGCTGTCCAGCAGCAGCTGTCCGGCAGGGAGATCGCCCGCTACCGCCACCCGACGGGTGTTATATCCACGATTGCGCAGCCACCCTGCAATGTAGCGAATAAACGCGCGGCACAGCAGCAGACCGACGCTGGACAGCAGATACCACGCCAGCCAGACGGCGAATCGGTTATCAAAATCGTTGTTAAAGGCAATTAACCCCGCGCTGAAGACCAGGCTCAGCGTCCAGTTTTGCAGCAGCAGCACCAGCTCGGTGGAAATTTTGACCCCGCGCCAGGAACGGTAAAAATCGGTGATCCCCCCCAGCATCTGAAAAACCACCAGCGTGATCAACGCCACCAGCAGGTGCATGTACAGGAAGGGCAAACCGCTCAGTTCACAGACCAGCCACAGTCCGCCAAACATGATGGTGATATCTGAAAAGCGTTGCACCATTGAGATTAACGACGCATTGGTTTTCGCGCGTTGGCGCTTTTTTAGATGTGTCATCGTGGTTCCTGTTAGTCACCCCTTGCCCACTGTCGGGCAAGGGAAGCACCGGCATTACTGATTCAGCAACGCCAGAAGAGTGCGCGTTCGCGCTTCCATCAACGGAATGTCTCCGCGCGATTCCACGTTCAGGCGCACCACCGGTTCGGTATTGGAGGAACGTAAATTGAAGCGCCAGTCGACAAACGACATGCTGATGCCATCGGTTCTGTCCACCGCCAGCGCCTCGCCGGAGAAATGCTGCTCTACCCGGTCAATCGCCACCTTCGGTTCTGCCAGAGTGCTATTGATTTCCCCGCTCGCCGGATACGCCGCCATGCGGTCGCGAACCAGTTCGCCAAGCCGCTGTCCTTTCAGGGACAACAGTTCCGCTACCAGCAGCCACGGGATCATTCCGCTGTCGCAGTAGGCAAAATCACGAAAATAGTGATGGGCGCTCATTTCGCCGCCGTAAATGGCATCTTCATGGCGCATTCGTTCTTTAATGAAGGCATGACCGGTTTTCGACATCACCGGCTTACCGCCCGCCGCCGTCACCACATCGACCGTGTTCCACGACAGACGCGGGTCATGAATGATCTTCGAGCCCGGATTTTTCTCCAGAAACGCCTCCGCCAGCAGGCCGACAATGTAGTAGCCCTCAATAAACTGGCCGTTCTCATCAAACAGGAAGCAACGGTCAAAATCGCCGTCAAAGGCAATCCCCATATCCGCGCCGTGTTCAATCACCGCATTACGGGTATCTGCCCGGCATTCCGGCAGCAGCGGGTTGGGAATACCGTTCGGGAAGGTGCCGTCAGGCGTGTTGTGGATCTTGATCAATTCAACCGGGACACCGAGAGACTGAAAACGGGCTTCAATGGCGTCCAGCACCGGGCCTGCCGCGCCGTTACCGGCGTTAAGCACCAGCCTCATCGGTTTAAGGTTTTTGACGTCGATGTAACCAAGCAGATGGTCAATGTAAGCCGCACGAGGATTGATTACGGTGTAACGGCCGCGTCGGGACGCATCCACAGGCGGGAAGTCGTTGGCTTCCGCCAGCCGTTGGATCTCGCGCAGACCGCTATCGCCGCTGATGGGCCGCGCGCCCTCACGTACCAGCTTCATGCCGTTGTAATCCAGCGGATTATGGCTGGCGGTCACTTCAATACCGCCGTCCACGCCGAGGTGGAAGGTGGCGAAGTAAATCTCTTCGGTACCCGACATGCCGATATCCAGCACATCCACGCCCGCATCCTGCAGCCCTTTTGCCAACGCCATCTTCAATGCGTTACTGGTCAGGCGGACATCACCGCCCAGCACCATGGTTTTCGGTTGCAGAAACTCACCGCAGGCGCGACCAATGCGCCAGGCGATGTCTTCATTGAGCTCTTCGCCCAGCCTGCCGCGAATGTCGTAGGCTTTGAAACAGGTTAATGTCGTCATGTTTTACCCTTCTTCAGGCAACAGTTGGCCCTGACTCTTAATGAGCCTTTTAATGAGTGTTAAATGCATTGCCCGGTGCGCTTCACTTACCGGGCCTACGGTGTTGTAGGCCGGATAAGCGCAGCGCCATCCGGCAAGATATTCAGTGCCTACACCCGACCGTAGCGATCGGCAAAGCGCACTACGTCGTCCTCTTCGAGGTAGGATCCCGATCGCACTTCAATCAGATCGAGCGGTATTTTTCCGGGATTCTCCAGACAGTGCGTCGCTCCCAGAGGGATATAGACAGACTCGTTTTCGCCGAGCAGTTTGATGTCATCATCGATCGTCACCTTCGCCGTCCCAGCCACCACCACCCAATGCTCTGCGCGGTGATGGTGCATCTGCACCGACAATCCCTCACCCGGTTTTACGGTAATACGTTTAACCTGGTAACGTTCTCCGGCGTCGATGGAGTCATACTTGCCCCACGGGCGGTACACTTCGCGGTGAATATGATGCTCATGGCGGCCGTCAGCTTTAATCTGCTCCACCACTTTTTTCACATCCTGGACCGCGTTGCGATCGGCTATCAGCACCGCGTCTTTGGTCTGCACCACCACCAGGTCTTTCACTCCGACGGTGGTCACCAGTCCGGACTCCGCGTACACGTAGCTGTTTTCGGTTTTGTGGCTGATCACGTCGCCGTGATGCACGTTGCCTTCGGCGGTATGAGCGCTGATCTCCCACAGCGAAGACCACGATCCCACGTCACTCCAGCCCGCGCTCATTGGCATCACCACCGCGTCCACGGTATGTTCCATCACCGCATAGTCCACCGACTCTTCCGGGCAGGCGAGAAACGCCTCTTCATCGACGCGGATAAAATCGAGATCGGGATCGACCGTGCTCATTGCCTTTTCGCAGGCACTCAGAATGTCGGGGCGGTACTTTTTCAGCTCTTCCAGATAACGCCCGGCACGAAACAGAAACATGCCGCTGTTCCAGTAATAATCGCCGCTTGCCACGTAGGCTTGTGCGGTGTCCTGATCCGGTTTTTCCACAAACTGCGCCACCGTAAAGGCAACCGTATCGGTAGTTGCGGGGCAAACGTCACCGCGACGAATATAGCCGTAACCGGTCTGTGCCGAGTCCGGCACGATACCAAATGTCACCAGCTTGCCCGCCTCGGCATGCGGCATCGCATTGCGAACCGCCTCGCGAAACGCCTCTTCGTCGGTAATCACGTGATCTGCCGCCAGCACCAGCATCAGCGGGTCAGCGTCCGGACTGTGACGTTTTGCCGCCAGCGCGGCCAGCGCAATCGCCGGGGCGGTATTACGCCCGGCGGGTTCCAGAATGATATTTTCGGTCAGCTTGTTGAGCTGTCTAAGTTGTTCAGCAACGATAAAGCGATGCTGCTCGTTGCAGATAACCACCGGGCTTTCGCACTCCACGCCGTTCAGACGGCATATCGTGGTTTGCAGCATGGTGAGTTCGCCCTTCAGGCACAGGAACTGCTTGGGATACAGGACGCGGGACAGCGGCCACAACCGGCTACCGGAGCCACCGGCCATCACCACTGGAAAGAGTGTGCGTTGACGCATGATTTATCCCCGTATATCTGCAATAAATTGGCTAAGCACGCGGTCTTTTTCCAGCGTGCGTTCGGCATAGTCACGTGCCACCGTGTTGATGTCAGGCATGATTAGCGCCTGGGTAATTCCGGCCACCAGCGCGCTCACCGACTCCGGCTCCACGCATACCGCAATCCCCGGATGGTCATCGCAGAGCTGGCCCAGTTCGGTATCAGGCTCCGCGGTGATCACCGCATTGCCACCCACGGCAAGAATATTGGTCAGCTTGGAGGGCAATACCGCATCCGCCGCACCGCGCTTTTGCACCACTAAATGACAGTCGGCCATCTTCAGCAGCGCAGGCAGTGCGTCATAAGATTGCAGGGGAAAAAATTTAACGTTTTCCAGGCCGCGCTCGCGGACCCTGTTTTCCAGTCGCGCCTTGCCGCCACCCTGCCCGACAATCACAAACAGCCAGGGCTGAGCACTCAGCTCGTCGGCGGCATCAATCACGCTCTCCAGTCCCTGCTTTTCACCGATGTTGCCCGAGTAAAGAATGATTTTTTTTCCTTCAGGCACACCGAGTTTTTGCCGCAACGCCCGGGCATCATCCGCGGTCACGTCGCGAAATCGCGCCACTTCCGACCAGTTAGGAAAGAAGATAACCTTTTCTTCAGCGACCCCTTTTTCCTGCGCTTTATTCATCATCGAACGCGAGATGGTTGAGACATAGTCGACGTTATGCAGGCCGTTGCGTTCAAACGCGCTGGCCAATGTGGCCACTTTGCCGCCCCTGCTGTTCCCGGCCATTCCGAGGCCAAGCATGGCGTCAACTTCATAATCCTGAATGTGCAGCAGCGTGCGTGCCCCGGAGAGTTTCGCCAGCAGGCGCATCCCCGGTGTGCAAAACAGCGTCGGCACCACGCCAATAATGCGATCGGGCTTCCAGCGTCTCTGCGCCATCAGCGGGAAAAAACTGCTCACGGCAAAACTGCCTAAATGCAGCAGACGTTTCAGCGTTGAGGGCTGCTTTGGCACATACAACGGACAGCGCCAGACGGTGGCATCGCCTTCTTCCCGACGATAACGCCAGGCGGAATAAAGGCTGTTTACTTTCCACTGCGGGTAGTAAGGCGGCGCGGTGATCACCCGTACTTCATGCCCGGCTTGCGCCATCCACTCCACCATTTCGCCGGTGTATTTGCCGATCCCGGTCAGTTCCGGCGAATAATTAATGCCGTACACCAGAATTTTCATAAGCCCGGCACTCCGGCCTGACGTTGCGGCATAAAGTACGCCCGGCTGTTATCGTGAACGTTATCGCTGGCCAGCAACGCCTGCGGCGTCAGCCAGCGGTAGTCGTCATGCTGGGAATCGGGCAGACGCAGGTCTGCCTCACTCACCTTCAGGCGAAAACCGAGCACCACATAATGGGTGGTGAAATCGGTGCCCGAAAAGTTATCGTCATAGAAGTGCTGCCAGACGCCGTAAAACTCCGCGGAAGACAGCGGCAAACGTAACCCCAGTTCCGCCAACGTCAGGCGCTCAAACGCGTCTTCGAGCCGTTCATCCTTCTGCACCCGTCCACCCGGCACAAACCAAAGTCCCTGGGCGGGACGGTTGAGACGTTGGCCCAGCAGGTACTCACCGCGCGCATTTTCCACCAGCAAATCAACGGAAATCAGCGGCGCACAGCGCACTACCGTGGCAAATTCTTCCTGACGTAAAAACATATTTACCCCCGGTACCGCTGCTGATTTTTAAGGAACCACTGATACGTGCTGGCAAGCCCGTCCTCCAGCGACACCTCGTGGTACCAGCCCAACTGGTGTAAACGGGTAACATCCAGCAATTTGCGCGGCGTACCGTCGGGTTTGCTGGCGTCAAACACCACGCGACCTTTGTAGCCCACGACCTGCGCGACCGTTTGCGCCAGTTCGCGAATGGTGCAGTCCACGCCGGTTCCCACGTTGATGTGCGACAACATCGGCTGGGTGTGCTCCTGCCAGACCTCGCGGTCCAGTTCCATCACATGAATGCTGGCGGCAGCCATGTCATCCACGTGCAGGAACTCGCGCATTGGCGTGCCGCTCCCCCACACCACTACATCCGGCGCATTTTGTGCGCAGGCTTCATGAAAGCGGCGCAGCAGTGCCGGGATCACGTGCGAGTTACTCGGATGAAAGTTATCCTGCGGCCCGTACAGATTGGTGGGCATCACCGAGCGGTAATCGCGGCCGTACTGACGGTTATACGACTCGCACAGTTTGATCCCGGCGATTTTGGCAATCGCGTAGGGCTCATTAGTGGCCTCGAGCGTTCCCTGCAACAGTTCGCTTTCACCCATCGGCTGGTTGGCCAGCTTCGGGTAAATGCAGGATGAGCCGAGGAACAACAGCTTATTCACGTTATGGCTGTGCGCCGCGTGAATGATGTTGCTCTCAATCATCATATTTTCGTAAATAAAATCAGCGGGGTAAGTATTGTTCGCCACGATTCCACCCACCTTCGCCGCCGCCAGGTACACCTGGTCGATACGTTCGGTGGCAAAAAACTGCTGCACCGCACGGGCATCCAGCAGATTCAGTTCATCACGGGTACGCAGCACCAGCTCCACGTTGTCGCGCGTGGCCAGCAGCCTGACGATGGCGGACCCCACCATCCCGCGATGGCCCGCCACAAAAATACGTTGTTTCATCATCCTCAGTACTCCAGCGCGATGGCGACCTCATAGCCGTGAGATTTCAGCAGAGAATGTTTCTTCGCCGCTTCCAGATCGTTGGCAACCATTTCGCTGACCATCTGGCTCAGGGTGATTTCCGGCTTCCAACCTAGCTTGTCGTGCGCTTTTGCCGGGTCACCGAGCAATGTTTCGACTTCTGCCGGACGGAAATAACGCGGATCGACCGCAATCATCACGTCACCCGGCTTCACGCCCGGCGCATCGTGTCCGGTCACCGACACGACAATGCCTTTCTCCTCAACCCCCTGCCCTTCAAAACGCAATTTAATGCCCAGCTGCGCGGCCGCCATTTCGACAAACTGGCGCACGGAGTACTGCACGCCGGTGGCAATAACAAAATCTTCCGGCTGATCCTGTTGCAGCATCATCCACTGCATGCGCACGTAATCTTTGGCGTGGCCCCAGTCACGCAGGGAATCCATGTTGCCGAGGTACAGGCACGACTCCAGCCCCTGCGCAATGTTGGCAATCGCCCGTGTAATTTTGCGGGTAACGAACGTTTCGCCCCGGCGCGGAGACTCATGGTTAAACAGAATGCCGTTGCAGGCGAACATGCCGTAGGATTCACGGTAATTGACGGTTATCCAGTAGGCGTAAAGTTTGGCGACCGCATACGGAGAACGTGGGTAGAACGGCGTAGTCTCTTTCTGCGGCGTTTCCTGTACCAGGCCGTACAGTTCAGATGTGGAGGCCTGATAGAAGCGGGTTTTCTTTTCGAGGCCGAGGAAGCGGATCGCCTCCAGCAGGCGCAGCGTACCAATCGCATCGACGTCCGCGGTGTATTCCGGGGATTCAAACGATACTGCCACGTGGCTCATCGCCCCGAGGTTATAGACTTCATCCGGCTGAACTTCCTGTAAAATACGGGTCAGGTTGGAGGTATCCGTCAGATCGCCGTAATGCAGATGAAATTTTGGATTACCCGAGTGCGGATCCTGATAAATATGATCCACTCGCTCGGTGTTAAACGACGACGCACGACGTTTAATCCCATGAACTTCATACCCTTTTTCCAACAGAAGTTCTGCCAGGTAAGAACCATCCTGCCCGGTTACGCCAGTAATGAGAGCGACTTTTGACATGTTTACACCTCTTAAATGATCCCCTCAGGGAGTAACTTTCTCAACGCGTTCGCGCGTTACGACCGCAGGATTTCCCCGACAAACGGCATTGGCGGGCAGCGATTTAAAAACGCTGCTTCGCGCCCCAACGACAGTGCCCGCCCCAATCGTCACGCCGGGTGCGACAAATACATCTGTCGCCAGCCAGCATTTCTCGCCAATCACAATCGGCGTGGCGTTAATATCAAAGTGCGGGCTGGCATAATCATGGCTACCGGTACATAAATAACTTTTTTGCGAGATAACGGCATTGGCACCAATCGTAATCGTGCCCAGCGTATATAACACCACGTCATCACCCACCCATGCGTAATCACCCAAGGTTAATTTCCACGGATAGGTTATTTTTACTGAAGGTCGAATAACGACGTTTTTTCCTATCTTCGCGCCGAATAAACGTAATAAAAATGCGCGCCAGCGGTACATCACCTGCGGTGATAGTCGAAATAATGTTGACTGTACCGCCCACCATAATTGCACTTTAATTGCACCGCCTCCGCGAAAGCCTTTCGGCATCGTGAAGCCTTTTAAATCCTGCATATTTACCCCTTACATTTTGCCATATAAGGTTTTGGCCTTACCGGTGGTGCGTAAGCGCAAATGCCAGGACAGTTCGGCCCAAAAACCCGGCATATGTAATATCTGACGCTGGACCTTTTTTGCATCCCGACATAACTCAAGATTATTTGTCGTCGACACGCCGCCCATAGAAAACTCAGAGACCAGTCCGCTTAATTTTTTAAAGGCATAACCAGATTTATATAATTTTGCGGCCAGCGCATAATCAGATGACACATTAAATTGCAGATCGTAGCGCCAGGTATGCAGTCCATTGAGCGGAAAAAATATCGCCTGATGACTGGCCGGCAGGCTGTGATAAATATACCAACCGGGCTTGGCACGACGCTTAATTTTGTTTCCATCACCAAAATCCAGCAGCGCATCGCCGATCACCATCGCCTTGTCGCTTTGCGTTTTGAGCTGGCGGATAAATGACGCAGCATCCGCATGCAGAATATCACCGGAGTTCAGAAACAGTGCGAACCGCCCTCGCGCCAGAGCAATGCCTTTGTTCATCGCATCATAAATACCGTTGTCCGGTTCGCTGACAAACCGTAACCGGTGCTCGCCGTTGAGACTCTCCAGAAACGCCTGCGTACCGTCCGCAGAACCGCCATCGATCACAATCCATTCAAAGCTGATGTCGCCCGCCTGCGCCAGATGGGCTAGCGATGCGTGGGTTTTGACGATCCCCTGCAGATTACGAAAGGCGACGGTGATAATAGTGAGCAGCATAGGAATTACCTCGCGATATTTAGCGCCTTGCGCAAAATAAACGGACAAACAATTAAAAACGCATATTCCGGGCTAAATACTGAACCGGTAAAAAACAGCGACAGCGGCGTAAAAAGATAAAGCTGTACCTGATAATTCGGATTATCGCCAAACGCATTTAACATCATTTTCAGAATCTTTCCCATGTACCACACCGCCAATATCACAGCGAACCATGAGAAATAAATAATCAGCAGATACAAACCATTGTCTATTGTTTTCCCGACATCTGCACCGTTAAAGATTCCGAATGACGCTACATATTCATAAAGTGAGCCAAATCTGACTACGCCATCGATATTGAGTAATGAATAACCGACCATCACCAGCGGCCCCACAATACGGTAATACGATGACGACCCTTCCGTGCCTAAATCACCAAGTCGTGCGGCAATGTAGGGAAAAGCAAATATTACGCCAACTATAAACACGCTAAGTGAGATTATCGCCAGCGGTAACTTCTTTTTTATCGCTTCTTTGTTCAGATACTGAAACGCCCACTCCAGCAGGTAAAATAAAATAAAAGTCATTACCCCTGAAAACGATCCTGATAATATCACCCCTGCCAGAATCATAGCATCGGTCTTAGGCGTTTTGATACCAAACTGTTTGATGCTGAGCCAAATTGAGATTAATGCCAGAGCAAAGAATGCCGGTTCGAAATAAAGCGCTGTAGTTCGTTTACCACCAAACTTAATAAAGTTCAGAACATAACTGTTGCTGTAAATAAGATATTTCGAAATTGCTTCCATTAAACTGCTGCCACCGGTGAGAATAATCTGCGCCATCTCAACCGCAGCCAGCGCCACCACCAGCCCCACCACCAGCCAGAAAAAACGTAAAATCTTACGGTGGTTATGCGGGGAGACGGTTTTAAAGCGAATACTCCAGACCATGCCAATAATGATCACCGTATAGACAAACAGCATGGTGGAGGTCACATATTTGCTGGCATCCAGCGACTGACCAAACAGGTAATTAAAGGCCGTCAGCCCACCGCCAATCCCCAGCGCAATCAGCAGTTTTTTGATATTGATACGCTCAACAAACAGCAACAGCAGCAGCGGCAAAAACGTAACCACGGTGACCGGAAAACTTTCCCCCAACTGCACAAGCTTAACGTTGACCAGCAGGTACAGCAGCGGCAGCATCAAATAGCTACAGATTCTGATAGAATGAGACATAGTCCTCCAGCATCTGTTGGCCGCTGTAAGCGCTGCGGCTGCGCTGGCGAAAGGCCGCCAGCGACGTACCGAATACCGCCTGCGCGATCGCCGTTTTATTGCACTGCACCAGCTGCAGGACATCCTCTTCACTGAAGGTTTTGCCCCCCGATTTTGCCAGTACTTCCTGCGCAGCCTCACTGTGCGTGGCAATCACCGGCACGCCGATAGAAAGCGCTTCGCATAAAATCAGCGGGTAGTTATCCACTCGCGAGCTGAACACCAGTCCATCCATCAGGTTAAGCGCACTCATCAGTATGCGCTTGTCGGTTTCAAATCCATGATTGACCACGTTCGCGCCGCTAAACGGCGAGAATTTGCCGAAGGTATGCAGCTCTATTTTGTCGCCCAGCGCCATCATCTGTCGCACCAACTGTTGGTTGGTTTTGCCGTCATAGCGCAGGTCGTGAGCCACGATGGCGATTTTCGGCCGGCTGCGAGGCTCATCATTTAGCGGCAAATCACTGAGAATGGCTTCGGTCGCGACATCGATCCCGTTGTTGATAATGGCGCAGCGCCCCGCACCGTACAGGCTGTTGAACGCGTCAGCCACATGCTGACTGGGGGAGATAAACTGACAACCCAGCGCCAGCATGGCGCGAAACATCTGGCGTTTTCCGGGCAGTTGTTGATGCGCTTTATCAACCTTAACCGGCGGATAATTACTCAGCGTCGGGCATTTCCGGCAGCCGGTTTTCCAGCCTTCACAGCCGTCAGTAAACGCGCAGCGCCCGGTCACGCTCCAGTGATCGTGCAGCGTCCAGACAAAGGTGATATCCGGTTTATGCGCCTGCACCTTTTGACAAAACGTCACCACCTCTTCCAGATTCAGCCAATAGCTGTGCAGCACGTGAAAATGCAGCACCAGCGGGCCTGCGGTGCGGGTGACTGTACGATACAGATTGTCGAGATTGCCAAACAGGTCGCGGTTAGCGAAGCGAAACAGCGCAATATTCAGCGCCGACGTCAGGCGCGGCGTATGCTTGAACACCTGCGGATAGTGATGGTGGCTGAGGCTTTTCTTACCGCTTTTGCCGTAGCCATAGATGAAGCGCGACGACAGCCCATGCTCCAGCGCCCGCAGGTGTAAATCCAGCGCCACCCCTGCCGCGCCGCCTTCTGCCAGTCGGACATTAAATTGCAGGATATTCATTTTACGTCCTTTACTCGCGCTTTCTCACCCACCACCAGCGTATTGTCCGGCACGCTGTCCACAACGACGCTGCCAGCACCAATCGTCACGTTATGACCAATGATGACATCGCCCAGCAAGGTGACATTGGCCCCCAACTCAACGCCGTTGCCGATCGTCGGACAGGTCAGATCGCTTGTGCCGAGATTGCCGATGGTCACGCCATGACGCAGGGTAAAATCGTCCCCGGCCACCACGCGTTTGTTGATGACTACGCCATAGCCATGATGAATAGTAAAACGACGGCCGATAGTCGCAGCCGCCTGGATTTCATAGCCGAAAATACATTCGGTAATCAGGCGATACATCACCAGCACCGGTGCGGCCCACAGGTTATTCAGCACGTTTTTTTTGCGCCAGACAGAGCAAAAATGGGCGACCCGATAGGCCATCACCATGCAGCACGGACGCAGACTCCAGCTATTGGCGCGGATATCTTCCAGCATACTTAGCGCCCCCGTAGACCGTCGGCCAAGCGTTTACCGTTACGCAGCGACAACAGGGTCAGTAACGTGCGCCAGTTCATGCGTTTGTTGCGGATCTGATACAGCGTAAACAGCTGATATTTTTTGCTGGCGCGGTCAAATTTGCCTTTGTGCTTACGGTAAAACTGGAAGTAACCGGAGAATTTTTTCGGCGATGAGGTAATGCGCATCTCGCCGTGATTCACATGCAGGATCTGCGTGGCTTCATTGACCTTCCATGGCTCGCCATAGGCCACCACCATGCGCAGAAAAATGTCGTAATCCTGTGCCGCTTTCAGCGAGGTATCGAACAGGCAGGCTTTGAACCGCCACGCCCAGGTAAAGACCTGATTGCCAATAATGTTGCGTTTATAGAACCTGCGCCGTGAGTACACCGACTTGGGATACAGCGGCAGGCTGGCGGGCTGGGAATAGACTTCGCCTTCGCAGATATAATCATTGGCATACAGAAACGCCCGCGTGACCAGCTGATGGCGATCTTTAAGAAACACACTCAGGCGATTCGGCGTCCACTCATCGTCGTCATCAATACCGGTAATGTATTGCCCGCTGGCCTGCATAATGGCCTGATTGCGCACCGCACACGCCCCGGAATTAAAGGCATTATGGGTATAGGTGACGCGCGGATCGTTCAGCTCTTCTACATACTGCTTTAATTGTTCATACGCAGAGGAGCAGTCATCCACGATGATCATCTCCCAGTGCGGATAATCCTGACGCAGGACCGATTTAATCGCCCGGATCGCCAGTTGCTGACGATTCCAGGTCGGCATATAAATTGAAATGAGCGGGTTGTCTGTGGTCATTTTCATTCCCAGGGTATAAATATGTTTCTGTAGGCCGGATAAGGCGTTTACGCCGCATCCGGCAGGGTTGGTTATTTATTTCGAATCCGACGTGTATGCATATTCGTAGTAGCCGTAATCCTGATACCCGCTTGCGCGTCGGAAGATGGAGTTGAGGATCACGCCCTTAACCTGAATCCCGTTTTGCTCAAAGCGGCTCAGGCTGGTTTCCACCTCTTTCAGGGTGTTGACGGCATAACGAGCGACCATCAGCGTGGTGCCAACATGACGGCCAACAATGGCCGCGTCGGTCACCGCCAGAATGGGCGGGGTATCAATCAGTACCAGGTCATAGCGCGCACTGGCCCAGGCAATCAGCTCGCCAAAACGCTCGCTCATCAGCAGTTCAGAAGGGTTGGGTGGCACCTGACCGCGCGGGACCAGATCGAAATGAGGAATAGACGTCGGTTTGGCGCAAGTGGCCATATCGCCCTTACCCACAAGGATGTCGGACAGACCGTTGACGTTATTGGTGCCCAGCAACTCATGCGTGTACCCTTTGCGCATATCGCAGTCGATCAGCAGCACGCGTTTATTGGTCTGGCTGATCACCGCCGCCAGGTTGGCACAGACAAAGGTTTTGCCAATTGATGGGCTGACGCCAGTGAGCATCAGCACATTATTGCGCGCCTGCATCATGGCGAAGTGCAGGCTGGTGCGCAGGCTGCGCACCGCTTCTATCGCCAGGTCCGTGGGGTTACCCACCGCGAGCAGTTGGCTTTGCTTGTAACGTTTGATGCCTTTAATGGTCTGCACGTTATCACGCGCTTTTTGCCATTCCGACAGCGGAATACTGGCATATACGTTGATTCCCTGTTCTTCCAGCGCCTGCGGGCTTTCGATTCCGCGGTTGAACAGCGAACGCAGCAGCACGCCGACCACCGACAGCATCAGGCCTAGCAGAATACTGCCGAGAATAATCAGCGCAGTTTTCGGCTTCAGCACGCCGGGCTGAGCAATGGCCGGGTCGACAATACGCACATCCCCTACCGTGCTGGCTTCGGTTATCTTCAGCTCCTGCTGCTTGTTCAGCAACTGCATATAGACCTGCTGACCGGACTCCACATCGCGGGTCAAACGGACAATTTCCTGCTGCGTTTTTGGCATCGCCGTCACCCGGCCGTTCAGTTTGCCTTTCTCATCTTCCAGCGCCTGACGTTTTTCCAGCAGCGTGCGGTAAGCCGGATGCGCTTTGGTGAACAGCTTGGAGATTTCCGCCTCCTTGAACGTCAGTTCATTCAACTGGGCATCAATGTTAACCATCGAATCCAGCACCGCTTTGGCTTCCAGCGGTAAATCGACTGAATCTTTATCCTGACGAAAGGCGTTCAGTTTGTTTTCGGCAACGTCCAGACGGTTACGCACCTCCGGCAGTTGCTTTGCCAGAAACGCCAGGCTTTTGGCCGCCTCTTCGGATTTGCGCACTATATTTTGTTCAAGGTAGTTACGGGTGATGCTGTCGAGAATTTGGCGGATCTGCTCGCGGTCCTCGCCGGTGAATGTCAGGCTCAAAACGCCGGTGTCTTTGCCGGTTTCCGTCACGCTGAGGTTATTTTGCAGGGCGTTTATCATGCCCAGCGTGGAATATTTGCTGACAGTAAAGGCGCTGCCAGCTGCAGCATGAATAGCGTTAACCTGCATCGTGACGCCGCCGTGGTTTAACGGCTGTCCAACCTGACCCTGGGCGCTAAAACCGCCGTCACTGATCAGCTGATAACTTTTATTATTCAGCACCTTAATGGTGAACGCTTGCTCATTCATTGCCTTTGGTAAGGTGAACGTCGTCACGTTAACCGTTTCGTTCTGGCGGCCCATCAGCCGGTCCCAACCCGCCCCAAACAGCGGGAACGTCTCCTTGGTGACGGCGATATCCAGATCCAGATCGTCCACCGTTTTCCCCAATACCAGCCGCGACTTAATCAGCTGAATTTCGGCTTCCGAGGCGGGTGGTTTATTCGATAACGCCGAGCCGATATCCTGCACCAGTGAATTGCCGGTGTTTTGCTCAATCTGCACCAGCGCATCGGCACTGTAGATAGGCGTGGCAAACAGCGTGTAAATGGCCGCGCACAGCGTAAAGGCCGCGGTAATACCCAGCACCCACCAGCGCGCTTCCAGCACCGTCCCGACCAGGCGACCGATATCAATTTCATCATTGCCGGTTGCTGACGCAGCAGACTGTTTTACGTTCTCTGTCATTGTTTTCCCTGCTCCGCGTTCAGTGCCTGAGCCCATTGGCGGGCAGACTGTTCAAGTAAGGCGTACACCGCGTCAAACGCATCCTGGCTTTTACGGTAAGGGTCAGGTATTTCGCGCTCACTGTCCCAGTGACCAAATAGCATCACCTTGCCGCGCATCTCCGGTGCCATATCACACAGCGCGGTAATGTGACGCTTCTCCATGGTGAGGATCAGGTCGTAATCCCGGCACATTTTTCCTGAGATTTGCCGCGCACAATGATTCTCCAGCGACAGGTTATGTGCCTGCGCCACGCTCACCGCACACGGGTCGGCTCCCTTGCCCACCAGCGCCCCGAGACCTGCAGAGGCGACCGTCAACGCCGGATGAAATTGCCTTAACAGGCGCTCTGCCGTTGGGGAACGGCAAATGTTCCCCACGCAGACAACTAAGATTTTGTTAAACATGTCGATTACCAGTTGTGAAGGTCGCTGGCCGTATCCGTCATATAACGAACACCGCTAATGGTCGGCAGCAACTGATTGATCAAACGGTTCCAGCGGGCGACCGGTGCTGTAGTGACATACACCACGTCGTAAGGCTGAAGGCGGAATTCCGTCGCCATCACCAGAGAGGTGGCATCGGACATATCGAGCTGATAAATATTGGCAATCTTGCCGTTGCGTGCGCCCTCGCCTTTCAATGGTCGAATGACGAAGATGCCGCTGGCATTGGAGGTGGTCAGGTCGATCCCTTCCGCATTGCCCAACGCTTCGGTTAGCGTCATACCGCTGAAGTCCATTTTGAGGGTGCTCTGTTTCTTCACTTCCCCCATTACGAAGACTTTCAGATCGTCGTTGCGTGGAACAAACAGGATGTCGCCTGGGTAAAGCAGTCGGTTCTGGCTGAGATCGCCATTTTGCATCAGTGCCTGCAGGGAAATTCGCTGCTCCTGACCGTTATGGGTCAGCACGACGTTACGCCAGTCCGCCGCCTCGGTCAGGCCGCCAGCGGCATTAATGGCGTCGAGAATGGTTAACGGTACGTTGGTAATGGCCTGCTGGCCGGATTTGTTCACCTGCCCGGAGACGTAAGCCTTCTGCGAGCGGAAAGCGGCGATATTAACGTCCACCTGCGGGTCAGCAATGTACTTCGCTAAGCGCCCGGTAATATCACTGCGGATTTCTGCCAACGTTTTCCCGGACACGTTGACTTTGCCAATGTAGGGATAAAACATGGTGCCATCGGGCTGAACCCAGTTGCCGGCATCACTGGAGCTGCGGTATTGCCCCGCCGGCGTGGTCAGTTCCGGATGGTCCCAGACGGTCACATTCAGGACATCGCCCGGGCCAACGCGATACTGGTACCCGGAAATCTCCTGGTCCAGCGAAGTATTGGGTTGGGCGACGTTTGGCCGTGGGCGTAATTGTTCTACCAGTCGGGGCGTCAGTGGATAAACATTCACCATACGGTCGAGATCGAAATCAGCGTCCTGCTGCTTAATCACGTCTTTACCCATCGTCGACATATTGCTGCCCGGTAGTACGGTACAACCGTTTATCAAGATCACCGACACCAGGACGGGTATCAATTTAATTTTGGATTTCATCATTGATTATTTATCACTTTGGCAGAGTCATTATCACGTGCTTTCTAAATGGCAGTTTCACCTGTTCACATTTACCTTGCCGTTAATTGAAACGAAATTTAACTGGCATCAATCCTAAAAATATTGAATTCATCTTCGGTCTGTTGACTGAATAAATCAGGCTGTTCATCAGGCGGCCAGGCACGCTACCGCCCCTGGCTTTGTTAGCTACCAATGCACTGATTAATTTAAATTTTTACCTTCCCCTTTATTTTCGCCATACCCTTCTCCGCGTCACATCAGAAAATGCAGCACGGAGCAAAGAAGAAATAGGCATCTTGTTATATACTGAAAGAATTGTTGCAGCTAAAGGAATAGCAGGCAAGATAACAACGCCGCTACCTCTTGCTTTTAAGATTAATATTAAGAATGAAATTTGAATATTTTTAGGATTTTATTGATATTGACAGTGCTAATATAAAAAAAGACCACCTGCGATATTTCCTAAATATATGTCGCGTTAAAAAATTATTTCCTGCAGTAACATTAAGGCTATTTCTCGACTGACTGCCGGATATCAATAACAGAGAAATCCGTTCCCGGCATTGCATTTTTCGCTGGCTTTATCCATGATCGAATTGTGACAATTGTCATACAACTATGGGTATCATTTTTACTATGGAATGGATTGCCGATCCGTCAATCTGGGCCGGACTCGTCACGCTAATCGTGATCGAACTTGTTCTTGGCATTGATAATCTTGTTTTTATTGCCATCCTCGCGGAGAAATTACCTCCAGCCCAGCGGGACAAGGCGCGTATTACCGGGCTCCTGCTGGCGATGGTGATGCGTCTGCTGCTGCTGGCCTCAATCTCCTGGCTGGTCACGCTGACCACCCCGCTGTTTAGCATTCGGGATCTGAGCTTTAGCGCACGGGACCTGATCATGCTCTTCGGGGGATTCTTCCTGCTGTTCAAAGCCACGATGGAGCTCAATGAGCGGCTGGAGGGGAAAGACAGCGATAACCCCACCCAGCGTAAAGGCGCGAAGTTTTGGGGCGTGGTCGCACAAATCGTGGTGCTGGATGCCATCTTCTCGCTCGACTCGGTGATCACCGCCGTCGGGATGGTCGATCATCTGGCCGTGATGATGGCCGCCGTCATTATTGCCATTAGTCTGATGGTGCTGGCCAGCAAGTCGTTGACCCGCTTTGTCAACAGCCACCCTACCATCGTTATTCTGTGTCTTAGCTTCCTGCTGATGATCGGCTTCAGCCTGGTCGCCGAAGGGTTTGGTTTCCGCATTCCAAAAGGCTACCTGTACGCGGCTATCGGCTTCTCGGTCATGATTGAGGCATTAAATCAGCTGGCCATCTTCAACCGCCGCCGTTTTCTGTCAGCCAATCATACCCTGCGCCAGCGTACCGCTGAGGCGGTGATGCGTCTGCTGAGTGGACAAAAAGAAGATGCCGAACTGGATGCTGAAACAGCAGCCATGCTGGCCGATCATCATGAAGGTCAGATTTTTGCCCCGCAGGAGCGCCGGATGATTGAACGTGTGCTGAATCTGAATCAGCGCACCGTCAGCAGCATTATGACCTCGCGCCATGATATTGAGCATATCGACCTTAACGCACCCGAAGCGGAGATCCGCGCCCTGCTGGAGAAAAACCAGCACACGCGTCTGGTGGTCACCGGAGAAGATGAGCAGGAAGAACTGCTCGGAGTGGTACACGTCATCGACCTGCTGCAACAGTCGCTGCGCGGCGAACCGCTCGATCTACGCGCCTTGATCCGCCAGCCGCTGGTATTCCCGGAGACCCTGCCGCTACTGCCGGCGCTGGAGCAGTTCCGTAATGCCCGCACCCACTTTGCGTTTGTGGCGGATGAGTTTGGTTCCGTAGAGGGACTTGTGACGCTGAGCGACGTGATGGAAACCATCGCCGGAAACCTGCCGAATGAAGTGGAAGAGATCGACGCCCGCCACGACATTCAGAAAAATGCTGACGGTTCATGGACGGCTAACGGGCATATGCCGCTGGAAGATCTGGTGCAATACGTCCCGATTCCCCTTGATGAGAAACGGGAATATCACACCATTGCCGGGCTGTTGATGGAATATTTGCAGCGTATACCGAAAACCGGGGAAGAAGTGCAGGTGGGCGACTATCGACTGAAAACGTTGCAGGTGGAAAACCACCGGGTGCAAAAGGTCCAGTTAATACCGCTGCACACTAATGACGAAGAGATGGATTACGAAGTGTAGGTGACGTGCCGGATGAGACGCTCTCGCGCCGTCATCCGGCATTATCCGTCAGAGTTTATCCAGCAGTTTTTTCACATCTTTGCCGCTACGGGACTCTTTGTTGCGATCGGCCCAGTCGTTCAGCCGACGTTTCGCTTCATCCTGTACATGCTTACGCAGCAGCTGGTCCACCTGCAGGTTATAGTTCAACGCCTGCCATGGCCCATAAATACGCAGCGGAACCGGCGTGGCTTTCAGGAAGTCAATCAGTTTGCTTTCCCCATCCCAGCCGCCCAACACACGCACGTTAAACTGCGTGTCACACGTCTGCTCAACCAGATCCAGCGTCCCTTTACCGGAAAGCGCTAACATGGAAGACAGCCCTTCCATCTCATCCAACGACACCTTGCCGTTATCCAGCGACAGCTCGGTGACAAAACGATCCAGTCGGGTCACGTTGTCCAGACTCTGCTGAGACTTCACGTCGCCGCCGCTGCGCTCAACGGCCTGCTGTACCAGCTGCTGGAAGTTCATCCCTTCCATGCGTGTGTCGCTCATATCAACATGGGCCTGCCCTTGCCAGCTGTGACGGAACGCCTGCGCGTCAATATCAGAACCGGAAAAATCGCCCGCCAGCGACAGCTTGCCGGTAAGCGCAATCGGATAGTTAAAGGCTTTCAGGATGGTACCGATTTCGACGTTTTCCAGACGCGGATGAAAGACTGCGTGCGGCTGCGCCTTTCTGGCATCCAACTTGCCGGGAAGCGAAATCAGCCCACCCTCACTCGTCCCCTGCAATTCAGTGATACTCAGCAAGCCTGACTGATTCGCCATTTTGGCTGAAACGTTATCAAAGGCCATTTTACGCCACAGAACTTTGTCTGCCTGTAGCGCAATATCTGCGGAAAAACCCCTGAGCCCCTGATACGACACGGCATCGACCTGGGACGCAATCACCGGTCGAGCGAGCGTTGACTGGCTTTGCCCCTGTTGCACCTCGCCGCTCGTTGCCGCCGCGGCGTCGCGTTGCACCAGCAAGTTATCCAGATTGAGCAGACCAAAGCGCAGATCGACGCTCCAGTCCGGTTTATCAGATAGCGACACACGGGCTTGCCCGGACAGCGTGCTGTCGTTGGCCGTCAACGCAATCTGGTTAAACGCGAGCTGTTTATTCTCTTCCTGCCACTGAACCTGCAGCTTACCCTGCCCCTGAATCCCCTGCTGCGGCAGATCGGCTCCCTGTAACTGCCAACTGAGCTTCTCGATATTGGCCGCCAGGTTATGCGGGTAGTCAGAAGCATCAACGCTACCGTTAAAGGCTAAGGCCAGATCGCGCTGATCGCGGTTTACGCGACCAGAGAAGTCAAAGGTACCGCGATGCTGGGTGTCCTGTTCCATTTCCAGGTGAATGTCGCGAACCGTAATCTGTTCATCGTCTTCATGCTGGAATACCAGCACGCTGTCGGCAACGCGCAGACGCGCGATGTCAAACGACCATCCACGGTCTTCGGCGACATCGGGCAACGTATTGTCTTTCGGGGCAATGGGCGCATCTTCGCCACGCACCGCTTCGGTCCGCGGCGTCAGCTGAATAACAGCACCTTTGAGCATCACCTGCTTCACACTGAGCTGGTGGCTCAACAGCGGCCATAACGCGACGTCCAGACGCATATTGTCGGCACGAACCAGCGGTTCGCTGGCCCCTTCAGCCGTTAACACCATGCGTCCAGAGAGGATGCTAAGCTGGGGCCAAACGTGCCAACGCAGTGGGCCGTCCAGTTGCAATTGATATCCGCTACGTGCAGCAACCTGCTTCACCATATACGCGCGAAAATCATTGGGATTCACCAACATTACTAACGCAGAAAAACCGGCCACCAGCACGACCAGGAGAATCATCAGCGTCGTCAGAAATCGTCTCATGCTATCCCCAAAGGACTGAAAATAAATCAGTCTTTATCAATCCGGCTGGCTACTGCGCCCTGCTGGTCGCGATACTTCGCATCCTGGCGGCGATTGTAGGGACGCGCAGCCGGACCGGAGAGCGGTTCAAAACTCAGCGCACCAATCGGCATGCCCGGACGCAAGGCCAGCGGTAATTTCCCGGAGTTATAAAATTCCAGCACAATGCACCCTGACCAGCCCGGATCGATACGGTGCGCGGTCACGTGAACCATCAGGCCCAGACGCGCCAGCGACGAACGGCCGTCTAACCAGCCAACCAAATCTGCCGGAAGCGTGACGGATTCAAAGGTTACGGCCAACGCTAACTCGCCGGGATGCAGGAAAAATGCTTCGCCTTCGGCAAGGACAATTTCATCACTCATCACGCGATCCAGCGCGGCGCTAACTTCATCCTTCGGCCCGCTCAAATCGATATACGCTGCCGTATGACCGCGGAACGTACGAAATTTATTGCCAAGACGCACATCTACTGTTGCGCCATTAATACGCTCGACAGGAGGACGTGGATTGATCGACAGACGACCTGCATCCAACCAGGCTTCAATATCTCGGTCACATAAACGCATGGCACTTTCTCCTTTCGTGCTTCAACCCCTTAACGCCAGGTGCGTTAAGGGTGAACCAGGTTATTACTGAACGGTACACAATTCGCTGAACTTATTCAAAGAACTGACTGATTTTCGCCTTCAGAATATCGATGGCAATGCGGTTTTTACCCCCGCGCGGCACGATGATATCGGCGTATTGTTTTGAGGGTTCAATAAATTGCAGGAACATTGGACGCACAGTTTTCTGGTATTGCGCCATCACCGAATCCATCGAGCGGCCGCGCTCGTTGACGTCCCGCTTGATACGGCGCATCAGACAAATGTCGAGCGGGGTATCTACAAAAATAGAAAAATTCATCTCGTCACGCAAACGTGCATCCGTCAGCAGCAAAATGCCTTCGAGGATAATCACTTTTTTGGGTTCAATATGAATAGTCTCTTGCGTACGCGTGTGTTCAACATAGCTGTAGACAGGTAATTCAATCGCCGAGCCGCGTTTCAGCGTTTGCAGATGCTGGAACAGCAGGCTGTGATCCATCGCGTTCGGATGGTCGTAGTTGGTTTTTACACGTTCTTCCATCGACAGATGGCTTTGATCTTTGTAATAACTGTCTTCGGGAATAACGCCAATATGTTCGTCACCCACTTGTTCACGCAATTCGCGATAGAGAGTACTGGCAATAAGACTCTTGCCGGAAGCCGATGCGCCGGCAATGCCGATAATGACGCACTGATGAGACTGATCAGTCATAAATTTAGCGACCTGATTAACCTGGATGTTAGGAAGGGGGCGTCGAAACGCCAAACGCGGCAATTATAGGGATTTCAGCGGCGCGACGCCAGCCCAGGCTGCACCAATGCAGTCCCTGTCGCAAATTAAAATGGTCAGTTTTAAAGCAGGCACAAAATTTATTCACCCACCTTAGGAATTAATAGCTTGAGAGTGTTATTTTATGAGCAGCTGGCGTATAAATTGTAAAATGTTTGTACTAGCATAATCACAGATTAAACATGATGCTTCCGGCATCTTCGCCACGGCGACATCGGCTATTCGGGTAAAGCGGTAATGAGTAAACCATCCCAACATGTTTTAGTTACCTTACCGCATCCTCTACTGCGCCTGGCCAGTTTAGGTCTGGTGGCATTCATCTTTACGTTGTTCTCGCTGGAGCTGTCCCGTTACGGCACGCAGCTAGCGCCGCTGTGGTTCCCGACCTCAATTATGATGGTGGCTTTTTACCGTCATGCAGGAAAGATGTGGCCGGGGATCGCGCTGGCATGCTCCCTGGGCAGCATCGGTGCCTCTTTGTTGTTCTTCCCGACCGACACGCTGAATTTCACCTACACTGCCATCAATATTATTGAGGCCGTTGCGGGCGCCATGTTATTGCGCAGGCTGTTGCCCTGGTACAATCCCTTACAAAATCTTAACGACTGGGCGCGTCTGGCATTCGGTAGTGCCGTGGTCCCGCCGCTGCTGGGCGGTTTTTTGATGTGGCTGCTGCTTCCAGGTGAAACGTCGTTAAATACGTTTCTAATTTGGGTGCTTTCTGAGTCCATCGGCGCGCTCGCGCTGGTACCGTTAGGTTTGCTGTTTAAGCCGCACTATCTGCTGCGTCACCGCGATCCCCGTTTATTGCTGGAAACGCTCATCACCCTACTGGTAACTTTAGCGTTCAGCTGGCTGTCGATGATGTATCTTCCATGGCCGTTTACCTGCGTGATCGTTTTGCTGATGTGGAGTGCCGTGCGTCTGCCGCGCATGGAAGCGTTTCTGATTTTCCTCAGCACCGTAATGATGGTCTCGCTAATGCTGGCCGCCGACCCTTCACTGCTCTCCACCTCGAAAACGTTTGTCATGTCCAGCATGCCGTGGCTGCCGTTTTTGATGATTCTGTTACCGGCAAACATGATGACCATGGTCATGTACGCGTTTCGTGCCGAACGTAAACACATTTCAGAGAGCGAAACGCGTTTTCGCAACGCCATGGAATACTCCGCTATCGGCATGGCGCTGGTGGGCACCGAGGGGCAATGGCTACAGGCCAATAAAGCCTTGTGTCATTTTCTGGGTTACAGCCAGGAAGAGCTGCGCTCGCTGACCTTCCAGCAGTTAACCTGGCCGGAAGATCTGAATAACGACCTTGAGCAGCTGCAAATGCTGTCGCGCGGTGAAATCAATAGTTATTCAATGGAAAAACGCTATTACACCCGTGCAGGCGAGGTGGTCTGGGCACTGCTGGCCGTTTCACTGGTACGTCATAGCGATAACACCCCGCTCTACTTTATTGCCCAAGTTGAGGACATTAACGACCTGAAACACACGGAGTGGATCAATAAGCGGTTAATGGAACGTATTACGCTGGCGAATGAAGCAGGCGGCATTGGCATCTGGGAATGGGAATTGCAGCCTGACGTAATCAGCTGGGATAAGCGCATGTTCGATCTTTATGAGGTCCCTGCGCACATCAAACCCAGTTGGCAAGTCTGGTATGACTGCGTGGTTCCTGAAGATCGCGAACATGCCGAAAGCGTGATTCGCGATTCGCTGGCGGCACGTGTTCCTTTCAAACTTGAATTCCGCATTGCGGTCAAAGACGGCATTCGGCATATCCGCTCGTTGGCTAACCGGGTGCTGAATAAAGACGGCGAAGTGGAACGTTTGCTCGGTATCAATCTCGACATGACCGAAGTGAAGCAACTCCACGAGGCGCTGTATCAGGAAAAAGAGCGTTTGCATATTACGCTGGATTCCATCGGTGAAGCGGTGATTTGTATCGACGTCGACCTGAAAATCACCTTTATGAATCCGGTGGCCGAGAAAATGAGCGGCTGGTCGCAAGAGAGCGCATTAGGGATCCCGTTGCTCACGGTGCTGCGTATTACTTTCGGTGATAACGGCCCGCTAATGGAAAATATCTACAGCGCCGACATGTCGCGCACGGCTATTGAGCAAGAAGTGGTCCTGCATTGTCGTAACGGCACCAGCTACGATATTCAGTACAGTATCACGCCGCTCAGCACCCTCGACGGCGGTAGCATTGGCTCCGTGTTGGTGATTCAGGATGTCACCGAATCACGTAAGATGTTGCGTCAACTCAGTTACAGCGCATCGCATGATGACCTCACGCATCTGGCCAACCGGGTCAGCTTCGAAAACCATCTGAAACAATTGCTGCATACGGTACACAACTCCCATCAGCGTCACGCGCTGGTCTTCATCGATCTGGATCGTTTTAAAGCCGTCAACGATAGCGCCGGTCATGCGGCGGGAGATGCCTTGCTGCGCGAGCTGTCTTCTCTGATGCTGAGCATGCTGCGCACCAGCGATGTGCTGGCGCGTCTTGGCGGCGATGAGTTCGGCTTGCTGCTGCCAGATTGTAATATCGAAAGTGCCCGGTTTATCGCGGGTCGCGTCATTAGCGCCATCAATGATTACCACTTTACATGGGAAGGCCGCTTACACCGTATTGGCGCCAGTGCCGGGATCACGCTAATTGATGACAAAAATCGTATCGCCACCGAGGTGATGTCGCAGGCAGATATTGCCTGCTACGCGGCCAAAAATAGCGGACGTGGGCGGGTATGCGTCTATGAACCCCAGCAGAGCCAGATGCCTGCGACGCGAGGGATACTGTCACCCGATGAACAACGCAACATCATTACCCATAACCCAATATTGATGATCGCCCACGGCATCGCGTCTCCACGGGTTCCTGAGACCTTTAGCTTCTGGCTGTTGTCGCTGCGCTTATGGAACAGCGAAGGCGACGTCATTGAGGAGCAGGCTTTCCGCGCCGGTCTGGTCGATCCTGCACTCAATCATGCCCTCGACCGTCGGGTCTTTACTGAATTTTTCCAGCATTCTGCCTCCGCTGTTGCCGGTAAAGGGCTTAGCGTTGCCCTGCCCCTTTCCGCCGCCGGGTTGCTCAATCCCGTGCTGGTTGATGAACTGCTGGCATTGATGGAAAACAGTCCGCTTCCGCCTCGTTTATTGCATCTGAGCGTACCGGTAGACGTGATGAAAACGCATCCAACACAGGCCATGCCCGCCATGCAACGATTACGCCAGGTGGGTTGTCGCATCATTTTAAGCCAGGTCGGTCGCGATTTAGAGGTCTTTGACAATCTCAAGTATCACGTCGCTGATTACCTGTTACTTGACAGCGAACTGAGCGCCAGTGCGCACGGCAATCTGACGGACGAAATGTGGGTTTCCATTATTCAGAGCCACGCACAACGTCTGGATATCAAAACTATCGCTGGACCGGTAAACATGCCGCTGATTATGGATGCCCTGTCTGGCATCGGTATTGATATGATTTTTGGCGATATTATTGCCGACGCCCAACCGCTGGAGTTGCTACTCAACACCAGCAATTTCGCCATCAACTGATGGTTGCCAGCCTTCCGTATACCAGATATGCAGTAGCGCGTAGGAACGCCAGGGCTTCCAGCGCTCTGCGTAGCGCCGGATTTGCGCCGGCGTCATGCCTGGAAAACGCTGTTTAATCAAGTAATCATCGGGAAGAAAAATGTCCTTCGCCTGCCACCCGCGCAACGCGAAGTAATTGGCCGTCCAGCGCCCAATGCCTGGAAACGTTTGTAACTGCTTCACCCCCAGCTCGATATCAGGCGGGGCAACAGGCTTAAGCGTGCCATCCAGCGCCGCCCGGGCAAGGTGAATCAGCGCTTCCGCACGTTTAAGTGGCATGCCCAGCGCTTTCAGCTCCAGCGGTTGTGCGGCGGCCAGCGCCTCAGGGGTAGGAAAGCACACGTACTCTGGTGCGTCGGCAAGCCTATCGCCATACAGATGCACCACCTTCGCCGTCAGTTTTGCCGCCATCGCCACGCTGACCAACTGACCTAAAATCGCGCGAACGCCCTGTTCGAACGCATCAACCGATCCCGGTAGACGCAATCCAGGGCGTGCGGCCCCCAGACGCCCCAATGCGCTTACAACGTGCTGCGGACAGCAGTTCAGATCGAACAACTGCGCCATTTTGGCCAGACACTCGCGGGCAACGGGCTGAAGTCCCGGGCTTAACGTTACCTGCAGCACGTTGGCCTCCAGATCCGGGACAACACTCACCACCCCACGATGCTGGCCAATCGCCAGGCTTCTTGCATACGTCAATGTGCCTACAGTTTCTACGCCATCCACGGCACGGTCAGCGAGAAACCCCAGCATCCAGGGCCAGTCATAGGGCGATTGCCAGTTCAGTGTATACATGTCCGCGTCCTTTTTTTTACCAGCCTACAGCATAAATGCTATTCCGCCGATGCGCCTTGCTTTCATATTCCAGTTGTCGGGACGACAACATTTCGCTAAAGTCTCGCCCCTTCTTGACTGCCCTGGGGAGCTTTACGGTGTTTATTGGTTTTGACTATGGTACGGCGAACTGTTCAGTGGCCGTCATGCGTGACGGGCAGCCGCAATTGCTCAAAATGGAAAATGACAGCACGCTACTGCCCTCCATGCTGTGCGCCCCGACGCGTGAAGCGGTCAGCGAGTGGCTGTATCGCCATCATGATGTCCCGGCAACGGATGACGAAACGCAGGCATTACTGCGTCGTGCGGTGCGCTTTAATCGCGAAGAAGACATCGATGTGAACGCCAATAGCGTGCAGTTTGGTCTGGCATCACTGGGCCAATATATTGATGACCCGGAAGAAGTCTACTTCGTTAAATCACCAAAATCGTTTTTAGGTGCCAGCGGCCTGAAACCGCAGCAGGTTGCGCTATTTGAAGACTTAGTCTGCGCGATGATGCTGCACATCCGCAACCAGGCACAAAACCAGCTACCCGAAGCGATCACCCAGGCCGTTATCGGTCGTCCGATCAACTTCCAGGGGTTAGGCGGCGACGACGCCAACGCCCAGGCACAAGGTATTCTTGAGCGTGCGGCCAAACGCGCCGGTTTCCAGGATGTGGTGTTTCAGTACGAGCCGGTCGCGGCGGGACTGGATTATGAAGCCACGCTGCAAGACGAGAAACGCGTACTGGTGGTGGACATCGGCGGTGGTACCACCGACTGCTCGTTGCTGCTGATGGGTCCGCAGTGGCATCAGCGCGCCGATCGCGAAACCAGCCTCTTAGGCCACAGTGGCTGTCGCGTAGGCGGTAACGATCTGGACATCGCGCTGGCCTTTAAACACCTGATGCCATTGCTCGGCATGGGAGGCGAAACCGAAAAAGGCATCGCCTTACCTATTCTGCCGTGGTGGAACGCCATCGCCATTAACGACGTTCCTGCCCAAAGTGATTTTTACAGTACCGCCAACGGACGCTTGTTAAACGATCTGATCCGCGACGCGAAAGAAGCCGATAAAGTCGCTCTGCTGCTCAAAGTCTGGCGCGAGCGTCTGAGCTACCGGCTGGTACGCAGCGCAGAAGAAAGCAAAATTGCGCTTTCCGCACAGGCAAACGTCAACGCGGCTCTGCCGTTTATCAGTGATGAACTGGCGACTGCAATCAGTCAACAGGGGCTGGAGGCGGCGCTCAATCAGCCACTGGCTCGTATTCTGGAGCAGGTGCAGCTGGCGCTGGATAATGCCCAGGAAAAACCGGATGTTATTTATTTGACCGGTGGCAGTGCACGCTCACCGCTTATCAAAAAAGCGCTCGCCGAACAGCTGCCGGGGATCCCTATCGCCGGTGGCGATGATTTCGGCTCGGTGACTGCCGGTCTGGCACGCTGGGCAGAAGTGGTTTTCCGCTAAGCGGCTCGCAGGCTGAAAAGTGTGCGTATTGACATCATCGTGACTGTGGCTTATGGTCAGGAGTGAGGGTTAGGGAGGGTTTCCCCTCCCCTGGTGTCTTAGTAAGCCGCGAAGCTAATCACTAAGAGTATCACCAGTATGATGACGTACTTCATCATAACCCTTTCCTTATTTTGGCCCCTTCCTCGGGAGGGGCTTTCCCGTTTCAGCGTCCGGCTGAAATCTCTGGCTGACCTCCTTTTGCCTTGTCCGCACTCTAGCGCACTCTTTCGCGTTGGCGATTTTCACCGCCCATTGTTGCGTAACGCCTCGCAAAGCCGCACCGCCATTCAGACGAATCCCGACAGTGTTTCATAATTCCTCCATCTTTCGCCCTTGATCGCTGGCTAAACTAGTATCATTACGCGAAACGTTTCAGGATGAGAAACTTATAACAATGAAAGGCAGTAACAAATCCCGCTGGGTGATAGCAATCGTGACCGTCGTGGCGGCCATCGCCGCATTTTGGTTCTGGCACAGTCGCAGTGAATCTCAGGGGAACGCCCCCGGTGCAACCGGGCAAGCACAGCACGCCGCAGGCTCAGGGCGTCGCGGAATGAGTTCTGGTCCGCTAGCCCCCGTGCAGGTTGCCACCGCCAATGAACAAGCCGTTCCACGTTACCTGACGGGACTGGGCACCGTGACGGCCGCGAATACCGCAACGGTTCGCAGTCGGGTAGACGGTCAGCTCATCGCGTTACACTTTCAGGAAGGACAGCAGGTCAAAGCCGGCGACCTGCTGGCTGAAATAGACCCCAGCCAGTTCAAAGTCGCCCTTGCCCAGGCGCAGGGACAGTTAGCCAAAGATACCGCGACGCTGGCAAATGCCCGTCGCGACCTGGCCCGCTATCAGCAACTGGTGAAAACCAATCTGGTCTCCCGTCAGGAACTGGATGCTCAGCAGGCATTGGTGAACGAAACGCAAGGGACGATCAAAGCCGATGAAGCCAGCGTCGCCAGCGCCCAGTTGCAGCTCGACTGGAGTCGCATCACCGCCCCTGTCGATGGCCGTGTCGGCCTGAAACTGGTCGACGTGGGTAACCAAATATCCAGCGGTGATACCACCGGGATTGTCGTCATTACGCAAACCCATCCCATCGACCTGATCTTCACCTTGCCAGAAAACGATATTGCGACCGTGCTACGGGCGCAAAAAACGGGCAACCCGCTGAAGGTCGAAGCCTGGGATCGCACCAATTCGCAGAAACTCAGTGAAGGCGTACTGCTGAGCCTCGACAACCAGATTGATGCCACCACCGGCACCATCAAAGCGAAGGCTCGCTTCAACAATCAGGATGACACGCTGTTTCCGAACCAGTTCGTTAACGCCCGCATGCTGGTCGCCACCGAGCAAAACGCCATCGTGATCCCCACTGCCGCCTTACAAATGGGCAATGAAGGTCACTTTGTCTGGGTGCTGAATACAGAGAATAAAGTCAGTAAACATCTGGTCAAACCGGGCATTCAGGACAGTCAAAAAGTGGTAATTACCGCCGGGCTGTCGGCGGGCGATCGCGTCGTCACCGACGGTATTGACCGCCTGACGGAAGGGGCAAAAGTTGACGTTGTAGAGGCGCATAGCGCCACGGCCACAAACGATAAACCCACCGCACGCGAGTACGGCAAAAAAGGAGCACGCTCCTGATGCAGGCGTTACCTCCGGACAACACCGGCGGCCCATCCCGCCTGTTTATTCTGCGCCCTGTTGCCACCACGCTGCTGATGGTGGCGATTCTACTCGCCGGGATTATAGGCTATCGCTTCCTGCCCATCGCAGCGTTGCCGGAAGTGGATTACCCGACCATTCAGGTGGTGACACTCTACCCTGGCGCCAGCCCGGATGTGATGACCTCCGCCGTGACTGCTCCGCTTGAGCGCCAGTTTGGGCAGATGTCGGGTCTAAAACAGATGTCCTCACAAAGCTCCGGTGGTGCATCCGTGGTGACATTGCAGTTTCAGCTTACGTTACCGCTGGACGTCGCCGAACAGGAAGTCCAGGCCGCGATTAACGCCGCCACCAATTTATTACCAAGCGATCTGCCCAACCCACCGGTGTACAGCAAAGTGAACCCGGCGGATCCGCCGATCATGACGCTGGCGGTGACCTCTACCGCCATGCCCATGACGCAGGTGGAAGATATGGTCGAAACCCGCGTGGCGCAGAAAATCTCTCAAGTCTCCGGCGTGGGCCTGGTTACACTGTCTGGCGGACAACGTCCCGCCGTGCGCGTAAAACTTAACGCACAGGCCATTGCCGCGTTAGGGCTGACCAGCGAAACCGTCCGCACCGCCATCACCGGCGCCAACGTCAATTCAGCCAAAGGTAGCCTGGATGGCCCGACGCGCGCCGTCACCCTGTCCGCCAACGACCAGATGCAGTCTGCCGATGAATATCGTCAGTTAATCATTGCCTATAAAAACGGTGCGCCAGTGCGCCTCGGCGATGTCGCAACCGTCGAGCAAGGGGCGGAAAACAGCTGGCTGGGCGCGTGGGCCAATAAGCAACAAGCTATCGTGATGAACGTTCAGCGCCAGCCTGGTGCGAACATTATCTCCACCGCGGACAGCATTCGCCAGATGCTGCCTGCGCTAACAGAAAGCCTGCCAAAATCGGTCAATGTCACGGTACTTTCGGATCGTACAACCAACATTCGCGCTTCCGTTTCCGACACCCAGTTTGAACTGATGCTGGCGATTGCGCTGGTGGTGATGATCATTTACCTGTTCCTGCGCAATATACCGGCCACGATTATTCCCGCGGTCGCCGTACCGCTATCGCTGATAGGTACCTTTGCGGTAATGGTATTCCTCGATTTCTCGATCAATAACCTGACGCTGATGGCGCTGACCATCGCCACGGGGTTTGTGGTCGATGACGCGATTGTGGTTATCGAGAATATTTCGCGCTATATCGAAAAAGGGGAAAAACCGCTGACCGCCGCCCTTAAAGGCGCAGGCGAGATTGGTTTTACTATCATCTCATTGACGTTTTCCCTGATCGCGGTGCTGATCCCGCTGCTGTTTATGGGCGATATCGTCGGGCGATTATTCCGCGAGTTCGCCGTCACGTTGGCGGTGGCGATTTTGATTTCCGCCGTCGTATCACTGACGCTCACGCCAATGATGTGCGCCCGCATGCTCAGCCAGGCGTCATTGCGCAAGCAAAACCGCTTCTCCCGTGCCTCGGAAAGAATGTTCGAGCGCGTCATTGCCGGGTACGGTCACTGGCTGGCAAAAGTGCTTAACCACCCGTGGCTGACGCTTGGCGTCGCGCTCGGCACGCTGGCATTAAGCGTGATGCTGTGGATCTTTATCCCGAAGGGCTTCTTCCCGATCCAGGATAACGGCATTATTCAGGGCACATTGCAGGCACCGCAGTCCAGCTCATTTGCCAGCATGGCTCAACGCCAGCGTCAGGTCTCTGATGTGATCCTTAAAGACCCGGCAGTAGAAAGCCTGACCGCGTTCGTCGGCGTTGATGGCACCAACCCGGCGCTGAACAGCGCGCGCCTGCAAATTAACCTTAAGCCGCTGAATGAACGCGATGACCGCGTGCAAAAGGTCATCGCTCGCCTGCAGGATGCAGTGGATAACGTGCCCGGCGTCGACCTCTATCTCCAGCCTACCCAGGATCTGACCATTGATACGCAGGTGAGCCGCACCCAGTATCAGTTTACGCTGCAGGCCACCTCGCTGGACGCTCTCAGCACCTGGGTGCCGCAGCTACTGGAAAAACTGCAGCAGTTGCCACAACTGTCTGACGTCAGCAGTGACTGGCAGGACCAGGGACTGGTGGCGTATGTAAATGTTAATCGCGACAGCGCCAGCCGTTTAGGCATCAGCATGGCAGATGTCGATAACGCGCTGTATAACGCTTTCGGACAGCGGCTGATTTCAACCATCTACACCCAGGCAAACCAATATCGGGTGGTGTTGGAACATGATACCGCCAGTACGCCGGGGCTTTCCGCGTTGGACTCCCTTCGCCTGACCAGCAGCGACGGTGGGATCGTCCCGCTTAGCACCATCGCCAGCATTGAGCAGCGTTTTGCCCCGCTGTCGATAAACCATCTCGATCAGTTCCCGGTCACCACCATCTCGTTCAACGTGCCAGATGACCACTCGCTGGGCGATGCGGTAGAGGCAATACTGCAGGCGGAAAAAACGCTGGACCTGCCGTCAAGTATTACCACCCAGTTCCAGGGCAGTACGCTGGCCTTCCAGGCCGCGCTCGGCAACACAATCTGGCTGATTGTGGCGGCGGTCGTCGCAATGTATATCGTGCTCGGCGTGCTGTATGAGAGCTTTATTCACCCAATCACCATTCTCTCCACGCTGCCGACGGCGGGCGTCGGGGCACTGCTGGCATTGATGATTGCCGGTAGTGAACTGGACGTTATTGCGATCATCGGTATTATTTTGCTGATCGGTATCGTCAAGAAAAACGCCATCATGATGATTGACTTTGCCCTTGCCGCTGAACGCGAACAGGGGATGGCACCGCGCGACGCCATATTCCAGGCGTGCCTGCTGCGTTTTCGCCCGATCCTGATGACCACGCTGGCGGCTCTGCTGGGAGCATTGCCGCTGATGTTAAGTACCGGCGTGGGCGCTGAGTTACGCCGCCCATTAGGTATTGGTATGGTCGGTGGACTGCTGGTCAGTCAGGTATTAACCCTGTTTACCACCCCGGTGATTTACCTGCTGTTTGACCGACTGTCGCTGTACGTGAAAAACCGCTTCCCGCGTCAGGAAGAGGACGCGTAAATGAAATTTTTTGCTCTCTTCATCCATCGTCCGGTAGCGACCATTCTCCTTTCCGTCGCCATTACCCTGTGCGGCATTCTGGGCTTTCGCCTGTTACCGGTCGCGCCGCTGCCGCAGGTAGATTTCCCGGTGATCATGGTCAGCGCCTCGCTGCCGGGAGCATCACCTGAAACCATGGCGTCGTCCGTCGCAACGCCGCTGGAACGCTCGCTTGGGCGTATCGCGGGCGTGAATGAAATGACGTCAAGCAGTTCGCTTGGCAGCACGCGCATTATTCTTGAGTTTACGTTTGATCGCGACATCAACGGCGCGGCGCGGGACGTTCAGGCGGCCATTAACGCCGCCCAAAGCCTGCTGCCCAGCGGAATGCCCAGTCGGCCAACGTACCGAAAGGCCAATCCATCCGATGCGCCTGTCATGATCCTGACGCTAACCTCGGATACTTATTCTCAGGGTGAATTGTATGATTTCGCCTCGACACAGCTGGCGCAAACCATCGCGCAAATTGACGGCGTTGGCGACGTCGACGTCGGCGGCAGCTCCCTGCCCGCCGTGCGCGTTGGCCTGAACCCACAGGCGCTGTTTAACCAGGGTGTCTCACTGGATGACGTGCGTAGCGCGATCAATAGCGCCAACGTGCGTCAACCACAGGGCGCGCTGGAAGATGAAACCCGCCGCTGGCAGGTGCAAACCAACGATGAGCTCAAAACTGCGGCAGAATATCAACCGTTGATTATTCACTATAACAACGGTGCGGCCGTACGTCTGGGTGACGTCGCCTCTATCACTGACTCGGTGCAGGACGTGCGTAACGCCGGGATGACCAATGCCAAACCGGCCATTCTGTTGATGATCCGCAAACTCCCGGAAGCCAACATCATCCAGACGGTGGACAGCATCCGGGCCAAATTACCAGAGTTACAAACGCTGATCCCGGCCGCCATTGATTTGCAAATTGCCCAGGATCGTTCGCCGACCATTCGTGCGTCGCTGGAAGAAGTGGAACAGACGCTGATTATCTCCGTGGCGCTGGTTATCCTGGTGGTGTTTGTTTTCCTGCGCTCCGGGCGCGCGACGCTGATCCCCGCCGTAGCCGTGCCCGTCTCGCTGATTGGCACGTTTGCCGCCATGCATCTGTGTGGATTCAGTCTGAACAACCTGTCGCTAATGGCGCTGACCATTGCCACCGGGTTTGTGGTCGATGACGCCATCGTGGTGCTGGAAAATATATCCCGGCACCTGGAAGCGGGAATGAAGCCGCTCCAGGCGGCATTACAAGGCACGCGCGAAGTCGGATTTACGGTACTTTCCATGAGCCTGTCGCTGGTGGCGGTGTTCCTGCCGCTGCTGTTAATGGGCGGTCTGCCGGGACGATTACTGCGGGAATTTGCCGTGACCCTGTCGGTTGCCATCGGGATTTCACTGCTGGTCTCGCTGACGCTTACGCCAATGATGTGCGGATGGATGCTCAAATCCAGCGCCCCACGAGAACAGTCTCGTAAGCGAGGATTTGGCCGGGTGCTGGTTGCCTTGCAACAAAGTTACGCCACCTCGCTGCAGTGGGTGTTACGCCATACCCGAATGGTGGGCGTGGTATTACTGGCAACCATTGCGCTCAACGTCTGGCTGTATATTTCCATCCCCAAAACCTTTTTCCCGGAGCAGGACACCGGCGTACTGATGGGGGGGATCCAGGCCGACCAAAGCATTTCTTTTCAGGCCATGCGCGGAAAGTTGCAGGATTTTATGAAGATCATCCGTGACGATCCGGCGGTAGACAACGTCACCGGTTTTACCGGCGGCTCCCGTGTTAACAGCGGCATGATGTTTATTACTCTGAAGCCGCGCGCAGAGCGCCAGCAAACCGCTCAGCAGGTGATCGACAGGCTGCGCGTGAAGTTGGCCAAAGAGCCGGGGGCGAACCTGTTTCTGATGGCGGTACAGGATATTCGCGTCGGGGGACGGCAAGCCAACGCCAGCTACCAGTACACGCTGCTGTCGGACGATCTTGCCGCATTACGGGAATGGGAACCGAAAATCCGTAAAGCGTTAGCCACCCTGCCCCAACTGGCTGACGTCAACTCCGATCAGCAGGACAACGGTGCAGAGATGAGTCTGACCTACGATCGTGACACCATGTCACGTCTGGGGATCGACGTCGAAGCCGCCAACAGCCTGCTGAATAACGCCTTTGGTCAGCGGCAAATATCGACCATCTACCAGCCGATGAACCAGTACAAAGTGGTGATGGAGGTCGACCCGCGCTACACCCAGGACATCAGCGCGCTGGATAAAATGTTTGTCATTAATAGCGATGGCAAAGCCATCCCGTTGTCGTACTTTGCTAAATGGCAACCGGCGAACGCCCCGCTGTCGGTGAACCATCAGGGGCTGTCTGCCGCCTCAACCGTGTCGTTTAACCTGCCGACCGGCGCATCACTTTCTGAGGCCACAGAAGCCATTAACCGGACCATGACCCAGCTTGGCGTCCCGTCAACGGTGCGCGGCAGTTTTGCCGGTACGGCGCAGGTTTTTCAGGATACGATGAACTCGCAGGTGATCCTGATTATCGCCGCCATCGCCACGGTCTACATCGTGCTGGGTATGCTGTATGAAAGCTACGTTCATCCGCTAACTATCCTCTCAACGCTGCCTTCTGCCGGGGTGGGTGCGCTACTGGCACTGGAACTGTTCAATGCCCCGTTCAGCCTAATCGCCCTGATAGGGATCATGCTATTAATTGGCATTGTGAAGAAAAACGCCATCATGATGGTCGACTTTGCGCTTGAGGCGCAGAGAAACGGCAAGCTGACGCCGGAAGAAGCCATTTTCCAGGCCTGCCTGCTGCGTTTTCGTCCCATCATGATGACCACGCTGGCAGCACTCTTTGGCGCGCTGCCGCTGGTGCTATCGGCTGGCGACGGTTCGGAACTGCGCCAGCCGTTGGGGATAACTATCGTCGGCGGGCTGGTAGTGAGCCAACTGCTGACGCTGTACACCACCCCGGTGGTGTATCTCTTTTTCGACCGTCTGCGGATGCGTTTTTCGCGTAAAAACAGCAACCCGGTAGCAGACTTATGACAGAACTTCCCGACAGCACCCGCTGGCAGCTTTGGATTGTGGCGTTCGGCTTTTTTATGCAATCGCTGGATACCACCATCGTCAATACCGCGCTGCCTGCAATGGCCAAAAGCCTCGGCGAAAGCCCGTTGCATATGCATATGGTCATTGTGTCGTATGTCTTAACTGTGGCGGTGATGCTGCCCGCCAGCGGCTGGCTGGCAGACAAGATCGGCGTACGTAATATTTTCTTCACCGCCATCATCCTGTTCACGCTGGGATCGCTGTTTTGCGCCGGGTCCAGCACGCTCAATGAGCTGGTAATGGCCCGCGTGTTACAAGGCGTCGGCGGTGCGATGATGGTGCCGGTCGGCAGGCTGACGGTGATGAAGATTGTCCCGCGCACACAGTATATGGCGGCCATGACCTTCGTCACCTTACCGGGGCAAATTGGCCCGTTGCTCGGCCCGGCATTAGGCGGCATTCTGGTGGAGTATGCGTCCTGGCACTGGATTTTCCTGATTAACATTCCCGTCGGCATTATTGGGGCAATAGCCACCTTAATGCTGATGCCTAACTACACGTTGCAAACCCGGCGCTTCGATCTTTCGGGATTTATGCTGCTGGCCGTTGGTATGGCGGCACTGACGCTGGCGCTGGATGGCAGCAAAGGCAGCGGGATCTCGGACATTACGCTGGCGGCGCTGGTTATCTGCGGCGTGCTGGCAATCCTTCTGTATATCAGACACGCCAGCAACAACTCGCGCGCATTGTTCAGTCTGCATCTGTTTCGCACCCCCACTTTCTCATTAGGCCTGCTTGGCAGTTTTGTCGGGCGCATTGGTAGCGGAATGTTACCGTTTATGACGCCGGTGTTTTTGCAGATTGGGCTGGGCTTTTCGCCGTTTCATGCCGGGCTGATGATGATCCCGATGGTACTGGGCAGCATGGGCATGAAGCGTATTGTGGTTCAGGTCGTCAACCGGTTTGGTTATCGTCGGGTGCTGGTTGCCACCACGCTGGGCCTGTCGCTGGTCTGCCTGTTGCTGATGACCACCGCCCTGCTCGGCTGGTATTACGTGCTGCCCTTCGTGCTGTTTTTACAAGGCATGGTCAACTCCACCCGTTTTTCATCGATGAACACCCTGACCTTAAAAGACTTACCTGACGATCTCGCCAGCAGCGGCAACAGCCTGCTGTCGATGATCATGCAGCTGTCGATGAGTATCGGGGTAACCATCGCTGGCCTGCTGTTGGGCATGTTTGGTCAACAGCATATCGCTCTCGACAGCGGCAGCACCCATACCGTCTTTATGTATACCTGGCTGTGCATTGCCCTGATTATCGCGCTGCCAGCGATGATTTTTGCCCGCGTGCCAAACGATACGCAAACCAACGCGGTGATTTCACGGCGTAAAAGGAGCAACTGATGAAGTTATGGCGACCCGGAATAACCGGCAAACTGTTTCTGGCGATTTTTGCCACCTGCATTGTGCTACTCATTAGCATGCACTGGGCCGTACGTGTAAGCTTCGAACGCGGATTTATTGACTACATCAAACACGGCAATGAACAGCGGCTACAAATGCTGAGCGACGCGCTGGGCGAACAATATCAGCAACATGGCAACTGGCGGTTTCTGCGCAATAACGATCGTTTTGTTTTTCAGATCCTGCGTTCTTTTGAACACGACAACAACGATGACAAGCCAGGCCCCGGTATGCCGCCGCACGGCTGGCGTACCCAGTTTTGGGTCATCGACCAAAACGCCCGCGTGCTGGTCGGCCCACGTGGTCCGGTTCCCGGCGACGGCACGCGCCGCCCAATCACGGTTAACGGGATCGAAGTGGGTGCCGTCATCGCGTCGCCCGTAGAACGCTTAACGCGTAATACAGATATTAATTTCGATAAACAGCAGCGCCGTACCAGTTGGCTGATCGTCGCGCTCTCCACTATCCTGGCAGCGCTGGCTACGTTTACACTGGCGCGTAGTCTGCTGGCTCCCGTCAAGCGTCTGGTGGACGGCACGCACAGGCTGGCCGCGGGGGATTTCACCACCCGCGTTGCCCCCACCAGCACCGATGAACTGGGCAAACTGGCGCAGGATTTCAACCAGTTGGCCAGTACGCTGGAAAAGAACCAGCAGATGCGCCGTGATTTTATGGCCGATATTTCTCACGAACTGCGCACGCCGCTGGCGGTGTTGCGCGGCGAGCTGGAAGCGATTCAGGATGGCGTTCGCCAGTTCACTCCAGATTCGGTGGCCTCTTTACAGGCCGAAGTGGGCACGCTGACCAAACTGGTGGACGATCTCCATCAGCTCTCAATGTCAGATGAAGGCGCCCTGGCCTACCAAAAAACCTCCCTGGATCTGATCCCGTTACTGGAAGTCGCAAGCGGCGCGTTTCGCGAGCGTTTTGCCAGCCGCGGACTGACAATACAACTCTCGCTGCCGGACAGCATGACGGTGTTTGGCGACCGGGATCGTCTGATGCAACTGTTCAATAACCTGCTGGAAAACAGCCTACGTTATACCGACAGCGGCGGCGGGCTGCGTATTTCCGCCGAACAGCGCGAGCGCCAGGTCTTACTGACCTTCGCCGATTCAGCCCCGGGCGTAAACGATGCACAGCTGCAAAAACTGTTTGAGCGATTTTATCGCACCGAAGGTTCGCGTAACCGCGCCAGCGGAGGCTCCGGTCTGGGTCTGGCGATTTGCGTCAATATTGTTGAGGCGCACAATGGGCATATCCGCGCCGCCCATTCGCCTTTTGGCGGGGTAAGCATTACAGTAGAGTTACCGCTGGAACGCGATTTACAGAGAGATGTATGACAGAGTTACCCATTGATGAAAACACGCCGCGTATTCTGATCGTGGAAGATGAACCCAAGCTGGGACAATTGCTTATCGACTACCTGCGTGCCGCGAGCTATGCCCCGACGCTCATCAACCACGGTGACCAGGTTTTACCGTACGTGCGCCAGACGCCACCCGATCTGATTTTGCTGGATCTGATGCTGCCAGGCACTGACGGCTTGACCCTATGCCGGGAAATTCGACGTTTCTCTGAAGTGCCGATCATGATGGTCACCGCCAAAATCGAAGAAATTGACCGTCTGTTGGGACTGGAGATCGGTGCCGATGACTACATCTGTAAACCCTACAGCCCGCGTGAAGTTGTCGCCCGCGTGAAGACAATACTGCGCCGCTGTAAACCCCAGCGCGAACTTCAGCAACTGGATGCTGCCAGCCCGCTGATCGTTGATGAAGGCCGTTTTCAGGCGTCATGGCGCGGGAAGATGCTCGACTTAACCCCGGCGGAGTTCCGCCTACTGAAAACGTTGTCGCATGAGCCGGGAAAAGTCTTCTCCCGCGAGCAGTTGCTTAACCATCTCTATGATGACTACCGGGTCGTGACCGATCGCACCATCGACAGCCATATCAAGAACCTGCGGCGCAAGCTGGAGTCGCTGGACGCCGAACAGTCGTTTATCCGCGCAGTGTACGGCGTCGGGTATCGTTGGGAAGCGGATGCCTGTCGGATAGCGTAATTAAAAAAATCTCACGCTTCGCAGTTATAGGCTACAGTGTAGGGAATTTACACCTACATCGTAGCCAAAAGGACTGTCCATGGTTCAGGATGAACGCATACTCAACGCAATGCGTGAGATGTGCAATAGCAAACTGCCGCATACTGACGAGCAACGCGTCTGGCATATCGCCAATATTCCCGTACTGCTGCGCGAAGCGCGCTACGATGAGCTAGACGCCCGCTTCAACCAGGCGCTGACGGACAGCTTCACCAGCCGTGAAGCTGAAAAGCGTTACTTCCTCGCCTGGACCCAAATGTGCAACCGTTTTTATGATATGGATGCTCTCGTCGATGCAGGTCCGCAAGGATTAGCTCTCATCAAAGCCTGGCAGCACGCCCGCCCGCGCTCGACTCACGCCTGGCTTGCCGAAGCCCAGTACTGGAACCACCGCGCGTGGCTTTACCGTAGCTATGGTTGGGCAGAGGAGACGTCTGCCGCAATGTGGGTTTGCGCCGGGGCCTGCAACGAGCGAATGGTCATTGCCGCATTGAATGCTATCGATTGCGAGCCACGCCAGTGGATGGTTGCCTTATTAACCAGCACCAACACAAAAGTCTTCGGTCAACCCGACTGGTTAATTGAATTTCTTGAGGGTACCGATTTCACCGGGCAACCGCTGATGCAGGTGTTAGCCAAATATCATCAGGATTCGCCGCAGGAAATGGAAACGCTGATGGCCTTTTCCGGGCTTTCTCTGGAAGATGCAGCATGCCCAAATCTACCGCGTCCAGCGGTACTACCGGATTGCAAGGGCGATGCCGAGGCTGAATACTGGCTCTCTGTGTGTCTGGCTATTTTTCCGCGCGCATTTTACGCGCTGGATGAATACATTCCATTTCAGATGCCACGCTGGGGTGGTTCACACGAGGGCATTCGTGAATTTCTGGCCTCACCAACCTGCGGCCATCTTTATGCCGCCGAGCGTGAACACCTGGAATTATTAATCTGGTGGGACACCTGTCGCGATCTGCGTATTAAGGAACTCGAGTACCCACCGGAACGGGAAGCGTTTATCGCCAAAGCCGAAGATATTGCCCAGCGGGCGCATAGCCAAAGTTCTCGTCATCATGCGCTGGAGTGGCTGTTAACCTGCTATAACGATCTGAGCGATCTCGACGCCCTGTGGTATACCATTCAACGTGCGGTCGCGGAAAACCTCAAGCTGAGTCATTACTACACCGTGTACGCGCTAAAATTTGCGCTACGGGACTTCCCGGACACCTGGTGGATTTATAATTTCTTGCACCAGAACGCCAGGCAAACCGAATTTTACGCCGCCAGAATCTACAGCGGTTATTTCCAGTACGCGGGATTATTCGGGTTTGAAAAAGATGAAGCACAGGGCATTGCCGTACTCGATAGCGTAGCTGCACTGGAATATAACAATAACTGGCAGTCAGCCATCAAAGATATTGACTGGCTCGATCTCCCGCAGCATTTTGCCTTACTGGCAGAGCTGGGTGCTCAGAGAAACCTGCCCTGCGCCTACTACTTGCAGGCCCTCGAATACAATAACCCAGACAACAATAGCCTGCTTCCTTATGATCCCGTTACTGCGCTAAATTATTTTCAGCGTGCAGCGGAGATTTTGCACCAACAGGTCGCGCTGCAAGAGAAGACCCCCTATCGACTGGTCGTTAACGCCGGATACCACGCGTATCAACATGACCTGCAGGATATTCACAGCAAAATCGCCGATTGCTACGAACGTTTAGCCCAGCAAGAAACCCATGCCGGCATGCGTTCCGTTTACGAAAAAAACCTGCTTGATAATTTACATCAGGCCGATCGGTTCGGTTCGAAACAAGCCTGGAGCGTCTTCCTGCTGAAACTTCGCGAGTTAAATGATTTTACCCTGGCGCATTCCTATCTGAACATCCTGGAGGAAGAAGGCTACAACGGTACGGCGGAAGCCATGGTGACGCTGTCGTGGCTGTATGGTAATAAACACGACAAGAAACTGTTCAACATGAAAGCCAGTGCGCGCTGGGCCTATTTCTTTATTACACTTTTCCCGGATCACGCGTTATTTACTGAATTATCTCCACTACATTTCGATACCCTCGCGAAACGCTGTCGCTTTGCCTGGCATACCTCGAAAATTGCTGATTCAGAACTGCCGAATAAAGATATATGGAACAGATAATGCGCTTAATATTACTCACCTTCTTCCCTCTGTTGCTGCTTTACACGCCTGCCAGAGCAGAAATCACCGAGCAGCAGTTGCAAGCCGACTGCGCGAAAGTCCCTACCTACGCCAGCCAGGGTGAGCAGTTCTATAAAGCCAGGAACTATGCCAAAGCGCGTGAAGCCTTTGAAAAACAGGTGACCTGGAGCGAAGGTTGTCGGCTTGATGATAAAACCGTGGCGACGGCCTATAACAACGTGGCGCTAACCTGGATGCGTCAGGGTGAATGGCGCAAAGCGCAAGCCTGGCTGACCATTAATCCCAACGATGCCAAATCAATCTACAACCTGGGGCTTATCAAAGAGAAGTTAGCCGCATTGCCTAAAAGCGACTCCCCTGCTGGGGAGTACTGGAACTACGCCGGTCTGGCAACCTGGGAAACGCTGATTGTTAAACCTACAGAGAAAAAATCAGACTTTCAGGTTGATTTCCAAGGGTATTATTTCGGCATGATGGCCCTCTATTACGGACCAAACATCGGTGAATTCTCAGAACTGGTCACGCTGAAAAACAATAAAGGCGTGATTGCACTCAGAGAGAGTGACTACATCCACTGCGATATCTCGCTGACGGTCACACCTGAAGGCATCGACGCCAGTACCGACGATCCGCAAAACTGCGGCTTCGGTATGTACGTGCGCGCCGACGGGCACTATCTGCGGGTTGATTGAACCCGCAAGGTTTACTGTCTCCTTGCGCAGCGCTACAATGCCCGCCCTTAATATGGGGGCACTCCCCTAGCCGCCTCACCGAGTGAGGCGAGTCTGACCTGTCATCAGAACGAGAAAATTATGTTTAAACCGGAACTCCTTTCCCCGGCGGGAACGCTGAAGAACATGCGTTACGCTTTTGCCTATGGCGCAGATGCCGTCTACGCGGGCCAACCACGTTACTCCCTGCGCGTACGCAACAACGAATTCAACCACGAAAACTTACAGCTCGGCATCAATGAAGCCCATGAACTGGGTAAAAAATTCTATGTAGTGGTCAATATTGCGCCACACAACGCCAAGTTGAAAACCTTCATTCGTGACCTGAAGCCGGTGGTGGAAATGGGGCCGGATGCATTAATCATGTCCGATCCAGGTCTGATTATGTTGGTGCGCGAAAACTTCCCGGACATGGATATTCACCTGTCAGTACAAGCGAACGCCGTAAACTGGGCGACGGTAAAATTCTGGAAACAGATGGGGCTGACCCGCGTGATCCTGTCCCGTGAACTGTCACTGGAAGAAATCGAAGAGATCCGCACCCAGGTGCCGGATATGGAGCTTGAAATCTTCGTTCACGGCGCACTGTGCATGGCCTACTCCGGCCGCTGCCTGCTCTCCGGTTACATCAACAAGCGTGACCCGAACCAGGGAACCTGCACCAATGCCTGCCGCTGGGAATACAACGTGCAGGAAGGCAAAGAAGATGTGGTGGGTAACATCGTGCACAAGTACGAGCCTATCCCGGTACAAAACGTTGAGCCGACGCTGGGTATTGGCGCGCCAACGGACAAAGTGTTTATGCTCGAAGAAGCCCAGCGTCCGGGCGAGTACATGACCGCGTTCGAAGACGAACACGGCACCTACATCATGAACTCCAAAGATTTACGCGCCATTGCCCACGTTGAGCGCCTGACCCAAATGGGTGTGCACTCTCTGAAAATCGAAGGTCGCACCAAGTCTTATTACTACTGCGCACGTACCGCGCAGGTGTATCGTAAAGCAATTGACGATGCCGCAGCCGGTAAACCGTTCGACCCGCAGCTGCTGGAAACGCTGGAAGGCCTGGCGCATCGCGGTTATACCGAAGGTTTCCTGCGTCGCCATACGCATGACGACTATCAGAACTACGAATATGGTTTCTCCGTTTCCGAACGCCAGCAGTTTGTCGGTGAATTCACCGGTGAGCGTAAAGGTGAACTGGCTGCGGTTATCGTGAAAAATAAATTCACCGTCGGCGATAGCCTGGAGCTGATGACCCCGCAGGGCAACGTCAATTTCACGCTCGAGCAGATGGAAAATGCCAAAGGCGAAGCGATGCCTGTGGCGCCGGGCGACGGTTACACCGTCTGGATGCCGGTCCCGGAAGATATCGATCTGAATTATGCATTGTTAATGCGTAATTTTGCCGGTGAGTCCACGCGCAACCCGCATGAAAAGTAGTTAGTTACGGTTATTTTTCAGCGTTCGGAAGATTCTTAGAAATCGATCACATACCGCTTCGTTCAATAAGGGTATTATCCGTTTCGCTGAAAAACATAACCCATAAATGCTAGCTGTACCAGGAACCACCTCCTTAGCCTGCGTAATCTCCCTTACGCAGGCTTATTTTTTGCGTGTAATCTACCTTTCCGAAAACCAGGCGAAAAAAAACCGGGCATTACGCCCGGTCTGTGAAGCGATAGAAGATTAATGTGCGGCTTCTGGCTTGTGCTTTTGTGCACTCTGGAAGCCATAGGTCAGCTCATTTTTCTCTTTATCCAGCGCTACGGTCACCTGTCCGCCGTCAACCAGCGAACCGAACAACAGTTCGTTGGCCAGTGGTTTCTTCAGGTTATCCTGGACTACACGCGTCATCGGACGTGCGCCCATTGCACGGTCATAGCCTTTCTCTGCCAGCCAGTCACGCGCTTCCTGACTCACTTCCAGAGAGACGCCTTTCTGATCCAACTGCACCTGAAGCTCAACAATAAATTTATCGACCACCTGATGGATTACCTCGGTAGAGAGGTGATCGAACCAGATAATGTTGTCGAGACGGTTACGGAATTCCGGCGTAAATACTTTTTTGATTTCCCCCATCGCATCAGTACTGTTGTCCTGATGAATAAGGCCAATCGATTTACGTTCGGTTTCACGCACCCCGGCGTTGGTGGTCATCACCAGCACCACGTTGCGGAAATCCGCTTTGCGCCCGTTATTGTCGGTCAGCGTACCGTTGTCCATCACCTGCAGCAGCAGGTTGAAGACATCCGGGTGCGCTTTCTCAATTTCATCCAGCAGCAGCACCGCGTGCGGATGCTTAATGACCGCATCGGTCAGCAAACCACCCTGGTCATAGCCGACATATCCCGGAGGCGCACCAATCAGACGGCTGACGGTGTGGCGTTCCATATACTCAGACATATCAAAACGCAGCAGTTCAATGCCCAGCGCTTTAGACAACTGCACCGTCACTTCGGTTTTCCCGACACCGGTCGGACCGGCAAACAGGAACGAGCCCACAGGTTTGTGCTCGTGGCCCAGACCAGCACGGCTCATCTTGATGGCTTCGGTCAGCGCCTCAATGGCTTTATCCTGTCCGAATACCAGCATCTTCAGACGGTTACCCAGATTCTTCAGCGTATCGCGATCGCTTTGCGACACGCTCTTCTCCGGGATCCGCGCTATGCGGGCTACCACGGACTCGATATCCGCCACGTTGACGGTTTTCTTACGCTTACTGATCGGCATCAGACGCGCACGCGCGCCCGCTTCATCGATCACGTCAATCGCTTTATCCGGCAGGTGACGATCGTTGATGTATTTCACCGCCAGTTCCACCGCCGCACGTACCGCTTTGGCGGTGTAGCGAACGTCATGGTGCGCTTCGTATTTCGGTTTCAGCCCGTTGATGATCTGCACGGTCTCTTCCACCGACGGTTCCGTAATATCAATTTTCTGGAAGCGACGCGCTAACGCACGGTCTTTCTCGAAAATGTTACTGAACTCCTGGTAAGTGGTTGAGCCAATCACGCGGATCTTACCGCTTGAGAGCAGCGGTTTGATCAGGTTTGCAGCATCCACCTGGCCGCCCGATGCCGCACCCGCACCGATAATGGTGTGGATCTCATCGATAAACAGAATGCTGTTGGTATCCTGTTCCAGCTGTTTCAGCAGCGCTTTAAAGCGTTTTTCGAAATCCCCGCGGTATTTGGTGCCCGCCAGCAGCGAACCGATATCCAAGGAGTAAAGCGTGCAGTCGGCCATCACTTCCGGCACATCGCCCTGGACAATACGCCAGGCCAGACCTTCGGCAATCGCGGTTTTACCGACGCCAGACTCACCGACCAGCAGCGGGTTGTTTTTACGACGACGGCACAGTACCTGAATAGCCCGCTCCAGCTCTTTTTCGCGGCCAATGAGCGGGTCAATCCCACCCACGCGAGCGAGCTGGTTAAGGTTAGTGGTGAAGTTCTCCATACGATCCTCCCCGCCAGCTTGCTCTTCGTTATTTGGCTGATTACCGGAGTCAGCAGACTGACTCGGTTCGTCTTTGCGCGTGCCATGAGAAATAAAATTCACCACGTCCAGTCGGCTAACTTCATGCTTGCGCAGCAGATAGGCCGCCTGGGATTCCTGCTCGCTGAAGATGGCAACCAGTACATTGGCGCCCGTCACTTCATTACGCCCCGAGGACTGAACATGGAAGACCGCGCGTTGCAGCACACGCTGAAAACTCAACGTCGGCTGCGTGTCGCGCTCTTCTTCGCTCTCAGGCAATACGGGAGTGGTTTGTTCAATGAAGGCTTCGAGTTCCTGACGGAGCGCCACCAGGTCCACAGAACACGCTTCCAGCGCTTCGCGGGCCGATGGGTTACTGAGCAACGCCAGTAACAAGTGCTCGACGGTCATAAACTCATGTCGGTGCTCGCGCGCTCTGGCGAAAGCCATGTTTAAACTGAGTTCCAGTTCTTGATTGAGCATAGGCACCTCCCCCAATGTTTATGCCTGATTCAGGCTTTTTCCAGCGTACATAGCAACGGATGCTCGTTCTCCCTCGCATATTTGTTCACCATCGCCACTTTGGTCTCAGCCACTTCGGCGGTAAATACGCCGCAAATAGCCTTACCTTGATAGTGAACAGCAAGCATCAGTTGCGTTGCACGTTCTACATCATAAGAAAAGAATTTTTGTAACACGTCAATAACAAACTCCATCGGAGTGTAATCATCATTGACTAATATCACTTTATACATAGATGGCGGTTTTAGCGCGTCGCGCAATTTATCTTCCGCCAGCAGATCGAAATCCAGCCAGTCGTTCGTCTTACCCATTGTCAGTCGTCATCTTCAGTTACGGTTACCGGCAGAATAACTTGCCGCTGACAAGAGCCTATGCGCACAATCAATCTACCTCAATTATTAGATAACTATCATCTATCAGTGTCATCCGCGACATCTGTCACATATCCGACAATAGCGTTAACTGCTTCAAATTTTGATGCATTTTTACCCGATTCCGCCCGTCTGGCGCTTGACGCCCCGCCTGATTTCTCTAAATTGTAGTCTCGAGAGTTGGCGAGGTTTTGAACAGCCCCCACTCCGCCACCGGTTCATTCCATCTTACTTATATAAGATTTACGAAGGATGTCGAAGTATGGAAACGGGTACTGTTAAGTGGTTCAACAATGCCAAAGGGTTCGGTTTCATCTGCCCTGAAGGCGGCGGCGAAGATATCTTCGCTCATTACTCCACCATTCAGATGGATGGTTACAGAACGCTAAAAGCCGGACAATCTGTCCAGTTTGATGTCCACCAGGGTCCAAAAGGCAATCACGCCAGTCTTATTGTGCCCGTACTTGAAGCAGAAGCTGTCGCATAGCTCTTCTGTCTCATTGTGTACATCCTGCAGACAAAATGCCAGCCCCCAGAGCTGGCATTTTTATTTCTTTTTCAATACAACACGTTATTCCCGCGCCAGGGCATCCACCGGGTCCAGCCTTGCCGCGTTGCGCGCCGGGAGCCAGCCGAACAAAATCCCGGTCGCCGTTGAACACAAGAAAGCCGTCAACAGGGCGAAAGGTGAGAATCCGATTTCCCAACCGGGCAGGAAAAGCTGTAGCGTGAAAGCAATCAGCATCGATAAACTGATACCGAGCGCCCCACCAACGAGACACACCAGCACCGCTTCAATCAAAAACTGCTGCAGTACATCACTGGCGCGCGCGCCAACCGCCATACGAATGCCAATCTCGCGCGTTCGTTCGGTGACGGAAACCAGCATAATATTCATCACACCGATCCCGCCCACCACCAGCGAAATGACCGCCACCAACGTCAGGAACAACTGTAAGGTGCGCGTGGTTTTTTCAGCGGTTTTCAGAACGCCATCCATATTCCAGGTGAAGAAATCTTTTTTACCATGCCGCAACGACAGCAGTCGGGTAAGCTGTTGCTCCGCCTGAGTGCTGTCAAAACCTTCCTTCACGCGAACGGTAATAGAGTTCAGCCACGATTGCCCCATAATGCGCCCGGACATGGTGCTGTAAGGCAGCCAGACCCGCAGAATTTTGCTGCTGCCAAACATCGACTGCTTCTCTTCCGCCACACCAATCACGGTGGCCGGCATATTGCCGACCAGCACGACCTCACCCACCACCTTCGCTTTATTCGGGAACAACTGGCGTCGGGTGTTACTGTCCAGCACCACCACCTGCGCCCGACCATTTAACTGCTCGGTGTTAAAGGTGTTTCCCTCACTGAACGTCATACCATAGACATTGAAGTAATCGCCGCTCACACCATTAGCGCTGGCTGCCACGTCGATGTTGCCATAACGCAGCCGTAGGTTCTTCGACACGGCAGGCGTCACGGAGCTGACCCACGGTTGCTTCTGAATTGCCGTCAGATCGTCATACTTCAGCGCTTGCTGATATTGCGGGTCATCGTCACCAAAATCTTTGCCGGGATAGATATCAATTGTGTTGGTGCCGATAGCGCGAATATCGGCCAGTACCAGCTGTTTTGCTGCATCGCCGACCACCACAATCGATACCACCGACGCGATACCAATAATGATGCCCAGCATAGTGAGCAACGTACGCATCTTGTTGGCAGCCATGGCCAGCCAGGCCATGGTCAGCGCCTCGCGAAAACCACTGACAAACTGACTCCAGCCGGATGCCGTCGTTACCGTAGGTTCGGTTATGCCGTGTCCGCTGGCTGTTTTGTGCGACGGTGGATTGCGCACAATTTCACCGTCACGAATTTCAATCACCCGTTCAGCCTGCGCCGCAACCTGCGGGTCGTGGGTGACAATAATCACCGTATGCCCGCGATCGCGCAGCTGATGCAGAATGGCCATCACCTCTTCGCCGGAATGACTGTCCAGCGCACCGGTAGGTTCGTCTGCGAGAATGACCTGTCCGCCGTTCATCAACGCACGCGCAATACTGACGCGCTGCTGCTGGCCACCGGAAAGCTGGGAAGGTTGATAATCCACACGATCGCCCAACCCCAGGCGCTGCAGTAACGCGTGTGCCCGCGCCAGACGCTGCTTGCGTTCGGTTCCGGCGTAGACCGCTGGCACCTCCACGTTTTGCGCCGCCGTTAAATGCGAGAGCAAATGATAGCGCTGAAAAATAAAACCGAAATGCTCGCGCCGCAGTTGCGCTAACGCATCACTATCGAGCGTGGAGACGTCACGCCCCGCAACCCGATACGTGCCGCTGGAAGGCTTATCCAGACAGCCGAGGATATTCATCAGCGTCGATTTCCCCGAACCAGACGCCCCGACAATCGCCACCATTTCACCCGCCTGGATGCTCAAAGAGACGTCCTTTAGCACCTCTACCTGCCCTTCGCCTGACGGGTAGCTGCGGCGGATATGGCTCAGCTCAAGCAACGCCGTCATTGTGCCGCTCCGGGTTTCGCCTCGCTGATGATGACTTCATCACCCTCTTCCAGCCCTTTGACGATTTCCACATCGGTATCGTTACGGGCGCCGATAGAAACTTCGCGCTCGCGGGTTTCGCCGTTGCGCAGCAGCCTGACGTTATAGCGGTTGTCGCCAACAGGCTCGCCCAGCGCCGCCAGCGGGATGGTCAGGACGTTTTTGACGTCCGTCAGTTGGATATGTACCTGCGCGGTCATATCCAGGCGCAGGATCCCTTTCGGGTTGGGTACTTCGAAGCGGGCATAGTAGAAAATCGCATCGTTCACTTTCTCAGGCGTCGGCAGCACATCTTTGAGCGTACCTTCGTAGCGCGTCTGCGGATCGCCCAGCACGGTAAACCAGGCTTTTTGCCCCGGATGCAGGTGAATGACATCTGCCTCGGAAACCTGGGCTTTAACCAGCATGGTGCTCATGTCAGCCAGCGTAAGAATGTTAGGTGCCTGCTGGGCGGCGATCACGGTTTGCCCCTGCAGGGTGGTAATTTGCGTCACTTCGCCAGCCATTGGCGCCACAATACGGGTGTAGTCGAGGTTCGTTTTTGCCGTATCAAGAGAAGCCTGATTACGCTTAATTTGTGCATCAATGGTGCCAATTTGCGCCTGTTTGACCGCCATCTGCGTGGCTGCTGTATCGAGATCCTGCTGCGAAACCGCCTGCGTTTTCGCAAGCTGTTGCTGGCGAGAAAGCGTCACCCGCGCCAGTTTCCACTCGGCCTCGGCCTGCATACGTTGGGCTCGTAATTCCATCAGCGTGGCTTCGACTTCTTTGATCTGGTTTTGCGCCTGCTCAGGATCAATGACGCCAAGCAGCTGATCTTTTTTAACTTTATCGCCAATCGCTACGGACAGCGTTTTTAACTGCCCGCTCACCTGCGCCCCGACGTCAACTTTGCGCAGCGCATCCAGCTTCCCGGTTGCCAATACACTTTGCTGAAGATCGCCGGGTCGCACAATTAATGTTTGATATTGCGGCAATGGCGCATTAAGCATTCGCCAAAGTGCAATTACCGCCACAATAATGATGACGGCGAAGATAAAATAGCGTTTTTTGATTTTTCCCTTGAGCTTCATAAATGTCCCAATTCCCCCAAAACGTCCACCAGAGTGGAGTGTTAAACGTCAACGATAAATAAATAGCCGTTGAAAAGCGCCAAGAATAACAGAGTTATTGATGAATGGTTAAGATCCGCTGTGCTGAAATTACTACAAATACGTCTCAGACTTCCATCGGATTTATATTATGAGTCAACTAACTAAAAGTACTTTTCTTTCCAGCAAACCGGTCTCCAGCTTTAACCTTTTTTACAACCTAAGTCGTGGCCAATTACGTCCCGGACAATGCTGGGATCAACGGAGTTTTCGCCGTAAGTTTATCTGGCGTTCTTTACTAATACCCCACCTCACCCGTGAATGGATGACTGAACTGGCACAGTGGCCGGAATTAGATAGCCTGCTCACCCTCCAGCCCCGGCTACCGGTCCGTCTTCATCGACCGTATCTTGCATTAAACCTCGATCGAAAAATGAAGCTGGATGCTGTGCGGTTTCACTACAACTTTATCCGCCATTCATTTTCATCTGCAGAATTAAACGGGTATTTAAGCCCTGAAGGGTTACAACTTGCACAAATTGAGGGCAAAGAGGGCGAATTATTCACCCTAGTTTTAACGGCATTAATTACCCTGGATAAAGAAGGTGAAAGCACACTACTTTTGCGTAACAGTGTCGGTGAGACGTTGGCGGAAATAACCTTTACCATTTGTGAGTATGAAGAGAAAGCCACTGTTTTTATTGGTGGATTGCAAGGAGGAAGCCGCCTGTTGCCTCACGAAGCAATACAAAAAGCAACGAAGTCCTGTCACGGAATTTTCCCAAAACGGATTGTAATGGAAGCGATTTGTCGTTTAGCCGAACGGTTGAATATAGAAAACGTGATGGCTGTCAGCAATGAACAGCATATCTTTCGCAGCCCACGTTACCATGATAAAAATAAGGTTATTCTCTCCGACTATAATGCGTTTTGGGCGTCGGTTGGCGGTGAATGCGACAGCCGCGGGTATTACCATATTCCACGCACGCTGGCACGAAAAAGCGAGTCGGAGATTGCCAGTAAGAAGCGGGCGGAATATCGCCGCCGCTATCAATTACTGGACACTATCCACGAACAGCTGTCGCTGATGTTCCGCCACTAATCAGCACGTCCGCGTGCCAGCCACAGCACGCGCGAAAACATTTTTCGCAGCAGGGTGGGAACGGCATCAACACCGCGCCGCCCTGCTTCCATCGCCACTTCAATCGCCAGATCCGGTTTTGACGAACGATGAATCGCCTTGGAGATAATTTTACGCATATTCATCGGCACGTTTTCCGGAATTTGTGCCACCCGGTGAAAGACGTCTGAGAAACCCTGGCGATACATAAAGTGCTCCATATCCAGCGCGGGCAGCATTGTCAGGTGATCGCGTTCTTCTTCACGGTCGTTACTCAACAGACTGCGTACGGTGGCAGCATATTTTTTCCCGGCTTCATCGCCATCAACCAACACGTGCCACTCTATTCCCATCCGCCGGGCAAATTTCACCAGCGGCTTAAGCCCGGACTGGGCAAATTCAATCACTTTAATCCCTTCGGCATCAAAGTGATGACCGCACTGACGAGCCAGTTCGTTGATCACCCAGGTTTCCGTTTCGCCTTCCACCAGCAGCCAGCAGCGGGCAAATAATGACGATGCGCGATTAAAGCGAATATGAAAGGCAATCCGCCGCCCGTCTTCCGCGCTCAGACCGCCTGGTCCCAAACGCCAGGCGGCGACACGGGAAGATTCACGCACCAGGCGCACCACATGTTCAACGGGGGTAAGCGACAGCAATTCACCGGAGTTGGTAGTCGCCACACGCTGCAGAGGTAACAGATTCAGCAACTGCCAGGCCACTGACAACATGATGGGGTGCAAACGCGTTTCCGGATCTTCGACCAACAGCAAAGGACGGGCGTCTTTGTCCAGCCTGAGCGTACCTTTGGCCTGGAGCAACGTTGAAAACAGCCCCAGCAGGATCACGCGATGCGTACGTCCGCCAGGCTTGTCAATCATCCGGTTGATAATATCCAGATAACGCCAGCTACGCTGCTCATTATTGGAACGCCGACGCATCAGACGATAGCGAGACTGGCCCGCTCCTTGCTCAGAAAAGTAGTGTTCCAGCAGTTGTACCATCGCCGATAGCCCCTGGCGGATCTGGCCGTCCGTCAGATTTTGTGGCCGGGTTGCCAGTTCACGCGCCAGGAAATCCAGCTGGCGGGCGGTCACTTCGACTTCCGCAATATTCGGCACCGTGCCGTTGCGGATACGCCGCATAAAGCGCGCATCGCGCAGTCGCAACACCGGCATCAGACGCACGAGGTGGCAAGCCAGGTCGTTAATATTGTCGAGCGCGAGCGGACGCCCTTCGCCATCAAGGAAACTGCGCAGCGTCAGGACGCTACCGTCATCCGCACACTCGCCCTCCAGACGATAGAAAATACGGTGATAGTCATCGTGACAGGGAGACCAGCAGGCTTCCAGCGGACGATAGCGGCGCACCCGATGACGCCCCGGCTGCGATTCACGAAAAGTAAGAATAATATGTAGATGATGTTCCCGGCCCTGGATATCGCCCGGCGGAAACCAGAAGTCTTCACGGTCAAAATGATACAAGTCCGATTCCGGTGACAGCAGCAAGGTCAGTGCATCCAGCAGGCTGGACTTACCCCACGCGTTCTCCCCAATCAGCACGTTGTTCTGCTCCAGCATCAACGACAGCCGATTAATACCACGAAACCCAACAATCTCAACGCGTTCGAGAATCATATAGCCTCCGGAAATGCTAACTTTTTCCTTCAAGTTATCAGGAGTATAGCGTCAAGCTGGCGTGCAGAACACCTGAGATCTCACAGACAGAAATCAGAACAATAAAAAATAAGAATATTCTTCTTTAAATTCACGCCAGATATTATTACAGGGGACAACCATTTGCTTTTCGCTAATTGAACTATGCTGTATTCACCTCAACACCAAAAAGGATTCACATCATATTGCCTTAAATCAAATTTTTTCATTAATTTAAGTGGCAAAGGGATGATATTTTTTTCTAGAATACACGCTCTTTAATCATCGTCCCTTTTAGCGATGAAATACCGGGCCAGGAAAACGAACCCGGAACTTTTAATTGAGGTGGTTATGTTCAGGAAATTAGCAGCTGAATTCTTCGGTACGTTTTGGCTTGTGTTTGGTGGGTGCGGAAGTGCCGTGCTGGCCGCAGCATTCCCGGAGTTAGGAATTGGTTTTGCCGGTGTCGCACTGGCATTCGGTCTGACAGTATTAACCATGGCATACGCCGTGGGACATATTTCAGGCGGCCATTTTAACCCGGCCGTGACATTAGGCCTATGGGCGGGCGGTCGCTTTCCGGCAAAAGACGTGATTGGTTATGTTGTTGCGCAGGTTATCGGCGGGATTGTTGCGGCAGCGGTGCTGTATCTGATCGCCAGCGGTAAAGCAGGCTTTGACGCCACGGCCAGCGGTTTTGCATCAAACGGCTATGGCGAACATTCGCCAGGCGGTTATTCCATGCTTTCTGCCATTGTTATTGAAATTGTGCTGACCGCAGGTTTCTTGTTAGTGATCCATGGCGCCACGGATAAACATGCTCCGGCAGGTTTTGCACCGATTGCTATTGGTCTGGCACTGACCCTGATTCACCTGATCAGTATTCCGGTAACTAACACCTCTGTAAACCCGGCGCGTAGCACCGCGGTAGCCCTCTTCCAGGGCGGTTGGGCGTTACAACAGCTGTGGCTGTTCTGGGTTATGCCGATTATCGGCGGGATCCTCGGTGGCCTTATTTATCGCACGCTGCTGGAAAAACGTGATTAATCGATAACGAAAAAGACCTGGCATTACGTCAGGTCTTTTCCTCCCCGCTTTATTTCCTTTTATTTGCAACTTTACTCCCCTCTTTGCTTTCAGTAGTGTGTATACCCGTCATACTTCAAGTTGCAGATGTGTTGGCTGCGCTCTTTCCCCCCAGTCACGTACTTATGTACGCTCCCGGGGATTCACTCCCTTGCCGCCTTCCTGCAACTTGAATTATTTAGGTTATAGTGGCGCATTTCGTCTTACTTCTCAGCAAGGACCGGGTTTTCATGTTTTCAGGGCTGTTAATCATTCTGATTCCACTTATTGTGGGCTATCTTATTCCGCTTAGGCACAGAGCGGCATTAAAACTCATCAATCGCCTGTTGAGTTGGATCGTTTACCTTATTCTCTTCTTTATGGGTATCAGTCTGGCGTTTCTGGATAATCTCGCCAGCAATCTGTTATCGATATTGCATTATTCTGCGGTCAGCGTGACGGTCATTCTGCTATGTAATATCGCCGCGCTGTTGTGGCTCGAGCGTTCACTTCCCTGGCGGCACAACCATCGGCAGGAAAAGCTGCCATCACGCATTGCCATGGCGCTGGAGTCGCTACAACTTTGTGGCGTTGTTGTGCTGGGGTTTTTGCTGGGACTCACCGGGTTCTCATTCTTACAGCACGCCACCGAAGCCAGCGAATATACGCTGATCTTTTTATTGTTCCTGGTCGGTATCCAACTGCGTAACAGCGGCATGACCTTAAAACAGATTGTGCTGAATCGTAGGGGGATGATTGTGGCCGTCGTCGTGGTGGCAAGTTCAATGCTGGCTGGCGTGATTAATGCGCTGATCCTCGGACTGCCGCTGAAAACCGCGCTGGCGATGGCCTCGGGTTTTGGCTGGTATTCCCTGTCCGGCATTCTGTTGACCGAGTCATTCGGTCCCGTCATTGGCAGCGCCGCCTTCTTCAACGATCTGGCTCGTGAGCTGATCGCCATTATGCTGATTCCGGGCTTAGTCGGCCGCAGTCGTTCCACCGCATTAGGACTGTGTGGCGCCACCTCAATGGATTTCACCCTACCCGTTTTACAACGCAGCGGCGGGCTGGAAATGGTACCTGCGGCCATCGTTCACGGCTTTATTCTTAGTCTGCTAGTGCCTTTGTTGATGGCCCTTTTCTCCGCCTGATACAGCACAAATACCCCTCTGGCGGTAGTCACCTACCGCCAAAATTGCGCTAAATCAATCTCCCTGCAAGTAGTAGCAGAAATCCCTTTAATCCCTTCGCGCGCAGGCATAATCTTAAACATGTATATTAAATATAACTTTAAAAGGTGTGACCATGTTTTGTGTGCAATGTGAACAAACCATCCGTACTCCGGCAGGGAACGGCTGCTCTTACGCGCAAGGTATGTGCGGTAAAACAGCAGAAACCTCCGATCTGCAGGATCTGCTGATTGCTTCCCTACAAGGTCTGTCTGCATGGGCTGTTAAAGCGCGTGAATACGGTATCATCGATCATGAAGTGGATAACTTTGCCCCGCGCGCATTCTTCTCTACCCTGACCAACGTTAACTTCGACTCCCCACGTATCGTCGGCTATGCCCGTGAAGCCATCGCCATGCGTGACGCCCTGAAAGCGCAGTGTCTGAACATTGATGCCAACGCAACGGTTGAAAACCCAATGGCTGACCTGCAGCTGGTGAGCGACGATTTGGGCGACCTTCAGCGCCAGGCGGCTGAATTTACCCCGAACAAAGACAAAGCGACTATCGGCGAGAACATTCTCGGCCTGCGTCTGCTGTGCCTGTACGGCCTGAAAGGTGCGGCAGCTTACATGGAGCACGCGCACGTTCTGGGTCAGTACGACAACGATATCTACGCGCAGTACCACAAAATCATGGCGTGGCTGGGTACCTGGCCTTCCGATATGAACGCTCTGCTGGAGTGCTCTATGGAAATCGGCCAGATGAACTTCAAAGTGATGAGCATTCTGGATGCTGGTGAAACCACCAAATACGGTCACCCAACCCCAACTCAGGTCAACGTTAAAGCGACCGAAGGTAAATGCATCCTGATTTCAGGTCACGACCTGAAAGATTTATACAATCTGCTGGAGCAGACCGAAGGCACCGGCGTTAACGTCTACACCCACGGTGAAATGCTGCCAGCACACGGCTATCCGGAACTGCGTAAATTCAAACACCTGATCGGTAACTACGGCAGCGGCTGGCAGAATCAGCAGGTTGAGTTCGCACGCTTCCCTGGCCCAATCGTGATGACCTCTAACTGCATCATCGATCCAACCGTTGGTGCATACGACGACCGCATCTGGACCCGTAGCATCGTCGGTTGGCCGGGTGTGAGCCACCTCGAAGGCGACAACTTTGGTCCGGTTATCGCGCAGGCACAACAAATGGCAGGCTTCCCGTACAGCGAAATCCCACACCTGATCACCGTAGGTTTCGGTCGTCAGACGCTGCTGGGTGCTGCTGATACGCTGATCGACCTGGTGAGCCGCGAAAAACTGCGTCACATCTTCCTGGTCGGCGGTTGCGATGGCGCACGCGGCGAACGTAACTACTTCACCGATTTCGCCACCAGCGTACCGGACGACTGCCTGATCCTGACCCTGGCCTGTGGTAAATACCGTTTCAACAAACTGGATTTCGGTGATATCGAAGGTCTGCCGCGTCTGGTTGATGCCGGTCAGTGTAACGATGCATACTCTGCCATCATCCTGGCGGTGACCCTGGCTGAGAAACTGGGCTGTGGCGTGAACGACCTGCCGCTGTCTCTGGTGCTCTCCTGGTTCGAACAGAAAGCGATTGTTATTCTGCTGACCCTGCTGTCTCTGGGCGTGAAAAATATCGTCACTGGCCCGACTGCACCGGGCTTCTTCACGCCGGACCTGCTGGCTGTGCTCAACGAGAAATTCGGTCTGCGTTCCGTGACCACCGTTGAAGAAGACATGAAGCAGCTGCTGAGCGCGTAAGGAGTTAAGTCATGACAATGCCAACCCATCAGTGCCCGTGGCGGATGCAGGTTCATCACATCCATCAGGAAACGCCGGATGTATGGACGATTTCGTTGCTGTGCCACGATTATTATCCGTATCGTGCCGGGCAGTATGCACTGGTCAGCGTACGTAACTCAGCGGAGACGCTGCGTGCCTACACCATCTCTTCAACGCCAGGCGTTAGCGAGTACATCACGCTGACCGTCCGCCGCATTGACGACGGTGCGGGTTCACAGTGGCTAACCCGTGACGTGAAGCGCGGCGACTATATCTGGCTGTCTGATGCCATGGGTGAGTTTACCTGTGAAGATAAAGCAGAAGACAAGTTCCTGATGCTGGCGGCCGGCTGTGGCGTGACGCCTATCATGTCGATGCGTCGCTGGTTGGCGAAGTACCGTCCGCAGGCCGATGTGCAGGTGATCTTTAACGTTCGTTCGCCGGAAGATGTCATTTTTGCCGACGAATGGCGCGAGTACCCGGTGACGCTGGTCGCTGAAAACAATGCCACCCATGGCTTTGTTTCTGGCCGACTGACCACCGACCTGCTGAAAAGCGTACCGGACTTAACTTCACGTACCGTGATGACTTGCGGCCCTGCTCCGTACATGGATCTGGTCGAAAAAGAAGTGAAAGCGCTCGGCGTAACGCGTTTCTTTAAAGAACAGTTCTTCACGCCGGTAGCGGAAGCCGCCACCAGTGGTCTGAAGTTCACCAAGCTACAACCGGCAAAAGAATTTTATGCGCCGGTAGGCAGCACGCTACTGGAAGCACTGGAAAGCAATAAAGTGCCGGTTGTCGCCGCATGCCGTGCAGGCGTGTGCGGCTGCTGCAAAACCAAAGTGGTTGATGGTAACTACACGGTTTCCAGCACCATGACGCTAACCGATGCGGAAATCGCCGAAGGCTACGTACTGGCCTGTTCCTGCCACCCGCAGGGTGATTTAGTGCTGGCGTAGTTGCTGAGCATCTGAGATTAAAAGGCTGCCTGGTTATGCTGGGCGGCCTTTTTTTTGCTTGTGAGGCACGTATGGTGATTTGCGGATTGTGTATGTTGAGATGATTGTCTGCTATGCGCCAGGAGCGGATACTGTAAGCATTTTATCCTCAGGAGGAGCATCCCTTTCAAGGGAAGCATCCGTTGTGGATTTATGCAACGCCTGAAGCTACTAACAAAGAACAATTTGTCTGACCAAAGGCATTTTTTAGCAACGGGAAAAGAGGGGGAAGTTCCGTTAGCGATTTTAGAGGCTTGAGGCTCTTAAGTGATTTAAGTGATGGCAAATTAGGAGTGGTAACCATGTCTTTTACTGCACAGGCCACATAGCCATCGTGATCAACCAACATACCTTTAGTAAACCAACCTAAATGATTACCATTGAAGCCATAAACATCAAAATCATTGTTCTGGCTACGTTTAAGGTAGGCGCTTGGTTCGCCCTCCCAACTATATAAAGTCAACTCGTCATCAAGTGAAATATAAACGACGGCGTTGCCTTGATTATCATAAAGATCCAGGTCATTACTCGCAGTAGCACAAGCTGAGAAAAGAAACATAACTAGCAGGAGTGATTTTTTCATAACTTCTCAAGTTTCTTAAAAAGGGAAAATTCGTACTTTCTACCAAAAGTATGAGGACACTAACTTCCAAATTCCGCTCACAACAAACACTATGGTCACGCAGCTTGTCCGCTGCGTGCCATAACCGGAGATTGTTAGTTTAAGGCTAAATTAATAAACGGGGCAGATTCCCGGCACTTCCATGAATTATCAGCTTAGAATGTATAACCTACACCAACGTTAAAGCCGTTGATCTGAGTATCAAATAGTTTCGTACCTTCATAACCAGCACGAATAGAGAAATTCTCAATTGGAGTGATTTTTACGCCAGCGCCATACGCAAATCCAGTGTCGTGATCTGTTTCATCAAATTTATCTCCATCATCGTTTGAATACTTAGTTTCTAAGCCACCACGCGCGACACCTACTAACACATACGGTGCTATGAAGTCGTTAACGCGGTAGTTAGCACCGACAAGGAGAGAACCTTTAGCCGCCGTTACTTCTGCTTTCTCATTCCACCCGTCGCTATAGGTGTGAGATTGGTTGTAATCCTTTCCAGCTAGTGACAGGGAAGAGGTGAAACCGATAGGTGAAGTATCATTGTTGTAATCATACGACACCATAACGCCCTGGAGATGTTCACCGTCACCAATGCTATCGTTAGCGTAGCCTATGGAAACGGTGTGATCACCAGCGAAAGCAGATGAAGCACACACAGCCAGCATTGATGCGAGGGCTACCTTTTTCATTACAAAACCACCTTATTAAAATTTACAATATATAACCTAATATATATAAAACCCGTTAATAAATTACCTAGGGATAATTTATTAACGGAAGGGAGAACAACTAAAGAACAGATACTTTACTTTTTCTACAAGAACTCGAGAAACTGTGAGTATTAATTCTGTACTTAACCTGTATTAATCATTGAATCTAATGGAGCAAGAAGCGGGAGCAAGCAGTTCCGCTTTCATTCAAAACAATTTTGTTTAATTGTAAAATAAATCAACTGCAGCAAGCGCCCTATTGCAATACAAGCGAATGTTACAATTAATGTTATATTTTGCTAAAAATCTTGGCGTGGTCAAAATATTAATTAAACTATTGTCCGTTGGTTAACAAGTTGCAGGTTATTACATAGTGTAAATTAGGTTTTGATATATGTCATAGAAGTTATCTATGCGTATTAATTAAATGTTTTTAAGAAAAATCCCATATACCACGATATTGTGTTGATTTCTGGATGCAAGCGTAGGTTGAGATGGCTTTTTCATGTGACCTAGGCCAGTTGGCTAACACTCCGCGATTTAAGTAATACCTTCATCAGATTGACCTGCTTCCCATTGTTCCGCATGTGGGAATGTCAGCATTACGACTACGGGTGAACTTCCGTTCCTCGCTCAAAGTAGACTGCCACCAATAACTCAATTTTTTGAAAAAATTGGTACTCTTCGTAAAGGTCTTCTTGAGTTCGACATTTTCCAACATCAACACCACCCCCTAAAAAATCCAGCCTATCGCTGGGTTCAGATTGCTGACAAAAGTATCTTCGGGTAGCCCGGCCGAACGAAGTGACGCCGGGAACGTCCCCGGAGTCGGTACTGATGCACCTCGTCCGGGCTACTCGGGGATGAGCCCTGATACCGCCGCTTTCACCGCCAACTTCGGTATCAAACCCGGGCACCGGCCACCCCTTGTCGCTCAAATTCAGCGCAGGCGTGCTGGTACGCGGTTAGGTACATAACCTATGGCGTAAAGACTTTTATTTTTAACAGGTTACTGAGAAATTGGTGAATCTGTGTGGGGATCGTAGTCTCAAAAAGGCGAGCATAAACATTTCCCCCTCAATTTTTCAACCACAATTAACATTCACAAACTAATCAATATCCCCGACCATCGTCGAGCTTTTCAAAAAAGGATCCCCATGAAAAAAGTGGCCATCGTCGGCGTCGGCCCCACTGGAATCTATACCTTCCATGCCCTGATTGAACGCGGTGAACCGATGACCGTGCAGCTCTACGAGCAAGCGGAAGAAGCGGGTGTGGGCATGCCTTACAACAACGACAATAACGCGGACCATATGTTGGCGAATATTGCCAGTATTGAAATCCCGCCGATTTACATCACCTATCTGACGTGGCTACAAAACCAAAGCGATGACTACCTGACACAATTTGGTATAGAACGCACGTCATTGCATGAACGGCAATTTTTACCCCGCGTGATCCTTGGCGACTATTTTCGCGATCGCTTTTTAGCCATTGTCGATAAAGCCCGTGAGTCCGGTTTTGAGGTTTGTGTTCATGAGTCCAGCGAAGTCACCGATCTGCGCGCAAACCCGCAGGGTGTTACGTTGTGGGTAAACCACGCACCACAACCTGTCGAGGTGGATTTTGCAGTTATCGCCACCGGCCATCTGTGGCCTGAGGGAGACGACACACCACGTGAGTTTTTCCCCAGCCCGTGGACCGGCCTGATGGACGCACAAATTAACGCCTGCAGAGTGGGCATTCTGGGTACGTCGTTAAGCGCTATCGATGCGGCAGTAGCCGTGGTCAGTCAACATGGCGCCTTCACCACCGATGCTGATAACACCCTCCATTTTACGCGCAAACCCGGTAGTCAAAGCCTGAAGTTGACTCTGATGTCACGCAGCGGTGTGCTGCCGGAGGCCAATTTTTACTGCCCTCTCCCTTATGAACCGCTGAACATCGCCACCGGTCAGGCGATTGAACACGTCATTGAACAGGGTCAACGCGGATTACTGGATCGCCTCTTCTCGCTTATCGTCAAACAACTGCAAGACGCGGCACCGCAGTGGAGCCAGCAGATAGCGCTTGAGACGCCGACGGCAGATACGTTTTCTGACATCTATTTTGCTGACCGAATTCAGCACAATGCTTTTGATTGGGCGAAACGCAACCTGCAGGAAGTCGAACGCAACAAGCGGGAGCAACGCACCGTCACGTGGCGCTATACCCTGCTGCGGCTGCATGAGGTCATCGAACAGGTCGTGCCTCATCTTGACGATGGCGACAGAGAACGCTTCAAGCACGGTCTGGCACGCGTGTTTATCGATAACTATGCGGCGATCCCTTCGGAATCCATTCGCCGCCTGCTGGCGCTGCATGAGGCCGGGTTAATTGAAATCCTCGCGCTGGGCTCAGATTATCAACGCCAAAATGAGCAAGGTATGACGGTTATCTACCACAACAATCAGCGTAGCGAATTTGATGTGTTTATTGATGCCCGAGGGCAAAAAGCGCTGAAGAGCAAAGATATCCCGTTCCCCACGTTGCGCCATCAACTCCTCGCCTGTGGTGACGAGATCCCGGATATCAGCGAAAATTATACGCTACGTGCGCCAAAGGATGCCTGTGGTCGCATCGCCTTTGGCGGGCTGCCATGGCTAATGCACGACCGCCCTTTTATTCAGGGTCTGGTCGTCAGCGCTGAAATCGGCGCAGCGATGGCAAACGCCCTGACACAAGGCACGGTGGGACGTCGGCGAAAACGCTGGGACCGTAACGAGGAAGACTAACGACCTGATAGAATCAGGAGGCGAGCAGCAATGTAACTACGTTGTCGCCTCCGCATTTGTCGTCCGATGGCAAACTAGCGCCAGGCCGACTGACCGCCCAATGCGTATTTTCCGGCACCCAAAAATGCCACCGCCAGTGCGCCAATAAAGAAATACACCAGACTTTCAATAGCCCATGCGCCGGTTTTATCCAGCGACCAGGTTTCACCCATTCCAACCATCAGCCACGCGACAACCATAGTGAATGCCAACCCTAATGCAGCCGGACGCGTCAGAATGCCGAGAATAATCAGGCACGGTGCCAGCACCTCGCCAAGCAAAACGCCATAGGCAATGAAACCCGGAAAACCTTTCGCTATTAGCATGCCGCTAATGCCATCAATTCCGGCAAACAGTTTATGCAGACCGTGAAACAGCATCAGTCCCCCCACCGCCAGGCGTAACAAAAACTTGCCAAAGTCCTCATGCGTCAGCATGCGATTTACTGCATTTAATAAGTTCCTAACCATTTGAATTCGTTCCTTGTTTGCCATGTCCACAGTCAAGCTACGCGTTATCTTCGTCAAATGTAAGCTGCCGAAAATAAGGGGTAATGAGAAGCATAACTATTATCTTCATCTAAACTTGTAACCGGTATCACATTAAAGGAGATGGAAAACCATGAAACAAACGGTTGCCGCTTTTATTGCTAAAACGCTTGAACAGGCTGGTGTGAAACGTATTTGGGGCGTAACGGGTGATTCACTGAATGGTCTTAGTGACAGTCTCAATCGCATGGGAACGATCGACTGGATGCCAACCCGGCATGAAGAAGTTGCCGCCTTCGCCGCAGGCGCGGAAGCGCAACTGACCGGTGAACTGGCGGTGTGTGCCGGTTCATGTGGACCGGGAAACTTGCACCTGATTAACGGCCTGTTTGATTGCCACCGCAACCATGTCCCAGTGCTGGCGATTGCCGCACATATCCCCTCCAGTGAAATTGGCAGCGGCTATTTTCAGGAGACCCACCCGCAAGAGTTGTTCCGCGAATGTAGCCACTATTGCGAGCTGGTTTCCAGCCCTGAACAGATCCCACAGGTGCTGGCGATTGCCATGCGCAAAGCGGTGTTAAACCGCGGTGTGTCAGTCGTCGTGCTCCCGGGCGATGTTGCGCTGAAAGCCGCGCCGGAAAGTGCCAACACGCACTGGTATCATGCGCCGTTACCGGTGGTTACCCCGGCGGAAGAAGAGATGAGAAAACTGGCGCAGCTGCTGCGCTATTCCAGCAACATTGCGCTGATGTGCGGCAGTGGTTGCGCGGGTGCGCACAAAGAGCTGGTGGAGTTTGCCGCAAAAATCAAAGCGCCGATTGTCCACGCCCTGCGCGGCAAAGAGCACGTCGAATATGACAACCCCTACGATGTGGGTATGACCGGACTGATCGGTTTTTCATCCGGTTTTCATACCATGATGAATGCCGACACGCTGCTTTTACTGGGCACCCAGTTCCCCTACCGCCCCTTCTACCCCACCGACGCCAAAATTATTCAGATTGATATCAATCCGGCAAGCATTGGTGCGCACAGCAAGGTGGATATGGCGCTCGTTGGAGATATCAAAGCCACGCTGCGTGCCCTGCTGCCGCTCGTAGAAGAAAAAACCGACCGCAAATTCCTCGATAAAGCCCTGAGTGATTATCGCGATGCGCGCAAAGGACTGGATGATTTAGCCAAACCCAGCGAAAAAGCCATTCACCCGCAGTATCTGGCGCGGCAAATCAGCCACTTCGCCGCTGATGACGCCATCTTTACCTGCGATGTCGGCACCCCCACGGTGTGGGCCGCGCGCTATCTGAAAATGAACGGCAAGCGCCGCCTGCTCGGGTCGTTTAATCACGGGTCGATGGCGAACGCCATGCCGCAGGCGCTGGGTGCACAGGCAACGGAACCCGGACGCCAGGTGGTCGCCATGTGCGGCGACGGCGGCTTCAGCATGCTGATGGGCGATTTTCTTTCGGTGGTGCAGATGAAGCTGCCGGTGAAAATCATCGTGTTCAATAACAGCGTGCTGGGCTTTGTCGCAATGGAGATGAAGGCCGGTGGGTATCTGACCGACGGAACGGAACTGCACGACACCAACTTTGCCCGCATTGCCGAAGCCTGCGGGATCACCGGTATCCGAGTGGAAAAATCGTCGGACGTCGATGAGGCGCTGCAAAGAGCGCTGTCGATTGATGGCCCGGTGCTGGTCGACGTGGTGGTCGCGAAAGAAGAGCTCGCCATACCGCCGCAAATCAAACTCGAACAAGCGAAGGGTTTCAGCCTGTATATGCTGCGCGCTATCATCAGCGGACGCGGTGATGAAGTGATCGAACTGGCGAAAACCAACTGGCTAAGGTAAAACAGTGGGCATTACCTCACTTAAAAAGGAATGCCCGTGATCGACCTACGTAGTGATACTGTCACCCGCCCGAGTCGCGCCATGCTGGAAGAGATGATGGCGGCCCCGGTCGGGGACGACGTCTACGGCGACGACCCTACCGTCAATGCCCTTCAGCAGTATGCCGCTGAACTTTCTGGTAAAGAAGCGGCTATTTTCTTACCGACCGGCACCCAGGCAAATCTGGTGGCGCTGCTCAGCCACTGTCAGCGCGGCGAGGAGTACATCGCAGGCCAGGGCGCGCATAACTATTTATACGAAGCCGGTGGTGCCGCGGTGCTCGGCAGCATTCAGCCACAGCCTATCGACGCCGCGCCGGATGGCACGCTGCCGCTGGACAAAGTCGCCGCTAAAATCAAAGCCGACGATATTCATTTTGCCCGTACCCGCCTGCTCAGTCTGGAAAACACCCATAACGGCAAAGTGCTGCCGCGTGAGTATTTGAAGGAGGCCTGGGAATTCACCCGCGAACGAAATCTGGCGCTGCACGTTGACGGCGCGCGTATTTTTAACGCCATCGTCGCCTACGGTTGTGAGCTTAAGGACGTCACCCAATATTGTGACTCGTTCACCATTTGCCTCTCCAAAGGGCTGGGGACGCCGGTCGGGTCACTGCTGGTCGGCAGCCATGATTACATCAAACGTGCGATTCGCTGGCGCAAGATGACCGGCGGCGGTATGCGCCAGGCCGGTATTCTGGCGGCTGCCGGGCTGTATGCGCTCAAAAATAACGTGGCGCGTTTGCAAAGTGATCACGACAACGCCGCCTGGATGGCAGAACAATTGCGTGAAGCGGGTGCCGACGTTATGCGTCACGACACCAATATGCTGTTTGTCCGCGTGGGTGAAGAACACGCTGCTGCGCTGGGCGAGTACATGAAATCTAAAGACGTGCTGATTAACGCCTCGCCGATTGTGCGTCTGGTGATGCATCTGGACGTTTCACGTGAACAACTTGCTGAAGTCGCCGCTCACTGGCGTGCTTTTTTAAACCGCTAAGGAGACCGGCGTGCCGCAACGGATTTTGGTACTTGGCGCCAGTGGTTACATTGGTCAACATCTGGTAAAAGCGCTCAGCCAGCAAGGGCATCAGGTACTGGCGGCGGCACGTCGCATCGAGCGACTGGACAAACAGCAACTGCCCGGCGTCAGTTGTCATAAGGTTGATTTAAACGAACCAGATACCCTGACGCCGCTGCTGGCCGACGTTGATACGGTCTATTACCTGGTGCACGGGATGGGTGAAGGCGGTGATTTTATCGCCCACGAGCGTCAGGTGGCGCAGAATGTCCGCGACGCCCTGCGCCATACGCCCGTCAACCAGCTGATTTTCCTGAGTTCCTTACAGGCCCCCAAGCATGAACAGTCCGATCACCTGCGCGCACGGCAGATAACGGCTGACACGTTGCGCGAATCTGGCATCCCGGTTACGGAGTTACGGGCGGGTATTATCGTCGGCGCGGGCTCTGCGGCCTTTGAGGTGATGCGTGATATGGTCTACAACCTGCCGGTACTCACCCCACCGCGCTGGGTACGATCGCGTACCACACCGATTGCGCTGGAGAACTTGCTGTACTATTTAGTTGCGCTGCTGGCGCACCCGGCAAACGGCCACCGCGTACTCGAAGCGGCGGGGCCGCAGGTATTAAGCTATCAAGAGCAGTTCGAACATTTTATGGCGGTCAGCGGCAAGCATCGCCTGCTTATCCCTATCCCTTTCCCGACCCGCTGGATTTCAGTGTGGTTTTTAAATGTGATCACCTCGGTTCCACCGACGACCGCCCAGGCGCTGATACAGGGCCTGAAACACGATCTGCTGGCCGATGACACCGAACTGAGGGCATTGATCCCCCAAAAGCTCATCGCCTTTGACGATGCGGTACGCAGCACGCTGAAGGAAGAAGAGAAACTGGTCGACTCCAGCGAGTGGGGATACGACGCGCAGGCCTTTGCCCGCTGGCGACCGGAATACGGCTATTTCGCCAAACAGGCCGGGTTTAGCGTCGAGACATCCGCCAGCCTGAAGGCGCTGTGGCAAGTGGTGAATCGCCTCGGCGGCAAAGAGGGCTATTTCTTTGGCAATATTCTGTGGAAAACGCGCGCAGCCATGGATCTGCTGGTGGGGCATAAACTGGCAAAAGGTCGGCCGGAGCGTCCGCTTTTACAGGTCGGCGATACCGTGGATAGCTGGAAGGTCATTATCGTCGAACCGGAAAAGCAGCTAACACTGTTATTTGGTATGAAGGCGCCAGGACTCGGTCGTCTGAGTTTTACCCTGGAAGATAAAGGCGATCGCCGTCGCATTGACGTCCGCGCCTGGTGGCACCCGCACGGTATGCCCGGTCTGTTCTACTGGCTGCTGATGATCCCGGCTCACCTGTTTATTTTCAGGGGGATGGCAAAGCGTATCGCCAAACTTGCAGAACAAATCACAGACTAAAGACAAAAAGAGGCTGTATTCTTTCATGTTTCCCATTGCATACAGGCGTAATTCACGGAAGAATGCGCACGAAGTTCTATTAAACACAGCGGATTGATATGAAGGTACTGGTTACCGGAGCCACCAGCGGCTTAGGCCGAAACGCGGTTGAGTTTTTACGCAAGAAAGGCATCAGCGTCAGAGCTACCGGTCGCAACGAAGCGATGGGTAAGTTGCTGGAGAAAATGGGCGCAGAATTTGTGCATGCGGATTTGACCGAGCTGGTCTCTTCGCAAGCAAAAGTGATGCTCGCAGGCATCGACACGCTGTGGCACTGTTCCAGTTTTACCTCGCCGTGGGGAACACAGGAAGCCTTTGACCTGGCTAACGTCCGCGCCACCCGCCGTCTGGGCGAGTGGTCGGTTGCCTGGGGCGTGCGTAACTTTATTCATATCTCCTCTCCGTCGCTCTATTTTGATTATCACCACCATCGCGATATCAAAGAGGACTTTCGCCCACACCGCTTCGCCAACGAATTCGCCCGCAGTAAAGCAGCCGGCGAAGACGTGATTGCGCTGTTAGCCCAGGCCAATCCGCAAACTCGCTTTACGGTACTACGTCCGCAGAGCCTGTTTGGCCCGCATGATAAAGTTTTTATCCCCCGCCTGGCGCACATGATGCATCACTATGGCAGCGTCCTGCTCCCACACGGCGGCAGCGCACTGGTGGATATGACCTACTATGAAAATGCGATTCACGCGATGTGGCTGGCAAGTCAGGAAGCCTGTGACAATCTGCCATCAGGTCGCGTGTATAACATTACCAACGGTGAGCATCGCACGCTGCGCAGCATCGTGCAGAAGCTGATTGACGAACTGAATATTGATTGCCGCATCCGCTCCGTGCCTTATCCAATGCTGGACATGATTGCCCGCAGCATGGAGCGTCTGGGGAATAAATCGGCAAAAGAACCCAAGCTCACACACTACGGTGTCTCAAAGCTCAATTTTGACTTTACGCTGGACACCACCCGCGCCCAGGAAGAGCTGGGTTATCAGCCTGTCGTGACGCTGGATGAAGGGATTGAGCGTACCGCGGCCTGGCTGCGCGACCACGGTAAGCTGCCGCGTTAACCTTGCCCGTATTTCTCCAGTAGCGCTTCGGCAATGGCCTGCGTTTCGGCATCCGCCACGCCGTTCCACAACGCCGGGCGGAAGTGCATCTGGAACGCCATAATCACCCGCTGCTGTTCACGCGGCGTCAAGTCCGGTTTCACCTCGTAGCCGTAGCGCGACAGCAAATCAAGTAACGATGCGGTGTCCACCGGCGTATGGGGTGCGCGTCCGCCAAGATAAAACGCGACGCGCTGAGCATCCGGCCAGGCGCCAATACCCTGCGCCGCCAGTTCACGCCACGGAAACAGCGGGCCGGGATCGTCTTTACGCTGCGGAGCAATATCCGCATGCGCTACCACGTTCTGCGCCTTGATGTCGTAGCGGGCAATAATGTCCTTTGCCAGCGGGATCAACGCCTGGATCTGCGTCGCTTCAAATGGCGAAAAATATTTCACGCCCGCTGATTTTTGCCAACCACGGTTTTCCAGTTCAATTCCAATCGACGTGTCGTTAATCCGCGTAGCGCCTCGCCAGAAGCTGATCCCTGCATGCCAGGCCAGATCCTTTTCCGGGACCAGCTGCCAGATCCGCGGCTTGCCGCCGTGCAGCGGTGGTACTGCCGGGATCAGATAGTGCGAGCTGACGTTTTTATCCGTCAGCGTGGCCAGCGATGAGTCAAAATCATCAGCCGTGTAGTGAATTACCAGCACTTTAATGCGTGGATATGCCGCCTGCGCCTGGCGTCGGGTATCCAGTTGATACCCGTCTTTGTCAACAATACCTGACTCGCGCGCACAGCCCGTCAGTAACACGGCAAATGCCAGCAGCCATAACAGACGCTTCATCGGCGAGTTTTCACCGCAGTACCGCTGACGCTCACCATCAGCATGCTGCCATCTTTACCCACAGTTTCGTAATCAATATCAATACCAACGACCGCATCTGCTCCCAACGCTTTCGCCTGTTCGCCGAGTTCCTGAAAGGCAATTTCACGCGCTTTGCGCAGCTCTTTTTCGTATGAGCCAGAGCGACCGCCGACAATGTCCCGGATCCCGGCAAAAAAATCGCGGAAGATATTCGCGCCTAAAATCGCTTCACCGGTTACCACACCGCAGTATTCCACGATGCTTTGCCCTTCCAGAGTAGGGGTGGTCGAAAACTGCATGGTATATCTCCTTATTACGCTAACAACGCTGCCTTAAAGCATTATCGAACCGATACCCTATCATTGAAAGGTTCCGATTGTTTAATTTTCAACATGACCGAAATGATGCAGTAAAAATATTATTTCTCAGCACATTCGGACACGCGAACGGAATCAATCAGTGCAGAAAAATTTTTTAATGAGCACATTCCCTGCGTATTTTTCTCATCGCAGGCCGCTAAGGGCAGCACAATTTTTCCGGGAGGCGATTGCAACGACAAAGGTTGCATATCACGCATTTCCTGCAATGTCTGATACATAAAAGAAACCTGCACCCAATCAGAATGATCGCTGACCCGTTTCCACCTTTCGAAAACAAACTCTCCACCCGGCGGCGTATTATCTGGCTGACCGGGCAGAGACACGTTAAGGCCTAATGCCCCGCTGATATTGGCAAGATTGGTGTCATGCCCCGCAATAAACAACAAAGAGACGGGCAACTGAATTGCGTATTTATTTTCTGTTGGCCCCTGTGTTACGAGTGCTGTACGTATCAAATCAAGTAACGGTGTGGCCCTGCTACGGGCAACCTCCGGGGTTTTCTGCAGAAGGTCAAACTGCGCATTGTGCAGACTTAATAATGTACGCCATTCTTTATCGCCATGAATACGCCCCCAGGCCACCTGCGACATCCCTTGTGCTTGTTGCAGCAGGAAGATTTCCGTCAGGGTTGAAGCCAGTCCCCATGAGCCTGACAACGATACATTTTCAGGAGAGACCTTGAGTTCAGCAGGTAAGACGTCGGTTAGCGTACACTGTGCAGACTGCCCAGCTGCTTGACACTTTTCTGACTGGGAGAAATTTAACACCCGTTCCAGGGCTTGAAATGCGGGTTGGTAGTGGCGCGTGTACTCATCAAGACTTCCGCCAGCCCGGGTCAGGATAGCCTCTTTCACCTGCGATGTGTTCAGCGAACACTGCCCCGCCTTGATGGGATTAAAAAGGGGATCAGATTTTGACTTATCTTGTTGATAATGAACCTGTACTTTACATTCCGGGGCCAGTCCTGCCAGGAATGCTTCACCCGTTTTACGGGTACGTTGATCGCTATCGGCAATGACCGCGACCTGCCCTGCCGTTGGACACGTTTTATTATCCAGCAGACCTTTGTCCGCCAGGCGTAAACGTTGATACCGTCCTAATTCAATAATGAGTGCCCCGCCGCGAGGAGTCAACCACCCCAGAGGAACGTCCCATTGCGGCCAGCGGTCGGGAGTGACTTGCTGCATAAGCGGCGTGAACTTTGTCGGTGCCCTGACGCCATGACGACTGACGATGACAACACGCTCAAGCTGCATTCCGCTCTGTTCATCGGCGCGTAATGAAACAGGGGCCAATATAATCGTTAAGAACAATAAACGAATGATCAGTGTACTCATTACCAGCACCACCTCGTCGTTAATGAATAATCAGAAGCCCGCACACGACAGGACGAACGTCTTATCTTGTCGACAGCAAAATCATCCTACGCCTGTGATAATAAATATCCACCAGGATGAAATACTGGGTTATCGCGTACGGCTGAAATTCACACACTTTTGCCACCGCCTCGTTCACACACGGAAGAGATCACACTTATAATTTCATTTTGAAATTATAAAAATAAAAAGCACCGCCTCAGCTGGACGGCGATGCTTTAACGCATACTGGATGGTATTTGAAAATTAGATCAACTTAATTTTAATGTCATAACTTTCAAGCCCGGTCATTTTCTCACGAGCGATAAACTGAATATCGGAAACTTCTTTCCCGGTCTTTTTCTTCAGCTCAACAATTTTCTTTGTGATGAACTCAGATATATCCGCTTCAGTTTTATTTTTTAATTTCTCGACGTCCATTATGCACCTCTTCTGGTCTGTAACGGCATCAACGCGCCAGTAGATAGTATTATCTGTATAACCATGGATATCTATAAACTATACGATAAAAAGATTCAATAACCCAGGCGCAACTGGTCATTACACACCCAGAAATTGTTTGCATATTAAACGATAAGAGAGGGACTGAAGGCAGGTTCGCAGTAAACGATGTTCTGGCATCACGACAAAAACGTCAAGATGACGATCTCACGATAAACAGGTAGGGTCATCTGTTAAGTCATTAAAAAAGGCCCCTTGAAGGGGCCTAAAAAATTATTTTCTGAAATCCAGCGGAGTCTGGCCGGACTGAATGTACATTGCAACATTATCAAATGTAATCATTTTAGATTTGCAAAAAATACATTTCGCGCCAAACGGATTTCCCTCAGTCACATCGAAGCTCGATGTTCTGTACTGCGAACCATGGCAACATGGGCAGCGAAAGTGAATATGATTAGTAATAATAGTTACCTTAGAGCGCCACAACATTAACAGCGGATGGGCCTTTAGGTCCCTGCTCCACGCTAAACTCGACTTCCTGATTTTCATTCAGCGTTTTAAAGTCGTTACTTTGGATAGCAGAAAAATGCACAAACACATCTTTGCTACCATCTTTGGGCGTGATGAATCCAAAACCTTTCTCAGGATTAAACCACTTAACTAAACCCGTCATTTTATTAGACATATATTTTATTCCTTAATTTGAGCCCTTCGGCATATTTGGTTTTATTACAGAATCGACTTAGTGCTTAGCGGAGTGACTCAAAGAAGGGATAAATGGATAAACCTGAAAATGAGAACTGCGGAAGTAAACTACTTTGTAAATCGTCTATTATTCAAACCGACTCAACTATTAACGCATGAGCCCAGGAATTAATCAACCCTTATTTTAGCCATCCGGATACCCTGATAGCCTAAGGACTGCTCCGCCATTGTGCACTTATACATACCGTCGCAGTCCGGCTTCCACATTTTGTTGCCTCGTAAATAAGCATGCAGATACGTGGATGGTCTATACACTATAGGGAGCATCCTTGGCGACAACATCATGCCGCAGTTTGATATACTGAACCGAGGTAAGCAGTCAATAGCCACAGATGTACCAGTCGGTGAAATTTGCGAATTTATGCAAGTAAAAACAAAGTTTTAATCGATTACACAGTCATTGAAAGGATAGAATTTTTCATCGTAGAATACTATTAGTAGAAAGCTAATAAGGAAATCATTATGCGCTACTCGAAACTCTCTCTGTTGGTCCCCTGTGCACTTCTTCTCAGCGCCTGTACCACCGTTACTCCGGCTTATAAAGACAACGGCCCGCGTAGCGGCGCTTGCGTGGAAGGTGGGCCAGACAGCGTGGCACAACAGTTCTATGATTACCGCATTCAGCATCGTAGCAACGACATCACCGCCCTGCGTCCGTACTTAAGTGACAACCTGGCGAAATTGCTGACCGATGCCAGCCGCGATAACTCGCACCGCGAGCTGCTGACCAGCGATCCCTTCTCCAGCCGCACCACCTTACCGGACAGCGCCAGTGTCGCCAGCGCCTCGACCATTCCGAATAGTGATGCACGTAACATTCCGCTGCGCGTAGAGCTTAAGCAGGGTAATCAAACCTGGCGTGATGAAGTACTGATGATCCGTGAAGGCCAGTGCTGGGTCGTGGATGATGTTCGCTATCTGGGTGGCAGTGTACATGCGCCAGCCGGGACGCTGCGCCAGTCTGTCGAAAACCGTTAATCCCGCCATTCATTCGTTCAAATCATAAACCCCATAAATTGTCTGGCATTCTGCATAGAATGCCGACAATTATTCTTGCCCACTGGTGACCCCGCTATTTTGTGCTATGTTTAGAGAAGAATGCGGTTTGCATTTAACTTTTAACGCATAAATATTGCATAACTATTCTGTCAAAGGTAGTATCTGCGGCTTCAATAGCTATCAGACTGCCAGTATACGAGTGTCAATGAGTATTCAATTAAACGGCATTAACTGCTTCTACGGCGCACATCAGGCGCTGTTCGATATCACGCTGGATTGCCCTCAGGGCGAAACACTGGTGTTACTTGGCCCAAGTGGAGCCGGGAAAAGCTCGCTACTGCGCGTACTCAACCTGCTTGAGATGCCGCGTTCGGGCACGCTCTCTATTGCCGGTAACCGTTTCGACTTCACGAAAACACCTTCTGACAAAGCCATTCGCGAACTGCGTCAGAACGTGGGCATGGTCTTTCAGCAATACAATCTTTGGCCGCATCTTACTGTGCAGCAGAACCTGATCGAAGCGCCCTGCCGCGTGCTGGGTCTGAGCAAGGACCAGGCGCTGGCGCGTGCCGAGAAGCTGCTGGAACGTCTGCGACTGAAGCCCTATAGCGATCGTTACCCACTGCATCTTTCCGGCGGCCAGCAACAGCGTGTGGCCATTGCCCGCGCGTTAATGATGGAGCCACAGGTGCTGCTGTTTGATGAACCGACCGCAGCGCTTGACCCGGAAATTACCGCACAAATCGTCAGCATCATTCGTGAGCTGGCAGAAACCAATATTACTCAGGTGATCGTCACCCACGAAGTGGAAGTCGCCCGTAAAACGGCCAGTCGTGTGGTGTATATGGAAAACGGTCATATCGTCGAGTTTGGGAATGCGAGCTGCTTTGCCAACCCGCAAACCGAAGCGTTTAAAAACTATCTCTCTCACTAAGATTCGGGACAATACAATGAAAAAAGTTCTGATTGCCGCGCTAATCGCAGGTTTTAGCCTTTCCGCTACCGCAGCCCAAACCATTCGCTTCGCTACCGAAGCGTCTTATCCTCCGTTTGAATCCATTGATGCTAATAACAACATCGTGGGTTTTGACGTTGACCTGGCAAATGCGCTGTGTAAAGAGATCGACGCCACCTGTACGTTCACTAACCAGGCTTTCGACAGCCTGATCCCAAGCCTGAAATTCCGCCGTTTTGACGCGGTAATGGCCGGTATGGACATCACGCCGGAGCGTGAAAAACAGGTGTTGTTCACTACGCCTTACTATGACAACTCCGCGTTGTTTGTTGGTCAACAGGGTAAATACACCAGCATTGACCAGCTGAAAGGCAAGAAAGTGGGCGTACAAAACGGCACCACGCACCAGAAATTCATCATGGATAAACATCCGGAAGTCACCACCGTCCCGTATGACAGCTACCAGAATGCCAAACTCGACCTGCAGAACGGGCGTATTGATGGCGTCTTTGGTGATACCGCTGTCGTGACCGAATGGCTGAAGGACAATCCGAAACTGGCCGCCGTTGGCGATAAAGTCACCGATAAAGATTACTTCGGTACCGGTCTGGGCATCGCCATGCGCCAGGGCAATACCGAGCTGCAGCAGAAATTCAATGCTGCGCTGGAAAAAGTGAAGAAAGATGGGACGTACGAAACCATCTATAACAAATGGTTCCAGAAGTAATATTAGATGAATGAATTTTTTCCTTTAGCAAGCGCCGCCGGGATGACCGTCGGCCTTGCCGTTTGTGCGCTGATCATTGGCCTGGCTCTCGCAATGTTGTTTGCCGTCTGGGAGTCTGCTAAATGGCGTCCAGTGGCATGGACGGGTTCAGCCCTGGTGACGCTCCTGCGCGGACTGCCGGAAATTCTGGTGGTTCTGTTTATCTATTTCGGTTCCTCCCAGTTGCTGCTGACGCTGGCCGATGGGTTTACGATAAATCTTGGCATCGTGCAGATCCCGGTGCAGATGGAGATCGAAAACTTCGACGTCAGTCCGTTCCTGTGCGGCGTCATTGCGCTGTCATTGCTGTATGCGGCCTATGCGTCGCAAACGCTGCGTGGCGCACTGAAAGCCGTCCCGCTCGGGCAATGGGAGTCTGGTCAGGCGCTAGGGCTGTCCAAAACCGCGATCTTCTTTCGTCTGGTGATGCCGCAAATGTGGCGTCATGCCCTGCCGGGACTGGGTAACCAGTGGCTGGTTTTGCTGAAAGATACCGCGCTGGTAAGCCTGATCAGCGTCAACGATCTGATGCTGCAAACCAAAAGCATTGCCACGCGTACTCAGGAGCCGTTTACCTGGTACATCGTGGCGGCGGCCATTTATCTGGTGATAACGCTGTTGAGTCAGTACATTCTCAAACGCATTGACCTGCGCGCGACACGTTTTGAGCGGAGACCGGGCTGATGCTTGAGTATTTACCAGAACTGATGAAAGGGCTGCATACCAGCCTGACGTTGACGGTTGCCTCCATCGTGGTTGCGCTGGTCATGGCGCTGATTTTCACCGTCATCCTGACGCTGAAAACTCCGGTGCTGGTGTGGCTGGTACGCGCCTACATTACGCTGTTTACCGGTACGCCGCTGTTGGTGCAAATCTTCCTGATCTACTACGGTCCGGGGCAGTTTCCCGCGCTGCAGGAGTATCCGGTCCTCTGGCATCTGCTGTCAGAACCCTGGCTGTGCGCCTTGATTGCGCTGTCGTTAAACAGTGCCGCGTATACCACGCAGCTGTTCTACGGCGCTATTCGCGCAATCCCGGAAGGTCAGTGGCAATCCTGTGGTGCATTGGGGATGAGCAAGAAAGATACGCTGGCCATCTTGCTGCCGTACGCCTTTAAACGCGCCCTCTCCTCGTACTCCAACGAAGTGGTGCTGGTGTTCAAAAGTACCTCCCTGGCCTACACCATCACGCTGATGGAAGTCATGGGTTACAGCCAGCTGTTGTATGGTCGTACCTATGACGTCATGGTCTTCGGCGCGGCGGGCGTGATTTATCTGATTGTTAACGGCCTGCTGACGTTGATGATGCGCTTAATCGAGCGTAAAGCACTGGCGTTTGAACACCGCAATTAAGTCAATAACTGCATAAAGCTGAATAGTAAAGGCGGACATGTCTCTGGACTGTCCGCTTTTTTTTATTCCACATAAAATATTTAATCATTTTTATTGCATACAAATTCATTAAATGGCATTGTAAATCAACGCCGCAGACACGGTGAATCATCATAAGATTGACAGACGGGAGTTCCACCATGAAAAAGTTAGTCCTGGCCGCATTACTTGCTACCTTCGCCACCGGCGCCTCTGCTGCTGATAAAATCAATTTCGGTGTCTCAGCAACCTACCCGCCATTCGAATCGTTGGATGCCAGCAATAAAATTGTTGGTTTTGACATCGACCTGGCTTCAGCATTGTGCAAACAAATGCAGGCTGACTGTACTTTTACTAATCATGCGTTCGACAGCCTGATCCCCGCGCTGAAATTCAAAAAATACGATGCGGTGATTTCCGGTATGGACATCACGCCAGAACGTAGTAAGCAGGTCTCCTTTACTCAGCCCTACTATGCCAACTCAGCGCTGGTCATTGCGAAAAAAGACACCTATAAAACCTTTGCTGATTTGAAAGGCAAACGTATCGGCATGGAAAACGGCACCACGCACCAGAAATACCTGCAGGATAAACATCCTGAAGTGAAAACCGTGGCGTACGACAGCTACCAGAATGCGATCATTGACCTGAAAAACGGGCGTATTGATGGCGTATTTGGCGACACTGCCGTAGTTAACGAGTGGCTGAAAACCAATCCGCAGTTAGGCGTAGCAACGGACAAAGTAACTGACCCGCAATACTTCGGCACCGGCCTTGGCATTGCCGTTCGCCCGGATAACACCGCGCTGCTGGAAAAACTGAACACCGCGCTGGCCGCCATTAAAGCTGACGGTACCTATCAAAAAATCAGCGATCAGTGGTTCCCGCAGTAATCCCTGCCTTACCTGAAAAAGCCGCAAATCGCGGCTTTTTACGTTTAACGTCCGCGCTTTCGGTCAGTTCTTACGCCATAAACCCATTCCTGGCATACACTTGTTAAAACGATAAAAGTGAGGCAACAGGATGATAGCATTCCCAGCCAGCTTACTGATCCTGAATGGAAAAAGTGCTGATAATCCCCCGCTGCGCGAGGCGATTGCCCTGCTACGCGATGAGGGCGTTGAGATCCATGTGCGCGTCACCTGGGAAAAAGGCGACGCCCGGCGTTACGTTGATGAGGCCCGCCAGTTGGGCGTTGCCACCGTCATTGCGGGCGGCGGTGATGGCACCATCAACGAAGTCTCCACCGCGCTCATCCATTGCCAGGGGGAGGATATACCCGCACTGGGGATTTTGCCGCTGGGAACCGCAAATGACTTCGCCACCAGCGTGGGTATTCCTGATGTTCTGGATAAAGCCTTGAAGCTGGCCATCGCCGGCAATGCGGTTGAAATAGATATGGTGCAGGTCAATGATAAAACCTGTTTTATCAATATGGCGACGGGCGGATTCGGCACGCGGGTCACGACAGAAACACCAGAAAAACTCAAAGCCGCGCTGGGCGGCGTGTCGTACTTTATTCATGGGCTCATGCGCATGGACACGCTGAAGCCCGACAGCTGCGAAATTCGCGGGGAAAACTTTCACTGGCAGGGAGACGCGCTGGTGATCGGCATCGGCAATGGTCGTCAGGCTGGCGGCGGGCAGCAACTTTGCCCCACGGCACTGATCAACGACGGTCTGCTGCAACTGCGCATTTTTACCGGCGATGAGCTTCTTCCGGCGCTACTTTCGGCACTTACCCAATCCGACGACAACCCCAATATTATTGATGGCGCGTCATCTTGGTTTGATATCCGTGCCCCGCATGAAATCACGTTTAATCTCGATGGCGAACCGCTAAGCGGGCAGGAATTTCACATCGAAATCCTCCCCGCCGCGCTGCGCTGCCGGTTACCGCCTGGTTGTCCCTTGTTACGCTAGTACGCCGCCACTTCCCGCGCCAGATCGCGGGAATAGCGCTGGCTGCCGCTTATTAACATCCGGGTATACTCGGTTTGCGCCTCACCGTTGACCAGCGCATCCACGGTGAGCGTTTCAAGAATTTTTCCGTATTGCATCACCGCCACTTTCTGACACAAATGCGCAATAACCCCCAGATCGTGGGTGACCAGCAGATAGGTCAGGCTGGACTCCTTTTGCAATTCAGCCAGCAGGTTAAGAATTTCGGCCTGTACCGATACGTCCAACGCAGAGGTCGGCTCGTCCAGCAACAGCACCTGCGGTTCGAGGATTAGCGCCCGCGCAATCGCCACACGCTGACGCTGCCCGCCAGAAAGCTGATGCGGATACCGGTCGCGAAATGCCCGGTTCAGACCGACCTTATCCAGCAGCCCGTTAACCCGCCGATCCCGGTCAGCAATGCCGTGGATCAACAGCGGCTCTTCGAGGATATCGCTGATGGTATGCCGGGGATGCAGTGAACCATATGGGTCCTGGAATACCATCTGTACCAGGCGGCAGCGTTCGCGGCGAATACGGTGACCCAGGGCTTGTCCGTCGATCGCCAGTTCACCCTGCCAATGGGTAAACAGTCCAGCCAGACACTTCAGTACGGTTGTCTTTCCCGAACCAGACTCTCCAACCAGACCGTAGACCTCTCCGGGCTGAACCCCAAACGTCACGTCATACAGCACCTGATTGCGTTTTTCTCCCTCACCAAATGCCAGGTTCAGATTTTTAACGTCGATCATATCCCCTCCTCACTCAGCCAACTGGGCTGACGTTGCAGCACCGGCAGCACCGCCCGGCGGTTGTGGATTTCTGGCAATGCGCTAATCAGCCCCTGAGTATAGGGATGCTGCGCATGATGGAGATCGCCTGCGGCGATGGATTCCACCACCCGCCCGGCATACATCACCAGGACGCGATCGCAGAAGCTGCGCACCAGGTTGATGTCATGGCTGATAAAAATAAGCCCCAACCCGCGCGACTCCACCAGCGAGTCAAGCAGCCCCAACACCTGCAGACGCACCGACACGTCCAGCGCCGAGGTGGGTTCGTCGGCAATCACCAGTTCAGGATCGGTGATTAACATCATCGCGATCATGACACGTTGCCCCTGGCCACCAGAAATCTCGTGCGGATAGAGCTGATACACTCGCTGCGGCTGACGAATACGCACCACCTCCAGCATTTCCAGCGCCCTGGCTTTGGCCTCAGCCTTGCGCCCCGGATGATGGGTAAGCCAGGCTTCGGCAATCTGATCGCCAACGCTCACCACCGGATTAAGGGAGTATTTCGGGTCCTGCATAATCATCGAGATACGCTTGCCGCGAATTTGCCGCATCTGCGCCTCGCTGGCATGGGCTAAATCCACATCGCTAAACTGCATTTTGTCTGCCGTAACCCGTGCTTTTTTCGGATGCAGGTGCAGCAGCGCTCGCCCGACGGTGGATTTACCGGAGCCTGACTCACCCACAATCGCCAGTTTTTCACGGCCGAGTTGAAAGGAGACGCCGCGCACCGCCTGGGTGACCGCGCCGCCGTTGATAAAATCGACGTGCAGGTTACGCACATCAAGCAGAGGCGAATCATTCGCTGCGAGGATCGAGGATGTCACGTAAGCCATCTCCTAAGAAGTTGAACGCCAGGCTGTTGATCAAAATCGCCAGCCCCGGAATAGTCACTACCCACCAGCATTCCATCATGTAGGTGCGCCCGCTGGAGATCATCGCCCCCCATTCCGGATCCGGTGGCTGAGCCCCTAACCCCAGAAACCCAAGGCCCGCAGCGGTCAGAATGATCCCCGCCATATTCATGGTGATACGAATAATCACCGACGGCAGGCACAGCGGTACGATGTGACGCCACAGCACACGTCCTGCCGATGCCCCCTGCAGGCGAACGGCAGAGATAAAATCGGCCTGACGCAACGAGAGCGTTTCCGCACGAGCCAGACGCGCAATCGGCGGCCAGGCGGTCAGCGTAATGGCAATTACTACGTGCTCCAGCCCCGGACCGAGTGCCGCGACAAAGGCCAGTGCCAGTACCAGGCTTGGAAAAGAAATGAAAATGTCGGTGACGCGCATCAGTACCATGTCGACCTTGCCACCGAAGTAACCCGCCGTGACGCCAAGCAGCAGACCGAGCGGCCCTACGGTGACCGACACCAGCAGCACGATATACAGCGTGATGCGCGAGCCATACACCAGGCGGCTAAAGATATCGCGGCCAAACTCATCGGTCCCGAACCAGTGCTGCGCGTTCGGCGCCACCAGCGCACTGTTTAAATCCTGCACCAGCGGGTTGTACGGTGCGATAAGCGGGGCAAAAATGGCCACCAGCAATAACAACGCAATAATTCCGCCGCCAATGGCGGTCAGCGGGTTACGCGCCATCTTGCCCATGAACCCACGCGCTCGCAGCAGCGCCTGCTTCGCCCGCAGACGTTGTTCGCTATTGCCGCTATCCCGCGGCGTATCCAGAGAAACCGTCATGATTTTGTCCTCGGATCAAAGAATTGATACAGCATGTCGGAGAGCAGATTGAGCATGACGAAAATCACCCCAACCAGCAGCACGCAGCCCATCACCGCATTCATGTCACCCAGCAGCAGGCTGCCGGTTAAATAGGAGCCAAAACCGGGCCAGGAAAAGACGGTTTCAATCAGCACCGCGCCTTCCAATAGCGAACCGTAGGCCAGCGCGACAACCGTGAGCAGTTGCACCAGAATATTGCGAAACGCATGGTTCCAGATGACCTGACGCTCGGTCAGCCCTTTGACGCGCGCGGTGATAATGAACTCCTGTGAAAGCTGCGCCAGCATAAAGCTACGGGTCATACGGCTGATGTAAGCCAGCGAGTGAAAACCCAATAGCGCAGCAGGCAAAACCAGATGATTAATGGCATTCCAGAACACGGTGGCATTACCGGCCAACAGCGCGTCGACGGTCATTAATCCGGTCTGGCGTGGCACCAGCCCGTCCAGTCCGAGATCCAGACGCCCCGCGCCGCCCACCCAGCTTAGCCAGGCGTAGAACACCAGCAGCCCCATCATCCCCACCCAGAAAATCGGTGTGGAATAACCTGCCAGGCTAATGATGCGCACCACGTAATCCGACAGGCTATTGCGTCGTGCCGCCGCCAACACCCCCAGCGGGATCCCCAGACCCGCCCCTACCACAATGGCCATCGTCGCCAGCTCAATGGTGGCCGGGAAAACGCGTACAATGTCATCCATCACCGGCTTACCGGTCAGCAGCGCATTACCCAGATCGCCGTGCAGAAGATTGGTGAAGTAAATACCAAACTGCGCCGCCAGCGATTTATCAAAGCCTAACTGGTGATACACTTGCTGATAGGTGCTCTGATCCGCATCAGGTCCCACGATCGCCAGTACCGGGTCGATCGGCATGACGCGACCGATAAAAAAGGTCAGCAGCAGCAATCCAAACAACGTCATTGCCACCTGTATCAGACGGGTCGAGACACGCCGGGCGCGTGAGCCAGGTGCAAGTATGGCAATGCTCATTGTTCACCTCCGGTTTTATACACATCACGCAAAAACGTGGTGGCCGACGGATGCGGCTGATAATTCTGCACCTCACGGCGCACAACGACCGAATCCACCATTTGCGACAGCGGAATTAGCGCAGGAACGAGCTGGTCGTAGCGGGTCTGGATCGCCTGATACGCGCGAGTCTGCGTTTGCGGGTCACGTTCCAGCAGGGCGCTGTCGATCATGTCATTAAGCGGTTTATCGTAGAAACCTGTGCGCCAGCCCTGAAAGTTGGTAAGCCGGGCTGCATCGCTGTTATCCGGGTTATAGACCAGCGCCCGCAGGCTGGAGTGCGGATGCGGTTCCATGCCGCTGCCGCCGCGCCCGACCAGCATGTCAAATTTACGCTCGCGCATTGCGCCGTAGATCTGATTACCGGTTCCGGTGATGATTTTGGCGTTAATACCCGCCTGCATCAGCGTGGACTGCACGGCAATCGCGATATTCTGGAAAGGCTGGTCAGCCAGCACCCGCAGCGTGGTGTCGAAACCGTCCGGGTATCCCGCCTCCGCCAGCAGCTTTTTAGCGCGCGGAATGTCGAGGCGATAGCCGGGGTCAGGCAGCGTGGAGGGCATTCCTGCCTTGATAGGACGCTGATGCAATACGCCGTATCCCGGCATCAGCGCTTTATTGATCCCCTGATAATCAATCAGGTAACGCACGGCTTCACGGACTTTCGGATTGGCGAAGTGTGCCTCCTTCATGCTCATTGCCACGTAATACATCGTGCCTCGCTGGACGGCATCCACGCTCAGGTCAGGATCGCTACGCAGGGCATTGATGTCTGAAACCGCCATATTACTGGCAATATCCAGATCGCCCTTGGCAATCATCAGACGCAGGGTCTGGGATTCCTGAAAATGGCGCAACACCACGCGGCTCATTTTCGCCTCGCCGCGCCAGTAGTTCGGGTTACGCGTCATGCGCAGGACATCTTTCGCCTGCCAGGTATCGAGGGTAAACGGGCCAGACCCGGCTTCATTGGTGGTCAGCCAGTGGTTGCCCCAGTCGTTATTCAGCACATGTTGCTGCACGGTTTTGCTGTCCAGCACGCCGAGATTCCCCAGCGCCCCCAGTGAATAGATAATCAACTGCGGATCGTTGGATTTGGGCAGCGTGATTTTCACTGTAAACCTGTCCGGGGCGCTGACCTGTTGGTCGATATTTTTTTTGCTAAAGCCGTAGGATTTCCACACCGACGACTGCGCCAGATTCAGGTGCAGGATCCGACGCATCGACCACACCACATCGTCAGCAGTCAACGGATTACCGGAGTGAAAGGTCACGTCATCGCGCAGATGAAAAGTCAGGGTGGTGCCATCCGGGCTGACATCCCAGGATGTCGCCAGCGCGGGTTTCACATGGGTCAACTGGGCAGGATCCAATTCCACCAGCGAGTCATATAAATTCACCACAATACCCACCACTTCGTTGCCGGTCATGGCGGCCGGATCGAGGGTCAGCAGGTTATTCATGTTCATACCAATGATGAGCTGATCGGGCGGCGTTTTAGCGTACGCCGCACTGCTCCCCATCGACACGGCGAGTGCGAGTAAACACGCGCCCAGTAAGGAAGTTTTTTTCATCTATTGTTTGCCTGTACTGTAGGGTACATGTTGCCGGATGACGCTTGGCTTATCCGGCATTTATTGTTTTCAGTCAGTCGTGGCTGACGGTGTTGGCTTCGATATAGGCAAAATTGATGTCTTCCCCCAGACCGGGGCGCTGTGGCAGATGCACAAAACCGTCGGCGTCCATCGGGTCAACAATGCTGTTCAGGTAGGCGGCCGGTTCGTCGTAGTCGAGGAACGGATGCAGCAGGCCGCGCTCGTACCAGCGACAGTTTCGAATCGCGCCAATCACCGCGAGGCTCGCCGCACCGTTGCCGTGTACTTCGCAGTCCATGCCAAACGACTCGGCCAGGTTGGCCACTTTCAGGGTGGGCGAGATCCCCCCCACACCGTTGGCACCAGCACGTAAAATGTCGCATGCGCCCGCCTTCACCCAGTCCGCGCGGCTGTGGTGTTTTCCACCGAGGCTTTCCGGACCAATGATCGGAATGGAGAGATTTTCGGCAAGCCAGGCGTAAGACGCCATGCTCTCTTCTTCCATCGGCTCTTCAAACCAGGCAAAGTTGAGTTTTTCCAGTTCCTTGCCGATGTACAGCGCTTCTGTACGGCTGTACCAGTGATAGCCGTCGATCATCAGATCAATATCCGGTCCGACCGCCTCGCGCACGGCGGCGCAGGCTTTCACATCCATCTTCGGATTTGGCGCGAAGGAGACCGGCGGCATCCAGGTATGCAGTTTGACCGCCTTATATCCACGAGCGACCAGTTTTTCGGCAAAACAGGCATATTCTTCCGGCGTCGACAGTCCGCCGGGCAGATCGTCACCACACATGGTGCTGCCGTAGGCCGGGACCTTATCGCGAAAACCACCCAGCAGCTTGTAGACCGGCATGTTGAGCTTGCGGCCTATCAAATCCCACAGCGCCTGCTCAACAAAAGACAGCGCGCGTTCGGTCAGTTGATGCGCGCTTCCCCGCTGCCAGTGCACCAGATCCTGCCAGATGCGCTCCCGATTAAACGGATCCTGACCGACCATCACTTTGCGAAAAAAGGTATTCACCACAAACGGGCGCACCACTTCCGGCGGTGCAAACGAATACCCCTGGGTTCCGTCATCGGCGGTAATGGTCAGCATGGCCATTTTGGCGAGGCTTTCCGGCCCCGGATGGGAATGTCCGGCGGTATCAGAAACCCGGCGGGTGGGATACTGGAAGACGGAGACATTGATAGCTTCAATTTTCATTATTGGGTCCTTAGCGCAACTTTGAAATGCTGTTTCACATCTAAATGTATGTGCAAAAAAGCAACTTTGCCTCGGACATTCCGCGCTAAGGCATGACTATTTTCTGTGCAAGTGCACAGGGAGAGGTGATGCTTTTCACAAAAGGCAGGAGAAACGTGAGGTAGATCGGACTAATATTGCGATTATACTGAAATGATATTTTGAATTTAATTTTTCAAGAAACGCGGGTTGCCGTGACATGACCACAACCCGCGATAATTTACGCAATGGTTACTTTGTTATCCAGATAAACGTCCTGCACGGCGTTAATCAACTTAACGCCATCTGCCATGGTTTTCTTGAACGCTTTACGTCCGAGGATCAGACCCATACCACCGGCACGCTTGTTAATTACCGCCGTGCGCACCGCATCGCTGAGATCGGTTTCGCCCCCTGCCGCACCGCCGGAGTTAATCAGCCCGGCGCGGCCCATATAGCAGTTCGCCAGTTGATAACGCACCAGGTCAATCGGGTTGTCGCTGGTCAGCTTGCTGTAGACGCGATCGTCGGTATAGCCAAAGTTAACGGCCTTATACCCGCCGTTATTTTCCGCCATTTTCTGCTTAACAATATCCGCCCCGATGGTGGCCGCCAGGTGGTTTGCCTGCCCGGTCAGGTCGGCGGAAACGTGATAATCCACCCCGTCTTTCTTAAATGCGGAGTTGCGCAGATAGGCCCACAGCACCGTCACCATCCCCAGTTCATGCGCACGTTCAAACGCTGCAGAAATCTCTTCAATCTGACGACGCGATTCCTCTGAGCCAAAATAGATCGTAGCCCCGACCGCCACCACGCCCATATTGAATGCCTGCTCCACACTGGCATACAGCGTCTGGTCAAAGGTATTCGGGTAGCTGAGCGTTTCGTTGTGGTTAATTTTTACGAGGAACGGAATACGGTGTGCATAGCGACGAGATACGGAAGCCAGCACGCCGTAGGTCGACGCCACGCAGTTACAGCCCGCTTCGATAGCTAGCTCCACAATATTCTTCGGATCAAAGTACAACGGGTTGGCGGCAAACGAGGCTCCGGCGGAATGCTCCACGCCCTGGTCGACCGGCAGAATCGACAGGTATCCCGTGCCAGCGAGTCGGCCCGTGTTGTACAGCGTCTGCATATTACGCAGCACGGCAGGCGGACGATTATTGTCTACCATCACGCGGTCGACGTAATCATGCCCTGGCAGGTAAAGTTGGTCAGAAGGAATGGTCATACAACGATGCTGTAAAAGGTTGTCGGCATCTTTGCCAAGCAACTGCGCAATATCAGTCATAGCTATGCTCCCGTAAGTTCCGGTTGGATACCGGAATGTGAATTGTCCTGACCCGCCTTGTTGCGGGCAGCCATAAGCCTGGTACCGACTGCGCTTTTTTTCCATCTTTAGCGCACTTTTCAGTCATTTCCGCTGGCTCGATTCAGGCATTAAAAAACGTTAAGGCGGTCAAAATTAAAACACAAAGGTATTTTAAAGGTATTATCTACTGGTACTATGAAAACGTACCTTACCTGTCATGAAGGATGTAAAGATGAAAACTACAGCAAAGCTGTCGTTCATGATGTTCGTGGAGTGGTTTATCTGGGGCGCCTGGTTTGTACCGCTTTGGCTGTGGCTGAGTAAAAGCGGATTCAGCGCCGGAGAAATTGGCTGGTCCTACGCCTGTACCGCCATTGCCGCAATCCTGTCACCGATTTTTGTCGGTTCGCTCACTGACCGCTTTTTCTCCGCGCAAAAAGTCCTGGCGGTGTTAATGTTCGTCGGCGCCATTCTGATGTACTTCGCCGCGCAGCAGACCACCTTCGGCGGCTTCTTCCCGCTATTGTTGGCGTATTCACTGACCTATATGCCCACCATTGCGCTGACCAACAGTATTGCCTTTGCCAACGTCCCGGACGTCGAGCGTGACTTCCCACGCATCCGCGTGATGGGCACCATTGGCTGGATTGCCTCCGGTTTAGCCTGCGGGTTCTTACCGCAAATGCTGGGCTACGGCGATATCTCCCCCACCAATATCCCGTTGCTGGTCACCGCCGGGAGCTCCGCGCTGCTGGGTGTCTTCGCCTTCTTCTTGCCGGATACGCCGCCAAAAAGTACCGGCAAGATGGATATCAAAGTCATGCTGGGGCTGGATGCACTGATCCTGCTGCGTGATAAGAACTTCCTTGTCTTTTTCTTCTGTTCGTTCCTGTTTGCGATGCCGCTGGCGTTTTACTACATCTTCGCCAATGGTTACCTAACCGAAGTCGGAATGAAAAATGCCACCGGCTGGATGACGCTGGGTCAGTTCTCAGAAATCTTCTTTATGCTGGCGCTGCCGTTCTTTACTAAGCGCTTTGGCATTAAAAAGGTATTATTGCTTGGTCTTATTACTGCAGCGATCCGCTATGGCTTTTTCGTCTACGGCGGCGCGGAAGAATATTTCACCTACGCACTGCTGTTTCTCGGCATTCTGCTGCACGGCGTCAGTTACGATTTCTACTATGTTACGGCCTATATCTACGTGGATAAAAAAGCGCCTGTGCATATGCGTACCGCCGCACAGGGGTTGATCACCCTCTGCTGTCAGGGATTCGGTAGTCTGCTGGGCTATCGCTTGGGCGGGGTGATGATGGAAAAAATGTTTGCGTATAAAGAACCGGTTAACGGTCTCACCTTTAACTGGGCGGGCATGTGGGGATTTGGCGCAGTCATGATTGCCGTCATTGCCGTACTGTTTATGATTTTCTTTCGCGAGTCTGACAAAGAAATCACCGCAATTAACGTGAACGACCGCGATCTGGCATTGAAAAAAGGGGAAGTAAAATGAAAGCAGAGCGTATTCTCGGTGCTCTTTATGGGCAGGCGTTAGGGGATGCGATGGGCATGCCGTCAGAGCTATGGCCCAGAACCCGCGTGAAAGCACACTTTGGCTGGATCGACCGCTTTTTGCCCGGCCCCGCGGAAAATAACGCCGCCTGCTATTTTAACCAGGCGGAGTTCACTGATGACACAGCCATGGCGCTGTGCCTGGCAGATGCTCTGCTGGAATGCGACGGGAAAATTGTCCCCGACGTCATTGGCCGAAATATCCTGGCCTGGGCAGAAGATTTCGATGCCTTCAATAAAAACGTGCTGGGCCCCACCTCGAAGATTGCCCTTAAGGCCATCCGCGACGGAAAACCCGTTACTGAGCTGGAAAACAACGGTGTCACCAACGGTGCGGCCATGCGAGTTTCACCGTTAGGCTGCCTGCTACCCGCACACGATCTTGATGCCTTCATTGATGATGTGGCGCTGGCGTCCAGCCCGACGCATAAATCGGATCTGGCGGTGGCCGGGGCCGTGGTTATCGCGTGGGCAGTGTCGCGCGCGATCGACGGCGAACAATGGTGCGATATTGTCGATGCGCTTCCCGCCATTGCCCACCACGCCCAGCAAAAACGGATCACCACCTTTAGCGCATCGCTCGCGGCGCGCCTCGAACTGGCACTGAAAATCGTCCGCGATGCTAACGGTATCGAGTCTGCCAGTGAGCAGCTGTATCAGGTGGTGGGAGCTGGCACCAGCACCATTGAATCCGTGCCCTGCGCTATCGCCATGGTGGAACTGGCACACACCGACCCTAAGCGCTGCGCTATTTTGTGTGCGAATCTTGGCGGTGACACCGACACCATCGGTGCCATGGCGACGGCAATTTGCGGCGCACTGCACGGCGTCGGCGCGATTGACCCTATGTTGAAACAGGAACTGGATACGGTCAATCAGTTGGACTTTACCCGCTACGCCAGCGGATTAATGCGCCTGCGTGAGCAACGGGAGGCGCGATGAGCACCACGCGTTTGCAGGCACTTATCCCGCAGTTGCACACCCAGCGCCCGGTGACGGTAGTCGGTGCAGCGGTGATCGATGTGATTGCCGATGCGTATGCCCTGCCCTGGCGCGGTTGTGACATCGAGCTTAAACAACAAGGCGTTAATGTTGGCGGCTGTGCGCTGAACATCGCCGTCGCGCTTAAGCGTTTAGGTATCGACGCCAGCAATGCCTTGCCGCTAGGTCAAGGCGTGTGGGCAGATATCATCCGCAACCGGATGGCAAAAGAGGGTTTACACAGTCTGATTGACCATGCCGAAGGTGATAATGGCTGGTGTCTGGCGCTAGTTGAGCCAGACGGTGAACGCACCTTTATGTCCTTCAGCGGCGTCGAAAATCAGTGGAACGCCGACTGGCTTGCGCAGTTGACGATCCCGCGCCACAGCCTGGTGTATCTTTCCGGCTATCAGCTGGCTTCGCCGTGCGGCGAGCTGCTGGTGCAGTGGCTGGAGAGTCTGGATGAGGTGACGCCATTTATCGATTTTGGGCCACGCATCGGCGACATCTCCGATGCCTTAATGGCGCGAATACTGGCCTGTCACCCGCTGGTGTCACTGAATCGGCAGGAAGCAGACATTGCCGCAGAACGGTTCAGGTTAAGCGTGGATGTCGAGGGTTTTGGCGCTGAGTGGGTGAAGCGCTTTGCCACGCCGGTGGTAGTTCGCCACGATAAAGACGGCGCATGGTATTTCAGTGAAACGACATCCGGCTGCGTGCCTGCATTTCCAACGACCGTGGTTGACACCATTGGCGCTGGCGACAGTCACGCAGGCGGCATGCTGGCCGGGCTGGCATCTGGCTGGTCGCTGGCCGATGCCGTGTTGCTTGGCAACGCGGTGGGATCGTGGGTGGTCGGGCATCGCGGCGGCGATTGCGCCCCCTCGCGCGACGCGTTACTCCTCGCACACAAAGACGTATAGGTCGCTGCGGCAGTAACTGATGCTGTATTCAATGGGCCGGTGCTGCTGGTCAAGCGCGACCTGCTTGATCACCAACACCGGCACTTTGCTGTCCATCTGAATGTGCGACTGGAACTCCGCATCCGGCATGCGGGCGCTGACGCGGGAGCGCGTGCGCTGCGGGAAAATATGCTGGCTGCGAAAATAGTCGTACAGCGAGACGCCGATGGCATCCACATCATGAATAAGATGCGCAGGGACCCAGGACTCTTCAATGGATACGGCGTCTTCATCCACATAGCGAATACGCTTAAGCAGAAAAACATCACTGCCGGCGGTAATAGCCAGCTGCTGCGCCACCTCTTCCGGACACGGCACCACGCGTTTATTGACCCACAGCGTATCTGGTTTTTTTCCGCGTAACACCACCTGCTGAGAAAAGCCGCGCGCTTCTTTTAGCGAATATTCAAAGATATTGTTGATCTGCGTTCCGTAACCACGGGCACGGGTCACTACCCCTTCTTCCTCCAGCGCCTGCATCGCTTTACGCACCGTAATGCGCGAAACGCCGGTCAGCTGGCTGAGATCGCGCTCACCAGGCAGAATATTGCCATGCTCGAGGATGCCGCTGCGGACAGCGTTTTTCACCGTTTGGGCGAATTTAAGATACAGCGGCGTGTTATCCGCCGCCGAAATGCGTTCATTCAGTTGCGCGATAAGCTGGGTATGCGCTTGTTCCATTTATCTTTTTCCTGACCGCTGAATCTTCAGCCAGTATACGCATTTATCCCTGTTACCACCACGCGTGGAAATGGTGTACCGGACCTATCCCCTCGCCCACTTCCAGGGAATCTGCCTGGGACAGTGCCGCCGAGAGCCATATTTTGGCCTCCTGTACCGTATCGGCCCAGTTTGCATGACGCGGGCGTAGCGCCGCCAGCGCTGCCGACAGCGTACAACCGGTGCCATGGGTGTTTTTGGTCTTCACTCTTGGCGCGGTAAAGCGCTGCTCGCCCTCGCGAGTAAACAGCCAGTCAGGGCTTTGCGCGTCATCCAGATGACCGCCCTTCATCAGCACCGCCTCGCAGCCCAATGCCCGCAGAGCACGCCCCTGCGCCAGCATTTCCTGCTCCGTTTGGGCATGGTTTGTTTCGAGCAATGCGGCGGCCTCCGGCAGATTCGGGGTAATGATCGACACCTGCGGCAGCAGGCGAGTACGCAGCGTTTCTACCGCAGAGGAGGACAGCAGCGGATCGCCGCTTTTCGCCAACATCACTGTATCAAGCACCACATTTCGTACCTGAAAGCGGCGTAAACGCTCGGCGACCGCTTCCACAATATCCGTTTCTGCCAGCATACCGATTTTGGTGGTATCTATGCGTACATCGCTGAACACGGAGTCCAGCTGCGCGGCAACAAAATCAGGTTCGATCCGATAAACCGACTGCACACCGCGCGTATTTTGCGCCACCAGAGCCGTGATGACCGAGCAGCCATAGGCCCCGAGCGCAGAGAATGTTTTTAAATCCGCCTGAATACCTGCACCACCGCTGGGATCGGTTCCGGCAATTGTTAATGCGTTAATCCGTTTCATGCCAGCTCCTGCGCGTTCAGGTTATATAAAGCATCAAGGAATGCAGGAATAAAGCTTCCTGGCCCTGTCGAGTGCTCAGTGGCGAATTCACCAGCCTGTTTCATCCAGCTACAGGCAGACGCGACGTTACTCAGCCGATCCCCCTGCAGCGCACAGCTGGCAGCCACCACCGCCGACAGCGCACATCCGGTGCCAACGACACGCGTCATCAATGGATCGCCACCGCGAATACTCACGGTACGCTGGCCATCGGTAACGTAATCCACCTCCCCGGTTACCACGACGATGGAGGCGACCCGGCATGCCAGCGCCTGTGCCGCCGGCAGCGCAGCGGCTGCTGTGTCGGTGGTATCTACACCGCGCCCACCTCCGCGCATTCCCGCTAGCGCGAGTATTTCAGAGGCGTTACCGCGAATGGCAGCAGGCTGGAGCGAGAGCAAATCCAGGCAAAAACGACGGCGAAACTCCAGTGCCCCAACGGCAACGGGATCGAGCGTCCAGGGCGTATTCGCCCGCTGCGCCTGCTCGACCGCCGCACGCATAGCAATGGCGCGGCTCTCGGTCAGCGTACCGACATTAATCAGCACGGCATGGGCAACAGCCGCAAACTGGCTGGCTTCTTCGGGTTCAATCACCATCGCAGGTGACGCGCCCAATGCCAGAAGCGTATTGGCGGTAAAATTCTGCACGACCTCATTGGTCATACAATGCGTGAGCGGAGAAAGGGTTCTAAATTGCTGTAAGGCGTGGGCCGCGAGTGCGCGGCTGTGCAGGTCAGGCTGCATGGTTCAGCTCCTGCCCGCGTGAAAGAAGGGACACGAGCAGTGTCAGACTTCCCTACGCTGGCATTATCCAGATCAGGTGGTACGGGTATTTCTCAGCCTTCACAAGGAAGGGCACCCCGAGTCATTGTTACTTGTAAAACAATAAGTTATACATAAAACATGTATAAAGATAGTGTAACCGGGTGTATAGAGCAGGTGCAAGGAGTTTCAATCAATTTCACAATTCATGCGCTCAATTTCTCTCCGATGAAGAAGAGACAATTAATATAGCTGCAATAAATAAAAGTCTGATAACGAAATTAGCTAATAAAATGAAGGTGACAATATTTAAATTTTATTTCGCCATAATTATATTTTAAACAACTCAGCCAATAGATTTTTAAAAATAATTAAAAATGGGTTGAAAAAATTTGTTAACTCATTTTGAAGCCATCCCCCTTTATAACGACACTCATTCCTCTTTTCGGACAAGCCAATCGTTAGCTTTCTATTTAATGTAGGTGGATAAATCACCTATTTAAAGATAACTTATCTACATGTAAACATTAAATAAAAAATACACACCCTAAAACCATAGCCCCGGATGCTTTTTTATGATCTCTGTTGTCATCTAAATCCTTGGCCTATCAGATAGTTATTTCACTTCACTAAAAAAGATTATGATTTAAAGATTAATCTGTATTGATTTATACCGATAACCGCGGTTAGGCTTTATATCAATCAAACACATTGATGTTTCATATGGATAAAAAGGTTTTTGTCTATACCTCTTAAGGTTAACAATAACATGACAAAAGGAGTGATTGTTTCCGCAATCGTTTCTTTATGCCTTGTAGCTCCAGGTGTATTTATCAGGTGATGTATAACATCGTCATTTCAAAAATGGCGGGTTAGTGTAATAATAATTAATTATAGGCTTGGAAATGAAGTATAATAAATTAATGATAATAGCTATCGTAGCAGGCGCTTTTTCACTTTCCGGTTGTAATCTGGAAAAACAATATCTTGATGATTGTGAAGCTAACGGCATTGATCGTACCGCGTGCTTTGAGCAATATCATGCTGATAATCGCGCCAACGCCGATCGTTACCAGACTTACACGGAAAATAGCCGTAAACTGGACGCGAAAAAACATTCTCATCATAACTAAGGTTTATCATGAAAACTAAATTAGCCCTGATTGCTCTTGTATGCTCTTTCGCCGTTATGCCTGCCCATGCAATTAATGCACACTATCGCGCTCAATTAGAGCGTTCTGGTTGCACACAAGTTAGTGATGGTGATGGGACTTGTGATATTCACAAAACCAAAGCGCAAAATGCGAAGGCTAAATCAGGCTCTAACGCATTTACTGCTGATGCCGATCACGTACTAAATCAACCAATTTCTACCAGTGCTGAATATCTCCTTGCTAAAGGATGGAAACCTAATAACGGTTTATGGAAGAAACAAGGTTATGTACTCTCTCTTAAAGTTGAAGCCGATACAGTCGTAAAAGCCCAACTTTCCAAGGGGTAAACAATCATAAGGCGACTTCAGTCGCCTTTATTGATTGAAGATAGTAAAGATGCTGACATCTTGCGATGTCGTCCTGTGACTGCATCACAACAAACTGATGTAAATTGCAGAGCAGCAGCGGTATTGCTAAATTGCGGTTCAACGTTGCCGCCTGCTCGTACTTCATTTACACTTTTTACGAAATAACTGGAGTTCTCACAAAATAGTGCTTGTCAGATATCCTGTAAGCCCGGAATGATACACGACCGTTGTTGACGACCCGAATGAGTAGAGAGGATGGGTATGAAGAATAAAATGTTGCTGGGTGCACTGCTGCTCGTAACCAGCACCGTCTGGGCAGCGCCTGCCGCCATCGCAGCCCCTAAAGGCATCGATAAATATGAGCTGAGCGGCTTTATTGCTGACTTTACCCATTTCAAACCCGGTGACAAGGTTCCGCCCCTGTACCTCACCGAAGAATACACCATTAAGCAGTGGAACCTGCGTAACCTACCCGCACCGACGGCAGGCACCCACTGGACCTACATGGGTGGCGCGTATGTGCTGGTCAATGATGCCGATGGCAAGATCATCAAAGCCTACGACGGCGAGATTTTTTATCACCGGTAAAAAAATACGCACCCTATACAAAGGGTGCGTCAATTAAATATCACTCGTATTCCGTAACAACCTTAACCCTACTTTGCACTTTACCTGGTCGAATATTTTGTCCATATGCAACATATCTCCCATATAGATTTAAGTCAACACGCTGTTCTTCTGGTGTTATATCTTTAAAATTCAAAAGATCATAGCTGGAACTATTCCCTGCACTAAAACTAATTGCTTGACTTCCATTTAGTGAGATTTCAAACCCAACATCTCCAGCACCTCCATATTTATTTTCATGCTCATTTTTTAGGATGTTACCTTGAATATTCTCCGACTCAAAATGATACTTAAAAGAATAAGAGGACAATCCTTTATTGCAAATAAAAGATACGTTACCTGATGTAGGTTCAAGTTTTAGATACCTGGACGTATTATTATTTAAATCTGATATCGTAATTGCCGGCGCGGTAAGTACACCATCATTAAATCTACAAGTTTTTGTCATTTGCTTGATTTGTGGGATATAAGTCACTCGATAATAATGATTCGTATTATCACGCCCACTCCAACATCCTGAGAAAATACACTTCTCAGGAATAAAATTTATCTGGATGCCCTCATTTATATTTTTTGCATTTCCACTTACCCCAGTAGCTTTTGAAACAACATCAAAAGTTAAGGTAATCTCTGTCTTATTTATTTTCCCTACATCCATCTCTGTAAAAGAGTCTTTTTTATCATACAAGATAAGTGCAGGGTCAGAAGAAAATGTAGCTCTCAAATATATATCACCAGCATCAGCATGGTATACATAATATGTTTCATTGGGGAATTTTATATTAAATACAGTATCAGCCCCCATGTCAAATAAATTTCTACATATAGGTTTATGAGTAAATTTAAAGTTGGATATATTGACAACATTACCTTTCATATTATCAAGTTTTAATTCATCGCCAGACACATATATTTCAGACCCATTAGAAATATAACAATGACTACTTGCACCAAAACTAATTAATGCAATTAAAAAAAATAAATACTTCATATCCACCTCTCACCGACAAATATAAACTTTACTTTCATCAATCGTTTTGCCGAAAGTGATTGAGCATGAAAGTCCCTGTTGTTTATTGACCGCCACTTTTATCTCTGATGGCACTTCATTGGTGCGAATAAAGAGCTGACTTCCCTGACCTACCACGCCGATATTGTGTCCATGAATATCCTCTACTTCGTAACCAAACGTCAGCGGTGAACCATCAGGGCGCTGCGCCCGGATATACAAGGGTTTACGTTGGTCGGTATCAAACGTTGCCAGCACAACCGCTCCCCGGTACGGCGCGGCGCTACGGCGATTGCCTTGCAGGTCGGTTTCACTATTGGCATTAGACACATCCAGCGTCAGGTGGTTTTCACGATAAGGCGTTAAGCCGTCGTAGACCACCACGCCATTGCGGTTGGTGGTACGGTATTTCTGCCCATTCACATATGCCCCTTCCAAACCCGGCGCATGCATCACGGTAAACGTTTCTGATAGCCGGTTGGCTAAATTCACGCCCCCAGACCAGGCCACCAGTCCCCCGGAAATACTGCCGCCAGTTTGTGTATATTTAGACGACTGGCTGTAGCTGCCGTTCAGCGTCGCGATCGGCGCATTCCAGGTCAGATTGCCCCCCGCCGTCGTTTCGCTGTCCTGCCGTTGATGACTCAGGTTGACACCGTAATTAAACTGATCGCGACTGCCTGCGGTTCCGGAAAACCCGGTATTGTTAGAGGCAAAACCGTCATCATCAAAGGTAGTCGAGTTAGACACATACAGATGTCGGCGCAGGGCGTTAATATCATCCCCCCAGTCGAACGGAATAGAAACAAAGATGTTAAACCGCTTATCTTCGTGATGGTCCTCGTTGTAAGTCTGACTGGCTGAAAAAGTGTAGCTAATCCGCTGCCAGCTATTGGAATAGCTCAGTTGATAATCTTTGCTGTTGCCGCTGCGCCCCCAGTAATCCCGCCACAGCGTACTGAGAGAAAATGAACCCCAACCCTGCGGCAAAGACTGGCTGACGTTAGCTGAAAAGCTGTTTTTTCGGCCAAAATCGTTCTGATAATAATCCGCAATGTCATACACATCATTTTCATCGCGATGATAATTATTCTTGTTATTGGCCCAGACGTGATCGTTAAATGTACGATAATCTTTGGAAGAGTAGCGATACGCCGCCAGGCCAAAACGGGTGGCGGTTTGCGTCAAATATTTATTATAAGCAATCTGGTAGCTCTGCCCGTCAAACACGTCACCGCTATCCTGCTTACTGTGGGACTGGGTTGCATCGACGGAAATCGCACCAATACGCGTATTCCAGCCGGTACCCAACGTAAACGCATTGTAGTTATCCGCCAGCATGGTACCGCCGTACAGCGTTAACAGATTATTCAGCCCATATTGGTAGCTCATCTGCGCAAAATCGGTCTGGTTGCTGGCGCCTTCGATATGGCTACGCCCGGCAGCAAAATCATATTTTGACACCCCGGGCTGCAGCATATTGGGCACCGCCGCATACGGCACCAGATAAGTTGTTACCGATCCGTCAGCCTCTTTGATACTGACGTCAAGATCCGCACCACCGCCTGCAAGCTGCAAATCAGCAATAGAGAACGGGCCAGGTGGAACCTCTTTCTGGTAAACGACAAAGCCGTTCTGTTCGATGGTGACCAGCGCGTTGCTTTGCGCAATCCCCTGAACCAGCGGCGTAAAATTCTGCTTTGAGTTTGGCAACATCTGCATATCGCGATACAGCCGCACGCCACGAAAGCGCACTGCGTCAAAAATATCTGATGAGGTATACATATCCCCGGCACGCAGAGTGCCCAGAATTTGCGGGATGCCACGTTCCAGATACAGGGTATTACTTTTCCATTCCCCGCTGCTGTCATCAGTTTTGTTATAGCTGGCATCAGAATGCAACTGCCACCCCAGCAGATTTAACCCACTGGTAAAACGCGCATAGGTACTTTTGCTGTTACCAGAATCCTTATAATCGCTGTAATACTGGCTGGCGTAGTACGAGGTATAAAAGGCATTGATGCCACGATCCCAGTTTTCTGGAGGAACATAGCCATTCTCCAGTTCATCCACATAGGCCTGCGGGACGCTGAGATCCAGGCGAAACGTGCCGATATCCCAGGCATAACTGCCTCCTTGCACCGCCTGCTTCAAGGTTGGGCATTCATTCTGCTTGTCCAACGCTTGTATATTTATCCCCAGACGCGTGAATACGTCGCGAGATAAACAGGTGTCATCCGGGTTATCCTTAACGATGATGTCATACTTGCCACGCCACTGTTTATTGACATAGATATCGATGTCATATTGCCCGGATAACGGTTGATTATCATCGAGGCGGAAATCGGAAACTTTCTCGCCCTTCATACCCCCCATCATAAAGTTAGTGTCAAACGTTTCTTCTGCGGCGTGGGCGTCGATACCGAGCAGCAACAGTAATACCGCCGAAGCAATCGGAGTCATCCTTAACATAATCAGCTCCTGTTATTTTAGGCTGACGTTATCGCTAATATAATTACCGTGATCGTCAATAATGGTGAATTTATACTGGCTGGCGTTGATATTCTTCAATGCCACTTTTTCACTGGAGAGAGGAGCAAGCATAATACTTTCATTGTTGATTTTGACATTATTAGCTTTAACTTCTGTCACCGTAACCCAGTTAGCAGCATCATTTCTGATAGAATAACCATTACCACTGTGTGTTAACGACAGTTTATGGAAAGTATTTTTATTAACGGCCGCAATACCTTTAGGACGATAGAAGAGTTTAATCCGGTTTTGCATGGCAAATTTGAGTACATTTTTACCGGTACTGTCAGGATTGTTAGGCGGAATATCCAGTACATTAAGATAAAACAAGCTTTCTTTGTTATTTGGCAACATATTCGGCATTTTTTTAATTTTCAACTGTTGACCAGAGTCCGCTGCTATCTTAGCCACCGGAGGAGTCAGCATAAATGGTACGTGAATTTTTTCCGGTGGCAATGAGCTGTCGCCGTCATCAATCCATGACTGTACCAGTGCAGAGCGTTCACCCTGGTTCATCAATTGTACCAATACTTCTTTCTTTTCTGCTGGATAAATAACACGAGTGCCATATATCACGACCCCAGCATGCCCAGAAAAAGAGTATATCGCGAGCATTGAGATAAATATTCGTTTCATACTGTGCCATCCAAAATAATGCCGGTAATAATTACCGGCAAAATAATTTATTCAGCCGAAACAGAAAAAGTGACTGTGGCGCTAAGTTGACCATTTTTAACCGGATCTAAATTCAATCGAGAATAGTCAGCATCAAATTGCAAATCATAGATCTCACCGCTACTCGTCAGCGTCTTATTTAAAGATGCAATATCAATAATACCGGTGCTATCAATATGTTTATCGTCCATTTTAAGTTTAAAACCAACGTTAGTATCCGCCCCATCTGTTGGTCTAATAATGCCGTTATCGCCAAAAGTTACATTCGTGATGTTTATACTTTTTAATTTTGTGCTCCCTGGGCAAACTATTTTCATATTTGTTGTTTTTGTGGCATTGCCTTCAACCTCCTCCCCCACAGCTTTATTCGAAAAAAGTGACGCATCAACGGTTTTCAATTGAAGAGTTTCAGAATCTTTGCCGCCATCAAAATAGCAAGAGGACCCTGTAATTTCCCCATTAATAATTAGGCTACCTTCTTCCCCAGCAGCAAACGCCCCAGCACTCATAAATACAGCAGACAGTACAACAGCAGAAATAATTGAACGTTTCATAGTATCTTCCTTAATGAATTAATTTCTATTTGTTAAGAGGTTCAACTCTTGAAATTAAATTCGCACACAAGAAACGTTACCGCGGTAATGACTCCAACTTATTGATAGTGTTTTATGTTCAGATAATGCCCGATGACTTTGTCATGCAGCTCCACCGATTTTGAGAACGACAGCGACTTCCGTCCCAGCCGTGCCAGGTGCTGCCTCAGATTCAGGTTATGCCGCTCAATTCGCTGCGTATATCGCTTGCTGATTACGTGCAGCTTTCCCTTCAGGCGGGATTCATACAGCGGCCAGCCATCCGTCATCCATATCACCACGTCAAAGGGTGACAGCAGGCTCATAAGACGCCCCAGCGTCGCCATAGTGCGTTCACCGAATACGTGCGCAACAACCGTCTTCCGGAGCCTGTCATACGCGTAAAACAGCCAGCGCTGGCGCGATTTAGCCCCGACATAGCCCCACTGTTCGTCCATTTCCGCGCAGACGATGACGTCACTGCCCGGCTGTATGCGCGAGGTTACCGACTGCGGCCTGAGTTTTTTAAGTGACGTAAAATCGTGTTGAGGCCAACGCCCATAATGCGGGCGGTTGCCCGGCATCCAACGCCATTCATGGCCATATCAATGATTTTCTGGTGCGTACCGGGTTGAGAAGCGGTGTAAGTGAACTGCAGTTGCCATGTTTTACGGCAGTGAGAGCAGAGATAGCGCTGATGTCCGGCGGTGCTTTTGCCGTTACGCACCACCCCGTCAGTAGCTGAACAGGAGGGACAGCTGATAGAAACAGAAGCCACAGGAGCACCTCAAAAACACCATCATACACTAAATCAGTAAGTTGGCAGCATCACCCGTTACCGCAATGTAAACACCTTGTTTTATTGATTTAAAACAAGTTATAAACAGCAATATAATTACAACAAATAAGTAATGGCGAATACTATTTTTGCATTTAATAAATTAGCGTAATTAATCATTCGACATTATTCGTGAAGACAATAAAAAAGCACTAATCATTCATAATCATGATTAGTGCTTAATAGTAATTTCCGTATATTAATCGTAACGGCTTAACACTATTTGCCGAGTGGCATCCCTTCCCAGGGGCACAAGCTCGGTCACCACGCCTCTTACAGGATGAGACGCAACCTCGTGGAGGTCAGGAGTTAAGGTTACGATACCACAGCGTTGCTGCACTTTATTGTTAACAACATCAGCGCTACACGTCGGTTCAGTCACCCTGCCACTGATGGTTAATGTGGCGCTATCTGAAGCGAAGGCAGACGAACTCATTCCATAAGCCAGAGTAATAAGTCCCAACAATAAACCAATTTTCATTGCATTCATTATTCCTGTATGGGTGGAAAACAGCGCATTCGCCGTCGGTCCGGTTAATTATGGGTTAACTTCCTTGCTAAAACCAATTGAGATTGTAGATTAATTGGTTTTATTTGATCAATTATAATGATGCATTGAGGTGATTTATTCGGAAAAAGACATGAATTATACAGGCAGGATAAACAATATTACGAAGTCTTTTCACTCTAAGTATTCACCGCATCAATACTACATTGATGCGGTGAATATCTGTAACACTATAAATTACACCGCGCGGAAGGCAATTTCGCCCGGAATAACTTCACCCTGCCAGTACAGCTGTGCGGCGATAAGTCCTGCCAAGTCACGGTAAATCGCCGTGAATTCGCTGTCAGGACGGCTAATAACCGTTGGCGTACCGCGATCGAGATCTTCACGCAGTGAAATGTGCAGAGGCATTTGTCCCAGCAGTTGAGTACGATATTGCTCCGCCAGCTTCTGCGCGCCACCGGTGCCAAAGATTGGCTCATGATGACCACAGTTGCTGCAGATATGCATACTCATGTTCTCGACGATACCCAGAACCGGCACTTCCACCTTCTCGAACATCACAATGCCTTTTTTGGCATCGATAAGCGCAATGTCCTGCGGTGTGGTTACTACAACCGCCCCCGTTACCGGGATGTTCTGCGCCAGCGTCAGCTGAATGTCACCGGTGCCCGGCGGCATATCCAGGACCAGATAATCGAGATCTGGCCATAACGTTTCTTGCAGCATCTGCAGCAGCGCTTTACTGGCCATCGGGCCGCGCCACACCATGGCGTTATCGTCGGTGACAAGATAACCAATGGAGTTGGTTGCCAGGCCATGAGACATAATCGGCGCCATATGGGTGCCGTCCGGTGAGGTCGGGCGCTGATTTTCTGCACCGAGCATCGTCGGGATAGACGGGCCATAAATATCGGCATCGAGAATACCGACCTTCGCCCCTTCCGCAGCAAGCGCCAGCGCCAGGTTAACGGCGGTTGAGGATTTCCCTACCCCACCTTTACCGGAACTGACGGCAATGATGTTTTTCACACCGTTGATGCCCGGCTGGTTTTTCACGCGTTTCAGCGTCGCAATGTTGTGCGACAGCTTCCAGTCAATGGCTTTCGCGCCGGTGATACGCAGTAGATCGGCACTGCATTGCTCTTTTAATACTTCAAACGCGCTGTGCCAGACGAACGGCATCACCAGCTCAACGTGCAGCGTGTCATCCATCCAGGCGACATGGTGCAACGCTTTTAGCGTCGTCAGATTATGCTTCAGGGTTGAATGTTGAAAATTCGCCAGCGTCCCGGCGACCATAGCGCGCAGGGTTTCTGGTGATTTGGCCTGGGATTGTGCGTTCATCCCGACTCCTTTTTGTTGTTCTGAAAGACGATTGTCACCAGCTAGTTTACTCCAACCGCGACAATTATTCATTTACGGATAAATGCCCTTATCACTTGGCGCAGTAATTACCATTTTGGTACTATCAAAGCCCTTTTCACTACAAAAGAAGTAATTGCCCACTATGACTCAAGTCGCGAAGAAAATTCTGGTAACGTGCGCGCTGCCGTACGCCAACGGCTCCATCCACCTCGGCCATATGCTGGAGCACATCCAGGCTGATGTCTGGGTCCGTTACCAGCGAATGCGCGGCCACCAGGTAAACTTCATCTGCGCGGACGACGCACACGGTACGCCAATCATGCTGAAGGCTCAGCAGCTTGGCATTACACCAGAGCAGATGATCGGTGAAATGAGTCAGGAGCATCAGACTGATTTTGCAGGGTTTGATATCAGCTACGACAACTACCACTCCACGCACAGCGATGAGAACCGGGAGCTGTCCGAGCTTATTTACACGCGCCTGAAAGAAAACGGTTTTATTAAAAACCGCACTATCTCCCAGCTGTACGACCCGGAAAAAGGCATGTTCCTGCCGGACCGTTTCGTTAAAGGCACTTGCCCGAAATGTAAGGCTGCGGATCAGTACGGCGATAACTGCGAAGTGTGCGGCGCGACCTACAGCCCAACCGAACTTATCGAGCCGAAGTCCGTGGTGTCTGGCGCGACGCCGGTCATGCGTGACTCCGAACACTTCTTCTTTGACCTGCCGTCATTCAGCGAAATGCTGCAGGCATGGACGCGCAGCGGCGCGTTGCAGGAACAAGTTGCGAACAAAATGCAGGAGTGGTTTGAATCCGGCCTGCAGCAGTGGGACATTTCCCGCGACTCACCGTACTTCGGTTTTGAAATCCCGAATGCGCCAGGCAAATACTTCTATGTCTGGCTGGATGCGCCGATTGGCTATATGGGCTCGTTCAAAAACCTGTGTGACAAGCGCGGCGATACCACAAGCTTTGATGAATACTGGAAAAAAGATTCTGACGCCGAGCTGTATCACTTCATCGGTAAAGATATCGTTTATTTCCACAGCCTGTTCTGGCCTGCCATGTTGGAAGGCAGTAACTTCCGTAAACCGACTAACCTGTTCGTCCACGGTTATGTGACGGTGAACGGCGCGAAGATGTCAAAATCTCGCGGAACCTTCATTAAAGCCAGCACCTGGCTGAAGCACTTTGATGCCGACAGCCTACGCTATTACTACACGGCGAAGCTTTCTTCACGTATCGATGACATCGACCTGAACCTCGAAGATTTTGTTCAGCGCGTTAACGCCGACATCGTCAACAAAGTGGTCAACCTGGCGTCCCGTAACGCGGGCTTTATCAGTAAGCGTTTTGACGGCGTACTGGCAGTTGAACTGGCCGATCCGGCACTGTACAAGACCTTTACCGACGCCGCTACAGTGATTGGCGAAGCGTGGGAAAGCCGCGAGTTCGGTAAAGCCATTCGTGAAATTATGGCGCTGGCCGACGTGGCTAACCGCTACGTTGACGAACAGGCTCCGTGGGTTGTCGCCAAACAAGAAGGCCGTGACGCCGATCTGCAGGCGATTTGCTCCATGGGTATTAACCTGTTCCGCGTCCTGATGACCTACCTGAAACCGGTTCTGCCAACGTTGAGCGAGCGTGTCGAAGCATTCCTGAACAGCGAACTGACCTGGGATGCCATCCAGCAGCCGCTGCTCGGCCACAAGGTCAACACCTTCAAAGCGCTGTACAACCGCATCGACATGAAACAGGTTGAAGCTCTGGTTGACGCATCAAAAGAAGAAGTGAAAGCGGCTGCCGCACCGGTTACCGGCCCGCTGGCGGACGACCCGATTCAGGAAACCATCACCTTTGACGATTTTGCCAAAGTTGACCTGCGCGTGGCATTGATCGAAAACGCCGAGTTCGTTGACGGCTCCGACAAACTGCTGCGCCTGACCCTGGATCTGGGCGGTGAAAAGCGTAATGTCTTCTCCGGCATCCGTTCAGCCTATCCGGACCCGCAGGTGCTGATTGGTCGTCAGACCATTATGGTGGCTAACCTGGCACCGCGTAAAATGCGCTTCGGCATTTCTGAAGGCATGGTGATGGCCGCCGGCCCTGGCGGGAAAGACATCTTCCTGTTAAGCCCTGACGAAGGCGCCAAACCTGGCCAACAGGTGAAATAAACAAAAAAAGCCGGATTATTATCCGGCTTTTTTTTGCCCGTTAGCGCTACGCATGCACGGACCTGCGGGTATTAAATCACGCTTTCGTGTGATGTACCCGGTGAGTCAAACCACGCAGGAAATAACGTAAAAACTGGTCTCCACACTCGCGGTAGTTTTTATGTTCCGGCGCACGCATCATGGCGGTAATTTCCGGCATCGACACGCGGAATTTCTGCTCGGTCATAATGGCCAGAATATCATCGGTTTTCAGTGAAAAGGCGATACGCAGCTTTTTCAGCACCGTATTGTTGTTCACCCGACGCTCAAGCGCCAGTTCCGGCGCCGAATCATCTTTACCGCGCAGATGGTAGATCAGGCCGTTTAGAAAACCGGAGAGAATGATGTCCGGGCAACGAATAAACCCGTCTTCATCTTCTTTCGTCATCCAGGTGTCGAAACCTGCGGCGGTGGATTCCATGTCAGCAAGCGCAAGGATCCGCACCATGTCGTTATTGTTCGCTTTCAGGGTGTAGCGCAGGCTACGAAGAATGTCGTTACTTAGCATAGAGCCTTCAACTGTCGGTGATGCAATGGCGCGCAGTGTACCAGTTTTACAGACCAATCGCCTCTTTTAGGCTTTTAAGATAACGGCGGCTCACCGGCACGGTCAGGCCGTTACGTAAAATCAACTCGGCCTGGCCGTTATCTTCCAGGCGAATCTCCTGCAGCTGCGCCATGTTCACCAGATATTGTCGATGGCAGCGCAACAGCGGCGTGCGGCTCTCCAGCGTTCTCAGCGTAAGTTCGGTAAAGCCTTCTTTGCCGTCGCTGCTGGTGACAAAAACGCCGCTCATGCGGCTGCTGACAAACGCAACATCGTCCATTTGCAGCAGATAAATGCGGCTGTGACCGGAACACGGAATAAATTTTAGCGCCTGCTGGTTTTCCGGCAGCACCGACACATCCTGCTTCGTGCGCTCCTGGCGTAAACGGATCAGCGTTTTCTCCAGCCGGGTCTCTTCAATCGGCTTGAGCAAATAATCAAAGGCATGCTCTTCAAAGGCTTTCACCGCATACTCATCAAATGCGGTGAGAAAAACAATATACGGACGGTGTTCAGGATCGAGCATGCCCACCATTTCCAGACCGCTAATACGTGGCATCTGGATATCGAGAAACAGCACATCAGGGCGCAATTTATGCACCGCGCCGATGGCCTCAACGGCATTCGAACATTCCCCCAAAATCTCAATGTCGCTTTGCTCCTGCAACAGGATCCGCAGATTTTCCCGCGCTAACGGTTCGTCATCCACAATCAACACTTTGATCATGCCAGTTCCTCCAGGGGAAGTCGTAAAGTGATTCGGGTAAAGAGGTCAGGTTCACACACTACGCTGATGCCAAAATCATCGCCAAACCGTTCACGTAGTCGCTTATCCACCAGATTCATCCCCAGCCCGCTGGCCTCGGTTGTCGGCAGATACAGGCCGGCATTATCTTCGATATCCAGCATCAGATACTGCCCTTCTCGCCGGGCGGTAATGGAGACCTCACCGGTATCAAGTAGCTGAGAGGTGCCGTGCTTAATCGCATTCTCGACAATGGGCTGCAACGTAAATGCTGGCAATTGCTGATGCGAAAGTTCATCCGGTACCGTTAAAGTGACCTGCAGGCGCGACTGAAAGCGCGCCTTTTCAATTTGCAGATAGGCGTTAACGTGTTCAATTTCATCTGCCAGCGTCACAATTTCTGACGGCCGTTTGAGGTTTTTGCGAAAGAAGGTCGACAGATATTGCACCAACTGACTGGCCTGCTCGCTGTCGCGGCGGATCACCGCTTTAATGGTATTGAGCGCATTAAACAGAAAATGGGGATTCACCTGCGCATGCAGAAGCTTAATTTCTGACTGCGTGAGCATCGCTTTTTGCCGTTCATATTGCCCGGCAAGGATCTGCGCTGACAGCAACTGCGCAATCCCTTCGCCAAGCGTGCGGTTGATCGAACTAAATAAGCGGTTTTTGGCTTCATACAGTTTGATGGTCCCCATCACCCGCTGGTTTTCACCACGCAAAGGGATCACCAGCGTCGAGCCTAATTTGCAGTGCGGATGCAGTGAGCAGCGGTAAGGTACCTCGTTGCCGTCGGCATACACCACTTCGCCGGTATCAATCGCTTTTTGGGTATAAGAGGATGAAATCGGCCTACCTGGCAGATGATGGTCGTCACCAATTCCGGTAAAGGCCAGCAGCTTATCGCGATCGGTTATCGCCACTGCACCAATGTCCAGCTCCTCATACAGTACCTGGGCCACCTTCATGCTGTTAACCTCGTTAAACCCCTGGCGCAATATGCCTTCCGTTGAGGCGGCAACTTTTAGCGCAGTGGCTGAAAACGCCGAGGTGTATTTTTCGAACATGGCCCGTTTGTCGAGCAAAATACGCATAAATAAGGCTGCACCCACGGTATTGGTGACCATCATCGGCGCGGCAATATTGCTCACCAGATGCAGCGCATTATCAAAGGGACGCGCAATCAATAAAATGATCAGCATCTGCACCAGTTCGGCAAAAAAGGTGATCGCGCCCGCCGTCAGCGGGCTAAAGACTTTATCAGTGCGACCGCGACGGGTCAGTACGCTGTGTACCAGCCCGCCGAGCAGTCCTTCAACAATGGTCGAGATCATGCAGCTCAGCGCGGTCATTCCGCCCATCGAATAACGATGCAGGCCGCCAGTCAACCCGACTAGCCCCCCAACCACCGGGCCGCCAAGCAAGCCACCCATCACCGCGCCAATCGCACGGGTGTTGGCAATGGAGTCTTCAATATGCAGCCCCAGGTAGGTACCCAGAATGCAAAAGATGGAAAAGGTGACGTAGCAAAGGAGTTTGTGCGGCAGCCGGATAGTGACCTGCATCAGCGGGATAAATAAACGCGTTTTGCTCATTAACCACGCAATAACAAGAAACACGCACATCTGCTGTAGCAGCAGCAACACCAGATTAAACTCGTACATACCCGCCAACCACAGTCTTCTTAAAAGCGCGTAACATACATGGGCTGCGCGTAACTTTCTTTGAACTGTTGCAAAAAATGAGGAATTTGTGAGAACGGTCACTCAAAAGCGTGGGTATGACTACAAAATCGCCCATTCCGTGAGCAAAAAACAGACAAAACTACCTGGTTCGCAAAAGAGCGTCTAAAGTAAAACTGGGACCTCGCGAGCAAGAGTGAGACAACAAATGGCGCTTTACACCATCGGTGAAGTGGCTTTGCTTTGTGATATTAACCCTGTCACTTTACGTGCGTGGCAGCGGCGATATGGATTACTGAAACCGCAGCGCACAGACGGCGGTCATCGTTTGTTTAACGACGCGGACATCGACAGGATCCGCGAGATCAAACGCTGGATAAACAACGGTGTGCAGGTCAGTAAGGTTAAAATGTTGCTCAGCAATGAGAGCATTGATGTGCACAACGGCTGGCGCGAGCAGCAAGAAACGCTGTTGAGCTATTTGCAAAGTAATAATTTGCATAGTCTGCGATTGTGGATCAAAGAACGTGGCCAGGATTATCCCGCCCAGACGCTGAACACCCATCTGTTCATTCCGCTGCGGCGACGCCTGCAATGTCAGCAACCTATTCTTCAGGCACTGCTCGGCATTCTTGACGGCGTGCTGATTAACTACATTGCGATTTGCCTCGCCTCAGCCCGTAAGAAACAAGGTAAAGACGCGCTGGTCGTCGGCTGGAATATTCACGATACCACCCGGCTATGGCTGGAGGGCTGGGTCGCCAGCCAGCAAGGATGGCGGGTTGACGTACTGGCTCACTCGCTCAATCAACTGCGACCGGAACTGTTTGAAGGCCGGACACTTCTGGTGTGGTGCGGCGATAACCAGACGGCCGCTCAACACCAACAATTAACCGAGTGGCGTGCGCTAGGCCACGATATTTATCCACTCGGTATTTAATATTCCATTAACAAACGTGTACAATCCTTTTATATACCATAAGGAGTACATCATGAGCGCAGCTAAAATCGGCGTGATCACCCTCTTCCTGTTGATGGCCATCGGCGGAATCGGCGGTGTGATGCTTGCAGGTTATACCTTTATTTTACGTGCCGGGTAAGGTGTTGCGCGACTCGCTCAAACCCGCGATCGACAATGATGGCCGCCAACGCGACCAGAAGCGCCCCCTGTATCACATAGGCAGTATTAAACCCGCTCAGCCCGATGATTATCGGCGTACCCAGCGTGTTTGCCCCGACAGTTGAGGCGATCGTGGCGGTGCCAATGTTAATAATCACCGACGTGCGAATACCAGCCAGAATAACCGGCGCGGCCAGCGGCAGCTCCACTTTGCGCAACCGTTGACCGCTGCTCATCCCCATTCCACTGGCAACATCCAGCACGCTGGCTGATATCCCGCCCAGCCCCGCCAGCGTCGCCTGTAAAATCGGTAACACGCCGTACAAGATCAGCGCGATGATGGCCGGCTGTGGACCAAACCCCATCACCGGAACAGCGATGGCCAGCACGGCGACCGGCGGAAAAGTTTGCCCCACGGCGGCAATGGTTTCCACCAGCGGTCTGAATTCAGTTCCCCATGAACGCGTGACCACGATCCCCGCCCCCATGCCAATGATCACCGCCACCAGGCTCGAGATCCCCACCAGGCTAAAATGGGCCAACGCCAGCGCCAGAAAACTCTCCTGCTGATAAACCGGTCGCGGCAGCTGCGGGAACAGCGCGCTAAACAGCACCTGGCTATGAGGCAACCCTGCCAGCAGCAGCAGAAAACAGATAACCAGCCATAACAGCGGATCAGTCAGACGTTTCACGGTGCGGCCTCGGTGAGAGTAAATCCTGAAAATGGAGCGTCCCGCAGGCTCCGCCCTTTGCGTCAACCACCGGCAGAACGTCGCACCCCCGCGCCACAAAAATAGAGAGCGCATCGCGCAGTGTCATCTCGTCTACCAGCGGCTCGCCGCTGAGCTGCTCATGGCGGCGGGTAAAATCACCGACAGTGCGCAGCGCCAGCAGCCGAACACCCAGTTCGCTGCGGCCAAAAAAGGTGTGTACGAAGTCGTTAGCCGGTGCGGTGAGCATCGATAGCGGCGTGCCTTGTTGCACCACCTGACCTGCGTCCATCAGCACCAGGTGTTCCGCCAGCCTCAGCGCTTCGTCAATATCATGGGTAACCAGCACAATGGTGCGTCCCAACAGCCGGTGAATGCGGGTCATCTCCTGCTGCAACGCGTTGCGCGTTACCGGATCCAGCGCACCAAAAGGTTCATCCATCAGCAGCACCTGGGGATCGGCGGCCAGCGCACGCGCCACTCCCACCCGCTGTTGTTGCCCACCGGAAAGCTGATGAGGATAACGATGACGCAACCCCTCTTCCAACCCCAGCAACGCCATCAGTTCATCTGTTCGGTCATCAATACGTGAACGCGACCATTTCTGCAGCTGCAATACGGTGGCAATGTTCTGTGCAACGGTCCAATGCGGAAACAGTCCAATAGACTGAATGGCGTATCCCATCCGTCGTCTTAATTCCAGCACCGGCAGGCTGCGGATCTTATCGCCAGCAAAGCGAATCGTCCCGCTGTCATGCTCCACCAGGCGGTTAATCATTTTGAGCGTAGTGGACTTCCCCGACCCCGACGTACCAATCAAGACAGAAAAGCTGCCTTCGCGAAAATGCAGATTGAGATCGTTGACCGCGTGTTGTTGGCCAAAGGTTTTACAGACATGGCTAAATTCAATCATCAACGGTCACCTTCAGCAGAGCTAAACCTAAATCAAACAGGGCATCGATCAGCACCGCCAGCACCACCACCGGGACGACACCCAGTAGTACTAAATCGACGGCACTGCTGAGCAATCCCTGAAAAACCAATGCGCCAAATCCCCCCGCGCCAATCAGTGCGGCAATAACGGCCATCCCCACCGTCTGCACCATCACGACACGTAAACTGCGCAAGAAGACCGGTAATGCCAGCGGGAGTTGTACCGCACAAAAGCGCTGACGCGAGCTCATTCCCATTGCCCGGGCGCTTTCCAGCACATCGAGAGGAACCTGGTTCAGCCCCGCCACCACGCCGCGCACCAGCGGCAGTAGCGCGTACAGCACCAGCGCAATCAGCGCAGGGGCCAACCCGGTTCCGGCAATGCCCAATGCACGTAACCAGGGAAAATGCTGAACCAGCCCGGCAAGCGGGGCAATCAGCAGGCCAAACAGCGCCACGGAAGGAATGGTCTGAATAATATTCAGTACGGCAAATACCGGCCCCTGGCGCGACGTAGAGAAGGCGCACCAGATGCCCAACGGGATGCCAATCACCAGCGCTGGCAGCACGGTTCCGAGCAGGATAGTCAGATGTTGCGCCAGCGCATCGTCGAAGACATCCTGACGATTGGCATACTCTTTGAGCAGCGAAAGGTCGTTGAACATCCCGGTCAGCAGCAGCGCAACGGGGACGATGGCAATGTGCATATGCAGTAACCAACGCCACAGTGGCCTCGCGGTGAGACGACGAATCGCGTCGCTGAGCGCCAGCAGCATCAGTCCCAGCCCAAGCCAGAATCCGCTACCCAGACTGGTTCTCGCCAGCGGACTTCCCGTCTGCGCCAGCCCGCTTGCCGTTTTACCGGCGGCAATCAACGCCGCTATCAGCAGCAGTTGCACTACGATCAGGGTTAACACGTTGCCGGCGCGACCGGGGATAAAACACAGCGCCACCAGTAGCAGAAACATCGCCGCCAGCCCCCACGCAAAACCGGGCCAGAGTTCCCAGAGTTGTCGACCTTCGCCAGAGACCAGACGATTGGGGGCATAACTGATGAAAGGCAGCGCGGCTGCCGCCATTAGCAGAAATACCAGCAGCAACAGCACTCGATTAACAGACATCGTTGATACAACACTCACCTGATGCAAACTCCGTTACTTCACCCATCCTTTTTGCTTCAGGTAATCTGCTGCGACTTTTTTCGCATCCAGCCCTTCAACGGCGATACTGGCATTAAGCTGTTGCAGCGTTTTTTCATCGAGACTGGCAAAGACCGGCTGCAGCCATTCCGCCATTTGTGGGTAGGCCTGCAGTACTGATTCACGCACCACTGGCGCAGGAGCATAGATCGGCTGGACACCTTTTGGATCGCTGAGCGTTTGCAGTCCCAGCGCCGCAACAGGGCCGTCGGTCCCGTAGGCCATCGCGGCATTGACGCCTGAGGTTTGCTGCGCAGCGGCTTTAATGGTCACAGCAGTATCTCCCCCTGCCAGCGATAAAAGCTGATTTTGATTGAGCGTAAATCCATAAGCTTTTTCAAACGCAGGCAACGCATCCGCACGTTCGATAAACTCTGCCGAGGCGGCCAGTTTGAACGTGCCGCCGTCTTTCAGGTAGCGTCCCAGGTCAGCCAGCGAAACGAGCTTATTCTTTTCGGCGACATCCTGACGGAGGGCAATGGTCCAGGTGTTATTAGCGGGCGCAGGCGTTAGCCAGACCAGTTTGTTCTGTTCCGCATCCAGTTTTTTGACTTTTTCATAACCGGCCTGCGCATTTTTCCACGCCGGGTCATTTTCATCTTTAAAGAAGAAAGCCCCGTTTCCGGTATATTCCGGGTAAATATCCAGTTCGCCGGAGGTGATGGCCCCGCGCACCACTGGTGTGGTTCCCAACTGGACTTTATTGACGGTTTTCACGCCGTGGCTTTCAAGCACCTGCAAAATCATATTGCCGAGCAGCGCCCCTTCCGTATCAATTTTTGATCCCACCGTGACGGGTGATGCGGCCTGCAGGGGTAAGCTCATCGCGGCAAACAGCGCCAGCGAGCCCGCCCAGACCTTTGAGATTATCATGCTGCTCTCCTCATCCTTTGACTGTCCTTTTCAGGACATAGAGGGAAAAGCATAGTCGAAAAATCTGACCTTAACCTGGCAATTGAGGGGTAACGGAGGGAAGGATTAGCAGTAACTCGGTGATAAATATAAAAAGACCGGCAAAACCTCAGGGGCTTTGCCGGTGGGGATGAATCTATGGACCTGACACGTGTGGAGCCATCAGGTCTGACGCAAATTCACCTGATCATTACAGCAGTTCAAACTCGCCCTGCTTCACTCTGGCAGAATCTACGCCGATAAAGACGTTGAATTTGCCCGGCTCCACATCGTATTGCATACGCTGGTTCCAGTATTTCAGCGCCTCAATATCAATCGGGAAACTGACCGTTTGCGTCTCGCCCGGTTTGAGATTCACCTTCTCAAATCCTTTCAGCTGTTTGACAGGGCGACTCATGGAAGCGGTCACATCCTGTAAATACATCTGAATCACCGTCGCTCCTTCGCGTTTGCCGGTGTTGGTAACCTGCACGCTGGCGGTGACCGTTCCATCACGCTTCATCGTTGGTGCAGAAAGCTTCACATCAGAAACGGTAAAGGTGGTGTAGCTCAGACCATAGCCAAAGGGATACAGCGGGCCGTTGGCTTCGTCAAAGTAGCGTGAGGTGTATTTGTTCGGCTTATCGGCGTTATACGGACGACCGGTATTCAGGTGGCTGTAATAGACCGGGATCTGCCCGACAGAGCGCGGGAAAGACATCGGCAGTTTACCTGACGGGTTGTAATCGCCAAACAGGACATCGGCAATGGCGTTGCCGCCTTCCGTCCCGGCAAACCAGGTTTCCAGAATCGCGTCGGCCTGCTGGTCTTCTTTCACCAGCGCCAATGGACGCCCGTTCATCAGCACCAGCACCAGCGGCTTGCCGGTGGCTTTCAGCGCGGTAATCAGGTCACGCTGGCTTTGCGGAATCGTGATATCGGTCCGGCTGGAGGCTTCATGCGCCATACCTTGCGCTTCACCGACCACAGCGACCACCACATCAGACTGCTGCGCGGCCTTGACCGCTTCATCAATCATGGCCTGCGGCGAGCGTGGGTCGACTTTCACCGCCTCTTCATACAGATTGAGGAAGTCGACAATGCCTTTATCGTTAGTGATATTCGCCCCTTTGGCGTACACCACTTTGCCCTTATCGCCGAGCGCATTTTTAATGCCCGTCAGAACCGTCACTGACTGTTCGGCAACGCCTGCTGCCGACCAGCTGCCCATCACATCACGCTTGCTGTCCGCCAGTGGTCCCACGACTGCCACAGTCCCCGATTTCTTCAACGGCAACGTTTCCTGGCGGTTTTTCAGCAGTACCAGACTTTCGCGGGCAACGTCACGCGCGTCTTTACGGTGTAAACGGCTTTCCGCGTTGGTGTCCTGCGGGTCAGTCTCTTTGGCCCCCAGATGGCTGTACGGATCGTTAAACAGCCCCATATCATATTTGACGTTCAGCACATGACGCGCGGCATCGTCCAGTTCAGCCATCGTCACCTTACCTGACTTAATCAGGCCCGGTAGATACTTACTGTAATACTCATCGCTCATGCTCATGTTAATGCCGGACTTGATCGCCACGCGCACCGCGTCTTCCGGATCGGAGGCGGTGCCGTGCTTGATCAGCTCTTTAATCGCGCCGTGATCGGAAACGGTAATCCCTTTAAAGCCCCACTCATCGCGCAGCACATCTTTCAACAGCCAGGCGTCAGAAGTCGCAGGGGTGCCGTTCAGCGAGTTAAGACCGACCATCACCGCCCCGCTCCCGGCGTCTAACCCGGCTTTGTACGGTGGCATATAGTCGTTAAACAACCGCTGCGGACTCATATCCACGGTGTTGTACTCTTTTCCGCCTTCTACCGCGCCATAGGCGGCGAAGTGTTTGACGCTGGTCATCACCGAATAGCGATCGGCCGGGCTTTTACCCTGCATCGCTTCGACCATGGTTTTACCCATCGTGGCAGTCAAATAGGTATCTTCCCCGAAACCTTCTGAGGCGCGTCCCCAGCGCGGATCGCGCGAGACATCAACCATTGGCGCCCAGGTCATATTCAGGCCATCGTCTGCGGCTTCATAGGCAGAAACGCGCCCCACCGTTCTGACCGCATCCAGATTAAACGATGACGCCAGACCGAGGCTTATCGGGAACACGGTGCGCTGACCGTGCAGTACGTCATAGGCGAAAAAGAGAGGGATTTTCAGGCGGCTGAGTTCCATCACCTGATCCTGCATTTTACGGATATCCTCGCGGGTAACGGTGTTAAAAATCGCCCCAACTTGCCCGTCTTTGATCATCTCACGGATGGCTTCTTTCGGGTTATCCGGCCCGACGCTTATCAAACGTAATTGGCCGATCTTCTCATCGACGGTCATCTGTTTGAGTAAATCGGTAACAAATGCATCCCGTGCTTCAGGGGTCAGAGGATGGTTACCAAACAAGGAGTCCGCCAGCGCTGGCTGCAACGCCAGGCTCACCGCGATACCTACAGAACAAAGCCATTTCATGTTGATTCTCTCTTTATTTTTTCCCGACGAGGCAGCGAAAATATAACAAAAACCGCAGTTTGCCGTAAGCCTAAACGGGAGAGATAAAGAAAGCTAAGGTTATTCTCCTAATTTTGAAATCCGGGATGAATGAAGCACAGCCAATTCAGAGACAACCTGAATGAGAAAGCGTATTGTCATACAGAGCGCTATGCTTGTTTCTGATATTTTTGCCCACCACAAGGAGTGGAGAATGTCTTCCATTACAACAACCGATAATAAAGCGTTGCTTAACGAACTGGCCCGTCTGGTGGGTCATTCGCACCTGCTTACCGAACCGTCTAAAACGGCCCGCTATCGCAAGGGCTTCCGCTCAGGTCAGGGCGAGGCGTTAGCCGTTGTCTTTCCTGGCTCATTGCTGGAACTGTGGCGTGTGCTGAACGCCTGCGTCGTCGCCGACAAAATTATCCTGATGCAGGCCGCCAACACCGGGCTAACCGAAGGCTCTACGCCCAGCGGCAATGACTACGATCGCGAGATTGTTATTATCAGCACCCTGCGCCTCGACAAACTGCACGTCATCGGCAAAGGCGAACAGGTTCTGGCGTATCCCGGCACCACGCTCTATTCGCTGGAAAAAGCACTCAAGCCATTTGGTCGCGAACCGCATTCGGTGATTGGCTCTTCATGCATTGGCGCATCGGTGATTGGTGGGATTTGCAACAACTCCGGCGGCTCGTTGGTACAGCGCGGCCCGGCATATACCGAGATGTCGCTGTTTGCGCGAATTGACGAACAAGGCAAATTACAGCTGGTCAACCATCTGGGTATCGAACTTGGCCAGACGCCGGAGCAGATCCTCAGCAAACTTGATGACGAACGCATTAAAGATGACGATGTGCATCACGACGGGCGTCACGCGCACGATCACGATTACGTTACCCGCGTCAGAGATATCGAAGCCGATACCCCCGCACGCTATAACGCCGACCCGGATCGGCTGTTTGAATCTTCCGGTTGCGCGGGAAAACTGGCGGTGTTTGCGGTGCGCCTCGACACCTTTGAAGCCGAGAAAAATCAGCAGGTGTTTTATATCGGTACCAATCAGCCAGAGGTGCTGACGGAGATCCGCCGTCATATTCTGGCAAAGTTCGAACACCTGCCGGTCGCCGGTGAGTACATGCACCGTGATATCTACGATATCGCCGAGCAGTACGGCAAAGATACGTTTCTGATGATAGACAAGCTCGGCACCGACAAAATGCCGTTCTTCTTTACCCTGAAAGGTCGCACTGACGCGATGCTGGAAAAAGTGAAAATTTTCCGCCCGCACTTTACCGACCGTGCCATGCAGAAATTTGGCCATTTATTCCCCAGCCATTTACCGGCGCGGATGAAAAGCTGGCGCGATAAATACGAACACCACCTGCTGTTAAAAATGGCCGGTGGCGGCGTGGCCGAAGCACAAAGCTGGTTGACTGAGTTTTTCAAAACGGCCGAGGGCGATTTCTTTGCCTGTACGCCGGAAGAAGGCAGTAAAGCCTTTTTACACCGCTTTGCTGCAGCCGGGGCGGCGATTCGCTATCAGGCCGTCCATGCCGATGAGGTCGAAGATATTCTGGCGCTGGATATTGCGTTGCGCCGTAACGACACGGAATGGTATGAGCATCTGCCGCCCGAGATCGACAGTAAGCTGGTGCATAAGCTCTATTACGGACACTTTATGTGCTATGTCTTCCATCAGGATTATATTGTGAAGAAAGGTGTGGATGCGCATGCGCTGAAAGAGCAAATGCTGGAACTGTTGCAGGCTCGCGGGGCGCAGTACCCGGCAGAGCACAATGTGGGACACCTGTACAAAGCGCCGGAAACCTTGACGCGTTTTTATCGCGACAACGATCCGACCAACAGCATGAACCCAGGGATCGGTAAAACCAGTAAACAGAAGTTCTGGAAAGAATCGTAGGCCCGATAAGCGTAAGCGCCATCGGGTACGTTGCCGGGGGCGCTTCGCTTGCCCGGCCTACGGTTTAATCGTTCTGCGCAGTTTGTTCACCCGTCGCCGCCATCTGTGCGGCTTTTTGCTTTTTATAGCTCAGTGCCGCCGCCGGAACCGGCATCACCTTGCCAGTTTCTATCCAGGTACGTAAACGGCTGGCATCGGCAAAATGAGTGTATTTACCAAACGCATCCATCACCACCAGCGCCACCGGTTTGTTGTTGATGACCGTGCGCATCACCAGACAGTGACCCGCCGCGTTGGTAAAGCCGGTTTTGGTGAGCTGGATATTCCAGTTATCGCGATACACCAGATGGTTGGTGTTGCGGAACGGCAGCGTATAGGCCGGGTTGGCAAAGGTGGCCATGTCTTCACGCGTGGTACTTAACTGACCAATCAGCGGATACTGTTTGCTGGCAATCAGTAATTTAGTGAGGTCACGGGCGGTCGACACGTTATGAATGGATAACCCTGTCGGTTCCACAAAGCGGGTCTTAGTCATCCCCAGTGATTTCGCTTTGGCATTCATCGCTTTGATAAACGCGTTATAACCGCCAGGATAATGATGCGCCAGGCTTGCCGCCGCACGGTTTTCCGATGACATCAGCGCCAGCAGCAGCATGTCTTTGCGGCTGATTTCACTGTTCAGCCGTACACGAGAATAGATGCCTTTCATTTCTGGCGTCTGGCTGATGTCTACTTTCAGCTTTTCGTTCAGCGGCAGTCGTGCATCCAGCACCACCATCGCCGTCATTAATTTGGTGATCGACGCAATCGGACGCACAAGGTCCGGATGGTTCGAATAGATGACCTTATTGGTATTCAAATCAACAATCATCGCACTACCAGACGCAATCTCGGGTTGAGAGGCCGCTGCGGTAGCCGCCGTTTTCGCCACGGCTTGGGGTGCAAAAGGAACTGCCAGCACCAGGGCAAGGCTTAATAATGAAACTCGAAATTTAAGCATGATGAGATTTCTGATAATGGTTCACGCACGTCACAACGCACACCGCCCGAGATAGAGAATAATCTCAAGCTAGCGCAGGCATCATAACCACCCGGCAGCATTGCCGCCACCGGAGAATCATCTCGAAATGCTGCGTTGCTGGCTTTTACACCAGCAACGCAGAGTAGACAGGTTGTTAGCTTAGAACAATCGGTATCCGTACCCCCACAGGATAACCGTAATCGCCAGCAGAACTTCGAGCACCAGGACGCCAATTGCCAGCGTTGAGCTGGAAAAGCTGAGTCCTTCCTCTCTGCTGATATTCAGGAATGTCGGGATGCCGAGATACAGCAAATAGCCGGTGTAAAACAGCGCGATAGTTCCGACTAAGGCACACAGCCAGACCAGCGGATACAACGCCACCAGCCCACTTAAAAACAGCGGTGTGGCGACATAGCCGGCAAAGACCATGCAATGTGCCAGCGACGGGCGCTGCGGATAGTTACGTGCCATCCACCAGATAACCCTGCCCATCACGGCCACGCCGGCCAGCATCACACCGTAAAACAGAATTGCCATCGCAAATCCGGTCAACAGGGATAACTGCAATACGTTGCCGTCGCCAAAATTCCAGCCAATTTGCGTGGTGCCAATAAATGCGCAAATGACCGGGATGGCCGCCATCAGCAGAACATGGTGGGTATAGTGATGCGAAACACTTTCGTTTTCGCTGTTGATCACGTGCATTTCACGATCGGGATGGGAAAATAGCCCCCAGACATGGTTCATACCGCCCCCTTCTTGTCAGCTCCAGACCTCAACACTTCAAGTATAATTCAGCTTTTGATTATTTTATGTACACGGTAAAAATACCGATGCGCTGGGTGACGGCTTTTCCGGCATCAACAATTCATCAGGTGTATGCTAATGGTTGTGGAGGTCATACAGACGTATGGATATAAACAATCTTATTGCCCAGTACGGCTATGCGGCGCTCATCATTGGCAGCCTGGCCGAAGGCGAAACCATTACCCTGTTGGGCGGTGTGGCGGCGCATCAGGGATTACTCAAATTTCCGCTGGTTGTTGTCTCTGTCGCGCTGGGGGGAATGATTGGCGATCAGTTGCTGTATCTGCTTGGTCGTCGTTACGGCGGCAACATTCTCCGTCGCTTCTCGCGTCATCGGGCAAAAATTCAGTATGCACAGAAAATGATCCAGCGGCGCCCATACCTGTTCGTGGTCGGGACACGTTTTATGTATGGCTTTCGGGTCATTGGCCCCTTGCTGATTGGTGCCAGTCACCTGCCGCCGAAAATCTTTTTACCGCTGAATATTCTCGGCGCACTGGTCTGGGCATTGCTGTTTACTACCCTTGGTTATGTGGGTGGAGAAGTGGTCGCGCCGTGGCTGCACAGTCTCGACCAGCATATCAAGCATGCGGTATGGCTGATTCTGGTTGTTGGGCTGGTGGTGGCGGTCCGCTGGTGGATGAAACGGCGCAATAAACAAAAAACCGACCCGACAGCCTGAATCTGCCGGGCCAGACTCTCAGGATGCGTGGTATCCGCCACCCAGGGCGCTGGTGAGCTGAATAGACGCATCCAGCCACTGACCTTGTAGTATAAGGCCGTTACACTGTTCACGCAGTGCTGGAATTTTTGCCTCACTGACGCGGGAGCCGGCGATAATCCCGGCGTTGAACCGCGCCTGCGCAAGCCCCACTACCCGCTGCGCGTCATGTTCGATCTGCAGCTGATGCTGATTCTTCTGCGCCAGCGTATCCACCTGCGTTGCCGCACGCGCGACATCATTCACCGCATCAACCACCGCTTTATTGTAATTGGCCACGGTCAGGTTACTTTGCGCTTTGGTGATGTCGAGATTCGCATTCAACCTGCCGCTGTCGAAGATCGGGAGCGTTAATCCGGCTGTGACCCCCATTTGTTGGGCAGAATGGCGGAACAGATCGCTCAGATGTAAAGCATCCTGCTGCAGGAAGGCCATCAGGTTAACGTCGGGATAAAATGCCGCTTTTGCCGCATCAATACTGCTTAGAGAAGATTCAATGTACCAGTGAGCCGCCTGCAGGTCCGGTCGGCGGGCCAGCAAGGAATAACCTAACTGGGACGGCAACTGGCTTTCGACGACCGGCATCGTGGTGGCATGCAGCTTCAGCGAGGTGGACTGCGTGTTGGTCAGCGCGCTCAACCGCGCCTCGATGACCTTCATTTTCCCGTTGACGTCGTTGAGTTGCTGCTCCGTTTTACCGGAATCAATATCGGTTTCAACGCCTTCTACCGAGGAGGTCAACCCGTTTTGGTACAGCTCGCGATCGACGGTAATCACATTTTGCTGCTCGGTTTCGATTTGCGTCAGCACGGTCTTCAGCGCCGCCTGCGTCTGCCATTCCCAGTATAAGCGGGAGACACCGCTCGCCAACAGCTGTCTGGTTTGCTCGCGCTCAGCTTCACGCGCTTTGACTGCACCAATGCGTGCTGTTACCTCCGCCCGATTCTTACCCCACAGATCCAGGTTCCAGCCAGCGGTTAATCCCATGGTGCCATTGGTGTACCACGGCCCGGTGGTGCCCGCCGCCGGATCGGTGAGGGCAAACGGTCCCATCAAGCCTTCTGCCGACATTTTCTGGCGCTCGACGTCTGCCGAGAAATCAATCTGCGGACCATCCTGCGCCTCAACGGCCTTCGCCTGCGCCTCTGCCAGTTGGATACGCTGCTCTGCCACCTGCATATCAGGCGAATTCTTTAATGTACTGTCAATCAACGCATTCAACTGGGGATCGTGATATGCCTTCCACCATTGGCTATCCGGCCAACCATTTTTTAATGCCGCGGGTAACGCAGAATCCACATTTTCAGCGGGCGTCTGCTGTGAGAGCGACTGGCGGGTATCATGCATTGGGGCACAACCGGGCAGCAGAATAAAAAGCGGCAAGCATGCCGCTGCAAGAAGCACAGAATTACGATTCATGGGGATATACTGGTAAGAAATGATGTGCAAAGAGTACGACTTGTCGCAGATGCTTTTTTAGTTACGCGTGGCAATACATCTTTGGACATCAAAATATATAATTAGAAAAATATATCTCCGTTTAATAATACGGATAAAATAATTCTAATAATTTATGAATGGAGGCACGATGTCACAAAATATCTATGATGATCCGCACTTCTTTGCCGGATATGCCACGCTGGACCGCTCCGTAAAAGGACTCGACGGCGCGCCCGAATGGCCAGCATTACAGGCCATGCTCCCTCCGTTACAAGGTCAGCGCATTCTCGATCTAGGCTGCGGATACGGCTGGTTTTGCCGCTACGCACGCGATAACCACGCGGCAAGCGTCGTGGGCTTAGATATTTCAGAGAAAATGTTAGCCCAGGCTTGCAACTTGACCACCGGAGAGGGTATTTCGTACCAGCGCAAAGATCTTGACGCGCTGACGTTGGCCGCGGATTCCTTTGAGCTGGTTTATAGCTCGCTCGCCTTGCATTATTTACAGGATATAGAGCGATTATTGGTAACCATTTACCAGGCGTTAACACCAGGCGGAATGTTGGTCTTTTCTGCAGAGCATCCGATTTATACTGCGCCTCTCACCCAGGGTTGGATAAAAGACAAAACCGGGCAACTCTCCTGGCCGGTGAATCACTATCAGCAGGAAGGTGAACGTATCAGCAACTGGTTTGCTGAAGGGGTAAAAAAACAACACCGCAAGCTGGCAACCTGGATCAACGCGCTGATTGGCGCCGGGTTTGAGATTGTCTGTGTTGATGAGTGGGGACCGTCTGCTGAACAGATTGCCGCCAACCCCGCGCTGGATGAAGAGAAAGAGCGCCCGATGGTGTTTCTGCTCAGCGCACGTAAGCCGGCATAACTGTGCCTGCAGGCAGAGTTTTCAATAGTTTCCTATACTAAATTTGAACTTACCAAAAAGGGAAGGCTAATGAAAATTCTGCTGTGGGCTATTTTAATTATTTTTCTGATTGGACTGTTGGTGGTGACTGGCGTGTTTAAGATGATTTTCTGACATCAATGCCGGATGGCGGCGTAAACGCCGTCTCCGGCCAGTAATATAATGACCGGTTAAATCTCAATGGCCTGAATCGCCCGCGCGATATCCGGTGAATTATTGAGAGCGCGAATATCCTGAAACAGCGTCGTCGCTTCGGCATATTCTTTGCGTAAATATCCCAGCCACTGCTTAATACGCGCCACATGATATAGCCCGGTATCACCCTGTTTTTCCAGACGGGTATATTTTTTCAGTAATGTCACCACGTCGGGCCACGGCATCCGCGGTTCGTTATATTTCACCACCCGACTCAGGTTCGGGATATTTAGCGCCCCGCGTCCGATCATCACCGCATCACATCCGGTGACCGCCATACAATTTTGCGCGCTCTGCCAGTCCCAGATTTCACCGTTGGCGATAACCGGAATCGTAAGACGCTGGCGGATCTCACCGATAGCCTGCCAGTTGATATGCTCCGCTTTATACCCTTGCTCTTTGGTGCGGCCATGAACCGCCAGTTCGCTGGCACCCGCCAGCTGAACGGCATCGGCGATTTCAAACTGCCGGTCGCTGCTGTCCCAGCCCAGGCGCACTTTCACCGTTACCGGCAAATGACCCGGCACCGCCTCGCGCATCGCCTTCGCCCCCTGATAGATAAGTTCAGGATCTTTCAATAGCGTTGCGCCGCCACCGCTGCCGTTAACCAGTTTTGACGGGCAGCCACAGTTCAGATCGACACCGTACGACCCCAGCTCAACCGCGCGGGCCGCGTTCTCTGCCAGCCATTGTGGATGCTGCCCCAGCAGTTGGATGCGCACCTGCGTGCCGGATGGGGTACGGCTGTTGTTATGCAGCTCCGGGCAGATCCGATGAAATACTTTTGCTGGCAGGAGCTGATCCACCACGCGCACAAATTCGGTGATGCACAGATCATAATCATTAACTTCAGTCAGCAGCTCGCGCACCAGTGAGTCGAGCACGCCTTCCATCGGCGCCAGTAAAACACGCATATTGTTACCTGCAAAAAAGAGAGGCGCTATGGTAGCGTCTCCGTACAAGAGATCAAAGCACTACACAGGCATCGCCCTGTCGATTGGGGCTATTGCCTGATGTTCCAGTTATCTATTTCCACTATGCTTAGAATTCATGATGTGATCGGTAGCACGTTTTTAAGTTTAATTGTATGATGAATAGGTCTCGTCAAGGGTTTCTACTATGAGCAAGTCACTGAACATTATCTGGCAATATTTACGCGCGTTTATCCTGATTTATGCCTGCCTGTATGCGGGTATTTTTCTTGCCTCACTGCTGCCTATCACCATCCCGGGTAGCATTATTGGCATGCTGATTCTGTTTGTTCTGCTGGCATTACAGATACTACCAGCGAAATGGGTTAACCCCGGTTGCTACGTCCTGATTCGTTACATGGCGCTGCTGTTTGTCCCGATTGGCGTCGGGATCATGCAGTACTTTGACTTGCTGCGCGCGCAGTTTGGACCGGTCGTAGTGTCCTGCACCATCAGTACGCTGGTCGTTTTCCTGGTGGTGAGTTGGAGCTCACACCTTGTGCACGGTGAACGCAAAATCGTTGGACAAAAAGGGTCAAAAGAATGATGGAGTATATCTGGTGGTCGTTACCCCTCACGCTGGCGGTATTTTTTGGCGCACGTAAGCTGGCAATGCGGATCAAAATGCCGCTGCTGAACCCGCTGCTGGTTGCCATGGTGGTGATTATTCCTTTTCTGATCCTGACCGGCATTCCCTACGATCACTATTTCAAAGGTAGCGAAGTGCTGAACGATTTACTGCAACCTGCCGTGGTCGCGTTGGCATACCCGCTGTACGAACAGCTGCACCAAATCCGCGCCCGCTGGAAATCCATTATTGCCATCTGCTTTGCCGGTAGCATTGTGGCGATGGTCACCGGGACCACTATTGCGTTACTGATGGGGGCATCGCCAGAAATTGCCGCATCTATAATGCCTAAATCGGTCACCACGCCGATCGCCATGGCGGTGGGGGGTAGCATCGGCGGTATTCCTGCTATCAGCGCCGTCTGCGTCATCTTTGTCGGGATCCTGGGTGCCGTGTTTGGCCACACACTGTTAAATGCGATGCGCATTCGCACCAAGGCCGCGCGTGGACTGGCAATGGGGACCGCGTCACACGCCCTGGGTACGGCACGCTGCGCGGAGCTTGATTACCAGGAAGGTGCGTTCAGTTCCCTGGCACTGGTTATTTGCGGGATCATCACCTCGCTGGTGGCCCCCTTCCTGTTCCCGGTGATTCTGGCTGTAGTCGGTTAGCGCCATTTTTAGTTCATTTATTTGCGATGCGTTGCACATTTTTCATTTAAGTTTCATGAGTTGCATACACAGTGAGATTTGGATCACATATAAAGCCGTAACAGGCCCGTAAACTACGATTCCATTACATTGTTATGAGGCATCGCCATGCATCCACGTTTTCAAACTGCTTTCGCCCAACTCGCGGGTAACGTGCAATCAGCCCTGGCCCCCCTTCTGGCGGATGTCCATTTCCCCGCCATGTTGACTGCGGAGCAGGTCTCTTTGCTGAAACGCGAATCGGGACTGGACGAAGACGCGCTGGCATTCGCTCTGCTGCCGCTGGCTGCCGCCTGCGCACGTACCGATCTGTCCCATTTTAACGTTGGTGCCATTGCGCGCGGCGTCAGTGGCAACTGGTATTTTGGTAGCAATATGGAATTCCTCGGCGCGACGATGCAGCAAACCGTTCATGCCGAGCAAAGCGCCATCAGTCACGCCTGGCTGCGCGGAGAAAAGGGACTCGCCGCCATTACCGTCAACTACACCCCCTGCGGCCACTGCCGTCAGTTTATGAACGAGCTGAACAGCGGGCTGGATTTACGCATTCATTTGCCGGGTCGTGAGCCGCACGCGCTGCGTGACTACCTGCCGGATGCTTTTGGTCCGAAAGATCTCGACATCAAAACATTGCTGATGGACGAGCAGGATCACGGCTTTGCGCTGCAAGGTGACGCGCTGACGCAGGCGGCGATCGCCGCAGCCAACCGCTGCCATATGCCGTACAGCAACGCCCCAAGCGGTGTGGCACTGGAATGCAAAGACGGTCAAATCTTCAGCGGTAGCTACGCTGAAAACGCCGCTTTTAACCCCACTCTGCCTCCGCTGCAGGGTGCATTAAACCTGTTGAATCTGAACGGCTACGATTACCCGGATATTCAACGCGCCGTACTGGCAGAAAAAGCCGATGCGCCGTTGATCCAGTGGGATGCCACTGCCGCTACCCTGAAAGCTCTGGGCTGCAACCACATCGAGCGCGTTTTGCTAGCATAAAAAGGTCGTCATGTCGGCCGGATAAGCCAACGCCGCCATCAGGCATTATCGCCATAGCCTGATGGCAACGCGTTAGCGTCTTATCTGACCTACATGATCTAAACAGTATTGCTGAAAATCCCCTCAATCAGACTGCTGTTTCTTGCGCTACGCCGTCGAGTACAGTAGCCTGATTAACATTCCATCCCATTGCCGAGTTATCTACATGTTAAAGCGCGTGTTTTACAGCTTGTTAGTCCTGATAGGCTTACTGCTGTTGACGGTGCTTGGCCTCGACCGATGGATGAGCTGGAAGACGGCACCCTATATCTACGACGAATTGCAGGATTTACCCTACCGTCAGGTCGGCGTGGTATTAGGCACCGCGAAATACTATCGCACCGGCGTAATTAACCAGTATTACCGCTACCGCATTCAGGGCGCATTAAACGCGTATAACAGCGGTAAGGTGAATTATCTGCTGCTCAGCGGCGACAATGCCCAGCAAAACTACAACGAACCGATGACGATGCGTAAAGATCTGATTGCCGCTGGCGTCGATCCTGCCGACATCGTGCTTGATTACGCCGGTTTCCGTACACTTGACTCCATTGTGCGCACCCGCAAAGTATTTGATACCAACGATTTCATCATTATCACTCAGCGATTCCACTGCGAGCGCGCGTTGTTTATTGCGCTGCATATGGGCATTCAAGCCCAGTGCTACGCGGTACCGTCACCAAAAGATATGCTGACCGTACGCGTACGCGAATTTGGCGCACGTTTTGGCGCCCTGGCCGATCTCTATCTTTTTAAACGTGAGCCGCGTTTTTTAGGTCCGCTGGTGCCCATCCCGGCCCTGCACCAGGTTCCGGATGATGCGCAGGGCTACCCGGCGGTCACGCCTGAACAATTGTTAGAATTACAAAAGAAACAAGGAAAATAAGCATGGATGTGCAAACCCTCTTCGTCGTTTTAGCCTTTCTGTTAATCCCTGTATTTTGTTTTCGTGAAGCCTGGAAGGGCTGGCGTACAGGTGCGGTGGATAAAATAAAGAAGAACGCCCGTGAACCCGTTTATGCCTATCGTCATCAAGAACCGCTGCAATTCTGGTCATACGTTCTTGTTTACGCCGGATGCGGATGTTTATCTTTTGGCATGGTGATTTATTTAATCTTTTATCGATAAAATCCAGTTATTAATATTAGCGCTTGAGAATAGCTAATATTATGATAATAATTCCTATTTTAACATAAGGGATTAATGCTGCTTATCGGCATTTCCCTCACACCATCTTTTATTTGTGAAACCTTTCACAGAATACTCTTCCTGCAATGCTTAGCCTTAAGAAAGGCTTTTTTATTTTTATATTTTGTTATTAACAGTTCGCCTTAATTTACTCAAGCATTAAGGAAGAAAAGATGCCACAACAAAATTATCTGGATGAGCTAACGCCCGCTTTCACCCCCTTATTAGCAATAAAAGAGGCCTCGCGTTGTTTATTATGTCACGATGCCCCCTGTAGTCAGGATTGTCCGGCACAAACTGACCCAGGGAAATTTATCCGCTCCATCTATTTTCGCAATTTTAAGGGGGCAGCCGAAACTATTCGCGAAAATAATGCGCTCGGCGCCATTTGTGCTCGGGTATGCCCCACCGAAAAATTATGCCAGCGTGGATGTACACGCTCAGGAATAGATAAACCGATCGATATTGCACGGCTGCAACGTTTTATTACCGATTTTGAACAGCAGACTGCGATGAAAATTTATCAACCGGCAACCAAAACACGTGGCAAAGTCGCCATTATCGGCGCAGGGCCAGCTGGGTTGCAGGCCAGCGTGACGTTGAGTAACCTGGGTTATGACGTAACGATCTACGAAAAGCAGGCTCAGCCGGGTGGCTGGCTACGCTTTGGCATTCCTGAGTTTCGCCTGCCTCAATCCGTGTTGGATCTTGAGATTGCCCGTATCGTTGAAATGGGCGTCACCATCAAGTGCGATTGCGAAGTCGGCAACACGATCGCCGTCGAACAACTCAAAGCTGAAAATCGCGCCGTGCTGGTGACTGTTGGGATGTCTTATGGTTCCACCCTGCCATTGTTTGATGAGGCGGATAACGTTGAGATCGCCGTCGATTTCTTGCAACGCGCGCGACAGGCGCACGGTGATATCACCTTACCGCAGAGTGCGTTAATTATCGGCGGGGGCGATGTCGCCATGGATGTCGCCAGCACGCTGAAACTTCTCGGCTGCCCGTCAGTTACCTGTGTCGCTCGTGAAGAATTAGCTGAATTTCCCGCCAGTGACAAAGAGTTTACCAGTACACAGGCATTAGGCGTGTCGATCATCGACGGTTTTACGCCGGTAGCGGTTGCCGGAAATAAAGTCACCTTTAAACACGTGCGTCTGCACGGGGAACTCTCTCTTGAAGCCGAGCATATTATTCTCGCCGTTGGTCAACACGCGCAGTTGGATGCGTTTCACGCGTTAACAGCGCAACGTAATCTTATTGAAACCCACAATTATCAAACCGCCGATCCGGTTATTTTCGCCGCTGGCGATATTGTCAAAGGAGATAAAACCGTGGTGTCTGCCGTGAAAACCGGTAAAGAAGCCGCTCAGGTAATTCATCACTATTTAGAGGGGGTTTGCTCATGTTAACGAAAGATCTTTCTATTACCTTTTGCGGCGTAAAATTCCCCAACCCGTTTTGCCTCTCTTCTTCTCCGGTAGGCAACTGCTTTGAGATGTGCGCCAAAGCCTATGACACCGGCTGGGGCGGCATTGTGTTTAAAACAATTGGTTTTTTTATTGCCAACGAAGTCTCCCCACGATTTGACCATCTGACAAAAGAAGATACCGGCTTTATTGGCTTCAAGAATATGGAGCAGATTGCCGAACATCCGCTGGAAGAGAACCTGGCCGCCATTCGTAAACTGAAACAACATTACCCTGATAAGGTACTGATTGCGTCAATCATGGGCGAAAATGAGCAGCAATGGCAGGAGCTGGCACGACTGGTTGAAGAAGCCGGTGCAGATATGATTGAGTGCAACTTCTCGTGTCCGCAGATGACTTCACATGCGATGGGCAGCGATGTCGGGCAAAGCCCGGAGTTGGTTGAGAAATACTGTCGGGCAGTTAAACGCGGTTCCTCCCTGCCGATGTTAGCCAAAATGACGCCAAATATCGGTGATATGTGCGAAGTCGCTCTGGCGGCTAAACACGGAGGCGCTGACGGTATCGCGACCATTAACACCGTAAAATCCATCACCAATATCGACCTGAAGCGGAAGATCGGCATGCCGGTGGTCAACGGGAAATCCAGTATTTCTGGCTATTCCGGCAAGGCTGTAAAACCCATCGCACTGCGCTTTATCCAACAACTGCGTTCGCACCCAGAACTGCATGATTTCCCGATTAGCGGCATTGGCGGTATTGAAACCTGGGAAGATGCTGCCGAATTCTTGCTGTTAGGCGCAGCCACGCTGCAGGTCACCACCGGGATCATGCAGTACGGCTACCGTATTGTGGAAGATATGACCAGCGGACTGTCGCACTATCTTGCCGATCAGGGGTTTAACTCACTGGAAGAGATGGTCGGTCTTGCCAATGCCAATATTATTCCGGCTGAAGATCTTGACCGTAGTTACATCGTCTACCCCCATATCAACCTCGAAAAATGCGTCGGCTGCGGACGCTGCTATATCTCCTGCTATGACGGAGGACATCAGGCGATGGAGTGGGATGAGCAGACCCGTACACCGCACTGCGACACGGAAAAATGCGTCGGCTGCTTGCTGTGTGGTCACGTTTGTCCGGTCGCCTGCATCGATTTAGGCGAGGTCAAATTCAAAACAGGTGAGAAAGCACATGCAGTAACGCTGTAACACAAGTAACAAAAAGCCCGGTGCAGTCATTTCTCTGCCCCGGGCTTTTTGTTGTCTATCGTTACTTCTTACGCGCGTATTTCAGTGAGTCCAGCGCCACGGCGAAGATAATAATGCCGCCTTTAATGATGTACTGCCAGTAAGGGTTCACGCCGATGTAGGTCAGGCCATAGTTGATGACGGTGAAGATTATCACACCGGTCACTACACCAAAAACGGTACCGACCCCGCCACTGAACGACACGCCGCCCACGACACAGGCCGCAATGGCATCAAGCTCATACATAAAGCCGAGGTTGTTGGTTGCCGAGCCGATACGCCCTGCTTCCAGCAAACCACCGAAGGCATAGAACACCCCGGACAGCGCATAGATAATCAGCAGGTTCAGCGCAACGTTAACACCCGACACTTTCGCCGCTTCCGGGTTACCGCCAATGGCAAAAATGTTTTTACCGAAGCGGGTCTTGTTCCACAATACCCAAACAAAGGCCACCGCAATCAGCGCATAGAAGGTGATGTAGGAGAGTCGGAAACTGCCCAGCGCAATAAAGCCCTGCGCAAAGGTGGAGAACCCGCTGTCAAAGCCAGAAATAGGCGATGCCCCAACGAAATCGTAATACAGTGAGTTGATCCCGTACACGATGATCATCGTACCAAGGGTAGTGATAAACGGCGTCACGTTCAGGTAAGCAATGATGATACCGTTCACCAAGCCGATAATGGCACCGATGGCACAAACAATCAGTACCACCACGATGATCGGCATGGTGGCCATTTCCGGGAACACCTTGTTGGCGTTCTCCATAGATTGCAGCAACGTTGCGGCAACCACCGCCGCCAGGCCAACCTGACGCCCGGCTGACAGGTCAGTACCCTGGGTAACAATCAGTCCGGCTACGCCCAGCGCGATAATAATACGCACCGAGGATTGGGTCAGAATGTTACTCAAGTTCAGTAAACTTAAGAATGTGGGGTCCTGGAAAATAATAATGGCCAGCAGAACTAAAAGAACAACGTAAATTCCGCCTTCTTTCAGGTAAGTAAGAAAACTTTTCTTATTTAACGCACTCATGAGGAGCCCCTAATCTTAAAGGTGCAAAGACGCAAGACGGAGGATTTCGTTTTGCGTTGTTGTTTTCGTGTCAACAATTCCAGCCACGAGACCATTGCTCATAACCAGAATACGATCGGTAATACCCAGCAGTTCCGGCATTTCAGAGGAGATGATAATAATCCCCTTCTCCTTTTTCGCCAGTTCTGCAATTAACTGATAAATTTCAAATTTTGCACCAACGTCGATTCCTCGCGTGGGTTCATCCAGCATCAGTATCTCTGGCTGCGTTAACAACCAACGACCAATAACCACCTTTTGCTGGTTACCACCGGACAGGGAACCAATTTGCGTACGATGGCCAGGTGTTTTTACCCTCATTGAGTCAATAACCCATTGGGTATCGCTCTTCATGCGGGAATTATCCAACAGACCCACTTTATTTTTATAGTTCTGAATATTGGAGATTAACGAGTTAAATCCAATATCCAGATAGGCATAAATACCGGTTGAACGGCGCTCTTCCGTGACCAGCGCAAAACCATGGTTAATGGCTTCATTGGCGCTGTGGTTATTAATTTTTTTGCCGTGGAGCGTAATCGTACCCGATGATTTTTCACGAATACCAAAAAGGGTTTCAACGATATCCGTGCGTTTTGCGCCGACTAAACCGGCAATACCGAGGATTTCCCCTTTATGCAGATCAAAAGAGATATCACGAATTGACGGTTGACGTAACGACGTCAGATTGCGTACTTCAAGAATCACTTCCCCAGGCGTGTTCTCTTTGTCCGGGAAACGTTGGTTCAGCGAACGTCCCACCATCATGGCGATGATCTTATCCATATCCAGCCCTTCAAGCGGCTGGGTGGCAATCCACTGACCATCACGCAGGACGGTGATTTCATCGCACAACTGGAAGATTTCTTCCATTTTGTGAGAAATATATACGATACCGCAGCCACGTTCTTTCAGCTTACGGATGATGGTGAACAGATGATTAACCTCTTTTTCGGTTAACGATGATGTCGGTTCATCCATGATGACGATTTTGGCGTCATACGAAAATGCTTTGGCAATTTCTATCATCTGCATTTGTGAAACCGATAACGTACCGACACGCGCACGCGGATCGATATCAATATCCAGCTCATCAAATATCGCTTTGGTATCACGGTACATTTTATCCTGGTCGACAAACATCCCTTTGGTGGGATAACGCCCCAGCCACATGTTGTCCATCACAGAACGTTGTAAAACCAGGTTTAATTCCTGGTGTACCATTGAAATACCGTTTTCAAGCGCTTCTTTAGCAGAATGAAAATCGATTTCTTTACCCTGAAATAAAATACTGCCGGAATCTTTTTGATAGATCCCAAAAAGACATTTTAATAATGTCGACTTTCCAGCACCATTCTCGCCCATCAAGGCATGAATAGAATGTGGGCGGACTTTTAAATTAACATTATCAAGAGCCTTAACGCCCGGAAAGGACTTGTTGATGCCGCTCATTTCCAACAAGTATTCGCCTGACGACTGAGTATTAGTGCTGACCATAATTATACCTTGTTGGCCTTGCAAAGCGTGTTATTAAGGGCGCAACCAAATTGCGCCCACAGACGGAGTATTTATTTGTTGGTGAACTCTGCCAGATTATCTTTATCGACGCCGACGTAAGGAATACGAACGATTTTATTCTCGATTTTCCAGGTCGTGCCATCCGCTGCGCCTTTGCCGGCTGCCAGGTTTTTCGCCAGATCGAAAGTCGCTTTCGCCTGGTTGTTAGCATCGTTCAGCACGGTACCGGCCATTGCGCCAGATTTAACCAGTGCCAGTGCTTCTGGCAATGCATCCACACCAAATACCGGTACGCTGGTTTTGTTGTGTGCTTTCAGCGCTTCTATCGCACCCATTGCCATAGCGTCGTTGTTCGCGATAACGACTTCAATTTTGTTAGCATTTGGACCGGACATCCACGCATCAACTTTATCTTTCGCCTGAGCGGTATCCCACATAGCGGTGTCTAACTGCAACTGCTCAGTTTTAATGCCTTTGTCGTTCAGCTCTTTAATCACGTAGGTGGTACGTGCTTCAGCATCCGGGTGTCCCGGCTCGCCTTTCAGCAGAACAAACTGAATTTTACCGTCTTTGTTCAGGTCCCAGTTCGGGTTTGCCGCCCAGTGCTTAGCAATCAAATCGCCCTGGATGATGCCGGATTCTTTGGAGTCAGTACCGACGTAGAAGGCTTTGTCATAGCTGTCCAGCGCTTTACGAGAAGGCTCTTTGTTGAAGAACACGATAGGAACGTTCTGACCGCGTGCTTTCTCAATGACCGTGCCCGCTGCTGCCGGGTCAACCAGGTTGATCGCCAGAGCTTTCACGCCTTTTGCCAGCAACACATCAATCTGATCGTTTTGTTTAGACTGATCGTTCTGGGAGTCATTCATCAGCAGCTGTACATCTGGCGCCGTTTTGGCATCTTTTTCGATTGCTTTACGTACCACAGACATAAAGTTATCGTCATACTTATAAATCGTCACACCAATACGGGTATCAGCAGCGTGCGCAGCCGCACCGAATAACATGCTTGCCATTACAGCAGACAGGGTCAACACCTTCTTATTCATGGTATCTCCGGTTTTATTATGCAGGGTAGTACTTGAGATAAATGCTCGGCGGGACAGAACGTTACTAAACTGTTACTGAACGCCGAAGCTCACTTTTAAAAATATTTCTTCCGTGTCTGGCAACGCTCCAAAAACAGGCTTTAATTGTTGTTTAAGACGCCCACACCTCGATGAAAGTGATTATTCACCGTTACATAGTAGTTACAGCGCAACAAACAGTGTCATCATAGCTATCGCATTGTTAAGATACTGTGAATTTACTCACAGATTGAAAGCGGTTACATCAGGTGACATTATCAGTTAGTGATCGGTGCCGCATTCTGTCGCAACGCCACAGAATGACGTCGCACCAGTGTCGGCATAAAACAGTGCGTTGCCGCCGGATCCAGCGTACCCGCCGCCCCTTGTAGCGCAAGCTCTGTCGCCATTTTCGCCATTGACGCAATGGGGTAGCGCACGGTGGTCAGTTGAGGGTCAGTGTAACGGGCAATCGGGATATCATCGAAACCAATGATAGACAGGTGTAATGGAATGGCGATGCCGTTGTCTTTTAACGCCGTCAGCGCTCCGGCAGCCATGTTGTCGTTGTAGGCAAAAACCGCCGTCAGCTGCAAATTGCGCCCCAACAACTCCACCATGGCTGATTCGCCCCCCGGCATATCCGGTGAACCGGTACCTACCCAGCTTTCCGCTGGCGTAATACCGTGTTCCTGCAACGCGCTCATCCAGCCCTCTTTGCGCATCGCATCATCTTCAATTCGGTGGCTTGACGCCAGGTAGCCAATACGTTGATGACCGTTATTGAGCAGCATGCGGGTGGCCATTTTAGCTCCGCTGATATTGTCCAGGCAGACACAGCGATGGGCGTAACCCGGCACAATGCGATTGATGAGCACCATGCCCGGGATGTGTTCCATAAACTCGCCTAGCTCGCGATCGCTCAGCGCTTTTGAGTGGACAATCAAGGCATTACAACGTTGGCGGATCAGGACTTCGATGGCATGACGTTCTTTTTCAGCTTCATGATAACTGTTGCCAATCAGCACATATTTCTGGTGCTGCTGAGCCACCAGATCCACGGCTTTCACCAATGCACCAAAAAACGAATCTGATACATCCATCACCACGACCCCAATGGTGTCGCTCACCTGCGTCGCCAGCGCTTGCGCATTGGCATTGGGTCGATAGCCTAACTGTGTCACAGCCTTCATTACCGCTTCACGGGTGTCAGGACTCACCAACGCACTGTTATTCAGTACGCGGGAAACCGTCGCTACAGAAACGCCAGACTGCCGTGCCACATCACGTATGGTTACCATATTCACTGCCCTGTTTAAGATTGCGGTTGCCCACGGACACCCCAGGCTGTGTATTTTGTCAGCACGAGGTACAGGACTGCGTGAGTCATGTCACAGGAATGAAAACGGTTACATCCATTTTGTTAATGAATGTGATCCAGATCGTTATCTGGATGTTCGCGGCAATGATGTCCCTGAAGCACGCAGGGTTAATTGACGCCATAGCCACTCCACCGGGCCCTGCCGGTAAAAATGCAGCCAAATGACGGAGAAAAGCAGGTTAACAGCCCAGACGGGAATAACGAAAAACAGCAGCGTCAGCCGGTCGAATTGCATAAACAAACCGAACTGATAAAACACCGTGGTGCAGATAAGCGTCTGCAGTAGATAATTAGTCAGCGCCATGCGTCCTACGCAGGCAATAGCGATAACAATCTTAACGCGACTCAGTTGCGGCCAGAAACCAAACATCAACGCAGCGTAGCCGATGGTCTGAAACGGCGCGCTCAGTTCACGCGGGGCTTGTAGCAGGAAAGCACACCAGCGGTACGCCCAGTCGAGATGCCACTGCAGCATAATCGCAGGCAGATTGATTGCTATACCGGTCACCACCAGCAGCATACCTGTATGTCGATAATGCGACAAACTGTACTGCCCTTTCAGCCAGCCACTGCGCATTAATGCGGCACCCAACAGCATCATCCCCGCCAGTTGCCAGCCGTACTGCGCCCCCAGCGCCAGCAGGCTGTTTGACAGCATATCCACGCGGTTACTCACCGCCTCCATGCCGCCATTAATCTTCCAGTACTTTTCATACAGCAACGCGGAGGCATCCGGTGTCCAGGCGCGACTGGTTTCCCCCCCAGAAATCGAACCTAGCAGCAGCAGTACGCCGATCCCCACCAGATACAGCAGAGCACCGGTGTTAAACAGGCTTTTTACCGATGGGGCATCACGAATCAGGCGCCAGCCGATCAGGCCGATTAAGCCATACGCCAGCAGGATATCGCCATCCCAGAATAGTAAGCCGTGAATAAACCCCAGTAAGACCAGCAGCGTGAGTCGCGACTGGATCCAGCGTTTTCCGCGTGGCAGCAGCATTTGCAGGCCCGCGCCGAAGAGCAGAGCGAACAGCGTGAGGAATTTTACCTGCGCGAAGAGATCGAGCACCGCCCAAGTCCAGGCATCCGATAAAGTAATGCTGCCAGACCAGGCCGGGTTGAGATATGCCGCCTTTGGCAAACCAAAGGCGCTGATATTGAGAAGCAGGATCCCGAGGATGGCAACGCCACGAATAAAATCCAGCGTGACATTACGCTCCATGGTCCTGCCCTTGTCAGTTGTGGTGACGTACAGCGCGCAGGAATTCCTGACGCGTATTCTGGCTGGATTTAAATAATCCGCCCAGTGAGGTGGTCGTAGTGGCGCTGGTCGCATCGCGAATACCGCGCGCTTTCACACAGTAATGCACCGCATCAATCGACACCGCCACATTATTGGTTCCCAGCAGGGTTTGCAGTGCGGTCAGGATTTGTTGGGTCAGACGCTCCTGCACCTGCGGACGCTGGGCAAAGAATTGCACGATACGGTTAATCTTCGACAAACCAATCACGGATTCTTTCGGGATATACGCCACCGTCGCTTTGCCATCGATAGTGACAAAGTGATGTTCGCAGGTGCTGGTCAGCGTGATATCACGAACGGTGACCATTTCATCAACCTTCATTTTGTTTTCAATGACGGTGATTTTAGGAAAATTGGCGTAATCGAGACCGGAAAAAATCTCATCGACATACATTTTTGCGATGCGATGCGGCGTTTCCATCAGGCTGTCATCGCTCAAATCGAGATTGAGCAATTGCATAATCTCGGTCATATGGCCGGAGATAAGACGTTTGCGCGTTTCGTTATCCATCTCTTGCACGGGCGGGCGCAGCGGTGTTTCGAGACCACGCGCAACCAGCGCTTCATGTACCAGGGCCGCTTCTTTACTGAGTGATGACATTTATTCTTCTCCTGCAGGTGTGGCGCCTCTGCCCTGCGTGGGGCAAAGTTTTTAGGCTGTGTCACAGCCAGAACATTGTGCGTGAGGCTGCGCACATAATCCAGTATTCACCGCGATAATTATTGAAATTGGCACCGCCTTTCAACGTGTGGCTTTCATGCACCGCTCGATCGGGTCGATACGGAGTGTTAACGCGAGGTTATATAGATGATGATGTATGTTTGCCCATTGCGGAAGTGAAAGTTACTCACGGCATCATGAATTATCTGTATTATGGTGAATTCGCAAACATATTCAGATTCAACACAACAAGGAGCCGTGCATGGAAATGCTCGAAGAGCACCGCTGTTTTGAAGGCTGGCAGCAACGCTGGCGTCATGATTCCGCCACCTTAAATTGCACCATGACCTTCAGCATTTTTCTCCCACCGCCGCGCGAAAATACGCCGCCTCCGGTACTGTACTGGCTGTCGGGCCTGACCTGTAATGATGAAAACTTTACCACCAAAGCGGGTGCGCAGCGCATTGCAGCTGAGTTGGGGATCGTACTGGTGATGCCGGATACCAGCCCACGCGGTGAACACGTTGCGAACGATGACGGGTACGATTTAGGCCAGGGTGCAGGCTTTTATCTCAATGCTACCCAGGCCCCCTGGGCCGCGAATTTCCGCATGTATGATTATTTGCGGGATGAGCTGCCGCAGCTTATTCAAGCGCATTTTAACGTCAGCGAGCGCTGCGCCATCAGCGGACACTCGATGGGTGGTCACGGCGCATTGATTATGGCGCTGAAAAATCCCGGCAGATACACCAGCGTTTCCGCCTTTGCACCGATTGTTAACCCCTGTCGCGTGTCGTGGGGCGTGAAGGCGTTTAGCGCCTATCTGGGCGAGGATAAATCGACCTGGGCCGAATGGGACAGCTGCGCATTAATGTTAGCCAGTAAACCGGAAGAGGCAATTCCAACGCTTATCGATCAGGGTGATAGCGATCAGTTCCTTGCCGATCAGCTCCAGCCCGCCGTACTGGCGGAGGTAGCCCGTCAAACCGCGTGGCCGATGACGTTACGTATCCAGCCAGGCTTTGATCACAGCTATTACTTTATTGCGTCGTTCATTGAAGATCACCTGCGCTTCCACGCGCAGTATCTGCTGAAGTAACCCCCCGAGGGCGCAAGCCCTCTTTGTTTCTCCATCATTCCTTCACTTTTTCTCCATTTTTATTTAACAGCTATCTCTTTGATTTTATAAACACTTCCCATAATACCACATCAAACACAAATGATTTCTATTATCATTTGTGTTTACAAAAATTCATACTTTTGTACAATCCCTCCGCTTCTTTACTGAAAAGAGTCCTTAAAAGACAAATACATACAATTGTCATGGCCTTTCACATGACACGCAGTTAGATTCATTTAAATGGAATGATACAAATGACTATACCTCACGTTAAGGCCGTTGCTGCCGCAGTATGCGTCGCCAGCCTCCCATCACTCGTCTATGCCGCTGACCAGGATACCGTAGTGGTCACCGCGACCGGTTTCGAGCAAAAGATTCAGGATGCCCCCGCCTCTATTTCTGTGATCACCAAGCAGCAAATTGAGGATAAAGCCTACCGCGATGTCACCGATGCGCTCAAAGACGTGCCTGGCGTCGTCGTCACGGGTGGCGGTAGCAGCAGTGATATCAGCATCCGCGGGATGGCCTCGCAGTACACGCTCTTCCTGGTCAACGGTAAGCGGATCAGCACACGCGGCACGCGACCGAACAGCGATAACTCCGGCATTGAACAAGGCTGGCTGCCGCCGCTGGAATCCATTGAACGCATCGAAGTGATCCGTGGCCCCATGTCATCGCTGTACGGCTCCGATGCAATGGGCGGGGTGATTAACGTGATCACCAAAAAGGTATCGAATACCAAAGGCTGGAGTGGTTCTCTACATGGTGACGCCACCTTCCAGGAAGACCGTGACTCCGGCGATATTTACCAGACTAACGCCTATGCGTCCGGGCCGCTGATTGACGGATTACTCGGCGCAAAAGTCACCGGGTTATTCTCTCACCGTGCCGAAGATGAAATCGTCAATGGTTATAACGAACAGCGTATGCGTAATGGGGGATTAACCCTGAACCTTACGCCGGATGATAAAAACGACATTGACTTCGATTACGCCCGTGAACTGCAGGATCGCGACAGTACGCCAGGTAAATCCACAGCAGAAGAAAGCTGTCGCAACGGAAGCTGTAAGCCAAACAGCAAAAGCGAAAACAAGTATGTGCACACGACCTATTCATTAACCCACAGCGGTTACTACGACGACTTCAACACCACCAGCTATATTCAGCAGGAAGAGACCGATAACCCGGGTCGTCAGATGAAGTCCTATAACACTATTTTTAACAATCAGAACCAGATTTTCCTCGGGGCACATACCCTGACGGCAGGCGGACAGTACCGTTATGAAAAACTGCGCGATAATGGTAACCAGCTGGAAGCGGCAGACGGTCTGAACAAGCTGACCCGCTGGAGCTGGGCGCTGTTTGCTGAAGATGAATGGGCCGTAACCGATACCTTCACGCTGACCGGCGGCCTGCGTATGGATAAAGATGAAAACTACGGTGATAACTGGACACCTCGCGGCTACGGCGTATGGCATCTCAGCGATCAATGGACCCTGAAAGGCGGCGTGTCTGCAGGCTACCGCGCGCCGGATCTGCGCCAGTCGTCAGCAAGCTGGGGACAGGTGACCGGCGGTGGTCGTCTGAAAGGTATCATTGTGGGCAACCCGGATCTGAAACCGGAAAAGAGCCTGAGCGAAGAAATCGGCCTGCTGTGGGATAACGGCAACGACCTCAACGCGGGCGTGACGCTGTTCAACACCGACTTCAAAGACAAGATCACCGAAGTTCGCCGCTGTAACAGCAGCGCCGATCCGGCCTGTACCATCGGCGGTACCCACTATGATTTTGTCAGCGATCGCGTTAACGTCGATGAAGCCAATATGCGCGGCGTAGAATCCACCTTCGGCTGGAAAATCACCTCCGATCTCAACTGGACGGCAAACTACACGTTCACCGAATCTGAACAGAAAAGCGGTCAGTTCTCCGGTCAGCCGTTAAACAAAATGCCGAAGCATATGTTTAACACCACGCTGGACTGGCAGGCCACGCAGGATCTCGGTTTCTGGAGCCGTCTGAACCTGCGCGGGAAAACCTCTGAGTACCTGAGCCGTACGTCGATGGCTCAAGGGACACCGTCCTATACTCAAGTCGATGTTGGTGTGCGTTACTACGTGAGCAAGGATGTGCTGGCCACCGCTGGCGTGTACAACGTGCTGGATAAGCAAATCGATTACGAGACCTATGACACCATACTCGATGGTCGTCGTTACACGGTTGGCCTGACCTATAACTTCTAAGTTTGACGCAATAAAAAACCCCGGCATTTACCCTGCCGGGGTTTTTTGTTATTTCCTGCCAAAATGCTTAAGACGATTTCTTCACGCGATCCGGGAATTGCATTTCGCTGTAACGCACGAAACGCGTCCCTCTGGTCAGTTTATAGCCGAACCAGATAATCAGGAACAGCGGAATACCAATATAGGTCGCCATCACGCCGCCCCAGTCAATGGTGTCTCTCAGGAACGCTTCGTAGTTTTGCCCCAGGGTGATTATCAGGCACAGCACGAACGCAAAGATCGGTCCCAGCGGGAAGAAGCCTGAACGATACGGCAGATCGTTTATATCACGCCCCTGCATCACATAACCGCGACGGAAGCGATAGTGGCTGATGGCAATCCCCAGCCAGGCGATAAAGCCCGTCATACCGGAGGTGTTCAGCAGCCACAGGTACACGGTCTGGTTGCCAAACATAGAGGTCAGGAAACACAAACCTGCCACCACCGTGGTCGCATACAGCGCATTACGCGGGACGCCGCCACGAGACAATTTGGCGAAAATACGCGGCGCTTTGCCGTCGCATGCCAGGGTGTAGAGCATGCGCGTTGAGGCATACATACCGGAGTTACCCGCCGACAACACCGCGGTCAGGATCACAGCGTTCATTACCGCAGCCGCAGAAAGCAGGCCCGCGTGCTGGAAGACCAGCGTAAACGGACTGACGCTGATGTCTTTCACATCGTTACGCAGCAGGCTTGGATCGGTATACGGAATAATCAGACTGATAATCAGGATCGCGAACACATAGAACAGCAGGATTCGCCAGAACACCTGACGCACCGCGCGCGGAATGTTCTTCTCGGGATCTTCAGATTCACCCGCCGCAATACCGATAAGTTCAGTACCCTGGAAGGAGAAGCCGACGATCATCGCCACACCAATCATGGCTGCAAAGCCACCGGCGAAAGGTGCATCTCCCGTAGTCCAGTTGCTCCAGCCCACCGGCTGAGCGCCTTTGAAGATGCCGAAAATCATCAGCACGCCAACCGCGATGAAGATAATAACGGTGGTGACTTTGATCAGCGAGAACCAGTACTCTGCTTCACCAAAACCGCGAACAGAGATGTAGTTCAGCAGGAAGATGACGCACAGGAACAGCGCACTCCAGATCCAGCCTGGCGTATCCGGGAACCACCAGCTCATCACCAACTGCGCAGCGACCAGGTCGACGGCAATGGTGACCGCCCAGTTGTACCAGTAGTTCCAGCCCAGCGCGAAGCCAAAGCCTTCTTCTACATAGTTCTGACCGTAAGTGGAGAACGAACCAGAAACCGGCATGTACGCTGCCAGTTCACCGAGACTGGTCATCAGGAAGTACACCATCAGGCCAATCAGAATATAGGAAAACAGCGCGCCGCCTGGACCCGCCGCAGAAATGGTTGCACCAGATGCAACGAAAAGACCCGTACCGATGGAACCGCCAATGGCAATCATCGTCAGGTGGCGCGCCTTCAGTTCACGACGTAGCGTGGGCGCTTCTGTGGTTTTAGTTTCGGAAACCATGGGAAAATGCTATCCATCCAAAAAATGAGGCGCGATTGTAGCAGACGAAATGGCATTCTTCCGGCACAAATACGCTGTTATAAGAGACCTTCATGACTGGCCGTGGATTATAAGTAAAGCCGAAAATAGTCGGCATGCTGCCTGAAAAAATATCTCCGCCCTACTGCTGGTCGCTGTAGCGTAAAAAGCGCAGCAGCGCATTGGAGAGATGTTTTTGACGGTGATGGACACGCCAAAGAGTACGGACCAAACGCGGTAACGGTACCGGCACTTCACTCAGCGTTCCCGCCTGTAGCTGCTCCTCAATCACCCGACGTGACAGGCAGCTAATCCCTAATCCATGACGCACAGCATGCTTAATGGCCTCGGAGTTACCCAACTCCATGGCCATCTGAAATCGCGGCAAATGAGATAACAGTAGGTAATCCACCAATTCACGCGTACCGGACCCGCGCTCACGCAGGATCCACGGTGAAGCCGCCAGTTGTTCCAGCGTAACGGGACCTTTTACCAGCGGTGACGTCGGTGCAGCAAACACCACCAGCTCATCCTCCAGCCAGGGTTCTGAGATGATTTCCGTACTGTGGCATGGCCCTTCTATCAGTCCAATGTCGACCCGGAAATCCAGTACGGCATTAATTACGTCCAGGCTGTTCCCCACGCTCAGTTCCAACGGCAGATCGGGAAAATCATGACGATAGTGGGCAATCATGGCAGGTAAAATGTAATTGCCGATGGTGCTGCTGGCATAGACGCGAATCGCCCCATTATCTTCCCGGAAAAGCTGTTCTATCTCGGCCGTTTGCTCAAGCAGCGCCAACGCACGGGGATAGAGTAAACGCCCGTGCTCATTGACCACCAGACGTTTACCTACGCGATCGAACAGCTGTACGCCAAGCTGGCCTTCTAAATCAGTCAGCGCTGCGCTCACTGCGGATTGCGACAATGACAGCATGACAGAGGCCTGGGTTGTCGAGCCACTTTTTAGTACCTCGGCAAACACTTCAAGTTGTCGCAGGGTGATATGCATGGTCGTTTTCCTCTAGATGGCCCGTGTTTACCACTTATTCAGATTAATTATAAATATATAATCAATTTTATTTTTAAACCACTTCACCTTACTATTTTCTCCAAGAAATCATTCCATTGACAGGAGGGGTTATGACCGAACTCGCCCTACAGAATCATCGACGTACAGTGTGGCATTTTATTCCGGGGCTTGCCCTGAGCGCAGTCATCACCGGAGCCGCGTTATGGGGTGGTTCTATCCCCGCGGTTGCGGGGGCCGGGTTCAGCGCCCTCACCTTAGCCATTTTACTGGGGATGGTCCTCGGCAACACCGTCTATCCGCACATCTGGAAAAGCTGTGACGGCGGCGTACTGTTTGCGAAACAACATTTATTGCGACTGGGGATCATCCTTTACGGCTTTCGTCTCACCTTCTCGCAGATTGCTGACGTTGGCGTCAGCGGGATTGTGATCGATGCGTTGACGCTGACCAGCACCTTTATGCTTGCCTGCTTCCTCGGCCAGAAGGTGTTTGGTCTGGACAAACACACCAGTTGGCTGATTGGCGCCGGGAGCAGCATTTGTGGTGCCGCGGCGGTACTGGCAACAGAGCCGGTCGTGAAAGCAGAAGCCAGTAAAGTGACGGTCGCTGTCGCCACCGTGGTCATCTTCGGTACCATTGCTATCTTCCTGTACCCGGCGATGTATCCGTTGCTTTCGCACTGGTTTAGCCCTGAAACCTATGGTATTTACATTGGGTCAACCATGCATGAAGTCGCACAGGTTGTTGCTGCCGGACATGCGATTAACCCGGATGCAGAAAACGCAGCCGTTATTGCCAAAATGCTGCGCGTCATGATGCTGGCTCCGTTCCTCATCCTGCTGGCAGCTCGTGTGAAACAACTGTCTCCGGCTAACGGCGGCGAAAAGAGCAAAATCACCATTCCGTGGTTTGCCATCCTGTTCATTGTGGTGGCGATATTTAACTCGTTCCACCTGCTGCCGCAGTCTGTGGTGAACATGCTGGTCACCCTCGATACCGTGCTGCTGGCAATGGCGATGGCCGCACTTGGGCTGACCACTCACGTCAGCGCGCTGAAAAAGGCCGGTGCCAAACCGTTACTGATGGCGCTGGTGCTGTTTGTCTGGCTGATTGTCGGTGGTGGTGCAATCAACGTTTTGATTCACAGCGTGATGGCATAATCAAACACGACTAACCCCCGTTGACCCGCTATACTCTCCCCTTTTGTATTTGAGTATGGCGGGTTTTTCCCGTCATATTTCGAGTTGCAGGCGCTGCTCAAAACGTATTGCGTTTTGTCCTGCAACTCGAACTATTTGGGGAATCAATTATGAAATATATTGGAGCGCACGTAAGCGCCGCTGGCGGTCTGGCCAATGCCGCTATTCGCGCCGCAGAAATCGATGCCACCGCATTCGCCCTGTTCACCAAAAATCAGCGCCAATGGCGCGCCGCGCCGTTGACTACTGACGTCATTGATGACTTCAAGTCGGCCTGCGAAAAGTATCACTTTAGCAGCGCACAAATTCTGCCTCACGACAGCTACCTGATTAACCTCGGCCACCCGGTCAGCGAGGCGCTGGAAAAATCACGCGATGCCTTTATTGATGAAATGCAGCGTTGCGAGCTGCTGGGGTTATCCCTGCTTAACTTTCATCCGGGCAGCCATTTAATGCAGATCCCGGAAGACGAATGCCTGGCACGTATTGCCGAGTCCATCAACATTGCCCTCGCGCAGACCCAGGGCGTAACCGCAGTTATTGAAAACACAGCCGGTCAGGGCAGCAATCTTGGCTTTAAGTTTGAGCATCTGGCCGCCATTATCGATGGCGTAGAAGATAAATCCCGCGTGGGCGTCTGCATTGATACCTGCCACGCCTTCGCCGCCGGATACGATCTGCGAAGCGCCGCCGAGTGTGAAAAGACCTTTGCCGAATTCGAACGTATTGTCGGCTTTAACTATTTACGTGGGATGCACCTGAACGATGCCAAAAGCACGTTTGGCAGCCGCGTTGACCGCCATCACAGCTTAGGTGAAGGCAATATCGGTCACGACGCCTTCCGCTGGATTATGCAGGATGACCGTTTTGACGGCATTCCGCTGGTGCTGGAAACCATCAATCCAGATATCTGGGCGGAAGAAATCGCCTGGCTGAAAGCGCAGCAAACCGATTCTGCCGCCGCCTGATCGGGTGGATTGAGTAAATAAAAAAGGGCCGAATCATCGGCCCTTTTGTGTCAGCAGCAGAAATTATGCTTTCGCCACCGCGTCCTCTTCTGGACGTTTCAGGAAGGCATAAGACAGACCCGCTACCAGCGTACCGGCAATAATCGCCAGCAGGTATCCCACTACCGGCGTAATCGCGCCAGGGATCAGCAGCACAAACAGGCCGCCGTGAGGCGCCATCAGCTTCGCACCCACCGCCATCGACAGTGCGCCAGTCAGCGCGCCACCGACGATACAGCATGGCAGCACACGCATCGGGTCACGGGCGGCGAACGGGATCGCCCCTTCGGTGATGAAGCACAGGCCCAGCACCAGAGCCGCTTTGCCCCCTTCACGCTGTGCGTTGTCGAATTTACGACGCGCCACCAGCGTAGCCAGACCCAGCGCCAGAGGGGGAACCATCCCCGCCGCCATAATAGCCGCCATCGGTGCATACGTCTGCGTACTGAGCAGACCGACACCGAAAGCATACGCCGCTTTGTTGACCGGACCGCCCATGTCGGTACACATCATGCCGCCAAGAATCGCCCCAAGCAGCACTGCGTTCGCCGTTCCCATGGTTTGCAGCCAGTGGGTCAGGCTTTCCAGAATACCGGCAACCGGTTTACCAATCAGGTAAATCATTGCCAGCCCAACCACCAGGCTCGAGAGCAGCGGAATGATCAGGATTGGTTTCAGCGCTTCCATACTTTGCGGCAGCTTCAGCTTGGTGCTGATGAGTTTCGCCACGTAACCGGCAAGGAAACCGGCGATAATCCCACCAATAAAGCCAGAACCGGTACTAACCGCCAGCATACCGCCGATAAGACCCGGCGTCAGACCGGGACGGTCAGCGATGGAAAATGCAATATAACCCGCCAGAACCGGCACCATGAGTGCAAAGGCTGAACCGCCGCCAATTTGCATCAACGCCGCAGCCAGTGTGCCCGGCTCTTCAAATGCTTTAATACCAAAGGCAAAAGACAGTGCAATACACAGACCACCGGCAACCACCATCGGCAGCATGTAAGACACGCCGGTCAGCAGGTGACGGTATGCACCTGCGCTCTCTTTCTTACCTTCTGTTGCTCCGGACTGCCCATTCCCTACAGGCTGGTACGGCGTCGCTTCGTCTACGGCTTTATCCAGCTCCTGCTTGGTTTTCTTCAGCGCCAGTCCGGTAGAGGTGCGGTACATCGGTTTTCCGGCAAATTTCGCCAGATCAACTTCAATATCCGCCGCCACAATCACCAGATCGGCCTGCGCCACCTCTTCCGGGGTAATCGCATTGCCTGCGCCTACTGAACCACGGGTTTCAACCTTCACCCACCAGCCGCGTTTTTTGGCTTCAGTTTCAATGGCTTCAGCCGCCATAAACGTATGCGCCACGCCGGTCGGACAGGCCGTTACCGCCACCACGCGTTTGGGGCCACTGCTAGCTACAGGCGCTGCCGCAACCGGTGCGCTGTAGGGTTTCGCATGACCTTTCGCTTCGCTCAGGAACAGTTCAGGATGCGCCACCGCACGGGAGATGTCTCCCAGCCAAACTTTTTTGCCGTTCAGCGCACTGTCGTTAGGGAGGGTGTCACCCAGGACAATCGCCATCTCTGCATCATTCGGATTATCGATAATATCCAGATGCGCTTTTTGTGCCGCCGCTCCAAGCAGGGTTTTCGCCATGTAAGCGCGAGCCTGGCCGAGATTAGCGTCAATAATCAGCAGCGTTTTCATTATGCCTCTCCTGCTGTCAGTTAAACGGTTTTAAGTCGACGCGCGCCATCATCGCGGCCAACTGAGGACGATCGGTAATGCCGACATTGCTTTGGCTTACCGCCAGGGCGGCAACGGCAGTCGCCAGACGCAGAGTGTGTTCGCTGGACTCACGCATCAGCAGGCCATAAATCAGACCGCCAACCATCGAATCCCCTGCGCCTACGGTGCTGACCACCTCAACTGACGGCGGTTTAGCAATCCATTCGCCAGAAGCGTTAACCCACAATGCACCTTCCGCACCGAGGGAAATCACCACATGCGCAATACCCTGCTCACGCAGCGCATGCGCAGCTTCAATCACATCTTTCATTTCTGGCAGCTTACGGCCCGCCCAGATTTCCAGCTCACGACGGTTGGGTTTCACCAGCCATGGCGCCGCTTTCAAACCTGCAACCAGCGCTTCACGACTACTATCAAAGATAATGCATGGACACTGACTGCGCAGGCGCGTCATCCAGTCGGTGAAGGCTTCCGGACTCACGCCGGTTGGCAAACTGCCGCTGACGCAGACCATGTCGAATTGGCCCAACCAGCTCAGGGAGTCATTCACAAAGCGTTCCCAGTCCGCCGGGGTGACTTCAAAACCGGAGAAATTGAAGTCAGAAACTTCACCGTCTTTTTCAGTCAGCTTGACGTTAATACGGGTACGCCCCTGCACCACCTGAAAACGGTTGGCAATCCCCAGTTCGCTGAACAACTGCTGAAAGCCATCCTGGTTATCTTTACCCAGAAAACCACCCACCGTGACGTCGATCCCCAGATCTTTCAGTACCTTGGCAACGTTGATGCCTTTACCCGCGGCATGCAGGCCGGTCGTTTTTACCAGGTTCACTTCACCGCGTTCAATTTCCGGACAAAAGCCGACCAGGTCATAGGCTGGATTCAGGGTAATAGTTGCGACACGTCTGCTCATTATGCGCCCTCCCCAAGACCGGCTGCGATGGCCTCGCCAATCGCTTTCAGCGCCTGTTCAGCATCTTCGCCCTGGGCGGTAAAGCGCAGGTGATGTCCTTTCTTCACGCCCAGCGCCACAACTTTCATCAGACTGCGTCCATTTGCCGGTTTTCCGGTTCCATCAAGATTTGTCACGGTAATTTCACTGTTAAATTGTTTAATGGTATTCACCAGCATGGTGCCCGGACGGGCGTGTAAACCATGCTCATTGCGCACAACAAACTCTGCGCTCAGCACATCATCAGTTAACGCATCATCACTGGTCAGCAGGGCCAGTACGGTCGCTGCATCCGCTTTCAGCAAGCGGTCAGCTTTATTTTCCAGCAGCAAATCGCTAAGGCGCTTGAGCACTGCCACGGGCTGATCGTCATTCATCGCGACGGTCACCAATAGCGCGGCCGTCTCGCCTTCTACGTCGAAGGCATTTGCCGCTCGGCTGAGCGCAACTGCGCTTCGCAGATTGCCTTGAGCACAATCATTCAGCCAAATCCCCTGGCCGAGGTTCAGCGGTTGCTCATTGATAGCCGTGGCAACAAAGTTAGCATCAACCGCACCCGCTTCTTTCAGACGCGCGGCGTTCAGGGCTTGCAGCGTGACCAGCGAACCGGCGACCACGTCCAGCGACAGCATGTCGTTGTCGAGCTTGAGCTGTTCACTCTGCTTTTCACCCATCAGCAACGCGCGCAGTTCTTCTGCGGTGGTGGCGGATTTCAGCTGTTCAGCCACCGAATCATCGCTGAGTACGTGTGTCAGCTGACGCAGCAAACCCAGATGTTCGTCGGAGCTGGCCGCAATACCAATAGCCACATATGCAACCTGGTCTTCACCCCAGGTAATACCTTGCGGAAACTGGAATACCTGCACCCCGGTTTTCAACACCTGGTCACGGGTGTCCGTGGTACCGTGAGGAATGGCAATACCGTTGCCGAGGAAAGTAGATGTTTGCTGCTCGCGCGCCAGCATGCCGTTGACGTAGCCTTCTGCCACGTTGCCAGCCTGCACTAACGCGGCAGCAACCTGGCGAATGGCCTCTTCTTTATTTCCGGCCTGTTCGCCCGGGTGAATATCCTGAACAGATAACTGGAACATGGTTCTCCTCTCCTGCTGAATTGAAACGATTCAGCTAACATGAGAAAAAAGGCGCCACCCAACTCCAAAACTTAAGAAAAGATGACGCTGAAACGTTTCAAGAAGTTTTGCGCTTTCTGCTTCAGCACGCAAGTAAAGTTAGCAATTTGCTTGCTGAATTTAGATATAACGCACATTTTTTCTTCTGTGCATCAATAATTGCTGACATAGAAAGGAAGCTAAGTTATCGATTTCAGCATCGTCAGCAGACTGTTTTTAGAGACTGAAATGCTATTTTGATTTTTCATGCCGATTTTGATTTCGCGCCCTGTTTATTTTCTGACAGGCAGCGTAAACTCCGCGTCTCTTCACATCAAAGATATTGAAACATGCATAACACCCCGGTAGCCGCCTCCCCCAAGTCGTTTGATTTAACGTCTTCGGCGTTCCTGCTTGTCGCTTTTCTTACGGGTATCGCCGGCGCATTGCAGACCCCTACGCTCAGCCTTTTTCTGACCGATGAAGTTCATGCCCGTCCGGGTATGGTCGGTTTCTTTTTTACCGGTAGCGCTGTCATCGGCATCCTGGTAAGCCAGTTTTTAGCTGGGCGTTCTGATAAGAAGGGCGATCGCAAAAATCTGATCGTTTTTTGCTGCGTACTGGGGATGCTGGCCTGTGTGCTGTTTGCCTGGAACCGTAACTATTTTATTTTGCTGTTTGTCGGCGTCTTCCTCAGTAGCTTTGGATCGACCGCTAACCCGCAAATGTTTGCCCTCGCCCGCGAGCATGCTGACCGCACGGGCCGGGAAGCCGTCATGTTCAGCTCTATTTTGCGTGCTCAGGTTTCGCTGGCATGGGTGATTGGCCCGCCGTTAGCTTACGCGCTGGCTATGGGTTTCAGCTTTACGGTGATGTATCTGAGTGCCGCCGTTGCGTTTATCGTCTGCGGCGTCATGGTGTGGTTGTTCTTACCGTCGATGAACAAAAATGCGTCCCTCGCCACAGGCGCGGTGGAAGCCCCGCGTCGTAACCGGCGCGATACGCTGCTGCTGTTCGCTATCTGCACATTAATGTGGGGCACCAACAGCCTGTACATCATTAATATGCCACTGTTTATCATCAACGAACTGCATCTGCCGGAAAAACTCGCAGGCATTATGATGGGCACCGCCGCCGGGCTGGAAATACCGACGATGCTCATTGCCGGATACTTTGCTAAACGTCTGGGCAAGCGTTTGTTGATGCGGATCGCCGTGGTCGCCGGTTTCTTATTTTATGCCGGAATGCTGTTGGCGCATTCGCCGGTCATTCTGCTCAGCTTGCAGCTGCTGAACGCGATTTACATCGGTATCCTCGGCGGTATTGGCATGCTCTATTTCCAGGACTTAATGCCAGGACAGGCGGGTTCTGCAACCACTCTTTACACCAACACCATCCGCGTGGGCTGGATTATAGCCGGATCGCTGGCCGGTATTGCCGCTGAAATCTGGAACTACCATGCGGTGTTCTGGTTTGCGCTGGTGATGATTATCGCCACGGTCTTTTGCCTGGCGCGGATCAAAGACGTTTAAGGTGCAGTGAGCGCTTCAAGCTCAATAAGGTACACCATAGCCTGGCGCGTTGTCTGGCCACACATTTCAGCGCTGGGCTGTAAGCCTGCACACACTTTTGGCCGCAGTGCGGAACCAAAAATTTTACAGCGCAGGAATTCATCAAGCTGAACGCATGGCGTATTGGCAGGCTTGCCCTCAGGCATGCCGGGGATGGGGCTGGAGATAGAAGGCGCAGTGCAACATGCGCCACAATCCGGACGGCATTCCATACAATATTCTCTTTAAGGTAAACCCGCGGATTGTGTAGGTAGCGAACAGTACCACCTTTTTTGCACCCGCAAAAGTGCGAATTCCGCTTGCCTGAATGACCCGGCGCGAGTAGTTTGACGCGATATTTTAGACACTCCTCACTACAGGATTTTTTCGATGCCAAGAGCGAACGAAATTAAAAAAGGTATGGTACTTAACTACAACGGCAAGCTGCTGATTGTAAAAGACATTGATATTCAATCACCGAGCGCACGTGGTGCAGCCACGCTGTACAAAATGCGTTTTTCTGATGTCCGTACCGGCCTAAAAGTCGAAGAGCGCTTCAAAGGCGACGATATTGTGGATACCGTCACCCTGAGCCGTCGTGGCGTTGATTTCTCTTACGTCGATGGCAACGAATATGTCTTTATGGATAAAGAAGACTATACCCCGTATACCTTTACCAAAGACCAGATCGAAGAAGAGTTGCTGTTTATCCCGGAAGGCGGAATGCCGGACATGCAGGTGCTGACCTGGGATGGCCAACTGCTGGCGCTTGAACTGCCGCAGACCGTAGACCTTGAGATCGTTGAAACCTCACCTGGCATTAAAGGTGCGTCAGCCAGTGCACGTAACAAGCCAGCCACCCTGACCACCGGCCTGGTGATCCTGGTTCCTGAGTATCTGAGTGCCGGTGAGAAAATCCGCATTCATATCGAAGAACGCCGTTATATGGGGCGTGCAGACTAACGTTTCTGCTAAGACACAGACTAAAAGGGACAGCGCACGCTGTCCCTTTGCTGTTTTCAGCGCTGACTGCTGAGATAAAAATCATCCATCAATAATGATTCCAGATACTGCTCATCCTCGCGCATAAAACGCACGATGACATTAACCGCCTGAGGGTAAAAGCCCTCGCCGTCGCGATGCAGACAGCTATCCCGGAACAATGATGCCCAGCACATAATATGATGATGCAAAAAGTAATATTGCTCAGCGACGCTCTGCTCTTTGTCTACCATTTTCGCCATTAACGCCAGCTGTACCGCAATATGATCGGCAGGTTCATTCTCCCGCGCAGCCAGCCCCTGTTCAACTAACAGCACATTCATTTGCCGTCGTTCTTCAGGTGCCGTCGTGTGCGGGTAATGCCCTGCATAAGGCGACACGCTCTGTGGAGGGGACAGCAAAAACAGTGAAGCAAAATCGGCCGCCAGCTCCAGTTGTCGGCATTCGCGCCGCAGCACCTGAGACAGACTACGCGCTAACTTTTTGACGTCAGCAGCCAGTCCGGGGATCCCCGTCAGTGAGGTCATCCACTCCCGGCTCTCCTCGCTCTCAAGACGGGCTAATTGCTTCTCGTCCAGTTCACGAAACAGCAGTTGCGAAAACCACTGATATACTGCTGCACGCTGCTGATGAATGTGATTATGCGGCACTGGCCCCCTCCTCTTTCACTGTCTCAGGTCCACCGAAAGCGGTTACCTGCGGGGCCTTCTGCTGGAAGCGTTCAACCTCTACCAGCACGGAATGCGCGGAAGGGCCTTGCGCCAGCTGCGATGTTCCAATATCCGCACTCAGGACATTCGGATCGCCATAGGTGCATAGTGTCCCGGTTTTCCCGCCTTCCTGCGGGGAATACCACGCGCCCTCATGAATGCGGATCACGCCAGCGGGAAAATCGGCGCTAATCACTACGCCCGCCAGCACCTGACCTCGGGCGTTAAAGACGCGAGCAATATCTCCGGCTTTTAAACTGCGGGCGGTTGCATCCTGCTCGCTGATGTAGAGCGGTTCTCTGCCGGCCACCGCGTAGGTGTTACGAAACGCCTCGCTGGAGCATAACTGCGAGTGAAGACGCTTGTCCGGGTGACAGGATTGCAGATGCAGCGGATATTTATTCGTCTTGCCCTGATGGCTACGTTCAAACGGCTCCATCCACACCGGGTGTCCTGGACAATCTTCATATTGAAAACCCGCGATGGTTTTACTGTAGATTTCAATAAGCCCCGACGGGGTGCCTAACGGATTAAGATCGGGCTGGTCGCGGAACTCACCGTGCCGCACCCACGGCTGCCCCGCCGGATATTCAATATATCCGTCCCCTTTCCAGAAGGTATCAAAGTCCGGTAAGGTGACGCCGAGCGATGCGCCCATTTTCACACCTTCGTCATAAAGCGCTTGTATCCACTGCATTTCATCGCGGTTTTCACGATATGCCACTTCTTTATCAAAGCGCTTACACAGCCCGGCAAATACGTCAAAGTCGTGACGTGCCTCATATTGCGGTTTGACCACCTGACGCAGCGCCATCAGTCCTTTATTCGAATGCGTGCCAAACTGCTCAATGTCATTCCGCTCAAAGCGCGTAGTGACGGGCAGGACAATATCGGCAAAGCGACAGGATGCAGTCCATTGGTGATCTAATACCACGACGGTTTCCAGCTTCTTCCATGCCTCAATCATGCGGTTGCGATCCTGCTGCGCATGGAACGGATTGGCCGCGCTGTAGACGGCCATTTTGATATCAGGCCAGGTTAACGTTTCACCGTTGAAGGCAATTTTCTTACCCGGCGCAAGCAGGCAGTCGACGATACGCGAGGTGGGAATATGCGCCGATGCGCCACGAAAATCCGCTTTATATTTCGCCTCTGGGGGATTGTTAATACTTCCCAGCCCCGACAGCACAGGCCCGGCCGACGTTACCGTTCCACCGCCGTTGTAGTGCCAGCCAAATCCTACACCGCCGCCCGGTAAACCAATTTGTCCGACCATGCTCGCCAGCACCACCAGCATCCAGGGATACTGCTCTCCGTGGTGCATACGCTGGACGCACCAGCCGCCCATAAACTGCGTGCGACCTTTCACCAGCAGGCGGGCGAAGTCACGGATTTGTTCTGCGCTCAGGCCACAGATTTGGGCTGCCCATTCGGCGTTTTTCACCTGCTTGTCAGTCTCGCCCGTCAGGTACGGTAAAAACTGTTCAAAGCCGACGGTGTAATCGTTAATAAATGCCGTGTCGTACAGTTTTTCTTCATACAAGGTGTGCGCGAGCGCCAGCAGCAAAGCAACATCGGTTTGCGGTCGCAGCGCCAGTTGTTCAGCACCCAGATAGTTTTGCGATTTACTGCGCACCGGATCAACGCTGATGACGCGCATTTTGCCCTGTGCGACCGCCTCTTTAATCTGCTGCCAGTAGCCAAACGCTTCGTGGTCGGGTACCAGGAATTCTATCTGCAAATTCTTAATCGGATCGCAGCCCCACAACACGATGGTATGGGTATTCTCAATCACCAGCGGCAGCGAGGTTTGCTGCTCGTAGACTTCCAGCGAACCAATCACATGCGGCAAGATGACCTGTGCAGCCGCCGCCGAGTAGTCGCCAACGGTGGTGACATAGCTCCCGTGCAGGCCAAGCCCCCTGTCCATTGCGCCACCCGCTTTATGGTATTTACCCACCATTTGCCAGTCGGCCAACCCGGTAAAGACACCGGAAGATCCGTAGTTTTTTTGCACCCGCTCCAGCTCTTCGTAAAACAGATCCAGCGCCCGATCCCAACTGACCCGCACAAAACGGTTATCACCGCGCTGGCTGCGGTCTGATTTTTCACGCTTACGTAACCAGTCCAGACGGACCATCGGGTAGCGGACTCGCGAAGGGTTGTAGACCACTTCACGTACTGCATTCAGCATATCGCACGGATATTTATCGTGTTTAAAGGGCCGGGTTTCGGTCCACTCGCCGTTGACCACTTTGGCTTCAAAAGCGCCGTAATGCGAGCCGGACTGGATCCACTGCTCAGGGTTTTCTCCTGCCGCCCATACCTTTGATATCAGCGGGTTCGGCGCCAGCGCACTGGCGGCACCTACCGCCAGCATGCCGCTCAGAAAACGGCGACGGGACGGATTAAAATCGTGAATATCCATACATTATCCTCTTTATTATTGGGGGGCAGGCACATCGCTGGCGTGCGTCTGGAGGTATTTCAACAGCGTGCGTTCTTCCACCGGATTAAGCCGGTAATAGGTCGACATCGCTTTCAGTCCGGCAATCCAGCCATTGGCGGTATAACGGATGGTCGGCGGTGTGCTGTGGCAGGCGCTGCAGGTGGATTGCAGCATTTGTTCTGAGTATTCCCACACCGGTGCAATACTGGTGATAAGCCCCTGCGCGGAGGTCCATGCGGTCACGCTCACTTGCTGCCACTGCTGGTGCGAATCTGGGTCAACCTGGGTTTGCAGAATTTTTACGTTTGCCATCAGGGAGTCATCAAGCACCGCGGAGAAAACGCGTTTGCCCATAAACTGCGTGATCACCCGCCCACGGCCTTTACTTTCACGCCACCCCGTCACTTCCAACTGGACATTACTGCCCTCTTTTTTCAGCACTCTGACTTCGGTGGCCGGAAAAAGTAGCGCTTTACCGGCGGGGCTCCCAGCCGTTGCCGTCAGGGCTTTCTCGCCTAACGAAAACAGCGTGGTCGCCTCCGACGGCGTCTCTCCCAGGCGTTGGAGTTGCTTAAACCGATCGCGAAAGCCGCTGCTCATATCAGGCTTGTGATGGGCAATACCTTTGTGACAGTCAATGCAGTTGCTGTCTTTCGCCGCCGCTGCGGTCATTTGTGCCGCTGCATTCGTCGATTGCTTGCCGTGATCCATCGCCTCATAGCTATGGCAGGATTTACAGGCCGCTGAATTATTGGCGCTCATTCGCGCCCACTCCCGCTGGGCAAGTTCTGCCCGTTTGGCGGTAAACTTTTCAGGCGTATCAATCGACGGGGAAATAAACGTATGGTAGAGATCGTTCAAGGCTTCCGTTTTGCGCAGAAGCGTCGGAACGATGCCTGGTGGAATATGGCAATCCTTACACTCGGCACGCACGCCGGAGGCATTGCGAAAATGTATGCTGGTCTGATATTCCTCCCCCACCGTACGCATCGAATGGCACGACAAACAAAACTCGGTGCTACTGGTGTAATGCACGCCTTGCCACGTTCCCCAAATGGCAAAGGCCATGGCAACGGCTCCACCAAATGCCCACCATAGTGCGTTCTTTCTCATCCACGACATATTTGGCTCCCTTATTTTAATAGCGACACGCTAAGGGATATTAAAAAAGGAGAATAGAGACACCGGCAGCAGAGTATAGGAACAGCGTTCACTCTATGAGGCGAGTCAAAATAGTTAAAAATGGAAACTCGTAATATGCGGCTATCGTTTTAATAAGGAATTTCTCATGCTGGCACTGTTTCTCAACAGAGAAAGCCGTACATCGCTGCAACTGCAGATCTTTCAATTTTATTTTCAGGCTATTCAGCGGGGGAATTTGCTGTGCGGGGACAAACTTCCTTCTATCCGCGAGCAGGCGCAGGCGCTGAACGTGGCCAAAATCACAGTCGTTATGGCGTATGAAAAATTGATGGCGGCAGGGTTGATTAAGAGCCGACAGGGTATTGGCTATGAAGTGATCTTTACTACACCAGTACGTACACCCGCGACACACATACCGTTAGCCCAGGGTTCACCGCCGGTAAAGCCTGAGCCTGCAGGCGTTTCCACCGATGTTTACGGTGAGATGGGACGGGATTTTTATTGCCGGATGGGCGTCCCCGATCCCAATGCCTTTCCCTGGTCAAGCTGGCGAAAATGGAATAATGCTCCCAGCGTACTAAAAGAGCAATTGTTTACCCGATATCATTCACCAAATGGATTATTTTCATTGCGTGAGCAAATGGTTAGATACCTTAATCTATCCCGGGGAATTAATACTCGCGCAGAAAAAATCATTATTACCAACGGAATTCAGGAAGGGTTATCACTGCTCAGCCAAATATTTATTATTCATCACGCGGCAAGTCAGGAAAAAAAGTGTCATATTGTGACCGAATCCCCTTGTTATTCTGGAGCCTGGCATCTGTTTAATTACTACGGTGCCGACATTACGCCTATCGCGGTGGATAATCAGGGACTGTGCACGGATAAATTACCCGAATATGCAACCCAACTTTGTTACGTGACGCCCGCACATCAGTATCCGATGGGGAGCGTGCTTTCAGTGGAGCGGCGTCTGTCGTTGCTGACCTGGGCGCAGCGTGTCGGGGCGTACATTATCGAAGATGATTATGATGCCGTTTTTACGTACGGCGAAAATCCCCTCCCCGCGCTGAAAGCCATGGATTATCACGATCGGGTTATCTATATGGGGACATTCTCAAAAACGCTGGGGCCGGGTGCGCGTCTTGGCTATCTCATTTGCCCGGATGAACTGCTCCCGGCAGTGCAGAATATGAAAGCGTTAAACAACAACGGCAGCCAGTGGTTATTGCAGCAGTTTCTCGCTGAGTTAATGCAAAATCAGGTATTTTATACCCACCTCGGCAAACTGGCCTGCAGCTACGCGTCCCGGCTCGCGCTTCTCCGGGACGGTCTTTCTGCGCTGTTCCCCGACGGAAAAATTGACGGCGCAACGGCGGGCCTGCATCTCTCGTTACACATCGATCGCTCGCCCGACGTCATCGCCTTGCTGCAACAGCGCTGCCTGCAGGCAGGTGTTCGCTTTGATACGTTACAGGACATTGAAAATGGTTCAGAAGAAATCTGGCGCAAGGAGAACAACGCCGGGGTGATGTTTTTCGGTTTTGGCGGGTTGCAGTTACCGCAGATCAATAAAGTGCTGAGAGTGTTGGAGCAGGCGTTAATTCAGCCCTGAAGGCAGAACAGGGATCGAGCGACTCGCCCAATCCCTGTTGATGCCATTACAGCAGATCACGGAACTGCGTTTGTTTCAGCGCCAGCTCAACGCCACGAACTTCTGCCAGCCCTTTCAGACGACCAATTGCGGAGTAACCCGGATTGGTTTTCTTGTGCAGATCGTCCAGCATCTGATGCCCGTGATCCGGACGCATTGGGATAGGACGCAGATCGCCCGCCTTCTTACGACGCTGTTCTTCACGCAGGATCGCCGCCACAACAGAGACCATATCTACGTCGCCCTGCAGGTGAGCACCTTCATGGAAGGTTTTCGGGTTATCTTCACGGCAGGTCGAACGCAAATGCGTAAAGTGAATACGATCGCCAAAGGTTTCAATCATTTTCACCAGATCGTTATCCGCCCGTACACCGTAAGAACCGGTACACATGGTGAAGCCGTTATAGATGCTGTCTACTGTTTCTTTCAACCACTGCATATCTTCAATGGTGGAAACAATACGCGGCAGGCCGAGGATCGGGCGCGGCGGATCGTCAGGATGCACGGCCAGGCGCACGCCTGCTTCTTCAGCTACCGGCACAATTGCGCGCAGGAATACGGCCATATTATTGCGCAGATCGTCTTTACTGATACCGTCATACTCCGCCAGGCGCGCGCGAAACTTGTCCAGCGTATAACCTTCTTCTGCACCCGGCAGACCGGCGATAATATTGCGAGTCAGCTTCTCTACATCGGCTTCGCTCATGGCATTGAAATAGTCCAGAGCCTGACGCTGTTCTTCTGCGGTGTAATCCGCTTCCGCACCGGGGCGCTGCAGGATATGCAGCTCAAAGGCCGCAAAAGCAATTTGATCGAAGCGCAGGGCTTTAGAACCGTCCGGGAGCTGATATTCAAGGTCAGTGCGCGTCCAGTCGAGGATCGGCATGAAGTTATAGCACACGGTATCAATGCCGCAGGTCGCCAGATTACGGATACTCTGCTGATAATTGGCGATCCACGTTTGATACTGTCCAGACTGGGTTTTGATGTCTTCGTGAACGGGAATGCTTTCCACCACCGACCAGGTCAGCCCCTTTTCAGCCAAAATAGCCTGTCGCTTTTGAATCTCTTCTACCGGCCACACTTCACCATTAGGAATGTGGTGCAAGGCGGTCACAACACCGGTTGCGCCAGCCTGACGCACATCATCAAGCGATACCGGATCGTTAGGTCCGTACCAACGCCAGGTTTGTTCCATTGCTTCACCTCACAAGTTGTTATACCAAATTAAGTTAGCTGCATGACGACTACCATACAGGCATCGGGTGGATGATCAACAGAACGCCGATGATTGATTGATCCAGCTCACATTCCCCGGATAAATAAGGCACACCAATTTAACTTGCTGTCATATAACTTTATACTGCCATTGTTAATTAATGGTTAATCAGGTGTATTTAATGAAGACAATTGCCTCGGCTTCACTCCCCAAAAATGTACAGATGCCACAGTACGATCGCCAACGCTTAACCTCGCGGATCGTACATTTTGGTTTCGGTGCTTTTCACCGTGCTCATCAAGCATTGTTGACCGATCGCGTACTCAATACGCAGGGAGGAAACTGGGGAATTTGTGAGATCAGCTTGTTCAGCGGCGATCGGCTGATGAGCCAGCTTCGTGAGCAGGATCATCTGTATACCGTGTTAGAAAAAGGTGCCGACGGCAATCAACCGATAGTGATAGGTGCCGTTAACGAATGCCTGAACGCCACGCTGGATTCGCTGGCGGCCATTATTGAAAAATTCTGTGAACCGCAGGTGGCGATTGTGTCGTTAACCATCACGGAAAAAGGCTACTGTATTGATCCGTCCACCGGGTCGCTTGATGTCACAAACCCACGCATTATTCATGATTTGCAGTCGCCGGATGAACCGCACTCAGCGCCGGGCATTATCGTCGAAGCCCTGCATCGCCGACGCGAACGCGGATTACCGCCGTTTACTGTACTCTCGTGCGATAACATCCCGGACAACGGGCATGTGGTGAAAAACGCGATCCTGGGCATGGCGCAAAAACGTTCGCCTGAGCTGGCGACGTGGATACAACAGCAGGTCAGTTTTCCGGGCACCATGGTCGACAGAATTGTCCCTGCAGCAACCGACGAATCGCTGGAAGAAATTGCCCAAGCGCTGGGCATCGCTGACCCCTGTGGCATCAGCTGTGAGCCGTTTATCCAGTGGGTGATTGAAGACAATTTTGTCGCCGGCCGCCCGCAGTGGGAAACCGCCGGTGTCCAGATGGTTGATGACGTGCTGCCGTGGGAACAGATGAAACTGCGGATGCTAAACGGCAGTCACTCATTTCTGGCCTATATTGGCTATCTGGCCGGGTTTCAGCACATCAGCGATTGCATGCAGGACAACGCCTTTCGTGAAGCGGCTTACCGTCTGATGATGACGGAGCAGGCCCCCACGCTGCACATCACTAACGTCGATCTAAATCAGTATGCCGAAAGCCTGCTGCAACGTTTTGCCAATCCCGCACTGAAGCATAAGACATGGCAAATCGCGATGGACGGCAGCCAAAAATTGCCGCAAAGAATGCTGGAAGGGATCCGCGTACATTTATCACGGCAAAGCGACTGGCCTCTGCTGGCACTGGGCGTTGCGGGCTGGATGCGCTACGTGAGCGGCATTGATGATGCGGGTGCAGCCATTGATGTGCGCGATCCGTTGCGTGATAAGATCCGCGCGCTTGTCGAGCACAGTTCCCTATCAGAGCGCGTCAGCGCACTGCTTTCCCTGCGCGAGATTTTTGCCCCCGATCTGGTGCAGAATCCGCAATTCGTCGCAGCTATCGAGCAGGCCTGGCAGAATATTGCGCAATATGGCGCGCATCAGGCCGTCATGCAGACGTTAAAAAATTAACAATTTCTGCCATTCAGCGGGACGAAGCGCACCTTCGTCCTCTCTGCCCTTCTCTTTTTATCCTTTTTTCGCCAGGATTGTTGAACGCTATAACAGCATTTGATGATTCTGGAGCCAACGTGACCAAAACCAACCTCATTACCGGTTTTCTCGGCAGCGGTAAAACCACCTCTATTCTTCATTTACTCGCCAACAAAGATCCCGCTGAGAAGTGGGCTGTGCTGGTCAATGAGTTTGGCGAAGTCGGTATTGACGGCGCGCTGTTGGCCGACAGCGGCGCACTGCTAAAAGAGATCCCCGGAGGATGCATGTGTTGTGTTAACGGTTTGCCGATGCAGGTAGGCCTTAATACGTTACTGCGTCAGGGCAAACCCGACCGGTTATTGATCGAACCTACCGGCCTCGGGCATCCAAAACAGATTTTGGATTTACTCACCGCCCCGGTTTACGAACCGTGGATCGATCTGCGCGCGACACTCTGTATCCTTGACCCTCGCCTGCTGCTGGATGAAAAAAGCGTCGCCAATGAGAATTTCCGCGACCAGCTGGCCGCCGCTGACGTTATCGTCGCCAACAAAACCGATCGCGCTACGGCTGAAAGTGAACATGCCTTGCAAACCTGGTGGCAGCACTACGGCGGTCACCGTCAGTTGGTTCATGCCGACCATGGACACATTGACACGCAGTTACTGGATTTACCGCGTCTGAATCTGGCAGAGCTTCCCACAAGTGCGGCACACGCCCACCAGCATGCCGACAAAAAAGGGCTGGCGGCACTGAGCCTGCCGGCACAGCAGCGCTGGCGTCGTAGTCTCAACAGCGGTCAGGGGCATCAGGCCTGCGGCTGGATTTTCGATGCGGACACCGTGTTCGATACCATCGGCCTGCTGGAATGGTCGCGTCTCGCGCCGGTAGGTCGCGTAAAAGGCGTCATGCGAATCAAGGAAGGATTGGTACGCATCAACCGTCAGGGTGATGACTGGCACATTGAGACCCAAAACGTCGCACCTCCGGACAGCCGTATTGAACTCATCTCGGACACCGAGACTGACTGGAACGCGTTACAGGGTGCATTGTTGAAGCTTCGTTTAGACGCTAACGCGTAAGGTTGCCTGCGATTTTGGCAATGGTGAACGACGATGAAAACCCGATACCCTTTTATTCTCCTGCTTAATATCGCAGGTCTGGCGCTGTTTCTGTCCTGGTATATTCCAGCCGGACATGGGTTCTGGTATTCCATCGATTTTGGTGTTTTCCATTTCTTCAACCAAAAACTGGTCGACAGCCCAATGTTCCTGTGGGTTGTCGCAATCACCAACAACCGCGCGTTTGACGGCTGCTCGCTGCTGGCAATGGGTGCCCTGATGCTGAGTTTTTGGCGCAAAGAAACCCCGGACGGTCGCCGCCGTATCATCGCAATTGGTCTGGTGATGCTGCTCACGGCGGTGGTATTAAATCAGTTAGGCCAGGCGCTTATTCCGGTTAAACGCGCCAGTCCAACGCTGATGCTAGATAATATTCATCGTGTCAGCGAGCTGCTGCATATTTCAACCAAAGATGCGTCAAGAGACAGCTTCCCGGGCGATCACGGCATGATGCTGCTTATTTTTTCCGCATTTATGCTGCGGTATTTCGGAAAAGTCGCAGGATTAATCGGCCTTATTATCGCTGTGGTTTTTGCCTTTCCTCGCGTAATGATTGGTGCTCACTGGCTTACTGATATCGTGGTCGGTTCGATGACCGTCGTTTTGATTGGCCTGCCCTGGTGGCTAATGACACCATTAAGCGACCGTTTGGTCACCCTGTTCACGAATTATCTCCCAGGTAAAAACAAACATTTTTTAAACAAATAACGCAGAGTAATTAACATCATCAGGGATACTTCTGATTCCCTGATGATATCTGACGATAATCTCTCTTGCTGACTGTCATTCTCTTGTCATCTTATTCCTGTTGAAAATGAATGAATTGCGTGTTTTTCAGCCTAATTGTTCTTAATTTAGCCAATGCCGTTTATTCACTTTCTGTATCAATTTTTCTTATAAGAAATCACGTAAAATCACTCGCAATGACTGTGGCGATCGGGTAATCTCGAACTCGTTTTGCCTCGCGAGATAATTATTCTCTTTACGAATAAATTTGTGCGTTCCACCACAGATTTGACCATAAAGAATTGTCTCATCGTGTGTAGGTAATTAGTCTCGTCACGTTTGGCATTTTTTATAACGATATTTATCGTTAAGGACTTCAAGGGAAAACAAACAACATGGTCAAATCTCAACCGATTTTGAGATATATCTTGCGGGGCATACCCGCGATAGCAGTTGCGGTTCTGCTTTCTGCATGTAGCACAACGAACACCGCCAAGAATATGCATTCTGAGACGCATGCTGTGGGCAATGGAGATAACTCTTCACTGCAAGCCTCTCAGGATGAATTTGAAAGTATGGTACGTAATATCGATGTTAAATCTCGTATTATGGACCAATACGCTGACTGGAAAGGCGTGCGTTACCGCCTTGGCGGCAGCACTAAGAAAGGGATTGATTGTTCAAGTTTTGTACAGCGTACATTCCGTGAACAATTTGGTTTAGAGCTTCCTCGCTCAACCTACGAACAACAGGAAACGGGTAAATCCGTTTCGCGCACCAATCTGCGCACCGGCGATCTGGTTCTGTTCCGTGCGGGCTCTACGGGTCGTCACGTCGGTATTTATATCGGTAACAACCAGTTTGTACATGCCTCGACCAGCAGCGGCGTTGTTATTTCCAGTATGAACGAGCCTTACTGGAAAAAGCGTTACAACGAAGCCCGCCGGGTTCTGAGTCGCAGTTAATTCGTTTGGCAGCTATCCCTTGGCTATCCTGATGAGACAAATCAAAAGCACTGCTTAGGCGGTGCTTTTTGCTTTTCTTTTACACAACAGAAAAATCTCACGATAAGCGTCAATCCAGGCTATAGTCTTACAAATTAAGCGGTTTAATAATAAGCAGTTACTGCAGGTAAACATAAAGAACTATGTTCAAACGTGCCTCTTCTTCCGGTCGGAAAATCCTGATCACCTGTATTTTAACGGGGCTCGCCGTCGCCTTACTCGTCAGCACACTGCAATTTTTCGTCTCGTGGCATAAACGAGAAGTGAAGTACGACACGCTGCTCTCCGATATACAGAATTACGTCAAAAGTTACTTCTCAGAACTCAAAACGACCACCGATGAACTACAACCCCTGGTCACTGACAGTTGCCAACAAGTTGCCACGAAACTAACCTCCAGCGCGGCCTTTAGCCTGAACGTACGGGCTTTTTTGCTGGTAAAAGACAGCATCGCATTTTGCTCTTCCGCAACGGGCCCCATGAACACCCCCATCCAGGAGCTGATGCCGTCGATTAATATCAACCACGATATCGATGTGGCCCTGCTCCCGGGTACGCCGATGGTGCCTGACAAACCCGCAATAATGATTTGGTATCGTCATCCTGCCTTACCGAATAGCGGCGTATTTAGTTCACTGAACATCAATCTGGCCCCCTATCTTCTCTATACCGCCCGGCAAGATGATTTTGACGGTATTGCTATTATCGTGGGCAAGACGGCTATTTCGACATTTTCAGCTCACCTGATACCCGTCTCCGATCTTCCTGATGCCTCAACCCCACGACAGGCGACGATTGACGGCCTGCCGGTGACCGTTCGATTGTACGCAGAAGAGTGGACGTATAACGATATCTGGTATTCCCTCATGCTGGGATGCATGGCTGGGATTATGGCGGCCCTGCTTGTCTGGTACTACATCTACACCCTCCGTTTACGGCCCGGGAAAGATATTCTGAACGCCATCAAGCACAATCAGTTTTATGTGGTCTACCAACCGGTCATGGAGATGCAAACGCTGGAGGTAAAAGGCGTAGAAGTCTTATTACGCTGGCGTCATCCAACGACGGGCGAGATCCCGCCAGATGCCTTTATTCATTACGCCGAATCGCAGCAAATGATTGTGCCACTCACGCAGCATCTCTTTAAGCTGGTGGCCAGCGATGCCGCTGCCCTGCAAAAAGTACTCCCCAAGGGCGCAAAATTGGGGATCAACATCGCTCCTTCACATTTGCATGGTGAGAGTTTCAAAGCAGATATTCAGGAACTGAGCGCCTCGTTACCCGCCAACTATTTTCAGGTGGTACTGGAAATCACCGAACGCGATATGCTCGATCAGCACGAAGCCACGAAAATTTTTGAATGGCTGCATGCTGCCGGACTCGAAATTGCCATTGATGATTTCGGCACCGGCCATAGTGCCCTTATCTATCTGGAACGTTTTACGGTCGATTACCTGAAGATTGACCGTGGATTTATCAATGCCATTGGTACCGAGACGCTGACGTCGCCGGTATTGGATGCCGTGTTGACACTCTCCAGACGCCTCAATATGCTGACGGTTGCTGAAGGCGTAGAAACGCAGGAGCAGGCCCGGTGGCTGCGCGATCGCGGCGTGCATTTCTTCCAGGGTTACTGGGTCAGCCGTCCGTTAAAGCTGGCTGATTTCGTACGCTGGATGGCGAAGCCAGATATGCCAAAGTGGTGATCGCACAGTGCGATTCGTCGATACACTACGCTTGCCGGAACCTCCCCGAGGCTCGGACATGAGGTCCATCGGCTGGTGGACAAGAAAAGGAAAACCCGTGCATAGGATTGTTCGCGTACTGCTGCTATTTTTCACCGTTATAGGTTTTAGCGCTCAGGCTCAGTCCATCAAAGAAAGCTATGCATTTTCCGTACTGGGCGAACCCAAGTATGCGTTCAATTTTACCCACTTCGACTATGTGAATCCCGCTGCCCCCAAAGGGGGGCAAATCACGCTCTCGTCCATCGGCACCTTCGATAATTTCAACCGCTACTCGATGCGAGGGAATCCCGGCGCCCGGACTGAATCACTTTACGATGCGCTGTTTACCACTTCCGATGATGAACCCGGTAGCTATTACCCGCTCATTGCCGACAGAGCCCGCTACGCGGACGACTATTCCTGGGTTGAAATCGCCATTAACCCGCGCGCGCGTTTTCACGATGGGTCACCAATCACCGCCCGCGACGTTGCCTTTACCTTCCAAAAATTTATGACCGAAGGCGTGCCGCAGTTTCGTCTGGTATACAAAGGGACCACCGTTAAAGCGATCGCCCCGTTAACCGTGCGAATTGAGTTAGCCAAACCGGGTAAAGAAGACATGCTCAGCCTGTTTTCATTACCGGTGATGCCTGAGAAATACTGGAAAGATCACAAGCTCAGCGACCCGTTATCCTCCCCACCCCTTGCCAGCGGACCTTACCGCATCACCCAATGGAAAATGGGGCAGTATATCGTCTACTCACGGGTCAAAGATTACTGGGCCGCTGACCTGCCGGTTAATCGTGGGCGCTGGAATTTTGATACCCTCCGCTACGACTATTACCTTGATGACAACGTGGCCTTTGAAGCATTTAAAGCCGGTGCATTTGACCTGCGTCTTGAGAACGATGCCAAAAACTGGGCAACACGTTATACCGGTAAGAACTTCACAAAACAGTACATCGTCAAAGCCGAACAAAAAAACGAGTCGGCGCAGGATACGCGCTGGTTAGCGTTTAACATCCAGCGTCCGGTGTTCAGCGACCGCCGTGTTCGTGAAGCGATCACGCTGGCCTTTGATTTTGAATGGATGAATAAGGCGTTGTTTTATAATGCCTGGAGCAGGACGACCAGCTATTTCCAGAACACCGAATATGCCGCCAAAAATTATCCCGACGCGGATGAGCTGGTGCTACTTGCGCCGATGAAAAACGATCTGCCTCCCGAAGTCTTCAGCCAAATCTATCAGCCACCCACATCAAAAGGCGACGGTTACGATCGTGAAAACCTGCTGAAGGCCAGTGCACTCCTGGACAAGGCCGGATGGGTATTGAAAGGGCAGCAGCGGGTCAACATCACCAGCGGCAAAGCGCTGACTTTTGAGCTGTTGCTCCCGGCAGGCAGTAACAGCCAATGGGTATTGCCGTTCCAGCATAACCTGCAGCGGCTGGGCATTACGATGAATATCCGCCAGGTCGATAACTCACAAATCACCAACCGCCTGCGCAGCCGCGACTATGACATGATGCCAAGGCTGTATCGTGCGATGCCGTGGCCCAGCTCGGATCTGCAAATTCTGTGGGCTTCCGAATATATTGATTCCAGCTATAACGCTCCCGGCGTGCAAAGCCCGGCCATTGATAAGCTGATTAGCCAGATCATTGCGGCGCAAGGTAATAAAGCAAAACTTATCCCGCTGGGACGCGCGCTGGACCGCGTGTTAACCTGGAATTATTACATGTTGCCGATGTGGTTTATGGCCGAAGATCGGCTGGCATGGTGGGACAAATTTTCGCAGCCTGCCGTTCGCCCGATTTACACCATCGGCGTGGACAACTGGTGGTATGACGTCAACAAAGCGGCCAAACTTCCCGCTGCCAGACGACAGGGAGAATAAATGGGCGCATATCTGATTCGACGTTTGCTGCTGGTGATCCCGACGCTCTGGGCCATCATTACCATCAACTTTTTTATCGTGCAGATTGCCCCAGGCGGCCCGGTCGAGCAGGCCGTCGCCGCCATTGAATTCGGGCAAAGTGGCGCACTGCCGGGCGCCGGTAGTGAGGGTGTGCGTGCCAGCCACGCGCAAACTGGCGTCGGGAACATCAGCGACAGCAATTATCGTGGTGGTCGCGGCCTGGATCCGGAAGTGATTGCTGAAATCACCCGCCGTTACGGATTCGATAAACCGATTCACGAACGTTATTTCAACATGCTCTGGAACTATCTCCGCTTCGATTTTGGCGACAGCCTGTTTCGCAGCGCCTCGGTCTTGACATTAATCAAAGACAGCCTGCCCGTCTCCGTCACGCTGGGATTATGGAGTACGCTGATTATCTATCTGGTGTCGATTCCGCTGGGGATCCGCAAAGCGGTGTACAACGGCAGCCGCTTTGACGTGTGGAGCAGCGCATTCATTATTATCGGCTACGCCATCCCCGCATTCCTATTTGCAATTTTATTGATCGTTTTCTTTGCCGGCGGCAGCTATTACGACCTTTTCCCGCTACGCGGTCTAGTTTCCGCCAATTTTGACGCTCTGCCCTGGTATCAAAAAATCACCAATTATCTGTGGCATATCACCCTACCGGTGCTGGCAACGGTGGTGGGTGGATTTGCCGCACTGACGATGCTAACCAAAAACTCCTTTCTGGATGAGGTTCGCAAACAGTATGTCGTCACCGCGCGCGCTAAAGGCGTTAGCGAGAAAAACATTCTGCGCAAACACGTCTTTCGTAACGCCATGCTGTTAGTGATAGCCGGTTTCCCAGCCACCTTCATCAGTATGTTTTTCACCGGCTCACTGTTGATTGAAGTCATGTTCTCGCTGAACGGTCTGGGATTACTGGGCTATGAATCAACCGTGTCACGCGACTATCCGGTGATGTTTGGTACGCTTTATATCTTCACGCTGATCGGCCTGCTGCTCAATATCCTCAGTGATATTAGCTATACGCTGGTCGATCCGCGTATTGATTTCGAGGGACGCTAATGTCGCGCTTAAGCCCCGTCAATCAGGCCCGCTGGGCGCGTTTTCGCCACAATCGCCGTGGCTACTGGTCGCTGTGGATTTTTCTGCTGCTGTTCGGCTTAAGCCTGTGTTCCGAGCTGATTGCCAATGATAAGCCACTGCTGGTGCGCTATGACGGCAGCTGGTACTTTCCACTGGTCAAAAACTACAGTGAAAGCGATTTCGGCGGCCCGTTAGCCACCAAAGCAGATTATCAGGATCCGTGGCTGCAGCAGCGTCTGGAAAGCCAGGGATGGATCCTGTGGGCACCCGTGCGCTTTGGCGCCACCAGCATTAACTTTGCCACCGACACCCCCTTCCCTTCCCCGCCGTCCGCACAAAACTGGCTGGGCACCGATGCCAACGGCGGCGACGTACTGGCACGCATCCTCTATGGGACCCGCATTTCCATCCTGTTTGGTTTGATGTTAACCCTGTGTTCCAGCGTCATGGGCGTGATGGCCGGTGCGCTGCAGGGCTATTACGGCGGAAAGGTGGACCTGTGGGGGCAACGCTTCATTGAAGTCTGGTCCGGGATGCCGACGCTATTTTTGATAATCCTGCTCTCCAGCGTCGTCCAACCCAACTTCTGGTGGCTATTGGCCATTACGGTCGTGTTTGGCTGGATGAGCCTGGTCGGCGTGGTACGCGCAGAGTTTTTACGCACGCGAAACTTTGATTACATCCGCGCCGCACAGGCGCTCGGCGTGAGCGATCGCAGCATTATCCTGCGCCACATGCTGCCGAATGCGATGGTCGCCACGCTGACCTTTTTGCCGTTTATTTTATGTAGCTCAATTACCACACTGACCTCGCTAGATTTTCTGGGGTTCGGCTTACCGCTCGGCTCCCCGTCGCTCGGAGAACTGCTGTTGCAGGGAAAAAACAACTTACAGGCACCGTGGCTTGGGATCACCGCGTTCGTGTCGGTAGCCCTGTTATTATCGCTGCTGATCTTTATTGGTGAAGCGGTACGCGACGCATTTGATCCCAACAAGGCGGTATAAGATGACGCAACCTCTGTTAGCCATTGACAATTTATCGGTCGGTTTTCGTCAGCAGGGAACCGTACGTACCGTGGTGAACGAAATTTCATTGCACGTCGAAGCCGGGCAAACCCTGGCACTGGTGGGCGAGTCCGGTTCGGGTAAAAGCGTCACCGCACTCTCGATTTTACGTTTGCTCCCCATACCTCCAGCGGTCTATCTTGCCGGTGATATCCGCTTTCACGGTGAATCACTACTCCACGCCAGCGAACAAACGCTACGCGGCGTACGGGGGAATAAAATCGCCATGATTTTCCAGGAGCCGATGGTGTCGCTCAACCCGCTGCACACTCTGGAAAAACAGCTCTATGAAGTGTTGTCGCTGCATCGGGGAATGCGTCGGGAAGCCGCACGGGCAGAGATCTTGACCTGTCTGGATCGCGTCGGGATCCGTCAGGCCGTCAAGCGTCTGGCGGATTTCCCACACCAGCTTTCCGGCGGAGAGCGTCAGCGCGTGATGATCGCCATGGCGCTGCTCACTCGCCCTGAACTGCTGATTGCCGACGAACCCACCACCGCACTGGATGTTTCCGTGCAGGCACAAATCCTGCAACTGCTGCGCGAGCTACAACGCGAGCTGAATATGGGCCTGCTGTTCATCACCCATAATCTCAGTATCGTCAAAAAGTTAGCTGACACCGTTGCGGTGATGCAAAACGGTCAGTGCGTTGAACAAAACCGTGCCGGGCAACTGCTTTCTGCCCCCACCCATCCTTACACGCAGAAATTGCTCAACAGTGAACCTGCCGGCGATCCAGTGCCTTTACCCACCGGCCAACCCCCCTTGCTGGAAGTGGAGCAGCTTCGCGTCGCTTTCCCCATCCGTAAAGGGCTGCTTAAGCGCGTGGTGGACCATAACGTGGTGGTCAACAACGTCAGTTTTTCTCTGAAACCGGGAGAAACGCTGGGACTGGTTGGCGAATCAGGATCGGGGAAAAGTACCACCGGTCTGGCACTGCTGAGGCTCATCGCCTCACAAGGACGCATTGTATTCGATGGTCAGGCACTGCATACTTTAAACCGCCGTCAACTGCTGCCGGTACGCCACCGCATTCAGGTTGTTTTTCAGGACCCTAACTCATCGCTGAACCCGCGCCTGAGCGTGTTACAGATTATTGAAGAGGGGTTACGCGTGCATCAACCCACGTTGTCTGCCGAGCAACGTGAAGCGCAGGTGAAAGCGGTAATGGCAGAAGTCGGCCTGGATAGCGACACGCGGCATCGTTACCCTGCCGAGTTTTCCGGTGGTCAGCGTCAACGTATTGCGATTGCCAGAGCACTGATTTTAAAACCATCGCTGATTATTCTGGATGAGCCGACATCGTCACTCGACAGGACCGTCCAGGCGCAAATCCTGACGTTGCTTAAGTCATTACAGCAAAAGCATGGCCTGGCCTACATCTTTATCAGCCACGATTTGCATGTTGTACGTGCGCTATGCCATCAGGTTATTGTGCTACGGCAAGGAGAGGTCGTGGAACAGGGGCAATGCGAGCACGTCTTCAACGCGCCACAACAAGCCTATACGCGTCAGCTGCTCGCGCTAAGCTGACGCTCAAAATGGGTTATTATTTGAAAAAGGTTCTGCGATAGCCACGCCGAAATTTTTCAGTCTGCAGGTCGCTGCAAATTCATCCTGACGATTGACGAACAGACACGGCTCCCCTTCACATTCCAGTACGGAACACGGAACTTCAATGTCGCTCAACGCCTGGCTGAGTTTATGCATTACCGACCACGCACTGTCACCGTCCGGACTGAGTAACTTGAGCGCCACCAGGCTATTCTCATTGCTCTGGCCGTTTTGCGGAATCGGTTCAACTTTTGAACCTGCGAAACCCACCGACCAACGATAGCACTGCGGCAGACGGTGAACGATTGAGAGTTGTAATGTCATCACTTTCTTTCCCTGGAAGTACAATTACTTCACAATTATTTTACATCAATATTAACACATCATTGACAATACGTCTTTAGACAGTTGGCAAACGTTTACACCCTGTCCGTATGCCACTTTCCGAACCCAATATTTAAATTTATTCAACGGTTCTGGCAGTTTTCCGGGCTATATGTACGCGTTTCTGCGATCTAACTCAACCTTTTTAACTACAATGATGTGACTTTTTACATAAATTGATTTTACATAAAATAAACATAACCAGGGGAATAGATAGATTAGCGGTTGATGTACATCAACTCCGGGAGGCAAATGCCCCCCAGGTTGTGTATTAGATCACCGTTTTTTTGGCTCGACTGGCATAGAGATAGAAGAGAATGGAACAGGACGCACAAAAGGCAATCGTCCAGATCATCGGCCAGGCCGAGTTAAAGGTCGCCAGTGACAGTAGCGCACCTACAATGGCACCGATGCCAAAGCGGAAGGTTCCCGCCAGCGATGACGCCGTGCCAGCCATATGCGGGAACTCATCGAGGATCACTGCCATCGCGTTAGATGACACCATCGATACGCAACCAACAAACGCCGCAACACCGACCACCAGCGCCCAGAAGCCCAACCCGAACAGCGCGCTAAATACCATCCAGCCCGCCATCGCAAACTGGATCCACAGCCCGGTGCGGAACATATTCAATGCCCCAACCCGCCGAACAAAGCGGCTGTTAATAATGGTCATCACAAACAGGAAGACAATGTTCAGCGCAAAGTAATAGCCAAAGTTCTGCGGCGAAACATGGTTGATCTCAATGTAGACAAAGGGACCAGCGCTGAGAAACGAGAACATCCCGGCAAAACTAAATCCGCTGGCCAGCATATAGCTCAACACGCGCTTATGGCGAAACAGCGAGGCGAAATTGCCCATTGTGGTACGCAAACGAAACGGCTGGCGTCGCTCAACGGGCAAGGTCTCTTTGATCAAGGTGAAAATCATCACCGAAGCCAGAATTGCCGCCACGGCCAGGATCCAAAAGATGTAGTGCCAGCTTAACCATACCAGCACCCAGCCACCGACAATCGGCGCCAGCAGCGGCGCAATCGTCGTGACCAGCATGACGAAGGACATCATGCGTGAAAACTCTTCTTTCGGATAAATATCGCGCATCAGGGCGTTAATCACCACGCTCGCCGCCGCAGCCGCCAGGCCGTGGAAGAAACGCATAGTGATCAATTGATCGATAGTTTGTGCCAGCGCGCAGGCGACTGCCGCCGCCGCAAACACCAGCGTTCCCCCCAGAATCACCGGCTTACGCCCGATGCTGTCTGCCATAGGGCCGTATATCAGTTGCCCCACTGCAAACCCCAAAATATAGGTACTGAGGGTCATTTGCGCACTGCCCGCAGGCACGCCAAACTGAGCAGAGATCACCGGCAGCGCCGGAAGATACATATCAATCGACAACGGCATTAACATGGCCAACAAGCCAAGGATAAAAACAATGGCAATTGAAGAGTTCTGCCGGGTGGTCACATTTAGCTCCTGAAATTAACGAGGGGTTACGTTAACGCTGGCGATTTCTTCTTCAGTCAAGGGGCGGTATTCGCCGGGCGCAAGATCGTCATCCAGTTTGATGGCGCCGATTCGCTCACGGTGCAGTTCCACAACATGGTTGCCAACGGCGGCAAACATACGCTTAACCTGATGATAGCGCCCTTCGCTAATGGTCAAGCGCACCTGGGTTGGCGTAATCACTTCCAGCACCGCCGGTTTTGTCAGATCTTTTTCGTTATGCAACTGTACACCACGGGTAAACTGTTCGGCGGTATCTTCCGCCACCGGCGACTCTAACGTCACCAGATAGGTTTTCTCACAATGGTGACGCGGGGAGGTGATGCGGTGTGACCACTGACCGTCATCGGTCATCAGTACCAGCCCGGTGGTGTCGATATCCAGACGCCCTGCCGCATGCAGCTTGTGAGCAACAGGTTCATCGAGGAAATAAAGCACTGTCGGATGATCCGGGTCTTCCGTGGAGCACACATAGCCCTGAGGCTTGTTGAGCATAAAATAGCGCGGGCCATTTTGCTGAGCCAGTGAATTACCGTCGTATTCGACGTCATGTTCTGGCAGCAGTTTAAAGGCGCTATTTCTGACGATTTCGCCATCGACGGTAACGCGGTTACCACGGATTTCACGCCCGGCAATAGCGCGGCTGACGCCGAGTTGCTGAGCGATAAATTTATCAAGTCGCATGAGTGTGATTTTGCCTGTAACAATACGGAAATCGAGCGTTATGCCCGAAAAGTGGAGCCGTTTTCCGCTCAGTATAGCGGGCTAACAACTTCCCTCAAGGGAAAAAGATTCGTGGCATACTATTCATTGTTATTGTTTACCCTAGTGAGACCATGACTTTTACACTTCGCCCTTACCAACAAGAAGCCGTGGATGCCACGCTCAACCATTTTCGCCACCACCGCGCACCTGCGGTCATCGTCCTGCCAACCGGGGCGGGTAAAAGCCTGGTGATTGCTGAACTGGCGCGTGTGGCGCGTGGGCGCGTATTAGTGCTGGCGCATGTGAAGGAGTTGGTCGCACAGAATCATGCCAAATATTGTGCGTTGGGGCTGGAAGCCGATATCTTTGCCGCTGGCCTGAAGCGTAAAGAGAGCCACGGTAAAGTGGTTTTCGGCAGCGTACAGTCGGTGGCACGTAATCTGGAAGCGTTTCAGGGTGAATTTTCCCTACTCATCGTCGACGAGTGCCATCGCATTGGTGACGACGAAGAGAGCCAGTATCAGCAAATTCTGACTCACCTGACCCACGTCAACCCTCACCTACGCCTGCTCGGACTGACCGCTACGCCTTTCCGCCTCGGTAAAGGCTGGATTTACCATTTTCATTATCACGGTATGGTGCGCGGCGATGAAAAAGCGCTTTTTCGCGACTGTATTTATGAGCTGCCGCTGCGCTACATGATTAAGCACGGCTATCTGACGCCGCCAGAGCGCCTCGACATGCCGGTCGTCCAGTATGACTTCAGCCGCCTGCAAGCACAAAGTAACGGTTTGTTCAGCGAAGCTGACCTCAACCATGAGCTGAAAAAACAGCAGCGGATAACACCGCATATCATCAGCCAGATTGTCGAATTTGCCCAGACGCGTAAAGGCGTCATGATATTTGCGGCTACCGTGGAGCACGCGAAAGAGATTGTTGGTCTGCTGCCCGCAGACGATGCCGCACTGATCACCGGTGACACGCCTGGCGCAGAGCGAGATGTGTTGATTGAGGATTTCAAAGCCCAGCGCTTTCGCTATCTGGTCAACGTAGCGGTGCTGACCACCGGGTTTGACGCCCCACATGTCGATCTCATTGCGATCCTGCGCCCCACCGAGTCCGTAAGCCTGTACCAACAAATCGTCGGACGTGGGCTACGCCTATCGCCGGGAAAAACGGATTGTCTGATCCTCGACTACGCGGGTAATCCTCACGATCTGTATGCCCCGGAAGTGGGTGCGCCGAAGGGCAAAAGCGACAACGTTCCGGTACAGGTATTCTGCCCGGCCTGCGGGTTTGCTAACACCTTCTGGGGTAAGACCACAGCCGATGGCACGCTGATCGAACACTTTGGCCGTCGCTGTCAGGGTTGGTTTGAAGATGATGACGGTCACCGTGAACAATGTGACTTCCGCTTTCGTTTTAAAAACTGCCCACAGTGCAATGCTGAAAATGACATTGCCGCTCGCCGCTGTCGGGCATGCGATACCATACTGGTCGATCCGGACGATATGCTGAAAGCAGCGCTCAGGCTCAAAGATGCGCTGGTCCTGCGCTGCAGCGGTATGGTGTTACAAAACGGCCAGGATGAAAAAGGCGAATGGCTGAAGATTACCTATTATGACGAGGATGGCGCCGACGTCAGCGAACGATTTCGTTTGCACACCCCCGCTCAACGTACCGCCTTTGAACAGCTGTTTATTCGCCCACACACCCGCACGCCCGGCATCCCTATACGCTGGATAACCGCCGCCGACATCCTGGCGCAGCAGGCGCTGTTACGCCATCCCGATTTTGTGGTCGCTCGCATGAAAGGTCAGTACTGGCAGGTACGTGAAAAGGTCTTTGATTATGAAGGCCGCTTCCGACGGGCACATGAATTGCGCGGTTAATCGTACTTTTGATTGATGTACCCGTCATTTGAGGATAGAATCTCGCCCGCTTTTGCATACGCAAAGCAGATCACTTACCTGTTGCTGGGTCGCCTGTAGCAGGAATTATTAAAGAGAGATTTAAATGTTTACTATTAACGCTGAAGTACGTAAAGAGCAGGGTAAGGGTGCGAGCCGCCGCCTGCGTACCGCTAACAAGTTCCCGGCAATCATCTACGGTGGCGCAGAAGCCCCGATTGCTATCGAACTGGATCACGATTCAATCATGAACATGCAAGCTAAAGCTGAATTTTACAGCGAAGTTCTGACCATCGTTGTTGACGGTAAAGAAGTTAAAGTTAAAGCTCAGGCTGTACAGCGTCACCCGTTCAAGCCGAAACTGGCTCACATCGACTTCGTTCGCGCGTAATCGCCAACAAGTTGAAGAAAAACCCCGCCTCGGCGGGGTTTTTTTATGTCATTTTTAACCGATGACAATGTATGACATGTGGCCGGATAAGGCATTTACGCCGCCATCCGGCATCATCCATGTTATTTCCCGCCAGAAGTACGACGCTGCAACTGATCGCGCAGGTTAGGCGGCGTACCTTTAATGGTTAAGGTGTCCGTCGCCGGATCCCAGAAAATGCGTTCGCCCAGCAGCATGGCGTCGAAATTGATCGTTAACCCACCGCCGCTACCGGCAAACTTGGTTAACTGACGCAGCGTGCTGCGATCTGCCGGGAAGCTCTCTTCCAGCTCATAGCCTTTATCCGCGGTAAATTCACTGAAGCTGACTTCGCTGACGCCGGAAAGTTCTTTTGACAGGGACTCCAGTTCAATCTCTTCACCAGCCTGAAGCTGCTCGTTACAGTAACTATAAACCTGCTGACGCACGTTCTGGCGTTCAGCTTTATCCAGTTGAGCTTCGGCAGTGAAGTCGTCTACCGCCTGCAGCAGGCCACGGTTTTGCGCTTTCGCATTCAGTCCTTCGCTGGCCCCGAGGAAATCCATAAAGAAATCGGCAACTTTACGTCCTACCCTTCCTTTCAGGAACGTCAGATACCGCGTGGACTCCGGGTTGGTTTCCCACTCGGTTAAATCAATACGCGCCACGATATCAGCATGATTGATATCCAGATAGTGCGTCGGGTTGATATCCAGATTTTCATTCACGCGCATGCTGCTTAAGTTGTTCAGCACCGCCACCAGCAGATACTCTACCGCCAGGTAACGGTAATGACAGAACAGCACGATGCCGCCGTCAGCAAACGGATACTTCGCCAGCTCATCGCGCAGACGCCCGGTTGCAGCACGACTGAACGCCAGAAAATCCTCTTCGCCCTGACGCTGCAAACGCAGCGTTTGCGCCAGTTCGCTCTCTTCGCTAAACAGGCCATAGGCTTTATTCTTGGCGCTATATACCCGATGCAGCTCAGCCATCATCTCGACAACGGTCGCCGTCGGCTCCAGTAATGAATCGCGCAAGACCAGCTCAAGGTTCTGCTCATCACGCTTGATAAGCTGGTGCAGGGCAATCTGGTTGATATCCAGACTCATGATAAACTCTCCTTTAAGACCGGGCGGTATTCAACCACCTGCCGGGCAGTGACGCAATAGAAGATAAAAAAGCAGAAAAAAAACTGTCGCTACGGTAATATGTTGCCCTTTCATGAACAGACAGATTTCGATTTATGCCACAAATTTCCCGCTATAGTGACGAACACGTTGAACAATTGCTGAATGAAATGCTCAACGTACTGGAAAAACATAAGGCACCGACCGATCTTTCCCTGATGGTACTGGGAAACATGGTCACTAACCTTATCAATACAAGCGTCGCACCGGCCCAGCGCCAGGCGATTGCGAATTCATTTGCCCGCGCATTGCAGTCTTCGATAAACGACGACCAAGCGCACTAAGAGCCTGCTCCGGGGAAACGAACAACAGTTTATGGTAACTCATCGTCAACGCTACCGTGAGAAAGTCTCCCAGATGGTTAGCTGGGGGCACTGGTTCGCCTTGTTCAACATTCTGTTGGCCATGGTGCTCGGTAGTCGTTACCTGTTTGTCGCCGACTGGCCGACAACGCTTGCAGGTCGTGTTTATTCTTATCTGAGCGTTGTCGGGCATTTTAGCTTCCTGGTGTTTGCCGCCTATTTGCTGATCCTGTTCCCCCTGACGTTTATCGTCATGTCCCAGAGGCTGATGCGATTCTTATCAGCCATCCTGGCGACCGTGGGCATGACGCTGCTGTTGATTGACAGCGAAGTGTTCACCCGTTTCCACCTGCATCTCAATCCGATTGTCTGGGAACTGGTCATTAACCCCGATCAGAACGAAACGGCGCGTGACTGGCAGCTGATGTTCATCAGCGTGCCGATTATTCTGCTAATAGAAATGTTGTTTGCGACCTGGAGCTGGCAAAAGCTGCGCAGCCTGACGCGTCGCCGTCATTTCGCGAAACCTTTAGCCGCTTTCTTTTTCGTATCGTTCATCGCATCGCATGTGGTGTACATCTGGGCGGACGCCAATTTCTATCGGCCGATCACTATGCAGCGCGCAAACCTGCCGCTGTCTTACCCAATGACAGCGCGTAAGTTTCTGGAAAAACATGGTTTGCTGGATGCGCAAGAGTATCAGCGCCGCCTGATCGAACAAGGTAATCCGGAAGCGGTCTCCGTGCAGTATCCGCTTAGCGATTTACGCTATCGTGATATGGGTACCGGCCAGAACGTCCTGCTGATCACCGTAGACGGTCTGAACTACTCGCGCTTTGAAAAACAGATGCCAGCCCTGGCGGAATTTGCCGGGCAAAATATTTCCTTCACGCGCCATATGAGTTCCGGTAATACCTCCGATAACGGTATTTTTGGCCTGTTCTATGGCGTGTCGCCAAGCTATATGGACGGCATTCTGGCAAGCAGAACGCCTGCCGCGCTGATCTCTGCCCTAAATCAACAAGGTTATCAGTTAGGGTTATTCTCCTCTGATGGCTTTACCAGCCCGCTCTATCGCCAGGCGCTGCTGTCAGACTTCTCCATGCCAAGCGTGCAGACACAATCTGACGAACAAACGGCGAACCAATGGATCAACTGGCTGGGCCGCTACGCGCAGGAAGATAACCGCTGGTTCTCATGGGTCTCCTTTAACGGGACTAACATTGATGACAGCAACCAGAAGAACTTTGCTAAACGCTACGCCAACGCGGCTCAGGACGTAGATGCGAACATTAACCGCGTTCTGGGCGCCCTGCGTGATTCGGGTAAGCTCAACAACACGGTGGTGATTATTACCGCCGGTCGGGGTGTCCCACTGTCGCAGGATGAGAATCGCTTCGACTGGTCGCGCGGTCATCTTCAGGTTCCACTGATAATTCACTGGCCGGGTACACCCGCTCAGCGCATTAATAGCCTGACCGATCATACCGACCTGATGACCACGCTGATGCAGCGACTGCTGCACGTCAGCACACCGGCAAACGAATATTCGCAAGGCCAGGATTTGTTTAATGCCACGCGACGCCACTATTGGGTAACGGCCGCCGACAGCAGCACAATGGCGATTACCACTCCAGAAATGACGCTAGTGCTCAACAACAACGGTAATTACCAGACCTATGATTTACGCGGCGAGAAGATTAAAGATCAGAAACCACAGCTGAGCTTACTGCTACAGGTTCTGACGGATGAGAAACGTTTTATTGCTAACTGATTAATTATAAATCAGTTAGTAAACCATCCTCTTGCAATCGTGGTGGAAAGCAGTAGTATTAGCGCCATAGTGTCGGCACGTAGCGCAGCCTGGTAGCGCACCGTCATGGGGTGTCGGGGGTCGGAGGTTCAAATCCTCTCGTGCCGACCAAAATTCCCCAAAAAAACCAATCTTCTACGATTGGTTTTTTTATGTCTGCAATTTGCCGGGACTCAGCGCCCTCTTTCCTGGCCGGTGCCTGGCATAATTCACCCTGCTGACTTCTCTTCCAGCTGCTTGCATCTTTAATATCAACATTGTTTATTATTGCCGCTCATTAAAGTTGATATTTAATTAATGTTGTCAAACAGCAAATCGAGATTACAGTAATGACACAAATATTTTATTAATTTTTCACTTTAATAAACCCTGCTTAAACGTTAAGCATTTCATAGCAGAATGAATCGCTGGTCGGATATGTGCGAAATAAAATAAATAAGAACATGACATTTCTATCCTAACCCTACGATGGTAAAAATGAAAAAGTTAATGATGGCATTAGTGGCAGCTGTAGCGTTATCAGGTTGTGCACAGCAAACCTTTAAAATAAATAACGGCATTGCCGAAAAACCGACCCAAGAGGTCAAACAGAGCTTTTTTGTTCACGGCATAGGCCAGTCGCAAACTATTGATGCAGCACTTGTTTGTGGTGGTGCAGACAAAGTTATCCGTACCGAAGTACAGGAATCGGGAATGGATGTTTTCTTGCGTATTATTACTATCGGTATCTACACACCTCGTGAGGCGAGAGTGTATTGCGCTAAATAATACGATGAGCAGGTGTTCGATGGATACCTGCTTAGCAATAATGTGCCTGCCATTATTTAACACGATTGAAAAATAGTGACGTAATAACTGAATAATTTTTGTGTCGTTAAGAAACACATTTAACGCTATCTGTTGATAGTGACACTTCCGTACTCGCCCCATCGACTTACTTATAAATCAAAATCAACGCATAACCCTCTTTATACACACAAAGTTGTATTTAAAATACATGTTTATATGTGTAAAGATATGTCAGGGGAAAGTACCTTCCCCCTCCTGCGTCGCGATGGCTCAGGCTTTGTACAATAAAAAAGGTTAGGTTATGCATTACTCAAAGCGTTTATGGCTAACGCTTCTCGTTATCTGCCTGGCGTCCTTTGGCGTGCTACTGTGGCTGGGCGGCGAGATTTATCAGCAGGCTCCGCCTATTCCGGCACAAGTTATCACGACGGATGGTGAGCAGGTTTTCACCGGGGAACAAATTCAGGATGGGCAGGAGGCCTGGTTCAAATCTGGCGGTCAACAGCTGGGTTCCGTTTGGGGCCATGGCAGCTACGTTGCGCCTGACTGGTCTGCGGACTGGCTGCACCGTGAAGCGCTTGCCTTACGCGACATCATCGCCGAGAAAAAATATCAGCAACCGTTCGATGCGCTAACGCAAGAACAACAGCTGGTTGCGGGCGGCCTGATGAAACAGGAGATGCGCCATAATAGCTATGACGCGCTGCGTAATGTCATCATTATTACACCGGAGCGCGCCAAAGCCATTCGTGAGGTTGCCGCGCATTATGACGGTCTGTTCAGCGACGCGCCTGATTTCCACGCGCTGCGCGTTGACTATGCGATGAAGGAAAATACACTTTCCTCTTCTCTGGACCGGCAGGATCTCGGCGCCTTCTTCTTCTGGAGCGCCTGGGCTGCCACCACCGAACGCCCAGGTGATACCATCACTTACACCAGCAACTGGCCGCATGAAGCGCTGGTGGGTAATACGCCAAGTGCCAGCTTAGGCATCTGGTCTATTGCCAGCGTCATTCTGCTGCTGGGCGGTATTGGTGCCCTGGTCTGGTACCATTTCCGTAACGAAGAAGACGAAACCATTGTCTCCCCGGCCAGCGATCCGCTGTTCCGGCTGACGCTGACACCGTCGATGCGCGCAACCACAAAATATTTTTACGTGGTTATCGCCCTGTTTATGGTGCAAATTTTCCTCGGTTCGATGACTGCGCACTACAGCGTGGAAGGCCAGGATTTCTTCGGCATCCCGCTATCGAAAATCTTACCGTACACCGTACTGCGTAGCTGGCACACCCAGCTGTCAGTTCTGTGGATTGCTACCGCGTGGCTGGCAACCGGTCTGTATATCGCCCCGCTGATTTCCGGCAAAGAACCCGCATTCCAGCGTCTGGGCGTTAATATTCTGTTTGTTGCGCTGCTGATTCTGGTGGTTGGTTCGCTGGGCTTCGGCTGGTTGGGTGCAATGGGCTATCTGGATGCCAAACAGAACTTCTATATTGGTGCCCAGGGTCTCGAGTTCACCAACATGGGACGCATGTGGCAGTGGCTGCTGTTTATCGGCCTGATGATTTGGCTGGTGCTGGTGGGACGTGCATTATGGCCTGCCCTCACCCGTCCATCAGAAAACCGTGGTCTGATCATGCTGATGTTCCTGGCAGCCATTTGTATCGGCCTGTTCTACTCTACGTCCCTGATTTGGGGCTTTAAGACGCATTACGCCATTATTGAATACTGGCGCTGGTGGCTGGTTCACCTGTGGGTAGAAGGTTTCTTTGAAGTCTTCGCCACCGCCGTGATTGCGCTTATCTTCTGTCGTCTCGGTCTTATTCGTAGTAGCGCGGCGAACAAAGCAACACTGTTCTCGACCATCATCTTCCTGTTTGGTGGCATTCTGGGAACGCTGCACCACCTGTACTTCACTGGCGCACCGATCTCCGTCATTGCCTGGGGTTCAATTTTCTCTGCACTGGAAGTGGTTCCGCTTTCGCTGGTGGGGATCGAAGCTGCACACAGTTACTCACTGGCACGTAAAGCACCGTGGGTACAGCGTTACCGTTGGATGATCTTCTTCTTCGTGGCCGTGGCATTCTGGAATATGGTCGGCGCTGGCCTGCTGGGCTTCGCCATCAACCCGCCGATTTCACTGTACTACGTGCAGGGTCTGAACCTGACGGCAGCGCATGCTCATGCCGCGCTGTTTGGCGTATACGGTATGCTCGGTATTGGTCTAATGTTGTTCTGTCTGCGTGGTCTGCTGCCGGACAACCATTGGGTTGATTCTCTGTTGAAATGGGCATTCTGGTTGATGAACATCGGCTTAACGTGGATGGTCTTTGTCTCGCTGCTGCCGGTAGGGATTTATCAGTCATGGGCCAGCATTGATAAGGGGCTGTGGTACGCGCGCTCTCCGGAAGTGATTCACTCGCATATCGTTGAAACACTGGTCTGGCTGCGTGTCCCGGGCGACATCATCTTCGGTATCGGTGGACTGCTGCTGGCGCTCTTTGCGCTGAAACTGCTTACCAAAGCCAACGCTAAATCGATGACGCTGGCAAACGAGAAAAACTAAGCGCCATTTTTAAGATGACGCTCAGCAATTAAAAGGCAACCGCAGCGCCAGTCGTTGCGGTTTTTTTATTTCGTCTCGCAAACCGGCAGCACCTTGATTCAAGTCATAAAGAGTATTCTTTGTAAAAATTCCAATGAGAGCTTTTTGAGTCAGGATATACTATTTGCACCTGTAAAAAGTAGGGTCACGTTGCCTTATCATCTGCGTGATAAATCAGGATTATCCCATGCCCCGAAATATAACGAAATTAAGAGTGCTCAGGAGAAGAAGATGCCTGAATTAACACCTTTTAAGGTGATGATCGTTGATGACCACCCACTCATGCGGCGAGGAATCAGTCAATTACTGCAGCTGGATAGCGCATTTGACGTGGTTGCCGAAGCAGGCGACGGCGCGAGTGCTATCGATCTGGCAAACCGGCTTGACCTGGATGTGATCCTGCTGGATCTCAATATGAAAGGTATGAGCGGACTGGATACCCTGAATGCGCTGCGCCGGGATGGCATCACAGCACAAATTATCATTCTTACCGTATCGGATTCCGCCAGCGATGTTTATGCCTTAATTGATGCTGGCGCTGACGGTTATTTGCTGAAAGACAGCGATCCGGAAGTGTTGCTCGAAGCTATTCGCAGCGGTGCGAAAGGCGGTAAAGCCTTCAGCGAACGCGTCAGCAACTACCTGCGTGAACGTGAGCTATTTGGCGCAGAAGAAGATCCGTTCAGCATGCTGACCGAACGCGAACTGGATGTATTACACGAACTGGCACAGGGGCTGTCAAACAAACAGATCGCGTCAGTGCTGAATATCTCCGAACAAACAGTAAAGGTGCATATTCGCAATCTGCTGCGCAAACTTAACGTGCGTTCTCGCGTTGCGGCTACCATCCTGTTTTTACAAACACGCGGCATGCAATAACCAGATATTGCCCGATGGCGCTACGCTTATCGGGCCTACAAGTTGCGTGCATCAGTAGGCCGGATAAGACGCTTTGCGTCGCCATCCGGCATCTTCCACGCTTATTTCTCCTGCGGCGACAGCTGTTCCAGCGCTTGTTTAATGCTGCGCTCAATCACCGAGCGGCGGGTATCGTTGGCAGGTAATAATTTCAGCATCATCTCCCACGCGGCGACCGCTTCACCAAAGCGCTGCTGCTCAAACGCATTAAACGCATACATACTCAGCACACGGACGTTGGCATGATCGCTTCTGACTAGTTGACGCAGCAGTTCTCCTCCCCGGCGGTTATCGTCCGGATCGGAGGAACGGGTCAACGCTTCCGCATAACCCAGCGCGGCATCGCTATTTTTCGGATCCAGCCGGTAAGCGTTAGCATAGGCTTCGGTCGCCGTACTGGCATTGCCTAATACCATGCCAATACGCCCGAGCATGATCCAGCCTTCAACGTTTCCGGCGTCAGATTGCAGCCGCGTACGCAGCCCCAGCGCCAGGCGCGTCATATCCTCTTCATTCAGCGGCTCGGCTTTCGGATCCAACGCGCGTTCCAGCAACCCCGGAGCCTGGGCGGTGGCCTGCTGCCAAACTTTTACCTGCTTATAATTACCGGTGTGGTAATAGCTCACCGCACCCACCACAAGCGCCACCACCACGCCAGGTGCAAACAGCCACCATCCACCCCGCGTGCCATCCGGTGTGGTATCGTCAGGAAATTCTTCCTGCTTCAGGCGAACGCGACGACGAGAACGGGCGAAGATAATCCAGCCTCCCAGACCAATCGCCACCAGCGGCATCACCCACAGCAGTACGGTCAGTGGTGTCAGCGGCGGATCGTAGGTCACGAAGTTGCCATAACGCGCCACCATGTAATCGACGATCTCTTTCTGGCTTTTCCCTTCTTGCATCAGCTCATACACTTTCTGACGCAGGTCGGTGGCAATCATCGAGTTCGAATCAGCAATGCTGTTGTTCTGACATTTTGGACAACGCAGCTGCTCGGTAAGCTGGCGGAACTGCTGCTCCTGCGCTTCGTCCTTGAACTGCATTACATCGATAGTGGCCAACGCCGAACCTGAGACAATCAGCATCAGCACGCCCAGTAAAAACCTCATTGCGCGGCCTCCTTACTGTACTTATCCCACAACGGTTTGAGCTCGCTCTCCCACACCCTGGCGTTTAAATCACCGGCATGGCGGTAACGAATAATGCCTTTCCCGTCGATCAGGAACGTTTCCGGCGCGCCGTACACCCCCAGATCCAGACCCAGCATCCCGTCGCCGTCAAACAGGCTCAGCGCATACGGATTACCCAGCTCTTTCAGCCAGACAATAGCTTTCTGGCGATCGTCTTTGTAGTTCAGACCCACAACCCGAATGCCCTGCGCTGAAAGCTGGTTCAGATACTGATGTTCAGCGCGACAGGTCGGACACCAGGTCGCCCAGACGTTAAGCAATACCGGCTTGCCCTGCGTAAGCACATCGGCCTGATAATGCTGACCCGGGTTCTCCAGCGACTCCAGACGGAATGTCGGTACCGGTTTACCGATCAGCGCCGACTCCAGATTTGTAGGATCGTCGCCCTGCGCGTTACGTGCCAGCTGCCACAGCAACGCTGCGGCAATCACGAGAAAAATAATAAACGGAATTAACAGTGCGTTGCGCTTCATACAGCCTCCGGCGCTTTTTCTTGCCCTGCAGTGCGGGGACGCGTGCGCTGGCGATAGCGCGGATCAAACAGGCAGAACAATCCGCCCAGCGCCATCAGTAACCCTCCGGCCCAAATCCAGCGAATAAACGGTTTGTAATACAGACGCACGGCCCATGCGCCGTTGTCCAGCTCCTCGCCCAGCGCCGCGTACAGGTCACGGGTAAATCCGCCGTCAATGGCCGCCTCGGTCATCATCGAGCTGGTGCTGTTATAAAAGCGTTTTTCCGCATGCAGCGTCGCTTCCGGTTTGCCGTCACGCGTGACGCCAATAATCGCGACACCGCCGCGATAGTTAGGACCGGTGATATCTTTCACTTCACGGAAGGTGAACTGGTAATCATGAATGCCGACACTATCGCCCGCCTTCATGCGCACATCGCGTTCAACGCTGTAGTTCTGGCTAAACGCAATACCGACGATAGTGACGGCAAGCCCTACGTGACCCGACACCATACCCCAGTAACTCGGCGTCAGCTTCGTGCCGCGTGAAATACGCAGAAATGCCTCAGACATGGCCAGCACAAATATCCAGCAGGCCATTGCCATGCCGACGACGGTCATCGCGGCAATGCGATCCTCAAACAACCACGGCAGCAGCACGGACATTACCAGCGTGGTGACAAAAGCGATAATCAGCAACGTTTTTAGTTTGCGCGGTCGGTCGCGTCCCCAGCGCACCAGCGGTCCAATCCCCAGCAACAGCGCGAACGGTGCCATCAGCCAGGTGAACATGGTATTAAAGAACGGCTCACCAATCGAAATACTGCCCAGCCCCAGCTGTTTATGCACCAGCGGCAGCAGCGTGCCCAGCAGGACTACCAGCATGGCGGCAATCAGCAAAACGTTGTTCCCCAGCAGCAGCGATTCACGCGACCACAGTGCGTTATTGACCCGCGATCGAACCTTATGCCCACGTACCGCAAACAGCAGCAGTGAACCACCAATCACCAGCACCATAAAGGCCAGGATAAACATCCCGCGCGACGGATCGGAGGCGAAGGCATGTACCGACACCAGCACGCCCGAGCGCACGAGGAACGTCCCCAACAGGCACAGTGAGAACGCGCAGATCGACAGCAGTAACGTCCAGGCCTTAAAGCTGGCGCGTTGCTCCGTAACGGCCAGGGAGTGCATCAGCGCCGTCCCCACCAGCCACGGCATAAACGAGGCGTTCTCTACCGGATCCCAGAACCACCAGCCACCCCAGCCCAACTCGTAGTAAGCCCAGGCCGAACCGAGCACAATACCCAGCGTCAGAAACACCCACGCCGCCAGCGTCCACGGGCGTGAAAAACGGGCAAAGGTGCTGTCCAGACGCCCGCTCATCAGCGCTGCAATGGCAAAAGCAAAGGCAACGGAGAAGCCGACATAGCCCATATACAGCAGCGGCGGGTGGAAAATAAGCCCCGGATCCTGCAACAGCGGGTTCAGATCGCGCCCTTCTATCGGGAAGTCCGGCAGCGTGCGGGAAAACGGGTTGGAGGTAAACAGAATAAACAGCAGGAAGCCGACGCTAACCATCCCCATCACCGCCAGCACACGGGCGACGATATCCAGCGGCATACGCTGACTAAACAGCGCCACGGCAAAGGTCCAGCCACTCATCAGCAGCACCCACAGCAGCAGCGAGCCTTCATGCGCGCCCCACGTGGCCGCCACACGATACCAGACCGGAAGCTGGGTATTAGAGTTACTGGCGACGTAGGTCACGGTAAAGTCATTGACCACAAAGGCGTTAATCAACACCAAAAACGCGCCCATCACACAGATAAACAACAGCCAGGCAAAGGGCCGCGCAGAGGCCATCATCCGTACATCGCCGCGCGCAACGCCCCACAGCGGATAAACCGAGAGCAGCAATGCGACGCCAAGCGCCAGGCACAGCAGCCCGTTGCCAATTTCAGGCATCATGACGTTTTATCCTTATACACACTTTCCGGGCGACGATGGTTTTCCTGCATCGCTTTTTCGACTTCCGGCGGGGTGTAATTCTCATCATGTTTGGCGAGAACTTCTTTTGCCTGAACATGATTCCCCTCGCCCAGCTCACCCTGAACAACGACGCCCTGCCCTTCACGGAACAGATCCGGCAGGATGCCTTCATACGTCACATCCACCACGCCTTCGGCGTCATAGATGCTGAAATTCACCTTCAGCGATTGCGGGTCACGCTTTACACTGCCCGGCATGACCATGCCACCCACGCGCAGGCGTTGGCCGACTTCTGGCATCTGCTGGGTTTCACGCTTGCCGTAGAGGATTTCGCCCGGCGTATAGAACAAGTCGATATTGGAACGCAGCGCGTAAAGCACCAGCGTGATGGTCAATGCCAGGCCCGCCAGTACCGCACAGGCTATCCATAGCCGATTTTTACGTCGAATATTCACGCCGCCTCCCGTTGTACTTGCGCCGCACGCATGCGGGCTTCTCTTGCCCGCTGCTGCGCCACGCCGCGTAAAATCGCGCGGTGCTGTAGCGCGGAATGCAGTACCAGCACCGTCAGCGGGATAACGCTCATCGCCACGGCCAGCCAGACATACAAGGCGTAACCGCCCATGGCGAAAAAATCACTCCAGGATGCAAATGCAGGGGTCATTGGCGGCCTCTTTTTAAGATCAGTTCACTCACCCACGGGCGGCGTTTTTCCATCAACAAAATCAGGTTACGCATGCGCATCAGCGTCAGCGTGACAAACAGTAACAGGTAACCGACGATCGCCAGACGCAGCGGCGCGCGCATAGCCGGGTCGATACTTTGCTGCATACGGGTTGACCCCTGGTGCAGCGTATTCCACCACTCCACCGAGTAGTGAATGATCGGTAAGTTCACCACGCCAATCAGCACCAGAATCCCCGCGGCACGCCCTGCTACACGGCGGTCATCAAATGCGTGCCACAGCGCAATCGCGCCAACGTAGAGAAACAGCAGCACCAGTTCAGAGGTGAGTCTGGCATCCCACACCCACCAGGTTCCCCACATCGGTTTACCCCATGCAGAACCGGTCACCAGGGCAATAAAGGTAAACACCACACCAATGGGCGCCATCGCCGCCAGCGCCAGGTTGGCCATTTTCATCTGCCAGACCAGGCCGATAAACGCGGCAACCGCCATTGAGGCGTAAATGCCCATCGACCAGATTGCCGCCGGGACGTGCAGGTAGATGATGCGATAACTTTGTCCCTGCTGATAATCCGCGGGTGCAAAGCCAAATCCCCAGATCCAGCCCGTTACCAGTACCACTGCGCTGGCAATGGCCAGCCACGGGATAAACCAGCCACAGATCTGATAGAGCCGTGGGGGCATCGCCAGTTGATGAAGTATTTTCCACATAGTTCAGTCACCAGACTCAAGCAAAACAAATGAAATTACCTTGGTGCCAGATGGCCGCGCTTGCGCCTTATCCGGCCTACAGTTACTGCACGCTAATACGTAGCGCCGCCGCTGTCGCAAACGGACTTAACGTTGCGCTGCCAACCAACAGTGCGCCCAGAATCGCCATGTAGCCTTCAACGGGTAAGTGCATTGAGGCAGCATCCATCGCGGCGGTAGCAAAAATCAGTAATGGAATCGTGAGCGGTAGCACCAGTACACTTAACAATACGCCGCCACGCTTTAATCCCACCGTTAACCCCACGCCCGGTGCCCCGAGAAAACCCAGTGTTGGCGTGCCGAGCAGCAGGGTTAGCGCCATAATTTGCCACCCGTACATATCCATGCCCAGCAGCAACGCCACCAACGGCGAGAGGATCAGCAGCGGCAGGCCAGTCACTACCCAATGCGCCATCACCTTCGCCAGCACCACAGCCGGTAACGGTAACGGCAACAGCATCAGCTGCTCAAGGCTACCGTCCTGCAGGTCATCACGGAATAAGCGTTCCAGCGCCAGCAACGACGCCAGTAATGCCGCCACCCAGATAATCCCCGGCGCAATGCGCGCCAACAGCTGTGGCTCTGGGCCAATGCTCAGCGGGAATAACGTAATCACAATCAGGAAGAACCATAACGGATTGGCGATCTCCGCACTATGACGAAACGCAACCCGCAGTTCTAAACGGAAAATTCGCCACATCATTGTGCTGTCCTCTCGCGGGTCAGCGCGATGCGCCGCACTTTATTGGTTTCTACATTGAGAGGTTGGTGAGTCGTCAGAATAACAACTCCGCCCTGCTCCGTATGCTGTGCCATACGTTGGGTGAGACGCTCAACGCCATTAACATCAATCGCGGTGAACGGTTCATCGAGGATCCACAGTCGGGCGCGGGTTAGCCACAGGCGAGCCAGCGCAACACGACGCTGCTGCCCGGCGGAGAGCTGATTGACCGGAATATCTTCATATCCGGCAAGACCTGCCTGTGCCAGCGCCTCCAGACACTGGGCGATATCGCCATCATGATGGAAAAACCGCAGATTCTCCAACGCCGAAAGCCGGGTTTTTATCCCCGGCTGATGTCCGATCCACAGCAGTTCCTGATGGAAATTGTCCCGCACCTGATGCAGCGGTTGACCTTGCCAGAGAACGTCTCCGGCATCAGGACGAGCCAGCCCGGTAAGCAACCGCAACAGGGTCGTTTTCCCCGCACCGTTACTTCCGGTAATTTGCACCCATTCCCCTGCGTTAACGCGAAATGACAGCTCGCTAAACAGTATTCTGTCATCTCGCTCACAGAGCAGTTCTCTGGCTTCAAGCATCCTGATTATTTACATCCTGTTAAAAGCCCGGTTTGACTTCGCGCATATCAGGCAGCTTGTGTGCAATCCCTTTATGACAGTCAATACACGTTTGCCCTTCTTTTACGGCCTGGTCATGCATTTTAGCCGCCACGCCTTTCTGGGCAGTTAAATCCATAAACTCGAAGTTGTGGCAGTTACGACACTCTTGCGAATTATTGTCTTTCATACGCCGCCATTCATTTTGCGCCATCGTCAGACGATGGTCTTCAAATTTTTGCGGTGTATCTATCAACCCCAGTGCTTTCGCGTACAGTTCTTTGCTGGCCTTGATTTTACGGATCATTTTCGGGCCCCACTCGTGCGGGACGTGGCAATCAGGACACGTAGCTCGTACACCACTGCGGTTGTTGTAGTGTACGGTTTCCATGTATTCCTGGTATACCGTGTTGCGCATTTCGTGACAGCTAATGCAGAACTCTTCCGTATTGGCCTTTTCCATACCGGTATTAAAGCCGCCCCAGAAAATAATGCCGCCCACAAAGCCGATTAACAACAGCGTGCCGAGCGCCAGACGGCTGGGGCGACGCCACCATTGCCAGACGCGCTTAATCCAGCCTGGTTTACGGTTAGAATTTTCCATAATGACCTCTTATTTCCCGTAACCTTTCGAGGGGGTGAAGGTATTTTCGACAATCGGTGCAGCATCCGCCTGCGGGACATGGCACTGCAGACAGAAATAGCGACGCGGCGCGACTTCCGCCAGTACTTTGCCATCGCTATCCATAAAGTGCGTCGGGCTAATGCGCGGCGCGCCGGTGGTGCGATAGCTTTCGACGCCGTGGCATTGCAGGCAGCGGTTGGTGTTGGTCGTTACCTGGTAACCGTCAACGCTGTGCGGGACCATCGGCGGCTGGTTAACATAGTTCAGCGGCATACGCTCCTGCTCTTTCGGCATGCGAATCGCCCCTTCCTGGGTCCCCGAGACTTCCGGTGACTGGCTCAGATCCACTCCGTTTGCAGCCCAAACGGCCCCACTCACTACCAGGGCCAGCGCGGCCGCCATTTGACTCAGCGCTTTAATCAGGTCATGGCTTTTCATGATTTCGCTCCCGAACTCCATCGTGTTGTTATTGTAAAAACATCCTCAGAACAGACATCCACACAGCGACCGCAACCCATGCAATCGCGACTGGTTACCTGCACCGGACTTTGCTCATCCAGCACCGGGGCACGTAGCACATGCGGTTCCGGGCAAACATGAAAACAATCCATACAGCGGTTACATCTCTCGCGTTCTTTTGCTGACACGGTTAACACCCCTTTGCTTCCCAGCACGCTATACAGAGCGCCTAATGGGCAAAGGTGCCCGCACCAGCCATGCTCAACAACCAGTAAATCAAATAAAAACAGTGCAATAATCAGCAGGATACCGCTACCGAATCCCATTACCAGGCTACGTCCCAGCAAAGAGACCGGGTTTATCCATTCCCACAGCAGCGTACCGGTCAGCGCGGATCCCACCAGGATAACGACCAGCAGGACGTACCGTATATGGCGCGGAATAGTCGCAGACTGATTCAGGTCAAACCTTCTGCGTAACACACTTGCCAAATCAGTGACCGGGTTCATTGGGCAGACCCAGCTGCAAAACAACCGCTTACCGGCCAGGGCATACAGCCCCGTAATAAGTGCAGCACCGATTAACGCTACGGTCGCAGGCAGATGTCCACTGGCGAGGCTTTGCAGCGTAATCAGCGGATCGGTGAATGGGATGGTATCCAGCAACAGGCTGCTGCTGTAATTGCCATGCAGGATCCACCCCCCTAACCACGGGCCGCTGAGAAACATTGCCAGCACCAAAAACTGCGTCAGACGACGCAGCACCAGCCAACGGTGGCTGCGCCACCAGCCTTTTTTCTCCCGCGCTTCACGCCCGGCATCACGTTTACGATTTGCCATTGTTCCCCTCCAGCCAACCGAAGCGGTAATGGTGTCCCAACTCCCCTTTCGCCAGCGACAGCGGCAGCACTTTTATTGCCGGCTGTTCCAGCACGCAGACCTTTTCACATTTACCGCATCCGGTGCAGGCATCGCTGTGTACGGTCGGAATAAACCGCGCGTGCTTACCGGTGCGCATATTGCGATCCAGTTCCAGGGTGATGGCCTCGTCTATCTTTGGACATTCGCGATAACAGACATCGCAGCGCAGCCCTTGATAGTTGAGGCAGTTCTCGTGATCCAGCAGTACCGCCAGTCCCATGCGTGAATCGTCAATGGATTCGATCTCCTTGTCCAACGCGCCGCTTGGGCAGACTTTGGCGCACGGGATGTCTTCACACATTTCGCAGGGAATGTCGCGCGTGATAAAATACGGCGTCCCCGCTGCCAGCCCGGAGGCTAGCGTCGCCAGTTTCAGCGTGTCGTACGGGCAAGCCTGAACGCACTGTCCACAGCGCACGCAGGCGCTGGCAAAGGCGTCTTCAGCCAATGCCCCTGGCGGGCGCAACCGCACGCCGGTTGCACGTGCAGTTTGCTGTTGCAACCCCAGCACCACGCCAACGGCGGCCAGCCCGCCCGCTGCGCGAACCATATCGCGCAGAAAGCGGCGGCGGCCATTTTGGGGTTTTGCTGACCGGGACATAACGCGTTACACCTTCGCCAGCTTCACGGCGCACTTCTTGAAATCCGTCTCTTTAGAGAGCGGATCCGTCGCATCCAGCGTCAGGTTGTTCACCAGCTGTGCGGCGTCGAAGAACGGCATGTACACCAGCCCCTGCGGTGGGCGGTTACGACCGCGGGTTTCAACAATCGAAATCACTTCGCCACGACGGGAAACCACTTTCACCTTGTCACCACGACGCAGATCGCGGGCTTTCGCATCCAGCGGATGAATAAACAGGACGGCTTCCGGGAAGGCGCGGTGCAGTTCAGGTACACGGCGCGTCATGCTACCGGTGTGCCAGTGCTCCAGCACGCGACCGGTGGAGAGCCACAGGTCATACTCTTTATCCGGTGCTTCTGCGGCGGGTTCAAACGGCAGCGCGAAGATGACCGCTTTGCCATCCGGCTTGCCGTAGAACTTGTAGCTTTCGCCCACCTTCACGTAAGGGTCGTTACCTTCGCTGTAGCGCCACTGGGTCTCTTTACCGTCGACCACCGGCCAGCGTAAACCGCGCGCTTTGTGGTAATCGTCAAATGGCGCCAGATCGTGACCATGACCGCGACCAAACCAGGCGTACTCTTCGAACAGCCCTTTTTGCAGATAGAAGCCCAGTTCGCGGGATTCATCGTTCAGCTGATCGTCAGCCAGTTCCGTCAGCGGGAATTTCGTCACCGCAGGCGTGGCGAACAGGACGTCGTACAGCGTTTTACCGCGCAGCTCCGGTTTCTGTGCCAGCAGTTCCTCCGGCCAGACCTCTTCGGTTTTGAAACGACGGGCAAACTGCACCATTTGCCACAGGTCAGACTTCGCTTCACCCGGCGCTTTAATTTGCTGACGCCAGAACTGAGTACGACGCTCGGCGTTACCGTAGGCCCCTTCTTTTTCTACCCACATTGCGGTCGGCAGGATCAGGTCGGCAGCCAGAGCGCTGACAGTCGGATACGGATCGGACACGATGATAAAGTTGCGCGGATCGCGCCAACCCGGCATACGCTCTTCGTTGATGTTTGGCCCGGCCTGCATGTTGTTGTTACACATCACCCAGTAGACATTCAGCTTGCCGTCTTTCAGCGCACGGTCCTGCGCCACGGCGTGCAGACCGACTTTCGCCGGGATGGTGCCGGTCGGAAGATTCCAGTGTTTTTCACAGATATCGCGGTGCTTCTCGTTAGTCACCACCATGTCCGCAGGCAGACGGTGAGAGAACGTCCCCACTTCACGGGCGGTACCACAGGCGGAAGGCTGACCGGTCAGCGAGAACGGTCCGCAGCCAGGTTGAGAGATTTTGCCGGTTAGCAGGTGCAGGTTATAGACCAGGTTATTGGCCCATACGCCGCGAGTATGCTGGTTAAAGCCCATCGTCCAGTAGGAGATAACTTTCTTCTTCGGATCGGCATACAGTTGCGCCAGCTGTTCCAGCTGATCTTTCGGCACACCGGTCATTTCTGCGGTTTTATCCAGCGTATAGTCCGCAACAAACGCCTTGTACTCTTCGAAGCTGATCGGCTCAGACGCATCGGAACCTGGGTTTTTCGCGGCTTTTTCCAGCGGATGCGTTGGGCGTAAGCCGTAGCCAATATCCGTCGCACCTTTGCGCAGGTTAACGTGTTTGCTGAAGAAATCCTGGTTTATCGCATTGTTTTGAATGATATAGTTGGCGATGTAGTTGAGGATCACCAGGTCGCTTTGCGGCGTGAAGACCATGCCGTTATCTGCCAGCTCAAAGCTACGATGCTGATAGGTAGAGAGAACCGCAACGTTGACGTTGGGATCGGACAGACGACGGTTAGTGATGCGCGACCACAGAATTGGGTGCATTTCCGCCATGTTCGCACCCCACAGCACGAACGCATCCGCATGTTCGATATCGTCATAGCAGCCCATCGGCTCATCCATACCAAAGGTACGCATAAAGCCAACCACCGCCGACGCCATGCAGTGACGTGCGTTCGGGTCGATATTGTTGGTACGGAAACCGGCTTTGAACAGCTTCGCGGCGGCGTAGCCTTCCCAGATGGTCCACTGACCGGAACCAAACATGCCGATGGCATCAGGTCCTTTCTCTTTCAGCGACGTTTTGAATTTTTCTTCCATCACATCAAAGGCCTGATCCCAGCTAATCGGGGTGAACTCGCCTTCTTTGTGATATTTCCCGTCCTTCATGCGCAGCATTGGCTGCGTTAAACGGTCTTTTCCGTACATGATTTTGGGTAGGAAATACCCTTTAATACAGTTAAGTCCACGGTTAACCGGCGCTTCCGGGTCACCCTGGCATGCCACAACACGGCCTTGCTGGGTGCCAACCAATACGCCACAGCCAGTACCGCAAAAACGGCACGGGGCTTTGTCCCATTTGATCGCTTCTTGCTGACCGACTACCGCGCGGGCAACGCCCGGCACGCTTAACCCGGCAGCCGCCGCAGCGGCCGCAACGGCGTTAGCTTTCATAAAGCTACGACGACTGAGTTTCATGGTGTTTCCTCACCTTGCTCATCCTGCTGGTGATAAACCAGCGACACCGCCAGTACGCCCGCAACGTTGCGCACTGACTCAATTGTTTTCATTAGTGTTTCACTGTGTTCTGCTTCTACCACCACAATCAGTTGGCCGCTTTCCACATCGCTGAGTGCAACTTCACAACCTGGAAATGTACGTAACTGCGTAGCGATATCGTTGATGTGCTGACTTTTGGCCTGAACGACCAGGCTGCAAACCTGCCAGTTAGTGTCCATGGTGGTACTCCGCATTAATGGCTGATACCGGACAGGTCGCGACACACGCACCACATCCGCTACAGGCTTGATTGTCGAGCTGTGGCTGATATATACCGGACAGCGTGGGGCGAAAGGTAATGGCCATGGGTTCACAGCTATCCTGACAGCGATGACACTCTACAGATTGATTGGCGAGACAGTTTTCACCGATCGTAACATTCAGATCCCAGGCCCTGGTGTGGCGCGGAAGAAAGAGTGATTCGGGACAGGCCTCTGCGCAGGCGTAACAAAAGCTGCACTCGCCGTGTTTGAAATTTACGCTCGGAAAACCGCCCTGGCCTCGCTGCAGGATGCCGGTTTCACACGCCTGGACGCAGGCGTCACAACGCAGGCAATGCGCCAGAAAGTGAGATTCTTCCATGCTCCACGGCGGACGGATCCCCGTACTGGCGTTACGCCAGCTACCTGTCAACATGCCTCGACGGGATAAATCAACCATGACATTGTCCTTCCATAAATGACGCTCTCCCTGAGCGGGTTGAACGACAATAAGTAACCGCACTATTTATGAGTAGTTATTTTTAACAGTAAGATATTTCAGGATGTGTTAGAGGTGCATACCCCAATCGGGGTAAATGCTGTTGCCGGATCAAAAGAGTGTAGGGTTGGTATAAAAAAACGCGCTTTTACTCACATTTCAATGAGTTATATAAACAATTATATAGCGAATACATATACAAGAGAATAATCTTAAAAATAGGATAATTCTTAGCATATATCTCTAGTTAATAATTAAACATTCAATTAATACACCTTAAATATAAGTAAATTTAGATTAATAGCGCATGTGAATATGCTAATCTGCGAAAAACACGTTCAGAAGACAGAAGAAAGGAAACACTGTGAACAATAAGATGAAGACCATCGTCCCTGCCATCCTGTTAGCCACGTTTGCCAGCACCTCTGCATGGGCAGCAACCAGTGATACTCCCGCGCAGCCGCTGGAAAAAGTCGCCCCGTATCCGAAAGCAGACAAAGGGATGAAACGCCAGGTTATCCAGCTTACTCCTGAGAAAGATGAATCTACTCTAAAGGTAGAACTGCTGATCGGCCAAACGCTGGACGTTGACTGCAACCAGCATCGCCTGGGTGGAGAACTGGACAGCAAAACGCTGGAAGGTTGGGGTTATGACTACTACGTATTCGACAAAGTTACCTCTCCGGTGTCAACCATGATGGCCTGCCCGGACGGCAAGAAAGAGAAGAAGTTTATTACCGCTCATTTAGGTGACGACGGTATGCTGCGTTACAACAGCAAATTACCGATTGTGGTCTACACCCCGGAAAACGTAGAAGTAAAATACCGTATCTGGAAAGCAGAAGAGAAGATTCAGGACGCAGTCGCGCGATAAATGAGAATGTGCCGGATGGCGGCGTACCGCCTTATCCGGCCTACGTATAGCGTGTTGTAGGCCGGATAAGCGCAGCGCCATCCGGCATGCAACCATGCGATTACAGTGCGATATCCGCAACCGCTTTCTGCTCTGGCTGCGGTTGAGCCTGAGGTTTTAACTGCGGTTGAGGCGTTTCATCAGCCACCTGCGGTTTATCGTATTTCAGACCCAGAACGCCACTGGTGTACTGCAGCTCTTGTTCCGTGGCCTCGACGTTACCGTTCAGCTTGGTGCCGTAAGACGGAATAATCGTTTTCAGCTTCGCCTGCCATTGCGGGCTGGCGACTTTATCTTTAAACACTTTTTCCATCAGATGCAGCATGATCGGTGCCGCCGTTGACGCGCCCGGTGATGCACCCAACAGTGCGGCAATCGTGCCGTCTTTGTCGCTCACCACTTCGGTCCCCAGACGCAGAACGCCGCCCTTGTCTTCATCACTTTTGATGATCTGCACGCGCTGGCCCGCCTGCCACAAACGCCAGTCTTCTTTCTTCGCCTGCGGGTAGTATTCCTGCAGCGCAGCAAAACGGTCGTCGTCGCTGAGCATGACCTGGCTGACCAGATATTTCACCAGATCGAAATTATCCAGACCCACATTCATCATCGGCATAACGTTTGAAGTGGTGGTAGAACTCAGCAGATCCCACAATGAACCGTTTTTCAGGAACTTGGTGGAGAAGGTCGCAAACGGCCCAAACAGCACCACGCGTTTGCCATCCAGAATACGGGTGTCAATGTGCGGTACGGACATCGGCGGTGCACCGACAGAAGCCTGACCGTATACTTTCGCCAGGTGGCGATTCACCACATCCGGGTTTTCCGCCACCAGGAACTGTCCGCCAACCGGGAATCCGCCGTAGCCTTTCGCTTCCGGGATGTCGGTTTCCTGCAACAGTTTCAGCGCAGCGCCACCGGCGCCAATAAAGACAAACTTCGCCTTGATGTCGCGTTCCGCTGCGTTGTTTTTCAGATCGGCAACCGTAACAGTCCAGCTGTTATCAGCGTTACGCTTAAAACCCCGTACTTCGGTACTGAGTTGCAGCGCAAAGTTAGGTTTTTTCTGTAACGAGGCGATCAGCTGGCGCGTAATTTCGCCGTAGTTGACGTCAGTCCCAATCTCGGTACGCGTTGCTGCCACTTTCTGGTTTGGATCGCGTCCTTCCATCACCAGCGGTGCCCACTCTTTGATCTGGGCGTGATCTTCGGAGTAGCGCATGCCACGGAACAGCGAACTTTGCTGCAGGGCTTTATAACGCGCGCGCAGGAAGTTAACGTTCTCATCCCCCCAGACAAAGCTCATGTGGGGAACGGTAGTGATAAATGAGCGTGGGTCATGCATCACGTCGTTGTTGACCTGATAGGCCCAAAACTGGCGGGAAATCTGGAAGGCTTCGTTAATTTCAACGGCCTTTTCAATGCTGACAGTACCGTCGGCTTTTTTCGGCGTGTAGTTCAGTTCCATCAGCGCGGAGTGGCCCGTGCCGGCATTGTTCCAGCCGTTTGAACTCTCCTCGGCCACCCCATCCAGTCGCTCGACCATGATCATAGACCATTGTGGTTCCAGTTCCTGTAAATAGGTTCCCAATGTGGCGCTCATGATGCCGCCGCCAATCAACAGTACATCCGTTTCCTGCTCTTCCACTGCTTTCGCTTTTGCCGCCATCGAGACAACATTCAGCCCCAGGGCCATGGTGAAGAGCATGGCTGTCACTTTTTTCATAATGTTAATGCCTTACTTTTAGTATCGCTTTTTGCTTTTCATGCAGGTGAAAATCGAACGGCCCAACGGTAACACTTAAGTAAAAAATAATAAAATATTGTTTATAATTTATGTTTAAATTTTAAAAATGTTATTAATAGGTTGATTCTTTATACGGTTATTGACAATCATTTCTGGAAACCTACCCGTCAGGCGGGTACTATGCAGCGCTTTGCTATTCACCGCACGGATGCCTGCCGGTCTGCTGTTATCAGGCCATTTCTGACCTGAGAGTAACTATGTCTGCGACTGATTCATCCCCTGCCGCCGTGGCGGAACATTCCGTCGGCGTTGTGCTGCGTCAACCCCGCCTGCTGATGCGCGAAACACTGGCCGGCGTGGTCACGGCGCTGGCGCTGATCCCGGAAGTGATCTCGTTTTCTGTTATCGCCGGCGTAGACCCCAAAGTCAGCCTGATAGCCTCGGTTGTCCTGTGTCTGGCGATGTCCTTTTTAGGCGGACGTCCGGCCATGGTTACCGCCGCAGCCGGATCGGTGGCGCTGGTGATTGGCCCAATGGTGCATCAGCACGGCGTACAGTACATCCTGCCCGCGGTGCTGCTGGCCGGGGTTATCCAAATCCTGTTTGGTGTATTGGGGATGGCACGACTGATGCGTTTTATCCCTGGGGCCGTGATGACCGGCTTTGTTAACGCGCTAGGCATCTTGATCTTCTTTGCTCAGGTTCCGCACTTCTGGAGTAAAAGCCCGTTGATTTGGGGGCTGTTTGTTCTGACGCTGCTTATCGTGCTGTGGGTACCGCGGTTTATTAAAAGCATTCCCGCGCCGCTGATTGCCATCGTGCTGCTGACGGTCTTCACCGTGACCAGCGGGCAGTTGTTGCCTACCGTCGGTGACGAAGGCTCATTGAGCGGTGGATTACCCGGATTCACGCAGCTGTTGGTGCCTCTCAACCTGCACACGTTGGCGATTATCTGGCCCTGCGCGCTGAGTATTGCCTTTGTCGGCTTGATGGAGTCGCTGCTTACCGCCCGACTGGTTGACGATCTGACGGTCACGCCCTCGAATAAAAATCGTGAAAGTACGGGGCTGGGGATAGCCAATATTCTGGCCGGGTTATATGGCGGTATCGCCGGATGCGCGATGATTGGTCAAACGATTGTTAACGTTGAGATGGGTAAAGGACGCAGCCGCGTCTCCACGTTCGCCGCTGGGCTGGTCTTGCTGCTGTTGGTCACTGCGTTAAGCGACATGATGGCAAAAATCCCCATGTCAGTGCTGGCAGGTATTATGGTCATTGTGGCGGTGAAAACGTTCAGTTGGCACAGCATTCAGCCAGCGACACTGGCGAAAATGCCGGTCAGCGAAACGCTGGTGATGCTGATTACCGTTGCTGCAACGGTGTCGACCGGCAACCTGGCTATTGGCGTGGTTGCCGGGGTATTGACGATGCTGGTCCTACCGCGCATCGTCAGAGGCAAACGCCCGACTACACCAAAAACAGCGTCGCCAGACCGAGAAAAATAAAGAACCCGCCGGTGTCGGTAATAGCGGTGATCATCACGCTTGAGCCGATCGCCGGGTCGCGCCCCAGCTTGACCATGGTCATTGGAATAATCACCCCCATCAGCGCTGCCATTAACAGATTAAGCATCATTGCCAGGGTCATCACGCCGCCGAGCGCCATGTCATCGTACAACCACCAGGTGATGCCGCCCATAATCCCGCCCCAGACCAGCCCGTTAATCACCGCCACGCCCATTTCGCGCAGGATCAGGAACGTAAGGTTTCCTGGCTGAATGTTTTGCAGCGCCAGTGCGCGGACAATCATGGTGATGGTCTGATTACCGGTATTGCCGCCGATCCCCGCCACGATGGGCATGAGCGAGGCCAGCGCCACCAACTGTGAAATCGTGTGTTCAAAACCGTCGATGACGCGCGATGCGATAAATGCGGTACAGAGATTAACGGCCAGCCAGGCCCAACGGGTTTTTACCGCTTTGGTAACCGGGGCAAAGACATCTTCTCCGGCGCTTAAGCCCCCCATCCGGCGCAGATCGGTGTCCGTTTCTTCATACACCACATCGACGATCTCATCGATGGTTAAACGCCCCATCAGCTTGCCGGTTGGGTCCACCACCGCCGCACTGACCAGGTTATCACGTTCAAAGGTACGCGCGGCGTGCTCGGCGATATCTTCCGGAGCAAAGGTGAGCGGATCGTCTTCCATCACCTCACTGACTTTGCGTTGCACGTCATTGAGCAGAATACGGGTTAACGTCAGCTCGCCCACCAGCACTTTATTGCGGTCGGTGACGAAGAGTTTATCGGTGTTCTCCGGCATTTTACCCAGCCGTCGCAGGTAGCGTTGTACCACCTCCAGCGTCACGTCCGGGCGCACGGTAATGACCTCGAACTCCATGATCGCACCGACGCGATTCTTCTCGTAGTGCATCACCTGGCGCACGCGCGCCCGCTCTTCCGCCGGTAACGTCGCCAGCAGTCGACCGGTCAGGTTACGCGGTAAATGCTGCACCACGTAAATCTGCTCGTCGATGTCGAGGTATTGCAGCGCGTCGAGCAATTCCCGGTCCGACATTTCATCGATCAGATCGTCCCAGACGTTTTCAGACGCCTCCAGCAACACATAACCACGCTTGTCGCTTTGGATCAGCCGCCACAGCGCGTGACGCTCTTCGGAGGGTAATGCTTCGAGGGTATCGGCCAGATCGGGTGGCGGCAAATGCTCCACCAGCGCCCCTACCTCAGCAATATCGTCGGCAAGCGTACCGACGTCATATTGCTCAGCCAGGGTAAGCTTGCCCAACAGCGTTGAAATAATGGCTTTATCAGTGGTCAGCAGCCAGATCAGGCGGGCACGTTCTTCATCACGTAGCCTGGCGCTATTTTTGTTTATTACGGACATCAATCATAAATCCATGATATGAAATATCATTAATCATGATGCCGAATTATGTAAATAACAATAAACGAAGCCGCCGGATGGATAAAAAACCGGCGGCACGCGGAGTTATAGGCCCGATAAGCGTAGTGCCATCGGGTAACAACTCACCGATTCAGGCAGTACGTGCGACGGCATCACGCGAGGCAGCGTCGCGATCGTCGCCCAACAGCTCAGTCAGCTGGCCATTGCGCATCTCAAGCAAGCGATCGGCATGAATAAAGTAGTGATCATCGTGACTAATGGCAAAAATGGTTTTGCCCATCTCTTGCATCAACGGCAACAGCACCTGGTAGAATTCGCGCCGGAAGTGCGGGTCCTGATCGGCAGCCCATTCATCCAGCAGAATAATGTCGCGTTCCTCGGCTAACGCCAGCAGCAGCGCCACGCGTTTTTTCTGCCCTTTCGACAGCTTAAGATTCAGAATGCGCCCGTCGTTCAACTCCAGCTTGTGCGCCATCTGCAGATGTTCCAGCCACTTATCGACCAGCGCCGGGTTGGCCGATTGACCTTCCGGCCCCAGCAGTTTGTCAAACAGCCAGACGTCGGTAAACACGGCGGAGAACAGCTTGCGGTAGTCTTCAGGTTTGTCGACCGCCGCCGCCTTACCGTCGAGCAGGATCTCGCCAGACTGCGGCTGGTATAACCCAGTCAGTAACATGGCCAGCGTAGATTTCCCGCTGCCATTGCCGCCAATCAGGAAGATCAGCTCGCCACGGTGAATGGTCAGATTGACCGGCCCAACGGAGAAAGCATTGTCCTGATAGTGGAAAACTACGTTACGTAGCTCGAGCGTTTTCCAGTTTGGGAATGCAGTAGGACGAGGGAATTCAGCCTTGAACGGTGCCAGTGCAAATTTATTCAGTTTATTAAACGCCACCTGGGCGGTGAGCAGCGTGGGCAGCGCGCCAACGGCAGACAGCAGCGGCGTACGCAGGAACAGCAGCGTCAGCGAATAGGTTGCCGCGACGTTGGTATCCGCCCAGCCGAGGCTGTTAGCCATCCAGAACACCAGGCCAATGGCACCCAACATCATAATATTCGACCAGTTGACCGCGCTCAGGTGGAAGGTATCGGCACGAATAATATGGTGGCGGTACTCTTTGGCATCCGGGACGTACAGTTGATTAAAAATATGCTCAGCACGTTCACGGTTAAGGGTCAGCTCTTTGCGCCCTTCCAGCACCGTCTGGTAATCGTTGTACAGCTTGTCTTCGGTTTCACGCAACGTGGCCATGTGTTTGTACACCCGCGCCACCAGCACAAATCCACCCCAGATGGTGATCGCCATCCAGATTGCCGTCACCAGCAACATTTTGGTCGACAGCATCGCCAGATATGCCGCAGACCCGACGGTCAATATAATCCCCTGCACCAGCTCCGGCAGGCGGACAAAGGCGATGGTGATATTGCGGATATCGCTGGTTAAGCCAGCCAGCAACGCGGCGCTACCGAGCTGTTCGATGCGCTCGACGTGAGTATCCAGAATACGTTTGATAAATTCGCTACGCAGACGGTAGACAAAGTGGTGTCCCAGCGTGGTCAACGCCAGCTGTGAACCAAGGGTCACGATCATCAGCAACAGCAGCAGGCCGAGAAACTCCGGCAGCACCATAAGCGTGGTGTCGACCGTTTCAATCAGGCGCTGGTTGATAAACGCAATCAGCCCAATCCCCAACGCAGCACTGGCAAGGCTGAGCGCCATGACGCTGATAAATGGCCAGCGATACTGCCGCCAGACAAGAAGTAAAAGTTCCATGTGTTCAACCCGGACAAGTAATAACAGCCCGCAGTTTAAACATCTCTTCGCCGACAGCAATAATAATTCTTATTTTTATTCTTCTTTACTCGCCCGACGAAAAGTCAGATTGTAACGGCAGTCCGTTGTCAACGGATGGTAGCCAGTCTTAAGCGGCTGTATACCATGATAAAACAAGCGTGATTTCCCGCCCCACACCACCACATCACCGTGTTCCAGCAGCAGCCGCTTTAACGGATCGTTGCGCTTCAGACCACCGAACTGAAAGATTGCCGGCAGGCCCAGCGAGACAGAAACAATGGGCGCTTGCAGGTCGGGTTCGTCTTTATCCTGATGCAACGACAGTTTTGCCCCTGGCGTATAGCGGTTGATCAAACAGGCATCTGGTCGGAAATCGGGATAGCCCGCAGCGGTCGCCGCTTGTTGACACAGTTCGGCAAAAACGTCAGGTAAACGCGGCCAGGCGCTACCGGTCAACGGATCGACCGGAGAATAGAGGTAGCCATGCTGATCGGTCGTCCACCCCAATTGACCACAGTTGGTCATCGCCACCGACATCGTATATCCGCCGGGGGTCACCATCTGGCGAAACGGCGATTGTCTGACGACAACCGCCATTTCCTGTAATAAAGAAGGCGCGGCATCAAACGCAAAACGGCGCAAAATGACCGCACCGGACGCCAGCGGCTCCTGCCAGGGTTTTGCCTGCGCAAAGAGATCGAGCATTATCTGTCCTCACCTGTGGTTTCACGGTGCAGCAGTTGCGCCTTGCGGGCGACGCCCCAGCGATAACCCGAAAGCGCGCCATCGCCGCGGATCACCCGATGACACGGGATCACAATCGCCAGCTTATTTGCTCCGCAGGCACTCGCCACAGCGCGCACCGCTTTCGGTTTCCCCACGGCATTCGCCAACTGCTGGTAGCTCACCGTTTCGCCACAGGGAATGTCACGCAGCGCCTGCCACACCTGCTGCTGAAACGCGGTTCCCCGAATATCCAGCGGCAGCGACAATGGGGTATTGCGTGAGTTAATGACCGCGATCACTTCGCGCACACGCTGTTGAAAATCGGGATCCGCAGGCACACCACGTGCTGCAGGAAACAGTTCATGCAGCTCAGATACCAGCGTAGCATCGTCGTCGCCGAGTAAAATTGCGCAGATACCGCGTTCACTTTCCGCTACCAGGCAGCGGCCCAGTGCGCAGTCCGCCACGGTATAGCGAATCGCCAGCTTATCGCCGCCTTGACGAAACTGCTTTGCCGTCATGCCCAGCGCTCCATCCGCTTTACGGTAATAGCTGCTGCTGTCGGGGAAGCCGGCATTCAAAATCGCCTGGGTCACCGGTGCGCCTTTCGCCAGCGCGTCACGCAAACGCCTGACGCGCCAGGACTGCTGCCACGCTTTCGGCGTCATGCCCGTCGTAGCTTTAAACAGACGATGTAGATGAAACGGGCTCATCGCCACCTGCTGAGCTAAAGCCTCCAGCGTGAGCGGCGACTCCTGCTCTAACAACTGGCAGGCCAGGCTAATCTTCTCCAGCCGCTGCTGCTGCGCGTTGGCTTTCTCCGGCTGACAGCGTTTGCAGGGACGAAATCCTGCCGCTAACGCCTGCCCGGCATCGGCAAAGAAACGGACATTTTTACGCAGCGCATGTTTAGCCCGACATGACGGTCGACAAAAGATACCCGTGGTCTGTACGGCAAAAACAAACTGACCGTCAGCGTCCGCATCACGCTGTAACACAGACTGCCAACGGTCCTCATCGGTTACGCGTTGAAGATTGTTCATAATGGACTCCTTTGTTAAGCATAGTGCTTAGCCTCAGTGTGTCCGCATTGCAGGGCGTAAAAACCTGCAATCTTGCTTTTTAATTTTTATCGCTGACCAGAAAGCTTTCGAACTGCGGCGACATCCAGGTTTTAAACCCCTCGCCTTCTTTGACAATCATATAAACCGCCAGCCCTTCACGACGCACCACCTCTTTGGCTTTATCCGTGCCGAGCACCATCAGGCCGGTATCCCAGCCGTCGGCTTCCAGTGCCGTAGGCGCAATCACCGTCACCGAGACCAGATTATGCTCAATTGGCCGACCGGTTTGCGGATCGATAACATGCGACAGACGCTTTCCGTCCAGTTCGTAATAATTGCGATAGCTGCCGGACGTGCTGATGCCATGACCGTTAATATCTACAACCGCCTGCACCGCGTTTTCCCGATCTGTGGGTTTCTGGATCGCTACTCGCCACGGACGTCCCTCGGCGTTCATCCCCCGGCTGTTCAGCGCCCCACCAACGGACACCAGATAACGGGCGATCCCCTCCTGCTCCATCAGTCGGGCCAGATGATCGGCAGCATAACCTTCACCAACGGTAGAGAGATCGACATACAGATCCGGTAGATCTTTCTGCAGATAGTTCTGCCGCGTGTCATTGATTACGCTCAGGTGCTGCAGCCCGGTTTGTGCTTTTGCGGCATCAATTTGTGCCTGCGTGGGGATATGCAGCGGCTGCTTGTCCGGACCAAATCCCCACAGGTTAACCAACGGGCCGACGGTGATGTCCATCGCGCCATCGGTTTTCGCGCCAATACGCAGCGCCGAGGTGATGATATCCGCCATGGCATCGTTGACCGGCCAGGGCGACAGGCTTTTCGACAAGTTAAAACGCATCAGCGCAGAATCGTTTTTATAGGTAGAGAGCAGCTGATCGTCAGCATCAAGCTGCGTCTGGATCTTGACCCGCAGTTCTTCGGCGCGTTTAGCATCAACGTTCACCACGCTAACCCGCCAGAAGGTGCCCATCGTTTTGCCTTCCAGTACGGTGGCCGCAGGCGGTGTGGTCTGAACCGGCTTTGGTGCGTTATCGCAGCCGACAAAAAAGATCGTCACAGCCAACAGGGCTGCGCGGCAAAAATTCATATCCATACGTGATTATCCTCATGCGAACGGACGCAAGAGTACACCAAAAAGGGTTGCCTGTACGCCGGAATAACGGCATTAAAAAAGGCCCCGCAGGGCCTTTTAATAACAATGAACACAGATTAGAACTGGTAAACCAGACCCAGCGCTACGATATCATCGGTAGCTATACCGGCACGTTGAGTGAACTCGTTGTCATCCAGCAGGTTGATTTTGTAATCAACATAGGTAGACATGTTTTTGTTGAAGTAGTAAGTCGCGCCAACATCAACATATTTCAGGATATCCTGGTCGCCAAAGTTGGTGCTACCGTTAGTGATGTCTTTACCTTTTGACTGCAGGTAAGCCACTGAAGGGCGCAGACCGAAGTCAAACTGGTACTGTGCAACAACTTCGAAGTTCTGCGCTTTATCAGCAAAACCGTAGATGTCATTGCCATTGGTAGATTTAGAATCACCAAAACGGGTTGCGTTGTAAGTCTGAGAATACTGTGCCGCCAGATATACATTATTGGCATCATATTTCAGGCCACCGGTGTAAACCGTCGCACGATCACCACTACCATACACGCCAGCCGCATTCTGATCTGCAGTACGTTTGGAGGAAGTGATTGCACCACCGATACCAAAACCAGCACCAAGATCATAAGTCAGTGAACCACCGAAGCCGTCACCATTCTGTTTCAACGTACCACGGCCCGTATCATTTTCACCGCTTACACTACCGTTTTTACCTTGGTACTGCAGGGCAAAATTCAGACCATCAACCAGGCCGAAGAAATCGGTGTTACGGTAGGTCGCAAAGCCGTTACCACGCTGCTGCATGAAGTTATCAGCACCGTAGGTATCGCCGCCGAATTCCGGCAGGACGTCGGTCCAGGACGTTACATCATAAGTAACACCGTAGTTACGACCGTAATCGAAAGAACCGGCATCAGCGAATTTCAGACCCGCAAACGCCACACGGGTCCAGGCGTTGTTTTCACTTTCAGCCGCGTTACCCTGAATCTGGTATTCCCACTGGCCGTAACCGGTCAGTTGGTCGTTAACCTGAGTTTCGCCTTTGAAGCCGATACGCATATAAGTCTTGTCACCATCATCACCTTTGTTATCGGAGAAATAGTGCAGACCGTCGACTTTACCGTACAGATCTAATTTGTTGCCGTCTTTGTTGTAAATTTCAGCCGCATTCGCGGTACCTGCTACCAGCAGAGCTGGGACCAGGAGGGACAGTACTTTGACTTTCATGTTATTAACCCTCTGTTATATGCCTTTATTGCTTTTTTTATGCCACTGCATACTGATTACGTTCATTAACCAGTCGGCAACTTCATTCTCCGCAAAAACACAGAATAATCCAACACGAATATGATACTAAAACTTTAAAGGTGTTTCATTTATCTACATAGATGTTTCAAAATGTTAATATCAGGGAACTTTTTAAAAATCAAAAATGAGCAAAATAAGCACAAATAGTCAAGAAACATACATATAACGATATAAATCAACTAATTGCATTCGAAAAACTCATAGCACTGAATGACAAAACAAAATCTTCACTCGCAACTAAAATAGCACTGCTATCATCATTAACTTTATTTATTACCGTCATTCATTCTTGAATGTCTGTTTACCCCTATTTCAACCGAATGCTCTGCGTTCGGTTTTTTTTTACCCTAATTTACACAAAACTGACAGTCCTGTGCTACCAACGAAAAACTATAACAATTATTAACTATTTCTTTGTGTATTAATCACACCTAAGCTTATCTAATAATTTCTTGTTATTTAATGCTAATTTCTTAGGTTCAAAATTTCTATTTGTACCTGACACGGTGGGCTGTACAGATTGACCACGCCGTGACGAAGCAAGATGTGCGGTAAACACATGCCATGCGTCCGGTGCTGCGAGAGTATGGCAATTCATCCATTACCCTTTATACTGCCCCTTCATCTTAAGCATCGTTCTAACAGGTCTTAAACACGAATGAGTCAGTCAGACACAACGGCTTCTACCCGATTTTCCCTACTTCCGGGAAGTATTACCCGTTTCTTCTTATTACTGATCGTTGTGCTGTTAGTGATGATGGGCGTGATGGTCCAGAGCGCGGTCAACACCTGGCTAAAAGATAAGAGCTATCAGATTGTCGATATCACGCATGCCATCCATAAACGAGTAGATACCTGGCGGTACGTCACGTGGCAAATTTATGACAATATTGCCGCCACCCCGCAATCCGCCACAGCGGATGGACTACAAGAAACCCGTTTGAAACAAGATATCTACTATCTTGAGAAACCACGCAGAAAAACCGAAGCGCTTATTTTTGGCTCGCATGACAGCTCAACGCTGGAGATGACCCAGCGTATCTCAACCTACCTGGATACCCTGTGGGGAGCCGAGAATGTCCCATGGTCAATGTATTATCTCAATGGCCAGGACAACAGCCTGATCCTGATTTCGACGTTGCCACTGAAAGATCTGACCTCCGGCTTTAAAGAGTCGACGATTGGTAATATCGTCGATTCGCGCCGTGCAGAAATGCTACAGCAGGCCAATGCGCTGGATGAACGTGAAAGCTTCTCCTCGCTGCGCCGCCTGGTCTGGCAAAACGGCCATTACTTCACACTGCGTACCACCTTTAATCAGCCGGGACATCTGGCCACCGTGGTGGCGTTTGACCTGCCCATTAATGATCTGATCCCGCCAGGCATGCCGCTGGACAGTTTTCATTTGGAACCTGATGCCACCTCAACGGTCGAGCACAGTAATGAAAAAGAGTCGCCTGACAGCGTCAGTATCAGCTTCAATAACGCCAAAATTGAGATTTCATCGGCGCTAAACTCAACGGATATGCGACTGGTCTGGCAGGTCCCGTTCGGTTCATTGCTGCTCGACACCTTGCAAAATATCCTGCTGCCGCTGTTGCTGAACATCGCATTGCTGGCACTGGCGTTATTTGGCTATACCACCTTTCGCCACCTCCCTGCCCGCTCGACCGACGTGGCGCCAAATCTTGCCGCCAATAATGAATTACGCGTTTTGCGAGCAATCAACGAAGAGATTGTTTCACTGCTGCCGCTGGGCTTATTGGTGCACGATCAGGAGGCTAACCGTACGGTCATCAGCAATAAAATTGCCGACCACCTGCTGCCGCATTTGAATTTGCAAAACATAACCAGCATGGCTGAGCAGCATCAGGGCGTGATCCAGGCCACCATTAATAATGAACTGTATGAAATCCGACTGTTCCGCAGCCAGATATCACCGCGTACGCAGATCTTTATTATTCGCGACCAGGACAAAGAAGTGCTGGTGAATAAAAAACTGAAACAAGCCCAGCGCCTGTATGAGAAAAATCAGCAGGCCCGCGCCGCGTTTATGCAGAATATCGGCAGTGCCCTGAAAGATCCGGCCAGAATACTGGCCGTTAATGCCGCCGCACTCAATACGCCTGACAGCCAAAAACTGGCAAATCAGGCCGATGTGCTGGTGCGAATGGTTGATGAAATTCAGTTGGCCAATATTCTCGAGAGCGACAGCTGGAAAAGCGAGTCCACGCTGTTCTCCGTTCAAACGTTAATTGATGAAGTGGTGCCTGACGTTCTGCCAGTCATTAAACGCAAAGGCCTGCAGCTGCTGATTAAAAATAACCTCAGCGCCAGCGATGAACGCCGCGGCGACCGTGACGCCCTGCGCCGTATTCTGCTGCTGTTGATTCAATACGCGGTAACCACCACGCAAATTGGGAAAATTACCCTCGAAGTTGACCAGGATGAATCAGAGGCAGAGCGCCTGACCTTCCGTATTCTGGATACTGGTGAAGGCGTAACGTTGAATGAAATTGATAATCTACATTTTCCGTTCATCAATGAAACGCAGGGCGATCGCTATGGCAAAGCCAACCCGCTGACCTTTTGGCTATGCGATCAGCTGGCCCGTAAACTGGGCGGGCACCTGAATATCAAAGCGCGTGAAGAACTTGGAACGCGTTATATCGTCCATGTTAAAATGCCGCTGCATGACCAACATGTTGACATTGAAGAGCGCCTGTTGGATGACGTCTGCGTGATGGTTGATGTCACCTCCAGTGAGGTACGTAGCATCGTATTACGTCAGCTAGAAAACTGGGGAGCCACCTGCATCACGCCCGATGAACGGTTGAGTAGTCAAGAATATGATCTCTTTTTAACTGATAATCCGTCTAATCTTACTGCCTCGGGCTTGCTTTTAAGCGATGATGAGTCTGGCGTACGCAAAATTGGCCCTGGCCAGCTGCGCGTCAACTTTAATATGAGCAATGCTATGCAGGAAGCTGTCCTCGAGCTAATAGAAGAGCAGCTGGCGCAGGAAGAGATCCAGGAAATCCCCCTCGGCGGAGATGAAAACGCCGAACTTCATGCCAGTGGTTACTATGCACTCTTTGTAGACACAGTACCGGATGATGTTAAGAGGTTGTATACTGAGGCGGAAACCAGCGATTTCGCTGCGTTAGCCCAAACCGCCCATCGCCTGAAAGGCGTGTTTGCCATGCTTAATCTGGTACCCGGCAAGCAGTTATGTGAAGCGCTGGAACATCTTATTCAAGAAAAAGATGCTCCAGGTATAGAAAAGTACATCAGCGACATTGACACTTACGTCAAGAGCTTGCTGTAGCAAGGTAGCCCAATACATGAACACTATGAACGTAATTATTGCCGATGACCATCCGATTGTACTGTTCGGTATTCGTAAATCACTTGAGCAAATCGAATGGGTGAACGTTGTCGGCGAATTTGAAGACTCCACTGCACTGATCAACAATTTGCCGAAATTAGACGCGCATGTGTTGATAACCGATCTCTCTATGCCGGGAGATAAATACGGTGACGGGATCACGTTAATTAAATACATCAAGCGCCATTTCCCGAGCCTGTCGATCATCGTCCTGACCATGAACAACAACCCGGCGATCCTCAGCGCGGTGCTGGATCTCGACATTGAAGGGATCGTGCTGAAACAGGGTGCGCCAACGGATCTGCCAAAAGCACTGGCGGCGCTGCAAAAAGGCAAGAAATTTACCCCAGAAAGCGTTTCTCGTTTGCTGGAGAAAATCAGTGCCAGCGGGTATGGTGACAAACGTCTTTCGCCGAAAGAGAGCGAAGTTCTGCGCCTGTTCGCGGAAGGTTTCCTGGTCACTGAAATCGCCAAAAAGCTCAACCGCAGCATTAAAACCATCAGTAGCCAGAAAAAGTCCGCGATGATGAAACTGGGTGTTGAAAACGATATCGCCCTGCTGAATTATCTCTCGTCCGTGACGCTAAGCCCGTCCGACAAAGACTGATTCCTTTTACCATCAACATGCCTGATGGCGCTACGTTTATCCGGCCTACGAACGATACCTCATTGAGGTATGTTCCGTAGGCCGGATAAGGCAAACACCGCCATCCGGCATTTTTTATCCCCGCGTTTTTCTCACTCTTTCCGCATACACCGTCAGCGTCTGCTTCAGCACATCCAACGTCACCGGCTTGGATAAGCAACTATCCATCCCTGACTCCAGACAACGCTGCTTCTCTTCTGCCAGTGCGTTCGCCGTTACGCCAACCACCGGTAGTGTGAGCCCCAGCTGACGAATGCGTTGCGTCAGGCGGTAACCGTCCATATTCGGCATGTTGACGTCGCTCAACACGATATCGATATGATTTTTGCTCAACACATTGAGCGCATCCACACCGTCATTGGCGGTTTTGCACTGATACCCCAACGATCCCAACTGATCGGCCAACAAGCGGCGGTTGATCGGATGATCGTCAACCACCAGAATCATCATGTCATCGTGGGTACTGCCGATTTTATCCGGGGCAGGCAGCGCGCTGGAGAGATTTTCATCCTCCAGCTCAACGCGATATATATGCGCCAGCAGCGCAGGCAGCTCGTGCGGTGAGGCCACGCTGTGCACCCACTCACCCGGCGCTCTCTCCTGCGGAATGCCGATATGTCGGCGACAGAAAATCACCGCGGCGCGTCCCTGCCATGCCTGTTCCTGCACATCATCGGCAATCAGCACGTCATCAGCGTCGGGTTGCTGACCTTCATAGCGCAGCACCGTCATCCCGTTACGCGTCAGGCTGGCTTCGATAAAGCGATACAGTGAAGCATTACGTACCGCCAGCCAGCAGCGGGTATTGGTCAGCCCTTCCACACTTTTCTTCAGCGGATACTGCGCACCATACAGTGGAATACGCACCGTAAACTGGCTGCCCATTCCGGGTTCGGAATCGACGGATATATCACCATCCATCATGCTGATCAGTTTTTCACAAATCGCCAGCCCCAATCCGGTCCCCTGGAAATTACGCTGAACCCCGGTGCCGACCTGAAAGAACGGATCGAACAGACGCACGACTTCTTTGGCCGGAATACCCACGCCGGTATCACGTACGCGAATACTGAGATAATCACCATGACGCTGCACATGCAGCACAATGCAGCCGGTATCGGTGAACTTAATCGCATTGCTCAACAGATTAGAGATCACCTGCTGCAAGCGCATGGGATCGCCATTCAACGCCACCGGCACATCCGGTTCGATGAAACAGTACAATCCCAGCTGCTTACGTACCACCAGCGGCAGGTAGTTGGCCGTTATGTGGTTCATCACCTCGCGCGGTGAAAACTCACGCGGCTCAATCTTAAGCTGTTCAGATTCAATTTTTGAGAAGTCGAGAATATCGCTGATAATTTTCAGCAGCAGGCTTGAGGAGTTGTTCATCGCCGTGACCAACCGATCGACACCACTCGGCAACTCTTTGGTTTGCAGCAAATCCAGGTTGCCGATAATGCCGTACAGCGGCGTACGCAGCTCATGGCTGACTGTGGCGAGGAACATCGATTTAGACTGGCTAGCCTGCTCCGCTGCCTGCGCCATCTCCTGCAGCGACTCTTCCATTTTGACACGTGCGCTAACATCAACCAGTACGCAAATCGCCACGTTTTCATTGCGATAGCGCGAATGCACAAAGCTGATTTGCAGATTGGTATTATTGCTGGTGAGCACATCAACGAAATTAACCTGCTGACCGCAGATGATCTGTGTTAGCCGCTGCCTGTCCTCGTGGGTCAACATATTCAGATAGGTATGCGCCAACTCGTTACTCAGGATGTTAATACCGTCGATAGTGCGCAGAATACAAATACCGACTGGCGCAGAGGCAACAATTTTACGGTTAAACTGTTCATGTTCTTCCAGACGCTGGGCATCGCTTTCCGCAGGGATAAAAATACGTCGCTCATACATACGTGCCAGCATAAACAACGCCGCGCCCACCAGCACATTCAACAGAATAGCGTTGAGGATCAACATGCGAATACGTTCCAGCACCAGATCGACCGGGACGGAATACACAATACTGAGCGATGATGGCGGCAGATTTTTCTTCAGCACCAGCTCGCGAAAACCCGGCGTATAACCAAACCAGGAACGCTCCTGCATCCAGCGCGGTTCAGCTTTGATCGTCCCCTCAGGGCCAGCCAGAGAAATCAGTGCGTGACCATTTTCATCAAGGATAGTCACGCCCATCGGCAGATTACCCGGCGTGAAGAAGTTTTCCATACGAATCGGCTGCTCAACGCCGAGTAGCGCCTGCAGGCGATTAGCCAGATACACCGGCGTCAGCGCATAAAAATAGCCCACGCCCGGACGCGGCCCCTGGCTTATCCAGAACAGGTTATTGCCGTTTTCGTCCTGCGGCGCATTGCGGTACTTAACGATGCGTTCATGCAACGCTTTCAACGCCTCATCGCGTTCAACGGGCATATCACGCAGACCAAAGTTGGCCATACACAGGTTATCGCTGCCGATCAGAAACACGCGGTTTAAGTCATAGGCGGCGGAGAAATTGTCGCGCCAGTAGCGCATAAACCACGCCAGCGATTCCAGTGAACCACGCCAGGCGTTGCCCATCACCGCACAGTCGGAATCAGCAAACAACGGCTCAAAATTAGGCACAACGGTTTTGTCATCCCGCGCCCGCAGCGACATCACGCCGTTTTCCGCCGTTAAGCGGTTCTCTGCAATATATTTCAGCTCTTTGATCACATCAGACGTGCGCTGAATGTAGCGCTGCGCCTGATCGGAGCTAAGCGTAAACTCCTGACGGATCTCCGATTCTCGCTGATGCAGCGCATTCACAATGTAGAACACACTCGCAAAAGCAATCAGAAGCCAGACCAGCAGCGCCAGCGCTCTGAACAGGTAGCGTGAGACTTTTAGGGTTGCATGAACAGAAGCAAGGTATTTCAAAGGGGCGAAGCTCCGCCTCAGGGTATGAATAAGTGTGGTTAAGGTAGCGGTAAATGCCCGGCGTCGCAATGCCCTCTCTTTACGGGAATATGATACACCGCTGAGAAAACATTATCTTAACCCCTGATAATCGTCGTTTGACTTAAATACCTTGTACGGATGTCAGAATGCCCGACCTGAAATGGCTGACGCGTCGTTTAACCCCGCGACGTTTACGCAACCAAATGATCATGATGGCCATTCTGATGGTGACAGTACCGACGATATCCATTGGTTATATCGTAGAAACCGAAGGCCGTTCAGCAGTCTTATCTGAAAAAGAGAAAAAACTGTCATCGGTGTTAGCCCTGCTAAACGATGCCTTGGGCGATCGTTTTAGCGACTATGCAAATTTGCCGCGTGACGCGCGCATTCGTGCGCTTAATCAGGCGCTGGGTCCCATCACCGAGCGCATCACACAGGCGTTTCCCGGCGTGGGCGCGGGCTACTACCACAAAGCCCTCGATGCCGTGATCACCTACTCCCCTTCTGCGCTTTATCAGGGCAATGTGGGACTCACTATCTCACCTGACCACCCAGGACGTGACGTGATGAGCACCCAGTCGGCCATCGTCGTCTCAGGCCAACAGGTGCGCGGCGACATCCTTAATTCAATGCTACCGATCAAACGTCATGGTGAGGTTATTGGCTATATCTGGGCCAATGAACTGACGGAAGATATTCGCCAGCAAGCGAGAAAAATGGACGTCAGAATCGTCGCCGTGCTGGCGGCAGGACTGCTCATCAGCCTGCTGCTGATCGTGCTGTTCTCCCGCCGTCTCAGCGCCAATATCGACATCATCACCGACGGTCTGTTAACGCTGGGACAAAAGACGCCAACCCGACTGCCAGAATTGCCCGGCGAACTGGGGCAAATTAGCCGCAGCGTCAATGCGCTGGCGCAAACGCTGCTGGAAACCAAAACCCTTAACGATCTGATTATTGAAAACGCCGCCGACGGGGTGATTGCTATCGACAGACAGGGTGATGTCACCACGATGAACCCCGCAGCGGAACAAATTACCGGTTACACGTTGCATGAGTTAGTCGGGCAACCTTATGCCAGGATTTTTTCCAACACCCCATTTTCCAGCCCAGTGCTGGATACGCTGGAACATGGTACCGAACATGTCGCTCAGGAAGTCAGCTTTCCCGGACGCGACCGTGTCATTGAGATAAGCGTCACTTCCAGCCGGATCCATAATGCACACGGTGAACTGATCGGCGCATTGGTTTTCTTCTCCGATTTAACCGCCCGTAAAGAGACCCAGCGGCGACTGGCACAAACTGAACGGCTTGCCACCCTCGGCGAACTGATGGCCGGAGTGGCTCATGAAGTGAGAAATCCGCTGACGGCAATCCGTGGTTATGTGCAGATTATCCGCCAACAAACGACCTTGCCGGAGCATCAGGAATATTTATCCGTGGTGCTGAACGAGATTGACTCAATCAACAGGGTCATTCAGCAACTGTTGGATTTTTCTCGTCCGCGACGCAGCAAATGGCAGCAGGTACAGCTCAATACGCTGATTGCAGAAACGCTGATCCTGGTTCAAACCGCTGGTATTCAGGCGCGCATTAATTTTACCACGGAGTTACACCCCAACCTGCCGGCGATCGTTGCCGATCGCGAGTTACTTAAGCAGGTGATCCTCAACATTTTAATCAACGCGGTACAAGCCATCAGCGCACGCGGTGACATTAAGATCCGTACCTGGCAATACACGGCGTCACAACAGGCAGTGACCATCGAGGATAACGGCTGCGGCATCGATATTGCGCTGCAGAAAAAAATATTTGATCCGTTCTTCACCACCAAAGCCTCGGGAACAGGGCTTGGTCTGGCCCTCAGCCAACGGATTATTAACGCCCATCAGGGCGATATTCGCGTCGCCAGCATGCCGGGCTGCGGTGCAACCTTCACCCTTATTTTACCGACTCATCCGCAGGAAACCCCGTCAGAATGAAAACCACCTACCGTATTCTCATCGTTGATGATGAAGCCAATGTTTGCCGTATGCTGACTACCGCGTTTTCTCTACAAGGACATGAGACGCACAGCGCCTGCGACGGTGAGGCTGGCCTGGCGCTGTTTAACGAAAAGCAGCCTGACGTAGTGTTGATGGACATTCGCATGCCGGTCATGGACGGTATTGAGGCACTGAAACGTATGCGTACGTGTCAGCCGCGTATCCCCGTCATTCTGATGACCGCTTACGCCGAAGTTGAGACGGCAGTGGAAGCATTACGCAGCGGCGCATTTGATTACGTGATCAAACCTTTCGATCTGGATGAGCTTAACCTGGTTATCCAGCGCACGTTGCAGCTACAGGCGATGAAGCAGGAGATCCGCAACCTGCATAAAGCGCTGAGCACCAGCTGGCAATGGGGGCATATCCTGACCAACAGCCCGCTAATGCAGGATATCTGTAAAGATACGGCGAAAATCACCCTCTCGCAGGCCAGCGTGTTGGTAAGCGGTGAGAGCGGCACCGGAAAAGAGCTGATCGCCCGGGCAATCCACTACAACAGCAGACGCGCCAACGGTCCTTTTATCAAAATCAACTGCGCCGCCCTGCCGGAATCGTTACTGGAAAGCGAGCTGTTCGGTCATGAAAAGGGGGCGTTTACCGGGGCGCAAACGCTACGCCAGGGTTTATTCGAACGCGCCCATCAGGGTACGCTTTTCCTTGATGAAATTGGCGAAATGCCACCAGGCCTGCAGGCGAAGCTGCTGCGCATTTTGCAGGAAAGAGAATTTGAACGCATCGGCGGGCATCAAACCATTCGCGTCGATATCCGCATTATCGCCGCCACCAACCGTAGCCTGCAAACAATGGTGAAAGCAGGCACTTTCCGCGAAGATCTGTTTTATCGTTTGAATGTCATCCACCTTCAGCTGCCACCGTTACGTGAGCGGCGGGAGGATATCGCCCTGCTGGCCAACCATTTTTTACAAAAATTCAGTTCTGAGAATCAGCGCGATATCATCGATATCGACCCAACAGCAATGTCGATCCTCAGTGCCTGGTCGTGGCCGGGCAATATCCGTGAACTCTCCAATGTGATTGAACGCGCGGTGGTAATGAACACCGGCGCGGTGATTTTTGCCGACGATCTTCCCGACCAGTTCCGTTCACCCGTCAGCGCAATAACCGAAGTAAAACCCACTCAAACGGGGGAACGTAGCCTGAAAGAAGAAATTAAACGCGAGGAAAAACGGATCATCGTGGAGGTTCTTGAACAACAGGACGGAAACCGCACCCGCACGGCGCTGATGCTGGGTATCAGCCGACGCGCCCTGATGTATAAACTTCAAGAATATGACATCGACCCGACAGGGGTTTGAGACAGAAAGTTGCTATGCAGAATTTTGCACACTGCGCAAAACTCTGCATAGCCCCCCCATCACTATCACATAGCCTGAGAACAAATAACCCTACAAATTCAATGAATTAACGATATTCCTTTCTATTTCACCATTCTGGCATCCCGCTTGCAATTCCCTGATGTACCCAAAATGGACCAGGCAACAGGGAAATAGAATGAAAACAAAACTTCTTACCTTACAAGACGCTACACATTTCTTTCGCGACGGCATGACCATCATGGTCGGGGGCTTTATGGGCGTAGGTACCCCACCCCGTTTGGTTGAAGCTTTACTTGAGTCCGGCGTCAGAGACCTGACACTTATCGCTAACGATACCGCCTTTGTCGATACCGGGATCGGGCCACTGATCGTCAATGGCCGTGTGAGCAAAGTGATTGCTTCGCACATTGGCACCAATCCTGAAACCGGTCGACGCATGATTGCCGGTGAAATGGAGGTTCAACTGGTGCCGCAAGGTACCCTGATAGAGCAAATCCGCTGCGGCGGCGCGGGGCTTGGCGGTTTTCTGACACCTACCGGCGTCGGCACCATTGTCGAAGACGGCAAGCAGACCCTGACGCTTGATGGCAAAACCTGGCTGCTTGAACGCCCGTTGCGTGCAGATCTGGCGCTGATTCGTGCGCACCGCGCAGACATGCTTGGCAACCTCACCTATCAACTCAGCGCGCGCAATTTCAACCCACTGATCGCCCTTGCCGCCGACCTCACGCTGGTGGAGCCGGATGAAATGGTCGAAATAGGTGAGCTTCTCCCTGACCAGATAATCACCCCCGGCGCCGTTATCGACCACATCATTTCCCCTCTGGAGGCCTGATTATGGATGCTAAACAACGTATTGCGCGCCGCGTGGCGCAAGAACTTCGCGACGGCGACGTGGTGAACTTAGGTATCGGTCTGCCGACGATGGTCGCCAACTACCTGCCAGCCGATATTCACATTACCTTGCAGTCCGAGAACGGTTTTCTCGGGTTGGGTCCGGTCACCACCGCCCATCCCGATCTGGTCAACGCCGGTGGGCAACCGTGTGGTATTTTGCCCGGTGCCGCAATGTTTGATAGCGCCATGTCATTCGCGTTAATTCGCGGCGGCCATGTTGATGCCTGTGTCCTCGGTGGGTTGCAGGTTGATGAACAGGCTAACCTCGCCAACTGGGTGGTTCCCGGTAAGATGGTGCCCGGCATGGGCGGCGCAATGGATCTGGTCACCGGCGCGCGTAAAGTCATTATCGCCATGGAACATTGTGCGAAAGATGGCGCGGCTAAAATTCTCCGCCATTGCACCATGCCACTGACGGCCCAGCACGCGGTACATATGCTGGTCACCGAACTCGCCGTTTTCCGCTTCATTGACGGTAAAATGTGGCTGACAGAAATCGCGGAAGGCTGCGATATCACCGCCCTGCGTGAGAAAACCGACGCACAATTTGCTGTCGCTACCGACCTAGTCATCCTGCGAGGTGACGTATGATTGGCCGTATGTCACGCTTTATGACGCGTTTCGTCAGCCGCTGGCTGCCCGATCCGCTGATCTTCGCCATGCTGCTGACGCTGATAACGTTCGCCATTGCGCTGTGGTTGACGCCGCAAACACCGATCAGCATGGTCAAGTTCTGGGGAGACGGCTTCTGGAATCTGCTGGCATTTGGTATGCAGATGGCGCTGATCATCGTCACCGGCCACGCGCTGGCCAGCTCCGGTCCGGTTAAAAGTCTGCTGCGCACCGCCGCTTCAGCCGCTAAAACCCCCACACAGGGCGTTATGCTGGTGACATTCTTTGCCGCGGTCGCCAGCGTCATCAACTGGGGCTTTGGTCTGGTGGTGGGAGCGATGTTTGCTCGTGAAGTCGCCCGTCGGGTACCCGGCTCTGACTACCCGCTGCTGATTGCCTGCGCCTACATCGGCTTTCTGACCTGGGGTGGCGGCTTCTCCGGCTCAATGCCGTTGCTGGCAGCAACGCCGGGCAACCCGGTCGAGCACGTTGCCGGGTTAATTCCGGTCAGCGACACCCTGTTTACCGATTTCAATATTTTCATCACTCTGGCGCTCATTGTGGTCATGCCGTTCATCACACGCATGATGACGCCGAAACCGTCTGATGTGATCAGCATCGATCCAAAATTATTGCTGGAAGAAGATGATTTCCAGAAGAAACTCCCGCCAGACGCACCGCCGTCCGAGCGTCTGGAAGAGAGCCGTATTCTGACGCTGATCATTGGCGGACTGGGGATTGCTTACCTGGCACTGTATTTCGCCGACAAGGGTTTCAACCTCACCATCAACACCGTCAACCTGATGTTTATGATTGCCGGTCTGCTGCTGCACAAAACGCCAATGGCCTATATGCGTGCCGTCAGCGCCGCCGCCCGCAGCACCGCGGGGATCCTGGTACAGTTCCCCTTCTACGCCGGGATCCAACTAATGATGGAGCATTCCGGTCTCGGCGGGCTGATTACCGAATTCTTCATCGACGTCGCCAACAAAGACACCTTCCCATTAATGACCTTCTTCAGTTCCGCGCTGATTAACTTTGCCGTGCCATCAGGTGGCGGACACTGGGTTATTCAGGGACCGTTCGTGTTGCCTGCCGCGCAGGCGCTCGGTGCCGACCTGGGTAAATCGGTGATGGCCATCGCCTACGGCGAGCAGTGGATGAACATGGCGCAACCGTTCTGGGCATTACCTGCGCTGGCTATCGCCGGGCTGGGCGTGCGCGACATTATGGGCTACTGCATCACCGCCCTGCTTTTCTCCGGCGTCATTTTCGTCATTGGATTGACCTTGTTCTGACGGCAACCACTTATTTAAGGGAACAGAAAAATGAAAAATTGTGTCATCGTCAGTGCGGCGCGTACCGCAATCGGTAACTTTAATGGTTCACTGGCCACCACCGGCGCCGTCGAACTCGGAGCAACCGTGATTAAAGCCGCCCTAGAGCGCGCCCGCCTTGACCCACTCCGGGTTGACGAGGTGATCATGGGCAACGTGCTGCAGTCTGGTTTAGGACAGAACCCTGCACGCCAGGCGCTGTTAAAAAGCGGTCTCGCCGACACCGTATGCGGTTTTACCCTCAACAAAGTGTGCGGCTCGGGCCTCAAAAGCGTGGCGCTTGCCGCTCAGGCAATCCAGGCCGGACAAGCTCAGGCAATTGTCGCCGGCGGCATGGAAAACATGAGCCAGGCACCGTATCTGTTAGACGCCAAAGCCCGCTGGGGATATCGCCTCGGGGACGGACAATTGTCAGATGTAATCCTGCGCGACGGTCTGATCTGCGCCGAGCATGGCTACCATATGGGGATCACCGCTGAAAACGTTGCCAAGGAGTATGGCATTAGCCGGGAGATGCAGGATGAACTGGCGCTGATGTCGCAGCGTAAAGCGGTATCGGCAATAGAGTCAGGCGCATTTGAGGCAGAGATCGTCCCGGTGAGTGTGGTATCGCGGAAAAAAGCGATCATGTTTGATCGTGATGAATTCCCCAAAGCCGACTCTACGGCGGAAGGCCTTGCCGCATTACGTCCGGCCTTCGACAAAGCGGGTACCGTCACGGCCGGTAACGCTTCGGGGATCAACGACGGTGCTGCCGCGCTGGTAATCATGGAAGAAGCGGCGGCGCTGGCTGCTGGGCTGAAGCCGCTGGCGCGCATCAAAGCCTATGCCGGCGGCGGCGTCGCACCCGCCATCATGGGCATGGGGCCGGTTCCGGCGACGCAAAAAGTGCTGCAACTGAGCGGGCTTCAATTGTCTGATATCGACCTGATTGAAGCCAATGAGGCGTTTGCCGCACAGTTTCTGGCAGTAGGGAAAACGCTGGGATTTGATGCACAAAAGGTGAATGTCAACGGCGGAGCAATCGCGCTTGGGCACCCTATCGGCGCCAGCGGGGCGCGTATTCTGGTCACGTTGCTTCACGCGCTACAAGCGCGGGATAAAACCCTCGGACTGGCTACACTGTGCATCGGCGGCGGTCAGGGGATTGCAATGATTGTAGAAAGGATGAACTAAAAAAAAGGGCCGGATTTCTCCGGCCCTTCTCATTACGACTTAATTACTCTTCTGCGTCATCCGCCGCATCGTCATCGCTTTCTGCTTCAGGCGCGATATCATCGTCCCCTTCCGCAGCACTTCCGTCGATAGAATCCAGTTCTTCGTCATCAACCGGTTCAGCTACACGTTGCAGACCCACCACGTTTTCATCATCCGCCGTGCGGATGAGGATAACGCCCTGGGTGTTACGCCCAACCACGCTGATTTCCGACACGCGAGTACGCACCAACGTACCAGCATCGGTGATCATCATGATCTGGTCGCTATCGGTCACCTGCACCGCGCCAACAACGGAACCGTTGCGTTCGGTGACTTTGATGGAGATAACGCCCTGCGTCGCACGCGACTTAGTCGGATACTCTTCTGCCGCAGTACGCTTACCATAACCGTTTTGCGTCACGGTCAGGATAGCGCCTTCGCCACGTGGAATAATCAGAGAAACGACTTTGTCTTCGCCCGCCAGTTTGATACCACGTACGCCGGTCGCAGTACGACCCATCGCACGAACGGCGTCTTCTTTGAAGCGCACCACTTTACCCGCGGCAGAGAACAGCATCGCTTCGTCAGACCCGGAGGTCAGATCCACGCCAATCAGCTCGTCGCCTTCATTCAGGTTAACCGCAATAATACCGGCTGAACGTGGACGGCTGAACTCGGTCAGCGCCGTTTTCTTCACGGTACCGCTAGCGGTTGCCATAAAGACGTTCACGCCCTCTTCGTACTCGCGTACCGGCAGAATCGCGGTGATACGTTCGTTGGCTTCCAGCGGCAGCAGGTTGACGATTGGACGTCCACGCGCACCACGGCTCGCTTCCGGCAGCTGATAGACCTTCATCCAGTACAGACGACCACGGCTGGAGAAGCACAGGATCGTGTCGTGGGTGTTGGCCACCAGCAGGCGGTCGATGAAGTCTTCTTCTTTAATACGTGCTGCTGATTTACCCTTACCGCCACGACGCTGTGCTTCGTAATCGGTTAACGGCTGATATTTAACGTAACCCTGGTGAGACAAGGTCACGACAACATCTTCCTGGGTGATCAGATCTTCGATATTGATGTCAGCGCTGTTGGCGGTGATTTCAGTGCGACGCTCATCACCGAACTGCTCGCGAACCAGCTCCATCTCTTCACGGATCACTTCCATCAGGCGATCGGCGCTGCCCAAAATGTGCAGCAATTCAGCGATCTGCTCCAGCAGCTCTTTGTATTCGTCGAGCAGTTTTTCATGCTCAAGGCCGGTCAGTTTCTGCAAGCGCAGATCCAAAATTGCCTGGGCTTGCTGTTCAGTCAGGTAGTACTGACCGTCACGCACGCCAAACTCAGGTTCCAGCCATTCAGGACGGGCAGCGTTATCACCGGCACGTTCCAGCATCGCCGATACGTTACCCAGCTCCCACGAACGGGCAACCAGTCCGGCTTTTGCTTCAGCCGGGGTCGGCGCACGACGGATCAGTTCAATGATCGGATCGATGTTGGCCAGTGCAATCGCCAGCGCTTCAAGGATGTGGGCGCGATCGCGGGCTTTACGCAGTTCAAAAATAGTACGGCGAGTAACCACTTCACGACGGTGACGCACAAACGCAGCGATAATATCTTTCAGGTTCATGATCTTCGGCTGACCATGGTGCAGCGCAACCATGTTAATACCGAAGGAAACCTGCAGCTGGGTCTGGGAGTAAAGGTTGTTGAGAACCACTTCCCCGACCGCGTCACGTTTGACTTCAATCACGATGCGCATACCGTCTTTATCAGACTCGTCACGCAGCGCGCTGATGCCTTCAACGCGTTTGTCTTTTACCAACTCGGCAATTTTCTCAATCAGGCGCGCTTTGTTCACCTGATACGGAATTTCGTGCACGATGATGGTTTCACGACCGGTTTTCGCGTCAGCTTCAACTTCCGCGCGGGCGCGAATGTACACTTTACCGCGACCAGTACGATAGGCTTCTTCAATACCACGACGACCGTTGATGATCGCGGCGGTCGGGAAGTCCGGGCCTGGGATGTGTTCCATCAGCCCTTCAATGCTGATGTCTTCATCGTCAATGTAGGCCAGACAGCCGTTAATCACTTCTGTCAGGTTGTGCGGCGGAATGTTGGTCGCCATACCTACCGCGATACCGGACGAACCGTTCACCAGCAGGTTAGGAATTTTGGTCGGCATGACGTCCGGAATGCGTTCGGTGCCGTCATAGTTATCGACGAAATCAACCGTTTCTTTTTCCAGGTCAGCCATCAGCTCGTGGGCGATTTTCGACATACGGATTTCCGTATAACGCATCGCTGCGGCGGAGTCGCCATCGACAGAACCAAAGTTACCCTGACCATCCACCAGCATGTAACGCAGGGAGAATGGCTGCGCCATACGAACAATGGTGTCGTAAACGGCGGTATCACCATGAGGGTGGTATTTACCGATTACGTCACCAACGACACGGGCAGATTTTTTATAGGCTTTATTCCAGTCGTTGCCCAATACGTTCATGGCGTAAAGTACGCGACGGTGAACCGGCTTCAGGCCATCTCGGACGTCCGGCAGCGCACGGCCAACAATGACCGACATCGCATAATCCAGATACGAGCTCTTCAGCTCTTCCTCAATGTTGACCGGTGTAATTTCTCTCGCAAGGTCGCTCATCTAACCGCTATCCCTCTACTGTATCCCGGATTCAAAGGTCGCAAATTATAACACATCCGTGCAGATTCAGGTAAATGGATTCCCCCTGAGAGAGGCTTTATTCATCCTGCCAGGCTGATATACTCGTTTGTATTGCTAATTAAGGAGTAGAAGCCCCAATGAATGCCGAAAAAGCCCCGGTGACTCAGAACGTTGACCATGAAGAAATTGCCAAATTTGAAGCAGTCGCGTCGCGCTGGTGGGATCTTGAAGGTGAATTTAAGCCTCTGCACCGCATTAACCCGCTGCGTCTGGGTTATATCACCGAGCGCTCAGGCGGGCTGTTTGGTAAAAAAGTGCTCGACGTCGGCTGCGGAGGCGGCATTCTGGCTGAAAGCATGGCGCGCGAAGGCGCAACAGTCACCGGCCTGGATATGGGTTTTGAACCGCTACAGGTGGCAAAACTGCATGCGCTGGAAAGTGGCATTCAGGTGGAATACGTACAAGAAACTGTAGAACAACACGCCGAAAAACATGCACACCAGTATGACGTAGTGACCTGCATGGAAATGCTGGAACACGTACCGGATCCGCAGTCGGTGGTCAGAGCCTGCGCGCAGTTGGTGAAACCAGGCGGCGAGGTGTTTTTCTCCACGCTCAATCGCAACGGCAAGTCGTGGCTGATGGCTGTGGTTGGCGCGGAGTACATTCTGCGCATGGTGCCCAAAGGCACGCATGATGTGAAAAAATTTATTAAGCCTGCGGAATTGTTACAGTGGGTTGATCAGACAGTGTTAAAAGAGCGCCACATGACCGGCCTGCACTACAACCCTATCACCAACACCTTTAAGCTGGGTCCAGGCGTGGACGTGAACTATATGGTGCACACCACCGCGAAAGCCGAGTAACTTATCTGCACGCCTGATGACGTTTCGCTTATCAGGCGTACAAACTCTGTGCCAGATCATATAACGTAATCGCTCTTCGATGAAGAAATCAGCACTCGATCAAATTTTCTATTTTTTTTCTCAATTATTGACATCCTCGCCAGGCCTTATAAGACGCGCACTTAGCGATTATTACCCTTTTGCAACCTCAATTTAACGCCAAAATCAACTCTTGTACTGAAAAGAATCCCTACTAGAATACTCACCATATAGCGTCTATCTTATCAAACAACCCCTACATATAGTATTTATCCACAGACTTAGTCACAACATGGCACTGTGGATAATACGGGGGATATTTTTTTCTTTCACGGACAGGTAAAAAACCACATGAATCAGAGTCTGCTGGTGACAAAGCGTGATGGTAGTACAGAGCGCATCAATCTCGACAAAATCCACCGAGTTCTGGATTGGGCGGCAGAAGGACTGAATAACGTATCGATTTCTCAGGTCGAGCTTCGCTCCCACATTCAGTTTTATGACGGCATCAAGACTTCCGATATTCACGAAACGATTATCAAAGCCGCCGCCGATCTGATCTCCCGCGATGCACCGGATTATCAATATCTGGCCGCTCGTCTGGCGATTTTCCACCTGCGCAAGAAAGCCTACGGTGAGTTCGAACCGCCAAAACTGTATGACCATGTTGTTAAAATGGTTGAGATGGGCAAATACGACAATCATCTGCTGGAAGACTACACGGAAGAAGAGTTCAAGCAGATGGACTCGTTCATCGAACATGACCGCGATATGACCTTCTCCTATGCTGCCGTGAAGCAGTTAGAAGGCAAATATCTGGTACAAAACCGCGTCACCGGTGAAATTTACGAAAGCGCTCAGTTCCTCTATATTCTGGTAGCAGCTTGCCTGTTCTCGAACTACCCGCGTGAAACCCGTCTGGAATACGTTAAGCGTTTCTACGACGCCGTTTCGACGTTTAAAATTTCGCTGCCAACGCCAATCATGTCTGGCGTGCGTACCCCAACCCGTCAGTTCAGCTCTTGCGTGCTGATCGAGTGCGGCGACAGCCTGGACTCCATTAACGCGACCTCCAGCGCCATCGTGAAATACGTTTCCCAGCGCGCTGGTATCGGCATCAACGCTGGACGCATTCGTGCGCTGGGTAGCCCGATTCGCGGCGGTGAAGCGTTCCACACCGGCTGTATCCCGTTCTATAAACACTTCCAGACTGCGGTGAAATCCTGCTCTCAGGGCGGCGTACGCGGCGGTGCGGCCACGCTGTTCTACCCGATGTGGCATCTGGAAGTTGAAAGCCTGCTGGTACTGAAAAACAACCGTGGCGTCGAGGGCAACCGCGTACGTCACATGGACTACGGCGTACAGATCAACAAGTTGATGTACACTCGCCTGCTGAAAGGCGGCGACATCACCCTGTTCAGCCCGTCTGACGTTCCGGGCTTGTACGACGCGTTCTTCGCCGATCAGGACGAATTCGAGCGCCTGTACACCCAATACGAAAACGATGACAGCATTCGTAAACAACGCGTAAAAGCGGTTGAGCTGTTCTCGCTGATGATGCAGGAACGCGCCTCTACCGGTCGTATCTACATTCAGAACGTTGACCACTGCAACACCCACAGCCCGTTTGATCCTGCTATCGCACCAGTGCGCCAGTCCAACCTGTGCCTGGAAATCGCGCTGCCGACCAAACCGCTGACCGACGTTAACGACGAAAACGGTGAAATTGCCCTGTGTACGCTGTCTGCCTTTAACCTCGGCGCTATCAACAGCCTCGACGAACTGGAAGAGCTGGCCGTGCTGGCGGTACGTGCACTGGATGCGCTGCTGGATTATCAGGATTATCCGATCCCGGCAGCTAAACGCGGTGCCATGGGTCGCCGTACGCTGGGTATTGGCGTGATCAACTACGCTTACTGGCTGGCGAAGAACGGTAAACGTTACTCTGACGGCAGCGCCAATAACCTGACTCACAAAACCTTTGAAGCCATTCAGTATTACCTGCTGAAAGCCTCGAATGAGCTGGCTAAAGAGCAAGGCGCGTGCCCGTGGTTTAACGAAACCACCTATGCCAAAGGTATTCTGCCGATCGATACCTACAAGAAAGATTTGGATGCCATCGTCAACGAACCGCTGCACCACGACTGGGAAGCGTTGCGTGAATCGATCAAGACTCACGGTCTGCGTAACTCCACACTCTCTGCTCTGATGCCGTCTGAGACCTCTTCGCAGATCTCCAACGCCACCAACGGCATTGAGCCACCGCGCGGTCACGTGAGTATCAAAGCCTCGAAAGATGGCATCCTGCGTCAGGTAGTACCGGATTACGAACACCTGAAAAATGCCTATGAACTGCTGTGGGAAATGCCCAATAACGACGGCTACCTGCAACTGGTTGGCGTGATGCAGAAGTTTATCGATCAATCGATTTCAGCCAATACCAACTACGATCCGTCCCGCTTCCCGTCAGGGAAAGTGCCGATGCAGCAATTGCTGAAAGACCTGCTCACCGCCTACAAATTTGGTGTCAAAACGCTGTATTATCAGAACACCCGCGACGGTGCTGAAGATACTCAGGACGATATGGTGCCGTCTATCCAGGACGATGGCTGCGAAAGCGGCGCATGTAAGATCTGATGAATAATGCCGGGTGGCGCTACGCTTACCCGGCCTACGATTGCACGGTTTGTAGGCCGGATAAGGTGCTTGCACCGCCATCCGGCGCTCATCCCACAAAGGATTCACATCAATGGCATACACCACTTTTTCACAGACGAAAAATGACCAGCTTCTGGAACCGATGTTCTTCGGCCAGCCGGTGAACGTCGCGCGCTATGATCAGCAAAAATATGACATCTTCGAAAAACTGATCGAAAAGCAGCTCTCGTTCTTCTGGCGTCCGGAAGAGGTCGATGTTTCTCGTGACCGCATTGACTTTCAGGCGCTGCCAGAACATGAAAAACACATTTTTATCAGCAACCTGAAGTACCAGACCTTACTGGACTCCATTCAGGGGCGCAGCCCGAACGTGGCGTTGTTGCCGCTGATCTCGATCCCTGAGCTGGAAACCTGGGTGGAAACGTGGGCCTTCTCCGAAACCATTCACTCACGCTCTTACACCCATATCATCCGTAACATTGTTAACGATCCGGCGGTGGTGTTTGACGATATCGTCACCAATGAGCAGATTCAGAAGCGTGCGGAAGGCATCTCCAGCTACTACGACGAGTTAATCGAGATGACCAGCTACTGGCATCTGCTGGGCGAAGGTACGCACACGGTCAATGGTAAGACGGTTGTCGTGAACCTGCGCGAGCTGAAGAAGAAACTGTATCTGTGCCTGATGAGCGTTAACGCACTGGAAGCGATCCGCTTCTACGTCAGCTTCGCCTGCTCTTTTGCTTTTGCCGAGCGCGAACTAATGGAAGGCAACGCGAAAATCATTCGCCTGATCGCCCGTGACGAAGCCCTGCACCTGACCGGGACCCAGCATATGCTGAACCTGTTGCGCAGCGGCGTAGACGATCCGGAAATGGCAGAGATTGCCGAAGAGTGTAAACAGGATTGCTACGACCTGTTCGTACAGGCCGCAGTGCAGGAAAAAGAGTGGGCTGATTACCTGTTCCGCGACGGTTCAATGATCGGTCTGAACAAAGATATTCTGTGCCAGTACGTCGAGTACATCACTAACATTCGTATGCAGGCCGTAGGGCTTGACCTGCCGTTCCAGACGCGTTCGAACCCCATTCCGTGGATCAACACCTGGCTGGTGTCCGATAACGTGCAGGTTGCACCGCAAGAAGTGGAAGTCAGCTCTTATCTGGTCGGGCAAATCGATGCCGAAGTCGATACCGACGATCTGAGTAATTTCCAGCTCTGATGGGCCGTATTACCCTGCGCATCTCTGGCACGCAGCTGCTGTGCCAGGATGAACATCCTTCCCTGCTGGCCGCGCTTGAATCGCACAATGTTGAGGTCGAGTATCAATGTCGTGAAGGCTACTGCGGCTCCTGCCGTACCCGCCTGGTAGCGGGTCAGGTTGACTGGATTGCAGAGCCTTTGGCCTTTATTCAGCCGGGTGAGATACTGCCCTGCTGTTGCCGGGCAAAGGGTGATATTGAGATTGAGATGTAACGCCTAGTGAACTTCATGCGCGGAGACCAGCACCACGTCTCCGCGTTTTTTCATCTGCATGATGTACAGCGCCCCGGCAAGAACCACCAGCACGGCACCGACCAGATAAATCGCCCGATACCCCACGCCTTCTACCATCATCCCCATAATAAATGCCCCAATCGCCATTCCCGCATCCATTGCGTTGAAAAAAAGCGAATTGGCGATGCCAATTTTATGCGGCTCTACCGCGCTAATAATTTGCGTCTGGAACACCGGTGTCACCGAGCCGTAGCCAATGCCAATCAGCCCTCCGGCAATAATCATCATGATGCTGCCGTGGGTATATCCGAGCACCACAAGCCCTACGGTAAAGGCGACCAGGCACGGGTAAACCACGTATTTCGGTCCTTTTTTATCACAAATATTGCCGGTAAACGTTCGGCAGATCATCAGGCAGACAGCGTAGCAAAGCAGGAAGTTACTGGCGGCGGCCATCAGATCCAGCTCGCGTGCATACAGCGCCAGGAAGGCAGATACCCCGGCGTAGGAAAAGGTCATGAAGAAGGTCACCATGGCAAAAGGCAAGGCGGCACGGTCAAACATGGCGGCAAACCCCAGCTTAGGCTGCGAGCCATCGGCATGACGAATCACCGGCGGCACGGCAACAATCAATGACAGCACAATGCCCACCGCCGCTACCGCTGTACAAAGCCAGAACGCGGAAGTAAAGGCCTCCCAGCGCGCCATGTTCAGACCCACCCATGGCCCAACGACCATCGCCAGTCCCATAGCTAAAGAGAAAAAGCTGATGCCCTCCCCACGTCGGGAGGCCGGTATCAACCGCGCGGAAATCGTCCCTTTTACCGTAGTAATAACGCCAAACGTGACACCATGAAGCACCCGAATAAACAGCAGTGATTCAATTGAATGGCAAACAGGATACAGCGCAGTGACCACCAAAAAGGCCAGAGAAGAGAGCACCAGAATCGTTTTATTCGAATATTTTCCCACCCATTGTCCGGCAAACGGACGTACCACAATGGCGGCCCCCAAAAAAAAGGTGACTAATAAACCCGCCTTATCAGGGGTCGCATGGAGACGCTCCAGGATATAAATCGGCAACAGCGTCAACAGGACATAAAAAACAAAAAAGATAATAAAGCTGATAATCGTGATGGCCCAAAAATCTTTCGTCCACAATTTTTCTTTCATACTCGGCAACCTGTCCCGACGGCGCACGCAGGCAACGCTCAGAGCGACTGAACAACGGACAGGTGCGTCAAAATGTGATTTATCCCCGTCATAGTTCACGTTGCTTGTGTGTCGGCTACGCAAATTATTTTGGGTATTTAAGGTAGAAAGTCAGTATAAACAGGCTTATTTTATTAGAGAAATTAATCATTTTAATGGTATTAATTAGGGATAACTAATGACACTAACCCAGATCCACGCCCTGCTGGCCGTGCTTGAGTACGGTGGTTTTACCGAAGCCAGCAAGCGGCTATACACCACCCAGTCCGCCGTCAGTCAGGCTATTTCGGCGCTGGAAGAAGAGTTAGGGGTTAATATTTTGATCCGCGAGCGGCGCAAAGATATTCAGCTCACCCCGGTAGGTATCCGGCTGCTCCCGCATTTACGGACCATCATTGGACAAACGAATGCCGTAAAAGAGATCGCCGAACAGGAGAAACAAAACCCCGCCCGAACCTTGTACATCGGCTGTTTTCCCAGCGCCTGCGCCTGCATTTTGCCCGGTATCATCCGCTACTTTGAACAGCATCACCCCAACATCAAAATCATTCCCTATGAAGAGAACAGCAGTGCCATTATTGATTCGCTGCAGAGTGGAGGCATTGATGCGGGTTTTGTGCATTTTCCGGTCAGTGGCATGTACTGCGTGCCGGTTTATCGGGACAAATTCACCGTTGTTGTCCCCGAGGCTCACCCGCTGGCGGCCAAAGCCACAATCTCAGTAGAAGAACTGGTGGGAGAACCGCTGATTATCAGTAAAGGGCGCTATGAATTAAGCATCATGACGTTATTTAAAGAACAAGGTATTGAGCCAATCATTAAGTACGAGTTCAACCACCCGGATACGGCAATCAGTTTTATTCGTCAGGGGCTGGGGATCGCATTGTTACCGGAGCTCACATTAAAGGCGGTTGGCGGGCAAATACGTTCGGTGGCGCTGGAGCCAACGTTTTATCGGCAAATATCATTATTGGCAAAAGAGCCGCCGGTAGACGGCAGCCCTTTATATTTACTGCAGGCATGTATGGAAACACTGACCGCAGACGGTCTGATCTAACCGTCGGGAATGCGCCGGTGAAAAGACCTGCGATATCATGCTATCGCAGGCCTGATACCGTTACTGCTTATGCAGGAACATCACCGCTTTGTCGGGGAAGTCGGTGAACAACCCTTCAACGCCCGCCTTGTTATACAGGATGTCATACAGCTGATTCACATCCGTCGCGTAGTCCGGCAGCTGATCGGCCCGCACAGTATAAGGATGCACCGTCATCTTGTTCTGATGCGCATCCTTCACCATCCCGGTCAACACGATGTTGCCTTTCTTCGACTTCTCATCGACCAGCATGTGATAGTCCGGGCCAATGCCATCCGCGTACTCAGCAACCTGCTTCATCGCGCCCGGTTTAAACATCCAGTCATAGTTGTAGTTAACCCAACTGCCGTCCGGTTTTTTCTCCTGGGTTTCATTCCAGTCGGTATAGGCAATCAGCTGCACCAGGTTGAGGTCCATCCCCATTTTGGGTTCCAGCTCATTCTTGATGCGCTTGAGTTCGGCCACATCAAAACTTTGCAGATAGACCTTATCCTGTTTGTCGCTGTAGCCGTACTTTTTCAGCACTTCCAGCGTCTTCGCAGCAATGTCCTTCCCTTCCTGGTGATGGAACCACGGCGCTTTAATTTCCGGATAGATACCGATGTTCTTACCGGTGGAATGATTTAATCCCTGAACAAACTCGATCTCTTCTTCGAACGTATGCACACGGAAATCAGATTTACCCATCGGGAAGCGCCCTGGGTAGGTCTGCACCTGTTTGCCATTTTCGATATCGAAACCTTCGGTAAATTTCAGCGATTTGATCTCATCCAGCGTAAAGTCGATGGCGTAGTAGCGACCATCTTTACGAGCGCGATCCGGGAAACGCTCGGCGACATCGGTGACCCGGTCAAGATAGTGGTCATGCAGAACGACCAGATGGTCGTCCTTGGTCATCACCAGATCCTGCTCGAGATAGTCCGCGCCCTGCGCATAGGCCATCGCTTTTGCTGGCAGCGTATGCTCCGGTAAATAGCCGCTGGCCCCACGGTGAGCAATCACAATCTTGTCTGCGGCGATGGCTGCGCTGCTGACCACCATACCGGTCAGCATTAACGCGACGCTAAGACTTTTCAATGTGGTTTTCATCTATTATCCCCCGTTACGCTTCAGTTCCATCTCTGCGTGATGGCGCTTTTCACCAAACATGACGACCACCAGCAGAATAACCGCCAGCACGCTGCCGCCAATCATCACCATAAAGCCACCGTCCCAGCCGAAGAAGTCAACGGTGTAACCGACAATGGCGCTCGCTGCCACAGAGCCGCCCAGGTAACCAAACAGCCCGGTAAAGCCAGCCGCCGTACCCGCCGCTTTTTTCGGTGCCAGTTCCAGCGCGTGCAGACCAATCAGCATGACCGGACCGTAGATCAGGAAGCCGATGATAATCATACATGCCATATCAACGTTCGGATTGCCCGCCGGGTTCATCCAGTAAACGATCGTTGCAATGGTCACCAGCGTCATGAAGAACACGCCGGTTGCGCCACGGTTGCCACGGAAGACTTTATCCGACATCCAGCCACACAGCAGGGTGCCCGGGATACCCGCATACTCATACAGGAAGTAGGCCCAGGAGGATTTATCCAACGCGAAATGCTTCACTTCTTTAAGGTAGGTCGGCGACCAGTCGAGGATGCCGTAACGCAGTAAATAGACAAACACGTTGGCGATCGCGATGTACCACAGCAGTTTGTTTGGCAGCACGTACTGCATGAAGATCTGCTTCGCAGTCAGCTCTTCTTCGGCTTTTTCGCTGTAATCATCCGGATAGTCGTTCTTATACTCTTCAATCGGCGGTAAGCCACAAGACTGCGGCGTATCGCGCATCAGGGCAAAAGCAATCAGGGCGACAACAATCGCACCGAATGCCGGCATGTACAATGCCGCTTTCCAGTCGTTAAACCAGGCCATACCCAGCAGGAACAGCAGCGGAGGCAGACCACCACCGACGTTATGCGCGCAGTTCCACACGGACACAATACCGCCACGCTCTTTCTGCGACCACCAGTGCACCATGGTACGACCGCACGGCGGCCACCCCATCCCCTGGAACCAGCCACACAGGAACAGCAGCACAAACATCACCGCGATACTGGACGTCGCCCACGGCACAAAGCCCATGAACAACATCACCGCCGCCGCCAGAATCAGACCGGCAGGCAGGAAAACGCGCGGATTCGAGCGGTCCGAAATGGACCCCATGATAAATTTCGAAAAACCATAGGCAATGGAAATACCGGATAACGCAAAACCCAGATCGCCACGGGAGAAACCCTGCTCAACCAGATACGGCATCGCCAGGGCAAAGTTCTTACGTACCAGATAGTACGCCGCATAACCAAAAAATATCCCCAAGAAAATCTGCCAGCGCAATCGACGATAGGTGGGATCGATTTCCGCTGCAGGTAAGCGCGCCGTATGTGACGCGGGTTTAAAAATGCTCAACATAGTATGTAGCCTCCGTGGCCGTCTTTTGTTCGAAGGAAACACTGTAAGTACGTCATCACGACGCAACCTCCCCCAGTGTGGCCGCGATGTTAAGGAAAGATTCAGCACAAAAATGTGAAACACAGCACAGATTGTTACAGATTTATGACAAATGTTCATAAAGGCGCACGAAATCACGTTTCATTTTCGAATAATGAGCGATTATGCGCGAAATCAAACAATCCATGTTTTTTATGTGGCTAAATGATAAAAAAACGAACTGTGAGGAAAAACAATGAAAACTCGCGACTCGCAAACAAGTGACGTGATTATCATTGGTGGGGGAGCAACAGGTGCCGGGATCGCACGCGACTGTGCTCTGCGCGGATTGCGCGTCATCTTAGTAGAACGCCACGATATCGCTACCGGCGCAACGGGACGTAACCACGGCCTGCTGCACAGCGGTGCGCGCTATGCCGTCACTGACGCAGAATCTGCGCGTGAATGTATTAGCGAAAACCAAATTCTGAAACGTATCGCCCGCCACTGCGTAGAGCCTACGGACGGTCTGTTTATCACACTGCCGGAAGATGAACTCTCCTTCCAGGCCACCTTTATTCGTGCCTGCGAAGATGCGGGCATTCGTGCAGAAGCGATCGACCCTCAACAAGCGCGCATTATCGAGCCCGCGGTGAACCCGCAGTTGATTGGCGCAGTCAAAGTGCCAGACGGTACCGTGGATCCTTTCCGTTTAACCGCTGCCAACATGCTGGATGCCAGAGAGCATGGCGCGGTCATTCTGACGGCCCATGAAGTGACCGGGCTGATTCGTGAAGGTGCAACCGTCTGCGGGGTGAACGTTCGCAATCATCTCACCGGCGAGATGCAGTCCCTGCATGCGCCGGTGGTGGTGAACGCTGCCGGGATCTGGGGCCAGCGGATCGCGGAATATGCCGATCTGAGCATCCGCATGTTCCCGGCAAAAGGCTCGCTGTTGATCATGGATCATCGCATTAACCAGCATGTCATCAACCGCTGCCGTAAACCGTCGGATGCCGACATTCTGGTACCTGGCGACACCATCTCGCTGATCGGCACCACCTCGCAACATATTGATTACGATGATATCGACAGCAACCGCGTCACCGCTGAAGAGGTGGATATCCTGCTGCGTGAAGGGGAGAAGCTGGCGCCGATTATGGCGAAAACGCGCATTTTGCGCGCCTACTCCGGCGTGCGTCCGCTGGTGGCCAGCGACAATGATCCAAGCGGTCGTAACGTCAGCCGCGGCATTGTGTTGTTCGATCATGCTGAACGCGACGGTCTGGATGGCTTTATCACCATTACCGGCGGCAAACTGATGACCTACCGCCTGATGGCTGAATGGGCCACCGACGCTGTTTGCCGCAAGCTGGGCAACACTCGCCCTTGCACCACGGCGGACGTCGCGCTGCCAGGTTCGCAGGAATCAACCGAGCACACGCTTAAGCGCGTGATCTCGTTGCCCGCACCGCTACGCGGCTCGGCAGTCTACCGTCACGGCGATCGCACCCCGGTCTGGCTGAGCGAAGGTCGTCAGCATCGCAGCCTGGTCTGCGAGTGCGAGGCGGTCACCGCAGGCGAAGTCCAATACGCCGTGGAAAATTTAACCGTCAACAGCCTGCTGGACTTGCGCCGCCGTACTCGCGTCGGGATGGGGACATGCCAGGGCGAACTGTGCGCTTGCCGCGCCGCAGGGTTACTGCAACGTTTTAATGTTACCACCGCCGCGCAGTCCATCACCCAGCTCTCCGAGTTTCTCAACGAACGCTGGAAAGGCGTGCAGCCGATTGCCTGGGGAGACGCACTGCGCGAAAGCGAGTTCACGCGCTGGGTGTATCAGGGGTTATGCGGTCTGGAAAAGGAGCACCAGGATGAAATTTGATACCGTCATTATCGGCGGCGGTCTCGCCGGACTGCTGTGCGGTCTGCAACTGCAAAAAAGCGGGTTACGCTGCGCGATTGTTACCCGTGGCCAAAGCGCCCTGCATTTTTCCTCCGGCTCGCTGGATTTACTCAGCACGCTGCCGGATGGACAGCCGGTGAGCGATATCGAGGCAGGCCTGAACGCACTGCACACTCAGGCCCCCTTGCACCCTTATAGCCTTATCGGTACGCAAAACGTCCTGTCACTGGCGCAGCAGGCGCAAACCCTGTTGAAAGAATCCGGTGCCCAGTTGCAGGGCGAGGTGCATCAGGTACATCAGCGCGTAACGCCGCTGGGGACCTTGCGCTCAACCTGGCTCAGTTCGCCGGAAGTACCGGTCTGGCCGCTGTCTGCTCAGCGTATCTGCGTGGTGGGCATCAGCGGGTTACTGGATTTTCAGGCACACCTCGCGGCGGCCTCACTGAGCCAGCGTAACCTCAGCGTCGACACCGCAGAAATCGAGCTGCCGGAACTGGATGTTCTGCGCGACAACCCCACCGAGTTTCGCGCGGTTAACATCGCACGCCTGCTGGATAACGAAGATAAATGGCCACTGCTCTGTGACGCGTTGCTGCCAATAGCAAAAACCTGCGACATGATTATTATGCCAGCCTGCTTCGGTCTCGCCGATTCCCGGCTCTGGCAGTGGCTCAACGAGCGTCTGCCCTGCTCGCTGATGTTGTTACCCACCTTACCGCCTTCTGTTCTCGGCATGCGCCTGCACAATCAATTACAGCGTCAGTTTGTACGCCAGGGCGGCGTGTGGATGCCCGGTGACGAGGTGAAAAAAGTCACCTGTCAGGACGGTGTGGTGAGTGAAGTGTGGACCCGCAATCATGCTGATATTCCATTGCGTCCACGCTTTGCCGTGCTCGCCAGCGGCAGTTTCTTCAGCAGCGGACTGGTGGCAACACGCGAGGCTGTCCACGAGCCGATCCTCGGCCTGGATGTCCAGCAAACAGAGACCCGTGCGCAGTGGTATCAGCGCGACGTCTTCGACCCACAACCGTGGCAACAATTTGGTGTGAATACTGATAACACCCTGCGCCCAACGCTTGCGGGAAAAACGGTAGAGAACCTGTTTGCCATCGGGTCGGTGCTTGGCGGTTTTGACCCTATCGCCCAAGGTTGCGGAGGCGGCGTGAGCGCAGTAAGCGCCTTGCATGCCGCACATCATATTGCGAAACGAGCAGGAGGCCAGCAATGAGCGACACACGTTTTGAAAGTTGTATCAAATGCACTGTGTGCACCACTGCCTGCCCGGTCAGCCGCGTCAATCCGAGCTACCCAGGACCCAAACAGGCCGGGCCGGACGGGGAACGTCTGCGTCTAAAAGACGGTGCGTTATACGATGATGCGCTGAAATACTGTATCAACTGCAAACGCTGCGAAGTCGCCTGCCCGTCAGATGTTAAAATTGGCGATATCATCCAGCGCGCGCGCGCCAAATATGACACCACGCGTCCGTCACTGCGCAACTTTGTCTTAAGCCATACCGATTTGATGGGCAGCGTTTCCACACCGTTCGCGCCGATCGTCAATACCGCCACCTCGCTGAAGCCCGTGCGTCAGCTGCTCGATTACGCGTTAAAAATCGATCATCGCCGGACGCTGCCAAAATACTCCTTTGGTACCTTCCGCCGCTGGTACCGCAGCGTTGCCGCACAGCAGGCGCAGTATCAGGATCAGGTCGCCTTTTTTCACGGCTGCTTTGTGAACTATAACCATCCGCAGCTTGGCAAAGACCTGATTAAAGTGCTGAATGCGATGGGGACCGGCGTACAGTTGCTGAGTAAAGAGAAGTGCTGCGGCGTGCCGCTGATCGCCAACGGTTTTACCGATAAGGCACGTAAGCAGGCGGTCAGCAACGTGGCTTCGCTCAGAGAAGCCATTGACGGAAAAGGTATTCCGGTGCTTGCCACCTCATCAACCTGTACCTTTGCGCTTCGCGATGAATATCCCGAAGTGCTGGATGTCGACAACACAGGCCTGCGCGAACATATTGAGCTGGCCACCCGTTGGCTGTGGCGCAAACTGGACGGCGGGCAAACGCTGCCGCTAAAAACACTGCCGCTGAAGGTGGTCTACCACACCCCCTGCCATATGGAGAAAATGGGCTGGACGCTCTACACACTGGAGCTGCTGCGTCAAATTCCTGGTCTGGAACTGACGGTGCTGGATTCCCAGTGCTGCGGCATCGCCGGGACCTACGGCTTTAAAAAGGAAAACTACCCCACTTCGCAATCCATTGGCGCCCCGCTATTCCGCCAGATCGAAGAAAGCGGAGCCGATATCGTCGTCACCGACTGCGAAACTTGCAAATGGCAGATTGAGATGTCCACCAGCAAGCGCTGTGAGCATCCAATAACCCTGCTGGCACAGGCGTTAGGCTAACTAACCAAGCCTACATCCCAATTGTAGGCCGATAAGCGAAATGCCATCTGGCAAAACATCTGCCGGATGGCAGCGTAAAACGCCTTATCCGGCCTATAAAATCTTCGCCATCAGGCAATAACAAACTATACGGTCAGTGATTCAACCACTTCAATCCAGCCATGCTCGGTAGCAATATCCTGATCGTTAAGCCAACGGCGCAGCATATTCAGAGCCATCATGGCGCACACTTCCTGACGCACCGGCAAGCTGTAGCGATTAGCGCTAAGTCGTACGCGTAATGCATGCGTGCCCTCAGACGTTGCCAGCGCAAAGTTAATATGTTCGTTTTCGAAACCCGATACCGCCAACGCCAAATCTGCGTAATGATTGCCGCGTCGCTCGGTTATCCAGTGCGCGGTTTGCGCCAGCGTTTCCTCCTGAGAGGGCACCACTTCACTGGCCAACAGCGGGGCGTTGGCGCGAGATAGCTGGAGGGCGACCAGGCCCGCGGTAAACTGTTCGCTGAGCGTCAGGCTGTATTGCCGTTCCTGTAACGTGCGTGCAATTTGCGCGGGCAGCCCTTCCGTGCCTTCAAAAATCATATTCTGCCCGGCAACCCGCTTCACCTCCGGCCAGAGCGCCAGCATCGCTTCACGTTGGGAATCCGGCCCGGTAAGCTTCAACTCGATAATCGGCATTGATGAGCGATACCCCATCGTGACCCCGGCAGGCAAAGGCAGCGGATCCAAACTTTGCGCCAGCTCGCTTTCAGAACGGCCAAAGGTGGTTAGTCGCAGGCATAGCGGGGGTTGGGAGAGTGAGAATCGCTCCCGCAGACGCGGTAGGATCTCATGCTCGATCATCACTTTAAACTCTGACGGAACACCCGGCGTAAAGAACATCAAACAGCGGTTGAGCTTCACGGCGAATCCACAGGCGGTACCCACTGGGTTATTGATAAACTCGGCGCTGGCAGGTAATTCAGCTTGTTTACGGTTGCTCGGTGCCATAATACGACCGCGTTCGCGGAAGTAATGCTCCATCTGAGCAAGCCATGCCTCGTGCAGCACCAGCCCTTCACCTTTTGCCGTTGCCGCAGCCAGCGCGCTCAAATCATCGCTGGTTGGCCCTAAGCCACCGTTCACAATCAATACATCGGCATGTTCGCTGCGTTCGCGCAAAATGGCGACCAGGTCGTCGAGATTGTCGCCCACCGTGTTGCGGCGTGTTAACGGTAATCCCTGATTGAAGAAAAAATCAGCCAGCCAGGCGGCATTGGTGTCGACGATCTGGCCGTGCAACACTTCATCCCCGGTGGATAGCATCTCCACGTTTAACATTGTGTTCTCCTGCTTATGCAATCAAAACACTATAACGCAATGGCGAGGGAACATGGAGGATGGAGGGAAAGAGAATGAGTAAGAGAAGGAAAAACAGGCGCAGCTGAACGCCGCGCCAGGGACATCAGAAGCTGGCGTTCACCCCAACGTACGGGCCGTCAGCAATCGCATTGTCACGGTTGCCATCTTTACCCGCCAGGTTCAGGTAGCGATAACCGGCTTCGATACTCAGTGGGCGAATAATGGTCAGACGCGCGCCCGCATTGGCTTCTTCGTAGCTATCAATACCGCTGGAAAGCGAATCCGGAGAGTAGTAGTACTCGCCAAACAGACGGAAGCTGTCGCCAATCGGCCACTGCAAGCCACCACCAACCGCCGCCGCATAGCCTTCATCGCCGTCGTTTGGGTTGGTATAAACGCCTTTCCCGCCAACGGTGGCCAGCAGAGGACCAATCGGGATATTCAGGCCAAGACCGACGCCGGCAACATCACCATCATCGTCGTTATGCATCCAGTTGCCGCTGGCTGCCAGCCCGGAGGACTCGGTACCGAAACCGAAGCCAAGGTTGGTGTAATCTTCACCCGCCTGGCCGCTGATGCTTACCGCGTTCGCCGACGCAGAAACAAACAGCATTCCAGCAAGGCCCAATAAAATACTTTTTTTCATTTTCTATCCTTTCCAGCAAGAAACTAAACATAGCCCCAAAACCGCTGGATTGTACTGCCTGATGGCGAGGAATCAATGAGCTAAAAAGGCGATGCAATAACATATTGTAACTAAATACTACTCAGAATGTTTAGCAAAGGTTAAGTTAACGGCCAACTTACGCCACAGCAAGGGCCTGAGGCGTGTTTTCTGTTATCGCATTCATTTAATCCCGCTTCTCCTTTAAATCGGCCTGGCCGCATTTTTTCTGCGTCTGGTAACAGGTAAGATGAGTGAAAGATGGACTCACTGAACAGACACACTAAGGAACAGACTTATGCGTCAAAGAACGATTGTTTGCCCATTAATTCAAAATGAAGGGTGTTATTTACTGTGCAAAATGGCCGACGATCGCGGCGTGTTCCCCGGTCAATGGGCACTTTCAGGTGGCGGCGTTGAGCCAGGAGAACGTATCGAAGAGGCCTTGCGTCGCGAAGTGCGCGAAGAATTGGGCGAGCAGCTGGTGCTCACAGAGATAACTCCGTGGACCTTTAGTGATGATATCCGCACCAAAACCTATGCTGATGGTCGCCAGGAAGAGATCTACATGATTTATCTGATCTTCGATTGTGTTTCAGCCAATCGTGAGGTGAAGATTAACGAAGAGTTTCAGGACTTCGCCTGGGTTAAACCGCAGGACCTCGCCCATTACGACTTAAACGTCGCCACCCAAAAAACGTTAAAACTGAAAGGACTACTGTAGTTTTTGTCACGATGAAATTGGCTGTATGTGTACCGACATTGCTTAATTTTTTAATAAAATGGAGTAATGTCGGTAGCTCGCGACGAAAAATAAAATATAAAAACATTTCACTTTCAAAGTGATAATCACAAAAATCAAAACACTCCACATTATTTCTCAACCTTAAACTCTTAAGGATAAATTAACCTTCAATCATTAATCTTTGCAGCCTGATGAAATAATTAACGACACCTCTATTTATCATCCTAATAAATATGCGATGGCGTTTAATGGCTTGAAGGAATAATGATGTCTGACTTTTTGCCTTTCTCTCGCCCGGCCTTCGGTACTGAAGAGCTTGCTGCCGTCAAAACCGTTCTGGACTCAGGATGGATAACCACCGGCCCTAAAAATCAGCAACTGGAAGAGGCATTCTGTCGGCTAACAGGAAACCAACATGCCGTTGCCGTCTGCTCAGCTACAGCAGGTATGCACATCACGCTGATGGCGCTGGACGTAGGCGCAGGTGATGAGGTGATCACCCCGTCGATGACGTGGGTTTCCACGATCAATATGATTGTCCTGTTGGGTGCGACGCCGGTGATGATCGATGTCGACCGCGATACGCTGATGGTCACTCCCGAACAAATTGAAGCCGCGATAACCCCACGAACCAAAGCGATTATTCCGGTGCATTACGCCGGTGCCCCAACTGACCTTGATGCAATTTATGCCATCGGCGAGCGTTATAGCATCCCGGTCATCGAAGACGCCGCACATGCGGTGGGAACCTTATACAAGGGCCGTCATGTTGGCGCGCGCGGTACGGCGATTTTCTCCTTTCACGCCATCAAAAATGTTACCTGCGCGGAAGGTGGTCTGATTGTTACCGACAACAGCGCGCTCGCGCAACGGCTTCGCAGTCTGAAATTCCACGGTCTGGGCGTGGATGCCTATGACCGGCAAACCTTTGGTCGTGCACCGCAGGCGGAAGTTATAACCCCGGGGTACAAGTACAATCTGACCGATATCAATGCTGCCATCGCCCTGGTGCAACTGGATAAACTGGGTCGAATAAATGCACGTCGCGCTGAAATTGCGCACCACTATCAGCACGCGCTGGCAAATACGCCTTTTCAGCCGTTGAGCTTGCCGCAATGGTCGCACGTTCACGCCTGGCATCTGTTTATTATTCGTGTTGACGAGGCACGCTGCGGCCTGAGCCGGGACGCCTTAATGGAAGCACTGAAGGCTGAAGGTATCGGTACCGGTCTGCATTTTCGCGCGGCGCACACGCAAAAGTATTATCGCGAACGCTTCCCCACCCTGTCGCTCCCCAACACAGAATGGAATAGCGCCCGCATCTGTTCACTGCCTTTATTTCCCGACATGACCGCCGACGATACCCAGCGCGTCATCACGGCACTTCGCCGGATAGCAGGACAATGACCATGTTTGAAGCCACACCGATTAAAAAAGTCTCGGTAGTCATTCCCGTTTTTAACGAACAGGAAAGCCTGCCGGAGTTAATCAGACGTACCTGTGCCGCCTGCGAAAAACTGGGGAAAGACTATGAAATCCTGCTGATCGATGACGGCAGCAGCGACAATTCCGCACAGTTGATGATGGATGCCTCACAGGCCCACAACAGCCATATTGTCTCTATTCTGCTGAATCGCAATTACGGGCAGCACTCGGCGATTATGGCCGGTTTCAGCCACGTCACCGGTGATTTGGTCATCACGCTGGATGCAGACTTGCAGAACCCACCAGAAGAGATCCCACGGCTGGTCGCCACCGCAGACCAGGGCTTCGACGTGGTCGGAACGGTGCGCCAAAACAGGCAAGACAGCATCTTTCGTAAGACGGCCTCGAGGATGATCAACCATTTGATTCAACGTACCACCGGTAAAGCGATGGGGGATTATGGCTGCATGCTACGCGCCTATCGCCGTCATATCGTTGATGCCATGCTGCATTGCCAGGAGCGCAGCACCTTCATTCCCATTCTGGCCAACATCTTTGCCCGTCGCGCGACGGAAATCCCGGTGCACCATGCAGAGCGTGAATTTGGCGACTCTAAGTACAGCTTTATGCGTTTGATTAACCTGATGTATGACCTGGTGACCTGCCTGACCACCACGCCGCTGCGCATGCTGAGCCTGCTGGGCAGCGTGATTGCCGCCACGGGTTTCACCCTGTCCGTTCTGCTGGTCGCTCTTCGCCTGACGCTGGGTCCGCAGTGGGCAGCTGAGGGGGTCTTTATGCTGTTTGCCGTGCTGTTTACGTTTATCGGCGCACAGTTCATTGGTATGGGTTTACTCGGCGAATATATCGGTCGCATCTATAACGATGTCCGCGCCCGCCCCCGCTACTTTGTTCAACACGTTATTCGTCCACACACCACGCAGTCAAACGAGGAAAACCACGCATGAAAGCCGTCGTATTTGCTTATCACGATATGGGATGTCAGGGAATTCAAGCTTTGCTGGATGCGGGTTATGACATCGCTGCTATTTTCACACACACCGATAATCCCGGTGAAAATGCGTTTTTTGGCTCCGTTTCCCGGCTTGCGGCCAGCGCAGGGATCCCGGTCTATGCGCCGGACAACGTCAATCATCCGTTGTGGGTTGAGCGCATCAGCCAGCTGGCACCTGATATTATCTTCTCCTTCTACTATCGCCATTTACTGAGCGATGACATTCTTAATCTCGCACCGGTAGGCGCATTTAACCTGCACGGCTCGCTATTGCCGAAATACCGTGGCCGCGCACCACTGAACTGGGTGCTGGTCAATGGCGAAACGGAAACGGGTGTGACGCTGCATCGCATGGTCAAACGTGCGGATGCCGGCGCTGTTGTCGCCCAGCAGCGTGTGGCTATTTCACCCGATGATGTGGCATTAACGCTGCATCATAAACTGTGCCAGACGGCCCGCCAAATGCTGGAACAAACGCTGCCTGCTATCAAAACGGCTGACTTTCAGCAGCGCCACCAGCAGGAAGCCGATGCAACCTATTTTGGTCGCCGCACGCCGGATGACAGCCTCCTCGACTGGAACAATTCCGCAACGCAACTGCATAACCAGGTACGTGCCGTCTCCGATCCCTGGCCTGGCGCGTTTAGCTATGCAGGAACACAAAAATTTACCGTCTGGTCATCACGCCCGTGTACGAATACCATCGGCGCACAACCGGGCACCGTGATAAGCGCATCGCCATTGCAAATAGCCTGTGCCGATGGCGCACTTGAAATCATTACCGGGCAAGCGGGCGATGGCATTGCCATGCAAGGTTCACAGCTGGCGCAGGTTCTGGGTCTGGTGGTGGGGTCTCGCCTGAACGGCCAGCAGGTTTCCGCCAGCAAACGTCGCACGCGTGTCTTGATCCTCGGCGTGAACGGTTTTATCGGTAACCACCTGACCGAACGCCTGCTGCAAGAAGAAAACTACGAGGTTTATGGGCTGGATATTGGCAGCGATGCGATTGGACGTTTTTTGTCACACCCCCGCTTCCATTTTGTCGAAGGCGATATCAGTATTCATTCTGAATGGATTGAATACCATGTGAAAAAATGCGACGTCGTGCTGCCGCTGGTGGCGATTGCCACGCCGATTGAATACACCCGCAACCCGCTGCGTGTCTTTGAACTCGATTTTGAAGAAAACCTGAAAATCATTCGCTACTGCGTGAAATACCAGAAACGCATTATTTTCCCGTCAACGTCCGAAGTGTACGGCATGTGTAGCGATAAGGTTTTTGATGAAGACAGCTCAAACCTTACCGTCGGCCCGGTCAATAAGCCGCGCTGGATCTATTCCGTTTCTAAGCAGCTTCTGGATCGCGTTATTTGGGCGTACGGCGAAAAAGAAGGATTGCGCTTCACGCTGTTCCGTCCATTTAACTGGATGGGACCACGTCTCGACAGCCTGAACGCTGCCCGTATCGGTAGCTCACGCGCCATTACTCAGTTGATCCTCAATCTGGTGGAAGGTTCGCCGATTAAGCTGATTGAAGGCGGTAAGCAGAAGCGTTGCTTTACTGATATTCGCGACGGTATCGAGGCGCTGTTCCGCATCATAGAAAACGCCGGCGGACGCTGTGACGGCGAGATTATCAACATCGGTAACCCGGATAACGAAGCCAGCATTCAGGAACTGGCAGAAATGCTGCTGAGCTGCTTTGAAAAACATCCACTGCGTCAGCACTTTCCGCCGTTCGCCGGCTTCCGTGACGTTGAAAGCAGCAGCTACTATGGCAAAGGTTATCAGGACGTTGAACACCGTAAACCGAGTATTGTTAATGCCCGACGCTGCCTGAACTGGGAACCGACCATCGACATGCGGGAAACGGTAGAAGAGACGCTCGATTTCTTCTTACGCAGCGTGGATGTCACGGAACACACATCATGACCAAAGTAGGCTTGCGCATTGATGTCGATACCTTCAGGGGGACGCGCGAAGGCGTGCCCCGCCTGCTGGAGACATTAAACCGACATAACGTTCGGGCAAGTTTTTTCTTTAGCGTTGGACCTGACAACATGGGACGCCATCTCTGGCGTCTGGTGAAACCGCAATTTTTGTGGAAGATGCTGCGCTCAAACGCAGTCTCTCTCTACGGGTGGGATATTTTACTGGCCGGGACCGCGTGGCCAGGAAAAGAAATAGGCCACGCGAATGCCGCCATTATTGCGCAAGCCGCCCGGGTTCACGAAACCGGCCTGCATGCCTGGGATCACCATGCCTGGCAGGCGCGAAGTGGCACCTGGAATGACAAACAACTGATTGATGATATTTCTCAAGGTATTACCGTGCTTGAGGCCATCACCGGACAGCCTGTCACCTGCTCAGCCGCTGCCGGATGGCGTGCTGACGAACGCATCGTCCACGCCAAAGAAGCCTTTAACCTACGCTACAACAGCGATTGTCGGGGCTCTTCACTATTTCGCCCGCTGCTTGCGACGGGGAAAGCCGGCACGCCGCAGATTCCCGTCACTTTACCGACCTGGGATGAAGTGATTGGCCGGGAAGTGCAGGCTGTCGACTTCAATGCCTGGATCCTCTCCCACATGCTGATGAACACAGCAACGCCGGTGTACACCATTCATGCGGAAGTTGAAGGGATCGCCTGCCATCACGATTTTGATGACTTGCTGACTCGAGCCGCTGATGCGGGCATTACGTTTTGCCCGCTTGGTGAACTCCTGCCAGACGATATCTCTACGCTACCAACAGGCCAGGTCGTTCGCGGCAAAATACCCGGCAGAGAGGGATGGCTCGGCTGTCAGTACCCGGTGAGTGTGTCACGATGAAATCTCTACGTTATACCGTGGCGTTTATCGCCTTTATTGCGCTGTATTATATTGTTCCCATCAATAGCCGCCTGCTGTGGCAGCCTGACGAAACGCGCTACGCGGAAATTAGCCGGGAAATGCTCAGCTCGGGCGACTGGATAGTCCTGCACTTTCTCGGGTTACGCTATTTTGAAAAACCGATTGCCGGATACTGGTTAAACAGTATCGGGCAGTGGTTATTTGGTGCAAACAATTTTGGCGTCAGGGCGGGCGCTATTTTTGCCACCCTACTCACCGCGCTACTGGTGGCCTGGCTTGCCATGCGACTCTGGCAGGATAAACGCACCGCCATACTCTCCTCAGTAATTTTCTTAACGTTTTTTTCCGTTTACAGCATCGGCACCTACGCAGTTCTCGATCCTATCATCGCCCTGTGGCTGATGGCGGGCATGTGCTGTTTTTGGCAAGGGATGCAGGCCACCACTAAAACCGGCAAAATCATCGCCTTTTTGCTGTTGGGGCTGGCCTGCGGCATGGGGGTGATAACCAAAGGTTTTCTCGCACTGGCGGTCCCGGTTCTCAGCGTGCTGCCGTGGGTATTAGTACAAAAACGATGGAAAGATCTCTTTCTCTACGGTCTGCTGGCGGTGGTCGGTTGTATTGCTATTGTCCTGCCGTGGGGAATCACCATTGCACAACGCGAACCTGACTTCTGGCATTACTTTTTCTGGGTCGAACATATTCAGCGTTTCGCACTGGCGGATGCCCAGCATAAAGCTCCGTTCTGGTACTACCTGCCTGTCCTTATCGCGGGCTGTTTGCCCTGGCTTGGCCTTCTGCCTGGCGCGCTGCGAACAGGCTGGCGTGAGCGGGATATCCCGCGAGGTGCGCTGTACCTATTGGGCTGGATTATCATGCCGATTGTGTTTTTCAGCATCGCTAAAGGAAAACTCCCCACCTATATTCTTTCCTGCTTCGCGCCGCTGGCTCTCCTCATCGCGCGTTTCGGTATGCAGGCGGCCAAGGAAGGATCCGTTGCCCTGCGCGTCAATGGCGGGATCAACATTCTGTTTGGGGTGATCGGCATTGTCGCCACCTTTGTGGTGTCTACACTGGGGCCGCTGCCGTTTCCCGTGTGGACGCATATCGAAACTTATAAGGTTTTTTATTCGTGGGGCATCTTTCTCATCTGGACTTTTTTCGGCTGGTATACGCTGACCAATAGCCAAAAAACCTGGAAATATGCCGCATTCTGCCCATTGGGTCTGGTGCTGTTGTTTGGATACGCGATACCCGACAGGGTCATGGAAGCGAAACAACCGCAGTTTTTTGTTGAGATGACCAAAGAGGTGTTACAACCGAGTCGCTACGTGCTTGCGGACAACGTTGGCGTCGCCGCAGGTCTGGCCTGGAGCCTGAAACGCGATGACATCATCCTGTACGGGCAAATGGGCGAGCTAAAATATGGCCTGAATTATCCCGATGCCCAGGGCCGCTTTGTCAGTCAGACTGGCTTTCCCGACTGGTTAGCCCAACATCGCCAGGAGGGTATTATTACGCTGGTGCTGTCGATTTCGAAGGATCAGGATATGACCCAACTTGCCATTCCCCCCCCGGATTACGTTGATAATCAGGGGCATCTGGTCTTGATTCAGTACCGGCCCCAATGATCTGGCTGGCGTTAGTCCTCGCCAGTCTGCTCAGCGTAGGCGGGCAACTGTGCCAGAAGCAGGCCACCCGCCCGGTGGCCATCCGCGCGCGCAAACGCCACATTACGCTGTGGATTGGTCTGGCTCTGGCAAGCCTCGGTCTGGCCATGTTGCTGTGGCTGGCGGTATTGCAAAACATTCCCGTCGGCATCGCTTACCCCATGCTGAGCCTTAACTTTGTCTGGGTCACGCTGGCGGCCTGGAAAATTTGGCGTGAACCCGTCATGACACGCCATTGGCTGGGCGTGGGGCTGATTATCACCGGTATTTTTATTCTCGGGAGCGCGGTGTAATGGGGATATTCTGGGGGCTATGCAGCGTCATGATTACTTCGCTGGCTCAGTTGAGTCTCGGCTACGCGATGGACAATCTGCCGCCGATACTGCATCCGTTGCGATTTATGGAAGCGATATTTTCCGCAAGCGTCGGGACGTTAACGCTGTACGCGGGACTGGTGGGGTATTTACTGTCGGTTATCTGCTGGCACCAGGCCCTGCACCGACTGGCACTGAGCAAGGCCTACGCCCTGCTCAGTCTCAGCTACGTGCTGGTGTGGCTCGCCTCAATGTTCTTACCTGGCTGGCAGGGTTCATTTTCATGGCAGGCGCTCATCGGCGTGCTGTGCATTATGGCAGGGCTTATGACGATTTTTCTCGGATCCAGTCCAGCAATGCGCGGCGAGAAACCTTAATACCGCCACTTTTCAGCTCTGGCGGTAATTCCAGCCAGCGTACCGGTTGTTGAAAACGGGCCAGTTTATCTTTCACCCATTCAGCAAGATTGGCGTCATCCGCACGGGTATCGTATTCAACGACCGCCACCGGACGATGGCCAAACTCATGGTCTTCCAGCGGAACAACAAAGGCTTGCAGCACGTGCGGATGGGCGGCGATCACGCGTTCCACCTCTTCCGGCTGAATACCTTCCCCGCCGCTAAAGAACAGGTTGTCCATGCGACCGACAATCGTGAGCTTACCGTCGTTTAACACCCCGCGATCGCGGGTAGCAAACCAGCCTTCGTCATTAACCAGCGGAATAAGCTGCCCGTTGCGCCAGTAACCTGACGCCATGCTGGCAGCGCGCAGCCAGACTTCATCATCCACGATCCTGACCTCTCTGCCCGGCAAGGCAGAGCCGACATCGCCCAGGCCATCGGCCTCTTTCGCGCAAACCGTGGAAGCAAACTCCGTTAGCCCGTAACCGCACCAGCAGCGAATCCCCTGCTCACGCGCCTGCTCGGTCAGCTCAACCGGAATGGCCGCGCCCCCCAGCAGTACCGCTTTCAACGTGATCGGTGCGTTGTTTACCAGCAATCGCCAAAGCTGCGTCGGTACCAGCGAGGCATGAGTGCAGCCCGCCAGCATCTGTTCCAGCGGTTGCTTGTCACGCACGGTCATGCGCGCACCAGCCAATAACCAGCGCCACAAAATACCCTGACCGGAAACATGAAACAGCGGTAGCGAGAGCAGCCAGTCATCCTCTGTGCCAAACGGCATTAATGACAGCACCCCCTGCGCACTCGCCAAATGTGCCTGACAGGTATGCACCGCTGCCTTAGGCAACCCGGTTGAACCGGATGTGAGTGTCATTGAACTCAATCGCAGAGGCAGCCAGTCGGCTGCATGCTCGCCAGACAGTTGCTGGATCTGCAGCGGCATCAGCCCCGAAAAGGGGTCATTGCTTTGCAGATCCAGCGCAAAACGCAGCGTTAAATCAGGGATCAACGCATCCAGCAGAGGCTGCGGCAGCTGCGGGTTCACCGGTAACACCCGCGCCCCGCACTGCAACAATGCCAGCCAGGCAAGCGCAGATGAAGGGTGATTCCAGGCACGCAGCAGCACGCCGTCGCCCTCTTTCACCCCCTGAGCAGCAAACCCCGTGGCCAGCGCGTCGACGCGCGTACAGAGCTCGCGCCAGTTCAGCACCTCATCATTGAGGCGTAACGCTGGCGCCTCTGCCCGAACTTGCCGCCAGTGACGCCACGGCCAGTCGGTAAACGCCGTCACCAGACCCGATATGCTTGTGACATCGGGCATGTCCTGCATGGTCATAGCAGTCGTTCCAGCGCATCCACGTTAATACATGGCAGCACACTGCCAGGCCAGCTGCGAACCTGCTGGCACTGCATCAGGCTCAGCGTGTCCAGACCCGGTATGGTCTGCGGCGTCAGCCAGGCGGCAATCCGCGCCAGTTGGGTTAACCCCAGGCTCGACTCAATAGACGAACTGATTACCGCATTGAGTCCGAGCGCATGCGCGGCTGCAACCTGCTCGCGAACCTTATCCAGACTACCGGTGAGCGTAGGCTTGATGATCACCGCACTCACGCCTTCTTCCGCCATAAAGGTAAAGTCGGCTTCACGCAGGCTTTCATCCCAGGCAATGGCAATCCCGGTTTCCCGCGCAAAGGCGCGAGAATCTTCCCGGGTTTTGCACGGCTCTTCGAGGAAAGCAATGCGCCCGCGATAATCCGGATTGACGTATTTAGCAAACTGCTGCGCCTTCAGTGGCGTCCAGGCACGGTTAGCATCAAGACGTAAATGCAGATCGGGGATCGCCTCCAGCAGCAGGTTGGCCACCATGCCGTCACGTACAGCTTCATACAGGCCAACTTTGATCTTCGCGACTTTTTCGCCCGGCATGTCCGCCAGTTGCAGCACCAGATCGTCAGGGTCGCCGGTACACAATGGCGCGGCGCGATAATTCGCCGCCTCCGGCAATGTCCCGTCAAGCTCGGCGAGTGCGCAGCTAGCACCAAAGGCCACCGAAGGCAGCTGTGGTAAAGAGGTTTCCCCCTGCAGCCAGCCGTTTACCCAGGCCAACAGAGCCGTTTGCGCCTCTTCCCAGGTTTCCTGGCTGAAGCCCGGCAAGGGGGAGATCTCTCCCCACCCTTCACGCTCGCCGTCACGAAGACACACGTACAGCCCATCACGCGTTTTTAACCGCCTGTCACGCAAAATCACCCCCGCGTCCATGGGGATCTGCCAGCGGTATACCTGCGCGCTACGCATTACGGATTCCGTTTGAATTTGCTGAAGTCAGGCTGACGTTTCTGGTTGAACGCATTACGGCCTTCTTGACCTTCTTCCGTCATGTAGAACAGCATGGTGGCGTTACCGGCCAGCTCCTGCAGCCCCGCCTGACCATCGCAGTCGGCGTTCAGCGCTGCTTTCAGGCAGCGCAGCGCCATTGGGCTGTTTTGCAGCATTTCACGACACCAGCGCACGGTCTCTTTTTCCAGATCCGCCAGCGGAACCACGGTGTTGACCAGGCCCATATCCAGTGCCTGTTTCGCATCGTATTGACGACACAGGAACCAGATTTCACGCGCTTTCTTCTGACCAACGATACGGGCCATATAAGACGCACCCCAACCGCCGTCAAAGGAACCCACTTTCGGGCCTGTCTGACCAAAGATGGCGTTTTCAGCCGCGATAGTCAGGTCACACATCATGTGCAGCACATGGCCACCACCGATGGAATAACCCGCAACCATCGCCACAACCGGCTTCGGACAGGTACGGATCTGACGCTGGAAGTCCAGCACGTTCAGGTGATGTACACCGGAGTCATCCTGGTATCCGCCGTAGTCGCCGCGTACTTTCTGATCGCCGCCCGCGCAGAACGCTTTGTCGCCTGCGCCGGTCAGGATAATCACGCCGATATTGTCGTCATAGCGCGCATCAGACATCGCCTGAATCATCTCTTTGACGGTTACAGGACGGAAAGCATTGCGTACCTGCGGACGATTGATGGTGATTTTTGCAATACCGTCGGTGGATTTTTCATAGCGAATGTCGGTATAGCCTTCAGAGCAATCGAGCCATTCTACCGGTGCGTAAAGCATTGTTTCATCAGGATAGATCATAAAATGTCCTTTAGTCAGCGACGCAGAATCTGAGCCAGACAGTCTACTACGCCCGCGGGATTGTCCCGATGCGCGTTGTGTCCAGCGTGAGGAATCACATGGTTCGGTACAGACATTTCCGTCGCCAGAGCGCGGAATTTATCGTCACGTTCACCACATAAATAATAAAACGGAAATGTGCGCGTGGTGAGCGGCGCACGTAAATCGGGTTGACCCGCCAGCGAGGTGGCCTCCAGCATAGCGGCAAGCGTAACGCCATTGTTCTGGCTACGCAGCTCAACCAGCACCTGCCGTTGCGCAGGGCTTAGCGAGGCAAAAACCGGTTGTTGGTACCAGTCGTTAAAAACATCACGTAGCGGCTCGTGGCGAAAACGTGCGGCCCAGCGACCGTCGGACAGGCGACGCTGCGCGCGCTCGTCTTCACTTTGCAGCCCCGGATGCCCGCCTTCGACCACCAGGCCGCAAAGCCCTGACATCCCCTGGCAAGCCGCCATCATCGCCACTCTGCCGCCAAGAGAATATCCCACCAGCCAGTAGCTAAGTATGTTGTAACTAAATAAAGTATTACGCAGCAGTTCGCTGACGTCATCAAATCCGCTGACGTGAATATCCGCAGAACCGCCGTGTCCGGGCAAATCAATATACAGCCGTGAACAGTCCGCAAACTGCTCCCCGACCAGCTGCCATTCCCGGCAATCGCCGGAGAAGCCGTGCAGGAAAACCAGCCAGGGGGCATCCGCCTGGTCCTTGTTCGCCTGCGCGTGCAGGATCATAGATGACTCACCTGCGCCAGCAGCTGCTGCAGGGTTTGCGCCCCGTCAGTCTCATTGACCACCAGCTCAATCACCGTGGCGGCCGGAGTACGCCAGGCTCCTGCCAGCGCGCTCTCCAGCTGTTCCCAGTTTTCCGGGCGGTGATATTTTAGGTTAAACATCGCTGCCGCATGATCAAAATGGACGTTCTGCGGCATCAGATAGAACCGTTCACGCTCACTTTGCGGTGTCGGCAACAGGGAGAAAATCTGCCCGCCGTTATTGTTCACCACAATCAGGACAAACGGTGCGGAGACCTGGCGCAATAAGGCCAGCGCATTCAGATCATACAGAGCCGATAAGTCGCCGACGATGGCCAGCGTCGATTTCGCGCTGGCTCGCTGTACACCTGCCGCGGTTGACAGTAGACCGTCGATACCGCTGGCCCCGCGATTGCTGTACACCGGATACCCTGCCGGAAGCTGAGACAGTGCGTCAATCAGACGTACCACCAAACTGTTGCCGACAAACAGCTGGCCCTGTTCAGGCAGATACTCGCGAATGCGGTGCGCCAGCTGCGCTTCACCAAACGCCTCGCGACGCGCTGCCACCGTTTGCCACGCCTGTTCCGCGAGGCGTGGAACATCGACGCACCAGGGCTGGCGTTTCTCTGCCGGATGCAGATCCAGCCAGTCGCTAACCTTCGCGACTAACCTGCGTCCACGATGATGAGCGGGATCCAGCCGTCCTTCGATATTGTCGACAATCCAGTATTCTTGCGGGTTACAGGTAGCCTGCCATTGCAACAGACGTTTTCCGGTCAGGCTGCTGCCCAACTGCACCACAATCTGTGCCTGCTGTAATTCGGTCACCGCTTTCGCATTGCCCAACCACAGGTCGGCACACGGCAGCGGCTGTCCGGTTTGCGACAGCACATCGCCAATCAGCGGCCAGCCTAACGTCTGCGCCCACAGCGCAACTTTCTTACCCTCTTCCGCCGTCATACGCCCGGCAATCACCACGCCGCGCTTTTGCCGCCAGAAGAACCAGTCGCGCTGTTTGTCACTTTCCAGCCGACGCGCTTCGCGCAGCCAGGGTTTATCATCCTGCCACCAGTCACCCAGCCGCTGCTGCCACTCAATGCCTGTGTCGTCCATCTCGCCATACAGCGGCTCCGCAAACGGGCAGTTAATGTGTACCGCACCGCTGTGCAGTGAAGCCATGGCATTATCGAGGGTGGAAACCAGCCAACTGGCGGGAATGTCCTGCGTCGGACGCGGTAAAGAGAGCGTTTGCGATGGATGAGAAGCAAACATTCCCGGCTGACGAATCGCCTGATTCGCCCCGCAGTCGATAAGCTCAGGCGGTCTGTCCGCCGTGAGTAAAATCAGTTTTTCACCGGTGAGACCGGCTTCGATAAGCGCCGGATACAAATTCGCTACCGCCGTACCGGAGGTCACAATCACCGCAACCGGCTGCCGACTGACCTTGGCCAGACCTAAGGCCAGATGCCCCAACCCGCGCTCGTCAAAGTGGGTATGGTGGATAAAGGCAGAATTCTCCGCTGCGGCCAGCGTCAATGGCGTCGAACGAGAGCCAGGCGCAATGCAAACATGCCTGACGCCGTGGCGAGTGAGTGCTTCCAGTATGACCGCCGCCCAGCGTCGGTTAAATGCGCTTACTGACATAAGATTGTCCGGTATCAATATTGCGACACAGTATAAAGAATCGAATAAATGGATTTTTGATATGAGTCGATAATGTGTGACTCATTAGGCTTCCATCTGTAATAAAGTACGTAAACCCGCCGCTTTATTGTCTATTTCCTGCCATTCTTGTTCGGGATCGGAGCCGCGTACAATCCCGGCCCCAGCGTACAGGCGCACCACATTGCCGCTAATTTTCGCCGAACGTAGCGACACGCAAAACTCACTTTGCTGCAGGGAGAGATATCCCGCAGAGCCGGCATACCATTCTCGTTCAAAAGGTTCATTATGCTGGATGAATGCGCGCGCCCGTTCACGCGGAATGCCCGCCACTGCCGCGGTCGGCTGGAGCTGCATCAGGCAAAGCGTATCGTCCGGTTGATTCAGCGCAGTCCAGATACAGCGGCGCAGATGCTGCACTTTGCGCAGTCTGAGCACCTGCGGTGGCAGCACGTCGAGGGTTTGCGTACAGTTTTGCAGTCGCTGACAGATATCTTCCACCACCAGCATATTCTCACGCTGGTTTTTATCGTCCTTCATCAGCCACTCGCCGAGCTGCCAGGCCCGGTGGTCGTCAGGATGATTAGCGACGGTTCCGGCCAGCGCTTCGGTACGCAGCGCCGTGTCACGCCGCCGATACAAACGTTCAGGAGACGATCCCAAAAAAGCGCACTCGGCGGAAAACGCCATAAAGAAATGGTAGCAGTTAAGGTTTAAGCGACGACTGGAGGCCATCACCGACGCGGCGTTCACCGGCTGTGAGAACTGTAAATCGGTTGCCCGCGCCAGCACCACTTTGTCGAGCGCTTCCCCGGCAATGGTTTGGGTGGCCAGTTCAATCAGGCGCGTCCAGCCCGCTTTATCCGGCCAGTGCTGCTCAGCGGTTAAATTCAGGCGCAGTGCGGGAAGCGGCTTCACGTTGGCAAGCGTTGAAAGGAAGGCGCGCGCGTGCACGGCATCGTCTTGCAGCGACACGTCGCTATACAGGTGTAACCGTAAGGTTGCCACGCCTGCGCAACGCCGCCATTCCAGGCGAGGTAGCAGTAAATTACCGCGCTGGGGTTCAAACGCATTCAGGCCCCAGATGCGCAGTTCAGGATGGTCTTCATGCTGGTGTAAAAACTGCTGAGCGACGGCCAGAGAGGAAAACGTGGCCACGGCACCCAGCACGGCGGCTTCTTCATCACCGTTACGCTGTTGCCAATAAAACTGCGGCCAGACGGGTTGACTGGCCAGCCAGCCCAAAGCGTCGAAAGCATCATTCAGAGGGAAAGGGATGTCGTAAATACGAATGCCAGGTGCTGCCGGTATCTCTTGCGTCAAAAGGCGCATCAGATTTTCCAGCGCAGTAGTAATTGAATGCACGCAGACCTCTCCCTGTTAAAAACCTCTCATTATACGGGGTACTGACGAGAAAAAGCAGTACCCCCGTTTAGGGAGTACTGACAAATGCGATGAAGGTGTCGAATTTATCGCCGTGCTAACAATAAACCCATCACTAAACCGACCGTTGCACCCACGCCGATCCCGCGCCACGGTTTATCATGCACATAGTCATCTGCCCGGCAAACGGCCTTTTTCGCGCGATAATAATAGCTGTCCGAAGCGTGGCTGACGCGATTTCTCACCTCTTCTAACGCCTGTTCGGCTTTCGCTTTTAACTCCAGGTACTTCTGGTCGGCAGGATCGCCCGACGAGCGCAGCACTTCTTCCAGCGTTTCGCTGAGTAATTCCAGGTCATCATCAATACGTGATTCATAAGAATGAAAAGACATTATTTTCTCCCTTTCTATTTACGTACCCGCTAACTATAGACGACCTGAGCTGTTTACGCTTGGTATCCCTCACGCGCCATGCCGATGTGCGGAATACCATCTTCATCATAGATATCCGTCACCGGCACGAAACCAAAGCGCGCGTAGAAAGGTTGCAGATGCGCCTGCGCGCCCAGATACAACGCCTTGTGCGGCCAGTGCTGAGCACAGGATGCCAGCGTCTGCGTCATCAGCTGCTGCCCCAGTTTTTCCCCGCGTAACGCAGCGCTGACAATCACCCGACCGATAACCACCGGTTCGAGATCGTCGTCGCTTTTCAGAATCCCCGCATACGCCACCAGCCGATCATTATGCCATCCCAGAAGGTGTCGGTTTTCACCCGTCAGGTCATCGCCGTCCACATCCTGATACGGACACTGTTGCTCAACAACAAACACCGCACAGCGCAGCTGAAGAATGGCATACAGTTGCTGGACGGTCAGTTCTGTATGGTGGAGATCTTGCCAGTGAATCATTGTCTGCCCCTTGGTTGTGATAACCTGAACACCCTGCCTTATTGACGGCGAAAAGTGTAATACTAAGATGGAATTAATTTTTTTAGGCACGTCTGCGGGAGTCCCCACGCGCTCCCGCAATGTAACGGCAATATTACTCAATCTGCAACACCCTACTCAGGCGGGATTGTGGCTTTTCGATTGCGGCGAAGGAACGCAGCACCAGATGCTGACCACGCCATTCAATCCGGGAAAACTCGATCGTATTTTTATCAGCCATTTGCATGGCGATCACCTTTTTGGCCTGCCGGGACTGCTGTGCAGCCGCTCGATGGCCGGAAACGTCCAGCCGTTGACGCTGTACGGGCCAAAAGGGTTACGTGAATTTACCGAGACTGCATTACGCCTGAGCGGCTCCTGGACCGATTATCCGCTGGAGATTGTGGAAATTACCGCCGGAGAAATTCTCGACGACGGTCTGCGTAAAGTAACGGCTTTCGCGCTGGCGCATCCGCTCGAATGCTACGGTTTTCGCGTTGAAGAACATGACAAACCCGGTGCGCTTGACGCCAGCGCGCTGAAGGCAGCGGGCGTTAAGCCAGGGCCGTGGTTCCAGGATCTCAAAGCCGGTAAAACCGTCGTGCTGGAAGATGGTCGTTCCCTTAACGGTGCTGATTTTCTCGCCCCGGCGATTCCGGGCAAATCCGTGGCGATATTTGGCGATACCGCGCCGTGCGCCTCCGCCCTCGAACTGGCAAAAGGGGTGGATGTGATGGTACATGAGACCACGCTGGACGCCTCGATGGAAGAAAAGGCCAACAGTCGGGGACACAGCTCCACCCGCCAGGCTGCGATGCTGGCACGGGAGGCTGGTGCGGGCCGATTGATTATGACTCACGTCAGCTCGCGTTATGATGAAAAAGGCTGCCAACGTTTGCTCGAAGAGTGCCGGGCGCTGTTTGCGGACACCGAACTGGCGCACGATTTCGCCGTTTTCACGGTTTAACGCTCTATTTTTCCGCCTCAGTGCCGATAACAGTGAAAAGGCTGGCGTTCACACTGAGGACAGGATGAATAATATTCAGAAAGACATTGATGACAGGACAAACCTAACCCTGTCTAACCGCTTTGAACTGCTGCTGTTTCGCCTCGGCACATCGCTGGATGAGCAGAAATCAGAGCTGTTTGGCATCAACGTATTTAAGCTGCGCGAAATTGTCCCCATGCCCGCATTTACGCGTCCGGCGGGCATGAAAGCCCCGCTGCTGGGCATGGTGAACATTCGCGATCAGGTGATCCCGGTGATCGACCTGCCCGCCGTTGCCGGATGCAAGCCTGAGACCGGACTGAACATCCTGCTGATCACCGAATACGCCCGTAGCGTACAGGCGTTTGCGGTAGAGTCAGTGGAAAACATTATGCGCCTAGACTGGCAGCAAGTGCATACCGCCGAGAAAGCCGTCAATGGTCGCTATATCACCAGCATCGCCTGTCTGGATGACAACAAAGAAACCAACAACCTGGCGCTGGTACTCGACGTCGAACAGATCCTGTATGACATTGTGCCGTCAAACCACGATCTGCGCGCCACCCACCTGGAGACCAGTAAATTCAATATCACCCCAGGTGCCGTGGCGATTGTGGCAGAAGATTCTAAGGTCGCCCGTGCGATGCTGGAAAAAGGGCTTAACGCCATGAACATTCCGCACCAGATGCATGTCACCGGCAAAGACGCGTGGGAAAAAATTCAGCAGCTGTCCCTGGAAGCACAGGCGGAAGGCAAGTCCATCAGCGAGAAAATTGCGCTGGTACTTACCGATCTGGAAATGCCGGAGATGGACGGCTTTACGCTGACCCGCAAGATTAAGACCGATGAACGCCTGAAGAAGATCCCGGTCGTCATCCACTCGTCCCTTTCCGGCAGCGCCAATGAAGATCACGTGCGCAGAGTGAAGGCCGATGGCTACGTAGCGAAATTCGAGATCAACGAGCTGTCTTCCGTAATCCAGGAAGTGATGGAGCGCGCGGCGAAAGACATTAATGGGCCACTGGTGAGCCGCCAGATTTCAGCCTGACTGAACTCAGCACATAAAAAAACCCGCCGCGGCGGGTTTTTTCGTTTTAGCGTATCGCTTACATCAGCGGCGTCGCTAACTGCACGATGCTGATCAGCGGTTGCGGGTAGATACCCAGCACCAGCACCAGCAGCGCAGAGATCAGCACCACGATGCCGCCCGCGCTGTACTGCCAGTTAGACGGTGCATCACGGTTCAGTTGCTGCGGTGCGCTCAGGTACAGGCTCACGGCAACGCGCAGGTAATAGTACAAACCAATCGCGGAACCCACCACCACGGCGGCAACCAGCCACCACAGGTTAGCCTGCACACCGACGGCCAGCACGTAGAACTTACCGATAAAGCCCAGCGTCATCGGGATACCCGCCAGAGACAGCATCATCACCGTCATCACAGCCGCGAGGATCGGACGATGCCAGAACAGACCGCGGTAGGAGAACAGTGAATCCGCATCCGGACCACGATACGGACTGGACATCAGGCTGACCACACCGAACGCGCCGAGGCTGCTGAACAGATAACCAGCCAGGTACACGCCTACTGCTTCCATCGACATCTCGCCACTTTGCAGGGCAATCAGCGCCACCAGCAGGTAGCCAAGGTGAGAGATAGACGAATAACCAAGCAGACGCTTGATGTTGGTCTGGCTCAGCGCCATCAGGTTACCGAAGATGATAGAGGCAAAGGCAATCACGCCCAGCACAATACGTACCGCTTCGCTGTCGCCAACCGGCGCGTACAGGAACAGACGCATCACCACGCCGAAGATAGCGATTTTGCTCGCCGTCGCCAGGAAGGTGGACACCGGAGCCGGTGCACCCTGGTAGACGTCTGGCGTCCACAGGTGGAACGGCACCAGAGAGAGCTTAAAGCCCAGACCGACGATCATCATCCCGAAGCCTGCCAGCAGCAGCGGTTCGTTCAGCATACCGTCGCCGAGGCTCTTACCGAGTGCCACGAACGACAGGTTGCCGGACTGCGCGTACACCAGCGCCATACCGAACAGCAGGAATGAAGACGCTGCGGCAGACAGAATGGTGTATTTGATACTGGCTTCCAGCGAGCGTTTCTGACGAAACGCATAGCCCACCAGACCAAACAGCGGCAGAGAGATCAGTTCGATACCGAGGAACAACGCCGCCAGATGGTTAGCGTTAGCCAGCAGAATCCCGCCCAGCGCGGCAATCAGCACCAGCAGGTAGAACTCTTCCCGGTTGTCGTCATAGCCTTCCAGCCATGGGTAGGCAAAGGTACAGGTAGCAAGGCTCGCCAGCAGGACCATCCCGGTGTAGAGCATCGCGAAACCGTCAACCCGCATCAGCGGGGTGACGTCCATGGCGCCTGCCTGGCCAACAAACCAGAGCGAAACCAGCGCGGCGTTAAGCCCAATGACCGACAGCGTGGCATTGAGGAAGTGATTGCGTCGCCACGCAATGGAGAGCATCACAACCACCACCGTCAAGCCGACGATCAGCAGCGGTAGCAGCGCAATCAGGTGTTGTGGAGTTATTGTCATGGCGATTTACGGCCTTGTAGTAGTAACGGAATTAACAAACCACTGCTGGATGTTGCTCATCGCAGAATGCGAGGTATCCAGAATCGGCTGCGGATAGAAGCCAAGCAGTACCAGAAGCACGACCAGCAACAGGATGATAAACAGCTCACGCAGCGACATCCCTGGCAGTTCAACACTGGCAATCTGGCTTTTCGCTTTACCAAAGTAAGCGCGATGCAGCATCGCCAGCGAGTAAACAGAGGCAAACACCAGACCGAAGGTCGAGATCACGGTAATGACCGGAACCACCTGGTAGCTGCCGAACAGAATCATAAATTCGCCAACGAAGTTACCGGTTCCCGGCATACCCAGCGTACAGACCGCGAAGAACATCGACAGCGCAGGCAACCATTTCATTTTGCCCCACAGGCCGCCCATCATACGCATATCACGCGTGTGCAGACGTTCGTACAGCTGACCACACAGAATGAACAGGCCGGCCGCAGACAGACCGTGCGCAATCATCTGGATAACCGCACCCTGGTACGCCAGCTGGCTACCGGTGTAGATAGCAATCAACACGAAGCCCATGTGCGAGACGGAGGTGTAGGCAATCAGACGCTTGATATCGTACTGATTAAAGGCCATCCACGCGCCGTAGAAAATACCGATAACACCCAGCCACATAGCGATAGGTGCGAACTCCGCAGACGCGTTCGGGAACAGCGGCAGGGAGAAGCGCAGCAGACCGTAGGCCGCGGTTTTCAGCAAAATCCCCGCCAGGTCAACGGAACCTGCGGTCGGTGCCTGGGAGTGCGCATCCGGCAACCAGCCGTGCAGCGGAACCACCGGCATTTTCACCGCAAAGGCGATGAAGAAGCCCAGCATCAGCAGATATTCCACGCCGTGGGACATCGGTGTGTTCAGCAGTTCTTCATAGTTGAAGGTCCAGACACCGGTGGCTTTATAGTGCACAAATACCAGCGCCAGGATGGCAATCAACATCACCAGACCACTCGCCTGGGTATAAATGAAGAACTTGGTGGCCGCCGTGATACGCGTTTTACCGTCGGACGCTTTATGCCCCCACAGCGCGATCAGGAAGTACATCGGCACCAGCATCATTTCCCAGAAGAAGAAGAACAGGAACATGTCGATGGCCAGGAACACGCCGATCACGCCGCCGAGGATCCACATCAGGTTCAGGTGGAAGAAGCCCTGGTACTTTTCAATTTCATTCCAGGAACACAGTACCGCCAGAACACCGAGCAGACCGGTCAGCACCACCATCAGCAGCGACAGACCGTCGATAGCTAAATGAATAGAGATGCCAAAGCGCGGGATCCACGGCATGACGAACTCAGACTGCCACTGCGGAATACCAGCGGATTGCGTCAGTGAATAGCCGCCCTGCAACCACAGTTGCAGGCCAAGCGCTAGCGTCAGTCCCATGGTAATCAGCGCGATCCAGCGCGGTACCTTCACGCCAAAGCGTTCGGTCTGCCAGCACAGGAAACCACCGATAAAGGGGATTAATATCAACCAAGGTAATAACATAGCTAAGTATGTCCCTTATATTTATTCCTGCTCAGGCTATCTCACTCGTCAGCCCAAATCCCGGCAGTGCTCGCAATCCTCACGTACTTCAGTACGCTCCGGTTGCTATGCGCTGGCGGTATTCGGTCTGACTTCGCCGATGACGCCTGTACTTCAGGAACAGATTTTCAACGAATTCTAAAAATTATTTTTGGGTTTGTAGGCCGGATAAGCGCAGCGCCATCCGGCAGTCGTTCATCCGGCCAACAAACTCAACGCAGTACCATCAGCAGTGCCAGCACGACTACCGCACCGATGCTCATTGACGCGACATACCAGCGCAGATACCCGTTCTCACTGAGCAGCAGACCTTTGCCTGCAAAGCGGGAGAGGATCGCCGGAATGTTCATCATTGCGTTCATCGGGTCGCGTTTCAGCAGCCAGGCAACGCCAAGGAACGGCTTGACGAACACTTTGTCGTACAGCCAGTCAAAGCCCCAGGCGTTATACCACCAGGTGCCCAGCAGACGGCCCGGCGCACTGTTGGCAATCGAGGTCACAAGCGTACGTTTACCCAGCCACAGCCATGCTGCAATCAGGATCCCCGCAATCGCGACGATGCCAGAGGTAATTTCCAGCGTCATCACGCTACCATGCGGCAGCTCGGTGGTTGCCGGAAGCACGCCATGCAACGGAGGCACAATCAGCGCGCCAACGAAGGTGGACAGGATCATCAGCACAATCAGCGGCAGATGGTGGGTAATCCCCTTCCCTGCGTGCGCGTGAATTTGTTCTTTACCGTGGAACACGATGAAAATCATACGGAAGGTGTACAGAGAGGTCATAAACGCACCGACCAGACCTGCCACCATCAGATTGATATGACCGTTCGCCATCGCACCGGCCAGAATCTCATCCTTACTGAAGAAGCCTGCGGTAATCAGCGGCAGAGCCGACAACGCCGCGCCGCCAACCAGGAAGCTGAGATAAACCAGTGGGATTGACTTACGCAAGCCGCCCATTTTGAAGATGTTCTGTTCGTGGTGGCAGGCCAGGATCACCGAACCCGATGCCAGGAACAACAGCGCTTTAAAGAAGGCGTGCGTCATCAGGTGGAAAATCGCCGCATCCCAGGCCTGAACGCCAAGCGCCAGGAACATGTAGCCAATCTGGCTCATGGTGGAATACGCGAGAACGCGTTTGATGTCGGTTTGTACCAGTGCGGCGAAGCCTGCCAGAACCAGCGTGATCGCCCCGATAATCCCCACCAGGTGCAGAATTTCCGGCGTCAGCAGGAACAGGCCGTGGGTACGCGCAATCAGGTAGACACCAGCAGTAACCATCGTTGCGGCGTGGATCAGCGCGGAGACAGGCGTCGGGCCAGCCATCGCATCAGCAAGCCACGTCTGCAACGGCAACTGCGCCGATTTACCGACCGCACCGCCCAGCAGCATCAGGGTTGCCCACATCAGCATGTCATTGCCCGCGGCAAAGTGCGCCGGTGCCAGTTCAACCATTTCGCGGAAGTTCAGCGTGCCCAGCTCGTTGTAGAGAATGAACAGCGCGAACGCCAGAAATACGTCGCCGACACGGGTTACCACGAAGGCTTTCATTGCCGCTGCGCCATTCTTCGGATCGGTATAGTAGAAACCGATCAGCAGATAGGAGCACAGGCCCACGCCTTCCCAGCCGAGATACATCAGCAGCAGGTTATCCGCCAGTACCAGAATCACCATGCTGGCGATAAACAGGTTGGTATAGGCGAAGAAACGGGAGTACCCCTCTTCCCCGCGCATGTACCAGGAAGCGAACATGTGAATCAGGAAACCAACGCCGGTTACTACTGAGAGCATGGTCAGCGACAAGCCGTCCAGCACCAGATCAAAACCGATGTTAAAGTCGCCAACAGACATCCACGTCCACAGCGGAACGCTAAATGCCTGTTTACCGTTAGCGAAGAAATCGACGCCAACAAATGCAGTGACCAGCGCCGCCAGGCCAATCGACCCGACGCCCACGGTAGCGGACAGATTTTCTGACCAACGACCACGAGAGAACGCCAGTAATACAAAGCCAAGAAATGGCAGAATAATGGTTAAGGCAAGCATGTTCATCCACGCATCTCACTTACTGAATCGATGTTCAGGTTCTGGCGGCGGCGATGAAGTTGCAGCAACAGCGCAAGTCCAATGCTCGCTTCCGCAGCCGCAAGGCTGATGGCGAGAATGTACATCACCTGACCATCGGTCTGGCCCCAGTAGCTTCCGGCGACCACAAAGGCCAGCGCAGAGGCGTTAATCATGATTTCCAGCCCAATCAGCATAAACAGCAGATTGCGGCGGATAACCAGACCGGTTAAGCCCAGTACGAATAAGACAGCCGCGAGGATCAGTCCATGTTGTAAGGGGATCATGCGTGCTCCTCCGTTTTTCTTTTCGCGCGGTCATCCGTGCGGTTGCTCAGCACTTCGCCAGAACGCTCTTCGCGACCGACGTGGAAGGCCACAACCAGACCCGCCAGCAGCAGCATTGACGCCAGCTCAACCGCCAGGACATAAGGTCCGAACAGCGAGATTCCGACCGCTTTCGCGCTAATTGGCGTCCCGTCGATGCCCTGATCGTTAACGCCAAGAATCGCGTAGACAATCACCGCCAGCATGATGGCCGACAGAATCGCCGGACCAATCCACACCTGCGGTCTCAGCCACTGACGTTCCTGTTCGATTTCAGCACCGCCCAGGTTGAGCATCATGACCACGAACACGAACAGCACCATGATGGCGCCCGCGTACACGATAATTTCCAGCGCACCGGCAAAGTAAGCGCCCAGCGAGAAAAACACCCCAGAAATCGCCAGCAGCGAAATAATCAGGTACAGCAGTGCGTGTACCGGATTGGTGTGAGTGATGACCCGCAAGGTTGCGAGAATGGCTATCAGGCCACAGATATAAAAAGCGAACTCCATTGCCCCTCTCCTTACGGTAACAGGCTCTTGACGTCGATAGGCTTGGCTTCGTTCTCTGCTTCGCCCTTATCTTTGCCGTCGATTGCCATACCTGCCATCCGGTAGAAGTTATATTCCGGATATTTACCCGGACCGGAGATCAGCAGATCCTCTTTCTCGTAAACCAGATCCTGGCGCTTATACTCACCCAGTTCGAAATCTGGAGTAAGCTGAATAGCCGTTGTCGGACAGGCTTCTTCGCACATACCGCAGAAAATGCAGCGTGAGAAGTTGATGCGGAAAAACTCCGGATACCAGCGACCATCTTTAGTCTCTGCTTTTTGCAGAGAGATACAGCCGACCGGACAAGCTACCGCACACAGGTTACAGGCAACGCAGCGCTCTTCGCCGTCCGGGTCGCGTGTCAGTACGATACGACCACGAAAACGGGGCGGTAGATAGACCGGCTCTTCCGGGTACATCTGCGTTTCGCGTTTGGCGAACGCATGCAGGCCGATCATCCAGATACTACGAAGCTGGGTGCCTGCGCCTACAAGTAATTCTTTTAAGGTCATGGTCTTTGTGTCCCTTATTGCGCCTGCCACAGAATGACAGCCGCCGTTACCAGCAAATTGACGAGCGTCAGCGGCAGACAAACTTTCCAGCCGAAGGACATTACCTGGTCATAACGAGGACGCGGTAACGACGCACGAATCAAAATGAACATCATCATAAAGAACGCGGTTTTCAGCGCGAACCAGACGAATGGAGGTAAGAACGGGCCATGCCAGCCACCGAAGAACAGGGTAACCATCAGCGCAGAAATGGTGACGATACCGATGTACTCCCCCACGAAGAACAGGCCGAATTTCATCCCGGAATATTCAATGTGGTAACCATCGGCCAGTTCCTGCTCGGCTTCCGGCTGGTCAAACGGGTGACGGTGACAGACCGCGACGCCCGCGATAGCAAAGGTGACAAAACCAAAGAATTGCGGAATAACGTTCCAGATATCAGCCTGGTTATTGACGATGTCGGTCATGTTAAATGAACCGGCCTGCGCCACCACGCCCATCAGGGAAAGTCCGAGGAACACTTCATAGCTCAGGGTCTGCGCAGACGCACGCATTGCGCCGAGCAGCGAGTATTTGTTGTTGCTCGACCAACCGGCAAACAGCACCGCGTACACCGCCAGACCGGCCATCATCAGGAAGAACAAGATCCCGATGTTAAGGTCAGCGACCACCCAGTTCGGGCTGACCGGCACAATGGCGAAGGCCAGCAGCAGCGAAGTGAAGGCGATCATCGGTGCCAGCGTAAAGATGACGCGATCCGAGAATTTCGGGATCCAGTCTTCTTTAAAGAACATCTTGATCATGTCCGCGACCAGCTGGAGCGAACCGCCCCAGCCTACACGGTTCGGTCCATAACGGTTCTGGAACAGACCCAGCAGACGACGTTCGCCAAAGCTCATGAATGCCCCGCAGGTGACCACCACCAGCAGGATCACCACCGCTTTGAGAATGCTCAGCAGGATCTCAATCAGATCGGGTGTAATCCAACTCATTGTTGTGCCTCCTGCAGATCCTCAAGACGCGCACCAGCCAGAACCGGCGCGATACCCGGCATACCCATCGGCAAACCAACCTGCCCCGCCGTCAACCCTTCTGCGATTTCAACCGGTAATGTGACCGTGTTGCCATCGTAGCTAAAGGAAACTCGCGTACCCGCATTGACGCCCAACTTCTCGGCATCAGCCGGGTTGAGTTTAATGTACGGCTGCGGCATGCGGGTCTGGATAACCGGCGCGCGCTGGGACATTTCGTCGCTACCAAACAGATGATAGTACGGCGCGATACGCCATTGACCATCCTGCGCCTGGAAGCTCGCCGGAACGGTAGTGAAGTAGTCCAGACCGCCTTCGGAGGCTTCAATCAGACGCACGCCCGGATCGCCATGGCGCAGTTTGCCGCCCACTTCATCCTGGAACTTGTTCCACGCTTGTGGTGAGTTCCAGCCTGGTGCCCAGGCAAACGGAATTTGTGAACGCGGCGCAGACGGCTGGTTGTTCCCTTCCATCGAGAAGGCAAACATAGTGTCTTTGTCCTGCGGTTGACGCGGTTCATGCACGCTAATGTTGGCACGCATGGCGGTACGACCACTGTAACGATGCGGCTCACGTGCCAGTTTCTGCCCACGAATACGGAAGCTCGCGTCCGGCGCGGCATCTTTAATGCCAGCCAACTGCGGCAACGCGGCTACGGCGGCGTCGATAACGTGATCGAGCTGCGTCCAGTCCACTTCACGGCTCTGCACGGTGCTGTGCAGCGAGTGCAGCCAGCGCCAGCTTTCCAGCATCACAATGTTGCTGTCGTAGTAGCTTGGGTCATATACCTGGAAGAAACGCTGTGCGCGGCCTTCGTTATTGATAACCGTACCGTCGCTTTCGGCAAAACTTGCTGCAGAAAGGACCAGATGGGCATTGTCCATAATCGCGGTACGCTGATGGTCAACGACCAGTACCAGCGGTGCTTTCGCCAGCGCAGCGTTAACGCGAGTGGCAGACGCATGGCGATGCAGGTCATTTTCCAGTACCACCACGGCATCAGCACGACCTGTTTCCAGTTCGGTCAGCGCATCATCAAGTGAACCGCCGCCAATCATACCGAGGCCCATGCTGTTAACAGAGCGGGCAATCATGGTGATGCCGACGTCTGCGCCACGACCTTTCAGCGCCTTCGCCACGTTAGCAGCAGCCTGAATCACTTCAGCGCTACCGGCGTTGGTACCGGAGATAATCAGCGGTTTCTTCGCGCCAGCCAGGGCCTGAACGATGACGTCGATTTTGTTCTGCAGGTCACGGTCAATACCGTCAACGGCCGGAGCGGTGTTATCCAGCGCGTGAGCAATGGCGAAACCTAAACGCGCCTGATCTTCAACCGGCGCACGGTAGGTCCATGCTGCGATATCATCCAGACGGGTGTTATCCACGTTGGTCACGAACAGCGGATGCTTGGCACGTTGGCCGATGTTAAGGATCGCGGCAATCTGCCAGTCAGCCACTTTCTGCGCTGCTGCCATTTCGCGTGCTTTACCTTTCACCGCCTGACGTACAGCCAGCGCAACGCGTGCGCCGGTCTGGGTAACATCTTCGCCCAGCACCAGAACCGCATCGTAAGATTCAATCTCGCGCAGTGCCGGGGTATGAATACCGCCGTCACGCAGCACGCTCAGCGCCAGTTGCAGACGTTCCAGTTCGCCTTGAGCGATACCGGTATAGAAGTTTTCCGCACCCACCAGTTCACGCAACGCAAAGTTGCTTTCAACGCTGGCGCGCGGGGAGCCGATGCCGATCACTTTCTTCGACTGACGCAGAATGTCAGCCGCGCCCTGCATCGCCTGCTCGGCGTTGAGGGTGATCAGATCGTCGCCACGACGCTGAACCGGCTGACGCGGACGGTCTTTCAGGTTCACGTAACCATAGCCAAAACGACCACGGTCGCAGAGGAAGTAGTGGTTAACGGTACCGTTATAACGGTTTTCGATACGACGCAGTTCACCGTAACGCTCACCCGGGCTGGTGTTACAGCCAATGGAACACTGCTGGCAGATGCTTGGCGCAAACTGCATGTCCCATTTACGGTTATAACGCTCGGAGTGCGTTTTATCGGTGAACACGCCGGTCGGGCAGATTTCTACCAGGTTACCGGAGAATTCGCTCTCCAGCACGCCGTCTTCCGGGCGACCGAAGTAGACGTTGTCATGTGCGCCATAGACGCCCAGATCCGCGCCGTCAGCGTAATCTTTGTAGTAGCGAACGCAGCGATAGCAGGCGATGCAGCGGTTCATTTCATGAGAGATGAACGGCCCCAGGTCCTGGTTGCGGTGGGTGCGCTTGGTAAAGCGGTAGCGACGGAAGCTATGACCCGTCATCACGGTCATATCCTGAAGGTGGCAGTTACCGCCCTCTTCGCAGACCGGACAGTCGTGTGGGTGGTTAGTCATCAACCATTCCACCACGCTTTCACGGAACTGTTTCGCTTCTTCGTCATCGATAGAAATAAAGGTGCCTTCGGTGGCCGGTGTCATACAAGACATCACCAGGCGACCACGCGTATCTTCCGCGTTTTGATATTGCTTCACCGCACACTGGCGGCAAGCACCGACGCTTCCCAGCGCCGGGTGCCAGCAAAAGTACGGAATATCAAGGCCGAGGGACAGACAAGCTTCTAGCAGGTTGTCCGCGCCGTTGACCTCATATTCTTTGCCGTCTACATGAATCGTAGCCATAGTCAGCATGCTTCCAGTTGGCTTAGTCAGTGACCAAGCGTTAATCGAATTTCTTTTCCGCTTTATCCTTCAAGCTGCCTCGGCGTTGGCTTCTCTCGTTCACCCCAGTCACTTACTTTAGTAAGCTCAGGGATTCTCTCGGTTGCCGCCTTGACGCATCTTGAATGCTTTCGCGTAAAACGTTTACCAGCGCTCTTTCAACAGGTTCGGCTGAATACCACCAATCGCATGGGTATTGCTGAAGGTCTGCTTGATGCCAGCTTCGAATTCTTCGCGGAAATATTTAATGGCGCTCTGTAGCGGTTCGACCGCACCCGGTGCGTGTGCACAGAAGGTTTTACCCGGACCGAGGAAACGACACAGTTGCTCAAGTGTCTCGATATCCCCAGGCTGGCCTTCGCCACGCTCCAGCGCACGCAGAATTTTTACGCTCCACGGCAAACCATCACGGCACGGCGTACACCAGCCGCAGGACTCGCGGGCAAAGAACTCTTCGAGGTTACGCACCAGCGGCACCATGCCAATCTCGTGATCGACCGCCATCGCCAGCGCCGTACCCAGACGGCTACCCGCTTTACCGATGCTTTCGAACTCCATCGGCAGGTCAAGGTGCGCTTCGGTCAGGAAGTCAGTCCCCGCCCCACCCGGCTGCCAGGCTTTGAACTTCAGGCCATCACGCATGCCGCCCGCGTAATCTTCGAGGATTTCACGCGCGGTGGTCCCAAACGGCAGTTCCCACAGTCCCGGATTCTTCACGCGACCGGAGAAGCCCATCAGCTTGGTGCCTGCGTCTTTGCTCTTCGAAATATTCTGGTACCACTCCACGCCGTTGGCGAGGATAGCCGGTACGTTACACAGAGTTTCGACGTTGTTCACGCAGGTCGGCTTACCCCATGCGCCAGAGCTTGCCGGGAACGGCGGCTTGGAGCGCGGGTTAGCACGACGACCTTCGAGGGAGTTGATCAGTGCGGTTTCTTCACCGCAGATGTAGCGCCCTGCCCCGGTGTGCACAAACAGTTCGAAGTCGAAACCGGTGCCCATGATATTTTTGCCAAGCAGACCCGCTTCGGTCGCTTCAGCAATGGCGCGACGCAGATTCACCGCAGCTTCAATGTATTCGCCGCGCAGGAAGATGTAACCGCGGTACGCTTTCAGCGCAAACGCAGAGATCAGCATGCCTTCCACCAGCAGGTGCGGCAGCTGTTCCATCAACAGACGGTCTTTATAGGTGCCCGGCTCCATTTCATCGGCGTTACACAGCAGGTAACGGATGTTCATGGATTCGTCTTTCGGCATCAGGCTCCACTTCAGACCCGTGGAAAAGCCTGCGCCGCCGCGCCCTTTCAGGCCAGCGTCTTTCACCTGATTAACGATTTCGTCCGGTGACAGCCCGGTCAGGGCCTTACGCGCACCTTCGTAACCGTTTTTGCTACGGTATTCATCCAGCCATATTGGCTGGTTGTCATCGCGCAGACGCCAGGTCAGCGGATGCGTTTCGGGAGTACGGATAATGTCTTTCATTTATACCGCTCCAGCAGTTCGGGAATGCCTTCCGGAGTCAGGTGAGCATGCGTATCTTCATCGATCATCATGTTCGGCCCCTTGTCGCAGTTCCCCAGGCAACAGGTCGGCAGCAACGTAAAGCGACCGTCAAAGGTCGTCTGCCCCGGCTTGATGTTGAGTTTTTTCTCAAGTGCCGCCTGGATCCCTTGATAGCCGTTGATATGGCACACCACGCTGTCGCAGTAGCGGATCACGTGGCGACCGACCGGTTGGCGGAAGATCTGGCTGTAAAACGTGGCAACACCTTCAACGTCGCTTGCCGGAATACCCAGCACATCAGCGATCGCATAGATCGCCCCATCTGGCACCCAGCCACGCTGTTTCTGAACGATTTTCAGCGCTTCAATGGACGCCGCACGCGGGTCTTCGTAGTGGTGCTTCTCGTGCTCAATCGCTTCACGCTCAGCCGCACTCAGCTCAAAAGCCTCGGTTTGTGGTTGTTGATTCTCGTGCATAATTAGCGGTCCACATCTGACATAACAAAATCGATACTACCCAGATGGACGATAAGGTCGGACACCAGGCTGCCACGTACCGCTACCGGGATCTGCTGCAAATGCGCATAACTCGGTGTACGGATACGAGTACGGTAACTCATGGTGCTGCCATCGCTGGTCAGGTAGTAACTGTTGATACCCTTGGTCGCTTCCACCATCTGGAAGGATTCCTGCGCCGGCATAACCGGGCCCCACGACACTTGCAGGAAGTGGGTGATCAGGGTTTCGATATGCTGTAGCGTGCGCTCTTTCGGCGGCGGCGTGGTCAGCGGGTGATCCGCTTTGAACGGGCCTTCCGGCATGTTGTTGAGGCACTGCTCAAGGATGCGCAGGCTCTGGCGCAGCTCTTCAACTTTCAGCATCACGCGGGTGTAGCAGTCGGAAACACCACCGCCCACCGGGATTTCGAAGTCGAAGTTTTCATAGCCAGAGTACGGACGTGACTTACGCACGTCGAAATCAATACCGGTTGCACGCAGCGCAGCACCGGTACAACCCCAGTCCAGCGCTTCTTTCTTACCGTAAGCGGCAACACCCTGCGAACGGCCTTTCAGGATGGTGTTGCGCAGCGCAGCTTTCTCGTAGGAATCCAGACGCTTCGGCATCCAGTCGAGGAAATCACGCAGCAGCTTGTCCCAACCGCGCGGCAGGTCGTGTGCAACGCCACCGATACGGAACCAGGCCGGGTGCATACGGAAACCGGTGATCGCTTCTACCACGTCATAGATTTTCTGACGGTCGGTAAAGGCGAAGAACACGGGAGTCATCGCGCCGACGTCCTGAATGAACGTGGAGATATACAGCAGGTGGCTGTTGATACGGAAAAGTTCAGAAAGCATAACGCGGATCACGTTGACGCGATCCGGTACGGTAATGCCCGCCAGCTTTTCTACCGCCAGCACGTACGGCATTTCGTTCACGCAGCCGCCGAGATATTCGATACGGTCGGTGTACGGAATGTAGCTGTGCCAGGACTGACGTTCACCCATCTTTTCGGCGCCACGATGGTGGTAGCCGATGTCAGGCACGCAGTCGACGATCTCTTCGCCGTCAAGTTGAAGAACAATACGGAATGCACCGTGAGAAGACGGGTGGTTCGGACCGAGGTTGAGGAACATAAAGTCCTCGTTTTCGGTACCACGCTGCATGCCCCAGTCTTCAGGTTTGAAGGTCAGTGACTCCATTTCCAGATCCTGCTTGGCTTTGGTCAGCTCAAACGGATCGAATTCGGTCGCACGCGCCGGGTAATCTTTACGCAGCGGATGGCCTTCCCAGGTATGCGGCATCAGAAGACGCGTCAGGTGCGGGTGGCCTTCGATATCAATACCAAACATTTCCCAGGTTTCACGCTCATACCAGTTGGCGTTCGGGAACAGTTTGGTGAACGTCGGCACGCGCAGATCGTTTTCAGACAATGCCACCTTGAGCATGATATCGCGATTGCGTTCAATGGAGATCAGGTGATAGAAAACGGAAAAATCCGCGGCAGGTAACCCTTCGCGGTGCGTACGCAGACGTTCGTCCATGCCGTGTAAGTCAAACAGCATGACGTATGGTTTCGGCAATCTCTTTAAGAAATCACCCACTTCCAGGAGTTGTTCACGCTTGACCCAAACAACGGGTACCCCGGTGCGAGTCGCCTGAACGGTAAAGGCATCCGGCCCAAAACGGTTGCGCAGTTCGCCAATGACCGGGTCATCGAGATGATCCCGTGTTTGCCAGGCAGCGTCTTGCGCGGTTAAGTCGGTCATATTGTTCACCATTGCAAATGGTTCGTGGTGACTGTTAAGCCTGGCTTCGCGCTATTTGAATAGTGATATGCGAAGGTAATCCCCAGGCCGACAGGCGCAAATTAAATCTCGTCCGGTGTGCGAAGATTCGTTACAGCAATACGTTCGCCGCGCTTACGCTCACGCTCTGACTGCATATTGGCGCGATAAACGCCCTGATCGCCAACCACCCATGAGAGTGGACGACGTTCTTTGCCAATGGAGTCTTGCAGCAGCATCAGTGCCTGCATGTAGGCTTCCGGACGCGGCGGGCATCCCGGGATGTACACATCAACCGGAATAAACTTATCAACGCCCTGCACAACGGAGTAAATATCGTACATACCGCCGGAGTTGGCACATGCGCCCATGGAAATAACCCATTTTGGTTCCAGCATCTGATCGTAGAGGCGCTGAATAACCGGGGCCATTTTGGTAAAGCAGGTGCCGGCCACGACCATCAGGTCGGCCTGACGCGGAGAGGCACGCAGAACTTCTGCGCCAAAACGGGCCACGTCATGCACGGCGGTGAACGAGGTCACCATCTCAACGTAGCAGCAGGAAAGGCCAAAGTTGTATGGCCAAATTGAGTTTTTACGGCCCCAGTTAACCATGTCATGCAGTTTGCCCATGAACACGTTTTTGTTAACTTCTTGTTCCAGGGGGTCGGTTACGATCTCCTGTTTTTGCAGGGGGTAACGGTCGTTCTCACCGTTAGGATCTATGCGGGTGAGCGTATAATCCATCTTAATGCCTCGCGGTTAGCGTTGACGATTAGCGATACTGTTCGTTTCCGGGTTCATACGCTCGCGGCGTGAACGCGCGGGCGTCCAGTCCAGCGCGCCAATACGCACCAGATAAACCAGACCTGCCAGTAACACAAAAATAAAAATTGCAGCTTCCACAAAGCCAATCCAGCCGCTTTCACGGATAGATGTTGACCATGCAAAAAGATACAGCGCTTCAACGTCGAAGATAACGAAGAACATGGCTACCAGGTAAAACTTGGCAGACAGGCGCAAGCGGGCGGTGCCGACCGAGTCGATACCTGATTCAAACGGCACGTTTTTAGATCTCGCGCGCGCGCGACCCCCTAAAAACCAGCCGCCGACGAGCATCAGGCAGCACAGGCCAATGGCAACAATAAGAAAGATAGCGAATGCCCAGTGATGAGCGATGATTTCAGTGGATGTTGACATACTCATTGCTTACTCATCAAAAGTAGCGCCAAATTCTCTGCTCTTTACGGCAGATGAACGCCACATCGATTCATGGGGAGGAATAAAAAAAACCTTACAATCACTGTAGAAAACCATTTATACAGCCAATTGATGGGGTTTTTTACTCCTTTCTATAACCTTTTGTCAACTTTAACAAAAGTTTCCTCACATTATTTTACACCAATTCAGTATCATTAACATAAAGTGCTATTTAGACTCATTTCAGTCCTGTCATTAGCCAATTTTAATGTTGTTGAATCGTGTCCGTAGTGAAGTAAAAAAGATAATACACCTCTATTTTGACAGGAATTCGTGCAGATGCCTCCCCCTAAATGTGAGTATTTTCTTGATCTGTGACACGCTTTTGTTAATCCATCATAAAAAACAGCAACAATTTCTCTAGTTTTTTAACATGAAAATAATAGGCCCTTCTTTTGTTTATTTTTTACTCAATTTAATCGAAAATCTTTTACCTACTGATTTTATTCACTTTTCATTTACAAACAGGCTATAGACTGCCTGTTTTGTATAAAAAAAGAGCCACTGGAAGTTATTTCATCTTTAGTGGCTCTTTTTTGCACTTACATTTTAAAACGATTATTTGTGACGCATTACTCAAAGTCACCTTCAACGATCAGCGAATCATCTCCCCCTTCAGGGGTAAACTGATTGTATTGCCATGGGTTTTGGTACGTTTGCATCGACTTAAAGATAACCTGAGCTAACTCGTTTTGCGTGCTGGTATCGCAGCACAGCAGGTATTCGGTTTCTGGCAACGGTGGCAAACCATCCACCGCACCTAACACGCGCAAGTCCGGACTCATCATTTCTACCGGACGGGCAGTGACGCCCAATCCTGCTTTTACTGCAGCGCGAACCGCAGGCAATGTTGACGCCACATAGGCCAAACGCCACGGGATCTGCGCAGCATTTAGCGTAGACAGCACGATATCGCGAAACGGGCTGGGATCGTCCAGCAGGACCAGCGGCACCGGTTCCCCTTTTTGCAGGATGTATTCAGCCGCACAATACCAGTGCGTCGGAGAGGTACGCAGATTCAGGCACTCGAAATCCCCAGGGCGGTTGGTGGTCACCACCAAATCCACTTCCTGTGACTTCAGCATATCCACCATAAAGGCGTTACGCTTGACCCTCACATCCAGCGCAAGCTTCGGATAAACCGAACTGATGCGGTTGAGCAAAAACGGCAGTATCGTATCGGCGGATTCATCAGAGGCGCCAATAGTTAACACGCCCTGAAGATTATTGAACATTAATGATGAGCAAGCCTCATCATTGAAGCGCAGAATTTTTCTGGCGTAACCCAACAGCTGGATACCGTGTTCCGTCAGCAGTTTGTTACGTCCATGGCGCGCGAACAACTCTTTCCCGACAAGTTGCTCGAGGCGTTGCATTTGCTGGCTCACCGCAGACTGAGTGCGACATACCGCAGCAGCCGCAGCCGCGAAAGTATTCAGATCGGCAACAGCAACAAACGTTCTCAGCAGATCGAGATCGAGGTTAATTATCGGACGATTTGCATTTATCATAAATTTTCACTTACTCGCGGGTCATTCCGGGTTAATGCTGTGCATTCAGAAACAAAAATTCCATTTGTAATGTGCCTGCCTCGTAGTTTCACTTAGTGTAACTAAGTGAAAATAAGGATGTATTAGATGTAACAACTGAAACAACCCTCTTACTTCGCTATATAATGCGCCGCATGGCTCATCAGAATATAGCAAAGAGAAAGCGCCATTTTTTAGCTACAGGCAGATTCTTACTAATGGAAAACATGTAAATTTTGTAAATATGAAAAAATAGTTTATGGACGTCAATTTACACATTAAAATCTAATTTTTCAGTATGTTATGGTCAACGTGTCAGCATTAGAATTATCAAAGAACATACGCAACACACCATTTCATGGGACTTATCTTAACCCAAAACCACTATATTTATAAGTGTTATCGTGAATAATCTGATGCGCAAAGGTGTTATGTCAGGCTAGCCGTTTTCGTATTATTAACGCATTCAATGAGCGCTGTTTAAATATTAAATAATAATTAATTAAAATTTCCGCCATTCATTAATTATGCTTAACAATAGATTCACACTGTAGCGCTGACCGATCATGCCGATAACAGGCAGTGGAGATAAGTGTTCCGTATTTCCGAATTCTTCTTTTCACCCCAGAGAACGATTGCTTTCGTGCCCGATACATAACTATTTCTTACCAGATAAACGACCACAACACTGGCATCACATCAAAACAGATAACTACGAAATATATATTAATAAGAATAAAACTCTAAATTATAATGATTTAACAGCCATTAACGGTTGATTATAACTGCATAGTTCATCAAAATCTTCTGCTAAAGACCCTTCAAAATGCACCGTTGGAAGAGTACATTGTTCTGTGCTGACTTCCACGGCAGGGAGTGGCATTCACAGCTAAAAGGTCAAGATTCATGTCCCCTATTGAAAAATCCAGCAAATTAGAAAATGTCTGTTATGACATTCGTGGCCCGGTTCTGAAAGAAGCAAAGCGTCTGGAAGAAGAAGGCAATAAGGTTCTGAAACTAAACATCGGCAACCCAGCGCCATTCGGGTTTGAAGCACCGGATGAAATTCTGGTTGATGTGATCCGTAATTTGCCTACCGCGCAAGGGTATTGTGACTCAAAAGGCCTTTATTCCGCCCGCAAAGCCATCATGCAGCATTATCAGGCACGTGGGATGCGCGATGTTACCGTGGAAGACATTTATATCGGCAACGGTGTTTCCGAATTGATCGTGCAGGCGATGCAGGCATTGCTGAACAGCGGGGACGAAATGCTGGTACCTGCGCCTGACTATCCGCTGTGGACGGCGGCGGTATCGCTTTCCAGCGGTAAGGCTGTGCACTACCTGTGTGATGAATCCTCTGACTGGTTCCCGGACCTCGACGATATTCGCGCCAAAATTACCCCTCGCACGCGTGGGATTGTTATTATCAACCCCAACAACCCTACCGGCGCAGTCTATTCTAAAGAGCTTCTGCTGGAGATTGTTGAAATTGCACGTCAGCATAATCTCATTATCTTTGCTGACGAGATTTACGACAAAATTCTTTATGATGACGCAGAGCACCATTCTATTGCCCCGCTGGCACCGGACCTGCTGACCATCACCTTCAACGGCCTGTCAAAAACGTACCGTGTTGCGGGTTTCCGTCAGGGCTGGATGGTACTGAACGGACCGAAGAAACACGCGAAAGGGTATATTGAAGGTCTGGAAATGCTAGCGTCTATGCGTTTATGCGCCAACGTTCCAGCACAGCATGCTATTCAAACCGCACTGGGCGGATACCAAAGCATTAGCGAATTCATCATGCCTGGCGGACGTCTGTATGAACAGCGCAACCGTGCCTGGGAATTACTCAACGACATTCCCGGCGTTTCTTGCGTGAAGCCGCGCGGCGCACTGTACATGTTCCCGAAAATTGACGCCAAACGCTTCAATATTCATGACGACCAGAAAATGGTTCTCGACTTCCTGTTACAGGAAAAAGTGCTGCTGGTGCAGGGCACAGCCTTCAACTGGCCGTGGCCGGATCACTTCCGTATCGTGACGCTGCCGCGTATTGACGATATCGAAATGTCGCTAAGCAAATTTGAGCGCTTCCTGTCTGGCTATCACCAGCTGTAAGTCGAAAATCAGCAACCGGAATACTCTAAATAATTCGAGTTGCAGGAAGGCGGCTACGCAATGAATCCCCAGAAGCTTACAAAAGTAAGTGACTGGGGTGAATGAGGAAAGCCAACGCGCATGCGACTTGAATTATGACGAGTATTTGCATCTGACAGCCTTCTCTGCGCAAAATGACTCTTAGGTTGCCATCATATAAGGGTCGTTATGAAGCAGAGCCATTTTTTTGCCCACCTCTCCCGTCTGAAACTCATTAACCGCTGGCCGCTGATGCGCAACGTGCGCACCGAAAACGTATCTGAACACAGTCTGCAAGTCGCGATGGTTGCGCATGCGCTGGCGGCAATCAAGAACCGCAAGTTCGGCGGTCAGGTTAACGCGGAACGCATTGCCCTGCTGGCGATGTACCACGATGCCTCCGAAGTGCTGACCGGTGACCTCCCGACCCCGGTGAAATACTTTAACTCGCAAATCGCCCAGGAATATAAAGCCATTGAGAAAATTGCCCAGCAGAAACTGGTCGACATGGTACCCGATGAACTGCGCGATATTTTTGCGCCGTTAATTGATGAACACGCCAGCAGCGAAGAAGAGCGCGCGATTGTTAAACAGGCCGATGCGCTTTGCGCCTATCTGAAGTGCCTTGAGGAACTTTCAGCCGGAAATAATGAGTTTCTGCTTGCGAAAACGCGGCTGGAAAAAACGCTGGAATCGCGTCGCAGTGAAGAGATGGACTATTTTTTAGACGTATTTGTACCGAGTTTCCATCTCTCGCTGGATGAAATTAGCCAGGACTCGCCATTGTAAATTTGCGGCGACGTTGCCTTTGTAGGCCGGATAAGACGTTTACGTCGCCATCCGGCATCATGCCTGATGGCGCTACGCTTATCAGGCCTACAAGACCCGCGAAACGACACCAGGGAAGCATTAGAACGGAAACAGCATCGGGATCATCACAATACAGACCACCATGACAATCAGTGTAAACGGCACGCCAATCTTCACGAAGTCGCTGAAGCTGTAGTTACCCGGTCCCAGTACCAGCGTGTTAACCGGTGACGATACCGGCGTCATAAAGGCTGCAGATGCCGCCATCGCAATGACCATCGCAAAAGGATACGGTGAAACGCCCATCGACTTCGCTGCCGCCAGTGCAATCGGCGCCATCAACACCGCCGTCGCGGTATTCGAAATAAATAACCCGATGGTGGCGCACAGTACGAACAGACAGCCCAGCATCATGTACGGCCCGTATCCCCCACCCACGTCCATCAGGCCTTTCACTACCAGATCGACGCCACCGGTTTTTTGCAGGGCCAGCGCAAAAGGCATCATTCCGACAATTAAAATAATGCTCGGCCAGTGAATGGCTTTATACGCACTTTCTGCGTCAATACAGCGGAATTTCCCCATCAGCAGGCAGGCGATAATCGCAGCAACCGTATTGGGGATTTCATCGGTCAGCATCAGGGCAACCATCAGGACCAGGCAGAAAATCGCATGCGGTGCCTGGCTGTGCGCCGGAGACGCTTCACTAACCTCAACGGGCATATTCAACACCACAAAATCGCGTCCCTTTTTCCCCAACGCGGTGATCAGTTTCCAGTTACCCACGACCAGAATAATATCGCCCATCAGCAGCGGCTCATTGACGACCGCCCCGGCTAGCGCCGCGCCATCACGCTTTAATCCGACAACGTTAAGTCCATAGCGGGTACGAAATCCAATCTCCCGCACCGTTTTACCGATCAATTCCGATTCCGGGATCAGCGAAATTTCCGCCATACCCACATCCAACGCCTGCTCGGAGAAATATTCGCCGCGCAGCACCATCGGCTCCAACAACTGCTCGCTACAAAATTCGCGCAGGTCGACATCGGCTGAAGACATATCGATCAACAAAACATCACGGGCACGAAACTCAGAAACACCGTTTACGTCAACAATGACGCGGCGAAAACGACGCCAGCGCTCAACGCCAATGACGTTCGCCCCGTAGCGTTCACGCAGTTTTAAATCGTCCAGACGTTGACCAATCATCGGTGAGCCGGGGCGAATAGCCAGTCGGCGCGCACGTCCAGTAAGGCGATATTCTTTGATCAAATCGCGAAAAGTCCGGCGCTTCCAGACATCGCCCTGCTGACCGGCATCATCACCCTTCAGCATAAAGCGCATCAGCAGCATATAAATAATGCCGAGCACCAGCACCACCAGACCCAGCGGCGTCACGCTAAAGAAGCTGAAACCGTTAAGCCCTTCGCGCAGGAGTTCACTGTTGACGACCAGGTTAGGCGGCGTTGCCACCAGCGTCATCATGCCGCTGATCAATCCGGCAAAGCTGAGCGGCATCATCAAGCGTGAAGGTGAGGTTTGCATGCGCATGGAGACGCTTAAGACAACCGGGATAAAGATAGCGACAACGCCGGTAGAACTCATGAACGCGCCGAGTCCGGCGACGGTTATCATCAGCAGCACCAGCATTTTAACCTCGCTGCTGCCAGCGACCTTCACCAGCCAGGCCCCCATCACGGTCGCCACCCCGGTGCGCACCAGGCCGTCGCCAATAATAAACAGAGCGGCTATCAAAATAACGTTAGGATCGCTGAAACCGGAGAAGGCCTCAGAAATGCTCAGCGTTCCACTCAAAACAAAAGCAATAATGACCAGCAAAGCGACCGCATCCATACGCACTCTGCCCGTCGCAAACAAGACCACGGCAACTGCCAGCAATGAGAGAACCCAGATCAATTCACCGTTCACAACATATCCTTGTTAAATGAGAGGGATGGACCGATTCTGCCATAAAAAAGCCCCAACAATCTGGGGCTAAATCATGTTCAGGTATTTCTTACAACGACCACATTTCCGTTGGGTTGTTTAGTCACGGAAATATGCTCCAGACTGGTCAGCGCAAAATCGACCTCATCCAGACGCGGCGTATCCGCCGGCGCGTTCACAGCGATGACATGACACCCTGCCGCCAGACCAGAGAGCACCCCGGCTGGCGCATCCTCAACAACGGCACATTCACGCGGCGCAAGACCCAGCAGTTGCGCGCCTAACAGATAGGCGTCAGGCTCTGGCTTACCTCTTTTTACCCGCTCGGCAGTGACAAACACTTCCGGAGCAGGCAGACCCGCAACACGATGGCGCGCCCGCGCCACCGGCATGGATCCCGACGTGACGATCGCCCAGGGGATCCCGGCTTTATTGAGGTGATTGAGTAAATCCACCGCTCCTGGCAGTGCGGTGATGCCTGCGGTCTCCGTTGCCTCTATTTGCTCCAGGCGCGTAAATTCTGCGGCAATATCTGCCTCTGACTTACCCACCATAAAGTGTCGCAAGGAGGTAATCGCCTGCTTACCGTGAATAAAGCCCAGCACCTCATCGTGGTCAAGCCCAAAACGATCGGCCCAGTTGCACCATGCACGTTCTACCGCAGGTAAGGAATCGACCAGCGTACCATCCAGATCAAACAGAAAACCTTTGCACTGCACGCTCGCCCCCTCAGGCATTAATGATTTGGTTAATTTCATTCGCGCTCAGGTGGTACTGACGCGGGCAAGAATGCCAGACACTCAACATACGCTGATATTTTTCCCACATCGGCGTCTGGGCGTTAAAGCCATGCGTACCGGCATCAAAGTGGGTATAACGCCCTTCCACATTGACCATAAAACGCACGTATCCGAGGAAGCGCGCTTCCGTTGCGGCATCAAAGCCCAAAAATGTGACGCGGCGCTCATCAATGGACTGGGCGTCTTTAAGGTTAGTCCATGAAACGTGTAATGCGTGATACATCTCCATGATATCGATAATTGTTCGGCAGGTTTCTTCTGTCAGCTCACCAAACTCACGATCGAGCTCGCGCATCTGCAAGCCATAACCGCGTTCAATAATCGTCTGTAAACGACGATAACGCTCGGCGTTGGTTGGATCGAGCATAGTCATCATTTTGTACTGGTTAGATAAAATGAGACGTTGAGCGTTGGTCATTTCCATTTGGGACTCCTGTATCACTACTGCTGCGATGAAAAAAAAGAAGGCATCTTATGCCTTCTTTTATATGCGTAATCAGGGGTCAATTACAAATCATCGAGAAAAGTTTTATCCAGTTGTTTGAAGGCGCGCTTAAGCGTGTCAGCTAGCGCTTGATAATCAGGCTTCCCTTCCACCGGAGCTAGTGCCTGGCCGGCCTCTTGTAATTTACCCCGGACTTCATAAAACCAGTTGAGAATCGAGGGCGGCAACGGCGTAACGGAACGTTTACCTAACCACCACATACCCTGCATCGGCAGGCTGAGCGCAAACAGCGCGGTCGCTACGGCCGGTCCCAGTTGCCCACCCAGCGCGATTTGCCAGCACAGGGTAAAGACGGCAATCGGCGGCATAAAACGGGTCGCGTAACGCGTCATACGGATTACGCGATTCTCAACAAATACGGGCGCCAGGCGCTTTTCCATCGGCCACGTCTTAGCGTAGTGCTGCCCCCGGCGAAACAAACTGAAAAAATTTACGGAGCGATTATCCGGTGTCGACATGGCGGTTACCTCAACTTCACATATAAAATTTAAAAAATTTGTGCAAAACAACAACTGCAAGGGACATCGTTCAAAACATTTTGTCTTCGATACCCACAATCAGGTATCCTGTGTCGGCCTGTAAGGCCTTTAGTCCAAAATCATTGAGTCGTCAAATTGGCATACAGTATGCCATTGGCTGAAAAATACGCAAAATGACATAGACTCAAAGGTATTTATTCCATCATGCCCAAAAAGACAACGGCGCATGATGTTAATCATAAACGTCGGTGTCATCATGCGCTACGCTCTTTGACTCCATGACGTTTTTTTAGCCACGTATCCATAAATAGGTACTTCCATGTCGAGTAAGTTAGTACTGGTTCTGAACTGCGGTAGCTCCTCACTGAAATTTGCCATCATCGATGCAGTAAACGGTGAAGAATACCTTTCTGGTTTAGCCGAATGTTTCCATCTTCCAGAAGCACGTATCAAGTGGAAAATGGACGGCGGTAAACAAGAAGCGGCTTTAGGTGCAGGCGCCGCTCACAGTGAAGCGCTGAACTTCATCGTTAACACTATTCTGGCACAAAAACCGGAATTGTCCGCGCAATTGACTGCGATTGGTCACCGTATCGTACACGGCGGCGAGAAGTATACCAGCTCCGTGGTTATCGATGATTCCGTTATTCAGGGCATCAAAGATTCTGCCTCTTTCGCACCGCTGCACAACCCGGCTCACCTGATCGGTATTGCAGAAGCGCTGAAATCTTTCCCTAATCTGAAAGACAAAAACGTAGCCGTGTTTGACACCGCGTTCCATCAGACTATGCCGGAAGAGTCTTACCTCTACGCTCTGCCGTACAGCCTGTACAGAGAGCACGGTGTTCGTCGCTATGGCGCACACGGCACCAGCCACTTCTTCGTCACTCAAGAAGCGGCAAAAATGCTGAACAAACCGGTTGATGAACTGAACATCATCACTTGCCACCTGGGCAACGGTGGTTCTGTGTCTGCTATCCGTAACGGTAAATGTGTTGATACCTCCATGGGTCTGACCCCGCTGGAAGGTCTGGTGATGGGTACGCGTTCCGGTGACATCGACCCGGCGATTATCTTCCACCTGCACGACACCCTGGGCATGAGCGTTGACCAAATCAACAAAATGCTGACCAAAGAGTCTGGCCTGCTGGGCCTGACCGAAGTCACCAGCGACTGCCGCTATGTTGAAGACAACTACGAGACCAAAGAAGACGCTAAACGTGCAATGGACGTTTACTGTCACCGTCTGGCGAAATACATCGGTTCTTACACTGCACTGATGGACGGTCGTCTGGACGCCGTCGTCTTCACCGGTGGTATCGGTGAAAACGCCGCGATGGTTCGTGAACTGTCCCTGGGCAAACTGGGCGTTCTGGGCTTTGACGTTGACCACGAACGTAACCTGGCCGCACGTTTCGGCAAATCTGGTTTCATCAACAAAGAAGGTACCCGTCCTGCGGTGGTTATCCCAACCAACGAAGAACTGGTTATCGCGCAAGACGCGAGCCGTCTGACTGCCTGATTTCACACCGCCAGCCTAGCTGGCGGTGCTGTTTTGTAACCCGTCGAAATCGACGGTAACGAAAGAGGATAAACCGTGTCCCGTATTATTATGCTGATCCCTACCGGAACCAGCGTCGGTCTGACCAGCGTCAGCCTTGGCGTGATCCGTGCAATGGAACGTAAAGGCGTAAGTCTGAGCGTCTTTAAGCCGATCGCTCAACCGCGTGCCGGTGGCGATGCGCCAGACCAGACTACTGCGATTGTCCGTGCGAACTCGTCTCTGCCAGCCGCTGAGCCGCTGAAGATGAGCCACGTTGAGTCTCTGCTCTCCAGCAATCAGAAAGATGTGCTGATGGAAGAGATCATCGCAAACTACCACGCGAACACCAAAAATGCTGAAGTGGTGCTGGTTGAAGGCCTGGTCCCAACCCGTAAGCACCAGTTCGCTCAGTCTCTGAACTACGAAATTGCGAAAACGCTGAATGCAGAAATCGTCTTCGTAATGTCTCAGGGCACTGACACCCCGGAACAGCTGAACGAGCGTATTGAACTGACTCGCAGCAGCTTCGGCGGCGCTAAAAATACCAACATCACCGGCGTTATCGTTAACAAACTGAACGCACCGGTTGATGAGCAGGGCCGTACTCGCCCGGATCTGTCCGAAATTTTTGACGACTCCTCCAAAGCGAAAGTGGTTAAAGTTGACCCGGCTAAACTGCAAGAATCCAGCCCGCTGCCGGTTCTGGGCGCGGTGCCGTGGAGCTTTGATCTGATCGCCACTCGTGCAATCGATATGGCGCGTCACCTGAACGCCACCATCGTTAACGAAGGCGATATCAATACCCGTCGCGTGAAGTCTGTGACTTTCTGCGCACGCAGCATTCCGCACATGCTCGAGCATTTCCGTGCCGGTTCTCTGCTGGTGACCTCTGCCGATCGTCCTGACGTGCTGGTTGCAGCATGCCTGGCGGCAATGAACGGCGTAGAAATCGGTGCTCTGCTGCTGACTGGCGGTTACGAAATGGACGCGCGCATTACAAAACTGTGCGAACGTGCATTCGAAACCGGCCTGCCGGTATTCATGGTAAACACCAACACCTGGCAGACCTCCCTGAGCCTGCAGAGCTTCAACCTGGAAGTCCCGGTTGACGATCACGAGCGCATCGAGAAAGTTCAGGAATACGTTGCTAACTACATCAACGCTGACTGGGTTGAATCCCTGACTGCGACCTCTGAGCGCAGCCGTCGTCTGTCTCCGCCAGCGTTCCGCTACCAGCTGACCGAGCTGGCGCGTAAAGCAGGCAAACGCGTAGTTCTGCCAGAAGGCGACGAACCGCGTACTGTTAAAGCGGCAGCTATCTGTGCTGAACGTGGTATCGCGACCTGCGTACTGCTGGGTAACCCGGATGAAATCACCCGTGTTGCAGCGTCTCAGGGCGTTGAACTGGGCGCAGGCGTAGAAATCGTTGACCCGGATGTGGTTCGCGAAAGCTACGTGGCCCGCCTGGTCGAACTGCGTAAAAACAAAGGTATGACTGAAACCGTTGCCCGCGAACAGCTGGAAGACAACGTGGTTCTCGGTACCCTGATGCTGGAGCAGGACGACGTTGACGGCCTGGTTTCCGGTGCTGTTCACACCACCGCAAACACCATTCGCCCACCGCTGCAGCTGATCAAAACTGCACCGGGCAGCTCTCTGGTGTCTTCTGTGTTCTTCATGCTGCTGCCGGATCAGGTTTACGTTTACGGCGACTGCGCGATCAACCCGGATCCGACTGCAGAACAGCTGGCAGAAATCGCCATCCAGTCCGCAGACTCCGCAACGGCCTTCGGTATTGAACCTCGCGTAGCGATGCTCTCCTACTCTACCGGCACCTCTGGTGCAGGTAGCGACGTTGAGAAAGTCCGCGAAGCAACACGTCTGGCTCAGGAAAAACGTCCAGACCTGATGATCGACGGTCCGCTGCAGTACGACGCCGCTGTTATGGCTGACGTTGCGAAATCTAAAGCGCCGAACTCTCCGGTTGCAGGTCGCGCTACCGTGTTCATCTTCCCGGATCTGAACACCGGTAACACCACCTACAAAGCGGTACAGCGTTCTGCCGACCTGATCTCCATCGGGCCGATGCTGCAGGGTATGCGCAAGCCGGTGAACGATCTGTCTCGTGGCGCGCTGGTAGACGATATCGTCTACACCATCGCACTGACCGCGATCCAGTCTTCCCAGCAACAGCAGTAATTTGCTGCGTGTGTCGGATAGTGGCGCTAAGCGCCTTATCCGGCCTACATATCATGCTCATGAAAGCCGGAAATAGCTGATATTTCCGGCTTTTTTATCTCCGCAATTGCAGTCGCAAATTCTGAAAATTTTGCTTAGCTGCGCTGCATCAATGAATAACTATTCTTCTCTTCTCATACTTAGTCTCTTTGCTTTGCAACAGGGATAGTCTGTCATGTCTGCAGTTACAGAATCACAATCCGCGAAAAAATGGGCTATGCCCGATACGCTGGTGATTATTTTTTTCGTCGCTATTTTAACCAGCCTGGCCACCTGGGTTGTTCCCGTCGGCATGTTCGACAGTCAAGAGGTGCAGTACCAGGTTGATGGGCAAACCAAAACCCGTAAAGTGGTCGATCCCCACTCTTTTCGCATTCTGACCAACGATGCCGGCGAAGAGCAGTATCACCGGGTGAAATTTTTCACCACCGGCGATGAAAGTCCCGGGCTGATGAATTTTCCGTTCGAAGGGTTAACCTCCGGCTCTAAATTCGGTACTGCCGTTGGCATCATTATGTTTATGCTGGTGATCGGCGGCGCGTTTGGCATTGTTATGCGCACCGGAACCATTGATAACGGCATCCTGGCGCTCATCCGCCATACCCGGGGTAACGAGGTCTTGTTCATCCCGGTGCTGTTTATCCTCTTCTCATTGGGTGGCGCGGTCTTTGGTATGGGAGAAGAGGCGGTCGCCTTTGCCATTATCATCGCCCCACTCATGGTGCGCTTAGGTTACGACAGTATTACCACCGTGCTGGTGACCTACATTGCCACCCAAATCGGCTTTGCCAGTTCATGGATGAACCCGTTCTGTGTGGTTGTCGCACAGGGCATTGCAGGCGTTCCGGTACTCTCCGGCTCTGGTTTGCGTATCGTGGTGTGGGTCGTTGCCACAATGATTGGCCTGACTTTTACGCTGGCCTACGCAACACGCATCAAGAAAAACCCCCTGCTATCCCGCGTTCATGAATCAGACCGTTTTTTCCGCGAACAGCAGGACGAGGTGGTAGAGCGACGCTTCACGCTGGGTGACTGGCTGGTACTGATCGTCCTCACTGCAGTAATGATCTGGGTTGTCTGGGGCGTTATCGTCAACGCATGGTTCATTCCTGAAATCGCCAGCCAGTTTTTCACTATGGGTCTGGTGATTGGCATTATCGGCGTTGTCTTCCGGCTCAACGGAATGACGGTTAACATCATGGCTTCTTCATTCACTGAGGGGGCACGCATGATGATTGCCCCGGCCCTGCTGGTCGGTTTTGCCAAGGGGATATTACTGCTGGTTGGTAATGGTGAGGCAGGCGATGCGAGTGTGCTGAATACCCTGCTGCACAGCATTGCCAACGGCATTAGCGGCCTGGACAATGCCATTGCGGCGTGGTTTATGCTGCTGTTCCAGGCGGTATTTAATTTCTTCGTCACTTCCGGTTCGGGTCAGGCAGCGCTCACTATGCCACTGTTAGCGCCTCTGGGCGATCTGGTCGGCGTAAACCGTCAGGTGACCGTGCTGGCCTTCCAGTTTGGTGACGGATTCAGCCACATTATCTATCCAACATCAGCATCATTAATGGCGACGTTAGGCGTTTGCCGGGTGGACTTCCGTAACTGGCTGAAGGTAGGTGCCACACTGCTGGGCCTGCTGTTTATTATGTCCAGCGTGGTGGTGATTGGTGCGCAGATAATGGGGTATCACTAATTCACAACGCCGGTTGGCGATGTCAAAGCGTGTCACCCGGCCTACCCGATTGCATTACTGGGTAGGCTGGATAAGCGGTGTTTACTCCGCCTCTTCCTGTTTTTCGGCTTTCGCCCCTTCATTCTTGGCGTTGCGGGTCATCCACAGCGCCAGCGCTTTCAGCGAGTCCGGTGTGAACTCATCACAGCGCGCGGTAATTTCTTCCGGCGTTAGCCAGCAGACTTCGCTAATTTCTTCTTCCTGCAGCGCGAACGGCCCGTGGGATACGCAGCTAAACAGCCCTCCCCATACGCGACAGTGTTGGTCCTCAAAATAAAACTGACCGTGTTCAGCAAACGGTACGCCTGCAATACCCAACTCTTCTTCCGCTTCACGGCGGGCAGATTCAAGCATTTGCTCATCAGCCTGAACAACACCACCCGCGGTAGCATCCAGCATGCCGGGCAAAAAATCTTTTGTCTCGGTACGACGCTGAACCAGAATTTTGCCCATACCATCATGCACGACGATATACGTTGCGCGATGACGTAAGCGCTGCGCCCGCATTTGTTCACGGCTGGACTGTGCGATGACTTCATTGTCTTCATTCACAATATCCACCCATTCCGTACTTGCCAAACGATGCTGTTCCACCATCAGGAAACCTTCTTTTTTCTAGCGCTCTTACGGCGCGTTTACGTTTGTGGGGTAACTTACGGATTAATCTCGATCTGCGCAATGATACTTTGATCATTGAGTGCCATTACGCTGAGAACATTATCATCCAGAATCCCGTAACTTGCCGTAAAACCCCCTTTCGGAATACTGACCGAGCCGGGGTTAAAGTGGTAAATATCACCACGCTTCTCGGCAACCGGCAGATGCGTATGCCCATAAATCAGCACATCACCCGCATTCAGCGCCGGGAGGTTTTCCGGGCCATAAAGATGCCCATGCGTCAAAAAGAGCCGCTGATTATCCATCAGAACCTGCTGCCATGGCGCAGTTATTGGAAAATGCAGGAGCATCTGATCCACTTCGCTATCGCAATTACCGCGTACCGCAATAATACGTGACGCCAGCGCGTTCAAGCGGTCAGCAACCTGCGCAGGTGCATAACCTTGTGGCAGCGCATTACGCGGTCCGTGGTTTAAAATATCACCCAATATCACCAGCCATCGCGCCCCGCTTTGGGCAAACAGTTCAAGTACGCGCTCCGTGGCTGGCAACGACCCATGAATGTCCGATGCGAACATCAGCTTCATCACTCACCCCTCGTCGTATAATACCGTTTAATGATACTGGATTATCGCTCGATTATCAGCAGGAACGCTTCGCTGAAAGCGCGATAAAACGTTGTACCGAAGCCCGCTGCCACTGGAAGGTGGCGTAGTCTGCTAACGCCTGTGGAACGTCATCTCCGTTTAGCACCAGACGATTAAGCATTAGCGCTAAATCACAATCTGCGATACACCATTCGCCAAATAAATTTTGTTTCCCATGAGCAAGCAAACTTCCCGCCGTGGCGAACAATTTTTCTGCGCTGGCTTTACCCGCTTCACTCAACGGCGCTTTCTTCACCCCGGCAAACACAACGTCCGTGGAACGTTCTTCACGAATAGGCATCAGGTCGCTGCGGATCCACGCCTGAACCTGGCGGGCTCGCGCGCGTTTTTGCACATCATGCGGATAGATGCGTTCCCACTGCGGCGGCGAGAAGGTCTCTTCCAGGAACTCGGCAATCGCCGATGATTCGCTCAATTCAAAACCGTCAATCTCAAGAACCGGGACGCGACGCGTCAGCGCATATCCTTGCCAGGCGGGTTGTAAATGCTCACCCGCACTGAGATCAACGGTTTTCAGCGTAAAAGGCAGCCCTTTCTCCTGTAGCGCAACGTAAACGGACAACACATAGGGGGAGAAAAAGTTGGCATCTGACCACAGCGTAATTGCAGGTTTGCTCATAATGACCTCGGGATTGGATTGGCTAGCTTTCAAAATATAGAGTCTTTCTCACCCTGTCACTTGATGAAAACTCACGCACGCCAACAGGCTCTATACTTGTCATGACCCGGTTCATCACTCAACGGACGCTGAAAATGATCGACCTCTACTACACTCCAACGCCCAACGGTCACAAAATCACGCTGTTTCTCGAAGAGGCGCAGTTGAAATACCGTCTGATTCCTGTCGATATCAGCAAAGGGAATCAATTTCATCCGGATTTTCTGCAGATCTCGCCGAACAATAAAATCCCGGCCATTATCGATAACGCCCCGGAGGACGGCGGTAAGCCGCTCAGCCTGTTTGAATCGGGTGAAATTTTGCTGTATCTGGCGGAGAAGAGCGGCAAGCTGCTCAGCGGTGAATTACGCGAACGCCACACCACGTTGCAGTGGCTGTTCTGGCAGGTGAGCGGTCTGGGTCCCATGTTGGGCCAGAATCATCATTTTAATCATTTTGCCCCCCAAACCATCCCTTACGCCATTGAGCGCTATCAGGTTGAAACTCAGCGTCTGTACAACGTGATGAACAAACGTCTGGAAATGTCCCCCTGGTTAGGTGGCGATCACTACAGCATTGCGGATATTGCTTGCTGGCCGTGGATTCATGCTCATCAGCGTCAGCGTATCGACCTCGATACCTATCCGGCGGTTAATAACTGGTACGAACGCATTCGTACCCGTCCCGCCACGGAACGTGCGCTGCAGCACGCGCCGAGTGAGAACCGGTAACGCGATTCGATTCTCGTGTATCATTAAGAGGTTCATACATGGAGGAAACCTGCAATGTCACAACCTGACGCAATTATTCGTATAAAAAACCTTCGTCTGCGCACGTTTATTGGCATCAAAGAAGAGGAGATCCTGAACCGTCAGGATATCGTCATTAACATCGCCATCCACTACCCGGCAGACAAAGCCCGCGCCAGCGAAGATATCAACGATGCGTTGAATTATCGCACCATTACCAAGAGCATTATTTCGCACGTAGAGAGTAACCGCTTCTCATTGTTAGAAAAATTAACCCAAGATGTGCTCGATATCGCACGCGAACATCACTGGGTCACTTATGCTGAAGTAGAGATCGATAAACTTCACGCATTGCGTTACGCCGACTCCGTGTCCATGACGCTGAGCTGGCAGCGCTAATCGTTATCCGGGAGGCAACATGCAGATTCTGATTACCGGTGGTACTGGCCTGATTGGACGCCATCTGATCCCCCGCTTGCTGGAATTGGGGCATCAGATAAGCGTTGTAACACGTACCCCTGATAAGGCCCGTCAGATTCTGGACTCCCGGGTTACGCTGTGGAAAGGGCTGGAGGACAGGCCCAACCTCAATGGGATCGACGCGATTGTTAACCTTGCCGGAGAGCCCATCGCCGATAAGCGCTGGACGGCTGAGCAAAAGGAGCGTTTGTGCCAAAGTCGCTGGGGTATCACCCAGAAACTGGTCGATTTAATCAACGCCAGCGATACGCCACCGACGGCGTTGATCTCAGGTTCGGCTGCCGGATACTACGGTGACTTAGGTGAAGTCGTCGTCACGGAAGAAGAACCGCCGCACAATGAATTTACCCATAAGCTCTGCGCCCGGTGGGAGCAAATTGCCTGCGGCGCGCAAAGCGATAACACGCGCGTATGCCTGCTGCGTACCGGTGTCGTACTGGCACCTGCGGGCGGTATCCTCGGAAAAATGGTTCCGCCGTTTCGCCTTGGTCTGGGCGGCCCCATCGGTAACGGACGTCAGTATCTGGCCTGGATCCATATTGATGATATGGTCAATGCGATCATCTGGCTGCTGGATAACGATTTGCGTGGCCCATTCAATATGGTCTCGCCGTACCCGGTGCGTAATGAGCAATTTGCCCATGCGCTGGGCCATGCGCTGAATCGCCCTGCTGTCTTACGCGTTCCCGCAACCGCAATGCGCTTGCTGATGGGGGAATCCTCGGTGCTGGTTCTCGGCGGTCAGCGCGCATTACCTAAGCGGCTGGAAGCGTCTGGTTTTGCGTTTCGCTGGTATGATTTAGAGGAAGCACTGGCCGATGTCATTCGATAAGCGCGAAGACTGTTCACTGTCGCCATTACGGTGGTAAGGTTATAAGCCTGACTTCTGTAATGGCGAATTTATGGCGATAATTACCACCCCGCGACTTATCCTCTCCCCGTTTCAACCGACTGACTGGCCGTTTTTCCTGCGACTACGCGAAAACCCGGACATCATGCGCGTTATGGGCACTATCTCCCCGATAAAAGAAACACGCCTGCTGTTCGCCCGGCGTCTTAATGCACCCTATACGTTTGTCATCCGCCAACATCATGACACGACTCCGCTCGGTGATATTGGTTTGCAGATTAGTCATCACTTTCCGCAAGAGGCTGATATTGGCTATTGCATTATTTCACGCGCTCAGGGAAAAGGGATTGCCAGTGAAGCGGTACGCGCGGTGTGCGACTATGCCTTTGAACACGCTGGCGTAATGGCGATAAACGCGTGGGTGCTGGCGGACAACAAAGGCTCGGTACGCATACTGGAAAAGACCGGTTTTGTGCGCACACAGGTGCTCGAGCAAGCCTATGAAGTGAATGGTGTGCATTATGACGACTGGGGTTATCGTCTGGAGTGCGGGAAGTCGAAGGCCCGGTAAGCAACAAAAACGCCACCGGGCAATCAAGCGCTTATTTCAGCGATCCTTTAAGGAACTGCTGTAAACGTGGACTTTGCGGATTACCGAAGACCTGCTCTGGATCGCCTTCTTCTTCAATTTTCCCCTGATGCAGGAAAATCACGTGCGTGGAGACATGACGGGCAAACCCCATTTCGTGGGTGACGACCACCATGGTTTTCCCCTCTTCGGCCAGCTGTTGCATGATACGCAATACTTCCCCCACCAGCTCTGGGTCAAGCGCTGACGTCGGTTCATCAAACAGCAGAACCTCCGGCTCCATAGCCAGCGCGCGCGCAATGGAGACACGCTGCTGCTGACCACCGGACAGGTGCACCGGATACTTACCCTGAGCGCGTTCATCAATACCCACTTTAGCCAGATATTTCACCGCACGCTCGTGGGCTTCCTGCTTGTTCAGCCCTAATACCTGAATCGGCGCTTCCATGACGTTTTCCAGCACCGTCATGTGGCTCCACAGGTTGAAGTGTTGAAAGACCATGGTCAGGCGCGTACGCAGCAGGCGCAGCTGATTTTTGTCCGCCACCTTGAGCTGACCGTCTTTGTCACGGACCAGGCCAATGTTCTGACCGCTGACCACAATCGACCCGGCGCTCGGTTTTTCAAGAAAGTTAATACAGCGCAGGAACGTACTTTTGCCAGAGCCTGACGAGCCGATAATACTGATCACATCACCCGCATTGGCCTGCAGCGATACCCCTTTCAGCACTTCATGTTCGCCGTAGTGTTTGTGTAAATCGATAACGTTTAATTTATTCTCAGACATCATGTTCTCAGTGCGTCGAAGGTTTTACATGCTGCAACCAGCGTTTTTCCGCTTTACGGAACAGACTGATCAGGACATACGAAATCATCAAATACAGCACGGCGGCAATACCGAAGGCGGTAAACGGCTGGTAGGTCGCCGAGTTGATATCGCGGGCAATTTTCAACAAATCCGGTACCGTGGCCGTAAAGGCCAGCGCCGTTGAGTGCAGCATTAAAATAACCTCATTGCTGTACGCAGGCAGCGCAATACGCAATGCGGAGGGCAAAATAATGCAGCGATACATCTTGAATGAAGAAAAACCGTAAGCGCGCGCGGCTTCAATCTCACCATGAGGCACCGAACGAATCGCCCCGGCAAAGATCTCGGTGGTATAGGCGCAGGTATTCAGCGTTAATGCCAGCACGGTACAATTCAGCCCGCTGCGGAAAAACGCGTTGAGAAGGTCCGTCCCTTTGACAATTTCCAGCGTGTACATCCCGGAATAAAACACCAGTAGCTGAACGTAAAGCGGCGTGCCACGGAAAATATAGGTAAATAGCCAAATGGGGAACTGGATAAACTTATTGCTGGATACGCGACCAATCGCCAAAAACAGCGCCAGAATGCCGCCCATCACTACGGATGAAATCAGCAACCACAGGGTGATCGCTACGCCGGTAAAGCGATAGCCGTCGGTCCACAGCAGGGATTTCCAGTACTCCTGAATAATCTCAATCACAGGTCAGCCCTCTTCACACCCACAGAGTAGCGGCGCTCAAGGTACAGCAGCACACCATTAGACACGGTGGTAAACACCAGATAGATAAGCCCGCACACGACGGCAAAATAGAATGGCTCCCAGGTGCTCTTCCCGGCAAGCTGCGTCGCTTTCACCACGTCTTCCAGTCCGAGCAGCGAAACCAGCGCCGTCGCCTTCAAAATGACCTGCCAGTTATTGCCAATCCCCGGCAGCGCGTAGCGCATCATCGCCGGGAACATAATCCGGCGAAAAATCTGCGAAGAGGTAAACCCAAACGCCGTCGCCGCTTCAATATGGCCTCTTGGAACCGCCATAAACGCGCCACGGAACGTTTCAGTAAAATAGGCCCCGTAGATAAAACCGAGCGTAATAATCCCCGCCACCATCGGATCAATATCAATCTGGCTGATACCAACCGCGTCAGTGACCGTGTTCAGTGCGATTTGTAATCCGTAGAAAATGAGCAACATCAAGACGAGATCGGGTACCCCACGGATCAACGTCGTGTACCCTTCGAAAATCAGCGCCATTGCCCGGCTTTGCGACAGCTTTGCGCCCGCGCCGACAAGGCCTATCAGAACCGCCAGTACCACCGAGCTAAGAGCAAGCTCAAGCGTCACGATTGCGCCCTGTAAAATAACACCTGAAAAGCCATACAACATGCTGCCTGTCCTGTCGTGTGTGGTGAAGTAAGAAGCCTCTTTTGATTTCAGACAAACTGTTAAATGCCGGATGGCGGCGTTGCCTTATCCGGCCTACAAAATCGCTGTAGGCCTGATAAGCGCAGCGCCATCAGGCATAAATTCAACACGTCAAAAATCTACGGGCTTTATCAGCACCAGCGGTGATTAACCGCCATAAACATCAAAATCAAAGTACTTTTTCGCCAGCTTCTCGTAAGTTCCGTCAGCGCGCATTTCTGCAAACGCTTTATTCAGTGCTTCGCGCAGTTCGTTATCCTCTTTGCGCAGCCCCATACCGGTACCCACTCCGAACAATTTCTCGTCTTTCACAGACGGGCCGCCGAATTTGTAATCTTTGCCTACCGGCTGCTTCAGGAAACCTTCGCTGGCCGCAACTTCATCCTGGAACGCGGCGTCAATACGCCCGGCCGTCAGGTCAGAGTAGATATTGTCCTGCCCCTGATAGGAGACAATTTCAATACCTTTCGGCGCCCAGTGTTCATTGCCAAACGTTTCCTGAGTCGTGCCCTGCAGTACACCGACACGTTTGCCTTTCAGCGATTCAATGGTCGGCTGGATAGCCGAATCTTTCGCAACCACCAGACGAGAGTCTGCTGCATAAAGCTTGTCGGTAAAGGCGATTTCCTGCTGACGTTTTTCAGTGATCGAAAGTGACGACATGATGGCATCAATTTTCTTCGCTTTTAACGAAGGGATCAGCGCATCCAGCGGGTTTTCAACGAAGGTACATTGTGTATTAATACGCTTGCACAGTTCTTTTGCCAGATCGATGTCAAAACCGACTAATTCACCCTGCGAATTTTTCGATTCAAACGGGGCATAAGTGGGGTCGGTACCGATCCGCACTTTTTGCGGAATAGCGGCAAATGCTGCGGTAGCACTGGAGAACGCCAGAACCAGAGAAAGAGACAACACCAGTTTTTTCATAACTATCCTCAACAGACTGTCTTATATAGGGGATCTTTACAGGACCAGGTGCAGTTATCGTGCCATTAATCAGGCCAACATGGCAAAGCATTCTGCCCTGCTGGCGGTATTTTTTTGCATGAAAAGCGCTTAAGTATGCATTCATGCTCATTATGTCAGCGATAAAAGCACCAAAATAGTGCACTGTAACTATCATGCACCGTAATCGTTCCCCGTTACGGTGCAATCGCTTCCCGTATTGGCGTATTAGTCGCCGTAGACATTAAAGGCAAAGTACTTTTTCGCCATTTTGTCGTAAGTCCCATCCTGACGCAGTTCGCCGAGCGCTTTATTAAAGGCCGCTTTCAGCTCTGCGTCATCTTTGCGTAAGCCAATCCCGGTTCCGTCACCAAAGTACTTTTTGTCTTTTACCGAAGGACCCGCAAAATCGTAGTCCTTGCCCGCAGGCTGTTTCAGGAATCCTTCGCTAGCCGCAACTTCATCCTGCAACGCGGCATCCAGACGTCCTGCCGTCAGGTCAGAATAGATAAGATCCTGGTTCGCATAGGCCACCACATCCACGCCTTTGCTGCGCCAGGTGTCGTTAGCATAGGCTTCCTGGGTTGAGCCTTGCAGTACGCCAACATGTTTTCCCTTCAGCGAATCAAGGGTCGGTTGAATCGGGGAACCCTTCGCAGCAATCAGACGTGAGTCTGCGGCGTAAAGTTTGTCTGAGAACGCGATTTCTTGCTGGCGCTTTTCGGTAATAGACAGAGAGGAGATAATGGCATCGATTTTCTTCGCTTTCAGAGAGGGGATCAGCGCATCAAAGTCACTGGCAACCCAGGTACATTTGATCTGCATACGTTTACACATCTCATTGCCGAGATCGATATCAAACCCGACAAAATCCCCTTTGGCATCTTTAGAGGAAAAAGGGGCGTAGGTGGTATCTGTACCAATACGAACTGTCTGCGGAAGCGCTGCGTAGCTGGCCGCGGTGGCGGAAAGTCCTACCAGCAATGACAAAGCAAGTACCGTCTTCTTCATACATAACCCTCAAGTGGCGAAATTTTATTATGTTTTACGTTGTGTTGTGTGTTTGCAGACTTTTTCATGCAGGTCTTATGCCATTTTCGCGTCGATGAGGATATTCGACGTTAAATATGTTAATAAAACGTTGCAATATTGTCCTGATTTTGAAGATAGCAGGTATGACGGTTGAACCGCAGCGTTTCGTTACGTTTTAACGAATTAAATGTTGAGGATATGATCGCGGTTACAAAATTGCCCTGAAACAGGGCAAGGAATGCAGATATGCACGCTGGCGGAGCGGCTTATGCCCCCTGCCAGCGAGTAAACAGATCGTGCGGGAGAGCAATGTCGAACTGGTCGAGTACACGGTTAACCGTTTGATTAATCACATCATCAAGCGTCTGGGGACGATGATAAAACGCCGGAACCGGCGGCATAATTACCGCGCCTATTTCCGCCGCCTGGGTCATCAATCGCAGATGCCCCAGATGTAGCGGTGTCTCACGTACGCATAGCACCAGTGGACGACGCTCTTTCAGCACCACGTCAGCGGCGCGGGTCAACAGCCCATCGGTATAACTGTGGACGATACCGGAGAGCGTTTTAATGGAACAAGGCAGAATGACCATCCCCGCCGTCTGGAATGAACCAGATGAAATACTGGCGGCGATATCACGCGCGTCGTGATTCACATTGGCTAATGCCTGCACCTCACGTACGGACAGGTCTGTTTCCAGCGCCAGGGTCTGACGTGCCGCCGCACTCATTACCAGATGGGTTTCCACATCAACAACGTCACGCAAAACCTGTAACAGCCGCACGCCATAAATTGCACCGCTGGCGCCAGAAATACCAATGATGAGTCGTTTCACTGTGAGAGCCCTTTGTTCTTCATGGCGTGACTGTGCCGGATTACCGCGTAGGGTGCAACTGTGAATGTGCGGTCGCACTCAGCGAGCTTTCGCGGATCACAAGCCGCACCGGCAGCAGTAAATTTCGCTCATGTTGCTCGCTGAGCAGTAAACGAAACGCATCTCGCCCAAGCTCGCGCTTATCTACCGCCACAGTGGTTAACGCCGGATGCGCCCAGGCAGCGGCATCGATGTCATCAAAGCCAACAATCGCGATATCTTGCGGCACGTTGAGCCCCTTACGCGCGCAGACGCGCATCGCCACCAGCGCGGCAATATCGTTATAGGCAAAGATAGCATCCGGCGGCTGCGGCAGAGCTAACAGTTTGTCCATGCCCTCGACCAGCGCCTGTTCAATATCTTTGACCGGCGGTGCTTCAACACGGTACTCCGCGGGTAAAGACAGCCCGGCGTCAAATAACGCTTGCTGATATCCTTCTACGCGCTGGCGGATACTGTAATGGCGCTGCGAATGGCCGAGAAACGCAATGCGTTTGCGCCCTTGTTCAAGCAGATGCCGTGTCGCAATGAAGCCCCCATGAAAGTTATCCGGATTGACGCAGGGAAAATCCGCTGCCCACAGATCCACCAGCGTGACCGGCAGTGCCAGTTTACGCAGCTCGACCAGAGTTTCTGTTTCCAGATACCCTGCGGCAATCAGCGCGTCAGGCTGATGCAAATTAATGAGTTCAGCCAGCGAATCTTCCGGGCCAATCGGCAAGAAACTCATCGCAATATCGTTTTCCCGGCAGGCGTCAGCCACCCCAAGCATCACGCTGGAATAGAACGGCAATGCACTGGCTATATTGTGCTCGCGGTGCAGCAGAAATAGCAGCCGCTTAATGCGGCCACTGCGCAAACGACCGAAATCGTAACCTTCAGACTCGGCAATCGCCAGTATCCGCTGTCGGGTCTCTTCGCTCAGTCCTGGCTGCCCTTTCAGGGCCCGGGACACGGCGGCAATCGACACACCGCACGCCATTGCAATATCTTTGATTCGGGTCTTGTTTGCCATTCCGTTCGTTTTTACCTGTCACGCGTGGTTAAGCCGATGTCGGGTTCCTTAAGCGCTAAGAATACCACTAACGCGCCAATGATTAACTCTCCCTCATTTCCCTACAGAATAACTAACAGAACCACTAATGGCGCCTCCCAACGCCACTATTGTGACACCGATCACTATAAAATAATTATTTCTAGTAAAAATCAGGATCATTTTCACAGAGAAAGAAAACCGTCATATACCGAAACACCCGTACAGTCCTATGCTCAGAACCGTTACATCTTTAGTAAAAACTGTCAGAGATAAGCCGTAATGACTTTTTAAATCATCCCCCCTTGTTCGAGGATTGGTTATGACAATTGCTGATAACCTGGAAACTGACGCACAAACCGTTGATGCGGGAGAAACGCTCTCAACCCGCGAAAAGATAGGCTATGGATTAGGCGATGCTGGTGGACACTGCATCTCAGATTTAATAAGCGGCTTTTTACTTTTTTTCTACACCGACGTGTTCGGGCTTAGCCCGGCCATTGTCGGGGCAATGTTTTTTGTTCTACGCATATTCGACGCCGTCTCTGACCCTGTGATGGGCGTGGTTGCCGACCGAACCCGCAGTCGCTGGGGGCGCTTTCGTCCGTGGCAATTATGGACAGCCGTTCCCTTGGGCATTATCGGTATCCTGACCTTTACCGTCCCGGATATCAGCCCCAACATGAAAATCGCCTGGGCATTCGGTACCTACTTCCTGCTTTCCCTGGGCTATACCGCCAACAATGTGCCCTACTGTGCGCTGATAAACGCCGTCACGAACCGCCACGATCAGGTGATGTCGTGTCAGTCCTGGCGTTTTGTATTAAGCGGTATTGCCGGCTTTCTGGTTGCGGTCGGTCTGCCGTGGATGGTGGAATTCTTTGGTCAGGGCAATCTGGCCAAAGGTTATCAATATGGCGTCACCGTACTGTGCTGCGTGGGCATGGTGATGTTTTTACTGTGCTTCTTGTGGGTGAAAGAACGCGTACCGCTGTCGCTGGTCGGCAAATTTACCCTGCGTGAGCATCTGGCCGGGCTGCGTAAAAACGATCAGTTACTGATGATGCTGGTGATGTCCTTCCTGCTGGTGAATATCCTGTGTATTCGCGGCGGCGGCTACATGTACTTTATTTCGTATGTTCTGCAGGGCAGCGCCGGGTTTATGTCGCTGTTTTTCGGTGTACTGACAGTGGCGGGCATTTTAGGCGCGATCATCGTTAATCCCCTCTCGCGGCGTTTCGATATGGTGCGCTTGTATATCTGCACCAACCTGATTCTGGTGGTATTTGGCATTGCGATGTGGTTCCTGCCAACCGGAGCTGATTACCGCATGCTGTGGCTGGGCTGCATTGCACTAAACGGCGTGATCCTCGGCTTCACCCTCCCCCTGCACTTCTCAATCATGGCCTTCGCCGACGACTACGGCGAATGGAAAAACGGCGTGCGCTCATCCGGGATGAACTTCGCTTTTAATCTGTTTTTCATCAAGCTCTCGTGGGCATCTTCCGGCGGCATTATCAGTATTCTGCTGATCATGGTGGCCTACCAGCCAGGTCTTGAAAATCAGACCGCAGCTTCTCTTCAGGGCATCACCCTATTGCAAAGCATTGTGCCGGCCATTTTCCACCTCGCACTGGCGCTGTGCCTGCTCAAATGCCGCCTCAATGGCCCGATGATGCAGCGTATTTCAACCGATCTTCACCAACGACATTCACACATTTCCTGAGGTATACATGATGCAGTCTGCTGTGATTGAAGCCGATCTCAACCGAATCACCATCACCGATCCATTTCTGGGTGAATACCAACGCTTGATTCGCGACGTGGTGATCCCGTACCAATGGGAAGCACTGAACGACACGATTCCCGAGGCAGAACCCAGCCACGCGCTGGCTAACTACCGCATCGCCGCCGGTCTGGAACACGGCGAGTTTTACGGCATGGTCTTCCAGGACAGCGATGTCACCAAATGGCTGGAAGCCGTAGCCTGGTCGCTGTGCCAGAAGCCAGATGCAGTGCTTGAAAAAACTGCCGACGAGGTGATTGAGCTGCTGGCTCAGGCGCAGTGTGACGACGGCTATCTCAACACCTGGTATACCGTAAAGGAGCCAGGCCTGCGCTGGACCAACGTCGCCGAATGCCACGAGCTCTACTGCGCCGGACACCTGTTTGAAGCGGCAGTCGCCTTCTTCAACGCCACCGGAAAACGTCGACTGCTGAACATCGCTTGTCGCTTTGCCGATCACATCGACACGGTGTTTGGTCCCAAAGAAGGCCAACTGCGCGGCTATCCTGGGCACCCGGAAATCGAGCTGGCGTTGATGCGTCTGTATGAAGTCACTCAGGAACCGCGCTACCAGGCGCTGGCCTGCTATTTCGTCGAGGAACGTGGCAAACAACCCTACTATTACGATATTGAGTTCGAAAAACGCGGCGGTACCCGACACTGGGTTGGTTGGGGCGACGCTTGGCCGGGAATGATAAAAGACAAAACATACACCCATGCGCACAAACCGCTCGCTGAACAGCATGAAGCGGTCGGTCATGCAGTGCGGTCGGTGTATCTGATGACCGGACTGGCGCACATTGCCCGTATCACCCAGGATGAAGAGAAGCGCCAAACCTGCCTGCGCATCTGGAACAATATGGTGCAGCGGCGGATGTACATCACCGGCGGTATCGGCTCGCAGGGCATCGGCGAGGCCTTTACCAGCGACTACGATTTACCGAACGACACCGCTTACGGCGAAAGCTGCGCCTCCATCGGCCTGATGATGTTCGCCCGCCGCATGCTGGAAATGGAAGGTGATGCGCACTACGCCGACGTCATGGAGCGTGCGTTTTACAATACGGTGTTGGGTGGAATGGCGCTGGACGGGAAGCACTTCTTCTACGTCAATCCGCTGGAGACGTACCCGAAAAGTATTCCACATAACCATATTTACGATCACATTAAGCCGGTGCGTCAGCGCTGGTTCGGCTGCGCCTGCTGCCCACCGAATATCGCCCGCACGCTGGTCGCCATTGGTCACTATATTTTCACCCCTCGACCGGACGCGCTGTTTATCAACTTCTACGCCGGGAGCGAAGCGCAGTTCAGCGTAAAAGACCAGACCCTGGCGCTGAACATTAGCGGTAACTATCCATGGGATGAGCGGGTCACTATTCACTTTAGCCAGCCAAAGACCGTTGAACATACCGTCGCGCTACGTCTACCGGCGTGGTGCGAAACACCGCACGTGCAGGTCAACGGAGAAACGGCACAAGGCAGAGTGATTAAGGGCTATCTGCATCTGCGCCGTCAGTGGCAGCAAGGTGACATCATTACCCTGAACCTGCCGATGACGGTCCGTCGCGTTTACGCCAACCCACTGGTGCGCCACGCTGCGGGCAAGGTCGCTATTCAGCGCGGGCCGCTGGTGTACTGTCTGGAACAGGCGGATAACGGCGCTGAGTTGCATAACCTGTCGCTGCCAAAAGCAAGCGAGCTGCGTGAAATTCAGGGCGTCGGAGTGCTGAAGGGCAAAGTGTTGCTGCAAGCTGAAGGGCTGCGCGTGTTGACCGCTGAGAGTGACAAGCCGCTGTACAGCTTTGATAACCGTCAGACAACGGTCGAAAAGCAGACCTTAACGTTTATTCCGTGGTTTAGCTGGGCCAATCGTGGCGAAGGTGAAATGCGGATTTGGGTCGACGAGGCGTAACATAAAAATGCCGGATGGCGGCTACGCCTTATCCGGCCTACAACGATGGTGGACTATAGGCCGGATAAGACGCAAAGCGTCGCCATCCGGCATGCCCTGACTTACCCTTCGTTGTGCATCTCGAGGTTTTCCGCTTCATTCTGACGCAATACCGCTTTAGCGTCATCATTGCGCAGGGAATCGAGGAAATCGAGGTACTGTTGGTCAACGTCTTTGGTGACGTACACGCCGTTGAACACGGAACATTCAAACTGCTGAATATCCGGATTCTCTGCGCGGACGGCTTCGATCAGATCGTTCAGATCCTGGAAGATAAGACCGTCAGCGCCGATGATTTGGCGGATCTCGTCAACTTCGCGGCCATGAGCGATCAGCTCCGTCGCCGTCGGCATATCAATACCATAGACGTTCGGGAAGCGTATTTCCGGTGCCGCAGAGGCCAGGTACACTTTCTTCGCCCCGGCTTCACGCGCCATCTCAATAATTTGTTCAGAGGTGGTCCCGCGCACGATGGAATCGTCTACCAACAGCACGTTCTTATCGCGGAATTCAGCACGGTTGGCATTCAGCTTACGACGCACGGATTTACGACGTAGTTGCTGACCCGGCATGATAAAGGTACGGCCGACGTAACGGTTTTTCACAAAGCCCTGACGGTACGGTTTACCGAGAATCCGGGCAATTTCCAGCGCGATATCGCACGAGGTTTCCGGAATAGGGATCACCACATCGATGTCCAGATCTTCCCACTCACGAGCAATTTTTTCGCCAAGCTTGGTGCCCATATTCACGCGGGCGCTGTAGACGGAAATCTTGTCGATGAACGAATCAGGACGCGCAAAGTAAACGTACTCAAACAGGCACGGGTTGCTGACCGGATTATCCGCACACTGACGGGTAAACAAGTTGCCTTTTTCAGTGATATAGACCGCTTCACCCGGCGCAACGTCGCGCAGAAATTCAAAGCCAAGGGTATCCAGCGCCACGCTTTCAGAAGCCACCATATATTCGGTGCGGCCATCACCAATATCGCGTTTACCCAGCACCAACGGACGGATACCGTTAGGGTCGCGGAAGGCAACCATACCGTGGCCGATAATCATCGCTACACAGGCATAGGCACCACGGATCTGGCGGTTCGTCGCGGCGATCGCGGCAAAAATATTGTCCGCTTCCAGCGGGTAGTGGCGGAAGTTATCCAGCTCACTGGCGAAAATATTCAGCAGGATTTCTGAATCGGAAGTGGTGTTGATGTGGCGGCGCTTTTCTTCAAACAGCTTTTTACGCAGCTCATGGGCGTTGGTCAGGTTGCCGTTGTGGGCAAGCGTGATACCGTACGGTGAGTTGACATAAAAAGGTTGAGCTTCGGAGGCGCTGGAGCTGCCAGCTGTTGGATAACGCACATGACCGATGCCCATATTGCCCTGCAAACGCTGCATATGGCGAGCTTCAAAAATGTCGCTCACCATGCCGTTCGCTTTTCGCAAGCGGAAGCAGTTGTTGGCATCAATGGTGATGATGCCAGCGGCATCCTGGCCACGATGCTGGAGCACCGTTAACGCGTCATAAATCGACTGGTTTACCGGCATAACACCGGCGATACCGACAATACCGCACATACGTCTTTTCCTCGTTCAGCAACGACCCAAAATTTATACTTTGGGCAAGAAACTTGACGAGCTTTGCAGATAGTCAAAGAACCATCTGATGATGAAACTGAACTGCGGGATCAGCTGCGACTTACTCCAGTCTTCACTTTTCGACACACCGGTAAACGTATCGAGAAAGAACAGTATGGCGGCGACGATCAACGCTCCGCGCAAAGCACCGAAGCAGATCCCCAACACCCTGTCGGTACCCGACAGACCTGTTTTCTCCACCAGTTGGCCTATCACAAAGTTAACGATAGCGCCGACGATAAGTGTCGCGATAAACAGTATCGCGATAGCAATCCCATTTCGAACCAGTTCGTCTTCAAAGCCCGTAAACCAGACAGACAGGTAAGTGTAGTAATGGCTGGCGACAAAGAAAGCACAACCCCAAGTCACCAACGATAATGCTTCACGAACAAAGCCACGGATCAGGCTAACCAGACAGGAAAAACCAATCACCGCGATAATGGCGTAATCAATCCAGACCATATATGTCCCACGATTTTACGCCCTGTCGTCCTGTTCGGGGCGCATTCTAACAGAAAAAGAAAACGTTTGCGTAGGGATTTCCTTTCCACGCGTAAATAAAAATGGCGCTGAAAAAATCTTCAACGCCATCTAACTTTTTGCCTCTTTGGGCACTGCCGGATGGCGGTGTAAACACCTTATCCGGCCTACCTAAGCGTAGCGCCGTAGAGCGCAGCGCCATCAGGCAACATCCCCCTTAATTAGGGGTATACCCCATCACGACCCCACTCAAGCCGGAGATCTTCTGCAGTTCGCCAAGCGAATTTTTCAGCTTATCTCTGGAGGCGTCAGGCCCAACGAGAATACGGGTTATTTTACCCTGTACCGGCGTGGACGGGGAAGTAAATACCCGGAAACCCGCACCGCGAAGTTTACCCACGATCTCATTGACCTTGTCCGCATTTTTCAGCGCACCCAGTTGCACAACATACGCTTTGCCGGTCGGTGTCGGCGCTTCTGCGACAACCGGTTTCGGTGCAGGTGCAGGGGCGGCCGGTGTTGGCACTGGCGTCGCAACAACAGGTTGTGGCTTCGGTTTAGGTTTAGGTTGCTCGACCGGCGCAGGAATAGGATCAAGCTCCGCGCCGTTAGCCACCGGCAGGCGCGACGGATCCAACGACGGCGCGGCAGCATCGCCCGCACGCACCTCTTCTGCTGCACCTTCCGGCGGCTGCGTCGGCAGCGCCTGCGTGGCAGCAGGCATCATATCCGGTTCATCGCGGTCACCAGGTTTTGGCACCAACGGAATGGCCGCGAACTCATCCTGATAATGTTTTTTCTGCCCGTCAAGCAGCCCAGGAAGCACAATCACCCCGAGCGCAACCAGCACAATCGTGCCGACTAATCGATTCTGAAACTTACTCGCCACCGCTTCTCCCCACGTCTATCACTTCCATGACATGTGCGACAGTGTGAAACGATCCACACACCAACACGGTATCTTCTGGTTTTGCATCTGCCAACGCCGCACGCCATGCCTGCGCCACGCTATCATAGGCTTCACCTGTTCCCAGATGTTCCAGCAGTTGTTCTGCCGTCGCGCCTCGCGGCCCTTCCAGGGGCGCACAATACCACGCGTTTACCACACTTTTCAGCCAGGCCAGCGTACCAGCAATGTCTTTATCATGTAGCATACCGATAACCGCAAGCACGCGCCCGTTTTTCACTAACTTTTTCAGACGCCCGGTCAGATATTCTGCTGCATGAGGGTTATGTGCGACATCAAAAATAACGCGCGGCGATTCGCTCACAATCTGGAAACGCCCCGGTAAAATGGCCTGCTCAATCCCCTCACGAATCGCTTGCTCGCTAACATCAAGTCCGCTTGCCCGTAGCGCAGCCAACGCCGTGGCGGCATTCGGTTGCGGCACCTGAGGTAACGGAAGATGCATCAGCGTACCGTGACTGTCGGTAAAGGACCAGTCGCTTTCCGCCACCACATAGCGCCAGTCAACGCCACAGCGCTGCAAAATAGCCCCGGTCTCTTGTGCCACATCGGCAATGGTGTAAGGCATTTCCGGTTCACCGACAATGGCCGGTTTTTCAGCGCGGAAGATCCCAGCCTTCTCACGACCAATGCTTTCGCGATCCGGCCCCAGCCAGTCAGTATGGTCAAGTGCAATACTGGTGACTACGGCGACATCAGCATCAACGATATTGGTAGCATCAAGGCGCCCGCCCAGGCCGACTTCCAGAATCACCACATCAAGCTTAGCCTGCTTAAATAACCACAGCGCCGACAGCGTACCGTATTCAAAATAGCTCAGCGAAATATCACCGCGTGCGGCTTCAATCTCGGCAAACGAGGCAGTATGGGCAGATTCCGCGAGTTCACGCCCCTGCACGCGAACACGTTCCGTGTAGCGCACCAGATGAGGAGAACTGTATACCCCGACTTTATATCCCGCCGCGGTCAGTACGGATTCCAGCGTACGGCAGGTTGTACCCTTACCGTTGGTGCCTGCTACCGTGAAAACAAACGGCGCGGGTTTCAGCACACCCAGATTTCGTGCAACCTGGCTGACGCGCTCGAGGCCGAGATCGATGGTTTTACTGTGCAGGTTTTCCAGATAAGAAAGCCACGACGCCAGGGGCGACGCGGCTTGGGGAATACGTTTATTGTCCATGATGCCTGTCAATTCGTCACGTTAATAAAAGCAAAAGGGCAGCGCCAACCGGCCTGCCCTTTTCTACTCGTCGTCTTTCACGTTGCAGGCGCGTTGGCTGTGCTCGCTCCCCCGAATCACTTAGCGGTGTAAGCTCATCGGGAATCACTCACCGTCTTCCTGCGACGCGAAATCCATAGAGTCCGTTATCAGGCCTCTGATTCCTGATCGGGTACCGGAGGTACCACTACGCCTTCAGTCGGCTCATCCGGATTCGGCGCCGGAAGATTCATCAGCTTCGCCAGAACGCTCGCCAGTTTCAGGCGCATTTCCGGACGGCGGACGATCATATCGATAGCGCCTTTTTCAATCAGGAATTCACTGCGCTGGAATCCCGGCGGCAGTTTTTCACGTACGGTTTGCTCGATAACACGTGGACCGGCAAAGCCAATCAGTGCTTTCGGTTCAGCAATGTTGAGGTCGCCCAGCATCGCGAAACTTGCGGAAACACCGCCCATGGTTGGGTCAGTCAGTACAGAGATATACGGTAAACCGCGTTCCTGCATTTTTGCCAGCGCCGCAGAGGTTTTAGCCATCTGCATCAGCGACATCAGCGCTTCCTGCATGCGCGCCCCGCCGGAAGCGGAGAAGCAGATCAGCGGACAATTGTCTTCCAGCGCCTGCTCAACGGCACGAACAAAACGTGCGCCAACCACAGAACCCATGGAGCCGCCCATAAACGCGAACTCGAATGCGGCTGCAACGACCGGCATACCGTGAAGCGTGCCTTTCATTACTACCAGCGCATCTTTTTCACCGGTTTCTTTCTGCGCAGAAGCCAGTCTGTCTTTATACTTCTTGGAGTCACGAAACTTCAGCAGGTCTTTCGGCTCAAGCTCGCTACCCAACTCCACAAGAGAACCTTCATCTAACAGGCTATGCAGGCGATTGCGCGCCGACATGCGCATATGATGGTCACACTTCGGACAGACCTCAAGATTACGTTCCAGCTCAGCACGGTATAATACCTGACCGCAGCTATCACACTTGGTCCACACCCCTTCAGGAATGCTTGCCTTGCGGGTGGGAGTAATATTGCTTTTAATTCGTTCAATCCAGCTCATTGGTGACCTTTCTGCCTGAACCTTAGTCAGCTTTGTTATAAGGGGCGCATAATGCCATTTTTGCCCCCAACAGACCATGAATGTTGCACATTAAAACATAACAGCCCGAAACTTTGGACAAAAAAGTGGTCGAACCGCTGAGTTACTTTCTATTTTTGCGCCCTTGATGCTGCGCGTTTGTGACGAATCACTTCGATAACACCAGGCAATACGGAGAGGACGATAATCGCCACAATCAATAATTTCAGGTTTTCCTGCACCACCGGCAGATCGCCAAACAGATAGCCTGCGTAGGTGAACAGTAATACCCACAGCAGCGCGCCCGCTACGTTAAACAGTGCAAAATGACGGTAGGACATGTGTCCCATACCGGCAACAAACGGTGCAAATGTGCGTACGATAGGGACAAAACGCGCCAGAATAATGGTTTTACCGCCATGACGCTCATAGAACGCGTGGGTTTTATCCAGATAGCTGCGACGGAAAATTTTCGAGTTCGGATTGCTGAACAGCCTTTCGCCGAACACCCGACCGATAGTGTAGTTCACCGCATCGCCCACGATTGCCGCTACGATCATTAACGCCACCATCAGATGGACATTTAAATCATTAGTGGGCAATGCAGAAAGCGCGCCTGCGACAAACAGCAGCGAATCTCCCGGCAGGAACGGCGTAACCACCAGTCCGGTTTCACAGAACAGGATCAGAAACAGAATGGCATATACCCAGACACCGTATTCTGCGACCAACTCCGCCAGGTGCACATCAATGTGCAGGATAAAATCAATAAGAAAGTAAATCAGTTCCATAGTATGCCTTTATACGACTCAAATTAGTCCGCCAGAAATAGCGGGCCCATCGGCGGTTTTGGCAGGTCAAACCGGTCGGGGTAATCTACCGCCACCAGATACAAACCTTCCGCTTTCGCCGTTGCCGCTGCCAGCGTTCTGTCCTTCGCCGCTAACAGTTCTGCTATCCAGCTCTCCGGCTGGTTGTGGGCACCTACTTCCATCAGGCTGCCAACAATATTCCTGACCATATGATGTACAAAGGCATTCGCTTTAATATCTACCACCACATAAGGACCATGACGCGTCACGTTAATGTGCATCACGTTACGCCACGGTGTGCGCGACTGGCACTGCACTGCCCGAAACGAGGTGAAATCATTCTCCCCAATCAGGCATTGGGCCGCGCGATGCATACGTTCAGCATCCAGCGGCTCATAGTAATGCGTCACGCCTTTACCCAGAACAGCTGGGCGCAACCGATGATTGTAGATGATATAACGGTAGCGGCGCGCCGTGGCGCTAAACCGCGCATGAAAATCATCCGGTACAGCTTTCACCCAACGCACGGCAATGTCACCAGGTAAATTCGCATTTACCCCCAGCGTCCATGCCGCATCTTTACGTTGCGCGGTGGTCTCAAAATGCACCACCTGGCCCGTACCATGAACGCCAGCATCGGTACGCCCGGCACAAAATACCGTGATGCGTTCATTGGCGACCTGCGAAAGTGCTTTTTCCAGCTTTTCCTGAACGCTGCGAACTTCGTTCTGGCGCTGCCAGCCATAATATTTGCTGCCATCATACTCAATACCCAGCGCAATTTTATGGACGGGCAGCTGTTGCAGGTCAGACATTAGTACATATACTCCTGCACCAGTTTTTCAGCGATTTTCACCGCCATCAACGCGCCGCCAAAGCGTACGTTGTCTGCTACAGACCAAAACTGTACCTGTTCTGGCATACCGTAATCATTGTGCACGCAGCCTACCGAAAGATGTGGGCTACCCGACGCATCGCTGACCTGGGTTGGGAAATCGGTCGCTTCCGACAGCACAATGTCCTCACCGCGCTCAAACGCATCGCGCGCTTCTTCTGCTGCCAGCGGACGTAATGCTTCAAAGCTCACCATTTGCGCATGACCGTAGAACACCGGCGACTGTACGATGCTGGCGGAGATCATCAGCCCCTCGTCCTGCATGATTTTACGCACTTCATCAACGATACGACGCTCTTCACGCACACTGCCTTCGCGGTCTGGCAGCAACGGCAGCATGTTGAACGCCAGTTGACGGCCAAAGAAATCGTCGTCATCAATCGGAATACCGTTGAGCAGTTTCGCACTTTGCCCGGCCAGCGCATCTACCGCTTTTTTGCCATGAGCGGAAGCTGAGATAATATTGGTCACCGTAATACGCGAAAGGCCACCGTCGTCAATCAACGGTTTCAATGCAGACAACAGTTGGCTGGTCAGGCTGCCAGGGACCGCAATCACGTTGCGGTTGCGGTAATCTGCCAGTACGAACGGGTTCACGTCCGGTACCACCAGCGGGACGTCCGGCTCAAGCGCAAACAAACCGCTGCTGTCAATCACCAGGCAACCCGCATTGGTGGCTTCTTCTACCCATGCTGCGGTGGCTTCCACGCCCGCAACAAAAAAGGCCAGTTGCGCTTGAGTCCAGTCAAAGTCAGCAACGTCCTGGACAATGATTGATTTACCGTTAAAACGCAGGTGCTCACCCGCGCTTTCATTACGAGCCAGCGCATAGATCTCACCGACCGGGAACTGGCGTTCCGCCAGCGTGTCGAGCAGGGCTTCGCCTACGGCGCCCGTTGCGCCCAGAATGGCAATATTCCAGCCTTCAGACATGGTGATTTACTCCAGAAATACGTAAGCGTCCCTGTCGTATTATTCGACAGGGAGCATTAAGAAGACATTAATGTGCCGGGTGATGAACGGCGTTAAAACCCAGCTTACACAACAAGGTAGCGGCAGCGGCGTCGTCACACATGACGTACAAAGACGACCATTCACGGCGCTCAAGGTAATTTTTACGCAGTTTATCAAACTCACCCGGAATTCCAGCGACTTTACGCAGCGGCGCATCGTCGCGGCGCACATCATACACTAAATGCACCAGCCTTTTCAGCGTTGGCTGATCCAACGGGCCATGCAACGTGATGCGTCCAAATTCCGGGGCAGGTAACAGGGTGCTCAGTGCAACGTGCTGTTCGCGGCCAATAAACTTGCTATAGGCCTCAAAGACCTGCGTGGTTCCCCGAGCCTTCCCTTCAAGGGTGTATCCTGCAATATGCGCCGTACCGATATCCGCTTTCTCGAGCAACGCGACATTCAGGTCCGGCTCGCCCTCCCAGACATCCAACACCACGCTCAGATGTTGCCCGGCATTAAGGCGGGACAGCAACGCGGTATTGTCGATGACCGGCCCACGGCAGGCGTTAATCAGGATGGTGCCCGGCTTCAGTCGGCCAATTAGTGCTTCATCAGCCAAATGCAGGGTCTTGTACGGACCGTCTTTAAACAGCGGCGTATGGAAAGTCAGTACATCGGCGTGCTCAACCAGTTCGTTCAGCGATCGGAAATCGCCCTCGTCTCCCCGGTCAGCACGCGGCGGATCGCAAAGTAACGTGCGGATCCCTAATGCTTCCAGTCGCGCCTGCAAACGCGCACCCACATTGCCGACACCAACAATACCCACGGTGCGATCGGCTAACGCAAAACCATCGCGCTCCGCCAGCATCAGCAGTGCTGAAAAGACATACTCGACAACCGCAATCGCATTGCAACCGGGCGCGGCGGAGAAGCCAATCTCAGACTGTGCAAGCCAGGCTTCATCCACATGGTCAGTGCCCGCAGTTGCCGTCCCGACAAACTTAACCGGTTTTCCGCCAAGCAGTGCTTCATTGACCTTCGTCACCGAGCGCACCATTAAGGCGTCCGCATCATCCAGTTCTGCGACGGGAATCGGACGACCGGGAACCGCTTTTACCTCCCCCAAACGACTGAACAGTTCGCGGGCATAGGGCATATTTTCATCAACGAGGATTTTCACGTCTTTCGCACCTGTTTGAGAACGAGAGTTAACCGGGCAAGTGTGCCATAATCTCGCCGCCAGGCATACTGCGAGACCTGGCTAGCACAGTTTTAAGGAACAGAGATGATGCAGCCCATTTCAGGTACGCCCGCGCGCCCTCCCGGTGAAGGCCAAAACGCCCCTTCCGTTGCGGGTGAACAACCGTTATCCACGCAACAACGTACCGTGCTGGAACGACTGATTACCCGTCTGATTTCACTTACCCAACAGCAGAGCGCTGAGGTGTGGGCCGGAATGAAGCACGATCTGGGCGTCAAAAGTGATACGCCGTTACAGTCACGTCACTTTCCTGCTGCAGAACAAAACCTGACCCAACGACTTGGGGTTGCTCAACAAAAGCATGTCAATCGTCAGGTGCTGGCGCAGCTTACGGAACTGCTGAGTCAGGGGAATAATCGTCAGGCAGTGAGCGATTTTATCCGTCAACAGTACGGACAAACGGCACTCAGTCAACTCACGCCCGATCAGTTGAAAAATGTGCTGACGCTATTGCAGCAGGGGCAGCTTTCTATTCCGCAGCCGCAGCAACGCCCGGCAACCGCTCGCCCTCTGCTACCCGCCGAGCACAACACGCTGAATCAACTGGTTACAAAAGTAGCGGCCGCTACAGGAGAATCCGGCAAGCTGATCTGGCAGTCGATGCTGGAACTGTCTGGGGTAAAAAGCGGTGAGCTGATCCCGGCAAAACAGTTTACGCACCTGGTTACCTGGCTACAGGCGCGCCAGACGCTGAGCCTGCAAAATGCCCCGACGTTGCAAACGTTGCAGGCGGTGCTCAAGCAGCCGTTAGAGCCAAATGAACTTGTGGCCATCAAGGACTACGCGCAGCAAACGTATCAGATCCAACCGCAAACGATTCTGACCACCGTGCAGATACAGGATTTGCTCAACCAAATCTTCCTGCGCCGCGTTGAGCGTGACCGGGAGCAAGAATTAAGCGATCCGCGCCACCTCCAGCCGATTTACAGCCCATTCACGCCAGTGATTGAAACAGTTAAATCACTGTCGGCGCGACCGGGACTGCTATTTGCGGCGCTACTGGTTGTGTTAGCTATATTCTGGCTCGTCGTTTAGCTTTTGCGCAACGTCAGCAGCGTCACAACAATCCCCACCACCGCGGAAATCGCCCCGGCAAGGAATACCGAGGAATAGCCGTACGCGGTGGCCAGAACGCCCGCGACAGGACCGCTTACGCCGTAGGAGATATCCTGAAATGCGGCGTAACCACCGAGTGCAGTACCGCGTACCTGTGCAGGAACGCGCTTCACCACCTCCACGCCCAGCGCCGGGAAGATCAGCGAGCATCCGGCCCCGGTTAATGCTGCACCCAGCAGCGCAATCCAGGCTGTTGGCGCCTGCCAGAGCAGCAGCAGCCCCACGGTTTCAACCAACAAAGAAACCACCGCCACCTTCACGCCGCCAAACCGATCCGGCATCCAGCCAAATAGAATGCGCATGAGCACAAACGCACCGCCGAACGCGGTCAGGGTAAAACCTGCCATCGTCCAGCCGTTGCTGACAAAATAGAGCGAAATAAACGTGCCGATCACCGCGAACCCCACGCCCTGCAGCGCTAACCCCAGCCCCGGTTTCCAGATAAGCCCAACCACGCTCCATAGCGAAGGACGTTCCCCCGCATGGGCGGGCACTTTACGCACGGTGCCGTTGAATGCCCATGCCAGCAGCGGCAATGCCATGGTGGTCGCCGCCAGCGCTGCAAAGCCAAAATGGCTGTGGATCAGCAGACCCAACGGCGCACCGGCCGCCAGGGCGCCGTAAATCGCCATCCCATTCCACGACATCACCTTGCCGGAACGCGTTGGCCCAACCAGCCCCAATCCCCAGGTCAGGGTGCCGGTCAACAACTGACTTTCGCCAAAGCCGAGGATCAGACGTCCGACAATCAACAACGCAAACTTTACTGGAACGGAAACAGGTAAAAGTGCCGCTAATAGCCACGCGACTCCCGCCAGTGCACAGGCCAACATCCCCTGCAGCGCCGAACGTTTGGCACCGTATTGATCGGCTAAGCGCCCGGCGTAGCCACGTGTTAAGACCGTTGCCAGAAACTGGATGCCCACGGCAATGCCGACCATGGTGTTGCCATAGCCTAGCTCCTGGTGCACAAACAGTGGGATGACGGGTAAAGGTAGCCCGACCGTCATATAGGTCAGGAAAACGGCAAAAGCGATACGAAACAGCGACACATTCGCCGACGGTGTTTTTTCTTGTTGGGTTACTGCTGTCATGCGTTACTCCAGAATGCAGAGTAAGGCGAGGAATGCCCACGCCCCCTCTACCTGACGATCAGGATTAAGGTGCGTTGGATAACGTTAAACGCTTACGCATTATCATGAGGATAATGTTGAACCTGGAGTCTGCCTGTAAACCAGATTAATTGTCAACGATATAAAAAAGGGGAGCCAGGCGGCTCCCCTTACTGTATAGCATGGACCGGATAACAAATCCGGCCTGTTCTGATCTCTTACGCTTTCAGCTTACGCATAACCAGCGTGGCATTCGTGCCGCCAAAGCCGAAGCTGTTGGACATGACGGTCGTCAGCGCTTTTTCAGTCGGTTCGGTCACGATGTTCAGACCCGCCGCCTGCTCGTCCATCTCTTCGATGTTGATGCTTGGTGCGATAAAGCCGTGTTCCAGCATCAGCAGGGAGTAGATAGCTTCCTGCACGCCAGCCGCGCCCAGAGAGTGACCAGTCATCGCTTTGGTTGCGGAGATCGCCGGGCTGTTGTCGCCGAAGACTTCACGGATAGCGCCCAGTTCTTTCACGTCGCCTACCGGAGTAGAGGTACCGTGGGAGTTCAGGTAGTCGATTGGCGTATCTACGCCGTTCATCGCCATCTGCATGCAACGCACTGCGCCTTCACCTGATGGAGCCACCATGTCTGCGCCATCGGACGTTGCGCCGTAGCCAACGATTTCAGCATAGATATGCGCGCCACGTGCCAGAGCGTGTTCCAGCTCTTCAACCACAACCATACCGCCGCCGCCTGCGATAACGAAACCGTCACGGTTCGCATCATAAGTACGGGATGCTTTTTCCGGGCAGTCGTTATATTTGGTAGACAGTGCGCCCATGGCGTCGAACTCACAGGCCATTTCCCAGCACAGCTCTTCGCCGCCGCCAGCAAAAACGATATCCTGTTTGCCCAACTGAATCTGCTCAACCGCATTACCGATACAGTGCGAAGATGTCGCACAGGCGGAGCTGATGGAGTAGTTCACACCGTGGATTTTAAACGGGGTTGCGAGGCAGGCAGACACACCTGAGCCCATCGCTTTTGTGACCACATACGGGCCAACCGCTTTCAGGCCACGCGGGCTACGCATTGCGTCAGCGCCGAACACCTGAAAACGTGGGGAGCCGCCGCCGGAACCTGCAATCAGGCCAACGCGCGGGTTATTCTGGTAAACTTCTGCAGAGAGGCCGGCGTCAGCCACTGCCTGCTCCATAGAAAGGAATGCATAGATGGATGCGTCGCTCATAAAGCGCACAACTTTACGGTCAATGAGTCCAGTGGTATCCAGTTTTACGTTGCCCCAAACGTGGCTACGCATGCCGGAGTCCTTCAGCTCCTGAGAGAAAGTGATCCCTGAACGTCCTTCACGCAGAGATGCCAGGACTTCCTGCTGGTTATTACCGATGCTGGAAACGATGCCCAAGCCAGTAATCACTGCACGTTTCATTCAATACCTCTGTAAGTCGCACTATTTTAAAGTTTCGAGTGGCACAATAGCGTACACTTGTACGCCGAACAAGTCCGATCAGCCATTTTATGTGGAAATTTGCGCACTCAGGCACTCATCGTTAAGATCGAGACACAGCAAGCCAGACGAGTAACTTACGTGAAACAATACGCGATACAACCTGCCAACCTCGAATTCAACGCTGAGGGTACACCTGTTTCCCGAGATTTTGACGATGTCTATTTTTCTAACGATAACGGGCTGGAAGAGACGCGTTATGTCTTTCTCGGCGGCAATCATCTCGCGGACCGATTTCCCACCCATTCACGCCAGTTATTCATAGTGGCGGAAAGTGGTTTTGGCACTGGGCTAAACTTCCTCACCCTCTGGCAGGCATTTACGACTTTTCGCACTGCGCACCCTGACGCTACCCTGAAAAGATTACATTTCATCAGTTTTGAAAAATTTCCGCTGACGCGTGACGACCTGAAGTTGGCCCATCAGCATTGGCCGGAACTGGCTCCGTGGGCTGAGCCATTACAGGCTCAGTGGCCGCTACCGTTAGCAGGTTGTCATCGACTGCTGTTGGATGAAGGTCGGGTTACGCTGGATTTGTGGTTCGGCGATATTAACGACCTCACCAGTAAGTTGGATGAATCCCTGAACCAGCAGGTCGACGCCTGGTTCCTTGACGGTTTCGCGCCGGCAAAAAATCCCGATATGTGGACGCCAACGCTGTTTAACGCCATGGCCCGGCTGGCCCGTCCGGGCGGCACGCTGGCAACCTTCACCTCCGCAGGTTTTGTCCGGCGGGGCTTGCAGGACGCCGGTTTTACAATGCAGAAATGCAAAGGCTTTGGGCGCAAACGTGAAATGCTGTGCGGCGTGATGGAACAACACCTCACGTTCCCGTCACCCGCACCGTGGTTCTCACGCGCCAGCACGGAAAAACGGGAAGCGGCTATTATCGGGGGCGGTATTGCCAGCGCACTGCTGTCGCTGGCTCTCTTACGTCGTGGCTGGCAGGTAACGCTGTATTGCGCTGAGGATAAGCCTGCGCAGGGCGCATCCGGTAATCGTCAGGGCGCACTTTACCCTTTACTCAGTAAACATGACGCCGCCATTAATCTCTTTTTCCCCACCGCATTTACCTTTGCCCGACGTCTGTATGACGCCCTGCCGGTGGATTTTGCCCACGACTGGTGCGGCGTAACGCAACTTGGTTGGGATGAAAAAAGCCAACAGAAAATCACCCAGATGCTGTCGCTTGCCTTACCCGACGACCTCGCGCTGGCCGTTGATGCTGAGCAGGTTCTGCAAACAACCGGCGTCGCAACCAACTGCGGCGGGATTCAGTATCCTGGCGGAGGATGGCTGTGTCCGGCGCAGCTCACCGCCGCCGTACTGGATTACGCCACGACGCTGGGATTACGCACCCATTACCAACATACACTGGCATCACTTGTACAGCAGGAAAACAGCTGGCAGCTTCAGTTTGCGACTGGCGAAACCGTCGAACACGAGGTAGTGGTGCTGGCGAATGGTCATCGCATAAATCGCTTTGATCAGACCCAACCGTTACCGGTTTATTCTGTCGGCGGTCAGGTGAGCCATATCCCCACCACGCCTGCACTATCGGCCCTACATCAGGTGTTGTGTTACGACGGCTACCTCACGCCGCAAAATCCGGCCAATCAGCATCATTGCATCGGTGCGAGCTATCGTCGTGGTGAGGAAGAGACAACGTATCGCGAGGAGGATCAGCAGCAAAACCGCCAGCGTTTACTCGACTGCTTCCCGCATGCCGCATGGGTAAAAGAGGTGGATGTCAGTGGGCAATCGGCACGCTGTGGCGTTCGCTGCGCCACCCGCGATCACTTACCGATGGTCGGCAATGTGCCGGACTATGAGGCAACGCTCAGCCAGTACGCCAATCTGTCAGAACACAAAGAGACCGCCGCGCGCGCACCGGTTTACCGTGACGTCTTTTTGCTGGGCGCGCTGGGCTCGCGCGGACTGTGTTCCGCCCCGCTGTGTGCAGAGATCCTGGCCGCGCAAATGAGTCATGAACCCATCCCAATGGATGCAGAAACCCTTGCCGCGTTAAATCCGAACCGTTTATGGGTGAGAAAATTAGTGAAGGGAAAAGCGGTAAAATCCTGAGGTCATCATTGCGGGCCGCATGAGTCGTTAACGGCATCCGGCCCGCAAGGCAATTATTGTTGTGTCGCCTTCTGGAACAACGTGTCCCACATCTCTTTTACTAACGACTGGTCACGCGGCGAAAGTTCGCCCGCGCTGATGGCTTTTTCCAGGCTGCTGGTAACATTGGCGTACAGTGCCTCAGCGGAATGGTCGTCGCCGCCGTCCAGTTCTGCCACAGCCAGCGTCAAGTGTCCACGCAAGTACCCACTGGCAAACAGCTCATCATCGCTGGCATGTTCTACCATATCGTCGATTAGTACCAGAATGCGTGATTCAAACTCCGCGATCATCTTATTTCCTCATTGTAAACGTGGCAGCCGCTTCAGTTGAGCGCTTCGGGCCACGGGAATTGTTCCGCCTTAAGTTCAGGCGTGTGATAATAATTCTGTAACGCACGAATAAAACGCGCCGGACGTTCAGGAATGCCGTTTTCCAGATACGCCATCACCTGAGCATGAACACGACGCTGGAACACCACGCGATCCGGTTCAAAGTCCCCTTCCAGGTTGTCGCAGCTAACGTTAAACGGATAGCCCGCAGCCATGCAGAACAGCCAGTCAAATGCCTGGGGCTTCACTTCCACGTCTTCAAACTGACATTGTGTTTTAGCGTCACGCCCGTCTGGGCAGTACCAGTAACCAAAGTCGACCAGTTCACGGCGCGCTTTACCGGCAATGCACCAGTGTGAAATTTCATGTAGTGCACTGGCGTAGTAGCCATGGGCAAAAACGATCCGGTGATACGGCAATTCTGTATCTGCAGGAAGGTAGATCGGTTCGTCATCGCCTTTAATCAGACGGGTATTAAATTCATCGGCAAAGCAGCCGTTAAAAATATCAATTAACTGTTCATAGTGATGGGTCGTATTCATTAGTTCATCCCCAGCCAGTGGAGAATCTCCTGTCCATGATTATCATAAAGTAGCTTGGCGCTCATCACTGCGGAGACAATGACGATCATTGGCCGAATCAGTTTTTGTCCTTTGCTGAGGACCAGTCGTGACCCCATTCGTGCGCCAATAAATTGGCCGATGAGCATCACAAAACCGGTGGCCCAAATCACTTTGCCCCCCAGCGCGAACAGCAGCAGCCCGCCGATATTCGAGGTGGCATTCAAGACTTTGGCGTGCGCCGTGGATTTCGCCAGGTTGTAACCGCACAGCATGACAAAGGCCAGCGCGTAAAACGATCCGGCTGCCGGGCCAAAAAAGCCATCGTAAAAACCGACGCAGCCCCCGGCGACCAGCGCAAAAGGCAGGCCGTACAGCCGACGCTGTCGGTCTTCTTCACCCAGCTTAGGCATTAACAGAAAGTAGAGACCGATACAGATAACCAGAATCGGCAGGATCTGGCGCAAAATGTCCGACTGCACATGCTGGACCAGCAGCGCGCCGCTCATTGAGCCGATGAAGGTCATGGCGATATTAAGCTTCTGGTCAGCCAGGTTCACCACGCCACGGCGGATAAAATAGAGCGAAGCGGAGATGGACCCTCCGCAGGCTTGCAGTTTATTCGTTGCCAGCGCCTGAGCTGGCGGCATGCCTGCGGCCATCAGCGCAGGAATGGTGAGTAAACCGCCGCCACCCGCCAGGGAATCAATAAATCCCGCCAGAATGGCCACAAAAAAAAGAACGCCCAACAGCAGCGGAGACACCATAAACAGATCGGCAAAATTATCCATTAAAGTACATGCTCATCCAGTAGCGCCTGGCAGGAAGGCGGCAACGGAGGCGGTGTCTTCTTCTCAGGCTTAGTGGTTCCCGGTTTAGGAGGTTCGAACCAGCTTTGCAGCTCCGCGCCACAGCCATCACCCGGTGGAGGTAACGGTTGATCTTCGCACTCAAGACTGTCGGCAGGACAACGTAACCGGACATGCATATGTGCACGGTGTTGGAACCATGGCCGCACTTTACGTAACCAGTCCCTGTCGCTCCCTGCATCCAGACAAAGTTGCTGTTTAATTGCCGGATTCACGAAAATACGCGTTACATCATTATCTTTTGCCGCCAGCCTGATCAGACTGAAAATCTCCGGCTTCCACAGTGACGGTACGACACGTTTGCCATCCTGAGCGACCAGATCCAGCGCCTGTGGTCGCAGCAGTTGCGACTGCGTCCAGCGCGTCTTTGGCAGTTGCAGGAAAATATCGACATCCAGCCCCGTCTGGTGGCTGGCGTGTCCGCCGTTGAAACGTCCACCGGCCGGCATACCCATATCGCCGATTAACACCGTCCCCAGTCCCAGATTATTGGCCTGGGTACTCAGACGCTGGATGAACGTCACCAGGTCAGGATGACCAAAATAGCGACGTTGATCGGTGCGCATCACCTGATAGTGTTCGGACTGCACGGGCAGCGTATCTGCCCCCACAATGCAGCCATTGGAAAACGCGCCGATAGACTGCGCGCTACCTGCCACCGGGTGGGTAATTTTCTGCCAGGGCGTCGCCGCCAGGCAGGCCGAACTGGCAAACAGTGCCAGCGCCGCAAGTGCCGTTTTTTTCATTTCTTACCAGCGTGGAATGTCAGTCTTTACATCCGCATTCTGCGCCCGCTGACGCAGCAGGTGATCCATCAGCACAATCGCCAGCATGGCTTCTGCGATCGGCACCGCGCGGATCCCAACGCACGGATCGTGACGTCCTTTGGTTATCATCTCGACTTCTTCGCCAAAGCGGTTAATAGTGCGCCCGGGAACGGTAATACTGGAAGTCGGTTTCAGCGCCATATGTGCAACAATTTGTTGCCCGCTGCTGATGCCCCCCAGAATGCCGCCAGCATGGTTACTCTGGAAACCCTCTTTGGTGATTTCATCACGGTTCTGACTACCGCGCAACGCAACAACGTCGAAGCCGTCGCCAATCTCCACGCCTTTCACCGCATTAATGCTCATCAACGCATGGGCGATGTCAGCATCCAGACGGTCAAAAACAGGTTCGCCGAGACCGGCCGGTACACCGCTTGCAACCACGGTCACTTTTGCACCGATGGAGTCACCCTCTTTCTTGAGTGCACGCATCAGTTCATCCAGCGCGGTGATTTTGTCCGGATCCGGGCAAAAGAACGGGTTTTGTTCGACCTGAGACCAGTCTTTAATTTCCAGCGGTATATTGCCCATTTGGGTCAGGCATCCGCGGATTTCGACGCCGAATTTTTCCGCCAGGTATTTTTTGGCAATCGCCCCGGCCGCCACGCGCATTGCCGTTTCGCGCGCGGACGAACGCCCGCCGCCACGGTAGTCACGCACGCCGTATTTCTGCTCGTAGGTGTAGTCGGCATGGCCTGGACGAAAAACATCCTTAATGGCGCCGTAATCCTGCGAACGCTGATCGGTATTTTCAATCAACAGGCCAATACTGGTGCCGGTGGTGACGCCGTCAAACACGCCGGAAAGGATTTTCACCTGATCCGGCTCGCGACGCTGCGTGGTGTAACGCGAGGTTCCCGGACGACGTCTGTCGAGATCGTGCTGCAGATCAGCTTCTGTCAGCGGAATACCCGGCGGAACACCATCAACGATACAGCCGAGCGCCAGCCCGTGTGATTCACCGAAGGTCGTTACGCGAAAGAGTTGTCCAATTGTGTTTCCTGCCATCACCGCTCCGTTATCGTTGTTGTGTGTGCGCGTGTCGTTAATCTTTATAGATGCTGAAATGTTCGCGAGCGGCAATCAGCTGCGCTTTGGTCAGCATGAATACGCCATCACCGCCGTTGTCGAATTCCAGCCACGTAAACGGCACGTCCGGATATTGTTCCATCAGATGTACCATGCTGTTACCGACTTCACAAATCAGAATACCGTTGTCTGACAGGTAGTCCGGCGCATTGCCAAGAATGCGACGGGTCAGCTTCAGCCCATCACTTCCGGACGCCAGGCCCAGCTCAGGTTCGTGGCGATACTCATTCGGCAGATCGGACATATCTTCCGCATCCACATACGGCGGGTTGGTCACAATCAGGTCATACTGTACTTTCAGCAGGTCACGGAACAGATCGGAGCGGATCGGCGTCACGTGATTGATCAGACCATGCTCTTCAATATTGTGCTCGGTCACCGCCAGGGCGTCAGTGGAAATATCCACCGCGTCCACTTCGGCTTCCGGGAAGGCATACGCGCAGGCAATAGCAATACAGCCGCTGCCGGTACACATATCGAGAATGTGCTGCGGCTGCTCGCTGATAAGACCGGCAAAGCGATTATTGATCAGCTCGGCAATCGGTGAGCGCGGCACCAGCACGCGTTCATCAACATAGAATTCGTGACCGCAGAACCAGGCTTTGTTGGTCAGGTAGGCAACCGGGATACGCTCGTTAACGCGGCGAATTACGCGCTCAACAATACGGTGGCGTTCGCTGGAGGTCAGGCGCGCAGTGCGCATATCTTCAGGAATATCCAGCGGCAGGTAGAGTGACGGCAGCACCAGTTGTACCGCCTCATCCCATGGGTTATCCGTCCCGTGACCATACCAGATATTCGCCGCGCTAAAACGGCTGACCGCCCAACGCAACATGTCCTGAATGGTATGCAGTTCACTCACTGCTTCATCAACGAAAATTTTATCCACGTATTCCTCCAGGGCATGCTCGTATTAAATTCGGCGGCTAGTTTGCCACGAAGACGGCGATAAATCAGCATTCACGCCGAGCCTGAGCGCGAAAATTGCGTTTTAAGCGATCGGATGCCCATCGAGTCGGGTTAAACTAACGGAAAATAAAAGATGAGACGCTCAAATGAAAAAGAAAACATCGCTCAGCGAGGAGGATCAGACGCTGTTTCGCCAGTTGATGACCGGCACTCGTCAAATTAAGCAGGACACGATTGTCCATCGACCGCCGCGTAAAAAAATCACCGAGGTGCCGGTTAAAAGGCTGTTGCAGGAACAGGCTGATGCCAGCCACTATTTCTCTGATGAGTTTCAGCCGCTGTTGAATACAGAGGGTCCGGTCAGATATCTGCGGGCCGACGTCAGCCACTTTGAACTGAAGAAAATGCGCCGTGGTGACTACTCCCCGGAACTGTTTCTTGATTTACACGGGCTGACGCAACAGCAGGCTAAACAGGAACTCGGGGCGCTGATTGCCGCCTGTCGTCGTGAACACGTCTTCTGCGCCTGCGTCATGCACGGCCACGGAAAGCACGTTCTGAAACAGCAAACGCCGCTTTGGCTGGCGCAACATCCGCACGTGATGGCTTTTCATCAGGCGCCTAAAGAGTACGGCGGCGACGCCGCGCTGCTGGTACTGATTGAAGTGGAAGAGTGGTTACCGCCCGAACTTCCCTGAGAACGGAAAACAGAAAGAGCCGCAGTTGCGGCTCTTTTTATTGCAGGCTCATGTCAAAGACGTTTTACCGGATGGCTGCGCTCGCGCTTGATCCGGCCAACGAAACGACTATATCGCTTTCGCCATCTTCAGATTACACGGGCTCATCTGCCAGTTGAAAACGCCCTTTCCGCTCTCATCAAGCGTGACGCTGGCAATCGCAGATGTGGTAAACATCGGCGGCGTTTCACCCGGACACAGCTCGGACACCAGATATCCCACCAAAGGCAGGTGAGAAATGACCAGCGCCGTAGCGACACCTTCATTGGCCAGTGCCTGTAAATAGGCGCTGACCAGACCGACATCGCCGCAGGGAGTCAGCTCCGGCAAAACATCCACACCGGTTGGCAGGTTCATACATTCCCCGACCACATCCAGCGTTTGTTCGGCTCGCAGGAACGGGCTCACCAGAACACGTTCGATATCCACTTTTTGACCTTTCAGCCAGTTCGCCATCAGGCGAGATTCGTCACAACCGCAGGAGGTTAAGGGACGAACCGAATCACTGGCGGCATCGAGGGCCGCGTCGCCGTGACGCATGATAAAAACTTGCATATTGCACCGCTTTTGTTAACCAGAAACACCAACACCTTTAGCCAACGCCCCTATTGGCGAGGGTAAATGTGTGGTGGCCGGCATTGTGCCTTATCCATTCACCGAATGAAACGCTGTTTTTTACCTTAATGGCGTAAGTATAGTCAATCTCTGTTTACATTTTGAGCTTAACTCGTACATTCGGTGCGGATTCATCTTACCTTTGACCTCATGAATTCAGGTCAGTTTCCCCGTGCTTCCAGAAACTATCTCCGCGTTCCGCCATCTGCAGTAACGGTTCACACGGCGTAAACCGGGAACCATACTGTGTAGTCAGTCGTTGCAGAACCGCAACCACTTCACCCGCCCCGAGGGAGTCCATATACCGGAACGGGCCGCCGAGGAATGGCGGAAAACCAATACCAAACACAGCGCCGATGTCACCATCGCGTGCGCTGCGGATAATCTTCTCATCGAAACAGCGTGCCGCTTCGTTGAGCATTAACATGACACACCGCTCTGCAATCTGCGGGCCAATGAGTTTGCTCTGCCCATGGACGCCAATAAGCGTATAAATTGCAGGGTCGACCTGTTTTTTGCTTTTACGCCCTTTCGCACCATAAAGATAGAAACCCCGACCATTTTTTCTACCTTTGCGATCATCATTCAAAATTGAAGCAACAACATTTGCAGGTGCGCTAAAACGTTCACCGTAAGCGGCTTCCAGTACAGGTATAATTTTAGTGCCTGTATCAATTCCGACCTCATCCAAAAGTTGGATTGGCCCTATCGGAAAACCAAACTTTACCAGCGCAGCATCAATCTGCTCAACGCGCTCGCCCTCGGTCAATAAGCGGATAGCTTCGTTGATGTACGGAGCAAGAATGCGATTTACATAGAACCCGGCCTTATCCTGCACCACAATCGGCGTTTTCCCCTGTTTTTTCGCCAGTTTAACCGTGGTGGCAATAGTGCGTTCAGACGTAGTTGTATGAGGAATAACTTCCACTAGCGGCATTTTTTCTACCGGACTAAAGAAGTGCAAACCAATGACCTGCTCAGGTCGCGCCGCATTGGCCGCAATGTCGCCAATAGGTAGAGATGAGGTGTTGGAGGCAAAAATGGTATGAGGCGCACAATTGTGCTCAACATCTGCCACCATCTGTTGTTTCAACGCCAGATCTTCAAACACTGCCTCAATTACCAGATCTCGATGCGCAAAACCGCGAAAATCGGTGGTGCCTGAAATCAGCGCCAGCTGTTTGTCACGCTCGCCGGCTTTGAGATGGCGGCGGCGAACTTTTGTTTCAAGCTGATCCCAACTGTATTTCAGCGCGTGGTTGATTCCCTTAGCATTGATATCTTTGATACGCACCGGCAAGCCGCCTTTGCAGGCCGTCACGTAGGCAATCCCCCCGCCCATCAGCCCCCCGCCCAGAACCCCGACGCTGTTTAGCGGACCGGGTTGTACCTCGCTACCGGGATCTTTTTTCACGTCGGTGTTTGCAAAAAAGACGTTACGCAGAGCCTGAGACTGCGGCGTCATCGCCAGCTCACCAAACGCGCGGGCTTCGGCGTCATAGCCGCTGCTGCTGCCCTGCGCCAGACCAGTCTCGATCACCTCAAGAATACGATGGGTTGCGGGGTAATTTCCTTGCGTTTTCTGTGCGGTCTTTTTACCGACCATACGGAACAGCAACGCCCGCCCCAGCGGTCCGGCCAGAATGCGTTCCCGTACCGGCAGGCTATGGTGTACCGAACTCTCCTTTTTAGCCAGTTCCACCGCTGCTTCCAGCAAAATGGTCTGCGGCACAACCTCGTCCACCAACCCCACTTTCAGCGCCTGTTTAGCGCGTAATTGTTTGCCGGTCAGGATCATGTCCAGCGCAGTGCTAACGCCAATCAGACGGGGCAACCGCTGCGTGCCGCCAGAGCCGGGTAACAGACCAAGCTGTACTTCCGGCAGGCCCAGCACGGTTTTAACGTCATCAGTACAAATACGGCTATGACACGCCAGCGCCATCTCCAGACCACCGCCCAGACAGGCACCGTGAATGGCAGCGATAACCGGGATCGGTAACGCATTAATTTCCGCCATCATCTGTTGCCCCTGACGAGCCAGGGTTTCGGCTTCCTGCGCACTGCGGCAGTTGCCGATCATATTGATATCCGCCCCGGCGATGAAATTATCCGGCTTCGCCGAAATAAACACCACGCCACGCAGATCTTTGTTATCGCGAATTTGTTTCAAAATAGCCCGCACCTGAGAAGCAAACTCTGCTTTCAGGGTATTCATTTTCTCTCCGGGCACATCAATGGAGACCACCGCCACGTTATCCAGACGCACGTGTAGCGTAAAAGCCGATGCCATTTCCATTATTCCGCCTCCAGAACCATTGCCGCACCCAGACCACCCGCCGCACACGCGGTGACCAAACCAAACCCACCACCACGACGCCGTAATTCATGCAGCGTTTGGGTGATCATGCGCGCGCCGGTCGCGGCGAAAGGGTGTCCGTAGGCAATCGAACCGCCCAGCACGTTAAATTTGCTGTCATCCACTTCGCCAGTGGCATGTGCCCTACCCAGAACGTCACGAGCAAAACGTTCGCTGCCAAGCAGTTGAATATTCGCCAGCGTCTGCGCGGCAAAGGCTTCATGCATATCAATCAGCGTGAGATCGGCCAGAGTCAGGCCCGCGCGCTCCAGAGCCAACGGCGTCGACCATGCCGGGCCCAGCAACATATCCTGCCAGACGTCGATGGCAGTAAACGCAAAACTGCGTAGATAGCCCAGCGGCACCAGTCCCAGCTCTTTCGCCCGGGACTCCGTCATCAAAATCACCGCAGCAGCGCCGTCGGTCAATGGTGTACTGTTTGCCGCCGTGACGGTGCCGTGTTTACGGTCAAACGCCGGGCGCAGTTTGGCGTAATCCGCCAGCGTAGAGTTTCCGCGAATATTGTTATCTTCTGAGAAGGGATCTTTAAACGGCGGAGCATAGGTGGTCATCACCTCGTCTGCCAGTTTGCCTTCGGCCCAGGCCTGAGCGGCTCGCTGATGCGAACGGTACGCCAGCGCATCCTGCTGCTCACGCGTGATGCCGTAGGTTTTCGCCATTTGCTCTGCCGTATCCCCCATACGTAAGCCGGTGGAATACTCAGCAACTGCAGGTGGGACCGGCATCAGGTCGCGCAAACGCAGTCGGGAAAAAAGCTTCAGCCGCTGACCGGTGGTGCGGGCTTTATTGACGTCCACCAACACCCGCGCCAACTTTTTGCTGACGCCAATTGGCAGCACGGAAGAGGAGTCAGCCCCGCCAGCAATACCCGCACGGATGGTTCCTGCCATCAGGCTTTCCGCGACATTCGCCACCGCCTGAAAACTGGTGGCGCAGGCTCTGCTCACGCTGTAGGCATCGGTATGTACGTTCATCCCGGTGCCCAGCACAATTTCACGGGCGATATTGGGCGCTTCCGGCATTTGCACAACCTGGCCAAAAACCAGTTGTTCAATGGCATCGGCAGGAATTTCACTGCGAGCCAGCAACTCACCGACGACCATTTTTCCCAAATCAACGGCGGGAATGCCATGAAACGCGGTTGCCTGACGGGCAAAAGGCGTACGCAATCCGCTCACAATGGCGATGCGATCGCCCTGACGGGTAACCAGCGGTAAAGCCTGACTCATAACACTCCCCTGTTAAAAAATAAAATAAGTGGTCTGACCTGATCACAGTCTTAACCAATTTTTTACATTTAGCCAAGTGGAGAGAAATGAAAGTGGGAGCTATGGCACAGTGAATAATCACTGATTGTTACGAAAATGCCCTTGTCAGAAGGTGGCAAGGGCACTGAAAGAAGGGATTAACGCAGACCCAGCTGGAAGATCAGGGTTTCGGCTTCACAGGCGAAAACAAAATCGATATCCAGACGAACACCCTCAGCTTCTTCAGTAAAGGTCGGGGTGATTTGGCAAGGCTCAGATTCTACGCCACGCGCCTTCTCGGTGAGAGCAGCCAGCGTTTCTTCTGCCTGTGCGCGAGTCGCGAACACACGGCTGTATGACGCGGTGCAATCGGTGTTGTCCATGATGGTACCAACATCCATACAGCAGCAAACCGGGGTTTCATCAGCACTGCATTTACTCATTGTAGATTTCCTCTGTATTCGCACCAAGGGTGCCAGATAAACGTTGGGGATATTTTACGCTCCCATTATCCTCCTCTCCAGTCGTTAATTGTGCGAAATGCGATAAGCGACCGAAATCACACTTAAAAATGATCCAAAACAAAAATCGCCCGAACAGGTGAGTGCGCATCCCCGCAATTTTGCCAGCTGGATCGCGTTTTTAAGATCATATTTGAAAAAACTTATAAACATACTTGCAACATTCCATCTGGTCGGACCTATACTCTCGCCACTGGTCTGATTTCTATGTGGTACCTCAGACCCTACACTTCGCGCTCCTGTTACGGCATGTAACATTGTTTGTATAAAAATAAATCGATGAGGTTATGGTCATGAGCCAGAAAACCCTGTTTACAAAGTCTGCTCTCGCAGTCGCAGTGGCAATTATTTCCACACAGGCCTGGTCTGCAGGCTTTCAGTTAAACGAATTTTCTTCCTCTGGCCTTGGCCGGGCATATTCGGGTGAAGGCGCTATCGCAGACGACGCAGGTAACGCCAGCCGCAACCCGGCACTGATCATGATGTTCGATCGCCCTACTTTCTCAGCAGGTGCGGTGTATATCGATCCAGACGTTAATATCTCCGGTAAATCGCCATACACCGGGCGCAGCACCAATGCGGACAACATCGCCCCGACGGCATGGGTTCCGAATGCGCACTTCGTGATGCCTATTAACGAGCAGTTTGGCTGGGGCGCGTCTGTCACCTCTAACTATGGTCTGGCGACCGAATTTAACGACAGCTACATTGTCGGTGAATACGGCGGCAAGACCGACCTTAAAACGGTCAACCTTAACCTCAGCGGCGCCTATCGCCTAAATGATAGCTGGAGCTTCGGCCTTGGTTTTAACGCCGTTTATGCTGACGCCAAAATTGAACGTTATTCCGGTGAAATGACCGCAGCATTACCGAAGGTCAGCCCTAAAATTGCAAGCATGGAAGGTGATGAATGGGGTTACGGCTGGAACGCGGGTATTTTGTATGAGCTGGATAAAGATAACCGCTGGGGCTTAACCTATCGTTCAGAAGTTAAAATCGATTTCGACGGTGATTATAAGAGCGGCATCAGAAGCCAGGCCAACGGCTTACCGGGTGCTGGCGTGACGTTCCCATGGGGTACAACCAACACGACCGTTCCGGGCGCATTGACGCTTAACCTGCCGGAAATGTGGGAACTGTCTGGCTATAACCGCGTAGCACCGCAATGGGCCGTTCACTACAGCATCGCTTACACCAGCTGGAGTCAGTTCCAGGAGTTGAAAGCAACGGGCACCAACGGACAAACATTGTTCTATAAAGAAGAAGGCTTCCGGGACTCTTACCGCCTCGCGCTGGGTACGACCTACTACATGGATAAAAACTGGACGTTCCGTACTGGTATCGCCTACGACGATAGCCCGGTTCCTGCGGATAAACGCTCCATCTCCATTCCAGACCAGGACCGCCTGTGGCTGAGCGCGGGTACGACCTACGCGTTCAATGAAGATGCGTCTATCGACATCGGTGCTTCTTATATGCACGGGCAGAACGTGACCATCAAAGAAGGTCCATATACCTTCGAATCTGAAGGTAAAGCCTGGCTGTTCGGTACCAACTTTAACTACGCATTCTGATTTTCTTCAGGCGTAAAAAAGGTGAGCTTTTTAGCTCACCTTTTTATTTGTACCTCTTCCTTATTCGGAATCGATATCTTTTAAATCATCCTGAATAGCTTGCGCGTTCGGGTTTTCTTCTGGTTTGAGTTTCCCGCCGTTCGCGATGAAGTCATGACGCTGGAAGTAAGCTTCACGCACCATAATGTACGGATCGGAAGATTGACGCAGCAGACCGTCGGAGTCGAGCAGTTGCGCGCGGGTTTCAATCCCTTCAATGGTCCATTTACCGACCGACAACGGCCAGGTCAGCCACGACAGAACCGGATACAGCGTATCCACCATATCACCACCGTCATCACGTACCGTGAAGCTGCCGTAGAACGGAAGCTGCATATACGGACCGTAACCTACATCATAGTGACCTAACGTACTGCCGAAACGATGTGGTTCAACGCGCTGCAGTTTTGGATTCGCCATGCCCGCAACATCGATAAAGCCGCCCATACCTAGCAAGGTGTTCAGGAAGAAACGGGTGAAATGCACCATCCCCTGATAAGGATCGCCCTGCAGGAAATAGTTGACCATTACGGCCGGCTCTTCGAGGTTGCCCGTAAAGTTGCTCAAACCGTTTCTGGCCGGCTGCGGAACATAATCACGCCAGGCTACAGCCACCGGTCGAACAACATACGGATCCAGCACATTAAAGTTGAAGTTGTACATGGTGCGGTTGAACCCTTCAAACGGATCCGAGCGCCCCTGCTGTTCTGTACCGGAGCTCGCACACCCCACCAAAAGTGTGGTTCCCAGCGCAAGCGCCGACAGGCGAAGCTTCATAAGTGTCTCCCTGTGTATTATGGCTATCGCTGATTGCCATCCATGACGGAACAATAAGGTATCCGCCGGTTTAGATGTGAGCGATTGTAACAGCACGTCAAACGATGTCTATATACCCTAACTTACTGATTTGATCATAGCCTGGTAAGGTAGACCTCGCGGTGTTTCTATTTTACCGAATCCGATAAATACAAACGTTACCATTTTTGCGATTTCAGAGTTTCTCCCGCCAGTTCCTGGATAAAAACCGCTACGCTTTAGCAATACGTGCTTATTCAGGACTCAAAAATGAATGACATCGAAAAAGAAAAAATTGATCAACACAGCGACGAACTCGAAGTAGAAAGTGAAGAGAAGTTGCAGGGTAAAAAGATAGAAGTCGACGAGGACCGACTTCCTTCCCGTGCCATGGCGATTCACGAACATATTCGCCAGGACGGGGAAAAAGAGATGGAGCGCGATGCGATGGCGCTGCTGTGGTCAGCTATCGCCGCTGGGCTATCGATGGGAGCCTCTTTACTGGCAAAGGGTATTTTTCACGTACAGCTTGAGGGCGTTCCCGGCGGGTTCTTACTGGAAAACCTCGGTTATACCTTCGGGTTTATCATCGTTATCATGGCCCGCCAACAGCTCTTTACCGAAAACACCGTAACCGCTGTCCTGCCGGTCATGCAAAATCCAACCCTCGGCAATTTTGGTTTACTGATGCGTCTGTGGAGCGTGGTCTTGCTGGGTAACATTATCGGCACCGGCATTGCGGCATGGGCGTTTGAATATATGCCAATTTTTGATGAAGAAACTCGTGACGCCTTTGTCAAAATTGGGATGGACGTTATGAAAAATAGCCCGACGGAGATGTTTTCCAACGCGATTATTTCCGGTTGGCTGATCGCCACTATGGTGTGGATGTTTCCCGCAGCGGGCGCGGCAAAAATTGTCGTCATTGTTCTGATGACCTGGCTTATTGCGTTGGGTGATACCACGCACATCGTCGTCGGCTCGGTTGAGATTCTCTACCTGGTCTTTAACGGCACGCTGCACTGGAGCGACTTCTTCTGGCCGTTCGCGCTTCCAACGCTTGCCGGGAATATTTGCGGTGGGACATTTATCTTCGCCTTGATGAGCCATGCGCAAATTCGCAATGATATGAGCAATAAACGCAAAGAAGAGGCCCAATTAGAGGCTGAGCGGGAACAAAAAAAGCAGAAAAACCAGAAGAAACAATCCTGAATGGCGACTGTTTGAGCAGTCAGGCGGACACAGACTTACCGTTGCAGGTAAAAAACGCTATACTCGTGCCGCTTCGTCCCCTTAGTTAAATGGATATAACGAGCCCCTCCTAAGGGCTAGTTGCAGGTTCGATTCCTGCAGGGGACACCATAGCCTGCCATTTTATCCCCGACGCTTTGCAACTCCCCGCAATCTGGCATCCCCCCGGACGTTAAGGGTATAATCCTGAGAACTCTTTTTACTGGATTTAGAAACGAATATGACAAAACTCACCCTACAAGAGCAGATGCTTAAAGCTGGCTTAGTCACCAGTAAAAAAATGGCGAAGGTGCAAAGAACGGCGAAAAAGTCGCGCGTTCAGGCGCGTGAGGCCAGAGAGGCGGTTGAAGAAAATAAAAAAGCACAGGTTGAGCGTGATAAGCAACTCAGCGAGCAGCAAAAGCAAGCAGCCCTGTCGAAAGAATACAAAGCTCAGATTAAGCAGCTGATTGAAATGAATAAAATCACCATTTCAAGAGGCGATATTGGTTATAACTTTACCGACAACAATCTGATTAAAAAAATCTACGTTGATAAAGTTACCCAGACTCAGTTAATCAAGGGGCGTCTTGCCATTGCGCGTCTGGCCGCTGAAAGTGATCGCGAGAGCGAATACGCCATCATCCCGGCGGTGGTTGCCGATAAGATCGCGCAGCGTGACGCCAGCTACATTGTCTTAAATTGCGAACTGAGCCAGGAAGATAAGGACGAAGATGACCCGTACGCTGACTTTGTCGTACCTGATGATTTGATGTGGTAAGAGATATGGCCAGATGATTTTCTGGCCTCTGTTCGAATATTTCGATGAGCGCTAGAACTTATAGTGCTCTTTACTCAGCCCGTATTTTCGCATTCTCAGATACAGCTTCTTACGCGGAATTTGCAGATACTCTGCCACCTCATTAATCCGCCCCTGATGGATATTGAGCGCTTCCGTGATGATTTGTCGTTCATACTCTTCTACCCGACGATCCAGCGGGGTCGGCTCGGGCATATGCATCTGCGGGTTGGCAGTTTCAGCCAACGGGAGTAACCCGACGGCAAACAACTCTGCGGCATTTGCCAGTTCCCGTACATTGCTCAACCATACTCGTCGCCGCATGCCTTTTAGCAATTCCCCGTCGACTTCAGGCACGGGATGGTTTAACCGCAGACAGGCTTTATGCAGGTAGTGATGAAATAACGGCTCAATGTCGTCCGGGCGCAGAGACAGCGGTTGGCAGGCGATTTGCGTCATGGCAAAGCAATAATAGAGTTCTGCAACAATCTGGTGGGTTGCCGCCAACTCCACCAAGGACGTCTCCCCGATCCCAATCAAGCGAAAAGGACGCCGCTCTTGACTTTGCAACTGCACCAGATGGTGCTGCTGCTCGCGCGTCAGGCATTCAATATGACTCAGTACCAGCGTTCCACCTTGAGCCTGATCAATGAGCGCGTTGAGCTGAACCGCATTTCCGGATGTCAGGTCTGCACGTATAAATGGCCCGTGGACATTGCGCCCAAGCTGATGCAGATACCGCGCGCCCGTCATGCGTCCTGTTCCGGGTTCACCATAAAACCAGACGGCGATATCCGTTTCTGCCAGTTGCTGTAGTCGCTGGCGGAATTGCGTTGCCCAGTCACTGTATCCGACCAGTTCAACCTGTAATTTCTGCTGGCAGTAATGACGACGCGCAATTACGGACTGCCTCTGACGCAGGGCATCCTCAACCTGCGCCAGCAGCTTGCCAGGATCGACCGGTTTTTGCAGAAAGTCCCATGCGCCTTTCTTCACTGCATCCACCGCCATCGGGACATCGCCGTGCCCGGTGATCAGCAGGATCGGCAGTTGATTATCATCCTGATGAAACAGAGTCATCAGATCGATCCCCGAACAGCCTGGCATACATACATCGCTTAATACGATCCCTGGCCAGTCGGCAGGCATCAGATTTCTGGCGTCAAACGGATTGTTACAGGCCAGGACGCGATATCCTGCCTGCTCCAACAATAACGTGTAAGCATCGAGCACATCGGCATCGTCATCAATCAGCAGAACAGAACATTCATCACTCAACATCATTTACATCCGTCAGGTTGAATTGCAGGACTACGCAGGCATTGCGCTCCAGCGTTGACGCCAGGCGTAACTCACCGTTCATTTGCGTCATTAACGATACACAAATCGACAAACCAATGCCGAGACCCACATCCTTACTGGTCGTAAATGGCTTCAATAGCGACGGTAACAACGCCTGAGGCCAACCGGGTCCGTTATCAGCGATCAATACGCACAGCGTTTTGCCCTGAGCCCGCCAGCTCACCTCAATTTCAGCCGTAGCCGGACAGGCGTCGAGCGCGTTTGCCAGCACATTAACCAGTACCTGCTGGATCCTAACCTCATCACCGAGGACCCATACGGTCTCCGGCAGGAGCGTCAGCCTGCCCTGCTGTGGCTTATGACGCATGGCTAACAGTTCCCAAGCCGCACTAAAAGTTTGCCGCAAATCAACCGGATGCAACGGCGCCCCCGGCTCGGCCCGACGCGCAAACTGGCGCAGCGAGCGAATAATGGCATCAATGCGGATAATCAGCCCTTGCGCTTTGGTTAAAGTGCTTCTTGCCTGCGCTGGTTGTCCCTGTTCAATGGCCCTTCCCGCCGTAAACAAGTACATCGATAGCGCGTTCAGCGGTTGGTTTATTTCATGCGCCAGAGTGGTCATGGTCTGGCCGACCACCGCCAGTTTCGCCGTCTGAATCAGCTCATCCTGCGTGGCGCGAAGATCGGACTCAATCTCTTTACGCTCAGCCACTTCCTGCTCAAGCTGATTTTTTTGCGTATTAAGCTGCCCCAGCGTATGGCGTAGCAAGCCCGCGATGCGCCCTAACTCATCGCGACCATACACCGGGATAGTTGCATCCGTTCTACCGAGACCGATCTGCACCACGGCCTGATTCAGTGCGGTAAAACGCTTCACCAGTCGGGAGCGGATAAAGTAGTGGTTGAGCGTCCAGGCGAGAAGCAGCGCCAGTAACGTCGCCAGCAGAATCAGTCCACCGCTGACGCGAACAATCTGCTCCAGGCGCTGATTAAACATCTGCATTTGCTGATGACTGCTGCCCAGTTGCGCCTCAAGCAAGGTACGAAAGCGCCCAAGCGTCGCTTCTCTGGCGTGATTAGCATCAACGAGGGCCTTTTGCGCCGCCACGTAGTCGCGCATTGTGTCGGGCATTTTATTTTTCATCATGCCAATTTCCAGCAACTCATCAATAGTTTGGCGCAACGTTATGGTACTAGGCCAGTCATCCAGCGTACGGATATTTTCATCCGCCGTTGTTTTCAAATTCGCCAGATAACGAATGTGGGTCTCCACCAACATACTGTCATCGCTACCGGACTTCAGCTCGTTCAGCCTGTCACGCAGATCGTCGACGATTTGATTCTCAATTCTCGCCAGTGTGTAAACCTGCTGCTGTTCGTTTTGCACTTCCCGGGCACGTTTCAGGTATTGCGCCGCATCACCATTTTTGGCCTCAATTTGATCCAGCAGAGTTCCCTGTTGCCAGGTAAAATCCTGCACCAGTGAGTTCAACTCGGTCGTAAAATCATCATGCAGCCAATCTATGCGCGCAGACAATTCACTTACTTTTTCTCGTACCAGAAACATGTTGTAGAGCACCCTGTCCAGCTCCGTCATCAGGGTACGGCTGTCTTGCAAAATGACCGCCAGTTGCTGCTGTTCCGCGGGCTGCAATCCACGACTTAACGTCTCAATCTTATCCAGATGCTGGATTATCTGGTTGCGCAGTTGCAGTCTTACCGTGGTATTGGGAGCCAACAGGAACTCATTGAGCTGATCCACCACCAGGTTGAGATTGCCTTCAATTAAAAAAGCGGAATGGACGCGCGGGAAGTAGTCATCCAGCGAATAACGGATCTGCGAGCTCTGCTCATGCCAGGAATACAGACTGACGCAACTCACGCTTAACGTCAGCAACGCCCCTGTCAGGAATGCCCCGCGCAGACTGCTGCTAATGCTAAGCTGACGAAGACGTTGCAGTAACGACCCGCCCTTCATTTTAATTCTTCCAGTTTGGCGATAGCCTGGCGTTGGTTTTTGAGAAACCATAGCTGCCATTCCATCATCTGCTGTTCAGCAACGCTTTTATTCTCGAATTGCGCAAGCCAGGCCTCATCTTCACTACTGCTGGCGTCTATCGGGACGCTGGTCAATAACGCTCGTATTTCAGGGAGTGGCCGTTTTAGCCGCGCTTCGGCGCTATACAGCGCTCGCCAGGCATCCTTCAATTGCGCGAGACGAAAACTGATGGCGGTATCAAACATCCGCTGCACCAGCTGCTGCCGCTTGAGGATCAGGCGATAATTTAGTGGTGGCTGGTCCATCAGAATGGCCTGCTGAGCAGCACGCGGATTATCGGCGGGCAACCGCGTGACCGGATATTTCCCGGTATTCGCATCGGCAAGGATCCGCTGCCCTTGAGGACTCAATAAATAGCGAATAAAACGACGGGCTTCACCGGCATGCTGGCTATTGTTCAACACCGCCACATAGGTTGGCGACACTGCGGAATGCGGAAAATAGTTAAACGCCAGATGCGGGTCGTTGAGCAGCAGATTGGCGTAATTATCAATCACCGGCCCAGCAACGCCTAATCCACTTTTAATTTTGTCAGCAACGCCGAAACTGCGCGAGGAAATCGTCACCAGATTGCCGGCACTCGCCAGCAGCGTCGCCCATCCTTGTTCCCACCCTTTTTGCTGCAGCAGTGATTCCACCATTAAATGGTTGGTATCCGAACGTGACGGGCTACTCATCAACAGCGCGCCCTGATACCGGGGGTGCGTTAAATCCCCCCAGTCAGTCGGAGCCGGTAAATGCCGCGCCGCCAGCGCAGAACGGTTAATCAACAGGCCAAAACCTGATATTGCCACCGCCACGGACGTAGAACGGATGGACTCCGGCACCAGGCGTTGACTCTCAGGCAGCGCATTATCAAACGGAGCCAGCTTCTGATGTTCCTGCAAATGCTGCAACAGCATGGGAGAGGAGGTCAAAATCAGATCAACATTGTCCGCGTTCGCTGTATCGAGCAGTTGTTCCAAAGAGGCACTGGTGCGGTTTAGCGTACGAATCATTACCGACCCTGGCTCGGTTTGCCATTGCTGGATAATCCATGCCGTCGCTCCTGGGGAGAACGTCGTGGCCATGACGAGCTCTTTACCCTGTGCCTGGCTGGCCGTAGACAGCAACGTAAAACAAAGCGACAGGATGATCATCCGCCCCTGGTCGCAAAGCCTGTTTGTGATCCCGTTCATAAATACCAACATGTTCGAAAAATAATATTGAGACAAAACTTACCCGTTTACCCCAACTCAGGGGAAAGGTAAGGTGGTTATAAAAATAACCAAGCCGAAAGCGAAAGCATGGGTACAGAATACCTTAAATTACCGATTAAAATTGTTAGTATCCGCACATGCTGGCTATAAATCCCCGCTAAAAATAAAAAACACACACCTCTGTTAATTTAAAAGAGTCAAAATTAGTCATTCTTTGGTTAAGTTGAGTCAATACTGACACATTTCATCGAGTTGAATTCCATCATCGTTTATTTCACCCTGCACAACGAAAACTCCTGATATTCACATCAATATAAATTTAGGTGATGATATGCTTTCAATATTTAAGACAGGGCCATCGGCAAATAAAGTCCCGCCGGAGCAAGTCCAGGCGACATATGGTCGATACCGGATGCAGGCACTACTTAGCGTATTTCTCGGCTATCTTGCGTACTATATTGTACGTAATAACTTCACACTCTCTACGCCGTACCTGAAAGAACATCTGGATCTCAGTGCCACCCAAATTGGTCTGCTCAGCAGTTGCATGTTGATTGCCTACGGGATCAGTAAGGGTATTATGAGCAGCCTGGCCGATAAGGCCAGCCCCAAAGTCTTTATGGCATGCGGTCTGGTCTTGTGCGCCATCGTGAACGTCGGGTTAGGTTTCAGCACCGGATTCTGGATATTTGCCACACTGGTAGTGTTCAACGGCTTATTCCAGGGGATGGGTGTTGGCCCCTCATTTATAACTATTGCCAACTGGTTCCCACGTAAAGAACGTGGACGCGTTGGCGCCTTCTGGAATATCTCGCACAACGTTGGCGGCGGTATTGTCGCCCCGATTGTAGGCACCGCTTTTGCCATTCTGGGTAGCGAACACTGGCAAAGCGCCAGCTATATTGTCCCCGCCTGTATCGCCGTGTTATTTGCCTTTATTGTTCTAATGCTGGGTAAAGGTTCGCCACGTAAAGAAGGTTTACCACCGCTGGAAGAAATGATGCCGGAAGAAAAAGTCGTGCTCAACGCCCGACAGGTCACCCAGGCACCGGAGAATATGAGCGCCTACCAGATCTTTTGCACCTACGTGCTGCGTAATAAAAATGCCTGGTATGTCTCTCTGGTGGACGTGTTTGTCTATATGGTGCGTTTTGGCATGATCAGCTGGTTGCCGATTTACTTGCTTACCGAAAAACACTTCTCAAAAGAACAAATGAGCGTGGCATTTCTGTTTTTTGAATGGGCGGCCATTCCTTCCACATTGCTGGCCGGTTGGCTTACCGACAAGTTGTTTAAGGGTCGCAGGATGCCGCTGGCAATGATTTGTATGGCGCTGATCTTCGTCTGTCTGATCGGCTACTGGAAAAGTGAATCCCTGGTGATGGTGACTATTTTCGCCGCCATTGTCGGTTGCCTGATTTACGTTCCTCAGTTCTTGGCATCCGTGCAGACCATGGAAATCGTCCCCAGCTTCGCCGTCGGTTCAGCCGTAGGGTTACGCGGATTTATGAGCTACATTTTTGGTGCATCACTAGGAACCAGCCTGTTTGGTGTGATGGTCGACAAAATGGGCTGGCACGGGGGATTTTACCTACTGATGGGGGGGATCGTCTGCTGCATCGTGTTCTGCTACTTGTCTCACCGCGGCGCGCTGGAGTTGGAACAACAGCGAAAAGATGCCCAGCAAGAGGAAGCGGCTTTAGAGCTTGCTGATGCCCGGTAATCTGTTCCAGGTCGATAAAAAAGTGCCAGCATCGCTGGCACTTCAGGATATGAATATCCTGGATGAAAAAACGTGTGACACTCATTTTGTTATCATCATTAATGACACGTCGATTTAATGCTTCCCGTCACCGACCATAAAACGGATGATCAGCCCACAGGTCGGAGCCAGAAAAAGAAATATTCCCGTAACCATTTCATCACCATGAGTCAGCCACAGAGTAGTGAAGTAAATTAATGCCGCCAGGATAGCCATGCCGATTAAAGAACTGATTGATGCCAACGCGCCCAAAACCTGCCAGATATAGCAACTAACGCACAGAATGCTCAATATGAGAAAGGTCCAGAAATAGAGCATAGCGGTACCTCCTGTCTGCCGTAAAACGTCATGTAAGTCCTTACACTCCTTGAATTTATAGTCTAAGACAATTCCTATACACAGGCAATCCAGGCAACATTTTTGTTACAATAAATACGGCTATGGCGGCGAACCTCGACATTCGATGGACAGTTAACCAGCACAAAAACAACAGGTTATACCCCTGTCCCTATTTCAGTTTCTCTCCCGCATAAACATTTACGCTTATTGAGGATTTATCTCTGGCTGACATTAATCTCTAGGTGGTAAAGTATAAGCCCGATCATTCATGCCCCCCCGTGGTTTTGTCCTGACTAAGTTTTACACTCTTTACAGGAACCATTGTCCTTCATGGTGGCCTAACGATCAGTATCAGAGTGTAACGCTGTCGACAAAGAATCTTCGCGATACATCTTATTAGTATCAACAACAGGTGCTTATGTTCCCCCAATGTAAATTTTCACGCGCGTTTTTGCATCCGCGCTACTGGCTCACATGGTTTGGTGTCGGTGTGCTCTGGCTCTTGGTGCAACTCCCCTACCCCGTATTGTGCTTTTTGGGTACGCGTACCGGAACGCTTGCTCGCCCGTTTTTAAAACGTCGTGAATCTATTGCCCGTAAAAACCTCGAACTGTGCTTCCCGAATCTGCCACAGGCAGAACGAGACAGGCTGGTCGAAGAAAACTTTCGTTCTCTTGGCATGGCACTGCTTGAAACCGGCATGGCTTGGTTCTGGCCTGACCGTCGCGTGCGTAAATGGTTTGACGTCGAAGGTCTCGACAACCTGAAGCGTGCACAGTCGCAAAACCGCGGCGTGATGGTAGTAGGCGTACACTTTATGTCTCTGGAGTTGGGAGGCCGCGTGATGGGGCTTTGCCAACCCATGATGGCAACCTACCGCCCGCATAACAATAAGTTAATGGAGTGGATCCAGACCCGTGGTCGGATGCGCTCAAACAAAGCCATGATCGGCAGAAATAACCTGCGTGGCATTGTCAGCGCCCTGAAAAAAGGGGAAGCCGTATGGTTTGCTCCCGATCAGGACTACGGTCGCAAAGGCAGTTCGTTTGCACCCTTTTTCGCCGTCAAGGACGTCGCGACAACTAATGGTACCTACGTACTGTCACGTTTATCAGGTGCTGCGATGTTGACCGTCACCATGGTGAGAAAAACGGACAATTCTGGCTACCGTCTGTTTATCACGCCGGAGATGGAAGGTTACCCTACTGATGAGGGCCTGGCTGCGGCTTATATGAACAAAATAATTGAAAAAGAGATTATGCGTGCACCCGAGCAGTATCTCTGGATCCATCGTCGTTTCAAAACCCGCCCGATGGGTGAAGCCTCGTTATATACGTAAAAAGAAAGGCCAGATGGCCTTTCTTTTTTTCTGCGGCTGAATTACTTAATGCCCCATTTGCTCTGTAGTTCAGTCATCCGTTGACTGTATTCGCGGGAAAGACAGGCAGGCTTATCCTGCTCTTTCCAGCACTCGTTGCGGCCTTTGATCCAACCGCGCTGCTCGGCTTTCAGCGTCGAATCATTGTTTGATTTCACCAACGCCTGCTTGTAGATGCCATTCAGTTTCAAGTCCATTGCGGAAAGTGATGGGCTCTGACAAATAATGTCCTCCATACTTCCCTTGTCGACAGCGGCACAGGAGAAAGACGGGCCAGCATTCACCGATTTTTTCGCTGGTGCATAGCTCTTCTCATCGTCAGGCTGGCAAATACCGTGCTTACGATTAGGGCCAGTCCAGGAAACGGCCGGGCTACCGTCATCATTACGGGAAATAGAAACGGTATTTTTACCGCTTTTCGCTTCCCAGTAATTTTCGTTGAATGTCTTAACGGTGGCTTTCTCTCCATCAATCCAGACATTACCTTTACCATCACTATTCACACCACCAATACTTGCACAGCTGAAATTCAACGCTTGCGGAGATGCCGCCATCGACGTCAGTGGGGTAAGAACGAGTGCTAACATCATTAATCTGGTCATTTTTAACCTTTTCATTATCAATTTTTGCGCAAAATTAACCGCATTATGAGCATGGTGATATGAGAATTCTCTGAGTAATCAGCGCGTCGCTCAGTGGCGATTCATTGCTGAAGGAAATCAAACTGTCGCCGATTCACGACACATGTAAGTTATTAAAATTAAATAAAAAAATGCCTCTTGTCTCGCTTCATTTTTAGGCGTACATTAGCGCCGTCTGGAGCATTACAGCTCAGAATTCTGAGATGATGCAGCGAAACAAACGCGGGGTATTCCCCCTTTCGTTGACGCTGGCGTCAGCTCTCTATCAGGTAAGTGTATGTTCATTTAGGCGTGCTTTAATACGCGGAGTGATGAAAAGTGAAATATTTCTTTATGGGCATTTCATTTATGGTCATCGTTTGGGCCGGTACATTTGCCCTGATGATCTAGATTAAAAGATGCAGAAAAAAACAGGAGCCCTCAGGCTCCTGTTTGCTTTTGTGGGTTAACCATTTGGTTAATCGGCGCTTTCAGAGCGCTGATTTCGTGCTGGAGGGCAGTAAACCATCTGCACGGAACATGGCTTTAATGCCTCGGATCGCCTGGCGAATACGGTCACGGTTCTCAATTAACGCAAAGCGCACGTGGGTATCGCCATAATCACCAAAACCCACCCCCGGTGACACGCAGACCTTCGCGTCATTCAACATTTTTTTAGCAAACTCAAGCGAGCCCATTGCAGCATACTGCTCAGGAATTTTTGCCCAGACATACATCGATGCCTTCGGCATCTCTACCATCCAGCCCGCTTCATGCAGCCCTTTGACCAGCACATCGCGTCGACGCTTATACTGCTCTGCGATATCCCGTACGCACTGCTGATCGCCTTCCAGTGCGGCAATGGCCGCAACCTGCAACGGTGTAAAGGTTCCGTAATCGTGGTAGCTCTTAATCCGCGCCAGCGCATTAACCAGCGTTTTGTTACCCACCATAAAACCAATACGCCATCCCGCCATGTTATAGCTTTTCGACAGCGTAAAGAATTCAACCGCCACATCGCGGGCGCCAGGCACCTGCATGATCGACGGCGCTTTCCAGCCATCGTAGACGATATCGGCATAGGCGAGGTCGTGAACCACCAGCACGTCGTAGCGTTTAGCCAGCGCAACCACTTTCTCAAAGAATTCGAGCTCAACGCACTGCGCGGTAGGATTGGATGGGAAACCTAAGATCATCATCTTTGGTTTCGGGTAGCTTTCACGGATCGCCCGCTCCAGCTCATTAAAGAAGTCGACCCCTTCCACCAGCGGTACAGAACGCACCTGAGCCCCGGCAATTACGGCACCGTAAATATGAATAGGATAACTTGGGTTAGGCACGAGGACCGTGTCACCGTGATCGAGCGTAGCCAGCATCAGATGCGCCAGCCCCTCTTTAGATCCGATGGTCACAATGGCTTCGGATTCAGGGTCGATCTCGACATCATAGCGGTCCTGATACCAGCGGGAAATCGCCCGACGCAGACGCGGAATACCGCGAGAGGTTGAATAACCGTGGGTATCCGGGCGCTGGGCCACGGTACACAGTTTTTCGACAATGTGAGGAGGCGTAGCCCCATCCGGGTTCCCCATGCTGAAATCGATAATATCTTCGCCGCGCCGACGCGCAGCCATCTTCAGTTCAGCAGTGATGTTAAAAACATAAGGGGGAAGACGATCAATACGCGTAAAGCGACGTTCAGGGCGGGAGTCAGCCATAGTATCCTCAGATTCACGTTAGCGCCCGGACCGTCCGAGCGACGCTGCCACGATGGTGGCACGTTTAGAAAATAGCCTGAATAAATTCCTTCTGTCGAGAGGCAACGCAAAATATTTTCTCCTGCCCTAAAAGAGGATCAATAAAAATAAACAGGGAAATAAACATTTTACGCGGTCTGCAAAAATCACCATTCATTAACATATTGAAGTCATAAATTTTACTCTGAAAATCAATCAATCCTGGAAAATTCGGAGAAACACACTTTTCCTTTACAATCCCCTTTTAATTATATGGTTTTTCCTCATTATCCCGGCGCAATGGGGATGCTGGTCATCCTTGCTCAGGTTACCTATCATAGAGGTTTAATCTATTCGCAAGAGTCACCCGTGCACGAAATATTCAATATGCTGCTGGCGGTCTTTGATCGGGCAGCGCTGATGCTGTTCTGCCTGTTTTTTCTGATTCGTATCCGCTTGTTTCGAGAACTGTTGCACAAGTCAGCCCACTCCCCGAAGGAACTGCTCGCCGTAACGGCCATTTTCTCTATGTTTGCCCTGTTCAGTACCTGGTCCGGAGTACCGGTCGAAGGTTCTCTGGTAAACGTGCGTATTATTGCGGTGATGTCGGGGGGGATCCTGTTCGGCCCGTGGGTTGGCATCATTACCGGCATCATCGCAGGTATCCACCGCTATCTGATCGACATTGGCGGCGTCACCGCCCTGCCGTGCTTTATCACCAGTATTTTGGCGGGCTGTATTGCCGGCTGGATCAACCGTAAAATCCCCAAAGCACAGCACTGGCGTGCCGGTATTTTAGGTGGGATGCTGTGCGAAACGTTGACCATGATTCTGGTGGTCGCCTGGGCCCCCACCACCGAACTGGGACTGGATATTGTCTCAAAAATCGGTATCCCGATGATTCTCGGCAGCGTCTGTATTGGCTTTATTGTGATGCTGGTACAAAGCGTCGAAGGAGAGAAAGAGGCCAGCGCCGCCAAGCAGGCCAAACTGGCACTGGATATTGCCAACAAAACCCTGCCGCTCTTTCGCCATGTCAACAGCGAGTCGTTACGTCAGGTATGCGAAATTATTCGCCATGACATTCACGCAGATGCGGTTGCCATCACCAATACCCAGCACGTTCTGGCCTATGTTGGCGTCGGGGAACTCAACTATCGCAATAACGATGACTTCGTCAGCCCCACTACGCAGGAAGCCATCAATCACGGCAAAATAATAATAAAAAACAATGATGAAGCGCATCGAACGCCGGAAATACACTCCATGCTGGTGATCCCGCTCTGGGAGAAAGGCGTCGTGACCGGCACGCTGAAAATCTACTACTGTCACGCCCATCAGATCACCTCCTCGTTACAGGAAATGGCGATCGGTTTGTCGCAGATTATCTCTACACAGCTTGAGGTTTCCCGTGCAGAGCAACTGCGGGAGATGGCAAATAAGGCAGAGCTACGTGCGCTGCAAAGTAAAATCAATCCCCATTTTCTGTTTAATGCGCTAAACGCTATTTCGTCATCGGTCAGGCTTAACCCAGATACCGCCCGCCAGCTGATTTTTAATTTGTCGCGTTATCTTCGCTATAATATTGAATTGAAAGACGATGAGCAGATCGATATTAAGAAAGAGCTGTATCAAATTAAGGACTACATCGCCATTGAACAGGCTCGCTTTGGCGATAAGCTAACGGTTATTTATGATATTGATGAAGAGGTGAGCTGCTATATTCCCAGCCTGCTGATTCAGCCGCTGGTAGAAAACGCCATCGTTCACGGTATCCAGTCGTGCAAAGGAAAAGGCGTGGTCACTATCAGCGTCGCAGAGTGCGGTAACCGGGTACGCATCGCCGTCAGGGATACCGGTCACGGTATCGATCCAAAAGTCATTGAGCGGGTCGAGTCCAACGAAATGCCGGGCAATAAAATCGGCCTGTTGAACGTGCATCATCGTGTGAAGCTACTCTACGGCGAAGGGCTGCATATCCGCCGCCTGGAACCTGGCACCGAGATTGCGTTTTATGTGCCCAATCAGCACTCCCCCGCTGCCGCACCGGCGACCTTATTGCTTTAACCAGGAGTGAAGTAGTGAAAGTCATCATTGTTGAAGATGAATTCCTGGCCCAACAGGAACTGAGCTGGCTGATAAAAGAACACAGCCAGATGGATATTGTCGGCACGTTTGACGACGGTCTGGACGTGCTGAAATTTCTGCAGCACAACCGCGTCGACGCCATTTTTCTCGATATTAATATTCCCTCGCTGGACGGCGTATTGCTGGCGCAAAACATCAGCCAGTTCGCGCATAAACCCTTTATTGTGTTTATTACTGCATGGAAAGAACACGCTGTTGAGGCGTTTGAACTCGAAGCGTTTGACTACATTCTGAAGCCGTACCAGGAGTCACGGATTGTCGGAATGCTGCAAAAGCTGGAAGCAGCCTGGCAGCAACAACAAACGGGAACCCCACACATAACCCCCGTCACGCGTGAGAATGACACCATCAATCTGATCAAAGATGAGCGAATCATCGTGACTCCGATCAACGATATCTACTACGCTGAAGCACATGAAAAGATGACGTTTGTCTACACACGACGGGAATCGTACGTCATGCCAATGAACATCAGCGAATTTTGCAGCAAACTACCAGCTTCACATTTCTTCCGCTGTCACCGTTCGTTCTGCGTGAATCTGAATAAAATCCGTGAAATCGAGCCGTGGTTCAATAACACCTACATTCTGCGGTTAAAAGACCTGGAATTTGAAATCCCGGTTAGTCGAAGTAAAGTGAAAGAGTTTAGGCAGTTAATGCATTTATAACACTTACCCCACAAAGAAAGAGCGCTGAGATTTAATGGCAAAGCTGACGGAAAAATATCAACGCGCATATCTGCGTGAATACGCGAAAGAAGCTGATCAAAATGCCCGGGTATGGATGGATACCGATGATTATTTAGCAGAATGTCTGGATACCCAGACGCAATGCCATAAAGATGCGTCACTGCAAGAGCAGATAAGGCTATGGCTTTTTATGCTGCGCATTAATCACAATCCTGATTTATTAGGATATAAAACGGCCATCCTCGCCAACGATATGGCATTACTGCACGCTGCGCTGCGTCAGTCAGCCATGATCAAACATACAACACTCGGCGTAGATTCCGGATGCGACCACAGTATAAACATCTGGACGACCCTCGATATTCTTGCTGCCGGCCTGTTTGCCCGCGTACCGCTGCTGTTACCTGAAAAATGGGGTCTCAGTGACAACGGTCACCCTGTTACTATAGCGATTGCTAATTTAGTCATGGCACTGTGGTACAAACGAACTGATTTTGCGGCTGAAGCCAGTAAACGAGCGCAAAAGGTACTGGCGACGAAGCAGGCAGCCAGCGATATGTGTATCCTCCGTTATCTGATGGCGCTCCTCGAGGAGGATGTGACAGAAGCGGGCGTGCAGCTCGATTTATATTGTAAAAGCGTACCAAAGTTGAAGGACGCGGGTCTTACTAAGCTCCATAAAATGTTCTGGCCATACGCACATGGGTTATACAACCTGGCGAGTGTGGTGTGGGGCAGCGAAAAAGCCAGCACAATGCCAAAACCAGAAGCTGACTGTTTTCTGGATGACCTTGCAGAATGGCAAATTAAGCATAACGACCATCCCGGCGCGCTTTTTTTTGAATATCCTCAGCCAATCGACGTCATTAATACTCTTATTTCGTGTACGCCACCTGAATGCGTTTTGCATCAGCCTTATCTCGAGACAGATAAAAAATACAGAGAAAAAAGATACCTGCACGGCGAAATGTTTGAACAGCAGATGATAGCGATAGTACTGAACGAGATTGCGAGTAAAACTCACAGGACATAATGCTTTACCCTGACGGCGGCAGGCATATTATTTATAGTGTGCCGGATAGATGTTAATAGACACCATCCGGCAGGGATCTTACAGAATATGCCCCAGAGTCTGGCGCAGGTGCGCACCGGAACCCAGCAGACCAGGGTTATCATGCACAATCAAATACACCGGAATATCCTGTACGTAGGCTTTAAAACGACCTTTATCTTCAAAGCCACCGCGGAAACCCGATGCTTTAAAGAATTCAAGGAAGCGCGGCACAATCCCGCCGGCAATATAAACACCGCCAAAGGTCCCCAGCGTTAACGCCAGATCGCCACCAAAGCGTCCCATGATCACGCAAAACAGCGACAGCGCCCGACGACAGTCAGTGCACGAGTCTGCCAGCGCACGTTCGGTAATATCCTTCGGCTGCAGGTTTTCCGGCAGACGTCCGTCGGATTTGACGATAGCGCGGTACAGGTTCACCAGCCCCGGACCGGACAGCACGCGTTCTGCAGAAACATGGCCAATCTCAGCGCGCAGGACTTCAAGAATAATCGCCTCTTCTTCGCTGTTAGGTGCGAAATCTACGTGACCGCCCTCTCCCGGCAGGCTCACCCAGCGCTTATCGACGTGCACCAGATGCGCTACGCCTAAACCGGTTCCCGCACCGTACACGGCAATCGGTTTACCTTCTACCGGCTCCGTGCCACCAAATTGGATCAAATGCTCTTTTTTCAGCATCGGGATCGCCATCGACACGGCGGTGAAATCATTGATGATTTCCAGATGGCTAAAACCGAGATTCTTTTTCATTTCAGCAATAGAAAACGCCCAGGTATGGTTGGTCATTGCCACCCAGTCGCCGGTAATCGGACAGGCAATCGCAATACACCCGTCTTCGACGCTGACGCTATGCTCATCCAGGTACACGCGAACCACGGCCTCAAGGCTGGGGTAATCCAGTCCTGAATAGGTCTTAGCCTGCGAAATTTCACCGCTGGCAATGTCGCACAGAGCAAGACGCGCGTTGGTGCCGCCAACATCACCTACTAAAGCATATTTTGTCATTCTTCTACTGCTCCGCTAAAGTCAGAATAAATCTTTGCCACACTGTAAATTCATGGGGGCATAACAACAACGGCCTGAAGGCTGATGCCGATAAAATATCGACCCAGATCACAGAATTACTTTATCGTTTCAGCACCATTTGCAGCGATGTCAGCAGGCAGGCTGTGCAAACTATGCTTATGACTCTATTTGAGGGAATAGAAAATGCTCCATCCGCGAGCCAGAACGATGCTGTTGTTATCCACTCCCGCACTGATCATTGGCGTTGCCTCAAGCCTGGTGCTGATCATCGTCATGAAAGTGGCCGCCGTTTTACAGCAATTTTTATGGGAGCGCCTGCCCGCCAGCATCGGCATTGCTCATGACTCTTCGCTGTGGATAATCGGTATGCTCACGTTGACCGGGATACTGGTCGGACTCGTCATCCGCTACAGCCACGGGCATGCGGGACCGGACCCAGCCTGTGAACCGCTAATCGGAATGCCGGTCCCCACGTCAGCACTGCCGGGCCTGCTGGCTGCGCTGATCCTCGGCCTGGCCGGCGGCGTCAGTTTGGGGCCTGAACACCCAATAATGACCGTGAATATCGCGCTGGCGGCGGCGATTGGCGTGCGTCTGTTCCCTCGAATTAATAAGCTGGACTGGACCATTCTCGCCTCTGCGGGCACCATCGGAGCGCTATTTGGTACGCCTGTCGCCGCGGCACTGATATTTTCACAAACGCTGAATGGCTCCAACGATGTGCCGTTATGGGATCGCCTGTTTGCGCCACTGCTGGCTGCTGCTGCCGGTGCACTGACGACTGACCTGTTCTTTCATCCGCATTTTTCATTGCCCATCGCCCAATATACTCAGCTACAGCTGACCGATATTTTTAGCGGCGCGGTGGTTGCCGCCATTGCCATTGCGGCAGGCATGGTGGCGGTGTGGTGTTTACCCCGTTTACATCAGTTGATTCATCGCCTGAAACACCCGGTACTGATTCTCGGCGTTGGCGGCTTTCTGCTTGGGATTCTGGGCATTATTGGGGGACCACTTACCCTGTTTAAAGGGCTGGATGAGATGCAGCAAATGGCGTTTAGCCAAACGCTGGGGGCATCAGACTATTTCATGCTCGCGGTGATCAAACTGGCGGCGTTAGTGGTTGCTGCCGCCAGTGGTTTTCGTGGAGGACGTATTTTTCCGGCGGTATTCGTTGGCGTGGCACTGGGATTGATGCTGCATGCCCATGTCGAAGCGGTTCCGGCAGCAATCACCGTCTCCTGCGCCATTCTGGGGCTGGTGCTGGTTGTCACCCGCGACGCCTGGCTAAGCCTGTTTATGGCGGCAGTGGTGGTCCCCGATGCCACCCTGCTGCCGCTGCTGTGCATCGTCATGCTCCCCGCCTGGCTGCTGTTGGCAGGTAAACCGATGATGATCGCCAACCGCCCCGATCAATAACTATCCCCCGTTACGGGCTTCCAGCGCACGGGTCACCGTGCGCAGAAGCTCAGGCAGATCGGCTTTCGGCAACATCACTTCAATTAACGAAAGCCGCTGCGGGCGCGCCAGCCGGGCCAGAACTTCCTCCAGCTGTACAGCCTGCGTCACGCGCCAGCACTCCGCCTGACACTCGCGGCTCAGCGCCAGTGGCACCTGCGTCCAGTTCCATCCGGCAATGTCGTTATAACGCTGGTTTGCCCCGTGAATAGCCCGCTCCACGGTATAGCCGTCATTATTGAGCAGCAAAATAACCGGCGTTTGTCCGTCTCTGAGCATCGTACCCAATTCCTGAATGGTAAGCTGGGCAGCGCCATCGCCAATAATCAGGATCACCCGCCGATCCGGGTATGCCGTTTGCGCTCCCAGTGCGGCGGGTAAGGAATAACCAATCGATCCCCACAGCGGCTGTACCAGTACTTCCGCCCCGGAAGGTAACGAAAGCGTAGCGGCACCAAATGCCGCGGTCCCCTGATCGACGAGGATGATGTCGTCAGCTGCCAGGTATTGCTGCACCGTGTACCAGAAATTTTCCTGTGTCAGCGGCCCCTTTTCAACCTGACGTCGCCCGACAGGCGGGCGTTCTGGCGGCAGAGAAAACGACAGCTCCAGGCACAGCTCCCGTAGCGTGGTAACCGCCTGCTCCATCGGGATGTTAAACCACTGGCTTCCCACACGTGAAGCATGCGGTTGAACCTCAATCGTGCGCTCCTGCGGCAAGCATTGCGTAAAACCGGCGGTTAGCGTGTCGACAAAACAGGTACCCACGCAAATAACGGTGTCGGCATCTTCTATCGCCCGGCGCACATATTCACTGCTGGCCCCCGCGCTGTAGGTGCCAACAAACGCAGGATGACGTTCATCAAAAAGCCCTTTACCCATTAACAATGTGGCATGAGCCATCGGCGTTTCTGCCATCCAGCGCTGCAAAACAGGTTGCAAACCAAAGCGCTGCGCAAGAAAATCCGCCAGCAACGCCACGCGCGAGCTGTCCAACAAGCGCTCACGGGCCTGATAACGAAACGCCGCAACGACGCTACTTTCCGATTCACTCAGAGGAATAATCAGTCTGTCCTGTGGGGGCGTGGCGGGCTGTTTGGCGACATCGGCAGGCAACATCAGATACCCAGGCCGACGTTCGGTTAACATGACCCGTAGCACACGGTCAATTTCATAGCAGGCGTTTTGGGCATCAAGCACCGCGCTGGCCGCCGTTACCGCTTGATGCATGCGATAAAAATGCAGAAAATCGCCGTCGCCCAGGGTGTGATGCATCAGCTCCCCACGCCGCTGAGCGCCGCTGCACGGCGCACCCACTATCTGCAGCACGGGTACATATTCTGCGTAACTGCCTGCGATTCCATTAATGGCGCTTAACTCCCCAACGCCAAAGGTGGTGAGAAGCGCCCCTGCCCCGGCGACCCGGGCATAGCCATCCGCCGCATAAGCCGCATTTAATTCGTTTGCGCAGCCAACCCAACGCACGTCGGGGTGGTCAATCACGTGGTCAAGAAACTGCAAATTATAATCGCCCGGCACACCAAAAAGATGGCCAACACCACACCCTGCCAGTCTGTCCAGCAGGTAATCAGCAACGGAATACGCGGTTTGCATGACAGCTATCCTTCTGACGGTAACCTCATGTTGAGTATCGAAGAACTGTGATGACTGTCCAGAAAACACGACGTGGGGGGGTGGAAAGCAGGATTTACAGTTTTGCCGGTGAAATACCATTGAAGAATCGACCGTGTAACCGTATACACTAAAACATATACGTCATCTTGATATCAGGAAGGGGTCTACATGGTTTATCACGCGGATGAAAATCGCTATCAGACAATGGAGTACCGCCGCTGCGGTCAGAGCGGACTCAAGCTACCGGTTATCTCTCTGGGCTTATGGCACAATTTTGGCGACACCACGCAGGTAGAAAACAGCCGAAGCCTGCTACAGCGCGCGTTCGATCTGGGGATCACCCATTTTGATCTCGCCAATAACTACGGCCCACCACCGGGCTCTGCCGAGCGAAATTTTGGCCGTCTTTTGCAGGAAGATTTTTTACCGTGGCGGGATGAACTCATTATTTCCACCAAGGCGGGCTACACCATGTGGGATGGCCCCTACGGCGACTGGGGTTCGCGTAAATACCTGATTGCCAGCCTCGACCAGAGCCTGAAACGTATGGGTCTGGAGTACGTGGATATCTTCTACCATCATCGTCCCGATCCCGAAACGCCGCTCACAGAAACCATGAAGGCGCTGGATCACATTGTTCGCCAGGGAAAAGCGCTGTATGTCGGGCTGTCTAACTATCCCGCCGACCTTGCCAGACAGGCGATTGAGATCCTCGACGACTTAGGTACCCCGTGCCTGATTCATCAGCCGAAATATTCCATGTTTGAACGTTGGGTTGAAGGGGGATTGTTGTCACTGTTGCAGGAAAAAGGCGTGGGCAGTATCGCTTTCTCTCCGCTGGCGGGCGGGCAGTTAACCGACCGTTACCTGAACGGGATCCCGGCGGATTCTCGTGCGGCAAGCGGTAGCCGTTTTCTCAACCCGGATCAGATAACGCCAGAGAAACTGGAAAAAGTCCGCCAGCTGAACGCAATGGCTGAGCGTCGGGGACAAAAGCTCTCCCAAATGGCCCTGGCCTGGGTGTTGCGAGAAGACAAAGTCACCTCAGTGTTGATTGGTGCCAGTAAAACAGCGCAAATTGAAGATGCTGTTGGCATGCTGGCAAACCGTCATTTGTCTGCAGAAGAATGCGCGGAGATTGACGCCATCCTGAATTGTTTGAAATAAAGACACATTTATTAACAAAAAGTGCTCTCTTTCATGATTTAAGAGTTCAGGCGATTAAACGGGGCTTTACTGCCCCGTAATATTGCATTAACAGGCCGGCTACGGCTCGATCGTGAAGGAGAGAAAAAATGTTCAGGTCACTGATTCTGGCTGCAGCCTTATTGGCTTTCACGCCGCTGGCCGCAAACGCTGGTGAAATCACCCTGCTGCCATCAATAAAATTGCAAATTGGCGATCGCGATAATTATGGTAACTACTGGGACGGCGGCCACTGGCGCGACCGGGGTTACTGGCACAATAATTATGAATGGCGCAAAAATCGCTGGTGGCGTCATGATAACGGTAATCATCGTGGCTGGGATAAGCGCAAAGCGTACGAGCGCGGTTACCGTGAAGGTTGGAACGATCGCGATGACCATCGCGGTCGCGGCAAAGGCCACGGACGTGGTCATGGCCACCATCATTAATGTAACAAAAGAGCCTGCGGGCTCTTTTTGCTTACAACCCGAGCGCCGTCCCTACCAGCAGCCAGAGATTTAGCGCCACTACCAGTACCACAATCATCCAGCCAACATATTTAACCCAGACGGTGTTAACTAAATCCCCCATTAACGTACCGTTACTGGTGAATATCAGGAGTGGTACCAGCGCCAGCGCGATACCGAAACTCAGCAACACCTGGCTCATGACCAGAATACGGGTGGGATCCAGTCCCATCAGAATGACGATGAATGACGGCATCATAGTAACCGTACGACGAACCCACAGCGGGATATGAAAACGGATAAACCCCTGCATCACAACCTGTCCGGCCAGCGTGCCGACAACCGTTGAAGAAAGCCCCGCCGCCACCAGGCTGAGACCAAATACCGTCGCCGCCGCATGACTCAACAACGGTTCCAACGTCAGATAAGCCTGATCGAGATCGGTAATGCCGGTATGACCGCTGAAGTGAAAGGCTGCGGCAGCAGTAGCCATCATTGCCAGATTGACAAACCCGGCAATGGTCATGGCGATAGCCACATCCCACTTAGTTGCCGCGTAGCGCTGTTGCCGTGTCCCGCCATGCAGATGCTGAGTTAAAGAGGAGTGCAAATAAATGACGTGCGGCATAATGGTCGCGCCGAGTACGCCGGCTGCCAGAAAGACCGCCTCAGAGTTCGGCAGGCTGGGAATGATCATGCCCTTACTCAGCTGCGCCAGATTCGGCTGCGAGAAGATCAGTTCGACAATATATGCCGCGGCCACAAACAACAGTAATCCACCAATTACTTTTTCCAGTGGTTTTTGCCCGCGACGTTGCAGCATCAGGATTAAAAATGTGGCGATACCGGTCAGCACCGCCCCCTGTAACAGCGAAACGCCGAGGATCAGCTTAAAGCCAATCGCGGCACCGATAAATTCAGCAAGATCGGTCGCCATGGCAATGATTTCAGCCTGCACCCAGTAAAACCACACCACCGGACGTGGGTAGTGATCGCGAATTTGCTCGGCGAGGTTTTTTCCAGTAGCAATCCCCAGCTTGGCCGACAATACCTGAATCAGCATTGCCATCAGGTTGGCCCAGACGACGACCCACAGCAGTTTATAGCCAAAGCTAGCCCCTGCCTGGATGTTGGTGGCAAAGTTACCGGGGTCGATATACCCGATAGCCGCGATGAATGCAGGTCCCATTAACGCAAGTTTCAGCTTGCGTGCTGCCCGTCCACTGCTTGTCTCAACGCGATCGTTCGTCATTTTCGTGCCTCAAAAACATAGCCTTTGCTATGTTTCAAACTACGCCAGTTGAGAATGATTATCAAATTCATTTTGATGGATAAAAATGATTTCTTTGATAGCGTTGGTCTATAAATAGATCAGGGAACTGGAAACGCAGATGAGATGTTTAATTAATGTTATGAGATTAGCACAATGACATAACTTTTCACTTCCATACTAAACATCACGGAAGTGTATTACCGATCACTAATTTTGAATCTCGTCACAGGTCCTTATTATAGTGTGTGTTTGATCTCGTTTTCTTTGGTGTTGTTGCATAGAATGTGCACGGAAATTAAACCTGCCTCATGTTTGGAGCAAATATGGACCGCGTTCTTCATTTTGTCCTGGCCCTTGCCGTGGTTGCGGTACTCGCACTGCTGGTAAGCAGTGACCGTAAACAAATTCGCATTCGTTATGTTATTCAATTACTTGTTATCGAAGTGTTACTGGCGTGGTTCTTCCTGAATTCTGATGTCGGGCTGGGCTTCGTGAAAGGCTTCTCCGAGATGTTTGAAAAACTGCTCGGTTTTGCTAATGAAGGGACAAACTTTGTCTTCGGCAGCATGAACGATAAAGGCCTGGCATTCTTCTTCTTGAAAGTACTGTGCCCAATCGTCTTCATTTCCGCCCTGATCGGTATTCTGCAGCATATCCGCGTTCTGCCTATTATCATCCGCGCAATTGGATTTTTGTTATCCAAAGTCAACGGTATGGGCAAGCTGGAGTCCTTCAACGCCGTCAGCTCGCTGATCCTGGGTCAGTCTGAAAACTTTATTGCCTATAAAGATATTCTGGGCAAGATGTCACGCAACCGCATGTACACCATGGCAGCGACGGCAATGTCCACCGTTTCCATGTCCATCGTCGGCGCGTACATGACCATGCTGGAACCAAAATACGTTGTTGCTGCATTGGTTCTGAACATGTTCAGCACCTTTATTGTACTGTCGCTGATCAACCCTTACCGCGTGGATGCCAGCGAAGAAAATATTCAGATGTCTAACCTGCATGAAGGACAGAGCTTCTTCGAAATGCTGGGTGAGTACATTCTGGCAGGCTTCAAGGTCGCGATTATCGTGGCAGCAATGCTGATCGGTTTCATCGCGCTGATTGCCGCGCTGAACGCCCTGTTTGCCACCGTCACCGGCTGGTTTGGCTACAGCATCTCCTTCCAGGGCATCCTGGGCTACATCTTCTACCCGGTTGCGTGGGTGATGGGTGTGCCGTCCAGCGAAGCGCTGCAGGTGGGCAGTATCATGGCGACTAAACTGGTTTCCAACGAATTCGTGGCCATGATGGACCTGCAGAAAATCGCGTCTACGCTCTCTCCACGCGCGGAAGGTATTCTGTCTGTGTTCCTGGTCTCCTTCGCTAACTTCTCTTCCATCGGTATCATTGCAGGCGCAATCAAAGGCCTGAACGAAGAGCAAGGCAACGTGGTATCCCGCTTTGGTCTGAAGCTGGTATACGGCTCTACGCTGGTGAGCGTACTGTCCGCATCCATCGCAGCACTGGTGCTGTAAGACAGTAGCATCGCAATCGTAGTGACTCGGCCGGGGAGATTCTCCCCGGTTTTTTTATGTCCGTCATTTGGTGATCTGACAGAGGAAGCAGAGGATCGTGCAGGAAGTAGAAACAAAAAACCCCCGCTTTTCAGCGAGGGTCTTAATTTTGGTGGAGCTAAGCGGGATCGAACCGCTGACCTCCTGCATGCCATGCAGGCGCTCTCCCAGCTGAGCTATAGCCCCACGATGCCTTTACGTACCAAATTTAGTGGGATTAAATTTGGTGGAGCTAAGCGGGATCGAACCGCTGACCTCTTGCATGCCATGCAAGCGCTCTCCCAGCTGAGCTATAGCCCCGTCACGTAAAGCTTGTCGAGTTGACGGGCGGCATAATATGAATTCCCTTCGCGCGTGTCAACGGCAAAATTAACTCACTGAATTCAATCGCTGAAAAAGCAGGCAAATGAAGAACATTGCGCAACAACTCGCATTCAGTAGTTAAACGCGTCACGGTTTCTAGTAAAATGGTGCTATAAACTGAACCACTAATTAACCCCACGACTACTCAGGGAATCGTTATGTTCAAGGAACGGATGACGCCAGAAGAACTTGCTAATCTGACCGGTTACAGCCGGCAGACCATTAATAAATGGGTGCGCAAGGAAGGCTGGGCTACGTCACCAAAACCGGGCGTTCAGGGCGGAAAAGCTCGTCTGGTTCACGTCAACGAACAAGTTCGCGAATACATTCGCAGTGCAGAGCGTTCAGCTGAAGGTTTATCAGACAACTTATCTTTAGCTGGCGACTCTTCTATTGAAACACTGCTGATCACCCTCGCGAAAGAAATGACGCCAGCAGAACAGAAAATGTTTACGTCATTGATCCTGCGTGAAGGCATTACCGGTTTGTTACAACGCTTAGGGATCCGCGACAGCAAATAATATGAAAAAATTACGCAGCAAAATGACCACCGAAGAGCTGGCTGAATGTCTCGGAGTCGCGAAACAAACGGTCAATCGTTGGATCAGAGAACAAAACTGGAAAACCGAAAAGTTTCCCGGTGTGAAGGGCGGTCGCGCAAGGCTTATTCATATTGATGCCGGCGTGCGGGAATTTATTCTCAATATCCCAGCTTTTCGCAAAATCCCGGAATTTTATCAGGCTGAAGAACCCGTTGCAGAATACACGCACGTTGTCCGTAGCCACGCCTGTCGCCAAATAATCAGCGCGTTGGATAACATGTCACCAGCGGAACAAGAAAAACTGGCGCTGTTTCTTTCGCGCGAAGGTATCCGTAGTTTTCTCACCCGTCTGGGCATTGATGAATCCGAATAAATGCCAAAAAAAACGGCAGGATCTGCGCCTGCCGTTTTGTTGTCTCTCTGACTGTCTTACTGCTGCTTTTCACGCTCAGCAATAAACGCCAGTGCTTTGTTAATACGTTCAATGCTGCGGGATTTACCAATCGCATGCACCGTAACGTCTAATCCTGGAGACTGGCCTGCACCGGTAACCGCAACGCGCAGCGGCATACCGACTTTACCCATCCCCACTTCCAGCTCATCAGCGGTAGACTGAATGGCGTGATGTACGTTTTCAGCGGTCCATTCGGTGATGGCAGCAATTTTATCACGCACCACTTCCAGCGGCTGACGCGCAACCGGGCGCAGGTGTTTCTTCGCAGCATCCGCATCGAACTCAGCAAAGTCTTCATAGAAGTAGCGGCAGCTCTGCGCCATCTCTTTCAGGGTTTTGCAGCGCTCGCCCAGCAGTTTTACCAGCTCGGACAATTGCGGACCCACGCGGGTATCGATATTTTCCTGCTCAATGTGCCACTGCAGATGCGTTGCCACATATTCAGGCGCCAGAGTGTTAATGTAGTGATGGTTCAGCCACTGCAGTTTTTCGGTATTGAATGCGCTCGCCGATTTGCTTACCGCACCAAGAGAGAACAGCTTGATCATCTCTTCGCGGGTGAAGATTTCCTGATCGCCGCTGGACCAGCCCAGACGCACCAGATAGTTCAGCAGCGCTTCCGGCAGGTAACCATCGTCGCGATACTGCATCACGCTGACCGCACCGTGGCGTTTGGACAGTTTTTTACCGTCGTCGCCGTTGATCATCGACACGTGCGCGTAAACCGGCACCGGCGCGTTCAGCGCCTTCAGGATGTTGATCTGACGCGGGGTGTTGTTGATATGGTCTTCACCACGAATAACGTGGGTAATTTCCATATCCCAGTCATCAACAACCACACAGAAGTTATAGGTTGGAGAACCGTCGGTACGGCGGATGATCAGATCGTCGAGTTCCTGGTTGCTGAATTCGATCGGCCCACGGATCTGGTCGTCAAAAATAACGGAACCGTCCTGCGGGTTGGCAAAACGCACCACGCAAGGTTCGTCATCGGCGTGATGTTCGTGGCCGTGGCGGCAGCGACCGTCATAACGTGGCTTCTCACCTTTCGCCATCTGATCTTCACGCAGCTGTTCCAGACGCTCTTTGGAGCAATAGCATTTATACGCTGTACCCGCTTCCAGCATCTCATCAATAACGGCGTTGTAGCGATCAAAACGTTTGGTCTGGAAGTACGGACCTTCATCCCACTCCAGATTCAGCCAGTTCATGCCATCCATAATGGCTTCGATAGCTTCCGGCGTGGAGCGTTCGAGATCGGTGTCTTCAATACGCAGCACAAACTCACCGCTATGGTTACGTGCAAAAAGCCAGGAATAAAGAGCAGTACGCGCACCGCCGACGTGCAGATAACCTGTCGGGCTAGGCGCGAAGCGAGTTTTGATTTTCATGAAATGGCCTTACGTTTATAAAGATGCCGACAACCGGCAAATCCTGGGAAGATTATCAGGCCCGTATTCTATCACCGTGGTCTGATTCCTCAATGTTGTTCAGGTTGGAACATCACGCTTTGCCATTTTCGTATACAAATCATGCCGCATGGACTGTTTTGCGATCGTTTTGTTTAAATTTACGACGAACGAACAATTTCTTTAGAAAATGCGTTGACTCATTTTCAACTCTCCCTATAATGCGACTCCACACAGCGGGGGTGATTAGCTCAGCTGGGAGAGCACCTCCCTTACAAGGAGGGGGTCGGCGGTTCGAACCCGTCATCACCCACCAACTACTTTATGTAGTCTCCGCCGTGTAGAACAGAAAATTGAGAAGTGGGTGATTAGCTCAGCTGGGAGAGCACCTCCCTTACAAGGAGGGGGTCGGCGGTTCGATCCCGTCATCACCCACCACTTTCTCGCCAGCTGGATTTTCTGTCAAAATATGAAGTACCGAAGTGGGTGATTAGCTCAGCTGGGAGAGCACCTCCCTTACAAGGAGGGGGTCGGCGGTTCGATCCCGTCATCACCCACCACTTCGGGGCGTTAGCTCAGTTGGTAGAGCAGTTGACTTTTAATCAATTGGTCGCAGGTTCGAATCCTGCACGCCCCACCAATGTAAAAAGGTGCCCTAAAGGCGCCTTTTTGCTATGCACGGAATTCAAAGATTCGAATCTGCAGCAGGTTCGGGTCGAACGCAGTGAGACAACGGAGCCGTTCACGGCGACGGCCCGAAGGGCGAGCGAAGCGAGTCATCCTGCACGCCCCACCAATGTAAAAAGGTGCCCTAAAGGCGCCTTTTTGCTATGCGTAGAATTTAACAATTCAGCCATTCTCTGCCTGATACGCTGCGCTTATCAGGCCAACAGTCTACGTCGTTGTAGGCCGGATAAGACGTCAGTCGCCATCCGGCACACATCACATCGTCAATGCCCCAACCAGTTTCTCCAGCGCAGGTGTTGCCTGCTGTTGGTCATACACAATATATAAATCAGCAGGAATGCGTTCTTCCAGCGGGCGGAATACCACGCCAGGCCAGTTCATCTGCGCATAACTATCTGCAATTAACGTAATACCAATCCCCATACTGATCATCGCCAGCACCGTTTGTGGCTCCCTCACCTCACGAATAATCATCGGTGAAAATCCGGCGCTCTGGCACACTCGCTGCAAAAATGCCCAGTCAGTATGAATGGAAGGCATCGTGACAAAATATTCATTACGCAGCGCTTCCAGCGGCACGGCGTCACGAGCGCTCAGCGGATGTTCTTCCGGCATCGCCACCAAAAATGAAGACTCATGCAAGCGCAGGCTGGTAAATCCGGGCGAGGGTGCTGTCGCCATCCGCCAAATCCCCGCATCCAGCTCACGCCGCTCCAGCAGCGTCATCTGCATTGCCGGCATGTTTTCGCGAAACAGAACCTCAACGTTCGGGTTCTCTTTCAAAAATCGCCGCATCACCGGGCGCATTTTTCCCCACATCGCCGTGCCTATTACGCCCAGTTCGACTCGCCCTGCCTCACCGCGGCCAATCTGCTCCACGCGTGCCAGCGCCTGGTTAGCGCTGGATAACAGGCGGCGTGACTCTTCCATCAGGATTTTTCCGGCGTGGGTTAAGGTCACGCTACGGGAATGCCGGATAAACAACAGTGTGCCGAGCTGCTGCTCCAGCTCTTTGATATGAATACTTAGCGGGGGTTGTGACATATTCAGGCGGGCAGCCGCACGTCCAAAATGCAGTTCTTCTGCGACTGCCAGAAAATAACGCAGTAACTTCAGATCGATACGATGCGTGCGTTCCATGAGTAATGCGCTCCAGCGGAGAAGGATAATGCGCAAAGTTACCACATTGCATCACAGAACATAAAACGGCGGGCAGCATTAGCCCGCCGCAGGTAAGGATTAATGTGCCAGCGATTTCTGCACGGACCTTTCCGGCTCATGCTTGTATTTGAAGAACAGCGCAAAAATGACGGCCAACGCCAGCGCATAAGCCGCAAACACCAACCAGATGGTTTGCCAGTCCTTCACGCCATCGACGGAGAAATAGTCCACCGCCATGCCGCTCAGGATTGAACCCACCCACGCCCCGACGCCGTTCACCATGGTCATAAACAGCCCCTGTGCGCTGGCGCGAATGTTGGAGCTGACTTCCTGCTCGACGAACACCGATCCGGATATGTTGAAGAAATCAAACGCGCAACCGTAAACGATCATCGACATCAGTAACAGCACAAAGCCAAACGGTGACGGATCGCCAAACGCAAAGAAACCAAAACGCAGCGTCCACGCCAGCATGCTCATCAGCATCACCGTTTTAATCCCAAAGCGTTTAAGGAAGAACGGAATGGTGAGAATGAAGCCCACTTCCGCCATCTGCGACACCGACAGCAAAATAGAGGGATACTTCACGACAAAGCTGCCAGCAAATTCAGGGTTACGGGCAAAATCATGCAGGAACGGATTACCAAAGACGTTGGTGATTTGCAGTACCGCCCCCAGCATCATGGCAAAGAGAAAGAATATCGCCATACGCGGATTTTTAAACAGCACAAACGCATCCTGTCCCAGTTTACCGGCAAGCGTCGTTGCCACTTTCTTCTCAGCAACCGGGATTTTAGGCAAGGTAAACGCGTACATCGCCAGCAGTAATGAGGCGCCGGAGGCGATATACAGCTGGGCGCTGCTCAGTTCCAGTCCCATCAGGCTTACCGTCCACATAGCCACAATAAAGCCAATCGTGCCAAACACGCGAATCGGCGGGAAAGCCGTGACCGGATCCTGGCCGGATTGCGCCAGGCAGGAGTATGAGACGCTGTTCGACAACGCAATCGTCGGCATATAAGCCATGGCGTTAATCAGCATCACCCAGAACATGGTATCTGCATCGGTCACGGTGGTGGCATACAGCAGCACACCCGCGCACACCAGGTGACACAGCATGTAGGCGCGTTCGGCGCGCAACCATTTATCAGCGATGATCCCCATGATGCCAGGCATAATAATCGCCGCCAGCCCTTTCGAGCTATAAACCATACCCACGTTGGCACCGGTAAAATGCAGGGTGTTGATCATGTAAGAACCCAGGGTCACCAACCAACTTCCCCAGATGAAATATTGCAAAAACGACATGAGCTTTAAGCGTGAGGCGATACCCATTTTTCCGTTCCTTGCCAAAAAAGTAAGACCCCGCAAGCGGGGTCAGTTATCGTTTTTATTCAGGCCAGCTTGCGCAAAAAGCCGCAGATCAAATTGATGAAGTTCTGTCGGGAGAGTTCCGCCGCCGCTAACGTTTGGGCATGGGATAACTTCACATTCCCCAGCCCTTCTGCCAGGTTGGTGATGGCAGAAACCGCAACCACCTTCAATTCACAGTGACGTGCAGCGATAACTTCAGGGACCACCGACATACCAACCACATCACCGCCAATAATCTGCATCATGCGAATTTCTGCCGCCGTCTCAAAGTTCGGTCCCGGATAGGAGACAAATACGCCTTCGCTCAGCGGGAATCCTTCTTCTTTCGCTACGGTTTGCAGGATTGCACGGTAGTCTGCATCGTAGGCGTTCGCCAGCGAGAAGAAACGCTCGCCAAAACGCTCATCGTTGAGTCCAACCATTGGCGTGCCTGGCATGGTATTAATGTGATCGCTGAGCGCGACCAGGCTGCCCGGACCGACTTCAGGACGTAAAGAACCCGCCGCGTTGGTGCAAAATAGCAGTTCGCAGCCCAGCAGTTTAAGGGTACGAATAGCATCGGTCATCACCGTCATACCGCGACCTTCGTAAAAGTGCCCACGCCCTTTCATGCAGGCCACAGGAACGCCAGCCAGATTCCCCAGCACCAGTTCCCCCGCATGTCCATGTACGGTGCTGACCGGGAACCCTGGCAGCTTCTCGTAAGAGATCGCCACCGCATCCTCGATTTGCTCGGCCAACGCGCCCAGCCCGGAGCCGAGAATAAACGCCACGCGTGGCGTGAAGTCAGGTTTATAACCACGAATGATATCGGCGCTATACCAGGGATTCTGAGAGAAAAGAGTGTGGCTCATGAGATGTCCTTAAAACTGAGTAATCGAAATAACGTAGCGTACCCCGATGTTATAACGAGACTACGCAATCGATTACCAATACAGTTTTTCCCGTCGATCGATAGTAAATCGGTATTGATGAGTTGCGCTAAACCCGCCCAACTTCACATTATTCTCCTGCCGGAAATGGCATGGAGGCGCTTATAACTGATACAGCGGATCCCGCGCACGACCGGCGGTTAATTCACTGGCCTGTGTGCGCACGACGTCCCACAATGCCTGAGCGGCGGTCGATAAAGAGCGATTTTTACGTCGAGCCAGCATCAGCTGTCGTTCAACCACCGGCGTCAGACGTTTGACCTGCAAATGGCTGCCCTGCGGCAGGGGGAGCGCCAGCGCGGGCAGTACGCTGATACCAATCCCCGCTTCGACCATCGGAAAGAGCGTTGCCGGGTGGCCTATCTCCTGCACAATGTTGGCATCAATGGAGAAATGGGCCAGTGCCGCATCAATCAGCGGTCGGCTACCAGAGGCGTAATCCTGCAACACCAGACGTTCGTGCAGGAGATCCTGCCAATTAACCCACTCCCGCTCGGCTAAAGGATGATCCTCCCGACACAGCAGCAGGAAGGGTTCCGACAGCACCGCTTCACACTGCAGGTCCGTTGCCGCACCCGGATCGATAACAATGCCGAAATCCACTTCCCCCTGACGAATACTTTCCAGTACCCACTGCTGCGGCCTGTCATGCAGGACAAAATCGATCGCGGGATAAAGCGCATTACTCTGGGCAATACACTGGGGAATAAGATGGGCAGAGATGGTCTGGCTGGCCGCGACACGAACTGTACCGGTAAGCTGCGTGCCAACCTGTCCGGCTTCGCGCAGCGTGCTGTGCAGCTCATCCAGGATACGCTCAAGGCGTGCTGCCAGCTGTTGTCCGGCGTCGGTAAGCACCACCTCTCGCGTGGTCCTGTCCAACAGGCGCACGCCCGTCTGCCCTTCCAGCTCTTTTACGCTGTGGCTCACCGCCGACTGGCTTAAGCCGATGATGTCCCCCGCCCGACTAAAGCTTTTAGCCCGAGCGACGGTGACAAAAATACGCAATTGACGCAGAGAGTAATTCATCGATTTAATTCATATATGGATGCAATAAATCAATTTTATTTCTCAAACAGAAAAACGCAAACTAGTACGACCGAATTCCAGGAGCTTTTATGAAACTTTTTCGTATCCTCGATCCGTTCACGTTGACGCTGATTACCGTTGTGTTACTGGCTTCTTTTTTTCCCGCCGAGGGTGGATTTGTCCCTTTCTTTGAAGGGTTAACCACCGCAGCGATTGCCCTGCTGTTCTTTATGCATGGGGCCAAACTCTCACGAGAAGCCATTATTGCCGGCGGTAGCCACTGGCGGTTGCATCTGTGGGTGATGTGCAGCACCTTTGTCGTCTTCCCAGTGCTGGGCGTGTTGTTTGCCTGGTGGGCACCGGTTAACGTCGATCCGATGCTGTACACGGGTTTCCTGTATCTGTGCATTTTGCCTGCCACGGTGCAGTCGGCGATTGCCTTCACCTCGCTGGCCGGTGGTAACGTGGCCGCCGCCGTGTGCTCTGCCTCCGCCTCCAGCCTGTTGGGTATTTTTCTCTCACCGTTGTTGGTCGGTCTGGTGATGAATATGCATGGCGCAGAAGGCAGCCTTGAGCAGGTGGGTAAAATCATGCTGCAGCTGCTGCTGCCGTTCGTGCTGGGGCATCTTTCACGCCCGTGGATTGGTAACTGGGTGTCACAACATAAAAAATGGATCGCTAAAACGGACCAGTCTTCGATTCTGCTGGTGGTTTATTCTGCCTTCAGCGAAGCCGTGGTGAATGGGATCTGGCACAAAGTCGGGGTAGGTTCACTGTTGTTTATCGTGGTAGTCAGCGTCGTACTGCTGGCTATTGTGATCGGGATAAATGTCTTTGTGGCGCGTAAATGCGGTTTCAATAAGGCCGATGAAATCACCATTGTATTCTGCGGGTCGAAAAAGAGCCTGGCGAACGGGATCCCCATGGCAAACATTCTGTTCCCGACGTCGGTGATCGGCATGATGGTGCTGCCGTTGATGATATTCCATCAAATCCAGCTGATGGTCTGCGCAGTGCTGGCTCGTCGCTATAAGCGACAAACTGACGCCTTGCAGGCGCAGCAGGAAGGCCGCGCCGCAAAGGCTTAAAGCGGACGTTTTAGGGGCTGTACCAGCTGCGTCAGCCCCTCAGTTTTAATCAGCAACGTAATTTGCATCAGCTCGCCCAGTTTGCCCGGTGGAAATTCATCCTTACGGGCAAACCACAGCAGATACTCTTCCGGCACATCAATCAACCGACGCCCTTTGTATTTGCCAAAGGGCATGACGGTATTAGCGATGTCAATCAGTTGCTCTTTTTCCATCTCAGGTGCCCAGTAAGCGGATCATCTCCGCTTCATCAATCACAGCAATGCCCAGCTCCTGTGCTTTGGCAAGCTTGGAGCCTGCGGCTTCACCGGCAATCACCAGATCGGTTTTCTTCGACACGCTGCCCGCCACTTTCGCCCCCAGTTCGGTCAACCGGGCTTTGGCGTCATCGCGCGACATCTGGCTCAGGCTTCCCGTCAGTACCACCGTTTTCCCGGCAAACGGGCTGTCGATCTCTTCAGCGTTGATGACCACCGGCGCAGGCCAGTGAATGCCCTGTGCCAGTAGCTGGCCAATGACCTCACGGTTGCTCTCTTCGGCAAAGAAGTTAAACACGTGAGTGGCCACCACAATGCCGACGTCAGGGACTTTTTGTAGCTCCTCAATAGACGCCGCTTCCAGCGCATCCAACGTACCGAAATAGCTTGCCAGACCTGCGGCCGTGGCTTCGCCCACTTCACGGATACCCAACGCATAGAGAAAGCGGGCAAACGTGGTTTGTTTGGCTTTTTCCAGCGCGTTGACCACGTTTTGTGCCGACTTCTGCCCCATGCGATCCAGCCCCGTCAACTTACCGGCCGTTAACTGGAACAGATCGGCTGGCGTATGGACATACTCTTTCTCGACCAGCTGATCGATAATCTTATCGCCCATGCCGTCCACATCCAGCGCCCGACGCGAAACAAAATGCTTGAGGGATTCTTTACGCTGTGCACCGCAAATGAGACCACCGGTGCAGCGGGTAACGACTTCACCTTCCACACGCTCAACGTCAGAACCACACACCGGGCAATGGGTTGGGAAGACGATTTCACGCGTCTCTTCGGGGCGCTCGGAAAGCACCACGTTCACCACCTGCGGGATCACATCACCCGCGCGGCGAATCACCACCTTGTCACCAATGCGTAAACCCAGACGATCGATTTCATCGGCGTTGTGCAGCGTGGCGTTACTGACCAGCACCCCCGCTACCTGTACCGGTTCAAGGCGAGCGACGGGCGTAATCGCCCCGGTACGTCCGACCTGAAACTCAACGTCGCGCACAAAGGTCATCTGTTCCTGCGCCGGGAACTTAAACGCCACCGCCCAGCGCGGCGCACGGGCCACAAAGCCCAGTTGCTCCTGCAGCGCCAGCGAGTTGACCTTAATCACCACGCCATCAATGTCGAAGCCGAGCGTTGGCCGGTCTGCTTCAACCTGATGATAGTAAGCAAGTACTTCCTCCGGAGAGTCGCACAACGTGACTCTGTCGCTGACCGGAAGTCCCCACGCTTTGAATTGCAGCAAACGGCCCAAATGGGTATCCGGCAGTTCACCCCCTTCCAGCACGCCGACGCCATAGCAGAAGAAGGTCAGCGGTCGCTTCGCCGTGATACGCGGATCGAGCTGGCGTAATGAACCGGCGGCCGCGTTACGTGGGTTAGCAAACACTTTATTGCCAGTACGACGCGCGTCTTCATTGATTTTTTCAAAACCCGCCTGCGGCAAAAAAACTTCGCCACGTACTTCCAGACGCGTTGGAATATTGTCGCCACGCAGCTTGAGCGGGATCGCGCGAATGGTACGCACATTCGAGGTAATGTCTTCACCGGTCGTGCCATCACCGCGCGTTGCCGCGCTGACCAGCACGCCGTTTTCATACAGAATGCTTACCGCCAGACCGTCCAGTTTCAGTTCACAGCACCAGGTCAGCTTATCCGTACTCTTCAGTCGGTCCTGTACGCGTTTATTGAACGCGAGAAAACTCTCTTCATCAAATACGTTGTCCAGCGACAACATCGGCACTTCATGACGTATCTGACTGAAGGACGCCAGCGGAGCCGCACCGACGCGTTGCGTCGGCGAGTCGGGCGTAATCAGATCCGGGTGCTGAGCTTCCAGTTCACGCAGTTCGCGCATCAGGCGATCATATTCCGCATCGGGAATGTCCGGTGCGTCCATCACATGGTAAAGATACTCATGATGGCGAAGCGTGGTTCGCAGTTCTGTCAGTTGTTGTTCGATTGATTCCATATCGCACCATCAATGATAAAAAACCCCCGACAGGCGGGGGTTCAGAAAGGAGATGTCACGCCAGAGGGCAATCAGGCGTGAGATTCTATAACGTCGCGGATGCGGTCCTGATACTCGCGCAGTTTCTGCGGCGTCATCATGCGACGTTGATCGTCGAGCACCACACCACCCACTTCATCGGCGATGTGCTGCGCTGACTGCAGCATCAGCTTAAAGTTTTGCAGCTCATCCCCGTAGGACGGCACCTGCATAAAGATAGTCACGCCAGGCGTAGTGAAATCGCCGGTCATCTCAGGGTCGAATGTCCCCGGATTCACCATATTGGCCAGACTGAACAGTGACGGGCCGCTGCCATCGGGGCTCAGATGACGATGGAAAATATTCATATCGCCAAATTTAAAGCCTGCCTGCTGAATGCTGTTGAGCAGCACTTCGCCATTGAGTTCGCTGCCATGATGTGCCGCCACGTTCATAATAATGACCGTTTCTTTAGGCTGCGGTTTTTCCACAACGGGCGCTGGCTCAACGACCGGCTCTGGCTGCGGTTGCTCAACGACAGGCTCGGCTGGCTGGAAGGCCTGCGGAGCAGGCTGTGGCGCATGCTGCACCGGCTGCTGAACTTGCGGCGCGACCGGCTGGTGCTGCATCGGCTGCTGTGGTACAGGCTGATGCGACACCGGTTGTACAGGCTGCTGCACAGGCTGAACATGCGGCGGCGGTACCGGCGCTTGAGCGGGCTGCTGCGCGGGTTGACGCGGCTGAGCAGACGCATAAGGCGGCTGGTACTGGTGTTGCGGCGACTGAGGAGGAACACCATGTTCCTGACCGCTGCCGGGAGCATGATTCACACGATGTACGCGGACTTCGCCCACGCCTTCGTCTTCCTCGACGTTATCGTCGATAGAATCCTCGTCATCACGTTTAGACTTCATGCGTTTCAGTGGGCGATCGCGGAATATAGAAGACCGTTCTTTACGGCTAGTCCAGAAACCATGTACCAGTAAAGCGATTATGGCGATCGCGCCAACAATGATTAATATCAGACGCAAATCCTGCATCATTATATTCTCTGTTGTTCTAACACCTTGCCACCACGGCAAACATTTACTCACTAAGAGTATTTGCCGATTACGTCTAGTGCAAGTGTACTCTTGGCTTTCACAGCATAAAGATGAATAAAATCGTGCTTTTTGCTGTTTTTTCGAACATTTCTGAACAGCCTAACGCTCAACAACCCGGTAATATACGCGAAGTTGACCTGGACTTAGACCACAAGGAGCATGTCCCGACTATGGTTTCATCATCTGCAAGTGTACCACGCAGCGGTTTTTATTATTTTTCTCAGGGATGGAAGCTCATCAACCAACCGGGGATCCGTCGCTTTGTTCTCCTGCCGTTGCTGGTGAACATTTTGCTGATGGGGGGCGCGTTCTGGTGGTTATTTAGCCAACTGGATAGCTGGATACCCGCTCTAATGAGTCATGTTCCGGACTGGCTACAGTGGCTCAGTTATTTGCTGTGGCCCATTGTGACATTCTCCGTGCTGCTGGTATTTGGCTATTTTTTCTCCACGCTTGCCAACTGGATCGCGGCACCGTTTAACGGCTTACTGGCTGAACAACTGGAAGCGCGACTGACCGGCGCAACGCCACCCGACACCGGCGTGCTCGGTATTATGAAAGATGTTCCGCGTATTATGAAACGTGAATGGCAAAAGCTGGCCTGGTACCTTCCGCGCGCTGTCGTACTGCTGCTGCTCTATTTTATCCCCGGCATTGGACAGACCGTTGCGCCAGTACTGTGGTTCCTGTTTAGCGCGTGGATGCTGGCTATCCAATATTGTGATTACCCGTTTGATAACCACAAAGTGCCGTTCAAAGAGATGCGTACCGCCCTGCGCACGCGCAAAGTCACCAATATGCAGTTTGGCGCGCTGACCAGCCTGTTCACCCTGATCCCTGTGCTCAACATGTTTATCATGCCGGTTGCCGTTTGCGGTGCCACCGCGATGTGGGTAGATTGCTATCGTGCTAAGCACGCGTTATGGAAGTAATGCAAAAATGTGTAAATGCGGGCCGTCTTATGCCCGCTCTTATTCCATACTGCAAGGCATTATTTCTCATCAGCATATAGATATGCGATTTCCTTACTTCCCCATACTTTCTCAACAGGTATGCTGATGCGGTATCCCAATTTCATACAGTTAAGGACAGGCCATGAGTAAGATTTTTGAAGACAACTCGCTGACTATCGGTCATACGCCGCTGGTTCGACTGAACCGTATCGGTAACGGACGCATTCTGGCGAAGGTAGAATCACGCAACCCGAGCTTTAGCGTCAAATGCCGTATCGGTGCCAATATGATTTGGGATGCCGAAAAACGTGGTGTGCTGAAACCGGGTATTGAACTGGTTGAACCGACCAGCGGTAACACCGGTATTGCCCTGGCCTACGTTGCTGCCGCGCGCGGTTACAAGCTGACCCTGACGATGCCGGAAACGATGAGTATTGAGCGTCGTAAGCTGCTGAAAGCGCTGGGTGCAAATCTGGTGCTGACTGAAGGCGCAAAAGGCATGAAGGGCGCGATTCAGAAAGCAGAAGAAATTGTTGCCAGCAATCCGGAAAAATTCCTGCTGCTTCAGCAATTCAGTAACCCGGCTAACCCGGAAATTCACGAAAAAACCACCGGCCCGGAAATCTGGGAAGACACCGATGGTCAGGTGGATGTGTTTATCTCCGGCGTTGGCACCGGCGGTACGCTGACCGGCGTTTCCCGTTATATCAAAGGAACCAAAGGCAAAGCGGATTTGATCACCGTTGCCGTAGAACCGACAGATTCTCCGGTCATCGCTCAGGCGTTGGCGGGTGAAGAACTCAAGCCTGGTCCACATAAAATTCAGGGCATTGGCGCTGGTTTCATTCCGGGCAACCTCGATCTGAAACTGATTGATAAAGTGGTCGCCATCACTAACGACGAGGCTATCTCTACCGCGCGTCGCTTGATGGAAGAAGAAGGTATTCTGGCAGGTATCTCTTCAGGAGCCGCGGTTGCTGCCGCGCTTAAACTCCAGGAAGATGAAACCTTTACCAATAAGAATATAGTGGTTATTCTACCGTCATCGGGTGAGCGTTATCTGAGCACTGCACTGTTTGCCGATCTCTTTACTGAGAAAGAACTGCAACAGTAATGCCAGCATGTTAAAAACGCGTAAAAAAGCACCCTTTTGGGTGCTTTTTTGTGGCCTGCTTCAAAGTTTCACCCCACCTGGCATTGATTCAACCCGCCGGAACTGGTATTTAACCAAACTAATTATTTTGATGCGCGAAATTAATCGTTACAGGAAAAGCGCGAGCTGAATCGATTTAATGATTTGGTTCAATTCTTCCTTTCGCGGCATAATGTTTAATGACGAAAGAAACGTCAGTGGCAAGAAGTTGCCCGCAACGGATTGCACCGAACTCCTTTTGTGTCGCGACCTGTTTAGGTCGACGCTAACAATACAGGCTAAAGTTGAGCCGCCAGGCTAGACTTTAGTTCCACAACACTAAACCTATAAGTTGGGGAAATATAATGTTCCAGCAAGAAGTTACCATTACCGCTCCGAACGGTCTGCATACTCGCCCTGCTGCTCAGTTCGTTAAAGAAGCAAAAGGCTTTACGTCTGAAATTACTGTGACTTCCAACGGCAAAAGCGCTAGCGCCAAAAGCCTGTTTAAACTGCAGACTCTGGGCCTGACTCAGGGCACCGTTGTTACCCTTTCCGCAGAAGGCGAAGACGAGCAGAAAGCAGTTGAGCATCTGGTTAAACTGATGGCTGAACTCGAGTAAGTTCAACGAGTTCTTTTCAATATCAGTCACAAGTAAGGTAGGGTTATGATTTCAGGCATTTTAGCATCCCCGGGTATCGCTTTCGGCAAAGCACTGCTGCTGAAAGAAGACGAAATCGTCATTGACCGGAAAAAAATTTCTGCCGACAAGGTTGATCAGGAAGTTGAACGTTTTCTGAGCGGTCGTGCCAAGGCATCTGCGCAACTGGAAGCGATCAAAACCAAAGCTGGTGAAACGTTCGGTGAAGAAAAAGAAGCCATCTTTGAAGGGCATATCATGCTGCTCGAAGATGAGGAGCTGGAGCAGGAAATCATAGCCCTGATTAAAGATAAGCACATGACGGCTGACGCAGCTGCACATGAAATTATCGAAGGTCAGGCCACCGCTCTGGAAGAGCTGGATGATGAATACCTGAAAGAACGTGCGGCTGACGTACGTGACATCGGTAAACGCCTGCTGCGTAACATCCTGGGTCTGGCAATTATTGACCTGAGCGCTATTCAGGACGAAGTTATCCTGGTTGCCGCCGATCTGACACCGTCAGAAACCGCACAGCTGAACCTGAATAAGGTGCTGGGTTTCATCACTGACGCGGGTGGACGTACTTCCCATACCTCAATCATGGCGCGTTCTCTGGAACTGCCTGCCATCGTGGGTACCAGCAGCGTCACCTCTCAGGTGAAAAACGACGACTATCTGATTCTGGATGCCGTAAACAATCTGGTTTACGTCAATCCAACCAACGACGTTATTGAGCAACTGCGTGCCGTTCAGGAGCAAGTTGCTACCGAGAAAGCGGAACTCGCTAAGCTGAAAGATCTGCCAGCTATCACGCTGGACGGTCATCAGGTTGAAGTGTGCGCCAACATCGGTACCGTGCGTGACGTTGAAGGCGCTGAGCGTAATGGCGCTGAAGGCGTGGGTCTGTATCGTACCGAATTCCTGTTTATGGACCGTGACTCGCTGCCAACTGAAGAAGAACAGTTTGCTGCGTATAAAGCCGTTGCTGAAGCCTGTGGCTCGCAGGCGGTCATCGTGCGTACCATGGACATTGGCGGCGATAAAGAGCTGCCGTACATGAACTTCCCGAAAGAAGAAAACCCGTTCCTGGGCTGGCGTGCTATTCGTATCGCGCTGGATCGTAAAGAAATCCTGCGTGACCAGGTTCGCGCCATCCTGCGTGCCTCTGCTTTCGGCAAACTGCGCATCATGTTCCCGATGATCATCTCTGTTGAAGAAGTACGCGCACTGCGCAAAGAGATCGAAATCTACAAACAGGAACTGCGTGACGAAGGCAAAGCATTTGACGAAACCATTGAGATTGGCGTGATGGTGGAAACACCGGCTGCGGCAACCATTGCACGTCATTTAGCCAAAGAAGTTGACTTCTTTAGTATCGGCACCAATGATTTAACGCAGTACACCCTGGCAGTTGACCGTGGTAATGATATGATTTCCCACCTTTACCAACCGATGTCGCCATCTGTTCTGACGCTGATCAAGCAAGTTATTGATGCTTCTCATGCTGAAGGCAAATGGACCGGCATGTGTGGTGAGCTTGCAGGCGACGAACGTGCTACACTTCTGTTGCTGGGGATGGGTCTGGACGAATTCTCTATGAGCGCCATTTCTATCCCGCGCATTAAGAAGATTATCCGTAACACGAACTTCGAAGATGCGAAGGTGTTAGCAGAGCAGGCTCTTGCTCAACCGACAACGGACGAGTTAATGACGCTGGTTAACAAGTTCATTGAAGAAAAAACAATCTGCTAATCCACGAGATGCGGCCCAATTTACTGCTTAGGAGAAGATCATGGGTTTGTTCGATAAACTGAAATCTCTGGTTTCTGATGATAAGAAAGACACCGGAACTATTGAGATTATAGCTCCGCTCTCTGGCGAGATCGTCAACATCGAAGACGTGCCGGATGTAGTTTTTGCTGAAAAAATCGTTGGTGATGGCATCGCTATCAAACCAACCGGTAACAAAATGGTTGCCCCTGTAGACGGCACCATCGGCAAAATCTTTGAAACCAACCATGCGTTCTCTATCGAATCTGATAGCGGCATTGAGCTGTTCGTTCACTTCGGTATTGATACCGTTGAACTGAAAGGCGAAGGCTTCAAGCGTATTGCTGAAGAAGGTCAACGCGTTAAAGTGGGCGACCCGGTTATTGAATTCGATCTGGCACTGCTGGAAGAAAAAGCCAAGTCTACCCTGACGCCGGTTGTTATCTCCAACATGGACGAAATCAAAGAACTGATCAAACTGTCCGGTAGCGTGACCGTGGGCGAAACCCCGGTTATCCGCATCAAGAAGTAATTCTGCGTAGGCCGGATGAGGCGTTTACGCTGCCATCCGGCAATCAGGCAGCACTTTACCGGATGGCGCAGCGCTTATCCGGCCTACAAAGAAACTCTCACCGTAGGCCGGATAAGGCGTTCACGCCACCATCCGGCATTAAATCTGCGAGGTCATCGGGCGGTAACACGCTTCGCGCATCAAAATTTTCATCCCTTCAGGCCCGCTTTCCAGCATCCGTCTTTCTGAATCCGCCACCAGCAGTTCACAGTCATATCCTCCGGCAATACCAAACATCGCGCGCGCCACGCAGATATCTTCCAGCGCCTCGGTGCCGCTGGTATCGAAATGCCCCACTAAACGTCCATGCTGGCGAACCACCAACCGATAACTCTTCATCGCGCCTCCCCTGCCGGCGGCAGAATTAATTCATCACACCCGCACAGGTGGGTCCAGGTCATCACTTCCAGCACGCGCTGCGCAGCATCATGTGTGGCGGCGGTAAGCGCTTTTCCTGCAACGATACCGCTTATCAGTTCAGCGCAAAACAGATCGCCGGTTCCCTTGAGGTCCGTTTTCACCCGCGGGTGGGCTAACACCTCAACCGTTTCAGCCGTCACCACCGCCACGTTGATCACCTCCTCGACATCAGCTGGCGCACTGGTGATTACCACCCATTTCAGCGTGTCGGTGAGCAGAGATTTTGCCGCCAAAATCGCCTCATCGAGCGTGCGACACGGTTTTCCACTCAGCATTTGCAGTTCAAACACGTTCGGCGTCACGCCCTGCGCCAGCGGGAGCAGGTGCGTGCGGTACGCCTCCGGAATCTCGGCCTTCACGTACATCCCGCTGTCGATATCACCCATCACCGGATCGACCAGAATACACAGCTCTGGATGCGCGGCGCGAACGGTTTCCAGCCACCGTGCTAGCAGCGCTATCTGCTCTGCGCTTCCCATATAGCCGGTCGTTACCGCCTTGAGTTCACGTAAGGCATCGCGCTCATGTAAAGCAGTGAGATAACCATTAAACCAGTCGCCGGGGATAATCCCGCCATAAAAGGTTTCATAATGTGGGGTGTTACTGAACAACACCGTCGGTACCGCCGTCACCCGTAACCCATGTGCTTTAATGGCCGGCACGGCAATACTGTTGCCTACGCTGCCATACACCACCTGTGACTGGACGGCGACGATATCGGTTTGTAACGCCCGATGCTTGTCATCGAAGAGCACTGACTGTATTTCACTCTCCTGCTCCATAAACCTCTCCTCTCGCTGGACAGCGGGCTGATGCCTCACTATTATCGTCATATGCTAAAATTCATTTTGTCATAGGTCAATAATGATCGACGGAAAAACCGCTAACGAAATTTTTGACAGTATTCGTCAACATATCACTACAGGCGCACTTGTCGCAGGAGACACGCTGCCGCCGGTCAGGGATCTGGCAACGGTATTAAACGTTAATCGCAATACTGTCGCAGCGGCCTATAAACGCCTGGTCACTACCGGACTGGCACTTAGCCAGGGACGTAACGGCACGGTAATCAAGGGCGTATCCTCGCCCGTTGCGCTGGAAGGGGGGAATCCGGATACACCGCTAACCGACCTTTCCGGCGGCAATCCTGCGCCTTCACGCCTCCCCGACCTGAGTCACTATTTCGCGAAAATAAATAAACCCCCCCGCTTATATGGCGACGAGGTCGTCTCCCCTGGGCTTAAGACGTGGGCGACGCAATGGATGCAGGATGTCCTGCCCGGCCCAGGTGAAATTGATATTACCAGCGGCGCCATTGATGCCATCGAACGGCTACTGTGCGCCCATTTGCTGCCGGGTGATAGCGTCGCCGTCGAAGATCCCTGTTTTTTAAGCAGCATCAATATGCTGCGTTATGCCGGGTACTCAGCAAGCCCGGTCAGCGTGGACAGCGAAGGCATGCAGCCAGACATGCTGGAGCTGGCGCTACAGAAAGGAGCTCGGGCGGTGATCATCACCCCGCGCGCGCACAATCCAACCGGCTGTAGCCTCAGTGCTATCCGCGCCGCCCGGTTGCAGGATATCCTGTCACGCTACCCGCAAACGCTGGTGATTATCGACGATCACTTTGCCCTGCTGTCCGCATCCCCGTTGTATCCGGTGATTGCGCCGCAGACAAAACACTGGGCAGTCATCTGTTCGATGTCAAAAACATTAGGCCCGGATCTACGCCTCGCCATCGTTGCCAGCGATCCCGATACCTCGGCAAAACTGCGTCTGCGGCTTAACGCCGGCAGTCAGTGGGTCAGCCATCTGTTGCAGGATTTGGCCTGCGCCTGTCTGAGTGATGAGAACTATCAGCGCACGCTGGTGCAGACTCAGCAGTTTTACGCCTCTCAGCAACAAAAGCTAAGCCAGGCCCTTCAGCAACAGGGCATTGAACTTGCCGCAGGCGATGGTCTGAATCTGTGGCTGCCGCTACAGACCCACAGCCAGTCGCTCGCTTTCGCGTTGGCGAAAGCCGGCTGGCTGGTACGAGAAGGCGAAGTATTTGGCATCAATGCGCCGTCACACGGCCTGCGTATTACGCTGTCAACATTAGACGACCACGACATTACCAGGCTGGCGGCTGATATTCATCAGGCGCTGAAGCGCTAACCGGAGAGAATACATGCGAGTTCATTTTGTTATTCATGAGTCATTTGAATCTGCTGGCGCATATCTGCCATGGGCCGAAGAACGTGGTTACGCCATCAGCTGGTCGCGCGTTTACGCCAGAGAGTCCGTTCCCGCCAGTGCCGACGGTTTCGATATGCTGGTGGTCTTCGGTGGCCCGCAATCACCGCGTACCACGCTGGCAGAGTGCCCATATTTTGATGCTCAGGCTGAACAGCACCTGATCAACCAGGCGATTGCGGCGCGTAAGATTGTGGTCGGTATTTGTCTCGGTTCGCAGCTGATCGGTGAGGCTCTGGGGGCGAGAGTGTGTCAAAGCCCGGAAAAAGAGATTGGTCATTACCCCATTACGTTGACCGAGGCAGGTAAAACGCATCCGCTGATCGCCCACTTCGGTTCACCGCTGATGGTCGGGCACTGGCATAACGATATGCCGGGGTTAACCGATCAGGCCACGGTTCTTGCCACCAGCGAGGGTTGCCCACGACAAATTGTGCAGTACGGTAATTTTGTCTATGGTTTCCAGTGCCATATGGAATTCACTGCCGAAGCGGTTGAAGGACTGATCCAGCACTCAGAGCAGGAACTGGCGGATGCCAAAGGTAAACCGTTTATTCGATCCGTTACAGAAATGCGTGAATGGAACTACGCGCAGATGAACGAGAAGTTGTGGCAGTTCCTTGATTTGCTGGTAGAAAAACGTAACGATTGAACATTGCAGGCCGGATAACACGCTTTACGTCATCATCCGGCGATCGTGTCGTATGTTTGCCTGATGGCGCTACGCTTATCAGGCCTACAAATTAGATCCCTAATCCCTGGTTGAAGTGCTCTTCACCGAACACGCCGGTCGAGAGATAGCGATCGCCGCGATCGCAAACGATCGCCACCACAACCGCACCAGGATTTTGCTCTGCTATACGGCGCGCACCGGCTACCGCGCCGCCGGAACTCACACCACAAAAAATACCCTCGCGAACCGCCAGCTCACGCATGGTTTTCTCAGCGTCGTCCTGATGAATATCCAGTACTTCATCCACCAGCGAAGCGTTAAAAATCCCCGGCATATATTCCGCGGGCCAGCGACGTATCCCCGGAATACTGCTGCCCTCTTCCGGTTGTAATCCGACGATGGTCACGGGTTTATCCTGCTCGCGTAGAAAACGTGACACGCCGGTAATGGTGCCGGTGGTGCCCATACTGGAAACGAAATGAGTGATACGGCCTGAGGTTTGCTGCCAGATCTCCGGCCCGGTGGTGGTGTAATGCGCATACGGATTATCAGGGTTGTTAAACTGATCGAGTAGCGTGCCCTCACCGCGCTGAGCCATCTCCAGGGCTAAGTCGCGCGCCCCTTCCATGCCCTGCTCTTTGCTAACCAGAATCAGCTCAGCACCGTAGGCGCGCATCGCGGCACGACGCTCCTGACTCATGTTGTCCGGCATCAACAGCTTCATACGATAGCCTTTCAGCGCAGCAATCATCGCCAGCGCGATCCCGGTATTGCCGCTGGTCGCCTCGATCAGCACATCACCAGGCTTAATTTCTCCACGTTTTTCCGCTTCGACAATCATTGACAGCGCGGCACGATCTTTTACCGACCCTGCCGGGTTATTGCCTTCCAGCTTGACCCAAATTTCACTGCCGTTATCCGGCGCCAGACGTTGCAGTTTTACCAGAGGCGTATTGCCAATTGTTTGTTCTAATGTGTTCACGTTTTCTGCTCAATAAAATGCCGGGTGGCGCTGCGCTTACCCGGCCTACAGGTCATGATTTAGCCCGTAGGCCCGGTAAGCATAGCGCCACCGGGCGATAACTATGCGAATTAACCTATCAGGCGGATTGTGCCAGAGCAAGTTCGGTTTCACGCGTTTCAATCCGCTGTTCACCGTTATACAGACGCGCATTTTGCAGTCCCACAAACAGACGTTCACCGCGGCTTGGGGGGTTATCGCCCTGCATCACCACCGTCAGCGGCTCGTTATACCACCCCAGTGGCTGGACAACTAATTGGGTGTAGTGACCTTTCGGACTGGCTTCCAGCACCTGTACCGGCAGCGGCGAATCGAGGCTGGTACGGCGGCTCACATCGACTTCCCACGGACGCAGGAACAAATCGACCGGTCCCTGATACGCGGGCGTATATCCCAGCGGCCAGCGATGCGCGCCAACGTGGAACTGCCCACCGCGTACGGTGCCCTGCAGGCGGTTCACTTCGCCCATAAACTCCAGCACAAAGCGGGTGGCCGGTTCACGCCATACCTGATCCGGCGCATCGGCCTGCTCGATATGACCCTGACTCATCACCACCACGCGATCCGCCACTTCCGTCGCTTCTTCCTGATCGTGGGTAACGAACACGCTGGTGAATTTCAGTTCTTCATGCAACTGACGCAGCCAGCGACGCAATTCTTTACGCACCTGGGCATCAAGCGCGCCAAATGGTTCGTCGAGCAGCAGGATCTGCGGCTCTACCGCCAGCGCACGCGCCAGCGCCACGCGCTGCTTTTGACCGCCGGAAAGCTGCGCCGGGAAGCGTTCTGCCAGATGGGCCAACTGTACCATTTCCAGCAGTTTGGTGACTTTTTCTTTGATCGCCGCCGCATTCGGACGCTCGCGACGTGGTAGTACCGTCAGACCAAAGGCGATATTGTCGAAGACGGTCATATGCCGGAACAGCGCGTAGTGCTGGAATACAAACCCCACCTTACGCTCGCGAGCGTGCAGACGACTGACGTCCGTACCGTGAAAGCGAATATGCCCGCTGGACTGATGCTCCAGCCCGGCAATAATGCGCAGCAGCGTAGTTTTTCCTGAACCGGACGGCCCCAGCAGCGCGACCATCTGACCTGAAGGAATATCCAGTGAGATATCGTTCAGCACCTGGGTGCGACCAAAAGACTTCTTAATATTGGCAATCTCAATGCTCATGATTTTCCTCCTGCTGCGCGCGTTTTTCCTGGTTCTCCAGACGCCATTGCAACATGCTCTTCAAAAACAGGGTAACAATCGCCATCAGCGTTAATAACGCCGCAGCGGTAAAGGAGCCGACGGTGTTGTAGTCCTGCTCCAGTAATTCAATCTGCAAAGGCAGAGACAGGGTTTCGCCGCGAATCGAGCCGGACACCACCGACACCGCGCCAAACTCGCCAATCGCGCGGGCGTTGGTCAGCACCACGCCGTACAGCAGCGCCCAGCGAATGTTTGGCAAGGTCACGCGGCGGAACATCTGCCAGCCGGATGCGCCAAGTAGAATAGCCGCCTCGTCTTCATTGCTGCCCTGGCTCAACATCACCGGTACCAGCTCACGCACCACAAACGGACAGGTGACGAAGACCGTGACCAGCACCATTCCCGGCCAAGCGAACATCACCTGTAGGTTGTGCTCATCCAGCCAGCCGCCGAGCGGGCCGTTGGAACCGTAGAACAGCAGATAGACCAGACCGGCGACCACTGGCGACACGGCAAACGGGATATCCAGCAACGTCAGCAGCAACTGGCGACCGGGGAAGTTAAAGCGCGTGACCAGCCACGCCAGCAGCACGCCAAACACCAGGTTCACCGGTACCGCGATCAGCGCAATCAGCACCGTTAGCCAAATAGCGTGCAGCATGTCCGGGTCGGCCAGGTTCTGTAATACCGACATTAATCCCTTGCTGAACGCCTGCACGAAGATATAAATCATCGGCACCAGCAAAATGAACGCGGAGACCAGCATACCCGTGCCGATCAGAAACCATTTCCCCCAGTTGATGCGGGGCGCGCCATAGCGTTTCAATTGGGTAATCTCTGCCATCAGTGACCTACCACGCGTCGACCAAAGCGACTCTGCAGGGTGTTAATCGAAAACAGCAGCAACAGCGATGCCCCGAGGATCACCGACGCAATCGCGCTGGCGGCGGGATAGTCAAACTCCTGCAAGCGGACAAAAATCATCAGCGAAGTGACTTCCGTTTTCCAGGCGATGTTCCCGGCGATGAAGATAACCGCACCAAATTCCCCCAGGCTGCGGGTGAACGAGAGTGCGATCCCGGCAACCAGCGCCGGAGATAATTCCGGCAGCACCACTTTACGAAAGCTCTGCAAGCGCGTGGCGCCGAGCGTTTCCGCAGCTTCTTCATACTCCGGGCCTAACTCTTCCAGCACCGGCTGTACGGTACGCACTACGAACGGAATGCTGGTGAACGCCATGGCGACCGCAATACCGAGCCAGGTGTAGGTTACTTTAATATCCAGTTTCGCCAGCCACTCGCCGTAAAAACCGTTAACCGAAAACAGCGAGGCCAGCGTCAGGCCCGCCACTGCCGTAGGCAGCGCAAACGGCAGGTCCATTAACGCATCCAGCAGCGTGCGACCTGGAAAGCGATAGCGGGTTAAGATCCACGCCATCAGCAGGCCGAACACGCCGTTAAAGATCGAGGCCACAAACGCGGACAGCAGCGTTACCTTATAGGCTGCCACCACCTGCGGATTGGTAATCACTTCCCAGTATTGCGCCCAGCTCATTTGCGCCAGTTGCATCACCAGCGCACTGAGCGGCAGCAGCAATATCAGGCAGACAAACAGTAAGCTGGTGCCCAGGCTTAAGGTAAAGCCGGGCAGCACGCGTCGGGAGGAAACAGCAAACATTTACTTACGCCCCGCCGCCAACAGTTTGTCCAGCTCACCGCCGCTGACAAAGTGCGTTTTCATCACCTCAGGCCATGCGCCAAACTGATCTTCCACGCGGAACAACTCGGTCTGCGGGAATTTATCTTTCAGCTTGTCCATCACCTGCGGGTTATTCACACGGTAGTAATAATCCGTGATGATGGTCTGCGCCTGCGGGCTGTACAGCCAGTTCAGGTAGGCTTTCGCCGCTTTCTCAGTGCCATTGGCCTGCACGTTTTTATCGATCCACGCCACCGGGAACTCGGCGAGGATATTGGTCTTAGGAATAACGACCTCGAAACCCTGCGCTTCATACTGCTTACGAATGTTGTTCACTTCTGATTCGAAGCTGATCAGCACGTCGCCCAGCCCACGTTCTGCAAAGGTGGTGGTGGCACCGCGACCGCCGGTATCAAAGACTTCAACATTTTTCAGGAACTGGGTCATGAACTGTTCGGTTTTAGCTTTATCGCCGCCGTCCGCTTTTGCCGCCGCACCCCACGCCGCCAGATAGGTATAGCGCGCGTTACCGGAGGTTTTCGGGTTTGGGAAGATCAGTTTGACGTCAGAACGCACCAGGTCATTCCAGTCATGGATATTTTTCGGGTTCCCTTTGCGCACCAGGAAGCCCATTGTGGAATAGAACGGCGAGCTGTTATTTGGCAGACGGCTTTGCCAGTCGGCCGGAATCAGCTTTCCTTTGTCATGCAGAATCTGCACGTCAGTGACCTGGTTATAGGTGACGACGTCGGCTTTCAGCCCCTGCAGAATCGCCAGCGCCTGTTTTGATGACCCGGCATGAGATTGTTTAATCGTCAGCTTGTCACCGCCGTTATCCTGCGCCCATTGCTGTTCAAACGACGGGTTAAGGGCGGCAAACAGCTCACGAGACACATCATAGGAACTGTTCAGCAGTTCCGTTGCCTGCGCCTGACCGACCAGCAGCAGCGCCGCCAGCGTCAGGGTTCTTTTTTTCAGTAAGTTAACGGCCATTGCGCACCCTTATAAATTTAATGACTTTCTTATGGCCATCATATTTATAACGGGAGTAAAAGGAGTAACGGTTTTATATACCGTTTGATGATTTGAAAGTTGAAAAGAGAATAAGAGGTAACTCCTCCCCTGTTCGCGGGGAGGAGACAGGCATCACTCAGACGCCGACGCTAACGCTTTCTGGCAGGGTACTGCCGCCATCGATCACGTTCTGCGTGCCGGTTAAGTAGCTGGACTCATCAGACGCCAGGAACGCCGCCAGTTCACCGACTTCAAGCGGACACGCCAGGCGACGCAGCGGAATGGCTTTTGCCATTTCAGTCAACACTGATTCCGGATCGTCCGGGTTAGACTGACGCGCGATGTTTTCCGCCATTGGCGTGCGGACATAGCCGGGGCAAATCGCATTAACGCGGATGCCGGATTGCGCGTATTCCACCGCCAGCGATTTGGTTAAGCCGATAATCGCGGCTTTTGACAGTGCATAGGCCGTTTCGCCCGGATCGGCGACCATATCGCCGGTGACGGATGACATCATCACGATGCGCCCATCCTTGCGAGCAACCATCTCCGGCAGAACGGCTTTCGTCACGTTCCAGACACCTTTGATGTTGATATCAATATGGAAGTCGCGATCTTCATCGCTCATTTCAAGGAAGCTGCCGAGACGGCATACGCCTGCGTTGTTGACCAGAATATCGATTTTGCCCTCAATGTTCTTCGCGCGTTTTACCGCCGCGGTGACAGAAGCAAAATCTCTGACGTCCGCATGAACTGCCGTACAACGGTGACCGCGTCCAACAAGCTCATCCGCCAGTTTTTCAATCTCATCGGAGATATCCAGCAAGATCAGGTTCGCACCGTGGCGGGCAAATGTTCTGGCGATCCCTTCGCCAATACCCTGAGATGCGCCCGTAATCAATGCTGTTTTGCCCGTGAGTTTTCCCATTTCAATATTCTCCTTTTGAATATGAAGCATCCGCTTCATTCACGCAGAAGATACAGCATTAACAAATCAGTGCTGCGAAATGGCTCACTAAATCAGGTTAATTTCAGGTAAAAAAAATCCCCGACGGTGCGGGGAGATGTATTTTACGCCAGTGTGTAGTCCGGAGAAGGCGTTATGCCACCATCCGGCAACTCACTCTCACAGCGCCATTAAGCGGTCCAGCGATGGCGCAAAATAATAGCCGCCGGTCACCGGCTTGGTGAAGCGCAGCATGGCGTCACGTTTACCGTCGGTGTCGCCGAACATGCTCAGCAGTTGCTGCTCAATATTGTGCAGGCGCGCGCAGTAAGCGCAGAAGTACAGACCGTGCGTACCGCTGGCGGTACCGTATGGCAGGCTCTGGCGGACAATTTTCAGCCCTTTACCGTCTTCTTTCAAATCTACGCGGCTCAGGTGAGAGGTGGCCGGGCGATCGTCGCCGTCGATCTCTTCGTTAGCTTCTTTGGTGCGACCAATCATCATTTCCTGATCGTGGATGCTCATGCGGTTCAGCTGCTTCAGGTTGTGCTCCCAGCGCTGCACGAACACATAGCTACCACCCGCATCCACGCCATCTTTGATAACCGCAACGTCACGACGCGTCTCTTCCCCGGCCGGGTTTTCCGTACCATCAACGAAGCCGCTCAGATCACGCTCTTCGACCCAACGGAAACCGTGGATCTCTTCTTTCACGTCGATGCAATCACCAAAGGCGTCCATGGCCGCCTGCGCAACAGAGAAATTCACGTCATGACGCAGAGAAAGAATGTGGATCAGCACGTCATACTGCGTTGCCGGGGCCAGACCTTTACCGTAAGGGATAAAGTCCTTTAACTCTTCAGCCCCTACGCCACCGCTCAGCGTGCGCCAGGTTTTGTTACCGAAAGCCACAACCGCGCCCAGATGTGCATCCGGGAATTTTGCTTCAAAGGTCGCCAACTTATCAGCAAATGTTTTGCTGGCAGCGCGCAAAGCCTCAACGTCGCCTTTTACATTGGCTTCAATCCAAATCGCCGCACGGCAATGTTCTGGCAAAATGCCACTCTGAACCTGAGACATTGTTCCTCCTGAAAAAAAGATGCCACGACCTCGTGGCATTGATGGGCGTTATTCTACCTGTTTTTTTAGTCTGTCGATTTGTTCAGACGCAAATTAACGCCGCCAGATAATTTTGCTTACTTTCCAGTCTTTCAGCGTATCGTCAGACGGCATTATGCCTTCAGGACCGCTCCACTCACCGGAAAAAATGTAGCTAATATGCTGACTTCCCTCAGCTTTACACTCAACACCTGCACTATCATCGCCGGTCGCTTTCTGGCAATTACCGAACGCTTTGGTGTAAAGGTCACTAAACGGTGTACCGATTTCTGCACCGGACGCTGACGAAATATCGCCGTCCAGTACATCAATACGGCTGATGGTCCCCCCATCGCCAGTGATCACCATCGCCAACTTATCTTCTTTCATTGCTTCAAAAAAGCGCACCACATTGCCGTTGTCGGTCTTCATCCCGCTGCGCAGGCGATAATCTCCGTCCAGCGCATCGGCAATGGCTTTCTCATCCAGCGGCGTCGCAGCAGTGAGTTGTCCCACCCCCTGCTCGGTGACTTCCGTCGAAGAACCAAACCAGTTCCACGGATTTGCGGCGGACCAGTTCACCGACGAGAGCGTCGAGCAGCCGGTCAGTACCAGCGGCATCGCGCATAACATCAAACGCAGCGATTTCATCTCACATCCTTTCTTTATTAATTAACGTTGCTTGGAGTCCGGCTTCATAAAAAAGTGCCGTTATTCTTTTTCGATGGCAAAACAGGCACGTAAACGCGGGTTAGTCAGTAGCCAGACCAGGGCGACAACATCGGCTACCAGCAGCGCCAGCCCAACGCCATTGACCGGATCGCCCCCCAACCACAGCAGTGGCTGCCAGCAAAGCAACGCCAACTGGGCCAAAATCAGTAATCCGCGCAGCCAGCGCCACAGCGCAGGAAATGCAAAACGCCGCCCGCTGAGTAAAAACGCCAGCACTGCCGGAACGCCTGGGAGCAATCCCAGCCAGAACGCATCGTGATCGGGGTAAAACAAATTCAGTAAGGTGTTGCCCTGCTCGCGAGAAGATCCCGCAATCACAAACAGCACCCACGTGCGCGCCTGAAGCAGCAACACGCACCAGAACAAAACAGGGAGGCGCAGACGCCCGTGACCGTCATAGTCGGCGGGATGAAACTCAGTACTCTTCATCTTCAATCAAGCGCTTGCCCAGATTGAGTACGTCAGCATGTTCATATCCCAGACGTTCATACATGCCCAGCACGATGTCATTGTCGTCACGCACCATAATTTGAATCTTCGGACATCCGCGGGCAATGAGCTTTTTCTCCAGCCGACTGAGCAGTGCATTCGCAATGCCACGAGCACGAAATTCAGGGTGTACGCCAAGATAGTACGCTGAGCCGCGATGACCGTCGTAACCCCCCATCACCGTGCCAACGACTTCACCGTTCACCTCGGCGACCAGGAACAAGCTGACGTCGTGATTCACCTTGCGCTCAATATCCATTTCCGGATCGTTCCATGGACGCAGCAGGTCGCAGCGCTCCCAGAGGGTGATAACCTCTTCGAAATCTTCCTGGCGAAATACGCGTATCTCCATGGTATTGAGACCCTTTTTAGCCCTAAAAATAGTGATTATGGCGTGAACAACTGATTAAGCCAATATCTGACGCGAAGCGGCGTAAAAAATGGCATAATAGGCAACTGTCACGTATTGAAATGAAAAGTAAAACAATTATTATCCCGATCCGTCGCAACGGACTACGCGATACGATATAACATCTGGAACTTATTTATTACAACTCAGGCCGTATGAGCACTTTTAAACCACTAAAAACTCTCACATCGCGCCGCCAGGTGCTGAAAGCCGGGCTGGCTGCCCTGACGCTGTCAGGTATGTCGCCAGCTATCGCTAAAGAAGAAGCGCTAAAAACCAGCAATGGTCACAGTAAACCGAAAGCGAAAAAATCAGGCGCAAAGCGCGTTGTGGTTCTCGATCCGGGTCACGGTGGCATTGATACCGGGGCAATTGGTCGCAACGGTTCGAAGGAAAAACACGTGGTGCTGGCGATTGCCAAAAACGTGCGATCCATCCTGCGTAGCCAGGGGATCGATGCCCGGCTGACCCGCTCCGGCGATACCTTTATTCCGCTGTACGACCGCGTCGAGATCGCCCACAAGCACGGTGCCGACCTGTTTATGTCCATCCACGCCGACGGTTTTACTAACCCCAGCGCGGCGGGGGCGTCGGTCTTTGCTCTGTCTAACCGCGGCGCCAGTAGCGCCATGGCAAAGTATCTGTCCGATCGTGAAAACCGCGCGGATGAAGTCGCCGGGAAAAAAGCCACCGACAAAGATCATTTGTTGCAGCAAGTGCTGTTCGATCTGGTTCAGACCGACACCATTAAAAATAGCCTGACCTTAGGGTCGCACATCCTGAAGAAGATCAAGCCAGTACACCGTCTGCACAGCCGCAGTACAGAACAGGCCGCCTTCGTGGTACTAAAATCGCCGTCCATTCCTTCGGTGCTGGTAGAAACCTCATTTATTACCAACCCGGAAGAAGAACGCCTGCTGGGCACCACGGCATTTCGGCAGAAAATTGCCACCGCTATCGCCAATGGCGTTATCAGCTATTTCCACTGGTTTGATAACCAGAAAGCCCACTCGAAGAAACGTTAATCATGAAGCCCGATGCCCAGCGCGTTAAACAGTTTCTGCTCAGCCTGCAGGATGATATTTGTCAGCAACTGTCTGCCGTAGACGGCGCTGAATTTGTTGAAGATAGCTGGCAGCGCGAAGCGGGTGGCGGCGGACGCAGCCGGGTGCTGCGTAACGGTGGGATTTTTGAACAAGCGGGCGTGAATTTCTCCCATGTCCATGGTGACGCGATGCCAGCCTCGGCGACAGCACATCGACCAGAACTGGCCGGGCGCAGTTTTGAAGCGATGGGCGTGTCACTGGTGGTGCACCCGCTCAACCCGTACATTCCCACCAGTCATGCCAACGTGCGGTTTTTTATCGCCGAAAAACCCGGTGCCGATCCGGTGTGGTGGTTTGGCGGTGGCTTTGATTTAACGCCCTACTACGGCTTTGAAGAGGACGCCGTTCACTGGCACCGTACGGCGCTGGAGCTGTGCCAGCCGTTTGGCGATGACATTTACCCGCGTTACAAAAAGTGGTGCGATGACTACTTTTTCCTTAAGCATCGCAACGAACAGCGCGGCATCGGCGGACTGTTTTTCGATGATTTAAATACCCCGGACTTCGACCACTGTTTCGATTTTATGCGAGCAGTTGGCACAGGCTATACCGACGCGTATCTGCCGATCGTTGAGCGGCGCAAAGCGATGAGTTGGGGTGAGCGCGAGCGCAACTTCCAGCTTTATCGTCGTGGACGCTACGTGGAATTTAACCTGGTGTGGGATCGCGGCACGCTGTTTGGTCTACAGACTGGCGGGCGTACGGAATCCATTCTGATGTCGATGCCGCCGCTGGTGCGCTGGGAGTATGACTGGCAGCCGGAAGCGAACAGCCCGGAAGCCGCCCTTAGCGAGTTTATTCAGGTGCGCGACTGGGTGTCATTGCCTGATGGCGGCTAACGCCTTATCCGGCCTACAACTTCAATAATGGCACCGTCCCGTAGGTCGGATAAAACGCGAAGCGTCGCATCCGACTCAATAATCTCATCACGCCCACTGACGCATACGCTGATGCAGCGTGAGCGACGGTTTCTCGGCAAACAGCTGCTGGTAATCGGTGGCAAACTGCCCTAAATGCCAGAATCCCCACTGCATCGCGGCATCTTTTACCGTCGTACTCTGCGACCACGGGCTGATAAGCTCACGGCGGACTGCGTTCAAACGAATGCGTTTTAACCAGGCATTCGGCCCGATCCCCAGGATCGCATGGAAGGCATTTTGCAAGGTTCTTCGGCTGACATGCAGCTGATTGCACAGGTCGAGCACGGTCAGCGGCTCCGACATATTTTCCAGCACATATTCGCGCGCACGCGACAGCAACCGACGGTAACTCTGATGGCTGATACTCTCGGCGGTGATGATCGGCTGGGCTTCATCCAACATGGTACCCATCGCCAACAGCAGATTATCCCCTAACACTTTGCGCACCGCAGGCTGGTGAAGATTCTCAGGATTCTCGCTAAACGTCGCCAGCGCCTGTTGCACAAAGCCCCACAACGCTGCTTTGTGTTGTTCTTTTACTTCCAGCGCCGACTGGTTGCGCAGCATATGCAGCACCCTTTCCGGGTTGTGCAGGAAGTTAGCCTGACGAGCGATCGCCTCTTCAGAGATCACGACGCCAAGAATGGTGTAGTCATCCGGCGTACTCAGCTCAAATTCCGTCCCGCCCGGACGGGTCGCAATTTCAGCGCTACCCAGACATTGGGTGCCAATAAACCCCTGTTCGCAGCGCGTAGCCGGAATGCCAAACCAGAATGAATTTGGCCAGACGAGACAGGACTGACGCAGCGCCAGACCGGTGTATTCACGGAACACCTGAATATCATCAAGCAGGATTTCAGTGAACTCGCCATGAAATTTACCTGGATGCAGCTGGTCGTAGATCTGCTGCCAGGCGGTAATGGTCAGCGCGTGCTCATACACATCCGTTGTTCGCCGCTGATGAACATTGTCCACTTCCACTTTCGGCGTAAGTTTAACGTCTTCGGGTAATACTTCATGATAAAGATGGTGCAGGTTTGCAGTACGTTTCTTTTTCATGACCTTTGAAGCCGGAAGCTTCGCTGAAGCCCCCGGCCCTCCGACAGGTTAATTTTTTAAGCGATAGCGACTACTGCGTTTACGCAACGCTCCGGCAGAAAAGAGCTGTTCCAGCGCAATTCTGGCTTTATCAAGTGACCAACCAAAGTGCGCGGCCACTTCCCCTGCCGTCATTCCCTGACGGACCGATGTTAACAGCGCCAGTAATTCGTCAGAGGATTCAGAGGACACCGGTGCTTCCTGCGTCTTCTCTGTTTTCACGTCTGATGTCACTTCCGGCTTCGGTTCTGATTTCTTCGGTTCTGGTTTTTTCGGCTGGCGCGTAAAACCACCGATCAGCCACTGGGTGTCATCATCCGGCCGTCCTATCTCCTTGCGGCTGATAACACGTCCTGTACGCGCAGCAGCAGCACAACCGGCATCCAGCGCTGCACGACACGCCGCCAGATCGCCTTCCACCACCAGCGTTAGCCTGCCAGGATCGAGCACCTGGTGGCTAAGCAGACGCACGTTCGCGGCTTTCAGCATGGCATCCGCCGCGTCTACAGCAGCCACCATGCCATCCACTTCCAGTAATCCCAGTGAATTGATCATTGCAACCTCTCTTACGCGCGCTGGACAGGATTACGGGCAATATCCAGAACAGCATCAGCGAAGGCGTTACAGGCTGCTTTACAGGCGGCCTGGCTACCGGTTAAAAACGCCGCCGAGTAGTTGGTTTCTGACGGTGGCGGCACGTAGGTAACGATCTGTACATCGGCAGATTTCAGCGCAGCATCAATCCCGTAGGTTGCTTCTAATGGCGGAGCCACCAGATAAGCCATCGGATCGCCCAGTACGCATCCCGCCGTAGCAGAAAGGTATGAACCGGTACGCGATACCACGTGTGCCAGGAAAGCCGTATTTTCTGCATCATTGGCCCACTGGAACGCGGCGCCATTTTCAATATTGGCCACCATCGCATCCAGACCCGCGCGAACTTCCGCCGGGTTAGGTCCACCGAGCATAATCAACACTTCACCTGCCGTTGGAGAGGGTCCGTGCGCCGCACCGGCATACAGCGAGCGGCCATAAACCACTTCGACCATTGCCTGTTTTGTCGCTTCGTCTGCGGCAATATACGCCACGTCATCAGAGTCTGCTGTGATGAGTCCGAGGCTACGTATATGTGGCGGTAATTTAAGTTCGCGGGCAAAACCGTCATTTACCGAGGCAATCACGCGCATGGCGGTGACTGAAGGTCTAATCAAATCTAATGCTGGCATGATGCCTCCTTAACGGGTCATGTTGATGCCGGACGCTTTTTGCTCCAGCATGCGTTTGGCCAAATCCACGATTACCGCAGCCGCTTCGACCGGTGGCGTACCGCCCTGGTGAATGTTGGAAATACAGGTTCTGTCGGCCTCAACGGTAGTCGCCACGCGCGGTGAATAGACGGCGTAGCAGGAAAGACTTTCCGACTGGCCTAAGCCCGGACGTTCACCGACCAGCAGGATCACCGCTTTCGCACCCAGCAGCTCGCCAATCTGATCTTCGATTTTCACGCGGCCATAGCGGACAAAGAACGGCGTGCCAACCTTCAGCCCAGCCTGTTTTAATCCAGACAACAATGGCGGCAGAATCTCTTCGTAGTTGGCGGTGATGGCATCCGTAGACAGGCCATCAGAGACAATCACCTGGACATCCGGGTTCGCCACGCACTGGGATTTCAGCGCTTCAATCGCTTCTGCACTCAGACGACGGCCCATGTCCGGGCGGGTCAGGTACAGATTTTTGTCACTGATTTCCGAGCGCACTTCCAGCAAGCCTTGTGCTTTCACCCACTCTTCCGGCACCTCTTTCAGCACGGTATCTTTCGAGCGTGAGTGGTCAGCCAGGAAGCGCAGCAGCGCCTGGGTACGCGGACGCGGGCCAGCACGACCGGTACAGACACGTGCAGCGGTGCTGCGACGCAGCTCCGTCAACACTTCTGCGCGGTGCGGGTTTTCAACGCCAATCCACGCTTTCGCTTCGGCTGAACCTAAATCCATGGCACAGCTTTCGCCCGTTGGTGCGGCGCACTGCGTGGTGCTGCATTTCACTTCCGCTGACGGCGCTTGAGCCTGCGGTTGTGACTCACCCATTGACGCCATTACGCTGCGTACAATTTCTTCAATCTGTTTTTGATCCATCGTGTGTCATCCCCGCGTCATCAGAAGAACAGTGACGGATCGCCCGCCCGTTTGGTCAGGCGACCGTTTGCCATAATGCCCATGTTTTCCAGCCAGCGTTCAAACTCCGGCGACGGACGCAGGTTCAGCAACTGGCGCACCGTCGCGGTGTCGTGGAACGCGGTGGTCTGATAGTTGAGCATGATGTCGTCACCGAGCGGCATGCCCATGATGTAGTTGCAGCCTGCGGTGGCGAGCAGAATCATCAGGTTTTCATTGAGGTTCTGGTCAGCATCGGCATGGTTGGTGTAACAACAGTCACAGCCCATCGAAATGCCGCTCAGCTTGCCCATGAAGTGATCTTCTAAACCGGCGCGAATAATCTGGCGGTCATTGTAGAGATACTCTGGCCCGATAAAGCCGACAACGGTATTCACCAGGAACGGATCGTAGTGGCGTGCCAGCCCGTAGTTACGCGCTTCCATCGTCACCTGATCGGCACCGAAGTTAGCGCCAGCAGAAAGCGCAGACCCCTGCCCGGTCTCAAAGTACAGGCAGTTTTCCCCGGCGATACGGTTGAATTCAGCGCCCACTGCACGCGCCTCGTCCAGCATCGCCAGCTCAACGCCGAACTCTTTCAAGCCTTTCTCGCTACCGCAGATACTCTGGAAAATCAGCCCGCCCGGCGCGCCGCGACGAATCGCTTCGATCTGGGTAGTAACGTGCGCCAGCACGCAGCCCTGAGTAGGAATGTTATATTTGTCGATCACGCCATACACGGTGTCGAGTACGCGACTTAAGTTCTCCACGTCATCGGTTACCGGGTTAACTCCGATCACCGCATCGCCCGCACCGAAAGAAAGCCCTTCGTAGATTTGCGCGGCAATACTCTGCACATCGTCACGGGTGTCGTTCGGCTGCAAACGGCAGCTGAAGGTGCCCGGCAAGCCGATCGTGGTGTTGGCTTTTTTGATCACCGGCATTTTTTTGCCGCCGTAGATCAGGTCCGCGTTGGAGCAAATTTTTGCCACCCCAGCGACCACTTCTGACGTTAACCCTTTGCGCATAAACGCAATGTCATCGACAGAGGTTTCATCACTCAACACGTACTCGCGCAGCTCACTGATGCTCCAGTTTTTGATGCGGTTATAGGCCGTTTCGTTGACGTCATCCTGAATCAGACGCGTGACGCAGTCCTCTTCATAGGAAATCACCGGGTTGTTGCGAATATCCGCCACCGTCATTTCCGACAACACCTGTTTGGCCGCCACGCGCTCCTGTGAGCTTGTCGCGGCGACACCTGCCAGCACATCCCCCGAACGCAGTTCGTTGGCTTTGGCCAGCACCTCTTTTACATCCTTAAACTGATAAACATTGCCGAACAATGTGGTCTTTAGTTTCATAAGTCGTTCCCTCAGGAAGGAAATGCGAGTGATTTCACCGTCACCGGCACAACCGATCCGCCAAAAAGAGGCGTACCAATGTCGATATAGTCCCCCGCCCGGACAATCACCTCATCGATGACCGCCAGCGGGTGTTGCTGTAACTGTGGGCGTAACAGCATGCCCAGGGCTTTACCAAAATCCTGCTCGGCTACCACCAGCAGGGGATGCGGATTCGGATAACGCGCGACAAAGGCCAGCAGCGCGTCGATGACCGTTAATAGCGCGGCGTAGCGCACCGGCAGCGACCCGGGCAGCGCCAGCACATAGGCGTCTGTTTTCGGATCAAGATCGAGCTGCACCAGCGCCAACTGCCAGGCCGCCACCAAATCAGCGTCGTCAACCGGGATCGCCACCGGCAGATTGCGCAGCGGAAGTGCCACGCCTTCCAGCCAGATGGTGCTGCCCGACAGCGACAGCGTATGCGCCCCGGCGCCAATCACCGTGGCGCGCACGGTTTGCGCCGGGAACTGCACGTTCATCTCACGCAAGCGCGGATGTTCATGCAGCGCCGTCGCCAGCAGCGGTCCAATGTCAGAAAAACAGAACGGATCGGCAGGCTGGTTGCGGTAGCACTCGCCCACTCCTCCGGAAAGCGTAATCACATCCGGTTTCACGCCCGCAGGCAGTAAACCGGTTTGCATCAGCGCCTGCGCCAGGGCAGAAGGCGTGCCGTCAATCACTTCCACGATCAGATTCGCCATTCGCCGCGCGACCTGGACAAGCTGTGCGGCATTGAGCGTTCGGGCGTCGGTACCGGCACCAAACACCTCGTCGACGATCATCTGTCCCGGCTGGTGCGCATGGACCACGCGCCCCTGACCGTCAGTTTCCAGCAGTCGTCCCCCGACGTTCAGGCACGCAGAGCCGCTGACCTTTCCGGCATCAAACAGTACGTAGTTTGACGTCCCGCCGCCGATGTCGATATTCAGCACGCTGCACAGACGCTGCTCAGACAGCGTTTGTGCACCGGCACCGTGACCGGCAATCACCGATTCCAGGTGCGGACCGGCACTGGCCACCACGAAGTCACCCAGCGACTGGGAGAGCGTCATCACCGCCGGACGGGCGTTGCGGGTTTTCGCGCTTTCTCCGGTAATGATGATCGCGCCGGAATCAACCGTTTCCGGCGCAATACCCGCCGCCTGATACTGGGCCAGGATAAGCGCTTTAAGTTCAGCCTCTTTCAACCCGCCCTGCTTATCGACGGGTGTGAAGAAGACCGGGCTTTGCCAGCTAATTTCGCGTTTGATAAATTCGTAGCGCGGCACCTGCGACACTGCCGCACGGTTAACCAGCTCAAGGCGGGAGAAGATCACCTGAGTGGTGGTGGTGCCGATATCGATACCGACGCTCAGTAGCTGGCGAGTATTCACGATTGCGCCTCCGCTTTTGCTTCTGCAGTTTCCGCGTCAACAACGGCCGGAACATTTTCGTCTTTTGGCACCAGCATCATCGCTACGCCAATCGCCGTCACACCACCAATCAACTTGCCGACAATCATCGGGAAGATCATGGCGTTCATGTTCGCGGCGGCAAAACCTAAGTGGTCACCCAGAGCGAAGGCTGCAGAGACCGCGAACGCGCAGTTGATCACTTTGCCGCGGGTATCCATATTTTTCATCATGCCGAACATCGGGATGTTGTTCGCCAGAGTTGCCACCATACCCGCAGCGGCGATATTGTTGATTTTCAGCAGGTTGCCGACACTCATTAGCGGTTTTTCAAACCAGCGGGTCAGCAGCAGTACCATCGGGTAGGCACCCAGCAGCACGCAGGAGATAGAACCGATCACTTCGATGGCGCGCATCACTTCGCCGGGCTTATCACCCGCAGACATGAAGATAGGATCGAGACCCGGGATCAGCTCCCAGCCAAGCAGGAACTTAATGACCGCCGCCGCCAGGCCGATAGTGATCAGCGCCACCAGGAACTTGGCGAAGATCTGGAAGCCGTTAATCATTTTTTCCGGGATAAATTTCAGCCCCAGCGCCACCAGGATGGCGACGATCAGCACCGGAATCATGTTCATCAGAATCAGCGCGAAGGTGAACTCCACCGGTTGCCCGTTGATTTCAACCCCGGAGTACATTGCCACCAGGCCGCCAGCGATACAGCCAACCGGAATGGTCACGATACCGGCCAGTACGCCCAGAGCCAGATAACGACGGTCTGACGGTTCAATAATTCCCAGCGCAACCGGGATGGAGAAGACCAGCGTCGGCCCCATCATTGCCCCGAGGATCAGGCCAGAGTACAGCCATGCGGCCACGTCGCCACCCGCCAGTTCTTTCGCCAGGAAGAAGCCGCCCATATCACACGCCAGCAGCGTTCCGGCAAACATTGACGGGTTCGCGCCCAGCATTTCATACAGCGGAATAATTACCGGTCCGAGCACATGCGCCAGTACCGGTGCCAGCGCAGTCATACCGACCATCGCCAGACCCAGTGCGCCCATCGCCATAAAACCTTCTTCAAACTGACCGCCCGATCCCTCGATGCTCTTACCAAACTTACCGAGGTAACGCGCTGAACCACCGAACTGCGACAGGATCCTGTCCACGGCGGCAATCAGCATAAAGAACATCATGATGTACATGATGATTTCGTTAATTCCCATAGCCCTATCTCCATTTGCCAGGTGCTTAGTAGGCCTGATAAGCGCAGCGCCATCAGGCAATGATGTCGCGTTGTTGCCGGATGGCGGCGCGAACGCCTTATCCAGCCTACGTCCTGGTATGCCTTATTGTGCCGCCGCGTACAGGTCGATAATCTGTTCCTGCGTGGCGGTTCGTGGGTTGCTGCGTATACAAATATCGTTCAATGCGGCTTGCGCCCAGGTACTGTAATGCTCAGGTTTCGCGCCCACGTCAGCGAGCCGTTTGGTCTGGCCCACTTCAGCGATCAGCTCAATTACCGCGCTGATAGCGTCACGATCGTCTGATTTCTTATTGGTTAACGCTCTGCCGATATGGCTGAAGCGTTCACGGCACACCATGCGGTTAAAGCCCATTACCGTAGGAAGCAGCATGGCATTAGCCTGCCCGTGCGGGATGTGCAGCGCAGCACCTGGCTGGTGAGCCATCGCATGACACAAGCCCAAACCTGCGCTGGAAAAAGCCATCCCCGCCATACAGGAAGCCAGTAACATGCTTTCGCGCGCCGCCAGGTCATGGCCGTAACCCACCGCTTTAGGCAGCGACTTGCCGATCATCGCAATCGCGCCAATTGCCAGGCTGTCGGTAAACGGTGTCGCGTTCAGCGCGCTGTAGGCTTCAACAGCGTGGGTGAGTGCATCGATGCCAGTCATTGCCGTCACGTGCGGCGGTACGCCTTCCGTTACCGCCGCATCGAGAATGGCGACGTCCGGCATCAGCGTGGCGTGGGCCAGCACTTTTTTCAGTCCGGTAGCGGCATCGATAATCACCGTGACGTTGGTGGTTTCTGACCCGGTCCCGGCGGTGGTTGGCACGGCAATCAGCGGTAAACGAGGACGCAGCACGCTGTTTTCCGTCATATCAGCCAGTGTCTGCGTTGGGTTGGTTACCAGCAACGCGACGGCTTTGGCGGCATCCAGTACCGAGCCGCCGCCGAAGGCCACAACGCCGTCACATTTTGACTCGCGCAACTGTGCGACCGCCGCGCAAACGTCAGTGATGCACGGCTCACCGACCGGGCACGGCCACAGCGTCATCGCCACGCCTTTCATCGCCAGGCTGCGTTCCAGTGAGGCGGTCATTCCCGCTTCATGCAGGAAGCTATCTACCATAACGAACATGTGCGTCAGCCCGCGCGTTTGCGCTTCCTGTCCGCAGGTGCTGAGCGCTCCCAGTCCGCATAGCGTGACCGGTGGAACGCTGAACGTTTTTACGCGTTGTAGATTCAGGGCATCGAATGCCTGAAAGAGCGCGGTCTGCAATTCAGCTTGCATAGATTCCTTCCGCTTTTACTTTTCCGCTATTGGCAATCGCCAGCGGGGTCATAAACAGACTGTGCTGCGGTAAATGCACCTGCAGCTCCGGGAAACGCTTACGGAACAGCTCATCAACCCCCGGCTGCATACAGGACCCACCGGCCAGCCATAAATCCATGACGCCCTGCCCGGCAATATGGTGGGCGACAATTTCCGCCATCTTTTCGTAAACCGGCTTCACTACCGGCCAGATTTCCTTGCCGTTGCTGCGCTTGTACTGCTCGGCTTCTTCCAGTTGAATACGACGATTCCCAGCCAGCGTCAGAGAAATGTGATGCCCACCGGTCGCTTCGTCGGCGGAATAGGTCACTTTGCCCTGCTTCACGATGGCAATACCGGTTGTCCCACCGCCGATATCCACCACGCCTGCGTTATCCAGCTGAAGTAGATCCGCCACGGCGGTGGGCTCATCCAGCACATGGCTAACCTCAAGTCCGGCAGACTCCAGCACGTTAATGGAGATACGCGGGTCCGTTCCTGGCGGGAACGAGGTTGCCGCGTGGGTAAAGCGGCAACCCAGTTGTTGTTCGAGCGTATCGAGATGGCGACGAACAATGGTCACGGCACCGAAAAAATCCCAGACGATGCCGTCACGCACGACGTCGGCCCAGTCCAGACAAACCGCAACCGGCTGTCCTTCACTGTCGACAACCATCGACACCACATCACAGGTCCCCAAATCAACGCCGAGCCACAGCGGTGAATCACTCGCGGCCGGCGTCTGGTTACACAGCGTTGCTGCTTTTTGCAGTCTGGGTGTGAGCCACAGTTGTTCGTCATGCGCCATCTCTTTCACTCCTTATACGATGCGAAACGCATCCACCAATACACAGCGACGCAGGCGGACAAACGTGCGCGCACTGGTCACCCCTTCCCCGGTTGGCGTAGTAATGGTCATGGTGGTCCAGCCTTCACCGCCAAGCCCAAGACCGGCAATGCACGGTCCGTTCTTGACGAAAATGCTGGTGTCGATGGCGTTAGCCATACGGTTCATGTTATCGATGTTGCGTGAGTGCATCGCCGCCGTATGGTGGCAACCACCTTCAAGCGTGACCGCCAGCGCAATGGCTTCGTCAACGTTAGCCACCCGCACCACCGGCAGCACCGGCATCATCAGTTCAGTTACCGCAAACGGATGTGTGGCTGAGGTTTCGACGAACAACAAGCGGGTTTGCTCCGGGACATTCAGGCCGATCGCCGCGGCGATTTTGGCCGCATCGCGTCCGACCCAGTCACGGCTAACCGTGCCTTTACCGCGTTCATCGACGTTTTTCATCAACACCGGCTGCAATTGCTCAGCCTGAGCTGCGGTGAGCTTGACCGCGTGCTGACCTTCCATCAGACGCATCAGCTCGTCGGCAACGCTATCCACGACGATCAGGACTTTTTCATCGGCGCAGATGATGTTGTTATCAAACGACGCACCTTTAACGATGGACTGCGCGGCGCGCGCCAGATCGGCGGTTTCATCCACCACCACAGGTGGGTTACCCGCACCTGCGGCAATCAGACGTTTGTTGGTGTGCTTACGCGCAGATTCCACCACCGCTTCGCCGCCGGTCACCACCAGCAAGCCGATGCCTGGGTACTTGAACAGACGCTGAGCGGTTTCGATATCCGGATTGGCAACGGTCACCAGCAGGTTTGCCGGACCACCCGCAGCGACTACCGCCTGGTTAAGCAGACCGATCGCACGCTGAGAAACGCCTTTTGCAGCAGGATGCGGCGCAAAGACCACGCTGTTACCCGCCGCAATCAGGCTGATGGCGTTATTAATGACGGTCGCGGCCGGGTTGGTGGACGGCGTTACCGATGCCACCACGCCCCACGGCGCATTTTCAATCAGCGTCAGGCCGTTATCGCCGGTCAGTACCTGTGGAGACAGGCATTCCACGCCCGGCGTGCCGCGTGCCTGCGCCACGTTTTTGGCAAATTTATCTTCAACGCGTCCCATGCCGGTTTCACTGACGGCAAATTCCGCTAATTCTCTGGCGTGTTTTTCGCCTGCTTCACGAATGGCGTGAATGGCCAACTGGCGCATAGCGACGCTTTTCAGCTCCTGCTGTGCCAGTTTTGCTGCCGCCACTGCGTCATCCAGGGAGGCAAATACGCCCATTTCTTGAACGGCACTGACGGGTTGGCTGCTGTCTTTCATTTTCAGCAGCACCGCTTTCACGACCTGTTCAATATCCTGTTGATTCATGATTTTCTGCCTTATTTATGGAAGATCACCTGACCACCTGCCACCACTTCATCGACAATGCCAATCACGCACAGATCGACAGGCGATGAGTCACTACTGTGCGCCTGGCGGGCAGAGCTTCCACTGACCAGCAGCACCCACTCTCCGGTTCCCGCCCCGATGCTGTCGGTAGCAACAGCACACTGCCCGTCGGGATTTCCCTGAGCATCAATCATTTCCACCATCAGCAACTTGTCGTGCGCGAGCCCCTGATGGCGTACGGTACAAACAATTTGTCCTGTGACGATTGCCAGTTTCATACCCGCCTCCGTGGCATATTTCAGGTAAAACCTCCCCCTACCCTCCGCAGAAGGTAATGTGAAAAGGAGAGAGGGTGACGCCAGCTTTCTCTTAACAATCCAGTGGCGTCACATGGACGACTTACATATCGTTGCTGTCGCCTTTGAAGCTGATCGGGAATACTTCTTCCAGATCGCCATGCGGACGCGGGATAACGTGTACAGAAACCAGTTCGCCAATACGCTGCGCAGCAGCAGCACCGGCATCCGTAGCTGCTTTGCAAGCGGCCACATCACCACGAACCATGGCAGTACACAGGCCGCCACCGATCTGCTTCACGCCAACCAGTTTCACGCGTGCCGCTTTAACCATTGCGTCAGAAGCCTCAATCAGTGCAACCAGGCCCCGGGTTTCGATCATTCCTAATGCTTCCATTGTGTTTTCCTCTTAGTAGAAGGGGTCCAGAACGGGACCTAAACAACCAGTGTTTGCGAGGCGCTTTCACGACTCATTTCAGTCTGGCGCGGCACAGCTGCCACCAACGCCAGTTCGATAATTTCCTGCACGCTGCAGCCGCGAGAGAGGTCGTGAAGCGGTGCGGCAAGTCCCTGAATTAAGGGGCCTACGGCACGATACCCTCCCAGGCGCTGGGCGATTTTATAACCAATATTGCCTGCCTCCAGCGACGGGAAAACCATCACATTGGCATTGCCCTGTAGCGGACTGGCGGGCGCTTTTTGCGCGGCGACATCCGGTACAAAAGCGGCATCAAACTGCAGTTCACCGTCGACGGTAAGCTGCGGCGCGCGTTCACGAACGATGTCCGTCGCCTGCTGCACGTTAGCGACGTTGGGATGACGGGCACTGCCATTACTTGAAAAAGACAGCATGGCCACTCGCGGCTCTTCACCGGTAATCGCCAGCCAGGTTTCCGCGCTGGCGATGGCAATATCCGCCAGCTGTGCGGCGGTCGGCTGCGGCACCACGCTACAGTCGGCAAATCCTAATGACGGTCCGAGATACTGCGGCAGCATCAGGAAAATCGACGACAGCGTTTTGCAACCCGGCTGTAAGCCAATGATGCGCAACCCTGCGCGCAGCACGTTTGCCGTTGACGACAGGTTGCCGGCAATACAGACATCGGCTTTACCGGCACTGACCATCGCAGCGGCAAACATCAGCGGATCGTTGAGTTTTTCCCGCGCATCCGGCGGCGTTTTTTCGCCCGCACGGGCCAGCCATCGCAGGGCAAATTCTTCACGCATTTGCACATTGCTTTGCGGATCGACAACCTGAATACCGTCCATTGCCACGCGGTGACTGAGGGCAAACTGGCGCAATGCAAATGGGCTGGCGACGAGAATAGGGCGAGCCAGACCGTGCTGATGCAGGTAGTTCGCCGCTTTCAGCACTCGGACATCCAGCGCATCCGGGAACACCACCCGAGCAGGTGAACGTTTGGCGAGTTGGCGAGCGCGTTCAATGATCATGACTTCTCCCCTAATCGCTGTTGGATTTGGCTGACGCTCAGTGGATGCTTCGCCACGCTCAAAATCATCATTACGTAAACCGTACTCGAAAGACGGTTTAGCGCCTGCAGGATGTCTGGTCGCAACACATCAAAACCACGGGTGATAAACACCTGCGCCGCCACCGTTTCCGTTTCACGGACTTTGGTGCGCAGCAAATTAAGCAGTGCAGCATCACGACCGTGGCTGGCTTCCGGCACCAGATGGTCGTGGTCCAGGTAGCGCAGCGGTTGATGCGAGAGCCGGTGTAAATCTCCGTCGCTTAAGCCAACAATGGCCTGCGCATCCAGAGGTTCGTCCATGGCGTCGGCACGCATAATGTTGCCTAAGCGCGAGCGGATATCCGCCAGCCACGGCTGCCACGGTTCGGCCAGCTCAATCTGTAACCACACGGCCAGCGCAATGGTGCTGTCCAGCGCCGCGCGAAATCCCAGGCGCGGGTCACTTTTGGCGACCATTTTGTCCGCTGTCAGATGCGTCAGCGTGTCAGGTTTCTTCGCCACCGGTTGATGACACAGCTCGCAGCTTGCCTGCGAGTGTGCATCGCTGCTGGTTAAACCATGCACCGGCTGCGGTTGCTGCTGCTCGTCGTCGATAAACAGGCTTCCCTGCTTATCGATAAACTTAATGCGCAGTCGACGACTGTCCAGCAACTCCCGGGCAGACGGCGTCAGGCGAGCATCAGCGGGGAGATGAATTTCAGCCCCTTCGCTAAGCGTATGATTCGCTCTGAGCCATGCTTCGGTAATGAAATCCTTCATACATCCGCCTTAGCAGGACTGCCAGTTCGCAGGCCAGGCCACATACAGGAACTTCACCGTCGTCGGCGTACCAAACTCAATGCTGGAACCTTTCGGGATAAACATCACATCCCCGGCCTTCGCAATCATGGTTTCGCCTTCATGACGAACGTGCAGCTCGCCTTCCAGAATCATGTCAATTTCGTCGTAGTTCAGCGTCCATGGGAAAAATGCGTTATCCCACTGCATAAACCCGGCGGCCATGCTGCTCCCGTCCTGGTCAGTGACTAAGTCGGTTAAGCCGACGCAGTGCGGCTGGGCACCATCAAAACGGCCAAACTTGACGCTGCTGCCGTCAATGACTTTGACGCCACCTTTGCCGGTCACCGAGGCAAAGCTAGGCTGCATTCCGCCCTGCTCCAGCGACTGTTTCTCCTTCATAACTTTGTCCATCAACTGCGCGACCAGGCTTTCGGTAAACTGTCCTTCCGGTAACTGCGCAATGATGGTTTCGCGAATACGCTGACTTTCCGTTTTGCCGTCATCCGCCGCAGCTGGTGCTGCCGTAGACGTTGATACGGCTGCCGGCGCGGATTCATCGCATTCAGTGATTGTGACGCCCAGCAGCGCCGCAACTTCGCGTGCTTCCGGGGTGATGATGCTGGCGCGCAGAACAACCGATACGTCCTGTTCACCGCGTGCGTGGGCCGCACGAATATCGTTAGCTGTGATGAGTTTTTTCACCTGCCCTTTCCTCCTTTTGGCTGAGCTCAGTCAGATAATCCACCAGGTGCTGCACACTGCTTGGGTCATGGCTATTGAGCTCAAAAATCGGCTCCTGAAACCCTATCCCGCGAAGTAATTGTCGCGTTGCAGCGACATTGGCATCCGGCACATCCGTTTTGCTGATAACGGCGATTTGTCGTTTACTGGCGCCGATATCCAACAGCCCGGCAGGTAAGCGACTTTCTAAATCATTTGCCGCGTGTATATAAATCAACGTATCAACATCCTGCAGCGTGGTAATTAAGGCGTGATACCAGCGCGGATGGCTAAAATATTCTCCCGGTGTGTCGATATCGCCGTTTTCATTAAACTCGACAGCCTGTGTTTTTCTGGCGAGGGAATAATTCCCCTGGAGCGCATTAAAGAGCGTGGTTTTTCCCGCCCCCACCGTACCGACAAACGCAATACGTTTCATCGCCGCCTCTGATTAACTTTTTGTCAGGTTGCACAAAGTGAAATTTAATAACCGGCCCAGACCGCTCACCGTCTGGAGCAACGCCTCTTCCACTGCACCTACAGAGCCGTAGATCACCAGCGCACCGCTGAATCTATCGAGAAAACCGATATGTACATCCGCCGCCTTCATGGCTAAATCACCGGCAATCATCGCCGTTTCACCCGGCGTTAAGGTCATAATGCCGATCGCGCCAGACTCGGGAACGCCGATCTTTTTCGCCAACTCTTCGCCGGGGTGCGCTATCAGATGCGCCAGCGTGACCTGTTTCCCCGGCACAAATTCCTGGATGATGCGTTCTTTTTCCATTGCTCACCGCCTCTGCTAAAACTGACCCCATCGTGGCAATTTTTCGTCAGAGTAAATAACAAAATTCGGCAACCAGGTTTAAAAGGTGAGGGAGATCACTAAGAAAGGGAAAATACAGAGAAGATGAAGATTGCTCGTTTAATTCAGGAATCAAAAACACACTCACTAAATGAAATCATTAACTTTAAGGAAAATTTAATCGAAGTATTTACAATAGTTCGTTTAAAAGGTGGATTCAGCAGTAAGCAACGCAAACTCGTAATGATGCTTTATCACCCAACCTAAACGTTTTCCGAAACTCAGCCAGACGACCCTTTCTGTTCTACCTGTACTGACTTTACTGGCGTATGGTGCCTCCCGGATGATATTTCGCGGAGAGATACTTATGTCACAGCAGGGACTGCGCTTTACGCTGGATGTGGATGGATTAGCGGAGACGGCAACCGCCGTCGTCAGCTTCACCCTCTACCAGAGTCTCTCCACCCCTTTTTTACTCCGTGTCGATATTGCCAGCGACCAGTCTGACCTCACCGCACCTGATTTTCTTGAAAAGAGCGCCACCCTCACCGTCTGGCAGGGGACAGTTGCGCAGCGCTACCTTCACGGCATCATCACCAGGGTGGAAAGCGGGGAAAACAACCGCTGGCAGATGAATTACACCCTGACCCTTTCTCCCCCGCTCTGGCGGGCAGGCCTGCGCCAGAACTTCCGTATCTTTCAGCAGCAGGATATCCAGGCCATTTCCTCCACCCTGCTCACTGAAAATGGCGTCACTGACTGGGTGCCTTCCTTCTATGAATCCCATCCGGCGCGGGAATTCTGCGTCCAGTACGGCGAGACCGACCTCGCTTTTCTCACCCGCCTGTGGGCCGAAGAAGGTATTTTCTATTTTGACTGGTTACACCCGACCGGTCCTGAACAAAAACTGGTGCTCTGTGATGATGTGGCCGGGGTTTCCACTCTGGGGGAAATGCCCTTTAACCCCGGTACCCGCGAAGTCCCCAGGGAATACATCAGCACGTTCCGCTATGAAGCCACCGTCAGCCCCTCTTCCGTGCAGAGTCAGGACTACACCTTTAAGGTCCCCGACTGGCCCGGATATTACGGCCATAAAGCCGACAACCTGAACGGACAGTTGTCACAGTACGAGATTTTTGATTATCCCGGTCGATTCAAGGATGAATCGCACGGACAAAATTTCACCCGCTATAAAACAGAAGGCTGGCGCAACGGTGCCGAAACGGCAGCCTGTGTGAGCAATTCCCCGAAACTGTGGCCCGGAAAGCGCTTCACCCTGACCGGCCACCCTTCGCCCACGCTGAACCGGGAATGGCAGGTGACAGGCTGCGTTCTGAAAGGTGAGCAGCCGCAGGCACAGCATGGCAGCCAGGGGGAAGGCACCACGCTCAGCAATGCATTCGACGTGATTCCGGCAGACCGGACATGGCGGACCTCCCCCCTGTCAAAACCTTCCGTTGACGGCCCGCAGAGTGCTGTGGTCACCGGTCCGGCGGGCGAAGAAATCTTCTGCGACGAATATGGCCGGGTACGTCTGAAGTTTCTCTGGGACCGCTATCAGGACGGAACGGAAAACAGCTCCTGCTGGATACGGGTATCACAGGCATGGGCCGGAGCCGGGTTCGGCAACCTCGCTGTTCCCCGCGTGGGCCAGGAAGTGATTGTCGACTTTCTCAACAGCGACCCGGACCAGCCCATCGTGATGGGTCGCACCTACCATGAAGATAACCGTACCCCCGGAGACCTGCCCGGCACAAAAACACAGATGACTATCCGCTCGAAAACCTGTAAAGGCGGGGGATTTAATGAACTGCGCTTTGAGGATGCGACGGATAACGAGCAGGTGTATATCCATGCGCAGAAGAACATGGATACCGAAGTGCTGAACAGCCGCACCACCGACGTGAAAGTGGACCACACAGAAACCACCGGCAATAACCAGAGTATTACCATCGGACTCGGGCAGACGGTGAAGGTAGGTAAGGAGAATGCCGCAGGGCATGACCAGACCATCACCGTGGCGCATGACCGCAGCATCACGGTACGCAATGACCAGACGCTGAAAGTGAAGAATGACCGGACAGTCAGTATCAGCCATGACGACGGGTTGTACGTGGCAAATGACCGGAAAGTGACGGTGGAAGGAAAGCAGGAACATAAAACCAGCGGGGACCATATCAGCCTGGTGGAAGGCAGCCACAGCCTGGAGGTGAAGGGCGACCTGGCGCGGAAGGTGGCGGGTGCGCTGGGGATAAAAGTCGAGGGTGATATTGTGCTGGAGAGCAGCAGCAAAATCAGTCTGAAAGTGAGTAGTTCGTTTATTGTCATCCATTCGGCTGGGGTGGACATTATGGGGCCGAAGATAAATCTCAACAGCGGGGGCTGTCCGGGAGTGCCAGTAGGGACTCTGCAACCCGTTGTTCTGGAGTCACTGACGAATAATGAAGATATAGCGCCTGAACAGAATGATAGCGAAGACAAAAATAACTCTGGGGACAATAACGATTCAGAAGAGCAAAATGAACCCAAAGCTGATGATGAAAACAGAAAAATTCAGATCATCACAAATAAATTGAATATCTTGGAATCACATGTGGTTGGGCTGGATTTTAAAATCAGAAATGAGAATAATGATACATTAATCAGATCTAATACATCCCAACACAATGGAGAAAGTGCGTTATATCCAGAAGAAATGTTTTCAGACGCCAATCACTTATTTATCGGTAAAGAAAGTGATAAATGGCAAGTTTACGTTTCTGTAGATGATTTATAAGGAGAGCATATGTCTTCAGAACTATTAGTTGTTTTTAAAGATTCATTGATGGGAAGTCCATCAGGATTACAATACAAAATTACTGTAAACAACATTGAGATAGAAAACAACCTTATATCCGAACACAATAACTCGCTGGCTTATAATTTTACCACAAAAGGTAATACAGTTACTATTTCTTCATCCGGCTTGCAAAAAACAATCCCAACTGCAAATAAGTATGAAATTAAAACATTTATTATAGATAATGAGGTTGAAAAAGAAATAGGAAGTACGATCCTATCAGATGGAAAAAAAGTAACAATGGTAATCGTATCTCCCTGGACCAGGGTACCAATCAATATTAATAAGTCAGGTTATAATTTTCATGGCGACTTTTTCGATGTTGAATATGAAGAGAGAATATCATCAGGAATTTCTTTCGGTGAGAAAAACACTGTAATAAAAAGCACAAAGATAGTAATAAGGGATATTCCAAGAAAGATAATATTAACCGCCTTGAAATATCGGGGTTCCACAAAATGGGCTGGAGAAGTGGAGAAAGACTCTTACCATCCTATACTGAAAAAGACATATCATTTTGGTTCGAATACAAATAAATGTAGTGCCTTTGTAAATGATGTATTACTTGAGTCTGGACTGACTGTACCGTGGGTTGAAACTGGTTATGCACGTTATACGCCACAATGGCTTTATCAGGAACTTAGACCTCCCCTGGCAGAAGAATGGGCTGACCCAAAAAAATTGACAGGACAATGGGATTACTTCAGTACTCCTCTCCCTGGAGATGTAGGCGCCTATATAAAAAAAGAGAAAGGCGCGACAGGACATGCAGGAATAATTATAGCAGCAGGGGTTACAATCTCGGCAAATAATAGAGAAATTATAGTTAACGATGCAGGATTCAGAAATAAAAATGGCACAGCCGCAATATCAATATCTCATACTGATTTTGATTTCAATGCTTTTAGAAGGTATAAAGGAAAGACAAATGAATAAAATAAGAACAATTCTAGCCAGTGTATTTATAATTACCGCATTGGTTTACTGTATTTTCTTTATGGCCAGTGAAAAAAACTGCCTATGTTACAAAAACAACCCTTTTAAAGAAGACTCTCTCATCAAAATAATAAATTCGGCAGCAGAATCAAAAGTTATCCAATGGCGAGAAATGGAAAATGTATATACTATATTTTTCAACAATGAATTATACATGATTAGTGAAACCCCAAAAGACTATCTTTCTAGCGCTATTAGAATAATATTAAGTAAAGATTATGATCAAAGCCAGAAAGTTTACACTATTATATTAATGCAAAACCTCCCCATTAAAGAGTATATGTGTTTCATGGATACTGTGAATGAACAGTTTGAAAAGGGTCTCATTGACAAAGAAGTAGCACAATTTGCCATTTTACCCGATATTAACCTTTACAGTACATCAGTTTATTATTGGTGGCTCCCAGACTGGCGAGAAAGATTTAAGAAAAATGCCAACAGCTTATTTAAAAAAAATTGATAGATGATGTATTAAGCGGCCGACGCTTCCTCTATGCGTTACGAAAATAATCAGCATAAAGATCGCAACCCAATAAATACAACCGTTTTTTATGTTGGTAAAACTTTCTCGCTGCCATGCTTAATTTCTCATCAATAGTTACTATTACACTAGCGATCTTATTAACAGGATGCTGTGTTTTTATTAAAAACAAAATAAATTTTGCTTCTGATATATTGCCAGTTGCTTCAGTTGGAAGAAATTATCATGCACAGCTAAAAACTACAGGATTACCGGCAGACGATATGTCAGTGGATGGAAGAAGTATGCTATCAACGAATGGGTTGAATATCATTTCATACAGTATAGGTGGTTTTTGGCATATAGATATTTCTGGAATACCTGAAAAAAAAGGGGAGTTTTCATTTTGGGTGTCAGGAAGCACAGTGGGAACTCAGTGTCCGGGAAGTGATTTCAAGGAAAAATTCACGGTTATAGTGATAGATTCGAAAAAATAAAAGGATATACCAGTAAACTTAATAGATGATAAAAAATCATAAAACATAATGTTAATAGTATTAATAAAGTTCCCCCTTACCCCATTCAAGCTAGGGTAAGGGTTCATACTTCACACTAACGTAATTACAGCGGTTGTGTTTGCGCTTCTACAACCGCCAGCGCCACCATATTCACGATACGACGAACAGAGGCGATCGGCGTTAATACATGAACCGGTTTCGCCACACCCATCAGCACCGGGCCGACCGTTACGCCTTCAGAGCTGGACACGCGTAGTAAGTTGTAACTAATACGCGCCGCTTCCATATTCGGCATCACCAGAATATTGGCGGAGCCTTTCAGCGGACTGTCCGGCATCCGATCGTTACGAATGCTTTCTACCAGCGCGGCATCACCGTGCATCTCACCGTCTATCATCAGTTCTGGCGCACGCGCCTTGATAAGCTCCAGCGCTGCGCGCATTTTGCTGGCCGACGGACAGTTGGAAGAGCCAAAGTTGGAGTGCGACAGCAATGCCACCTTCGGTTCGATACCAAAACGCCGTACGGTTTCGGCCGCCATCACGGCGATTTCCGCCAGCTGATCCGGCGTCGGGTCATCGTTAACGTAGGTATCGGCGATAAAGGTGTTGCCGCTTGGCAGCAACAGCGCGTTCATCGCCCCCGCCGTATGCACACCGTCGCGGTGACCAAATACCGCTTTCACCACGCTGAAATGCTCGTGATAGTCGCCAATCGTGCCGCAGATCATCGCATCCGCTTCACCGCGTTGCACCATGATCGCACCAATCACCGTGGTGTTGGCAATCACCGCACGCTGCGCCTGCTCCTGGGTGATCCCCCGGCGCTTCATGATCTGATAATACTCGCTCCAGTACTCTTTGAAGCGCGGATCGGATTCGTTGTTGACGATCTCAAAATCAACACCGGCTTTGATCTGCAGCCCCAGTTTCTGGATGCGCATTTCGATCACGCTCGGACGGCCAATCAGGATCGGCTTCGCCAGACCTAAGGTGATCAATTCCTGGGTCGCATGCAGCACGCGCGCCTCTTCCCCTTCCGTCAGCACCACGCGCTTCGGCGCTTTGCGTGCCAGCGAGAAAATCGGCTTCATGAACAGGTTGGTTTTGTAGACAAACTCACTCAGCTTATCGATGTACGCATCAAAGTCGGCAATCGGGCGCGTTGCCACGCCGGAGTCCATGGCCGCTTTCGCCACCGCCGGTGCAATTTTGACAATCAGACGCGGGTCAAACGGCTTAGGAATGATGTATTCCGGGCCAAAGCTCAGGTCCTGATCGCCATAGGCGGAGGCCACCACTTCGCTCTGCTCAGCATGCGCCAGTTCCGCAATAGCATGTACCGCCGCCAGCTTCATCTCTTCGTTGATTGCAGTGGCACCCACGTCCAGCGCACCGCGGAAGATGAACGGGAAGCACAGGACGTTGTTGACCTGGTTCGGGTAGTCGGAGCGACCGGTACAAATAATGGCATCGGAACGCACTTCTTTCGCCAGCGGCGGCAGAATTTCCGGTTCCGGGTTGGCCAGCGCCAGAATCATCGGCGCACGCGCCATTTTCTTGACCATCTCCTGGCTCAGCACTTTCGGGCCGGAACAGCCAAGGAAGATGTCAGCCCCGTCGATCACGTCATCCAGTGTACGCTTGCCGTCATCTTCCACCGCGTAGGCTGCTTTGGTTTCAGCCATATTTGGTTCGCGATCTTTGTAAATCACACCTTTGGAGTCGCAGACCACAATGTTGTGCTTCTGCATGCCCAGCGCCACCAACAGGTTCATACAGGCAATCGCCGCCGCCCCCGCACCGGACACCACCATACGCACATCAGAGATATTCTTCTCCACCACCCGCAGACCGTTGAGGATCGCAGCGGTGCTGATGATAGCCGTGCCGTGCTGGTCGTCATGAAATACCGGAATATTCATGCGCTCACGCAGTTTTTGCTCTATGTAGAAGCATTCCGGCGCTTTGATATCTTCGAGGTTGATGCCGCCAAACGTCGGCTCAAGGGCCGCCACCACGTTAATAAATTTATCCGGATCGAGTTCATCGACTTCAATATCGAACACGTCAATCCCGGCAAATTTCTTAAACAGAACGCCTTTCCCTTCCATCACCGGTTTACCGGCCAGCGCACCAATGTTGCCCAGCCCCAGTACCGCAGTACCGTTGGAAATCACCGCCACCAGGTTGCCGCGCGCGGTGTATTTGTAGGCTGCCAGCGGGTCTTTTTCAATCTCCAGACACGGGGCGGCAACACCGGGTGAATAGGCCAGCGCCAGGTCACGTTGGGTGGCAAGGGGTTTGGTTGGCGAAACCTGAATTTTGCCGGGTACTGGAAACTCGTGGAAATCGAGGGCGCTTTGTCTTAACTGGTCATCCATCTTGTTGTTCCTTTCACGTATCGATCAATAAAGTGGCGCAGGTAACCCTTTTGCAGAGCCGCACATTATCACCTCAGTTAGCGGCGCAAACTTTGAAGGTCGCCAAACTCTCACTACTCAAAGAAAGAATTTGTTATCAATTTATAACAGCCATGTTACCTGCTTAAGCCAGCAATACCATGCCTGTCTGCTATGCTTTTTGCTGACAACGCCTGCAAATTCTCCAAAAGTGTGAATTAACACACGCTCTAACACTTTACTTTTCAAGGAGTATTTCCTATGACCCGTAAAGAGCTTGCCAATGCCATTCGTGCGCTGAGTATGGATGCGGTCCAGAAAGCCAACTCCGGACATCCCGGCGCACCGATGGGCATGGCCGATATTGCCGAAGTGCTGTGGAACGATTTTCTCCGCCATAACCCGAGCGATCCTCACTGGTACGATCGTGACCGGTTTATTTTGTCCAACGGTCACGCCTCAATGCTGCTTTACAGCCTGCTGCATCTTTCCGGTTACGACCTGCCGTTGGACGAGTTAAAGAACTTCCGCCAGCTGCATTCAAAAACGCCCGGGCACCCGGAACTGGGCTACACGCCGGGCGTGGAAACCACCACCGGGCCGTTGGGTCAGGGCCTGGCGAACGCCGTCGGGCTGGCGGTGGCCGAACGAACGCTGGCCGCACAGTTTAATCAACCGGGCCATGAGATTGTCAGCCATTTCACCTATGTTTTTATGGGCGACGGCTGCCTGATGGAAGGGATTTCCCACGAAGTCTGTTCGCTGGCGGGGACGCTGGGACTGGGCAAGCTGATCGGCTTTTACGACCACAACGGCATCTCTATTGATGGCGAAACCAAAGGCTGGTTTACCGACGATACCGCGAAGCGCTTTGAAGCGTATCACTGGCATGTGGTACACGAGATAGACGGGCACGATCCTGAAGCGGTGAAGAAAGCCATTCTGGAAGCCCAAAGCGTGACCGATAAGCCATCACTCATTATCTGTCGGACGGTAATTGGCTTTGGCTCGCCGAATAAGGCCGGGAAAGAAGAGGCGCACGGCGCGGCACTGGGTGAAGAAGAAGTGGCGTTGACCCGCCAGAAGCTAGGCTGGCATCATCCCGCCTTTCACATCCCCAAAGAGATTTATCGGGCCTGGGACGCGCGGGAAAAAGGCGAAAAAGCCCAGCAGGGCTGGAATACGACCTTCTCCGCGTACCAGCAAGCACATCCTGAACTGGCAGCAGAGTTTACCCGCCGGATGCGTGGTGGGCTGCCAAAAGAGTGGGAAAAGAGTACCGAGAAATACATTCGCGAATTGCAGGCTAATCCGGCAAAAATTGCCACCCGTAAGGCATCGCAAAACACCCTCAACGTCTATGGTCCGATGCTGCCCGAGCTGCTTGGCGGCTCTGCCGATCTCGCCCCCAGCAACCTGACTATCTGGAAAGGCTCAACCTCGCTGAAAGACGACCCGGCCGGGAATTACATTCACTATGGCGTGCGTGAATTTGGCATGACAGCCATTGCCAACGGCATCGCCCATCATGGCGGTTTTGTCCCGTATACCGCCACCTTCCTGATGTTTGTCGAATACGCCCGTAACGCCGCACGCATGGCAGCATTAATGAAGGCCCGACAGATCATGGTCTATACCCACGACTCGATTGGTCTGGGGGAAGACGGTCCGACTCACCAGGCGGTAGAGCAGCTCGCCAGCCTGCGCCTGACGCCCAACTTCAGCACCTGGCGTCCGTGCGATCAGGTCGAAGCGGCGGTAGGCTGGAAACTGGCCGTTGAGCGCCATAACGGTCCCACGGCGCTGATCCTTTCCAGGCAGAACCTGGCACAGGTTGAACGCACGCCTGAGCAGGTCAAAAAGATTGCCCGCGGCGGCTACGTACTGAAAGACGGCGGCGGGAAGCCGGATATTATCCTGATTGCTACCGGGTCAGAGATGGAGATCACGCTGCTGGCGGCAGAGAAATTGACGGGTGAAGGGCGTAACGTTCGCGTGGTCTCCCTGCCCTCGACGGATATCTTCGACGCCCAGGACGAGGCATACCGTGAATCGGTCCTGCCAGCAAACGTCAGCGCGCGCGTGGCGGTCGAAGCGGGCATTGCCGATTACTGGTACAAATACGTCGGTCTGAAAGGTGCGATTGTCGGCATGACCGGCTATGGGGAATCCGCCCCGGCGGACAAATTATTCCCGTTTTTCGGCTTTACGGTGGAGAACATTGTCGAAAAAGCACATAAGGTGCTTAACGGGTGATCCACAATGTGGGCCAGGCGTCGGGGCCATGCCAGTTATCACAGCTTGGCTCCTGCGCATAACGCACCAGACGAAAACGCTGGCCGTCAAAACGCCAGCGCGTCTGGATACCGCAGTCCGACAACCCTCGGCCCTTGGCGAGCGTAATCAGCTCGCGCGATTTTTCATCGAACGCAGCATTGGTCAACTCCATATCATTGCTTTCTGCATCCGTTTTAAACGGCAGACTCAACCGCACGGAGCGGGAGGTCAGCGGTTTGCTGCGGGACACAATCCACGCCAAATCGATGGTGTTATATGCCCCGGCCTCACAGCCGATCATCAGCAGCGCTTTGTCGTCCGTTAACGCAGACACCCGCACCTCGCGACGCATCGGGTCGAGCGAACAACGCAACCCGTTTATCCGCCAGTTCCCGTAATCCAGTAGGTCGTTGCGTTCTTGTTCAGACAGCGGCGTTGGCGTGGGATTCACGATGGCCACACCTTTCAGGGCGGGTGCCGGCGGCACGCTGAGCGGCGGCTCGTCACCTTTTTGTATCCAGGCGGTTTCACTGCCTACACGTTTTTGCTGTGCGTCAATAAACAACAGCGCGGCTTTCAGTCCTGTCAGCGACAGGGTTTGCCCCCCTTTTTGCAGGGTAATAGCCTGCGCGTTTTGCACGGTCTGTAAAAAGGCGCTAATGGTGACAGGATCGTCAGTCATCAGATGCCAGGGCGTTATATTCCAGTGTTCACCGGTCAACGGCAGCGGTGCGCCGTCGAGCAGCAAACGCGGCGCAATATCTGCCTCTTTGGCATCGGGGGAGTCCAGTCCCCCCAGTTCGATGCGCAACACCGCGTCGGTATGCGCCCCGGCGCTGCGGCTTAGGGTCATCACCAGGCCGTGATGTTCACCGGTATTGCGCGCCACGCAAAAATTCTGGTTATTGCAGGTCACCTGCCAGTCGGAAAATGCCTGCTGCGCAGGAGCCGCCCACAAAAAGCGGACCGGCAGCAAACCGAGCAGAAAGATGAAAATAACGCGATAGCGCATGGACGGTACAACCCCGAAGTCAAAACCAACAACCTGAGCCGTATCTTCCTTGCGCGATTGATGAGGCTCAATCAGAATCGTCGGATTGGCCGTTATTTTGTAAAGAAATATAAATCCCGATCATGAGTCCATGAGATGTGACGACTGCAAATAGTTCAGCAATAGCACCGTTTTACCATCTCGGATCTCACCGGTTTTGATCATCTCCAGCGCCTGCGTGAAGGGGAGCTCCAGAACCTCAATATCTTCATCTTCAACGCCGCCGCCGGCATTCGCCCGCTGGCTGTCACTGTATTGCGCGATAAAAAAGTGGATTAATTCGGTCACGCCGCCCGGCGACATGTACAACTCAAACAGTTTACGCACCTCACCCACTTCATAGCCGGTCTCTTCTATCGCCTCTTTGCGAATGCAGGCTTCCGGCTCGTCGTTGTCCAGCAGTCCGGCGCAGGTTTCTATTAGCTGTCCGCTTTCGTTACCGTTGACCCAGGTCGCGACGCGAAACTGGCGGATCAACACCACGGTCTTTTTCTCCGGGTTATACAGCAGGATGGTGGCCCCGTTACCGCGATCGTAAACCTCGCGTTTGTGGCGGATGACCTCGCCGTTGCTACGGGTCAGTTCATAGGTGATATTGCGCAGGATGAAGTAGTTATCGGAAAGGACTTTGTCTTTGATGAGGGTAATTTTTTGCGACATACCGGCTCCACGGAGAGAAGTGAGCAATAATACTACGCCGTGAAACCGGGTTTGTCTTAGAACAATGTAGGCCTGATAAGCGAAGCGCCATCAGACCTACATACGGCACATTGCCGGATGGCAACGCTAACGCGTTTTATCCGGCCTACCCGCTGATTAGTGAGATTTAACTGATTTTATACCCAGCCAGTCGACGATCCCCTGTGCGGCATGACGCCCTTCCGCCATGGCCGTCACCACCAGATCGGCTCCGCGCACCGCATCCCCCCCGGCAAAAATCTTCGGGTTCGTGGTTTGATAACGGTAAGCGCTCTCAACGTCCGCAGCGATCCGCCCCCAGCTATCAACCTTCACGCCGTGCGCCTCCAGCCATGGCATGCCGTGCGGATGAAAACCAAACGCCATGATCACCGCATCGGCAGGCATCACAAATTCACTCCCGGCGATGGGAACCGGACGCTGCCGCCCCTGCGCATCAGGTTCACCGAGTTGGGTGCGTAAGAAACGCACGCCGCTGACGCGCCCTTCAGCATTCAGCACCAGCTCAACCGGCTGGACGTTAAATTCAAAGTTAGCCCCCTCTTCGCGGGCATTTTTGACCTCTTTTTTCGAGCCGGGCATGTTGGCTTCATCCCGACGGTAAGCGCAGGTGACCTGGCTTGCCCCGTGGCGCAGCGCGGTACGCACGCAGTCCATGGCCGTATCGCCGCCGCCGAGGACAACGACGTTAAGTCCGGCGGTGTCAATAAACGGCTCCTCTGGCAGTTCATCCAGTCCCATCACCTGCTTGGTATTGGCAATCAGGAACGGTAGCGCGTCATACACACCGGGGGCGTCTTCATTCGGCAGATCCGCTTTCATCGAACGATAGGTCCCGACGCCCACGAACACCGCATCGTAGTCTTCCAGCAACGCAGCCAGCGTCACGTCCTTGCCGACTTCGCAGTTCAGCTCGAAATGAATACCCATGGCACTGAAGATTTCACGACGGCGCGCCAGCAATGATTTATCCAGTTTGAAGGCCGGAATACCAAACGTCAGTAAGCCGCCAATTTCAGGATGGCGATCGAAGACGGTGGTGCTAACGCCGTTGCGGGCTAACACATCCGCACAAGCCAGCCCCGCCGGCCCCGCACCGATAATGGCGACATGTTTATCGGCTTTCTGTACATGACTTAGGTCCGGTCTCCACCCTTTGCTCAACGCGCGGTCGGAGATGTAACGTTCAATATTGCCAATGGTGACCGCACCGTGTTCATCACGTACCGTACAAGCCCCTTCGCAGAGCCGGTCCTGCGGACAGACGCGTCCGGTAATTTCCGGCAGACAGTTGGTCTGGTGCGAAAGCTCAACCGCTGCGTCAATATTTCCGGCTTTCACCAGTTCGATCCACTGTGGAATATGGTTGTGCAGCGGGCACGTCCACTCGCAAATACTGTGCTCGCCACACTTCAGGCAGCGGGAGGCTTCCCGTTCAGCCTGCGCCGTGCGGAACGGCAAATAAATTTCATCAAAGCTGGTTTTACGGGCTTCAATCGGCAGTTTATCGGGCTCACCGCGCGGGGGCGTGGCCCGCATTTGTTCAACTTTACTGGTGACATGCTGCGTCACTCCGCTGGCAATCGCATGCCAGGGTTGACACTCCTGACTGGCTGCGCGCAGCCTGCGTGCTTTTGAAAGACCGGCAAGTGAGCTTTCAGTCACCTGCTGTAGCGCCTGCGCCGGACAGTTCTCAACGCAGGCCGGTCCTTCTTCCCGCCCCTGACACAAATCGCACTTATGCGCGGTCGCTTTCACCTTTCCTTTCGCCACGGGAGTCAGTACGATCTGCATCGTGCCAAAAGGACAGGCAACAACGCAGGATTTACAGCCAATACACTTTTTCGCGTTCACCTGCACGCTGTCATTGTCATGACTGATTGCGCCATTCGGACAGCTTCTGGCACAGGGCGCGTCTTCACAGTGGCGGCAAGTCACCGCACTGCGCTGGTGTTGATGTTTGATGACGGTAATGCGCGGCTGAAAATGCCGTTGGCTCAGGACATGCCGCTCATCGTTATGCGCCATGACACAGGCGACCTCACAGGCGTGGCATCCCAGGCACTGTTGGCTGTTGACCATAATAAAACGATTCATGGCTTCCTTCTTTTTTGGTTGCAAAAACCTTATTCTTTATATGACTGTTGTTATTAACCGACCCTGAAGCGAGCGGCAATGTCCATTTGCCCAGAAAGTACAACTATTTATCCAGAACCTGTGGCAGATCAATTTATTTCATCGCATATGAAATTGTGTTTCAGTTACCATCCTGTTTCATGGCGATTTTATTAACATTTAACAAATACACTGAGTCGTTCGGGCTGCAACCAGGCGCGAGGCGCATTGTGTGAGGATGTGCGAGTGACGGTAAAGCGTCCTGTCTCGGCCAGTTTAGCCAAGGCTTTTTTCTACATCGTGCTGCTGTCAATTCTCTCTACGGGCATTGCGTTGCTTACGCTCACCAGCAGTTTGCGCGACGCGGAGGCAATTAATATTGCCGGTTCCCTGCGTATGCAAAGTTATCGGCTGGGGTATGACCTGCAAAGCCAAAGCCCACAACTCAACGCCCACCGCCAGCTTTTCCAGCAGGCGTTAAACGCGCCGGCATTACAAAATCTGAACGCCTGGTATGTTCCAGAGGCGGTAAAAAGCCGCTATGGACGTCTGCATGCGAACTGGCTGGAAATGAACACCCGACTGATAAGCGGCGATTTGCCCTGGTATCAGGCCAATATCAACAACTATGTCAATCAAATCGACCTCTTCGTTCTGGCGCTGCAGCATTATGCTGAGCGCAAAGTGATGCTGGTGTTTGGCATATCGCTGGCGGGCGGGATCGGCATATTCACCCTGGTGTTCTTTACTTTGCGGCGTATTCGCCAGCAGGTAGTACGTCCACTCAATAACCTGGTGATGGCCAGCCAGCAGATTGAACACGGTCAGTTTGATATCCCCCAACTGGATACCGGCTTGCCCAACGAACTGGGGCTGCTGGCGAAGACGTTTAGCCAGATGTCGAGTGAACTGCATAAACTGTACCGCTCGCTGGAAGCCTCCGTGGCGGAGAAAACACACGACCTTCACGAAGCCAATCGCCGCCTGGAAGTGCTGTATCAGTGCTCTCAGGCGCTGAATACCAGCCAAATTGACGTGCACTGCTTCCGCCATATTTTACAGATCGTTCGCGAGCACGACGCTGCATATTTCCTGGAACTCACCGTCGGGGATAACTGGCGGATCAGCGAAGGAACGAAAAGCCCCGACCTGCCGATGCAGATCCTGCCGGTCACCATGCAAGAGACCGTCTATGGTGAACTACACTGGCAAAGCCCTAACGTAAGTGCGTCCACACCGCTGCTTAATAGCGTGTCAACCATGCTGGGTCGCGGGCTGTACTTCAATCAGGCGCAAAAACATTTTCAGCAGCTGTTGTTAATGGAAGAGCGAGCGACCATCGCGCGTGAACTCCACGACTCGCTGGCGCAGGTGCTGTCTTATTTGCGCATTCAGTTAACGCTACTGAAGCGTTCGATTCCGGAAGATAATGCCCCGGCGCAGGGCATCATGGCCGATTTCTCCCAGGCGTTGAATGATGCGTATCGCCAGTTGCGCGAGCTGCTCACCACCTTCCGCCTGACCTTACAGCAGGCCGATCTGCCTTCTGCCCTGCACGAAATGCTGGAAACTCTGCAAAACCAAACTTCGGCTAAACTGACGCTCGATTGCCGGTTACCGACGCTGGCACTGGATGCGCAAATGCAGGTGCACCTGTTGCAGATCGTTCGTGAAGCAGTGTTGAACGCCATTAAACACGCCAGTGCGAGCGAAATTGCCGTCAGCTGCGTGACCGCGCCGGATGGGAATCATACCGTGTATATCCGCGATAACGGCGTCGGTATCGGTGACCCGCAAGAACCCGCGGGACACTATGGTTTGAATATTATGCGTGAGCGAGCAGAAAGACTCAGCGGTACACTGACCTTCTCGCAACCCTCCGGGGGCGGAACGCTGGTCAGCATTAGTTTTCGATCGGCAGAGACGGAAAGTCAGCTAACGTAAAGAACAGCAATGCGCCGTCTGGTCTGCACCCAGTCCAGACGGCGTTGGCACGAAAGGTACGCTGTAAACGCGTATGATAATTTACATTATCTTCTTTTTTTCTCCACGTTTGGCTCGTACCTTGCCGCTACAGTGAAGCAGGTCATACCCACAAATATACGCAGAAACACGAGGTCCCCTTTTAATGGCGAATTTTTTTATCGATCGCCCCATTTTTGCCTGGGTGTTAGCTATCCTGTTGTGTCTCACAGGAACCCTGGCTATTTTTTCGCTGCCCGTTGAGCAATATCCCGATCTGGCGCCGCCGAACGTGCGCGTCACCGCGAACTATCCAGGCGCGTCGGCACAAACGCTGGAAAACACCGTGACCCAGGTTATCGAACAGAACATGACCGGTCTCGATAACCTGATGTATATGTCGTCGCAAAGCAGCGGGACCGGCCAGGCGTCGGTGACACTCAGTTTTGTGGCAGGGACCGATCCTGACGAAGCCGTACAGCAGGTACAAAACCAACTGCAGTCGGCGATGCGTAAGCTGCCGCAGGCGGTACAGGATCAGGGGGTGACGGTACGTAAAACCGGGGATACCAATATCCTGACTATCGCCTTTGTCTCCACCGACGGCTCAATGGACAAGCAGGATATTGCCGACTACGTGGCGAGTAATATTCAGGACCCGCTCAGCCGTATTAACGGCGTGGGGGATATTGACGCCTACGGCTCTCAATACTCCATGCGTATCTGGCTCGACCCGGCCAAGCTGAACAGCTTCCAGATGACCGCCAAAGACGTCACTGACGCTATCGAGTCGCAAAATGCGCAAATTGCAGTCGGCCAACTTGGCGGTACGCCTTCGGTGGACAAACAGGCGCTGAATGCGACGATCAATGCTCAGTCATTGCTACAAACGCCGGACGATTTCCGCGCGATTACGCTGCGCGTGAACCAGGACGGTTCCGACGTCAAACTGGGCGACGTCGCCACAGTCGAAATGGGCGCAGAGAAATACGATTACCTCAGCCGCTTTAACGGCAATCCGGCCTCCGGCCTGGGGGTTAAATTAGCCTCTGGCGCCAATGAAATGGCGACAGCGAATCTGGTTATCAATCGCCTGAATGAGCTGTCGCAATATTTCCCGCACGGACTGGAATACAAGGTGGCGTATGAAACCACCTCCTTCGTCAAAGCGTCGATTATCGACGTGGTAAAAACGCTGCTGGAAGCCATCGCGCTGGTCTTCCTCGTCATGTATCTGTTCCTGCAAAACTTCCGTGCGACGCTTATCCCGACCATCGCCGTCCCGGTGGTGTTAATGGGCACCTTCTCCGTGCTCTACGCCTTTGGCTACAGCGTCAACACGCTGACGATGTTTGCGATGGTGCTGGCCATCGGATTGCTGGTCGATGACGCCATTGTGGTGGTGGAGAACGTCGAGCGCATCATGAGCGAGGAAGGCCTCTCGCCGCGTGAAGCCACGCGGAAATCGATGGGGCAGATCCAGGGTGCGCTGGTGGGTATCGCCATGGTGCTGTCCGCGGTATTTATCCCGATGGCCTTCTTCGGTGGCACCACCGGGGCGATTTACCGCCAATTCTCGATAACCATCGTCTCGGCAATGGTGCTGTCGGTGCTGGTGGCGATGATCCTGACCCCGGCCCTGTGCGCCACATTGCTCAAGCCGCTGCATAAGGGCGAACATCACGGTCAGACCGGGTTCTTCGGCTGGTTTAACCGCATGTTTAACCGCAATGCTGAACGCTATGAAAAAGGCGTTGCCCGAATTTTACATCGCAGCCTGCGCTGGATCCTGATCTACGGCTTGCTGCTCGGCAGCATGGTATTCCTGTTCCTGCGCCTGCCAACCTCGTTCCTGCCGCTGGAAGACCGCGGCATGTTTACCACCTCGGTACAGCTGCCCAGCGGTTCCACGCAGCAGCAGACGTTAAAAGTGGTGGAAGAAGTCGAGAAGTATTATTTCACCCATGAAAAAGACAACATCATGTCGGTCTTCTCAACAGTCGGCTCTGGCCCTGGTGGGAACGGGCAGAACGTAGCGCGCATGTTTGTCCGCTTAAAAGACTGGGACGATCGTGACGCCACCACCGGCACCTCATTTGCCATTATCGAACGCGCCACCAAAGCGTTTAACCAGATTAAAGAGGCGCGCGTATTTGCCAGCAGCCCTCCGGCCATCAGCGGCCTGGGTAGCTCTGCCGGTTTTGATATGGAGTTGCAGGATCACGCCGGTGCGGGTCATGACGCGTTAATGGCCGCACGGGACAAACTGATAGAACTTGCCGGGAAGGACACCTCTCTCACCCGCGTACGTCATAATGGCCTCGACGACAGCCCGCAGCTGCAAATTGATATCGATCAGCGCAAAGCACAGGCGTTGGGGGTTTCTATCGATGATATTAACGACACGCTGCAAACGGCCTGGGGCTCCAGTTACGTCAATGACTTTATGGATCGCGGCCGTGTGAAAAAAGTCTACGTGCAGGCGGCGGCGAAATATCGCATGCTCCCTGACGACATCAACCTATGGTACGTGCGCAACAATAGCGGTGGTATGGTGCCGTTCTCGGCGTTTGCCACCTCGCGCTGGGAAACCGGTTCACCGCGTCTGGAACGCTACAACGGCTACTCTGCCGTCGAGATCGTCGGCGAAGCCGCGCCCGGCGTCAGTACCGGGACGGCAATGGACGTGATGGAGTCGCTGGTGCATCAGCTTCCGACCGGATTTGGCCTCGAATGGACGGCGATGTCTTACCAGGAACGGCTCTCGGGCTCTCAGGCCCCTGCCCTGTACGCTATTTCGCTGCTGGTGGTGTTCCTGTGTCTGGCGGCACTGTACGAAAGCTGGTCGGTACCGTTCTCCGTCATGCTGGTAGTGCCGTTGGGGGTGATTGGCGCGCTGCTGGCGACCTGGATGCGCGGTCTGGAAAACGACGTTTATTTCCAGGTCGGGCTATTAACGGTTATCGGGCTGTCGGCGAAAAACGCGATATTAATTGTTGAGTTCGCCAATGAAATGAATGAAAAAGGACACGATTTGCTCGACGCCACACTGCACGCCTGTCGTCAGCGTTTACGTCCAATTTTAATGACCTCACTGGCGTTTATCTTCGGGGTGCTGCCGATGACCATCAGCAGCGGCGCAGGCTCCGGCGGTCAGCATGCGGTAGGGACCGGCGTGATGGGCGGGATGATATCCGCCACCATTTTGGCCATTTACTTCGTGCCGCTGTTTTTTGTGCTGGTACGCAGGCGCTTCCCGTTGAAGCCACGCCCGGAATAATCAGGGCACAAAAAAGGCGACTTATTATGAGTCGCCTTTTTTTATCCCTTGCGGGATCAGGATGTCTGCCAGAAATTTATTTACGAAGCATGACTTCGATAAAATCTTTCCAGTTCCCCAGTTCACGTTCAATCATAACAACCTCTCTTATTATTATGGGCATTCTACGAAATCATCATCATTAAAAGAAGACAATTTAACCAATGGTTGTGATTGCATCCTCCCGTGTGTGGGGTGTATGTCATCACTATGCGCTATACCCATAAATTTTATGTGACTTACGGCAATATTTTGAAATATTCATACATAATCTACGACTTTGATAATTCTGATGGAAAAACAGTCAGATGCAAAGCAGTAAATTCTGAATTTTACGCCATCCATGATTCTGGAACTTTCAGGAATCATTATTCACTGTTGTTCAACAATGTTATATTTTTCTATAACGATTGAGTGACACTATGTATTATCTGCAATAACACAGATTAAGAATAAATATTCAAATTACGTCAATAAGGATTCAAATGGTCACCCTTTACGGCATTAAAAACTGCGATACGATTAAAAAAGCCCGACGCTGGCTGGAGGAACGCGGTATTGAGTACCGCTTCCATGATTATCGCGTTGACGGTCTGGACCACGCACTCATGCAGTCTTTTATCAACGAGTTAGGTTGGGAGGCGCTGCTCAATACGCGCGGAACCACCTGGCGCAAACTGGATGAAACCACGCGGAGTCGCATCACCACTGCGGACGCCGCGGCCGCGTTGATGATTGAAATGCCCGCAATGATCAAACGCCCATTGCTCTGCGCACCGGGTAAGCCTATGCTGCTGGGTTTTAGTGAATCCAGTTATATGCAGTTTTTTAATGATTGTAATGAGGTGTAGTCTATGTCGTGCCCGGTTATTGAGCTGACACAGCAGCTTATTCGCCGTCCTTCTCTGAGCCCGGATGATGCCGGGTGCCAGGCGTTAATGATTGAGCGCCTGCGCGCGGTAGGTTTTACCGTTGAGCGAATGGATTTTGGTGACACACAGAATTTTTGGGCATGGCGCGGACACGGTGAGACGCTGGCATTTGCCGGTCACACCGACGTCGTGCCTGCCGGTGATGTTGATCGTTGGATCAATCCGCCATTTGAGCCGACAATCCGCGACGGCCTGCTGTTCGGACGCGGCGCTGCAGATATGAAAGGATCGCTGGCGGCAATGGTTGTCGCGGCAGAGCGTTTCGTCGCTCAGCACCCTAACCATAAAGGCCGTCTGGCATTTTTAATCACCTCTGATGAAGAAGCCAGCGCGAAAAATGGCACCGTGAAGGTGGTTGAAGCGCTGATGGCCCGCAACGAACGACTGGACTATTGCCTGGTCGGCGAGCCATCCAGTACCGAAATCGTCGGTGATGTGGTCAAGAACGGGCGTCGGGGTTCACTGACCTGCAACCTGACGATTCACGGGGTTCAGGGACACGTGGCCTATCCGCATCTGGCCGATAACCCTGTGCACCGCGCTGCGCCAATGCTGAATGAACTGGTAGGCATTGAATGGGATCAGGGCAATGAATTTTTCCCCGCGACCAGCATGCAGATTGCCAATATTCAGGCAGGAACCGGCAGCAATAACGTCATCCCCGGCGAGCTTTTTGTTCAGTTCAACTTCCGGTTCAGCACCGAACTCAACGATGAGATGATCAAATCGCGGGTGCTGGCGCTGCTGGATAAGCATCAGCTGCGTTATACCGTCGACTGGTGGCTTTCCGGTCAGCCGTTCCTGACGGATCGCGGTAAACTGGTGGATGCAGTGGTCAACGCCATTGAGCACTATAATGAAATTAAACCGCAGTTACTGACTACAGGCGGGACATCCGACGGGCGCTTTATTGCCCGCATGGGGGCGCAGGTAGTAGAACTTGGGCCGGTCAATGCCACCATTCATAAAATTAATGAATGTGTTAATGCCGCCGACCTGCAGCTGCTTGCCCGTATGTATCAACGTATCATGGAGCAGCTCGTCGCCTGATGAGCGTTCCTGCAAGAGGAAATGAGCATGGACTTGCTGGCAAAGTATTGGTGGATTTTAGTACTGGTTTTTCTGGTAGGCGTACTGCTGAACGTAATCAAAGATCTCAAGCGCGTTGACCATAAAAAATTTCTCGCCAATAAACCGGAGCTTCCCCCGCATCGTGACTTTAACGATAAATGGGATGATGACGATGACTGGCCGAACAAGGATCAGCCGAAGAAATAATCGCAGTCCCATAGGCCCGGTAAGCGTTAGCGCCACCGGGCATTAAGTGCCGGATGGCGACCTCGCCTTATCCGGCCTACGGGCTAGATCATCTCAATCACATCATCATCGTGGGGCTTACCACCACTCAGTGCTTCATCGAAATAGTGCTTCGGTACGGTAAAGCGCAAATGATCGAGTGCATATTGCATGCTGCGATCGTCAATGGCATGGCCGAGATCCTCGACGATATCCAGCGTCACATCCCCTCCGGCACGAATTAATGCTTCCTGCGCGGCAACGGCGTGAGATAACTCGATAATCCGGTCTTCCCCGCCATGAATCAAATGCACCGTTGTGGCGGTCGTCGCCACCTCCGGCACGCTGGCGTAGCGGCCATTGAAGGCGATGACCCGCGATGCCAGCCCCGGTTCGGCCTTGATGCTCTCAAGCGACATAATCGCCCCCTGCGAAAAACCAATCAGCGCGGTTGCCAGAGGGGAAACGCCGCTCTGTTGCTGCCAGTAGCGTACGATGTCGATAAACACCGGCATGATGGCATCAACCCGCTCCTGACGGTTCTGTTCCGTCACGCCCTGCACTGAAAACCACTGCCGGCCGCCGGTGGAACCGTAAGGCTGTGCCCCACCGATACTGACAATCAGCGCATCGGGGAACAGCGGTGCAAACCAGGAACCAATTTCACCCATGGCAACCGGGTTATCGCCGACGCCATGAAACAGCAGCAACAGCTGTTGCGCAGGTTTATCGGGACTTTGAACAACAAAATGGTCATGTTTCATGGCGATCTCCTTAACTGATAAGAGTAATTCTACGCCGCTTAATCGCAATGACCATGCCAGGAAATTGAAGAAGTCAGTGAAAAAATTGCCATTGCATAATGCGATTCTGTAGCTGTTGCGTCCGGGCCGCATCGATCTGGGCCAACGCCTGCGCCGCTTCAGCTCGCTGAACCAACAACAGCGCTTTACGCCCGGACACCTTCAATCGCTGGCACAGTTCAGTGTCGCCGCATCTCTCGTCGACACGTCCGCGCAATGCCGGAAGAGGTAGCTCGCTGCGCTGGAGTAGACGACTCAGACAGCCTAACGACGTGAGCAGCGGCCGATGCGCAAAAGCAAATCCAGCCAACGCCTGCCAGTCGTCATCATTAAGCGTAGTCTCTTTCAGCGGCACGACCGGGATCGCCTCATCGTTCCACTGTGCCAGAACGTCAGCATCCCGACGCAGGCGCAGGTGTTCGGTTGCGGCCAGGCGTTTTCCCGCCTCGCTTATCGGCAGCAGCGCCATCGCGGTGTAGCAGCCGCTGCTGGCCTCCCGATGATTCCCCATCCGCACCAGCACAAAGCCGCAGCGCTGCCAGAAACGCCATAGCTCACTCGTATAACCAAAACTGACCGACAGATAGTCACACTGCGTGGAATAGTAATGAGCCTGCTCGATTAGCCGTTGCCCAATACCTTCCCGCTGGCGGCCGGGATGAACCGCAATACGGCTTACTCGCCGTCCAACGAGCGTCGCCGCCTGCGGGTCACTGCCGTGCGCAGCCAGTGATTGCGCCACCAGATTTCCTCTTGGACGACGATAACCTGCCCAGACGGCCTGGCTAAGTTCAGCGGATAAGCCGCCTTCATCCACCAACCAGACGGCCCCCGCCACCGCGTCAGCCGCCGATGCCTGCAAAAAATGCTGGCCAGGCGCGTCCATCATTCGGCGCAAATCCAGCGGAGACGTGCGGTAATGCGCCCCGGAGAGCAGCCGGTATACCGCCAGCGGCAGATGCGGATTGCTATGCCAGGCCGTCGACTCAAAGGTGGAGAAGTGGATATCGCCTTGAGGGGGATGCAAAAAAGTGTCGTCGTCGAACACCAGCGTCTCACTGACGGTTTGTTCCAGCGGACACCCCTGAGCCCACCTGATGGGCTGCTGCAGTTCATAACGCAGAAGATGGGGGAAACGCGCGCAGAACTTCAATAAGAACCCTCTGCCGGTTCCCTCGTAGCCCTGAACGGTGGTAGTCAACAGCACACGTGGAAAACGCGAAACCAGCTGATGCAGCAACGGGGCGGGAATAGCGGCCGCTTCATCCACAATCAACCAATCAGCGGTTTCGCTGCCGGTGAGTAACGCATCTGGCGCCATAAAGCGATAACGTTCTCCGGCAAACTGCGCCAGCACATCCGTCGCCGCTTTTGCCGGGGCGGTAACAATGGCGCTTGCCTTCATGCGTGATATCAACTGCCCGGCCAGCGCGGATTTACCCCGGCCTCGCGCGGCGGTTACCGCTGCCACGCCGGGCGGCATATCCAGCAGCTGCTGTAAAATGACCGCCTGCTCTGGCTGAGGCTCGCCGTTGGCTGGCTGCCAGCGAGCGCGCGCGGGAAAATGTCCAGGCGCAAAAGGCTGATGCTGTTGCCAGTGCAGGGTTTGTCCGTCACGGGTCATCACCCGTTGAAAGTGTTCGACAAAGTGCGGCGTAGGGATAGGTTCGGCGCAATCACTCCAGCGCAGTGAATCCACATCGGGATGTGTTTGCCAGGTCAGCCAGGGGGGCGTCAGCAGCACCAGCCAGCTTCCGGCACGCAGCGTACCGCTTAGGGCGGCAAACGCCGCAGCGTCAAATCCCTGACGGGCATCAAAAACCGCATGGCGAAACTCACGCCCCAGTAACGTTTGTAGCGCTTGCGGCGTGCAGTACGGTTCAGCGGGAGCCGTTGCCCCCACCCAAAGCCAGTCGCCGGGTAATGTGTTGCGTAGCGCGAGCGCCCGCTCCTGAGGCCACAGACCCTCGCCGCTAATAATCAGCAGGCGACGGATGCCTTCCCGGGCCATGTGTTCAGTTAACTCATTCAGTGCGGTGTTATCGGACATCCCTGCCTCAGGATCTTAAATGCCTTTGCCAAAGGTATTACATTGCGCCGGGTCGCCGCTATCAAAACCGCGTTTGAACCAGCTATAGCGCTGTTCAGAGGTACCATGCGTAAAGCTGTCCGGTACCACGCGTCCCTGCCCCTGCTGCTGCAGGCGATCGTCACCAATTGCCTGGGCGGCGTTCAGCGCTTCTTCCAGATCGCCCGTTTCCAGCACGCCCTGCTGCTGCATACTGTTGCCCCAGACGCCAGCAAAGCAGTCGGCCTGCAGCTCCATACGCACGGAAAGACGATTCACTTCCGCCTGCGAGGCATTCTGCTGCATCTGGCGAACTTTCGGTTCTATGCCTAGAAGTTTCTGCACGTGGTGGCCAACCTCATGCGCAATGACATAGCCCTGAGCAAAATCACCGTCAGCGCCGAGCTTACTTTTCATGTCGTCATAGAAGGAGAGATCGATATAGACCGTGCCGTCCGCAGGGCAATAAAATGGCCCCATCACTGACTGGCCTGCTCCACATCCGGTTCGCGTCGCGCCACGGTACATCACCAGCTTAGGCTGCTGATAAGTACGGCCCATTTTTTCAAACTGCTGGCCCCAGGTGTCTTCGGTCGTGGCGAGGATCACCGAGGTAAATTTGGCCGCTTCATCATCATTCGGACTGATGGAACGCGTGGATTGCTGCTGCGAAACAGGTTGGCCGGTCATTAACCCGGTGAGATCGACGCCATAATAGCCGGCCACAAGGACCACAATCAGCAGGATGATGCCGCCTTTACCACGTGGCAAACGAAAGCCCGGCCCGCCCATAGAAGGTCCGCCGCCCGAACTGTTACGTCTGTCTTCTACATTGTCGCTTTCGCGACGCCCTTGCCAGCGCATAATCACCTCAACTTTTTATTCATTATGATGATGATCGTAGGCGGTTCGGAACAGGATTACCATAAGAAAGAGTAATCAAACCAGGGGGGAATTGATGAGCCGGAGAGCGATCGCCGGCTCAGGAAGGGATCAGTCTAACTTCACACCCAGGCGATGTGCGACAGCTTCATAGGCTTCGATCAGGCCGCCCAGACTCTGGCGGAAACGGTCTTTGTCCATTTTATCCAGCGTTTCTTTGTCCCACAGACGGCTACCGTCCGGAGAGAATTCGTCGCCCAGAACCACTTCACCTTTATACAAACCAAACTCAAGTTTGAAGTCGACCAGGATCAGACCCGCGTCATCAAACATTTTCTTCAGCACGTCGTTGGCTTTGTAGGTCAGCTCTTTCATTCGTGCCAGATTCTCTTTGCTCACCCAACCAAACGTTTCGCAATAGGACTCGTTAATCATTGGATCGTGCATAGCATCATTTTTCAGGAACAGATCAAACAGCGGCGGATTCAGTTCAATACCTTCCTCAACGCCTAAACGCTTCACCAGGGAACCTGCCGCGCGGTTACGCACCACGCACTCGACCGGGACCATCTCCAGTTTTTTCACCAGACATTCGGTATCGGATAGCAGTCGCTCCATTTGGGTCGGAATGCCCGCTTCTTGCAGCTTGGTCATAATGAAATGGTTGAACTTATTGTTCACCATGCCTTTACGATCGAACTGTTCGATGCGCGCGCCATCCCCTGCTGACGTATCATTGCGGAATTCGAGCACCAACAGGTCCGGGTTTTCCGTGCTGTATACGGTCTTCGCTTTACCACGATACAGCTCAGCTTGCTTTTGCATCTTTATTACTCCTGGGTGTGAAATAACGATAAATATTGCGTTTTTCTGCTGACGCACACGTTTGCGTATCATACCAGAAAAAAGGGCTGGAGTTATCCAGCCCTTGATTTTTACTTACTGAATGCTGCCTGGAAGACGGCGACCAGCGCGTCGTTCTGGCTTTGCGTCAGGGTATGTCCTTTCGGATCGATAAACTGCAAGCTGCTGCGGTTGTCTAAATCACCGACCTGCAGTTTGTAGTCGCCGGATACCAGACCCGGATCGCTCGCGCCCAGTTCCTGCCAGTTGCTATCGGACAGCGGTTTGTAGGTTACGGCGATGCTGCCCTGAGAACGAGTACTGTCGGTCACTTTCATGCCCACTTTCTCAAGTGCTGTTGGCAGACGCTGCCACACCACGTTGAACGGTCCGCGTACCACCAGCATCGGCAAGCCGGTGTCATCGGCGGCGCTCTGAACATCCATGGTGGCGGCAGAGCGGCTCTGCGCGGCATTCGCGGCGTCGGTGGCGGTCTTATCCAGACCCGCAGAGATAACGTTCATCATCTCAGCGCTGTAGCGCTGCATTGATGCAGCATCTGCCACCGGCTTACCGGCCTGCTCGAGGTTAACCAGTTTCACCGTTACCGCCTGCTGGTAGCCCTGCGGTTTAACCGAGATTTGATAACGTCCGCGATACTGCTCGTCTTCATCAAGACGGTTCCAGTCAACCCAATCGGTCGTCAGCGTCTGACTGGCATCATCACGTTTGGTAATGGTGTAGTTTTTCGCCTGAATCACGCTAACGACCTGCGGCCACAGCGTGTTACTACGACCATTCTCTACCAGCAACGTTGCCGTATCACCTGCGATCTGGGTACGTGCACCGCTAACCAATGCCAGCGGTTGAGCCGGTGGGCGAATATCCAGCGCTTTACCAACAGCACCGCTGCCGTTGGTTACCGGGATGGTATAATCACCGGTTGTTACCGGCAGAATCATCCCAGCTGGCGCATGAAGCTCAGCAAGCGGTGCGGCCTCCAGATAGGATTCATCACCGCTCACCTGGCGCTTATAGCGCGAGTCAGAACTACAGGCCGCGAGCAACATAACTAGCGAAACACCCGCAACCTTGGCCAGGCGCGACTTTTGTACTGAGTAAGCCATCAAATCTCCCTAAACTTTACAGCAAACCGGCATGCTTAAGCGCCGCTTTGACGATATCACGAGCATTGTCCGTGATTGGCGTCATCGGCAGACGCAGCGTATCGGTTGCCACAAGACCCAATTCCTTACATGCCCATTTCACCGGGATAGGATTGGGTTCGACAAATAGTTTGTTGTGTAACGGCATCAAACGCTGGTTAATCACCCGCGCATCGGCAAAACGCCCTTCTGCCGCCAGTTTGCACATTTCAGCCATTTCACGTGCCGCTACGTTAGTGGTAACGGAAATCACGCCATGACCACCGAGCTGCATAAAGTCCAGCCCGGTCGCGTCATCACCGCTGAGCAGAATAAAATCGTCTGAAACCAGCTCTTTGATCTGGTGAACACGACTTAAGTTCCCTGTGGCCTCTTTGATAGCGACAATATTTTTTACTTTCGCCAGACGACCCACGGTCTCCGGCAGCATATCGCAGCCAGTACGGGACGGCACATTATACAGAATTTGTGGCAAGTCAGTATGTTCAGCGATGGCTTTGAAATGCTGGAACAAACCTTCCTGCGTCGGGCGGTTGTAGTAAGGCGTCACCGTCAGGCAGCCGACAATACCGCTGTCGTTGAAACGCTGCGTCAGACTAATGGCTTCTGCGGTCGCATTGGCGCCGGTTCCGGCAATCACCGGAATACGCCCGTCGGCCAGTTCCAGCGTCATCATCACCACATCGCCATGTTCATCATGACTCAGCGTGGCGGACTCACCGGTAGTGCCAACCGAAACGATCGCCGAGGTGCCGCTGGCGACATGATAATCAATCAGTTTTTTCAGGCTCGACCGGCAGACTTTACCTTTCTCATCCATCGGCGTAATAAGCGCGACAATACTTCCCGTGAACATGGGCCATCCTCTGTGCAAACAAGTGTCTCAATGGTACGTTTGGTACGACAATAAAAGCAAGCGACCAGAGCCCTTCTGATTGTTGTATGCATGTTTTTTTTATGCTTTCCTTATAATTACCTCACCGCTCAAAGGAAGAACAGGTTTGACATCGTCATCGCAACACTATCTGGTCATTACTGCGCTGGGTGCCGACCGCCCAGGAATTGTGAACACCATCACTCGTCATGTCAGCAGTTGTGGCTGTAATATTGAAGACAGCCGACTGGCCATGCTGGGTGACGAGTTTACATTTATCATGCTGTTGTCTGGCACCTGGAATGCCATCACCCTGATTGAATCAACCTTGCCGTTGAAAGGCGCAGAGCTGGATTTATTGATTGTGATGAAGCGTACAACCGCACGCCCCCGCCCGGCGATGCCCGCCACGGTATGGGTTCAGGTTGATGTCCCTGACTCTCCCCATTTGATTGAGCGCTTTACCGCCCTTTTCGACAGTCATCAAATGAATATTGCCGAACTGGTTTCGCGCACCCAACCGGCGGAGAACGGAAAGGCTGCCCAGTTGTTTATTCAGATTACCGCACATAGCCCTGCGTCACACGATTCGGCAAATATTGAGGATGCGTTTAAAGCACTCTGTACAGAACTCAATGCGCAAGGCAGTATTAACGTCGTCAATTACTCACAGCATGATGAACAGGATGGAGTTAAGTAATGAACCCACTGAAAGCCGGTGATATCGCACCGAAATTTAGCTTGCCGGATCAAGACGGAGAACAAGTAAATTTAACCGACTTCCAGGGACAGCGTGTTCTGGTTTATTTCTACCCGAAAGCCATGACGCCCGGCTGTACCGTACAGGCCTGTGGCTTACGCGATAACATGGATCAGTTAAAAAAAGCCGGCGTGGAAGTGCTGGGTATCAGCACCGATAAACCGGAGAAGCTTTCCCGCTTCGTGGAGAAGGAAGTGCTTAACTTCACGCTCCTGTCCGATGAAGATCACCAGGTTTGCGAGCAGTTTGGCGTCTGGGGAGAAAAGTCATTTATGGGTAAAACCTATGATGGCATTCATCGCATCAGCTTCCTGGTGGATGCTGACGGCAAGATTGAACATGTGTTTGATGATTTCAAAACCAGCAATCACCACGACATCGTGCTGAAATGGGTGCAGGAAAACGCCTGATTTATTTTTGCCGGATTAAGCCTGATGGCGACGCTACGCGTCTTATCAGGCCTACATCCGCGCAAGTCCGTAGGCCGGATAAGGCATTTACGCCGCTATCCGGCATCAACGTCGTTTACTCAAACGTCCCTTTAACACACGCTTTTTTCTCTTTCACCACCGCGTTGCCCTTCGCCCACAGGTGGTAAACCTCCAGCGCGTCGTTGATCACCAGAATGTCCGCATCGCATCCAACCGCCAGACGTCCTTTATGCCCAAGTCCCAGAAACTCCGCCACCGTGCGCGTGAGCGGACATAATGCCTGCTCCAGAGGAATGGCATGAACCGTCACCAGTTGGCGCAGCGTGTGTGCCAGTGATTCAAATCCGGCCACACCAATCCCCGTCAGATTGCCCTGTTCATCAAACTCCGGCTGGCTGCCGTTACCGTCTGAACTCAAGGTAATCCGCGACAGTGGAACGTCGCTGCGCAGCGCGGTCGCGATGGCCGTTGCCGGATCCACGGGCTCATCAATACTGCTGGTAATGTCGATATACCCCCCTTTGCGGGCATAGGCTAAGGCGGCCTCAAACAACGGTTCCGCGCGGTTAACATGCGTTGGCAGCAGTTTGGTTATCGGCACATCCGAATGCGCGAGGACGTCATACAGCGGCTCCAGCATGCGCGGGCTGTCACCCATATGGAAGACGCTAATCCCCGGCTTCTGCCCTAATAATCCGCCGACGCGCGACTGCGCCGCCATGTTCGCCAGCACCGCGGTATTCGGGGCTGATGAGCGATGGTCTGAAATCGCACATTTCACCCCTATCACCTTGTCGATCAGCGCTACATCGCGCTCAATACTGCCGGTAATGGTCGGGGAAGGTAACGAATACGCGCCGGTGAGCATCCAGGCACTGATGCCTTCATATTCCAGTGCTCGGGTTTTCGCCAACAGCGACTCCGGATGACGGGTAATTCCGTCGGTACCCAGCAATCCCACCACTGAGGTGATACCCGCTTCAACCAGACGTGACAGACGCACTTCCGGTGTGCGGGTGTGGGGGCCGGCCTCTCCGCCACCGCCAATCAAATGAACGTGCTGATCGATAAACCCCGGACAAACAATGGCACCCTCGAGATTAATACACTGACAGCCGGGAAAATCGTCTGCCAGGATAGACGGCGCGATGGCGACAATTTTTCCGCCCGCGACCAGAATATCTTGTTGCCCCAAATCGTCAGGCGCGTAAACGTGTCCGCGCTGGAACAGCGTCAGACCAAGAATTGAACAGTTCATAACCTTCCTTGTCAGGCAATTACCTGCATAACCCAAATAGAGAGCAGCGCATTCATCACGCATACCGCAATAATAAGCGGATAATAGCGAGGATGAACCCCCGCAGTCCCCAGACAGCGTCCGACATTTTGCACTGGATTCCCCATCAGGTAGATGGCCGGTAGCAATACCGTCGCATCATGTCCCGAAAGGGTTCCGGCGACAACCAGACTGGCGCAAACGCCAACGCCGCCGCCCATACTCATCACCGCCGCCAACAGCACGGTGGCAGATTCCCCCGGCAATCCCCACAGCGCCATAACCGGTTCGCACACCCGGCCGACGACGTCGAGCAACCCCGTTACCTTTAGCGCCTGAATAATCACAAACGCCATCACCACGTTCGGTAACAGGCTGGTGGTGGCAATGGTAAACCCGCGCCTTGCGCCATCGATGAACATATCCATGACATTTTTACGTACGTGTGTTGTCATCTCAGGCCTCCTGCTGCGTACGGCGATTTTCAAGCTGCTCGATCCACAGCCGTAGCAGGTTCGCGCCGACAAATTTGAAGACCAGGATCACCGCCAGTGGCGTTATCACCGGAACGGTAACCATCGTAAACAGCGCCGCGCCTGAGGAAAAATAGTTGGTGATACACGCGCTACCGCTGGTTTGCCAGCAGGCAAAAATAGCGCGTTCCTGCTCGGTGATAATCCCCTCTTCCGCCAGCTCTTTGGTCATTCCGGCTGCGGCATCGGTATTTTGCACATTCGCAATCAGCGCCAACGAGCAAATACCCGGAACGCCGAGTAAGGGGCGCAGGACCGGCGTCATTAGCTGCTGCGCCGCGCGCAACCCTCCCAATCCTTCGGTAATGGAGATGATGCCAAGTGACAGAATGACGGAGGGCGCCAGTTCCAGCGCAAATAAAAAGCCATCTTTTGCGCCCATCCCGCCGGTACCGCGAAACGAGACCGCCGTCTCGCCTGCCGCGTTTATCTGCCCAAATGCGCCGTTAAGAACGGTGAAATCGAACACCCGCCACCAGTCGGTACTTTTCGAAAACATGCCGGAAAAAAGGATAATAGTGACGAAAAAGGCGAGATAGCCAACCCATCCCGCTTTTTGTTGCGTGTGCGTGTTGTGACCCATTTTTTTCTCCTGTTGGTCTTATTCCTTGTGTGACAAAAAGACATCACATTGGTCAAGTTAAAGGCTAATACGGAGAAAAACGACACCCAGGAAGATTATTCAGAAAGTGTGTATAGAGGTCAGACAAGTTCTGGCCCGGCGGCATTGCACCGCCGGGCGTCAGGGTCTATGACTCGTCAATCGTCTGACCATCCGGCCAGGCATGGACGACTGCTTTGATTAACGTCGCCAGCGGAATAGCAAAGAATACGCCCCAGAACCCCCACAGCCCGCCAAAAATCACCACCGACAGAATAATCACCAGTGGATGCAGGTTTACGGCTTCGGAAAACAGTACTGGGACCAACAGATTGCCGTCTAGCGCCTGAATGATCAGGTACACGGCAAAGCAGCTCCAGAACTCGGTCCCGAGACCAAACTGGAACAGCGCCACGCCCACCACCGGGATGGTCACCACGAAGGCACCGATATACGGGATCAGGACTGAAAAACCGACCAGTACAGCCAGCAGCAAGGAGTAGTTGAGGCCAAACAGCAGGAAGCCCAGCCATGTGGCGACGCCTACCACCACCATTTCCAGCACTTTGCCGCGAATATAGTTGGTGATTTGCTGGTTCATCTCTTTCCAGACCTGCCCGGCCAGTCCACGATTACGCGGAAGTACCCGACGTACGGCATTCAGCATCTGGCTTTTGTCTTTCACCAGGAAGAACACCATTAGCGGAACGAGAACCAGATACACCGCCAGCGTCAGCAATCCGACCAGCGAAGCCAGCGAATATTTCACCACGGAATCGCCCATATTGAGCATTCGCGCGCGCATATTCTCTGCCATCGCATCAATGATGCCGGCATCCATCAGCGCCGGATACCGTCGCGGCAAGGTGGCGGCAAAATCAGACAGCTTGTTAAGCATGCCGGGCATATCACGAATCAGGTAGATCCCCTGCTGCCACGCGACCGGCATTACCACAAACGCCATCAGCAGCAGAATACCGACGAACACCACCAGTACAATGGATGTCGCCCAACGCCTTGAACAGCCGATATTTTCCAGCCGCACGGTGGGCCATTCCAGCAGATAGGCCAGCACAATGGCAACCAGCAGCGGCGCTAACAGCCCACTAAAGAAGAAAAGGATGCCAAAACCGGCAACCAGAATAATCAGCAAGGCAATAGCCTCAGGGTCGCTAAAGCGGCGGCGATACCATTGCATCAACATTTCGAGCATAAAACCCTTCCATGAACCTCAATAGCGGGATTGCGATCCCGAATTGTATCGAAATGTCACAAAAAAGACTTCGCTTTTTATAGCGGTTTACGCAAAGTGAAAAGACATTTTTCCTGGGTGTTCATCGTCGAATTTCGCAGTTACACTCCCAAAGCTGTCTGAGGGTGAACGATACTTCACAGCATGGGTCAAATGGCTATCTCAAAAAAGAATACAGGACAGAGGTTATGTTCAGGCAGTTGAAAAAAAACCTGGTTGCTACCCTCATTGCTGCACTGGCCATCGGTCAGGTCGCGCCCGCATTTGCTGACACTGCGGACACCCTACCGGATATGGGAACCTCAGCAGGGAGCACGCTTTCCATCGGGCAGGAAATGCAGATGGGTGACTATTACGTACGCCAGCTGCGCGGCAGTGCGCCGTTAATTAACGACCCTTTGCTGACCCAATACATTAATTCTCTGGGGATGCGTCTGGTCTCACACGCGGACTCCGTCAAAACCCCCTTCCATTTCTTTTTGATTAATAACGATGAAATAAACGCCTTTGCCTTCTTTGGCGGCAACGTTGTGCTGCACTCTGCGCTTTTCCGCTATTCCGATAACGAAAGCCAGCTGGCGTCGGTGATGGCGCACGAAATTTCTCACGTCACGCAGCGCCACCTGGCGCGCGCCATGGAAGACCAAAAGCGCTCTGCCCCGCTGACCTGGGTGGGGGCTCTGGGTTCTATTCTGTTGGCGATGGCCAGTCCGCAGGCGGGGATGGCAGCACTGACCGGTACGCTGGCTGGCACCCGTCAGGGGATGATCAGCTTTACGCAGCAAAATGAACAGGAAGCGGACCGTATCGGTATTCAGGTCCTGCAACGCTCAGGATTTGATCCGCAGGCCATGCCGACGTTTCTGGAAAAACTGCTCGACCAGGCGCGCTATTCCACGCGCCCGCCTGAAATTCTGCTGACGCACCCCCTGCCAGAAAGCCGTCTGGCGGATGCGCGTAACCGTGCTAACCAGATGCGACCGACGGTGGTGCAATCCTCGGAAGATTTTTACCTGGCAAAAGCGCGAACCCTCGGCATGTATAACTCGGGTCGCAACCAGTTGAGCAGCGACCTGCTGGATAACTGGGCAAAAGGCAACGTCCGCGAGCAACGGGCGGCGCAATATGGCCGCGCGTTACAAGCAATGGAAGACAGTAAATACGACGAGGCGCGTAAAGCGCTACAGCCGCTGCTGTCTGCCGATCCGAACAATGCCTGGTATCTCGACCTGGCGACCGATATCGATCTCGGTCAGAAGAAAACCGGCGATGCAATTAATCGCCTGAAAAACGCCCGCGACCTACGCGTTAATCCGGTATTGCAGCTTAACCTGGCGAATGCCTATTTACAGGCCGGTCAGGCCAAAGAGGCCGCTACCATCCTGAATCGTTATACGTTTAATCATAAGGATGACGGCAATGGCTGGGATCTGTTAGCACAAACGGAAGCAACGCTGAATAACCGCGATCAGGAACTGGCGGCACGCGCAGAAGGCTATGCGCTGGCGGGACGTCTTGACCAGGCCATTTCTATGCTCAGCAGCGCAAGTTCACAGGTGAAGCTGGGAAGCCAGCAGCAGGCAAGATACGATGCCCGTATTGACCAGCTACGCCAGCTGCAAGAGCGCTTTAAACCGTACACGAAGATGTAACTATTGAATACTTACCGGATGGTGACGCTGTTGCGTCTTATCCGCCATCCGGCAGTTTTGCTATGCAAGGAGAAGTCATGTCAGACGCGATTAAAATCTACCATAACCCACGTTGCTCAAAGAGCCGTGAGACACTGGAATTACTGAAGTCCAACGGCGTGGAGCCGGAAGTAGTACTGTATCTCGACACTCCCGCAGACGAAGCAACTTTGCGTAATCTGCTGCAGATGCTGGGCATGTCCAGCGCGCGTGAGCTGATGCGCCAGAAAGAAGATCTCTATAAATCGCTCAACCTGGCGGACGAGACTCTGAGTGAAGAGGCGCTGATTCAGGCGATGGTGGAAAACCCGAAACTGATGGAACGTCCGATTGTGGTGGCCAACGGTCAAGCGCGAATTGGGCGTCCGCCGGAGCAGGTGCTGGATATCGTCGGCTAATGTGATGCACCGCAGTCTTTTCGGCTGCGGTGCTTACAGCTTCAGAATCTCTTTGACGAACGGAATGGTCAGCTTGCGCTGAGCGGTGATCGACGCATGATCCAGCTCATCCAGGGTCATAAACAACGTGCGCATTTCGCGATCCAGACGCTTTAGCAGGAAGCGGCCCACGTCCTCCGGCAGTTCGAATCCGCGCAATCTGGCGCGTAATTGCAATGCCTGAAGCTTATCTTCATCCGAGAGCGGCTGAAGTTTGTAGATTTGCCCCCAGTCCAGACGAGAAGCCAGATCCGGCAGCCCGAGATTAAGCTGTCTTGGTGGACGATCGCCAGTGATCAGCAGGCGCGTTTTGCCTGATTCCAGAATGCGGTTGTAGAGATCGAAGATCGCCATTTCCCACAGGGAATCCCCGGCCACGCATTCAATGTTATCAATGCACACCAGCGAGAGATGTTCCATGCCATCAAGCACTTCCGGTACGAACCACGTACGCTTATCCAGCGGGACATAGCCGACGGCATCCCCGCGCTGAGAAAGCTCGGCACAGGCTGCGTGCAGCAAATGACTACGGCCCGCGCCTTCACGCGACCAGAGATAGATATACCCGCTATGTTCCTGACGCAGCACGTTTTGCAGCGCGGCCAGTAAAGAGGAGTTATCCCCCGGCCAGAAACTTGCGAAGGTTTCATCGTCAGGAAGATAAAGTGGCAAAGAGAGCTGTGCCGGTGTGTTCAGAGATACCTCAACCCAGGATTTCATAAAATCGCGTTGAGTTTACCACAGAAATACGTCGCGATAGAACCGGGCAGCGATGCCGCCCGGTCAGAGACTTAGTGTTGCGGTCTGTCAGCATCTTCAGCGTCAAGGACAACTTCTTCCGGACGCAGCAAGCTAATCACTTTGAAGATCAGGCTCAGGGCAACGCCGACAATGGTCGCCAGCGCCATGCCTTTCAGCTCAGCCGCACCAATGTGAACCTTCGCACCGCTCACGCCGATGATCAGAATCACCGAGGTCAGGATCAGGTTTTGTGCTTTGTTGTAATCAACTTTTGATTCGATCAACACGCGGATACCGGACGCACCAATCACCCCGTACAACAGCAGTGAGACACCGCCCATAACCGGCAGCGGGATTATCTGAATCGCGGCGGCCAGTTTGCCCACACATGAAAGCAGAATAGCAAAAATTGCCGCCCCGCCAATGACCCAGGTACTGTACACGCGGGTAATGGCCATGACGCCGATGTTCTCACCATAAGTGGTGTTAGGCGTGGAACCAAAGAAGCCGGAGATCACCGTCGACAGGCCATTGGCGAACATCGAACGGTGCAAGCCGGGATCGCGAATTAAATCTTTCTTCACGATATTGGCGGTCACCACCAGGTGTCCTACGTGTTCGGCAATCACCACCAGCGCCGCAGGCAGGATGGTCAGAATAGCCACCCATTCAAAACGCGGCGTGTAGAAGGTCGGCAGAGCAAACCAGTGGGCTTCGGCAATGGGTGTGGTATCCACAACGCCCATCACGAACGAGAGCGCATAACCCGCCAGCACACCAATCAGAATCGGGATAATCGCCATAAAGCCGCGGAACAGTACCGAACCAAATACCGTTACGCCCAGCGTCACCATCGAAATGATAATGGTTTTAGAATCCGGCATTTGTCCTTCAGCTGGCAGCAAGCCTGCCATCCCCGCAGCAACACCAGCCAGCTCAAGGCCGATGACGGCAACGATTGCGCCCATAGCCGCAGGCGGGAACATCACATCCAGCCAACCGGTACCTGCTTTCTTCACGATGAAAGAAACCAGACAGAACAGCACGCCACACATGATAAAACCGCCGAGCGCCACTTCATACCCTAACGGCAGTAGCAGCAGTACCGGAGAGATAAAGGCAAAGCTGGACCCCAGATACGCTGGGATTTTCCCCTTACAGATAAAGAGATACAGCAGCGTACCAATGCCGTTAAACAGCAGGACGGTGGCCGGGTTGATATGAAACAGGACTGGCACCAGTACCGTGGCGCCAAACATGGCGAACAGGTGCTGCAAACTAAGCGGGATTGTCTGTAAAAGCGGCGGTCTTTCACTCACCCCGATAGCACGGCGCGTCATAGTGTTTTCCTCTGAGTATTGTGTTTGAGTAGTGATGGGTTGTTTTATTCAAAAAAAAGCCGACTCTTAAAGTCGGCTTCTTTTTATTTATTCATTTACTTGGTACCAAAAATCTTATCGCCGGCATCGCCGAGTCCCGGAATAATGTATCCGTGCTCGTTCAGCCCCTGGTCGATAGATGCGGTATACAGCTCAACATCCGGGTGCGCTTTTTCCAGCGCAGCGATACCTTCTGGCGCAGCAACCAACACCAGCACTTTAATGCTGCTGCAGCCCGCGTTTTTCAGCAGGTCGATGGTAGCAATAACGGAACCACCGGTGGCCAGCATCGGGTCAACGATCAGCGCCATGCGCTCGTCAATGTTAGACACCAGTTTCTGGAAGTACGGTACCGGCTCCAGCGTCTCTTCGTTACGGTACATGCCCACCACGCTGATACGCGCGCTCGGGACGTTTTCCAGTACGCCTTCCATCATACCCAGGCCCGCACGCAGGATTGGCACAACGGTGATTTTTTTACCTTTGATTTGGTCGACTTCAACCGGGCCGTTCCAGCCTTCAATGGTCACCTTTTCGGTTTCCAGACCAGCGGTTGCTTCATAAGTCAGCAGGCTGCCAACTTCCGAGGCGAGTTCACGAAAGCGTTTAGTGCTGATGTCGTTTTCACGCATCAATCCCAGCTTGTGTTTGACGAGTGGGTGTTTGACTTCCACGATCTTCATACTCTTCTCCTTTCCTCAGACGAGTGGCAACCACAAAAAAAATCGCCGGATTATACCGCTTTTCCTCTCTGGCGCAACACTGCATACGCTTGATATGGATCAACCAAAGTCATTTACGTCTGAAAAATGAGTATAAGACACGCCCCGCTCGCTGGGCGGGGCAGATCATCAATCCATTGAATTCTATAAAAATTCAGCATTGGTCTGAATGACGAGCTGATACCATGAAAAAGATTTCTTAGGCGAGCGTGCTAATGTCCCACTACCGTCATTATTTTTATCGACGTAGATAAAACCATAGCGTTTTTTCATTTCACCTGTCCCGGCGGACACTAAGGAAGGTGCGAATAAGCAGGTCATTTCTTCCCAAGCTGACTCGCTGATTAAAATTTCGCGGATCTGGGCCGATTTTTTTCCCGCAAACACATCGAATCAGCCTATTTAGGCTATTTTTTCCACCATTTCTGGCGTTATTTCCGGTTTTTACTGAGATCTCTCCCACTGACGTATCATTTGGTCCACCCGAAACAGGTTGGCCAGGGTGAATAACATCGCCAGTTGGTTATCGTTTTTCAGCAGCCCCTTGTATCTGGCTTTCACGAAGCCGAACTGCCGCTTGATGATGCGAAACGGGTGCTCCACCTTGGCACGGATGCTGGCTTTCATGTATTCGATGTTGATGGCCGTTTTGTTCTTGCGCGGATGCTGCTTCAAGGTTTTTACCTTGCCGGGACGCTCGGCGATCAGCCAGTCCACATCCACCTCGGCCAGCTCCTCGCGCTGTGGCGCTCCTTGGTAGCCGGCATCGGCTGAGACAAATTGCTCCTCTCCATGAAGCAGATTACCCAGCTGATTGAGGTCATGCTCGTTGGCCGCGGTGGTGACCAGGCTGTGGGTCAGGCCACTCTTGGCATCGACACCAATGTGGGCCTTCATGCCAAAGTGCCACTGATTGCCTTTCTTGGTCTGATGCATCTCCGGATCGCGTTGCTGCTCTTTGTTCTTGGTAGAGCTGGGTGCCTCAATGATGGTGGCATCCACCAAAGTGCCTTGGGTCATCATGACGCCTGCTTCGGCCAGCCAGCGATTGATGGTCTTGAACAATTGACGGGCCAGTTGATGCTGCTCGAGCAGGTGGCGGAAATTCATGATGGTGGTGCGATCCGGCAGGGCGCTATCCAGGGATAATCGGGCAAACAGGCGCATGGAGGCGATTTCGTACAGGGCATCTTCCATGGCACCGTCGCTCAGGTTGTACCAATGCTGCATGCAGTGAATACGCAGCATGGTCTCCAGCGGATAGGGCCGTCGGCCATTGCCCGCCTTGGGATAAAACGGCTCGATGACAGCGGTCATATTCTGCCATGGCAGAATCTGCTCCATGCGGGAGAGGAAAATCTCTTTTCGGGTCTGACGGCGCTTAGTGCTGAATTCACTATCGGCGAAGGTGAGTTGATGGCTCATGATGTCCCTCTGGGATGCGCTCCGGATGAATATGATGATCTCATATCAGGAACTTGTTCGCACCTTCCCTAAATCAATACACCCCCACGGCGTATAGCCCATTAAATCGACGCCATCTTCCACCACGGCTTTTTTCATCTCACTGATGTGGGCCGCCAGGTAGTCAATGCGGTACTGATCGTTCACCGTCCCATCGCTTTCCAGCACATCGATAGCACCAAACCCGTTTTCTACGATAAACAGCGGGAGTTGATAATGATCCCAGAACCAGTTTAGCGAGTAGCGCAGGCCGACCGGATCAATCTGCCAGCCCCAGTCCGATTTTTGCACATAGGGGTTGGAGACCAGGCTTTTCGTTTCGTCATAATCCAGTTGCGGATTCTCCGCTGAAGCCTGCGTAGCAAAGGACATGTAATAACTGAAACCAATATAGTCAACACAGCCCTGAGTCAGCGCCTGACGGTCCTCCTCGGTAATATCCAGCTCAAATCCCCGACGTTCAAAGTAGTTGAGAATATGCTGCGGATATTTGCCACGCACATGGACATCGGTAAACCAGTAACGGCGATGCATGGCGTTCATCGCCATCATTATATCGTCAGGCGCACAGGTCAGCGGGTAAATCGGGCACATGGCAATCATGCAGCCAATTTGCAGCGTGGGATTAATCTCACGCGCCGCTTTTACCGCCAGTGCACTCGCCACCAGTTCGTAGTGTGCAGCCTGATACATTACCGGCTCACGATCTTCGCCTGGCTGGTACTTCAAGCCGGAGTTGGTAAACGGTGCAAAATCTTCGTGGAAATTAGCCTGGTTATTGATCTCATTGAACGTCATCCAGTACTTCACTTTATGCTGGAAGCGGGTGAAGACCACCTCGGCAAAACGGACAAAGAAATCAATCAACTTACGATTACGCCAGCCGCCATATTCCTTCACCAGATGGTACGGCATCTCAAAATGCGACAGCGTAACCACCGGTTCAATACCGTATTTCAGGCATTCATCGAACAGATCGTCATAGAATTGCAGGCCAGCTTCATTTGGCTGCGTTTCATCACCCTGTGGGAAAATACGGGTCCAGGCAATTGACGTGCGAAAGCAGGTAAACCCCATTTCGGCAAACAGCTTAATGTCGTCCTGGTAGCGATGGTAAAAATCAATAGCCTCATGGTTGGGGTAATTTTTCTCTGGTAGCACGCCATCGGTAATTTCGCGAGCGACACCATTTGCCCCCGCCGTCATCACATCAGCAACGCTAATCCCCTTTCCCCCTTCCTGCCAGCCACCTTCCAGTTGGTGAGCAGCAACCGCGCCACCCCACATGAAATTTGCTTTAAATCCAGACATGTTAGCTCCTATACCGTTCTGTTTTGCTGATTGAAATGGTAAACGGCACCGTACAACCCGGCGTCGTTGCCGTGGCTGACGATATCGATATATTCCGTAATACCGAACCAGGCCAAATGATGACGCAACAGCGACAGGAATCCAGGGCGTTCAACAATGCCGCCACCGATGAATATCACCTGCGGATCGAACACATTAACGAGGTTATAAAGACCCGTGCCGAGGTCGTTAAAAAACTCAGTGACTAAACGCTGGCAGACAGGGTCTCCGTCGTCGTAGCGATCAAAAACATCTTCGCCCGAGACGGCTTCCAGTGCGCTCCCAATATGTTCCGCATAGCGATGACGTAAAACGCGCAGGGTGCAATTTTCATTCATCGAATAGCGTCTGACATCACGTGTTCCGGGTCGGGCGGTTTGCATATAACCAAATTCACCAGCACGAAAACGCGCGCCATGCACCAGTTGGTTGTTGCAGAAAATCGCCCCGCCAATCCCCGTCCCGATGGTCAGAACAAGGAAATTTTCGATACCGGCTACTTTCCCCTGCCAACGCTCAGCAAGCGCGACACAGTTCGCATCATTTTCAACCGTCACCGGCAACCCGGTACGCTCTTCCAGCCATGCTTTGAGGGCAAAATGGTCAAACTGGCGAATCGCTCCGCCCATTTCGATATAGCCGGTAGTCGGATTGACATAACCCGGTGCGCTAATGGCGATGCCCTCGCAGTCAGGATGGGCTGAAACCCAGTCCAGCATACCCTGCAAAATTTTGTCTCCATCGCAGTCAGGCACTGACAGCTTGCCCTTTTCCCGCAATTCGCCCTGTTCGCTAATCACGCCCATTTTTAATGCCGTACCACCAATATCGAATGCTGCGATATTCATTAATGACCCTTCCTTTTGACGTGTGGTCACCGTTAATTTCATCACTGCTGATAAAAACAGAAACCGGTTTCAGTAAGATACTGTGCATTACGTCATCCGGTTTCAAGCACCATGCTGAACCCGGTTTCATTTTCGTGGCTCAGGTCAAATAAAGACGTATGTGAATGTAAATCGCTGAAAAAAACGGCAGAAAAAAGCCGATGCAGAGCAGACTCGCAAACGTTTGCTTTCCCTGTTAGAATTGCGCCGAATTTAACTTTTACTGCAAGTAAACACGTGGGGAACCAGGCAGTGACCGATAAAACCTCTCTTAGCTACAAAGATGCCGGTGTTGATATTGACGCAGGGAATGCTCTGGTCGATCGAATCAAAGGCGTAGTAAAGAAAACCCGTCGCCCGGAAGTTATGGGTGGTCTGGGTGGCTTCGGTGCGCTGTGCGCATTGCCGCAAAAATATCGTGAACCGGTACTGGTTTCCGGCACTGACGGCGTAGGTACAAAACTGCGTCTGGCGATGGATCTGAAGCGCCACGACACCATCGGTATTGACCTGGTGGCGATGTGTGTCAACGACCTCGTGGTGCAGGGCGCTGAACCGCTGTTTTTCCTCGACTACTATGCCACGGGTAAGCTGGACGTCGATACCGCTGCCAGCGTGATCGCCGGTATTGCCGAAGGTTGCCTGCAGTCCGGCTGTGCGCTGGTCGGGGGTGAAACCGCTGAAATGCCGGGGATGTATCACGGTGAAGATTACGATGTGGCCGGTTTCTGCGTAGGCGTGGTTGAGAAATCAGAAATCATCGACGGCTCAAAAGTGGCTGATGGCGATGTGCTGATTGCGCTTGGCTCCAGCGGCCCACATTCCAATGGTTATTCCCTGGTGCGTAAAATTGTCGAAGTCAGCGGCTGTGACCCGGAAACAACCGAACTGGAAGGCAAATCACTGGCCGATCATCTGCTGGCGCCTACCCGCATTTATGTGAAATCCATTCTGGAGCTGATTGAGAAGGTTGACGTGCACGCAATTGCCCACCTGACCGGCGGCGGTTTCTGGGAAAATATCCCACGCGTCTTGCCTGACAACACCCAGGCCATAATCGATGAATCCTCCTGGCAATGGCCAGCCGTCTTTAACTGGCTGCAAACAGCGGGTAACGTCAGTCAGCACGAGATGTATCGCACCTTCAACTGCGGCGTAGGCATGGTTATCGCTCTGCCAGAAGCTGAAGTGGACAATGCTCTTGCGCTGCTGAACGAAAAAGGTGAAAACGCGTGGAGAATCGGTATCATCAAAGCGTCCGATTCCGAACAGCGTGTGGTCATTGAATGAAAAATATAGTGGTGCTCATTTCCGGTAACGGAAGCAATTTGCAGGCGATCATTGACGCCTGCAAACAGAAAAAAATCAAGGGCACCCTACGTGCAGTATTCAGTAATAAGGCCGACGCGTTCGGCCTTGAACGTGCACGCGAAGCAGGCATTCCGGCTCATTCGCTGGAGGCAAGCCAGTTTGCCAGCCGTGAAGCCTTTGATCGCCAGCTAATACAAGAGATCGATGCCTATGCGCCGGACGTCGTGGTACTGGCCGGGTATATGCGTATCCTCAGCCCGGCGTTTGTCGCCCACTATGCCGAACGCTTGCTGAATATCCACCCTTCTCTGTTGCCCAAATATCCCGGCCTACATACACATCGTCAGGTGCTGGAAAACGGTGATGAAGAACACGGAACCTCCGTTCATTTTGTCACTGACGAACTGGACGGTGGGCCGGTTATTCTGCAGGCGAAAGTGCCGGTGTTTGACGGCGACAGCGAAGATGATGTGACGGCACGCGTTCAGGCCCAGGAACATGCCATCTATCCGCTGGTGGTCGGTTGGTTTGTCGATGGTCGTCTGCAAATGCGCGATAACGCAGCCTGGCTGGACGGCATTCGCCTTCCACCACAAGGCTACGCAGCCGACGAAGCATAAAATAGCCTCCCAGCCTCGTAGGTCGGATAAGGCATTCACACCACCATCCGGCACTCATGTGGGCTTTTATGCCGGATGGTGACGCTAAAGCGTCTTATCCGGCCTACATCCTGCAATTCCCCTCATTTTTTCTGGCACATGCCAGTCGTGCTCGCCATAATGATCACGTAGTGTCCCGTGAATGAAACGGAGTAAAAGTATTAATGGGTCAGGAAAAGCTATACATCGAGAAAGAGCTTAGTTGGTTAGCGTTCAACGAACGCGTCCTGCAGGAAGCTGCTGATAAGTCAAACCCGTTGATTGAACGGATGCGTTTTCTGGGCATCTATTCCAATAACCTCGACGAGTTTTATAAAGTTCGTTTTGCCGAACTAAAACGCCGCATCATTATTAGCGAAGAGCAGGGTTCTAACTCTCACTCCCGCCATCTGTTAGGCAAAATCCAGGCCCGCGTACTGAAAGCCGATCAGGAGTTCGATGGCCTGTACAATGAATTACTGCTGGAGATGGCGCGCAATCAGATATTCTTAATCAATGAGCGCCAACTGTCAGCCAATCAGCAGAGCTGGTTGCGTCATTACTTCAAGCAATATCTTCGCCAGCACATTACGCCGATCCTGATTAACCGCGAGACAGATTTAGTCCAGTTTCTGAAGGACGACTATACCTATCTGGCCGTAGAGATCATCCGTGGTGATACCATTCGCTATGCGCTACTGGAAATTCCGTCTGACAAGGTTCCCCGCTTTGTAAATCTGCCGCCGGAAACGCCCCGTCGTCGCAAGCCCATGATCCTGCTAGACAACATCCTGCGTTATTGCCTTGATGACATTTTCAAAGGGTTCTTTGATTACGATACGCTGAATGCCTATTCGATGAAAATGACCCGCGACGCTGAATACGATTTGGTTCACGAGATGGAATCCAGCCTGATGGAGCTGATGTCGTCCAGCCTGAAGCAACGTCTGACCGCAGAGCCTGTGCGCTTTGTCTATCAGCGCGATATGCCCAATGCACTGGTTGAAATCCTGCGTGAAAAACTGACGATCTCTCGCTACGATTCGATCGTCCCCGGCGGGCGTTACCATAACTTTAAAGACTTTATTAATTTCCCCAACGTTGGCAAAGCTAATCTGGTGAACAAGCCGCTGCCTCGCCTGCGCCATATCTGGTTTGATAACGAAAAGTTCCGTAACGGATTTGATGCCATCCGCGAACGCGATGTGCTGCTCTATTATCCGTATCATACTTTTGAGCACGTCCTTGAACTGCTGCGCCAGGCCTCGTTTGACCCGAGCGTGCTGGCTATAAAGATCAATATCTACCGCGTGGCAAAAGACTCCCGCATCATCGACGCAATGATCCATGCGGCCCACAACAGTAAAAAAGTGACCGTGGTCGTCGAGTTACAGGCACGCTTTGATGAAGAAGCCAACATTCATTGGGCCAAGCGTCTGACCGAAGCCGGCGTGCACGTCATCTTCTCCGCACCGGGACTGAAAATTCACGCCAAGCTGTTCCTTATCTCACGTAAAGAAGGCGACGAGGTGGTGCGCTACGCCCATATCGGGACCGGGAACTTCAACGAAAAAACGGCGCGACTGTATACCGACTACTCTTTGCTGACCGCCGATTCGCGCATTACCAACGAAGTGCGTCGGGTGTTCAACTTTATCGAAAATCCGTATCGTCCGGTGACCTTTGATTATCTATTGGTTTCCCCGCAGAACTCGCGACGTCTGCTGTACGCGATGATCGACAAAGAGATTGCCAATGCACAGCAGGGGCGCTCTTCCGGCATTACGCTAAAACTGAACAACCTGGTCGATAAGGGCCTCGTTGATCGACTCTATGCGGCGTCCAGTTCGGGCGTACAGGTTAATTTGCTGATCCGCGGAATGTGCTCCCTGATCCCGAATCTGGAAGGCATCAGTGATAATATTCGCGTGATTAGCATCGTTGACCGCTATCTTGAACATGACCGGGTCTATATCTTCGAGAATGGCGGCGATAAACAGGTATACCTGTCCTCGGCGGACTGGATGACAAGAAACATCGATTATCGTATCGAAGTCGCCACGCCGCTGCTGGATCCACACCTCAAGCAGCGCGTGCTGGATATTATCGAGATCCTGTTCAGCGATACGGTAAAAGCCCGTTACATTGATAAAGAACTGAGTAATCGCTACGTGCCACGTGGAAACCGACGTAAGGTTCAGTCGCAGTTGGCGATTTATGACTACATCAAATCACTCGAGCAACCTGACACTAGCCTAAATAATTCAAGTTGTGGGAAGGCGGAAAATGAGAGAATCCCCGGGAACTTACGCCAGTAAGTGACTGGGGTGAACGAATGCAGCCAACACATACACAACTTGAAGTATGACGGATAAACGCTATGCCAATACACGACAAGTCACCACGACCGCAGGAATTTGCTGCGGTCGACCTGGGTTCAAACAGTTTCCATATGGTTATTGCCCGCGTAGTTGACGGAGCGATGCAAATTATAGGGCGACTAAAACAACGCGTACATCTGGCGGATGGACTCGGCGAAGACAATAAGCTGAGCGAAGAAGCCATGGAGCGTGGATTAAGCTGTTTGTCATTGTTCGCGGAACGACTGCAGGGCTTCCCCCCATCAAGCGTCTGTATTGTGGGGACCCATACGCTGCGTCAGGCGCTAAATGCCCCTGATTTTCTCAAGCGCGCAGAAAAGGTCATCCCCTACCCGATCGAAATTATTTCCGGTAACGAAGAAGCCCGACTGATTTTTATGGGCGTGGAACATACGCAGCCGGAGAAAGGCCGTAAGCTGGTGATAGACATCGGCGGCGGTTCTACCGAACTGGTGATCGGTGAAGATTTCGAGCCTAAACTGGTCGAGAGCCGTCGGATGGGCTGCGTCAGCTTTGCCCAGATGTATTTCCCAGGCGGCATTATCACTCGGGAAAACTTCCAGCGCGCCCGCATGGCGGCAGCGCAAAAACTGGAAACCTTAACCTGGCAGTTTCGAATTCAAGGTTGGAACGTGGCGCTGGGTGCCTCAGGCACCATTAAAGCGGCGCACGAGGTGCTGCTGGAGATGGGTGAAAAAGATGGCTTTATTACCCCCGAACGCCTGGAAATGCTGACCAGTGAAGTCCTGAAGCACACCTCTTTTTCAGCACTCAGTATGCCAGGGCTGTCCGAGGAGCGGAAAGCAGTTTTTGTCCCCGGACTGGCTATCCTGTGCGGCGTTTTTGATGCGCTGGCAATACGTGAGCTGCGCCTTTCTGATGGTGCGCTTCGGGAAGGCGTACTGTATGAAATGGAAGGTCGCTTCCGCCATCAGGATGTACGCAGCCGTACTGCCAGCAGCCTGGCAAACCAGTACAACATCGACAGCGAACAGGCGCGCCGCGTGCTGGAAACCACTATGCAAATGTATGAGCAGTGGCATGCGCAGCAGCCTAAGCTGGCAAACCCGCAACTGGAAGCATTACTCAGATGGGCCGCCATGCTGCATGAGGTGGGATTGAACATCAACCACAGTGGCCTGCACCGCCACTCAGCTTACATTCTGCAAAACAGTGACCTACCGGGTTTTAACCAGGAACAGCAGTTGATGATGGCGACATTGGTTCGCTACCATCGCAAAGCCGTTAAGCTGGACGATCTGCCACGCTTTGCGTTGTTTAAGAAGAAACAGTTCCTGCCGCTTATCCAACTGCTACGTCTGGGTGTCTTGCTGAACAACCAGCGCCAGGCGACGACCACGCCGCCGACGCTGACGCTTATCACCGACGAGAACCACTGGACATTGCGCTTCCCGCATGACTGGTTCAGCCAGAACGCGCTGGTTTTGCTCGATCTGGAAAAAGAGCAGCAATACTGGGAAGCCGTAACGGGCTGGCGGCTTAAAATTGAAGAAGAACGCTCACCCAATATCGCCGCATAACGCTTCTACAGGTGCCAGAGTTTCTGGCACCTGTTCTTGCAAAATCTCATGCAGCGGCTGCGGTTTACCGATCAGATAGCCCTGCATATAATCAATTCCTAAAGAAACCACCGCGCTGCGTATTTCTTCGCTTTCGACATACTCCGCCACCACCATCATTCTTTTCATTCGCGCCAGGTGACAAATCGATGCCACAATTTGGTAGTCGAGGCTATTCGAAACAATATTGCGAATAAAGCTGCCGTCAATTTTCAGGATATCGGCGTTCACATTTTTCAGTCGCGCATAGCTGGCATAGCCGGTGCCAAAATCATCAATCGCTATCTGACAGCCAAGTAACTGCAATTGCAGCAGCGTTGCCTGCGCTTGCTCTGCATTGGTTAAGGCATTGCTTTCCGTTACCTCAAAGACCAGCTGCCAGGCTTCAATCTTATATTTCACCAGCAATTGCGCGATATCGGTCGGAAGTCGGGCGCGACACACCGAGGTAGGCGATAAATTAATAGCAAAGCGACGGGCTGGCATTCTCTCCCGATTCTGAGCCATAAATTTCAACGTGTTTTCAATCACCCACAGATCGATGCTGGAGGACAAACCGAACTCATGCGCGACGGGTAAGAAACAATCCGGCGTAACGATTTCATCGTCATCCCCTTTCAAACGCAGCAGGATTTCATGGTACACATCGCCACGCACACCATAAATAGGCTGTGCCATCAGGAAAAAGCGGTTGTGCTCCAGCGCCTGCTGTAGCCGATTCATCATCGCCACTTTATCTTTCAGGTCCCGCTGCAGGTGCATGGCACCACGACGTTGCAAATTTTCAGGCGTATTGGTGGCAAGGGAAAGTTCGGCAATGGTGCTAAGTTCGCCCAATAACAGGTAGATATGATTAACCGGAGAGCGAACATAGCAATAACTGATCCCCACCTGTGGCTGTAAAGGCATACCATCCCAGACAAAGCGGAATTGCTTGATGTGCTGATCCAATGCCTCAATGCGCTGCTGGTGGGACTCGGTGTTAAACCGCAGGACAAGGTCATTACCCGATAGCTGAAAGACATACTCATCCTGTTCCAGAAAGGGCGCTATCCAGTGAGCGATTCTTTGCTTGTACTGGATACGTAGCATGATCCCATAATTTTTGACCAGCGGTTCCATGCCAGGGATCCGCAAGAAACAGAGCACGGACCAGGGCGACTTCTTCAGCTCCCGGTTCAACGCGCGCAGATTTGGAAGATGCACCATAGGATCAAAATACGCCTGACGATATGTACGTCGGGTAACGGCTCTCTGACGCGTTGCCAGCACGGCGATGTAATTTACGATAAAGGAGAAAACAAGATAGCTCGACGAGGTGATCGCCAGCTGCGTATCGTAACCTGAGTACCAGGGCATGTAGCTCTGATAATGATGTATTCCCGTAATGAGTATGACCGCCCACATCAGTGAAATAAGTCGATAGCCGTAACGCATTGCCCCCCACAGCATGACGGGCAATAACAGGGATAAGGTATAATTCGTACTGAAAATCGAGCTATTTTCATTTAACGGCATACACAACAGCGTCATCAACGTCGTCAATACTATCAACCACGCTGCAAACTCCGTTTTCGAGACTTTATTATCAAACTGCTGTTTTAACTGAGAAAAATAGCCGCGCAGGTGAAAAGGGTTCCGTATTGCCCGAATGATAAAATAACATAGCGGAATACCCACAAGGTTTCCCGTCAGTAAGGCCTGATAATTGATCAATGTGCCGGTATTGAAAGGCATGACGCCCATCATCCCTGATTTGCTCGCATACACGCCAACAAACGCGGCAAACTGAAAGAGTACCAGGAACAGCGTTGCCGGACAGAAAACCTGCCAAAATATACGCTGAAACATCAGATGCGAGTCACCATGAGCCACGTTGTTCCGTCGGGGGGCGAACACCCGATATCCACCCCAACTGAGGACAATCGTTACGACAAAGTGTGCAATGATTGACACTGTTTCAAACACGCCAACCTGTGGGAGTTTATACCAGCTGATCGCAATGATAATGCCCGGTAATGCGGCCCAGCCAAAAAAGAGCATCAGGCTAATCATCAGCGCTAAAGGTAGATAAAAAAGAACGACGTTCCCCGTACTAATATGCGCGTAGGTGTTCACACAACTCAGTAAAGGCAACAACAGGGAGGGTAAGATGAGAGGTAATGCCCACCATTGGTCTCTAATAACAATATACTTTTTATTGATTTTCATAGATGCTCAGTAGAGTCCCTCACATCCTGAAGGGGTATTCAGACAGGTATCCCACCTGACTTTAAAACAATGATGTACAACACATCATAATGACTCATCAATTTTAGTTATCACCTGAATAGGGCGTTTGACATATATCAAGGAAAACAGGACCCATTAATCATTTATTACCTTTTTCCTCTTTTGTTATCGTTAATTCATTATTAATGCAAATAATAAAATTATCTTTCATAGCATAAGAAGATAAAACAACTGATGCATTTTTACATAATGATGAATTGACCATTCCCTCACAGTGTGCCTTAATGTAAGCATCGCCCATTGTTGGGTACACTTTAAGGAACCCTTTGTGAGCCAGGTTACCAGCCTACGAAAACGACACCGATTTAACAGTCGCATGATCCGGATCGTACTGCTTATCAGCTTCCTCTTCTTCTTTGGACGCTTCGTCTACTCTGCTATCGGTGCGTGGCACCACCATCAGAACAAGAAAGAATCCCAACAGAGCAGCCTGTCGCAACAGACTTCCCCTGTTCAAATCGATAAACATTAATCGCTTAAAGACCGCTTAAAGCTCTACGCCTCAAGATTCCTTACCGGATGGCTAATCGTCTGACAGTTAACCATCCGGTAAGGGATTTGTGTTCCCTCCTGTCACTATTTTTATAACGCCACACGTCACCCCAGCCAATCAATTTTGGGTGATGCTGCCAACTTACTGATTTAGTGTATGATGGTGTTTTTGAGGTGCTCCTGTGGCTTCTGTTTCTATCAGCTGTCCCTCCTGTTCAGCTACTGACGGGGTGGTGCGTAACGGCAAAAGCACCGCCGGACATCAGCGCTATCTCTGCTCTCACTGCCGTAAAACATGGCAACTGCAGTTCACTTACACCGCTTCTCAACCCGGTACGCACCAGAAAATCATTGATATGGCCATGAATGGCGTTGGATGCCGGGCAACCGCCCGCATTATGGGCGTTGGCCTCAACACGATTTTACGTCACTTAAAAAACTCAGGCCGCAGTCGGTAACCTCGCGCATACAGCCGGGCAGTGACGTCATCGTCTGCGCGGAAATGGACGAACAGTGGGGCTATGTCGGGGCTAAATCGCGCCAGCGCTGGCTGTTTTACGCGTATGACAGGCTCCGGAAGACGGTTGTTGCGCACGTATTCGGTGAACGCACTATGGCGACGCTGGGGCGTCTTATGAGCCTGCTGTCACCCTTTGACGTGGTGATATGGATGACGGATGGCTGGCCGCTGTATGAATCCCGCCTGAAGGGAAAGCTGCACGTAATCAGCAAGCGATATACGCAGCGAATTGAGCGGCATAACCTGAATCTGAGGCAGCACCTGGCACGGCTGGGACGGAAGTCGCTGTCGTTCTCAAAATCGGTGGAGCTGCATGACAAAGTCATCGGGCATTATCTGAACATAAAACACTATCAATAAGTTGGAGTCATTACCCAATTTTGATTTCCGCACAATTACACTATCTTTTCGCTCCTCATCACCACACTATTCACGCTGATTTTCTATGTTTCTGTTTATTGGACATAATAAACGCAAATACAGCTCAAATAGCCACTAACCAATAGTATTAATTAATATAACTGGCGTGCACATTTATATATCAAATGTAATTGAATATTTATATGAGCCTTTTTATTTTTATACATTCGACAGGGTAATACAATGCAGGGTTTTACATTATTTCCGAAAATACGAAGCGGTCTAGAGTGGATCACTGGGCACAGCGATGCAGTTATTCAATTTGGATGGAACATTGTTGCCGCCGTGATTTTACTGTTTATCGGTAAGTTCGTCTCACGGTTGCTTTCTCGCGGACTGGAGAAACTGCTGTTAAAGCGTAAAGTTGATATCACCATTATCCAGTTCTTCACTGCGTTAGTCCGCTACATCATCCTGGCATTTTTTGTCGTTGCGGCTTTGGGCCGTATCGGCATTGAAACGTCATCCATTATTGCCATCATTGGTGCCGCCGGGCTGGCCGTCGGTCTGGCGCTACAGGGATCGCTGTCCAACTTTGCGGCTGGCGTGCTGCTGGTCTCCCTGCGTCCATTTCGCGCCGGCGAGATCGTACAAATTGGTGCAGTCACCGGGACAGTCGAAAAAGAGCATCTTTTCTCAACGACCCTACTCACCGCTGATAGCAAAGAGGTGGTGATCCCTAACGGTAAAATCATCTCTGACAATATTATTAACTACTCTCGCCACCCGTTTCGTCGTATCGACCTGGTGATTGGCGTTGGCTATCAGAGTCGGATTGCAGAAGTGAAACGCGTCATTACTCATATCATCGAGCAGGACAAACGCGTTGATCAGAGTCGCGGCATAACCGTGCGTCTGGGCGAACTTGCCGCCTCATCGCTTAACTTCTACGTTCGCGTTTGGGTGCGTAACGGCGAATACTGGAACACGTATTACGATCTACTGGAAAACATCAAAGAAGCGATGGATGCCAACCATATCGACTTGCCCTATCCGCAGATGGATATCCGTGTTCAGAACGTCCCATCACAATCACAGCCGCAGCTACAACTGGTCGATTGACTGCAAAAACAAAACACCCTCTGTAAAGACAGAGGGTGTTTGTGCGAATAGCCAGAGTAAAATCAGGCAAAGTGGAAGGTTATTATTCCCACTCAATCGTCGCTGGTGGTTTACCGCTGATGTCATACACCACGCGGGAAATACCGTTCACTTCGTTGATGATGCGATTGGATACGCGGCCCAGGAAGTCATACGGCAGGTGCGCCCAGTGAGCGGTCATGAAGTCGATAGTCTCAACAGCACGCAGGGAAACTACCCAGTCGTACTTACGGCCATCGCCCATCACGCCAACGGAACGAACCGGCAGGAACACGGTGAACGCCTGGCTCACTTTATTGTACAGGTCAGCTTTGTGCAGCTCTTCAATGAAGATAGCGTCCGCACGACGCAGCAGGTCGCAGTACTCTTTCTTCACTTCGCCCAGCACGCGCACGCCTAAACCTGGACCCGGGAACGGGTGACGGTACAGCATGTCGTACGGCAGGCCCAGCTCCAGACCAATTTTACGCACTTCGTCTTTGAACAGCTCACGCAGCGGTTCAACCAGACCCATCTTCATCTCTTTCGGCAGGCCGCCGACGTTGTGGTGAGATTTGATGACGTGTGCTTTACCGGTTGCAGACGCGGCAGATTCAATCACGTCTGGGTAGATGGTGCCTTGCGCCAGCCACTTCACGTCCTGCAGTTTCAACGCTTCTTCGTCAAACACTTCAACGAACACGCGACCGATAATTTTACGTTTCGCTTCTGGGTCGTTCTCGCCTTTCAGCGCGTCGAGGAAACGCTGTTCGCCTTTAACGTGAATGATGTTCAGACCGAAGTGGTCGCCGAACATATCCATAACCTGCTCTGCTTCGTTCAGGCGCAGTAGCCCGTTATCAACAAAGACGCAGGTCAGATTTTTACCGATAGCACGGTGCAGCAACATGGCAGTTACGGAAGAGTCAACGCCGCCGGACAGGCCGAGGATCACTTTATCGTCACCAACCTGCTCGCGAATACGGGCAACGGCGTCATCGATGATTTTTGCCGGTGTCCACAGCGCTTCACACTGGCAGATGTCACGCACAAAGCGCTCCAGCATACGCAGGCCCTGACGGGTGTGGGTTACTTCCGGGTGGAACTGCACGCCGTAGAAACGTTTTTCTTCGTGCGCCATAATGGCAAACGGGCAGCTTTCGGTGCTGGCAACGGTGACAAAGCCTTCCGGGATAGCGGTAACTTTGTCGCCATGGCTCATCCACACATCCAGCAACGGTTTGCCATCTGCGGTCAGTGAATCTTCGATGCCACGGATCAGTGCGCTGTCGGTCTGAACTTCAACCTGTGCGTAGCCGAATTCACGCTCGTGAGACCCTTCAACATGGCCACCCAACTGCATCGCCATGGTCTGCATACCATAGCAGACGCCGAATACTGGTACGCCTGCATTGAAGACGTACTCTGGTGCACGCGGGCTGTTCGCTTCGGTGGTGCTTTCCGGGCCACCGGAAAGAATAATACCGCTTGGGTTGAATTCGCGAATTTGTGCTTCCGTAACATCCCATGCCCACAGCTCACAGTAGACGCCCAGCTCACGTACGCGACGTGCCACCAGTTGCGTGTACTGCGATCCGAAATCGAGGATGAGAATGCGATGTTTATGAATATTGTCTGTCATTGACGCTAATTCCGAGGCAAGTGAAACAAATTCGCCCGGCATAGAAGCCGGGCGCGGAAACTGATCAGGAGCCCATACGGTAGTTAGGGGACTCTTTGGTAATGGTCACGTCGTGAACGTGACTTTCCTGAATACCCGCACCGCTGATGCGTACAAACTCTGCTTTCGTTCGCAGCGCGTCGATAGTACCACAGCCGGTCAGACCCATACAGGAGCGCAGGCCGCCCATCTGCTGGTGAATGATCTCTTTCAGGCGGCCTTTATAGGCCACGCGGCCTTCGATACCTTCCGGTACCAGTTTGTCAGCGGCGTTATCGCTCTGGAAGTAACGGTCAGAAGAGCCTTTGGACATCGCGCCCAGAGAACCCATACCACGGTAGGATTTATAAGAACGCCCCTGGTACAGTTCAATTTCACCCGGAGATTCTTCGGTACCGGCCAGCATAGAGCCCACCATTACCGCCGCCGCACCTGCCGCGATCGCTTTCGCGATGTCGCCAGAGAAACGAATACCGCCGTCAGCGATAACCGGAATACCCGTACCTTCCAGCGCTTCAACCGCGTCAGAAACGGCAGTGATCTGTGGAACACCCACACCGGTAACGATACGGGTCGTACAGATGGAACCAGGGCCGATACCCACTTTCACCGCACTGCAACCGGCTTCAGCCAGCGCACGAGCACCAGCGCCCGTTGCAACGTTACCACCGATGATTTGCAGATCCGGGTATTTCGCACGGGTATCACGGATACGCTGCAATACGCCTTCAGAATGGCCGTGAGAGGAGTCAATCAGCAGCACGTCAACGCCGGCAGCAACCAGCGCGTCAACGCGCTCTTCATTACCCGCACCCGCACCGACTGCAGCGCCAACGCGCAGACGACCATGCTCGTCTTTACAGGCGTTAGGTTTACGCTCAGCTTTCTGGAAGTCTTTTACGGTGATCATGCCGCGCAGATGGAAGCCGTCATCAACAACCAGCGCTTTCTCAACGCGTTTTTCGTGCATTTTTGCCAGCACAACATCACGCGCTTCGCCTTCACGTACGGTCACCAGACGCTCTTTCGGCGTCATGTATACGCTAACCGGCTGGCTGAGGTCGGTCACAAAACGCACGTCACGACCGGTGATGATACCCACCAGCTCGTTATCTTCTGTCACTACCGGGTAGCCCGCAAAACCGTTACGCTCGGTCAGTTCTTTTACTTCACGAAGGGTGGTAGTCGGCAGCACGGTCTGTGGGTCAGTAACCACGCCAGATTCGTGTTTCTTCACGCGGCGAACTTCTTCCGCCTGACGTTCAATAGACATGTTTTTGTGGATAAAACCGATGCCACCTTCCTGTGCCAGAGCAATGGCAAGGCGCGCTTCAGTCACAGTATCCATGGCTGCGGAGAGCATAGGAATGTTCAGACGAATCGTTTTCGTCAACTGCGTGCTGAGGTCAGCAGTATTCGGCAGAACGGTAGAATGAGCGGGAACGAGGAGGACGTCGTCAAACGTCAGGGCTTCTTTGGCAATACGTAGCATGGGCAATATCTCGACCAGATTGGTTAATAAATATTGCCGTGGCATTATACAGAGCGTAACCGATTGCATCCACACTTTTTTGCAAAAAAACCTTGCGATCCCCGGTAGGCGGGTTACTATCGATTGAATAACCTGCTGATTTAGAATTTGATCCCGCTCACATGTTATCCTCTCAAACCTCTTCAATTTTTACCGTAAGTCGCCTTAACCAGACGGTGCGCCTGCTGCTCGAGCAAGAGATGGGGCAAGTGTGGATCAGCGGCGAGATTTCTAACTTTACCCAGCCCTCTTCCGGTCATTGGTACTTCACCTTAAAAGACGATACCGCCCAGGTACGCTGCGCGATGTTTCGCAACAGCAACCGCCGCGTCACGTTCCGTCCGCAGCACGGACAACAAGTGCTGGTACGTGCCAATATTACGCTGTACGAACCGCGCGGTGATTATCAAATCATCGTCGAAAGCATGCAGCCAGCGGGTGAAGGTTTATTGCAACAGAAGTATGAACAGCTCAAAGCCAAACTGCAGGCCGAAGGATTGTTCGATCAGCAGTTTAAACAATCGCTCCCAACGCCGGCTCATTGTGTCGGGGTGATCACCTCAAAAACCGGGGCGGCGCTGCACGATATTCTCCACGTACTCAAACGTCGCGACCCTTCCCTGCCGGTGATTATCTACCCGACAGTGGTACAGGGTGACGATGCACCGGGGCAAATCGTTCGCGCCATCGAACTGGCGAACGCCCGCAACGAGTGCGATGTGTTAATCGTTGGCCGTGGCGGCGGTTCGCTGGAAGATCTGTGGAGCTTTAACGACGAACGCGTGGCACGCGCCATTTTTGCCAGCCGCATTCCGGTGGTCAGCGCCGTCGGCCATGAAACCGATGTCACCATCGCCGATTTTGTCGGCGACCTGCGCGCGCCTACACCGTCTGCAGCAGCAGAGATTGTTAGCCGCAATCAGCAGGAATTATTACGCCAGATTCAGTCCGTTCAGCAGCGTCTGGGCATGGCGATGGACTACTACCTCGCCAACCGCAGTCGTCGCTTCACGCAGACTTTCCACCGTCTGCAACAGCAACACCCTCAGCTACGTCTGGCGCGTCAGCAAACTACGCTGGAACGACTTCGTCAGCGGATGAGCTTTGCGCTGGAAAACCAAATCAAACAGGCCAACCAGCACCAGCAGCGCATACTGCATCGTCTGAACCAGCAAAACCCGCAGCCACGTATTCATCGTGCACAAACGCGCATTCAGCAACTGGAATATCGGCTGGCGGAAAATATTCGTGCACGGCTTAGCGAGCAACGAGAACGTTTCGGGAATACCGTTACCCATCTGGAAGCCGTCAGCCCGCTGGCAACATTGGCACGCGGCTATAGCGTTTCTACCGCCACCGGCGGCGGCGTGTTGAAAAAGGTCAAGCAGGTGAAAGCCGGCGATCTCATCACCACGCGGCTGGAAGACGGCTGGGTGGAGAGCGAGGTCACCACCGTGACCCCGCAGAAAAAAACGCGTTCGCGTAAAGCGCAGTAGCGGAGAGCTACTGCGCGCAGGTCGCGAACCCTGCCGTTTTACCCGCATCGATAGTGCAGTTTTCACTGCCGCTTGACTGGTTTACCACACAGTAGTTCTTCGTCCCTTTCGTTTGCGAAAGATAGCTGTAGCTCGATGTTGTCGGCCACCCGATAGTGCTGAATACCGAATGCAGCGCCAGTAAATCATCCGCCGTGGACGCTTTCTGCAAGCTGCCACACTGGGCTGCCAGATCCCAGGTGCTGGAATCAATGGTATGTGCCATCGCCCAATCCTCTTTATTCATGGTGATATGAAGCGGCGGCGTGACACCGGAAGGCAATTCAGCAAGCAACAATGGGCGTTGTAACGTTTTACCGTTCGTGCTGACGGTATCAGGCATATTCCCCCAGAATTTCGCTTTATCTGTATCCGGGCTGGTCAGCACATTAAAGATGCCATCCAGTGACGCATGGATATTCGTGTCATTGACCAGAGCTGCTGTCAGCGACGTTTTCAACCCCAGGCTCTTATCCTGACTCAGAGTAAAGGTCGCTATACCATCAGCCCCCGTGGTTCCGGTAAAGATGCTGGCGGTATTGCTCATGTCTATGGTCGAGCTGGATGGCGTGACCTCACGAAGAACTAAATCATCCGCCCCCATCTCCGCCTCAACGTCACCATCGGTTATTACCACGCCCGCCCGGTTTGTCGAATCGCCTCGTGAGAGAGTAAAGCTGGCATTAGCGACTAGATTACCGCTGGTATCTTTTACCGTGACGGTCAGCGGGATAGTCTTGCCTTTCTCCGCTACCGCCGACGCCTTCGCCGTATCCATCGCTGTCGAGGTCAGCGTAATAGCTGCCGCAGTAATTCGAGGTTCAACCAGACAAACCTGCGCACCTTTGGTACTTGATGAACTGGTAGATCCACCACCGCCAGTGCTCAGCATAATATATTGGTAGTTTCCGGTATTTGCCTGTTTATCTCCGGCCCACCAGGGTTCATTGGAGCCACTAGGCCAGCCGTAAACGGTACCGACACCACCTGAAACGCTAAGGTTATCGATAAATAACGTTTCCATGTCACTCTTCAGCGGTTGATACGCCTTATCGCAGCCTGTCGCACCTGCGATATCCGTATTTCCGGCGGTGACCAGAGGCCAGACTTCGTTGTTATAAGTATACGTGCTGCTGTACGATGCCATTTCAGCGGCGAGCAGCGGGCGTCGGAAGGCAACACCTGCACTGTTGGTCGCGGTTTCTGGCATATGGCCCCAGTACGCGGCTTTATCGGTATCCGGGCTGGTCACGACAGTAAATATCGTATCGAGGGCGGCCGTTGGCGTTGGATAAGTCCCTAATTTCGCCGTAATCGTGGTCTTAAGCCCCATAGCATCATCCTGGCTCAAACTAAATGTGGCGGTGCCGTCTGCCCCCGTCACGCCGCTATAGGTGCTGGCCTTAGTGCCCAGCACCGTGGTCGCAGGTGTTGGCGTCAGTTCCTCTAGCGCAAGATCGTCCGTCGCCCCTTTGTTATCGGTGGTCTTCACCAGGCCACTGCGCGATATGCCGTCGCTACGCGAAATGGTAAAGGCGGCATTCGCGGCTGGACTGCCATTCACATCTTTCACCGTGACGGTCAGCGGGATGGTTTCGCCTTTTTTCACCTTAACGTACTGACCCGCTTCATCGAAAACACTGGATGTCAGTTCAATCGTTGCCGGTTGCGGCGCATGAGGCGTCGTTCGGCAGGCTTGCATCTGCATCGTGGTCGACGACGTCGTGGCATTACTCGTACCCGTGCTTAAATTAAGGCTTTGATATTGGCCTGTACTGGATAAGTCTACTGCCCACCAGTTTCTGCCCGACGACAGTGGCCAGCCATAGGTAGTTTCCAGTTCAGTGTTCGGGTATTTATTATACAGCGCCTGCAAATCGCTCAGCAGCGGTTGGTAGGTAGGATCACAGCCCGTTGCCCCTGCCGTTTGAGCTTGAACAGCCGTTGGATGCGCCCAATATTCATTGTTTTTATTATAGAAACCTACGCCTGATGGGACTTCTGACTGTAATTTTGGACGCGTATAGGTGACGCCGTCCGGCCCTTCAACCGTCTCCGGCATATGGCCCCAGCGGAAAGCCGTATCGACGTCCGGGCTGGTCAAGACGGTAAAGATACCGCCAACGCCCTCGGTCGAGACATTGTTGTCCACAATCACTGCGTAGAATTCGGTTTTCAACCCCGTCGTACTATCCTGGCTCACATTGAGCTGAACTTTACCGTTACTGTCAGTCGTGCCATACCAGTATGTCGGTGACAAACTGTATTTTTGCGTCACAACATCCGACGCTGGCGAAACCGGTTCTAAAAGTGTGTAGGATTCCGCAAGCGTATCGTTTGTGGAGGAACCCGGTGCATTTCGAAAATTTGAAAGCCCACGGTAAAATTTAATACTCACACCCACCTGAGGCTGCCCAGCATTATCGGTGATGCCAATTGTCAGAGGGATTTTCTCACCTTTTTTCGCCAGGTATCCCGCTTTGTTCGCATCCCATGGCAAGCTGGAGGTTAGCGTAATATTCAGCGTTCTTGGCTCCACACGGCACAGTTGCAAGGTCGCCTGAGAACTCGCTTGTGTATTTTCACCCGAGAACAAGTTAACGCTTTGCGAGATTACGCCGGTATGGGCAGCATTAACGATCAAATTGCCAGCCATCCACGGCAGCGAAGTGCTGCTTACCGGCAAACCAAACTGTGTCATTAAATCACCGTTCGGGTGGTCGCTTTGCAGCGTCGCCAGATCGCTCGCTGAGGCGGTGCTCATCTGATCGCACTGTACTAAATACGCCATGTTCGTTGTTGAGTACCAGACTTCTCCGTCCCCGGTCAGCGAGTATGCTGTCGTGTTGCTTGTCGACGAGAGCTCTGCTCGCAGCAGCGGACGTTTAAATTCAACGTTTTCACTGTTGGTAAACGTCTCGGGCATATGACCCCAATATTTCGCGATGCTGGTATCCGGGCTAGTAATTACCGTGAAAATGGCATTTTTACTGTCCGTTACCTTACTGTCATCCGCCAGCGTCGCACTAATGGTTGTTTGCAGACCAGTAGTGCTATCTTGCGTGATGTTAAACGTCATGAGTCCTTGGGCATCTGTCTGTACGTAAAGGTATTTTTCTTTAGTATCCAGCAGTGTGCTGACCTGGCCTGAAGAAATATCACTCAGTGTGATATCGTCTGCGTTGTTAGTGGTATAAATCACGTTCGCACGGGTTTTGGCATCACTACGGGTAATCTTCACCAACGCATTGCTCACCGGTAGTCCGGTTGTATCGGTAACCATAACAGTCGCGGCAATCTTCTCGCCTTTTTTCGCTTTCGCGATGCCTGTCGTTTCATCTTCATTGGCAAGCGTCAGCGTTAGCTTGCTGGCAAGCTGGCGCGGTGAGGCAAGACAGGTTTGCATGTAATAGGTTGATGTACTGGTTGTGGATTTAATATCCGCAGCACTCAATAGATTGACTGCCGCATACTGTAACTGGCTAGCATCCTCAGACAACACAGAATCACCAGACCACCAGTACTGACTATCGCTGACGGCGCCGTTATTGCTCATCGGCCAACCGTTGATAGTACGCATTGCTCCGTCAGGATAGCGGGTGTACAGCGTCTGCAAATTCGCCGTGATTGGCAAATTGCTACGTCCGCAACCGTTAGTACCTTTCCAAGCCTCACTGGCGGTGAGCATTCCCCACGTTTCACCTTTATCATAACTGCCATTGACGATAGTCACCGTTTTACCCGGTGTAGCGCTAAACTCGCTCGACAACAGCGGGCGTTTATACACCAACCCTGCACTGTCAGTCACCGTTTCGGCCATATGCCCCCAATAGTTGGCTTTTGCCGTATCCGGGCTGGTCACTACGGTAAAAATCGCTGATAAAGACTGACTGGTGTTGGTGATATTCTCAATCGATGCCTGTAATGGCGTACTGAATCCCGCGCCACCGTCTTGGTTAATATTCAGCGTAACCGTCCCATCGTCACCGGTGGCCGTGTAGTACTCAACGCCGCTATCAATGCCAGTGCCCTGGTTAATCTGAATAGCTGCGGCTTCAGTCGTGTTAACGTCCTGATTACTGCGCCCCACGCTGTCACCGCGTGTAAAGATAACCGGCGTATTGCCCACCGGATTACCGCTGTCGTCGAGGGTGGTAATAACAATCGGGATGGTTTCACCTACTTTCGCTTTGGCGAAGCCGTCACTCTCTTTATAGAGCGTTGAGGTCAACGTCAGATGCGTTGCCGTAGAATGCGCACTCTGCAAACAGGAGAAATAGAGCTTTTCGCTCCACAATTGCGACGTGATGCCGTTATCGCGCAGGTTGAGCGATTTAACATAGCGATTATCCGTTGCGCGGCTGAGATCGGCGGTGCTGTTTTGGTAGTTTTTTCCATCCAGCGGCCAGCCCTGCTGTGTATTCATCGCTCCGCTCGGCCACCCCGAATACAGCGACTGCAGGTCTGCCAGTGTCGGAACATAAGCCGCACCACAAGCAGTAGAAATCGAGTGGAAATCTACGGTTCCCCAGGCTTCATTATTTTCAGTTACGCTACCTGCGGTAACGCCGCTGGCAATTTCAGCCAACAACAGTGGACGCTTAAATACTGCACCGTTCGCCGCCGTGACGGTTTCCGGCATATGCCCCCACATAGCGGCTTTATCGCTATCCGGGCTGGATACCACGGTGAAGATGGTGTCCAGACTGTCGCTCACACTGGCGTTGTCATACAACGTGGCGGTTATCGCGACTTTGGTGCCATGGGTATCCGGACGGGTAACGCTAACCGTTTTGCTACCATCATCGCCAGTAATGCCGCCAATTTTTGTCACCGTATCATTCAGTGATTCACCATCAATCACCACGGGTGACACAATACCATCACCGCTACCGGCAATATGTTTGCTACCCTGGCGCGTATATCCATCGCCGCGACTCAACACAAACGGCACGCCAGGTAACGGATTACCGCTGGCATCTTTTACCGTCACCTTAAGCGCCAGCGTATCGCCCTTTTTCACCTTCGTCGCCTGCACAACATCGCTCCACTGCGCAGGGGTTACCGCCTCAATGGTAATAGTGGAGGCAACGGGGTTATCACTGGCAAGACAGCTGGTATAGACAGAGGCGCTACCGCCGGTACTTTCTGCGCCACTGGCTAGCGACATCATTTTCCACGTGGTCTCACTGGCAAACGTCGCCGACCAGTATGATTGAGCCACCGGCCAGCCTTGGACATTGTGCATAGATCCACTGCTGTTGGCGTTATACAGCGCACTGAGTTGATCGGCGCGAGGCAAGCGGTTTGCCGCACATCCACCAGCCCCGGTACTGCCCGCCGCATCGGTATGCGTGATGCGCGCCCACGTTTCGTTATCTTCCTCCTGAGTTCGCGTTGCAGTGACCTCTGTTGCCAGCTTAGGCCGCTCAAATGTCAGGCCATCTGCGGTCACCGTATCCGCCATGTGGCCCCACATTTCCGCATTTGCCGTGTCCGGACTGGTCGGTACCGTAAACTTCACACTACGCGCTATCGGCGTTGTGATAAGCGAATTGACGGGGACAATGCTCAGTTGAGTCAGTAACCCAACTCCCTGCGGTTGCTCGATGATAAGCGTCGCGTTACCGCTGTCATCAGTCATTCCCTGATACATCATAGAGGCCTGAGATGAGCCAAAAGACTCGCCGCCCATCACCAACGTACCATCAGTTGCATCGATATAACCTGCAGTCAGTCCGCTACGGTTTTTACCGTGTGCCATCGTGACGGTAAACGCCGCATTAGGGACAACCAGCCCGTTCAGCGCATTGACCGAGTGCACCGTCATGGTTATCTGCTCACCCACCTTCGCCACCGCCTGACGTAGATTGGCATCACCATTCATCGACACGTCTAGCTGTGTAACCAGTTCGTTGCCAGAGCAGCTGAGATAGTTGGGCTCTGTACCGCTAAACATCGCATCGGTGCCGTTCGCGAGATTGACGTGCGCAGTCTGAGTACCGTCGGTATCAGCGGAAATATAGCTATGGCTGGCAGTTGGCCAACCATAATTGGTCAGCATGGCGTTGCCAGAGTGGGCCGAATAGAGCGCATCCAGAATCACCTGCCCCGGCACTTGCCCCACACCACACTGTGCGGTCGCCGCAGTGACGGAATTAAAAGTCGCCCAGTCCTCATGATTCTCAACGGTTGAACTGGTATTTGCCGTTGCCTCACCCGCTAGCAGTGGTCGTTTGTAGATATTACCCGCCTCAACAACGCCCTGCATATGACCCCACATGCGTGCCTGCGTAACATCCGGACTCGTTACTACAGTAAAGATGACGTTAGCCGTGGATTCGGTGCCATCCGCCAGTACCACACGCAGCGGTGTCAGAACGCCTGCACCGTTGTTCTGCGTTAACTCCAACGACAACTGGCCGTTGGCGTCGGTAATACCATGGTAATGATTCGGCGTACCGGAACCTTCAATGCCCACCAGCACCGGATTGTCATCCCAACCGTATTTAGCCCCTTCAGCCTGAGCCTCGGTATTGGTTTGCCCCTTACGGTTCTGCTCATCACCGACAAACAGATCAAAATAGCGATAAGGCAGTGCTGAACCGGTCTCTTTATCGGTAATGGTGATCCTCATACTGATAGAGTCCCCCACCGGCACCTTTGCAGCATTCAGACTGCTATCCATATTATCCAGCGTCAACGTCAACGCAGGCGTCACGTCCGGCGAGGCTTTATCGACACAGCTCACCACCGATGTTGTCGTATCGGGTTCTTCAACAACACGACGGCTGAACATATTGACACCTAAGTGATTCGTCGCCAGCGTCCCTGCCGACGATGACCAATACTCATTGGTACCCGCCACCGGCCAACCCAACTGGTTCGCCAGATCGCCGCGAGCAATTTTCAACCCCATTAACTGACGCGCATCGGGTAAAATGTCACAGTGTTCATCGGCACCACTCCAGTTAAATAGCGCCCAGGTCTCGTTATTTGCACTCACGGTCCCGTTTGTACCTTCTGCTTCTGCCGCGAGCTTCGGTCGAGTGAAGGTATAGGTTTCACCTTCCACATCCGCGCTGGAGGTTTCCGCCATATGCCCCCACATATTGGCATTGGTGCTATCCGGGCTGGTTAGTGTGGTGAAAATCACATCAACGCTAGCTTTCAACGTGGAGGCATTGGCCGGAGAAACCGTCAGCGGAGTTTTGACGCCAGGGCCATTCGCCTGCGTGATTACAACGCTGGCGTTACCATTAGCATCAGTGGTGCCGTGATATTCCGTTGTCGTGGTGGTCAGTTCGGTGTCGCCAACATGCACGGGTGCAGTATTATTCACGGTATTCTGGCGGTTCAGTGCATCGCCACGGGTGATTACAAATGCCGTATTACCTACAGCATTACCCTGACAGTCATGCGTGGTGACCGCCAGCGTAATGCTCCCGCCCACATTCACCTTTGCAGCTTTCAGCGTTTCGTTGTAATTATCCGCCGTTACCTTCACTGGATCGCCAGCCGCGGCGGTAATCGTTACCGGAATCTTCTGCTCTAGCAGGGTGGTGGCATTGCTGAAGGGGGTACCCGTGATCGTTTGCAGATATAAAACAGCCGGCGTGGATGAATCATCGTTCTCAATTTTCGGCCAGATTACATAGTTTTTCCCGGCCATATTCTGCGCACAGAATGTTTGATTGGCGACAGGCTGCGGATTGAGTGGCTCATCCGGAGTCGCAGCATCGGCCCAGGTTAGGGCAACGTTCGGCGTTTTCTCTTCCCAACGAACGGGCGGTACCGCAAAAATATCGCCTTCGGTATCCAGAGGATTAACGAGCTGCAGCGCGCTAGCCGTATCGTCGGTGTTGAAGTCACGCGGCATAGCACTAAAATTAATGGTGTTGGTTTCATCTGACTTGAGCTGAATACTGCCCTGATAGACAGGGATCGTGACACCGTCGGCCAGCGGTACAGTACCGTTGATTGCATCGGTTGAGGTGTTCACTTCCTGCCAGGTACCGCTTTTCAACGCACCGGACACTGGCGCAGAAAAACTGCTGAACATTAACAGCATGATCAATAAAAAGTGGGAAATCCCTTCCCTGCGCAGACTGCCATCCATAAGCTATATCCACCTGTATTTGCTCTGTATTCAACATCTTTTGCTTAACCGTTAGCTAAGCAAAAGACGCGGAAAAGACCATCCCTTTGCAGGGATGGTCGGGTAAGTATTATTTGCGTTGATAATCGATAGACAGTCCGTAACCCTGCACGCCATCGTTGCCAAGGGTAACACCACCGCTTTCGCCGTTGTCGAAGGCACTCTTCGCTTCGGCATTGGTAACTGGAACCACCAGATCGGTGTTGTTATAGGTACTGCTGACAAGACCGCCCGCCGCGCCCAGTTGCTTACTGTTGCCGGTAAATTTCCAGCGGTAGTTGTAATCGCTGGTAACGTCTTCACCGGTATCGTAGGTGCCGTTACTGTTTTTATCTTTCCACAGCAGAACTTTATAGGTGGTATTGGTTTTAAGCATAGTCGCCGTACCCAACAGGTTAGTCGTCGAACCTGACTCGTAAACCACCACTTTCACGTTTTCATCAACCACTGGACCTTCCGGAATATCATCATCGTCCGCACCGCCGCCCGCGTTGGTAGAAAGGTCACCGAGCAGCAGTACGGTGGCAGCGTTGGGATCCCCGGTGGTGGTGGTTGGTGTCATTTTGATACCAAGATAATAGTCGGCATCATCGGCCTGAATGGTGTAGCTATCCTGCCCAGTTGTTCCGCTAATCTCTGCCGCATCCGAACCATCCTGGTTCTTAGAACGCACCCAAACCATTGTCGCTTTGGTGGCGGTATTGTTGGCGTCAAGGTCACCTTCCGTATCGCCAATCGCCCAGTTGAGCGTCACCTTATCGCCCACGTGGAACTGCTTGTCACCTTCGCTGATGACCGTACGACTAGCGCGTTCGACAGTGACCGTCACATGATCTTTGTCGGTATCTGTAGTTTTATCTGCCGCGCGAGTGATCCACGGTACAGTCCCCTGAATCGTCCCCGTGCTGTCGGAAACAATCTGCCATTGTCCACTCTTAAGATTGCCATTTGCCGCCATAGCCGGAACGGAACAATATCCTGCGACTACCAGTGCCAGAGCGACCTTAGTTAGTCGACGTTTTACGATTTGCTGCATTAAGACTCTCCTTTTCTTTATGTTTCAGCGATTGGCCGCTCAGCCACTACGCTGTGCTATTTCTGGCTATACGAAACCCGTATGCCGTATCCCTGAACGCCATCCTGGACATTCGCGCCAAATTTCTGCGCGGCCTCTTTGTTGGTTGCAGGAAGAACTAGATCTTCATTGGTGGTATTTGACTCGGCGCCGGTATGCCCATGCGTGCTCTGCCCAGTGAACTCCCACTGGTAGTCATACTGCGCCATTTCTTCTTCCGTCAGCTGCTCTGACATCTGGAATACGCTATCGCTGTTGGCATCACGCCAAAGCGCGAAGCGGTAGGTATTATTGAGCGTGGGGTGTTGTTGTTCTTTGCCCATCAAATTGACCGGCTGTGCGGCTTTTACTTGATAGATGATACCGCTGACACCACCGGAGTCACTTCCCAGAAAGGTAACGTCAACATAGTTACTGTCGCCATAAACATCCGTATTTGCTTTCCAGCGGTAGGTTCCAGGCAACGTACTCGACAACGTAACCGTACCCGCCGTTTTGTCTCGATTAGCGATAAATACACAGGGGTTTTCTACAGTACACGCCGTCGTCGACAGCGCGACTTTTTTATCATTGCTGTCGTACAGCTCAGGGGTCATTACGTCATCAACCAGCTCGTTGCCATTACGGTCGGTGGTATCACCATTCGAATCGGTTAACAGCACGTCCAGCACCACGCCATCAGCACCATCAGCCTGTGCACTGGCAGCGTGGCTGTGATCGGTACGATCGGCATCAGCGATATTATCGACAACCAGCTCAATCCGGCGGTCCTGCTGCACGGTAATTTCCGCAATGCCCGAGTTCTGTTTGTTCCCCTTATCATCTTCCAGGGTGATGCGGACTTTCCAGGTATTCAACGTCGTGCGTTCTTCTTCTGTGCTGGCATTGATCCACGCTGGTAGCACCAAATTCCAGCGGTTATTGTTACCTTCTGTGAGCATGTTCGCTTTTACCACCGGCATCACCAGCGTGCGGTTGGCGTTGTTTTTCGCCTGCCATGAGGCTGTAATAATTTTATAGCGATGGTTAATGAGCGCGTTGATCGTCCATTTACATTTCTCCAGGCCAATACCGGCTTCCGGTTTGTCCTGAATGACACATTCTGGGTTTTCGTTGGTTTCATCGGCTTTCAGCCACAGAGTGACATCTAGCGGATCCTTTTCGCGGTATTCCAGAACGATAAAGTTATTACGATCGACAAAATCGGTGCGGCTTCCAGCCAACGAGTGTTGGGTTTTCACATTTTCGGGATCAAGCTGTGCTGCCAGCGGGGTACCAAACTGGTAGGTCATTGATGCCGTTACGCTTAAGTCAGTATTGTCTCCCGTACCAGCCTTATAATCTGCCGCCAGCGTAAGTAAAGGAACCGGTGTGTAACTCATTCCAACGGTCACAGCGTGCGGATTTTTTTGCAGGTTATCTGTCCCGAACAGCGCGACCTCATCACCATAATACTGCTCATAAATCAGTTTGCCGCCAAGCTGCGGATAGAATGGTAGCCACGCCTCTGTCCGCACGTCCCAGCCTTGAGCCGGACGTTCTTCGTAAAACTCAAAATCTTCGGAATCTTTCCAGTCCGACAGAGGATGGTAATAGTTTCCGGAAAAACGCAGAAAATCGGTCCACGCCTCGCCACCTAAACCCAGACGGCGGTGACCACGCGTAAAATCGTAGTCATAAAACACGTTGCTCCCCAGCAACCACGCCCCTACATTCTGACGCACGCCGAACCCCACGTTACCAATGGTACGATCTTCTTTTCGCTGGGCTGAAAACTGACTAAAAAACAATGTGCTTTGGGTATCGTACCAGGGAACAAAATAATCCAGCGAACTACCTTCCAGATCCCCCCCTTCACCAATTGCCAGGTTGGTACGCACTTTGCCATAGGGCGACATTAATGATTCAATTCCAGATTGTGCAGACGAAGTCATTTGCCCCTGAAAATAGCTACGGGCCTGAGATTCAAGCGCTTCTGGTGTTAGATTATCAAACCCTTGCGTGGCAGAATTAATAAAATAGTCAGCGCTTTTTTCTGTATATGATTTTCCGAGATTCTCTTGTTCTTTTTTTTGCGCTGAGTCACTGGCTAAATCAGGTAATGAGGTTTCACTCACTTTTTCAGCTACTGGAGATACACTGGTGCCTGAGGCTGAAACAACGCCACCATAAAGTAACACGAGTATGAGAATGCGCATCCATTGCGCCATACGACAACCATCCTTGAGTTTATCGCAATAACTAAAATATAATATTGTTTTATATCGAGAAATTCACTCCGGCTTACAATGTAAATATCAATTCATTACGCGAATGAATATATAAACATTCTAAATATTGCCTACTATCGATAATATCAGACATAAAAATAAGTAGGCAAATTAGAAACTCTAAATTTACTTTTAATTATTATTAATGAAAAATTCGACGCGTTTCTTCGAAATAAGTCCATGCCCATGCGGACAAAAGTAGTCCACAGCACCGCAGGCTTTTAATATCTGGAGTTGCTGATGACACTCCGGACAACGCGCTTCAAGCTGAATATCTTTATGACAGTTTTCGCAGTGCGCCGCTCCGTTTTGTGGCTCTACTCGTGTCTGACAATCCGGGCAAGTAACCGACATGATAACTCCTTGAGATAATTTTCACTGTCTGGATTTTAACACGATTCACGGAATGAATGAGACCGACGCCGATGCGGACACCTCAAATGGTGCAAAGATGCGGTAGTGATAAACAGGGGATGGTGTGGTATGGGCTGGATTGCCGGGGCATAACGCCACCCCGGCGAAATGGAGAGATTACTTTGCGTTAGCTGCCGGTTTAGTCTGGCTATTTTCCAGCATACGGCGGATCGGAACAATGAGGACGATCAGGACCGCGGCGCAGATAAGCAGCGCAATGGAGCAACGCGCAAACAGGTCTGGCAGCATATCCAACTGGTCAGCCTTCACGTGACCACCAATCAGGCCTGCGGCCAGGTTACCCAGCGCGCTTGCACAGAACCACAGCCCCATCATCTGACCACGCATTCTTTCTGGAGCCAGCAGCGTCATGGTCGCCAGACCAATTGGGCTCAGGCACAGTTCGCCGAGCGTCAGCATCAGGATACTGCCCACCAGCCAGAATGGAGAAACGCCCGCGCCGCCATTTGTCAGCACGTCCTGCGCCGCCAGCATCATTATGCCAAAGCCTGCCGCCGCACAGAGAATGCCGATAACAAACTTGGTGATACTGCTTGGGCGAATGTTCATGCTCGCAAGTTTAGGCCACGCCCAGCTGAATACCGGCGCCAGCAGAATGATAAACAGGGCGTTAATCGACTGGAACCACACGGCCGGGATTTCAAAGTCCCCGATCATACGGTTAGTGTAGTCGTTGGCAAACAGGTTAAACGAAGTCGGTTTCTGCTCAAACGCAGACCAGAAGAACGCCGCAGAAACCAGCAAGATAAAGCAGACCAGCAGTCTCGCGCGCTCTTTACGGTTCAGGCCCGCAAAGACAAACAGGTAGATGAAGTAACAGGCGACGGATGCCGCAATCACGTACACCAGCATGCTGGCTACCGCAACCGGGTTAATCACAATCACACCCTGCGCAATCAGCGTAACAACGACGGCCACACCCGCAGCCAGCGCGAGTAACCACGCACCGACACCGTTTTTCTTCGCTACCGGGTTGTTCCAGGTGGAGTCCAGCCCCACTTCGCTATCGTAACGTTTCATCGCCGGTACGGCAAAGATACGGAAGATAATCAAAGCTACCAGCATCCCGATACCGCCAATACCAAAACCCCAGTGCCAGCCATGCGTTTTAATCAGCCAGCCGGAGATCAACGGTGCTATGAACGAACCGATGTTGATGCCCATATAGAACAGCGAGAAACCGCCATCACGGCGCGCATCGCCTTTTTTATACAGCGTACCGACCATGACCGAAATACAGGTCTTAAACAGACCAGAACCCAGCACGATGAACATCAGGCCGATAAAGAACAGGTTGTTACCCATGATGGCAGAGAGCGCAATCGACAGGTGGCCGAGCGCAATCAGAATAGAGCCATACCACACCGCTTTCTGCTGGCCGAGCCAGTTATCCGCCAGCCAGCCCCCCGGCAGTGCAGCGAGATACATGGTACCGGCAAAGATACCGACAATCGCAGAGGCATTTTCACGCGCCAGCCCCATTCCACCGTCATAAACGGTGGCCGCCATAAATAAGATCAGTAACGGACGGATGCCGTAAAACGAAAAACGCTCCCACATCTCCGTGAAAAATAGCGAGCCTAGCGGATAGGGATGGCCGAAGAACGTTCGGCTTTCTTGTGGTTGAGTAGACGGTTGCATAATTCTCCTGAAAAGATATGTGTTGTGCGAGTAAACACCACGCTGTACGCCGGCCAGTTATGTATCTGGTCGATTTTTTTACAGGTAGCGAAAAGTTAATTAGCCATTTGAGGGTCTGGAGCCAGTTTTGTCTAGTACCACCCCCTGCACTTTAAGATGAAAATTCGACAATTGTCTACTTTCTTAGATTTAAACTTGGTCAAAAAAGAATAGTCATTGACATTATACAGACACACAGGACTATAAACAGACGAAAAAAACCCGCGACAAGCGCGGGTTTTCATAATCAGCAAGGGTTACTTACTTTTTTTAATATGTTGAATCAAACGCTTACGCTTGCGCATTTGTGTTGGCGTCAACGTATTACGCTTATTCGCATACGGGTTTTCCCCTTCTTTGAACTGAATACGGATCGGCGTACCCATCACTTCCAGCGACTTACGGAAGTAGTTCATAAGATAACGTTTGTAGGAATCAGGCAGGTCTTTAACCTGGTTGCCGTGAATCACCACAATTGGTGGGTTATAGCCACCAGCATGCGCATATTTCAACTTCACACGACGACCGCGCACCAGCGGCGGCTGGTGATCTTCTGTCGCCATGGTCATGATACGGGTCAGCATCGCGGTACTGACGCGGCGGGTTGAGCTGTCATACGCTTCACGCACTGACTCAAACAGATTACCCACACCACTGCCGTGCAGCGCAGAGATAAAGTGCACGCGGGCAAAATCGATAAAGCCCAGACGGAAGTCCAGCGTCTCTTTAACCTGCTCTTTCACTTCCTGGGTCAGGCCGTCCCACTTGTTGACGACGATGACAAGTGAGCGCCCACTATTGAGAATAAAGCCCAGTAGCGACAGATCCTGATCGGAAATACCTTCGCGGGCATCAATCACCAGCATCACCACGTTGGCGTCTTCAATCGCCTGCAGCGTCTTGATAACGGAGAATTTTTCTACCGCTTCGGTAATTTTTCCGCGCTTACGCACGCCTGCAGTGTCGATCAGCACATATTCGCGACCGTCACGTTCCATCGGGATATAAATACTGTCACGCGTGGTTCCCGGCATATCGTAAACCACCACGCGGTCTTCGCCGAGAATACGGTTAGTGAGTGTGGACTTACCGACGTTCGGACGCCCGACAATCGCCAGTTTGATTGGCAGATCCTGCGGATTGAAGTCGTCTTCAGGCTCTTCTTCACCGTTTTCTTCGGCTTCCAGCTTCGCCCAGTATTCCGCGTCTTCATCCACTTCTTCCTGCGGCGCTACGTCATCCATCCACGGCAGCAGAACGTGCTCCAGCAGGCTGAGAACACCACGACCGTGAGAAGCTGCGATCGGGTGAATTTCACCTAACCCCAGCGAATAAAAATCAACCACCGCCTGATCCGGATCGAGTCCGTCAGTTTTGTTGGCGACCAGGAAAGTCGGTTTTTGGCGCGAACGCAGATGTTTGGCGATGGCTTCATCTGCCGGCATCAGGCCAGCACGCGCATCAACCATGAACAGCACAACATCCGCTTCTTCGATGGCTAGCAGCGACTGTGCAGCCATGCGGGTTTCTACCCCGTCTTCGGTGCCATCAATACCGCCGGTATCAACACAGATAAACTCGCGTCCTTCAATCTCAGCACGACCGTACTTACGGTCACGAGTCAGACCCGGGAAATCCGCAACCAGCGCATCTCGGGTGCGAGTTAGACGGTTAAATAACGTGGATTTGCCAACGTTAGGGCGCCCGACAAGCGCGACCACAGGTACCATGTTTAAAGCCTCATTTAAAAAATCATCAGACAACGGACGTATTTTTATGCCATTGTTAAAAACAGGAAAACGGCCCCTGCACCAGGAGCCGTTTTGCAAAGCGAGCGGCAGGACGATTAACGCGTAATTGAATACAGCGTACCGTCTTTCGCTTGGATCAGCAGTTTACCATCAGCCGATACTGGCTCGGTCAGGAAACCGGAGCTGTCGACTTTCTGCTGGGCCACAAAGCGGCCATCATCAATGTTAATCCAGTGCAGATAGCCTTCGCTATCGCCGACAACCAGATTGCCATTATACAGCGCCGGAGACGTCAGCAGACGGTGAAGCAGATCGCTCTGCGTCCACAGCGTTACGCCGCCGTCAGTGGTTAACGCCAGCACGCGGTCATTCTGATCTACCAGATAGATACGGTTGCCATCGACGATGAAATCATTCACCGAGCCGAGTTCACGTTTCCACATAACCTGGCCGCTGCGCAGATCCAGCGCCGTCAGGTTACCATTATAAGCCAGGGCGTACACAACGCCATTAACGATAACCGGCGTGGTGTCAACATCACTCAGACGATCGATTTCTGTTGGACCGGTCGCCTGAGAAATACGTTGCTGCCAAATCATCTGGCCCTGTTGCATCAGCACAGCGCTCACGCGACCGTTATCACCGCCGACAATCGCCGCACCAAAAGCGCTAGCCGGGGCTGATTCGCCGCGTAACGAAAGCGATGGCATATCCAGGTTGACGGTCCATTTGACGGCACCGTCAGCTTCGTTTAACGCCTGCAGTTGACCGTTGCTGGTGTGAATCAATACCACACCATCACTCACCACCGGGCGAGACAGCGCTTCACCGGCAACACGAGTCTGCCAGGCAATAGTACCGTCGCTGGTATTAAGCGCATAAACCTGGGCTTTTTCGCTGCCGATATAGACGTGACCACCGGAAACCGTCACACCACCAGAAAGCTGTGCAGAGACTCTAGAGAACCAGCCGTCTTTTTCCGCCAGATTGACGGACCAGACTTCTTTGCCATCATCCGCGTTCAGAGCTTTAACGACGCCTGTACGATCCGCCGCATAGACAACGTTATCTGCCAGCGCAGGATGAAGATTGGAATAGAAATCACCAATACCGTTACCTACAGACGTGCTCCAGACTGTAGACGGAGTAAACTGGTTTTCAACCACCGGTAATGGGGACATCTTAACGACATCTTCTTCGCCACCAAACAGTGAACAGCCGCTTAATAGGGTAACGGAAAGCAGCCCTGGCAGAAGTAATTTACGCAATTGCATCGGGTCCCTCTCAGATGGACAAATTATTGATTTTCATCTGCATCATTTCGCTCAGAGCAGGAGAGGCTTCGCTTTTTACACCCGCTTCCCATGCGCTACGCGCGCCTTGTTTATCGCCTTTGCTCAGCAACGCTTCGCCACGCAGATCGGCGACAATGGCCGCCCACCCTTCACCTTTAATGGTGTCGAGCGTTTTCAGCGCGGTATCCGCTTGTTTAAGCTGAACTTGCACACGCGCAAGACGCAGATTAATCACCGCTTTGAGATTCTCATCGCTGGTCGCCGCCAGTCCTTGTTGCAACTGGGTAGCGGCTTTCTCAAGTTCGTTTTGATCAACAAACTGCTGCGCCAGTTCCATCGACGCTAACGCGCCGTAGGTATTTTTGTTCTCTGCGGCAAATTTCTCTGCGGCAGGAATGCTGTCCTGCTTACCCGCACTGACCGCAGTCACTGTATTTTGATACGCCAGAGAAGCAGAGCGTGTGGACTCCGTCTGATGGCTGGTCCAGTAACGCCAGCCAACCAGTGCGCCAACCCCTAAAATAACCCCAACCACCAGCGCTTTGCCATTTTCGGCAAAGAAGCGTTTTACCGCATCAACCTGGTCGTTTTCGTTCTCGTAAATTTCCACGCTGTCCTTCTCCTTAGCAAGTCAAAGTGCGCAAATGCGCGGCAACGCTATCCTGCGCTACTGCCGTTTGCTCACCAGTGCGCAAATCCTTCACTACAACAGTACCGTCAGCCACTTCGGACTCACCCAGTACCAGTGCAACGCGAGCGCCCCACTTATCGGCGCGAGCAAACTGTTTCTTAAAGTTGCCGCCACCGTGGTTTGTCATCAGTTTTACGCCCGGAACTTCATCGCGCAGACGTTCAGCCAGCGCCATTGCCGCCGACTGCGTATCTGTACCTGAAGCGATCAGGTATATATCGACAACAGGAGAAGCAATAAATTCCGGATTAACTGCCTGAACTAACAAAACAAGTCGTTCCAGACCCATCGCGAAGCCAACCGCTGGCGTAGCACGACCGCCAAGTTGCTCGACCAGACCGTCATAACGACCGCCCGCACACACGGTACCCTGCGAGCCCAGGCTGCTGGTGACCCACTCAAATACGGTACGGTTGTAGTAGTCGAGACCACGAACCAGTCGTTGGTTAACGGTGTAAGCAATACCTGCTGACTCCAGCAGCGTACACAGACCGGCGAAATGCGCGCGTGAATCCTCATCCAGGTAGTCGCCCAGCGCCGGAGCGTCGTTGAGCAGCGCCTGCACTTCCGGATTTTTGGAATCGAGTACACGTAACGGGTTGGTATACATGCGACGCTTGCAGTCTTCGTCCAGTTTGTCTTTATGCTGTTCCAGGTACGCCACCAATGCATCTCGGTAGTTAGCACGGGCTTCCAGAGAACCGATGGAGTTCAGTTCAAGGCTAACATGCTGAGAAATACCCAGTGCACGCCACCAGCGAGCGGTCAGCATAATCAGCTCAGCATCAATGTCCGGGCCTTGCAGGCCAAACACTTCGACACCCAGCTGATGGAATTGGCGATAGCGACCTTTTTGCGGGCGCTCGTGGCGGAACATCGGTCCGATATACCACAGACGCTGTTCCTGATTGTACAGGAGACCATGTTCGATGCCGGCGCGTACGCAGCCAGCCGTTCCTTCAGGACGCAAAGTCAGGCTATCGCCATTACGGTCCTCAAAGGTGTACATCTCTTTTTCAACCACGTCGGTCACTTCACCGATCGCGCGTTTGAATAACGGGGTCTGCTCTACAATCGGCAAGCGGATTTCACTGTAACCGTAGCTGCCGAGCACGTTTTTAAGAGTGCCTTCAATGCGCTGCCAGATGGCGGTTTCGCCAGGCAGATAATCGTTCATGCCGCGAATGGCTTGAATGTTTTTTGCCACGTTTATTCTCTTTATGGATATAAAAATGAACCCTCAGCGCTAACCCGAACAATGCGGGCGCCATGCGGGTTCAATCATACACGGGAAGCACGCCGCTTCCCATCACGTTGTTATTTTTCAACCTGCTGCACGTCAATTCGACGCGCTTCGTCCAGGATGCTGGCTTTGGCACGAATACGGGCTTCTAGCTGGGTAATCATATCGTCGTTATCGATACGATCCTTACGTACACCGTCTTCATACAGGCCGCTTTTCTTGTTGCCACCCGTCACGCCGAGCGTGGAAACCAACGCTTCACCAGGACCGTTTACCACACAGCCGATGATCGAAACGTCCATTGGCGTGATGATGTCTTCCAGACGTTGCTCCAGCGCGTTAACCGTGCCGATGACGTCAAACTCCTGACGAGAACAGGTTGGGCAGGCGATAAAGTTGATCCCGCGCGCGCGAATGCGCAGCGATTTCAGAATATCGAAGCCTACTTTGATCTCTTCTACCGGATCGGCCGCCAGAGAAACGCGCAGCGTATCGCCGATCCCTTCTGACAACAGCAAACCCAGGCCAATCGCGGACTTCACCGATCCGCTGCGTGCGCCACCGGCTTCGGTGATCCCCAGATGCAGCGGCTGATCGATCTGTTTGGCTAACAGACGATAAGATTCAACGGCAAGGAACACATCAGAGGCTTTAACGCTCACTTTGAACTGGTCGAAGTTCAGACGATCGAGATGATCCACATGACGCATAGCTGATTCCAGCAGCGCCTGCGGCGTGGGTTCGCCGTATTTTTCCTGCAGATCTTTTTCCAGCGATCCGGCGTTAACGCCGATGCGGATAGGAATGTTGTTATCGCGAGCGCAGTCCACCACCATGCGAATACGCTCTTCATTACCGATATTGCCTGGGTTGATACGCAGACAGTCGACGCCGTACTCCGCTACTTTCAGCGCGATACGGTAGTCAAAGTGAATATCGGCAACCAGCGGGACTGTGACTTGCTGTTTGATAAGCTTGAACGCTTCTGCAGCATCCATTGTCGGTACAGAGACTCGGACAATGTCAGCCCCAACGCGTTCCAGCGCTTTGATTTGATTGACCGTCGCCGCCACATCCGTGGTCCGCGTATTGGTCATAGACTGTACGGCGATGGGCGCGCCATCACCAATCGGCACATTCCCAACGTAAATGCGTGTCGATTTTCTACGTTGAATTGGAGCCTGATTATGCATTAAAAAATCTCCCGCATTGCCGTCTGTTACTGAGCCGCTGGTTGTTCGGCATTTACGGTCAGACGCGCAACCTGGTTAGTTCTGATAAAACGACTCAGGTCGACAGGTTTACCCTGGAACTGAATCTGCACTGCTGCCGGTGCACCAATTTTCAGTTTGTACGGTGCCTGGCCGACAAGATTTAACGTGCCATCTTTACGCTGCATACCGCTAAACAGTTTTTTACCGGTCGCATCACTGACTTCCAGCCAGCAATCGGCGGTAAAATTCATCACCAGCGCGTTAGGATCGGCGGCAGGTGTTGTCACACCCGCTTGATCGGTCGGCAAAGGTGCCGCCGTAGCCGGAGAGGTTGTCGCCGTTGTCGCTGTGTCTACGTTGGCCTGAGACGGTGCCACTACCGCATTCTGTTGCGCATCTGCAGCAGCTGCTGGCACTGTGGCAGCGTCAGGTGCTGACGCTGCGTCTGCCGCCGCGCCATCATCCGGCGCGGGGGGAGTCATATCCTGACTTGCCGCAGCGCTGGTATCTAACGGCACGCTCTGGGCACTGTCTTTGCCCGCATTTAGCTCAGCGGAGGATTGATCGGCCATCGTGGTGATCTCTTCCTGCTGCGCTTTATGATTCTGCCACCACCAGGCGCCAGTAAGTCCAACCACGACAAACAGTACCAGCCAGGTAAAGGTCATTAACCAGCCATCACGCTTTTTGCGGCGCTTACCGAGCGAGAAACTCTGCATCGGCGCCACTTTGGCTGGGCGAATCGGAGCCTGTTTTTCCAGCCCTGGCAACAGTTCTTCTTCAGGAATATGCACCAAACGCGCATAGGAACGGATATACCCGCGCAGAAACGTTGAAGCGAGATCGGCTGGCGCCTTATCTTCTTCAATATCGCGTACCGTGGAGACCTTCAGGCACAGTCGTTCCGCGACGGCCTGTTGGCTGAATCCGAGTTGTTCACGGGCATTGCGCAGGCGAACGCCGGTGGAGAGTGCTTCATTTTTGTCGTGCGTGGCTTCAGTATTCATTCGCTACAGCTGCGTAAATATGGGCTCTGGCGCCGGTGAGCCACAATGCTCACCCACACCGCGAAACATCTGGTCAGTTAACCTTGGTCAGACAGTATAAAACGGTCAGACTATCAATGACAAAACAGCGTAAACCTGAGGGCTAAACTCTTGTTGGGCCGCTACATACTGCCTTAAAGTCGACGAAAACGCACCGTTAATATTGACCTGATGAGTATAACAAATGACCGTATGTCACTTACATTGCACTACGGTACATTAATTATACCGTAGTGCACCAACATCAAACGGTCTTGATGTCGATAGCATCACCCTGCATGCGCTTGCGCAGAGTACGCTTGGTACGGTCAATGACGTCACCCGCCAGCTGACCGCAGGCTGCATCAATATCGTCGCCGCGTGTTTTACGCACGATGGTCGTGAAACCATAGCCCATCAACACTTTGGAGAAACGATCGATACGGCTGTTAGAACTCCGTCCGTACGGCGCGCCCGGGAACGGGTTCCATGGGATCAGGTTAATCTTACACGGCGTATCTTTCAGCAGCTCCGCCAGCTGATGCGCGTGCTCGGTACCGTCGTTAATGTGATCTAACATCACATATTCGATGGTGACGCGGCCCTGGTTGGCGTTCGACTTCGAAATGTAGCCTCGTACCGACTCAAGGAACGTAGCAATATTGTACTTTTTGTTGATCGGCACGATTTCGTCACGGATTTCATCGTTCGGCGCATGCAGGGAAATCGCCAACGCAACGTCAATCATGTCGCCCAGCTTATCCAGTGCAGGGACCACGCCGGAAGTAGACAGCGTAACACGGCGTTTTGACAGCCCAAAACCGAAGTCATCAAGCATGATTTCCATCGCCGGAACCACGTTGGTCAGGTTCAACAACGGTTCGCCCATGCCCATCATGACCACGTTGGTGATAGGACGCACGCCCGTTGCCTTCACCGCACCGACGATTTTCGCCGCGCGCCAGACCTGGCCGATGATTTCCGACACCCGCAGGTTACGGTTAAAGCCCTGTTGCGCCGTAGAGCAGAATTTACACTCTAATGCACAGCCGACCTGTGAAGACACACACAGGGTGGCGCGATCGTCTTCCGGGATATACACGGTTTCTACGCGCTGGTCGCCAACGGCAATGGCCCATTTGATGGTGCCGTCAGACGAACGCTGCTCTTCCACCACTTCCGGGGCGCGAATTTCAGCGACTTCTTTCAATTTGTTGCGCAGCACTTTGTTGATGTCAGTCATGTCATCAAAGTTGTCGCTGCAATAGTGGTACATCCATTTCATGACCTGATCGGCACGAAACGGCTTTTCGCCCATCTCTTTGAAGAATTCGCGCATCTGCTGACGGTTCAGATCCAGCAGGTTAATTTTTCCATTTTTATTTGGAACCGCAGCAATGACGACTTCAGAGGTGTTAACTAATTCAGACATAATTTTTTCCGGCCTCGTTGTTACACGTTATGGCCCGTGGAGGGTTGATAAAAAGAAACGCCCCGGCAAGCGGTCTGCTCTTCCGGGGCGTTGCATTGTACAAAGTCTGGCGCAGGGATGCCACGTTTGCACGAAGCATTAGCGAAAATAATATGTAAATGCTAATTCATCTCCAAAGGATTTCGCGTCGCAGGAAGACGGCAAGTTCGAGCATCCCCGGGAGCATAGAAAACTATGTGACCGGGGTAAACGAACGCAGCCAACGCATCGGCGACGTGAAAGACGCAGGAGATCAGCGAGTACGCGGGCAAACCTCGCCTTCGCCAAAGAAATAGGCGATTTCACGCGCCGCAGATTCGACGGAGTCGGAACCGTGGGTGCCGTTCTCGGTGAAGCTGTCAGCGTAATCTGCACGCAGCGTACCTGCCAGCGCATTCGCCGGGTTGGTTGCACCCAGCAGATCGCGGTGACGCTGAACGGCGTTTTCGCTTTCCAGAACGGAAACAACGATCGGACCAGAGGTCATGAATTCAACCAGGCCATCAAAGAACGGTTTGCCGTCGTGCTCGGCATAGAAGCCACGCGCCTGTTCAACGGTCAGGTGCAGCATTTTAGTCCCCACAATTTTGAACCCTGCTGATTCAAAGCGTGCGAAGATGCTTCCAATAACGTTTTTTGCCACCGCATTTGGTTTGATGATGGAAAAAGTACGTTCAATAGCCATGATTACCTCTGAAAAAATTGTTTTGTTGTGGTTTACCTGGCGCGGATTATAAAGAGCATCCCGGCAATTGACTATTGATGAAGGTAACATTTCTTTAAAATAAGATGAATTTCAGCAACAAATAACATCAAGCTGGTCTACTGCAAAGCAAATCTCACCGTGGCAACCTGCCCGCCGTCATCCATAACCAACAGCTGGTACTCTCCTGCGACCGTTAAGCGCAGGGTCAGACTCCGCCCACGTTCTTCCAGCCGCTCACCGTTAAGAAACCACCAGCGTTCGCCTGTCCCACCGCTGGTTTGTAGCGGCACGGAGACCGCTGTTGAACCGGGTAAGCGTTTCACAATCGCGCCATCGCGAACGCCTGTCAACTGCAGCGGTAAGGAAGCGTCCTGCCCCAACGGCGGGCAGGTTGCGGAAACTGGCGGTAGCCGAGCGGCTCGCCGCTCGGATGGCGGCAGCCAGGGCTCCAGCGGCAACGGCCAGACAATTAACGTCTGTTCCCGCGCTTGCGGGCAGTCTGGCGCCACGCGTTTTTCTGACGCATCTAACCAGACGGGAAAACGAATACCGTTAACCCCTTCCTGCTCGGGTAATAACAGCGTAGGCGGCTGGCTACCGTCCAATAGCCAGGTGGCTAAACGGCGACGACAGTTACCGTCCCCGTTGGGCAAAAATTGCCCACCCGGCCAGCACACTACGCCCCGGCTGACCGACTCTGGTCGCGGGTCTTCAGGCTGGTTTGTCCCACGCGCCAGCAGCAAGTTGTTAACCTGATTCAGCAAAGGCACGGCGCTGGCAAAACCAAATTGCCCCACCACCGGCGTGCCGTCGGGTCTGCCGGTCCAGATGCCAATCACGTAACGTGAGTTAACGCCAATCGCCCACGCATCGCGATAGCCGTAGCTGGTGCCCGTTTTCCACGCCAGCGGTACCACACGACTCAGGGCGTTATCCGGCAGGGGCTGCGCGTCGTCCGCCATAATCCGCCGGATAATCCACGCCGCACCAGCGGACATCAGCGGGCGTTCCAGCAGCGGGTCTTCCGGCTGCAGACGGAGCTTTCCTGCTTTTCCCTGACGGGCAAAGGCGCTGTACGCCGCGACCATATCCTCAAGCCTGGCTCCCGCGCCCCCGAGGATCAGTGACAGATTTGGCGCAGCCCCTGCCGGTAAATACAACGGTAACCCCACGTTACGCAGCCTGGCGGCAAAACGTTTCGGGCCGTAGGCTTCCAGTACCTGGACTGCCGGCAGATTCAGCGAGCGCACCAACGCCTCGCTCATGCTTACCGGGCCATGAAAACCGCTGTCAAAATTCCCCGGACGATAATCCCCGGTACGCCGCGGTACGTCCTGCAATAATGAGGCCGGGTGAACCAGTCCATCCTCCAACGCGAGTCCATAGACAAAGGGTTTCAGCACCGATCCCGGCGAGCGGATCGCGCTCACCATATCCACATGCCCAAAGCGGGTGTCGTCATTCATATCTACCGAGCCCACCCAGCCACGTACGCGCATATCGGTATGGTCGACCACAATCATCGCCAGCGAACTGCGCGCCGGAAGCCGCCCCTTCCAGTTTTGCGCCAGCTCCTCTAGTTGACGTTGCAGCCCGGCGTCCAGCGTGGTGACAATTTTGTTGCTGCTGCTTTTGTTCAGCATCATGCGTGAGAATAACGGCGCCAATTGCGGCATCTGCCTTGGTGCCAGCCAGACCGGTTCTTCGCGTGATTCCTGCGCCTGTTTTGCCGACCAGACACCCTGCGTCGCCATGCGATCGAGCACTTTATTGCGCGCGGCTTGCGCCCGATCCGGCCAACGGTCCGGACGCAGACGGCTCGGCGCCTGCGGCAGTACAGCCAGCAACGCGGCATCGGAGTAGCTAAGTTGTGCCGGTGATTTACCCAGATACGCCCAGCTTGCGGCACCAACGCCTTGCAGCGTCCCACCAAACGGCGCGCGGTTAAGATACAGCGTCAGGATATCGCGTTTGGAGAGATGCCATTCCAATTGGAATGCACGCCAGAGTTGGCGAAACTTACCGCCAAAAGTGCGCGGATGTGGGTCGAGCAGCCTCGCCACCTGCATGGTGAGCGTACTGCCTCCGGAGACCACGCGCCCGGAGGTGAGATCCTGCCAGGCGGCGCGAAGCACAGAAAACGGATTGACGCCGGGATGTTTCCAGAACCAGCGATCTTCGTAGTTAATGAGCGCCTCAAGATAACGGGGCGAGACCTCTTCAAGCGTGACCGGATAACGCCAGATACCGTCCGCGTCGGCAAAGCGCCACAGCGGCGTCCCGTCCTGAGCCACCACTACTCGCGCAGGATTAACCTCATGCAGCGGCAACGGCCAGATTCTATCTGCCGTCCACACTGCTGCCCCTATCAGCAACGCAGCGGCTACCAGCCAGCCGCTGCGTTTAACCCACTGATGCATCATTTACGGTCTGACAATCAGCGGGCCCTCAGCCGTGCCGGTGGCACGCCACTGCGGAACATACATCGATTCCACCTGGGGTACAGGTACCTGATACGTCCCCGGTGTGACCGCGCGCGCCAGATACACCAGCGTGACCGGTTGCCCTTCGTTGACAGCCACCGCCGCGACAAAGCGATCGTCGCGGAATTCAACGTGCTGGATATCCGCTTGCTGCATTTGATTAAGCAAATTCGCCACTTCGCTGCCGCTATCCTGCAGGCTGGCGCTACCGTTGGCCAGATTCTGGTTTTCCAGTTCCAGACCAGCAGGCAGAAGATCGACCACCAGCGCATCCGGAACATTCTGACTGGCTCTAACCGTCAACCAGACCAGCACCAGCTCGCCGCTGCGCAGAGACGAGAGCGATTTACTCTGCCCATCGGTGCCCAGCACCTGACGTTCAATGAGCAGTACATTGCTGGCAGGCTGCGGTGAGCTTTGCGGATAGCCGCTGACGTCCAGACGCAGCCACAGCGGCAGATTACCCGTGTTGGTCACCGCCAGCGTCGCTAACTGTTCCGCATCCAGATTTCGGGTTTGCGATTTATCACCCGCCAGCGGTTGTTCAGAGAGAGAGGTCTGCGCCTGCCACGTGCCCGGCTGATCCTGCAGCGTACGGGCAGCAAGGAACAGCGCATTATTCTCCTGCGTGGAGAGCCAGCGCTGACCGAAAGCCTGCTCCGACAGCGTATTCAGCAAAGTATTTTGCACGTCGGGTTTCAGTTTATTCTCTTCCAGCAAGGCCAGCATCAGCGCGTTGTCGCGTAGCTGACTGCCGTAATCCGCCATCCACTGCTGCGTATCTCGGCGCGGCGTATTGAGTGCCAACGTCAGCGCCTGTTCACTGCGATTCGCATCGCCCATGTTTTTCAGCGCAATGCCCAATTGCAGCAGCGGCAGGCCAGAGGCGGCCTGAGCTCGACGTTCCCAGATCTCACGCAGAGCGCCCAGCGGCGCTTTCTGCTGACGGGCCAGTACCAGCGCGGCATAGGCCTGTACGGCAAACCGGCTGGCTGCGGTGTCGTCGGTGTAGCGAATTGACATCATGCCCGGATCCTGTAAATAACGCAGCAGACGCGCATTGCCCCGGTTGATCACCTCACTCGGGACGCTGTAGCCCTGTTCATTTGCCCGGACGAGGAAGTCCATGACATAGGTACTCAGCCAGTACTCTTCCGGCCCGTTCTTATCCCACAGCGCAAATCCCCCATCGTCACGCTGCATTTGCAGTAACCGGGAAATACCTATTTCAACCGCCGTGCGGCGTTTTTCATCGCTATCACCCGCTATACCCAACGCCTTCAACTGTGCGGCGTTGGTATACAACGATGGGAATAATCCGCTGGCAGTCTGCTCCAGGCAGCCGTAAGGATAGGCTTTCAATTCGCGAACATAGCGCGCCAGATTCAGCGGCGGCTTGCCGCTGAACAGCAGTTGCCCCTGCACCGTTGCCGGGGAGAAGTTGGTCAGTTCCCCGTCCGGTAACTGCCAGGTTTCACCGGCTTGCAGCGCCACGCCGCTATTGAGAGTTTGCGCCGGGAACGCCGGACGCACGCCAATCTTCCACTGTTTATGTTGAACGGGGAGCGTTTCACCTGGCAGCGTCAAACCACTAATAACGGCCTGAATCTCACCATCGCCGAATCCCTCCAGTGCCCGTACCGGAATAAATAACGTGGTACGCACGCCAGGTGCCAGATCCACCGGGGAAGGGTTTTGGCCCATCAGTGACACTAAGCCGCTGGCGGTAAGCTGAATATTCAGCGTCTGCGGCCTATCTGTCAGATTGGTGACGTCCAGCGTCAGGCGCGAGGTATCACCGCCGGCCATAAAGCGTGGCATATTCAGTTCCGCGATCACCGGCGCAGCGACGATCACTTTACTCTCGCTACTGCCAAAGTCATCTGCGGTCCAGGCCTGCGCCATCACCCGCAGTTCACCGTTAAAATCGCCAATCGGCAACGTTACCGTGCCCTCACCTTTCTCGTTGAGCGTGACCGGCAGCGCCTGTTGCGCCACGATATTGACGTGATTAACCGGCGGTTTGCCGCCGCGTTTTAGCTCATCACCATCGCCACCGAAACGCAGTGCCGCCAAACGCCCTTGCCCTTCGATTACCTGGCCGTAAATATCATAAATATCCGCGCCATAGCGTTTCTGGCCAAAAAATGCCTGCCACGGATCCGGGGTAGCGTAATCGGTGATATTCAACACCCCGCTGTCTACAGCGGAGACCAGGACGTTAACCTGTTTAGGCACGTCACCATTTTTGACACTGGCTTTCACGTTAACGGTCAACGGTTGATTCGGGCGCATTTTAGCCGGATTTTCCAGCGTCAAATCCAGGCGACGATTTTCATCGCCCAGCGGCAAATGCAGTAACCCGACCGCGCGTTTTGGCGTAGCCGAGCGGGATTTGTCGCCAGGGCGGATCACCAACGCGCTAAGATAGAGGTCATGGCGGTTCCAGGTTTTGTCGACCGGAATAGAGAGATCCAGACCATTTGCAGGGACATCGATCTCTTGCCACCACAGCGGGCCTTCGCTGGATTCCACCATTGCATAGCCTTTACCGGCAGCAGGCGCGGCAATGTGCAACTTCATGGTGTCGCCAGGACGATAATTGGGTTTATCCAGCTTCAGAGTGACACGATCCGGGCGCACCGCCCCGCTGCCGTCGCTGTTATCCTGCCAGCTGTATCCGGCCCAGAAGCGCACGCTGCTCACCGTATCGTTGGGTGCTTTCACTTCCAGACGGTAAGCGCCCCACTCCACCGGGAAGCTGATCTTACCGGTTTCATCAGCGGTAAGATCCAGTGTTTGCTCGCCTTCGACCAGATCCTTTTGATCGAACTGCGACTGCCAGCCCTCTCCTTCAGACCAGTTCCAATAGTAATCCCGACGTTCGCGGATCAACCGCACCTGCAAGCCGGAAACCGCTTTTTTCTCGCCTTTTGCATCGGCATAAACAATATCAAACGCGGCGTTGCTGTCTTCATCAACGATCGGCTGATTCACCGTGGTATCGGTGCGGTAATCATAAACGGCTTTGGCTGCGAATTGCGGGCGAATACCCGGCAGGGTATCTGCAGGCCAGATAGCCTGTTCTACCCGACGGGTCACCGGACGGCCACCCGACTCCAGCAGGCTGGCCTGCAAAATGACCTGTAACGGCGAGTGAGCTTCCTGCCACTGACTGCTGGTTGTGACTTCGCCACGACCGTTTTCATCCAGCGTCAGCTGAACTTCATCCAGACTGCGGGAGAGATTCTCTTCAGCAATATTGCCAAACTGGAATCCCGGCAATGCAGACACCGCTTCACGCTGTGGTCGCAGGAATAGCTGACCTTGCAGGGCATTACCATTCGCAGGCGCACCGTACAGGTAGTAACCCACCACCGAAAACTTCACATCGTCAGCCGGTGCAATCGGCATTTTATTGGCGGTGAGGTTGAGCGCCATCCGCTCGGGCATAAAATCTTCGACATGGAAATCCCACATCCGTGAGCGGTTATCGCCGGTGTTGGCGCGAATATGCCACATACCGGTTGGCGCACTGCTGTCCAGCGGCCAGGTCAGACGGTACAGACCGTTTTCGGGCTGGCTGACCACCGTGCGTAATACCTGCCCGTCGGGCTTAACGACTTCCAGCTTCACCGGCTGATCGGGCAACGTTTTGCCATCGCTGTCGCGCAGTAATCCGTTGAGGATCACCGTTTCACCGGGACGATAGAGATCGCGCGGACCGAACATAAAGAACTGTTTGCTGTATCCCGGTGCCCCCGCGATATCAAATTCAGCCAGATCCAGCGCCGGTAATTTCAGGTCCAGCAGCGTGGTTTGCCCGTCTTTACGCGCCAGCAATATGGCGGCGTCTTTATCCGTCTCGAGCTTCACGTGTCCCTGCGCATCGCTGGTCGCCTGCGCCAGCGTCTGCCCTTTCTCATTGAGCAAGGTAACATCTATACCCTGCTGCGCAGCGCCGTTTTCCAGGCTCTGGGTAAAGACATCCAGCTGATTGTGGTAACGGTGTGCGGATACGCCAATATCGCTGAGCGTAAATAGCGTGGCAGCATTGCTGTAATTGTATTGCCCGGCCTGGTTCATCACCGCAACGTACACCCCCGCCTGCTGCAACGGCTTGATTTCGCCCAGCGGCAGCAGCAGTTTCTCACGGGTATTGCGTGCCGGATTAAGGTCAAAGCGCCCGGAATAAACCAGCTCTGCCATTTTCAGCAGGTTGTCGGATTCCCAGTTAGACAATGAGTTGCGGTATTCCCACTGGCTGATAAACGCGCCAAGCGACTCCGGCTTCACGCGAAAGAAGTTCACATCCACGCTGTTGACGTTCAGCGCCATCACCGGCAGGCCTTCGATCACTTTGCCTGGCAACAGCGAGCCACGACTGGCAAATCCGACGCTGGGCTGGACATCGCGCGTGGTGATGTTTTTTTCATATTCAGTGCCAAACGTCGCCTTATTCAGCGCCAGTAAATCGCGCTCAATAGTCACCACCAGTTCGCGGTTGGGCTCCAGATGACGTAAGCGTAGCTCTTTCAGGTTGGGCGCCAATTCCCAGGCCCCGTCCACTTTGCCGCTTTTTTTATCGACAACGTGCAGTACGCGAGAAAAATCTTGCTCAGGATCTAGGGGGATGGAGAACGTCAGCACCAGCGTCGCCGCGCCGTCTAACTGGACTTCGGAGGCGTCCAGTAGCGTCAACGGTTTACCCTGACTTTGCTGTGTCAGCTTGTGTAATTGCGCCGGATCTTTTACCGACGAGGTCTGTGGGGCAGGCGTATCATTTTTCGCGTCCGTCGACGGCTTATCATTATTATCGCACCCCGCCAGCGCAAACATCAGCATACAGGCCGCTACGCGTAAATGTTTCATTTTTCATCCCTGGCCTGAGCGGCCCGTTAGCTACGTAGAACCCCTATTATGCGTGAGATTTCAGGATGTGGAAGTCTGTAACTAATCTGCGCTATCTGAATTTTCGCGAATAATGTCGATCCACCCTGACAAATCAGCCTCTTTTACTTGTCCCCTGACGGTAAACAGCCGACAATTTGCCGAAACCTGGTAAAAATGGAGATGCCTATGACCACCGCCTTCTTTGTCGCTGCCGACTGGCTTGTCGAACACATTGACGATCCGGAAATACAGATTCTTGATGCCCGGATGGCGCCTCCAGGGCAGGAAGATCGTGATGTTGGCGAGGAGTATCGCGCTGGCCATATCCCTGGCGCGGTCTTTTTTGATATCGAAGCGCTCTCCGACCATGCCTCAGCGTTACCGCATATGATGCCACGCCCGGAGGCGTTCGCCGTAGCCATGCGCGAACTGGGCGTACATCAGGATAAACACCTGGTCATTTACGATGACGGCAATTTGTTTTCTGCCCCGCGCGCCTGGTGGATGTTGCGCACGTTTGGTGTGGAAAATGTCTCCATTCTGGCGGGCGGTTTCGCAAGCTGGCAGCGTGATGAATTCCCGCTGCAGGCAGGGAACGTTGATTTGTCAGAAGGCGAGTTTGACGCGACGTTTACGCCGGAAGCCGTGGTGCGAGTGACCGATGTCCTGCTGGCCAGCCATGAAAAAACCGCTCAGATTGTTGATGCGCGTCCGGCTGCGCGTTTCAATGCGGAAGTTGATGAGCCACGTCCTGGCCTGAGGCGTGGTCATGTTCCCGGTGCGCTAAACGTACCGTGGACTGAACTGGTTCGCGACGGCGAGTTAAAAACCACCGAGGAACTGGACGCTATCTTCTTTAGCCACGGCGTGAGCTTTGACAGACCGATTATCGCCAGTTGCGGCTCCGGCGTAACCGCCGCCGTGGTGGTACTGGCGCTTACCACGCTGGGTGTCCCTAACGTGGCCCTGTATGACGGGGCATGGAGCGAATGGGGTGCACGCAATGATTTACCGGTAGAACCGATATTATAAGCTGGAAATGCCGGATGGCGCGTCGCGCATCCGGCCTACAAAATAGTGTAAATCGTAGGCTGGATAAGACGTATGCGTGGCCATTCGGCAAGGTCTTTTAGATGATCCGGTTCTGTTTAAAATCGCGCAGGAAACCGCCCCAGCGGCGCTCGTAGAACGGCGCGATGTGTTCGGTAATAAAGTGGCTGACCCCTTTCTCACCTTTCACCACCTGGCAGATATCAATCGGTTCATCACCCGGTAACGTATCGGTCGCTACGCTGCCCGTGGCATGAATAATCTCTTCAATATCGCCCTCGGCTTCAATGCCAATCAGCAGATTAGGCTGGGCATCCGGGCTATCTTTAATCGAGCAGATAAACGCCCGTTTTACCGGTTTAATGGTTTTAAACAGCGTCGTGAGCGAGTCGATCATCTGCGCCGGAGGTTCCGCGACCTCGGAGAGGATCAGCGACTCGCCGCCTTCCAGCACTTCCTGGGTACTCAACGGATTGCCTTCTTCACCGAGCAGCAGGCTGATTTCACGCGGCATAAATTCTTTGCCGGTCGGCAGTTTGGCGTTGAGAAACAGCGTCGCACCCAGCGTCATTTCAAACAGCGTGCGTACTGGCATCACAACAAACGCCTGTTCGTCTTCAACGGCCTGCTGCAGGGCTTCCAGGGAGGTGAAAAACGGGATCACGGTGGTGCCGTCTTCTTTTTCCCAGTGCTGCAGATCCAGTGCGCTGTCTTCAACTACCGCCTCGCCTTCTGCGGCCGTACCCGGAACCCAGACGGTGGATTCCAGCAACGTGCGGAAAAAGGCCGGACGATGCGCAGGCTCCGTCGCTGCTTTTTCCAGCAACGTTTCTAATTCATTTTTTATTTCGGACATAAGATCACAAATTTTGTACATATGGGTTGTAGGCCTGATAAGACGCACCGCGTCGCATCAGGCAAAATGCCGGGTGGCGCTTCGCTTACCCGGCCTACAAAAACACCTTTCAGGCAGTCAGCAGATTCGCGATGGTGCGCACACCCAGACCGGTCGCGCCCGCGGACCACTGCTCAACCGGTGCCTTGCGATAGGTTGCAGAGCAGTCGATATGCAGCCAGCCTTGCTGATAGTTTTCCACGAAATGCGACAGGAAGCCCGCCGCGGTGCTTGCGCCCGCAGGATAGGCCGCGCTGGCGGTGTTGTTCAGCTCGGCAAAGTTGGACGGCAACTGGTTACGGTGGAATTCCGCCAACGGCAGGCGCCAGAACGGTTCATTCTCCTGCGCCGCGCTTGCCATCAGACGAGCTGCCAGCTGGTCATCAAAGCTAAACAGCGCATGGTAATCGTTACCCAGAGCTGTTTTCGCCGCACCGGTCAACGTCGCGGCATCGATGATCAATTCAGGTTTCTGCGCACTGGCGTCAATCAGGCCATCTGCCAGCACCAAACGGCCTTCGGCGTCGGTGTTCATCACTTCAACATTTTTGCCGTTGCGATAGCGAATGATATCGCCGAGCTTGAAGGCATTGCCGCTGATCAGGTTATCCGCACAGCACAGATACAGCTTCACACGTTTGTTCAGACCGCGAGTGATGGCAAACGCCAGTGCGCCCGTTACCGTGGCCGCGCCGCCCATATCGGACTTCATTGAGTCCATAAACGCGCTTTGCTTGATGCTGTAACCGCCGGAGTCAAAGGTGATCCCTTTGCCGACCAGGCAGGCGTAAACCGGAGCGGTTTTATCACCGGTTGGGTTATAGTCCAGCGCCAGCAGTACCGGTGGACGTTCAGATCCACGACCTACCGTGTGCAGACCCATGTAATTCTGCTCGCGCAGATCTTCGCCTTTGGTGATGCGGTAAGAGACGTTATCGCACGCCACGCTGCACAGCAGATCAACCGCGCGCTGCGCCAGCTGTTCCGGGCCGAGTTCTTCCGCCGGGGCATTGATGGTGTCACGTACCCAGTCAATGATTTTCAGGCGGCTATCCAGTTCCTTCTGCTGCGCGTCGTCGAGCGGGGCCCACTCAACTTTACGGCTGCCTTTAGGTCCTTTGTAGCCCTGCCAGAATGCCCAGCTGCGCTCGGTGTCCCAGCCTTCGCCTTCCAGCTGAATATGTTTGATACCCAGACCGTCGATTTTCCGCGCGGCGCGCTGGATAAGGCCCAGATCGTCTTTTCCATTAAGGTGTAGGGTAATGCCGTCACTGTTAATGCTGTAAGTCGCTTTTTCACCCCAGCGCGCGTCAGCAGGCTGCGTGGAAAGCGTAATTTTCATGGCTTCTGTCATTTTATTTATCCTTATTTTCGCGCATACAGGAAAACGGGCCACCCGTGGGCAGCCCGTTGACTTATTCAGCTTCGTCCAGCCAGACCAGTAAAATGGCCTCAAGGATTTTTTCGTTCGATGCTTGCGGATCATCATCGAACTCTTCCAGGTCACAGATCCATTGATGCAGATCGGTGAAACGAACGGTCTTGGGATCGAGATCGGGGAACGCGTCGTACAGCGCCTCGCCGATTTCACGGCTGTCGGTCCACTTCAGTCCCATACTACCCTCTGTTAATGCTCACGCGCATGATTGATTGTGTAACGTGGGATTTCGACCACTAAATCGTCTTCGGTGACGCGAGCCTGACAGCTTAAACGGCTCTCCGGCTCTAGTCCCCAGGCTTTGTCCAGCATGTCATCTTCTTCTTCCGTGCTTTCCGGCAGGGAATCGAAGCCTTCACGCACGATGCAGTGACAGGTGGTGCAGGCACAGGATTTTTCACAGGCGTGTTCAATCTCGATGCCGTTACGCAGGGCAACGTCGAGAATGGTCTCACCGGTCTCAGCTTCCAGAACTGCGCCATCGGGACAGAGATCCTGATGAGGCAAAATAACAATCTTTGGCATATTAAACCTCGTCCACGGAATGGCCTTTCAGCGCGCTACGGACGGACTTGTCCATGCGGCGAGCGGCGAATTCCTGGGTTTGTTTGTCTACGTTTTTAATGGCTTGTTCGATAGCGTCAACATCGTCACCCTGTGCAACCTCGCTCAAATGCGCGGCGGCGGCGTCGATGGCCTGACGTTCTGCGGCGCTTAACAGCGCGGCATCAGCGTTCAACGCACCGGATAAACTCTCCAGTACGCGTGCAGCTTCGACTTTCTGCTCTGCCAGCATGCGGGCTTTTACATCCTGCTCGGCAAAGCTCATCGAATCCTGGATCATGGAAGCGATTTCGTTGTCCGTCAGACCGTAGGACGGTTTGACCTGGATAGAGGATTCCACGCCGGTGGATTTCTCCATGGCCGTGACGCTCAGCAGTCCATCGGCATCAACCTGGAAGGTCACGCGAATATGCGCCCCACCCGCCGGTAGCGCCGGAATGCCGCGCAGTGCAAAACGCGCCAGAGAACGGCAATCCTGCACCAGTTCACGCTCGCCCTGCATCACATGAATCGACATCGCCGTTTGGCCATCTTTGAAGGTGGTGAAGTCCTGCGCGCGGGCCACCGGAATGGTGGTGTTACGCGGGATCACTTTCTCCACCAGACCGCCCATGGTTTCCAGCCCCAGGGACAGCGGGATGACGTCCAACAGCAGCATTTCACTGTCAGGCTTGTTGCCGACAAGAATGTCCGCCTGGATAGCCGCACCGATAGCCACCACTTTGTCCGGGTCGATAGAGGTCAGCGGCGTGCGACCAAAAAACTCACCCACGCGTTCACGCACCAGCGGTACGCGTGTTGAACCACCGACCATCACGACTTCCAGAACGTCCTGCGCCTCAACGCCGGCATCTTTCAGTGCACGACGGCAGGCCAGCAGCGTGCGCTTAACCAGGGCGGAAATCAGTTCGTTAAAGGTTTCGCGGGTAACTTCACCCTGCCACCCGGCCACGTTAACCGTGACGGATTCAGCATCGCTGAGTGCAATTTTTGCGGCAATCGCGGCATCGAGCAGCTCTCGCTGTACGCGGTTATCGCTGCGATCGGCCACACCCGCCTGCTCGCGAATATAATCTGCCAGCAGATGGTCGAAATCATCACCACCGAGCGCGGAATCGCCGCCCGTCGCCAGCACTTCAAACACACCACGGCTCAGGCGCAGAATAGAAATATCAAACGTGCCGCCGCCGAGGTCATAGACCGCAATCACGCCTTCCTGGCCCGAATCCAGTCCATAGGCAATCGCGGCAGCGGTCGGTTCGTTCAGCAGACGCAGCACGTGCAGGCCCGCCAGACGCGCGGCGTCTTTGGTACCCTGACGCTGCGCGTCATCAAAATAGGCGGGAACAGTGATCACCACACCGTCCAGTTCACCGGACAGCGCTTCGGTCGCCCGTGCGGCCAGTGCTTTGAGAATATCGGCGGACACGCGTACCGGATTGAGCAAACCCGCTGCGGTTTCGATCATCGGCAGGCCGTTTTCGCTTGCCTGGAACGTATACGGCAGATGCGGATAACGCGCCTGGATATCCGCGAGCGAGCGCCCCATCATACGTTTTACCGAACTGACGGTGTTTGCAGTGTCCAGCGCCGCGTTGGCACGGGCATCGTAGCCGACAGCGTAGCCCTGCTGCTGATAGTGAACCACTGACGGCAACAGGTGGCGACCTTCGTGGTCAGCCAGCGTTTCGGCCTGGCCGCTGCGTACGGTCGCGACCAGAGAGTTGGTGGTGCCTAAGTCAATGCCTACCGCCAGACGACGCTGGTGCGGTGCGGCACTCAGACCAGGCTCACTAATTTGTAATAAGGCCATTTTCGCTTCCGAAATTAAAAATCGAGCAGTTTTTCTTCGAGTTGTTCTGCACTGCTTCGCAGTTTATCGAGAAAACGCAGTTTACGCACGGTCTCAGCCGCCACGTCCCACGCTTCGCTGTCCAGCTGTTCGACCATCAACTGATGGCGAACCTGGTACATCTCGTTGATGCGTTTCATCAACGCATCCAGACGTTCACTGTCTTTAGCCTGTTCAATCTCGTCCAGCTCTTCGCGCAGCTCGAGTTGCTCCATCAGGAAAGCGGTATCGCGCACCGTGTGCTGCTCGTTTCTGATATCAAAGCCGTGTAAAGACAGTAAGTATTCAGCGCGCATCAAGGGATGACGCAGCGTTTGCCAGGCCTGGTTGATCGTGGCGGACTGCGAAACTGCAGCAAGTTGTTCCGCCTGGGAACCGCTGGCAAATTTATCAGGATGATACTGACGTTGTAGATCCTGAAAACGGAGGCTCAGCGCCTGAGTATCGAGCTGATAGCGGGCCGGTAAGCCAAAGAGGGTGAAGTAGTCCATAACATTCTCAGGGGTAGCCTGTTAGAACAAACCCCACACGTAGCAGCAAGGCCACGGTGGGGTTTTCGGGTGACGCACGTTACACGTGGAAGCTTTCGCCGCATCCACACTCGTCTTTCACGTTAGGGTTAGTGAACTTAAACCCTTCGTTCAGACCTTCTTTGACGAAGTCTAACTGCGTACCGTCCAGAAATTGCAGGCTTTTACCGTCGATCACGACTTTAACGCCTTTGTCTTCAAACACGGTATCTTCAGCCGCCGGCTCGTCAACAAATTCCAGTACATAGGCCATACCTGAGCAGCCGGAGGTTCTCACACCCAGGCGCAGGCCAAACCCTTTACCACGGTTTGCCAGGAAGGTATTTACTCGCGCTGCTGCACTGTCGCTTAAGGTAATCGACATAATAAAACCTCAACTCTTAATTATTTTGCTTCACGTTTGCTTTTGTAATCCGCAATCGCGGCTTTAATCGCGTCTTCAGCCAGAATAGAACAGTGAATTTTCACCGGTGGCAGTTCAAGCTCGTCTGCGATATCGGTGTTTTTAATCGCCTGTGCTTCGTCCAGCGATTTCCCTTTCACCCATTCGGTAACCAGGGAGCTGGAGGCAATGGCGGAACCGCAGCCATAAGTCTTAAAACGCGCGTCTTCGATGATACCTTCATTGTTGACTTTGATCTGCAACTTCATCACGTCGCCACAGGCCGGTGCACCCACCATACCGCTGCCCACGTTCTCGTCGCTGTTGTCAAAAGAACCCACGTTACGTGGATTCTCATAATGATCGATTACTTTTTCGCTGTAAGCCATGATGAATTCTCCTTATCGGTACCGATTAATGATGTGACCATTCAATACTGTTGATGTCTACGCCCTGTTTGAACATGTCCCACAGCGGGGAAAGTTCACGCAGACGGCCGATAGACTTGCGAACCAGATCGATGGTGTAGTCAATCTCTTCTTCGGTAGTGAAACGACCTAAAGAGAAACGGATTGAGCTGTGTGCCAGCTCGTCAGTCATACCCAACGCGCGCAGCACGTAGGAAGGTTCCAGGCTTGCAGACGTACAGGCAGAACCGGAAGAAACGGCCAGATCTTTCAGCGCCATGATCAGCGACTCGCCTTCAACGTAGTTAAAGCTGACGTTAAGGATGTTCGGTGCGCCATGCTCAAGATCACCATTCAGGTAGACCTCTTCCATGTCTTTCACGCCGTTCCACAGACGGTTACGCAGACTGCGCAGGCGCGCCATCTCGGTTTCCATCTCTTCTTTCGCGATACGGTAAGCTTCACCCATACCCACGATCTGGTGGACAGGCAGCGTACCAGAACGCATGCCGCGCTCGTGACCACCGCCGTGCATCTGTGCTTCGATGCGGATACGCGGTTTACGACGAACATACAGTGCGCCGATACCTTTCGGACCGTAGATTTTGTGACCGGAGAAGGACATCAGGTCAACTTTCAGCTGGCTCAGGTCGATAGGCAGTTTGCCCACGCTCTGGGTCGCATCAACGTGATAGATGATGCCACGCGCACGGCACATTTCGCCGATAGCCGCGATATCCTGCACCACGCCAATTTCGTTGTTCACGTGCATAATAGAAACGAGGATGGTGTCATCACGCATCGCCGCTTCGAGTTCTTTCAGGTCAATAATGCCGTTACGCTGCGGGGCGAGGTAGGTGACTTCAAACCCTTCGCGCTCCAGCTGACGACAGGTGTCCAGCACGGCTTTGTGTTCCGTTTTGCTGGTGATGATGTGCTTGCCTTTTTTCTGATAAAAGTTGGCCGCACCTTTAATCGCCAGGTTGTCGGATTCGGTCGCGCCGGAAGTAAAGACGATTTCACGCGGATCGGCACCCACCAGGTCAGCAATCTGATTACGGGCGATATCTACCGCCTCTTCAGCATGCCAGCCAAAACGGTGAGAACGGGACGCTGGATTACCAAAGTTTCCGTCCAGGGTCAGACACTGCATCATTTTCTCGGCAACACGCGGGTCCACCGGCGTGGTTGCGGAGTAGTCGAGATAGATCGGTAATTTCATTGCTCTATAAACTCCGTACATCGCTTCAATGCAAGGAACCAGGCAACCGGCTGGATGTACGGCCGAGTTAACGGGGTGTCCAACACCCCGGCCTGATTCTAAAATACTTTTATTATGCGCGTAACTTAACGTCGATCGCGTCTTGCGTGCGGGTGCTGCGTGGAGCGTCATGCGTGTGCTGGCGACCAGACACATCCAGGACTTCCTGGTTATTCACCAGTTCACCCAACGTAATGTTGTTGAGAAAACCCGTCAGACGGTCGCTCAGATCGCGCCACAGCGCGTGGGTCAGGCACTTATCGCCGCCCTGACAACCACCTTTGCCCTGACAACGGGTGGCATCTACCGACTCGTCAACAGCGCTAATGACTTCACCTACTGCGATGCTGCCTGCATCTTTACCCAGCAGATACCCGCCGCCTGGTCCACGTACGCTTGAAACCAGACCGTTTTTACGCAAACGGGAGAACAGCTGCTCCAGGTACGACAGGGAAATACCCTGACGTTCAGAAATATCAGCCAACGGTACCGGGCCCGTTTCGGAGTTGAGCGCAACGTCCAACATTGCGGTCACGGCATAACGCCCTTTTGATGTCAGTCTCATGTCTTACTTAGCCTCAAACTCGCCCCTGCCCGGGGTTTTTTATTGTAAAATGGGGGTATTGCATAGCAGGGGCAAGTCTGACATTCCCGACTAAATCAGTCAACTATTTACTTGACTAAATTAGTCAGGTATTTAACCTTCAGTGCCGTTTTCATTTGCCGGATAGCACTTCGCTTATCCGGCCTACAAATCGAGCAGCTATACGGCATCAAGACGCCTACTTTCCTTTATTCTGCTGCTCTATAGAAGCAAGCATTCCGCGCAGAATATTCAGCTCCTGGCTCTCAGGACGCGCACGCGTGAACAGACGACGCAGTTTGTTCATCACCTGCCCCGGATGGTTCTCGCGGATAAAGCCCGTCGACAGTAGCGTCTGTTCCAGATGACCGTAAAAACGCTCTAAATCATCGACCAGCGGATACTCGGTTTCTTCGTATTCTGCCGTCTTACCGCTTTCCTGCGTTGCCAGCCAGGCCATTCGCACTTCATAAGAAATGACCTGAACCGCCATCGCCAGGTTCAGCGAACTGTATTCCGGGTTCGCGGCAATCGCGACGTGATAATGGCATTTTTGCAGTTCGTCGTTGGTCAGACCTACACGTTCACGACCAAATACCAGCGCAACCGGGGTGTTCGCCGCTTCGGCGACGCTTTTTAAACCGCATTCGCGCGGGTCGAGCATCGGCCACGGCAAGGTACGGGAGCGCGCGCTGGTTCCGACCACCAGACTACAGCCAGCCAGCGCTTCATCGAGGGTATCGACGATTTGCGCATTACCGATCACGTCGCTGGCACCGGCCGCCAGGGCGATGGCCTGGGAGTCAGGTTTGACCAGCGGATTCACCAGCCACAGATTGGTTAAACCCATGGTTTTCATTGCGCGGGCAACGGAGCCCATATTGCCGGTGTGAGAGGTCTCCACCAGCACAATTCGAATATTTTGCAGCATTGTCTTTCTTCGGCTAAAGATTATTCGGCCATATTATCATAAAACGAAGACATATACCGAACTCGCTGCTATACTCTGCGCCGTTTTCCCGTTCTTTAACATCCAGTGAGAGAGACCGATGCATCCGATGCTGACCATCGCCGTGCGCGCAGCGCGCAAGGCGGGTAATGTAATTGCCAAACACTACGAAACACCAGACTCTGTAGAAACCAGCCAGAAAGGCAGCAATGATTTCGTGACTAACGTCGATAAAGCCGCAGAAGCGATTATTATCGAAACAATCCGCAAATCTTACCCTCAGCACACCATCATCACCGAAGAAAGCGGTGAACATATTGGTGAAGATCTGGATGTTCAATGGGTTATCGATCCACTGGATGGCACCACCAACTTCGTAAAACGTCTGCCGCACTTCGCGGTATCCATCGCAGTACGCATTAAAGGCCGTACTGAAGTCGCCGTTGTTTACGATCCAATGCGTAACGAACTGTTCACCGCAACGCGCGGTCAGGGCGCACAGCTGAACGGCTACCGTCTGCGTGGCAGCACCGCTCGCGATCTGGATGGCACCATCATCGCCACCGGGTTCCCGTTCAAAGCCAAACAGCACGCCCCTTCTTATATGAAGATCCTCGGCAAAATGTACACCGAATGCGCTGACTTCCGCCGCACCGGTTCTGCTGCGCTGGATCTGGCCTATGTTGCCGCCGCACGCGTTGATGGTTACTTCGAAATCGGCCTGAAGCCGTGGGATTTTGCCGCAGGTGAACTGATTGCACGTGAAGCAGGCGCACTGGTATGCGACTTCACCGGCGGTCATAACTACATGTCAACCGGCAACATCGTTGCAGGTAACCCGCGCGTAGTGAAAGCCATGCTGGCGAACATGCGTGACGAACTGAGCGACGCGCTGAAGCGTTAATCAGTTGTGGTGCCGGATGCGACGCTGACGCGTCTTGTCCGGCCTACATTTCATACTCATACCGCTTACTAACCTAAAACGGTCGTAATCCCCTTCCCACCGGCACCGCACTCACCCACATCACCACCGCAGCAACCACTAAAATCGCACCACCGGCCAGTGCCAGCGTGGTCCAGGCCATCTGTCGCCACAATACCGGCGCTTTATTGCCGCTGAGTTTCAGCGCCATCGTCCGAAAACTGTGTACCAGTAATGCCAGAGAAGTAATGGTCAGAGAGGTTCCCGCTGCCATCGCCAGCGCCGACGCCATGCCCCAGCCAAAGACGCCCACCACTTTACTAAACAACAGCACCATTATGGCGCCAGAACAAGGGCGCATTCCCATCGAGAGAATGATCATCAGCCGGGCGCGCCAGTCATCGCCGCTTTGCAGCTGTTCCGGGTTGGGCACATGCTGATGCCCGCAACCACAGCGTTCATCATGCACATGATGCGGTGTGAACGCGGTAAATGTCGGGCGACGCAGCAGCGCGCGTATTTTTTTTAACGCCCGCCAACACAGTAAAACCCCCAACACGCCGACCAGCGCATAGCTGGCTTTCTCCAGCCAGAAACTGCTCATATGCAGTTGCCGGGCGGGCAGTTGCAGTACCGTGAGCACCACAACGACCAGACCGATCGCCACCAGCCCCTGTAATAAGGACGAGGCCAGCGTCAGCCCGATGCTCGACCTCAGCTTCGAGGGATGCGTCGCCAGCCAGGTAGTGATGACGATTTTTCCGTGCCCCGGACCCAGCGCGTGCAATACCCCATAAATAAAGCTAAACAGCAGCAGCGATCCGCCCGCACGGGTGGGATTGGCGGCCACCGCTTTCAGCAAGCCGCTCATCTGCTGGTTAACGTCCCGTTGCCAGAGAATACTTTGCACCATTACCTGCGACCAGGCCTGCCAGATCCACAGCGCGCCACCGATCGCCAGCAGTAAAAAGAGCGCCAGTGGCCATAGCATTAGCCAGCGGCGTCTGGCTACGCGTTGTTGATAAACTACTGACATTGTAGCGTTACCGTCTGCGCAAATTGTTTACCCAACTCCATATCCTCCGGCGGCGCGTCTTCTTTATCCAGCGACTGCGCAAAGCTCAGCATTTGTTCATTAGGCGTCGGGGTATGCACGCTAATCCGGCATTGCTTGCTGAAGCCCGGCGCCAGCGTGGCATCGCGGTCCTGGTCGTAACTCATATCCACGTAGTAGGTGGGATCAAACGTGGAAATACTATAAGTCTGTCCGGCAAGCGGCTGTGGTTGGGCCAACGGCAGTACAAACGTCAACACCGCCTGATGTTCCTCGCGCTCCATGCCATATTCCGTCGGGCGATTTTTAAATTTTACCTTTTGCCCGTTGTGCCACACTTCGGTGAAATAGTGCTGTCCGAGGACATTGGCCATCACTTCCGCAGCCAGTTTTTTCCAAATCTCATCCCCCGGTTTGGCATTGCCCGCATCGTACAGCAGGTCAGCGGAGGTGATTTCATCCATCGTCCAGCGCATTTTCAACGCCACAAACTGGTTATTTTCACTCACCAGTTCGGTTTTCAGATGAATAAAACTGTGAGGATGCGCGCCCGCGCCAAAAGACAGGACGACCAGAAACAACGTGACAATGATGCGTTTAACGCGCGGCATGATTTCTCCACAATAAATCCAGCCCGCCATCAAAAGGACGTCGTTGGCGAGAATACGCTGAGGATAGCATTGAACGATAAAATATTGGGCCCCTTTTCCGGTATCGATTCAGTTCTCAATTTCGAAAATTTGTTCATCGTTGGCAACGGAAAAAAAGAGGATTTACCGCATCCCCTTAATGCAAATGATAACAAAATGTTAATATTTAGTTTCATTTTAATTGTTTGATAACAATAAATTTGACTTCACACACGCGAAAGCCTTCACATTTAACTAAAAATTAACTCAAATAGATCCTGTATTTTACAAAAATGGGCATAGATCACATTCATAGGATTTATGATTCATTCCCTCTTCCCTTCGTTGTTAACCTCACGCCGTGACATGCCCTGCCCCCTACTAAAGGTACAACTATGAAATTCAAACTCGCATTACTCAGTGCAACCCTGGTTTCTGCATGCATGTTGTCCGGCACGTCCTTTGCGGCGGAAAAATATGAAATTGCTGTGGTTGCCAAAGTCACTGGTATTCCCTGGTTTAACCGTATGGAGACCGGCGTTAACGAAGCAGCAAAAAAACTGGATGTGAACGCTTACCAGACCGGTCCGTCTACGCCAGACCCAGCTCAGCAGGTGAAAGTGATTGAAGATCTAATCGCCAAAAACGTGAATGCGATAATCGTAGTGCCAAACGATGCCAAGGTCCTTGAGCCGGTACTGAAAAAAGCGCGCGAGAAAGGCATTGTGGTCCTGACGCACGAATCCCCGGACGAGCAAATCGGCCAGTGGGATATCGAAACCATCGACAGTGAAAAATATGCGCAGGCCAACGTTGATGAGCTGGCGAAAAGTATGGGCGGCAAAGGGGGTTATGCCATCTATGTCGGTTCGCTGACCGTGCCGTTGCATAACGCATGGGCCGACTACGCGATTAAGTATCAGAAAGAAAAATACCCGGAGATGTTCGAAGTGACCTCGCGTCTGCCGGTAGCGGAAAGTATTGATAAGTCCTATTCCACGACGCTGGATCTGATGAAAACCTATCCGCAAATGAAAGGGATTATCGGCTTCGGTTCACTGGGTCCGATTGGGGCAGGCCAGGCCGTACAGAAAAAACGCGCCAAGGATAAAATTGCCGTCGTCGGTATCGCCATGCCAGCCCAGGCCGCACCTTACCTGATGCGTGGAGATATCAAAAAAGCACTGTTGTGGGACCCGAAAGATGCGGGCTACGCACTGGTGACGGTTGCTGACCAACTGCTGCAAGGCAAAGAGGTCAATGACTCTCTGAGTATTGATGGTTTAGGGAAAGCCGATATCGACATGGAGAAGAAAGTGATCCGTTTTAACAAGATCCTCGAAGTCACCAAAGACAACACGCAATCACTCGGTTTCTAAGGCTTTAGCCAACACCAGGGAACCTTAACGCCGACCGCCTGGTCGGCGCTATCCACCACACTCACACTCAGCGTCCGTCAGGACGCTCGCAGGGGTATTGTCCATGGCAGACACCACCGCATTTATCACTCTTGAGAATATCAGCAAACAATTCCCGGGCGTGCTGGCGCTGGATAACGTGAATCTGACGCTGAAAAAAGGCGAAGTTCACTGTCTGGCGGGCCAAAACGGCTGTGGCAAGAGCACCATCATTAAAGTGATCTCCGGGGTCTATCACCCTGAAAAAGGCGCGCAGATTTTACTTGATGGCAAGCTGTTCCATCACCTGACGCCACAGCTTTCTTCTCACTATGGCATCCAGGTCATCTATCAGGATCTGTCGCTATTCCCCAATTTTAGCGTCGCGGAAAATATTGCGGTTAACCGCTACCTGCCCGGCGGTGATATATGGGTACGTCGCGGCGCCATGAAACAACAAGCGCTGGCAGCCATGAAGCGCATTGGTGTAACCCTCGATCCGGACAAAAAGGTCGAGAAACTCTCCATCGCCGACCGCCAACTGGTGGCGATTTGCCGGGCGATTGCCGCCGACGCACGGCTGGTCATCATGGATGAACCCACCGCCTCGTTAACCCGTCAGGAAGTCAACGGCCTGCTGCGGGTGGTTAACGAACTGAAAGCCGCCGGCATTTGCGTGGTATTTGTCAGCCATCGTCTTGATGAAGTGATGGAGGTGGCTGACCGGATCAGCGTGATGCGCGACGGGAAACTGGTCGGCACGTATCCTGCCAGCGAACTGGACAGCTACGAACTGGCCTTCCTGATGACCGGGCAACGCTTCCATTACAGCCCGCTGCCGGAGAAGTCATTCGACTCCCACGAACCGTTGCTGGAACTGCGCAACCTGAGCCGTCGCGGAAAATACCAGAATATTAATTTGTCACTGCACGGTGGTGAGATTGTCTCGATTGTCGGCCTGCTGGGCGCCGGGCGCACCGAGCTGTGTCTGAGCCTGTTTGGCATGACCCACCCAGAGAGCGGTGAAATGCGCATTAACGGTCAGCCGGTCCGGCTGCGTAATAACCACGATGCCATCCAGCACGGGATCGGCTACGTCTCAGAAGATCGCCTGACGCAGGGACTGATCATGGAGCAGTCGATCTACGACAACACTATCGTCACGGTCTTCGATCAACTGCACACCCGCAGCGGCCTGCTCGACCATGCTAAAGCACAGAAGCTGGTCGCTGATCTGATCCGCGAGCTGAACATCAAAGTGTCCGATCCGCACCTGCCGGTCAAAACGCTCTCCGGCGGCAACGCCCAGCGTATCGCCATTGCCAAATGGGTGGCGACCCATCCGCGCATCCTGATCCTCGACTCCCCCACCGTTGGCGTCGACATTGCCAACAAAGAGGGCATTTACCAGATTGCCCGCGATCTGGCCGAGCAGGGAATGGCGGTGCTGATGATCTGTGATGAGATCCCGGAAGCCTATTACAACAGCCACCGCGTGCTGGTGATGCGTCGCGGCAAACTGGTGGCGGAATTTAATCCTCATCAGTGTCGTGAAGAGGAGATTGCTGAAGTGGTCGAGGTCATCAATGAATAGTCTGCATTTCTCCCGTTTGCTCGGGCAACATGAATTCTGGCTGGGCCTGCTGGTGGTGGCACTCGCCGTAGGACTAAGCGTCAGTACCGATGAGTTCCTGTCGCTAGGGAACCTGACGGACGTCGCCACCAGCTACGCCATTCTCGGCATTCTGGCCTGCGGCCTGTTTGTGGTGCTGATTTCCGGTGGGATCGATATTTCATTCCCGGCGATGACCGCCATTGCCCAGTACGCGATGGCCAGTTGGGTGATCGGCCACGGCGGCAACTTTGCGCTGGCGCTGGTTATTGCCATTGCCGTCGGACTGCTGCTCGGGCTTATTAACGGCTTTCTGGTCTACTGGCTGCGCGTACCGGCGATCATCATTACCATCGCCACGCTGAACGTCTACTACGGCCTGCTGGTGTACGCCACTAAAGGTACCTGGCTGTATGGCTTCCCGGACTGGTTCATGAACGGCATCAACTGGTTCTCGTTCACCGCAGCGGACGGCTACGACTACGGACTGACCCTGCCCCTGCTGTGTCTGGCGGCGGTGATTATTGTGACTGCCGTACTGATGAACTATACCCGCCTCGGCCGCCAGGTTTACGCCATGGGCGGCAACCGCGACGCGGCGTCGCGCCTGGGTCTGAATTTGCTGAAGCTGCATTTCTACGTGTACGGCTACATGGGGATTCTGGCAGGCGTTGCCGCCGTGGTGCAGGCGCAAATCACCCAATCCGTCGCGCCCAACTCCCTGCTCGGTTTTGAGTTGACGGTACTGGCGGCGGTCGTGCTCGGGGGAACCAGCATGAGCGGTGGACGCGGTACCCTGACCGGAACGTTGCTCGGCGTTGTCCTGCTGGCCTTCTTACAAAACGGCCTGACGCTGCTGAGCGTCTCCTCTTACTGGCACACCGTGTTCAGCGGCGCCATTATCCTGGTCAGCATTAGCGCCACGGCCTGGAACGAAAAACGTAAACTGGCAAGGGAGCTTTGAGATGAAAACAATCGCCAGATTTTTACCCGGTGATGCCATCATTCGTCTGCAATGCATCATTATTGTGGTCGTCGCGCTGGTCTTCTCGGCCCTGCTTGGCAGCCGTTTTTTCAGCGTGGCTAACTTCCAGTCCATCAGCTCACAGCTACCGATCCTCGGCATGCTGGCGCTGGGAATGGGCATGACCATGCTGACCGGCGGCATTAACCTGTCCATTATTGCCGGAGCTAACGCCTGCTCACTGGTAATGGCGGCAATCATTGTCGCCCATCCGGATAACCCTCTGTTCCTGGTCATCGCCCTGCTGGCGGGTGCTGCTGTGGCGGTGGCCATTGGTACGCTGAACGGCGCGCTGATCGCCTGGGTCGGCGTGTCGCCGATCCTCGCCACGCTCGGCACCATGACACTTATCTCCGGGCTGAATATTCTGCTCTCTAACGGCACGGTCATTTCCGGCTTCCCGACCGCTATTCAATACCTGGGTAACGGCACGATTGCCGGTATCCCCGTGGCGCTACTGCTCTTTTTCCTCGTGGCCATCCTGCTGTGGGTATTGCTGGAACACACCACACTTGGGCGCAGCCTGTATCTCGTCGGGTCCAACGAACAGGCAACCCGCTACAGCGGCGTGAATACGGTACGGGTACAGATCTCCGTGTACGTCATTTCGGCCCTGCTCGGCTGGGTAGCCGCCATCCTGATGATGGCGAAATTTAACTCGGCAAAAGCCGGATACGGCGAATCCTATCTGCTGGTCACCATCCTCGCCTCGGTGCTGGGTGGCATCAACCCGGATGGCGGCTTCGGGCGTATTATCGGCCTGGTGCTAGCGCTCATTGTGCTGCAAATGCTGGAAAGCGGCCTTAACTTGCTGGGGGTCAGTAGCTATCTGACGATGGCGCTGTGGGGCGCGGTGCTGATCCTCTTTATCGCATTACAGAATCGTAAAGCCTGATTCCAGGAGAAAAAATTATGGCAAGTTACTTTATTGGTGTGGATGTCGGAACCGGTAGCGCCCGTGCAGGCGTGTTTGATCTCAACGGCAGAATGGTCGGTCAGGCCAGCCGGGCGATTGAGATTTACCGTCCGCAGGCCGATTTCGTTGAGCAATCCTCAGATAACATCTGGCAGGCAGTGTGTAACGCGGTTCGTGATGCGATTAACCAGTCAGATATCAACCCGATTCAGGTGAAAGGTCTGGGCTTCGACGCCACCTGCTCGCTGGTGGTGCTCGATAAAGAAGGTAAACCGCTGACCATCAGCCCTTCCGGACGCAGCGAACAAAACATTATTGTGTGGATGGATCACCGTGCCATTACTCAAGCTGAGCGCATTAACGCCCTGCATCATCGAGTGCTGGACTACGTCGGCGGGATTATCTCGCCGGAAATGCAAACGCCAAAACTGCTGTGGCTGAAGCAGCATATGCCCAACACCTGGGCCAATGCGGGCTACTACTTTGACCTGCCGGATTTCCTCACCTGGCGCGCGACAGGCGACGACACGCGCTCGCTGTGCTCGACGGTGTGTAAATGGACCTATATGGGTCATGAGGACAAATGGGATGCCAGCTATTTCCGCCAGATTGGGCTGGAAGACTTGTTGGAGCACGATGCCGCTAAAATTGGCCGCGACGTGAAAACGATGGGGGAACCGCTCGGTCATGGCCTTTCTGCACGGGCCGCCAGCGAAATGGGTCTGATCCCAGGGACCGCGGTCAGCGTGTCGATTATTGATGCCCACGCCGGAACGCTGGGCACCCTCGGTGCCAGCGGTGTGACCGGCGAGGTGGCTGATTTTGACCGCCGCGTCGCGCTGATTGGCGGCACGTCCACCGGTCATATGGCAATTTCTAAAGAGCCGCGCTTTATCAGCGGCGTCTGGGGTCCTTACTACTCCGCCGTCCTGCCGCAATACTGGCTCAACGAAGGTGGACAGTCGGCCACCGGCGCGTTAATCGACCACGTTATTCAGTCACACCCGTGCTACGACACGCTGCTGGCGCAGGCAAAATCACAGGGGCAGACCATTTACGAAGTGCTGAATGCGCTGCTGCGTAAAATGGCCGGCGAACCGGAAGATATCGCCTTTCTGACCCGCGATATGCATATTCTGCCCTATTTCCACGGTAACCGCTCCCCGCGCGCTAACCCAACGCTCACCGGTGCAATTACCGGCTTGAAGCTGTCCCGGACGCCGGAAGATATGGCGCTGCAGTATCTGGCGACCATTCAGGCCATTGCGCTGGGGACGCGGCATATTATCGAAACGATGAACCAAAGCGGGTATACCATCGATACCATTATGGCCAGCGGCGGCGGCACGAAAAACCCAATTTTCGTGCAGGAACATGCCAACGCCACCGGCTGTGCGATGCTGCTACCGGAAGAAAGTGAAGCCATGCTGCTGGGCAGCGCCATGATGGGAACTCTCGCCGCAGGTGTGTTCGATACCTTCCCGGAAGCGATGTCAGCGATGAGCCGCATTGGTAAGACGGTCACCCCGCAAACCAACCGTATTAAGCAGTACTACGATCGCAAATACCGGGTTTTCCACGAGATGTACCAGGACCATATGAAATACCGCCAGTTAATGCAGGAGGACGCATGAGTGATTCATGGTCCCAGGCGACCGGCGTATGGCAGCTCTACAGTGAGGCTCTGGCGGGATTGGGCCAGCATCTGACAGAGCAGACCTGGCAGTCTTTAATGAGCGAATTGCGCGACTGCACAGGAAAAATCGTCGTCACCGGCGTCGGCACGTCCGGCATTGCCGCGCGTAAAGTGGCGCATATGCTGGCCTGCGTCGAACGCCCGGCAATTTACCTCAATGCCACCGACGCTGCTCATGGCGACCTGGGTTTTTTACGCGCAGACGATCGGGTGATTATGCTGTCGCGCGGAGGGAATTCAGATGAGCTTACCCGACTGCTGCCGGGACTGGCTGCGAGGAACGTGCCGATAATTAGCGTGACGGAAAACCCAAACTCCGCCATCGCCAGCGCCTCACGGCTGGTGATTTCCACCGGCGTACAGCGCGAGGCCGATCCGCTGGACATGCTGGCGACCACCTCCATTATTCTGGTCCTGGCAATATTTGATGCCGCCTGCGCCTGTCTGATGAGCGAGAGTGGCTACTCTAAAGAAACGCTGTTAGCCGTGCATCCTGGCGGCGATGTGGGATTAACGCTGAGCCGTGGGCAGTAACGCCTGACAGCTGTTCCGGAGGTAATGGATCTGTTGCCTCCGGTATATTGCTACGTTCACCTTATGTTTTTCACTTATCTGAAATGATAGTACCCGTGAACGTGACCCTGAGCCGGAATCACATGTTCTCCATAATGCTTAACTGACAAACAGTACAGCCACTGGTAGTGTTTTTTTATATTGCAACAAAAGATAAAACAGTGAAAAAACGTGTTAACGCGCTGCGTTTAACTCCCGCCCACTGTTCCTCGCGTTAAAAATTCTGTGACGGTCTCCAGCATTCCTGGCGGAAAGGATTCCATTCTTCATTTCTATGAGCAAACTTTAGCTATTCTTACCAAACATACTTTCGGGAGACTCTACAGATGATGACAACGCTTGCCCCGCCATCTGTACTTTCTGCTCCCCAGCGCCGCTGCCATGTGCTGCTGACGCTGTTCCAGCCGGGGCAAATCGCGACCACCCAGACATTTAGCGCCCTCAATGGCGTCGAAGACGATGTGGTCCGCGAGGATATCATCGGCGCGGGGATTGAAATCCAGCGTTATCATCGCCTTACTATCATTGCCACGCAGAATGGTGGCTACCATATCGAAGGATCGGCACTCAATCAACGATTGTGCTTTCTGCACTGGCTACGACGCGGCCTGCGGCTGTGCCCGGGCTTTATCACCGGGCAGTTCACACCAGCGTTAAAAATGCAGCTCAAACAACGCGGCATCGCCCGTACGCTGTATGACGACACCAATCTGCATGCGCTCATCAACCTCTGTTCCCGGCGACTGCAAAAGCCGTTTGAATGCCGGGATGTCCAGTTTCTGCGCCTGTTTTTACAGTACAGCCTGCTGCAACATCACGCCGGGCTCCACCCGGAGTTTAACCCGCTACAACAGCGCTGGGCGCAATCCTGCGCCGAGTATGCGCTCGCCGAAGAAATCGGTCGTCACTGGCAGCGCCGTGTGATGCAAAGTGCGCCACCGGGCGAGTCGCTGTTTATGGCGCTGCTGTTCTCGATGATCCGCATCCCCGATCCCATTCGCGATAACCATCAGCAGGACCGCCGCCTGCGTCTGGCCATTGCCCGACTGGTGCTACGTTTTCGCGAGAGCGGCAACGTCCGCTTCAGCGACGAACAAGGATTGAACGACCAGTTGTACGTGCATCTTGCTCAGGCGTTGAACCGTAGCGTGTTCGCGATTGGCATTGATAACACCCTGCCGGAGGAGTTCAGTCGGCTCTATCCCCGGCTGGTGCGCACCACGCGAGAAGCGCTCAAGGGATTTGAAGCGGAATACGAAGTGCATTTCTCTGAAGAAGAAGCGGGGCTGGTCGCCGTCATTTTTGGCGCATGGCTGATGCAGGAAAAAGATCTGCACGAGAAGCAAATCATTCTGCTGACGGGCAATAATGAACGACTGGAGACGCATATCGAGCAGCAATTGCGTGAGCTGACCCTGCTGCCGCTGAACGTAAAACATATGCCGATGCAGGACTTTCAGAAACAGGGCTCGCCGCGTGGCGTGGCGCTGATTATTACCCCGTACACCACGCCGCTACCGCTGTTTTCACCGCCGTTGATTCATGCGGATCTGTCGCTTACGCTGCATCAGCAGCAGCAGATCCGCAAAATCCTCGAATCATAACACCGGTGATTGCGCCGTCACTTTAGGCCGCAAGACGATGGCGGGCAGCGCCACCAGCGCCATAACCCAGAATACACCGCTGCCCATATTCTGGTACAGGTAACCAGCGAACACGGTCATGATGGCAATACTTCCGCCCATCGCAATGGCGGAATAGACCGCCTGCAAACGAATCACTTCGCTGCTCTGGCGTGCGGCAATGTAGCGCATAGCCGCCAGGTGACACACGGTAAACGTACCGCAATGCAGGATTTGCACCACGATAAGCCACGGCAGCTCGGTGCTCCAGCCCATCAACCCCCAGCGCACCACGCCACACACGGCGGAGAGCAGCAACAGATCGCGGGCGCTAAAGCGGCGGAACAGCTTGTGGCTGAGTGCGAAGATAATCACTTCCGCGACCACACCCAGTGACCATAAATAGCCCACCGCTGACGCCGAATACCCGGCAGACTGCCAGTAAATAGCGCTGAAACCATAATAGGCGGCGTGCGCCCCTTGCAGCAGGCTCACGCAGGCAAGAAAGCGCCAGCTCTGCATAATAAGCTGACGCCATGCTGGCCATCCGGTACTCTCCTGCTGGCGAACTTCTCCCGCAGGCTGCACGCTCGGGCGGATCATCATACCCAGCAGCATTGACGCCAACGCCAGTGACAGCAGCACCAGGATCACCCGATAGTCATACAGGGTCACCAGCTTACCGGTCAGCGCCGAGCCAATCACAAAGGCCACAGACCCCCACAACCGCACCCGGCCATAGTCCATGGTGATTTGCTTTTGCCAGGTATTCGCCAGCGCATCCGTCAGCGGCACCAGCGGCGAGAAGAACAGGTTAAACCCGACCATCACCACCATCAGCCACGCCACGTGCGTCCCCGCCCAGAAGGCCAGCGCAAACACCAGCGTCAGCAGCGCTAAAATGCGTAAAGCGGAAATCAGACGAGAGGGATCGCTCACGCGCGGCGCAATGAGCAAACTACCGAGAAAACGTGCAATTAACCCCGCGCCTAACAGCAGGCCGATGGTTTCAGGCGTCAGCCCCAACCCTTCGAGCCACACGCTCCAGAAAGGCAGAAAAATCCCGTAGCTAAAAAAGTAGGTGAAATAACCGAGCGCCAGCCAGCGCGTGGAGTGCAAAACCATGATTCCCTCCCGTTTGGAGGCGATAGTCTGGCGATAAACCCCGGCTGGCGCAAGCGAGTATTAACAGGCAGATAACATGATAATTGCCCTATTCTACGCGAATTTGCAGCGCAAAATGGCACTGTTCTCCCTGCGCTAAAAGGCGTAATCCCGGCTGGCCCGGCATGTGGTGGGCATTCACCGGATGCGTCTGCGGTTCGAGGCAAAGGAACTCCTCACCCGACATTCTGAACAGCATAAGCCACGGAGTTTGCGCCAGAATCGTGAGCTTCATCACATCGCGTTGAATGACCGCCTGCCCGCCCCAGCCGGAATACCCCACGTTCAGCCAGGCGTCCTCGCCATACTGTGCGCGAGTGAAATCAGCCGCTGGTGGGATATCGTGCTGCCAGGGTAACGGCAGGTGTTGCTCCCCCTCCGGCCAGTAGCCGCTGGCCGAAAACTGCGCCGTACTGCGCGCATCAAAGGCAAAAAACGGATGGAAGCCACAGCCGTACAACATCGGTTGTTCACCACTGTGGGTGAGGGTCAACGAGGCATGCAGGCTGGATGCTTCCAGTTGATAGCACAGCTGCGCCGTATAGTAGTAACCGCACGGATGCCAGCCGCGTAAGCGCAGCAAACAGCCACTTTGAGTCGCATTAACCACCTCCCAGCGCCGCAGCCAGCCGTCACCGTGTAAGAAGAATTTATCGTCCGCCTCATGCTGCGGCAAAACCACCTCTTCCCCCCGCAGCAGAAAGCGATTACCTGCCACCCGGTTAGCCAGCGGTAACATGGGGAACAGGCCGCAATCCCCCGGTTGTTTCCCCTGGCCCTCACGTAAAACCGGTTGTTGATGTTGTAACGACACCAGACTCAACAGCGACCCGCCCTGAGGGTCAACGCACATCCGCAGATGTGCGTTTTGTAGCATCAAAAGGTTGTCCATTACCGGGCGCTACGTGGTTGGGCCGAAGGGCTGGCTTTACTATGCTGCGCCGCCAGCTGTTCTTCCAGCGCTTCCAGGGTGACGCCCTTGGTTTCCGGCACATGGCGCAGAACGTAAACATAACCCATGGCACAAATCACACCGTACAGCAGGAAGCTCCCAGCCGCACCCAGGCTGGCATTGAGCAGCGGGAAGGTGTAGGTCAGCAGGAAACAGGCAATCCACAGTGCCAGCGTACCCAGCGACATCGCCAGACCACGCACGCGGTTAGGGAAAATTTCCGACAGAAGCACCCAGGTCACCGGGGCCAGCGTCAGGGCGTAAATAGCGATTGCCGCCAACACCAGTACCAACACCGGCCATCCCATAATGCCCAAGCCGTAGGCACTGGCAATCAGCACATAGATAACGGTCAGCCCCGATGCGCCAAACAGCATCAGTTTGCGACGGCCAATTTTGTCCACCAGCGGCAGAGCGGCAAGGGTGAAGACCAGATTAATGATCCCCGTCGCCACGATCGATTTTAACGTACCGTTGATATCGAACCCGGCGGAGGCAAAGATCTCCTGCGCATAGTTGAAGATCACGTTGATTCCACACCACTGCTGGAATACGGCCAGCACCATACCAATAATCACGATCGGTTTGATCTGCGGTTGCAGCAGCGTAGACTAGGCGACCTTGTGATTATCTTTTTGCAGCGTGTGTTCAATCTCCTTCAGGGTTTGCTCTGCATACGCTGTACTGCCAATCCGTTGCAGCATGGCGCGTGCGCGCTCAGGTTTCCCGGCCTTCACCAACCAACGCGGAGATTCCGGCACAAAGAACATCAGTACAAGAAACGCCAGAGCGGGGACTAACTCGGCACCGAACATCCAGCGCCAGCCCGTCTGACCGTTCCAGCTTTCCACAATCGCCTGCTGGGTCGCGCCAGTGGCAACGGGTTCAGCAATCATCAGATTGATAAGCTGCGCCGCCAGCACGCCAATCACGATGGTCAGTTGGTTAACGGCAACAAAACGACCGCGCTTTTCAGCCGGGCTGACTTCAGCGATGTACAGTGGACTCAGCGCCGACGCCAGACCAATCCCCACCCCGCCGACGATACGATAGACAATAAACATATCGAAATTGCTGGCAACGGCGGTGCCCCAGGCAGAGGCACTGAAGAGTATCGCAGAGAGGATCAGCGGCATTTTTCGACCAAACTTGTCGGCACACCAGCCGGAGATCAGCGCACCAAAAATACAGCCGACCAGCGCCGAGCTCATCGCCCAGCCGGACTGCGCCGGATCGGTAATCGAGAAATACGCTTCATAGAAGGGTTTTGCCCCACCAATCACTACCCAGTCATAGCCAAACAGTAAACCACCGCAGGCCGCAACCAGGCAGATAGTCCAGACATAGCCAATCTTTAAATGTGTCTGCGCGTTATTCATTATCATTCCTCTTTCAGGGAAACGCAGGGAACAGAAGGTTTCAGGTGGGGTTGCCCCCACCCGATCAGGGTGTTACTGGAAAAGCGATATGTTGATGGCGTGACGCAGCAGCAAGGCTTTGTCGTGCGCCGGATGACGTTGCAATAGCGCATCAAGGTCATGCTGGCAGGCTGGCAGATTGCCCAGCCCCAGGTGCCCAAGCGCGTTGATGAACAGACAGTGTTGCTGATGTTTCTCGTGTGCAGAGGTATCCAACACCACTAAATCAGGCAGCGATACGGCAAAGAAATCGACGTCCGGTACCTGGTCATGCTGCGTATCAACCCACTGCAGGAAGCTGTGGAACAGCGTGTCCGCTTGCGCGGTGTCCCCCATCGCTTTCAACGCCATGCCTTGCCAGAACAGATAGTCCACCGGCTGGTCGTTGTAATAACGTCCGGCGTCAAGCGAACTACCGCCCCGCGTTGCCCGCACAAAATAGCGCTGGGCCTCGTCATGGTGTCCCTGCTGCTGTGCGCAATATCCCAGCAAATACCAGATGTCGTTATCCGTTTGTCCGGGTAAACGTCCTTCGCCGAGGTTCTGCGGGTAGTGCAGCGCCTGTTGCAGCAAGACGATGGCAGCCGGGAAATCGTTGATGTGAACAGCGGCCAGTGCCCGATGCAGTTGATTGAGCAGATACTGCCCGGTGGCTTTGCCTTCACCGCCTTCCCACGGGTGGAACACGCGCTCGTTGAGCACGGCCGCCGCGGCATCATAGTGACCCACGCCATTCCATAAACTGAGCAGTTCTACCGTCAGGTCATCACGATGGAAAACCACCTCCTTGCTGGCTTCCAGCCTTGCCAAACGCTGTTTAGCCGGTTGTGCCAGAAGTTTATTGAGATAGTCGAGCTCAAACAGGAAGCGCGCATTTTTCGGCTCCAGCGCCACGGCCTGCGACAGATAACGCTCTGCCAGTTGAGCATCATGCTGCTTGTTCCAGGCATAAATCCCCAGCAATCGGTGTACCGGGGCAAAATCCGGCTCCTGCTCAAGCGTGAATTGCCAGCAGGAGACCGCCTCGTCATAACGTCGTTTGCTATACCAGAAACAGCCGAGCAAATAGCGGGCAAACGCGCTATGCGCCAGCGTTTGTAGCATCTGCACTTCATCCAGCGTATTGGGGAATCGCACACGGTTTTGCAGACACTCGCGAGCGCGCATGATGAAAGACTGAGGGTTATCACTGAGTGAAGCCCGCCACAACATCGGCAGCGTTTCCTGGCTGTCGAGCAGTTCCAGCACATCGCGCGCCGCATCTTGCTGCCCCAAAGAAGTCAGCCAACCCGCCAGCTCGCAGGCATTGGTACCACGTCGCCCGGTAACGGACAGCAGTGCGGCGGCTGAATCTTCGTCCTGGCCGATAGCCCAGCGCGCATAGTGCAGGGTGTAACTCAGCGGATAGTCAGCCAGCTGTTGGCGAATATATTCCAGCGCCGGCTCGCTGCGATCAAGCTTCGCCAGCACCAACGCTTTCAGCCCCATCGCCAGGTTATTACTGCCGTTGAAACGCAGACTCTGATCGACCTTCTCCAGCGCACCAGCATAGTCTGCACGCTTCATTGCCAGACGAGCCAGCGACCAGAAGGCGGCATCGCGACAGTTACCGCTCCAGCTTGCCTTGTAGTAACTCTCCCACGCACCGTCATTATCACCCTGACGTTCCAGAGCGGCGGCCAGCAGCATGCTCGCCTCGCCATCACGCGGATTTTTATTGAGTTTATGCGCGCGTTCAAGCGCCGCACGCGCACAGTGCTCGGCCAATGCCCAGTCCGCCCGGTTTAGCGCCAGCGTTCCCAGCGCCACATTATTGCGGTAATCAAGCGGATCAACCTCCAGCGCGCGGCGATAATAATCCTCTGCATAACGGCTGGCGTGATTGTATTGTTCCAGATGCTGACCAATAAAATAGAGTTCATCGGTATTGGACAGCGCCTCTGGCAGTGCCGGCGCAACGGCGGCCGAAGGCAGCGGTAATTCTTCGGCAATGTGCTCTTCGTATTGCAGCAGCGACGAGCCATCCGCGCGGGTCACGGCCATGGTCACCCGCTCGTGACCGCGATCGGACACCTCAGCCAGCCAGCTTTTGCCCGGCTCAAGGGTCAGCATCTGTTCATAAAACGGTTTCCCATCAGCAGAAAGCGTAACCAACACGTCGTGCAGCGGCGCAATAGCGTAAACGCCAACAGAGAGCTGGCCATTGTCACGCACCAGACGCAGCGCCAGTTGAGTGCTGGCGTTTTGCACCATGCCGAGTTCGCTGTAGGGCAGGAAGTTTTGTACGAAGACTTTCTCTTCGTACGGCGCAAGCCAGGTAAAGTCCGGCTGATTATCAGTAAAGACCCCGGTCATCAGTTCAATATACGGCCCGTTGTCATCGGTCAGGTTGCGATCCCAGGCGACGCCAAACTCACCGTATCCCCAGGTCCACTGTTTTTTCCCTGGCGAAACGTGGTGATCGGCGACATGCAGCAGTCCGCCGCGTTCGCTATGGTGCCACGCGCCGACAAAGTCATAGTTCGATTTTTCAGCCATATAGGAGGTCGGAACCGGCACGTTTTTGTAGCGTGAGATATCCACGCCCGCGGAGTAATCCACTTTGTAATAAGTGCCGGTCGCTATCGGGAACGCGGAAACATCGCGCTTGCCATGGTCAAAAACGGCAGTCACATCCGGCGGGAACACGCTCTGATGATCGTCCCCGCCCTTCACCGCAGGATTCGCCCACCATAAGAAATGGCGCGGCGTGGCATTACCGTTAAACACTTTTCCGGTTATCTCAATCAGGGCGCGATCCGGATACAGCGTGAATCCTGTCATCACCTGCAAGCCACGCATCGGCTCAACTTCACCCATCCACACCGTGTATTCGCCCTGCTCGCCCTGCTGTTGAGTAAAATCAACCGGCATAAAGGTGGTGGGACGGTGATGCTGAGGCCAGTTAAACTCAATGCCGCCGGAGATCCACGGCCCGAGCAGGCCCACCAGCGCAGGTTTGACGACTTCGTTGTAGTAGACGAAATCGCGCTGTTGTACTTTGTCATACGCGCGATGAATACGCCCCCCCAACTCCGGCAGCAGCATGATGCGAATGAAGTCATTCTCCATCCACACCGCTTTGTAGTCGCGCATTTCACGCTTGCCGGTTAGCGTATCAATCACACCATAGGGATACACCGCACCAGAAGATCCCTGATAAACCCGTTTCTCAAGGAACATCGGGTTAGCGTCTTCCTCGCCTGCCGTCCACGTTGGGAGGGTGATCGTTTCCTGCCAGACCTTCACTGAACCGTACATGCCGCTCTCCACTCAATAAACAAAAGTAAAAATTTAACTTGAGGCTATTCTGCGGCAGTTAAGTGGCGTTAAAATGCGCAATGCTCACGCAATACAGTAAAGGGAGTTAAGTGAATGCAGCGTTCGGGGTTCAACAACGCCAGGGTTCGCCAAGCGAATAAACAGATCTTTTTATCGCACCTGTGGCGGGAAAAGCAGCTCAGCAAATCACAACTGGCACAGCTCACCAGCTTGTCGATCCCGGCGGTCAGCAATATTCTCGAAGAGTTGATGGATGAAGGGCGGATCGACCATTCCCGCGAGACATTAAGCCAGCGCGGTTTGAGCAGCGGCAGCTTTCATTTGCCGGAAAAAGGGGCCTGGACATTATGCATCAACGTCACCCCCACCAGCATCACCAGCCAGTTGGCAGATGCGCGCCTGGTCGCAGTCGGTGACTGGCGGCATGAACTGATCAATCCCGAGACGCCAAAAGCGCTATTGACCGCGTTGGCAGCGCACTGGCGGGAATACCGTCGGCACTATCCTGAGGTCACAATCAACCTCGCGCTGGGCGTTCACGGTCAGGTTGATCCGATTACCGGCGCATCAAAGACCATGCCACAGGCACCGTGGAAAACAGCGGTGGAAATAAAGTATTTGCTGAAAGAAATGCTCGGCGTGCAGGTCCTGCTGGATAATGACTGCGTGATGCTGGCGCTGGCGGAAAAGTGGCAGAACCCGGCGGCGAACGGCGATTTTTGCGTGATTAACGTTGATTACGGCATTGGGTCATCGTTCGTCATCAACGACAACATCTGGCGCGGCAGTTTGTATGGCAGCGGCCAGATTGGACATACCATCATCAACCCTGACGGCATCGCCTGTGACTGCGGTCGTTACGGTTGTCTGGAAACGGTCGCCTCATTAAGCGCCCTGAAAAAGCAGGCTCGCGTGTGGATGAAATCTCAGCCAGCCCCCCATTACGATCCAGAAACGCTGACCACCGATCAGCTGATTGACGCCTGGCAACAAGGCGATGTCCGTATTCAGGCGTGGGCCGAGCACGCTGCCAGCGCCATTGGCCTGAGTTTATATAACTTTTTGAATATATTAAATATTAATCAGATTTGGTTATACGGTCGCAGCTGTGCCTTTGGCGAAAGCTGGCTCAATACGCTGGTACAGCAAACCGGGTTTAATCCGTTTGATCACGGCGATAGCCCACGTGCCAGAGCCACGCAGATAAGTTTCGGTCAGCTTAATCGCTCGCAGCAGTTGATGGGTATTGGCTATCTGTATGTGGAATCACAGCTTAGCGAACTGTCATGATAATGCCGCCACGGGCACGGCTAAACGATCCTGTGCCAACGCGATAAAATCCTGCAGGGCGGGCTTCAACTCGCCCTTTTTCCAGGCCATCAGCAACGCAATGGTCGGTATATCACCGGCGATAGAGCGAAAAACCACCTGGCCGGTATTAAAATTATTCATATAACCGGGTATCAAAGTCACCCCCAGCCCCATACCAACCAGGTTCATAGTCACCAGAATATTGGTGGCGACCTGCACAATATTGGGTTGGCTTTCCTGCTGTTGAAACCACGCTTTGACAATCTTCGCCAACGCGCCGGAATAGGCCGGATCGGTACTGACAAAGTTCACGCCGTTCAGCTGCTGGGCTGAAATCGTTTTCTCGCTGGCTAACGGGTGGTTAACTGGCAGTACCACGACCAGCGGCTCATGAATCAGTTCCAGATAGTCGAGTTCGGGGCTGTAAATCGGATGGCGCATTAAGCCAACATCCAGCTCGCCGCGCAGAATTTTCTCTTCCTGCTCAGTGGTTATCAGGCTCACCAGTTCAATATGCGTGTCCGGTTGTTTTAAACGAAACAGCGGTAGAACCTTCGGCAGCAGATTCACCTCCGCGGAAGGGACAAACCCAATCGAGAAATGACAGTCTTCCTGCACCGCCTTACGGGCGCGAATTTTGGCATTTTCTGCCTGTTCAAGGATCGCCAGCGCATCCTGCAAAAAGCACTCCCCTGCTGCCGTCAGCGCGACTTTGCGTTTATCCCGCACCAGCAGCGTCACCCCGATGCAGGCTTCCAGATCGCGGATCTGGCTGCTTAACGACGGCTGAGAGGTATGCAACTTCTCTGCCGCACGGGTGAAATTCAGCGCCTGCGCCACCGCGACGAAATAGCGTAAGTGCCTCAGTTCCATACCCTGCTCCTTGTTATCGAAAAAACGTCTCAGCTGGTAGATATTTACTATTTCACAGATTTATAACTAACCAGCAACATCCTTGGGGTACAAAAAAAGAAGGTCAATACATCTTAGCTTTCGGGATTAAAAAATATGACCACACCCTCAAATTTAGACATCTACTCACTGATCGACACGCAAAATGGTCGCGTAACCCCACGGATTTATACCGACCCTGACATTTACCAACTGGAACTGGAACGCATCTTCGGACGCTGCTGGCTGTTTCTCGCTCACGAAAGTCAGATCCCGAAGCCGGGTGACTTTTTCAATACCTACATGGGCGAAGATGCGGTGGTGGTCGTGCGACAAAAAGACGGCAGCATCAAAGCCTTTCTCAATCAGTGCCGACACCGCGCCATGCGTGTCAGCTACGCCGACTGCGGCAATACCCGCGCTTTTACCTGTCCGTATCACGGTTGGTCTTACGGCATTAACGGCGAGCTGATTGACGTGCCGCTGGAGCCACGCGCCTACCCGCAAGGGCTGTGCAAGTCCCATTGGGGGCTGAACGAAGTGCCCGGCGTCGAGAGCTACAAGGGGCTAATCTTCGGCAACTGGGACACCACCGCGCCTGCGCTGCGTGATTATCTCGGCGACATCGCCTGGTACCTGGACGGCGTACTGGATCGTCGCGAAGGCGGCACCGAAATCGTTGGCGGCGTACAGAAATGGGTGATCGACTGCAACTGGAAATTCCCCGCTGAGCAGTTCGCCAGCGACCAGTATCACGCGTTGTTTAGCCACGCTTCTGCCGTGCAGGTGCTCGGCGCCAAAGATGACGGCAGCGACAAACGCCTCGGCGACGGGCAAACCGCACGTCCGGTGTGGGAAACCGCCAAAGATGCACTGCAGTTCGGTCAGGATGGGCACGGCAGCGGATTTTTCTTTACTGAAAATCCCGATGCCAACGTCTGGGTCGACGGCGACGTCTCCAGCTACTATCGCGACACCTACGCCGAAGCCGAGCAACGTCTGGGCAAGGTTCGCGCCCTGCGTCTGGCGGGTCATAACAACATTTTCCCGACGCTGTCCTGGCTGAACGGCACCGCCACACTACGCATCTGGCACCCGCGCGGGCCGGATCAGGTCGAAGTGTGGGCGTTCTGTATTGCCGATAAAGCGGCCTCTGATGACGTAAAAGCCGCGTTTGAAAACAGCGCCACCCGCGCCTTCGGCCCGGCTGGTTTTCTTGAACAAGATGATTCAGAAAACTGGTGCGAGATCCAGAAGCTGCTCAAAGGCCACCGCGCTCGGAACAGCCAGCTGTGTCTGGAAATGGGCTTAGGTCAGGAAAAACGTCGTGAAGACGGCATTCCAGGGATCACCAACTACATCTTCTCGGAAACCGCCGCACGCGGGATGTACCAGCGTTGGGCCGATTTGCTAAGCAGCGAAAGCTGGCAGGAAGTGCAGGAAAAAACCACCGCTTACCAGCAGGAGGTAATGAAATGAGCGCGTTAGTTTCTCTGGAACTGCATCATCGCATTACCCAGTTTCTCTACCACGAAGCCAGCTTGCTGGATGACTGGAAGTTTCGCGACTGGCTGGCGCAGCTTGACGACGAGATCCGTTACACCATGCGTACGACGGTGAATGCCCAGACTCGCGACCGCCGCAAAGGGGTGCAGCCGCCGACCACCTGGATTTTCAACGACAACAAAGATCAGCTCGAGCGCCGCATTGCACGTCTGGAAACCGGCATGGCCTGGGCAGAAGAGCCGCCGTCGCGCACCCGGCATCTGATCAGCAACCTGCAAGTTAGCGAAACCGACGTTCCCGATGTGTTTCGCGTCCGACTGAACTACCTGCTGTCTCGCGCACAAAAAGAGCGGGATGAAACCTTATACGTTGGCATGCGCGTGGACAAAGTACGCCGCTTGCCGGGCGATGAGTGGCGTTTACTGGAGCGTGAGATCGTGCTGGATCAGGCAGTGATCTCCTCCCATAACCTGAGTGTACTGTTCTGATGAATCGTGTATTTGCCTGCCCCGTAGGGGATTTGCCGGAGGGTGAAGCGCTGCGGCTCGACACCTCGCCGGTCATCGCGTTGTTTAACGTTGGCGGTGCGTTTTATGCCATTAACGACCGCTGCAGCCACGGTAATGCCTCGATGTCGGAAGGGTATCTGGAAGACGATGCCACCGTGGAGTGCCCACTGCACGCCGCCAGTTTCTGCCTGAAAACCGGCAAAGCGTTGTGCCTGCCCGCCACCGATCCGCTGACCACCTATGCGGTGCACGTGGAAGGCGGCGAGGTATTTATTGATATGCCTGAGGGGGCCTGATGAGCGATTTACGCGATAACGTCGTCTTTATTACCGGCGGCGGTTCCGGCCTGGGCCTGGCGCTGGTCGAGCGCTTTATTGAAGAAGGTGCGCGGGTCGCTACACTGGAGCTCTCCGCTGCCAAAGTCGCCTACCTGCGCGAGCGTTTTGGTGAGCATGTGCTGGCGGTAGAGGGGAACGTCACCTGCTACGCCGACTATCAGCGCGCGGTGGATCAGATACTCACTCGCTTCGGTAAGCTGGACTGTTTTATCGGCAATGCGGGAATTTGGGATCATAACGCCTCGCTGGTAAACACCTCTGCCGAGGCACTGGAAACCGGCTTTCACGAGTTATTCAATGTCAACGTGCTGGGTTATCTGTTGGGGGCCAAAGCCTGCGCCCCCGCGCTTATCGCCAGCGAAGGCAGCATCATTTTTACCCTGTCCAACGCAGCATGGTACCCCGGAGGCGGCGGTCCGCTGTATACCGCCAGCAAGCATGCAGCAACCGGTCTGATTCGCCAGTTAGCCTACGAGCTGGCACCCAAAGTTCGCGTCAACGGCGTGGGGCCATGCGGTATGGCGACCGACCTGCGCGGCCCGCAGGCGCTGGGTCAGAGCGATACATCGATTATGCAGTCGCTAACGCCGGAAAAAATTGCCGCCATTTTGCCGCTGCAGTTTTTCCCGGAGCCGGCAGATTTTACCGGCCCGTATGTGATGCTGGCGTCACGGCGCAATAACCGCACGCTGAGCGGCGTGATGATCAATGCCGACGCCGGTCTGGGCATTCGCGGGATTCGTCACGTTGCCGCCGGACTGGATCTCTGAGGAGGCATTATGTACCACAATAGCATCGCCATTGTCGGCGGCGGACAGGCCGCGGCAATGGCGGCAGCCGCACTGCGTCAACAGGGGTTTGACGGCGAGATCCATCTGTTTTCCGATGAGCCGCATCTGCCCTACGAACGCCCTCCACTTTCCAAAGCCATGCTGTTGGACGACGCGCCGCAGCTGCAGCCGGTGCTGAACGCAGACTGGTGGCGGGATAATAATGTTCAGCTGCATCTGGGCGTCACCGTTCAAACGCTCGGGCGAGAAACGCAAACGCTGGTACTGGCTGACGGACAGACCTACCCGTGGGATCAATTACTGATTGCCACAGGCGCAGCGGCACGCCCGTTCCCATTACTGGATACGCTCGGTGACCGCGGCTTCACGCTGCGCCACGCCGGAGATGCAGCGCGTCTGCGAGACGCGCTCAGCCCCGGGCAGTCGATCGCTATTGTCGGAGCCGGAACCATCGGACTTGAGCTGGCTGCCAGCGCTACGCAGCGCGGTTGTCAGGTCACCGTCATTGAACTGGCTGCCACGGTGATGGGCCGCAACGCGCCACCGCCGATACAACGTTATCTGACCGCCCGCCACCAGCAGGCTGGCGTACATTTGCTGCTGAATAATGCGATTGAACAGGTGGCTGGCAGGGAACGCATCGCCCTCACGCTGCAACGTGGCGAACAGCTTCAGGTTGATAGCGTGATCTACGGTATCGGGATTGTCGCCAACGACGGGCTTGCCCGTGATGCGGGTCTTGATGTGGCAAACGGCATTATCATTGATGCGTCGTGCAGAACCGTTGATCCGAACATTTTTGCCGCCGGAGATGTGGCAGTACAGCGTTCGCCAGACGGTACGCTGCAACGTTGCGAAAGCTGGGAAAACGCCAATAATCAGGCGCAAACTGCCGCGGCAGCCATGCTGGGGCTGACACTCCCGACGCTACCTCCGCCCTGGTTCTGGACCGATCAGTTCAGCGACAACCTGCAGTTTATTGGCGATATGCGCGGTGATAGCTGGGTCGTTCGCGGCAGTCCAGATGACGGCAAGTCTATCTGGTTTAACCTGCAAAACGAGGTGATAGTCGGCGCGGTAACGCTCAACCAGGGACGAGAAATGCGGCAGCTGCGCAAGTGGATTCAGGCAAAGAAAAAGCCGCTGTTAGCGGCTTTACTTGATGAGACGGTGACGCTTAAGTCGATATAACTGCCGGATGGCACTGCGTTTATCCGGCCTACAAGTAACTCATATGTAGGCCGGATAAGGTGTTTACACCGCCATCCGGCAATCCGTATGACTTATGCGTAAACCGGGAAGCGAGCGCAGATATCCAGCACTTTGGCTTTAATGCGTTCGATAGTGGCTTCATCATTGATGTTGTCCAGAATGTCACACATCCAGCCAGCCAGTTCTTTCACTTCCGCTTCTTTAAAGCCGCGACGGGTCACTGCCGGAGAACCAATACGGACACCGGAGGTCACGAACGGGCTCTTCGGATCGTTCGGTACGCTGTTTTTGTTAACCGTGATGTTCGCACGGCCCAGCGCCGCATCGGCTTCTTTACCGGTCAAGTTTTTGTCGACCAGATCCAGCAGGAACAGGTGGTTTTCAGTGCCGCCAGAAACCACTTTGTAGCCGCGGTTCAGGAACACTTCAACCATCGCTTTGGCGTTTTTCGCAACCTGCTGCTGGTAAACTTTGAACTCTGGCTCCATCGCTTCTTTCAGCGCCACAGCTTTTGCCGCGATCACGTGCATCAGCGGGCCGCCCTGTGCGCTTGGGAACACAGCGGAGTTCAGTTTTTTGTACAGCTCTTCGCTGCCGTCTTTTGCCAGGATCAGGCCGCCGCGCGGACCCGCCAGGGTTTTGTGGGTCGTGGTGGTAACAACGTGTGCATGCGGAACCGGGTTCGGGTATACGCCTGCAGCAATCAGACCGGCAACGTGTGCCATGTCGACGAACAGGTATGCACCGATGCTGTCAGCGATTTCACGCATTTTTGCCCAGTCAACCACACCGGAGTACGCAGAGAAGCCACCGATAATCATCTTCGGTTTGTGGGCCTGAGCCTGCTTAGCCATGTCTTCGTAGTCAATCTTGCCGGATTCATCGATGCCGTAAGGGACGATGTTGTACAGTTTGCCGGAGAAGTTGACCGGGGAACCGTGAGTCAGGTGACCGCCTTGCGCCAGGTTCATACCCAGAACGGTATCGCCCGGCTGCAGCAGCGCAGTGTAGACCGCGAAGTTAGCCTGAGAACCCGAGTGCGGTTGGACGTTAGCGTAGTCGGCACCAAACAGCTCTTTCGCGCGGTCAATCGCCAGTTGCTCAACGATATCCACATACTCGCAACCGCCGTAGTAGCGCTTGCCCGGATAACCTTCAGCGTATTTGTTGGTCAGCTGAGAACCCTGCGCCTGCATGACACGCGGGCTGGTGTAGTTTTCGGAGGCGATCAGTTCGATGTGCTCTTCCTGACGTACTTTTTCCTGCTCCATAGCCTGCCACAGTTCGGCATCATAATCGGCAATGTTCATTTCACGCTTTAACATCCGCATCTCCTGACTCAGCTAACAATAGAATTTCGGCCTAAAAAGGCAGTCCTGTTGGACGACGGCCAACAGTATAACCGAATCAATCTTCGATAACAGGTCTTGACAAAGGATTTTACGCAAACGATTACCTTCACAGCACACAAGGCTTTGGAGAATAATGACATGGCAAATTTCAACGGATTTCTTTTCAGGTTTGTGATGCAGATTTTTCAAGTTGTAACCTTTACAACGCAAAGTTACAAAGAACCATTTACAATGCAGGGGTATTTTTTATAAGATGTATTTGACATACATCATTAAAGCCTCAGATAAAGGAAGACCGTATGCTTGACGCACAAACCATCGCTACAGTGAAAGCCACTATTCCCCTGCTGGTCGAAACCGGCCCGAAACTGACCGCCCATTTCTACGATCGCATGTTTACGCATAACCCGGAACTCAAAGAAATCTTCAACATGAGTAACCAGCGTAATGGCGATCAGCGTGAAGCGTTGTTTAACGCTATCGCCGCTTACGCCAGCAATATCGACAACCTGGCGGCGCTGTTGCCTGCGGTCGAAAAAATTGCCCAGAAGCATACCAGCTTCCAGATTCAGCCTGAGCAGTACAACATCGTGGGCGGTCACCTGCTGGCAACGCTGGACGAGATGTTCAGCCCAGGGCAAGAAGTGCTGGACGCTTGGGGTAAAGCGTATGGCGTGCTGGCTAACGTCTTCATCAACCGCGAAGCGCAGATTTACAGTGAGAACGCCAACAAAAATGGCGGCTGGGAAGGTACTCGTCCCTTCCGCATTGTGGCAAAAACACCGCGTAGCGCATTAATTACCAGCTTTGAGTTTGAGCCCGTCGACGGCGGTGCGGTGGCTGAATACCATCCGGGGCAGTATCTGGGCGTCTGGCTTAAGCCGGAAGGTTTCCCGCATCAGGAAATTCGCCAGTACTCTCTGACCCGCAAACCGGATGGCAAGGGCTACCGCATTGCTGTTAAGCGTGAAGACGGCGGTCAGGTTTCAAGCTGGCTGCATAACCATGCGAAAGTCGGTGACATCGTTCATTTAGCCGCACCGGCAGGCGATTTCTTTATGGATGTCGCCACCGATACTCCGGTGTCGCTGATTTCCGCAGGCGTTGGTCAGACCCCGATGCTGGCAATGCTGGATACACTGGCGAAAGCTGGACACACGGCGCAGGTAAACTGGTTCCACGCGGCAGAAAACGGCGATGTGCATGCCTTTGCTGATGAAGTGAATGAGCTGGGCAACTCACTGCCGCGCTTTAGTGCCCACACCTGGTATCGTGAACCGAATGAAGCAGACCGTGAAAAAGGCGCGTATGACAGCGTGGGCCTGATGGATCTGAATAAACTGGAAGGTGCAATCAGCGACCCGGCGATGCAGTTTTATCTGTGCGGTCCGGTCGGCTTTATGCAGTTTGCCGCGAAGCAGCTGATCGGTCTGGGTGTGAAGAACGAGAATATTCATTACGAATGCTTCGGTCCGCATAAAGTCCTGTAATTACGTCATGCCTGATGGCGCTGCGCTTATCAGGCCTACGGGGTTTTGTAGGCCTGATAAGGTGTTTACACCGCCATCCGGCAAGCACGGCGCGGCTTAAATTGCTGCGTCGTCTTCTTCGCCAGTACGGATACGCACCACGCGTGCCACGTCAAAGACAAAAATCTTACCGTCGCCAATTTTACCCGTTTGAGCCGTGCGAATAATGGTATCGACACAGGTATCCACGATGTCGTCGGTAACCACAATTTCAATTTTTACCTTCGGCAGAAAATCCACCATGTACTCCGCACCACGGTACAGCTCGGTATGGCCCTTCTGACGGCCAAAGCCTTTCACTTCCGTTACGGTCATACCGGTAATGCCCACTTCTGCCAGCGCTTCGCGGACGTCGTCGAGCTTGAAGGGTTTAATAATCGCATCAATCTTTTTCATGGTTTTCCTGTCGTTTTTATCGCGTAACCGGCTGCTCACCGTATCATAAATCAGTCGTATTTACGGTGCTACTCTTTAAAGTCGTTTGCATCCAGCTCATGTCGAGAAAGCAATTTATAGAATTCGGTGCGGTTGCGCCCCGCCATTCGCGCTGCGTGGGTCACGTTGCCTTTGGTTATTTGCAGCAGCTTACGCAGGTAGTTCAGTTCAAACTGGTTACGCGCTTCAACAAAGGTTGGCAAGGCGGTATTTTCACCTTCCAGCGCCTGCTCCACCAGCGCGTCACTGATCACTGGCGATGAGGTGAGCGCCACGCATTGTTCGATAACGTTGACCAGTTGACGCACGTTGCCCGGCCAGCTGGCGGTCATTAAACGCTTCATGGCATCGGTCGAGAATGCGCGCACAAACGGTTTGTGCCGTTCGGCGGACTGACGCAGCAGATGGTTTGCCAGCAAGGGAATGTCTTCCGTACGTTCAGCCAGCGGCGGGATCTTCAGGCTCACCACGTTAAGGCGGTAGTAGAGATCCTCACGGAATTCGCCCCGCGCCATCGCTTTGGGTAAGTCGCGGTGCGTTGCGGAGACAATCCGCACGTCAATGTCGATATCACGGTTGCTGCCAAGGGGGCGAACTTTACGCTCCTGCAACACACGCAGCAATTTCACCTGCAATGGCGCGGGCATATCGCCTATCTCATCCAGAAACAGCGTCCCGCCCTCGGCGGCCTGAAATAGCCCCTCACGATTGCTCACCGCCCCGGTAAACGCGCCACGCGCATGACCAAACAGCTCGGACTCGAGCAATTGTTCCGGCAACGCGCCGCAGTTAATCGCAATAAAAGGTTTGCTGCCGCGCGGGCTGGCGTTATGGATAGCCTGGGCAAAAATTTCTTTGCCGGTACCGCTTTGGCCGTTAATCAGCACGCTGACGTCCGATTGCGCCACCATACGCGCCTGCTCTAACAGACGCAGCATCAACGGGCTGCGGGTGACAACCGATTCGCGCCAGCCGTCATCGGTCGCCGGGGCAGATTGTTCCAGCGCCCCGTCAATGGCGTTGTATAACGCGTCTTTATCGACCGGTTTGGTCAGAAAACTAAATACGCCCTGCTGAGTTGCAGCTACCGCATCCGGAATTGAACCATGCGCGGTCAGGATAATAACCGGCATACCCGGCTGGACTTTCTGGATTTCGGTAAACAACTGCATGCCGTCCATTTCATCCATGCGCAGATCGCTGATGACCAGATCCACCTTTTCACGGTTAAGCACCCGTAACCCTTCCTGCCCGCTTTCCGCCGTCACGACGCTGTAGCCTTCACTGGTTAAACGCATGCCGAGTAACTTCAACAATCCCGGATCGTCATCGACCAGCAGCAAATGTGCGGGTTTACGGCTTATCATGGCGTTACCTCCTCGCTCGAGGACCCGGTGCCCCCGGCATCGTCAGGTGTGGAGAGTTTTTCATTCCCGTGCAGCGCATCAGGATTGTAACTGCCGGCAGGCTTGCGCGTGGAAAGCTGACGCTCAATATCGGTCAGATTTTCCAGTTTGCGGGTAGTGAGATCGAGCTGCGTCTGCAAATGCTGTTGCTGCTGACGCAGCGTATCAAGATCGCTGTCTGACGACTGTTGAAGTTTGCTGTAGCGCATGCGCTCTTCGGCCAACTGTAACTGCAGAGTTTGGCCGCTAAACCAGACCTGATACAGCGGCCGTACCTGCGCCGGAATTTGCGGACTGAGCGCATCAAGTCGCGTCACCACATCTCGTCTTTCCGGCGGTGTGATATTGGCACTGGCGAGCAGGATCCCGCGCTTAAACGCGCCCTGCCAGGTGTCAGTGAGCTGGGTACTGGCTTCACTACGGGCTTGAACCGGCATCAGGCGGTCAGCACAGTCCATGGCACGCAGCCAGTACAACGGATTACTATCCGTAGACTGCCCCTGCAGTGACCAGATATCTGCGCACTCGGTTGAAAGGTAATCCGCCAACTGATGGGGCGGAATTTTCTCCTGTGAAGGATCGCCGATAATATGATCCACCGCGTTCGGCACACACCCCACCAGCGCCAGGCACGGCAAGCTTAGCAATAATGCGCGGCGGAAAAAATGTCGTTTAAGCATTCGGACAACAACGTGTGGCATACTCACCAGACTTAGATTCATTTTAATGGTTTTTCATTGCAGATAGCGGCAGTTCGATGCGAAAACAAACGCCTTGCGCATAATCGTCGACCAGGTACAGCTCCCCCCGCATACGGCGGATGCAATCTCTGGCGATACTGAGTCCTAATCCGCTTCCTTTTACCGCCCCTTTTCGCTGATGGCTTCCCTGGAAAAAAGGCTCGAAGATCATGGTCTTTTCTGCTGGCGGAATCGGCTCGCCGGTATTCATTACGTCAATGTACACCGTCGCACCATGCAAGCTGCTGCGGATGCAAATGGTACCGGATTCAGCACCATAGTGCACCGCATTGGAATAAAGATTGTCCAGCACGCTCATTAACAGCACCGGCTCTGCCAGACAGGCGCTTTCTGCCAGCGCCACATCAGTATGTATCATTTTGGCGCGCGCGGGCAGACTATGTGCAGAAACCACTCTCTCCACGAGCGGCGCGATTTCAACCCTTTCCAGTTGAATCGCGTCATCGGCCAGCTTGCGGTTGTAATCAAGCAGTTGCTCAATCAGTTTTTGCAGATTGCGGCTGCTGTCATCCAAAATTCCGACAACTTCTTTTTGTTCCGGCGTCAGTGGGCCAACGACCTGATCGGCCAGCAGTTCGGTTCCCTCACGCATGCTCGCCAGCGGCGTTTTGAGTTCATGTGAAAGATGGCGTAAAAATTGATGCCGCTGAGATTCAAGCCACGACAGGCGCTCACTCAGCCAGATAATACGCTGCCCCACCGATCGCAGCTCTCGCGGACCGGTAAACGATACGGTATCGCCCAGCGAGCGGCCTTCCCCCAGACGGTTGATCATTCGTTCAATGGCTTTTACCGGACCGATGATCATCCGCGTGAACAGCAGCACCATCGCCAGGCTAACGAGAAACAGTACCAGCGCCTGCCAACCAAAGAACTGACCACGTTCAGCAATTTCTTGTTGCAGCTGCTGGCCGCGCGAGAAGACCACGGTTCGCGTGGCCTGCACCATCTCGGTATTGGCATTGGCAAAAGCCTCAAGACGTTCAGCCGCCACACTGTCGGGGCCGCTGTTTTGACACTGCAACTGCGCGAGATCGTTCAGATCCTGGCGAAGCGCCTGATAGAGTTTGACGTCAGGCAACACACCCGCATGGGCATCCAGCATATCGCTGTAACGTTTACGCTGCCCCTGATAAACCTTCGCCAGTGTCGGGTCATCCAGCACGCAGTATTGCCGATAGCTGCGTTCCATCTCCAGTGCCGCGTTAGTCATCGCCTCACTCCGCCTGGCATCAATCAGCGTGGTGCGATTGGTTAGCGCCGCCTGGGCGCTTAGGGCATTCAGACTTTGCCATGCCTGCCAGGCCAGAACTAACAGAGGCAGCAGGATCAGCAAAAATGCCAGCGTAACCAACTGACGTAAAGACCGGGGGAAAACAGACCAGCGCTTCAAGGCGTTACTCTCAACGAAAAGGGATAGGACGATGCTAACTGAGGGGAACGCCAGATACAACAAAGCCGGGAATGACCCGGCTTTGTTATGGAATAAGGCGGTGCCTAACTCGACGTTTCGCCCGGAGTTTGATATGCGCAAGGCAAATATCAGAAGTTGGACGGCAGGCACCTTGTTGTGCGTCATTCGAAGTTTATGTAGCGCGTCCCGAAGGGGCTGACATAAGAAGGTGAATGAGCCACTGCTTAGTATTATGCAGAAAGCGTGCCAACATTCAAAACATTATATTAACACAATGATAAATATACAAAATATATTCATTTAATCGATGAATGGTTTTGGCTGTTTTTTGCGCTATGTGTCGCTAATTAGCAACACCTGTAGCACTTAAAAACAAAACAATTATAAATCAATTAATTAAATGTCTCTTTTTGACGACATCACCCTACCCTCGATGTCGGGAATTCCCGACACTTTAATTTTGCGGCGCAAGCACTGAGTTTATTGCCGGATGGCGGCGTAAACGCCTTATCCAGCCTACAACCGCTCTTCCCCGTAGGCCTGATAAGCGCAGCGCCATCAGGCAGTATCGCGCACATTGCCAGATGACGGCGTAAGCGCCTTATCCGACCTACAACATAAAAAAAGCCCCTCACGTGGAGGGGCCTTGAACATCACGCGGTCATGTTAGCCGAGTTGTTTACGCGCGTTACGGAAGATGCGCATCCACGGGCTGTCCTCGCCCCAGTTTTCCGGGTGCCAGGAGTTGCTCACCGTGCGGAACACACGTTCCGGATGTGGCATCATGATCGTTACGCGGCCATTTTCGGTGGTCACCGCCGTGATCCCGTTTGGCGAACCGTTCGGGTTAGCCGGATAGGTTTCGGTGACCTTGCCAAAGTTGTCGACGAAACGTAACGCCACCAAACCTTTACTTTCCAGTGCCGCCAAATGCGCATCATCACGGACTTCCACACGCCCTTCACCGTGAGAAACGGCAATCGGCATCATGGAACCCACCATACCCTGCAGCAGCAGCGACGGGCTTTGCGTTACTTCTACCAGGCTAAAGCGCGCTTCAAAGCGATCGGAGTGGTTACGCACAAAACGTGGCCACAGGTCGCTACCCGGGATCAGTTCACGCAGATTAGACATCATCTGACAGCCGTTACACACCCCGAGCGCCAGCGTCTGCGGGCGATGGAAGAAGGTTTCAAACTCATCACGCACGCGGTTGTTGAACAGAATGGATTTCGCCCAACCTTCACCGGCACCTAATACGTCACCGTAAGAGAATCCGCCACAGGCCACCAGCGCCTGGAAATTCCCCAGACCAATGCGCCCGCCCAGCAGATCGCTCATGTGAACGTCGATGGCGTCAAAGCCCGCACGGTGGAACGCCGCAGCCATTTCAACGTGAGAGTTAACACCCTGCTCGCGCAGCACGGCCACTTTGGGACGTGCGCCGGTGGCGATGTACGGGGCTGCAACGTCTTCGTTGATATCAAACGACAGTTTTACGTTAAGACCGGGATCGGCATCGTTGGCTTTGGCGTCATGTTCCTGATCGGCACATTCAGGGTTGTCGCGTAGACGCTGCATCTGCCAGGTGGTTTCTGCCCACCACATACGAAGCGTGGAGCGGCTTTCGCTGAACACCGTCTGACCGTTGGCAGTAATCACAAAACGGTCGCTGGCTTCAGCCTGGCCAACATAGTGAACGCAGTCGCCGAGGCCATGCTGTGCCAGCAGCGCTTCTACCGCCTCACGATCCGCCGCGCGAACCTGAATCACCGCACCTAACTCTTCGTTAAACAGTGCCGCCAGGCGGTCATCGCCGAGCGTGCTAATATCCGCCTGAATACCGCAGTGACCGGTAAAGGCCATTTCCGCCAGCGTCACCAGCAGACCACCGTCAGAACGGTCGTGGTAGGCCAACAGCTTACGCGCAGCAACCAGCGCCTGCATGGCATCATAGAAGCCTTTCAGCTGCGCAACGTTGCGGACATCCGCCGGTTTGTCGCCCAGTTGGCGATAGACCTGCGCCAGTGCAGTCGCACCCAACGCGTTATGACCCAGACCGAGGTCAATCAGCAGCAGGGCGTTGTCTTCGGTTGAGAGTTCAGGGGTGATGGTATGACGGACATCTTCCACACGGGCAAACGCGGTGATCACCAGCGACAGCGGCGAGGTCATTTCACGCTGTTCGTTGCCTTCCTGCCAGCGGGTTTTCATCGACATGGAGTCTTTACCCACCGGGATAGTCAGGCCAAGCGCCGGGCATAGCTCTTCCCCTACCGCTTTGACCGCTTCGTACAACCCAGCATCTTCGCCAGGGTGGCCGGCTGCCGCCATCCAGTTTGCGGAGAGCTTGATACGTTTGATATCGCCAATCTGCGTCGCCGCAATGTTGGTCAGCGCTTCCCCCACTGCCAGACGGGCAGAGGCAGAGAAGTCCAGCAGCGCAACCGGCGCACGCTCACCGAGAGACATCGCTTCACCATAATAGCTATCCAGGCTGGCGGTGGTCACTGCGCAGTTCGCTACCGGGATCTGCCACGGCCCGACCATTTGGTCGCGCGCTACCATGCCGGTGACGGTACGGTCGCCGATGGTTACGAGGAACGTTTTTTCTGCGACGGCAGGCAGGTGCAGCACGCGGTTGACCGCATCGGCCAGCGTAATCTGCTCACGCGCAAGCTGCTCGCCCTTCGCTTTCAGCGTTTGCACATTACGGGTCATTTTTGGTGTTTTGCCCAGCAGCACATCGAGCGGCAGGTCGATCGGCTGATTATCGAAATGACGGTCATTCATCGAAAGATGCTGCTCTTCGGTGGCCTCACCAATTACCGCATACGGTGCGCGCTCGCGCTTACACAGTTCGTCAAACAGGGGCAACTGATCTGCAGCAACCGCCAGGACGTAACGCTCCTGAGATTCGTTACACCAGATCTCCAGCGGACTCATGCCTGGCTCATCACTTAAGATATCGCGCAGCTCAAACTTACCGCCGCGTCCGCCGTCACTGACCAGCTCAGGCATCGCATTAGACAGACCACCCGCACCCACGTCGTGGATGAACAGAATCGGGTTCGCATCCCCCATCTGCCAGCAGCGGTCGATCACTTCCTGACAGCGACGTTCCATTTCTGGGTTGTCGCGCTGTACGGAAGCAAAATCCAGATCGGCATCGGACTGGCCGGAGGCCATTGAAGACGCCGCCCCGCCGCCAAGCCCGATGTTCATTGCCGGACCACCGAGGACGATCAGTTTCGCACCGACGACGATCTCGCCTTTCTGCACGTGATCGGCGCGAATGTTGCCGATCCCACCGGCCAGCATGATGGGTTTGTGATAGCCGCGCAGCTCTTCACCGTTGTGGCTATTCACTTTTTCTTCATAGGTACGGAAATAGCCGGTCAACGCCGGGCGACCGAATTCGTTGTTAAACGCCGCGCCGCCCAGCGGGCCGTCAGTCATGATATCCAGTGCGGTAACGATCCGATCCGGCTTGCCGAAATCTTCTTCCCACGGCTGTTCAAAGCCCGGAATACGCAGGTTGGACACGGAGAAACCCACCAGCCCAGCTTTCGGCTTCGCGCCACGCCCGGTCGCACCCTCGTCGCGGATTTCACCGCCGGAGCCAGTTGCTGCGCCCGGCCATGGAGAGATAGCAGTCGGGTGGTTGTGGGTTTCGACCTTCATCAGGATATGCGCAGGCTCCTGATGGAAATCATAACGACCGGTTTGATGGTCGGCGAAGTAGCGCCCGACCTCAGAGCCTTCCATCACTGCCGCGTTGTCTTTATAGGCAGACAATACGTGATCCGGCGTGGTTTCGAAGGTGTTTTTAATCATCTTGAACAGCGACTTCGGCTGCGGTTTACCGTCGATTACCCAGTCGGCGTTAAAAATTTTATGGCGGCAGTGCTCAGAGTTGGCCTGCGCAAACATGTACAGCTCGATGTCGTTCGGGTTGCGTCCCAGTTTGATAAACGCATCCTGTAAATAGTCGATTTCATCGTCTGCCAGCGCCAGACCCAAACGCAGGTTCGCGTCGATCAGCGCCTGGCGACCTGTACCCAGCAGGTCAACGCTAGAAACCGGCGCCGGTTGGTGATGAGCAAACAACGCTTGTGCATCGTCCAGCGCAGAGAAAACCGTTTCCATCATGCGGTCGTGTAACACGGCAGCCACTTCCTGCCACTGTTCAGCGCTTAGCGTGGAGGCTTCAACATAGTAGGCAACGCCACGTTCCAGACGGCTAATCTGTTGCAAGCCACAGTTATGGGCAATATCAGTCGCTTTAGAAGACCAGGGGGAGATGGTTCCCGGGCGAGGCGTAACCAGCAGCAGCTTGCCTTCAGGGACGTGGCTGCTGAGACTCGGACCGTATTGCAACAAGCGTGCAAGTTGCGCATGCTCATCCTCGTTTAACGGGGCATTCAGGTCAGCAAAATGGACATACTCGGCGTAAATAGTGTGAACCTGAAGATTGGCCGCCTGAAAACGCGCCAGCAATTTGTTAATACGGAATGCAGACAGTGCAGGCGAACCACGCAGAATTTCCATCATAAGTCTCTCGTCTTCGAAGCGCCTGAGGCGCTTATAAGTGTGCGCAAGGGGGGAAACGGGCGTCATTATAAAGAATCTGCCGCGCCGACGAAACCGTTTGCGTCGAAATAAAATCACAACCGTCAGTTATCCTCAAATGCTGCCCCCCTGCTGAAGGAGTTGCCAACTGACGCAAGTTTAAGCAAAATGCCGCTCATTGATGATGAATTCACTTCTTAATCGCGAGCATAGCAGGCTGAAACAACGCACGGTTCAGAGAATTAACTAATTGAAAAAATTAAAGATTAATTATCTGTTTATCGGCATTTTGACGTTGCTGCTGGCAGCGGCCTTGTGGCCATCCATTCCTTGGTTCGGTAAAGCCGACAATCGTATCGCCGCCATTCAATCGCGGGGAGAGCTGCGCGTCAGTACCATTGACTCTCCGTTAACGCATTCCACTCTTACCGGGAAACGCTTCGGGCTGGATTATGAGCTGGCCCAACAGTTCGCCCGTTATTTAGGCGTGAAGTTAAAAATCACCGTGCGCCAGAATATCAGCCAGCTTTTTGACGACCTCGACAACGGCAAGGCCGATCTGCTCGCCGCCGGTCTGGTCTATAACAGCGAACGGGTCAAAAATTACCAGCCAGGCCCCACCTACTACTCGGTTTCCCAGCAACTGGTGTATCGGGTCGGGCAATATCGTCCACGCACCCTGGCCAACGTGACAGATAAACAGTTGACTATCGCCCCCGGGCACGTGGTGGTGAATGACCTGCAACACCTGAAAGAAACAAAATTTCCTGAGCTGAGCTGGAAGATCGATGATAAAAAGGGCACCACGGAACTGCTCGATGATGTCATCAACGGCAAGCTGGACTACACCATTGCCGATTCCGTAGCGATAAGTCTGTATCAGCGCGTACACCCTGAACTGGCCGTCGCACTGGATGTCTCTGACGAACAACCGGTGACCTGGTTTAGCCCGCTGGACGATGACAATACACTTTCCGCCGCCCTGCTGGATTTCTTTAACACCATCAATGAAGACGGGTTACTGGCGCGGCTGGAAGAAAAATATCTCGGGCATGGCAATGATTTTGACTATGTTGATACCCGCACGTTTTTACGGGCGGTCGACAGCGTATTGCCTGATCTCAAGCCGCTGTTTGAGAAATATGCGCAAGAGATAGACTGGCGATTGCTGGCGGCCATCTCTTATCAGGAATCGCACTGGGATGCACAGGCCACCTCGCCGACCGGCGTACGTGGTCTGATGATGCTGACCAAAAATACCGCCCAGAGTCTGGGATTAACGGACCGAACCGACGCCGAGCAAAGCATCAGCGGGGGCGCTCGCTATCTGCAAGATATGATGAGTAAAGTTCCGGATACCGTCCCCGAGGGCGAACGGATCTGGTTTGCGCTTGCCGCCTATAATATGGGGTATGCGCATATGCTGGATGCCCGCGCGCTGACGGTAAAAACCAAAGGTAACCCGGACAGTTGGGCCGACGTAAAACAGCGCTTGCCGCTGCTCAGCCAAAAGCCCTGGTACAAAAAACTGACCTATGGCTATGCACGCGGCCACGAAGCCTATGCCTACGTAGAGAATATCCGTAAGTATCAGATAAGTCTGGTGGGATATCTGCAGGAGAAAGAAAAGCAGGCGATCGAAACGCAGCAACTGGCGCAGGATTATCCGGCGGTTTCGCCCGCAGAGTTGTTAGGGAAAGAGAAATTTCCGCTCTCAGCGTTTCTCTCGCAAACCTCGTCGAACTATCTGACGCACACCCCTTCACTGCTGTTTTCCCCGCAGAAGAAGGAGGAAAAGTAGTGGCATGCTCATGCCGGATGGCGGCTTAAAAGCCTTATCCGGCCTACCGCTGTAATCACTCCGTGACGGACTTTTTCAGGGCTTTAATTTCCTGACGACGCATACGGAAGAAGTCACTGAGCAGGGTGGCGCATTCATCACGCAATATGCCTTCTGTCACCTCAACCCGGTGATTCATGCCCGGATGATGCAGTACATCCATTAACGAACCTGCGGCCCCCGTTTTCGCATCACGCGCACCAAATACCACCCGACCGATACGGCTGTGTACCATTGCACCCGCACACATTACGCATGGCTCAAGGGTGACGTACAGTGTGGCATCCAGTAAACGGTAATTTTGCAGGACCAGCCCGCCCTGACGCAGCGCCATGATTTCAGCATGAGCGGTGGGATCGTGATGACCAATCGGCCGATTCCAGCCTTCGCCAATCACACGATTGTTATGCACCAGAACCGCGCCCACCGGAACCTCACGCTCATCCCAGGCGCGCTTTGCTAGCGTTAACGCATGACGCATCCAGTATTCGTGGCTAAATTCAACATCAGACAAAGGCAGAACTCCAGTAATCAAAGCGGGCGCATTATACACAGACGCTATCGTTTACTCTATTCGAGTTGCTGCAGCTCTCCACGCGGCGTGACGCGCCAACGATGCTGGCAGAACGAGAGCAGCGGATTGTCCTGCTTACTGTCGCTGTAGCCGCTATACAGCGCCAGTGGGGCGCCAATCTGGCGTTCCAGTTGGATGACTTTCTCATGGCCAAGGCAGCGTAAAGGCAGCACCCAGCCACCGTAACCGCGCGCCATTTGACTGGCGATAAGATTCACCCGAGGCAGCCACGGGGTGTCAAAGTAAACCTGCTCGACCAGCGACTGCGGGGAACCGGTGATCAGCCAAATATCCGCATCAGAGCTTAACAGATAGGTGGTCAGACGCTGCTGCACCAGCGGAAACGCCGTCACGTGATGGCGAAACCAACGCACAAAATCAGCTTGGTGGGCTTTAAGGCGTGCTTCTCGCCGACCAAAAGTGCATCCCCACAGGAGCAAACTCATTGGCCAACGGGCGGCGCGCCCTTTGATCAACATCGCCACCGCGATAATCGGTAACAGCGGCAGTACAAGCAGCGCATTCAACGGTTGGCGGCGCAGCAGATAACGCAGAAAACTACCGAACATATCCTGCTGGTGTAACGTACCGTCCAAATCAAAAAAAACAACGCGACGCTCGTGATTGGTCAAACCTTAGTCCTCTGGATCGTTGAACCCCAATAGCCAGGTAAACAAGAACCCGGCGATAACCGCTACCAGATAGCCTAACAGATAGAACATCACTTTTCCGGCAACAATCGTCAGCGCCAGCGGTAATCCCGAGATACCAAAGGTGATAACCGTCGCCACTTTCCAGTAGCTGATCAGCGCCCCACCGACCGCACCACCGAGGCAAGCGCCGATAAACGGTTTACCCAGCGGCAGCGTTACGCCAAAAATCAACGGCTCGCCAATGCCCAGTAACCCGACCGGCAGCGCGCCTTTGATCACTTTTTTCAGTCGTGCGTTACGGGTTTTCATCAGAACAGCAATTGCGGCGCCAATCTGACCGACCCCGGCCATCGCCAGGATGGGAAATAGCGCGTTATAGCCATGCGCCTGCACCAGTTCCACGTGAATCGGCACCAGCCCCTGATGGAGTCCGGTGAGCACCAGCGGCAAAAACGTTCCCGCCAGCACCGCGCCGACCAGGAAACCGCCGCGATCAATCGCCCAGGAGGCGCCGTGGGCAATGGACTCAGAGATCCAGCCACCGAGCGGTTGTAGCGCCACAATCGCAATCGTCCCGGTAATCAGGGTGGTCAGCAACGGATTAAGGATCAACTCCAGCGATTCCGGCAACACCTCGCGGAATTTGCGCTCTATCCAGCACATTAACGCCACCACCAGCAGCACCGCAATCACCCCGCCACGCCCGGGCTGTAGCCCCTCGCCAAACAGGGTAATTTGCGCTAGCTGTGGGCTGGAGAGAATGCCGGCCATTACGCCGCCCATTGCCAGCGAACCCCCAAACACTTTGGCCGTATTCACCCCCACCAGAATATTCATGATGGCAAAAACGGCGCTGCCGAAAATACCTAACAGCCCCAGCATATTGGGATAATGGGTGGCAAAGTCGCCCACAATATCAGGGCGCTTGAGGATATTGATAATACCGGTAATCAAACCGGAGGCGATAAACGCCGGGATCAGCGGAATAAAGACGTTTGCCAGTTTACGCAGCGCATCGCTCATTGGCGCTTTGTACTTCGCTTTCACCTGAGATTTTGTGCGTTCAATGTCGTGTGCATGCGGACGTTCGCCGTCATCAGCAATCAGAGAACGCATGGCATCCACCACTTTGGCGGCCTTACCGGGACCGACAATAATCTGATGCTGCGCCCCCTGCTTCACATAGCCGCTGACGCCGGGCAGCTGCTTCAGCCGGGGAATATCCAGTTGGTCGTCATCCTGGACTTCTACCCTGACGCGGGTCATACAGTTTTCCAGGCGCAGAATATTTTTTTCTCCGCCAACCCCCAGCAGAATATCGCTGGCAAGCGCCGCCGTTTTGTCCATATGTACCTCTTAGTGTTCTAACGCCGCGCGTAAAAAACCCTGGTGAGCGGAGAGTTTTGCCCTGGCTGCCGTCGCGTCTAGCCCGGTCAGCGCCATCAGAATGGCGGGCTTAACGTCAAAATCGGTCTGCTTCAGTAACGTTTCAGCGTCTTCGCGCGAAATGCCGGTAGCTTCCACCACCATCCGGCAGGCCCGATCGACCAGCTTGGCGTTGGTCGCTTTCATATCCACCATCAGGTTCTGATACACCTTGCCAAACTTCACCATCGCACCGGTGGAAATCATATTTAGCACCAGTTTCTGCGCGGTGCCCGACTTCAGACGGGTTGAACCGGTCAGCGCCTCCGGACCAACCACCACGGAGATGGCGATATCCGCTTCGCGGGCAATAGGTGAGTCCGGATTACAGGAAATCGCGACCGTCGTACAGCCCACCGCATGCGCATATTTCAGGCCGCCAATCACATACGGTGTCCGACCCGATGCCGCCAGACCGACAACCAGATCCTGCGCGGTCAGATTCAGCGCCCGCAGGTCATCTTCCCCAAGCTGCGAGTTATCTTCTGCGCCTTCAACCGCTTTTAATAACGCCCCTGGCCCACCGGCAATCAGCCCAACCACTAATCCATGCGGTACACCAAAAGTCGGCGGACATTCTGAGGCATCCAGCACGCCGAGACGTCCGCTGGTCCCTGCCCCCATGTAAATAATCCGCCCGCCTGCTTTAAGTGCCTGCGCAGCCGCATCAACCGCCTGCGCAACTTCAGACAGTGTCGCTTTTACTGCTTCCGCTACCAGCGTATCCTGTTGATTAAAACGATGTACCAGCTCAAGCGTTGATAACGCATCGAGATCCATCGTTTGTGGATTGCGGGTTTCTGACACTAACGCACCGAGATTCATTTTTGTTCCTTAGGAATTTTTAATTCATAATAATCCGTCATAATGGAATATTATATTCACTCAGGCGAGTGAAATGTTGTTTTGTAATCGCCATCACGTTTTCGCCAGGAGACAGCATGAACTGTTTGATTCGCATTCGTCAGCGTTACCCTGACCTCGCACAAAGCGATAAAAAGCTTGCGGATTATCTTCTTACGCAACCAGATAATGTGCGTCATCTCAGCTCTCAGCAGCTAGCTTTTGAAGCGGGCGTTAGCCAGTCCAGCGTCGTGAAGTTCGCGCAGAAAATGGGCTTTAAAGGCTTCCCGGCCCTCAAATTGGCGATCAGCGAAGCGCTGGCCAGCAATCCCAATCCGCATTCGGTTCCGGTGCACAATCAGATCCGCGGTGACGATCCTATGCGACTGGTAGGTGAGAAGCTAATTAAGGAGAACGTGGCAGCGATGCATGCCACGCTGGACGTCAATAGCGAAGACAAACTAATGGAAAGCGTCACGATGCTGCGCACAGCCCGGCGCATTATCCTCACCGGCATTGGCGCCTCGGGCCTGGTGGCGCAAAATTTTGCCTGGAAGCTATTGAAGATAGGATTTAATGCGGTCGTTGAACGCGATATGCATGCCCTGCTGGCGACCGTACAGGCGCTGGATTCAAACGATCTGCTGCTGGCCATTTCGTATAGCGGAGAGCGACGCGAACTCAATCTGGCCGCGGATGAAACATTACGCACCGGGGCAAAAATCCTCGCCATCACTGGCTTTACTCCCAATGCCCTACAGCAGCGCGCCACCCGTTGCCTGTACACCATTGCCGAAGAACAGGCCACGCGCAGTGCCGCAATTTCATCAACGCATGCGCAAATGATGTTGACTGATTTACTGTTTATGGCGCTGGTGCAGCAAGATCTCGAACATGCCCCGGAGCGGATCCGCCACAGCGAAGCGCTGGTAAAAAAACTGGTTTGAGCAAAGAATGCGCGTATAATGCCCGCCCGATTTGTGATGTTTTGAGAGTTTCCTGATGGCCCTGTTAATCACTAAAAAGTGTATCAATTGCGATATGTGCGAACCCGAATGCCCGAATGAGGCCATTTCAATGGGTGACAGCATTTACGAGATTAACAGCGACAAGTGTACGGAATGCGTAGGTCATTACGACACGCCAACCTGTCAAAAGGTGTGCCCGATCCCCAATACTATTTTGAAAGATCCGGCACATATCGAAACAGAAGAACAGCTGTGGGATAAGTTTGTGTTAATGCATCACGCAGACAAGCTTTAACTCTCAATAATGACCGTGGCGCAGGCATAGTGACGTTCATCGGCCAGCGTCACGTGCATATGCATAACACCGAGCTTCTCCGCCAGTTTTAACGCCTCTCCCCATAACCGCAAACGCGGCTTGCCGAGTTCATCGTTGAACACTTCGAACTGATTAAATGCCAGCCCGTTACGAATGCCGGTGCCAAAGGCTTTTGCCGCCGCTTCTTTTACCGCAAAACGCTTCGCCAGAAAACGCACCGGCTGCTGATGCGTTTCCCAAATGGTCCATTCGTTGTCGCTGAGGACGCGTCTGGCCAGCCGATCGCCGGAACGGGAGATCACCGCTTCAATGCGCGCAATCTCCACGATGTCCGTGCCTAATCCCAGAATCGCCATTAGCCACGCGCTTCCAGCATTAGACGTTTCATTTCCACTACGGCGTCTTTCAGACCGCTCATCACCGCACGTCCGATGATCGCATGACCAATGTTCAGCTCGTGCATTTCCGGGATCCGCGCAATAGCTTTGACGTTATGGTAAGTCAGGCCGTGACCGGCGTTCACCTTCAGACCCAGGCTGGCAGCAAAGGTCGCAGCTTTGGCGATACGTGCCAGTTCGCTGGCCTGTTCAGCATCGGTTTTCGCATCAGCATAGCAGCCGGTGTGAATTTCAATATACGGCGCGCCAACATCAGCAGCCGCTTTAATTTGTTCTTCATCGGCATCGATAAACAGCGAGACCAGGATCCCCGCATCCGCCAGACGCTTGCAGGCATCACGCATTTTGTCGCGTTGACCCGCCACATCCAAGCCGCCTTCAGTGGTGACTTCCTGACGTTTTTCCGGCACCAGGCAGCAGAAATGCGGCTTGGTTTCAACCGCGATGGCCAGCATCTCTTCCGTCACCGCCATTTCCAGATTCATACGTGTATCCAGCGTTTGACGCAGAATTCGCACGTCTCTGTCAGTAATATGACGACGGTCTTCACGCAGATGAACGGTGATCCCATCCGCCCCCGCTTGCTCAACGATAAATGCCGCCTGAACCGGGTCCGGGTATGCGGTGCCGCGTGCGTTACGTAAAGTGGCAATGTGGTCAATGTTGACGCCTAACAGTAATTCGGCCATGACAATCCTCGTTAATCATTATTTGTTTTTACTGCGCGTTTTGGCAAAAATTGCCGGAACAGTTCCCGGCTTTTTAACGGCTTACCACCAAGATACGGCTTTAACGCCATGCGGGTAAAGCGTTTCGCGGCACGTAACGTATCGGCATCCGGAAATTCACGCGATGCAAGTGCTTTGAGATGGCGTCCGGTAAAGGTGTTGTTATCAATAACGATGCTGGCGATAAACCCTTTTTCTTCCCGATAGCGATAGGTCATGGTGTCGTCCACCGGTTCACCGCTGCCCGCACAGTGGGCAAAATCCACGCCGTAGCCCAGATGACCGAGCAACGCCAGCTCAAAGCGACGCAGGGCGGGCTCTGGTGAACCGGATGTGCCTGCCAACGCCTGGATACAGTTCAGGTAATCGAAAAAGAGTTCAGAAAAGCGGGTCTCGTACTCAAGCACGCGAGAAATGAGTTCGTTGATATACAGACCGCTGTACAGCGTGATTCCGCTAAGCGGAAGTGCCAGAGAGACGGCTTCAGCGCTACGTAGGGTTTTGACCTCACCACGTCCACCAAAGCGAAGTAATAATGGGGTAAAAGGCTGGAGTGCGCCTTTCAGATTGGAACGTTTGGAACGTGCGCCTTTAGCCACAAGGCGCACGCGACCCGACTCTTCCGTGAAAACGTCCAGCACTAAACTGGTTTCGCTCCAGGGGCGACTATGCAGGACAAATGCGCGTTGCCATCCATCCATCATAATACTCGTCGTCTTTCAGAGGAAGGGTTTAGACGTCGTCGCCGTAACCGAGACTGCGCAGCGCGCGTTCGTCATCGGCCCAGCCAGATTTCACTTTCACCCACAGTTCAAGGTGCACAGGCGCTTCGAACATTTCCTGCATGTCTTTACGTGCTTCAATACCGATGGTTTTAATTTTGGCCCCTTTGTTGCCAATTACCATCTTCTTCTGCCCTTCGCGTTCGACAAGGATCAGGCCGTTGATATCGTAGCCGCCACGTTCGTTAGGGATAAAGCGCTCAATCTCAACGGTCACAGAATACGGCAGTTCAGCACCGAGGAAACGCATCAGCTTTTCACGGATGATTTCAGAGGCCATAAAGCGCTGCGAGCGGTCGGTGATGTAATCTTCCGGGAAGTGATGAATCGCTTCCGGCAGATGCTTACGCACGATGCCCGCAACGGTATCGACATTCATGCCGGTTTCGGCAGACATCGGTACGATGTCGAGGAAGTTCATCTGGCTTGCCAGGAACTGCAGGTGCGGCAGCAGATCGGCTTTTTCCTGGACGTTATCCACTTTGTTGACCGCCAGGATAACCGGGGCTTTACCGTCACGCAGTTTGTTCAGCACCATTTCGTCGTCCGGCGTCCAGCGCGTGCCCTCTACGACGAAAATAATCAATTCAACGTCACCAATAGAACTGCTGGCCGCTTTGTTCATCAGGCGGTTGATGGCACGCTTTTCTTCCATGTGCAGGCCCGGGGTATCAACATAAATAGCCTGATACGCGCCTTCGGTATGAATACCGACAATGCGGTGACGGGTCGTCTGCGCCTTACGGGAGGTAATGGAAATCTTCTGCCCAAGCAGATTATTCAACAGGGTGGATTTACCAACGTTCGGGCGACCGACGATGGCAATAAATCCGCAATAGGTTTTTTCTTCGCTCATTCCAGCTCCAGTTTTTTCAACGCCTGTTCGGCGGCAGCCTGCTCAGCCTTACGACGGCTCGAACCTGTGCCAACCACCGGTTCACTCAGGCCGCTAACCTGGCAGTGGATAGTAAATTCTTGATCGTGCGCTTCGCCACGGACCTGTACTACCAGATAAGACGGCAGCGGCAGGTGGCGACCCTGCAAGTATTCCTGCAAACGCGTTTTCGGATCTTTTTGTTTGTCGCCCGGACTAATTTCATCCAGACGGGTTTGATACCAGTTAAGGATCAGTTGTTCAACAGTCTGAATATCACTGTCGAGGAAGACGCCGCCGATCAGTGCTTCGACGGTATCAGCCAGAATAGATTCACGACGGAAGCCGCCGCTTTTCAGTTCGCCCGGCCCCAAACGTAAACATTCGCCGAGATCAAACTCACGGGCTAATTCAGCCAGCGTATTACCGCGCACCAGCGTGGCGCGCATGCGACTCATATCACCTTCGTCCACACGCGGAAAACGATGATACAACGCATTGGCAATAACAAAGCTCAAAATAGAGTCGCCTAAAAATTCTAAACGCTCGTTATGTTTGCTGCTGGCACTGCGATGAGTTAATGCCTGCTGCAACAGTTCCTGATGATTAAAAGTGTAGCCCAGCTTCCGTTGAAGCCGATTAATTACGATGGGGTTCATGCGATACCAATAAATGAATGCGTCAACAATCCAGCACACGAAACAGACCTGATATACATCACTCGGTTAGCCGTTTCGGCGTCGCCTGAATGCGCTTGTATACGAATCAACGCTGTTTCGTGTGCCGTGGCAACCTGACGGTGCCAACCTAAAACTACGGGGGAATATTCTATACACAACGACAAGGGATGTCGTTAGTCTGCGGGAATTTATCCGAGAAATAATTCACGTTGCCGCCATTATGACGACAACGTGAACGATTATCAGCAATTAATGAATACCACCAATACGGCTTAAACGAACACCGGTCGGCCATTCACCTTCTTGCTTGTCGAAACTCATCCAGATGCCCGTCGCTTTACCCACCAGATTCGCTTCCGGTACAAATCCCCAGTAACGGCTGTCCGCGCTGTTGTCGCGGTTATCACCCATCATGAAGTAGTGTCCCGGTGGAACAATCCAGGTCGCCAGTTGCTGACCCGGTTGGCGGTAGTACATCCCCACCTGATCCTGCGCGATTGGCACGGTCAGAATGCGGTGCGTCACCTCGCCCAGCGTCTCTTTACGTTCGGTCAGGCGAATACCGTTATCTTTCGTTTCGCTCAGCGGAAGTTCGAAGAAACCACTGGTCGCTTCGCCACCGTTACGACGTGCAAACGTCTGTACGAAATCACTCGGCTGAACGTCAGAGTACGTGACCGGCAATGCGTTTTGACACGCCTGACCGGAGCGGCATCCTGGCTGGATCGTGACCTCTTTCGCCACTGGATCGTACGTCACTTTGTCTCCCGGTAAACCGACAGCGCGTTTGATGTAGTCCAGGCGCGGATCCTCCGGGTATTTAAACACCACGACATCACCACGTTTCGGATGGCCCGTTTCGATCAGTGTTTTCTGATAAATCGGATCTTTAATTCCGTAGGCAAATTTCTCCACCAGAATAAAATCACCAATTAACAGCGTCGGCATCATCGAACCCGATGGGATCTGGAACGGCTCATAAATAAATGAACGCACCACCAGTACAATCGCCAGTACCGGGAACACGGATGCTCCGGTTTCCAGCCAGCCCGGCTTCGGGGAGACTTTTTTCAGCGTTGCGTTATCCAGTGAATCACCCGCAGCGGCTTGTGCCGCTGCCTGACGCTCCCGGCGTTTTGGCGCAAAGATAAATTTATCTACGCACCATAAAATGCCCGTCACCAGTGTGGCAATCACCAGAATCAGGGCAAACATATTCGCCATGCCAACTCCTTAGGATTATTTGCTGTCTTTACCGACATGCAGAATGGCGAGGAACGCTTCCTGAGGCAGCTCGACGTTACCGATCTGCTTCATGCGTTTTTTACCTTCTTTCTGTTTCTGCAGCAGCTTTTTCTTACGGCTAATATCACCGCCATAGCACTTAGCCAGAACGTTTTTACGCAGCTGCTTAACCGTTGAACGCGCAATGATGTGCGTACCAATGGCTGCCTGAATCGCGATATCAAACTGCTGGCGTGGGATCAGTTCTTTCATCTTTTCCACCAGCTCACGGCCGCGGCTCTGTGAGTTATCACGGTGGGTAATGAGCGCCAGCGCATCAACACGCTCGTTGTTGATCAGAACATCAACGCGCACCATGTCAGAGGCCTGGAAGCGTTTGAAGTTATAGTCCAGTGACGCATAGCCACGAGACGTTGACTTCAGGCGGTCGAAGAAGTCGAGCACCACTTCTGCCATCGGGATTTCATAGGTCAGCGCCACCTGGTTACCGTGGTAAACCATGTTGGTCTGTACGCCACGCTTCTCGATACACAGCGTGATAACGTTGCCGAGATATGCCTGAGGCAGCAGCATATGACACTCAGCGATCGGCTCGCGCAGCTCATAGATGTTGTTCAGCGGCGGCAGTTTGGACGGGCTATCGACATAGATAGTCTCTTTACCCGTGGTTTCAACTTCGTAAACAACGGTCGGTGCAGTGGTGATCAGGTCCAGATCGTATTCACGTTCCAGACGTTCCTGAATGATCTCCATGTGCAGCAAACCAAGGAAGCCACAGCGGAAGCCGAAGCCCAGCGCGGTAGAGCTTTCCGGTTCATAGAACAGGGAGGCATCGTTCAGGCTCAGCTTACCTAACGCATCACGGAAGTTTTCGTAATCGTCAGAGCTGACCGGGAACAGACCGGCGTAAACCTGCGGTTTCACCTTTTTAAATCCTGGCAGCGCTTTATCTGCCGGATTACGTGCCTGAGTCAGCGTATCGCCGACCGGGGCGCCGAGAATATCTTTAATCGCACAAACCAGCCAACCCACTTCGCCGCACTTCAGTTCGGTACGGTCAACTTGCTTAGGCGTGAAGATCCCCAGACGGTCAGCGTTATACACCTGCCCGGTGCTCATCACTTTGATTTTGTCGCCTTTGCGCATGGTACCGTTTTTAATACGTACCAGCGAGACCACACCCAGATAGTTATCGAACCAGGAGTCAATGATCAGCGCCTGCAGCGGGCCTTCCGGGTCACCTTCCGGCGGCGGAATTTCGCGCACCAGACGTTCCAGAACGTCGGTCACGCCGACGCCGGTTTTCGCCGAGCAACGAACCGCATCTGTCGCATCGATACCGACGATATCTTCGATCTCTTCCGCTACACGCTCAGGATCGGCAGCCGGCAGGTCAATTTTATTCAGTACCGGCACCACCTCGAGATCCATTTCCAGGGCGGTATAGCAGTTAGCCAGCGTTTGCGCTTCAACACCCTGTCCGGCGTCAACCACCAGCAGAGCGCCTTCACAGGCGGCAAGCGAGCGCGAAACTTCATACGAGAAGTCAACGTGGCCCGGCGTGTCGATAAAGTTAAGCTGGTAGGTTTCACCATCAGATGATTTGAAATCGAGCGTCACGCTCTGCGCTTTGATAGTAATACCGCGCTCACGCTCAAGATCCATCGAGTCGAGAACCTGCGCTTCCATTTCACGGTCAGACAGGCCACCGCAGATCTGGATAATACGGTCAGACAGCGTTGATTTACCGTGGTCGATGTGAGCTATGATTGAAAAGTTACGTATGTTCTTCATATAGTGTAATTATTGTGCCTTACGCCTGCCTGGGCAGGCTTTGAGAAGTCGCTGTTCTGAGCTTAACGTCGGTTTAAGTGAAACGCCGCATTCTACACTACAACGCTGAGGCGAGGAAATGTTCATAGAGCAAGGATAGCGGGAACTGGAAACAACTTAGCAAAGTCAGTGAAACTTTTACCGAAGTACAGCGAACGTGCCCTATCTGGCCTACGTAGTAACGGTCCTGTAGGCCTGATAAGCGCAGCGCCATCAGGCATATATATCACTGGTGTGTTTCGACGCGAAGAAGGTCAGGCGGGAGAGCAACATTGAGAATCACCGGTTGCCAGGCCTCACGTTCAGCCAGCTTGCGTGAGAAACCACGAGCAATCAGGAATCCACCCACACCGCCCAGTATCGCACCGCTTAACGCGGCGATATCGCTGCCAAACAACACCTGGAACAATGCGGCAAAAACAAACAGCCCCGCCAGCGGAGACAGATAGACTAACATTGCCGAGCCCAACAGGCTGCCTTCAGCAATGCCTAGCTCAACTTTCTGACCGGGAGCCAGCGGTTCAACGCTAGGCACCACAATGGTGTGCGTTGTCTGCGGTCCCAGTTTATTCAGCACACGGCTTCCGCATCCGGCCCTTGAGGCACAGCTGCTGCACGACGCTTTAACGTCACAGCTGACTGTCGCCAGGCCATTTTGCCAGGAAACAACCGTTGCCCACTCTTTGATCATTGTGCAGCCCTGAACTTGATATTGTCCGCGATGCGCTTCGCCGTTTGCGGCGGAAGTTCACCAACGATAGTGATTTCGGCATTATCTCGTACGCTGGTACTGACCGTGCGGCGTCCGGTACGCAGGAGCTGATCGGCGCTGTTTTGCTGCGCGCGGTTCACATTCACAGAGAAGCTGAACAGCCCGTCAGAATAAAGACGCGATTCAATCGGCATATTGTCCATCGTCGGCAGTGGACGACGGCTGCTGGAGACTTCACTGAATCCTTGCGGCAACCACGATGGGCTCCAGTTGAAGTTGGTTTTCTCGCCTGCGGGAACGGATAGCAACGGCGGCAGGTTGGCTTTTGCCAGCGTCTGCATGCTGTCTCCGACGCCGCTATTCACGGTAAAAGCGATCACGCGGAACTGTTCCAGCGTTTCGCCATCCCGGTCAAGAAGATCGACGCGCATCGGTAGCTTAGTTTCGGTGTCCATCCAGACAATGTAGCTGTAACGAGTCCCGTCACGCGCCACGACGCGGAGCACTTCACAAAGCCTGTCTGCAATACGGGTTCGGCCTACCGAGATAAAATCATAGTAGGGTGCGAGACGTTTAAAGTCGGTGTAAATCAGAGATGGCAGAGAATCAACAATATAATCACCGTTCAGCGTGAACGGTTCGAGCCCCGGCTCAAAATAGCTGATCTCATTCCCACGTTGTACGACTTCCCGGCGTGGTCCATCTAATTGCAACAGTTGTGCAAGCGGACGGTTATCCAGACGAGCATGACGATAACGTAGGGATTCAACACCCTGTTTATTGATGCTGACGAAGGACAGCTCATAGGTGAGCGACTGGCTGGCCAGATTCATCTGCTGCAATAACGCCCCGGACGCAGGAGTGGCCGAGGCGTTGACAGAGAAGAACAGGCTACCAGCCACAAGTGACATGGCAAACCAAAGTTGCTTCATTACTGCGATTGCGTTCCTAAAGTTTGAATTCCTGGCACCTGTACAGCGGCTTGCTGTGTCTGTGCCTGCTCAAACTGAAGCTGTTCGGAGTGCAGTCGGCGCTGCAGTTCGTAATCCTGCAACATAGCATTGATACGACGACGCTGCTCCTGCACCTGCTGTTGCTGACCGCCGCTGCTGGCCGTCGCGTCAGAAGGTACACCCAAGCTCACCGGACTGGCTTTACCCATCATCGGTAATGTATTAAATACCGGCGTTTCGGGCTGCTGGGACGTTTCAGATTGCCCATTATAGTGCTGGACGCCAACGATAACTGCAAGCGATACGCACGCGGCCACACCCATTTGAGTAAGCTGAGCGGCCCACGGACGCATTTTCTTCCAGAATGGCATTTTCTGCCACTGATGTGGTGCTGGCTGGGCCTCAGGAATCAATGGCGCCGCCTGACGTACTGGCTCATCTGCGATGGCTGCCATTACTCGGTCGGAAATATCGAAATGGAGAACGTCGGCGGTATCACCTCGCATGGAATCGCGGATCATGTGATAACTCTCCCAGGTTTTTTGCATTTCCGGGTCGTGAGTCAGCTCTTTGAGTAACTCAGTATCCAGCGTTTCGCCATCCATTAAAGCGGAAAGTTTTTCTTTCTGCATGCCTAATACCTTTTCCAGTATCCCGCTACCGTCAACGCCTGATAAGCGGTTGAACTTTATTATCAATAGCTTCCCTCGCTCGGAAGATACGAGAACGCACCGTACCCACCGGACAATCCATGATAGCGGCTATCTCTTCATAGCTCAGGCCATCCAGCTCCCGCAAGGTTATTGCCATGCGTAAATCTTCCGGGAGGGACTCAATAGTTCGGAAAACTATCTGTCTCAGTTCTTCTGACAACATTAAGTTCTCAGGGTTCGAAATTTCTTTCAGCGCACCGCCACTTTCGTAATTTTCTGCTTCTATCGCATCTATATCACTGGAAGGTGGACGACGCCCCTGAGCGACCAGGTAATTCTTCGCTGTATTGACTGCTATACGATACAGCCAGGTATAAAAAGCACTATCTCCCCGGAACGAATCCAGCGCACGATAGGCCTTAATAAATGCTTCCTGTACAACATCGGGAACATCGCCCGACGGTACATAGCGGGAAACCAGACTCGCCACCTTATGCTGATAGCGAACTACCAGTAAATTAAAGGCTTTCTGATCTCCCTTCTGGACCCGTTCTACCAGGACCTGGTCCGTTAACTGCTCGCTCATCCGAGGTAAAGTCTCCCCAAACCAAATTTCCACGCGCTTTCGAAACGCCACTCCATCAGCTGCACTATGAGCAAGCAATGACTTGGAGTGCTCAAGTTTCGTAAAGTTCCGTTACGCATTTGTTTTTGTTTGTCATGTTGTAGACAGGTCTTATCTCTCATTATAAGTCTACATAACCCGATCAACGCACTATCTGTACAGAAATGCCCATTAAACCGCTTGCAGAGTAACCCAACGGGCACTTTATTTCATCTCCTAATCTGACGCTAACGGCCTGCTACACAAAATATTTTTCATACTTTACCTCTCACTATGAATTTCTTTCGTGTTTAGCCATTGCAACACAATTAAAAATATAACGTGCAGTTTCGCGCAATGTGGTGCTATGGTGACCAAACACTGTTTAGTAAATTAAACAACAATCATGAATACAACGCCTGAATTATCCTGTGATGTGCTGATTATTGGCAGCGGTGCTGCCGGACTCTCACTGGCTTTGCGCTTGGCTGAGAAACATCGGGTTATTGTCCTGAGTAAAGGGCCTGTGAGTGAAGGCTCTACATTCTATGCCCAGGGAGGCATTGCCGCTGTTTTTGATGAAACCGACAGTATCGATTCTCACGTCGAGGATACGCTGATTGCCGGCGCGGGATTGTGCGATCGCCATGCAGTTGAGTTCGTCGCCAGCAACGCCCGAACGTGCGTCCAGTGGCTCATTGATCAAGGCGTTTTGTTTGATACGCAGGTTCAGCCCAATGGTGAAGAGAGTTATCACCTGACCCGCGAAGGCGGCCATAGCCATCGACGCATCCTGCATGCGGCTGATGCCACCGGCAAAGAGGTTGAAACTACGCTGGTCAGCAAGGCGCAAAATCATCCCAACATTCAGGTGCTGGAACGTAGCAACGCCGTGGACCTGATCATCTCCGATAAAATCGGCTTGCCGGGCACGCGCCGGGTAGTTGGCGCATGGATCTGGAACCGTAATAAAGAAGCCGTCGAAACCTGCCATGCCAAATCCGTCGTGCTGGCCACCGGTGGCGCATCGAAGGTCTATCAGTACACCACCAATCCGGATATCTCCTCAGGCGATGGAATTGCGATGGCCTGGCGCGCAGGGTGTCGTGTCGCCAACCTCGAATTTAATCAGTTTCACCCCACCGCGCTGTATCACCCGCAGGCACGCAATTTTCTACTGACTGAAGCGCTGCGTGGCGAAGGTGCCCACCTGAAGCGCCCGGACGGCTCACGCTTTATGCCCGACTTTGATGAGCGTGGTGAACTAGCGCCGCGCGATATCGTGGCGCGTGCTATCGATCATGAAATGAAGCGTCTGGGTGCGGACTGCATGTTCATCGACATCAGTCATAAACCGGAAGAATTTGTCCGCCAGCATTTTCCGATGATTTATGAAAAGCTGCTGGGCCTGGGGATCGACCTGACCAAAGAGCCAGTGCCTATCGTGCCAGCTGCACACTATACCTGCGGTGGCGTGATGGTCGATGATTTTGGTCGGACTGACGTCGACGGTCTGTATGCCATCGGCGAAGTGAGCTACACCGGGCTGCATGGTGCAAATCGTATGGCGTCTAACTCACTGCTGGAGTGCCTGGTCTACGGCTGGTCTGCAGCTGAAGATATTGATCGTAGAATGCCCTACGCACGTAGTGTAAGCACGCTTCCGGGTTGGGATGAAAGCCGGGTTGAAAATCCGGATGAGCTGGTTGTCATCCAGCATAACTGGCATGAACTGCGGCTATTTATGTGGGATTACGTTGGCATTGTACGCACGACTAAACGTCTGGAGCGAGCCCTGCGGCGTATCACGATGCTGCAACAGGAAATCGACGAGTATTACGCCCATTTCCGCGTGTCGAACAATTTACTGGAGCTGCGCAATTTGGTGCAGGTTGCCGAGCTGATTGTGCGCTGCGCAATGATGCGTAAAGAGAGCCGGGGCCTGCACTTCACGCTGGATTATCCAGAGCAGTTGCCTGAATCCGGCCCTTCTATTCTTTCGCCGCTTAGCCATCACATAAACAGATAAAATGCCTGGGTCAACGCGGTGTAACCTTCTGAGTAACGCTGGTCTGGCCCACGGATCACTAATCTGTCGCTAAAGCACTCCCCGGCCTGCGGGGAGAAAGCCAGCAGGACCCGATGCGGCAGCCGGGCTTCGGTTTCCGCCACATCCGTACGCAGACGCAGATGCCATCCCATGTTTAATGCCTGCTGGGTAAAAGCGTTACCAATCTGCTCCGGCAGTACCACGCAAAAAAAGCCCTCTTCTGTAATACTGTCCGCCGCCAGCGTTATCAGCGCCGCATGATCGAGCGTCGTGGTATAACGTGCCTGCTCGCGCTGTGGCGTACCACACTCCACGCCTTGCTCATAATAAGGGGGATTACTGATAATCAGATCAAAGCGCACGGTCTGGCGAGGTATCCACCGTTGAGCATCTTCAGTATGGATCCGGATACGCTGCCCCCACGGAGATTGCGCGATGTTTTCCTCTGCCTGTTGCGCGGCGTCAACATCCAGCTCCACCGCATCAATCAGGACGCTGTTATCTGTACGCTGGGCCAGCATCAGTGCTAACAAACCACTCCCGGTGCCGATATCAAGGATCCGCTTTACGCCTGCGACAGGGGCCCAGGCCCCCAATAAAATTCCGTCAGTCCCAACTTTCATTGCACAACGATCGTGTGCCACAAAAAACTGTTTAAAGGTAAACCCATTACGTCGAAGTACTGATGAAGACTGGGGCATGAAAAACAACCTTCCTGGAAAAAAAACGATAACATAGGATAAAAACAATACCTGAGAAGGTATATCCATACAAACAGATGAAGATTGCAGCCGTAACGTCTATAATCAGCGCCCCACACAGAGGTAGAACATGACTGTAACGACTTTTTCCGAACTTGAACTCGATGAAAGCCTGCTGGATGCCCTCCAGGAAAAAGGTTTCACTCGCCCGACAGCTATTCAGGCAGCCGCCATTCCACCTGCGCTCGATGGCCGTGATGTACTCGGTTCTGCGCCGACAGGCACCGGTAAAACGGCGGCATATTTGCTGCCAGTGTTGCAGCACCTGCTCGACTTTCCGCGCAAAAAATCAGGTCCACCGCGCGTTTTAATTCTGACGCCGACCCGTGAACTGGCAATGCAAGTTGCCGATCACGCCCGTGAACTGGCGAAGAATACGCATCTGGATGTCGCCACCATCACCGGCGGCGTGGCCTACATGAACCATATGGAAGTGTTCAGCGAAAATCAGGACATCGTGGTCGCGACCACCGGACGTCTGCTGCAATACATTAAAGAAGAGAACTTCGACTGCCATGCGGTTGAAACGCTGATCCTCGATGAAGCCGACCGTATGCTGGATATGGGCTTCGCGCAGGATATCGAGCATATTGCCGGTGAAACCCGCTGGCGCAAGCAGACCATGCTGTTCTCTGCCACGCTGGAAGGCAATGCGGTTAAAGATTTTGCCGAGCGCCTGCTGGAAGATCCGGTTGAGGTTTCTGCGGATCCATCCACCCGCGAACGTAAGAAGATCCATCAGTGGTACTATCGTGCAGATGATATCGAACACAAAACAGCGTTGCTGATTCACCTGTTAAAACAGCCTGAAGCAACGCGTTCTATCGTCTTTGTGCGTAAACGCGAGCGCGTGCACGAGCTGGCTGGCTGGCTGCGCCAGGCGGGGATCAACAACTGCTATCTCGAAGGCGAGATGGTACAAAGCAAGCGTAACGAAGCGATCAAACGCCTGACCGATGGTCGTGTGAATGTGCTGGTTGCCACCGACGTTGCGGCACGCGGTATCGACATTCCTGATGTCAGCCACGTGTTTAACTACGACATGCCGCGTAGTGGCGATGCCTATTTGCACCGTATTGGCCGTACCGGTCGCGCAGGCCGTAAAGGCACCGCCATTTCTCTGGTAGAAGCGCACGACCACCTGCTGCTCGGCAAAGCGAGTCGCTATGTCGACGAGCAGCTAAAGCCGCGCGTGGTTGACGAACTGCGTCCAACAACGCGCGCGCCAAGTGAGAAGTCTAACGGTAAGCCATCCAAGAAAGTGCTGGCGAAACGTGCAGAGAAAAAAGAGAAAGATAAAGAGAAGCCGCGCGTGAAGAAACGTCACCGCGACGCCAAAAATATCGGCAAGCGTCGCAAGCCGAGCGCAGCTGCCGCGCCGCAGTCTGACAAAGAGTAAACGGTATGCCGGGTTAATGAACCCGGCATTTTTTTACCTTCTTTCAACGACAAAAAAGCGGAACATGCACTGGCATGTTCCGCTTTTTTATTATCTGATTACCGGGGTACAACCCCGCGAGCCTTACAGGCTCTCAGTAAAGGTACGGGCAATAACGTCGCGCTGCTGTTCTGGAGTCAGTGAGTTGAAACGCACCGCATAACCAGAAACACGAATAGTCAGCTGCGGGTATTTTTCCGGGTGCTTAACCGCATCTTCCAGCGTTTCACGACGCAGAACGTTAACGTTCAGGTGCTGACCACCTTCTACACGAACTTCTGGCTGTACGTCTACCGGTACTTCACGGTATTCGATTTCGCCCAGTTTGCTGACGGCAACGACTTCATCAGCAGAGAAACCTGCTTTAGCAACGATGCAGCGTGCTTCGCCTTTTTCGCTGTCCAGCAGCCAGAAAGAGTTCAGCAGGTCGTCGTTTGCAGCTTTAGTAATCTGGATACCTGTAATCATGTTGATGCCTCCCCGGCAAAATTATTTGATTTCGGTTGGCCGTCGCGCGGCCAATTGGTAAAACCATTGTTGCTTGAGTGTATATATACCCCTCGCACACCCTTGATTCCTTGATTTAAATCAACAAAAACCACACACGCAAAGTGGTGATGAGTGGATTTTATTGTTTTACATCAACTTACGCTATGCGTGTAGATAAAATTTTTACATAAATTTTCAACTATCTTTAAGGGGTAGTCCCTTGAGAATCGTAGAGAATTTTGCGCCCCAGAGAGAAGCAGTTAAGCTAGGGGGAATGAAATTCGCAGGAGAGCGAGATGACTACCGAATTAACCTGGCACGATGTGCTGACCGAAGAAAAACAGCAACCCTATTTTGTTAACACTTTGCATACCGTCGCCGGTGAACGCCAGTCAGGCATGACGATTTACCCGCCGCAAAAAGATGTGTTTAACGCATTTCGCTTTACCGAGCTTGGCGATGTGAAAGTTGTCATCCTGGGACAGGACCCTTACCACGGTCCCGGCCAGGCACATGGCCTCGCGTTTTCTGTGCGCCCAGGCGTAGCCACTCCACCGTCATTACTGAATATGTATAAAGAACTCGAAGCGACGGTCCCAGGCTTTACACGCCCCACACACGGGTATCTGGAAAGCTGGGCACGTCAGGGGGTACTGTTACTGAACACCGTCCTTACCGTCCGGGCAGGACAGGCACATTCGCATGCCAGTCTGGGCTGGGAAACCTTTACGGATAAAGTCATTAGCCTGATTAACGAGCACCGTGAAGGCGTGGTGTTTTTACTCTGGGGCGCGCACGCGCAGAAGAAAGGGGCCATTATTGACGCGCAGCGTCACCATATTCTGAAAGCGCCGCATCCGTCTCCGCTCTCGGCACACCGCGGATTCTTTGGCTGCAATCACTTTGTTCTGGCAAATGAGTGGCTGGAAAAACGCGGTGAAAAACCGATCGACTGGATGCCGGTGCTGCCGGCTGAGAGCGAGTAAAAAAATGCCAGCGATTCGCTGGCATTTTTACTATCAGGCTTTGTTCTGACGCCACCACTCCGCGAGCAGGACGCCCGTCGCGACGGAGACGTTGAGAGTTTCTACATTGCCCGTACCGTCGATGGCGATGCACAAATCGTCTGCAGAACATGCTGCTTCCGGTAGCGCATCACGCTCGCGGCCTAACACCAGCACCATTTTTTCTGGCAGCGTGGTGTTGAATAACGGCTTACCTTTGTCGCTGGAGGTCATCACGACCGTGTAGCCTGCTTTGCGGAAATCATCCAGCACATCCACAATACTGTCGCCAGTGATCGGTTGCACGTGCTCGGCACCGCCTTCCGCGGTACGGATAGCTGCACCGGATTCCAGCAGCGCGGCATCCTGTACGACCACGCCTTTCACACCGAAGTGAGCGCAACTGCGCATCATGCCGCCCAGGTTATGCGGGTTGGCGATATCTTCCAGCGCCAGTACGCAATCCTGCGCCCCCGCCTGGCCAACCCACTGCTTAACGGTTGTACCGTTACGTTTTTTAATCAGGAAACACACGCCGCCATGGTGTTCAGTACCGGAAGCTTTCGCCAGTTCGGCTTCGTCAACCACGTGGTAGGCTTTGCGGTTTGCCGCCATCCAGCGTAATGCTTCTTTAAATCGTGGTGTCACGCTCTGGACAAACCAGGCGCGGACAATAGCGTCCGGACGGCTCTGGAACAGAGCCTGACAGGCATTCTCACCGTAAACGCGGGTTTCTTCCGCACGCTGACGACGTAATACTTCAGGATCGATAAAGCTCTTGCCGCTGATCCCACCGTGATCGGCTTTTTCCGCTACGTCATCGCTCGGCGCGCGGGATACGGTACGCCACGGTGAGTCTTCACGTTTACGGTCGCGTTCAACATCGCGGTCACGTCCACGATCGCGGCCACGTTCACTGTTCGGACCCTTTCTGTCATCACGGGCAGGGCGACGACCGCCTTCGGCTCGGGAAGTACCTGGGCGACCGCCGCCTTTACCGGTACGTGGATTTTGGGTGCGCTTGTCCGAGTCATCGTCACTGCGGACGTACATCACTTTGACCTTGCCGTTTTTGTTCTTCAGTTCGTCGCTCATTTCTTTTCTCCACCTGCTCTGCGCGAAGCGCGCAGATTACCCGATGTGCACGTCGTTAGCCATTATTTCATTTAAAAGCTTATGACTATTGTACTCATTGAATAAAACGCATTGCTGTTTAAAACAGTCTCCCCGATAATATGTAACATAACAGAAACATATCGGCGTGATTGCCGCGAAGTCCACTCTACTCATCCAGAGGTTAGTTATGAATACCGTTTGTACCAGCTGCCAGGCTATCAACCGCATCCCCGAAGATCGTGTTCAGGATACGGCCAAATGCGGACGCTGTGGTCACGACCTGTTTGACGGTGAGGTGATCAATGCGACCGGTGCTACGCTGGATAAGCTGTTAAAAGACGATCTTCCGGTGGTGGTCGATTTCTGGGCGCCATGGTGTGGCCCATGCCGTAACTTCGCCCCCATCTTTGAAGATGTCGCTGAAGAGCGTAGCGGTAAAGTGCGTTTTGTTAAAGTGAATACCGAAGCTGAACGCGAACTCAGCGCACGTTTCGGCATCCGCAGCATTCCGACCATTATGATATTCAAGAAAGGTGAAGTCGTCGATATGCTCAATGGCGCAGTGCCTAAAGCCCCGTTTGATAGCTGGCTTAACGAATCATTATAATCTCTACGGGGCACATCTTGTGCCCCGTTTTGTCCTCTGCGACAATAGCATTTTTCAACGTGCTTCCCGATGACCAATAACGCCGTTCTCCAGTTACGTGCCGAGCGCCTTGCGCGCGCCACGCGCCCTTTTCTTGCCCGAGGTAACCGTATTCGCCGCTGCCAGCGCTGCTTACTGCCGCTGAAACTGTGCCTGTGCGAAACGCTGAGACCTGCCCAGGCGAAGAGTCGTTTTTGCCTGGTAATGTTTGACACCGAACCGATGAAACCCAGCAACACCGGGCGTTTGATTGCTGATATTCTGCCGGATACCGCCGCGTTTCAGTGGTCTCGCACCGAGCCGCCGTCAGCGCTGCTTGAACTGGTTAACAATCCGGATTATCAACCGATGGTGGTCTTCCCGGCATCTTATGCCGACGAGGGCCGTGAGGTCATTTTCACGCCACCTACGGGTAAAACACCGTTGTTCATTATGCTTGATGGCACCTGGCCAGAAGCGCGCAAAATGTTCCGTAAAAGTCCGTACCTCGATAACCTGCCGGTTATCTCCGTCGATTTATCACGTCTTTCCGCTTACCGTCTGCGCGAAGCCCATGCCGAGGGGCAGTATTGCACCGCCGAAGTGGCGATTGCCTTACTGGATCTGGCTGGAGACACGCAGGCAGCCGAAGGATTAAGTGAGCACTTCACGCTTTTTAAAACTCGCTACCTGGCAGGAAAAACCCAACATCAGGGAAGCGTCACAGCAGACTCGACAGAAAACGTTTAAAATCATTCGGTCACTGGTGTCATTAAGGAAGCCGATATGAGTCAACGTGGTCTGGAAGCGCTACTGCGACCAAAATCCATTGCGGTGATTGGGGCGTCAATGAAGCCCAATCGTGCGGGTTACCTGATGATGCGTAACTTACTGGCCGGCGGCTTTAATGGACCGGTTTTACCGGTTACGCCGGCCTGGAAAGCGGTGTTGGGCGTGCTGGCCTGGCCCACTATCGCCAGCCTGCCTTTTTCTCCCGATCTCGCCGTGCTGTGTACCAATGCCAGCCGCAACCTGACGCTGCTGGAGGCGCTAGGCGAGAAAGGCTGCAAAACCTGTATTATTTTGTCAGCGCCCAAGGCGCAGCACGCTGAACTGCTGGCCTGCGCATCACGCTACAACATACGTTTGCTCGGCCCCAACAGCCTGGGGCTTCTCGCCCCCTGGCAGGGGCTTAACGCCAGTTTTTCACCGGTACCGATTAAACGCGGCAAGCTGGCATTTATTTCCCAGTCGGCGGCGATTTCCAACACCATTCTGGACTGGGCGCAGCAGCGCGACATGGGGTTTTCCTGGTTTATTGCCCTGGGTGACAGTCTGGACATTGACGTTGATGAGCTGCTTGATTACCTGGCCCGCGACAGTAAAACCAGTGCGATTTTGCTCTACCTCGAACATTTGAGCGATGCCCGCCGTTTTGTCTCGGCGGCACGTAGCGCATCGCGTAACAAACCCATTTTGGTGATTAAAAGCGGTCGCAGCCCTGCGGCTCAGCGCTTGCTGCATACCAGCTCGGGGATGGACCCAGCCTGGGACGCCGCCATTCAGCGTGCCGGTCTGCTGCGCGTGCAGGACACACACGAGCTTTTCTCAGCGGTGGAAACCCTCAGCCACATGCGCCCATTACGTGGCGACAGGCTGATGATCATCAGCAATGGTGCCGCCCCTGCTGCACTGGCTTTAGATGAGCTGTGGTCGCGAAACGGCAAACTGGCCACGCTAAGCGAAGAGACCTGCCAGAAACTACGCGATGCGTTACCAACCCACGTTGATATCGCCAACCCACTGGATTTGCGCGACGATGCCAGCAGTGAGCATTACGTTAAAACGCTGAATATTTTACTCGCCAGCCAGGATTTCGACGCCCTGATGGTCATCCACTCGCCTAGCGCAGCCGCACCTGGCACCGAAAGCGCCCAGGCGCTGATTGAGGCGGTGAAACAACATCCGCGCGGCAAGTTTGTCTCCTTACTCACTAACTGGTGCGGGGAGTTTTCATCCCAGGAAGCCCGCAGGTTGTTTAGTGAAGCGGGATTACCCACCTATCGTACACCGGAAGGCACCATCACCGCGTTTATGCATATGGTTGAATACCGGCGTAACCAGAAGCAGCTGCGTGAAACACCAGTGCTCCCTGACAGCCTGACGGCCAACACCGCCGAGGCACATAATCTGTTACAACAGGCGATTACTGACGGGGCAACATCGCTGGATACGCATGAAGTTCAGCCTATTTTGCACGCCTATGGCTTGCACACACTGCCCACCTGGATTGCCAGCGACAGCGCAGAAGCCGTACACATCGCCGAACAAATTGGTTATCCGGTAGCGCTCAAGCTACGTTCTCCCGATATCCCGCATAAATCGGAAGTTCAAGGGGTTATGCTCTACCTGCGAACGGCAACCGAAGTGCAGCAGGCCGCCAATGCGATTTTTGATCGGGTGAAAATGGCCTGGCCGCAGGCGCGTATCCACGGTTTGCTTGTCCAGAGTATGGCTAACCGCGCGGGGGCTCAGGAACTGCGCGTGGTCGTCGAACACGATCCGGTATTTGGGCCACTCATTATGTTGGGGGAAGGTGGCGTAGAGTGGCGACCGGAAGAGCAAGCCGTGGTGGCATTGCCGCCGCTGAACATGAACCTCGCACGATATCTGGTTATCCAGGGGATCAAAAACAAAAAGATCCGCGCCCGCAGTGCGCTACGTCCTTTAGACGTCGCCGGTTTAAGCCAGCTTTTGGTTCAGGTGTCCAATTTGATCGTCGATTGCCCGGAAATTCAACGTCTGGATATCCACCCATTACTGGCATCCGCCGGTGAATTCACCGCCCTCGATGTTACGCTAGATATTGCCCCCTTCACGGGCGACAACGAAAGCAGACTGGCCGTGCGTCCCTATCCTCATCAGCTTGAAGAGTGGGTCGAAATGAAAAACGGTGAACGCTGCCTGTTCCGCCCTATTCTGCCGGAGGATGAACCCCATCTGCAGCAGTTCATTTCACAAGTGACGAAGGAAGATCTGTATTACCGCTATTTCAGTGAGATCAACGAATTTACCCATGAAGATTTAGCCAATATGACGCAGATCGACTACGATCGGGAAATGGCCTTTGTGGCGGTACGTTGCCGTGATAACACTGAAGAGATCCTCGGCGTGACGCGCGCAATTTCCGATCCCGATAACGTCGATGCCGAATTTGCCGTACTGGTACGATCGGATCTCAAAGGGCTGGGGCTCGGGCGGCGATTGATGGAAAAATTAATTACCTACACCCGAGATCACGGACTGAGACGTCTGAATGGTATTACGATGCCGAACAATCGGGGGATGGTCGCCCTGGCCCGAAAACTCGGGTTTGCTGTAGACGTCCAGCTCGAAGAGGGAATTGTTGGGCTAACGCTTAATCTGGCCCAATATGAGGAATCGTGAGTAAGGTACTGGAAATGTTGACCACTTTAACGGGTACTGGTGTTATCATTGCTCGCTTATGTCGTCTGCATAGCACAGAGGACCCTTCAATGAACAGAGAAGAAATGCACTGTGATGTTGTCAAAATTTAAGCGTAATAAACATCAACAACACCTTGCCCAACTACCGAAGATTTCTCAATCAGTTGATGATGTAGATTTCTTTTATGCTCCCGCTAATTTCAGGGAGACTCTGCTGGAGAAAATAGCCAGCGCGACGCGACGTATTTGCATCATCGCCCTGTATCTGGAACAGGACGACGGTGGCAAAGGCATCCTCGACGCGCTTTATGCGGCTAAGCGGCAGCGTCCTGAGCTTGATATCCGGGTGCTTGTCGACTGGCATCGTGCCCAGCGCGGACGCATTGGCGCAGCAGCGTCTAATACCAACGCTGACTGGTACTGCCGAATGGCGCAAGAAAATCCAGGGATCGATATTCCGGTCTACGGCGTACCGATCAACACCCGTGAAGCGCTTGGCGTCCTGCATTTCAAAGGCTTTATCATCGATGATAGCGTTCTGTATAGCGGCGCCAGCCTGAACGACGTTTACCTACATCAGCATGATAAATATCGCTACGATCGCTACCAGTTGATTCGCAATGCGCAAATGGCTGACATCATGTTCGACTGGGTCACGCAGAACCTGATGAATGGTCGCGGCGTGAATCGTCTTGATGATATCAATCGCCCTAAAAGCCCGGAAATTAAAAACGACATCCGCCTGTATCGTCAGGAATTACGTGATGCGTCATTCCATTTCCAGGGTAATGCGGATAATGAACAGCTGTCGGTGACGCCTCTGGTTGGGCTCGGAAAATCCAGTCTGCTGAATAAGACCATTTTCCATCTGATGCCCTGCGCAGAGCAGAAACTCACAATCTGTACCCCTTATTTCAACCTGCCAGCGATACTGGTGCGCAATATTATCCAGCTTCTGCGTGAAGGGAAAAAGGTTGAAATTATCGTGGGCGATAAGACCGCTAACGACTTTTTCATCCCGGAAGATGAGCCGTTTAAGATTATCGGCGCGCTGCCCTATCTGTATGAAATAAACCTTCGCCGCTTCCTGAGCCGACTACAGTATTACGTTAATACCGATCAACTGGTCGTACGCTTATGGAAAGATGATGACAATACTTATCATCTGAAAGGCATGTGGGTGGATGATAAATGGATGCTGCTCACCGGCAACAACCTTAACCCTCGCGCCTGGCGCCTGGATCTGGAAAACGCCATTCTGATCCACGATCCTAAGCAGGAACTGACTCTTCAGCGTGAGAAAGAGCTGGAGCTCATCCGCACACATACTACCGTCGTTAAGCACTATCGCGACCTGCAGAGTATTGCCGACTATCCGGTTAAAGTGCGTAAGCTCATCCGTCGACTCCGCCGTATCCGAATCGACAGATTAATCAGCCGTATTCTGTAACCTGAACCCCGTCGCTGACGGGGTTTTTCCTATGGAGACGACGGTGCGCCTGTTTATTCTCGCCAGTATCCTGACACTTTCTGGTTGTAGCCATATGGCGAACGACAACTGGAGTGGGCAAGACAAAGCACAACACTTTATTGCCTCAGCCATGTTGGCCGCCGCCGGTAACGAGTACGCTCAGCATCAGGGAAACAGCGCCGATCGCAGCGCTGCCATCGGTTTCATGTTCTCCATTAGCCTTGGCGCATCAAAAGAACTTTGGGACAGCCGCCCCACAGGAAGCGGCTGGAGTTGGAAAGATTTTGCCTGGGATGTCGCCGGCGCATCTACCGGCTATGCCGTCTGGCAAATGGCCCACCATTAGAGGCGCAGGCCTTTACCTTTGCGGTGCAGCAGTAATGAGACAAAGAATGCAACCACGGCCAGAGCGGTGACGTACCAGAAAAATGTGGTTTCCATACCAACGGACTTCAGCGACAGCGCAACATATTCGGCCGATCCACCAAACAAGGCATTCGCCACTGCATAAGACAATCCTACCCCCAACGCGCGGACCTGCGCCGGGAACATTTCGGCCTTCAGAATGCCACTGATTGAAGTGTAGAAACTGACGATCAACAAGGCACACATGACCAGACCAAATGCCATATACGGGGAGGTCACATTCTGCAACGCCGTCAGGATAGGAACGGTAAACAACGTGGCTAATGCGCCAAAACACAGCATCGAGGTACGGCGGCCAATTTTATCTGACAACGCGCCGAACAGCGGCTGTACCAGCATAAACACGCACAGTGCCGCCGTCATTATACCGCTGGCCACGTTGGCATGCATACCTGCCGTATTCACCAGGTACTTCTGCATGTAGGTGGTGAAGGTATAGAAACACAACGAACCCGCAGCAGTAAATCCGAGCACCATCACGAAGGCCTTGCGGTTACGCCATAGCCCTTTCAGGGAGCCTGCTTCTTTCAGCGCACGCACATCCTGTTTTGAGGTTTCATCTAACTGACGACGTAACCAAAGCGCGACAATCGCCAGTACGGCTCCCAGCGCAAAGGGAATACGCCAGCCCCATGCTCTGAGCGCTGAGTCTTCTAACGTTTGCTGTAATATCACCACAACCAGCAATGCCAAAAGTTGCCCACCAATCAAGGTCACGTATTGGAATGAGGCATAAAACCCTTTCTTACCTTCCACGGCGACTTCACTCATGTAGGTCGCACTGGTGCCATATTCTCCGCCAACAGACAGCCCCTGAAATAATCTGGCGAGCAGCAGCAGCGCAGGTGCCCAAGTGCCAATGGTTTCATACCCCGGCAGACAGGCGATCACCAGCGATCCCATACACATCATGCATACTGACAATAACATGGACTTTTTACGTCCGTGCTTATCGGCTATCCGGCCAAAAATCCATCCGCCAATAGGCCGCATCAGAAACCCTGCGGCGAAAACCCCAGCAGTCTGTAACAGTTGTGTGGTGGTGTTTCCTGAAGGAAAAAAGATATGGGCAAAATAGAGGGAACAGAAAGAGTAGATGTAGAAGTCAAACCATTCGACCAGATTCCCTGATGATGCCCCTACGATTGCCCATATACGACGACGGGTGTCGCTGTCCTTCAGCACCCGATTCTCAGTTACACTGCTATCAGCCATTAGAATTGTACCCCTGCCAAGGATCTTGTGAATTTATCAATGATGTCTAGTGCATTTTTAGTGAATGAGATGTTATATAATTGTTATTTTTTATTATGGGATATATATCACATTTTTAATTAGCAGGGAAAGGTTTCGGATTTTTACGAGGAGGGCAGGACGGATTTTTGCAGGACGGATAAAGCGCTGACGCAGCTATCCACCCGCTTTCACATACAACAGACGCAAAAAAGCCCATCCGTCAGGATGGGCTTCTTCACTTGTTTGATGCCTGGCAGTTTATGGCGGGCGTCCTGCCCGCCACCCTGCGGGCCGTTGCTTCGCAACGTTCAAATCCGCTCCCGGCAGATTTGTCCTACTCAGGAGAGCACTCACCGACAAACAACAGATAAAACAAAAGGCCCAGTCTTTCGACTGAGCCTTTTGTTTCTGTTTGATGCCTGGCAGTTCCCTACTCTCGCATGGGGAGACCCCACACTACCATCGGCGCTACGGCGTTTCACTTCTGAGTTCGGCATGGGGTCAGGTGGGACCACCGCGCTACAGCCGCCAGGCAAATTCTGTTATCAGACCGCTTTTGCGTTCTGATTTTATCTGTATCAAGCTGAATTTGATGTCTTTCTTTCGCCAAAACATCTTTGGCGTTGTAAGGTTAAGCCTCACGGTTCATTAGTATCGGTTAGCTCAATGTATCGCTACACTTACACACCCGACCTATCAACGTCGTAGTCTTCAACGTTCCTTCAGGACTCTCAAGGAGTCAGGGAGAACTCATCTCGGGGCAAGTTTCGTGCTTAGATGCTTTCAGCACTTATCTCTTCCGCATTTAGCTACCGGGCAATGCCATTGGCATGACAACCCGAACACCAGTGATGCGTCCACTCCGGTCCTCTCGTACTAGGAGCAGCCCCCCTCAATTCTCCAGCGCCCACGGCAGATAGGGACCGAACTGTCTCACGACGTTCTAAACCCAGCTCGCGTACCACTTTAAATGGCGAACAGCCATACCCTTGGGACCTACTTCAGCCCCAGGATGTGATGAGCCGACATCGAGGTGCCAAACACCGCCGTCGATATGAACTCTTGGGCGGTATCAGCCTGTTATCCCCGGAGTACCTTTTATCCGTTGAGCGATGGCCCTTCCATTCAGAACCACCGGATCACTAAGACCTGCTTTCGCACCTGCTCGAGCCGTCACTCTCGCAGTCAAGCTAGCTTATGCCTTTGCACTAACCTCCTGATGTCCGACCAGGATTAGCTAACCTTCGTGCTCCTCCGTTACTCTTTAGGAGGAGACCGCCCCAGTCAAACTACCCACCAGACACTGTCCGCAACCCGGATCACGGGTCTACGTTAGAACACCAGCCATTAAAGGGTGGTATTTCAAGGTTGGCTCCATGCAGACTGGCGTCCACACTTCAAAGCCTCCCACCTATCCTACACATCAAGGACCAGTGTTCAGTGTCAAGCTATAGTAAAGGTTCACGGGGTCTTTCCGTCTTGCCGCGGGTACACTGCATCTTCACAGCGAGTTCAATTTCACTGAGTCTCGGGTGGAGACAGCCTGGCCATCATTACGCCATTCGTGCAGGTCGGAACTTACCCGACAAGGAATTTCGCTACCTTAGGACCGTTATAGTTACGGCCGCCGTTTACCGGGGCTTCGATCAAGAGCTTCTCCTTACGGATAACCCCATCAATTAACCTTCCGGCACCGGGCAGGCGTCACACCGTATACGTCCACTTTCGTGTTTGCACAGTGCTGTGTTTTTAATAAACAGTTGCAGCCAGCTGGTATCTTCGACTGATTTCAGCTCCACGAGCAAGTCGCTTCACCTACCATCAGCGTGCCTTCTCCCGAAGTTACGGCACCATTTTGCCTAGTTCCTTCACCCGAGTTCTCTCAAGCGCCTTGGTATTCTCTACCTGACCACCTGTGTCGGTTTGGGGTACGATTTGATGTTACCTGATGCTTAGAGGCTTTTCCTGGAAGCAGGGCATTTGTTACTTCAGCACCGTAGTGCCTCGTCATCACACCTCAGCGTTATACAGAAGTCCGGATTTACCTAAACTTCCCGCCTACATGCTTAAACCGGGACAACCGTCGCCCGGCTAACATAGCCTTCTCCGTCCCCCCTTCGCAGTAACACCAAGTACAGGAATATTAACCTGTTTCCCATCGACTACGCCTTTCGGCCTCGCCTTAGGGGTCGACTCACCCTGCCCCGATTAACGTTGGACAGGAACCCTTGGTCTTCCGGCGTGCGGGTTTTTCACCCGCATTATCGTTACTTATGTCAGCATTCGCACTTCTGATACCTCCAGCACCCCTCACAGGACACCTTCAACGGCTTACAGAACGCTCCCCTACCCAACAACACATAGTGTCGCTGCCGCAGCTTCGGTGCACAGTTTAGCCCCGTTACATCTTCCGCGCAGGCCGACTCGACCAGTGAGCTATTACGCTTTCTTTAAATGATGGCTGCTTCTAAGCCAACATCCTGGCTGTCTGTGCCTTCCCACATCGTTTCCCACTTAACTGTGACTTTGGGACCTTAGCTGGCGGTCTGGGTTGTTTCCCTCTTCACGACGGACGTTAGCACCCGCCGTGTGTCTCCCGTGATAACATTCTTCGGTATTCGTAGTTTGCATCGGGTTGGTAAGTCGGGATGACCCCCTAGCCGAAACAGTGCTCTACCCCCGAAGATGAGTTCACGAGGCGCTACCTAAATAGCTTTCGGGGAGAACCAGCTATCTCCCGGTTTGATTGGCCTTTCACCCCCAGCCACAAGTCATCCGCTAATTTTTCAACATTAGTCGGTTCGGTCCTCCAGTTAGTGTTACCCAACCTTCAACCTGCCCATGGCTAGATCACCGGGTTTCGGGTCTATACCCTGCAACTTAACGCCCAGTTAAGACTCGGTTTCCCTTCGGCTCCCCTATACGGTTAACCTTGCTACAGAATATAAGTCGCTGACCCATTATACAAAAGGTACGCAGTCACCCTGATAAATCAAGGCTCCCACTGCTTGTACGTACACGGTTTCAGGTTCTTTTTCACTCCCCTCGCCGGGGTTCTTTTCGCCTTTCCCTCACGGTACTGGTTCACTATCGGTCAGTCAGGAGTATTTAGCCTTGGAGGATGGTCCCCCCATATTCAGACAGGATACCACGTGTCCCGCCCTACTCTTCGAGTTCACAACACATGCGATTTTGTGTACGGGACTATCACCCTGTACCGTCGGACTTTCCAGACCGTTCCACTACCACACATGCTGATTCAGACTCTGGGCTGCTCCCCGTTCGCTCGCCGCTACTGGGGGAATCTCGGTTGATTTCTTTTCCTCGGGGTACTTAGATGTTTCAGTTCCCCCGGTTCGCTTCGTTAAGCTATGTATTCACTTAACGATAGTGTGTCGAAACACACTGGGTTTCCCCATTCGGAAATCGCCGGCTATAACGGTTCATATCACCTTACCGACGCTTATCGCAGATTAGCACGTCCTTCATCGCCTCTGACTGCCAGGGCATCCACCGTGTACGCTTAGTCGCTTAACCTCACAACCCGAAGATGTTTCGTAAAACACATCGTGTTGCGAAAATTTGAGAGACTCGAACACACCGCTTATCTGTTCTTATTACGGAGAACAGACATAGTGTGTCGTTTCAATTTTCAGCTTGATCCAGATTTTTAAAGAGCAAATATCTCAAACGTAACTCACTGAGTTAGTTTTGAGATATCGATGGGTTGTGCCTTTCACTCACGACCAGCAAGTGGCGTCCCCTAGGGGATTCGAACCCCTGTTGCCGCCGTGAAAGGGCGGAGTCCTAACCGCTAGACGAAGGGGACACGGAGTGTCACGACTTCGCAGCCGTCTTGCTTCTTTACTTTTCATCAGACAATCTGTGTGAGCACTACAAAGAACGTTTCTTTAAGGTAAGGAGGTGATCCAACCGCAGGTTCCCCTACGGTTACCTTGTTACGACTTCACCCCAGTCATGAATCACAAAGTGGTAAGCGCCCTCCCGAAGGTTAAGCTACCTACTTCTTTTGCAACCCACTCCCATGGTGTGACGGGCGGTGTGTACAAGGCCCGGGAACGTATTCACCGTAGCATTCTGATCTACGATTACTAGCGATTCCGACTTCATGGAGTCGAGTTGCAGACTCCAATCCGGACTACGACATACTTTATGAGGTCCGCTTGCTCTCGCGAGGTCGCTTCTCTTTGTATATGCCATTGTAGCACGTGTGTAGCCCTACTCGTAAGGGCCATGATGACTTGACGTCATCCCCACCTTCCTCCAGTTTATCACTGGCAGTCTCCTTTGAGTTCCCGGCCGAACCGCTGGCAACAAAGGATAAGGGTTGCGCTCGTTGCGGGACTTAACCCAACATTTCACAACACGAGCTGACGACAGCCATGCAGCACCTGTCTCACGGTTCCCGAAGGCACTAAAGCATCTCTGCTAAATTCCGTGGATGTCAAGAGTAGGTAAGGTTCTTCGCGTTGCATCGAATTAAACCACATGCTCCACCGCTTGTGCGGGCCCCCGTCAATTCATTTGAGTTTTAACCTTGCGGCCGTACTCCCCAGGCGGTCGACTTAACGCGTTAGCTCCGGAAGCCACTCCTCAAGGGAACAACCTCCAAGTCGACATCGTTTACGGCGTGGACTACCAGGGTATCTAATCCTGTTTGCTCCCCACGCTTTCGCACCTGAGCGTCAGTCTTTGTCCAGGGGGCCGCCTTCGCCACCGGTATTCCTCCAGATCTCTACGCATTTCACCGCTACACCTGGAATTCTACCCCCCTCTACAAGACTCTAGCCTGCCAGTTTCGGATGCAGTTCCCAGGTTGAGCCCGGGGATTTCACATCCGACTTGACAGACCGCCTGCGTGCGCTTTACGCCCAGTAATTCCGATTAACGCTTGCACCCTCCGTATTACCGCGGCTGCTGGCACGGAGTTAGCCGGTGCTTCTTCTGCGAGTAACGTCAATGAATGCGGTTATTAACCACATCCCCTTCCTCCTCGCTGAAAGTACTTTACAACCCGAAGGCCTTCTTCATACACGCGGCATGGCTGCATCAGGCTTGCGCCCATTGTGCAATATTCCCCACTGCTGCCTCCCGTAGGAGTCTGGACCGTGTCTCAGTTCCAGTGTGGCTGGTCATCCTCTCAGACCAGCTAGGGATCGTCGCCTAGGTGAGCCGTTACCCCACCTACTAGCTAATCCCATCTGGGCACATCCGATGGCAAGAGGCCCGAAGGTCCCCCTCTTTGGTCTTGCGACGTTATGCGGTATTAGCTACCGTTTCCAGTAGTTATCCCCCTCCATCGGGCAGTTTCCCAGACATTACTCACCCGTCCGCCACTCGTCACCCAAGGAGCAAGCTCCTCTGTGCTACCGTTCGACTTGCATGTGTTAGGCCTGCCGCCAGCGTTCAATCTGAGCCATGATCAAACTCTTCAATTTAAGTTTGATGCTCGTGAATTAAACTTCGTAATGAATTACGTATGTTCACTCAGAGACTTGGTATTCATTTTTCGTCTTGCGACGTTAAGAATCCGTATCTTCGAGTGCCCACACAGATTGTCTGATAAATTGTTAAAGAGCAGTGCCGCTTCGCTTTTTCTCAGCGGCGCGGGGTGTGTATATTGCGCCATCCCGCTACGAAGTCAAGCTTTTATTTTGCTTTTCTCCGCGGGATTCTCAATGGAACCCCGCTGACCCGGCGGCTTGTAATCCGTTGTTCCGTGTCAGTGGAGGCGCATTATAGGGAGTTATTTCAGGCTGACAAGGGGAAAATACAAAAAACTTATCAACCGATTACTTTTCCATCAAAACTAGTAATGAAAAGTTATTTTCGCCTGGTTTTTAAACAAAAACGAGCCCCGCAGGGCCCGTTTTTAGTATTTTGTGACTTACTGCACTGCCACAATGCGTTCGTCATTCACTTCCAGACGAATCGTTTTGCCAGGAACCAGCTCACCCGACAGGATTTGCTGGGCCAGCGGGTTTTCGATCTGTTGCTGGATAGCACGTTTCAATGGACGCGCCCCGTAGACAGGATCGTACCCATTCGCGCTCAGCAGTTTAAGCGCCTCGTCAGAGATGTGGATTTCATAGCCACGATCTTCCAGACGTTTGTACAGACGCTGCAGCTGGATCTGGGCAATAGACGCAATGTGTTGTTCACCCAACGGATGGAAGACAACAACTTCATCTATACGGTTAATGAATTCCGGACGGAAGTTTTGGCTGACCACGCCCAGCACCATGTCTTTCATGTGTCCGTAGTCCAGGTCGCCAAAACGTTCCTGAATGAGATCGGACCCCAAGTTAGAAGTCATGATGACCACCGTATTACGGAAGTCGACCGTTCTCCCCTGCCCGTCAGTCAGTCGACCGTCATCCAGCACCTGCAACAGAATGTTGAACACATCCGGATGCGCCTTTTCCACTTCATCCAGCAGGATGACGGAATAAGGGCGACGACGCACCGCTTCTGTCAAGTAGCCGCCCTCTTCATAGCCAACGTATCCCGGGGGCGCACCGACCAGACGAGAGACAGAGTGTTTCTCCATAAACTCAGACATATCGATACGAACCATCGCGTCGTCGCTGTCGAACATAAAGTTAGCCAGCGCTTTACACAGTTCGGTTTTACCGACACCGGTTGGCCCAAGGAACAAGAACGAACCGATCGGACGATTCGGATCGGACAACCCTGCACGGCTACGGCGAATCGCGTTGGATACCGCTTCCACCGCTTCGTTCTGACCAATGACGCGGTTATGCAGATCCTGCTCCATACGCAGCAGTTTCTCACGCTCGCCTTCCAGCATGCGGGCAACAGGGATCCCCGTCCAACGTGCCAGTACTTCGGCGATTTCCGCATCCGTCACTTTATTACGCAACAGGCGCATGGTTTTGCCTTCAGACTGAGTGGCTGCTTCCAGCTGTTTTTCCAGCTCAGGAATTTTGCCGTACTGCAGCTCAGACATCCGCGCCAGATCACCCACCCGACGAGCCTGTTCGATAGCGATTTTCGCCTGCTCCAGTTCAGCCTTAATCGTCTGCGTGCCGGAAAGTGACGCTTTTTCCGCTTTCCACTCTTCTTCGAGCTCAGAATACTGACGCTCTTTGTCATCCAGCTCTTCATTAAGCATATCGAGGCGCTTTTTACTCGCCTCGTCAGACTCTTTCATTAACGCCTGCTGTTCCAGTTTGAGCTGGATGATTCGGCGATCGAGTCGGTCCAGTTCTTCCGGCTTGGAGTCAATCTGCATACGAATGCTGGACGCCGCTTCATCGATAAGATCGATGGCTTTGTCCGGTAACTGACGGTCAGCAATGTAACGATGAGATAGCGTCGCTGCCGCGACAATTGCCGGGTCAGTGATCTGCACGTGGTGGTGCAGCTCATAGCGTTCTTTCAACCCACGCAAAATGGCGATGGTGTCTTCCACGCTCGGCTCGGCAACAAACACTTTCTGGAAACGACGTTCCAGTGCCGCATCTTTTTCGATGTACTGGCGGTACTCATCAAGTGTTGTAGCCCCTACACAGTGCAGTTCGCCACGAGCCAGTGCCGGTTTCAACATGTTCCCGGCATCCATGGCACCATCGGCTTTACCTGCGCCAACCATAGTATGCAGCTCATCGATAAACAGAATGACATTGCCTTCCTGTTTCGACAGATCGTTCAGCACACCTTTTAAACGTTCTTCAAATTCACCGCGATATTTCGCCCCGGCCACCAGCGCGCCCATATCCAGCGCCAGTACACGGCGGCCTTTTAAACCCTCCGGCACTTCGCCATTAATGATGCGCTGCGCAAGCCCTTCAACAATGGCCGTTTTACCGACACCAGGCTCACCAATTAATACCGGATTGTTTTTAGTACGGCGTTGCAGCACCTGAATGGTGCGACGAATTTCTTCATCACGACCGATAACCGGATCGAGCTTACCCTGCTCGGCACGTTCGGTCAGGTCGACGGTGTATTTTTTCAAGGCCTGACGTTGGTCTTCAGCCCCCTGGTCGTTCACGCTTTCACCTCCACGCATCTGTTCAATTGCCTGAGTGATATTAGCGGTCGTCGCCCCCGCTGATTTTAATAAATCGGTCAGCGTACCGCGTGACTCAAGCGCCGCCAGAACGAACAGTTCCGACGAAATAAAATTGTCCCCACGTTTTTGCGCCAGCTTGTCGCAAAGATTCAGTACACGCACCAGCTCCTGAGAAGGCTGCACATCACCGCCGGTGCCTTCTACCTGCGGCAAGCGGCTCAATGCCTGATCAATGGCTGTGCGTAACTGGCCGGCGTTAATGCCAGCAGACGTTAACAAAGGACGGACCGATCCCCCTTCCTGATTAAGCAGGGCGCTCATTAGATGAAGTGGTTCGATAAACTGGTTGTCGTGCCCCAGTGCGAGTGACTGGGCATCGGCGAGTGCAAGCTGGAATTTATTAGTAAGACGATCCAGACGCATAACTCCTCCCATAACAGGTCAAAATTGCTACTGGAGATTAAATGAGGTCATCCCTCAATTATTCAAGGTGAATGACCTGAATTATGTGAAAAGAAAATTACGCGTACCGGATCGTCTTGATTCTTTAGGTTATATCAGCCAAATAAAACTTGCCATACGACCGGTGGTTTTGTCGCGACGATAAGAGAAGAAAGTCTCACTTTCGCTGAACGTACAGCGGTCACCGCCGTAGAGGTTCTCAACCCCAACATGTGCCAGACGCTGGCGAGCAAGCTGATAAATATCTGCCAGGTACTTTTCACCACGTGGAACAAATGCGCTGTCTGCTTGTGGATCTTTGACCATAAACGCGTCACGCACTTCAGGCCCCACTTCAAATGCACGGGGACCAATTGCCGGGCCTAACCAGGCAATAATGTTTTCGGGTTTATCAGCAAAACACGCAACGGTCTCTTCAAGCACGCCTGCACATAACCCGCGCCAGCCCGCATGAGCCGCCGCGACTTCCGTGCCAGCACGATTACAAAATAACACGGGCAAACAGTCCGCCGTCATCACTGCACACACGGTGCCCGGCGTATTGCTGTAGGACGCATCCGCACGCTTAGAAGAATAAGGCTCGCCGGTAAGTTTCAGAACATCTTTACCGTGCACCTGTTCGAGCCAGACCGGTTTTGAAGGCAGATTGCCCGCAGCAAAGAGTCGTTTGCGGTTCTCTTCAACATGTTCCAGGTTATCGCCGCAATGGGCCCCCAGATTCAGCGAATCGTACGGCGGCAAACTGACGCCACCAATACGGGTAGAACTACAGGCCGCGACGCCTTGCGGCAGCGGCCACTGCGGGACAATTAGCTTACTCATAGCCAGGCCACATCATCCTTATGCTCTTCGAAATCGGCACGCATCACGGCAATCAGATCAACCATATCTTGCGGAATTGGCGCATGCCATTCCATTTCGATACCTGTGATTGGGTGATACAAGCGCAGCATGGTGGCATGCAGCGCCTGGCGGTCGAACTTACGCAGCGTAGAAATAAATTCATCCGACGCGCCTTTCGGTGGACGTGGACGGCCGCCGTAGACCTGGTCGCCCACCAGCGGATGGGTAATATGCGCCATGTGCACGCGGATCTGGTGCGTACGTCCGGTTTCCAGACGCAGCCTAAGGCGCGTGTGTACACGGAAGTGCTCCATAATGCGGTAATGCGTCACCGCAGGTTTCCCCATAGGATGCACGGACATATGCGTACGTTTGGTGGGATGACGGCTGATAGGCTCTTCTACAGTGCCACCGGCTGTCATATGACCAATCGCTACGGCTTCGTACTCACGCGTAATTTCACGCAGCTGTAGCGACTCGACCAAACGCGTTTGCGCCGGAACCGTTTTTGCTACCACCATTAATCCGGTGGTGTCTTTATCCAGACGGTGCACGATACCTGCACGAGGAACATCCGCAATCGGCGGGTAGTAATGCAGTAACGCATTCAATACCGTGCCATCAGGATTACCGGCACCCGGATGTACCACGAAATCACGTGGTTTGTTGATGACCAGAATATCGTCATCTTCATAGACGATATCTAGCGGGATATCTTGCGCTTCAAAACGAATTTCTTCGTCAATTTCAGCATTGATGGAGACACGTTCTCCACCCAAAACTTTTTCTTTCGGTTTATCGCAAAGATTCCCGTTTACCAGCACGCGCTGATCGAGGATCCATTCTTTTATGCGAGAACGCGAATAATCAGGGAACAATTCGGCCAAAGCCTGATCTAAGCGTTGACCGAGCTGATTATCGGAGACTGTTGCGGTGAGTTCTACTCGTTGTGCCATAAACTGCTTCTTCGTTTAACGTTGGGTTTTACGGCTTTGCCGTTTAATATAGTGTGCTATTGTAGCTGGTCTTAACCGGGAGCAGGAACAGAGAATCTCCCGTAAAACATTTTGAGGAAAGTCAAAACGTCATGACGCGCATGAAATACCTGGTGGCAGCAGCCACGTTGAGCCTGTTTTTGGCGGGTTGCTCTGGTTCAAAGGAAGAGGTGCCCGATAACCCACCAAATGAAATCTACGCGACTGCTCAGCAAAAGCTGCAGGACGGTAACTGGAAACAGGCAATAACGCAATTGGAAGCGTTGGATAATCGCTATCCATTTGGACCTTATTCTCAGCAGGTGCAATTAGATCTCATCTACGCCTACTACAAAAATGCCGATCTGCCGCTCGCTCAGGCCGCCATCGATCGTTTTATCCGTCTGAACCCGACACACCCTAACATTGATTATGTCATGTATATGCGTGGCCTGACCAATATGGCGTTGGATGATAGCGCACTGCAAGGATTCTTTGGTGTTGATCGCAGCGATCGCGATCCACAGCACGCCCGAGCTGCGTTTAATGACTTTTCCAAACTGGTACGTGGCTACCCGAATAGCCAGTACACAACGGACGCCACCAAGCGCCTGGTATTCCTGAAAGATCGCCTGGCGAAATATGAGTACTCCGTTGCTGAGTACTACACCGCACGCGGCGCGTGGGTTGCTGTGGTGAACCGCGTAGAAGGTATGCTGCGTGACTTCCCGGATACCCAGGCAACACGTGATGCTTTACCGCTGATGGAAAACGCCTATCGCCAGATGCAGATGACTGCACAGGCCGAAAAAGTGGCGAAAATTATTGCCGCCAACAGCAGTAATACCTGATTCCTCGCTGAATGCAAAACGGCAGCCCTCGGGCTGCCGTTTTTTTATCCGTTTACGCCGTAACTGAAGCGGTTTAGCTGCAACGCATCCTATCAAATATGGCCTGCTTTCAGGTATTCCTCAAGTAAAAGATCGCCTGTTCCTGCGGTGCCTCACAAAAAGGTTTTCTTGACAAAAAGCGACAAAATAATGTGATTTAGATCACACATTTTGACATTAGGAAAGGTATGCTGGAATCACCAAGACGGGAAAGACAAGAGGTAAAATTTATGACAATGAACATTACCAGTAAACAAATGGAAATTACTCCGGCAATTCGCCAGCATGTCGCAGACCGTCTCGCCAAACTTGAAAAATGGCAAACTCATCTGATTAATCCACATATCATTCTGTCCAAGGAGCCACAGGGTTTCACTGCTGACGCCACCATCAATACACCGAACGGACATTTGGTTGCCAGCGCTAAGCACGAAGATATGTACACCGCTATTAACGATTTGATCAACAAGCTGGAACGGCAGCTCAATAAAGTGCAGCACAAAGGCGAAGCCCGTCGTGCAACAACTTCAGTAAAAGACGCCAACTTCGTCGAAGCAGAAGAAGAGTAGTCCCTTACATTGAGTGTATCGCCAACGCGCCTTCGGGCGCGTTTTTTGTTGACAGGGTGAAAACAGTACAGGTACTTTAACTGACGTAGCCAAAGGAAATTGACATGAAACTTATTCCGTTCTTCTTCGCATTCTTTTTTACCTTCCCCTGAATGGGAGGCGTTTCGTCGTGTGATAAATAATGCGAAGACGAACAATAAGGCCTCCCACAACGGGGGGCCTTTTTTATTGATAATAAAAAAGGCAACACTATGACATCGGAAAACCCATTACTGGCGCTGCGCGATAAGATAAGCTCGCTGGATGAAAAATTACTGGCCCTGCTGGCTGAGCGTCGTGGTCTGGCCGTCGAAGTCGGTAAAGCAAAACTGCTTTCTCATCGTCCGGTGCGCGATATTGACCGCGAGCGCGATCTGCTGGACCGACTGATCCAGTTGGGTAAAGTGCATCACCTCGATGCCCACTACATCACACGCCTGTTCCAGCTCATTATCGAAGATTCCGTTCTCACCCAGCAGGCGCTCCTGCAGCAGCATCTGAATAAAATCAATCCGCACTCCGCCCGCGTCGCGTTTCTGGGGCCAAAAGGCTCGTATTCGCACCTCGCTGCGCGTCAGTATGCCGCTCGCCATTTTGAGCAATTTATTGAAAGCGGTTGCGCCAAGTTTGCCGATATCTTTAATCAGGTCGAAACCGGACAGGCGGACTACGCGGTCGTGCCGATTGAGAACACCAGCTCTGGCGCGATCAACGATGTTTACGACTTGCTGCAGCACACCAGCCTCTCCATCGTCGGCGAGATGACCATTATTATCGACCACTGCGTGCTGGTTTCCGGTACTACGGACCTGAATAGCATCGAAACCGTGTACAGCCATCCGCAACCGTTCCAGCAATGCAGCAAATTCCTCAATCGTTATCCGCACTGGAAGATCGAATATACCGAAAGCACCTCGGCGGCAATGGAAAAGGTTGCCCAGGCGAACTCACCGCACGTGGCAGCCTTGGGCAGTGAAGCCGGTGGCGTGCTGCACGGTCTGCAGGTACTTGAACATATTGAAGCGAATCAGACGCAAAACATTACCCGTTTTGTCGTGCTTGCACGCAAGGCTATTAATGTTTCCGACCAGGTTCCGGCGAAAACCACGCTGTTGATAGCGACAGGGCAACAGGCGGGTGCGCTGGTTGAAGCGCTGCTGGTGCTACGCAACCATAATCTGATTATGACCAAGCTGGAATCGCGCCCGATTCACGGTAATCCGTGGGAAGAAATGTTTTATCTCGATATCCAGGCCAACCTGGAATCGCCGGAAATGCAAAAAGCATTGAAGGAGTTGGGTGAAATTACGCGTTCGATGAAGGTACTGGGATGTTACCCAAGTGAGAACGTGGTGCCGGTCGATCCGAGCTAACGTAAGACAATACCGGATGGCGTATGCATCGCCATCCGGTATCGACGCTACTGGCGGCTATCGTTGGCCTGACGCAGTAGCGTACGGCTTTCGCTCTGGAAGCGTTTGGCATAATCGCCAAACCAGTGCTCAACCTTACGGAAGCTGTCGATAAACGCCTGCTTATCGCCCTGCTCCAGTAAACCAATCGCTTCACCAAAACGCTGATAATACCGTTTGATCAACGCGAGATTACTTTCTGACGACATAATAATGTCGGCATACAACTGCGGATCCTGGGCAAACAGGCGTCCGACCATGGCCAGCTCAAGACGGTATATCGGCGAAGAGAGCGCCAGTAACTGTTCAAGTTGGACATTCTCTTCTGCTAAGTGCAACCCGTAAGCAAAAGTCGCGAAGTGACGTAATGCCTGGATAAACGCCATGTTCTGATCGTGCTCGACGGCACTGATCCGATGCAGCCGCGCCCCCCAGACCTGAATCTGTTCCAGGAACCATTGATAGGCTTCCGGCTGGCGTCCATCGCACCAGACAACCACCTGCTTTGCCAAACTGCCGCTATCCGGACCAAACATCGGATGCAATCCAACTACCGGGCCATCGTGCGCCGCCAGCATCGCCTGTAATGGGCCGTTTTTCACCGAGGCCAGATCGACCAGGATACAGTCAGCAGGCAAGCGCGGTAATTTCGCGATCACCTGCTCGGTAACGTGAATCGGCACGCTAACGATCACCATTCCGGCATCCGCCACGATCTCCTCGGCACGATCCCAGTCCTGCTGTTCAAGAATACGCACCTGATAACCTGACAGCGTAAGCATCTTCTCGAATAGCCGTCCCATCTGACCGCCACCGCCGACAATCACCACCGGGCGTAACGTTGGACAGAGCGTTTTAAATCCTTTGTCATTCTCGCTAGAGTACGACTCACGCATTACCCGACGTAATACATCTTCAATCAGATCAGGCGGTACGCCGAGCGCTTCCGCCTCTGCACGGCGAGAAGCCAGCATAGACGCCTCCCGCTCAGGCACGTAAATCGGTAACCCAAAGCGGCTTTTTACTTCGCCAACCTCGGCAACCAGTTCAAGACGGCGCGCCAGCAAATCCAGCAACGCCTTATCCACTTCATCAATTTGATCGCGTAATGCGGTCAATTCAGCCACCATAACCCACCTCTTAAGCCAGGCGCGTCGCCAGCTGGCCGTTCAAGTCTTTATTAATTTCACGCAACAACGCATCCGTCATTTCCCAGCTAATGCAGGCATCTGTTACGGACACGCCGTATTTCATTGCACTGCGCGGCTGCTCGGAAGACTGGTTACCTTCGTGAATATTGCTTTCAATCATCAGGCCGATGATTGAACGGTTGCCATCTTTAATTTGTGCAACCACTGACTCTGCCACGGCAGGCTGGCGACGGTAATCTTTGTTGGAGTTACCATGACTGCAATCTACCATCAGTGACGGTCGCAGTCCCGCCTGCTCCATTTCTTTTTCGCACTGAGCGACATCTGCCGGACTGTAATTCGGTGCTTTACCGCCGCGCAGGATCACATGACCGTCCGGATTACCCTGCGTTTGCAGCAGTGCCACCTGTCCTGCTTGGTTAATACCCACAAAGCGGTGAGACTGAGCTGCTGCGCGCATAGCGTTAATCGCTGTCGCCAGGCTGCCGTCAGTGCCATTTTTAAAACCAACCGGCATCGACAGACCCGACGCCATTTCACGGTGAGTCTGCGATTCAGTCGTACGCGCACCGATAGCGGACCAGCTAAATAGATCTCCCAGGTACTGCGGGCTGTTGGGATCCAATGCTTCTGTCGCCAGCGGCAGCCCCATATTCACCAGTTCAAGCAACAGCTGACGCGCAATTTTCAGACCTGCTTCAACATCAAAAGAGCCATCCATATGAGGATCGTTAATTAACCCTTTCCAGCCGACGGTGGTACGGGGTTTTTCAAAATAGACACGCATCACCAGATAGAGGCTATCGCTGACCTCTGCGGCAAGGGTTTTAAATCGACGGGCATATTCCAGCGCCATTTCAGGATCATGAATAGAGCAAGGACCACACACTACCAGCAAACGCGGATCGCGACCGGCGATGATGTCAGAAATGGTTTTGCGCGACTGCGCAATTTGCGCCTCTTGCGCCAGACTCAACGGGAATTGCATTTTAAGTTGTTCCGGAGTCATCAGAACCTGTTCATCAGTAATGTGTACGTTGTTCAGCGCGTCTTTTTGCATGGTGGTGATCCTGTTTAGCTCGTTTGCGATAGTTGTTCCTCAGCGAGGAGGTAATTACGATAACACAACGGGTAAAGATTTCAATCCACGTTACGTAAATTTTTATTTACAACCAGTATAAACAGGCCTAACAGGCTCGGAATGTCGTAAATTTAAATTTACACACGCCATTTAAGAGATCCGCTATGCTTTAAAAAAACCAGGGAGTATCAGCAATGAAGCGACTTATCAACACGGTACTGGTGTTACTGCTAAGCGGATGTCAGATAGATCCCTATACCCATGCCCCCACCTGGACCGGCACCGACTGGTACGATGCCGGGATCCAGGATGCTATTTCAGGGTATGTCATTAAAGATAATGAAACTCTTGCCGACAACTACAATGACCCCGAAATCGATCGTACGGAATATCTTAAGGGTTACGCTGAAGGACAACGTAAAACCTGCCAGCAGGATTTTGTTTACGCCAGGGGACTGGCCGGGAAAACCTTCCCTCCAAGCTGTGATACCGTTGAAAATGTCGACCAATTACACAGTGCCTGGCAAAAGGGTTCAAATGAAGGCGCAGCCTCTATAAGATTAAATTAAACAAGAAGTTATATCCGATAAATCAATAAGATTTAACTTAAATCGATAATGTTATTCATCCAGATATAATGACGCTCTGATAAAATAATGTTACTTTGTTGCGAACAATCGTGAGTGTATTTCGACGTATTACGGCTAACGCTGGTAGGTACCTTTTCATGAGCTTTTCTTATCGACTCATACTTCTACTGGCACTGCTATTGTCCGGATTACCGCTGTATGCCCAAAACGCTACGGAAGAGGCGAAATCCGTACGCGCCATGGTTTCCGGCATCGTCAGCTATACGCGCTGGCCAGCGCTTTCCGGTCCGCCCAAACTGTGTATCTTTTCTTCATCACGTTTTACCAGTGTGCTGCAGGATACCCATGCCGGAGCGTTACCCTATCTTCCCGTCATCGTTCATACGCAACAAGACAGTGTCGTAGCTCAGTGTGACGGTTTTTATTTTGGCACTGAATCCCCGACATTTCAGGTGGAATTAAAGAGTCAATTTCCAACTAAGGCATTGTTATTAATTGCCGAACAGAATACCGAATGCGTTATTGGTAGCGCTTTTTGCCTCATCATAAATAATGAAGAAGTGAGGTTTTCGGTAAATATGGATTCCCTGTCACGCAGTGGTGTAAGGGTCAGTCCAGACGTATTGATGCTTGCACGGAATAATAAGGATAGATAAGGGTATTTCTCCCATAACACGCCCAACGTTCAAACGGACACTACGGCGTATCAGCATCGTCAGCGTTCTGGTCACTATGACGCTGATCTGGCTGCTGCTGAGCATTTCTTCCGTGCTGGCACTCAAACAATATGCGCAAAAAAACCTCGATCTGACCGCCGCGACCATGACCCGATCGCTTGAAGCCTCGCTGGTGTTTTCTGATAGCGTTGCAGCAAACGAAACGTTGGCTGCGCTAGGGCAACAGGGGCAATTCTCCGTTGCCGAAGTACGCAATAAAAATCAAAAGGTGATCGCCACCTGGCGCTATGACGCCCAGGATACAACAGAAAAGATTAGCGGTCTGATCAGTCACTGGCTATTCCCACAGCCGGTGACAAAGCCTATTTTGCACAATGGCAACGTCATTGGGGAAGTGCGCCTGACAGCCCGCGACAGCGTCATTAGCCATTTCATCTATCTGTCACTGGCTGTGCTTACCGGATGCATTTTACTGGCCTCCTGTATTGCATTAATGCTCACCCGCTATTTGCACAATGGCGTTGTTGAAGCGCTGCAAAATATTACCGAGGTGGTGCACGACGTTCGCACCAACCGCAACTTCTCACGCCGCGTGTCTGAAGAACGCATTGAAGAGTTTCATCTGTTTGCCCAGGACTTTAATAGTCTGCTGGATGAGATGGAAGAGTGGCAACTGCGCCTGCAAGCCAAAAATGCTCAGTTGTTGCGCACCGCGCTGCACGATCCCCTGACCGGACTTGCTAATCGCGCCGCATTTCGTAGCAGCATTAACGCGTTGATGAACGACGAATCCGCTCACAGCAGCTCGGCGTTGTTATTCCTTGATGGCGATAATTTTAAATTTATTAATGATACCTGGGGGCATGCAGCAGGAGACCGGGTATTGATTGAAGTTGCTAAAAGGCTGGCCGAGTTTGGTGGCAATCACCATCAACCGTACCGGCTCGGAGGCGATGAGTTTGCGATGGTGCTATACAGCGTGCATTCGGAGAATGAAGTTCAGCGTATCTGCGCGGCACTATCGCAAGAGTTTAACCGTCCATTTGACCTTCACAATGGTCATCTGGCAAGCATGACGCTAAGCATTGGGTTTGCGCTGACGTGGGAACATGCCTCTGCCGAGAAATTACAAGAACTCGCCGATCACAATATGTATCAGGCTAAACATTTGCGTTCTGAACGCATTATTAAAAAATAAGGAATTACACACATGCTGAAACGTCTATTATCGCCATTTATTCTTATCATACTGATTCTGGCTGGCTGTCAGGCCCCTCAGGGTAAATTCACCCCTGAGCAAGTTGCAGCCATGAAATCATACGGCTTTACCGAAGCATCTGGCGACTGGTCGCTGGGTCTGTCTGATACCATTTTGTTTGATAAAAATGACTATAAGCTGCGTCCTGAAAGTGAAAAACAGATCCAGGAAATGGCAGCTAAACTGGCGGCTACCGGCCTGAATCATGCGCGTCTGGATGGTCACACCGATAACTACGGCGAAGACAGCTATAACGAAGCACTGTCGCTTAAGCGAGCTAACGTCGTGGCAGATGCCTGGGCTCAGGGTGCCAACATCCCACGCACCAATCTGACAACTCAGGGATTAGGCAAAAAATACCCGATTGCCAGTAACCAGAGCTCAAAAGGCCGTGCCGAAAACCGCCGCGTTGCGGTCGTCATCAGCACGCCTTAATGTCTTACTCGGCTGACTGCGCCAACAGATTTTGCGACATTTTGTACCAGCGCAGCCAGTCAATCATCATAAACAGCAGCAGGCTTACGCCCGCTACCGGCATCGCCATCCCCAGCACGCCAGCCACTACCAGCACCGCACATCGCCCCTTCCCGTTGAGCATCAGCCAATACTGCACCAGCGTTTGTGCCGGATTCACCGCCGGTCCAGCGGGTCGGCGTATCCACCACAGCCGATAGCCCAGCACGATCATCAGGCACAGGCCTGCACCAAAGACGATCAGCAGCCCCTGATTGAGTACGCCAAACAGAATCCCCATATGGAAATCAACGCCCCAACGCGTCAATTTCGCCATCAGTGGGAAATCGACAAAGCGCGTCTGGTCAATAATCCGCATCGTGGTTGTATCAACAGACACCGCATCCACCTGGGTTGGCCAGCGGCGGTCAATCTCGGTGACAGTCCAAGCATGCTGCGCATCTTTCGCCGGGCGGATCTCCAGCTTCCTGGCATCAATCCCCGCCGCCTGCGCCGTGCGTAATACCGCATCAAAAAGCCCGCCGTCAACCACGCTTGCCGATGGCATTACCATGCCAACGTGATGTCCGGCATGCTCATCATGAATTTGCTGGACGCCATCGAGCTGTGTATTTACCTGCGGCGTCAGCCAGCCAAAGGCTGCCCGCATGCTATCCACATTGCCCCCTGCCCATTGCGACCAGGTTAAACCGGTTGCGGAAAAAAGTAACATCCCGCCTAGCAGAATCCAGCCCAGCGTAACGTGCAGACGACGGTTTTTTTGCAGTCGATTATTCAGACGACGCCTGGGTCGAGTGAAAAACCAAAGCACAATACCGCCCAGCGCCGCTACCCACATCCAGGACGCAGCCAATTCGCTATAAAGCCGCCCAATATCCCCCAACAGCAAGGAACGGTGCGCATAGTCGATCCACTGGCGCAGAGGTAAAATCCCGCTGGTGCCATAGACAGTCATATCGCCTGTTACCGTAAGCGCAACCGGGTCGATAAAAATCGCCCGATGTTCAGACGGGGCCAGTACAGGGTCTGCAAACATTACCCGGGTCGTCTCTCCTGGCTCAAGCGCAGGGCGTACTGCATACACAGGCAAATGATTGCCGACGACCTGCTGCGCGAGCGCAATTTGAGCAGCCAGCGATTGTGGTTCTCCCTGTTCGGTTCCCTGTAGCGCCTCAGAGTAAAGCGCCTCTTCCAGTTGCGGTGTGGCAACGTAGAGCGTACCGGTCAGTGCCGCGACAAAAATAAAGGGACCCACGAACAGGCCGATAAAGAAATGAAGGCGTCGCAGCAGGGTTACCCATGCCGCACGCGGGGTGCAGGTGGTCATACTTTTCCTTAGAAAAAGCCAAAGAGCGTCATCACGCTAACGCGTACAGACGTATTTTTAGGATCAGGAAAAAGCAGACCGGTACGGTGGTGCACGGGTATTGGGATACAGCCAGGGGAAGTAGAGCCAGAACGTCAGCGTAGGATGTAGTGGCGTTTTTTTCTGTAGCCGCAGCACGCCGCGCAACAGAATAACCAGAGTCAGTATCAGCCCGGGCACGTGCGCCAGCAGCACACAGTAGCCGCATGCTTCGCCGTGATCGACGGGCATCGTCATCGAGGTGCCGTCACCATGTTGTTCAGCATGTTCCACCATCATGCCCATATCATGATGCATACCCGGCATCGCATTCATAGGATCGTGTTGCAAAGAAACAGAGATAAGCGGCGCGATGACGATCAGCAGGATCGCAAACAACGCGAGCCATGCCGCGCAGCGCTGATGACCAAACCGAAAGATTGCACCAATAACCACTGCCCCTCCAATAACGACAGGGCATTGTAAATGATTTATGAATTAATAGTTAATGATGTGAGTTTTATGGCGATAAAAAAAGGGGCCAGCCTTATTGGCCAGCCCCTTCTGACAGGATGTCGCCTGAGCGATATCTTAGTTAAGACGCTCTTTGATACGAGCAGACTTACCAGTGCGCTCACGCAGGTAGTACAGTTTAGCTTTACGAACAGCACCACGACGTTTAACAGCAATGCTGTCAACTACCGGAGAGTGAGTCTGGAAGACACGCTCAACGCCTTCGCCGTTGGAGATTTTACGAACAGTGAATGCAGAGTGCAGACCGCGGTTACGAATAGCGATAACCACGCCCTCGAATGCCTGCAGACGTTTTTTGGAACCTTCAACAACCCATACTTTCACTTCCACGGTATCACCCGGACGGAAGGAAGGTACGTCCTGCTTCATCTGTTCTTGTTCAAGTTGCTTAATAATGTTGCTCATAATTTAATCTCTTATCCTGGGTAAACTGATATTGGGGGCTTACGCCTGCCCATCATGTTTATGTTGCTGTTGTGCGTGTTCCTTTTTGAACTCCGCCAGCAACCTTGCTTGCTCTTCAGTCAGAGCCAGGTTTTCCAGAAGTTCAGGTCTTCTAAGCCAGGTACGGCCCAGCGACTGCTTCAAACGCCAGCGACGTATCTCAGCGTGGTTCCCCGACAGCAAAACTGCCGGTACTTCCATCTGCTCTAACACTTCAGGTCGGGTATAGTGCGGGCAGTCCAGCAACCCATCGGCGAAGGAATCCTCCGTTGCCGATGCTTCATGACCCAGTACCCCCGGAATAAACCGGGAGACGGAATCAATCAGCGTCATCGCTGCTAATTCTCCACCGCTGAGAACGTAATCGCCGATTGACCATTCTTCATCAATTTCGGTTTGAATTACGCGCTCATCTACGCCTTCATAGCGACCACACACCAGAATCAGCTTTTGATTCGTTGCCAGTTCGCTCACGCCCGCTTGATCAAGCTTGCGTCCCTGAGGTGACAGATAAATCACCTTCGCGCCTTCACCTGCCGCGTCTTTTGCTGCATGAATGGCATCCCGTAAAGGTTGCACCATCATTAACATCCCCGGTCCGCCGCCGTAAGGACGATCGTCCACGGTACGGTGCCGGTCATGAGCAAAGTCACGAGGACTCCAGCTCTGGATGTTCAGCAGGCCATTTTTTACTGCCCGGCCAGTTACCCCGTAATCGGTAATTGCGCGGAACATTTCTGGAAACAGGCTAACGATACCTATAAACACAAGCCAATCCCCATCACGCCGACTTTTACCGTTTATCCGGTGGTTTAAAAACCAGGATCCCAATCTACTTCGATAGTACGAGTAGCGAGATCGACTTTCTTGATAACCTGCCCATCGAGGAACGGTACTAAACGTTCCTTGATACCAAACGCATCTTTCAGGTTTGCCTTGATGACGATGACGTCATTCGATCCGGTTTCCATCATATCGACGACTTTACCGAGTTCGTAGCCTTCAGTGGTCACTACCTGGCAACCCATAAGGTCTTTCCAGTAGTAAGTGCCATCATCCAGCGCTGGCAACTGCGAGGAATCTACGACAATTTCACAATTCGTCAGTACGTTCGCCGCATCCCGATCCTCAATACCTTTCAGCTTGATGATCAGATCCTGATTGTGGTGCTTCCAGCTTTCCAGCTGTACTTGCTGCCACTGACCCGCCTTCTGGATAAACCAGGGCTGATAGTCAAAAATGCTTTCGGCGTCTTCAGTGGAAGAAAACACTCTGAGCCAACCACGGATACCGTAAGGAGACCCCATTTTCCCCAGAACTATGGGTTCTACGGGCGCCTGTGCGGCGAGTTGCTTGCTCATCATGACCACCGTGACAGATTAAGCTGCTTTGTTTGCTGCTTTGATCAGCGTAGCTACGCGATCAGAAATAGTCGCGCCCTGGCCAACCCAGTGAGCGATGCGATCCAGATCCAGGCGAGTGCCTTCTTCTTTTTCGCTAGCGATTGGGTTAAAGAAGCCAACGCGCTCGATGAAGCGACCGTTGCGTGCATTACGGCTGTCAGTAACAACAACCTGGTAGAACGGACGCTTTTTAGCGCCGTGACGTGCTAAACGAATAGTAACCATAACATCCTCTTGTGTGAATAAAACACCGGGCCCCATCGAGGGAAGGGACCCGGTGTCATATTAAAAGCCCGAAAATTTTACTGATTTCTGAGAAAAAAGCAATCAACATGTGATGAAGCTTGATACCAGGGCGTTACCGTTGCAGCCAGTTTGGCGTCGGCGTGCGCGCAGAAAGCGGAGCGTACACGCAGTACGTGAGCATTTCGAGCACACTCCGGGGTCAAAATGGCAAATAAGGTAGCCCGATATATTTATCTACCAGGGAATCCTGGCGGCATCATGCCCTTCATATTGCGCATCATCTTGGCCATCCCGCCCTTCTTCATTTTCTTCATCATGCGCTGCATGTCGTCGAACTGTTTCAGAAGGCGGTTAACGTCCTGTACCTGCATACCGCAGCCCTGAGCGATACGGCGCTTACGCGAACCTTTGATGATTTCCGGCTTGGCACGTTCTTTCAACGTCATCGAATTGATGATCGCTTCCATACGCACCAGCACTTTGTCATCCATCTGCGATTTCACGTTGTCAGGAATCTGACCCATGCCCGGCAGCTTGCCCATCAGGCTTGCCATGCCGCCCATGTTTTTCATCTGATTAAGCTGTTCTAAGAAGTCGTTCAGGTCAAAACCATCGCCCTTCTTCAGCTTGGTCGCCAGCTTCTCAGCCTGCGCGCGGTCAACCTTGCTTTCGATATCTTCGATCAGCGACAGTACGTCGCCCATGCCGAGGATACGCGAAGCAATCCTGTCCGGATGGAATGGCTCCAGCGCTTCGGTTTTCTCGCCAACACCGAGGAACTTAATCGGCTTACCAGTGATATGACGAATAGAGAGTGCGGCACCGCCGCGGGCGTCACCGTCGACTTTCGTCAACACGACACCGGTTAACGGCAGCGCTTCGTTGAAGGCTTTTGCGGTATTCGCGGCATCCTGACCGGTCATGGCATCGACAACAAACAGCGTTTCTACCGGATTGATAGACGCGTGGACCTGTTTGATTTCGTCCATCATCGCTTCGTCAACGTGCAGACGACCGGCGGTATCCACCAGCAGCACGTCGTAGAATTTCAGCTTCGCTTCTTTCAGCGCAGCGTTAACGATATCGACCGGCTTTTGGCCGACGTCAGACGGGAAGAAGTCGACTTCAACCTGCTCAGCCAGCGTTTCCAGCTGTTTGATCGCCGCCGGACGATAAACGTCGGCAGAGACGACCAGCACTTTCTTCTTGTGCTTCTCGCGCAGGAACTTACCCAGTTTCGCCACGCTGGTCGTTTTACCGGCACCCTGCAGACCCGCCATCAGCACTACGGCCGGTGGCTGAGCGGCCAGATTCAGGGTCTGGTTCTCTTCGCCCATCGCCGCAACCAGTTCACTGCGAACGATTTTGACGAATTCCTGACCCGGGGTCAGGCTTTTGTTAACTTCATGACCAACCGCTTTCTCTTTTACGCGATTGATAAACTCACGCACTACCGGCAGCGCAACGTCAGCTTCCAGCAGCGCCATGCGCACTTCGCGCAGCGTTTCTTTAACGTTGTCTTCAGTAAGGCGTCCACGGCCACTGATATTGCGCAGCGTGCGCGACAAACGATCGGTTAAATTATCAAACATTGTCTCTCGCCTGGGGTGGAAACGGTCGGTCGCTTGCACGACACATCAACAGAATTTTGTCGCAGTATAACATGAAGCCGCCTTTGTTGTTATGCAACGGTTGGAGCAGCGGTCACGTAACGCTATACTGCTTTTCTTTATCACTGGTCAACTGTCGACACCTATATGCCCGTTTTTGCTTTGTTCGCCCTTGTCGCCTATTCCGTCAGCCTTGCGCTGATCGTTCCCGCTCTGCTGCAAAAAAACAGCGGCTGGCGGCGTATGGCTATCCTTTCTGCGGTTATCGCGCTGGTGTGCCACGCTTTTGCCCTGGAAGCACGTATTTTGCCCGGTGGCGAGAATGGACAAAACCTGAGCCTGCTGAACGTCGGTTCTCTGGTTAGCCTGATGATCTGTACGGTAATGACCATTGTGGCCTCGCGCAATCGCGGCTGGCTGCTGCTGCCGATCGTGTATGCGTTTGCATTAATCAATCTGGCCTGCGCCACGTTTATGCCCAACGAGTACATCACCCACCTTGAAGCCACACCGGGCATGATGATCCACATCGGGCTCTCGCTCTTGTCCTATGCCACGCTGATCATTGCCGCCCTGTACGCACTGCAGCTGGCATGGATCGATTATCAGCTGAAAAACAAAAAACTGGCGTTCAACAATGAAATGCCGCCGCTGATGAGCATTGAACGCAAAATGTTTCACATCACTCAGATAGGCGTGGTTCTGCTGACGCTGACCCTGTGCACTGGCCTATTTTACATGCACAACCTGTTCAGTACCGAAAATATTGATAAAGCCGTGCTCTCTATCGTGGCATGGTTTGTCTACATCGTTCTGCTATGGGGACATTACCATGAGGGCTGGCGCGGACGTCGTGTCGTCTGGTTTAACGTCGCAGGTGCAGGTATTCTGACGCTGGCCTATTTCGGTAGTCGCATACTGCAACAGCTTGTGAGTTAAGTCTTTAAGGAACCCTACGTGGAACACATCTCCACCACCACGCTCATTGTTACGCTTCTCATCATGGTGGTTATTTCAGCCTATTTTTCCGGTTCCGAAACCGGAATGATGACCCTGAACCGCTACCGCCTGCGCCACCGGGCCAAGCAGGGGAATCGTCAGGCAAAGCGCGTTGAAAAACTCCTGCGCAAACCGGACCGCCTGATAAGCCTGGTGCTTATCGGCAATAACCTGGTCAACATTCTCGCCTCCGCGCTTGGCACCATCGTCGGTATGCGTCTGTATGGCGATGCGGGTGTGGCGATTGCCACCGGGGTGCTGACCTTTGTGGTGCTGGTTTTTGCTGAAGTACTGCCAAAAACCATCGCCGCGCTGTATCCCGAAAAAGTCGCCTATCCCAGCAGTTTCTTACTGGCACCACTCCAAATTCTGATGATGCCGCTGGTGTGGTTACTGAACACCATTACCCGTCTGCTGATGCGTATGATGGGCATCAAAACGGATATCGTGATAAGCAGTTCCCTGAGTAAAGACGAACTGCGAACGCTGGTGAATGAATCGCGCTCGCAAATCTCGCGCCGTAATCAGGATATGCTGCTGTCGGTGTTGGATCTGGAAAAAATCAGCGTCGACGACATCATGGTGCCGCGAAACGAAATCATCGGGATTGATATCAACGACGACTGGAAATCAATCGTGCGTCAACTGTCGCACTCCCCGCACGGCCGCATTGTGCTTTACCGCGACTCGCTGGACGATACCATTAGTATGCTGCGCGTACGCGAAGCCTGGCGCCTGATGGCAGAGAAAAAAGAATTCACCAAAGAGACCATGCTGCGCGCCGCTGATGAGATCTATTACGTCCCGGAAGGCACGCCGCTCAGCACCCAGCTAATCAAATTTCAGCGCAACAAAAAGAAAGTCGGCCTGGTGGTTAACGAATATGGCGACGTTCAGGGCCTGGTGACGGTCGAAGATATCCTGGAAGAGATTGTCGGCGACTTCACCACCTCCATGTCACCTACGCTTGCCGAGGAAGTCACCCCGCAAAATGACGGTTCAGTGATAATTGACGGCAGCGCCAACGTGCGCGAAATCAACAAAGCCTTTAACTGGCACCTGCCGGAAGACGATGCACGAACCGTAAACGGGATTATTCTTGAAGCGCTGGAAGAGATCCCGGTGGCCGGTACGCGGGTGCGCATTGGCCAGTACGATATCGATATTCTCGACGTACAGGATAATATGATTAAACAGGTGCAGGTCTTGCCGGTAAAACCGCTGCGGGAGAGCGTGGCGGACCAGGGATGATAATGTCGCGGCGGGTAACGCATCTGCATTACCCGCCGCGACAGGCTGATTAGCCCTTGGCTTTCGCCACAGACACCATCGCCGCGCGGATGGTACGTCCGTTCAGGGTATAACCTTTCTGCATCACCATCAGTACGTTACCGGCCGCAACGTCGTCAGACTCAACCATGGCAATCGCCTGATGCACGTTCGGGTCCATCGGCACATCGATATCCGCAACCACCTGCACGCCAAACTTCGCCACCACATCCAGCATCGATTTACGGGTCAGTTCGATACCCTCGATCATCGCCGACATGGCATCGTTGTCTTTGTCCGCTACTTCCAGCGCACGGTCCAGGCTATCGAGCACCGGCAGCAGTTCGTTAACGAATTTTTCCAGCGCGAACTTGTGCGCCTTTTCTACGTCCAGTTCGGTACGACGACGCAGGTTTTCCATTTCAGCTTTCATGCGCAACACGCTGTCACGCTCGCGCGTTTCGGCTTCAGTAAGCTGAGCTTCCAGATTCGCAATTTTTTCATCGCGCGGATCCACCTGCTCAGCAGAAGCGTCTGGTTCAACCGCCTCAACTTCTTCGTGCTGATCCATGATAATTTCTTCCGGGGCTTGCCCCTCAGGCGTTTTCTGTTCTTTACTACTCATGAATTTCTCCGCGTTTTTTCGCATTCATCTCGCTAACTTGGCTTATTATGGGGATAAGATTCAGGGATTCAAGGGAAGTACTCACATTGTCACTCATCTTCGCTACAAGGACCTCGAGAAAATGAATAAACATTTCAAGTGTATTGGCATTGTGGGGCATCCACGCCACCCCACTGCACTGACCACACATGAAATGCTATACCGCTGGCTGTGCACAAAAGGGTATCAGGTTATCGTGGAGCAACAAATCGCCCGCGAACTGCAGCTGAAAAATGTGCAAACCGGCACGCTGGCAGAAATTGGTCAGCAGGCGGACCTCGCGGTAGTGGTGGGCGGAGATGGCAACATGCTCGGTGCTGCGCGCACTCTGGCACGCTATGACATTAAGGTCATCGGGATCAACCGTGGCAACCTGGGCTTTCTCACCGACCTTGACCCGGACAATGCCCATCAGCAGTTAGCCGATGTGCTGGAAGGCCACTACATCAGTGAAAAGCGCTTTTTACTTGAAGCCCAGGTGTGCCAGCAAGATTGCCAGAAGCGTATCAGTACCGCGATCAATGAAGTGGTGCTGCACCCGGGTAAAGTCGCGCACATGATTGAATTTGAAGTCTATATTGATGAGGTCTTTGCGTTTTCCCAGCGTTCAGACGGACTGATTATTTCCACGCCCACCGGTTCTACCGCCTACTCGCTCTCTGCCGGCGGCCCAATCCTGACGCCTTCTCTGGATGCCATTACGCTGGTACCAATGTTCCCGCACACGCTCTCAGCGCGACCGCTGGTGATCAACAGTAGCAGCACCATTCGCCTGCGCTTCTCACACCGCCGTAGCGATCTCGAAATTAGCTGCGACAGCCAGATTGCCCTGCCTATACAGGAAGGTGAAGACGTGTTGATTCGCCGCTGTGATTATCATTTAAACCTGATTCACCCTAAAGACTACAGCTATTTCAATACATTAAGCACCAAGCTCGGCTGGTCAAAAAAATTATTTTAATTTACCCCCAGCCTCTTTACTGTATAAAAAACCAGTTTATACTGTATGTAATTACAGTTATGGTTTTTCATACAGGAAAACAGCTATGTTGGCACAACTGACCATCAGCAATTTTGCTATCGTTCGTGAACTTGAGATCGATTTTCAGAGCGGAATGACCGTCATCACCGGTGAGACCGGGGCGGGTAAGTCCATTGCCATTGATGCCCTCGGTTTGTGCCTTGGCGGACGTGCCGATGCCGACATGGTGCGCGCTGGCGCTACGCGTGCCGATCTGTGTGCCCGCTTCTCCCTGAAGGACACGCCAGCGGCGCTGCAATGGCTCGAAGAAAACCAGCTTGAAGAAGGCCGTGAATGCTTGCTACGCCGCGTTATCAGTAGCGATGGGCGTTCCCGTGGCTTTATCAACGGCACCGCGGTACCACTGTCGCAGCTTCGCGAGCTCGGCCAGTTGTTAATTCAAATCCACGGCCAGCACGCGCATCAACTGCTGACGAAATCTGAACACCAAAAATCCCTGCTGGACGGCTATGCCAATGAGGCATCTCTTATTCAGGAAATGGCGACGCGCTATCAACTGTGGCATCAGAGCTGCCGCGACCTGGCACATCATCAGCAGCAAAGCCAGGAACGCTCTGCCCGGGCAGAGCTGTTGCAGTACCAGTTGAAAGAGCTAAACGAATTTAACCCGCAGGCGGGTGAGTTTGAGCAGATCGATGAAGAGTACAAGCGCCTGGCTAACAGCGGGCAGTTGCTCACCACCAGCCAACAGGCGCTGGCTATCATGGCAGATGGCGAAGACGCTAATCTGCAAAGCCAGCTGTACACGGCAAAGCAGTTGGTCAGCGAACTGGCGGGTATGGACAATAAGCTTTCCGGTATTCTGGATATGCTTGAAGAGGCAACCATTCAACTCAGCGAAGCCAGCGACGAGCTGCGCCACTATTGTGACCGGCTGGATCTGGACCCTAACCGGTTATTCGAGCTTGAGCAGCGCATCGCAAAACAAATCTCTCTGGCGCGCAAACACCATGTCGCACCTGAAGCGCTCCCGCAGTTCTATCAGTCCCTGCTGGACGAACAGCAGCAACTTGACGATCAGGCTGATTCACTCGAAACCCTCACTCTGGCAGTGAACACTCATCACAAGCTGGCACTGGAAACAGCAAAGACGCTGCATCACCAGCGCCAGCACTATGCTCAGGAGTTAGGGCAGCTCATTACAGAGAGCATGCACGCACTTTCTATGCCGCACGGACTCTTTTGCATTGAGGTGAAGTTTGATGAACACCATCTGAGTGTAGACGGTGCCGATCGCATTGAATTTAAGGTCATCACCAACCCAGGCCAGCCGTTACAGCCTATAGCAAAAGTCGCATCTGGTGGGGAACTGTCGCGTATCGCACTGGCTATTCAGGTGATCACCGCTCGTAAAATGGAAACTCCGGCGCTGATTTTCGATGAAGTGGACGTCGGTATTAGCGGTCCAACAGCCGCGGTCGTCGGCAAACTACTGCGCCAGCTCGGTGAATCCACGCAGGTTATGTGCGTCACGCACCTGCCGCAGGTTGCCGGTTGCGGACATCAACACTTCTACGTCAGCAAAGAAACCGACGGCGCGATGACCGAAACACATATGCAACCACTGGATAAACGCGCGCGCCTGCAGGAGCTCGCCCGCTTACTTGGCGGTAGCGAAGTGACGCGCAATACCCTCGCAAATGCAAAAGAACTGCTGGCAGCATAAACTTTTTTCTCTTGTAACGGTCTGAGTTCAACATAAAATCGCCGTCCGACCCGACAGCAAAAGGTTTTAAAGTGGTGAAAGGTCTATTATCATCGGCATATTACATATGAGCCGCGTACTGCTCGGGCCCGAAAAGGAATCAAATCACTATGCGCTGTAAAACGCTGACTGCTGCTGCAGCAGTACTACTGATGTTGACCGCAGGCTGTTCCACTCTGGAGCGAGTGGTTTACCGTCCTGACATCAACCAGGGAAACTATCTGACCGCTAACGATGTGTCCAAAGTTCGTGTCGGTATGACGCAACAGCAGGTTGCTTATGCTCTGGGTACACCGATGATGTCCGATCCTTTTGGCACCAACACCTGGTTCTATGTGTTCCGTCAGCAACCAGGACACGAAGGCGTAACGCAGCAAACGCTGACGCTGACCTTTAACAGCAATGGCGTGTTGACCAATATTGATAACAAGCCCGCATTGACCGGTAATCAATAAGTAGGTCTTCAGATAGCAAAAAAGGTGCTCGCTGAGCACCTTTTTTATTGCCTGCTATTTGTTGGCAGACTTCTCCGCCCGCTTCCTGCGCAACTCTTTTGGATCGGCAATCAATGGCCGGTAAATTTCTACCCGATCCCCATCATGCACAGCATCAGCAAGTTTTACCGGGCGGCTGTAGATCCCCACTTTGTTTTTACTGAGGTCGATATCAGGGCGCAATTCCAGTAATCCAGACGCGCGAATGGCCTCTTCAACCGTCGCGCCCTCTTGCAGCGTCACGCGCTGTAAATATTGCTTTTCGGGTAGCGCATACGCGACTTCGACGACCATTTTAGCTGACACTGACACTGTAAACCTCTTTCGCACGCACCGTGAAGGCTTGCACCATGTTCGACGCCAGCTCTTTAAAGATACGGCCAAACGCCAGCTCAATGAGCTTGTTAGTGAACTCAAAATCAAGCTGAAACTCAATACGGCACGCTTCATGACTGAGCGGCGTAAACTTCCACCCGCCAATGAGTTTTTTGAAGGGGCCATCGACCAGATGCATCAGAATGCTCTGGTTATTAGTCAACTGGTTGCGCGTGGTGAACGTTTTGCTGATCCCTGCTTTAGACACATCCACCGCTGCCGTCATCTGTCCAGGAGTCGACTCCAGTACGCGGCTTCCGGTGCAACCCGGTAAAAACTGGGGATAGGATTTCACATCATTCACTAGCTGATACATCTGTTCCGCACTGTAAGGTACTAAAGCGGTCCGGCTAATCTGAGGCATAACAATTTCCATCTATATCAATCGAGCAAATAATACCATTTATCATCCGCTAAAAAAAACGCTATAGCCCAACTCGTGCTAAGATAGCGCCTTGCGCCCCGCTGGATGAAATGGGGTGTTTTTCGATTCCAGATTACCTATACTGAGCGGCATTATGACGAAGAAAAAAGCACACAAACCTGGCTCAGCCACAATCGCGCTTAACAAGCGCGCACGACACGAATACTTTATTGAAGAAGAGTTCGAAGCTGGACTCGCTCTGCAAGGCTGGGAAGTCAAATCCCTGCGCGCGGGTAAAGCCAACATCAGCGACAGCTATGTCATTCTTAAAGACGGTGAAGCTTACCTGTTTGGCGCCAACTTTATCCCGATGGCAGTTGCCTCAACGCACGTGGTCTGCGATCCCACTCGTACCCGTAAACTGCTGTTAAACCAGCGCGAGCTCGATTCGCTGTATGGCCGAATGAACCGCGAAGGTTACACCGTCGTGGCACTGTCTCTGTACTGGAAAAACGCCTGGTGCAAAGTGAAAATTGGCGTCGCTAAAGGTAAGAAACAGCACGATAAACGTTCCGATGTGAAAGAGCGTGAGTGGCAGGTGGATAAAGCACGTATTATGAAAAATGCTGGCAGATAACACCTTTGTTTTGTGACCAGTCTCTCATTATGGGACTGGTCCTTATTATTTAGTTATTGAACCCCCCTCAATATATTCATCACACTTATAGTTTAATACTGCTGAATCGTTCAAATATCAAGTAAATCACCGTGTTATTTCATGATGCCTGTAGTCCAATAAAAATAAAACTTCAAGAATTTCTTCCGTCTATTTCACTTCATTTTAATAACATTATTATCACTGATGTTTATTATAAATTCATGCTGCACGCTAAAAATAAATCACTTAAAATACAATAACATAATAAAAAACATATATTTTGTGTGGCGTTTACACTAACCCACCTGAAATATCGCCGTATATTTTTAACAGGCAGAAGTTGCGGAATACTTTCTTTCTGACTATATCATCTAATACGAAAGAACTATTCAACGCCGAGGCCGATTTTTATTTACTAACCAAACAGACATCTCTGTGACCTAATCAATGAAACTACATGTGTAAATTCATCTTCACGATGAACGGGGCACCTGTCTGCTCATTTTCCCAGAACGCTGTTGCGGATTAATTCCCCCGGCAAGCCATCAGGAGTGAACATATGCGTCATCTCGCCGTTGTATCAAAGTTGACTGGTGTATCTACGAATGTTGAAGCCTCTGAAGTGACGCTCAGTACACCGTCCATCGTGAAATTATCCGTTTCGCGTGAAGACATCAGCCAACTGACCCGTATTAACCAGGATCTGGTGGTCACACTCCGCTCAGGTGACGTAATTACGATTAAAAACTTCTATGTCGCAAACGGCAGTGATAAAAACCAACTCGTTCTCGAAGACAGCAACGGTGCACTGTGGTGGGTTCAGGATACTGATGGCGCATTCCACTTCCAGCATCTGGACGATCTCACACCGCTGATGGCGGCTGAAGGCAGTCATGACGGTGGCGCAGTCTGGCCGTGGGTTCTTGGCGGCGTGGCGGCGGCGGGCGGAATTGCCCTCGCGGCGGGCGGTGGCGGTGGCGGTGGTGGCAGTGGTGGCAGTGGTGGCAGTGGTGATAATCCCGGGAACGGGAATGGAAACGGGAATAATCCGGGAAACGGCAACGGTAATAACCCTGGAGGTGGAAATGGCGATGGCGACGGTGGAACCCCACCAACAACGCCAGCGCTCCCCGGCGTTCCCGTCATCACCAGCGTAGTCGATAACCAGGAGCTGATTACTGGCATTGTCAATCAACAGGAGTCCACCAACGACAATACCCCTACGCTTCAAGGGACGGGAACGGCTAATACCACGTTGCATATTTTCGATAATGGCAAAGAGATTGGCCAGATCACCATCGATGCCAGTGGTAACTGGTCATTTACACCATCTCCCCCTCTCGCGGATGGTACCCACCAGTTTACAGTCAGCGCGTCGAACAGCGCGGGCAGCAGTGGCATGTCAAACAGTTGGGTTATTATCATTGATACCCTCGCCCCTGATGCGCCTGCTCTCTCTCAGGAACTCGATGATGTCGGATCCATTCAAGGTTTTATCGCCAGTAACGCCGTGATCGACGATGACACGCCGACGCTCTCTGGTATCGGTGTTGCCGGCAATTTCATCAGCGTCTACGACAACGGTATCCTGATTGGCATGACGCAGGTTGATGAGAATGGTAACTGGACATTCACACCGGATACGCCGTTGAGCGAAGGCGTTCACAATCTGACGCTGACGCAAACCGACCCTGCAGGTAACGTCAGTGCAGAAACCACCGTGCCCACCTTCACTGTCGATATCACCCCGCCTCCGGCGGCAGCGATTACCAACGTCAACCCGGAAGGGACAACGGTCACCGGCAGCGCAGAGCCAGGCAGCACGGTCAGTATTATCGGCAGTAATAATCTGCTGCTGGGTTCGGCCGTTGTAGGCCAGGACGGCACTTTCAGCATCGCGATTTCACCGTCGCAGACCCACGGTGAATCACTTACCGCAAAAATTCATGACGAAGCGGGCAACGTCGGGCCAGACACACCATTCAACGCTCAGAACTCAGGCTATCCTGGCGTACCGGTTATCGTCAGCGTGATGGATGACGTCGCCCCGTCAACCGGGCCGTTGAGCAATAATCAGGCGACTAACGATAACAAGCCCACGCTTTCCGGTACCGCTGACGCCAACAGCACGGTGAATATTTACGACAACGGCGTAGCGGTCGACAGCGTACAGGCTGACGGCAACGGCAACTGGAGCTGGACATCAAGCTCACCGCTGGATGACGGCCCGAACGCCTTTACCGTCACCGCAACCAACCAGTCGGGTACCGGGGGAGTGTCGACCGCATTCAACATTAATATTGATACTCTGCCGCCGTCTGCGCCTGACGATCTCAACGTCTCGGCAGATGGTGCTGTCGTAACTGGGAAAACCGAGCCCGGCAATACCGTGGTGATCACCGACAGTAAAAATACCCCCATTGGCAGCGGCGTCGCCGGGCCGGATGGTTCATTTACCATTACCATCAAACCGCCGCAGACCAATGGCGAAACGCTGACAGCCATCTCGACCGATCCGGCAGGAAACTCAAGCCCGCCAGAAACGGCAGTTGCGCCGGACATCACCGCCCCACAACCGCCCACAAACCTGGTGATTAATGGCGCGGGCAACGAGGTCACCGGCAAGGCCGAGCCTGACAGTACGGTCAATATTCTGGATCCACGCGGCAATATCATTGGCACAACGACAGCCACTGCAGATGGGGACTTCACCGCAGCGCTGGTACCGCCGCAGACGAATGGTGAGATCCTGACGGCAAACGCGACCGATGCAGCAGGTAACAAAGGGGGCAATGCCTCCGTCACCGCGCCGGATACCACGGCACCGGATGCACCGACAGATGTTATCGTCGCTGGAAATGGAGGGTCGGTGAGCGGCCACGCCGAGGCCGGAAGTACCGTCACCGTCAAAGACAGCGATGGTCATATTATTGGCAAGGGCCAGGCGGACAGCGGCGGCAATTTCACCGTGTCAATCGCACCGGCGAAAATCAACAGTGAGACGGTCACCGTCACCGCCACGGACGGCAAAGGCAACGAAAGCCTGCCAACTTCAGCAATAGCACCAGATCTCACTGCACCCGAACAGCCCATTATTATCGCCGTCACTGACGATGTCGAAGATATCCTTGGATCCATCAAGAATGATGGGTTGACCAACGACGATAAACCCAAAATTGAGGGCACTGCTGAGGCCGGGTCTAAGGTCAACATTTACGACAATGGCGTACTGTTAACCATCGTTACCGCCGATCTCAACGGCAACTGGAACTACACGCCCACCACCGCGCTGGCGCAGGGCGCGCACGTCTTTACGGTGACGGCTACCGATGCCGCCAGTAACACCAGCAGTGCCGCCAGCTGGAAAATCATTGTCGACAGTATCGCCCCCACCGTGCCGGCCATTACGCTTATCAACGATGACGTCGGCAGCATCACCGGTAACGTCGCGAACAACGGGGTCACCAATGACAAAACCCCAACGTTCTCGGGAACCGGTGAACCCGGCTCGCTGGTGACGCTGTATGATAATGGCCTGCAGATGATGGTTATTATTATCGACAGAACAGGCACCTGGAGCCATAGCGTGCCAGCCAATGAGGCCCTTAGCGAAGGCGCCCACCGTTTTACGCTGACCGCAACGGATGCCGCCGGTAACGTCGTCACCGCTCCCCCTGTCATCATAACGGTCGACACCAAAGCGCCCGATGCCCCCATTATTTCGAGCGCCACGGACGACGTAGGCAGTTTGCAAAGCGACCTGGCCAATGGCGGACGTTCAGACGATACCCTGCCGCTGCTGAAAGGCACTGGAGTCGCAGATTCCACGATCACAATTTACGATGGGGCTACCCCCATAGGCACTGCCACAGTGACGCCGGAAGGAAGCTGGAGTTTTCAGGTCACTCAACCGCTGAGTGAGGGTCCACACGCGTTGTCAGCTATTGCGACAGATAAAGCGGGTAACGCCAGCAGTGCCGGTAATTTCACGCTGACGATTGATACCACGCCGCCAGCCGCCCCTGTTATCACCTCAGCGGAAGGACTTATTGGCAGTGAGACAAAACTGCTGGCTAACGGCGGGAGCACCAAAAGCGACAACCCCAAGCTGTCAGGCACCGGCGAGCCGGGTGCGACAATTACCGTTTTTGATAATGACGTCCGTCTGGGTACGGCCACCGTGCAGCCAAACGGCACCTGGACCTTTACTCCAACGTTGCTTACAGACGGTCCACACAAATTCACCGCCACAGCGACAGACGTGGCTGGCAACACGGGGATCCCGTCCGCCGGCTTTACGCTGACAGTAGATAACCTGCCGCCCACGAAGCCAGAGCCGCCAACCATCACTGATGATGCCAATCCGATAACGGGCATTATCACTAACGGCATCACCAACGATACCACGCCAACCTTCAGCGGAACCGGGAGTGCCGGAGATGTTATCGCCATCTATCTTGACGGCAGAACCGAACCGCTAGGCACGGCGACGGTCGGGGCGGATGGCACCTGGAGCTTTACGCCAACCGACCCGATTAATCCGGACAGCTATCAAGTCACCCTCACCGCCACCGATCCGGCGGGCAACGTTAGCCCGCGTTCGGATGCCGTCACCCTGGGCATCGATACGACGCCGTCCGCGCCGCCGGTTATCACCGCGGTTAATGATGACGTCGGCGATGTCAGAGGCGATCTCGCCGCCGGCGCGGTGACGGATGACACCACGCCGACCATCCGCGGAACCGGCTCCAACGGTGACATAATCACCCTGTACAATGGCAGTACGGTAATTGGCACGGCTACTGTTGCAGGCGGCGTCTGGAGTATCACGCCCAACCCGGCGCTGACCAACGGCAGCTACACGCTGACCGCCATCGCCACCGATGCGGCAGGAAATGCCAGCGACGCCTCAAACAGCGTCTCGTTTACGGTGAACAGCACCCCTCTAATCGTGACCAGTATTGAGGACGATCACGGTGTCATCACCGGGTTATTGAGTACCGGTAGCGCAACGGACGATAGCTCTCCGGCTATCAGTGGAACCGGTATTGCTGGCAGTACCGTTTACATCTATAGCAATGGGCTACCTGATGCCATCGCGTTCGTTCAGGTCGGTGTCGACGGCTCATGGAGCATAAATGTACCGCTTAATGAAGGTGGAAATACGCTCACTTTTGTTGCCAAAGACAGCAACGGAAACAGTATTTCCATTGCATCCCCCATCACGCTAAATCTTGATACTCAGGCCCCAAATGCACCATTAATTACACTCATTGACGCAGATGGAACACGCGTCAGCGGAACAGCTGAACCCGGTAGTACCGTTATTATTTCAAGTGGGTCGACGATATTAGGCAGCGCAACTGCCGATGCTTTAACGGGACAATTTACCGTTACTCTTTCTCCGGCACAGACATCAGGGGCGTCGCTGACCGCTATCGCACAGGACCCCGCCGGAAATCAAAGCGATGAAACGTCATTTTTAGCATCGAACTCAGGACAGCCAATTCCGCCGACGCTGGAAATTGTGGACGACGTCGCCCCAGTCATGGGCGTGATTGGCAGTGGTAAAACTACCAACGACATCCTGCCACTGTTGCAAGGAAAAGCGACTCCAGGCGCAACCGTGAATATTTATATTGATGGCGTATTGCAGCCCACCACAGTGACCGCCGATGCCACCTCCGGCGCATGGAGCTACCAACTGTCCACGCCACTGACAAACGGTACCGCGTATAACTTCACCGTGTCGCAAACAGTAGGTGGTGCAGAGAGCGGTCAATCACCTAATTACACCATCACTATCGATACCGTCGCCCCGCTGGCCCCGACCATCGCCAGCATTATTGACGATGTCACGCCCGGTACGGGCACGTTAGACAAAGGACAACTTACCAACGATTCCCGACCAACCTTTAACGGTACCGGCGAAGCAGGCGCAACCATCACTCTCTACGATGGCAACGGTGTCTATGCCACTACCACCGTCAACAGCAGCGGATTCTGGAGCTATACCCCAACCAATGCCCTGGGCGAAGGCCCGCATGACTTCACTGTGCGCGCGACGGATGCCGCAGGCAACCAGGGCGCTGCCTCCGACAGTTTCCGCATTATTGTCGATACCTTAGTCCCGGACGCGCCGTCCATTGTGACGGTGAAGGACAACGTCGGCACGGACCAGACGCTCACCTCCGGGCAGTCGACCAACGACAACACCCCAACACTGGAAGGCGTGACCGAGGCGAATTCGGTCGTCACTATTCTTGATAAAGGGACGGTAATTGGCACCACCACCAGCGACGCAGACGGCAACTGGAGCTTTACACCAGCCCCAGCTCTCGGTGAAGGCAATCACGCGTTAACCGCTACCGTCACCGATGGCGCGGGCAACATCAGCCCGACAACGCCGCCGTTCCTGCTGGTTGTCGATACACTGGCGCCAGCCGCGCCAATCATCACCTCGGTGATTGACGACCAACCGGGAAATACCTCACTGACGAACGGGCAACTGACTAACGACGCGCAGCCAACGCTGAACGGCAAAGGGGAAGCCGGGGCGACTATCACGATAAAAGATAAGGGTGTCGAAATAGGTACCGCGCGGGTAGACGAATCCGGCAACTGGACCTTCACACCGGAAAACGCGCTGGGTCAGGGGCAGCATGTCTTCACCGCGACAGCCACAGACCAGGCCGGTAATACGGGTGGGGCGTCCTCCGCCTTTACCCTTGAACTGGATTCCGTTGCCCCGCTGGCGCCGGTCATCGGTAACGTACAGGACAACACGGCCCCCACCACCGGGCCAATAGGTAACGGTCAGACGACCAACGAAACCCGTCCAGCGCTGAGTGGAACGGGTGAAATCGGCGCAACGATTACTATCCTGAGCGACGGTTTACCCATTGGCACCACCACCGTCGGTGCAGGCGGCACCTGGAGCTTTACGCCAACGGACGCTCTGAGTAACGGTCCGCATACGCTGACCGCCACTGCCACCGACAGCGCGGGCAATACCAGCCCGGCCTCCAGCGGCTTTACGTTCACGGTTGATACGGTATCACCGAACACGCCGGTTATTACCCAGGTCAGCGATGATGTCGGCCCACTAACAGGAAATCTGAACAACGGTCAGGCGACAAACGATGCGCGCCCTACCCTTAACGGTACGGCGGAGGCCAATTCGACGGTCAAAATCTATGACAACGGCACGCTTATCGACACGGTTTCTGCAGACGGAAACGGCGTATGGAATTTCACACCGGGGAGTGCGCTGGGTAACGGCAATCACGTATTGACGGTGACATCCACCGACGCGGCCGGCAACGTCAGCGTGTCGTCTGCCGGGTTTGCCCTGATTGTGGATACCGTCGCCCCGCTGGCACCCACCATTATCCAGGCCTTTGATGACGTACAACCGGGCACCGGCACGCTGTCGAGCGGTGCCTGGACCAACGATACCCGCCCCGTGCTGAGCGGTTCTGCGGAGGCCAACGCCCGGATTGCCATTTACGACAACGGCACGCTGCTGACGACTGTTACCGCAACAATAGACGGTACCTGGGAGTTTCTGTCCACTACGCTGGGTAACGGCCAGCATGTCTTCACCGCCATCGCCACGGATGCGGCCGGAAACGTCGGCCCGGCGTCAAGCGGATTTATTCTTAACGTTGATACCGTTGCGCCATCAACACCGATCCTGACCTCGGTGGTGGATGACATCACTGGCGGCGTGTTTAATGCCGCACTGAGCAACGGGCAACTGACCAATGACGCCCGCCCTACGCTTAACGGTACCGCCGAAGCGGGCAGCACCGTCAATATTTATGACGGCAGCACGCTGCTCGGCACTGCTCTCGTGCAAAGTAACAACAGCTGGTCGTTTACCCCAACGACACCGTTGGGGAATGGTTCGCACACCTTTACCGTCACCGCCACCGACCCCGCGGGCAACACCAGCGGTGCAACGACGGGCTTTACGATTAACGTGGACACCACCGCCCCCACGCTGCCGTCAATTAGCAGCATTGTTGATGATGTCGGTCCCAATACCGGGTCGATTGGCAACAACCAGCCCACCAATGACGCGCGCCCCACGTTAAACGGCACCACGGAAGCCAATGCCCGGGTTGATATTTATGACAACGGCAACTTTGTCACCAGCGTAACGGCGGATGGCAGCGGCAACTGGAACTACACCCCGTCAACCGCACTGGGTCAGGGCCCCCATTCATTTACTATTACCGCAACGGACAGCGCGGGCAATACCAGCGGCATGTCGGCTGCCGCGTCGATTGTGGTCGATACCGTCGCTCCGGGTATTCCCACCGCTCTGGCGGTTAACGCCAACGGTACTGTGCTGACCGGCGTTGCGGAAGCCAACAGCACGGTGATCGTCACGACAAGCAGCGGCACCGTGCTCGGCACCGCCACGGCCAACGCCGCCGGCAACTTCACCTTTACCCTCAACCCGCCGCAGATCAGCGGACAAACGCTGCAGGTTAGCGCGCAGGATGCCGCCGGGAATACCGGCACGCCTGGCAACGCGCTGGCCCCGTTTACCGGGGTACCACCCGCACCGATTATCGCCAGCGTTTTTGATGACATTGGTACGGTCACCGGCAATGTCGCCGCCGGAAAAACCACCAATGACACCCGTCCGATGCTCAGCGGCACGGCACAGGCTAACGCCGTCGTCAGCCTGTACAACAACGGAACATTGATGGGCACCACAACCGCGGACGGCAACGGACTGTGGAGCTTTACCCCCTCCGGCGCGCTCAGTGAAGGCAACCACGCGTTTACCGCCAGTGCGGCTAACGCCAACGGTTCCGGCGTATTGTCTGGCGCGTTTAACGTCATTGTCGATACCACGCCACCGCCGCCGCCATCGGTGCTGATCAGCGCCGACGGCGGCACAGTCAGCGGCATCGCCGAAGCAGGCAGTACGGTCACTATCTCCCTGCCCGGAGGCGGCAGCATTACGGCGGTCGCCAACAGCAGCGGGGTCTACAGCGTCACCCTGCCGGTACGCCAGATTGAGGGCCAGTCGTTGTCCGCTACTGCGACCGACGCGGCAGGCAACACCTCAACGCCGACCAGCATCCTCGCGCCAGTCTTACCGCTGCTGGCTGAAGACAACGTCACTCGTCTGGCGCTACAAACCGACTTCACGGTCACCAACGAGCACAAAAGCGATTATGGCTTCCTGCTGGTCGGTGCAGTGGATAATGTGCTGAAGGTACTGGGAGACAACACTGCACTCGTCAACTTCAACATCCAGACCGGCGGCAGCGGCACCATCACCATCAACGCGGCAGCAACCGGCATTGTGCTGTCGCTGCTGAGTACCATGGAGATTGTTATCCAGCGCTTTGACTCCACGCTCAACGCCTGGGTGACGGTGGTCGATACTGGTAAAGCCGATTTTGCCGACCTGCTGACGCTCAGCGCCTCCGGCGTGACGCTCAACTATGGCGGGCTTACCGGTGGGGACTACCGTGTCGTCAGCTACAACACCAGCCTGCTGGCGACCGGAGCCTTCACCAGTCTGGACGTGGCGGTGGTCAAAACCAGCGCCGGAACGATCACCGGCGGCACCAGCGAATCCGGCAATATCATCACCGATACTGACCCCACCAACGGGCAGGATAACGCCCCATCCGGCACGCGGGTGACGTCGATTACCGATGGCAACGGCAATGTGGTGAACATTCCGCTGGGCGGGGCTGATGTGCAGGGTAAATACGGCACCCTGCATATTAATCAGGACGGGAGTTATACCTACACCCTCACCGATAAATCCGCCTCGGTATACGGTCGATCTGAAAGCTTCACCTATACGCTGACGCACGGTAACGACCACTCTTCGGCAAAACTGGTGGTGGCGCTGGGCCAGGGTCCGACGACCAGTACGGTAACAGCGGCAGACGATGTCGCCTCACTGACCTACGGCACCGAGGTCAGCGTGGTCGACCACGGACCATCAAAACAAACCGGCTTTACGCTCGCCAGCGTAGGCCTGGGGAATGTGCTGGACGTCAGTCTGGTCGACGGGTTAACCAACCCCATCAAATTCAACGTTGAAGATGGCGCCACCCGCACGCTGACGATTCAGGCCGACGTTCTCGGCGTAACGCTCGGCGGCTTTGATCTGTACGTCTACCGTTTTAATGACGCTATTCAGCAATACGAGCAGTATCGGGTACAACCCAACTGGGTCACGGCAGTATTGGGTGGAAAATCAAAAGATTTCACCATCACGCTGCCGGGCGGTGACTACCTGTTCCTGCTGAACGCCGGCGGCGGTCTGGCGCTGTTGACCAGCTACACCCTGAATATTCAGGCCGATCACACCTATGCGGTGGACAGTCTGAGTGCCTCAACCAACGGTAATATTCTGGCCAATGATTCCGCGCCCGTCGGTACGGTTATCACCGACGTGAACGGCGTCGCAGTCAATTTAACAGGCACAACCCGTATTGAGGGACAGTACGGCACACTCACTATCGATGCGAAGGGGAACTACAGCTACACGCTGAAAAGCGGACTGGGCGCGGACAGCATCAATACGCCGGACAGCTTTGTGTATACGGTCAAGGCGCAAAATGGCGATACCGGCAGCGCGTCGCTGAACATCAAACCAACCCCGCTGGCGCTGGACGCGGTGAACGACACCAGCAGCCAGATGGCGGTCACGACGTTGCAGGATACGTCTCAGCCCTTTAGTGATTCCAGCGTGGGATCGGCCAGTTGGACCACTGTGCTGGGACCCAGCTCGAAAAGTGGTACCGGAACAGTTGAAGTCGCAGCGGGTACAGCGGTGCAAAACGTGGTGCTGCATTTTAACGTGGCATCAGGGCTGACGCTGGGTGGGCTGAACGTGACCTGGGCGCTGTACGACAGCAATGGCGTTAAAGTTGCCGGGGATACCTTCAACGGCGGGCTCCTAATCGGCGGCAATCTTGATATTGCCCTGAACGGACTGGTGCTACATGCCGGGAACTATCGCCTCGACTATACCGGCAACGCGGGTGCGCTGGGGCTAGGCACCATCACCATCACCCCCAGCGTGAAAGGGACAATAGTCGATCTCGATAACTTCGAAACCGCGGGCGTCAATAGCGTCACCGGCAACATCTATGACGGCGACCATATCGCCAGCGTGCACACCTTGCTGACGGTGAACGGCGCGGGCGGCAGTACCGCCACGCTGGATCCGCTGGGCAGCAGCACCGCCAGCGCCACGATCAATGGACTGTACGGCAAACTGACAATGGGCATTGATGGGCATTACACCTATACCCTCAACAGCGATGTCTCACTGGAATCCATCAAGACCAAAGAGACGTTTAACTACACCCTTAACGACCAAAAAGGACATACCGATAGCGCCACGTTGACCATCGATATGAATCCACAGGTGATCAGCACTGCGGAGGCCGATCGGGTTATCGGCAGCGCGTACGGCGATACGCTGATTTACCACCTGCTCAGCGCCAATAATGCAACCGGCGGCAACGGAACCGCGGACACCTGGAGCAACTTCTCGCTGGCGCAGGGTGACAAAATCGATATCGGCGACCTGCTGCTGGGCTGGAACGGGCAGAGCGCCACGCTCGGCAATTATCTCACCGTGTCCACCAGCGGTAACAACACAGTGGTGTCCATCGACCGCGACGGTACGGGCGCCACCTATCAATCAACCAGCCTTGTGACACTGGAGAACGTTCACACCACGCTCGATGAGCTGATCCAACAAAATCATATTGTGACCTGACGTGAGCACCAAAACGCCATAACAACAGCCCCGGATGCTATGACGTCCGGGGCAATAACAGTCGTCACTGCCGTATTTTGAAAGGGATATACGATGAGAAATGTCGCCTCTGTTACGTTGCTGCTGGCATTCACGCTCTGTTCCTTACAGGTGAATGCCGAAGATGAACCGCAAATCATTACGCCGGAAGGGCTGGCCACCAGCCAGATGCTCCCCTCTCTGGATGGGTCGGTGGCCGAACTCCCGCTGAGCGCCGCCGCGCCCGGCAACCTGACGCTTAACGATGCGGTAAGCCGCGCCGTAAGCTGGCATCCTGCGATCCGTGAATCGATCGGCAAACTGCTCTCGCAAAATGAGCAGATAGACGTGGCGAAATCGAAATATTATCCGCAGGTCACGGCCGGGGTGAACAACGGCTACAGCAATACCTATAACGATCATGGCTTCAGCCCGTCGCTGGTGATCTCGGTCTCGCAAATGCTGTATGACTTTGGCAAAGTCGCCAGTCAGGTACGCGCCGAAACCGCGGGGGCCGCCCAGCAGCAGGCCAACGTCTTACTCAGCATTGACACCGTCGCCCACGAAACCGCCAACGCCATTGTGCAGGTACAGTCCTGGCAGCAAATGGTCGACGCCGCCGAAGCGCAGCTCTCCGCCCTGAACGGCATTGGCAGGCTAACCCGGCAACGCAACGACGAAGGGGCCACGTCGCTCTCTGACGTTGTACAAACCGACGCACGTATCGAATCCGCCCGTTCGCAGCTGGCGCAGTATCAGGCGAACCTCGACAGCAGCAAGGCGACACTGATGAGCTTTCTTGGCTGGAACTCGCTCAACGGCGTCAGCAACGAGTTTCCGGTGAAACTGGACAGCAGCTGCGACATCACCAAGCCTGATGACAGGCTGGTACCTGCGGTGCTGGCGGCCTGGGCGCAGGCTAATGTCGCACAGGCCAATCTGGATTACGCCAACGCGCAGATGACGCCCACCATCTCTCTCGAACCTTCCGTACAGCACTATCTCAATGACAAATATCCCAGCCATGAGGTGCTCGACAAAACACAGTACTCTACGTGGGTAAAAGTCGAGATGCCGTTGTATCAGGGAGGCGGACTCACCGCCCGGCGCAACGCCGCTGGGCATGCGGTAGACTCGGCGCAGTATTCTGTTCAGCGTACCCGACTCGACGTGCGCCAGAAACTGCTCGAATCCCGCAGCCAGGCGATGAGCCTTGCCACCGCCCTGCAGATCCTGCGCCGCCAGCAACGGCTGAGCGAACGCACGCGCGAACTGTATCAACAGCAATATCTGGATCTCGGCTCTCGTCCGCTGCTCGACGTGCTTAATGCCGAGCAGGAGGTGTATCAGGCCCGCTTTGCCGAACTGCAAACCCAAAGCCAGCTTCGTCAACTCCAGCTGAACTGCCTCTACAATACCGGCACGCTGCGCCAGGCGTTCGCCCTCAACAATCGCAGCATCCAGTCAGTGGAGATCCAGCTATGAGCCACGTCGAGCCGGGTGCAGAAGAGACGATTAGCGAGCCCGCCCTGAACCTGTGGGCACAGGCCATTAGCCACATTGCCAGCCACTATCGCGTCACCTGCTCGCCCGGCGCGATTCAGGCCAACGCTCCGTGGTTTGCCGGAAAAAATAAACCCCTCGCCCTGACGCAGCTCGCGCGCCAGGCGGGGCTGTCGTTTCATGCGCTGGATACCACAAAACATCTGTTCAGCCAGTGGCGTTTACCGGTTGTGGCGGAGCTACGCGACGGCCAAATTATGGTAATAGAGCACTTCAACGGTGAAGATGCGCTGGATGTGTTTATCATCGCCGAAGAAGGCCAGCGCAACCGGCTGGCGATTGCCGAGCTGCTGCCGGAGATCCACACCATTACCGCCCTGCGCCCGCTGTCGGCGCTCAAAGACAGTCGGGTCGACCGCTATGTTTCGCGCTTTAAGCCGGACTGGATGCGCGACCTGGTGCTCCAGGACATCCGGCCTTACCTGCCGGTGATGGTAGCCGCGTTTCTGATTAACGTTCTGTCGCTCGCCGGGATTATCTTCTCGATGCAGGTTTACGACCGGGTGATCCCGGCCCAATCGTATCCCACGCTGTATGTGCTCTCGACCGGCGTGCTGGTGGCGGTGCTGTTCGGCTTTTTACTGCGCGAAGCCCGTACCCATATCATGGATGTACTCGGCAAGCGCGCCGATATGCGCATTTCCGATCGCGTGTTCAGCCACGCACTGCGCCTGCGTAACAGCGCCATCCCCCGCTCCACCGGCAGCTTTATTTCCCAGCTCCGCGAACTGGAGCAGGTACGGGAGATGATCACCTCCTCAACCCTGTCGACCCTTGTCGATCTGCCCTTTTTCTTTTTGTTTATCGTCGTGATGGCCTGCATCGCCCCGCAGCTGGCGTGGATAGCGCCCGTCGCTGCGATCCTGATGATCCTGCCTGGCCTGCTGTTACAGAAGAAGCTGGCTATGCTCGCCAACCAGGCTGCACACGAGTCCACGCTGCGTAACGCGGTGCTGGTCGAAAGCGTCCAGGGGCTGGAGGACATCAAGCTGATGCAGGCGGAGAACCGCTTTTTGCAGCAGTGGAACAGCTACATCCGCATTACCGGCGAGTCCGGACTGCGCACGCGCAAGCTGACTCAAGGGCTGATTGGCTGGGGCATGTCGGTACAAAGTCTGGTCTACGCTGCGATTATTATGTTCGGTGCGCCGATGGTCATCGAAGGCACCATGACTACCGGCGCGGTCGTGGCGGCCTCAATGCTCGGCTCAAGAATGATTGCCCCGATGGCTAATCTGTGCGGCGTTTTGGCGCGCTGGCAGCAGGTCAAGGCAGCGAAGACGGGGCTGGACAGCATTATGCAGCTCCCCACCGAAACCCAGCACGATGAGAACCGGGTACATCAGGAAATCTTTCGCGGGCACTATCTGTTTGAGAACGCCCACTTTCGCTACCACAGCGACGATCAACAGGTGCCGCTGCGCATCGCCCGCCTCGAGGTGATGCCAGGGGAACGCATCGCCATCCTCGGGCGTAACGGCGCGGGGAAATCCACCCTGCTACAGGCCATGGCGGGCGGTGTGGAGCTGATTCAGGGCGACATCCGGCTCGATAACCTGAGCCTGGCACAGATCGACATGGCCGATTTACGCCGCAACATCGGCTTTCTCAGCCAAAATGCACGCCTGTTTTTTGGCACGCTGCGTGAGAACCTGACCCTCGGCGCCCCGCATGTCAGCGATGCTCAGATATTCGACGCGCTGGAAGTCAGCGGCGCAGCCACCTTTGTTAAACACCTCGCCAAAGGGCTGGGACACCCGATTATGGAAGGCGGTAACGGCCTCTCCGGCGGGCAGCGGCAATCCATTCTGCTGGCAAGAATGCTGCTGCGCTCGCCCAATATTGTGCTGCTCGACGAACCCAGCGCCTCGCTGGATGAACATACCGAGCGGGAGTTTATTCAACGGCTAAACCAATGGCTCGGCAACCGCACGCTGATCGTCGCCACCCACCGCGTACCGGTTCTGGAACTGGTCGAGCGCGTGGTGGTGTTAAAAGAAGGTCAACTGGTGATGGATGCCCCGAAAGCACAGGCGCTGAACGCGAGTCGCGCGCCTGCACAGACTCACGGTCGGGAGTGGAAAAATGAAAACCAATCCGCATGATGCCGCCATGGACGACCTCGACATCCGCCACGAACAGCGCTTTTCCGGTGCCAGCCGAATTATCCTGCTCAGCACGCTGCTGTTTGCCATTCTGGGCATCTGGGCATACTTCGGGACGCTGGATGAAGTCTCCACCGGCAGCGGCAAAGTGATCCCCAGCTCGCGCGAACAGGTGCTGCAGTCGCTTGACGGCGGGATCCTCGCCGAACTGACGGTGCGCGAAGGAGACAAAGTACAGGCCAATCAGGTAGTGGCCCGTCTCGACCCGACCCGCTCGGAATCTAACGTCGGCGAAAGCGCCGCCCGATACCGCGCCTCGCTGGCCTCCAGCGCGCGACTCAATGCCGAAGTCAACGATCTGCCGCTGACCTTTCCCGATGCACTGAACGCCTGGCCCGACCTTATCGCCTCCGAAACCCGGCTGTATAAAAGCCGTCGGGCGCAGCTTGCCGACGCGATGGTCGAACTCCAGGATGCGCTGGTCTCGGTAAATAAAGAGCTGGCAATCACCCAGCGGCTGGAGAAAAGCGGCGCCGCCAGCCATGTGGAAGTGCTGCGCCTGCAGCGACAAAAAAGCGACCTCGGACTAAAAATCACCGACCTGCGCTCGCAGTATTACGTGCAGGCGCGGGAAGCACTGTCAAAAGCCAACGCCGAAGTAGATATGCTGGCGGCCATTTTGAAAGGGCGTGAAGATTCCGTCACCCGTCTGACCGTCCGCGCCCCGATGCGCGGCATCGTGAAAAACATCCAGGTCACCACCATTGGCGGCGTGATCCCGCCCAACGGCGAGATGATGGAGATTGTACCGGTCGACGATCACCTGCTGATAGAAACGCGCCTGTCACCGCGCGATATCGCCTTTATTCACCCCGGACAGCGAGCGCTGGTGAAAATCACCGCCTACGACTACGCCATCTACGGTGGGCTGGAAGGCGTGGTCGAAACCATCTCACCGGACACCATTCAGGACAAAGTAAAGCCAGAAGTCTTCTACTACCGCGTGTTTATCCGTACCCATCAGGACTATTTGCAGAACAAACTGGGGCGTCATTTCTCCATCGTTCCGGGCATGATTGCCAGCGTGGATATCAAAACCGGTGAAAAAACCATCGTCGACTATTTAATCAAACCGTTTAATCGCGCAAAAGAAGCGCTACGGGAGCGCTAAATCGTTGAGGATAAGGGGTTGCAGGGGCTGGTCACGCGTGTCACAAGTCTGGTATACTTGCCATAACACATTGGGGCTGATTCTGGATTCGACGGGATTTGCGAAACCCAAGGTGCATGCCGAGGGGCGGTTGGCCTCGTAAAAAGCCGCAAAAAAATAGTCGCAAACGACGAAAACTACGCTTTAGCAGCTTAATAACCTGCTAAGAGCCCTCTCTCCCTAGCTTCCGCTCTTAAGACGGGGATAAAGAGAGGTCAAACCCAAAAGAGATCGCGCGGATGTCCTGCCTGGGGCTGAAGTGCTAAAACTAATCAGGCTAGTTCGTTAGTGGCGTGTCTGTCCGCAGCTGGCGTGCGAATGTAAAGACTGACTAAGCATGTAGTGCCGAGGATGTAGGAATTTCGGACGCGGGTTCAACTCCCGCCAGCTCCACCACTTTTTAGTTATTTGAAGTATACTGAAGTCTACTAAGCCCGCATGGAACCAGCCTTGCGGGCTTTTTTACGTCTATTAAGGTCTACTGAGAATTGCTAGAATCTACGACTTATGACACCCTCCTATTGTCCCTCGTCGATGAGGGAGCAAAAATGAGGGAGCAAAAATGCCGAAGGTAGCAACAAAACTCACTGACACAGAGATCAAAAAGGCCAAGCCCACAGAGAAAGAGTTCACGCTATGGGATGGAGATGGCTTGTTCCTGCGTATCAAACCAAGTGGCAAAAAAATCTGGCACCTCGGCTATACCGTTCCTTTAACCAAGAAACGGGCCAAAATGAGTCTTGGGTTCTATCCCTACCTGACACTTGCTCAAGCAAGAGCGCTACGGGATGAATACCTCTCTTTGCTTGCACAGGGTATCGATCCCCAATCCCACAATGAGCAAAAAGCTCAAGCGCTCAAAGATGCCACTGAACACACATTCCAGACAGTGGCGAAAAAATGGCTTGATGAAAAAATTAAAACATCAGGCATATCGCAAGATCATGCTAAGGATATCTGGCGTAGCCTTGAACGAAACATCTTTCCAACTTTGGGGGATATTCCTATTAAAGAGATCCGCCCTAAGATGTTGAAACAACATCTTGACCCTATTGAGCAAAGAGGGGTTCTTGAAACTCTACGCCGTATAATTTCCCGACTGAACGAAATTTTCCGTTATGCGGCCACAGAAGAGCTTATTGAGTTTAACCCTGCAGATAACCTCACACAGCGTTTCAGCAAGCCAAAGAAGCAAAACATGCCAGCCCTCCCTCCCAGCGAGTTACCAAGGTTCATAGTGGCTTTAGCAAACGCATCTATACGCTTAGAAACACGCCTGCTAATTGAATGGCAACTTCTTACATGGGTTCGCCCCGGAGAGGCTGTCCGTGCTCGTTGGACTGACATCGACGAAGAGAACCGATTCTGGAACATCCCCGCTGAGTTCATGAAGATGAAACGGCCTCACAAGGTTCCATTGAGTAAGGAAGCTATGCGTATTCTTGAATCCATGAAACTAATCAGCGGTCATCGTGAGTGGGTTTTCCCCAGCATCAAAGCTCCTCTTAGCCATATGCACGAGCAAACAGCTAACGCAGCGATCATCCGCATGGGTTTTGGCGGTGAACTGGTGGCACATGGTATGCGCTCTATTGCAAGAACAGCGGCAGAAGAAACAGGCAAGTTTAGAACGGAAGTTCTTGAGGCAGCTCTTGCTCACTCGAAGAAAGATGAGATCATAGCCGCTTATAATCGGGCTGAGTATCTGGCAGAACGAGCAACATTAATGCAATGGTGGAGTGATTATATTAAAGCACAAAGATATAAAGCCATAGCAGCATGAAAAATAAATTTAACAAAAGTGCTAACAATAGCACCTTCAATCAAGGATAAATAAAATGACTCAAGAGTTTGAATTTACATCGTCGTTTCAGTTCACTGAAAAAGAAATAAAAGAATATATTGAAAAGAATAATATCAAAGAAATATCAGATTTTGATATCGATGAACTTTTAGGATATGTATGCGAAAAATACAGTATTGGCGGGTGGACTCAAGAGTTAATAAATGATGATTATGGCGAAATAAAAGATGTAGCCTCAAGTATATTAGAAGAAAAAGAAGAAGATTAATGCTTATCAGGTGGGATGGCTCACTACGTGAACCACCCACCTATAAAAAGTGTTTTTCTCTGTTGAGTTGTCAATCAAAATAAAAGTTTCCACCGCAAAAAAACGCGGTGAACCCTCTTTGATTTTTTTTGACAAGTTGAGATCGAGACTATTTATTATTGCGTTCTTTCATAAAAGCTTTATAACGTTCATCAGCTTCTTGTTGAAACTTTTCAGCGTCAAATTTATCAGTTTCTATTTTTATTTTATGTTTTACAGCTTCATCTAATATTTTATTTTCTTTCAATCTTTCTTTTTCTGCTAGTATAAGTTTATAGTATTTTAGCTTAATATTAAAACTTACTTTTACTAACTCGTTAGAGTCAAAATCTATATTGTATTTTTTAAGAAGTTTTAATATATAATCTATAGTCATTTTTTTCACTTCCTTTTTTATTTTTTCTTCATGCGCATCTTTTTTTATACTCCCACTTTTTAACCATTGCTTAAACTTATAGCTATTATAATGCTGCCACTGATATATTTCAGCCGCATATATAACCGACAACATACAAGCAATAAAAAATATGACCATAAAAACCATACATATTAAATAAAACATATCAGCCCCCGCTTTTCTTTCTATGCTGCTCTTTTATTAGTGCTATGTGATATTTTTTTGCATTATTTATACTCACGTCTGCTGAGTTTTTAGCAGAACGAAAAGCACTGGAAACAACAGAGGCAATGATAGCAACTAAAAAAGCACAAATAAAAAAACCCATCGCGGCAGGAATGAGACTACCACCGCCGTCGTCTACCGTTGGTTTTGCTTTTGCTATTAAACCTAATATATTCATATACTTTTCTCCTCAATAGTTTTAATCGCTGTTTCTATTCTTTGTTTTACAAAGTCTCTAAATACATAAGCTATTATTCTTGCATCTTCGCAAATATCCAACTCATCCTTTTTGTGAAAATATAAATCAGCATTCAATAGTTCTTCACTTTTAATATCTAACATTTTGCTAGCAAGTGATATTCTAATAATATTTAATATTTCTAAATCTAAACTTGCTCTATCGTGCTTGTTTAAAAGCTGGAGCGGGTGAAAATCTTTTTTTCTTTTCATTTCTTGCATGTCATTATCAAAATCTATCATTAGAAAATGCAAACAAGCAAAAGACGTATCATAGAAGTTCAGGCGGTTCATCATGTCCGCCGTTCCCTCTCGTTGAGGGTTAGGGTTAGGTCTTATGTTATTCATCCGCCTTGCTCCTTTTTTTATTGTTTTTTAGCTTCCATTCGTTAAGTCTCTTATCGCCTTCTACTTTTAAAAACTCACGTTGATCGTGTATTCTTTTTAATATTAGATTATTAGTTAAAGCACCCACCAATAAAGAAATGTCATTCGCAAAATCTAAAGTTTCAATATTATTCTCTCTAACTATTCTTATTAGTTCAGCGCCGACTTTTATTTTACGCGCTGCATCTTCTTTCCTTTTTTCAGCTTTCATTTCTTGCTCCATCCTGTTTAGTAAGTTTGCTTTTTGCTCAAGCTCTTTTTTTACTTTATTATATTTTTCTATATTAAACGCCATGTTAAAACCTCTCTTTCAATGTAATAAAAAACGCAATAGCACCACTTATAAATAAAATAGGCAAAGTCAGGATAAACCCCAATAATAAAACAACAGTAAACCCAAAAACGCCGGACATTTCGTATAAATGACCCAAAAACGTATTTTCATTTTTATACTCAATCATTTTCTGTAAAACGGATTTTTGTTCTTGTTCTTGTTCTTGTTCTTGTTCTCTTAAATAACCCTCTCTATATTCGTCATCTTCACAGCTCAAAGGGATTTCTATAGTGTCATCATTTAAATACTCATTATCATCATAGTCGTAATCATTGTTATAATTTCCAATCATTCCAGTTCTCCCCCTAACGTGTCATAAACAACAATAAAATCGCTTTCATGAGAAAAAAAGTTGTAAGTTATAAATAAGCTCGTTCTACATATAACATCCGTATTTTCATCTTGTAGTTTTTTAATAATCAATCTAACAAGTTCAGACGCTGCCACTTCTATTTTTTTATCAAAATCATTCATATTCTACCTCTTTTATTTTTAAGTTTTTGTGTTATATATATTTAAGTAATATATTTATTTGTTTAAGTAAAGCGCGATATGTGTATTTTAATTTCCAGAGCGCGATTTTATAGATAAAAGGTTTACGTGCAGCGGCTATTTTAGTTTTGCTAAAAACTACAATAGCGCACTTATACATTCTTCGAATGTGTGCGCCCCATAAATGGGGATTTACTGCAATCAAAAAATAACAATGAATACTCGCTTTATGCTCATATTACATTATTGATTTTTGATAATGCAAAAATAGTTTTACTTATTTTTTATATATGTGCTTTCAATATCAGGGGATAAAAACAATGGCAATATTTCATATGAGCGCCCAAACAATAAGCCGCTCAAAGGGACATAGTAGCGTAGCTGCGGCAGCATATCGCCACGGTGAAAAGTTAACAGATGAACATACCGGAGAGATCCACGACTACAGCAAAAAGAAAGGTATTTCGGATAGTGTGATATTAATACCACAAGGAGCAGATCAAAGATTTTTGAAACCTGAATATTTGTGGAACACGATAGAAAAAAATGAAAAAAGAAAAGATGCGCAATTAGCTCGCGAGTTTAATATTGCGCTTCCCATAGAAATGACAGACGAACAAAAAAAGGCGTTAGCAATAGATTTCTGTAATGAGAACTTTGTAAAAAATGGAATGATTGCAGATATAGCATTTCACAAGCTCGATAGCGACAACCCACATTTTCACGTAATGCTAACTACTCGCCGCCTTACTCCGGACGGTGCAGGGTTCGGGCAAAAGGTCAGAGAATGGAACAGCAAAGAGCAGCTACAAGAATGGCGCAAGAGCTGGGCAGACACAGCGAACGAGCACATGCAAAAGGCTGGTATCGATGCGCGTATTGATCATCGTTCACTGAAAGAACAAAAAACAGAGCTTGACGCTATCCTCCCTCCTCTCAGAACGGCTGAGCAAGAGGCGCAGACTATCAGCTTAGACAGACCGCCGACTATCCATAGAGGCCATAGCCGCAATCCAGAGCGACAAGCAAGATTTGACGTGCTACAAGAAGTGAAAGTATCACAAGAGGCAAAAGCACTTAACCACATTGAACAGAAACAGCTTAAGCCCTCGCCGCTGGCTCCTGCTTCCTCCTCTGCCGCATCTTTACCAGATGCTACACAGGGAGGCAATGAAAACAACCCACAAAATAAACACGGCGGAGTTGGCGAATATCTTCAATCTAAACTCAATAAGGAAGATAAAGCAGACCTTAATGCTGATAATGAAATCAAATCCCCTACGTCTAAAGATACTAGAAATAATAATAAAATCAGTTCAGCAGCAGCTACAGGTTCAACATCAAATATTAATTTGATAGATGAGAAAATAGATAAGAACCTACACTTAACAGAAGCACAAAAAGAAGAGTTAGAGGATTTAGAAAATAAAGAAGCCGCAGCTAAGAAAAAAGCTTATCTGATGGGTGGCACTGCCGTTCCTGAACTTTCTCAAGATAACAAAACACAGTCAAAAAGTGAGTTTAAAAATAAATTTCATACAGCTAAACAAACAATATCATTAACTGAACAGAGATTTAATGAAGAACGTGAAGCATATGAGAACAGAAGAAACCGACCAATACAGCGCTAAGTATTTTGCTCATTTTTTATCACCAATAAATGACTCAGCGTTATATTTAATTTAACCAATTGATAGTATTGGTTTATTTTCACCTGATGTCGTATCGTTTATATCGATCAAAATCGATAAAATGATAGTTTTTAACTATCATAAACTATATATTGATCGATATAAACAATTGATACGCCGATCGATAAACCAATTTTAATCGCTAAAAACTATCAATATTAAATAATCAATCTGTAATAACGATCATTTTGCTTGAGAGTAGCCCTCCTCATGGTATGCTCGGAGCGTGGAAGGCCGGGCAAATCACCTTGGTATCTTCATGATTAAGCTAAAAACTATCGCTCTATGAGGAATGAAATTTTATGAAAACCGAAAACATTATTTTTCTTTTTTGGGCAGTGATTTTTATCCTGATTCTCTGCCAGTTTTTTTACTTTGGCCCTAAGAAAAGAAGGCATCTCAATACCTACACAGAGATGTTAGATGGTGATATTCTCTCATATGAATGCCAAAACACCGGTATAGTCATTAATACTAAAAAACGCACAGTACGTATTTTCAATGCAGATAAAGATAGCACTTTCGAATACGGCAACATCAGGGAAATAAATTATACGCTATCCGAAGCCGGAAAAATTTATAGCACAGGTAATAATCTAAACTCTATGATAAAGTCCGCTGGAGCTAACAGTAATGAACAAATGTTAGCTAATCAGCGTTCCGGTATTTTTATACTGACAGATGATATAAAAAATCCTTCATGGAAAATCAATCTACCAATGAAAAACAAAACATCATCGACCAATCAGGAGATCTGCGATCGCTGGATTCTTATTTTTAATAAATACGTTTTATAACCTTGTTGTGTTTTATTATTTATATTTGGAGTTGATATGAAAAGATTGATTGCGGCAGCATTTATTATTCTTCCTTTGGCGAGTTGTACCGTTTATGGAAACAAATCCATTAAAGACGACACACAGGAGAGTATAGCCTCTAAGATTATCAAGGATCAAACTACTCAACAAGATATCCTTCGTTTTTATGGGGAGCCTCAAACTAAAGAAACTAACGATGGTAAAGAAATGTGGGTGTATTCCGTTATGTCCGGTGAATCTCAGATTTCAAATTACATACCGGGATTAGCATTATTAAAAAACAGCAGCACAGCGCACATGAAAGATCTTGAGATCTGGTTTAAAGGTGATGTTGTTGAACGCTATACCTTTAGACAAACGGCAAGTAAAACTTCTCGCGGGTTGTTAGATTAATCTAAATCCAATAACATTTTATCTACAAAAGAAGTTGGCGTAATCCGACTTCTTTTATATTTTATCCATGATCTGACATTACTTATATTTCTATTAGTGCTTGATGAAATGGCACTTTACTTTTATATTTTTTATCTTGGATTTTATCTTTATTTTTATTAAAAAAATTTGTACTAGTAGTACTAATTAATTAATTTAAAAGTTTTTGGTTTTAAGGTTTTGGGGTTTGTGTTTTAGCGGGGCGGCTTTCAGCCGTAGTAGTTTTCCTCCGAAGGAGGAAATAGTTTTTCTTTAAGCATTCCCCCCCTACCCCCCACGCCAAAAAGGCTCAAATAGAGAGATAGGAGATGCTCATTGCGCCTTGAAAATATTCAGAACATTTCCATCCTGATACTTCCCCCACGACCCGCGCAAACACAAATCATGAAACTTTCAAACAACTCTCGTTTTACTAAAGAGCTTATACTACCGTCTGTAAATTTTTTAGATTGTGCGATTCAGGTTGGCAGCTACGCGTCATCCGGCACTGCCACAATAACATAAGAATTGCCAAACACTTGAGGAACCTTCATTCTTATACCCGATACACAGGATTAGCGTTATTGCTTTATTAAAGATTAAAATCTTCTGGAAGTGGTATTTAACATTAGTTAAAAGTCGGCGAAGATTTTTTAATATTTTGTATCTTTATATTATATAAATCTATATATAATATCAGTCAATAGATAAAATCAAAAATATTTTAAAAACGCGATTAGATAAAAAACAAAAAGACCAGTTCAAAAACCAGTCTTTCATTTTAAATAAATAATATTTTTCATATGTAGCTCTAAAACGCTCTATACGCGATTTTGAGATATTTTCACTTTTAATGATGTAATCTTATCAGGAGTAAATCAAAAAAGCATTTAATAACATTCAGGCGGCTTTATTTCTTGATAAATAGATCTTTTCATCAATCCATGCATCTATTTCACTTTCTACGAACCCAATCGCACGATCACCGATTTTTATAGGTGAAGGGAATTCGTCACGACTAATCAAACGATAAATCCAAGCTTTACAAAATCCTGTTCTTTCCAGAACTTCTTGTAGACGTATAAAGTTGTTTTTTACTTTCATTTATCTCTCCTGTTGTTTTTCGACAGAAGCTATTATTCGAATATCGCTTATGACGATCAACACTTTTTTTAACAAAAAGTGCTTTTCTTTGTAAAAGATTGGATTCTGCTGATTCATCACACACGGGTCATACTTTTATCAAGACAATGCTACCCACTACCCCACACAGCTAAAATAATATCTTATTGATTTTTATCAATTTATTCATCCTTGTGACAAGGGTGCAGATCGTTGTAACCTATTCCTACACTAAAACATTGAAGATTTAGATGAAAAATGATCGAGCGCAATCTTTTTGAAACCTTGCTAACAAAAGCTACAGAAAAGCTCTCTCATGACCTGACCTCATCAAATGAATATCATAACTCAAAGAGATTCGAGCAACGAGTTAGAGAGGTTTTAGGTGAAATATTAGATGATATGGGTTTGTCTGTAGACATGAGTCCTCCAGCTCAAGAATTCCCTGATATCATCATTGGAAATTACGGTGTTGAAGTTAAATATTCAGATAATAATACATGGAGATCCATAGCTAACAGCGTCTTTGAAGGGAGCCGTAAACAAGGCGTTGATTACGTATATCTGTTGTTTGGCAAAACGGGGGGCGTACCTGAAACTAAATGGGGGCGTTATGAAGAATGTATCATGCATGTAAGAACATCACATGTTCCAAGATTCGAAGTAGAAATCAATGCTAAAGAGCCATTATTTAAAAAACTAAAAATTAGTTATAACGACTTTAGGATTCTTAGTCCTGAAGAAAAGATGCCCTTCATCAGAAAATATGCTAAAAACAGACTTAAACCCGGTGAAAGACTTTGGTGGATTGACGATCAACCAGACGAAAGGACTCTTCCTTTAGAGGTTAGGTTATATACAAAACTATCTCAACCAGAAAAGAGAAAGTATCGTGCTGAATCAGCCGTCCTCTGTCCTCAAATAGTGAAGTCTAGTCGGGCATCAGGAAAGTATGATGACGTGACTATGTTTCTTCTCACGTACTATGGCATTTTATGTAATCAAGCTAGAGATTTATTTTCTGCTGGAAGTGTTGCTATGCGAGCATCACAAACCAGAGGCGGTAATTATATTGAAAGGGCATTGTTAGATATAGAAGAAGAAATGCTTTGTGCGTTTAATGAATTAGAAGATGCCCTATTTGAAGAGTATTGGGGATTAAATATACCCAGAGAAGAAAGAGTTAATTATTGGTTAAAAAAAGCTGACACTTACGCTGTAGATTGGACACCATCAAAGATATTATTTTCTACTATCAAAAAGTGAAAAATAGGATACTACCATAACTAACGTTAGCTTTTAATTATGGTAGTATTCATAAAAATCATAGTTTATCTAAATATTCCTGAACCGCTTGAGCTAAATGCCAAGCCAAAACTGGAGGAACGGCATTTCCAACCTGTCTCTCAGTTTCTCTCAAGTTTGACTCAAATACAAAATTATCTGGGAAGGACTGAAGACGCGCAGCCTCTCTCATGGAGATACGTCGATCTAGTTTATAATGGAACTGAATATTACCATGACATTCAGCCCTTATAGTTTGAGATGGCTTATCTTCTTTTAAGCGCCTGCTTCCTTGGTCTGGGCTTTTTTTTGCCTTACTCCAAATGTGATTACGGATACGATCCTCATCACACTTCTCTAAATCATGAATTGCATCATAGCAAGTAAGCCATTCATTTTTATGCAATATATCAACCGGCTCTTTAAAAAGAGGATTACCGTGTAAAGTTCCAACTATGAAGACACGCTCTCTTGTTTGAGGCACGCCAAAATTAGCGGAGTTATAAAGTTTATAACTAACATTATAACCTAACTCACTAAAATCATTTATAACGCGGGCTAAAGACTCTTCATTATATTTCATAAGAAGCCCTTTAACATTTTCGGCAATAAAAATCTTTGGTCTAGATCGTTTAACAGCCTCTACCATAGCAAGATATAAACCACTACGCTTTCCGTCAACTCCAGCTCTTTTACCATTTATGGATATATCTTGGCACGGAAATCCTCCTATTAAAACATCACACTCAGTGGGAACTAAATCTATAAGCTCCCAAATATCACCTTCAATAATATTATGAGAAAAATTTTTCTTGTATGTTTTTACTGCATTGGGGTTGAATTCATTAGCCCAAGTGATCTCGAATTTTGTTTTCTTATATTCTTCATTTAAAAAAGAAAATCCTCCACAAAATCCTAAATCCATACCACCGCAGCCAGAGAAAAGAGAAACAAGTTTATATTTTTCTTTCACGAAAGTATCGTTATTCGATGCTAATGCCATCGATATCTTATTCTCAATCCATGCGGCTAAACTAACACCTTGAGCTTCAGCTAAAGCCCTCCAGTTTTCTTTTTGAGATGGAGTAATCCGCAAATGGATTTTTTCGCTTTTAATTTCTGGTGTAATGATTGTTGTCATTTCGTGACTCTCGTTCTCATCGGCCTTGACCTGATCATTTATACATAATAAACAAAATACAATGTGTGCACAAGAGAAGATAAATAAAAAACGAAACTCAACACAACAACTTGATTATAAAGGATTTTTATTATTACAGTGGTGCGCAAAACAAGAAAAAAAACGCCAATCAGTAGGGAAATAGTTGCTTTAGTCAAAAAAACGAAACTCAATGGAAGTTGAACTCATGAGTTCAACTCCTCACCGCTAGTCATGGCATTCAAAATGTGATTAATTTTTAGCCACAATACTTTTTTTATCCCTTTATTGCACCTCAATGTAAAATACAAATCATTAATATATATAATAATCAAATAACTAAAGAGTGAATTACAGGGACGCCAGCCCACCAAAATTCTCCATCGGTGATTACCAGAGTCATCCGATGAAGTCCTAAGAGCCCGCACGGTGCAAGCCCTGCGGGCTTTTTTGTGCCCTCATTTTGTCCCGCGAAGTCTGATGCCAACTAATTAAATCCGAACCTTTTAGGCACCTTGTTAGGCACCTCATAAAGCTTTATTGTTTTTGAGGTGCCTAAAACTATGGAAACCCGGCAATGGCAAGACAAACCAAACCTCTATCCGTTAAAGAAATTGAATCTGCTAAGCCCAAGGAAGCGGACTACGTTCTCTATGATGGTGATGGCCTTGAGCTACTCATCAAATCCAGCGGCAGCAAAATCTGGCAGTTTCGCTACATTCGCCCTGTCACCAAGAAACGTGCGAAGAAGAGCATAGGCCCCTACCCGTCAGTTACCCTTGCCGATGCCAGAAACTACAGGGCAGAGGCTCGCTCTCTCCTCGCGAAACAAATCGATCCCCAGGAACATCAGCAAGAACAACTTCGCAGTTCGCTGGAAGCCAAAACCAATACTTTCCAACTCGTGGCAGAACGTTGGTGGAATGTGAAGAAAGCCAGTGTGACAGAGGACTATGCGGAAGATATCTGGCGCTCTCTTGAAAGAGATATCTTTCCTGCGATTGGCGACGTTAGCGTTACCGATATTAAAGCTCATACACTGGTTCAGGCCGTCCAACCAGTTCAGGCCAGAGGAGCACTGGAAACCGTCCGTCGCCTGTGCCAGCGCATTAATGAGGTCATGATCTATGCCCAGAACACAGGGCTGATTGATGCTGTTCCTAGTGTCAATATTGGCAAGGCATTTGAGAAGCCGCAGAAGAAAAACATGCCAAGTATCCGCCCAGACCAGCTACCGCAACTCATGCAGACAATGCGTACCGCCAATATTATCCTACCAACACGGTGCCTGTTTATGTGGCAGCTTCTTACTATTACACGCCCTGCTGAAGCAGCTGAAGCCCGCTGGGACGAGATAGACCTGGAAGCACGAGAATGGAAAATCCCTGCATCACGCATGAAAATGAACCGCGACCATACTGTTCCATTGTCAGATGAAACAATTGCGATATTGGAGATGATGAAGCCGTTAAGTGGCAATCGAGAATTTATCTTCCCCAGCCGTATCAAACCGACCCAGCCAATGAATAGCCAAACCGTAAACGCTTCACTGAAACGCGCAGGTTTTGGTGGCGTGCTTGTTTCACACGGTCTGCGATCTATTGCCAGTACGGCCCTTAATGAGCAAGGTTTCCCTCCTGATGTCATTGAAGCAGCACTTGCTCATGTGGACAAAAATGAAGTACGTCGCGCTTATAACCGCAGTGATTACCTGGAACAGCGTCGACCTATGATGCAATGGTGGGCTGATTTTGTGATGGCTGCGGATCGTGGAAGCATGATTGAAGGTGGGATAAAAGGAATGCGATTAGTGGGGTAACTTGTATAGACTAAAACCTAAATGGCAATAAATAACATAACCATTTTTGGGTGATGCTGCCAACTTACTGATTTAGTGTATGATGGTGTTTTTGAGGTGCTCCTGTGGCTTCTGTTTCTATCAGCTGTCCCTCCTGTTCAGCTACTGACGGGGTGGTGCGTAACGGCAAAAGCACCGCCGGACATCAGCGCTATCTCTGCTCTCACTGCCGTAAAACATGGCAACTGCAGTTCACTTACACCGCTTCTCAACCCGGTACGCACCAGAAAATCATTGATATGGCCATGAATGGCGTTGGATGCCGGGCAACCGCCCGCATTATGGGCGTTGGCCTCAACACGATTTTACGTCACTTAAAAAACTCAGGCCGCAGTCGGTAACCTCGCGCATACAGCCGGGCAGTGACGTCATCGTCTGCGCGGAAATGGACGAACAGTGGGGCTATGTCGGGGCTAAATCGCGCCAGCGCTGGCTGTTTTACGCGTATGACAGGCTCCGGAAGACGGTTGTGGCGCACGTCTTCGGTGAACGCACTATGGCGACGCTGGGGCGTCTTATGAGCCTGCTGTCACCCTTTGACGTGGTGATATGGATGACGGATGGCTGGCCGCTGTATGAATCCCGCCTGAAGGGAAAGCTGCACGTAATCAGCAAGCGATATACGCAGCGAATTGAGCGGCATAACCTGAATCTGAGGCAGCACCTGGCACGGCTGGGACGGAAGTCGCTGTCGTTCTCAAAATCGGTGGAGCTGCATGACAAAGTCATCGGGCATTATCTGAACATAAAACACTATCAATAAGTTGGAGTCATTACCCATTTTTGCCAATAATAAAGGTTGTTTTTCGCTCGTAGCCATCGAAGACCCGGCTAAAAGATCGAGCCAAAAATGATGTTGCAACCAGTATTGTGCTCTGATTGGAAGGAAGTACCAAAGATTTTATAGAACAGCATTCCAAAAAATTCAGAGCCAATAGCAGGAGATATATTAAGTGTTCCATATCAAAACCGTAAATATTTTTTGCATACTCGTTAATTTTTTTATATGATCAGATAAAAATCAGGCAGGATTGTTATGATTTTAGTTATAAGCTCAAGCTTTGATAAAACCATAGATTATATAAAGCATAAACATAATGTTGATAATTTTTACAGATTTAACATTGATAACTTTTCGAGCTACGCAGTTTTTTATGATCACAATGGTTTTTCAATAACTGATTTAGAAGGTAGAACCCTTTTAGAAAAAAATTGCTCCTCAATATATTACAGGAAACCCACACCAGAACTTCTTCCACAAAAACTTGACTCTATATACCACAACCATCTCTATCGAGAAGTATTCTCTTTGACTGATGGTATTTCTGAAGCATTTAGAGGTAAATGCTTGACGAAGCCATCATTACTAAGAAAAGCTGACAATAAAATTTTTCAGTTAATGGAAGCATATGAGGTTGGTTTCAATATTCCATCTCCACTAATAACAAACAACATAGAAATAATTAAGAGTTATTTTAGCAAACCCATCATTAAACCCTTATCCTCAGGGACTGTAGAATATGATAGTAAGCGTGAATACGTACAGACAAACTTAGTAGATTTTAACAAAGACACATCTCTCCTAAAGTATGGACCTTGTTACTTTCAAGAATTTCAAAATAAAGAATATGAAGTTAGAATTACAATCATAGACAACTACGTGTATCCAGTTAAGATTATTTCAGAAAATAAAATAGACTGGAGAAAAAACAATAACAAAATTCAATACGAGCTAATCGACATACCCAACAAAATAAGAAAACAGTGCTTTAACCTAATGAGAAAACTGGACATTAGCTTTGGTTGTTTTGATTTTATAGTAATGCAAGATAAATGGTATTTCTTAGAGGTTAACGCAAATGGCCAGTGGGTATGGCTTGAAATAGAACTTGGATTGGATATTAGTTCAAAGATCTTGAGGCACTTGCAATGTTAAATAAATTACTATTCCTCCTAATGAAAACATTGAACTCTTCACCGCTATTTCATATATCTGCGGATGACAACTTTGATACTATTGAGAAAAATAATTTCTCAGTAGGTCAAGAGTTCAGGCTAACTTTGCTTGCATTAAGTTTCGGAACCATCAAAATTTACTTAATCACCTGTACGTTTATCGCCAATCCATTTAAATGGAAAGGGCTTTCATTATCTTATCAAATTAGCTTCGACACGGTGCAAAAAAGAAAGAGCCCAAGCATACTTGAAGCACAAATGACTGAATATGAAAACGTCACCTTAAAAAACATAGATGATGAAACACGCACCAAACAAGAGGAATTCTTAAAATTAAGAACTGCAGAAAACAATGATTCTCTAAACAGCATATTTAACAAAGTTAACTATCATACAACAATAATATTAGCCTATGCTGCCGTTTTAGTTTACACATATACCAAGTTAATTGAATTACCAATAACAGCAACAACTATACTTATATATTACCTTGCTATAACCAACCTCTTAAACATGTTCGACTTGATGTTTCTACTAAAAAGGATCGTCTCTATTTCTGACTTTACTCGCTCAACATTTAAGGAGCTACGCTCTTGCAATGAGAAATACTCGCTGGCTAAATCATTATATTTTGATTGGGCTGCTAGTACAGATGACGTAAAATACTTCGCCGGCTTAGCAAAAAACTCTGAAATTATATCAATGAGAATAATTTTTATAGGAATGATTGTTTTAGCGAGTAGTACATTATTTCCTGAGCAAACTAAAAACTCACAGCAAGGCACGTCAGTTTTTCTACAAAGTATTGCATTTATTAATCACATGACAGAGGAGGGTTAATGAAACCATATATAATGCAGTATAGCGAAACAGCTTATATAAGCTGTAAAGATAATCCAATTACTGATTCAACCCGAAAAACATTTTCGATTGAATCAAATGATGAAGACTATCTAAATCTCAGCGGATGGACAACTATAACTAAAGTAAGTGAACCAAGTGATGAAGACTCAATAGGGATAACACTTTATCACTCAACGTCTAAAGAGTTTAAAACACACCCAAGCACAATGATTACCGAAACAATTGAGAATGATGACAATGATTATTTAAACTTATCCACCATAAAAACCAACACTATTGAATCCAGTGATGAAGACTATATTTTCAATTATTAAGTTGTCATTACTACCTTACCCCTCTAAATTAGAGGGGATTTTAAATTAATTAGTTATCAACGCAGTTTTTTAGATCAATGCAACCAGAATATACTACTAATAGTGCTCATTTTGTAATAAATCAAATATCAGATTTAGTATCTCTAACAGTTAGGTCAATTAAAATCACTTCTATTGCTGCCACTCCAGTGAAATTATATGCAACAGAGTCCCAATAAGACTTTAGTGTATTAACTAAGCAAGGAAGAGTTACACGGTGCCCCTCAATTTGCCAACGCCTTCGACTAGATCGACCCTGCCAAACCAAAAGCATAATTCCGCAACCAGAAGTTTCTTCCCGTAAATAATCACCAGCAAGTTGATTGCGTAACCGTTCACATAATTCTGGGCCGGACCAGTTATCAAGCAATTTCAGTTCAATTGGCACTGGTGAGGAGATAAGTGGATTTTGAGTCCAAATATCTGGCCTTTGTCTATTTGGAAGCTCGTTTTCCTGAGCACAACTATAATGGCCTGAAGAATTGTGATTCAACCAACCCGCCACAAGGTTCCGCATTTCGGTTTCACCTTCAACTCTTTGCCAGGTCCTGTATGGGCTATCATTTCCGCCTTCGATCCATGATTTAAGATCAATCAGCCGGTTGACTGTAAGATCAAAGAGCTGTCGATGTGTTGTTGGCGTGCTCATTTGGTTCCTAGCAAATTCTCGCATTTGCTGTGCCGACCATGGTTCTAAATCTGCATCCTCTTCAGCTCGTTTATAAGCTAACTTACTTATCCAAGCTCGAGATTCAATAACTGGATGTTCTCCTGATAGTTCTATAAGGGCAAAATAGGTATCTTTACCTGGAATTTCAGCCAACCTGTTAAAAAGAGCATTACGACCATCTTGCGCATCGTCTCTCAGACTCGGAGAATACACCCCCATACCAGCCCGTTCTATATCATCCTCTGCTCTGATATACCGATGCATGAGAATATATAACGCTTTAAGCTGTTTGACACTAAAGGAATCACCATTACCATACGCTGTATTCCTAGAAAAACGAGCCCCCATTAACTTTGTTATAAATAACTGTGCTTCTTTTGAAGCCTCTTCTGGCTGAAGGCCTGACAACCAACTATCAACGGCAAGAATCGCTTCTTCCGCATTAAGATCAACCCAAACTGCATACCAAGTTGCTAACTGCTCTTTTACAGCACTTTGCGAAACCTTTAATTTAACTAGTTTTAATATAACGTTAGAATCAACACATTCGTTTAGTACAATACAAATACAGTAACGAAGCAGGTCAGAGTTATATATTTCGTTTTGCTCTATCCAGTCAATTAATGCTGGAGCCAAGTACGGATGCATCCATGGTGCATAAGTCGCAATTTTATACAAAATATAATGCATAGACTCGTCGACTGCAGTATGCGTAAATTCCCAGTTCAATTCTGTGAGGATTGCTTCCAATACCAATTCAGGAAAAGCATGATGCAATTGTTCCAGCCATTTTGGTAGCCCATTCAACTCCCAGATAGCATACCGAAGTACATGGCGAACTTCAGCCTCAGTCAAACACGCAGGAAAAGCATCATTTTCACTTGCTTCAATTTCCAAGCCAGCTATAGCAAATAATAATTGATAGGAAACGGTGGTTGTGTCACTACCCTCGGATCTAATAGAAGGGACGTACTTCCTCCAATGTGAGGTTGCAGCATCCCGATATGCTCTTGCGACATCTTCACCAAATTCAGGGATCAACCGTTTCCAATTTGAACCATCAGAACGATCACCGTTACCTTCAATCTCACATAATAACCAATACTGGTCATTACTGAAATCCCCTGATTTAAGTCCAGGGGGATTTCTAATAACATCCGGTGTAGCTCTTAAGCGATTAATCCACGCTATCCGGTTGCGATTGCGATCTTCTTTTTCTTTTGCCCGCTCTTCCCGGCGCTGTGCTTCTTGTTTTTCCCTTTCAATAGTTTTTTGAGATCTCTGCGGATTTAAAAATGTATCTAGGTACTCTTTAACTTCGGCTCGATCTTCTGTTACGCATTTGAGTTTACGTAACAAGCCTTCAGGTTTATCAGCCAAATTATAAAGCCTGAAGGCGAGAGAAACCGCTACAAGTTTGTCATCAAGAAAATCATGCATCTTGATAAAACTCAGCACATCATCGAATCGGTCTGGCCCGAATTTCCAAAAATGCCCGAGCCACTGCACAGAGTAATCATCGATCAGCCGTTCAGATTCCTTTGTCTCAATTCTGCCACGTGCTTCGTCGATACTTTTCCAGAATAGGGCATCATTCAGTTCCTTCCAAGCTGGAACGATTTCGTGAAGTATATTTTTATACTCATCGAAATTCTCACTTCGCCAGAATCGCACCGCCGGAACTTTTAACATAATCGCAAGCGCATCCAATGAAAGTGCTGCTTCAGAGCGCATAGAAACCAGTCGTTCAACTGCATGTGTTGCCGGACCTAAAAGCCATACGAACTCTTTAGAGACATGGCACTCCCCTCGCTCAATATAAGGTTTTCGTTCAAGAAAACCGTTCAAGCCAATAATTATTGTTTTCAAGGGTTTGAACGCGGCTGCATCATTTGGGAAGCGATCAATGAAAACATGCAAAGCTTGCTTTAGTCCAGATGTTTCATACTGTTTATAATCTTCAACTTTTTCTAACGACGCCAACAAGAAATTAGCTGAGGTAGTATCAGGGCTGGCATTCCCTAGTACTTCAGCCAGCAATTTTCGAGGTATAATGTCTGGTAAACGAATTAGCTCATTCAATAGATGGTTTATTTGCGTTTTCTTTCCACATGTCATTACAGCACGTGTAGCCGCGATCCGCGCATAAATACCCCGTCCTGGATCAATTGCAATGTCTGAAAGAACTGGCACACACTCCGTCATACAACCTTGCCAAACTAACCTTCCCAAGAAGAAGATTGCATCATCATTATTTCGATATTTCCCGATCAAATTGAGGGTGTCATTCATTAAATCCGGCTGGGCTATACGGGCAATAGCATTATTATCACGTGCCGAATGGTCATCCTTCCCTTCCGCAATACGGTTAACAACATCTGTGAGTATCATTTTCCGTTCAGTTAAAGGTAAGCGAGCTGCATCTCCTCCCTCAACAACGATCTCAGGTGATATTTTCAATACTTTTTGACGTAATTCATTATCAAACAAAATTAACCAAGGTAATATCGGTCGCAAACGAGGAGTTATAACTAATTGTCCATATTGTTCACGAATAAATAGAGATTCTATTGCTCGACGAGAATGACCATCATTTAGTTGACGACTAAACCATTCTGCTGCGAGGAGCTCTCGCACTTCTCGGTGCCGAAATCGTACCATGCCATATATGACATCATTGAAGATACCACGTTCAAGTAGTGCTCTCACCTCTGGTGGGTTCCAATCACCTAAAACAAGTTCCGCATCAATGCCTTCATCTGGATTCGTGGCATCTGGAATTCGAATTCCAGGTTCACCAGTCATAATAACCGCGGCTGCAAGTAAACGTACACCTGATAATGCATTCTCTCGATTGAGTGGTTGTCGTTGTGAACGACTTGGATCAATCTCGCTTAAACGAAGCTCAATATTGTGCTGTAGTAACTCGAGCCGCCCATCAAGCTTTTGTTCGGTTTTCCACTTAGCCAAAATACTCTCAAGATCAAATGGCCGCGCAGCCATAGTTGTCAGATTTGCACGATGAAGTTCAATAATCAGCGTTTCTACTTGTGGTGTTTCACGATGCTCGGCAAAAATACGAATGCCACACTCATCCAATGGTTCGAGTATGAATACTTGCAGAGCGCTACTTACTTCAACTACCTGATCACTATCGATTTCATTAGAATCACTTTCTTCAGTGACAGTAGTACCAGCCAACAACTTTTCGAAGGGCAAATATTGCTCTAACAGTTCCCGATCAGTTCGTGCACGCCATGCATATGGGCGACTAGAAACGTAAATGTGCGCACGCTGTTGCGCTGATTTGATCTTCAATGAAAAACGCCTAATTGCTTTCTCAAAAGCTCGAGGGTTTTCAAGACGAGCTTCATCGACCGAGTCAAGGAAAAACCATGCTTTTTCGTGAGATTTAAGCCAATTATCAAAGGATTCTGCGCAACCAACTTCAAAGGCATTTTCGAAACCATCTTCTATATCTTCTATTCTGATGAAGAATGCTGCTCGACCTGATTGCTGAATATGCTTTGCTCGAGATTCCATCTCGAAGGTTTTTCCTGCTCCTGCTTCCGCCAAAATGACGCAGCGATATTCTTCTTCAAGACTTTGCCACTCAGTGTGTTTCTGTGTACCCCAAAGCGAGTGCAATTCGCTTTCATCTGAGTCATCCTTTGACTTCGGTACTAAAGAAAAATATCGTACAAGCGGGACAGGCTGATACATCATTTCAAAACACCTCGAGAGTCTATATTCTGATACGCTCTGATTTTCAGCGAACTCGGCATTAACTCGGCAATGGGATTATCCTTAAGATAAGGTAGGCATATCTATCCTCAGGCGACACTATGGAATGACCTGTATTTCATCTTTAGTAAACCACATGCTCTCCTCGATTCGAGCCATTGCTGCACTTGGATCGGACGACCAAAGTACTAAAGCGAGCGATTCTTGCGCCCTGCTACAAGTCACATACAGCAAACGTAAAGTCCGGTCGATGGTTGTCTCCTTTCCAGCCTTTGCATTCTTTTTATCATTTGGACTTAACTCCGTACCACCAAAAATCGTGTCGTACTTAAAGCGAGTCCCACCAGCAAGAGCATCATCCATTACAACCATGACGTGCTTGAACTCAGAGCCTTTAACTACCTGATGTGTTGCGAGCTCTGAAATCCCAGCAAGGTAATTTCGATAGCACTTAAGCTGTTTCCATGGAGCAGCAAACAGTGCACACCATCCACGGCGCATTCTTGTTTGCTTTGACTCATCCTCACCTCGTCCAGGAACTTGCGGGGCTGGTGACTTGTCGGCATAAGCCTCCTGAAGGCGATGATCTACTTCAAATAATTTTGCACTTAACACTGGTGCTAATACTTCCGCGACCGTTGACTCAGGGTTGGCGCAAGCCATTGCAAATATAGCTATTGCCTCGAGCATTTCATCAGTACGTTCAGCTCTTGCTTCTGAGTCCTCAGGCATATTGTCTAAAGCGCCATAACGCCGTAAAACCTCGGTTGCCTTGAACTCATTCACAATTCCTTCATTACTGACGCAGGCTTCTAAATGCGCAAGCTCATTAAGCAAAATTTGTACTGTTGAAGGCCCCTTGTTGTCCCCACTGCCAGATGGAGCTGCGGCGTGGGGATCTAACAGAAACATTGCCTCATAAACATCAAGAAACGAACCACGAGTGGCAACGAGCTTATGCTCCAACGCAAGCAGCTTATATTGCTCTTGATTCCAGGCTACTGAACCACTAACTTCGAACATCTGTTCAGCACACCAGCGTTCGCTGAGCACTTTATCGTCTGGACTTTGCAATGTATCCCCCAAGAAGAGCCGAACCGTTCCACCAGCCTTTTCTGTTCGGGGATGTTGTGCTGACCCCTTTGCTGGTTGCGTCCTCCCTTCCAGTTCAGTTTCCCAGATTTTATTGATCAGAGTGACAATACGTCGTTGGCTACGATGATTCATTTGTAACTCAGGCGTTGCCCAATTTTCAGGAACAATGCTTGGAAGATCGGCATGACCATCCATATAAATTCGTTGTCGATGATCTCCCAGCAGACCAAGAGTCAAATCTCTCTCCGGCTTTTTGACTAGTAACATCAAGGAGTCCAGTACACCTTTCATCGTGTCCTGCGACTCATCAATAAGTATGATTGGGTGTCGATCTTTGAGAATGGATTGGAGTGTTGGCTTATTTTGAAGCAACCAAGCTGTCGCATCGAGTACGTAATTGTGCGGTAATGCACCAGGTCCATATGTATTGCGATCAGGATGGTATTTGAATACTTCAGTTGTACGAAGAACCTCGATTTCATGCGTGATTTCGTCAAGGTCACGCTGTTTTGCTGCAGTAATACCCTTAGGTTTCGCTTGTGTCTCTGCAGTCTCTTTAGCGAGTTGAGCTTCTTTTACTGCTATTAGGGATTCGCGAATGTCATCGTTGAACCCATTAATCAACTCCCAACAAAATGAATGGATGGTAGATACACTGACTAAGCTATTGTCCCCAAGACGTCCGTTGATTACGGAGACAGCATTCTTTGTGTAGGTCACAACTCTAATCGAACGCCCATACATCTTCAGGGACCGTGCCAATTGTCCCCCCTTCTTATGCTCGGTCACACCAGTAAGGCGACGTAAAACTTCTACCAATGTTCGTGTTTTACCAGAACCAGCCCCCGCAAAAAGGAAGTAGTTACGAGGTGGAATGTCCGTAAGGTAGCCGCAAATCTCTTCTACTACCCCTGAATCGCGCTCATTGCCGTCAAGAGTTAGTGAATTAATCATGGCATCGCCTCCTTGCTTGGCTCAAGCTGTGTCTGGAGCCATTCCAATGCATCCTCGATATATTTAGGACAGACAATCGGCTCTTCCGCAGCGACCATTTCAAAGATGCTTGCGGCAAAGTCTCCTTTATTAAAAGACCCATGCATTAATTTATGCAGAGCCGCGAGCAGTTCTGGAATATTCTCATTTTCAGCGACCTGTCTTGCTACTGAGCCCAGCGCACCCTTCGGCGGTTTGATTTGCTTCCCATCACCATCGACTTTTTCATCATTAAGTTGCTTAAACCAAGGGATATTTCTAAGAATTAGAGAGTCTTCAAAAGTACTTGGCCATTGACCACCAGCTTCGGCTACAGGCAATTGCCATGCGAAACGTACAGAACATTCGGCAATTTCGTTCCAGACAAGATGCTCATTTTTCGGGTTCTTGAAATCCTCAAGCTGTTGCAGCTTAGGGTGCCATCCGCAAAGAGTCGGGTTTCCACATTGCAGGCCGGGTTGTCCTGTATTAGCTACAGCAACTAAGGTTGTAGTCGGGTCCCCATTTTTTTTAGGCTTACCTGGTCTTTCTTCAACTGGATCGATGTCAGTAATAATTACAGTTGGAATACGGAGTCTTTCAACGAGAGATCTTAGCCGATGAGCATGGCTGCCACCAATATCAAGGAAGGACAGATAGCGGCTGTTGAGTGTTGCAAAATCTCTTTCAATGAAAAGAGGTAACAGCATTCGCTCAGCAACCCCCTCGACAAAGATTGCAGCATTGGCAAATAAAAGATCTGTGTGTTGAACGCGAAAATAACGTTCAGCGAATTGTCGGGTCGTTTTGTCATCACCAAATACTTGCCCAAGATTAACCACCTCAGTGGTAGGCATGTTTTGTTCTTCACTCTTAGCAATGCGGCGAACGTATCGTAGCCGGTCAAAATTCTCAGCATGTGCTAGATGACTAGAATGAGTACTGATAATCAATTGGCTTTTAAGACCTGACTCATCGCTACCGTTAGGATTGATTAGCTTATGTGCCTTACCCGGGAAAATACGTTGTACCTGTACGTGCAAATGAGCCTCGGGCTCCTCAATCATAACCAGATGAACAGGTACTGGAGCGCCCTTTTCAGGATTTAGGCGAGCAGCTTTGAAAGAAACTAGTTGGTAACTAAGGGACTGTAAATTCTGATAACCGAGACCAATGGAATATTCTGGGAGAAGCTCTTCTAATGAATCCTTCTGCATGCTGTATTGAACAGCTGTCCCATGGTCGAGTAATTCGGCTGTCTGTATGCGCGTGCGGAAACGAATCTCTTGGGGGTCATGTAAGCCGGGGTACCCAAGCTCTTTAACCTCTTCTACCGATGGTCCAATAGCCTCATGAATCTTTTTATCCAGTTCCTGTTGCGCCTCAGCAACAGCTTTTATGAGGTCAGCTCGGTGCCCATGACCTGTTGCTGCCACATTTAGATGCTGTCGAGCAAATTTGAGAAGCTGATTGGAGAATAAACCTATACGATGGGGACCAGAAGCAGACCGGGAATCAGCTTCCTCACTACCAAGGCCACGCTGTGCAGCCACAAAGTCTACTTTTATGATTTTCTGCAAATGTTTACGATCAATTGGACTAGAGTTAGCATCCAGTAACTGGCTAACATAAGTCTTTATTCCGTCCAAAGGGTTGTTATCTGCATCCAACTTATAGGCCCGAACCTGGCCGAGTAGAGAAGGTTCTCGCAGCCAAAAATCAAGAAGATCAATCGGCCACGCAAGCGAATCCTTTCCCATATCCTTCACAGGTATTCTCGTCAGGTGATACTTCCAAGCCAACTGCTTCAGATCCTCAATGTTCGTAGCAGGTTCCAGACGCAATCGGACACCTACCCCGCCCCCCTTCCAACTGAATTTTGACAAGAACGGAGAGACATAGTGGAACATACCGGCCTTAGCATCGAACCATAGATCTAGCGTTGGCATCGCCGAAAGTAAGGTTCCAAGTTGCTCTCCCCATTCATCTTCGGATGCGCCAGACGTAGACGGATCTTCTTCTAATGCGTCCCAAGCTCTTCCAAGTTCCCGCAATTTTGGCCATTGAGAAACACTGATGTCGAAAGCACCAAATGGCGAGCCATCTGCGAGGAAATGGCGCAGCGCTGCCAGAATTGATGTTTTGCCGCTATTATTAGCACCGACGAGAATAGTAGTCTTTGGATCAACTTCAAGCTGGACCTTACCAAGTCGCCGGAACTGGCGAAGCTCAACAAACCGAAGGGATATCTGCCCAGATAATGATGTGGTGGCGTCTGCTGCTGACATTGTGGCTCCTCTCAATCCGTATAGGGATGCGCCAACCTGTAGCAGCTTAGCGCCATGCCGTAAGCTCGAGTCCTTCCACCTTGATACTGTTGAGGCACAATTAGAAAGAATTGGAACGGCAAGTCATATTACCGCTTCGCTAAATAATACCAACCCTTAATTATACTCTAACTGATTCATGTCACAGTGTTTTTGGTCATCGGGTTAGCAATCGGCATGGCCTGTAGATTCGCGTAATGACGTAATCCCACTTGTTCAAGAACTATGTTCAAATATAAATCTCTTCCAGAGAGTGATCCTACCCCAGCGCCAGAAGGTGCTGATAAAGTACCAGCAGACACATAAAACAGTTGTTCGGCGGAATACTGACGTTGCGTGACTACGACGGTCAGGTTGCAGAGGTTTTTGGCCATGGAGTGTGCGCTGAACGAAATGACTAAGGCGGAGATGCCAGTAAGCGTGCGTATTACCTGAACAATGATCTGTTACAGGAAACTCGCCTTAAATTTTATTTATTCAACAAAGTCTTCAGAACCATCACACCTCAGAGCCATATCGTAACAACTATTGTCATTAAGATACCAAGGGAGAATGCATGGTCGATTCAATAAAAGGAAATAATAATATCTAATTTTAGAGTAACTATTTTTTCTTACCGCTTTATGCCGCAAATACAAATTTCTCGCTGACACACTAAAACCAGACTCCATAAACTTTGATCTGATTTTTTCTGAAATTGTAAGACTATTATTACCCTCATAATAAATTGCCAGAGCTGGTTCTACCCAACGGCTAACCTCAATATCAAATGCTCCCAGCGTTCCCAGCCAGCTTGCTTGCGTGCCACCAAACATTCGTTTATGAAAATAAAATCTGCTCATGTTTTTAAGAAGCATTTCAACATTAAAGCCCGAAACATCACCTTTACACTGAAAAATTACAAAGGAACCTAGATTATCTTCCAGCAACAAAATATCAATAAGTTTTTTATAATAACCAGCAATATTCTTTCGCTCTGAACAGGGCATTCGAATATCTGAGTCGGGTAAAACAAGAGTACGATTATTATTGAGCAACGTTATCACCGGCAATGCTCTTTGCAGCATCTTAAACTCAAAAAGTAAGCCTGCACGAATAAACTGCAGTGAAAATTCCGGGCCTGACTCCTTCGCAAATTTATCATGTTGACGAGAGTATTTCCCACATAAAACAATACCAAAACTCACCAATTCTCGATAAAAGCAGAGAGGGGCATTAGGATATTCCAGTGCATAGCAACATTCGGTAAGACGGTATCTGATATGAAGCGGCATGGTAAATAACTCATTATCATTCATTAACTCTTCCATTGCCTGAAAAAAGAATTCTCTGTCCACACCATTATAATCGGCAATATTGCAAAGTATGGCTATACTACAATTTCGGTTATGTTCATGAAGTTGCTCGTGAATCTCTCTGTTATAAAGTGCACCACCATCAACACCTTTATTATTGTGCTCAACTGTATCCAAAAAATAGTTACTATCAGTAGATAAGTAGATTTCAAGAGCACTCAGCAAATAATGCCTGGCTATCTGAGCCTGTTTTCCAGTTATCCCTGTCCTCTGAAGGATACTGTTGATTCTGCCAAAAATAAGGCGATACCACTCTTCTGCAGCGGGGTCTGCGCATATGAGACTCATCACCACCTGACTAAAGTGAAGACTGTCGATAGCATCAAACGCTGCTTTCTGTATGGATGTTGTGGCTGGCATAAGTTAGTGTCAAAAAAAGTAGGTGGTAATTGCCAATTTTAGACACCATTCGACTTCATTACAATCCATCGCATACCAGCCATTCGGCCCAGGTATTGAATAACGGAGAGCCGTTATTAAACAAATAACTTACATCCTTACAGTTCAATGAGGTAGAAAGATGACCACCTACACCCAGACGGTAAAAATCCTGCGCATGCGAGCAGTTGCGGCCAAACTCGGCATCGCTCGTTCCACCATCTACGACTGGCTTAATGCTAAGTCGCCACGTCATGATCCAGCATTCCCGAAACCCTACTCCTTGGGTAAGCAATCCGTTGGCTGGCTGGAATCCGAACTGGATGAATGGATTCTACAGCGTCGGGCAGCATAGGCTCCCTGACACCCCATTGCAGCGAATACTGCACTTGAACTAACACAAACCAATAGTGAACCCCCACCGTATGCCCTTACCCGGCAGGGTAAGTCGCATCGGTGATGTCACTTTTGAATTAATATAAAAAAATTCTAGGAAAATAAAAATGAGCTATTTGCCGTTGATGCCTGTATTCCAGCACCAAACCATCCCTGTATGGGCGTTTACATCTGTGATGCAAAATGCCATTAACCATCTACAGGATGGGGGTAAGATTCCGGTGGAATTAGCTGTCAATGTAACTTTGGCCGCTGTATCTGAAGCCTGTCAGCCCCTGGTTGAAGTGATCAATCCTTTTACTAATCTGCCTGAACCCGATGCACTTTACATCCTGACTCTGGCAGATTCAGGTACAGGGAAATCGACCGTAAACAAACTGCTCAGGGAGCCATTCGACAAGCTGAAAGCTGAGTTGGATGAAGCCTTTCAGAAGAAATTGGCTGCATACGAGCGTGATTATGCCGTCTGGGAGACAAAACTTCAGGCCCTGAAGAGCAACCTGCGTACCGCAGTCAAAAAATGCCTCTTTCCCAGCGACGCTGAAGCTGAACTGGCATTACATACGGACCTGAAGCCCAATAAACCTGTATTGCTCACCCTTGCCTACAACGATGCTTCGGTAGCTGCACTCATTGAAGGATTAAGTGAATATCCAACTGCAGCCGTGAACTCCGATGAAGCGAGCGGCTTTTTTGAATCCTGCGTGAAAGATAATCCAGCATTTTTTAATAAAGCCTGGGATGGTGATCTCTATGAACACAAACGTAGCCATCAAGCCACCCGCAGTTTTAAACCGACACTGACATTATCGTTAATGTTGCAGAGACCTCTCTTTCTCAATTTCATGAAAAAGCATCAGGACAAGCTTTTAAATAGTGGTCTGTTAGCCCGTTTCCTGTTTACGAATATCCCCACTAAAAATGTCACGAACATGGGCCATCGTCATCACTCGAATACATTTTTCCGTGATGAAACTGCAATACCTCTTTTTCATGAGCAGATTAAGAAGCTACTGAAAAAGCAGAAGCAACAAATCATTTCGGGTAAAATTGAGAAGAAAACACTCAAACTTTCCCCTGAAGCTGCAGAGTTTTGGGAAAATAAACGTGATATCTGGATTTCTTTACCAATAAATGATCCTCGTTGGTGTTGTATTGATTACATGCTGCAGAAAGCCAACACTAATACATTACGTATTGCTGGGTTGCTTCACTACTTCTCTGACCAAGAAACAGAAATTATTCCACTCAGTGTTGTTCAGAGTGCATCCCTTATCATGGATTGGTATCTCAACCAAGCAGTATCTTGGTTTTATCAGTTCACTGATGAATATAAGTTTTATCAGGATGTGGAAGAACTCCGCCAGTGGATTCATAATAAATTTACTGCCAATCGCTGGCTCCCATTCAAAAAGAATGACATCATCAAGTATGGACCCAATAAATTCCGCCGCAGCGACAAACTTGAACCTTTGATGAATTACATCATTGGTCAACCAGGAACGGGTTTTTTTACCACATTCCGGACAAGTGCTCATTCAGCCGAGTATATTACCTGGCGCATGAGCAATGGCTTTTACGCCCCACTCGCTGCACCTCCGGTTCAATACTTGCCACAGCAAGCGCCTAAGCTGATTAATTCGTCTGACATTGTCTAAGGCAGTCAATCAGCAGCATCATGATAGCAACTCATACTACTGAATTGTTATCAAAACCCACACTCAACAGGCTCATTAACACCTCTGCGTCATGGGCCTTTCATGCCTTAAAACAAAAGCATCCCTGCATTATTCCTAGCTACAATTGCTACAGTAGCAGGTTGTAGCAGTGTTTTGAGATACGCATGCCGTAAAAACACACCAAATCGCTCATTCTTCATCCACACTAATGCCCATCGGATCACCCTGTTAACAAGTTGTCACAACGCACAACTCCTGTCGGCTTTAAGTAAATGTTACAGCGCGAGTTGCTACAACGATATTAAGCCCCTGCTACAACCCTATTCCATTCTGTCGTATACCGGTTCTCTTGAATATATCAGTACTGACTACAACCAAAATTACGCTTACCATCAACATAGCTTTTCGAGTAGAGTTTAGCCGTATACTCGAGATGCTGGAATATCTGATCATAATTAAGTTGAAAGGTTTTGCTATTAGTATCCAGCATAATGCTACCCTCAAGCACAAAATGCACCGACCGGTAATGCCGTTGATAATCAAGTTGTGTATGAAGGTTTAAAGCCCTTATCCATGCTTCCATGATCATCAATGCCAGATTATGTATATATACATTCCCAACGGGGCAATATGTACCGGTACTGTAGTACGCATCGTTATTCAGCATTAATGCGATATGATAATGCTTCTTCCCCTTGACCTCACCAAACTCTCTTGACCAGACATAACGAACATTGCAGGGATGAACTCGTTTACCTTCACTTCGCTTACGCTTCTGAGTTTGTTTAATCTGAGCCTTTAGTGATTCCATAAAACGCGTTATCAGTGTTGAGTCATCACGGTATTGTTCATAGACCTCATCGGGTATTCTTAAATCTATTCTGCGAACGTATGTCCTTGGGTATTCACTAAGTGATTTATTCAACGTGTCATGGATACGGTTGATATGAAGTTGGTTACATGGTCCATGTAATCTGCTGATGTAGGGTTTCATGTTTTAGTCCTTGTAATAATCATCTCAATATAATAAACCTGACATGTAATTAATTACTCTTCAGGTACTAGTATTGATTTTTAAAGGTGAGTATTGTTAATGATTGTTATATTTACTCCATCTTTATTATTATAATACAGTATCAGACAGTAATTACTGCACTGATGTTACTTTTGCTATAGTAGAAGGAAACATGTAAAGCAGGGAATTAACTTACATAATATAACTCTGAAGTTAACGTCGCAGACGTAGCATCAAATTAAGTCATAAATACGCACTATCCCCCGTCCAAATTGCAGATAATTTCAAACCTATATCACCCGGATGAATCAGTCTGACGAATGTCATTCGGTTGCTGAAACTTGTTGATCTATCGCACCGATCGATATTCAATACTTGATAGCTTAAATCTATTAATTATCGTAAATTGATCGATATTGTAATAGATAATAACGATCAATTCCTGGAAACTGATCTGTATTAACGATTATCCGCTAGCTCATTTAATCAATACGATCAGCCTGCTCCCCTGAAAACGGAAGCGGGCTTTTTTGTATTTAAATCATCAGGAAAGGAAGCTAAATGCTCAGAGACCATCATGCAACACTAGCAGGATTACTGCTGCTTAGTCACAGTGCCAGCGCCGTACAGGCTGACCAGCAATGGAGTGACTGGTACGGGAACATCAGTGCCATGGAGTTTGAACTCAATACTCAAAATACCGCAGGTGAAGTGCTCACACTGACCTGCACAAGCGGAAAGCTGTCTGCTGCTTACAGCGTACCTGCGGAGGATTACCGCGTCTCGTCACAAACAGGGCTTTCTGAACCTGGCGTCAGTATCAATGGTAAGAACCATCCTCTGGATGAAACAGCCTTTACTGCGCTAAAAGCGACGAGTGAAAAAGACGTAATAAAAATGACCTCTATGAATGCTGCCATATCTAAAAAATTCAGCGCCAAAGGGCTGAATGAGGCGCTGGCTGATACCACATGGCAGGACTGTATTAATCATTAATTAACTGAAAGGAAACCTTATGCGTAAACTCGTTGTTTTATCTCTCAGCTCCGCAGCACTGTTTATTCCATTGGTCTCGTCTGCAATGACAATTCACGGAGATATACATCCCGAACGTTATACCTTTTTCCTGACCCAGGAAGGCAGTAGCCAACTAAAACAGGCGAATGATCGACTAGCCAGGAATCCTCAGGCTTACACGCTTGATGTGAATCATACCGGCATTCAACCCTTTGACGCTGTTCGCTGGGACGGGAAGCCTGTAAAAGCCGTCACCTGCGTCCTGGTAGACGGCGTGATGATGGGACAAAAAGCCACGTGGTCACAATGTAAAGACGAGAGTGGTGCTGAGTATTTCGGTAATAAAGGCTGGCTGGTACGTGATTACGTGGCAAAAGCCTGTGAAGTCGGAAAATCAGATTGTCCTGTTTATCTTGTGCTTCAGACAGACCCTCCAACAATGCGCAGCGATATGACTAATTTCGTTCCTGCCCCTAAAAACTTTAATGCTTCTGCAAACCTGACGGACGAAATTAAAAACAACGGATGTCAGATGGCTAACAATTCCTTTGAATATGCGAAAAGCAGTATTCGTTGTTCTGCAATCAACTCCGTGCGTTTTATTCGCAAACAAAATACCGAAGCCAAATATGAGGCTGATCTCACCACAACTTCAGGCGAAAACCTGACAATGACTGTCGGGTATACCTATGGAAATGCATCCAGCAAAGAACCGGGCTGGCGCACAATTTCTGTCAAAAAGGGGGGCATTATTACTGATATCCGCAAACAGGGCCAGTGGCTCCCTAATGGCTACAAGTAGAGGTGTTTTCCGTGCATAGTCAAAGTGAAGTGGTTACGAACATGCAGGTTAATGAGCCCCTTTGGCCCGATTGTACGTGGCAACTTGTCCTGTGCGTAACGGGGATTACGTTGATGCGAAGCCATTCGGTCACGGTCAAGGCTCTGGGGGCAGGTTTGACTACCTTTAGCCTGATTAAAGCGATAAAAAAACTCGCCGTACTTGCCTGATGGCAAGACGCGGAGGCCACAGGATAAAAATACGATGTCTGAAAATAGCACAGGAAAACTTCGTAGCTTTACAGAAAAGCTGAATTTCCCACGCGGAAAAGCACCTGCAGAAAATCATGACACATCTTCTGAACGCTTACCGGAAAACACGGTAAAACCTTCGATAATTGGTTCTGACAAATACAGGCTGTTACTGGAAAATATTGTCATCAATGGTCTGTTGAATATTGCCGAAGATAAACTTAGTGACGATGCTTTTGTTGAAGTTATTTTCAACAAAGCATATGAGCTTTTGCCTGTCCCGGTCAGGATGGTCCTTAAGCGGGAATGGTGCCTGAGTTACCTTCAGTCGCAAAAAGCGCCGATTCTGGTGAAACTGCAACTTTACCGCGTAGGAAAGCTTAGTCCTGCCGAACTATCTGCATTGCCGTTACCAGATTCAGAAAATGCTGCATCGCAGATACAACCTTCTGTTTTACCTGAGTAATTCTGCCTTTCAATCCAGGCCATCCTTCGGGGTGGCTTTTTTATGCCCATTTTTAAAGGAGTCGCCTATGACCCGTTTAACCAGCCGCTTCGGCTCAGTCAATCTCGTTCGCCGCGACCGTCCGTTAACCCGCGACGAACTGGCGCATTATGTGCCGAGTGTGTTTAGCGAAGAAAAGCATGAATCCCGCAGTGACAGGTACACCTACATTCCGACTATTTCCCTGCTAGAAAACTTACAATGCGAAGGCTTCCAGCCATTCTTCGCCTGTCAGACTCGAGTTCGGGACCAGAGCAAGCGAGAGCACACCAAACACATGCTGCGCCTGCGTCGCGAAGGCCAGATCACTGGCAAACAGGTGCCAGAAATCATCCTGCTTAACAGCCATGATGGTTCCAGTTCATACCAAATGCTGCCGGGGTTATTTAGATCGGTTTGCCAGAATGGTTTGATTTGTGGTGAGTCTTTCGGGGAGGTGCGCGTGCCGCATAAAGGCAATGTAGTGGAGAAAGTCATTGAAGGGGCTTACGAAGTGCTGGGGATTTTTGATCGAGTGGAAGGGAAGCGTGATGCAATGCAGTCGCTGATATTACCGCCACCTGCACAGCAGGCGATGGCGAAAGCGGCTTTAACCTATCGCTTTGGAGAAGATCATCAGCCGGTAACTGAATCACAAATCCTTTCCCCGCGCCGCTGGCAGGACGAAAGCAATGATCTCTGGACCACTTACCAGCGTATTCAGGAAAACCTTATCAAAGGCGGTCTCTCAGGTCGGACTGCCAATGGCAAGCGAGCCCACACACGAGCAGTTAAAGGTATCGACGGTGATGTGAAGCTCAATCGCGCGCTGTGGGTTATGGCCGAGAATATGCTGCAACTTGCTTCATGAAACTTTTGACCCTCCTTCATGCCATGCCAATACACAGGCGGGGCTTTTCATTTTAAGGAACTGACTATGTCAGCAATTCATCTATCCCCGGTATTCCCTGCAAACGAGCAGCGAGTCATCCGTCGAGCATTACGACTACTGGAAAAATATCAGCGTCAACCGAGTGAGTCGTTTACCTCCACCAGCATCACCAAGACCTGGCTTCAGCTACAGATGGCTCATCAGGAGCGGGAAGTCTTTATCGTGATGTATCTCGATAACCAGCATTGCCTTTTGGGGCGAGAAACGCTGTTTACCGGCACGCTCAGCCATACCGAAGTACATCCGCGCGAAGTGGTGAAGTCAGCCCTGAAGCACAACGCCGCTGCAGTAATTCTGGCGCATAACCATCCGTCTGGTACGACAGAAATCAGTCAGCAGGATAAACACATCACCCAGCGAATAATGAAAGCGTTAGCACTAGTAGAAGTGCGAGTGCTGGATCATTTGGTTGTTGGGAACGAAGTGGTGTCTTTTGCTGAATGTGGTTGGTTGTGAGGTGCAGAATGAAAATAATCAGTAAGCGCCAGGCGATGCATATTTATCGTCAGCATCCCGAATCCCGGTTATCTGCCTTCTGTACAGGTCACTACCAGTGGCATGGCAGTGTCTGCCATTACTACGGACGTGAAGTTCAGGATATCAGCGGTGTACTCGCTGTTTTTGTTGAGCGTCGTCAGGACCGGGCAGGCCCATATGCCACCCTTCGCAGCGTGACGATGAATTAATCACTTCTCTCAGTCATTAAGGAATATGTTAATGCAATCGACCACCTTATCCGGCTCATCAGCGGAGAACACATCCTGCCTTCAGTGGGGATTAAAACGTAATATCACACCGTGCTTCGACGCTCGCCTGGTACAGGAAGGTAACCGTCTCTACTTTCTGGCTGATCGGGCTGGGTTTAATGGCTCATTCAGTGACGATGAAGCATTGCGTCTGGACCAGGTGTTTCCACTGATGATGAAACACCTGGAGCGGATGCTCACCACTGGAGAGCTTGATCCCCGCAGTCAGCACTCCGTCACTCTGCATCACAACGGACTCACTTGTGAAGCTGACACTCTCGGCTCTCATGGCTACGTTTACATCGCTATTTATCCCCAGTCAGCCGTAACCAGGTAACACCTTCCTCTTCCTTTATCAGGGACTCAACTCATGCATATTTCAACTGTACCGGTCACGGTGCCAGTTTCGTCACGCCTGTCGCCCGTGCAGGTCTGGCAGCAACTATTAACTTATCTGCTGGAACACCATTACGGTCTAACGCTAAACGACACACCATTCCATGATGATTCAGCCATCCAGGAACATATCGAAGCGGGAATAACACTGGCTGATGCGGTGAACTTTCTGGTGGAACGCTATGAACTGGTGCGCATCGACCGTAAAGGATTCACCTGGCAGGAGCAGACACCATTCCTGACCACTATCGATTTACTCAGAGCCAGGCGAGCTACCGGATTAGTGCACACATAAATAGCGCAAGTCTTTCTCCCTATCTCGCTTTATTTTTCTCATCAAAAAGGGGTGAAAAAACTTTTAGGCACCTGTATAGGCACCAAAGAAAAGTTGAATTAGAGGTTAGCTAAGTTATTTCAATGAATTACAACACCAATTCAGACTCCGCCAGCCCAAAATTCTCCATCGGTGATTACCAGAGTCATCCGATGAAGTCCTAAGAGCCCGCACGGTGCAAGCCCTGCGGGCTTTTTTGTGTCTGTAATTTGTCTTGGGAACTCTGAAGCCAACTCATTAAATCCGGACCTTTTAGACACCTTGTTAGGTGCCTCATAAAGCTTTATTGTTTTTGAGGTGCCTAAAACTATGGAAACCCGGCAATGGCAGCTTTTTGCACCGGTCATGTCATTGCCCTGGAATCCAGGGCAATGACCCAATCAACAGATTTTCCAGAGAATAAAAGCAACTAACGTTCGCTGATAACCATAATCACCAAACTCATTCCCCTATTTATCCGCAGGATAATCGCGGTTAATCCATGCGTGGTCATCTTCCCAGGTGAACATCCATTGACGCACCGGACCGGCCATCACGTTCAGGTAGTAACTGTCATAGCCTGCCAGGGTGGCCACCGGATGATAGCCCTTCGGCACCATCACCACATCGCGGTTGTAGACTGCCATACACTCATCGAGCGTCCGGTCGTCGGTATACACCCGCTGCATGCAGAACCCCTGCTCCGGGTTGAGGCGATGGTAGTACGTCTCCTCAAGATAGGTTTCCTGTGGGGGATTGTCAGTATCGTGCTTATGGCTCGGGTACGAACTGGTGCATCCCTCATTGGTCCAGACCTCGACCACCAGCAGGCTGTCGGCAGGTTTGTCTTGCGGCAGAATGTTATGCACATAGCGCTGGTTATTTCCCTTGCCGCGCGCTTCACCGTCGATATCCTGCGGGGCGATCAGTCGTGTCGGGTACGTACCCTTCCCCGGTGCAGCGCACACCGCCAGCTCAAGCGTCGTCAGCGCGGTGACCTGTACAGCTTCCTGAGAGGTCACGTAAACCGCCCACGGCTTGATGCGCTCAAAGGGACTCATGCGCTCGCCGATATCGGTAAACGTTGCCCCCGGCGTGCTGATGGTCGCGCGTCCGGCCACCAGCACCAGACAACGTTCTTCGCTGACGGCGGGCAGCGTCAGCTGCTGCCCCTCCGCCAGTTCATACGCCTCAAAGCCCACATATCCCCAGCCCGCCCCTTCCGGCGTCACCGACTGGGTACGCCCTTGCACATTCGGCGGCTGCCAGGGTGATAATAAACGTGACATGTTGCCTCCTCAGATAAGCCCGGCATCCCGCGCCAGACGGCTAAGATTGTTATAGCCCAGACGTGCATAGGTCAGCGGATGCGCAATAGCCGGATCCTGCTCTGCCTCCACCACCAGCCAACCCTGATACTGATTTGCCTTTAGCAGCGCCATTATCGGTGGGTAGTCCACGCAACCGTCGCCCGGCACGGTGAAGACGCCGCTCAGGACCGCGTCGAGGAAGCTGGTTTTACGGTTTTTCACGTCGGCCAGCACGTCGGCCCGCACATCTTTACAGTGAACATGATTAATACGCGATGCCCAGCGCTGCGCCACCGCCAGCGGGTCTGCACCGGCAAACGTCAGATGGCCGGTATCCAGCAGCAGTCCCACCTCATTGCCAGTATGCGTCATCAGATTATCCACATCCTCAGCGGACTCAATCACTGTCCCCATATGGTGATGATAGGCAATCTGTACGCCCTGCTGCTGGGTATAGCGGGCAAACTCGGTCAGCTTCTCGCCGTATTCCTGCCAGCGCTCCTGCGGGAATCGCGGACGCAGATGAACCGGCGTCTGCTGCTCGCCATGAATACAGCCGCTCACTTCAGCGAACACCAGCACCTTCGCACCCAGCTCACGTAGCAGCGTCAGGTGTGACTGCACGGCGGCAATTTCCTCCTCCACGCTGCGCTCCAACAGGCGACCGGAATACCAGCCGGAAACCAGCTGCAGGTCGTGGCGTTGCAGGATCGGCCCCAGCAAGCGCGCTTCACGCGGGAATTTATTACCCAGCTCGAACCCGGCAAACCCGGCCTCTTTGCCTTCGCTCAGACAGGTATCAAGCGAAGTCTCTGCGCCAAGTGAAGGAAGATCGTCGTTGGTCCATGTCAGTGGATTAATGCCTAATTGTACCGTCATTCTCTTCTCCTGAATTATGCGTGTCCGCGCTCGCGCCACCAGGCGATAAGCTGCAGGTAGTTGTCCCGAATACGCGCCACCAGCTGCGCATCGTCGATATCGTGTTTCAGCCAAGCGCGGGAGGCATCGCCAAATAATGTCCGTCCCACGGCAAACCCTTTCACCAGCGCCTGACCCGCAGCGGCTTTGAAATCAGCACGGAGCTGATCGGCCGGCGCATCAAGCCCTAAAATAACTACCCCACGGCAGTGCGGATCGCGACGTGCAATGATCTCGCTCAGCGCCGTCCAGCCCGCAGAAGAGAGCGGCGGTAGCTTCCACCAGTCGGGGTAAATCCCCAGGTTATAAAAGCGGGAAATGGCGCGCAGATAGAGCTCATCGCTGCGTGGCATGCTGGCGGGCAGGATCACTTCCAGCAGCAGTTCATGCCCGGACTGGCAGCACGCGTGGTACACCTCCGCGACTTTTTGCTCCTGCTCCAGACGCAGGGCGTGAGCATCTTCCGGATGGAAAAAGACCAGGCATTTCACCACGTGTTCCTGCGGCCAGCTGATCAGCTGCGTGCCGATATTGCCGTGCTCCATCTCCAGCGGACGCGAGCCCGGCAGTTCGATGGGGCGGCCTATCCACCACCCTTCACCGGTGATGGCATTCAGCGCATCCTGACCAAACGTGCCGTCGCACAACAGCCCGGCTTTGCCATCCAGCCCGGCGCAACTCGCCGCTTCCCGGCTGGCCTGTAAGATCAGCTGTTTTAGTGCCGGGATGCGTTTTAGCGAAGCGCCACACTGCAAGGCCATCTCTTCAAGCTGGCTGCGGTGATCGAAGGCCATCACGCACAGTTCCGGCCATTCCCGACGACGCGTGGTGACGCGGTGCAGATGGTTAAGACGCGGGTCGATATCCGGGCGTGGCACCGTGTCAGCCCGAGATAAATAATCATCCAGCTCCAGTTTGCTCGGCATGGCCGGGGCGCAACCGTGGCGCGATACCACCAGCGCGCCGCAGGCGTTAGCATAGCGACAGGCCTGCTCCCAGCCTTCATCGTTAAGGTAGCCACGAAGCAGGCCGGACATAAACGCATCGCCCGCGCCCAGCACATTGAGCACCTCCACGCGCACGCCGGTCACCGTCAGACCGTCATCCAGTTGCGGTGGAATGGCGTCGGTGTATACCGAACAGCCGAGCGCCCCACGTTTGCAGACCAGCGTCGCCTTACTCACTGCCCGCACCTGTGCCAGCGCCTGCAGCGTATCGGTGCTGCCACCGGCAATATGAAACTCCTCCTCGGTACCGACAATCACATCAAAAAGATGCAGTACGTCCTGCAACTGACGCGTTACCTGCTCGGCGGCAATAAAACGGGTTTCGCCGTCGCCTAATGAGGTCAGCCCCCATAGCACCGGGCGATAGTCGATATCCAGTGCCGTACGCACGCCGTGACGGCGGGCATATTCGAGCGCGGTCAGCACCGCGTCGCGGGTTTGCGGGTGAGAAAGATGGGTCCCGGTGATGGCCAGACAGCGGGCAGACGCGATGTACTGTTCATCCACATCGCTGGCGACAATCGCCATATCCGCGCAGTTGTCACGGTAAAAAATGAGAGGAAAGGTGTCCCGGTCTTTAATGCCGAGTAGTACCAGCGCCGTCAGGCGTTCTTTATCCGTTATCAGGTGGCTGGTATCGCATCCTACCTGGTGTAATTCTTCGCGCAGAAAACGGCCCATATGCTCGTCACCCACACGCGCCAGCATTGACGAGCGCAGCCCCTGGCGCGCCGTGCCGTAAGCCACATTACCTGACGAGCCGCCAAGGTATTTAGCAAAACTGGAAACATCCTCCAGACGCGCACCTATCTGCTGACTGTAGAGGTCAACCGCCACGCGGCCCATGCATATCACATCAAACTGCTTTTCCACGTTGATACCTCTTCAGACAATATCGTTCACGTTCAGCCAGCGGCCTTCCCGGTGTGAGAGCGCAATGGCGTCCAGCACGCGCGACACCTTCCAGCCCTCTTCGAAGTCCGGCCACATCGGCACATCGGCGGCGATGCCGTCGACCAGATCACGCACTTCCACCGTTTTCTGGTCGTTAAAGCCGATACCGTGCCCCGCCCCCAGGCAAAATGCGGCATAGTCCGGATGCGCAGGCCCCACCAGCAGCGTACGAAATCCCTGGCGATTCACCGGATCGTCATGCAGATAGAGCTTCAGTTCCGCCATACGCTCTTGGGTAAAACTGATGGTCCCTTTGGTCCCGGTTATCACATACGAAAGCCCCATTTTGCGCCCGCAGGCGACGCGAGAAGTTTCAATCACGCCCTGTGCACCGCCCGCAAAACGCACCATCGCGTGCGCCTGATCTTCGTTTTCCACCGCCACCTTTTGCGATGAACCGGCCTGCGCCGGGCGTTCCGGCACCACAATCTTCAAATCACCGCAGACCTGTTGAATATCACCGACCAGATACTGGGCCATGTTGACGATATGCGCAGCCAGATCGCCGAGCGCTCCCAGCCCTGCGGTCTCTTTAAAGCAGTGCCAGTGAATGGGCGAAAGTGGGTCGGCCATATAGTCTTCGTTGTGGGTGCCGTAGAAGTGGATCACCTCGCCAATCTCACCGCGCTCGACGATCTCTTTCGCCAGCTTCGCCGTCGGGTTTTTCATGTAATTAAACCCCACCAGCGTTTTCACCCCGGCCCGCTTCGCCGCTTCAACCATCTCGTGAGCGTCACGCGCATTGAGCGCCAGCGGCTTTTCCGAGTAGACGTGCTTGCCGTGGCGAATCGCCTCCAGCGCCATCTCTTTGTGCAAATGATTGGGCGAACAAATATCCACTACATCAATGGCCGGGTCGGCCACCAGCGCGCGCCAGTCCCCGGTTGAACGGTTAAAGCCAAACGCCTGCGCCCGCTGCGCCGCCAGCTCCGGCGTGACTTCGGCGACCATTTCGCGCACCAGCTTGCCGCGCAGGTTGAACACCGTCGGCGCCTGGGCATAGGCAATGGCGTGCGCCCTGCCGATATACCCGGTGCCAATCAATCCAATGCGTACCTCTTTCATTATTTATCCCTCACAATGCGCCGCGACGGCTCTTGGCATAGGTGTCGAACGCCACCGCCAGAACGATAATTAACCCGGTAATAATTTGCTGGTAGTAAGCCGAGACGTTCATCAGGACCAGGCCGTTAATCAGAATACCCATGATGATTGAGCCGATAATGGTGCCGCCGATCCGCCCGTATCCGCCCATTAACGACGTTCCGCCGATCACCACCGAGGCGATAACGCGCAGCTCAAACGAGATCCCGGCCACCGCCTCCGCGCTGCCCAGACGCGCGCTGAGAATGAAGCCCGCCAGCCCGGCAAGACAGCCAATCAGCACATAGACGCTCACCAGTACCCGTTTGACGTTGACCCCCGCCAGACGCGCCGCTTCCGGGTTACCGCCAATGGCGTACACAAAGCGACCCCAGCGGGTTTTATGCAGCGCCAGATAGCCGCCGATAGCCACCAGCGCGAAGATCCAGATAGGAATGGAAATGCCGAGCAGCTCGCCGCGTCCCCACCAGCGGTAACCCGCATCGAAACCGGCGATCGGCGCACCGTCGTTTACCACCAGCGTCAGGCCGCGCCAGATGGTCATCCCACCCAGGGTGACTATAAACGGCGGCAGGCGCAGGCGAGTCACGCCGAGTCCGTGCAGAAAACCAATTGCGGTGCCCATCGCAAGGCAAATCCCCAGCCCAACCAGCCAGCTCAGGCCGCCCCAGGCGTTCGGGTCAACGGTGGTAAAGTTGTCGCCCTTAATCACATACGCGGCGGTCATGGCGCAGACCGCGAGAATGGACCCCACCGACAGGTCGATCCCGGCGGTCAGAATGACAAAGGTCATCCCCACGGCCATGATCCCGTAGATCGACACTTCGGTCAGAATGTTGAAAATATTACGTTCAGAGAGAAAATTGCTGTTCTGCAACTGGAAGAAAATCAGCAGCAGGATCATAAAAATCAGCACGCCGAAGCGCTCAAAAAAGGCGATGGGATCGAGGCGTCCGGCACGTTTACCCGGAACCTGCGTTTTAGAAATCATCTGCGTCATGAGAAACTCCGTTATGCCGCGTTCAGGGCGTTGTGGTTGATGGCCATCATCGTCATCAGCCGCTCGTCGTTGGCGTCATCGCCGTGGATCTCGCCGGTCACACGACCTTCACTCAGGGTGATTATCCGGTCGGAAACCGCCATTACTTCAGGCAGATCGGAGGAGATAACAATCACCGCCACGCCCTTTTTCGCCATTTCAAACAGCACCTGATGCACCTCTGATTTAGTGCCGACATCAATGCCACGCGTCGGCTCATCGACGATCAGCACGCGGGGATTGAGCGCCATGCAGCGCGCCAGAATCACTTTTTGCTGGTTGCCACCGGAGAGCTTGCGCACTTCCTGGGCGCTGTTGACCATTTTGATCTGCAGCGCCTGGCGATAAGCCTCAATCAGCGCATCCTCTTTGCGGGTGTTGACGAACCAGCGCCAATGCAACAGAGAAGAGAGGCTGGAGAGCGACAGGTTGTCGCGAATCGACAACCCCAGCACCGCGCCCTCTTTTTTGCGATCTTCAGGGACCATCGCCACGCCCTGATCCAGGGCATACAGCGGATCGCGCGGCAGGTACGGCACGCCATCCAGTTCAAAGGTGCCAGAGGTAAAAGCGTCGGCACCAAACAGACAGCGCGCGACTTCAGTGCGCCCGGCGCCCACCAGCCCGGCAATGCCTAACACTTCTCCGGCATGGACGTGAAAGCTGATGTCATGCAGCGCAATGCCGTGCGGATCCAGCGGCGGTTTTACGCGGCTTAGTCCCTTGATCGCCAGGCGGACAGGTTTGTCCTGATGATGGGTTTCACTCGGCGGGCGACGGTTAAACGCCACGTCACGCCCAACCATCAGGCGGATCAGCTGTTCTACCGTGGTCTGGGCAACCTCGCCGCTGCCGGAAAAGCGGCCATCCTGGAAAACGGTAAACCGATCGCAGAGTTGGAACACTTCGTGTAGACGGTGGGTGACATAAATAATGCTCACACCGCGGCTTTTGAGCTCCCGCACCACCCGATGCAGGCTTTCCACTTCGCTGTCGCTCAGTGCGGCAGAAGGCTCATCCATGATGATCAGCTTCGCATTGAGGGTCAGCGCACGGGCAATTTCCACCATTTGTTGTTGTGCCACGCTCAGGCGAGCCACTGCGGTGGTTGGCGCCACGTTCAACTGCAGATAATCCAGAATCACCTGCGCTTCCTGATTCACCGCCTTTTCATCAACAATCAGATTGCGTTTGCGCGGTTCACGTCCGAGGAACATATTCTCGGCGACGGTCATATTCGGCAGCAGGTTAAATTCCTGATAGATAGTGATAATGCCCTTGTTCTGCCGCTCAACGGGGGAATCATCCACCGGCAACGTTTCACCGTTGAACCAGATATCACCGCGAGTTTGCGGCTGCGCGCCCGCCAGCGCCTTCAGCAAGGTCGATTTTCCTGCGCCGTTTTCACCCAGCAGCGCGTGAATCTCACCTGCCCCAACGGTCAATTGCGCGCTGCTCAGCGCCCAAACGCCGGAAAAACTTTTTGCCAGGTCGGTCACATTCAGTAAGGGTTGCGACATCAGCCTGCTCCTCCTTTAGAGTGAGCCGCCGTAACGGCGGCTCCAGATATACACAAAATCATTCAAGTTGCATCAAGGCGGCAAGTCTGAGAATCCCCAGGAGCTTACTCAAGTAAGTGACTGGGGTGAGCAGATGCAGCCAACACAGAGGCAGCTTGAAGGATGACGTGTATAAATTAGTTACCGGCCTCGTTAATACGCTCAGCCTGCTGCAGGGTCTCTTTGGTGATAAGCGTTGGCGGATAGTCCGCGCCGGTGATCGGCTTCTTCTCACGCACGTTGGCGACCAGTTGGCTCATCGCCGTGGTGACCGCAAAGCCAGGACGCTGATCCGCCGTCACCGCCATCCAGCCATCACGCACACGCGCCAGCGCTTCCGGCACCGCATCAAAGCCCGTTACCAGCACTTCACCGGGTTTCATCCCCTGGGCTTGCAGCGCTTCAATGGCCCCCAGCGCCATGTCGTCGTTAGCGGAGAGGATCACCTGCGGACGTTTCGGCAACGAAGGCAGTACGCTCTCAACAATGCGCATCCCTTCAGAACGCATCCAGTTACCCGTCTGATCGGCGACGATCTTGTACTTTTCGCCACCCGCTTTCAGGCTGTCGCGAATACCCTTGGTCCGTTCAATGTTGGAAGACGATCCCGGCTGGCCGGTGAGCAGAATAATGTCCGCCCCTTCAGGGAATTTGGTTTTCACAAAGTCGCCAATCACCTGGCCACCTTTGTAGTTGTTGGCACCGAAGTGCGGCACTTTCTTCTGGCTGTCAACGGAGCGGTCAAGCGTGACAACCGGCAGTTTTGCATCCTGGATTTCATCTACCGCGCTGGAGACGGCGTTAACATCATTGGGGGAGACGATAAATCCCTGCGCCCCACGGGTGATGGCGTTTTCCAGGTCAGCGACCTGCTTCGGCGAGCTACCCTGCCCGTCAAGAACCTGTAGATTTACGCCCATCTCTTTTGCGGCTTTCACCGCCGTACGCTGCATGTGGACTTCAAACGGCATCGCCAGGTTTGGCGTACTGAACACGATCTGTTCGTTTTCAGCCATTGCTGTCCCGGAAGTCATGGCGATGAGGACAGCTAAGATCAGTTTTTTCATTATTATGTCTCTCTGTGTAGGGGGGTTGGGTATAACAATCAGAGGAGAACTTCACGCTGGCTGTGCAGGGATTCCAGCGCTTTATCCGCGAGGTACAGCGCACGCTCACCGTCATCACCGCTGCAATCCGGGACCGCTTCGCCACGCAGCACGGCCACAAAATGTTCCCATTCCGCGGCATAAGCTGATTTGTAGCGTTGCAGGAAGAAATGTTCCGGCAGGGCACTGGTGCAGCCGTTCTTGCCATAGTGCTGCACCTGATTTTCCAGAATGTTGCCCGCACACAGCAGCCCTTCAGAGCCGTGCAGCTCCAGGCGCTGGTCATAACCGTAAGCAGAGCGGCGGCTGTTGACGATGGTCGCCATCGCGCCAGAGGCATATTTCAGGACGATAAACGCGGTATCGATATCCCCGGCTTCACCAATCGCCGGGTCGACCAGGTTGCTGCCCTGGGCGTATACCGAGACCGGCTCTTCTCCCATGATAAAACGCGCCATATCAAAATCATGGATAGTCATATCGCGGAACATCCCGCCGGACACACGGACATATTCAGCCGGCGGCGGTGACGGGTCGCGGGAAATGATCAGCAGGGATTCCGGCTTACCGATACGCCCGGCCAGCACATCCGTTTTCACGCGGCGAAACTGCGGATCGAAGCGGCGGTTAAAACCGATAAACAGCGGTACGTCGTACTCTTTGACCACTTTCAGGCAATCGCGAACGCGGGCCAGGTCCAGATGTACCGGTTTCTCGCAGAACATGGCCTTGCCGTGACGGGCAGCCAGTTCAATCAGATCCGCGTGGGTATCCGTGGCGGAGGCGATCAGCACGGCATGAACATTCGGATCAGTCATCGCCTCATCCAGGCTCTGCAGACGGGCCTGATATTGCGAGGCAAGACGGGTGGCAAATTCCTGATTCGGGTCGACAACGGACCAGAGTGTGGTGGCACTGTGACTGGCAATGTTAGCTGCATGTACCTGGCCAATTCGGCCAGCGCCCAGTAAAGCAATGTTAAACATAACGGCTCCCGGTGTTGGTGAATGCGATGAACTAACGACACTATAAATAAAACATTTATTTCATTTTTATAAATAGTGAAAATTATGTTTTTGGGTGCGGGTTAACACTTTTGAGATAAGTGAGACAAAATCTGTTATCAATATCACAACATCGACGGGTGCCAGATAGGGAAATTCGCCCTCTTCCGGTCGGGAAGAGGGCAACGTGTGAAAAACCAGGAGAAATGAAATGAAAATTTCGTTATGGAGGATTGCCGGATGGCGGTGCTAATGCCTTATCCGGCCGTTAACCATAGTCCGTAGGCCGGGTGAGCTCAGCGCCATCCGGCATGACTCTACCTCAGTACTGACGGGCGTTTTTCAGCTGCGTTAGCGTCTGTTCTGCGGCCTGGCGTACCGCAGGTGATTCAGCCATCTGCGCATCGCCGGTTCGCCACCATGAGGCGTAATCATGGGTCATGGTTTTCGGCAGTACTTTGATGTCCAGTAGCGTCGGGCCGGGATGCGCACGTGTTGCCGCCAGCGCCGCCAGCAGGCTTTGCTCATCATGAACCTTCCACGCACGACAGCCGTAGCTTTCGGCATTTTGGGCAAAATCGACCTTCACCAGCGGCCCGTCCAGCCGCCCGGTTTGCGGGTTGCGATGGCGATTTTCGGTAGCAAAACTGCCCATCCCATGGCCCATCTGCAGATTGTTAATGCAGCCAAAGCTGGCATTATCAAACAGCAGAATGGTGACTTTTATGCCCTCCTGCACGGCAGTTTGCAGCTCAGAGTGCAGCATCATGTACGAACCATCGCCCACCATGGCGTACACCGGCTGCTGTGGTTTTGCCAGCCTGGCCCCGACGGCGGCGGCAATCTCGTACCCCATACAGGAATAGCCGTATTCCAGGTGATAGCTGTCCGGCGTTTTAACTTGCCAGAGTCGCTGTAAATCCCCCGGTAACGAACCGGCCGCGCCCACCACAATGGCGTTATCTTCAATATGCTGGTTGATAAGCCCCAGTACCCGCGTCTGGGTCAGGCGGGTGTTGAGCGTGTCGCCATATTCCGCCAGTTGCGCATCAAGATGCCCAGCCACTTCGGGCGCATCATCAGGATGCCAGTCGCGCGTCCATAAACGCTGGCACTCTTCGCGCCAGGCCGATTGCGCGACAGCAATCTCATCTCCCCAACGGCTACGATACGCCGTCATGGCCTGCGTTAACGCGATCAACCCGGTTTGGGCATCGGCAATCAGCGCGGTAGCATCCAGCTTTAAAGCGTCAAATTCCGCCACGTTCAGCAGCAGAAATTCCACGTCCGGGTGCGAGAACAAGGCTTTCGAACCGGTGGTAAAGTCGGTGAGACGTGTGCCAATGCCAATAACCAGATCGGCCTGGGTTGCCAGTTGATTCGCCGCCATACCTCCCGTCACGCCGATACCGCCCAGGTTAAGTGGGTGGTCACTTACCAGCGCGCCCTTTCCGGCCTGGGTTTCAGCAAACGGCAGATGCAGCGTCTCGACAAACGTACGAAACGCCTCATGTGCGCCGGCGTAACGCACGCCACCACCGCACACCACCAGCGGGCGCTGTTTACGCGCAATCAGCGCCCGGGCCCTCTCCAGACGCTGAGGGTCAGGCGGTCGGCGTTCAATGTAGTGAACACGGCGCGCGAAGAAGCTAAGCGGATACTCCCAGACCTCACCTTGCACATCCTGCGGCAGGCAAATCGTCACTGCGCCAGTATCTGCGGGGTCAGTAAGTGTTCGCATCGCACTTAACATTGCGCTCATTAACTGCTCTGGACGATTAATACGATCCCAGTAACGAGAGACCGGACGGAAGCAGTCGTTGGTGCTGATGCTAAGATCATGATACTGCTCAATCTGCTGTAATACCGGGTCCGGCTGGCGGCTGGCGTAAACATCCCCCGGCAACAGCAGCAGCGGAATGCGGTTCGCCGTGGCGGTCGCCGCCGCCGTCACCATATTGGCCGCTCCGGGACCTACCGACGATGTCACGGCCCAAATACGCTGTCGGCGATGCTGTTTGGCGAACCCTGTCGCCATATGCGCAATTCCCTGCTCATTACATCCCTGCATCACCTTCAGATGCCCGGCATCCTGCTCCAGCGCCTGGCCGATTCCGAGCACATTACCGTGACCAAAGATGGTCGCCACGCCCTCCACGAAGGGCGTTTCATGTCCATCAACGCAGACATACTGTTGATTGAGGAATTTGACCAGCGCCTGGGCCATGGTCATACGTTCGGTTTGCATAGCTCCTCCTGTCAGCCCAGCGTCGGCATGGAGAACGCCGCGCCCGTGTCCTGCTGCATTTCCGGCCAGCGTGCGGTGACGGTTTTCATTCGGGTGTAGAAACGCACGCCGTCGTTGCCATGAACGTTAAGCGCACCAAAGATAGAGCGTTTCCAGCCGCCAAAGCTGTGGAACGCCATCGGCACCGGGATCGGGACGTTTACCCCAACCATCCCGGCCTGAACCTCTTCGCAGAAACGACGCGCGCAGCCGCCGTCACGGGTGAAGATAGCCGTGCCATTACCATATTCATGACGGTTAATCAGTTCCACCGCACTGGCGTAATCTGCTACCCGCACCACAGAAAGTACCGGTCCAAAAATCTCTTCTTTATAGATGGTCATCTCTGGCGTGACCTTGTCGAACAACGTCGGCCCGACAAAGTAGCCCTGCTCATGACCTTTGACGCTAAAGCCACGACCGTCAACGCGCAAACGGGCACCCTGAGATTCACCGCTATCAATATAGCCGAGTACTTTACTGCGGTGCACCGAGGAGATCAGCGGTCCCATTTCATTTTCCGGCGTCTGGTCAAGGCCCGGCCCGACGCGCAGCGCCGCAATCTGTTGTTCCAGTCGGGCACAGAGTTCATCTGCCGTTTTATCGCCGACGGCCAGGACGACGGAAAGCGCCATGCAGCGTTCCCCTGCCGCGCCATAAGCTGCGCCCATAATGGCGCTGGTGGCCATCTCCATGTCGGCATCCGGCATTAAAATACAGTGGTTTTTTGCCCCACCGAGCGCCTGACAGCGCTTACCGTGAGCCGATGCAGTTTGATAAATGTATTCGGCTATGGGGGTTGAACCGACAAAGCTTACGGCCTGAACCCGCGGGTCGGTCAGCAGCACGTCTACCGACGCTTTATCGCCCTGAACCACGTTGAACACACCGTCCGGCAGCCCCGCCTGTTGCAGCAGTTTTGCCAGTTCGAGCACCAGAGAAGGATCTTTTTCCGACGGCTTCAGCACAAAGGTGTTGCCGGTCGCCAGCGCGATGGGGAACATCCACATCGGCACCATCGCCGGGAAGTTAAACGGCGTGATCCCTACGCACACACCGAGCGGTTGCATCAGCGAGTGGCTGTCGACGCCCGTTCCCACGTTGGCTGAGTGCTCACCTTTTTGCAGGTGAGGAATGCCACAGGCAAACTCCACCACTTCCAGACCTCGGGTGATTTCGCCGACGGCATCAGAGAACACTTTGCCATGCTCTTCGCTGATTAATCGGGCAAGTCGCGTCATGTTCTCTTCCAGCAAAGCCTTAAAGCGGAACATCACTCGCGCACGCTTTAGCGGAGAATAGCGCGCCCATGCAGGAAAGGCTTCATGCGCCGCCGCAACGGCCTGCTCGGTTTCCTGTACCGTACTCATCACCACCTGGCGGATTTGTTCGCCGGTGGCTGGGTTGAAGATTGCCTGCACACGCTGGCCTGAACCGGTGACACATTCGCCGTGAATAAAATTCGCTACCGTCTCCATCCTTAACCTCTCGCTGTTGATACGTGACTGTTACCTGAACACTGTTCTCTGTGTACTATATATGAAACAAATATTCCATTTTAAGTTGAAATAAAACAAATATTGATTAATGTGATCAAGGATGGATTTTTATGTTAACGAGCAGCATTGCCAGAATAATCTGGCTATCCGTGTATTTCACGCGAAGAGAGGATTGAAGCTTTTGTTTCATTTTTAACAGCAATTGAATCATCAACATTTAAAAGACGCGGCTTTGCGTTTAGAATCATAAAACGATGTAACAGGAGGTAAAATGACGACAGCAACCAGCCTGAACGAGCTGCAGCAGCAAATCCGCGATCGCTACGATAGCCTGAGCAAGAGGCTGCAGCAGGTGTCCCGCTATGTGCTGGATAATACCAATAGCGTGGCCTTCGATACGGTTGCCGTCATTGCCGAGCGTGCCGGAGTACCGCCATCGACGCTGATCCGCTTTGCTAATGCCTTTGACTTCTCCGGTTTCAACGAAATGAAACAGCTGTTTCGTATGAACCTGGTGGAAGAGACCGCCAGCTACAGCGACCGCGCACGACTGTTTCGTGAAATGGAAAGTGAAGCGGTGCCGGAAACCCCGCTGGACATCCTGCAGGAATTTGCCCGTTCGAATGCGCAGGCCTTACAGCAGCTGGCGGCCCGCGCTGAACCCGAAATGCTGGTACGTGCAGTACAACTGTTGGCAGATGCCGACACGATTTACATCGCCGGTTTGCGCCGCTCATTTAGCGTAGCCGCCTATCTTACTTATGCCCTGAGCCATCTTGAGTGCCGCCCTATTCTGCTCGACGGGATGGGGGGAATGCTGCGCGAACAGATAAACCGCATTAAAGCGAACGATATCGTAGTGTCGATTAGCTTCTCGCCTTACGCAGAAGAGACCGTCATGGTCAGTGAAACGGCAGCGAATGCCGGTGCTCGCCAAATTGTGATTACCGACAGCCAGATCAGCCCGCTGGCAACGTTCAGCGATCTCTGCTTTGTGGTGAAAGAGGCGCAGGTCGACGCCTTTCGATCGCAGTCTGCCACGCTGTGTCTGGTGCAATCGTTAGTGGTAGCGCTGGCATACAAATTAGGTGATGGCAGCAACGAAAAAAGCCGTTCTGCTGGGTAAGTATGGCAACCAGGCCATTGAAAGGACGAACCCATCGCGACGAATGCCGGATAGCATGTTGTCCAATAAACAGGTATCTGGCACGCCGCGAGCGCAATCATCTTACGCGCAGATCTAATCCTTGCAATGCTTGCAAAGAGCGTTCGGCATAGCGTAATAGGCCAGTGCCTTATCTCTTCCATCGTTCAACATGATCCGAGTCAGACTGCGGTTCTCTCACAGGGCCGCAGAATGCGAGACCGCGCCGCTGGGTAACCAGAGCCGTTAAGCGCCTTATCCGCACGAGAAAACGACATATTCCTATATATTATAAGATTTATAATGCAAACAAATATTATTTTTCAATATGTTGCCAATGTTTGATTTTTTATGAATTTTATTTCCATGACAAACTATCCTACACTTGTTTTTACGCATATATATAGCAGGAATATCCCATGAACGAACCGCCTGGACACCATCGTTCGTTGTGCAGAAAACAGATCAGCAATATGCTTTTTCATACTTTCGGGTGATAGCAATTTCGAACAAGCATCTTTTTCATCATTTAAGGAGAAAAACAGGATACCAGAATTGCAACGCATGTTGCCTTGCTGGTAGTCAACGAAGCAATTGATTGATGGTGTAGAGTAAAATGAATCAAATACGAGAATCATTAAACAATGTTATATTCCCGGATAACATGCCTGACTCCTGGCCTTATCAATCCTGGTGTTCCCCGGCAGATATTGACACCGATATTACCTGGTATTCTTTTACTGAGCTTGATTTAACACTCAACGCCTGGCTAGGACAAAACGCCTTAATCCCTGTGCGAACATCTGTTTGGGGGTTTGTTTATGAGAATGAACCATTAGTCCAGATAAATATCAAAGATGATACTGCATTTATTGCAATTAACCGGAGATTCTACTCTTGGGTAATTATTGTTGCAGGAACCTACAACTTAAATATCAGCCTCGATTTATCCACGATCTTTAAGCACACGGCATTAGCAGATACGGCTCTATGTATGATTGCCAATAGAGTTGATACTCAATCAGTAGACGTCGCACTGAACACAGCAAAATCTTTTATGAACTTTGTTTTTTTTCATGAACTGGTTCATCTAATATGCAGTCATCATGCGTTTTTTCAGCACAATGGACATCAACCGTCCTACATCAGAACTATGGCGTTTATTGCTGATTTTTTAGCTTTCGAAAACTCACTTATGCCCTTAAGCGGTAATGACACTACACACAAACGAAATAGAGATCTGGAAATCGGCACCGCCCGTTGTCTTGGTTTTATAATAGCTTCCTATTTCATCATCAAAACTAAACAAATGAACACCGTAAACGTCTACCCTACGGTAAATGAAAGAACTATCTTGTTACTGAGCTATATATTATCACCCTATTTAAAAAGAGGTGAATGGGCAAACATGTTGTTGAAACATGAAGCCAGAGGAATAATGGATGCCTATACTCGACGAAGGAAATTAGGATTTAACCTAGACAATGATGATTGTATCATCTCTACTGATTACGCCACATGTCATTGCAACTGTAGTCAATGCAGTGCTTTCGCCACAGAGATATACACAAAGGCCAAACCATTAAATACTGAAGTGTTAAACCATATGGATGTCTATACTGCATGTTTCTCTAAAAATAGAAACGGCATGACCTATCCCAACCTGGAGAAAATTAACAACGCTACGTCTTATTTTTGTGGTTTAAAACACCCTGTGTTATTTTCATTAGAGAATTCAATTAAGAGATTGATTTAGTGCACCAGTGCACGTGAACGTCATGCGTAAACTACAAAACACATCAGTAGGGAACGCGGCCGGCCCCCCTGTGACTCTGGCACACCAGAGCCACAGGAGACAAACATTAATCAGGCTTGACTGGGTAATGCACCAATAGCGTGGGAGTTTTTCACGGTCAGCGTCACCACTGCCGAACAAATCAATGCCGCAATCATAAAGATAAATGCGCTGTTGTAGCTGCCGCCGCTGCTTTGGATTAACCAACCAATGACCGGTGCGGAAACCACCCCTGCCATTTGTCCACCAAAGTTAACGATACCGGATGCGCGACCCATGATGTTGCTGGGAATAGTGTCCATCAAAATCCCCCAGAATGTCGCCATGGCGAAGAACATAAACAGTGCTGAAATACACTGGTAAACCACCGCCATATCCGCGCTGCTTACGCTAAAGGTCAAATACAGGAAACCTGCGGCAATAACGGATGTCACAACGTAGAACATCTTACGCAACGACTTGTATTTGTCGGAGCAATATCCACCGATCAATGTGCCACATGCGCCAAACAGGAATGGAATCGCCGCCATCACACCGGTCTTCGCCAGTGAGAACTCACGGACGGTGATCAAATAGCTTGGCAGCCAGGTAGAGAAGCCCCAGAAGGTAATATCAAACAAGAACCAGATAGCCGCCATCTGCCATAGCACGGGCATTCTGAGCACGTCTTTGAACGCAACGGCCCGGGTATTTTGCTGACTACCTTGATCGTCAGCCGCCAGTTCCGCCAGATCCTGCTGCGTAATAGCCGGGTGATCTTTCGGGTTGTCCCGGGTAAAGAAATAGATACCCGCCGCAATAAACAGACCGGGAATACCGAGCACGATAAAGACCATGTGCCAGCCAAATGCCCCGATGATGCTCGCCGCAACCACCACCGCCAGCGCCGGGCCTAAGGTATTCACCGTCGACTGAATCGCCGTTGCGCGGCCACGCTCTTTTGACGGGAAGTAGGTCGAGATCATCTTCCAGGACGCAGACGGGAAGCAACCTTCACCGATGCCAAATAAGAAGCGGACGGCCAGCATCAGAGGAAGCGTCAGTACCGCACCGGTTAAGCTGGTGAAAATTGACCACCAGGCAATGCCAATGGCCATAATTTTACGCGAGCCAAATTTATCCGCCAATAAACCGCCGGGAATTTGAAATGCCGCGTAACCAATAAAGAAGGCGCTAATAATTAAACCTTGTTGCGTGGTATCAAGATTTAAATCTTTACCGATATACGGTAATGAAACGCTCATCACCATACGGTCGAGAAAAGAAAGCAGCCATGCCAGCCAGATTAATGACAGGACGGTATATCTTGCTTTCCAGGTCTTTGGTTTACCTGAAGGTAAAGATGCTTGTTGGTTCATTGTGATGTCCTTGGGGTGTAGTGATCTCTCGCGGCTATAAATGATCGCGAGAGATCAACGCGTGTTGCGCGTTATTTATTAGTATTGTTTTCTAATAACAGTACCGCTACAGGCATAGCTCTCTATGCCATTAATTAAAGCAATACGTCCATTGACCATCACCAGTTCGATCCCTTCAGGATACTGATTAGGTTCAACAAATGTGCCTTTATCGGTAATGGTGTAGGGATCGAACATCACAATATCCGCAGCATAACCGACCTTAATCAGCCCTCGATCCAGCAAACCCAACACCTCGGCAGGTTTTCCGGTCATTTTACGGATTGCCGCTTCCCAGGTCAGACAGCCTTCTTCCCGCACATATTTACCCAGTACACGAGGGAAAGCTCCGAACACGCGCGGATGCGGCTTACCTGCGCCCATCAGGCCATCGGTACAGACGTTCTGTTCCGGGCGGCAGAGGAACTTAATTACGTGTTCTTCCGTGCCGTAGAAATCGACCATCCCAACGGCATTTTCTTCTTCAAACAGCAGATCAAAGGTGGCGTTGTACGGATCTTTACCACGCAGCTCACCCAACTCGACGAGGTTCAGGCCAACGGCATCCTGATTTTTTTCTGTCTTCACGCTGGTAACAAAAATCTGATCCAGACCGGCGAAATCAATAAAGTTATCCCAGCCCGGAATGCCCTGTTGAATATCAGCGATCATCTTCTCCCGCAGTTCAGGCGAGGCCAGACGTTCAAGCAGCTTGTCGGTTCCACCCGAATGGACCCACGGTGGCAGGATCACGCCAAGCATGGTGCTGCCCGCGACGTATGGATACTGATCGAAAGAGATGCGGATCCCCTCTTCCTGCGCCTGCTCCAGCATGCCCAGCATCCGATCAATCAGCGTCCAGTTTTTCTTGCCGCAGACTTTCATATGCGAAATGTGCAGCCAGACGCCGGTTGCTTTAGCGATATCGATCAGTTCCTGGGTGGAGTTGATGATGTCGTCGGCTTCACTGCGCTGATGCACCACGAAGATCCCGTTGTATTTCGCCGTGACCTTGCACAGCGCAATCATCTCAGCGGTATCGCCAAAAGCGCACGGCATATAGATAAGCCCGGTGGACAGGCCAAATGCTCCAGCCTTTAACTCCCGCTCGAGGACCTCGCACATCTTGGCCACGTCTTCACGGGTGGAAGGTCGCCCATCCAGCCCCATCGCTTCCATACGCACATTGCCATGCGGGACCAGATACGCAAGGTTAGTGGCCGGGTGACGAGAGGCCAACAAATTGAGATAACCGTCCGTATTCTTGTATTTCCAGTCAATTTTGTCGGTATCGCCATCCAGTCCGGCAATATTTTTACGCCAGGCCGGAATATATTCCTCAGGCAACGGCGCAAGTGCCACGCCATCCTGTCCGAGTAATTCCGTGGTAATACCCTGACGAATTTTTGCCGACAGTGCGGGATTAATAATTGCCGACAAATCAGAATGTGTGTGGGTATCAATAAAGCCAGGACAAATTACTTTTCCTGTTGCATCAATAACCTGTTCATTTACACCAGCATCAATTTGGCCGATCGCCACAATACGACCGTCATCAACCATCACATCGGCAATCCTGCCTTCGCTGCCCGTCCCATCGATCACATTTCCGTTTTTGAAAATGGTTTTCATCGTAATTCTCCATTGCGGTGCAGATAAACTGCACCGCCTGTAGGGTAAGAGGGTTTTATCTTTATTTTTTTAATGGCGATACAATGTCTGGATAATGCTGTAATACCCGCTGGCCGAACCGGTTAGCTGATCGATTTCAATAAACTCATCGATGGTGTGCGCCAGGTTTTCACGCGATGGGCCAAAACCGATGGTTTTGATGCCCGCTTCGCCCGCATAGTGGCTACCGTTCGTGCAAAAGGAATACTGGGTGATGGTCGGCTCAAACCCTGCCGCACGCACGCCGGCCAGCGCAGCCTGCACAAACTCGTCGGACTCATCGTAAACCCACCCAGGGAAGAAACGCTCACCCTCAATGGTGGCGCCGGTGTAGCAGGACCCCTGGCCTACAGCGTAGGAAACGCTGGCCTTAAATTGTGGATCCTGAGCGACCAGCTCGGCCAATGCGCTTTCCAGTGGCGCAATGACGCTTTCTTTGGTTTCGCCCACCAGCAGACGGCGATCGTAGGTCGCACGGCAGTAATCTGGCACCACAGATGCACCCGGATACGGCGACGATTTAATGTCCGTCAGTTCCAGAATGCCAGGCCCTAACACCGGATGCGTTGGCGGAGTAATGGTGCGGATTTTGTCGATCAGCTGCGCCATTTTGTACACCGCGTTAATACCTGCCTGCGGATTAGCGGAGTGCGCCGGTTTGCCAAACGTTTCAACCACAATTTCAGCGCGGCCACGCTGACCAATTTTCAGGTTTAATTCGGATGCTTCGCCGATAATCACATAGTCAGGTTTATAGCGTTCGCTGACCAGACGGGCGGCGATCCCTTCGAAGCACTCTTCATGTACGATGCAGGCCACGTAGATTTTACCGGCAAACTCACGCTGATTATCCTGGCCGAAAAATCCGACGGCAGAGATCATCGCCGCCACAGCGCCTTTCATGTCCGTCGTGCCGCGGCCATAAATTTTACCGTCCTCAATGTCGCCACCGTACGGATTGTGGGTCCACTTTTCCGGATTCACGGGCACAGTATCAATGTGTCCATCCAGCACCAGCGTTTTTCCTGGTTTATTGCCGACAATACCGCCAACAATATTTCCGTATTTATCGACGTGAATGTCATCGAACTGGTAATGCTCCATCATTGTTTTTATTGCATTTACCACTTCCCCTTCCTGACCGGAATAACTTTTCTGCTGGATCAGTGCCTGGCAATTCTTAATCACTTCTTCAATACGGTTTGCAGATAACATGGTTTTCTCCGTTATAACTTCAATCAGGAATGGATTAATTAATGCCGGGGTACTGACCGCCCCAGACAATATCCAGATATTGTTGCGGGTCGGTATCACCTTCTGTGCTTATCAACAGCACGCGAGAATGCGCATCCAGCCCCAGTTGTTCACGCGTCTGTGCCAGTGCTGGCGAGGTCATTAGCAATGCCAGCAGACCGGTGGTCACAGCACCGGATTCACCGGACGTAATTTGGGGATCGCCCGCTAATGGGTTACCCAGCATGCGCATCCCCAGCGCGGCCACTTCATCAGGGCAGGAGGCAAATGCGTCGGCATAATCACGCAACAGTTTCCAGCCGATACTGTTGGCTTCGCCGCAGGCAAGCCCTGCCATAACGGTCTGCAAATCCCCCCCAACGGCCACCGCCTCGCCCTCTTTAGCCAGCGCAGAACGGTAGAGGCAGTCGGCGATTAACGCCTCAGCGACAATCACTTTCGGACGGTTTTCCCCCCAGGCCGCCGTCACCATTCCCTGCACCATCCCGGCAAAAGAGCCCACGCCCGCCTGAACGAACACGTGTGTTGGCGCAACCTGGTGAAGCTGATCTATCGCTTCCAGCATCAGCGTGCCGTAGCCTTGCATAATCCACAGCGGGATCTTTTCATAGCCTTCCCAGGCCGTATCCTGCACCACGATCCAGCCATGCTCTTCAGCTTGTTCGGCGGTCATACGCACGGCATCGTCGTAGTTCATATCGACAATCTCCGCCGTCGCGCCTTCATTGCGAATTGCGGTCAGACGCTGCTCAGATGAGCCTTTCGGCATGTAAACCACCGCATTCTGCTTGAGCTGCCGCGCCATCCATGCCACTCCGCGTCCGTGGTTGCCGTCGGTCGTGGTAGCAAACGTCACGGTCTTCAGGTCGCGGCGCACTTCGTCGCTGGTCATCACATCAAAAGGTAATTCGCTGATATCCTTACCCACTAATTCCGCGATGTGGCATGCCATCGCATAGGCACCTCCCAGCGCTTTAAAGGCTTTGAGACCAAAACGCTGAGACTCATCCTTCAGATAAATATTTTTAACGCCCAGTTTTTGCGAAAGAACCGGTAACGAATACAGCGGCGTCGGCGCATAACCCGGAATAGAGCGATGAAAATTCAGCGCTTTTACCAATTCCTGGCGACTAAACGGCGCCAGCGGCGCATTGGGGTGTTCAGTAAACGGCGTCTGGTTGATAAAAAACGATAAGTTTTCCTGCATCATAGAACCTCATTGTCCTGATATTTCATTCCCTGTAATCGGTGCCATACAGAGAGCGTTAAGCGAGCGGTATTCCCTAAAAGCAAAATGCTTACCAGTTTTTTATAAAACGACAAAATCATGACGAGAAAATTAATAATTACTTTAACTTCAATGAATTAAAAAATAGCGAGCGGATTAATGTCGTAAAAACAGCGTGCTGAGTTTATCGCGTTATTTTGATAAATTATCACCAATGATAAATAGTGTGATCGCGGAAGATAAAACAAAAAATATATCTAAAAACAACGTAATAGATTGATTATGCGCAAGCCGAGCTGGTCATATTTCGCATATTTATCATTCTCCTTGATAAATTCGCTGCCCAACCGGAGAAGGATCATGATTTCAGTACTCAGTAATATTCAGGATGATATCTGCAATTATGCTGACGCCATTTCCGGTATTACCGGGACCGATGTTGAAATCATTGATGAATCTTTAATGCGCATTGCGGGCACCGGAAAATACCGGCACATGCTCAATGAGAATGTGGCAAAAAATGGCTATATCTATCGCCATGTTCTGCAGGTGCGCGAAACGGTGCTGATCAAAAATCCCGGTGAACATCCGCTGTGCCAGATGTGTGAAAAACATCGCTATTGTTCAGAAATGCTGGATTTGAACGCGCCCATCTTTCTTAATAATCGCGTCATTGGGGTGATCGGGATTATTTGTTCAACCCAGGCACAGCGAGAAACGCTGCTCAGTCAGATTGATAAATTCGTTACCTTCATTGAACAAATCGCCGTCATGATCTCAAGCAAGGTCTTTGAGTGCCTGGAACGCTTACGCGCCCAGGAGACGCTGGGCGCATTCCGTCGCCTGATCGATGCGATGGATCGCGGCGTCGTGGCGATCGATGGTCATGGCCGTATCTGGCATGCCAACCACTCCGCCGATCGTATTCTCAACCGGGAGGTTCAGGGACTCCCCCTCACCATTGAAACCACCGGTGACAGTTTGTATGGCGATGAAGAAGCGTGGCTGACGCTCGAAGGTCAGAAACATCATGTATTGTGCAAACAGATTTCACTCTCGTCACAAGATAACGATCGTTTAACCATGGTTATTTTTCGCGATGCTCATGACTACCTGAGCAGCATGACGATGCCGCCTTATGAGTCCGATACTCAGGTGCGGTTAATTGGTCATTCCCCGTCAATGGAGCAGCTTAGAAGTACCGTAGGGAAAATCGCTAACAGCTACGCCAGCGTGCTGATTACCGGGGAGAGCGGATCGGGGAAAGAAGTGGTGGCATTTGCGATTCACCAGAGCAGTCCGCGTAAAACCGCGCCTTTTGTGACGATCAACTGCGCAGCTATCCCCGAGCAGTTACTGGAAAGTGAACTGTTCGGCTACGTCCGTGGGGCGTTCAGCGGTGCGGACCCCAAAGGACGAATGGGCAAATTTGAACTGGCCAACGGCGGCAGCTTGTTCCTCGATGAAATAGGCGATATGCCGCTGCACTTGCAGGCTAAGTTGCTCAGGGTACTGCAGGAAAAAGCGATTACTCGGGTAGGCTCGAATAACACCATCGAAATTGATGTCCGCATTATCGCAGCGACCAACAAAAATATTCACACGATGGTTGAGAATCATCAGTTTCGCGAAGATCTTTTTTATCGTCTGAACGTGGTTCCGCTGGTACTCCCTTCCCTGCGGGAACGACGTGCGGATATCGCCGTCCTCGCCCAGTATTTTGCCGATGAGTTCTCAGCAAGCTACCAACGGCCACCACAAAAACTGCCCGATGATGTGATCAACCGCCTGTATACCTGGCACTGGCCCGGAAACGTCCGCGAACTGCGTAACGTCATCGAATATATTTTTGTCATGCGTGGGGAAGCGACCGGGATCAACGCCAGCCACCTGCCTCCATACCTGCTCACCGCGGCGGACAGCAGAAAACCCGCTATATCGGCACAACCACGTCAGCTTGCCAGTCAGGGAAAACAAGCCGAAAGAGAAGCCATTGAGCGTGTTTTACAGCGTTTTGGCACAAGCGTAGAGGGCAAGAAACAGGCGGCGGCAGAGCTGGGGATCGGCATCGCCACGCTCTACCGAAAAATTAAGCTGTACGGAATGTAAGCCATCTGTCCATGCTCTAAAAAAGAAGAAGCCCGCATAACGCATAACGCATAACGCATAACGCATAACGCGGGCTACATTGTGCATCAGATTTGCGGTTTATATCGATACTGTTCAAAGTATTTCCGCGCCCTGCCATCGGCTTCTTCTAAAGCGGCAGGAGAGAGGTTTTCCCGCGAAGCATCTAGCCCGGCCTGAGCATCAAAGTTTCCGTTAGCAACGGCCACGGCATTCCAGATATAGGCTTGCGCATAGTCCTTATCTACTCCTTTCCCTTCCAGGTACATCCTGCCCAACAATCTCTGGGCTTCCGGACTACCCATTTTGGCTGCGCGCTCAATATGTTCGACGGCTTTCTTGTCATCCTGAGCGACCCCTTTGCCCTCGAGGTACATCAATCCCAGGTCCGTGTGAGATCCCGCATCGCCTTGTGCGGCAGCCTTCTGATACCATTCGAAGGCCTTTTTATCGTTCTGCGCGGTTCCCTCACCTTTTGAGTACATCATGCCGAGCATCCCTTGTGCCAGCACATCCCCCTGGGCTGCCGCCTGCTGAAATAACTCAAATGCTTTCTTGTGATCCTGCGTAACGCCGACGCTTTCTCCCAGGTAATACATCACGCCCAGCACGCCCTGAGACAGCGCATCACCCTGGCTGACGCCCTTACTCAACAGGGCAAAGGCTTTGTTGCGATCCATACCGACGCCATGCCCTTCAAAGTAGCGCCGACCCAGCAGCCCCTGCGCTTTTGCATCTCCCTGTTCAGCGGCTTTACTCAATGCTTTAACTGTGTTGTAACCCTCGGACAGCGACTTTTTACTGTTGAGAGCACGCTGTGCTTCGGGATTCCCCTTATCAACCGCCTGGTGTAACCACTCTATCGCCAGATAGTTTCCGCGCTCGGCAGCGAGGGTGAGCCAGTTGATCGCTTGCTGATTACCCTGTTCGGCTTGATGGTTAAACCACTCAATCACCTTGCCGTCATTCCACCGTGCTCCTTCACCATCAAAATAGACTAAGGCGAGGACGTAACGTGCGTCGGGATTTCCCTGCTCAGCCGCGCGGGTCAACCACTCAACGGCCTTCGTATCATCACGCGCAACACCTTTTCCTTCGCAATACAGGGTTCCAAGGTAGTACTGCGCCTTTACATCCCCCGCCTCGGCCCCTTGCTGTAAAACAGCCATCGGCTCTTTGTTCCACTCTTTTGCATATCCTTGCGATATTCCCGCGCCCCATAATAAGCCAATGAAAGTGAAGGCGAGGAGAGGCCGAATGTTCATAAAACAGAATCCTTGTTAAGAAAAATACACATGATGGAGAAGACGCTTCAACAATCCAACGTATTTGGCTGGCATTGCGATCTACATCAGAATTATTAACTATATACTGCATAAGGATGAGAAATAACCCCCTTAAATTAAGTTGATTCTCACTCACTTATCCACGAAGGAAATCAGGACGGGTCAAAGATAATAAAAAAGCCACGACTTATCGTGGCTTTTTGCGTTCACACCGCATCTACAATTAGTCAAACACCCCGTTAATCACCGAGGTCACAATCGCGGTGCTCAGCGCAATCAGCACCAGATTGTCGCCCACCACCTGCCATTCGTAGCCGGGGTAATAGGGCAATTGATTGAGCATCGAGGCTGGAACGTTCTTCTTCGCAATACCCGGAGGCAGCGGCTTGCCACGCGCCAGGTTTTTGGCGATGCCAGGAGGAAGCGATTGATACCCGGTCAAACCGTATCTGACCGCATACTGTCTTGCCACATTAAAGCTAATATCGCTATCAACATGATCCGGCTTGCCATAATTTTTACGTTGTTCAGATTGCTGATTGTTTTTTGAACCTGAATTACCTTTCTGACTATTACCGCTATTACCCTTGTTACCATGATTACCGCTGTTACCGTTCCCGTTTCCGTTACCTGGGTTAGCGAATACAGGCATGGCGCACATCGTCATCGCAGCAACCGCGACCAAAGCGGTTGCTAAAGTACGAAACCTGGACATGATGATTCCTTAATATGGAGGTACCTTTAAAAGGTACGATACTTCGTAAATGCCAGCCATCTCTATAGTTCCGATTTATGTGCAAAAAAAGCGGTCCCTGTCCCGGACAGAAAAGGCATCATCGTGATGTAAGATTTGTTGACGTAACCCGCTATTCCCGATAACTCAGATCTTCATGTGACTGACAGGCGATCTGAGTTTTTGGGAATAACTTCGCGAAAACGGAGAGAAAACGGCGTTTTTTTTCGGTTAAGCTATGTTCATGCTTTGGCGCTACCACCCGGTCAAACTCACTACCCAGGAACTAATCCACCATGGCTAAAAGTATCCCGCAGCTGCCACATGACCCACATATGTGCCGCAGTTATGAAAAAAAGACGCGTAGCCCACTGGCACTCTATTCCGAGTATCAGCGTATGGACGTCGAGTTGCGGGCGCCGTTGGCCATGACCTACAGCCACTGGCACGGCCAGGTTGAGGTGAATGTTCCGTTTGATGGCGACGTAGAATACCTTTTCAATGATGAAGTGGTTCGGAGTAAGCAGGGCTACATTACGCTATTTTGGGCCTGTACCCCTCATCAGCTCACTGACCCTGGGCACTGTAAACAAATGGCAATATTTAACTTACCCATGCATTTGTTTTTATCCTGGCCGCTGGACAGGGAACTGATTAACCATGTAACTCACGGAATGGTCATTACATCATCAGCATCACAGCAACTCAGCGCGTTTGAAGTTCAGCGCTGGCAGAATGAACTCAACAGTGATAACGAGCAAATTCGCCAGCTCGCCATTGATGAAATTGCCCTCATGCTCAAGCGGTTTAGCCTTTCAGGCTGGCAACCTTTATTGGGTAATAAAACATCACGTACCCAGAAGAACAGTATTTCACGGCACTCACAGTTTTACGTAAGCCAGATGCTTGAGTTTATTGCCGCCAACTGCGACAAGTTGCTGACGGTTGATGCCATTGCCGAACACGTCAAACTCAATCCAAACTACGCGATGGGCATTTTTCAACGGGTGATGCAACTGACCATGAAACAGTATATTACCGCCATGCGTATTAATCATGTACGCGCGTTACTGAGTGACACCGATAAAACCATACTCGACATCGCCACGATTGCTGGCTTTCGCTCCAGTAGTCGTTTTTATAGCTCATTTCATAAATACGTTGGTATGCCACCACAACAGTATCGCAAACTCAGCCAACAGCGGCGGAACCATTAACCTTATGTGGAGAAATAACGAGTCATCAGAACAATTTATCCTATTACTACCCGGAGATGACAGTCAAAAAAAATAAATAAATAATAGAAAACCTGGCGCAGTTAATAAAATAACATTCGCTATTAACGCGAGTCACTATGTCATTCAATTATTGGATGACCTGTGGCAGGAATTTATTTGATTTGTAGAATCATTAACTATTTGGATGGAATTATGGAACCAAAAAACTGTGCTTTAAAAAACCGGAAGGAATTATCTTTCTTTTGGTCAGTGTTACCGATGGTCGTCATGTTAGGTGGAATTAGTATCGGATATTTTATTTTTAATATTCGTGCAGAACCCATGATTTTAATGGGCACGGCGACCGCCTCATTTATCGCTCTCGCACACGGCTATACGTGGGACGATATTCTACAATCTATTTGTAATAAAATATCTGAGGCGCTGCCTGTCATATTGATTGTCGCGAGTATCGGCTTCTTGATTGGAGCGTGGATGGTGTCAGGCACCATTCCCATGATGATTTATTATGGTTTGAAGTGGATTAACCCACAATATTTCTATATTTCGGCTTTTTTGCTGGGTGCACTCATCTCCGTCTGTACCGGGACTTCCTGGGGATCGATCGGTACCGTTGGCATTGCCATGATTGGCGTCGCGATTGGGCTTAATGTATCGCTACCCATCGCAGCAGGGGCTATCGTCTCAGGTTGCTGGTTTGGCGATAAACTCTCTCCCGTCTCTGACTCCACAAACATGGCCGCACTGGCGGCAGGCGTAAACCTGTACTCGCATATCGGGCATCTGCTGTGGACCACCGGTCCAGGTTTTGTAATCTGCTGTATTATTTACAGTTATATGGGAATGGGGATTGATGCCTCGTCAAGCGTACCTGAAAATATTACCCATTTGATGAATACTATTGGCCAGATTTATCACTTTAACATTCTACTACTGCTGCCACCGATTATCGTTTTGTACGGTTCGCTGTCAAAGAAACCAGCGATTCCTATGTTATTTCTGTCAACTATCGTGTCGATGATTCTGGCGCTAGTCTTTCAGGTATTTACCGCCGCCTCGGTCGGCGAATCGGTGGTCAGTGGCTTTAAGCTCGCGATGCTCACAGGCGATACTGTCCCTGCACTGTCAGCTGATGTTGCTCGCTTACTGGAACGCGGTGGCGCAATTTCCATGTTTAGCAGTTTCGTTACCGTTTTCAGCGCCTTTAGCTTCGCCGGGGCGATGAGTGCCACAGGCTCTCTACACACCGTCATTAACGCACTGACGAAAGGGGTTAAATCCACATTTCGTCTGGTTGCCACCACTATTGTTACCACGTTCACCATCTGCGCCTGTACGGCAAACGGCACGTTACCTCTATTGTTGTGTGGTGATGCCTTTAAAGATGAGTATAAAAAACGGGGTCTTGCGGCAAAAAACCTTTCTCGAACGACAGAAGACGCCGGGACAGTCGTTGAACCCATTATTCCCTGGTCTGCTTCCGGTGTTTACTGTGCCACGATGCTGGGCGTCGCCACCCTCGATTATTTACCTTGGGCAATCTTATGCTACAGCGGGGTCATCTTTGCACTGCTGTGGGCGGCGACAGGTATTGGTATCGCTAAGTATGAATCCAATGACGACGCTGAGTATAGAGTTGAACAAAAATCCTAGCCTCGTTCTGTACATAAATAGACTTCGCTAATTTTGTGTTACTTAAATTTTATTTTTAGAGACCTGCCAGGAGTCAGCAATGTCTTTATTTGACGATATTGTCACAAGGGATGTTAATTGTCGTAAGTACGGGCAATTACAACAGATGTACGGTACCAATGATGTATTACCGCTGTGGATTGCAGATATGGATTTTGCCACACCAGAACCTATTCTGAATACGCTACGGGCTGTTATAGAACAGCCCGTTCAGGGCTATAATCTGGATTACCCACAGTGGAAAGAAGCGGTTATTCATTGGTATGCGCAACAGTATGACAGTACCGTTCAGGCGCACTGGGTACATTTTGTTCCGGGGGTCATCAAAACCATCGTACTATCATTGATGGCTCTCACCCGTTCAGGGGACAATATATTGACCTGCAGCCCAATATATGACCCCTACCCCAACCTGGTCAAAACCAGCGGCAGAAATCTGGTTCAAACTCGCCTAATTGAGAAGGATGGCGGTTACGAATTTGACTGGCATGATTTCACTGAGAAGCTTAAAACATGCAAAATGTTTCTTTTTCCTTCTCCGCATAATCCCGGCGGGATGGTATGGCGCCGCGAGACGCTTGAAAGAATAAGTGACTATTGTCACGACGCGGGCGTCATCGTGATCGCGGATGAAGTTCACTGCGATTTGACCTTACCTGGCAAAACACACCACCCATTTTTCACCCTCAATGAAAGGTTAAACAGTCAATCGATCGTACTTGCCTCTATCAGCAAAACTTTTAATACCGCAGCGATACAAGGCGGTATCGCCATTATCAAGAACGATGAACTGCGCGAACGGTTCTATCATTTTCTTGATAACTGCTACCTCGCCGAGACCCATTCGTTACAGCAGGCGGCCATCTACAGTGCCTATACTCACTGCAGTGACTGGCACCAGAAATTATTGACCTATCTGGCTGACAATATAGCGTATGTAAAAGATGAAATTGAAAAGCACTGCCCCTTGATCTCGATTCTGTATGGCGGCGCATCCTATCTGCTGTTTCTGAATGCTGAAAAAATGGGCCTCAGTGATGAGCAACTGAGCGCTTTTTTTGTCCATGATGCCCGGCTTGGCCTGTCGCCAGGTTATCAATATGGTCCTGGCGGAGAAGGCCATATGCGATTAAACGTTGGTTGTCCGCGTTCTGTACTGGAGGAGGCCATGGACAGACTCAAAAAGGCATACCAGAAGAGGCTGGACGCGTAGCGCTATACCCAATATTTGCCCTGCTAAGTCAGGGCAAAATACCCCAAAGATATGCCCTGACCGGCTATAAATACTTCCTCTTCTCTGCGCGAGTGTTAAACTGGAAAGTGTGATCTTCATCATAACCTGCTTAAACAGAGAAAAGAGACACTGCTATGCAACATATCATTGAGGGCTTCCTCAACTTCCAAAAAGAGATTTTCCCTCAACGTAAGGAACTCTTTCGCAGCCTGGCCTCCAGCCAGAATCCTAAAGCACTTTTCATCTCCTGCTCAGACAGTCGTCTGGTGCCAGAACTGGTTACGCAGCAAGAGCCAGGACAGCTTTTCGTTATCCGCAACGCGGGCAATATCGTCCCTTCTTTTGGCCCGGAACCGGGCGGTGTATCTGCCACCATCGAATACGCGGTCGTGGCGTTAGGCGTGACGGATATCGTTATCTGTGGGCACTCCAACTGTGGTGCGATGAAAGCGATTGCTGAAAGCCAGAGTCTGGATCCGATGCCTGCGGTCGCCCACTGGTTGCACTACGCCGATGCGGCAAAAGCGGTAGTCGAGAAGAAAACCTGGGATAACGCAATCGACAAAGTGAATGCCATGGTGGAAGAGAACGTTATCGCTCAACTGAATAATATTAAAACGCATCCGTCTGTCGCGGTCGGACTGCGTAATAATGCGCTGCGTCTGCACGGCTGGGTGTACGACATTGAAAGCGGTGAGATCCGTACGCTGGATAAAAACAGCAAAACGTACGTTTCACTGGCAGACAATCCGCAGGTGCATTTCGAGTAAAATCTTTATCTGGAGCAAGGATGCTCTGGCAACGTCACGCCGCCCCTTCCCCCCGCCACTCGTTCCGTAAGTGGACAAAAAACGCGCTTGCGACTAGCTTTTAAATTAACCGTAAATGTTGCCGTAAGGGTACCCGGTGAGTTAAAGCGACAAAAGGAACTCGTGCGAATGCAGGCCAAATATAAAAAAATAATAAATATGCTTTTTTATCATGAGTCGTGGGACATCATGATTATCAAGGATAATGGTTCGCATACCTTTCCTACTAACACGTTGGATATACTGAAGCGTACCCCTGCGCAGCAACTTAAAAAGAAACACACCTTTCAGGCCGATCCTTTCATCATTGAAAGAGATAATAAAGTTTATATTTTTTATGAGGCTTTACGCTTCCGTAATTCGAAGGGGATCCTACGCTGCCGTATACTCGATGCCGACTTAGCGGAACTCGATGATGTGAAGCTCGACGGTTTCGATTATCTAAAATGCCATTTATCCTTTCCTTTTGTATTTGAGAACAATGGCCAGCTCTTTATGATCCCTGAGTCTTCAGAAAGAAAAGAGGTTATTTTATTTCAGTGCGTAGATTTCCCGCAACGCTGGAAGGCGATAAACGTTTTAATCTCGGACGAAGCATTAACCGATAACGTATTTTTCTCACTACACGGTGCCTGTTATCTGTTATCGACGACAATGAATAATGAGCTGATGATCCATACTGCCGAGAGCGTGAGCGGTCCGTGGCAGAAAATCACGCCCACTTTGCAGTTGAGCAACCTGCATCAGCGAGGCGCCGGGGCGCCCCATAACATCGGCAATACACTGTACTTTCTCACTCAGGAATGCACGTCTGAAACCTATGGAAAATCAATTTACATCAAAGCATTAGTCACGCTAAACGCATTTTCTTTTGATGAAAAGCTTATTGCACAGGTCAATGCCGCCATCAACCAAAGCGACGGTGTACATACCTTAAACTTCACGAATAACTATCTTGTCTACGATAGTAAAATAAACACCTTTAGTTTTTTATCGATACTCAAAAAAATATCTTATAAGTGCATGGTGAAATTCAGAAATTTATCTCTTACCCGACGCCACTCATAGCCCTGTATTTATAGCCGTGGCCTTGGTGAGTCAATAATCTTTTTCATAAGATTTCCTCTGGAGGCTGTATGGCAATACTTGTCACAGGTGGTGCAGGTTATATTGGTTCACATACCGTGTTGACGCTTCTCGAAAGAGGTGATGAAGTTGTGATCATCGATAATCTCACGAATGCCTCACAAACATCATTACATCGGGTCGCAGAACTCACCGGAAAAGAACCGATTATTTACATTGCCGACGTTCTGGACAGAGAGGCATTAAAAACGATTTTTTCACACCATGACATTAGTGATGTCATTCATTTTGCTGGATTAAAATCAGTTTCAGCATCCATAAAAGAACCCCTCGCGTATTATAATAACAATGTCACCGGAACGCTGGTTTTACTGAGTGAGATGCTGACTGCGGGTGTTCACAGCCTAATATTCAGCTCTTCCGCAACGGTCTACGGAGATCCGGAAAGCGTGCCGCTCAGCGAACAATCGCGCACCGGGGGAACAACGAATCCGTATGGCACCTCTAAATTAATGGTCGAACAGATTCTGGCGGATTTTTCCCACGCACACCCTGAGTTTCGCCTCACCTGCCTGCGCTATTTTAACCCCGTCGGTGCCCATTCCTCAGGCCGAATTGGTGAGGATCCAAATGGTATCCCCAACAACCTGGTTCCCTATATTTCTCAGGTCGCGATTGGCAAGCTTGAAACCGTGTCGGTGTTTGGCAATGACTACCCAACCCCGGATGGCACTGGGGTACGTGATTATATTCACGTGATGGATCTGGCAACCGGCCATTTAGCGGCTTTGGATTGCCAGAATAAAGGTCCAGCCTATAAAGTGATAAACCTCGGTACCGGCATCGGCTATTCGGTGATGGATCTTATTGCCGCTTTTGAAAAAGCGGCTCAACGAAAAATTAATTATCAGATTGTTGCACGAAGACCCGGGGACATCGCCGAATGTTGGTCTGACCCGTCGCTGGCGCGCGAAGTACTGGGCTGGCAGGCTACCTACACGCTTGATGACATGATGCGCGACACCTGGAACTGGCAGAAAAATAATCCTGATGGTTATCACGCTTAACACCCATCAACAATGAGCCTGCGGGCAGGCTCATTGTTGCTAATGGCTAACGCGCCGTGATCGTCGACACACGATACCATCCGCTGCTCTGCTTCCCTTCATTGGCAAAGTTAATTCTCGCGGCGCCCGACTTATCCACGATCGCCACTTCAATGGCGTATTTTCCTCTCGGTAACGCACCGGGCATATGGAGTTGATAATTCAGCTGATGTTGACCCGGCAGCCAGCGACGAATGTCTTCCGGTGAATTTCCCTGAGCAACAACATTGTTAGCATCATTAATAATACGAAATGACAGGGTGTAAGGAAGGTAAATCGGCGCAACGCCGTCATTATACCAGGTACTGATCAGCGCCAGGCTGCGACCATTTTCCCATACTGACTCATGGCTCAGAGAGGCCAGACGAAAGCGATAGCCCAACCTGGTCAGTGCATAATCGACAATCGGCCGATACTCACTGGGCACCGTTCGCGATTTCAGGTTGAGGGTACTGGCATGATGCTTCACCGCCCAGTCAAAAATCCCCTGCACCTCTGCGCGCGTATAATGAAAAAGATTCTTCCAGTCCAGCATATACGAACAAATTTCCAGACTCACCGGCGATCGTTTCCAGGCATCGTTTAACCCGGAATAACTTTTCTGCGCAGCCAGCAATCGTTGCGGGTAATCATCTGCCATATGATTCCAGTCATTAGAAAACACACGCAGGTCGCCCCAGCAGTCCGCGCGCCATCCAGCCCCTCGCGCCACCGCATTGGCCAGGCTTTGCCCACCACTCATCAACATAATTTTTGGCGTTACGGGAAATGCAGCAAAGTGCATGGCGACGTAGCGATCTAGCTGCTCGGTGGTATATCGTTCCAGCAAGGGTTGCAGCACATCTTTCGGGAAGTTGCTGTTATGCCATTCTCCCCACGATCCCACCATGCCAATATCGACAAACGCCAGGTTCTGATTACCATCGTAGCGCTTGCCAAAAGCGTTCAGCAGACGTTGGCTGTAGGCTATAAACAGGGGATCGTCGAGATCCGGGATAAAGGTTTTATGATCGGGCGTCCATTTTCCTTTCACCCCTTTTTTAATCAGCCAGTCGGGGATCTGCGAGCCGCTTTCAGGCTCCGCAAGGGCCATAAACCGCAGCCCCACGTTCATCGCGGGCCGATGCGCCGCCGCATATTTGAAGGCATCATCAACCAGCGCAAAATTGTACTGGCCTTCCACTGGCTCCAGTTCCCGCCAGTAGAAGCGTTCATATTCAAACCCGGTATTAGGGTAATCCGCCAGGCCCAACGTTTCACCATAACCCTGATGAAAACTGGCCACCCCTATCCCGGGGTTCGTCAGCGGACCGGTTACGGCTTTGGGAGTGACGGTGGTTAATGCAGCCATGGCCGTCAGCGGAAAGAACACACTCAATAGCGCCAAACCCCATTGACTCTTCATCGCCGTAACGCCTCCACCCGTTGGTTAACGCTAGTGGTTTTTCAGGCTTAGCCACCAGTCCCAAATACCCACATGAAAATTCTGGAACACATCAATACCCAACGCGGATTTGATCATATACAGCGTCAGCAATACGCAGCAGGTAACGAACAACACAACAAACAGCAGTAACAATGCGATCAGGATATTGGATAGCGTCGATTCCCGACGATGCCAGTGACGTAAATCCCTGCCAAACAAAAAGACCAGGTAAAAACGTCTACCGAAAAAGGGAAAGCTTCTACGAATATCAACCTGGTGTCTCGATCCCAGGGTAATAGCAAGTACCGCTTTTTCGACGCCGTCTTTTTGTTCAGCGGTCAACCCCTGCGAGATCTTCTCATCCAGTTGAGCATAAAATCGTTCAATGACGGGCGGTCGGTTCTGAGAGTTGGGCAAAATTAACCTATATCTTTATCAATAGCGTGATAGACGGTGACTGTTTGTCTGGCGATTTCATGCCAGTTATAGTTTTGCAAATATACACTATAGTCAACGCTATTTGCTGTCGCCCATCTCGCCATTTTCCCGGCCAGACTCGCCAGATTACCCACCTGAAAATACGCCTCTGCGGGTAACTTGACCTCCAGATTCGCCGGAATATCGCTCACCACCGCAGGCAGAGAAAATGACATCGCCTCCAGCAGCGCTATCGGCAACCCCTCATGATACGACGGCATGACAAACAGTTTTGCCTGCGAAAACACCGCCTGAAGTTCATCGCCGCGTAAAAATCCGGTCATCACCACGCCTGGCATATCAGCGGCCTGCTGTTTGAGACGAATACTGTATTCGGTCGGGTGATCCGCATCGCCAATTAACACTAATGGCATCGTCAAACCACTTTGTTGGTAGGCTGAAATGGCATCATGCATGCCTTTTTCTTCCACGAATCGCCCCACCACCACAAGATAGCTTTTCGGCTGGAGACCATAACGCGACAGCGTCTGGTGAAGGGTATGTTCTGATAATGTTCGCGGTGCGTTCACGCCATTGTGAATTAAATGCGCATCATAGCGGCGATGCTTATTCTGGATAAGCTGATTAATAACTTCAGATATTACAATCACTTCATTGGCATATCTCACTGCCCAGCGTTCACCGAGCAATAATATTTTCTTTGCCACATACCCCCATTTCTGGCGGTCATAGTCAGGTCCATGATGGGTGAAAACGACCTTCTTGCCCAGTAACCGCAATACCGGAACCACTAATCCCGGACCAATAGCGTGGACGTGCACGATAGTCGAGTGGTCAAAACAGGTGCTGAACGCGGCTAAAACGGAATGAACAATCGCTTCCAGCGAGCGTTTTTTAGGTGCCCACAGCGCATGGGTTTCGACATTCTTATACGATGAACGGGTGTAATTCACGTACGGCGAGCGGGCGATAACACAAATATCAACATCGCATAGCCGTTTAATTTCCGGATAAAGATGTTGGCAGTGCGTTTCCACGCCACCCAATACATCGGGAATACCGCGCGTGCCAAATACCGTTATTTTTTTACGCATATTATGGCCTGCCCAACAGTTCTTTATACAGTGCCTGCAACGTTTCCATATGACCACTGAGCGCATATTTATCACTCAGCCGTTGACGTCCATTGATGCCCATTACCCGTGCTTTCTCCGGGTCTTCGACCAGCGTATCCATCGCCTCTGCCAACGCCTGCGCATTACCCGGCGTAAATAATATCCCTTCAATACCATCGCGAATTTGTTCAGGGATCCCGCCAATACGTGAGCCAATGACCGGCTTACCTAATGACATTGCCTCTAACACCGCCATCGAACAGTTTTCATAACATTCCGAAGGCAGGATCACCGCCCGGGCATGTTTAATCAGTTGGTCCAGGGCTTCCCCTTGTTGTACATAGCCTAAAAACTCCACGTCCGGATATTGGGCAATCAACTCGTCATGTAACGGGCCATGACCGACAATTTTCAGCGGCGCCGGGTTACGCATTTTCTGGTGAGCGGCCAGCAACGTAGCCACCCCTTTTTCCCGGCTCAGGCGGCCTAAGTACAGCATATAACCTTCATCACCAGTCATATCCACGGGCCGGCTGTCATCTACGCCATTGACGATGACATCGATACGCGAATGCGGCAGCACACGTAGCAAAATGCCGCGTAAAAATGCGCTGGGGGACACGATCACATCCAGCGCCTGATAATTTTGCGCAATGTATTGCCAGGTAGCCTCTAAAGAGAGCAGTAAACTCCTGGCGGCAGACCCTTCCTGACAGCGGTATCTGAAGGCATTGAAGACGGTCCCGGTAATACAGGCATCGCACACTTTCCCGTCGCGTAGCATTGAGTATGAAGGACAGACAATTTTATAGTCATGGGCGGTCAGTACCGTTTTACAGCCAAAATTGCGTGCGACTTTAATTAGCGCTGGCGTTAGCTGATGATAGATATTATGAAAGTGAACGATATCCGGGCGTTCTTTTTGCAGCAAGACCTGCATTTTTCGACAGGCTTCGGCGTTATGAATAAAGTTAACCGCCGTTTTAATACCGCCTAACAGGTTACTGTCTGTATGGTAATCAACATTTTTGACAAAAAAATCCGCATACTCCGAGGGGAAATTTTTCTCATGCTGCATCGAAAAATCAATCACCTGCACGCCGGCCTTTTTCAGCATCTCGCGTTCCTGAAAATAAACCGTTTCCGCCCCGCCCTTTATAAAGAAAAACTTGTTAACCAATAAAATTTTCATTTCATCCGCTCTTTTTATTGTTGAATGATTTTACTGTTGGGCGGCGTCAGCGGATCGCGCACAGGATGAAGACACCCTTTCAGCAATCCCACGGAACGGACAATCATATTAATGACGCTTTGAACCCCATCGCTGAGAGAACAATTTTGCACAATTTTCCACAGTGTGAACGCCAGTAATGGCAGCAACACCAGGGTAATAATGCTGCCGTTGACGGTGACCAGTGCGGCAAGCAAGATCAACAGATACAGCGCAAATACCGCCTCATTTTTGACCATATTGAGGGCGCGGGTGAAATACGGTGTTCCAAAACTACAGCGCAACAGCTCTCCCGGCGCCTGGTAATAGCCGCTCAACCACCGATGTTTCAGCATCTTGAAGGTCGGCAGGGTGTGTGACGTATGGCTAAAATAAGGGATATCCAGACGACGCAGTTTGTAGCCGGCATCGGTTAATCGCAGCCCCAGCTCGGCCTCTTCATAGGCGTGCAAATTCCGGTTGGTCAGATAGCCAATCTTTTCAATCGCCGCGCGACGATACAGCCCGCCGCCGCCTAAATGGTCACAATCGCCCACGGGATAGATCTGGTTAATGCGCTGTTTACGGGATTTGAACTCATAGTTCACGGCATCATCCATTTCGACGGTTCCCGCCACGCCGGCATACTCTTCATGCGCCTGTAAAAAGGCGGCGGCCCGATCGACAAATCCCTCTTCCAGCGCCATATCGCCATCCATCAGCAGCAGATATTCGCCTTCGCTATAAAGGTAGCCCAGCTGGTGTCCGACACCGCAGCAGCGATCGCCCGGCTCCGTTAATGACACCACCGTCACCCCTTTATTCACCGCCAGTTGCTGGGTGCTATCTGTCGACAGGCTATCAGCCACAATAATTTTATGCGGATATCCCACCAGCTGTCGGCGGATGCTGTCGATGGTTTTCTCAATACCTTTCGCTTCGTTGAGCGTTTTAATACTCACCGAGATAAACGGGATATTATCCATACCCTCCTCCTGCGCTGCGAAGAACGGTGCGACGAATCACTAAGCTTGAACCGAGCGATAAATAAAACAGGAACTGTAGCATCGGCGTTATCATCAGGATTTGGCTATAAGGTAAGCTCACTAAACACGCGATCGCAAAAGCGTTATACGCTGGCGCAAAGCTCAACAGTTGCAGATCCTGCGCGTCCAGTTGTTCAAGCGCCAGTACCGGTTTCGGCTGACACACTTTTAGAATATAAATAAACAGACCGATAAACAGCAGCGTGCCAATCACGCCAATTTCCCACAGCAGCATACTCAGCGACGTGGAGTCCAGGATCAGGTTATAAACAATATTCAAAAACCCAGGTGATACCGAACTTCCGCTGTTGGTCGCATTCAGGCCGTAGCCAAATAGCGTACCGGACAGTCCCCACAGATCGTTATTTTTAAGCCAGAACAGAAACGTCGTGAAGCGGCCCAGTTCACCGGTCGACATGATGTAGTTGGGATCAAAGATATAGCTGAGTGAATCGATAAAAACGCTAAAGGCGCTTTTGGTCGGATCGCCGCCAAAAGCAGACGAATAGTACCAGGCCAGAATCATCACCGACAGACCGATGAGTACCAGCATGCCAATAACAATCAGCAATAACGTTTTGAGATTAATTTTACTGACGTCTTTAACATAGCTCGGCGAAATCCACACCCAGGCCAGGAACAGCGGTGAAAGCAAGATGACAAACTTCACTTCACCAATAATACACAGCCCAAACCCAAGAATAATATGCAGCGCCATCGATTTAAACGTCGTCAGCCCGTGTTTATATTCCGAGAGCTTAAGCAACATAATCAGCAGGCAAAATAACCCCATTGCCGCCGTATTACCGCCGCCCATTGGGTCGCCCCCGAAGGTCCCGACCACCGAGTCCCATTTTTCCTCTTCGCCGCGCTGCGCCACGCGCTGGGGAACCACCAGTAATACCTGATAAATCATCACCGGGACCTGGGCGTAAAACACCCAATACAGATAGCGTGTTGCCCGATAAATCTGTGATTCCCGGCAGAATCCCAGCAGTAAACAGATCATCACCAGCGACAGTGCTATCTCGTTTTTAAAGGCCACAATCGCGACGGTTACCCCGCCCTGCAGCAGGGTTGAAGCCCCTGCCAATAGCAGAAAAGAGAAATACAGCGCAAGAATAATGGTCTCCTGGGCATCCAGATGCAGCGGGCTCTCACGCGTTTGCATCACCATTAATCCGACCATGAGCAGCGTCAGGAAAAACGGGATCCACAGCACCGATTGCATACCGGTAAAATATTGCACCAGTCCACACAGGATCAGCGTGATAAAGGTATAGGCCTGTAAATAATATCCGGTATTCAGGGTCATAATATCACCGGCTTGTCTTTCAGCAGATTGGCGCGCTGGTTCATTTTGAAATAAATAAACCCATAGCGAATAAATGTCAGCGCAGAGAACAAGATGACTGACGTGGCATAGTCTTTATAAAAATAGGGCACCACCACAAAAGCGACTAACACAATCGCCAGCTGTTCGAGCTGAATACGCAAAAAATAGCGATGGGAGCCAAAAATAAGTTCAATTACCGTGAGTGGGCTGATTGCCAGCGCTGGGAACAAATAGGGCAGCATATAGCGGGATGTCTCAATGGAGTTAATCCAGTCCTCGCTAAACCCCAGCCGCATCACGATGGGATAGAAAATAAACACCCCGAGCGTACAACCCCCCCCAAGCACTAACAGCAGCAAACGCACCTTTGTATATTCCTGATAATTAAAGGTGTTATTTCTGAAATCAATAGACCACTTGGAGAAAATGGTATTGCGCACCGCATTGCCGATGATCACCACAGGTGCCAGACAGAACCGACTGACGACGGAAAAATAGCCCGCCGTCAGCGCCGAGAACCAGAAGTTAATCAGCATAATCGGTAAGTTGCTGCTGGCCATCGCCAGCACCTCAGCGCTGCCGACCTTGCTGATGTGATGAATGTTTTGCTTAAAAAATCTCCAGTTATTCAATGGATGCAGATGCCCAGACGTCACTGAGCGGATATCAAACGAATGCAAAATACAGCTCGATGTCAGTAGGATCATCGCGCACGCCCACGACCAGTAAAAGGTCTGTACCTGATGCGTGAGCAGTACCGAGAGCACCACCACTACCGAAACCGAAATACGCTGAAAAATCAGAAAATAAAAATTGGCCGTGCGCAGCGATAAGTTTTCTGAGATTAACGCCCACGCCGTAGAGAGCGTCAATAAATAGAGAAACAGGATATTCTGGTGAAACAACCACGCAGTCAGTACAGCGTAGGGCAACGCAATCAGCGTGCTTTGCAGCAGGCAAAACACCACATTTTGCGCGAGACTGTCGTCCTGCTGCTTAGGAATTAACAGCTGTGAGGCAAAGGTGCAAACCTGCGCCCCCACCACGGCAATACTGTAGTTAAGCGCATACAGTCCAACTTCGGCCATGTCATACTTATGTGAGATCAACCAGATAGACAGCGCACCAATCAACTGCGAGATGATTGATGAGCCAGCTATCGTGGATGCGCTCTTCAGTAGACTCATACGCGACCTGGCGTCGTCAACAGTTGGTCAGTGCTGAAGTTCAGTGAACGCAGCCCTTCTTGCGTTTCGAGGTTTTTTTCTTCCACCCCGTTCAACACCGCGCCAATTACCACGCCCTGATTATCCTCAATCTTATCCAGCGCGCTGGCGATCGTCTGTGCCGTCCCCACACCGGCTTTCACGATGAAAATAACCCCGTCGGCAGCGCGCTTAATCAGCTGAATATCCTGGCTCTGATTCACCGCCGCCACATCAATAATAATGCGCTGATAGCGCGACTTCAGCTCGCGCATCAAAGGCTCTACATTTTCCGACGACAGCATCAGTAAAGAGGAGATAGTGGACTTACCTCGCGGGATAAAATCAAGATTCTCATGTATCGTCATCCGCGCGTTCTCCAGCACGATTTCGCCCCGTAGCAGCTCCGCCATGCCCGCAGATGCCGGCGTGGCGAGTTCATTCGTCAGGCCATCGTTATTAAAGAAGTCTGCATCAATGAGTAGCGTTTTCTGATCGAAACTAAAGGAGCTTGCCAGCAAATTGGCCAGCAGGGAACGCCCTTCACCGTGCCCGGCAGACGCCACCGCAACCGTCTGTAATGGCCGGCTATCCAGCATTATCCGGGTACGAATACCGTGAATAATGTCGGCATTCAGCGGGTTCTTCAAAATCATATCCCGTACCTGCTCGCGCCCGGTTGTGCCGCTAAACCGGCGGATTTCACCCAGCGGGGTGACGTTAAGGCGTTGACTCATACGGCTCAGGGTGCGAATGGAATTGTCCATTGCTGCTTTGACGATGAAGTACATGATGCTAAACACCACCGCCATCAGGACCACCATCACCAACAGCAATGACTTATTCGGTTTTACCGGTTTTAACGGTGGCACTGCAGGATCGTACAGCACTGCATCTGCATTGACACCGGACAACGACAGTTCCTGAGTGCGCTGATACAGCGATTTATACAGGTCTTCCATTTTGTCTAACGACAGTTTCTGGCTGTTATAGCCATCTCGTTTGGACGCCATTTGTTGGAAGATGTCTTTCTGCTGCGCCACCTGCTGCTGATAATTCTTTTCATCCGCCAGCGCGGCCAGATATTGCTGACGTAAGCCAACTTTCAGTTCGCCCAGCACCCGCCCGGTTTGACTTTGGATCGACTGAACGTCGGCTTCCGCTTTTAAAATCGTCGCGTGTTTCGGCCCATACAGTTTTCGCTGTTCCGACAGCGCGCGCTGCGCCTGAATCAACGCGATACGTAAGTCCTGAATCTGGGCGTGGTCAGAAACAGAGGGCAAAGAAATGATGCTCTCAAGGGTTCTCCCCCGGCCATTCACTTCGTTATAGACCGACTCCGCCGCAACCCGACGCTGGGTCGCATCGGCCAGACGATTAGTCACAATACTAAGCTGCTCGGTTTCAAAGCCATCAATACCGCGAAAGGTCAGCAGCCCGGCATTTTTCAGGTAGCCATCCATCGTCTCTTTTTGCTTCACGATCGCAGCCTGTAGCTCTGCCATCTTTTCCGCATTCAGCGCCTTCGCGTTCTCCACTTTCTGCCGTTTTTGCTCAACCGTATAGTTGATGAAAGCCTGCGCGACGCCGTTGGCTATCTCAGCCGATTGCTGTGCTGAGGGTGACTCATAGGAAATAGAGGCCAGATTGGTCGTGCGAATGCCGATGACCTTCAGATGCTGTGATAAGGTCTTCAGCGCCTGATCGACTCTCTGCTGTTGATTATCCCCGCTATTAGCCCCCGCTGCGGCCAATTTATTGCCAGTAAAATCGGGATTTTCATCCAACTTCAGGTCGCGTACCGCCTGCTCGAGGATAATGCGTGACTGCATCAGCGCATATTGCGTTTCGTAATATCCGCTGCGCGTTGAATCAAAACCATCCACCTGTGGAAACGGCGAAACGTTATCGGCTTGTGCCTTAATCAGCACCGTCGCCGTCGAGACATACTTTGCTGACATCATGCTGATCAAGGGATACGCCACCACTCCGGCGATAATTCCGGTTAGCGCAATTTTCCAGGCGTTCTTTTTAAGTTCTTTGGCAAAGCGGGAGAGTTCGACTGCGTTTTCTCGCTTTTTGCCGTTTTCCACTATAGAGAGTTTCATCATTAGAAGAACCCCATGCCAATGATCACAACGTCACCTGGACGCACCGAGTGCGTTAAATCCACATTCTCCAGCAGCTGATGACTGCCCGCCTGGCGAATATTGATATCTTTACGGTCAGCGCGATCGGTAAATCCGCCCGCCTGAGCGATCGCTTTCTCCACGGTAAGCCCCGGCTCATACGCAAAAGCATTAGGGCTTTTCACTTCGCCTGATACGTAGTATTTACGGAATTCAGCGACGCTAACCGTCACCATGGGATTAACCATATATCCATTACGCAAGCGTTGCGTTAATTCCGCAGTCACCTGGTCCGGCGTTTTCTCTTTTAATGCGAGCGTGCCAATATAAGGGAAATTGATGGTTCCGCTTTTATCGACGATAAATTTCATGGTCATCTCGGGTTCGCCGTAAACCACAATATTGACCGTATCCCCCGCACCAAGACGGTAATCCTCTGCGCTTGCCGCAGGGTCGTCCGTTAATGGTGGCCTGGACGTTGCGCATCCGACCAACAGGATACTGAATAGAAAAAACGCGCACAGTTCTATTATTTTCATTTTAGATCTGAACCTTAGCTGTAAGCATAATCATAGAATTATCATAACCTAGCGTTCTGATGACTTTATATTTGTCGTTGGGACCGATATAAAACGAGTCAGTATCCTTATTAGAATTCAATGTATCTACCTGATATTTAATCGCAAAATTCACCGACGGCGTGTAGTCATAGCTCATAGTTACGCTAAATACACCATTTTTATCATGGCGATCTTTGTTCTGTTTTTTATAATCTTCCATTGTGTATGCATAGTCGAGAAGGGTAGAAAAGCGATTACCCAACCAAAAATGCTGGTAAGAAATCCCATATTCAGTAACTAAAATATAGCCCCCAACTTCCGATGGGTCTTTAATACTTTGTGACGTCCGCGCGGTGAAAACTGACTGCTGTAACGGTTTCCACTCTCCTTTTACATCCCAGTTTAGACCATTAAAATCATGCGAGTTTGGATCGTTTTCAAATGTTTTGTACAACCATGAAATATTCATGTCGACATTCGTTTTACCCGTCAACTGCGATTTCAGGCCGTAAAGCAAATAGTATTCATTACTGTCTTTTTCTGAGTTGTTATCGTAATGACGCTGGTTAGTAATAAAGCTATAGCGAAAACGTGTTCTCGACGTGTACTGGTCAAATATCTCCGCAACCAGGCTATTCTCATGCCATTCCTGCTGCTGAATGTAGGTATAAAATTCTTTACTGGTATCCTGAACATCCGACGTATTACCGAACGTCAACTTTTTGTATAACAACGCCAGTTCCGCTTTACCGCGCCCATCCGGCGCGCCGTAACTGTAGCGCAGTTCGCTGTTGATAAAATTGGTCGTCAGTGGAGATTTAATCCCATACTGGCGAAACTGACTCGGCAAAAAACCCTCAGTAATATCGCGACCACGATCTTCATGCCCAAGCGAATCTTCCAGATTCAGGGTTAGGCCGTGCATTTGTCCGTAACGCCAGGCACCGTTAAAACGGAAAAAATGATCGTTGTAGTTATCCGCAGAATCGCTGGAGTAGTGGCGATAATCCCCCGAATACATCAGCAAATACGTATCCTGACCGCGCTCACCGATCATACTCAGCACGGGCGCAGCACTCTGAAAGGCGGAACCTTTCGCATCGCGGTTATGTGGCTGATATGTCACGTTATCATCATAACCATAATCCACAGCAACCTTGCCCTGGAAGTCGATCCCCGCAAAGCCAATGTGTGATTTCGGTGTCAGATCAGCCCATGCGGACTGCGATATCACGATCCCGGTAATAACGAGTATTTTAGTATGCATTCTTACCGACAAATCCTTTGAAAATAGTTTTAATAATAATTTTTATATCCAACCATAATGACCAGTTTTGAATATATTCAATGTCATACTGGACACGTTTTTCCATCTTATAGAGCGCATCGATTTCCCCACGAAACCCATTAATCTGCGCGAGACCGGTGATCCCTGGCTTCACTTTATGGCGGATCATGTAATTTTCGACCTGCTTACGGTACTGCTCGTTATGCGTAACTGCATGCGGTCTGGGACCGACAATCGACATACTTCCCTGCAACACATTAATAAATTGCGGCAGTTCATCGAGCGAGGTGCGACGTAAAAAACTGCCGAATTTCGTCACGCGTGGATCGTTCTTCGTAGCCTGAATAACGGTGTCAGAATTCTCCATCACCCGCATTGAGCGAAACTTCCAGACCTTAATTTTTTGCCCACTCAGACCATAGCGGTCTTGTTTGAAAAATACCGGGCCGCGCGAGGTGAGTTTGATCCCAATGGCGATGACTAGCATCAGTGAGGAGATCATCACCATAATGAGACTCCCGAGTACCAGATCTTCAGTCCGCTTAATAAACGATCCTGCACCTTCAAACGGCGAGCTAAAAATGCCGATGGTTTGCAGATTGTGGATCGAGCGCAGCTTGGACATATTGTTACTGTAGGTATAAAAGTCAGGCACAATATAGGTATCGACCGTAGTATCAGACATCATTGCCAAAAAATGACGAATGCGCTGTAACGCCACCATCGGTAGCGCAATATAGATCTCATCTATATTCCCATTTTTGGCTTCTTCAACTAAATTAATGACCGAGCCGCGAAAGGGGCTTTTTATTTTATCAACCACATCGCCACAACGATCTGGACTGCGCTCATCATAAAACGCCAGGTCTAACTTGATGTTGGCGTATTCCGTAGTCAACGCATTTTCCGCCGCCAGACCATTCTCGGTCAGACCAATAACGGCAACGCGAATATGTTTCTTGGCTGAGTATTTAAAAAGAAAAAAACGAATAAAATAAAGGACAGGTAGTGGAATAAAATACCAAATGACAATAGCTGAACAAAAAGGCGGATCCAGTGCATTCAGATCCCCCAGCGACTGAGGATCTGCAATGGTCGTACGAACCCACTCATTACAGAAAATGGCCAGTAGCGTACACGCCAGCAGTCTCTTTTGGTTGCGCAAGCTAATGGTTTTGATCTTCTGCTGGTACATTTTGGTGTATTCAGCAAACAACAAAAACAGAAGTGAGAAGATCACACTGAGGATTACAATCGTCGAAAACGGCAGCATGCCTAGCAGTTTGGCGCTAAAAATTAGAGTAAAATTGATGACAAGGAAATCGACCAGTTTTATATAAACTGGATATCCTTGACTGCTAATCTTTAGCGAATTTTTAAGCATATCTCAGCCTATTATCGATTGATTTTAATTATTTTTTTATCGCTTGATATGGCTAATTATATCACAAGCTCAAAAATCGCAATGTCGGAGTGTCAGCAAATGTAATTACTAGTATTACAAATTGTGACCACAGTCTCATGAAAAATTCATACCCACTTGATTTAATTGAATATTATTTTCATGACCATTTGATTTTTATTATTAGAAATATATGATTATCTACAACGGATATATTATTGACAGATAACCATTCGTCGACTAGCAAAATAGGTTATGCCTGATTATTTTTAGCTGCTTTAACCCGCGACGCATAAAAACCGCACCCGCACGCTTAACCCTCCCAGAGTTTCACTGCGCGACAGTTGTGGGTGCGTGCGGTGCAGGCGAGCAATATCATTGACCAGCGCCAGCCCAATCCCCGCCCCAGGAACATTGTCCACATTATCCAGACGATGAAACGGTAACAGCGCCTGATGCACCCGATCGTCATCAATACCGGGGCCACTGTCTTCAACCACCAGCACCACGCTTTCTCCCTCGCGCAGCAGGCGGGCGGTGACCATCCCCTGTGCAGGCGTGTATTTCAGCGCATTATCCAGCAGATTTCCGCACAGTTCGCCGAGCAAAACATCATCCCCTTCAATCCACACCGCCTCTTGTTCCCCTTCATAGCCGAGATCGATGGCTTTGCTGCGCGCCTGCGCCAGGCGGGTAAAACAGCTGGTTTGCACCACCTCAAACAGATTAACCGGTGAGAAGTGTCTTTCTCCCTGCTCTTTGCGCTTCACGGCAGAAAGCTGTAACAGCCTCTCGGTCAATTGAATGGTGCTGTCGAGCGTAGTGCTCATGGCCTGTAAACTCTCATACCACTGCTGCGGCTGCGGGCTAGCAAGGGCTACCGCAGCCTGCGTTTTTAGCACCGCCAGCGGGGTTTTTAACTGATGAGAAGCATCTGCGCTGAACCGCTCCTGGCGCGATATCAGTGCGCGTAGCCGGTCAATGTAGCGATTGAAGGCCACGATCAGCAAACGAGTTTCCGACCACGGCAGCAGCTCCGGCAGTGGCGTCAGCAGCCCCGGCTCGCGGCGTACCATCAGTGATGACAACTGGCGCATCGGGCGTAATACCCGTCGCAGCAGCCAGCCGACCAGCACCAGCGTCAGCAGTACCAGCAGCCCCTGGGATACCCAGGATGAGAACAGCAGCTGTCGCGCCAGATAGCGTCGTGATTGCAGCGTTTCGGCGACATAAATCTCCGCCATACCGACAATCCCGCCTTCATTCACCGGCTGGAGCAGGCGTGCCACACGAATAGCCTCCCCGCGATATTCAGTATGATAAAACCACGCCAGCGCCGGGTATAGCCGGGTGCGCGAGGTGGAAGGCGGCATCGCTGGCAAATCGTCATAGCCGGAAATGACCTTCCCCGTCGGATCCACCACCTTGTAGTACAGCCGATCGTTCATGTTCAGCTCAAAGCTGTCCAGTACCACCCACGGTACGTTGACTTCCAGGCGTTTATTGCGCACCACCAGCCGCTCGGATACCGTTCTCGCCGATGAGAGCAGCGTCCGGTCATACGCCTGAGTCGCCGCCTGCAGGGCACTGACATAGCTGTTAAACGCCGACAGCCCCCACAGCAGTAGCAGCGGTAAGCCAAGGAACATCAGCAGTTGCAAATACAGCGACTGCGGCTTAACCCACTTCATCACTGCGCTCCAGCACATAGCCCAGGCCTCGCAGGGTCGCGATACGCACGTCGCTGCCGTTCAGTTTTTTACGCAAACGGTGGATGTAAAGTTCAATACTTTCGGGGCTGACCTCATCGCTCAGGCTGAAGACCTGTTCAAACAACTGCTGGCGCGAGACCGGACGCAACCGTCGATACATCAGCACCGTCAGCAGCGCCTGTTCGCGCGGCGTCAGCGCCAGCGGTTGTCCCTGCAGCAGAAAATAACCCTCATCATGAAACGCCAGCTCACCGAGTTGCTGTATACCCTGCACTTGCCCCGCGCTACGCCGCAGCAGCGCCCGCAGCCTGGCATCCAGCTCTTCAAGCTCAAACGGTTTTGCCAGGTAATCATCCGCACCGGCGTTAAGCCCTTTTACCCGATCCGCCACCGCACTACGTGCTGTCAGCAGCAAAACGGGAAGTGTTTGCCCGCGCTTACGCAGCCGCTGAACCACCTCAAGACCGTCCAGCCCAGGCATATTGATGTCCAGCACCGCCAGCGCATAGGTTTCACTGTGTAACAGGTGATCGGCCGCCAGACCATCAAACACGCAGTCAACGGCAAAACCGTTTTGCACCAGCGCTTTCTCCAGCCAGTGAGCGAGCTCACGGTTATCTTCCGCTAATAAGAGACGCATATCACATCCTGTAAAGTTTCTGCCGCATTGAAAGGGAATTGAAAGGTTAATGTTTTAACAATCACGCAACCGAACTGCTACACATCGGCTCACATAATCACAAAAATAATCTTCCGTACCCGAAATCCGGTCATCCGGCGTGAGGATAAATAATGAAAAAACAATTACTTCGTACCCTTACTGCAAGCATGTTACTGATGAGTACCTCTGTTCTGGCGGAACAAGCGCCTTCACGCACCGAATGTATCGCCCCGGCAAAACCCGGCGGCGGTTTTGACCTCACCTGTAAGCTGATTCAGGTGAGCATGATGGAAACCGGCGCCATCGAAAAACCGATGCGCGTGACCTATATGCCTGGCGGCGTCGGGGCGGTCGCTTATAACGCCATCGTCGCCCAACGCCCTGCCGAAGCAGGCACCGTGGTGGCCTTCTCCGGCGGGTCGCTGCTGAACCTGTCGCAGGGTAAATTTGGCCGTTATGGCGTCGACGATGTGCGCTGGCTGGCAAGCGTCGGCACCGACTACGGCATGATTGCCGTGCGCAACGATGCCCCATGGAAAACGCTGAAAGACCTGCTGACGGCCATGGAGAAAGATCCCAACAGCGTAGTGATTGGCGCCGGTGCCTCTATTGGCAGTCAGGACTGGATGAAGTCGGCGCTGCTGGCGCAAAAAGCCAACGTCGATCCGCATAAGATGCGTTACGTGGCGTTTGAGGGCGGCGGTGAACCGGTCACGGCGCTGATGGGCAATCACGTGCAGGTGGTCTCCGGCGATCTCAGCGAGATGGTGCCCTACCTCAACGGCGACAAAATCCGCGTCCTGGCGGTGTTCTCCGACCAGCGTTTACCGGGTCAGTTAGCCAATGTGCCCACCGCCAAAGAGCAGGGATATGACCTCGTGTGGCCGATTATCCGCGGCTTCTACGTCGGACCCAAAGTCAGCGACGCCGAGTATCAATGGTGGGTGGACGCCTTTGCCAAACTCCAACAAACCGATGAATTTAAAAAGCAACGCGATCTTCGCGGTCTGTTTGAATTCAACATGAGTGGGCAACAACTCGACGCCTACGTGAAGAAGCAGGTCACCGATTATCGTGAGCAGGCAAAAGCCTTCGGTCTGGCTAAATAAGCGCAGGGGCAACAATGATGAGCGATCGTATTTTTGCGGGTATCTGGCTGTTGCTCTGTATAGCCGGGCTGTTCGTGGCCTGGCAAATAACCAGCGAATACAGCTATGAGCCGGTCGGCCCGCGTCCCTTTCCGCTGGGCATTATTGGCCTGATGTTGCTGTGCGCCGTGGCGTTACTCCTGCGCCACCCGGACACCATCAGCTGGCCTCGTCGCCACGTACTGCAAAAGCTGCTGACGATGGTGATTATTCTGTTTATGTACGCCTGGGGATTCGAGTGGCTGGGCTTTCCCATTGCCACCGCCATTCTCACCGTGGTGATTGGCCTGCTGTTCGGAGCCACCATCCCGGCGGCGGGTATTTCCGGGTCGGTTCTTGGCATTCTGCTGTGGTATGCCTTCGATCGGCTGCTTGACGTCACCTTACCTCTCGGCGCCTGGCTGAGTTAACGGAGAAACGATGGATACCTGGATATATCTTTCTCAGGGTTTTGCGGTGGCGATGACGCCTGAAAACCTGGTCATTGCGCTGATCGGCTGTTTTGTTGGCACCATTGTCGGGCTGTTGCCGGGGCTAGGCCCCATTAACGGTGTGGCGATCCTGCTGCCGCTGGCTTTTGCGTTGCACCTGCCCGCAGAGTCCGCACTGATCCTGCTGGCGACCGTTTACATCGGCTGCGAATACGGCGGGCGAATCTCGTCGATTTTGCTGAACGTGCCCGGCGATGCCGCCGCTATTATGACCGCCCTCGACGGCTACCCGATGGCGCAGCAAGGACGCGGCGGCGTGGCACTCTCTATCTCGGCGGTCAGCTCTTTCTTTGGCTCGCTGATCGCCATCGGCGGCATCATTCTGTTTGCTCCGGCACTGGCTCAATGGTCGCTGGCCTTCGGTCCGGCAGAATACTTTGCCTTAATGGTCTTCGCCATTGCCTGCCTCGGCAGCATGATGGCGCAAAACCCGCTGAAATCCTTTCTGGCAGCGCTGATCGGTCTTGGCCTTGCGACCGTCGGCGTAGACGCCAACACCGGGGTATATCGCTTCACCTTTGACAGTGTTCATCTCTCCGACGGCGTGCAGTTTATCGTGGTGGTGATTGGGCTGTTCTCTGTCTCAGAAATCCTGTTAATGCTGGAACATACCAGCAGCGGTCAGGCGCTGGTACGTAAAACCGGCCGCATGATGTTCAACGCCAAAGAAGGCGCGCAATGCGTGGGCGCGACGCTGCGCTCGTCGGTGATAGGCTTTTTTGTCGGCGTGTTGCCCGGCGCCGGAGCGACCATCGCCAGCGCCATCACCTACATGACCGAGAAAAAGCTCAGCGGTAACAGCGACAGCTTCGGTAAAGGGGATATTCGCGGTGTTGCCGCACCGGAGGCGGCGAACAACGCCTCGGCCTGCGGCTCGTTTATTCCGATGCTGACGCTCGGCGTGCCTGGCTCCGGCACTACGGCGGTGATGATGGGCGCGCTGACGCTGTACAACATCACGCCGGGTCCGGCGATGTTTACCGAGCAACCGGACATCGTCTGGGGATTGATTGCGGCACTGCTGATTGCCAACGTGATGCTGCTGGTGATGAACATCCCGCTGATCGGTCTGTTTACCCGCATGTTGACCATCCCGCTGTGGTTTTTGGTGCCGGCCATCGCTGCGGTCTCCGCTGTCGGTGTGTACGCGGTACACAGTACGACGTTCGATCTGGTGCTGATGGTCGGGCTCGGCGTCTTCGGCTACATTTTGCGTAAAATGCACTTCCCGATGTCGCCGTTGATTTTGGGCTTTGTACTGGGCGAAATGCTGGAGCAGAACCTGCGCCGCGCGCTGTCGATCAGCAACGGCAGTATGGATATTCTGTGGGCCAGCGGCGTGGCAAAAGTCCTGCTGGCGATGGCGGTGATGGTTATCGTGCTCCCACCGGTGCTGCGCCTGATCCGCAAGCGCAACCGCAAACCGCAGGTGGATATCGGCTAATAATAGGCCGGATGGGACGTTGACGCATCTAATCCGGCCTACAATAGCTATCTCCCGTAGGCCGGATTAGCGCAGCGCCATCCGGCATTTTTATTTTCAGCGTAACCCCTGCGTGCCTTCCAGCATATGCTCGACAAACTGCGTCAGTTTCGGCAAGGGGCGTAAATCCTGACGCCACAGCAGATGAATCGGTCGCGGCTGTGGCGTAAAGCCCTCCAGCACCCGAACCAGTTTGCCGCTGGCAAGCTCGTCCGCCAGCAACACTTCCGGCTGCAACAGCAACCCCGCGCCCGCCACCGCCGCCATGCGCAGACCGTGACCATCGTTACAGCGCAGGATCGCATCGCGTTTCCATCTGACTTCACCTTCCATACCCGGCAACGTCCATTCGTTACGCGCCGTCCACACCGTGTGGGACAAGCACAGATGGTCCACCAGATCTGCAGGCGTCCGGGGCGTACCGTAACGCGCCAGATAGTCCGCTGACGCGCAGATCGCCATACGGTACGGGCACAGATATTTCGCCACCACATCCGTCTGGTGAATATCACCAATGCGGATCGCCAGATCGACCCCCTCGTTCACCAAATCCACCATCCGGTTAGTCAGATCCAGTTCAATACGCACCTCGGGCCAGCGTTGTAAAAAAGCCGCGGCCAGCGGCGAAACGACACAGGCGCCAAAAGACGTGGGCGCGCTGATGCGCAGCGTCCCCGCCGGTGCCAACCGCAGTCGTTCCACCGAGCGTTCGGCTATCGACACCTGTTCCAGCACCCGCCGGGCTTCCTCGACATAGACGCGCCCGGCGTCGGTCAGACTTTGGCGACGGGTGTTGCGCTCCAGTAACCGTGTACCGAGCTTCGCTTCCAGCAGTGCGATATATTTCCCTACCATCACCGCCGACATTTCCAGCCGCGTTGCCGCCCCGGTAAAGCTGCCGCTTTCCACCACGGCGATAAACGTTTCCATGCCGCGAAGCTTATCCATATTACAAACCTCTGGTTAGTAATCATCTAACTTTTAGCCAGTTTATCCGATTTCATTTTCATTAAAGAATAGCGGCTCACACAATTGCGGAGGTGGTTATGAAAATCGTCATTATTGGTGCCAGCGGTACCGTCGGCCGCGCAGTCGCAGAAGAACTGGGTCGCAAACATGAGATTGTTCGCGTGGGCCGCACGCAGGGTGATTACCAGGTCGATATCACCTCACAGCACAGCGTGCAGGCGCTGTTTGAAAAAATCGGTCGGGTAGATGCCATCGTTTCCGCCACCGGTAGCCTGTTCTTTGGCCCCCTGTCGACCATGACCGACGGCGAGTTTAATCAGGGGTTGCAGGATAAGTTACTAGGCCAGGTGCGGCTGGCATTGACCGGGCAGCATTACCTCAACGAGGGCGGCTCGATTACGCTGATTAGCGGCATTATCGCCCATGAGCCGATTGCGCAAGGGGCAAGTGCTGCCACGGTCAACGCCGGACTGGAAGGGTTTGTACGCGCCGCAGCCTGCGAATTAGGGCGCGGCATACGCATTAACCTGATAAGCCCCACCGTGCTGAGTGAATCCGCTGCGGCGTATGACGGTTTCTTCCCTGGCTTTGAAAGCGTCCCCGCCGCCACGGTCGCTAACGCCTATCGCCGCAGCGTCGAAGGCATTCAAACCGGTCGTATTTACAAAGTCGGCTACTGATATTGTGGCTGTCGCGGCGCTCCGCCAGCGGCAGCCTGATTAACCCTCTGTTTTAAAAGATCCTTCTCCGTATATCCTCCCGCTCCGCGTAATTACCCTCACCTTTTATAATGTTAAATATTTGTTGTTTTTGATCACAAATAACAAACAAATAAGTTCATTCTGTGCGCGTTTTCCAAAAATGTAGATATTTTTAATTTATGGCTACGAAACGAGCAGCGCCATGTCTCCCTGACAATCTACTGAGAGGATCGATTCTGATGAACGCACTGACTGCCGTACAACCGAACGCTGAAGATCCAGCCCAGCACTACCGTGGCTTCACGCTGAAACCGTCAGCGCAGTCACCACGCTTGCTGGAGCTGACATTTTCTGCCCAAACCGCTGAGCAATTTCTGCAGGCCGTGGCGCAATGGCCGGTGCAGGCGCTGGAATACAAATCCTTCCTGCGCTTCAAAGTGGCAAACATCCTCGACGACTTGTGCGGCAATCAGCTGCAACCGTTGCTGCTAAAAACGCTGCTGGATCGCGCCGAAGGTGCATTGCTGATCAACGCGGAAGGTGTCGATGACGTGGCGCAGGCAGAGGAGATGGTCAAACTGGCAACGGCAGTGGCGCATCTGATCGGCCGCTCCAACTTTGATGCGATGAGCGGTCAGTACTACGCGCGTTTCGTGGTGAAAAACGTCGATAACTCCGACAGCTACCTGCGCCAGCCACACCGCGTGATGGAGCTGCATAACGACGGCACCTACCTCGAAGAAATCACCGACTACGTGCTGATGATGAAAATCGATGAGCAGAACATGACCGGCGGCAATTCGCTGCTGCTGCACCTCGACGACTGGGAACATCTGGAGAACTACTTCACCCACCCGCTGGCCCGCCGCCCAATGCGTTTTGCCGCGCCGCCAAGCAAAAACGTCAGCCAGGACGTGTTTCATCCGGTGTTTGACGTCGACCAGCAGGGTCGCCCGGTAATGCGCTACATCGACCAGTTCGTCCAGCCAAAAGATTATGAAGAGGGTGTCTGGCTAAGCGCGCTCTCCGATGCGCTGGAGACCAGCAAAAGCATCCTGTCCGTTCCGGTTTCGGTCGGTAAATTCCTGCTGATCAACAACCTGTTCTGGCTGCACGGGCGCGATCGCTTTACGTCGCATCCGGACCTGCGCCGCGAACTGATGCGCCAGCGTGGTTACTTTGCCTACGCTACAAACCACTACCAGACGCATCAGTAAGCGCGAAGGAATTAAGCGGATGTATGATTTTGTGATTATTGGCGGCGGCATTATCGGCATGTCGACCGCCATGCAGCTGATTGATGTCTACCCGGACGCCAGAATTGCGCTGCTGGAAAAAGAGTCCGGTCCGGCCTGTCATCAGACGGGCCACAACAGCGGAGTGATCCATGCCGGGGTCTATTACACCCCCGGCAGCCTGAAGGCGAAGTTTTGTCTGGCCGGTAATCTCGCCACCAAAGCCTTTTGCGATCAAAACGGCATCCGCTATGACGTCTGTGGAAAGATGCTGGTCGCCACCTCAACGCTTGAAATGGAGCGTATGCGCGCCCTGTGGGATCGCACCGCCGCCAACGGTCTTGAGCGCGAATGGCTCAATGCCGAAGAACTGCACGAGCGCGAGCCTAACATCACCGGGCTGGGCGGGATTTTTGTGCCATCAAGCGGGATTGTCAGCTACCGCGACGTCACCGCCGCGATGGCGAGAATTTTCCAAGCCAAAGGCGGCGAGATTGTTTACAACGCCGAAGTCAGCGGCCTGAAAGAACACGCTGCGGGCGTTATCGTACACACCCGCCAGGGCCAGGAGTATGAGGGTGCTACGCTGATTAGCTGCTCCGGGTTGATGGCTGACCGACTGGTGAAAATGCTCGGCGTTGAGCCGGGCTTTATCATCTGTCCGTTTCGCGGGGAATACTTCCGTCTGGCGCCGGAACATAACCACATCGTCAACCACCTGATCTACCCGATCCCCGATCCGGCAATGCCGTTTCTCGGCGTACATCTCACCCGCATGATTGACGGCAGCGTCACGGTCGGCCCCAACGCGGTGCTGGCGTTTAAGCGTGAAGGCTATCGTAAACGTGATATTTCGTTGAGTGACACGCTGGAAATCCTCGGCTCTTCCGGCATCCGTCGGGTGCTGCAAAACAATTTACGTTCCGGCTTAAGCGAGATGAAAAACTCGCTGTGCAAAAGCGGCTACCTGCGCCGGGTACAAAAATACTGCCCGAGCCTGACGCTAAAAGACCTGCAGCCCTGGCCTGCGGGCGTGCGGGCACAGGCGGTATCGCCAGATGGCAAACTGATTGACGACTTCCTGTTTGTCACCACGCCGCGTTCGATTCACACCTGCAACGCGCCTTCTCCGGCGGCGACGTCGGCTCTCCCCATCGGGGCGCATATCGTCAGCAAAGTTCATGCGCTACTGGAAAACCAGAGCAATCCCGGACGCACGCTGCGTGCGGCACGTAGCGTGGAGACATTACACGCCGCCTTTACCCGTTAACCCTTTTACGACAGGACGCTATTATGCAACTTAACGATCCCACCTTATTTCGCCAGCAGGCGCTGATTGACGGCCACTGGCGCGACGCCAACGGCGGCGAAACTATCGCGGTGACCAATCCCGCCAACGGTCAGCAATTGGGTAGCGTACCGAAAATGGGCGCGGATGAAACCCGTGAAGCCATTGAGGCAGCTAACCGTGCACTGCCTGCCTGGCGTGCGCTAACCGCCAAAGAGCGGGCGACGATTCTGCGCCGCTGGTTCAACCTGATGATTGAGCACCAGGACGATCTCGCCCGCCTGATGACCCTCGAACAAGGTAAGCCGCTGGCGGAAGCCAAAGGCGAAATCACCTATGCCGCCTCCTTTATTGAATGGTTTGCCGAGGAAGGTAAACGCATTTATGGCGACACCATTCCCGGCCATCAGGCCGATAAACGCCTGATCGTCATTAAGCAGCCCATTGGCGTCACCGCCGCAATTACGCCGTGGAACTTCCCGTCGGCAATGATCACCCGCAAAGCCGGTCCGGCGCTGGCCGCAGGCTGCACCATGGTGCTTAAACCCGCCAGCCAGACGCCGTTCTCCGCGCTGGCGCTGGCAGAACTGGCTAACCGCGCCGGGATCCCGGCAGGTGTCTTCAGCGTGGTCACCGGTTCGGCGGGCGCGGTCGGCAACGAGCTCACCAGCAACCCGCTGGTGCGCAAGCTGTCGTTTACCGGCTCCACTGAAATTGGTCGTCAGCTCATGCAGCAGTGTGCCAAAGACATCAAAAAAGTGTCGCTGGAGCTGGGCGGCAACGCGCCGTTTATCGTTTTTGACGATGCCGATCTCGACAAAGCGGTCGAAGGTGCGCTGGCCTCGAAGTTCCGCAATGCCGGGCAGACCTGCGTTTGCGCCAACCGTCTGTACGTCCAGGATGGCGTGTATGAGCGCTTTGCCGAAAAACTTCAGCAAGCCGTAAGCAAGCTGCACCTTGGCGACGGCCTGCAACCTGACGTCACCACCGGACCGCTGATCGATGAAAAGGCCGTCGCCAAAGTAGAGGAACACATTGCCGACGCACTGGATAAAGGCGCCCGGATTATCAGCGGCGGTAAGGCTCACGCGCTGGGCGGTAATTTCTTCCAGCCAACCATCTTGGTCGACGTGCCCAACCATGCCAAAGTTGCCAAAGAAGAGACGTTCGGCCCGCTGGCACCGCTGTTCCGCTTTAAAGACGAAGCTGACGTCATCGCGCAGGCCAACGATACCGAGTTCGGCCTTGCCGCCTATTTCTACGCCCGTGATTTGAGCCGCGTCTTCCGCGTCGGTGAAGCGCTGGAGTACGGCATTGTCGGCATTAACACCGGCATTATCTCCAACGAAGTCGCTCCCTTTGGTGGCATCAAAGCCTCCGGTCTTGGCCGTGAAGGATCGAAATACGGCATCGAAGACTATTTAGAAATCAAATACATGTGTATCGGACTTTAATAAAACAATACTGGAGAACACCTGATGAGCACCAATAAAGAACTCATGCAACGTCGTAGCAACGCAGTTCCACGTGGCGTAGGACAGATCCACCCGATTTTTGCCGAACGCGCAGAAAACTGCCGGGTCTGGGACGTTGAAGGGCGTGAATTCCTTGATTTTGCTGGCGGCATCGCGGTGCTGAACACCGGCCACCTACACCCACAGATTGTCTCTGCGGTAGAAGCGCAGTTGAAAAAGCTGTCGCATACCTGCTTCCAGGTACTGGCCTACGAGCCGTACCTCGAACTGTGTGAAATCATGAACCAAAAGGTGCCGGGCGATTTCGCCAAGAAAACCCTGCTGGTGACCACCGGCTCCGAAGCGGTGGAGAACGCGGTAAAAATTGCCCGCGCCGCCACCAAACGCAGCGGTACCATTGCCTTTAGCGGCGCTTACCATGGCCGAACTCACTACACCCTGTCGCTAACCGGAAAAGTAAACCCTTACTCTGCCGGTATGGGGCTGATGCCGGGCCATGTTTATCGCGCCCTGTATCCTTGTGCGCTGCATGACATCAGCGAAGACGACGCCATCGCCAGTATCCACCGCATCTTCAAAAACGATGCCGCACCGGAAGACATTGCCGCCATCGTCATTGAACCTATCCAGGGCGAAGGCGGTTTCTATGCCGCCTCCCCTGCCTTTATGCAGCGCCTGCGCGCCATTTGTGACGAGCATGGGATCATGCTGATTGCCGATGAAGTCCAGAGCGGCGCGGGCCGTACCGGCACACTGTTCGCGATGGAACAAATGGGCGTCGCACCGGATATCACCACGTTCGCCAAATCAATTGCCGGCGGCTTCCCGCTGGCGGGCGTAACCGGACGCGCCGAGGTGATGGACGCGATCCCACCGGGCGGTCTGGGCGGCACCTATGCCGGGAACCCGATTGCCTGTGCCGCCGCGCTGGCGGTACTGAACATCTTCGAGCAGGAAAATCTGCTGCAAAAAGCCAATGACCTCGGCAACACCCTGCGCAACGGCCTGCTGGCGATTGCCGAAACCCACCGTGAGATTGGTGACGTACGTGGCCTGGGGGCGATGATTGCGATTGAACTGTTCGAAGACGGCGATCGCCATAAGCCTAATGCGAAATTGACCGCCGAAATTGTCGCCCGCGCCCGTGATAAAGGGCTGATCCTGCTCTCCTGCGGACCGTACTACAACGTGCTGCGCATCCTCGTTCCACTGACCATTGAAGACGGGCAAATCCGCCAGGGGCTGGACATCATCGCCGAGTGTTTTACCGAGGCGAAGCAAGGCTAAACCCCGTATCTGAGCGGGGATTGTAGGCCGGATAAAGCGCATGCGCCGCCTCCGGCAATATTGTGATGCCCGGTAGCGCTCCGCTTACCGGGCCTACGGGTAAGGTGCAGGAAGCGACGTCAATAACAATAACGAGGTTAAAAGATGGGGCAAGTGTCACAATCACATGATTTAGGGGGCGGGCTGAAATCACGCCACGTCACCATGTTGTCTATTGCCGGGGTTATCGGCGCCAGCCTGTTTGTCGGTTCAAGCGTAGCGATTGCAGAAGCCGGTCCTGCGGTGCTACTGGCCTATCTGTTCGCCGGGTTACTGGTGGTGATGATTATGCGCATGCTGGCCGAAATGGCCGTCGCCACGCCGGATACCGGATCGTTTTCCACCTATGCCGATAAGGCCATCGGCCCGTGGGCTGGGTATACCATTGGCTGGCTGTACTGGTGGTTCTGGGTGCTGGTTATTCCGCTGGAAGCCAACATTGCCGCCATCATTCTGCATTCCTGGATCCCGGGCGTGCCCATCTGGTTATTTTCCCTGGTTATCACGCTGGCGTTAACCGGCAGTAATTTGCTGAGCGTCAAAAATTACGGCGAGTTTGAGTTCTGGCTGGCACTGTGCAAAGTGATTGCCATCCTGGCATTTATTGCCCTCGGGGCGGCGGCGATTAGTGGGTTTTATCCCTACGCCGAGGTCAGCGGAGTATCAAGGCTATGGGATCAGGGCGGTTTTATGCCCAACGGTTTTGGCGCAGTGCTGAGCGCGATGCTGATCACCATGTTCTCTTTTATGGGCGCAGAAATTGTCACCATTGCTGCCGCCGAGTCCGACACGCCGGATAAACACATCGTGCGCGCCACGAACTCGGTCATCTGGCGTATCTCCATTTTCTATCTGTGTTCCATTTTTGTGGTGGTCGCGCTAATCCCCTGGAATATGCCGGGGCTGAAAGAGGTGGGCTCTTACCGCTCGGTGCTGGAGTTACTGCATATCCCGCACGCTAAGCTGATCATGGACTGTGTCATTTTGCTGTCAGTCACCAGCTGTCTGAACTCAGCGCTGTATACCTCCTCCCGTATGCTGTATTCCCTGAGCCGTCGCGGTGATGCCCCGGCCTTTATGGGTAAACTCAACCGCAGCAAAACGCCTTATGTCGCCGTGCTACTCTCTACCGGGGCGGCGTTTCTCACCGTGATCGTGAATTATTACGCACCGGCAAAAGTGTTTAAATTTCTCATCGACAGCTCTGGTGCCATCGCGCTGCTGGTCTATCTGGTCATTGCTGTTTCCCAACTGCGGATGCGCAAAATCCTGCTGGCGGAAGGTGCAGATATCAAGATGAAAATGTGGCTCTATCCGTGGCTGACGTGGCTGGTGATCGGTTTTATTGGCTTTGTACTGGTGGCGATGCTGTTTCGTCCGGCACAACAGCTGGAAGTCATCTCAACCGGGCTGCTCGCCATCTCGATCATTTGCACCGTGCCGATTATGGCGCGCTGGAAAAAACTGCTATCGTGGCAAAAAGCACCGTTGCACAGTACGCGCTAAACCTGTTCCCGGCGCAGGCCGGGACACCTTTTCAGGAGTAAGACCATGACCGCCATTTCCCAACCGACGGCCATTGATGGATACCGCTGGCTCAAGAACGACATTATCCGCGGGGTGTTTCAGCCCGATGAAAAATTGCGAATGAGTCTGCTGACGTCACGCTATGAACTCGGCGTAGGACCGTTGCGCGAGGCGCTTTCGCAGCTGGTGGCGGAGCGACTGGTCACGGTGGTCAATCAGAAAGGGTATCGTGTGGCGTCAATGTCTGAGCAGGAGCTGCTGGATATTTTTGACGCCCGCGCCAATATGGAAGCCATGCTGGTAAGTCTGGCTATCGAACGCGGCGACGACGCCTGGGAAGCGGAAATTCTGGCGCGCGCGCATATGCTCAGCAAACTGGAAGCCGTTGATGCCAGCGAAGAGATGCTGGATGAATGGGATCAGCGCCATCAGGCGTTTCATACGGCGATTGTTGCCGGCTGTGGGTCGCAGTATCTGCTGCAAATGCGTGAACGGCTGTTCTCTCTGGCGGCGCGCTACCGGTTTATCTGGCTGCATAAAACGGTGCTGTCGGTGGAAATGCTGGAAGATAAACACGATCAGCATCAGACGCTGACCGACGCAATTCTGGCGCGCGATGCCGTACGCGCCAGTGAATTAATGCGCCAGCACCTGCTGACGCCGATTCCGATTATTCAGCAGGCGATGTCCGGCAAACTGCTGGCAGAAAAAGTTTAATCGCGGGTCTGTACCCAGAAAGCGTGGATCAGACCTGGGATATAGCCCAGCAGCGTCAGCACAATATTGAGGATAAACGCCCAGCCAAAACCTTTGCCCAGCAGCACGCCAAGCGGAGGTAAAATGATCGTTAAAACTATTCTCCAGAAACCCATACACACTCCCTACAAGCAAAAAATTAATCATTGTTTAGAAAGAGATTTTATCTCTAAGAATAATCAGTGTAGCTAACTCCACCCGTCTCGCCCTGCTGTTTTACCCTCCTTTACGCTCTTGACGCTGGCGTAAGCTGTCTCTTTATTTTAGACTATGCTTAATTTAGCAATTACTTAAATAAATATGACTGAACTCGAACAACTCCAGGCCAGCGCTGAACAGGCCGCCAGCTTGCTAAAAGCAATGAGCAACCCGAAGCGGTTGCTCATTTTGTGCATGCTTTGCGGGTCGCCAGGCACCAGCGCGGGTGAGCTCGCACGGATCACCGGACTCAGCCCCTCTGCCACCTCCCAGCATCTGGCGCGGATGCGCGAAGAAGGATTAATAGACCGCCAACGTGATGCTCAGCGCATTCTCTACTTCATCAAAAATGCGGCGGTGAATTCCCTCATCGCCACATTAAAAACACTGTATTGCCCGTAAGGAGCCAACATGACCATTGGGACGATTTCCCCGCGCGAGGCGCAGACGCTGTTAGCGCAAGGAGCCAAACTGATTGATATTCGTGATGCCGATGAGTATCTGCGCGAACATATTCCGCAGGCGTATCTGGCACCGTTGTCCGTGCTCGACCAGGGGTTATTGCCGGATAACTTACGCGCTGATCGCATTATTTTTCACTGCCAGTCGGGTAAGCGCACACAAAATGCGGCCACAAAACTGAGTGCAATTGCTGCACCAGCCCAGTGCTGGCTGCTTGAGGGGGGAATCGACGCCTGGAAGGCAGCAGGTTTGCCGGTCGTAGAAGATAAATCACAGCCGTTACCGCTGATGCGCCAGGTGCAGATTGCCGCAGGCAGTCTTATCTTACTCGGCGTGGTTCTCGGTTACGCCGTTGGCAGCGCCTTCTTTCTGCTCAGCGGCTTTGTCGGCGCGGGGCTTATCCTGGCAGGCGTTACCGGCTTCTGCGGCATGGCGCGGCTGCTGGATAAAATGCCCTGGAATCGGCGTACTCATTAAGCGGTAATCAGTGAAACAGCGCTGTACCCGCCGATGGCCCTGATCTATGGTGGGTTTTGCCATCAAGAACGGAGGACAGTATGTTTAAACCCGGCGATCTGGTTCAACCGCGTATGGGCGGACCAAAATTGAAAGTTGTTGAAGTGAATGACGAGCAGATTGTGGCCGTGCAGGCCAGTAATGAAAGCGGTGAAAAATTCACCCTGAAAGCAGCAGATGTCACCCGATATAGCGAAGACGGCGATTTTGGCGTTTGCTGAAAATAAGCGGTGAGACACTCTCACCGCCTTGCTAATTAGATCAAAAAATCATCGAGTGATTTACCGGCAGCCAGCGCCTGCGCAATAGGTTTTGGCGTGCGGCCTTGTCCAGTCCAGGTTTTCACTTCACCATTGAGATCGGTAAAACGATATTTTGCCGGGCGCGGCTGACGTTTTTTAACTGCTCGCGACGTCACCGTCGTCATGCTTAGCAACTCTTCTGGCTCAATCCCATCTGCTTTCATCAGCGCCAGCAGCGTATTAATTTTTTCCTGCTGTTCTGCACGCTGGCGCTGTAACTGTTCTTCCTCGTCACGTCGTTCTTTGGTGACCACCCTGAATTTTTCCAGCATATCTTCCAGTACATCGACCGGAAATTCACGAGCCATTGCACGCAGCGAGCGGATATTATTTAAGTTTTTTAACATTGAACTCATATTAATAAAACCTCTTTAACGCATAAAGCAAAAATGGTATTACAGCAAAAATTATATTCGATTGATTATTCTATTTCCAGCCCCTGTCGATCTCGAGCTATTAATCAAAACGTTACCTTAATATTTATCACCCCATCGCAGGGGCATCCTGCAATGCAATTTTGTAATGACCCGATAATAAAAATAAATATGTCGGCGTAATATTCAAAAACATCTAGAAAAGTTCGTAAAAAAACCAGAAAAACAAATCAATATAACATAATGATTTGAAAGACATTTAATCAACATGACAACGAAAATGCCAAAACGAACAAAAAACAGACCATTGCAGAGCATTTTATCGACAAAAAGACAATAAATAAAAATTTTAAGCTAGTTGATAGTTATTATGCAGGCAGATATCCTATTGAAACGCGAAAGCAGCAAAACAAATCACTAGAAACAAGGTATACGATACCTTTTTACCTCTTCTTACAAGGAGCATTAACATGTTCTCTCCGCAGTCACGCTTGCGTCATGCTGTAGCAGACACGTTCGCGATGGTTGTTTACTGTTCTGTCGTGAACATGTTGATTGAAGTATTCCTTTCCGGAATGACCTTTGAGCAGTCGCTCTCTTCCCGACTGGTGGCGATTCCTGTCAACATTCTGATCGCCTGGCCTTACGGTATGTACCGCGATCTGTTTATGCGTGCAGCGCGTAAAGCCACACCGGCGGGATGGGCAAAAAATCTGGCGGATGTGCTGGCATACGTGACCTTCCAGTCACCGGTGTATGTGGTCATTCTGCTCACGGTTGGCGCAGACTGGCACCAGATCACGGCGGCCGTCAGTTCCAACATCGTGGTTTCAATGTTGATGGGTGCAGTGTACGGCTACTTCCTTGATTATTGCCGCCGCCTGTTTAAAGTCAGCAGCTATCATCAGGCGAAAGCCTAAACGTCTCTTCGCGACTGGCCCCGCCAGTCGCGTCTTTAGTTTGTACTCACGTCACCAAACAACCCATTTAAATAACGTTCCAGCGCAATACGCGAGCTGAAGCCGTGTGGAATACCATAATGTTCATGGGTTTCTCCGGCTAAATAAAGCGGGAATTGCTGATAGTGATCGCAGGTTTTAATATCCGTTGACGGATCCGCTAACGAAGAACTTCGTTCTTTTAACGTGGGGTGGATCACTAATGCTGTGCGTCCCATACGCGCTTCACGATTAACATACACATAGTTTTCGCCACGTCGATAACCGTACGCTTTCTGCGTCACTACATCCACGGTAAAGCCTACTTTCTCAAGTACGCGCGCCACCTCATCGGGTCTTAAATACATATATTTTTCCTCGTTATCTTTTACCGCGGGCTTACCTTACCTGATTCAGCATTAGCAACGCTTTCAGAAAAGTCCATAAACGCATGAAGAGAGTGAGGCGGCTATCTTAAGCATGGCGCTGGATCAGGTTATTGCCAGCCGAAGTTGACGGGCGGCCTGCCGGGCCATTTCCACCGACGGGATATTGGTAAATGACAGTAATATACCGCCCTCTCCCGTTGAAGTTATTCGCCATTGGCTTAACGCCTGAACCGCCAGGCCAGCCTGATTCGCTTTGCGCACCAACGCCGTATCTTCGCCGCTCACCGATATCACCAGTTGAATTCCGCCTTGCTGAGGTACAACGGTAAAGCCGTATTCCGTCAGCGCACTTTCCATCCACTGACGCCGCTGGGCATAGTGTTGGCGCATTTTTTTCAGGTGCCGCCAGAAATGGCCATCACGAATAAAATCCGCCAGCGTTTGCTGCCATAACAGCGGCACGTTACAAGCCGTCAGCGCCGCCTGGCGGCGAAAGCGCGCGACCTCCGTCACCGGCACCACCAACCAGGCTGTACGTAAAGCCGGAAATAATGATTTGCTGAAGGTACCGGCATAAATCACCCGCTGCGGCGCATCCAGGCTTTTTAGCGGCGGCAGCGGTTTTCCGTGGTAGCGAAACTCGCTGTCGTAGTCATCTTCAATGATCCATGCCCGCGCATGGGCGGCCCACTCCAGCAATTGGTGTCGACGGTCAAGCGAGAGAGCAACGCCCAACGGACTTTGATGGGCTGGCGTGAGGAGGGCAAAACGCGCCTGCGGGTAGTCACGGATCCCGGCGCCCACATCCAGCCCCTCGCCATCGACCGGGACGGGCAGCAGTTCAACCTGTTCCTGCGTTATAACGGGGCGGATCAGCGGAAAACCGGGATCTTCTACCCACATCCCTGCGCCGGGATTTGCCAGCGCCCGCAGGATTAAGGTCATGGAGGCCGCATAGCCCGAAGTAATAAAAATCTGCTCTGGCAGGCACTCAATACTGCGGGATACGCGCAGATAATCAACGATCGCCTGGCGTAGCAACAGTTCGCCGCTGACATCACCCAAGGCGAGATCGGAACGTGTCTGCGTGCGTAAACGCCGCCCCATCACCCGCGCCCAGACTTCGCGGGGAAAGAGATCGAGCGCCGGTAATCCCATCTGAAAAAGTTGCGGTGTAGGGTTTTCTCCGGCAAAGACCGTTGGTGCAACGGGCGAAGTGTCCAGTCGCAGTTGCTGACTGACAAACGTTCCGGCCTGCCCGCGTCGTTCCAGCCAGCCTTGCGCCACCAGATCTGCGTAGGCGTTTTCCACCGTCGAGCGTGAAACGCCCAGTTCCTGGGACCAGGTGCGGCTGGACGGCAAGCGTGTGCCAGGCTTAAGTTCCCCTTTCTCAATAGCGGTTTTTAACTGACGGGCGATTTGCTGATAGCGTGGCATTTATGGTCTGCTTTTTTGATAACAATATGGCTCTCTTTAGCAGACCATTATAGTGATACATTGCGGGTCATCCAAACGAGGAGAAATACCATGACGATGTTACGCCAGCCCTATTATGAACTTAGCCCTGAAATCTATAACGCTCTGGTTCAGGCCAGCAAAGCGCTGGAAAACTGCGCGTTGGAGCCTACACTGACGGAGTTGATTTACCTGCGGGTCTCGCAAATCAACGGCTGCGCGTTTTGTCTGGAAATGCACAGTAAAGCCCTGCGTAAGTCTGGCGTAGAACAGGCCAAACTGGATGCGCTGGCAGGATGGCGCGTCAGCCACCATTTCAGTGATCAGGAACGCGCAGCGCTGGCATGGGCCGAATCCGTTACCCACATCGCCTCGACGCACGCCGAAGACGACGTTTATTTGCCGCTGCTGAACCATTTTAGCGCCAAAGAGATAAGCGATCTGACGTTCGCCATTAGCCTGATGAACTGCTTTAACCGTCTGGCAGTAGGCATGCGCATGTAATTCTGTGGTGCCGGATGGCGGCGGAAACGCCTTATCCGGCAACCCGTAATGCTACATACCCCGCCCTCCGCCACACTCATCCCCCGGCCCCTCACCACTCTAAAATCCCATATCTTGTATGGTTGAATCTTTTATAAACTACATCTAGTATTGATTACACCACGACACACACAACCCGACGCCATTATCGCGCCGCTTTTACACCCATAAATGGAAATACGAATCATGCGTATTATTATTTACACTCGCAATAACTGTATTCAGTGCCACGCCACGAAACGGGCGATGGAAGGTCGTGGGCTTGACGTCGAGATGATCAATGTCGATCTGGCCCCCGAGCTGGCAGAAACCCTGCGCGAGCAGGGGTTTCGCCAATTACCGGTGGTGGTAGCAGGGGAAACCCGCTGGTCAGGATTTCGCCCGGACATGATCAATCGTCTGCGTCCGCAGCCCCACGTGGCCAACACATGAGCACCCTCGTCTACTTCTCCAGCAGCTCTGAAAATACCCATCGCTTTATACAGCGTCTGGGGCTGCCCGCCGTGCGAATTCCGCTTAACGAACGCGAGCGGATCCAGGTAGACGAACCTTACATTTTAGTCGTGCCGTCTTACGGCGGCGGCGGTACGGCAGGCGCGGTCCCGCGACAGGTGATCCGCTTTTTAAACGATCCCCACAATCGGGCGTTAATTTGCGGCGTCATCGCCGCCGGCAATCGCAATTTCGGCGACGCCTACGGCCGCGCGGGTGACGTAATTTCACAAAAATGCGCCGTGCCGTGGCTCTATCGCTTTGAGCTGATGGGGACGCCAGGCGACATCGACAACGTGCGAAAAGGAGTGAGCGAATTTTGGCAACAACAACCGCAGAACGCGTAGTTCAGCCCACGCTGGATTATCACGCACTTAACGCCATGCTGAATCTGTACGATAACGCCGGGTGTATTCAGTTTGAGAAAGACCATCAGGCGGTGGACGCGTTTATGACAAATCACGTGCAGCCCAACTCGGTGGTGTTTGCCAGCCAGGACGCGCGTCTGGATACGCTGGTAAGCGAAGGTTATTACGACGAAAGCGTTTTAACCCGTTACGATCGCGCTTTCGTGGTGAAGCTGTTTGCCCACGCTCACGCCAGCGGGTTTCGCTTCCAGACCTTTCTCGGCGCATGGAAGTATTACACCAGCTATACGCTGAAAACCTTTGACGGTAAACGCTACCTCGAGGATTTTGCCGATCGCGTGACGATGGTGGCGCTGACGCTGGCACAGGGTGATGAGACGCTTGCCCTGCGACTCACCGACGATATGCTCGCCGGGCGTTTTCAGCCCGCCACGCCAACCTTCCTTAATTGCGGCAAAGCCCAGCGCGGCGAGCTGGTCTCCTGCTTCCTGTTACGTATTGAAGACAATATGGAGTCCATTGGTCGGGCGGTAAATTCGGCGCTGCAGCTTTCCAAACGCGGTGGCGGCGTGGCGTTTCTGCTCTCCAGCCTGCGCGAAGCCGGGGCACCGATTAAGCGTATTGAAAACCAGTCTTCCGGGGTGATCCCGGTGATGAAGATGCTGGAAGATGCGTTTTCGTATGCCAACCAACTGGGCGCGCGACAGGGCGCGGGTGCGGTGTATTTGCACGCGCACCACCCGGATATTCTGCGCTTTCTCGATACCAAGCGCGAAAACGCCGATGAAAAAATTCGCATTAAAACGCTGTCACTTGGCGTGGTGATCCCGGATGTTACCTTCCGTCTGGCAAAAGAGAATGCGCAGATGGCGCTGTTCTCCCCCTATGACGTGGAGCGTATTTACGGGAAACCGTTTAGCGACATCGCCGTCAGCGAACGCTATGACGAGTTACTCGCCGACGCACGCGTGCGCAAGCGGTACATTAACGCCCGTGACTTCTTCCAGCGGTTGGCGGAAATCCAGTTTGAGTCCGGCTACCCCTACATCCTGTTTGAAGACACGGTGAACCGCGCCAACCCCATTGCCGGTCGCATCAACATGAGCAACTTGTGCGCGGAAATTTTGCAGGTCAACAGCGCCTCAACCTACGATGAAAACCTCGACTACGCGCAGATTGGACGCGACATCTCCTGCAATCTCGGCTCGCTGAACATTGCCCACACCATGGATTCGCCGGACTTTGGCCGCACCGTTGAAACAGCGGTTCGCGGCTTAACCGCCGTCTCCGACATGAGCCACATCCGCAGCGTTCCGTCGATTGAAGCCGGAAACAGCGCTTCGCACGCGATTGGGCTAGGGCAGATGAACCTGCATGGCTATCTGGCACGCGAAGGTATTGCCTATGGTTCAGCGGAGGGGCTGGATTTCACCAATCTCTATTTCTACACCGTCACCTGGCATGCCCTGCATACCTCCATGTTGCTGGCCAAAGAGCGTGGCCAGACCTTTGCCGGATTCAACCAGTCACGTTACGCCAGCGGCGAGTATTTTGATCGCTATTTAAGCGGCGACTGGCAGCCAAAAACCGAGAAAGTCCGCGCACTGTTTGCCACTCGCGGCGTGACGCTGCCGACGCGTGAAATGTGGTCACAGCTGCGTGAGGATGTGATGCGCTACGGTATTTATAACCAGAATTTACAGGCGGTGCCGCCAACCGGCTCCATCTCCTACATCAACCATGCCACCTCAAGTATTCATCCGATTGTGTCTAAGGTGGAGATTCGCAAAGAGGGTAAAACCGGGCGTGTGTATTACCCTGCCCCGTTTATGACCAACGAAAATCTGGCGCTGTATCAGGATGCCTACGAGATTGGCCCGCAAAAAATCATCGATACCTACGCCGAGGCAACCAAACACGTCGATCAGGGGCTGTCGCTGACGCTGTTTTTCCCGGACACCGCCACCACCCGCGATATCAACAAAGCGCAAATCTACGCGTGGAAAAAAGGCATCAAAACGCTGTACTACATCCGACTGCGCCAGCTGGCGCTGGAAGGTACTGAAATTGAAGGCTGCGTGTCATGCGCGCTGTAAGGAGAGCAGGATGAAGCTAAACCGCGTGAGCGCCATCAACTGGAACAAAATTGAGGATGATAAAGATCTGGAGGTGTGGAACCGGCTGACCAGTAATTTCTGGTTGCCAGAAAAAGTCCCGCTGTCGAATGATATTCCCGCCTGGCAAACGCTAAGCGTCGCCGAGCAGCAGCTCACCATTCGCGTCTTTACCGGGCTGACGCTGCTCGACACCATTCAGAATATTGCCGGCGCGCCCGCGCTGATGGCGGATGCATTAACCCCACATGAAGAAGCGGTGTTGTCAAATATCAGCTTTATGGAAGCGGTGCACGCTCGTTCCTACAGCTCTATTTTCTCCACCCTTTGCCAGACCAAAGATGTGGATGCAGCCTACGCCTGGAGTGAAGAAAATGCCGCGCTGCAACGCAAAGCGCAGATTATTTTGCAGCATTACGCCAGCGATAATCCACTGAAGAAGAAAATTGCCAGCGTATTTCTGGAATCGTTCCTGTTCTATTCCGGCTTCTGGCTGCCGATGTATTTCTCCAGCCGCGGTAAGCTGACCAATACCGCCGATCTCATCCGTCTGATTATTCGTGATGAAGCAGTTCACGGTTATTACATTGGTTATAAATATCAAAAGGGGCTGGAGCATATTTCACTGTCAGCTCGTGAGGAACTGAAGAATTTTGCCCTCGATCTGCTGATGGATTTGTACGATAACGAAGTTCACTACACGGAAGTGTTGTATGCCGAAACCGCCTGGGCCGACGAGGTGAAAGCGTTCCTGTGTTACAACGCCAATAAAGCCTTGATGAACCTGGGTTATGAGGCCCTGTTCCCGGCGGAAATGGCGGATGTCAATCCGGCAATCCTCGCCGCGCTGTCGCCCAACGCCGATGAAAACCATGATTTTTTCTCCGGTTCAGGCTCGTCATACGTGATGGGGAAAGCCGTCGAAACTGAAGACGACGACTGGAATTTCTAGATCTCATTTTCGCGGAAAATACCCTACACTTTTCGCGTTAATATTTTAACGGGATCACATTTTTATCACACAAATATCAGGTGATGCTGCCAACTTACTGATTTAGTGTATGATGGTGTTTTTGAGGTGCTCCTGTGGCTTCTGTTTCTATCAGCTGTCCCTCCTGTTCAGCTACTGACGGGGTGGTGCGTAACGGCAAAAGCACCGCCGGACATCAGCGCTATCTCTGCTCTCACTGCCGTAAAACATGGCAACTGCAGTTCACTTACACCGCTTCTCAACCCGGTACGCACCAGAAAATCATTGATATGGCCATGAATGGCGTTGGATGCCGGGCAACCGCCCGCATTATGGGCGTTGGCCTCAACACGATTTTACGTCACTTAAAAAACTCAGGCCGCAGTCGGTAACCTCGCGCATACAGCCGGGCAGTGACGTCATCGTCTGCGCGGAAATGGACGAACAGTGGGGCTATGTCGGGGCTAAATCGCGCCAGCGCTGGCTGTTTTACGCGTATGACAGGCTCCGGAAGACGGTTGTGGCGCACGTCTTCGGTGAACGCACTATGGCGACGCTGGGGCGTCTTATGAGCCTGCTGTCACCCTTTGACGTGGTGATATGGATGACGGATGGCTGGCCGCTGTATGAATCCCGCCTGAAGGGAAAGCTGCACGTAATCAGCAAGCGATATACGCAGCGAATTGAGCGGCATAACCTGAATCTGAGGCAGCACCTGGCACGGCTGGGACGGAAGTCGCTGTCGTTCTCAAAATCGGTGGAGCTGCATGACAAAGTCATCGGGCATTATCTGAACATAAAACACTATCAATAAGTTGGAGTCATTACCCAAATATCATTGTGTGATCTACACTCAATATTAGCCGCATTATTCGCCTGAGTTTCAACAATTCAGGCGACTTTTTACTGCCATTTACAAAAAATATCAAAGAAGTTTCATCCACGCTCAGCCCTTATATCACGGGAAATCTCGCCATCTGGCCTTTGGCAATATTCATGCCACAACCAAATTCAGGGTTGTCTCAGATTCTCAGTATGTTAGGGTAGAAAAAGATAACTATTTTCACCAGGTACTATATCGATATAAACAAATAACAGGAATAATTCTATTGCATGGCAATTAAATTAGAAGTTAAAAATCTCTATAAGATATTTGGCGAGCATCCCCAGAGAGCGTTCAAATATATTGAAAAAGGATTTTCAAAAGAGCAGATTCTGGAAAAAACAGGGCTATCGCTTGGCGTTAAAGACGCCAGTCTGGCCATTGAAGAAGGCGAGATATTTGTCATCATGGGATTATCCGGTTCGGGTAAATCCACAATGGTACGCCTTCTCAATCGCCTGATTGAACCCACCCGCGGGCAGGTACTGATTGACGGCGTGGATATCGCCAGGATATCCGATGCCGAGCTTCGCGAGGTGCGCAGAAAAAAGATTGCGATGGTATTCCAGTCCTTTGCCCTAATGCCGCACATGACGGTACTCGACAATACGGCCTTCGGTATGGAGTTAGCCGGTATTGCTGCGGATGAACGTCGTGAAAAAGCGCTGGATGCGCTCCGCCAGGTTGGGCTTGAGAATTACGCTCACGGATACCCGGATGAACTCTCCGGTGGTATGCGCCAGCGTGTCGGTCTCGCCCGCGCATTAGCCATTAACCCTGACATCTTATTAATGGATGAAGCCTTCTCTGCGCTCGATCCTTTAATTCGTACCGAGATGCAGGATGAGTTGGTAAAACTGCAGGCAAAGCATCAGCGAACCGTGGTCTTTATTTCCCACGATCTCGACGAAGCCATGCGCATTGGTGACCGCATCGCTATTATGCAAAATGGTGAAGTGGTGCAGGTCGGTACCCCGGATGAAATCCTGAATAACCCGGCCAATGATTATGTGCGCACCTTCTTCCGTGGTGTTGATATTAGCCAGGTATTCAGCGCGAAAGATATTTCCCGTCGTAGCCCTGAAGGCTTAATTCGTAAAACACCAGGGATTGGCCCACGTTCGGCACTGCAATTATTGCAGGATAAAGACCGTGAATTTGGTTACGTGATTGAACGCGGAAACAAGTTTGTTGGCGTGGTCTCCATCGACTCATTAAAAACCGCCTTACGTCAGGCGCAGGGTATTGAAGCCGCACTGATCGACGAACCGTTAGCCGTAGAGGCGAAAACGCCGCTGAGCGAGCTGCTTTCTCATGTCGGGCAAGCACCGTGCGCGGTACCGGTTGTCGATGAGGAACATCAGTATGTGGGCATTATTTCCAAACGCATGCTGCTACAGGCTTTAGATCGCGAGGGGGCAAACAATGACTGATCAAACAAATCCGTGGGACACGACACCAGCAACCGATAGCGCTGCACAATCCGCTGATGCCTGGGGTACCGCGTCAAGCGCGCCTACCGACGGCGGCAGCGCAGACTGGCTGACCAGCGCGCCCGCGCCAGCACCTGAGCATTTCAATATTATGGATCCGTTCCATAAAACACTGATCCCGCTCGATAGCTGGGTCACCGAAGGGATCGACTGGGTGGTGACCCATTTTCGTCCCGTCTTCCAGGGCATTCGTGTCCCGGTAGATTACATTCTCAACGGCTTCCAGCAACTGCTGCTGGGGATGCCTGCGCCGGTGGCGATTATTCTTTTCGCTTTAATCGCCTGGCAGATTTCTGGCATCGGGATGGGCGTTGCCACGCTGATTTCACTGGTCGCGATTGGCGCGATTGGCGCCTGGTCACAGGCGATGATCACCCTGGCACTGGTGCTGACCGCGCTGCTGTTCTGTGTGCTAATCGGTTTACCGATGGGGATCTGGCTGGCGCGCAGTCCGCGTGCGGCAAAGATCGTTCGTCCCCTGCTCGATGCCATGCAAACCACGCCTGCGTTCGTCTATCTGGTGCCGATTGTGATGTTATTCGGCATTGGTAACGTGCCGGGCGTCGTGGTGACGATTATCTTCGCCCTGCCACCGATTGTGCGTCTGACCATTCTGGGTATTAACCAGGTGCCAGCCGATCTGATTGAAGCTTCTCGCTCCTTTGGTGCCAGCCCGCGTCAGATGCTGTTTAAAGTCCAGCTGCCGCTGGCGATGCCCACCATTATGGCGGGGGTTAACCAGACGCTGATGCTGGCGCTTTCCATGGTCGTCATCGCCTCGATGATCGCCGTCGGTGGATTGGGTCAGATGGTACTGCGCGGTATCGGGCGTCTCGATATGGGGCTGGCTACCGTTGGCGGGGTTGGGATTGTGATCCTCGCCATCATTCTGGACCGCCTGACGCAGGCCGTCGGTCGCGACTCGCGCAGCCGGGGTAACCGTCGCTGGTACACCACCGGCCCTGTTGGGCTTATCACCCGCCTTTTCACTAAGTAATTCACCTGTTGCCCGGTGGTATTGCGCTTACCGGGCCTGCACGTCCCTCCAATAATTAAAGGAATAACGATGCGACATACCGTACTTTTTGCCACAGCGTTTGCCACCCTTGTCTCCACCAGCGCTTTCGCTGCCGACCTGCCGGGCAAAGGCATTACCGTGCAACCTATCCAGAGCACGATCTCTGAAGAATCGTTCCAGACACAGCTGGTCGCTCGTGCGCTGGAAAAACTGGGTTATACCGTCAACAAAGCCAGCGAAGTTGATTACAACGTCGGCTACACCTCTATTGCTTCTGGCGATGCAACCTTTACCGCCGTGAACTGGCAGCCACTGCATGACGACATGTACGCCGCCGCGGGCGGAGACAAAAAGTTCTATCGCGAAGGGGTATTCGTAACGGGGGCTGCACAGGGGTATCTGATCGACAAAAAAACCGCTGAGCAGTACAAAATCACCAATATCGCCCAGTTGAAAGACCCAAAGATTGCCAAAATCTTTGATACCAACGGCGACGGTAAAGCTGACATGATGGGCTGTTCACCCGGCTGGGGCTGCGAAGCGGTCATCAACCACCAGAATAAAGCCTTCGATCTGCAAAAAACGGTCGACGTCAGCCACGGCAACTACGCGGCGATGATGGCTGACACCATCACGCGCTTTAAAGAAGGCAAACCGATTCTCTACTACACCTGGACACCATACTGGGTGAGCGACGTGATGAAGCCGGGCAAAGACGTGGTCTGGCTGCAGGTGCCGTTCTCTTCCCTGCCGGGTGAGCAGAAAGACATTGACACCAAGCTGCCAAACGGCGCGAACTACGGCTTCCCGGTCAACACCATGCATATCGTTGCCAACAAGGCATGGGCAGAGAAAAACCCGGCCGCGGCGAAGCTGTTTGCCATCATCAAGCTGCCACTGGCGGACATCAACGCACAAAACGCGATGATGCATGAGGGCAAAGCTTCCGAAGCCGATGTGCAGGGTCACGTTGATGGTTGGATCAAAGCCCACCAGCAGCAGTTCGACGGCTGGGTAAAAGAAGCATTAGCTGCGCAGAAGTAACCCACTCGTAGGCCTGATAAGCGTAGCGCCATCAGGCACAGTAAGTAACCACACCAATGCCGGATGGTGGCGCAATGCGTCTTATCCGGCACGCATCTCTTCACTCGCCCGAAACCGCACAATCCATCACCTAACAAATCAGCAACATTTATCCACTTCCGTTATGATTGTTTCAGAAATCCATTATTCAGCTGAAAACAATGACAAATTCCTCTCAGGGACTTAGCCGATCGCTGATCCTGCTCATGTCCATCGCCACGGGTCTCGCCGTCGCCAGTAACTATTACGCCCAGCCGCTGCTCGATACCATCGCGCGCAACTTCTCATTATCAGCCAGTACCGCAGGCTTTATCGTCACCGCGGCACAGCTTGGCTACGCCGCGGGCCTACTGTTTCTGGTACCGCTTGGCGATATGTTTGAGCGGCGGGGGCTTATCGTGTCCATGACGTTACTCGCCGCTGGCGGCATGTTGATTACCGCCAGCAGCCAGTCGTTGAGCATGCTGATCCTCGGCACGGCACTGACCGGGTTGTTTTCCGTCGTAGCACAAATATTGGTTCCGCTGGCGGCCACACTCGCCACGCCGGAGACACGCGGCAAAGTTGTCGGCACCATTATGAGCGGTCTGCTGTTGGGGATTTTACTGGCTCGTACCGTGGCCGGGCTGCTGGCGAATCTCGGCGGCTGGCGCACGGTATTTTGGGTCGCCTCGGTGCTGATGGCGCTAATGGCTATCGCGCTATGGCGCGGACTGCCGAAGATGAAATCAGAAACCCATCTCAACTATCCACAGTTGTTAGGCTCGGTCTTCAGCCTGTTTATCCACGATAAACTGCTGCGTACCCGGGCGATGCTGGGCTGCCTGACGTTTGCCAACTTTAGTATTCTCTGGACATCAATGGCATTTTTGCTGGCGGCACCGCCGTTTAACTATTCAGAAGGCATGATTGGCCTGTTTGGCCTGGCCGGTGCCGCCGGTGCGCTCGGCGCTCGTCCTGCAGGTGGATTTGCTGATAAGGGCAAATCCCATCTCACCACGACATTAGGTCTGTTGTTACTGCTGCTCTCCTGGCTGGCAATCTGGTTGGGTCATACGTCAGTACCGATGCTGATAATTGGCATTCTGGTACTGGATCTCACCGTTCAGGGCGTGCATATCACCAACCAGACGGTTATTTACCGCATTCACCCGGATGCGCGTAACCGACTGACCGCCGGCTATATGACCAGCTATTTTATTGGCGGGGCGGCAGGTTCACTGATTTCAGCCTCTGCCTGGCAGCATGCCGGCTGGGCTGGCGTTTGTCTGGCAGGATCGACCGTTGCCGTACTCAACCTGCTGGTCTGGTGGCGAGGTTTTCACCGCCAGGAAGCCGTAAATTAAGCGTATCGCGCGTGTTTGCCGCTGATTGAGCTCCTCAGGGTGTTAAGGAGCTCATCAGTCTGCTAAGGTTATAACTCATTGAGCCAGGTTATTTAAATTTCGGTAATGAAGCCTATAATCCTATGGAAAGCCCTGTTCCCCAGTCAGACCCCAGCCCGGCAACCTTAACGGAAGGATTCAAAGACAGTCTGCCGATCGTCATCAGCTATATTCCGGTCGCCTTTGCATTTGGTCTCAATGCCACTCGTCTGGGCTTTACGCCCGTCGAAAGCGTCTTTTTCTCCTGCATTATCTATGCCGGTGCCAGCCAATTCGTCATCACTACCATGCTTGCCGCGGGCAGTTCGCTATGGGTCGCCGCGCTCACCGTGATGGCCATGGACGTACGCCATGTGTTGTATGGCCCTTCCCTGCGCAGCCGCATCGCCCAACGACTCAGTAAACCTAAAAGCGCAGTGTGGGCCTTTGGCCTCACTGATGAAGTGTTTGCCGCCGCAACGGCGAAGCTGGTGCGGGACAATCGCCGCTGGAGTGAGAACTGGATGATGGGGATCGCACTATGTGCCTGGATTTCCTGGGTATTCGGTACGATTATTGGCGCATTCTCCGGCAGTGGCTTACTGAAGGATTTTCCGGCGGTCGAAGCGGCGCTGGGTTTTATGCTCCCGGCGCTGTTTATGAGTTTTCTGCTCGCGTCATTTCAGCGTAAACAGTCGCTGTGTGTGACCGCGGCACTCGGCGGAGCACTGGCGGGCGTGACGTTTTTTTCTATTCCTGCCGCCATACTCGCTGGCATTGTTTGCGGATGTCTGACGGCGCTTATCCAGTCATTCTGGCAGGGGGCGCCTGATGAGTTATGAGGTTCTGCTGCTTGGCCTGCTGGTTGGCGGCGTCAACTACTGCTTTCGTTATTTACCGCTGCGTCTGGGGGTGGGAAATGTTCGCCCGACAAAACGCGGCGCAACCGGCATTTTACTCGACACCATTGGCATAGCATCAATTTGCGCCCTACTGGTGGTGTCTACCGCACCTGAAGTTATGCACGACGCTCGTCGGTTTGTGCCAACGTTGGTGGGGTTTGTTGTACTGGGCGCAAGCTATTTTAAGACCCGCAGCATCATCATTCCGACATTGCTGAGTGCTCTGGGCTACGGATTAGCCTGGAAAATGTGGGTTGTTTTATAGGTAAAAATAATCATTTTAAATAAATAATACATTTACTTTATTTGTCACTGTCGTTACTATATCGGCTGAAATTAATGAGGTTATACCCAAATGGATAGTTCGTTTACGCCCATTGAACAAATGCTAAAATTTCGCGCCAGCCGCTACGAAGAATTCCCTTACCAGGAAGTTCTTCTGACTCGTCTTTGCATGCACATGCAGGGCAAGTTGCTGGAAAACCGCAATAAAATGCTGAAAGCTCAAGGGATTAACGAGACGTTGTTTATGGCGTTGATTACGCTGGAGTCTCAGGAAAACCACAGTATTCAGCCTTCTGAACTGAGTTGCGCACTGGGTTCGTCGCGGACTAACGCCACGCGTATCGCGGATGAGTTAGAAAAACGTGGCTGGATCGAGCGTCGCGAAAGCGATAACGATCGCCGCTGCCTGCATCTACAGTTGACCGAGAAAGGCCATGCATTCTTGCAAGAGGTATTACCGCCTCAGCATAACTGTCTGCATCAGCTCTGGTCATCTCTTAGCACCACAGAAAAAGATCAGCTTGAGCACATCACCCGCAAGCTTCTGACCCGTCTTGATCAGATGGAACAGGATGGCACGGTACTCGACGCGCTGCGTTAACGCGCCGACACGCTCAAAAATCCAGATTGATAAATGAAAAACCGACAGGCCAGCAGGTCACCCTGCTGGCCTTTCTGATAAACAGGTCGGCTCAGCCGATGTGAAAAAAAATAAGATCGTGGAGAACAACATGAGCGCAAATGCGGAGACTCAAACCCCGCAGCAACCGGTCAAGAAGAATGGCAAACGTAAAAGTATGCTGCTGCTTCTGACCTTGCTCTTTATTATCATTGCCGTGGCATATGGGATTTATTGGTTTTTAGTACTGCGTCATGTCGAAGAGACAGACGATGCGTACGTGGCAGGGAACCAGGTTCAAATCATGGCGCAGGTATCAGGCAGCGTGACGAAAGTCTGGGCTGATAACACTGACTATGTCAAACAAGGCGACGTGCTGGTGACCCTCGACCAGACGGACGCTAAGCAGGCGCTTGAAAAAGCCAAAACGGCGTTGGCCTCCAGCGTGCGCCAGACGCACCAGTTGATGATCAACAGCAAGCAGCTTCAGGCCAGCATTGAGGTGCAGAAAACCGCCCTGGCGCAGGCACAAAGCGACTTTAATCGCCGCGTCCCGTTGGGAAATGCTAACCTGATCGGTCGCGAAGAACTGCAACATGCGCGTGATGCCGTTGCCAGCGCGCAGGCTCAGCTTGATGTCGCAATACAGCAATACAATGCCAACCAGGCGATGATCCTCGGCAGTAGGCTTGAAGACCAGCCTGCCGTGCAACAAGCGGCCACCGAAGTGCGTAATGCCTGGCTGGCGCTGGAACGTACCAAAATTGTTAGCCCGATGACCGGCTACGTGTCCCGTCGTGCCGTGCAGCCTGGCGCGCAGATTAGCCCAACCACACCGCTGATGGCCGTTGTCCCTGCCACCAACCTGTGGGTGGACGCCAACTTCAAAGAAACCCAGCTTGCGCATATGCGCATCGGCCAACCAGCAACGGTGATCAGTGATATTTACGGCGATGACGTGAAATACACCGGTAAGGTTGTCGGCCTCGATATGGGGACCGGTAGCGCCTTCTCGCTGCTGCCAGCACAGAACGCAACCGGTAACTGGATCAAAGTCGTCCAGCGTCTGCCCGTGCGTATTGAACTGGATGCCCAGCAGTTAGCGCAACATCCACTGCGTATTGGCCTGTCTACGCTGGTAACGGTCGATACCCAAAATCGTGACGGACAGATTCTGGCAAGCCAGGTGCGTACTACGCCGGTTGCAGAAAGTAATGCTCGAGAAATCAACCTTGCTCCGGTCAATAAAATGATCGAAGAGATCGTGCGGGCCAACGCGGGCTAATTCAAAGGTGCGTGTGATGCAACAGCAAAAACCGCTGGAAGGCGCGCAGCTCGTCATTATGACGATCGCGTTGTCACTGGCGACATTCATGCAGGTGCTGGACTCCACCATTGCTAACGTGGCGATCCCCACTATTGCCGGGAACCTTGGCTCTTCATTGAGCCAGGGGACCTGGGTGATCACCTCTTTCGGGGTGGCGAATGCTATCTCCATTCCGATCACCGGCTGGCTGGCCAAACGCTTTGGCGAAGTAAAGCTGTTCATGTGGTCCACCATCGGCTTTGTCATTGCGTCCTGGGCGTGTGGGATGTCCAACAGCCTGACCATGCTGATTTTCTTCCGCGTGATTCAGGGGATTGTCGCCGGTCCATTAATTCCGCTTTCACAAAGCCTGTTACTGAATAACTATCCGCCCGCCAAACGCTCTATCGCCCTCGCGCTGTGGTCGATGACGGTGATTGTCGCCCCTATTTGTGGCCCGATTCTCGGGGGCTATATCAGCGACAACTATCACTGGGGCTGGATATTCTTCATTAACGTGCCGATCGGGGCGGTGGTGGTGTTGATGACGCTACAAACCCTGCGCGGCCGGGAAACCCGTACCGAACAGCGACGCATTGACGCTATTGGTCTGGCGCTGCTGGTTGTTGGTATCGGCAGTTTGCAGATTATGCTCGATCGCGGTAAAGAGCTGGACTGGTTCGCCTCGCAGGAGATAATTATCCTGACGGTCGTCGCCGTGGTAGCCATCAGCTTCCTGATTGTCTGGGAGCTTACCGACGATAACCCGATTGTCGATCTCTCGCTGTTTAAGTCGCGAAACTTTACCATCGGCTGCCTGTGTATCAGCCTGGCCTATATGCTCTACTTCGGCGCTATCGTCCTGCTGCCGCAGTTGTTGCAGGAGGTCTACGGATATACAGCGACCTGGGCAGGCCTGGCCTCCGCACCGGTGGGGATAATCCCGGTGATCCTGTCGCCGATTATTGGTCGTTTCGCCCACAAGCTGGATATGCGTCGGCTGGTCACATTTAGTTTTATTATGTATGCCGTCTGTTTCTACTGGCGCGCGTGGACGTTCGAACCCGGTATGGATTTTGGCGCATCGGCCTGGCCGCAATTTATTCAGGGGTTCGCCGTAGCCTGCTTCTTTATGCCACTGACCACCATCACGCTGTCTGGCTTACCGCCTGAGCGTCTGGCAGCGGCGTCAAGCTTGTCTAACTTTACGCGAACGCTGGCAGGCTCAATCGGCACATCGATTACCACAACGATGTGGACTAGCCGTGAGTCGCTACATCACGCGCAGTTGACGGAGTCAGTAAACCCCTACAACCCTAATGCACAGGCGATGTATAGCCAGTTGCAGGATCTTGGGATGACCCAGCAGCAGGCCTCCGGCTGGCTAGCGCAGCAAATTACCAATCAGGGGCTGATAATTTCCGCCAACGAAATCTTCTGGATGTCGGCGGGGATATTCATCCTACTGCTCAGCCTGGTGTGGTTCGCCAAACCGCCATTCGGCGCGGGCGGCGGCGGCGGTGGAGCGCACTAACTCAATGTTTAAAGGGATCTGCGGATCCCTTTTTATTACATACCAGATTGCTAATCCGTTACCTGTCTGAACTCAAGCCAGTCGATCACCATGCCCGGTTTGGTCGCCTCAAACTGCAACAGATAGTTACCCGCCGTCATATCGATGCGGCATAGCTTCTGCGTAATCTGCTTCCCCAGCGCCCCGTGGGTCTGGATCGTGGCGACCACGCAGCCATTGAGCAGTAAGTTGCATCCAGTCTGGGCTAACGCCAGCCCCGCCGATGACGCGCTGAGCAGCAGATCGTAGGTCGCATCCTTCTCAAGGCTAATCACCCTCTCTCCGCTGTAGCGCAGCCGTGATACCGACGCTACCTTGATAGCTCCCCTATCCGCCAGCATAGCATCCGCATGGAATTTAGCCCTGGTTACCCGCGGCACGTCTCCCCGTTTAGCTACCTGCGTAGACAGGAGAAAACTCAGAATATTACGGGCACAACGTTGCAGTTCCCCCAGCGTCAGCGTTCCGTCCTCCAGCGCTGAGAGCGTATTGTCATCACCGGCATTAATCTCCGCACCGTTGTTATTGACCACCATATAGAGGTCATTTTGCGCGCGGATCATCGCCGCCGTGTTGTTAACACTCGCCTCCCCCGCAGTGACAGGATCGTTCATTTTTGCCCACCAGTCCGTCATCACAATGCCCTGAAATCCCCAATCGTCGCGTAATATTGTCGTGTTCAGGCAATAATTCGCAGCAGACCAGTGCGCATTGACGGGGTTATAGGCGGTCATCACCGCACTCGCGCCACCGTGTTTGACGGCATATTCAAATCCCTTCAGATAGATTTCACGTAACGCCCTGGCCGAGACCACCGCATCAACCTGGGCGCGGGAAAACTCCTGACTGTTACAGGCAAAATGTTTCAGCGTCGCAATGCCCCCGCCAGCGCGAATACCTCGCGTCATCGCAGCAGCCATCATGCCTGTCACTAAAGGGTCCTCCGAATAATATTCAAAGTTGCGCCCGTTCAGTGGATGACGGTGAATATTCAGACCCGGCCCCAGCAGAACATCAATGTGATTTTGCTGTAGCTCCTTTCCTTCCATCATATACAGGCGCTCAACCAGCACCGGATCCCATGTGCAGGCCAGCAACGTCCCACTGGGAAGCAACGTGGCTTTTGCGCCATTATCCATGCGGATACCCGATGGACCATCCGCCGTAGACGCCACGGGTATCCCTTTTTCTCGCAGACTGTCGGTCACTCCGCCAAATGCAGATGCCACGCCGGGCGTCACTTTGAGACTACACATCCCCTCTCCGCGCACCAGACAGGCCAATTCCTCCACGGAAAGCTGGGCCAGAAATGTCTCCAGACAACGATGGCCTTGCACAACATCGCTGAAATGGATGCCTTTGTTGCCGGTCAACGGCTGCGCGGGAGGTAAACGCGATAAGATACGATCGCGTAAGGAGAAAGAGCGGCGCGGCGTGTCCTCCCATGCCTCTAACCAGCTCCCCTGTTGATGACGACCAGGCCGTAGGCGGGAGAACGCCACGCTGGGCGCCAGCGCCTGTTCATGGCGGGAGAAAACCTGGACGGATGGCACGATGAGCTCTTCACGCCCCGCGAAGCTAACCGGCTGGAGGTCACGCACGCTGTTACCGACGAACAAACAATACCCGCCCGCTTCCAGTAACCAACAGTGCGGATGACCGCTATCCCCGCTGTCATCCCACGATGTCAGACGCTCGCCAGGGATCGCCAGATCAATAATTTCACGCTCTCCCGGTTGCAGGAGATGGGTTTTACCAAAGGCAACCAGCACGCGCGAGGGCTTACCCAGCGCGCCTTGCGGTGCTTGCAGATAGACTTGAACAACCTCACTCCCCGCCCAGGTTTCGCCCGTATTCTGCACCGCAACGCTTAATTGAAAGCTGAGGGGATCGGTAATCACCTCCGCAGAGATAACCTCAAGGGTAAATGACGTATAGGAAAGCCCAAAGCCAAAGGGATACTGCACGCGCTGAGGGCAAAACGTTTCGAAATAACGATAACCGACATAAATATCTTCCTGATAAATATTCTGTCTGTCGCTTCCCCAGCAGGAGGCAGAGGGGTAATCCTCCAGTGAGTACGCAATACTGTCGGTCAGTTTTCCGCAGGGCGTGATCTCGCCGCACAATAACGCGGCGACGGCCTGTGCGCCAAACGCACCACCGTGCCAGGCGCATAGTATCGCCCCAATTCGCCCGCGTAATTCCGGGGTCTCAACCCACGACATGTCGATAATAGAAGAAATATTGAGTACGACTATCACATCGTTAAAGTGACGACAGACGCAGGCCAGCAGAGAAAATTCGTCAGGGGTCAGTCGATATCCGCCAGCAACATCGGCATTGTCTTTATCTTCTCCAGCGGTTCGACCAATAACCACAACGGCCTTTTGCGATATCGTCTTCGCCTGCGCCACTTCGCCTTCCTGCAGCGGCATCTCTTGTTGAAACCAGGGTTCCTGTGCCCAACCGCCGCCGCCGTTATCAAACGGATTTTCACCGACCCATTGCTCATACTTCTGCGCCAGCACGGGGTTTAACCGTGCAGAACAGCGTTCGCGCAAAGCCTGTAGTAAGTGACATTGCGCGACAACGTTAACGGCCCCGCCCGACCCTGTCCCACTGCGGTAATAATCAATCTGCGTGCGCCCAAACAGCGCAATAGTATCCTCAGGGCGCAGGGGAAGCACCGCATGATCATTTTTAAGTAGTACCGCCCCTTGTGCCGCAACAATCGTGGCAAACTCGCTAAACCCGTCAAGCGGTTTACCCATAAAATTCAAATGCATAATTGAGAAGCCCTGTGTCCATTGCCTTATTCTGTACTGAAATAAAACAAGGCCCATCGTTGATGGGCCTTGTGATTATCAGAAGTAATATTTGAATCTCAGACGTCCGCCGTAACGCGCATCTTCACTGCTGTCGCCATTATGTGGATCGGCCTCGACCCATGAGGCATAAGCACCGAGATAGATATTAAAGTTTTTCATATCCATGACGTTGGGGAATAAATATGAGGCATGGATGGTGTGGATATCATAATTGCCTGGATCGGTGATCCAGCAGTCATCTTCACACACGGCATCAATATTGGTCGCGTTGAACGCTTCAATTTTGTTATGCGCATAGATGTAACCCAGTTCAAAGCGATGCCATAACGCATTCACCCCGGCAGTAAAGTCGGTTTCATCGGTCGCGTCCATATACGCCGTGTTGAGGTTAATAACAGCCCCCTCTTCAGGATCGGTTTTTTGTCCGTTCCAGGTCATGGTAAAACCATAGCCCGTACGATCTGACTGATCGATCCACTTGCCGTTATCGTAATAACCATAGGCGTTATTCACGACATTACTTTCCATCGCCAGCGCCGTGGAGAAGCGGCCATTTTGCCAGGCGATAACCGGTCGAACATAGGCCACATTTTTATCGCTGGTTAAATCCATGCCGTGATACTGCTTCTCGGAGAACAACGTACTGCCATTTTCCAGCAGCGTATTCACTTCAAAATACCAGTTATCGATGGTTTTACTCAGCAGGAAGTTACCGCCACTGTCGCTACGTCCACGCCCCTCTTTCATCATATAGATGTAGCCGTAGCCGTCACTGTAGAGGTCATTCGCCGTATTCCCCGAATACTCAACAAAGGTATCCTGATTCAGCGGGAACATATCATAGGCTTCAAAGCGCCCGACCTTAATTTTCCAGTCGTTCTCACGCCCAAAGAAGAAGACCGCATCATCGAGATTCATTTTGCCGGTCAGATCAGCCAGCGGTTGGACCGAGAAACCGGCAAAGTTACCGTTGTTCAGCCGCTGGTAGCCATCAAATCCCAGTAGCAGACGTCCGTTGATATCCCAGCGCTCATTGGTTCCCGGCGCCCAGTCTTTGTTGGCGGAGGTGCGCATTGATGTCAGGCTACCGGAACGACTGGCAGCATCCATATTAAACTCCACATCACCGTAGAATTTAATATCGCTGAATCCGGATAACGTCAGTTTTGGTGGGTTAGCGCCTGCTGCGACGGGTTCGGCTGATTCAACTTTCACCGTAGGTGCTGCCGCTACCTGTTGTTGCTGTAGCGACTGAACCTGCGACTCGGCGTCAGTTGCCCGCTGTTCTGCGCGAATAACACGCTGCTCCAGTTCAGCAAGGCGTTGCTCAATGCTACTATTATTTGCAGCCCACAGGTTTTGAGATAAGCAAGCACCGATCATCAGCGCCAAATATTTCGCTTTCATTATTCATCCCTAAAGTTTGATGTATACCAGATGAGATGTCGTAAACATCTCATCCTCCTGCTATTACAATATTTTGGTTATTATCAGGAATGCGCAAACTTACCGCTTTTAAGGTCGGTGACAATGCCATTCATTCTTGCTTCTGTTAATCCATAGAATTTAATAGAGAATGCCGTCAGAATATAAAATATTGCAGGAATAATGGTGAATAATAACGTAACGCCCTGTACGGCAGACGCGGACTGCACAGCACTACCTGAGGCATAATCAAATGCTGCGAGTACCCAACCCAAAATAGCACCACCAACGGCAACACCCAATTTGATGACAAAAATATTTGCTGCGACGTTCATTCCGGTAATTCGACGGTGCGTTTTCCATTCACCGTAATTATTCGCATCGGTAATCATCGACCATTGCAGAGCACCATTACCGCCCTGAATAATGGAAATAATAATATGAACCGCAAGCACAACTATCCAATACTGAACCGGCACAAAGAAGCACAGCACACCAAATACGGCTGTGAGTAAGTTAACCCAAAAAGAGAGTTTGATTTTACAGAACCGGGTACCAAAGGGTTTAGCAAGTATCGACCCCAGCATTGAGGCAAACATGCTACCCAGCATAAAGATGGTAATAATATCAGCACCTTTGTTCAGCACCGTGTTAACGTAGTAAACCACCGCTCCACCGCGCAGCACCACCGCAACCAGCATCATAAAGTTATAAACAGATAAAATTCGCCACTGTTCATTCTTGAATAAAATTTTTACATCACGGGTAATATTGAGGTTTTCCTCTTTGATCGGCTGCACACGTTCTTTGGTGGTTAAAAAGCAGATGATAAACATCAGACAACCAATGACGCCGAAGATAGCCATTGAAACCTGAATCCCCGTCGCTCTATCACCAGGATAGAGATAATCTGCCAGCGGTAAAATTAACGCCGTTCCCAGCGCACCGCCGATTGGCGTAATCGCAAAACGCCATGACTGCAAGGACAGGTTTTCACGCGGGTCGGACGTCAGCGCAGCACCCAGTGAGCAGTAAGGAATATTAATGGCTGTATACATCAGCGTCATAAAGATATATGCCGCCACCGCATAGACCACTTTTCCACTGTCGGAAAAATCAGGAATGGAATAAACCAGCACACAGCTGACGGCAAAGGGTACACAAATCGCCAGTAGCCATGGGCGAAAACGTCCCCAGCGCGTGGAGGTTGCATCGGCAATCGCCCCCATAATGGGATCGGTAATCGCATCCAGCAAGCGGACCAGTAAAAACATCGTTCCCATTACCGCAGGCGGTAAACCATAAATATCAGTATAAAAATACGCAAGAATTGCTACCGAAGAGTCAAAAACGATGTGGCTGGCCGCGTCACCCAGACTGTACCCCACCTTTTCCCTGATCGATATCTTGTCCCCTGTAGACATACAAACTCCTTTGCCAATACAAAAATGTAACCGGTTTCTGTCGTAGGGTATTTTTAAAACATCTTATCTGGCCTAATCCATTATGTTTTTCTGTTAACTGTTTATGTTTTTTTCTTTATGTGATCGCAGCGAGGTAGGTTTACTTATTGGCCCTTATTTTTGTTTCTTCGCTCACGTTTTATTCGTTGCGAACTTGTTAGTTATTAACACAAAATAATATTCACCAAACAAATGCAATATAAATATTATATGGCTAAGGAAAAATGATAATAAAAAACCCCGGTTGCAGGCCGGGGTTTTCGAATAACAGGAAAACGTAATAAATCAGACTAAATATGCAGTTCCTGCAATTTTTCTTTCGGCAGCGCCAACTCTTCATTACTGTTAACGCGTACGTCATGTTCCAGAATATGACGGGCAATTTCCTGCGCTTCGCTCAGCGAATGCATTTGATACGTTCCACACTGGTAGACGTTCAGTTCCGGGATCTGATTTTGATCCTGCACTTTCAGCACGTCAGCCATCGCCGCTTTCCAGGCGTCAGCCACGCGCTGTTCGTCCGGCGTACCAATCAGGCTCATGTAGAAGCCAGTACGGCAGCCCATTGGAGAGATATCGATAATCTCAACGCCATTACCGTTAAGGTGGTTACGCATAAACCCGGCAAACAGGTGTTCCAACGTGTGGATCCCTTTTTCAGGCATCACTTCTTTGTTCGGAATGCAGAAACGCAGATCAAACACGGTGATGGCGTCGCCATGCGGGGTGTTCATCGTTTTTGCAACCCGGACTGCGGGAGCTTCCATCCGGGTGTGATCGACAGTAAAACTATCTAACAACGGCATTTAGCCACCTCCGATAAAATTTTTAAAAATAATCTGAACTCTTTGTTCCGGGGCGAGTCTGAGTATATGAAAGACGCGCATTTGTTATCATCATCCCTGGTTTCAGAGATGAAATTTTGGCCACTCCCGAGTGGCCTTTTTCTTTTGTATCAAGCGTGCGTTTCCAGCCACGCGGCAAACGGCTCAGTATCCGCCGCTTCAATCTCCTGCTGACGACGCTTTGAAGCCGCAGTTTCAGCAATAAACGCCTCTTCCTGCACGATCTCTAACGGCTCTTCACGCAGCAGATTGCGATAAGCCTCGCCCAACGCTTTGCCCGTACCGCCAATGCCCGTATCAATCATTGACCGCAGGATCCGCGCGGAGAATGTCAGTTCAGGATTATCAAAGCAGGCAACCAGTTCGTCACAGACTTTTTGATACTCCTCTCCTCCATGGATGCTGTCCAGCGTTTGCGCCACGCGCTTCAGGTCACGGAACAGATCTTTACCCACTTTCGGCAGCGGGAACTGGGCGGTTTCACAGCCAATGCCTAGCGTCAGGCCCGGCTTACGTCCTTCCAGAATCACACGATTCCAGTTGGTACGCGTGCAGAGTAGTTCATCGCTGCTCATTTCCGGAGCGTCCGCCAGGACACACCACACCATAAACAGATCGAGGAAACGTACCTGCTGCTCATCTACGCCGATGGGTGAGAAGGGGTTAATATCCAGCGAACGCACTTCAATGTATTCAATGCCGCCGCGAAGCAGCGCATCTGACGGCGATTCACCGCTACGGGTTACCCGTTTCGGGCGAATAGGCGCATACAGTTCATTTTCAATCTGCAGAACGTTGCTGTTAATTTGCAGACGTTTACCGTCTTTCTCCAGACCGATCGCCGCGTACTCCTCTGAAGGGGTTTTAATCGCGCGCTTCAATCCTGCCACGTATTCATGCAAATCGTTAAACGTAATACCGAGATTGCTTTGCGACTTATTGGTATAACCCAAATCGCTCAGGCGCAGCGATGTCGCGTACGGCAGGTAATACATACCACAGTCCGTTTTTTCAAACGGTAGAGTTGTCGGCTTTCCTTGCAGGAAAGAAGAACAAATCGCCGGAGATGCGCCAAACAAGTACGGGATCACCCAACCAAAACGATAATAGTTGCGGATCAGGCGGAAGTAGCCAGCAGACACTTTCTCTTTGGCATCTTCATCATCCGTTACGCCACATTTCGCCTGCCAGAATGCCATCGGCAGCGAGAAATTATAGTGAACGCCGGAAATCGTTTGCATCAGCGCGCCGTAACGGTTTTTGAGACCTTCACGGTAGAGCGTTTTCAGACGACCAATATTCGAGGTACCGTACTGCGCCAGTTCAATATCCTGACCTTCAGCGATATAGCAAGGCATGCTCAGTGGCCACATACGCTCGTCGCCCAGATTTCTGGCGGTATAGCGATGCAGATCACGCATAAACGTGAGCATTTTCTGGATGTCGTCGCCCGGAGGAGTAATAAACTCCAGCAGCGCTTCGGCAAAATCCGTTGTTATCCATTTATGCGTCAGCGCTGAGCCTAACACATCCGGGTGGCCTGTTGTCGCCAATGAGCCATCAGCATTAACACGCAGCGTTTCGCGCTCCAGACCACGTTGAATCCCCTGTAACGCCTGAGGATTTTTTTCCAGCCAGGCCAGTGCCTGTGATACGTCCGGGATCAAATTGACCTCCCGCCTGTCAAAATCGTTTTAATTAGCATCATAGTATTGGTTACCCTACAGGCATTTCCACAACACAATTAGTGCCACCACATAATGCCCTGCGTCGTAACCGCTGCGACCACAACATAACGCAACGCTTTGCCAAGGCATAAAAAAAAGAGTACTGGCCCCCACGAGATGCGCATCCATCCCGCTAGCAGGCACAGCAAATCCCCCACAACCGGCATCCAGCTTAATAATAGTGTGACAGCGCCATAGCGCTGCAGCCACCCCATCGCTTTCTCTTGCCATCGTGACGTTTTACGTAACGGGAAGAAACGCCCAAGGATAACGTTAGTTAACCCTCCAAGGCTATTACCCATTGTTGCTGTTAAGACTAAGACCCAGGGATGACTCACTCCGGAAACCAGCAGAGCCACTAAAACAACTTCAGAATTTCCAGGTAACAGCGTGGCGCTGAGGAAACTGCTGGCAAACAGTGACAGGAGTGACAGTCCATCACTCACAATAACCGGACATCCACGGCATCCATACCGGCCGCACGTGCAGCCTGCAGGCCGAAGTCAGCGTCTTCAAATACCACGCATTGAGTCGGGACAACGCCCATACGCTCGGCACACAGTAAAAACGTGTCAGGTGCGGGTTTATGGCGTTGTACGTGGTCAGCTGCGACGACGGCATCAAAATAGTGACGTAGCCCTAAATGCGCGAGCAGCGCCTCTGCAATGGCACTTTCGCTCCCGGTACCGACCGACATAGGCCGACGACCATGCCAGGCTTTAACAACATCAATAAGCGGCAATGGCTGAACGCTATCCAACAGCATGCTTTTAACGCTGTCGGTTTTTTCACGCGCCAGCGCGTGGGGATCGAGATCGGCATGATTCAGTTCAATGACCGACTGTGCAATACGCCACGTTGGGGAACCGTTGAGTGCGACCATGGCCTGCTCGTCAAAACGGAGCCCATGACGCCCTAACACCTCATGCCACGCTTTACGGTGCGTTGGCTCGGTATCGAGAATGGTGCCATCCATATCAAAAATCAAACCCGCATAACGTTCGTACATCGTCTTCTCACAAGCCGAATGACCAGACGTTACTTTATCGTAATTGATTGATTTTGTCGCTGACAGCGAATTGAGGATTGTTTTAGAAGTTTGATTCAGAAAAAGAGAGATGGTGCTGGGGATTATTTCGGAGAAGATGGTGCATCCGGGAGGATTCGAACCTCCGACCGCTCGGTTCGTAGCCGAGTACTCTATCCAGCTGAGCTACGGATGCATCAGGGAACTATTGATTTACAACTAATACTTCGGAGAAGATGGTGCATCCGGGAGGATTCGAACCTCCGACCGCTCGGTTCGTAGCCGAGTACTCTATCCAGCTGAGCTACGGATGCATCAGGGAACTATTGATTTACAATTAATACTGCGGAGAATATGGTGCATCCGGGAGGATTCGAACCTCCGACCGCTCGGTTCGTAGCCGAGTACTCTATCCAGCTGAGCTACGGATGCATCAGGGAAACTACTTTAGTGCAGATTTTTGATACCGCTGCTAAGGCCGTATCGATTATCCATTCTTTCATTGCTGAAGAAACAGAAAATATGGTGCATCCGGGAGGATTCGAACCTCCGACCGCTCGGTTCGTAGCCGAGTACTCTATCCAGCTGAGCTACGGATGCAAATGGCGGTGAGGCGGGGATTCGAACCCCGGATGCAGCTTTTGACCGCATACTCCCTTAGCAGGGGAGCGCCTTCAGCCTCTCGGCCACCTCACCAACAACGCCTCTTGCGAGTGCTTCGAAGAACTTGTTTCTGCTCATCGTCGCTGCGTGGCGCACATATTACTTTCTGGTACTTATAAGTCAAACAATTTTTCCAGTGCTTTTATCGTTTGCACATTTCACGCGCAATTAGTCTGCAAAAACGGCAAAAAGAGTGTTTTATCAACAGATAAATTGGCGTTTTCTCGGGGGGGCGGGCAAACAGAAAAATTGAGGAAAAGGCAAAAAGTGCAGTGCAGCAGTGAAAACAGCGTGAAATCAGAAGAACAAGATGGGTGTCAGGAGGTAAAGCGAAAAGGAAAAGTAACAGAAACAGGAAAAGAGAGGCGCTAAATCAGGTTGCGCCTCACCAGAAAGGTGAGACGCGAAAACCTTAGTAACTGGACTGCTGGGATTTTTCAGCCTGGATACGCTGGTAGATCTCTTCCCGATGGACAGAAACTTCTTTCGGGGCGTTTACGCCGATGCGTACCTGGTTGCCCTTCACCCCTAAAACTGTCACGGTGACCTCATCGCCAATCATGAGGGTTTCACCAACTCGACGAGTCAGAATCAGCATTCTTTGCTCCTTGAAAGATTAAAAGAGTCGGGTCTCTCTGTATCCCGGCATTATCCATCATATAACGCCAAAAAGTAAGCGATGACAAACACCTAAGTGTAAGCAGTCACGGCATCACATTCTGTTAAACCTAAGTTTAGCCGATATACACAACTTCAACCTGACTTTATCGTTGTCGATAGCGTTGATGCAAACGCTGCAGATTGACCTCCGCAGCGTTGGATTACGCTTATAATTATTACAGTTTTGCGCTGACCCAGCCTTTCACACTGGCTAACGCTGTAGGCAGAGCTGCGGCATCCGTACCACCGGCTTGCGCCATGTCCGGACGACCACCACCCTTACCGCCTACCTGCTGAGCGACCATACCAATCAGTTCCCCTGCTTTCACACGGTCAGTCACATCCTTAGACACGCCCGCAATCAGAGAAACCTTACCTTCAACTACCGTTGCCAGTACGATAACGGTAGACCCCAGCTGATTTTTCAGATCATCAACCATGGTACGCAGCATTTTAGGTTCAACGTCGGTCAGTTCGCTGACCAGCAGCTTCACGCCGTTGATATCAACCGCTTTACTGGAAAGATTTGCACTCTCCTGCGCGGCGGCCTGTTCCTTCAATTGCTGCAATTCTTTCTCGAGCTGACGCGTACGCTCCAGTACGGAACGCACTTTGTCACCGATATTCTGGCTATCACCTTTCAGCAGATGCGCTATCTCGCTTAAGCGGTCGCTCTCAGCACGCACGGTATTGATAGCACCTTCGCCGGTTACAGCTTCGATACGACGCACACCCGCTGCAGTACCGGACTCAGACACGATGCGGAACAGGCCGATATCACCGGTACGGCTAGCGTGAGTACCACCACACAGTTCGGTAGAGAAATCCCCCATGCTCAGTACGCGCACGTGGTCATCATATTTCTCGCCAAACAGCGCCATTGCGCCTTTGGCTTTCGCCGCGTCGAGATCCATGATGTTAGTTTCAATCGGCAGGTTGCGACGAATTTGCGCATTCACCAGATCTTCAACAGCACGAATTTCAGCTGGTTTCATCGCTTCGGTATGAGAGAAGTCGAAACGCAGAATTTTATCGTTAACCAATGAGCCTTTCTGTGCCACATGCGAGCCCAGAACCTGGCGCAGCGCCGCATGCATCAGGTGCGTTGCGGAGTGGTTCAAACGAATACGCGCACGACGCGCTTCATCGACGTCAGCCTGCACGGCATCGCCCACTTTCAGAGAACCCGCAGACAGTTTGCCGATGTGACCAATTGCCTGGCCATATTTTTGCGTATCGCTAACCGCAAACGCAAAGCCCGCACCTTTCAGTTCGCCTTTATCGCCAACCTGACCACCTGATTCCGCATAGAACGGCGTCTGGTCAAGGACGACAACAGCTTCCTGGCCTGCGTTAATTGCGTCTACCGCTTTACCATCTACAAACAGCGCGGTAACTTTACCGTTCAGTTCCAGATGCTCGTAGCCTTTAAATTCAGAGGTACCCTCAACGCGAATCATCGCATTGTAGTCGGCACCAAAACCACTGGCTTCACGCGCGCGACGACGCTGTTCTTCCATTGCGGCTTCAAAGCCCGCTTCGTCAACCTTGATGTTGCGCTCACGGCAAACGTCTGCCGTCAGGTCAACCGGGAAGCCGTAGGTATCGTACAGGCGGAAGGCGGTTTCGCCATCCAGCGTATCGCCGGACAGTTTTGCCAGTTCTTCATCCAGCAGAGCCAGACCACGCTCCAGCGTGCGGGCAAACTGCTCTTCTTCAGTTTTCAGAACCTGCTCAACCAGTGCCTGCTGACGCTTCAGTTCTTCACCCGCAGAACCCATCACCTCGACCAGCGGCCCCACCAGCTTGTAGAAGAAGGTGTCTTTCGCGCCCAGCATGTTGCCATGACGCACCGCGCGACGAATGATACGACGCAGCACATAGCCGCGGTTTTCATTCGACGGCACAACACCATCGGCAATCAGGAACGCGCAGGAACGGATATGGTCGGCAATCACGCGCAGCGATTTGTTGCTCAGATCGGTAGCACCGGTGACTTTCGCCACGGATTCAATCAGCGCGCGGAACAGGTCAATATCGTAGTTGGAGTTAACGTGTTGCAGCACAGCTGCAATACGCTCCAGACCCATACCGGTATCTACGGACGGCTTCGGCAGCGGTTCCATTGTACCGTCAGCCTGACGGTTAAACTGCATGAAGACGATGTTCCAGATCTCAATGTAGCGATCGCCATCTTCTTCTGCGCTTCCCGGAGGGCCACCCCAAATGTGGTCGCCGTGATCGTAGAAAATTTCGGTGCACGGACCGCAAGGACCGGTGTCACCCATCTGCCAGAAGTTGTCGGAGGCATAGGCCGCACCTTTGTTATCACCAATACGGATGATACGTTCGCGCGGAATACCGACTTCTTTCTCCCAGATTTCAAAGGCTTCATCGTCAGTTTCGTAAACGGTTACCCACAGACGCTCTTTCGGCAGGGCAAACCAGTTTTCACCGGTCAGCAGTTCCCATGCATACTGGATGGCGTCGTGTTTGAAGTAATCGCCGAAGCTGAAGTTACCCAGCATTTCGAAGAAAGTATGGTGACGTGCAGTGTAGCCGACGTTTTCCAGATCATTGTGTTTACCGCCCGCACGTACGCAACGCTGCGAAGTGGTTGCGCGGGAATAATTACGCTTGTCGAGACCAAGGAAAACATCCTTGAACTGGTTCATCCCGGCGTTGGTAAACAACAAAGTAGGGTCATTGTTTGGAACCAGGGAGCTGCTGGCAACTACCTGATGTCCTTTACTGTGGAAAAAATCGAGAAACGCCTGACGGATCTCAGCAGTGCTCTTGCTCATAATTATCCTGAAGAAATCAAGCTAACGAAATGTCATCACCAGCACAGGCACGTAAACAGCGCCGCTGGCAATCGAAAAGTGGGAATAAGATAAGTTTTCTTCACGGGGAAGTAAAATCCCGTATGCGCTCAATCGTCAAAATTTCGCCATATTGTCTGAATATCTTCCATCAGATAGCCGCGATAGAGCAAAAAACGCTGGACCTTCACCTTTTTTGCAAAATCCACCGGCAAGGGCTCACCGTATTTTCTGATGGCTTGATCTCGCGCCAACTGCGCCCAGTCAATCTCACATTCACGCATCGCGCGTTCAATGGCTTCGCGGGAAATACCTTTCTGTCCCAACTCCTGGCGCACACGTGCGGGGCCATAGCCTTTACGGCTACGACTGGCGATAAATTGCTGTACGAAACGGTCGTCATCCAGGTAGCGGCTTTCTATACACCAGGCAATAACCTTATCGTAATCCTCTGGCGTAGCATCAATTTCTTCCGGTCCATTTTTTCCCATAACCGGGGCTGCCAGTTTCCGTCGCAGTTCCTGCTCACTGTGATCGCGCATGGCAAGTATGCGCACAGCGCGGTCAAGCAGTCGAGAATACGCGGATCGGCGAGACGTTGAATCTGTCATAGTGCACCTTCAGAAATGGAAAAGGGCCGCATCATATGCAGCCCTTTTTATACGATAAAATCAGATTATCAGAAATCTTCGTTCGTTTCTTTTACGCCTTCACTGCTGTCATCAACGGAGAAGTCCGGTTTTGAATCCTGGTTATTGAGCAGTAACTCGCGAACTTTTTTCTCAATTTCTTTTGCGGTAGTCGGGTTTTCTTTCAGCCAGTTGGTTGCGTTCGCTTTACCCTGACCAATTTTTTCACCGTTGTAGCTGTACCATGCGCCGGCTTTTTCAATCAACTTCTCTTTCACGCCCAGGTCAACCAGTTCACCGTAGAAGTTGATGCCTTCACCGTAAAGGATCTGGAATTCGGCCTGTTTAAACGGCGCAGCAATTTTGTTTTTCACGACCTTAACGCGGGTTTCACTACCGACTACGTTATCGCCCTCTTTCACCGCGCCAATACGACGGATGTCCAGACGAACAGAGGCGTAGAATTTCAGTGCGTTACCACCGGTCGTGGTTTCCGGGTTACCGAACATGACGCCAATCTTCATACGGATCTGGTTGATGAAAATCAGCAGCGTATTGGACTGTTTCAGGTTACCCGCCAGTTTACGCATCGCCTGGCTCATCATACGTGCCGCGAGGCCCATGTGAGAGTCACCGATCTCGCCTTCGATTTCCGCCTTCGGCGTCAGCGCGGCAACGGAGTCAACAACGATAACGTCTACGGCACCGGAACGCGCCAGTGCGTCACAGATTTCCAGCGCTTGTTCACCGGTATCTGGCTGAGAACACAGCAGGTTGTCGATATCAACACCAAGCTTACGGGCATAAACAGGGTCAAGCGCGTGTTCTGCATCGATGAACGCACAGGTTTTACCTTCACGCTGTGCGGCAGCAATCACCTGCAGCGTCAGGGTTGTTTTACCGGAGGATTCTGGCCCGTAGATTTCGACGATACGCCCCATCGGCAAACCGCCTGCACCCAATGCGATATCCAGAGAAAGCGAACCGGTGGAGATGGTTTCCACATCCATGGAACGGTCTTCACCCAGGCGCATGATGGAGCCTTTACCGAATTGCTTTTCGATCTGGCCCAGCGCTGCCGCCAACGCTTTCTGTTTGTTTTCGTCGATAGCCATTAATTACTCCTGTCATGCCACTCTCGGGTTGAACCAAGAATCGTGAAAGATGATGTTCTGTTGACGCAATTATACTGTATGCTCATACAGTATCAAGTATTTTGTAGAAATTGTTGCCACAGGGTCTGTAACGCATAGGCGGTCGCCTGTCTACGCACCGCATCGCGGTCGCCGCTGAAGCATTCCCGGCGCGTGATCCCCTCGCCGCTTACGCTGGCAAAGGCAAACCAGACGGTCCCAACCGGCTTGTCTTCGCTGCCACCGTCCGGCCCGGCAACTCCGCTTATAGAAACGGCGAAATCAGCACGGGCCGCTTTTAGCGCGCCAATGGCCATTTCAACAACCACCGGTTCACTCACCGCGCCATGCTGTGCCAGCGTCGCTTCTCGCACACCAATCATCTGCGACTTGGCTTCGTTACTGTAGGTCACAAATCCGCGCTCAAACCAGGCGGAACTGCCGGCGATATCCGTAATGACTTTCGCTACCCAACCGCCGGTACAGGACTCTGCGGTGGTCATCGTCGCGCCGCGCGCTTTCAATGCCAGCCCTACCTGTTCACTTAACTGCATCAGTTCACTGTCGGTCATTTCAGCCTCTGTCAGTTAAAAAATATGCCGGACAAGATAGCACTTTCAAAACAAATGTGGGGATGAGGAGAGTAATTTACGAGGGGGATTCCGGAAATAGATCCGTCGCGTCAAGAAGATCTGCCGGATGGCGGTGCCAGGCATCCTATCCGGCCTACAAGAGGTTTCCTCCTGTAGGCCGGTTGCGGGTAATTACTGTACGCGCGCCAGCGCTACAGCCTGACCTAATTGCCAGACGGCCATCGCGTAATGCGTGCTGTGGTTGTAGCGGGTAATGGTGTAGAAGTTCGGCAGCCCGTACCAGTATTGGTAACCGGTGCCAATATCCAGACGCAGCAGGCTGGCCTGCTGATGGTTACCCAACGACTGCTGCGGCGTCAGACCTGCAGCCGCAAGCTGAGAAATGCTGTACTGGGTTTTAAACCCGTTTGCCAGCCCTGGCGCCTGGCCATTTGCCGGCACCGCCACCGTATCGCCTTTCACCCAACCGTGACCTTTAAAGTAGTTTGCCACACTGCCTATGGCATCCTCCGGATCCCACAGGTTGATGTGCCCATCGCCATTGAAATCAACCGCATATTCTTTGTAAGAGGACGGCATGAACTGCCCGTAGCCCATTGCACCGGCAAAGGAGCCTTTCAGGTCCAGCGGGTCATCGCTTTCATCTCGAGCCATCAGCAGGAAGGTTTCCAGCTCACCGGAGAAGTATTCCGCCCGACGCGGATAGTTAAACGACAGCGTCGCCAGCGCATCCAGAATACGCGTTTTACCCATCACGCGGCCCCAGCGGGTTTCGACACCGATAATGCCAACAATAATTTCCGGTGGTACGCCGTAGACCTGCCATGCGCGCTTCAACGCATCTTCATGCTGGTTCCAGAACGCCACGCCATTTTGCACGTTATCTGGCGTGATGAACTGCTTGCGATAGCGCAGCCATGCGCCGTTAGGCCCGGCTGGCGGCTGCGTTGTCGGTGCCTGACGGTCCATCAAGCGCAGAACGTAGTCCAGACGTTTGGCCTGCGACAGGATCTCCTGCAACTGCTGACGGTCAAAGCCGTGCTTGCTCACCATTTTATCGATGAACTGTTGCGCATTCGGATTATTGGCGAAGTCGCCGCCCGACAGCATGACGTTGTGTTGCGGCTCAAGCAGGAAGCCGCCAGAAGGCGTACCCGTTGTCGTTTGAGTCTCTGAAGGTTTTGGTTTGCTACTACAGGCAGCAAGCAACACACAAAGGGGAAGTAATGCTACATAACGACGCTTGAACATGAGACATCCATTAAACAGATTCAGCCAGAGAGAAGTATGGTAAAGCATCCACCGCCACACAAGGAAGCGGTAGTCGCGCTCCTTCGCAGAATTTGCCGCCCCTTTCACCGTTTACCACCCCATTTGCGATCCCTCACGCAATAACTTTCACAATAAAATATTTATCTTTCATTTTGCGATCAAAATAACACTTTAAAATCTTTCATTGTGATTAAAATAAGCCACGTTCTAGCAAATTCCCAACCCCCTACAGGAGAGAATAATGATCGACACCATCACCCTGGGCGCAGAGTGGTTCATCGGGCTGTTTCAGAAAGGCGGAGAAGTGTTCACCAGCATGGTCACCGGGATTCTTCCACTGTTAATTAGCCTGCTGGTCATCATGAACGCGCTCATTAACTTTATTGGCCAGCAGCGAATTGAACGTTTTGCTCAACGCTGTGCCGGAAACCCGCTGTCTCGCTATCTACTGCTGCCGTGCATCGGCACCTTTGTTTTTTGTAATCCGATGACGTTGAGTCTGGGCCGGTTTATGCCCGAGAAGTACAAACCCAGTTACTACGCGGCAGCCTCTTATAGCTGCCACTCAATGAACGGGCTGTTTCCACACATCAATCCCGGCGAACTGTTTGTCTATCTTGGGATCGCCAGCGGCCTGACCACGCTTGGCCTACCGCTCGGTCCACTCGCGGTGAGCTATCTGCTGGTTGGCCTGGTGACAAACTTCTTCCGCGGCTGGGTGACCGACCTCACCACCTCCATCTTCGAAAAGAAAATGGGCATTCAACTTGAGCAGAAAGTCCATCTGGCGGGAGCGACATCATGAGGCGTATTCGTATTGAAAGAGGTACCGGTGGCTGGGGTGGCCCGCTTGAACTGGACGCAACCCCCGGTAAGAAAATTGTCTATATCACCGCAGGAACACGCCCGGCGATTGTCGACAAGCTGGCGCAATTAACCGGCTGGCAGGCTATTGATGGCTTTAAAGAGGGCGAGCCTGCAGAAGACGAAATCGGCGCAGCCATCATCGACTGCGGCGGCACGCTACGCTGCGGTATTTACCCGAAACGTCGGATTCCGACAATTAACATTCATTCCACTGGGAAGTCCGGCCCACTGGCGCAGTACATTACCGAAGATATTTATGTCTCCGGCGTCAAAGAAGACAACATTACCGCAGTCGGTGAAGCCGCCGCGACGCCACCACCGGCAGGCACCACGGCGGGTCGCGACTACGACACCAGTAAAAAGATCACTGAACAGAGCGATGGCCTGCTGGCTAAAGTCGGCATGGGCATGGGTTCCGCCGTGGCGGTATTGTTCCAGTCCGGGCGAGACACGATTGATACCGTACTGAAAACCATTCTGCCGTTTATGGCATTCGTCTCGGCGTTGATCGGCATCATCATGGCCTCCGGTCTGGGTGACTGGATCGCCCACGGCCTGGCGCCGCTGGCCAGCCATCCGCTGGGGCTCGTGACGCTGGCATTAATCTGTTCCTTCCCGCTGCTGTCGCCGTTCCTCGGCCCAGGCGCGGTGATCGCTCAGGTTATCGGCGTATTGATTGGTGTGCAGATTGGTCTGGGCAACATCCCTCCACATCTGGCGCTGCCTGCGCTATTCGCGATCAACGCCCAGGCCGCCTGTGACTTCATCCCTGTGGGATTATCACTGGCAGAAGCCCGTCAGGACACCGTGCGCGTCGGCGTGCCGTCCGTACTGGTAAGCCGCTTCCTGACTGGCGCGCCTACCGTTCTCATCGCCTGGTTTGTTTCCGGCTTTATTTATCAATAAGAGGCGCTCAAAGATGACCGTGATCTATCAAACCACCATCACCCGCATTGGCCAGAGCGCACCGGACGCACTCTGTGACCAGATGCTGATTACCTTTCGTGAAGGCGCGCCTGCGGATATCGAAGAGTTTTGTTTCATCCACTGCCACGGCGAGCTAAATGGCGTTCTGCAGGCGGGTATTCAGTTTGAGCTGGGCCAGCATCGCTACCCAGTCACCGCCGTGGGTAGTGTGGCAGAAATGAACTTGCGTGAACTGGGGCATATCACCCTGCGCTTCGACGGACAGAGTGAAGCGGAATTTCCTGGCACCGTACACGTTGCGGGGCCGGTACCGGACGCCATCGCGCCGGGCTGTATTTTGAAGTTTGTTGCTTAAGCGTAAAGGAGAGAAAAATGAATCAAGTTGCCGTTGTCATTGGTGGAGGCCAGACCCTGGGGGCATTCCTTTGCCGTGGGCTTGCGACAGAGGGATACCGCGTTGCGGTGGTCGATATTCAAAGCGATAAAGCCGCAAACGTGGCGCAGGAAATTAATGCCGAGTTTGGTGAGGGTACCGCTTACGGCTTTGGTGCCGACGCCACCAGCGAACAAAGCGTGCTGGCGCTATCACGCGGGGTAGATGAGATATTCGGTCGCGCCGACCTGCTGGTTTACAGTGCCGGTATCGCCAAAGCGGCGTTTATCAGCGACTTTGAGCTTGGAGATTTCGACCGCTCGCTGCAGGTGAATCTGGTCGGTTATTTCCTCTGTGCACGTGAATTCTCACGCCTGATGATCCGCGACGGCGTGCAGGGGCGCATTATCCAGATCAACTCAAAATCCGGCAAAGTGGGCAGCAAACACAACTCAGGTTACAGCGCAGCAAAATTCGGCGGCGTGGGATTAACCCAGTCACTGGCGCTGGATCTCGCGGAATACGGGATTACCGTGCATTCCTTGATGCTCGGTAATCTGTTGAAATCACCGATGTTCCAGTCGTTGTTACCACAGTATGCCACCAAGCTTGGCCTCAAACCGGATGAAGTGGAGCAGTACTATGTGGATAAGGTCCCACTCAAGCGCGGCTGCGATTATCAGGACGTGCTGAACATGTTGCTGTTTTACGCCAGCCCGAAGGCGTCTTACTGCACCGGACAATCGATTAACGTCACCGGCGGTCAGGTGATGTTCTAAGAGGTATGATTGCCCGGTGGCGCTACGCTTACCGGGCCTACGAATATTATGTAGGCCGGATAAGCGTAGCGCCACCCGGCATATAATTAAGGAGCAATAACATGGTTTCCGCACTGATTACCGTCGCCGCCATCGCCTGGTGCCTACAGCTAGCGCTGGGCGGCTGGCAAATATCCCGCTTTAATCGCGCGTTCGACAAGCTTTGTCAGCAGGGTCGGGTCGGCGTCGGGCGTTCCGGCGGACGTTTTAAACCGCGCGTTGTGGTTGCTATCGCTCTGGATGAGCAACAGCGGGTAACTGATACGTTATTTATGAAAGGTCTTACCGTATTCGCCAGACCAGGCAAAATTGCCCCGATAATGGGCAAACATCTTGATGAATTACAGCCTGATGTGATCTTTCCCCATGATCCTCTCTCCCAAAATGCACTATCATTGGCGCTTAAACTGAAACATGGATAATTTCGTTATGAATGCTATTAGCTTGCGAAATTATCATTTTGCAACCTACACCCTAAATAATTCGAGTTGCAGGACAAAACGCCTCGGCTGTTTTGAACAGCGCTTGCGCTGGCCCCGAAGGGGTGAGGCCGTAAGGCCGAATAAAGCCTACGCACATGCAGCTTGAAGTATGACGGGTATATACATAAGTCAGGGTAATCACGCCTATGAAACCTCGTCAGCGTCAGGCTGCCATACTGGAGCACCTGCAAAAGCAGGGAAAATGCTCGGTTGAAGAACTGGCCCACTACTTTGACACAACCGGCACGACCATTCGCAAAGACCTGGTCACTCTGGAAAATGCCGGCACCGTCATTCGCACCTATGGCGGCGTAGTATTAAACAAAGACGAATCTGACCCGCCCATCGATCACAAAACGCTTATCAACACGCATAAAAAAGCGCAAATTGCCGAAGCCGCCGTGCGTTTTATTCACGACGGCGACTCAATCATTCTCGACGCAGGCAGCACCGTTTTGCAGATGGTGCCGATGCTCACCCGCTTTAGTAACATCACCGTGATGACCAACAGCCTGCACATTGTTAACGCCCTTTCGGAACTGGACAACGAGCAAACTATCCTGATGCCCGGCGGGACATTTCGCAAAAAATCGGCGTCATTTCACGGACAGCTGGCAGAAAATGCCTTCGAGCAGTTCAGCTTTGATAAACTCTTCATGGGGACCGACGGCATCGATCTGAATGCGGGTGTGACCACCTTTAATGAGGTCTATACCGTCAGCAAGGCGATGTGCAATGCCGCTCGCGAAGTGATTCTGATGGCGGACTCGTCGAAATTCGGGCGCAAAAGCCCCAATGTGGTATGCAGTCTGGAAAGCGTCGACAAGCTGATTACTGATGCGGGCATCGACCCTGTATTTCGTCAGGCGCTGGAAGCAAAAGGGATAGAAGTGATCATAACCGGAGAAACCAATGAGTGATGCACTACTGAACGCGGGCCGTCAGACGTTAATGCTTGAACTCCAGGAAGCCAGCCGACTGCCAGAGCGCCTTGGCGATGACTTTGTTCGTGCCGCCAATACTATCATCCACTGCGAAGGCAAAGTGATTGTCTCCGGAATTGGTAAGTCTGGCCATATTGGCAAAAAAATCGCCGCGACCCTCGCCAGCACCGGCACCCCGGCATTCTTCGTGCATCCAGCGGAAGCACTGCACGGCGACTTAGGCATGATTGAAAGCCGCGATGTGATGCTCTTCATTTCCTACTCTGGCGGCGCGAAAGAGCTGGATCTCATCATTCCGCGTCTGGAAGACAAATCCGTCGCGCTGCTGGCGATGACCGGAAAACCCACCTCGCCATTAGGTCTGGCCGCCAAAGCCGTACTGGATATTTCGGTTGAACGTGAAGCCTGTCCGATGCGTCTGGCACCCACCTCCAGCACCGTCAACACACTGATGATGGGCGATGCGCTGGCAATTGCCGTCATGCAAGCGCGCGGTTTTAACGAAGAGGATTTTGCGCGCTCTCATCCGGCCGGTGCGCTGGGTGCTCGTCTGTTAAACAAGGTGCACCACCTGATGCGCCGCGACGACGCCGTACCGCAGGTGACGCTTACTACCAGCGTTATGGACGCCATGCTGGAACTGAGCCGCACCGGTCTGGGTCTGGTGGCGGTCTGCGACGAGCAGTCTCTGGTGAAAGGTGTCTTTACCGACGGTGACCTGCGTCGCTGGCTGGTTGGTGGCGGCGCACTCAGCACGGAAGTACGCGAAGCGATGACCCCGAATGGCGTCACGCTGCAGGCACAAAGCCGCGCGATTGACGCCAAAGAGGTTCTGATGAAGCGCAAAATCACTGCCGCACCGGTGGTGGATGAAAACGGCAAACTCACCGGCGCAATTAACCTGCAGGATTTTTATCAGGCGGGCATTCTCTAATCCTTCAGTCCCAGACGCTTCGCCAGCCGATGCAGGTTGGCGACGTCGGTTTCCAGCGCCCGCGCGCTTGCCGCCCAGCTATGGTTATTCTGCGCCAGCGCCCGGCGGATCATCTCCCGCTGAAAAGACTCCGTGGCTTCGCGCAGATTGTGATTCAGCGGGATCTCCGCCATGACGTCGGCTTCAGCCTGCGGCGTATGCGCCTCTTCCTGTAAGGCAAAGTGCTGCGGCTCCAGCACCACTTCATCCCCTGCCCTTGTTGCCCTGGCCAGCACCACCGCACGATGAATAGCATGTTCCAGCTCACGCACGTTACCCGGCCAACCGTAGCTCAGCAGATGGCGACGCGCACCAGGGCTTAGCACCACACGGGAAAGTCCCAGCCGCAGCCGGCACTGTTCGCAAAAATAACCCGCCAGCAAAACCACATCTTCACCGCGCTCACGCAGCGGCGGTACCGAAAGGGGAAAGACGCTCAGGCGGTGGAACAGGTCGGCGCGGAAATTCCCGGCCAGCACCTCTTCGCGTAAATCACGGTTGGTGGCCGCCAGCACGCGAACATCCACCCGCAGGCTGCGATCGTCACCCACTCGCTGAATATCACCGTACTGCAACACGCGCAGCAGCTTGGCCTGCAACGCCAGTGACAGTTCGCCAATCTCGTCCAGGAACAGCGTGCCGTTGTCCGCCATTTCAAACTTGCCGCTACGGTTGCTGATGGCCCCGGTAAAGGCGCCTTTCACATGGCCAAACAGTTCGCTTTCCGCGACGCTTTCTGGCAACGCGGCACAGTTAAGATACACCAGCGGATTCACCGCACGCGGAGAGCCTTCATGAATTGCTTTCGCCACCAGCTCTTTCCCGGTTCCCGTTTCGCCGCTGATTAAGACGTTAAGATCGGAGCCTGCCACAATTTCAATCTCTTTTTTCAGCTGCATCATATTAGGCGACAGGCCTATCATCTGCGTTTCCGTCACCTGTTCGAAAGCGGTGGACGAACCCGGCAGCATATTCTGGCTTTCCAGCTGTTCAATCAGCAGCGCATTGCTCAGCGCCCCCGCCGCCAGTGCGGCAATCAACCTAAGCTCTTCATCGCTGAAGACATCGAACTGATCTGGCTCCATACCATCCAGCGTCAGCGCGCCAATCAAATTTTGTCCGGCAAACAGCGGCAGCCCAATGCAGGCATGGACCTTCAGGCTTTCCTGGCCGGGGATCAGCCCATCGTACGGATCGGGCAAATCGCTGTCGGCTGGAAAACGCACCACGTCCCCGGCGCGGGCAATCGCTTCCAGACGCGGATGCCCCTCCAACGTAAAACGTCTGCCGAGAACATCCTGCGCCAGCCCGTCGATCGCCAGCGGAATAAACTGTCGTGATTCATAGCGCAGCAGCGCCGACGCATCACACTCCAGCACCTGACGCAGCGTCGTGATCAGGCGTTGAAAACGATCCTGATGCCCAATACCGCTTTGTAATTCAATGGCGATACCCGCCAGCACATCAACGGAAAAACTCATGGCTACCTCATTGTCATTTTGACAATGCATATTGTCATATTGACAACAAAAAGCATAGTCATTTTGACAGCCCGTTTAGAGTAGTAAAACATTAAACTGTTATAAATCAATTAAATAAAAAGTTGGCACGCAACCTGCAATAAGCAAGACATCTTTTTTAGAAACACGCTAAATTAATTACTGAGGTTGCTATGTCTATTCTGGTTAAAAATAACATTCATTGGGTTGGCCAACGTGACTGGGAAGTTCGTGATTTCCACGGGACCGAATACAAAACGCTGCGCGGTAGCAGCTACAACAGCTATCTTATCCGTGAAGAAAAAAATGTCCTGATCGATACAGTAGACCACAAGTTTAGCCGTGAATTCGTGCAGAATCTGCGCAATGAAATTGACCTGGCAGATATTGACTACATCATCATTAACCATGCAGAAGAAGACCACGCCGGTGCGCTGACCGAGCTGATGTCCTGCATCCCGGACACGCCGATTTACTGCACCGCTAACGCTATTGACTCCATCACCGGCCACCACCATCACCCGGAATGGAACTTCAACGTGGTAAAAACCGGTGACTCACTGGATATCGGTAATGGCAAACAGCTGATCTTCGTTGAAACCCCGATGCTGCACTGGCCGGACAGCATGATGACTTACATGACCGGTGACGCCGTGCTGTTCAGTAACGATGCTTTTGGTCAGCACTACTGTGACGAACGTCTGTTCAACGACGAAGTAGATCAGACTGAACTGTTCGAACAGTGCCAGCGCTACTACGCCAACATCCTGACACCGTTCAGCCGCCTGGTTACGCCAAAAATCACTGAAATCCTCGGCTTCAATCTGCCGGTTGACATGATTGCCACCTCTCACGGTGTGGTATGGCGCGACAACCCAACGCAGATCGTTGAGATGTACCTGAAATGGGCGGCGGATTATCAGGAAGACCGCATCACCATTTTCTACGACACCATGTCCAACAACACCCGTATGATGGCCGACGCCATTGCCCAGGGCATCAACGAAGTTGACCCGAATGTGGCAGTGAAAATCTTTAACGTCGCCCGCAGCGATAAAAACGAAGTCCTGACGAACGTCTTCCGCTCTAAAGGCGTGCTGGTCGGCACCTCCACGATGAACAACGTGATGATGCCGAAGATCGCCGGTCTGGTCGAAGAGATGACCGGCCTGCGTTTTCGCAATAAACGCGCCAGCGCCTTCGGCTCACACGGCTGGAGCGGCGGTGCGGTAGACCGTCTGTCCACGCGTCTGCAGGATGCCGGTTTTGAAATGTCCCTGAGCCTGAAAGCCAAATGGCGCCCGGATCTGGATGCGCTGGAACTGTGCCGTCAGCACGGTCGTGAAATTGCACGTCAGTGGGCGCTCGCGCCACTGCCGGAAACCAGCGTCAAAGCCGCAACCAAAGAGGAAGAGTGCGCCTGTGCCGCCGCCGCGGCCGCTGACCTTGGACCTTGCATGCAGTGCAGCGTTTGCCAGTGGATCTACGATCCAGAGAAAGGCGAGCCGCTGCAGGATGTCGCACCGGGTACACCGTGGAGCGACGTGCCGGAAAACTTCCTGTGCCCGGAATGTTCATTAGGCAAAGACGTCTTCGACGTACTGGCTACGGAGGCAAAATGAGCCGCGGAATTGTCATTATTGGTTCGGGCTTCGCCGCCCGCCAGTTAGTCAAAAATATCCGTAAGCAGGATGCGACTGTCCCGCTGACCCTGATTGCCGCTGACAGCATTGATGAGTACAACAAGCCCGATCTCAGCCATGTTATCAGCCAGGCACAGCGTGCCGACGACCTCACCCGCCAGTCGGCGGGGGAGTTTGCCGAACAGTTTAATTTGCGCCTGTTCCCGCACACCTGGGTGACCGACATCGATGCCGATGCTCACGTAGTGAAAAGCCAGGACAAGCAGTGGCAGTACGACAAGCTGGTGCTGGCTACGGGGGCATCAGCCTTTGTACCGCCGGTGACCGGACGTGAGTTAATGCTCACACTGAACAGCCAGCAGGAGTATCGCGCCTGTGAAACGCAACTGCGCGATGCGCAGCGAGTCCTGATTGTTGGCGGTGGTTTGATTGGCAGCGAGCTGGCGATGGATTTCTGCCGTGCCGGTAAAGCGGTGACGCTTATCGATAACGCCGCCAGCATTCTGGCCTCGTTAATGCCGCCAGAAGTCAGCAGCCGTTTACAGCATCGTCTGACCGATATGGGCGTACACCTGCTGCTGAAATCACAGTTGCAGAGTCTGGAGAAAACCAGCACCGGTATTCGCGCCACGCTCGATCGTAACCGCAGTGTAGACGTTGATGCGGTGATTGCCGCAACCGGTCTGCGTGCAGAAACCGCGCTGGCGCGTCGCGCCGGGTTAACCATCAATCGCGGCGTTTGCGTTGACAGCTATCTGCAAACCAGCCACCCGGATATTTACGCCCTCGGTGACTGCGCAGAAATTAATGGTCAGGTCCTGCCGTTCCTGCAGCCGATTCAGCTCAGCGCGATGTATCTGGCGAAAAACCTGCTCGGCGGCAATGCTCCGCTGAAGCTGCCAGCCATGCTGGTAAAAATCAAAACGCCGGAGCTGCCATTACACCTGGCAGGGGAAACCCAGCGTCGCGATCTGAACTGGCATATTGCGGCTGAAGCAGAAGGTATGGTCGCCAGAGGAATGAACAGCGAAGGCCAACTGTGTGCCTTCGTGGTGAGCGAAGATCGTATGAAGGAGGCCTTCGCGCTGCTGAAAACACTGCCCGTGTAAACAATGTTGTGCCATTGCTTGTTTTATTAACCTCACGCACACGGATGTGCGTTGCCACTTGTCGGTATGCCCCGACTTGCTTTTCTTGCCCCGCCAGTCCCGGGGCTTTTTTTATTTCTACGGCAATGCCCGCGCCGCGGCAATCACGCCCTGCCCCAGCGACAATCCTCCATCCCCAGCCGGTAAACGCTGCGGGAACAGTAACGTAAAGTCATGCAGATAAAACGCCAGACGGGCTGACAGCAAACGGTTATGCATCACGCCCCCGCTAAATACCAGCGTCGTAATACCGCGTAACTGTGCCTGTTGGCGCATCAGCGTGGCAAACCCACGCGCCAGCGCATCGTGGAAAGCCCAGGCGCGTTCAGGGGGAGTCGCCTGCCAGTTCAGCCACTGCTGCCAGAAAACCGCCAAATCCAACTGGTTGTTGTTAAGCGGTATGGTGACCGGGTGTTCAACGCCTGCACATTGTGACGCTAACGCCTCCAGCGCACAGGCGGCCTCGCCTTCATAGCTCAGGGATTGTGGTGCGCACTGCAGTGCGGCGGCAACGGCATCAAACAAGCGTCCACACGATGATGCCAACGGCGCGTTGATCCCACGCTCGATGGCACGAGCCAGTACGCTCCAGTTTTGCTGCTGCACAAACGCTGTTTCCGGATAACGCTGCCAGTCAGGCACAAAGCGCAGACACTGCGCCAGCAGATTGCGCCACGGCTGTTTTGCCGCCAGATCGCCCCCCACCAGCGCCACCGCGGGCAAGCCCCCCAGGTATTCGCATTCGCGATAATTCACCCGCAGGCACTCGCCGCCCCACAGCGCTCCGTTTTCGCCCATGCCGATACCGTCCAGCGTCAGGGCAATGACATCGCCACCGTTCAACGGCCAGCCGTGCTCAGCCAGGCAGGCCGCAGCATGCGCATGATGGTGCAGCACCGTTTCAATTGGCAACGTCATCTCACGGGCCCACTGGCTGGAAACGTAGCCAGGATGCGCATCGCAGACGATACGCTGCGGGGTAAAATCATAAATGTTCTGGATCAGATGCAGCGCATCGCGCCACTGATGCTGAATGCCGTCATCGCTCAGATCGCCCAGATGCTGACTAATCACCGCCTGTTCCCCCCGGATCAGACAGAACGTATTTTTCAGATCAGCGCCTAAGCACAGCATCGGCGGCACGTCGCGAAAACCTGGCGGCAGCGCCACGGCATCTGGCACGTAGCCTCGGGAGCGACGCAACATCTCCCCGCTTTCGCGTACCACGGAGTCATCCATGCGCTGCACAATCTCGCGGTTATGCAGCAGAAAGCCGTCGGCAATGTCGTGCAAATCGTCCAGCGCCTGCGCATTAGTAATGGCTGGCGGCCTGCCGCTAAGGTTGCCGGAGGTCATCACCAGCGGCCCCTTCATCTCCTGCAACAGCAAGTGCTGTAACGGGTTGGCAGGCAGCATGACGCCGACCTCGGTAAGTCCTGGCGCAATCCCTTCGCACAGTGAAACCACATACTGTTTATTGACCAACACGATGGGGGCAGCGGGCGTAGTCAGCAAACGCCGTGCCGCTTCTGGCAGTCCGTCATCCCCCGGCAGCATTACCGCCAGCGGTTTAGCCGGGCGATGTTTACGCCGACGGAGTAGCGCCACAGCAGCGTCGTTGCGCGCATCACAGACCAGATGAAATCCACCAATGCCTTTAACCGCCACAATGCCACCGGCTTTCAACCGCGTAACCGCCGCCTGTAGCGCCGGTTCTTTTTCCGCTCGCTCGTCTGCGCTTATCCACGCCAGATGCGGGCCACACGCCGGGCAGGCGACAGGCTGGGCATGAAAACGACGATCATACGGATCGTGATATTCAGCATCGCATTGTGGGCACAACGGGAATGAAGCCATGACGGTAAACGGACGGTCATACGGCATTGCGCGAATAATGGTGAAGCGCGGGCCGCAGTGGGTACAGTTGATAAAAGGGTAACGATAACGGCGTTCACCGGGGGTATTCATTTCAGCAAGACATTCAGGGCAAGTTGCGGCGTCCGGTACGATCTGCGTATTCATCGTTCCGCCAGCACTTTGGCGGATGGAGAAATCTGCGGGTCTTTGTTGCCAGACAAACGGCGCACTCTCGACGCTATCAATCCGCGCCAGCGGCGGGCAGTGCTGATGCAGTTCGGCAATAAATTGCGCTGCGTCTTCGAGCAAACGCACCACCACCCCGTCGCCGTCGTTACAGACGTCGCCATGCAGCTGTAGCCGCTGCGCCAGTTGCCAGACAAAGGGTCGGAACCCAACGCCCTGTACCTTACCGCGAATGCGCAGCTCTACACCGGAGTGGTTGCTTAGTGTCATGTTGAATTCCCGCGATCGTGTATCCCTGAAATATCCCTTTGCCGGATGGCGGCTTCGCCTTATCCGGCCTACGTGTTATTGCCCTGTAGGCCTGATAAGCGTAGCGCCATCAGGCAGGTATTTTACGCGGATTTTGGACAATCAGAACAGCAAAGATGCGGTGGAGTCCAGTGCCGCACGACGGCGTTTTTCCGCGCTCAGCTGCTCCAGTTTATTGCGATCGACATAAATCAGCGCATGCGTCGGGCAGACTTCCATACAGGCAGGACCGGCTTCGCGATGGTGGCACAGGTCGCATTTGTTGGCTTCGGCTTTTTCAGCACGCACGTTCAGACCCGCGCCGCTGTTACGAATAACCGGACGGACAACCACTTCCATTGCGCCATAAGGACAAGCGACCACGCAGGTTTTACAGCCAATGCAGCGTTCCTGCATCACGTGGACAAAGCCTTTATCGCGGCTAATTGCACCGTTCGGGCAGACGTTGGCACACGGCGCATCTTCACACTGACGGCACAGCGTCGCGGTAGAGACGTTAACGCCTTTGATCACGTGAATGCGCGGTAAAAAGGTTTCAGGGGTCAGCGATGCGCAGTCCTGGTTATCCTGATGGGATACCACGCAGGCCACTTCACAGGTACGGCAACCAATGCATTTATTGGCGTCTGCAATGATGAAACGGTTCATCAAATTCTCCAGCAATGACAGATTATCTGCCGAAGCATTCATAAATCGTGCCAGAATTTAATGCACTGTTATTAAAGGATTTTTATTTTACTTCGCTGCAAAAATGCCTGTCATCGTCACTAGTGACGATGACAAATGACAGCATCAGCGTGAAAGTGTCGGGGCAAGAGAGGCGCGAGGGATAAGCTCGCCGGTAAAGTTTTTCGCTGGCGTAAAGGCTCCGCCGTCCAGCATAAAGATCAGGCGTCCTATGGTTTCCTGGACCATCTCCGTGACCGGGATTTTGACGCTGGCAAGTGCCGGAATGGTGTACGGCGCAAGGGCTATATCATCGAAACCAATCACCGACACCTGCGCGGGAACATTAATGCCCTGTTCGTCCAACAGCTTCATCGCGCCAATCGCCATATCATCATTGCTGGCCACCAGCGCGGTGAAATTCACCTTGCGTAAAAGTAAGGTTTTAACGCCTTCAGCGCCACAGGCTGGCGTCCATTTACCCTTCACAATCAAATCATTATTCAATGGAATGCCGTGCTGCGCCAGCGCGTCTTTGTAACCGGAAAGTCGCTCCACGCCGGTGGGCGAATCCATTGAGCCGCTGATAAAAGCAATCTCGGTATGCCCGGCGCGAATCAACTGCGTAACGGCATTAAAGCTGGTCTGTTTTTGATCGCACCAGACGCAGTGGCTGGTGTTTTTACGCAGGCGTCGGTTAAGCACCATAATGGGCTGGGCGTGTGCATCGATAATCTCATCGATGTCATCCACACTGAGAAAACGCGGATAGATCATGACAGCATCACAGCGCAGGTCGAGCAGATATTGAATCGCCTGACGCTCTTCCTCGGCACTATGTTTACCGTCGGCAAGCAGAAGCTGGCGTCCTTTATCCTCCGCCATACGCGCAGTGTGAAATAGCAACTCGCTAAAATAAACGCCGTGATACAGGGTGTTGGTCACTACCAGACCCAGCGTCTGCGTGCTCTTCGCCGCCAGGCTGCGCGCCAGCAAATTGGGACGATAGCCACTCTCTTCAATAGCCTGGAACACGCGGTCTTTGGTCTCCTGGCTGACGTAGCCGTTCCCCGAAAGCACCCGGGAAACCGTAGCTTTCGACACGCCAGCACGCTTCGCCACTTCCAACATCGTGGTCATCTTACTCATCCCTTTTCACGCAATGTGACGCAGTGTACTGCACCGTTTCACCGCTGTCCTTGCTGCTCAATCGCAGAACGCGTTATCTGGTGATCGTAGTCACAAATACAAAAAATGATCAAAATATAATCTTGTATAAATAGTATAAATTAAACATGATTTTGTGGAACCGGTTTCCTATCAATGTTTCATCATCACCAACATGAGACGAAAATAAACGGTAAGACATTACCTACCCTACTGATAAAACAGGATTAAATCCGATGTCTAAAAATTATGCAGCGCTGGCGCGCTCGGTTGTGACGGCTCTGGGCGGCGTCGAGAACATCACCGCAGTAACCCACTGCATGACCCGTTTACGTTTCGTTATCAAAGATGATTCGCAGGTCGACAGCGCCACGTTAAAAACGCTTAATGGCGTACTCGGCGTAGTGCGTAGCGACAATCAGTGCCAGGTGATCATTGGTAATACCGTGTCCCAGGCGTATCGCGAGGTCGTCAGCCTGCTGCCGGGCGATATGCAGCCCAGCGAACCCGCAGGCAAACCCAAACTGACGCTCAAGCGTATTGGGGCAGGGATCCTTGATGCGCTGATCGGCACTATGTCACCGCTGATCCCGGCGATTATCGGTGGATCGATGCTGAAACTGCTGGCAATGATCCTCGAAATGACCGGCGTGCTGCAAAAAGGCTCCTCGACGCTGACGATCCTGACAGTGATTGGCGACGGCGCATTCTTCTTCCTGCCGCTGATGGTCGCCGCCTCTGCCGCCATTAAATTCAAAACCAACATGTCGCTGGCTATTGCTATTGCGGGCGTGCTGGTGCATCCGAGCTTTATTGATCTGATGGCTAAGGCCGCACAGGGCGAGCACGTTGAGTTCGCGCTGATCCCGGTCACAGCGGTGAAATACACCTACACGGTGATCCCGGCGCTGGTCATGACCTGGTGCCTGTCGTACATCGAACGGTGGGTGGATCGCATCACGCCAGCCGTAACCAAAAACTTCCTGAAACCAATGCTGATCGTGCTGATCGCCGCCCCGCTCGCCATCGTCTTAATTGGCCCGATTGGCATCTGGATCGGCAGCGCGATCTCCGCGTTGGTGTACACCATTCACGGTTATCTGGGCTGGCTGTCGGTGGCCATTATGGGCGCACTGTGGCCGCTTCTGGTAATGACCGGCATGCACCGCGTCTTTACCCCCACCATTATTCAAACCATTGCCGAAACCGGTAAAGAAGGCATGGTTATGCCGTCTGAAATTGGCGCCAACCTGTCGCTGGGTGGATCTTCTTTAGCGGTCGCCTGGAAAACCAAAAACCCGGAACTGCGTCAGACAGCGTTAGCCGCGGCGGCCTCCGCCATTATGGCAGGGATTTCCGAGCCGGCGCTGTACGGCGTGGCGGTACGCCTGAAACGTCCGCTGATTGCCAGTCTTATCAGCGGCTTTATCTGCGGTGCCGTAGCCGGGATGGCCGGACTGGCAAGCCACTCGATGGCTGCACCAGGTCTGTTCACCAGCGTACAGTTTTTTGACCCGGCCAATCCGATGACCATTGTCTGGGTATTTGGCGTCATGGCGCTGGCGGTAGTGCTGTCGTTTGTCTTAACGCTGCTGCTCGGCTTTGAGGATATTCCCGTCGAAGATGCGGCCGCGCAGGCCAGAAAAAATCAGGCTGCGCAGCCGGGAAATATCAATGGCGCCAGCATCTGACGGATACTAACTGAGGTTTATTATGTCTGTTTTTCCGCAAGGATTTTTATGGGGCGGCGCACTGGCCGCCAACCAGTCTGAAGGGGCGTATAGGGAAGGCGGCAAAGGGCTGACTACCGTGGATATGATCCCCCACGGCGCACATCGAATGCCGGTTAAACTGGGTCAGGAAAAGCGCGTTCAACTGCGGGATGACGAGTTTTATCCCAGCCATGAAGCGATTGATTTTTATCATCGCTATAAAGACGATATCGCCCTGATGGCAGAAATGGGGTTCACGGTGTTTCGTACCTCAATTGCCTGGAGTCGGCTCTATCCGAACGGGGATGAACTGACGCCAAATCAGGAAGGCATTGATTTTTATCGCTCGGTGTTTGCCGAGTGCAAAAAGTACGGTATTGAGCCGTTGGTGACGTTGTGCCACTTTGATGTACCGATGCACCTGGTCACCGAGTATGGCTCCTGGCGTAACCGCAAAATGGTGGAGTTTTTCACCCGCTACGCCCGTACCTGCTTCGAGGCCTTTGATGGTCTGGTGAAATACTGGCTGACGTTCAATGAAATCAACATCCTGCTGCACAGCCCTTTTTCCGGCGCGGGACTGGTGTTTGAAGCGGGTGAAAATCAGGATCAGGTGAAATACCAGGCCGCGCACCACGAACTGATTGCCAGCGCACTGGCAACCAAAATCGCCCATGAAATCAATCCGCACAACCAGGTCGGGTGCATGCTGGCGGGCGGAAACTTTTACCCCTACTCGTGCAAACCTGAAGATGTGTGGACCGCGCTGGAAAAGGACCGTGAAAACCTGTTCTTTATTGATGTACAGGCGCGTGGTGCTTATCCCGCCTACTCAGCCCGCGTGTTTCGTGACAGGGGCGTAGTGATTGAGAAAGCCCCGGAAGATGATGACATCCTGAAAAATACCGTCGATTTTGTCTCCTTCAGCTATTACGCCTCACGCTGCGCCTCGGCAGAAATGAACACCGGCAACACCAGCGCCGCCAACGTGGTGAAGTCGCTGCGCAATCCGTACATTGCAGCCAGCGAATGGGGCTGGGGCATTGACCCACTGGGTCTGCGCATCACCATAAACATGATGTATGACCGCTACCAGAAACCGCTGTTTCTGGTGGAGAACGGACTGGGGGCAAAAGATGAAATCGATGCCAACGGCGAGATCAACGATGACTATCGCATCCGCTATTTACGCGACCATATTCGCGCCATGGCAGACGCCATTGAAGACGGCGTGCCGCTGATGGGTTACACCACCTGGGGCTGTATCGATCTGGTTTCCGCCTCCACCGGCGAGATGAGCAAACGCTACGGTTTTGTCTATGTCGACCGCGATGACGCAGGCAATGGCACGCTGACGCGGACTCGCAAGAAATCATTCTGGTGGTACAAAAAAGTGATCGCCAGCAACGGGGCTGATCTGGACTGATCGTCGGGCCGGATGGCGCTTGCTATCCGGCCCGCATGATCACCCGCCACAAACATCCTCCCTTCCTTTCCGTTTCATTTTTTACATTCATTTTTCTGGATCGTCATTCCATTCTGCGGTTTGCTGCCGCGCATTATTACTGGCATTTTATTCAGTAGTTTTTACTTTTCACCGTTCGTAACAAGGAAACGTTCATGTCTACTGATAATGTTCAAACACCAATGATTATCGCCAAACCCGTGCGTCGTTTAAAAGTGGGTTACGTCAGAAGACGCTACGAAGATCGCCGTACCGGATTCACCCTGCGTATCAGTCGACACGCCTCATTAACGCTGAATGGCGACTGGCTGGAGCAGGCGGGTTTTCCGACCGGCACAGAGGTGAATGTTTCGGTGATGCAGGGGAAATTAATTATTGAGCAGGCAACTGAATAACGGCTGGATATGTAAAGGCGGAACAGGCCGGATGCCGCGCGTGGCTGACATCCGGCGCTGGGAATGCTTACTCTTCTGGCGCTTCTAACTCAGCAAATCCGCCATGGCCTTTCCAACCGGCTAATCGCTGATACACGGTCTCGACCGCCTCTTTGATTGGCTGCGTCATCGGATAATAAAAGCCGACAATATCCGGTTGAATGCCGAGGAAAATCACCTCGCCAACATCCTCTTTGAGCTGATCAACCAAATAGTTCAACGGCATATTATGGGTGGTCATCATGAACATCTCGGCAATATCATCGGGATCGATAATGCGGATCTCGCCAGGATTGAGTCCCATGTCAGTGGCATCAACAATCAGCAAACGTTCCGGGCGCAGTTCGCGGATCGCGACGATGTCATTTTCCGGCGCACTTCCGCCGTCGATGACCACCCAGTTGCCTTTAGGCTCAGCGGCACACATTTCTGCCAGCAGCGGACCCGCACCGTCGTCACCCATCATGCTGTTGCCGACACACAATAAAACGTCAGTCACGGTGTCTCCTCACCATCAGATAGATGGCGCTTTCCTGGTGAATGTCATGCAGCATGCTGAGCACCAGCTTGCTCCATTCCTGCTGTTGCGGTGTCTGCTCGGCGAGCGCGTCATCAAACGCGCGCGCCAGCATCTGCACATGGTTAAAATCGATGACGATTTCACCGTACTTCGGTACGCCTTCCATCTTACGGCGAGCTTCGCTTCCTTCGGCAAGCGTGGCAATCCACGCCAGATAGTCATCCCACGGGCAGGTTAACGCCGCTTCCAGGCAGTCGATTATGCCTAAGTGGTGACCAATCGCCAGGCTGTAATAGACAACCTGCTGCGCCTCGGCGGGCGTTGCATCGTTCTCATCAATAAACTTACGGCTCAGTTGACTGAACACCACCGTTTCACTCATCGGATACGCGCCTCTTCTACAACATGATTAAGATGCGTGACGATCTCGGTCAGACGCGGATCGTTTTCCGCTTCCAGCCAGCGCGCCACCTGTTGCTCACCCTGCCCCAACTGATTCATATAGTCATCGGCAATCTGACGACCATAGCGATAACCTGCCAGACGACGTGCTTCGCGATCGACCTTCACACGCAGCGGTTGAACCATATCCGGGTGCAAAATTTCCGCAGGCTGTGCGTCCAGTTCGCCTGGTGCACGTGCGTGAATTTTCTGCTCCAGCAGGCCAAGCGCCATCGCGAAGCCGTACAGCGTGGCGGCAGGCGTCGGTGGGCAACCGGGAATATACACATCCACGGGAACAATTTTGTCGGTGCCGCCCCATACGCAGTATAAGTCGTGGAAGATACCGCCGCTGTTGCCGCAGGCCCCATAGGAGATACAAATTTTCGGGTCCGGGGCAGACTGCCAGGCACGCAGTGCCGGAGAACGCATCGCGCGGGTTACCGCACCGGTGAACAGCAGAATATCCGCATGGCGCGGCGACGGAACCACTTTGATGCCAAAACGTTCGGCGTCAAACAGCGGGGACAAGGTGGCGAAGATTTCGATTTCGCAACCGTTGCAGCCACCGCAGTCGACGCGGTAAACGTACGCTGAACGCTTGATGCTTTTCAGCAATGACGCTTTCATGCTGGCAATGGATTCATCCACGGTCATCGGGACAGGAATTCCGTTGGCATCACGTGGGCCTAATAAATTGCTCATCAGCTGGCCTCTTTCATATGGCGAGTCAGTTCAATACGGTCAGACGGCACCAGGCATTTCTGGCGCTTACAATCCGGGCAGGTCTCAAAACCTTCACGGTGATTTTCCGCACGGGAATCACCGTTGTGCTTCAGTAACGCAATGGCGTAATCAATCTCTTTTTGCACCGCAAAAGGACGGTTACAGACGCGGCAATTACACAGAGCAAAACGAGACTGCTGCAGGAAATCTTCTTTCTTCCATACCGCCAGCTCATACTCCTGCGACAGCTTGATCGCCGCCGTCGGGCAGACTTCTTCACAGCGGCCACAGAAAATACAGCGACCGAGGTTGAACTGCCACGCCAGCTCATTGGTGACCAGATCTGTTTCTACCGTCAGCGCGTTAGATGGGCACGCATTGATACAGGCCGCACAGCCAATACACTGCTGCGGATTATGTTCCGGCTTACCGCGGAAGTTTTTATCAACCGCAATCGGCTCCAGCGGATAGGACGACGTTGGTGCCCCGGTTTTGATGACTTTTTTGATAAAAGTAAACATGGCGATTCCTTATTTCAGCGGCGAGTTTTTACGCTCGATGCTGTAGCGCTCAAGTTCTTTGTACGGCACGACTTTGCTTTTCTTCTTACGTACATCGACCACGGTCATACGGTCAGTACAGGAGTAGCAAGGATCGAGGCTACCGATAATCAGCGGGGCATCGGAGACGGTGTTACCGCGCAGCATGTAACGCAGCGTCGGCCAGTTGGCGTAGGTGGCCGCACGGCAGCGCCAGCGATACAGCTTCTGGTTATCGCCGGTCATGCTCCAGTGGATGTCATCGCCACGCGGTGCTTCGGCAAAGCCCAGCGCGAAGCGGTGCGGAATATAGGTAAAGCCTTCCACCGCCAGCGGGCCGCCCGGCAGGTTATCCAGACCAAAGTCGATCATGTTCAGCGCGGTATAAACTTCGTTGATACGCACTTTCAGACGGGAAATAACGTCGCAGCCCTGCTCGCTGTGCACTTCCATCGGCAGTAAACCGTAACCGACGAACGGGTGGTCCGCGCGGGTATCACGCGCGTGGCCGCTGGCACGCACCATTGGGCCGACGTTACTGAAGTCACGAGCAATTTCCGGGTCCAGACGACCAATGCCGACGGTGCGCTGTTCCATGTTCGGCGTACTGAGCAGCATGTCGACCAGATCCTGTACATCACGACGCATCTGCTGCGCCAGCTGACGGGTCTGGATCATGTCCTCTTTCAGCAGGTCACGACGGATGCCGCCGATCAGGTTCATACCGTAGGTTTTACGCGCCCCGGTGAGGATCTCCGCCATTTTCATCGACGTTTCACGCACACGGAAGAACTGCATAAAGCCGGAGTCAAAGCCGGTGAAGTGGCACGCCAGACCAAGGTTCAGCAGGTGCGAGTGCAGACGTTCCACTTCCAGCAGAATGGCGCGGATCATCTGCGCGCGTTCCGGCACCACAATCCCCATCGCATTTTCCACGGAGGTGGTGTACGCGGTGCTGTGGGCAAAACCGCAAATACCGCATACGCGATCCGACAGGAACGTCACTTCGTTATAACCCATACGGGTTTCCGCCAGTTTCTCCATGCCGCGGTGGACATAGAACAGACGGTAGTCGGCGTCGATGATGTTTTCGCCATCAACAAACAGGCGGAAGTGACCCGGTTCATCGGAGGTGACGTGCAGTGGGCCAATCGGCACCACGTTATTTTTCTTGTCACCCAGTTCGTTGATGAACTCGTAGGTTTCGGCATCGGTAGTCGGCGCCGGGCGCTGACGGTAATCCATGCTGTCTTTACGCAGCGGATAGAGTTCGTCCGGCCAGTCATCCGGCAGTACCAGACGGCGTTCGTCCGGTAACCCTACCGGGATCAAGCCGTACATGTCGCGCACTTCACGCTCGCCCCAAACAGCGGCCGGTACGCGCGGCGTCACGGACGGGAACTCCAGTTTATTGGCGTCGACTTCTACGCGAACGGTTATCCAGCACTTGGTGCCCTGTTCCATCGACATGACATAGTAGACGGCGTAATGGCCGCACAGCTGACGTTCGTCGTTACCAAACAGCACCGACAACCAGCCGCCCTGTTTGTAGTAGAGAAATTCAACTACTTCCGGCAGATAGTTGACCTTCACGGTGATGGTCAGCTGATCTTTGGTCTGCCAGCCTTCATCCAGCACCACGCCCGGGAAGGCCTGGTGCAGAGCGGCGAGATAGTGTTGACCTACTTTTTCTTCAGACATGTTCAAACTCTCTTAAATCACGCCACCAGCAAGGAGACGAAGGCTAAAAACGCAAACCCAAAACCGGCCCAGGTCACGCGTGAAGTGGCGCAAAAACGCAGACGCGCCATGCTGTTTTCAAACAGGGCGATGACCAGCACTCCGAGGACCAGCTTAACGACAGCAATCACCAGCGCCAGCAGCAGCCCGCCCGCAGTGAAGGTTTCCATCTGCCCCCACGGCAGGAACACGCCGACAAACATTTGCAAAACGACCAGTTGCTTGAGGCTGATACCCCACTTGAGCACCGCAAAGCCGCTGCCGCTGTATTCGGTCAGCGGACCTTCCTGCAACTCCTGCTCGGCTTCCGCGAGGTCGAACGGCAGCTTGCCCATTTCGATAAAGGTGGCGAAGGCACAGGCGCACAGCGCCAGAATCAACGGGATGCTACGCGCGGCAGGCCAGTGATAAATGGTATCGGCAATGTTGCTGATGTGGGTCGAACCAGCAACCTGCGCCGCCACCCACAAGCCCAGCAGCAGAATCGGCTCCACCAGTACGCCGAGCATCGCTTCACGGCTGGCGCCGATAGCGGTGAACGGGCTACCGGTATCCAGACCGGCGATAGAAAAGAAGAAGCGAGCAATGGCAAACAGGTAAATCAGCGTGATCAAATCACCCAGTTGCGGTAGCGGCGAGCCCACGGTCACCACCGGCAGCGCGGTAGCGATAGTCAGCATAACGCCCACCATCACAAACGGCGTCAGGCGGAAGACCCAGCTGGAATCCGCTGGCGCAATGCTCTGACGGCCCAGCAGCTTGATAATGTCGCGATATTCCTGCAACACGCCCGGACCGCGGCGGTTATGCAAACGCGCACGCGCCACGCGGGTAATACCGGACAACAGCGGCGCCGCGGCAAACAGCACCAGCGCCTGAATTAACGGATATAAAACACTCATTCTCAGGCTCCTCGTGAAACCACAATCACCACCAGCACCGCCAGCTCAATCAGCGCCAGGCGACGGAACAACACCGGTGCCGCCGCGTTCTGCCAGCCCGGAACCCAGGATACCGGGTTCAGCCATTTACGCAGTTTGAGTACCGGAGCAAAGGCTTCTTTAACCGGCATGGCAAAGCCGTGCGCAGTGATCACCATTGACTGCTCGTGATCGTAACCACACACCCACGCAGAACCGCGTGAACGTGACGGCAGGCGGTTGCCTTTGAAAATAGCCATGATGATGAACGGCAGCAGCGGACACGCGATCAGCAGCAGCGTGATCATCGGCTGAGATACGGTGGTATTCGCCGTTTCCAGCGGTAGCGGAACAGCGGCAGAAATCAGCGGCAGCAACCACGGGGCAGCAACGCCGCCAATCACGCAGCAGATAGCCAACGCAACCACGCTCACGCTCATCAGGATTGGTGCGCAGCAGGCGTTTTCCGCTTCCTTCGTGCGCGGTGCGCCTAGGAACGTCACACCGTAGACTTTCGCCATACACATCACCGCCAGCGCACCGGTAATTGCCAAACCGACAGCCAGCAACGGTCCTAACAGACGACCGATGAACGCGCCGCTGTTACCCAGCTTGAAGAAGGATTGATAGATAACCCACTCACCGGCAAAGCCGTTCAGCGGCGGCAGCGCGGCCATCGCCATCAGGCCAACCAGCATCGCCAGAGAAATCACCGGCATACGTTTACCGATACCGCCCAGTTTCTCGATATCACGGTGACCGGTGCGGAACCAGATGCTGCCTGCGCCCAAAAACAGGACGCTTTTGAACAGGCTATGGTTGACCAGGTGATACAAACCGCCGGTCAGGCCAAGTGCGATCAGTGCCGGTTGGTTAAGGGAAATACCGGTCACGCCAGCACCCAGACCCAGCAGGATAATGCCGATGTTTTCCAGCGTGTGGTACGCCAGCAGACGCTGGATGTTGTGCTCCATCAGGGCATACAGGCCGCCGATAAACGCGGTGATCATCCCCAGCACCAGTAGCGTAACGCCCCACCACAGCGGTGCATTACCGCCCAGCAGCGACAGGGACAGAATACCCAGCAGACCCACCTTCATTACCACGGTAGAGAACAGCGCCGCCGCCGGTGCACTGGCGTTGGCGTGTGCCTGTGGCACCCAACCGTGCAGTGGGATAATCCCGGCCAGCAGACCAAAGCCCGCCACACCCAACAGCCAGATGTCAGCACCGAGCGGCAGTTGCTGAGTGCGCAGGTCGAGCAAGCGCAGTTCCAGCGTACCGTAGCGCTGCCACACCAGATAGCAAGCGATCGCCAACAGCAGCGTACCGACACGACCCAGCGCAAACCACAGCTTGCCTTCTTTGCTGCACCCGGTCAGGAACACCGCACACAGCGCCATGATTTCCGCCATCACCACCAGCGTGCCGAGGTTGCTGGCAACCACGGCGCACACCGCCGCCGCCATCAGCAGATTAACCAGCAGTCCGTTGGCTTTTACCTGCGGGTGACGGTGCCAGTCGATGTTGTACAGGCTGACGAACAGGCCGCACAGACCCAGCGTAATCAGCCAGATAGCGTTCAGCGGCGACATTTGCAGGCTATGACCGATAAACGGCATCACGCCGCTAACCGCAACGGCGCGGGTCAGTACGAGGAACCCCGCAGCCGCCGTACAGAGGCTACCCACCGCACCGCCGACACCGGCGATCCAGCCGCTTAACGGCTTATGAAACGAAAACAGAAATGCCAGAACCGCCGCCGCCGTAAACCAGGCCACGCCGCTGTTAATCAGTGAAATTGCGCTCATTTTGCATCCCCACTCTGAGCCTGCTGAAACAAGGTGAGATCGCCGAAGTCGGTATTGAACGTCAGCTCACGCTTACGTTTGCTGGCGCGGGCGATGTCCATATTGCTCACCAGATGCAGGGCTTGCGTTGGGCACATGCGCACGCAGGCCGGACCTTGTTCATCAAAGCTACACAAGTCGCATTTCACCGCAATGGCGCGAATACCCGGCACCCAGTCCAGCAGCGTGCTGACGCGAGCTGGCGCTGGCGGAGCAGGAGGCGCTTTTGACGTGTTGGCGTTCGCCGGGATATGCAGCGGACGGCTGCCTGAAAACTCAATGGCCCCAAACGGACAGGCGATCCCGCACAGTTTGCAGCTCACGCACAGGCTTTCATTCAGCTGTACGGCGCCGTCGACACGGTTAATCGCATTGACCGGACAAACGGTGGCACAAGGCGCATCTTCACACTGGTGGCAAAGCTGCGGCGCAGATTCTTTTTCATTTAGCATCACTTTCAGGCGCGGCATTGACTGCAGGCCATGCTGGCGATGTGTCTCTGAGCAGGCGGCTTCACAGGTGTGGCAGCCGATACAAAGAGTGGAGTCAGCAATTACAAAACGATTCACCAGGCATTCCTCAGGTGATAGTCATTTTTGACGAAAACATGTCTATCAAATGTCATTTTCGACACTTATCGACATGCCCATTCCCTAAACTGTCGTGACGCAGCATACGCACCGCATCATGACTTACGTGGACACACCCGAGGCTTAAACCGGGTTATGACCCTCTACCAGTTGGCTTAAATTCACTGGCATATTGTTTTCAACCGCGGTGTACAGGCTGTCGTAGACGCTGGCGATTTTTTCGAGATAGTGCTCCAGCACCTGTTCCCGATCGCGGTTGCTGATACGGTCATCGACCTTGCCGTCGAGAGACAGTTGTGCCTGTGCAATCAACTGCTTATCTTCGCCATCTTTCGTTTCAACGTAGTACTCGATGGTATGGCTGTTAAAGCCGTCCGCCAGCGTGACGTAGATAACGAAGTGCTCAAACAAGACAAAGCACAGGTCCTTGTCCGGCGCGCAGCTCATCGCATGATGTAAACGCGCTTTCGACAGGGTGATCCCCTGTACCAGCGAGTTGCAATAAATACGCCACTGGTCCTGTAGGCGACGATGCCGTTCAGCGATGTAATCGGCTTTTTCGCTTATTTCCCAAATAGTCATGTCAGGTTACCCGTTTAGCAGAGACATTCAGCGTTAAGCACGTTTCATGCCAATATTTAATTTCTTATATTTCATATGGATAAATAAATTACTGGTCGTGACGACATGTCATTTCGTCATCGTCGTCATTGTCACGGGTGAAAAAATTCAGTTTGGCATGTTTTTTGCTTTTATCCCGATAACAACATGGGAGGCGATATGCACGAAATAACCCTCTGCCAACGGGCACTGGAATTGATTGAACAACAGGCTACGCAACACGGTGCAAAACGGGTTACTGCGGTCTGGCTCAAAATTGGCGCATTTTCTTGCGTAGAAACCAGCGCTCTCGCCTTTTGTTTTGATCTGGTATGCCGTGGCACCCTTGCAGAAGGTTGTAAACTCCACCTCGAAGAACAAGAAGCCGAATGTTGGTGTGAAACATGCCAGCAGTACGTCACCTTACTGACCCAGCGCGTGCGCCGTTGTCCGCAATGTCACAGCGACATGCTAAGAATCGTGGCCGATGACGGCCTGCAGATTCGACGAATTGAAATAGGCGATGCTGAAGATTAAAGCTGGTGACAAAGTAGGCCGGATAAGACGTTAGCGTCGCCATCCGGCAAAAAGCGAGTAACAAGCAATAGATCAGGAGTGAGCGATGTGTACGACATGTGGTTGCGCTGAAGGCAACCTTTATATAGAGGGTGATGAACATAACCCCCACTCGGCGTTTCGCAGCGCGCCATTTGCCCCGGCCGCTCGTCCGGCGCTGAATATTACCGGAGTGAAGACCGCCAGTTTCACCCCGAGCCAAACTGAAGAAGGCGATTTACACTACGGCCATGGTGAAGCCGGCACCCACGCGCCAGGCATGAGCCAGCGCCGTATGCTGGAAGTGGAAATTGACGTGCTGGACAAGAACAACCGTCTGGCCGAGCGTAACCGCGCCCGCTTCGCCGCCCGTCAGCATCTGGTGCTGAATCTGGTCTCCAGCCCCGGTTCCGGTAAAACAACGCTTTTAACCGAAACATTGATGAAGCTGAAAGACAGCGTGCCGTGTGCGGTGATCGAAGGCGACCAGCAGACGGTTAACGATGCCGCGCGTATTCGCGCCACCGGTACGCCCGCCATCCAGGTGAACACCGGTAAAGGCTGCCATCTTGATGCACAAATGATTGCCGATGCCGCGCCGCGACTGCCGCTGGCAGACAACGGTATTCTGTTCATTGAAAACGTCGGTAACCTGGTATGCCCGGCGAGCTTCGACCTCGGCGAACGTCATAAAGTGGCGGTGCTTTCCGTTACCGAAGGCGAAGACAAACCGCTGAAATACCCGCATATGTTTGCCGCCGCCTCGCTGATGCTACTCAACAAAGTCGACCTGCTGCCGTACCTCAATTTTGATGTTGAACAATGCATCGCCAGCGCCCGGGAAGTGAACCCGGAAATTGAGATCATCCTGATTTCCGCCACCAGCGGTGAAGGCATGGATCAATGGCTCTCCTGGCTGGAGACGCAGCGATGTGCATAGGTGTTCCGGGTCAGATCCGCACCATTGAGGGAAACCAGGCCAAGGTCGATGTTTGCGGTATTCAGCGCGACGTCGACCTGACGCTGGTCGGTAGTTGTGATGAGCACGGTCAACCACGTCTGGGGCAATGGGTCCTGGTGCACGTTGGTTTTGCCATGAGCATCATTAATGAGGCTGAAGCGCGCGACACGCTCGAGGCGCTGCAAAACATGTTTGACGTTGAGCCGGATGTCGGCCCGTTGCTGTACGGCGAGGAAAAATAAATGCGTTTCGTTGACGAATATCGCGCACCAGAACAGGTGATGCAGTTGATTGACCACCTGTGTGAACGTGCCGCTCACCTCCCCTACACCGCTGAACGTCCGCTGCGCATTATGGAAGTGTGCGGTGGCCATACCCACGCTATTTTCAAATTCGGTCTTGACCAACTGCTGCCTGAAAACGTGGAGTTTATTCACGGCCCCGGCTGCCCGGTTTGCGTGCTGCCGATGGGCAGAATTGACAGCTGCGTAGAAATTGCCAGCCACCCGGAAGTGATTTTCTGCACCTTTGGCGACGCGATGCGCGTCCCGGGAAAACAGGGTTCGCTGCTGCAGGCCAAAGCGCGTGGCGCAGATATCCGTATCGTCTATTCGCCGATGGATGCCCTGAAGATGGCGCAGGAAAACCCGACCCGCAAAGTCGTGTTCTTTGGTCTGGGTTTTGAAACCACCATGCCGACGACCGCCATCACGCTCCAGCAGGCAAGACAGCGTGACGTGCAAAACTTCTACTTTTTCTGTCAGCACATTACGCTGATCCCAACACTGCGTAGCCTGCTGGAACAGCCAGATAACGGTATTGACGCCTTTTTAGCACCGGGTCACGTCAGCATGGTCATTGGCACCGATGCCTATAATTTCATCGCCTCCGATTTCCATCGCCCGCTGGTGGTCGCCGGTTTCGAACCGCTCGATCTGCTGCAAGGCGTGGTAATGCTGATTGAGCAGAAAATTGCCGACCACAGCCAGGTTGAGAACCAGTACCGTCGCGTGGTGCCGGATGCCGGTAACGCCCTGGCGCAGCAGGCTATCGCCGAGGTGTTCTGCGTCGATGGCGACAGCGAATGGCGCGGTCTGGGCGTTATCGAATCTTCCGGCGTTCATCTGACGCCTGACTACCAACGTTTTGATGCCGAAGCACATTTCAAACCGGCGCCACAGCAGGTGTATGACGACCCGCGCGCGCGCTGCGGCGAGGTGCTGACCGGTAGATGTAAACCGCATCAGTGCCCGTTATTTGGTAAAACCTGTAATCCGGAGACCGCATTTGGCGCCCTGATGGTCTCCTCCGAAGGCGCGTGTGCCGCCTGGTATCAGTATCGTCAGCAGGAGTGTGAAGCATGAACAGCGTACAACTCGCCCACGGTAGCGGCGGTCAGGCTATGCAACAGTTGATCAATAGCCTGTTTATGGAAGCATTTGCCAATCCGTGGCTGGCGGAACAAGAAGATCAGGCGCGTCTGGATCTGGCGCAACTGATGGCTGAAGGCGACCGTCTGGCATTTTCGACCGACAGCTACGTGATTGATCCCCTGTTCTTCCCTGGCGGCAATATCGGCAAGCTGGCTGTCTGCGGTACGGCTAACGACGTCGCCGTCAGTGGTGCGATCCCTCGCTACCTCTCCTGCGGGTTTATCCTCGAAGAAGGCCTGCCGATGGACACGCTGAAAACCGTGGTCAACAGCATGGCGGCCACCGCGCGCGAAGCGGGCATTGCCATCGTCACCGGCGACACCAAGGTGGTGCAGCGCGGCGCGGCGGACAAACTGTTTATCAACACCGCTGGAATGGGCGCGATCCCCGCTAATATCCACTGGGGTGCACAAACCCTGAGCCCAGGCGATGTGTTGCTGGTCAGCGGAACGCTCGGCGACCACGGCGCAACCATCCTTAACCTGCGCGAGCAGTTGGGGCTGGACGGTGAACTGGTCAGCGACTGCGCGGTGTTAACGCCGCTGATTCAGACGCTGCGTGACATCCCCGGCGTGAAAGCGCTGCGCGACGCCACTCGCGGCGGCGTGAATGCAGTCACCCACGAGTTTGCGGCGGCCTGCGGCTTCGGCATTGAATTGTCCGAATCATCCCTGCCGGTGAAGCCAGCGGTACGTGGCGTCTGCGAACTGCTCGGTCTGGATGCACTCAACTTTGCCAACGAAGGCAAACTGGTTATCGCCGTGGAACGCCAGGCCGCAGAAAGCGTGCTTGCCGCGCTACGCGCGCATCCGTTGGGCCGCGACGCGGCGCTGATTGGTGAAGTGGTGGAACGTAAAGGCGTTCGTCTGGCCGGACTGTACGGCGTGAAGCGAACTCTTGATTTACCACACGCCGAACCACTCCCTCGCATATGCTGATATATTGCCCGGTGGCGCTTCGCTTACCGGGCCTACGGATGGCGTACCCTGGCCATCCGACAATAATTTTCAACTTATACCTATAATTCATTTACCGTTTTTGCACCGTTGGTGCTTCCTGGAAAAGCAATATGTCGTATACACCGATGAGCGACCTCGGACAGCAAGGCTTGTTCGATATCACTCGTACATTATTACAGCAGCCCGATCTTCAGTCTCTCAGTGAGGCGCTTTCTCAGTTGGTCAAGCGTTCGGCGCTGGCCGACAGTGCGGCTATTGTGTTATGGCAGGCGCAGACGCAGCGTGCGCGTTACTTCGCGACGCGTGAAAATGGTAAACCCATCGATTATGAAGACGAAACGGTGCTGGCACACGGTCCGGTGCGCCGCATTCTGTCTCGTCCCGATGCCCTGCACTGCAGCTACCATGAGTTTAGTGAAACCTGGCCGCAGCTGGCATCCGGCGGGTTGTACTCCCAATTTGGTCACTACTGTCTGCTGCCGCTGGCGGCCGATGGGCGCATCTTCGGCGGCTGTGAATTTATCCGCCACGAAGACAGCCCGTGGAGTGAAAAAGAGTACAACCGCCTGCAAACCTTTACCCAGATCGTCGGCGTCGTGGCCGAACAGATCCAGAACCGGGTCAGCAACAACGTCGACTACGATCTGCTGTGTCGTGAGCGTGACAACTTTCGTATCCTGGTCGCCATCACCAATGCGGTGCTCTCCCGCCTGGACATTGATGAGCTGGTCAGCGAAGTCGCCAAAGAGATCCACCACTACTTCGATATCGACGCCATCAGCATCGTGCTGCGCAGCGATCGCAAAAATAAGCTGAGCATCTATTCCACCCACTATCTGGATGAGCATCATCCGGCGCACGAGCAGAGCGAAGTTGACGAAGCGGGCACGCTCTCTGAGCGGGTATTCAAAAGCAAAGAGATGCTGCTGATTAACCTGAGCGAACGTGATGCGCTGGCGCCTTACGAACGCATGCTGTTTGACACCTGGGGCAACCAGTTACAAACCCTGTGTCTGCTGCCGCTGATGTCCGGCAACACGATGCTTGGCGTCCTCAAGCTGGCCCAGTGCGAAGAAAAAGTCTTCACTACCGCCAATCTCAAGCTGCTGCGCCAGATTGCCGAACGCGTGGCCATTGCTGTCGATAACGCCCTCGCCTACCAGGAGATCCACCGCCTGAAAGAACGGCTGGTCGATGAAAACCTGGCATTGACCGAGCAGCTCAATAACGTGGACAGTGAGTTTGGTGAAATCATTGGCCGCAGCGAAGCCATGTACAGCGTGCTCAAACAGGTCGAGATGGTGGCGCAAAGTGACAGCACCGTGCTGATTCTGGGCGAGACAGGAACGGGTAAAGAGCTGATTGCCAGGGCTATTCACAATCTGAGTGGACGTAATGCCCGTCGGATGGTGAAGATGAACTGTGCGGCGATGCCTGCCGGACTGCTGGAAAGCGACCTGTTTGGTCATGAGCGTGGCGCGTTTACCGGTGCCAGTACGCAGCGCATCGGGCGTTTCGAACTGGCCGATAAAAGCTCGCTGTTTCTCGACGAAGTTGGCGACATGCCGCTGGAGCTACAGCCTAAGCTGCTGCGCGTTCTGCAGGAGCAGGAATTTGAACGTCTGGGCAGCAACAAGCTGATCCAGACCGACGTGCGGTTGATCGCCGCCACCAACCGCGATCTGAAAAAAATGGTGGCCGATCGCGAATTCCGCAACGATCTGTACTATCGCCTGAACGTCTTCCCGATCCATCTGCCACCGCTGCGCGAGCGCCCGGAAGATATCCCGCTGCTGGTGAAGGCCTTCACCTTTAAAATTGCTCGCCGGATGGGGCGCAATATCGACAGCATTCCGGCTGAAGCGCTGCGCACGCTAAGCGGCATGGAGTGGCCGGGAAACGTGCGTGAACTGGAAAACGTGGTGGAACGCGCGGTCCTGCTGACCAGAGGCAACGTGCTGCAACTGTCCCTGCCGGATATCATCACGCCGGCGCCGTGCACACCGCCGGTGGCGACCGAAGTTGCGCAGGAAGGCGAAGATGAATTCCAGTTGATTATGCGCGTGCTGAAAGAGACCAACGGTGTGGTCGCCGGTCCAAAAGGCGCAGCACAGCGGCTGGGACTGAAACGCACAACGTTGCTCTCACGCATGAAGCGACTGGGTATTGATAAGGATGCGCTGGTTTAACGATTGTGGTTGATGGCGCAGATGCGTATGCCTTTGTAGGCCGGATAAGGCGCAGCCGCCATCCGGCACACAGCAACATTACTTCTTAGGCTTAAATTTCTCTGGCAATTCCGGTACCGGGCGTTTGTCATCAATCAGATGACGCACGGTCAGGATCGGATGACGCCAGAGCATCCTCGGCCCGGACCAGCGCATAATCTGCTTCATCTCTTCGCGTTTTGCAGGTTGATAACAGTGCACCGGACACTGTTTGCAAGCTGGTTTCTCCTCACCAAATACGCACTTATCCAGTCGTTTTTGCGCATAGGCAAACAACGTATCGTAATGCCCCGGCTCGTCTGAAGCCTGCGGGCACTGGCTCTCATACAGCGAGATCATTTTCTGGATCGTCATTTTTTCACGTGCAATACGTTTGCCGGACATGATGCCTCCACATTTAAGTTGCATGCATAATACACCTTAGTAATCCGCGGCACTATTACCTGAAGGTGATACATCCTTAGCACCCTACGCAAATAAGAATTATTTTCATTTATCATGCCTTGTGCTATATAACATAGCAAAGGCTATATTCGATGATAAATTAACCACTTTCTTGTGAGGGATACTATGCCGCGCCTGCCCCATCTGAAATCGTTTCTCCTTGCCTGCATCCTGACGGCGCTGACGCTGTCGCCCGCATCGGCGCAAGAAAAATTTAAGGTGGTCACCACCTTTACGGTGATTGCCGATATGGCGAGCAACGTAGCGGGTGACGCAGCCGAGGTCAGCTCCATTACCAAGCCGGGGGCTGAAATTCACGAATATCAGCCCACACCGGGCGACATTAAACGCGCGCAGGGCGCACAGCTGATTCTCTCCAACGGTCTCAATCTGGAACTGTGGTTTGCCCGCTTCTACCAGCATTTATCCGGCGTGCCGGAGGTGATGGTCTCTGACGGCGTGAAGCCGATGGGCATCAGCGAAGGCCCCTATAACGGCAAGCCGAATCCCCATGCCTGGATGTCAGCTGAGAACGCGCTGATTTACGTCGATAACATCCGCGATGCGCTGATGAAGTACGATCCGGACAATGCCACCATCTACCAGAACAATGCAGAGCGCTATAAAACAAAAATTCGTCAGACGCTCGATCCCCTGCATGCGGCGCTGGCAAAAATCCCGGCCGATAAACGCTGGCTGGTCACCAGTGAAGGCGCATTCTCCTATCTGGCGCGCGATAACGATTTGAAAGAGCTTTATTTGTGGCCGATCAACGCCGATCAGCAAGGCACACCCAAACAGGTGCGCAAAGTGATCGATGCGATCAGAACTCATCAGATCCCGACGGTATTTAGCGAAAGCACGGTGTCCGACAAGCCTGCCCGTCAGGTGGCGCGTGAGTCCGGCGCACATTACGGCGGCGTGCTGTATGTCGATTCGCTGAGCGCTGCTGATGGCCCTGTACCGACCTATCTGGATTTACTGCGCGTGACAACGGAAACCATTGTCAGCGGGATTAACGCAGGTTTGGGGAGCCAGCCATGAGTCATTCAGCGATTTCCGTCAATCAGGTGACGGTGACGTATCGCAACGGGCACACCGCGCTGCGCGATGCCACCTTTCAGGTACCGGGTGGCTCGATTGCCGCGCTGGTCGGGGTCAACGGCTCCGGGAAATCAACGCTGTTTAAAGCGCTGATGGGGTTTGTCCGCCTGGCGCAGGGCGAAATTTCCATTCTGCAGCAGCCGGTCAGCAAGGCGCTAAAACAGAATCTGATTTCCTACGTTCCCCAGTCGGAAGAGGTGGACTGGTCATTTCCGGTGCTGGTGGAAGACGTGGTGATGATGGGACGCTTTGGCCATATGGGCTGGCTGCGACGACCAACCGCGCGCGACCATCAATGCGTGGATGCGGCGCTGGCGCGGGTCGATATGCTGGAATACCGCCATCGGCAGATCGGCGAACTCTCCGGTGGGCAGAAAAAACGTGTTTTTCTGGCGCGCGCCATCGCCCAGGACGGACAGGTCATTTTGCTGGATGAACCGTTCACCGGCGTAGACGTGAAAACCGAGGCCCGCATCATCGACCTGCTGCGCGAACTGCGCGATGAGGGGCGCACGATGCTGGTCTCTACTCACAATCTGGGTTCGGTGACCGAGTTTTGTGATTACACAGTCATGATCAAAGGGACGGTGCTGGCGAGCGGCCCGACCGACTCCACCTTTACCCCTGAGAATCTCGAGTTGGCGTTCAGCGGCGTCCTGCGCCATGTGAAGCTAAGCGGCGGTGAGCAGCACGTAATTACCGATGATGAACGGCCGTTTATTTCTCGACGTACGCCTAACGAGGGGGAATCACCATGAACTGGCTGACAGAACCGTTTGGCTACCAGTATATGCTCAACGCCATGTGGGTCTCGGCGATGGTCGGCGGCCTGTGCGCATTTCTCTCCTGCTATTTAATGCTCAAGGGCTGGTCGTTAATTGGCGATGCACTGTCACACTCGATTGTGCCGGGCGTTGCCGGGGCCTATATGTTAGGGCTCCCCTTTGCGCTTGGCGCGTTTCTTTCTGGTGGGCTGGCAGCGGGCAGTATGCTGTTTCTTAACCAGCGTTCGCGCCTGAAGGAAGATGCGATCATTGGGCTGATTTTTTCCTCTTTCTTCGGCATCGGGCTGTTTATGGTGTCGCTCAATCCGATGTCGGTGAACATTCAGACCATTATTCTCGGTAATGTGCTGGCGATTGCACCGGAAGATATTCTGCAACTGGCGATTATCGGCGTTATCTCACTCACCATTCTGCTGTTGAAGTGGAAAGATTTGATGGTGGTTTTTTTCGATGAGAACCACGCGCGTTCTATCGGTCTGAACCCAGGCCGCCTGAAGCTGTTATTTTTTACGCTGCTCTCAGTTTCCACCGTTGCGGCGCTACAAACTGTCGGCGCATTTCTGGTGATTTGCCTGGTAGTGACGCCCGGTGCCACGGCCTGGCTGTTGACCGATCGCTTTCCCCGGCTGCTCACTATCGCCGTCGCTATCGGTAGCCTGACCAGCTTTTTCGGTGCCTGGCTGAGCTACTGGCTGGACGGCGCGACCGGCGGAATCATTGTCGTTCTGCAAACACTGCTGTTTCTGCTGGCGTTTGTCTTCGCGCCAAAACACGGTCTGTTGGCCAACCGTCGCCGCGCCCGCCAGGTGAATAAGGAGTCCTCATGTTCTTAACCGCCCTGCTGGAACCCTTTCAGTTCAGCTTTATGGTGAACGCGCTGACCATCTCCGTTATCGTCGCCATACCCTGCGCGCTGTTGTCGGTTTTTTTGGTGCTCAAAGGCTGGGCTTTGATGGGCGATGCCATGAGCCATGCGGTATTTCCGGGGATCGTACTGGCTTACATCGCGGGCATTCCGCTGGCCATTGGCGCGTTTATCGCTGGGCTGTTCTGCGCGGTGGCGACCGGCTATCTCGATGATAACAGCCGCATCAAACGCGACACGCTGATGGGTATCGTCTTCTCCGGCATGTTTGGCGCAGGACTGGTGCTGTACGTCTCAATCCAGTCTGAGATTCATCTGGACCATATTCTGTTCGGCGACATGCTCGGTGTCTCGCTGGGGGATATCGCACAAACGGCGGTTATTGCGCTGGGGATTGCCCTTGTCATCGGGTTAAAGTGGAAAGATCTGTTGCTGCACGCCTTCGATCCGCACCAGGCAAAAGCCTGCGGGCTGAACACCACCCTGCTGCATTATGGTCTGCTGTGTATGATCGCGCTCACCATCGTCGCCACGCTGAAGTCGGTGGGTATTATTCTGTCGATCTCGTTGTTAATTGCGCCGGGTGCGATTGCAATTTTACTCACGCGCCAGTTTTCCCACGCCCTGATACTCGCCGTCGTCATGTCGATGGTCACCTCATTTATGGGCGTGTACCTGTCATTTTTCATCGACAGCGCACCGGCCCCGACCATCGTCGTCTTATTCTCCCTGCTATTTGTTATCGCCTTTATTTATTCCACCCTGCGCGATCGCCGTTTAGAACGGCGACGCCAGCAATACGATCTCTAACGTGTGGGCACTCAGATGCCCACTTTCGTTATTAGAATACGCAATGACAATTTTATCAGCGTATTGAGCAACTCACTCCCTCTGAAACCATGCCATATTTACCGACGTTATTTATCGCGACGATAGTAACTATCACATCAGATATAAATAAATACAAACAGGTAAATTTTTATGAGCAAGATGAGCATGTCCGAAATATATTCGGAACCAGAAGCCTACGGATTACCACGTAAAGGTAGGTAATGACTCCAACTTATTGATAGTGTTTTATGTTCAGATAATGCCCGATGACTTTGTCATGCAGCTCCACCGATTTTGAGAACGACAGCGACTTCCGTCCCAGCCGTGCCAGGTGCTGCCTCAGATTCAGGTTATGCCGCTCAATTCGCTGCGTATATCGCTTGCTGATTACGTGCAGCTTTCCCTTCAGGCGGGATTCATACAGCGGCCAGCCATCCGTCATCCATATCACCACGTCAAAGGGTGACAGCAGGCTCATAAGACGCCCCAGCGTCGCCATAGTGCGTTCACCGAAGACGTGCGCCACAACCGTCTTCCGGAGCCTGTCATACGCGTAAAACAGCCAGCGCTGGCGCGATTTAGCCCCGACATAGCCCCACTGTTCGTCCATTTCCGCGCAGACGATGACGTCACTGCCCGGCTGTATGCGCGAGGTTACCGACTGCGGCCTGAGTTTTTTAAGTGACGTAAAATCGTGTTGAGGCCAACGCCCATAATGCGGGCGGTTGCCCGGCATCCAACGCCATTCATGGCCATATCAATGATTTTCTGGTGCGTACCGGGTTGAGAAGCGGTGTAAGTGAACTGCAGTTGCCATGTTTTACGGCAGTGAGAGCAGAGATAGCGCTGATGTCCGGCGGTGCTTTTGCCGTTACGCACCACCCCGTCAGTAGCTGAACAGGAGGGACAGCTGATAGAAACAGAAGCCACAGGAGCACCTCAAAAACACCATCATACACTAAATCAGTAAGTTGGCAGCATCACCGGAATTTGGCTGGGGTGAAAACCATCGTCAGGCAAGCTTCAATGCCTTTTATCAGAGTATTCTCTCGCTGCGTAAAAGTTTACTTCAGTTAGAACTGGAAGCATCCTTTATCACAACCATTACCCGTAAAGGGCTGATCATCCAGGACACATTTAGCATTGAGGAAATTGACACGCCGGAGAATTGCCCTGCGGCAATAGAAGAAGATTGGCCGCCCAATACCGACCTCACTGAGTTTTCAGATAATACCGCACATAAAACACGGATAACCAGGACAGAATCTGTACTGGTCTTACTGACTATTATCATCTGCGGTCTGATACTGTATCCGTGGAACACCCGTGATAATTATTTTTCCGGTTATATTGCCACCCAAAATACCCACTCAAACTGTAAGTATTATTTTAATAACGATGCCAGCGATTTCTCCCGACACACTGCTTTTATCGATAAGAACCCAGGGTTGTGCCAGGACAATAAATTTATCTATATAACGACGTATCCTGAGTCCAAAAAACTGTCAGTGATCCAGTGTCGCTCCCCTATAAACGGAGAGCAGAAGAAGAATACCTGTCAGTCGGTCTATTACCCACGGTACGATAGCTAATGAACTTACCTTCCCGCGCGCCCAAAATCAGAACACAAACAGGTATTATCCTGCTGCTTTGTCTTGTGGTTATCAGTATTGTGAGTTTTTGGCAGCAGGGTAAAAATCATAGCCATCTACATAATCTAGCCTGTCGTGCTACGATCGAGATCGTACGCGATACGGCCTCGTTTCGCGGGATCATCGATATCAAAAGTGGGGACAGTAAAGGTATTGTGAATATTGATGGCATCATCAAAGATGCAAACAACAGCGAGCAAACCGTGCAACGCATGGTGTTGTTTACCCACTCCAGCTATGGCTCAAGCCCGGTATGGGTATCGCAGAACATCCATATATCAAATCGTGAAACCGCCCCTGTCAGTATCATCCAGCAACTCCTGCCCGATTTCTTCCTGACCAATACCAGCGTCTCTAATGTCGATCTTTTCTCGCTGAATAAAGAAACCTACCTGATCACTAAAGAAGGCATCCCCTACCTGTACTGCCAGAATTATGACTTGCCCGAGAGTGAATAGTGACACCGTATTTTTGCGCCAAAGTGACGGGTGAATGTCTGGGGTAGTCGGTGATAAGATACTCTATTGTGGCTGAACTGAGGCTTGCCGTTGCAGCCCTTCAGGCTGCTTTCGATAGTGAAATTTATGGGTTTGTGTGAGTCTACAGGGGGTTCACATGAGACTGCCCGAGTACCTAAAAATATTAAAAAACGAGCATAATCAATATGAAAGAGTCACTTGATACGGACTTCACCAACCACACCCCCATGATGCAGCAGTATCTTAAGCTGAAGGCTCAGCACCCGGAGATCCTGCTGTTTTACCGCATGGGCGACTTTTACGAACTGTTTTATGACGATGCCAAACGTGCGTCGCAGCTGTTGGATATCTCGCTGACCAAGCGCGGCGCATCCGCGGGCGAACCGATCCCGATGGCGGGCATTCCCCACCACGCGGTAGAAAACTACCTCGCAAAACTGGTGAATCAGGGGGAGTCGGTTGCCATTTGCGAACAAATTGGCGACCCGGCCACCAGCAAAGGTCCGGTTGAGCGCAAAGTTGTCCGCATCGTCACGCCCGGTACCATCAGCGATGAAGCGTTGTTGCAGGAGCGTCAGGACAACCTGCTGGCCGCCATCTGGCAGGACAGCAAAGGCTACGGCTATGCCACGCTAGACATCAGCTCCGGGCGCTTTCGCGTCAGTGAACCAGCCGACCGTGAGACCATGGCGGCAGAATTACAGCGCACTAACCCGGCAGAACTGCTGTATGCCGAAGATTTCGCCGAGACCTCGCTGATCGAAGGCCGTCGCGGACTGCGTCGCCGTCCGCTGTGGGAATTTGAAATTGATACCGCCCGCCAGCAGCTTAACTTACAGTTTGGCACGCGGGACCTGATTGGCTTTGGTGTCGAAAACGCACCGCGCGGCTTATGTGCCGCAGGCTGTCTGCTGCAATATGCGAAAGATACCCAGCGCACCTCGCTGCCGCATATTCGTTCCATCACCATGGAGCGCCAGCAGGACAGCATCATTATGGATGCCGCCACGCGCCGGAATCTGGAGATTACCCAGAATCTGGCCGGCGGTATCGAAAATACGCTGGCCTCGGTGCTCGACTGCACCGTCACCCCGATGGGCAGCCGTATGCTTAAGCGCTGGCTGCATATGCCGGTTCGCGACACCAAAATCCTCACCGAACGTCAGCAGACGATCGGCGCCCTGCAGGATGTCACCAGCGAATTACAGCCGGTTCTGCGTCAGGTCGGCGATCTGGAGCGTATTCTGGCTCGCCTGGCACTGCGTACCGCGCGTCCACGCGATCTGGCCCGTATGCGCCACGCCTTTCAGCAATTACCTGAACTGCGTGCACAGCTGGAAGGCGTCGACAGCGCGCCGGTACAGATGCTGCGCGAGAAAATGGGCGAGTTCAGCGAACTGCGTGAACTGCTGGAACGCGCCGTCGTTGAAGCCCCGCCGGTACTGGTACGCGACGGTGGCGTCATTGCGCCAGGCTATAACGATGAACTGGACGAGTGGCGGGCGCTGGCCGATGGCGCGACCGACTATCTTGACCGACTGGAGATCCGCGAGCGTGAACGCACCGGGCTGGACACGCTTAAGGTTGGATTTAACGGTGTACACGGTTACTACATTCAGATCAGCCGCGGTCAAAGCCATCTGGCGCCCATTAACTACGTGCGCCGCCAGACGCTAAAAAATGCCGAACGCTACATCATTCCTGAACTCAAAGAGTACGAAGACAAAGTCCTGACCTCGAAGGGTAAAGCGTTGGCGCTGGAAAAACAGCTGTACGACGAACTCTTCGACATGCTGTTACCACACCTGGCGGATTTACAGCAGAGCGCCAGCGCGCTGGCCGAGCTCGACGTGCTGGTCAATCTGGCCGAACGGGCTTATACCCTGAATTACACCTGCCCGACCTTCACCGACAAACCCGGCATTCGTATTACCGAAGGCCGTCATCCGGTGGTTGAACAGGTGCTGACCAAACCGTTTATTGCCAACCCGCTGAATCTTTCACCTCAGCGCCGGATGTTGATCATCACCGGGCCGAATATGGGCGGTAAAAGTACCTATATGCGCCAGACCGCACTGATCGCCCTGCTGGCCTACATCGGCAGCTATGTTCCGGCGCAAAAGGTTGAGATAGGTCCGATCGATCGCATCTTTACCCGCGTGGGCGCAGCGGATGACCTGGCGTCCGGTCGTTCGACCTTTATGGTTGAGATGACCGAAACCGCCAATATTTTGCATAACGCCACCGAGAACAGCCTGGTGTTGATGGATGAGATTGGGCGCGGCACCTCCACCTATGACGGTCTGTCGCTGGCATGGGCGTGCGCAGAAAATCTTGCCAATAAAATCAAGGCATTGACGCTGTTCGCAACCCACTACTTTGAACTGACTCAGTTAGCAGAGAAGATGGAAGGTGTTGCCAATGTGCATTTGGACGCATTAGAGCACGGCGATACGATTGCCTTTATGCATAGTGTGCAGGATGGTGCGGCAAGCAAAAGCTATGGTCTGGCCGTCGCTGCGCTGGCCGGTGTGCCGAAAGACGTCATCAAACGTGCGCGGCAAAAACTGCGCGAACTGGAAAGCATTACGCCAAATGCCGCCGCGACCCAGGTTGACGGGACGCAAATGTCGCTACTTTCAGCACCGGAAGAAACATCTCCCGCTGTAGAAGCGCTGGAAAATCTCGACCCGGATTCCCTGACGCCGCGTCAGGCGCTGGAATGGATTTATCGGTTGAAAAGCCTGGTGTAACACTCGTTGTGCCCGATGTCGCTGCGCTCATCGGGCCTACAAAATACCGCTATATGCAAGCCGGGCATGGCAAAGCCACGCCCGGGATTTTGATTAGCGCTTACCTTCCACCAGCAGCGGCGGGATGCTCGGCACCATTGGCGCGTCATCGATATCTTTTTGCGTCATGCGAAACGCCTGCGGGTAATGTTCGCGACTGGTACGGCGTAGCGGCTCGGTATCACGCCAGGTGTACAGGCAGTGCTGGCACTGGTATACCGTCCAGACGCCTTTCACCGGCGAGGTTGCCATCACTTCAATATGTTCATCAGCACAACGTGGACAAATCATCTGCTACTCCTTATTTACGGTTGGCCAGCATGGCGGTCAGCTTTTCAGCCCAGGCTTTGGTTTCCGGTAAATCGCATACCGGTTGGCTGTAGTGACCACGGTTATCCGGTGCAACCGGGGTAGTGGCATCAATGATCAGCTTATCGGTGATCCCTGCCGGGCTGGAACCCGGATCCAACTCCAGCACCGACATGTTCGGTAACTGCACCAGATCGCCTGCCGGGTTGACCTTCGACGACAGCGCCCACATCACCTGCGGCAGGTTGAACGGGTCAATGTCCTCATCCACCATAATCACCATCTTCACGTAGCCCAGACCGTGCGGGGTGGTCATCGCCCGCAGGCCGACCGCCCGGGCAAAGCCGCCATAGCGTTTTTTAGTCGAGATAATCGCCAGCAGACCGTGGGTGTACATGGCATTCACCGCCTGTACCTCCGGGAATTCCGCTTTCAGTTGCTGATACAACGGCACACAGGTCGCAGGTCCCATCAGATAGTCGATTTCGGTCCACGGCATACCCAAATACAGCGATTCAAAAATCGGTTTGGTGCGATAAGAGACTTTATCAATACGCACCACCGTCATATTGCGCCCCCCGGAATAGTGACCGGTAAACTCACCAAACGGCCCTTCGATTTCACGTTTGCGGCTTTCGATAACACCTTCGAGGATCACCTCAGAACCCCACGGCACGTCAAAACCGGTCAGTGGCGCGGTGGCGATCGGGTATGGGCTTTCACGCAGCGCACCCGCCATCTCATATTCAGACTGATCATACTTCAGCGGCGTAGCGCCCATTAGGGTAATGATCGGATCGTTACCCAGGGTGATGGCAATCGGCAGATCTTCACCGCGTTCTTCGGCTTTATGCAGATGCAGCGCGATGTCGTGCATCGGAACCGGCTGTAGGCCAAGCTTACGTTTGCCCTTCACTTCCATGCGGTAGATGCCGACGTTTTGCTTGCCGAAGTTATCCGGATCCAGCGGATCGCGCGACACCACGCAAGCTTTGTCGAGATAGAAGCCCCCGTCGCCGTCGTTCAAACGAAACAGCGGCAGAATGTCGAACAGATTAATGTCTTCACCGTCGACGGTATTCTCAGCCCATGCCGGGTTCGCACGGCGCTCCGGGGCAATCGGAAATTTATCCCAGCGTCGGATAAACTCATCAATCTGTTTTCTGACCGGCGTATTGATCGGCAGCCCCATCGAAATGGCGTGGTTTTGCCATGAGCCGATGGTGTTCATCGCCACACGGGCGTCGGTAAAGCCACGAATATTGTCAAACCACAATGCCGGTGCACCATCGCCGATACGCCCGGTCGCATTAGCGGCCGCGGCCAGATCCGGCTCAGCGTTCACCTCTTCGCTGATTTTCAGCAATTGCCCCTGGTCGTCCAGCGCCTGCAAGAAACCGCGCAAATCATCAAATGCCATCATTCATTCTCCTGTGAAAAATTCTGCGCCGGTCGTAAACCCTGCCAGCGACGGGCGTTCGGATGTTCCAGACCAAACTGATCGAGGACGCGCGCCACAATGTGCTGCGTGATGTCGTCGATCGTTTGGGGATGGTTATAAAACGCGGGCATCGGCGGCACCATCGCGACGCCCATGCGGGAAAGTGCGAGCATATTTTCCAGATGGAGGGTACTCAGCGGCATTTCACGCGGCACCAGCACCAGTTTGCGCCCTTCCTTCAGCACCACGTCGGCAGCACGGCCCACCAGCCCTTCGGCATAGCCTGCGCGAATTCCGGCCAGCGTTTTCATGCTGCAGGGGATAATAATCATGCCGTTGGTGTGAAATGAGCCGGAAGAGATCGTCGCCGCCTGGTCCGCCGGGTTGTGGCAATAATCCGCCAGCGCAGACACCTCGCGGACGCTATAAGGCGTTTCCAGTTCAATCGTGGTTTTCGCCCACTTCGACAGCACCAGATGTGTTTCCACCTCCGGCATTTCCCGCAGCGCCTGTAGCAGCGACACACCAAGCGGTGCTCCCGTTGCACCGGTCATCCCTACGATCAGTCTCATTCAGCCCCTCAATATTTGTTCGTGTACGAACATTTTAGCTAAAATACGCTCTCGATACATTTCAGGCAAGGGTGACTCGCACAGATAGCTAAAGAAACGATCGTTAAAAAATGGCGCATTACCCGCTATGATAGAAGCCGACCGCGATCCCGGAGTCCCTATGCCGTTACGAAATAAAGCCTTTCACCTGTTACGTCAGCTTTTCCAGCAGCATACGTCACGCTGGCAGCACGAATTACCGGAGCTCACCAAGCCGCAGTACGCAGTGATGCGCGCTATTGCCGAGCATCCCGGCATTGAACAGGTTGCTCTCACCGAAGCCGCGGTCTGCACCAAGGCCACGCTTGCCGAGCTGCTGAGCCGTATGGAAAAGCGTGAGCTGGTCAGGCGTGAACACTTCCCGGCGGATAAGCGTCGTCGGTTTGTCTATTTGACTGAGCAAGGTGAGGCGCTACTGGCAAGCGCAGCGCCGCTGGGCGATAGCGTTGATGATGAGTTTCTGGGCAGGTTGAGCGAGGAAGAGCGTGAACAGTTCACGCAACTGGTACGCAAGATGATGGGGTAATTCTGCCGGATGGAAATAAACCAAGAAAAAGGCCAGCCTCACTGAGACTGGCCTTTCTTGATAGAACTGTGCTTACTCGCGGAACAGCGCTTCGATATTCAGTCCCTGTGTCTGCAGGATTTCACGCAGACGACGCAGACCTTCAACCTGAATCTGACGAACACGTTCACGAGTGAGACCAATTTCACGGCCCACATCTTCCAGTGTCGCAGCTTCATACCCCAGCAGACCGAAACGACGTGCCAGCACTTCACGCTGTTTGGCGTTCAGTTCGAACAGCCATTTGACGATGCTCTGTTTCATATCATCGTCTTGCGTGGTGTCTTCCGGACCGTTTTCCTTTTCGTCGGCCAGAATATCCAGCAACGCTTTTTCGGAATCGCCACCCAGCGGGGTGTCTACCGAGGTAATGCGCTCGTTGAGTCGGAGCATACGGCTGACGTCATCAACCGGTTTATCCAGTTGTTCAGCAATCTCTTCTGCGCTCGGTTCGTGGTCCAGTTTATGCGACAACTCACGCGCGGTACGCAGATAGACGTTCAGCTCTTTTACTATATGGATCGGCAGTCGGATCGTACGGGTTTGGTTCATAATCGCCCGTTCGATCGTCTGGCGGATCCACCAGGTTGCGTATGTTGAGAAGCGGAACCCGCGCTCCGGGTCAAACTTCTCGACGGCACGGATAAGCCCCAGATTGCCCTCTTCAATCAGATCCAGCAATGCCAGACCACGATTGCCATAACGACGGGCAATTTTAACCACCAGACGCAGGTTACTTTCAATCATGCGACGGCGAGAGGCTACATCTCCACGCAATGCGCGACGCGCAAAATACACTTCTTCTTCGGCTGTTAACAGTGGCGAATAACCAATCTCACCAAGGTAAAGCTGAGTCGCGTCCAACACACGCTGTGTGGCCCCTTGCGATAACAGCTCCTCTTCAGCCAAGTCGTTATCACTGGGTTCCTCTTCACTCAAGGCTTTTTCATCAAAAGCCTCTACTCCGTTCTCATCAAATTCCGCGTCTTCATTTAAATCATGAACTTTCAGCGTATTCTGACTCATAAAGGTGGCTCCTACCCGTGATCCCTAAACGGAACAAGCAAGTGAAAGCCTGGTTCCGCCGAATTATCGCTGCGGTAAATAGCGCAGCGGGTTTACGGATTTCCCCTTGTAACGAATTTCAAAATGCAAGCGTGTAGAGCTGGTTCCGGTGCTACCCATGGTAGCTATTTTCTGCCCCGCCTTGATTTCTTGTTGCTCCCGAACCAGCATTGTATCGTTATGGGCGTAGGCACTCAGGTAATCATCGTTGTGTTTGATGATAATAAGATTACCGTAACCGCGCAGTGCGTTACCGGCATATACGACGCGTCCATCTGCGGTCGCGACAATAGCCTGTCCCTTACTGCCTGCAATGTCGATCCCTTTATTGCCACCTTCGGTAGCCGCAAAGTTTTCAATCACTTTACCGTCAGTCGGCCAACGCCAGGTGGAGATTGGCGCACTGGTAGACGTTGAGCTTGCAGTCGATTCGGTTGCGCTAACTGCTGGTGCCGTTACTGGCGCTGTGACAACTGTCCCAGCAGGCTTGTTGTTCGGCAACATTTTGTTAGCACTTTGTTCACCTGAATCCTCAGAATACGTAATTGTTGGTTTCGAAGCAACAGCGACGGTGGAATTTTGTGCAGGGTTGGTCACAACTCCTTGCTGTGCTGCATCCGCCTGGGTGATGGCATTGCCGCCGGTAATCGGCGCACCCGATGCGTTGCCCACTTGCAGAGTTTGTCCCACATTCAGGCCATACGGGGCCGGAACGTTATTGCGTTGTGCGAGGTCACGGAAATCGTTCCCGGTTATCCAGGCAATATAGAAAAGTGTGTCACCTTTCTTAACTGTATAGGTGCTGCCGCCGGTATAGCTCCCTTTCGGAATGTTCCCATACTTACGGTTGTACACAATGCGTCCGTTTTCCATCTGTACAGGCTGCTGCGCAACGGGCTGAATTTGTGTTGACTGCGTGGTTGGACGCTGCACCGGTTGGATCTGCGGCGTTTGCTGTGCGGTCGCCGTCGTGCCTATTTTAGGTGGAGGCGTGATTAGCATGCCAGAATTGGTGTTCGTTGGCGCACCGCCATCAACAGAGTTGACCGGCGCAGGCGGATTCGAGGTGTTAGAACAGCCTGCCAGCCATAACGAAACCAGTGACAATGCCGCCATGCGGCGAACGGTAAATTTGTGGCTTCCCGCGCTCATTTATCCCCCAGGAAAATTTGGTTAACAACCAGTGACGTAATCACCGTGCAAGGCATCGGGCTGGACACTGGAAAACGTGACCACGATACGCTTACTAATTCCAGAATATCCAGGAAAACTCCAGGTATTCAGAACCTATATCTACGCTAACTCCCCTTTAACTAAGGGTACGAAGCGTACAGCCTCCACGGTATCGATAATAAATTCGCCTCCCCGACGACGCACCCGTTTCAAATACTGGTGCTCGTCGCCCACGGGTAAGACGAGAATGCCGCCTTCATCCAACTGCGTCATTAACGCGGTAGGGATTTCCGGCGGTGCTGCTGTCACAATGATGGCGTCAAACGGCGCTCGTGCCTGCCAGCCTTGCCATCCATCACCATGACGGGTTGAAACATTATGTAAATCAAGCTGCTTCAGGCGACGACGCGCCTGCCACTGCAAACCTTTAATGCGCTCGACAGAACACACATGCTGCACCAGATGCGCCAGAATCGCTGTCTGGTAACCGGAACCGGTGCCGATTTCCAGCACCCGCGATTGTGGCGTCAGCTCAAGCAACTCGGTCATACGTGCGACCATATAAGGCTGCGAAATCGTCTGCCCCTGACCAATGGGCAGGGCGATGTTTTCCCAGGCCTTATGTTCAAACGCCTCATCAATGAATTTTTCACGCGGCACGGCGGCGAGCGCATCAAGGACAAGCTCATCTCTGATGCCCTGCGCACGTAATTGTTCAAGAAGAGTGTGTACGCGTCTGCTTACCATTGCGTGTCGACTCCCACGCGGTCTAACCAATCAGAAACAACCTGATGCGCGCCGTATGCGGTTAAATCAACATGCAGCGGCGTGACAGAAACATAGCCTTCATCGACGGCAGCAAAGTCCGTATCCGGCCCGGCATCGCATTTTTCGCCCGGCGGCCCAATCCAGTACAACGTGTTACCGCGCGGGTCCTGCTGTGGAATAACCTGATCCGCCGGATGGCGACTGCCGCAGCGGGTAACGCGAATACCTTTAATCTGATCCAGCGGCAAGTCCGGGACGTTGATATTCAGAATACGCCCGGTACGCAGCGGTTCGCGGCTCAGCGCACGTAAAATGCGGCAGGTAATTGCGGCTGCGGTATCGTAGTGTTTATGACCATCCAGTGAGACCGCCAGCGCGGGAAAGCCAAGGTGCCGGCCTTCCATCGCTGCCGCAACGGTTCCAGAGTAGATAACATCGTCACCCAGATTAGGACCAGCGTTAATCCCGGAAACTACGATGTCCGGACGCGGACGCATTAACGCGTTTACGCCCAGATAGACGCAGTCGGTAGGCGTGCCCATTTGCACGGCGATATCACCGTTTTCAAAGGTGAAGGTGCGAAGCGAAGATTCCAGCGTCAGCGAGTTAGACGCGCCACTGCGGTTACGATCCGGGGCAACTACCTGTACGTCAGCAAACTCACGCAGCGCTTTCGCCAGCGTTTGTATACCGGGCGCGTGGACCCCATCATCGTTACTCAGCAATATACGCATAATCACCCGTTGTGTTAATAAGTTCCCTTACTACACTGGTGGCAAAGCTACCTGCCGGTAGCCAGAAGCGTAACTCAACGGTTACGTCATCCCACCAGTTCCAGCTTAATTGTTGTGGGTACAGCAGCATAGCGCGACGCGATGCGTCGACTTTCTCACGCAATAATAAAGACTGCAGCACGCTTTCATCGGCAATGGCGGCCTGTTCAAACGCCAGCGCATCGCGCTGAGTTCCCCACTCACCGCAGCCGGGTAATGCCGCTGTAATCATTAACTCTCTTTCATTAACGCGACGCTGTAATTCAGCCTGTTCTTCAGGAGTGGCAACAAACCAGCTTCCGCGTCCAGACAATTGTAGCGCATCGCCGTCAACAACTTGATTAAAGTCTGTTTTTTTCAATCGTTCATTGACTATTTGATTAAACAACGCGCTGCGGGCTGCCGACAACCAAAAACTGCGTTTATTGCGATCGCGCACCGGTGCATCGCTTTGCGCCCAGCGCAGCGCCCCTTGCAGGTTACTGCCGGCGATGCCAAAACGTTGGGCACCAAAATAGTTCGGTACGCCGCGCTCGAGAATAGCCTGCAAACGTGCTTCAACGTCAGCGCGATCGCTGACTTCACGCAGCACCACCGTAAAGCCGTTACCTTTCAGGGCACCTAAACGCAGCTTACGCTTGTGACGGGCGTACTCCAGCACTTTACAGCCTTCAAGCTCAAATTTGCTTAAATCAGGCATGACATTGCCCGGCACGCGCGCGCACAGCCACTGTTCAGTGACCGCATGCTTATCTTTCTGCCCGGCGAAGCTGACTTCACGGGCATGAATTTTCAAAAATTTTGCCAGTGCATCGGCGACAAAACGAGTGTTACAGCCGTTCTTCAGGATGCGTACCAGAACGTGTTCGCCTTCTCCGTCCGGTTCAAAGCCTAAATCTTCGACCACCACAAAGTCTTCTGGATTTGCCTTCAATACGCCACGGCCCTGCGGTTTACCGTGGAGATACGTCAGATTTTCAAACTCTGTCATTTTGCAGCCTTTATGAGTAACGCCACCGCTTCACAGGCAATCCCTTCCCCACGCCCGGTAAAACCGAGTTTCTCCGTGGTGGTCGCTTTCACGTTAACATCATCCATATGACAGCCAAGATCTTCGGCAATAAACACGCGCATTTGTGGAATGTGCGGCAGCATCTTCGGTGCCTGCGCAATAATGGTCACATCCACATTGCCGAGCGTGTAGCCTTTGGCCTGAATACGACGCCAGGCTTCACGTAATAATTCGCGGCTATCTGCCCCTTTAAAGGCCGGATCGGTGTCCGGGAACAGTTTACCGATATCGCCCAGCGCTGCCGCGCCCAGCAGCGCATCAGTCAGCGCATGTAACGCGACGTCGCCATCAGAATGCGCCAGCAGCCCCTTTTCGTACGGGATGCGCACGCCACCAATGATAATTGGGCCTACGCCGCCAAAGGCGTGTACATCAAAACCGTGTCCAATTCGCATTATGCATTCTCCTGATATACACATCATCCTTCAAGCGGCCTCTTTGTTGGCTGCCTTTGTTCACCCCAGTCACTTACTTATGTAAGCGCCTGGGGATTCACTCAGTAGCCGCCTCGATGCAGCTTGAATGATTTTGTGTCTAGATTCTTCGGGTCAGATAAAATTCCGCAAGCGCCAGATCTTCCGGACGAGTAACTTTAATATTATCAGCGCGTCCTTCGACAAGCTGTGGATGAAAGCCGCAATATTCCAGCGCCGAGGCCTCATCAGTAATGGTCGCGCCTTCGTTGAGTGCTCGGGCCAGGCAGTGGTGTAATAACTCGCGGGGGAAAAACTGCGGCGTCAACGCGTGCCATAAGTCAGTGCGTTCGACCGTATGGGCAATGTCAGTTTTGCCCGGTTCCGCGCGTTTCATGGTATCGCGCACCGGTGCGGCAAGGATCCCACCTGTACGACTGGTTTCGCTTATCGCCAGTAAACGAGATAAATCGCCCTGATGCAGGCACGGTCTGGCTGCATCATGCACCAGCACCCAGCGGGCATTTCCGGTGGCCTGCAAACCGGCCAGCACTGAATCGGCGCGCTCATTGCCGCCATCTACCACGGTGATTTGCGGGTGCGCTGCCAGAGGAAGTTCTGCAAAGCGGCTGTCGCCAGGGCTGATAGCAATGACGACATGCGTCACCCGGGGATGCGCCAGTAGCGCAGCAACCGAGTGTTCAAGAATGGTTTTATTGCCGATGGAGAGATACTGCTTAGGACACTCCGATTGCATTCGGCGGCCAAATCCGGCAGCCGGTACCACGGCGCAAACGTCCAATAAAGTGGCTGCCATGTTAAATCCTTGGCTGGTTTATCGATTGTTTTGCCCTGCAGTCTGAGCGCGTTTAGACGCGTCAGGCACCAGACGATAAAAGGTTTCGCCCGGCTTGGTCATGCTGAGTTCGTTGCGCGCACGCTCTTCAATCGCTTCCTGACCGCCATTGAGATCGTCAATTTCGGCAAACAGCTGATCGTTACGCGCTTTAAGTTTCGCATTTGTCACTTGCTGCGCAGCCACATCATCGTTGACGCGGCTATAGTCATGTATGCCGTTCTTACCGAACCACAGCGAATACTGAAGCCAGACCAATAAAGCCAGCAACAGCAGCGTTAGTTTACCCATCCTGCCCCCTGAAAAACGGCATCATCATCCCAAAACATCCGCAGACGACTCTCCGTCTACAGGCGGGAATACCGCGACAACGCGGGCAAATGTACCACATTTGCTCGTTGTTACGTATACCCCGTGTAAGGAGAACATAATCTCATTGTTGGTTACGGTTTGAATTATGACCAGTCCGCGTTTCAGCCTCAGTAGCCATATAAAGAGAAGGGATATAGCCTAGCCCAGCAGCCACATAAACAATGCCCCGAACATCAGCCCCACCGTCAGCAGGGTACACGTCATGCTCAGGAACAGTCGTCCCTTCAATAACGAGTGCAGGGCGATTCCCGCCACAATCGCGACAGGCAGCAATGCAAGGAAAAACGGCCAGGTATAGAGGAAGAAAAACAGCGTGTTAGGGCCATACATAAGACATGGAATGCCCAGCGCCAGCAACCACGCCACAAAACCGACCACGGCCCCCGGTAGTGACCAGATGGTTTCGTCGTCGGCATTGAAGGTGTCTGACTCTGCAATAGTAATGTTATGGCTGTTACGCATAGCTAATCCTGTGACCTTGACTGACCGAGCCGATAAGCTCGGGGATGTCTCAGGATCTGATAATATCTTGCTGCCTCAGCAGGTCTAATAATTGAGGAACCAAATTTGTTACCAATTGTTCACCATCAAGGTGAATCTCTGGCGATTCAGGCGCTTCGTACACCGCGTCAATTCCGGTGAAATTGCGCAGTTCACCCGCTCGCGCTTTTTTATACAGCCCTTTCGGATCGCGGGCTTCGCATGTCGCCAGCGGCGTATCGACAAACACCTCGATAAAACGCCCCTCGCCGACGCGCTCGCGGACCATTTGCCGCTCAGCGCGATGCGGGGAGATAAATGCCGTCAGCACCACCAGCCCGGCATCCACCATCAGGCTAGCGACTTCCCCCACCCGCCGGATGTTCTCTTTGCGATCGGCGTCGCTAAAACCCAGATCGCTGCACAGGCCATGGCGCACATTGTCGCCATCCAGCAGATAGGTACTGACGCCCAGATTGTATAGTGCTTCTTCCAGCGCCCCTGCCACCGTCGATTTACCCGAGCCGGAGAGCCCGGTAAACCACAGCACAACACCACGGTGACCGTGGCGTTGCTCTCGCTGTTGCGGCGTAACGGGATGGGCATGCCAGACGACGTTTTCGTCATGCTGCGCCATTACTTTCCTCCCAGCAAATCGCGTGCATTCCAGTGCGGGAAGTGACGACGCACCAGTGCATTCAGTTCCAGTTCAAACGCGCTGAACGGGGATGTCGTGGCCTGTTGCTGCTCGATGGGTTCGCGGATCAGTCCCGCCCCCACAGTGACGTTGGTCAGGCGGTCAATAATAATCAGGCCGCCCGTCACTGGGTTATGCTGATAGGTATCCAGTACCAGCGGTTCATCAAACGTCAAATTAACCAGGCCAATACCATTCAGCGGCAACGCGTCGACCTCACGCTGAGTCAGGTTATTGATATCAACCTGATACTGCACGTTATCTACGCGGGCACGCGTCTTTTTGCCCGCGACTTTGATGTCATAGCTCTGACCTTCCGACAGCGGTTGTTCCGCCATCCATACCACGTCAACGGCAGCATGCTGTACCGCAGGCAACACTTCGCGAGCATCCAGCAACAGGTCGCCACGGCTGATGTCGATTTCATCTTTCAGTACCAGAGTAATCGCTTCGCCCGCATGCGCTTCCTGGAGGTCGCCGTCAAAGGTGACGATCCGCGCGACGCTTGATTCAACGCCAGACGGCAGCACTTTGATTCGCTGGCCTACCGTTACGCGACCGGAGGCAAGAGTTCCGGCATAACCACGAAAATCCAGGTTCGGGCGATTCACATACTGTACCGGGAAACGCATCGGTTGGGCATCAACAGCCCGCTGGATCTCTACCGTTTCCAGTACCTCCAGCAGCGTCGGGCCGCTATACCATGGCATGTTTTTACTCTGGGAGGCCACGTTGTCGCCTTCCAGCGCAGAAAGCGGCACAAAGCGAATATCCAGATTGCCCGGCAACTGTTCGGCAAAGGTCAGATAATCTTCGCGAATGCGGGTAAATGTTTCTTCGCTGAAGCTCACCAGATCCATTTTATTGATCGCCACCACCAGATGTTTGATCCCCAACAGCGTGGAGATAAAACTGTGGCGGCGAGTCTGGTCCAGCACACCTTTACGTGCATCAATCAGCAGGATCGCCAGATCGCATGTGGACGCACCGGTGGCCATGTTCCGGGTGTACTGCTCATGCCCTGGCGTATCGGCAATAATAAATTTGCGCTTCTCAGTGGAGAAATAGCGGTAGGCCACGTCGATGGTGATCCCCTGCTCACGCTCGGCCTGTAACCCGTCAACCAGCAGCGCCAGATCCAGTTTCTCACCCTGGGTACCATGACGTTTGCTGTCGTTATGCAGCGTTGAGAGCTGATCTTCGTAAATCTGGCGCGTGTCGTGCAGCAGGCGGCCAATCAGCGTGCTTTTCCCGTCATCCACGCTGCCGCAGGTTAAAAAGCGCAGCAGGCTTTTGTGTTGCTGGGCAACCATCCAGGCTTCAACGCCGCCTTCATTAGCAATTTGTTGTGCAAGTGTCGTGTTCATGGCGGCTCCTTAGAAATACCCCTGACGTTTCTTCAGCTCCATGGAGCCCGCCTGGTCGCGGTCAATCACGCGGCCCTGACGTTCACTGGTGGTTGAGACCAGCATTTCTTCGATAATTTCCGGCAGCGTCTGCGCGTTTGACTCCACGGCGCCGGTAAGCGGCCAGCAGCCAAGCGTGCGGAAACGCACCATGCGTTTTTTGATAACCTCACCGGGTTGCAGATCGATCCTGTCGTCATCGATCATCATCAGCATGCCATCACGTTCCAGCACCGGGCGTTCCGCGGCCAGGTACAGCGGTACAATGTCGATATTTTCCAACCAGATGTACTGCCAGATATCCTGTTCAGTCCAGTTCGAAAGCGGGAACACGCGAATGCTTTCGCCTTTGTTAATCTGCCCGTTGTAGTTGTGCCACAGTTCCGGACGCTGGTTTTTCGGGTCCCAGCGATGAAAACGATCGCGGAAGGAATAAATTCGCTCTTTGGCACGCGATTTCTCTTCATCGCGGCGGGCACCACCGAACGCGGCGTCAAAGCCGTATTTGTTCAGCGCCTGCTTCAGCCCTTCGGTTTTCATGATGTCGGTATGCTTGGCGCTGCCGTGGACAAACGGGTTAATCCCCATCGCCACCCCTTCCGGGTTTTTATGCACCAACAACTCGCAGCCGTAGGCCTTGGCTGTACGGTCACGGAATTCATACATCTCGCTGAATTTCCAGCCGGTGTCCACATGTAGCAACGGGAACGGCAGCGTGCCGGGATAAAACGCTTTGCGCGCCAGATGCAGCATTACGCTGGAGTCTTTGCCGATGGAATACATCATCACCGGATTAGAAAACTCGGCGGCCACCTCACGAATAATATGGATGCTTTCCGCTTCCAGTTGCCGCAGGTGGGTAAGTCGTTTTTGATCCATAACCGTTCCTATGTAATGCCGTTATTGTTCTAACGATGCTCAGATAACTCGACTATAGGGAGGGCAAGAGAACGAATGAAATTACGAATTGGAATGAGTAGTTCCTCAAAGGAATAACGATCTGGAAAAGCAAATATCAAAAAGTGCTTAAGCCGCCGGATTTCGGGCATTTAGGAGCAAATGAAATTGTTTTACCCCGATCACGGTTTCATACTAGCGGGTAAAAATTTATGCTTGGTATTTAAGGACTCACTATGTTTTCCGCATTGCGCCACTTTCCTGCTGCCCTGGCGCTCGGCGTGTGCTTTATCCTTCCCGCACAGGCAACCTCTTCGAAGCCCGGAGATATCGCCAACTTCCAGGCCCGCCATATTGCAACGTTTTTTCCTGGCCGCGTGACGGGCTCGCCTGCAGAAATGTTGTCTGCCGATTATTTACGTCAGCAGTTTCAGCAGATGGGATACAGCAGTGATATTCGGACGTTTAATAGCCGCTATGTGTATACCGCCAAAAATAACCATAAAAACTGGCATAACGTAACGGGTAGCACGGTAATTGCAGCACATGAAGGTAAGGCACCGCAGCAGATTATTATTATGGCGCACCTTGATACCTACGCGCCGCAAAGCGATGCCGACTCCGATGCCAATCTCGGTGGATTAACGCTACAAGGGATTGACGATAACGCGGCGGGTCTCGGCGTGATGCTGGAACTGGCAGAAAAACTCAAGAATGTCCCGACCGAGTACGGCATCCGCTTTATCGCCACCAGCGGAGAAGAAGAAGGCAAGCTCGGCGCAGAGAACGTACTCAAACGCATGAGCGCCGCCGAGAAGAAAAATACGCTGCTGGTGATTAATCTCGATAACCTGATCGTCGGCGATAAGCTCTATTTCAACAGCGGGCAAAAAACACCTGAAGCGGTTCGTAAGCTCACGCGCGACCGGGCGCTGGCTATTGCACGCAGTCGCGGTATCTCCGCCAGCACTAATCCCGGTCTGAACAAGAACTACCCGAAAGGCACTGGATGTTGTAACGATGCGGAGGTGTTCGACAAAGCGGGGATTGCCGTGCTCTCCGTCGAAGCCACCAACTGGAATCTGGGTAACAAAGACGGCTATCAGCAGCGAGCCAAAACCGCCTCATTCCCTGCAGGCAACAGCTGGCACGACGTTCGACTTGATAACCAGCAGCATATTGATAAAGCGTTACCCGGCCGTATTGAGCACCGCAGTCGCGACGTTGTACGCATTATGCTGCCACTGGTCAAAGAGCTGGCAAAGGCGGGCTAATTCACCCGTATCCTGCCCGGTAGCATGCAGATGCTTACCGGGCATGTTACCGATTACCCTTCGTGCAATCCGCACTCCCGCTTCAGTCCGAAGAAGCGCGTATCTTCTTCCGCCATGCCCGGTTCCCATTTACGGGTGGTGTGGGTATCGCCTACCGACAGATAGCCTTGCTCCCACAGCGGATGATACTTCAGCCCGTGTTGTTGCAGGTACTGGTACACCGTGCGGTTGTCCCAGTCGATGATCGGCAGCAGTTTGAACACGCCACGCTGGATAGCCAGTACCGGCAAATGGGCACGACTGCCGGATTGCTCACGACGCAGGCCGGCAAACCAGGTTTGCGCATTGAGTTCTTGCAGCGCCCGGTTCATCGGCTCGACTTTGTTGATGTCATTGTATTTCTCAATGCCTTCAACGCCCTGTTCCCACAGTTTGCCATAGCGCGCTTCCTGCCAGGCGGCACTCTCTTTTGCCCGGTAAACCTGCAGATTGAGTTTGAGCGTGTCCGTTAACTCGTCAATAAACTGGTAGGTTTCCGGGAACAAATAGCCGGTATCGGTAAGGATCACCGGGATATCCGGGCGAATCTGATTCACCAGGTGCAGGCTAACCGCCGCCTGAATACCAAAGCTTGAAGAGAGCACGTAGTCGCCGGGCAGATTCTCCAGCGCCCACGCCACACGATCCTGCGCGCTCAGTTTTTCCAGCTGGCTGTTGGTTTCCGCCAGCGCCATGACGCGCTCAACTTTTGGCAGTGCGTTCAACGCGTTGAGATCGAGTTTGGACATAAGTTCCTCGCTGTTTGCCTTGCCTGATGGCGCTACGCTTATCAGGCCTACAAATTCAGTAGACCCAATAAGTCAGTTTCACATTATTCCCAGAAATCCCGGGCGGGATCGAGCACCGGGCGAATAATGCCCGCACGCACCGTAAAATCGCCGAAGCCTTCACCCGCTTCACGCTCTTTTGCCCAGCGCCCAATCAGTTCATCCAGCAAGGCCAGAATTTCTGTCTCGGTGATGTTCTCTTTGAACATCCGTGGAATACGCGTCCCGATACGGTTACCCCCCAGGTGCAGGTTGTAACGTCCCGGCGCTTTCCCGACCAGGCCGACTTCTGCCAGCATGGCACGACCACAACCGTTCGGGCAGCCCGTCACACGCAGCACAATGTTCTCATCGCTCAACGCGTATTTCGCCATCAGGGCGTCAATGCTGTCGATAAACGTCGGCAGGAAGCGCTCTGCTTCCGCCATCGCCAGCGGACAGGTCGGGAACGAGACGCAGGCCATCGAGTTTTCACGCTGCGGAGTCACGGCATTCATTAAGCCGCTCTGCTGCGCAATTTTCTCGATCTTCGCCTTTTCACTTTCCGGCACACCGGCAATGATCAGGTTCTGGTTGGCGGTAATACGGAACTCGCCTTTGTGGATCTTTGCTATCTCCAGTAACCCGGTTTTCAGCGGACGTCCCGGATAATCCAGAATACGGCCATTCTCAATAAACAGCGTCAGGTGCCATTTTTTGTCGATGCCCTTCACCCAGCCGATACGATCGCCGCGACCGGTAAACTCATACGGGCGAATCGATTCAAATTTGATGCCCGCCCGGCGTTCCACTTCTGCCTTAAAGGTCTCAACGCCGACGCGCTCCAGCGTGTATTTGGTTTTGGCGTTTTTACGGTCGGTACGATTACCCCAGTCGCGCTGGGTAGTCACCACTGCTTCCGCAACGGCCAGCGTGTGCTCCAGCGGCAAATAGCCAAATTCACTGGCGGTACGCGCGTAGGTTTTCTTGTTACCGTGCTCAATAGACAGCCCACCGCCAACCAGCAGGTTGAACCCCACCAGTTTGCCGTTTTCTGCCACCGCGACGAAGTTCATGTCGTTGGCATGCAGATCGATATCGTTCTGCGGCGGAATAACCACCGTCGTTTTGAACTTACGCGGCAGATAAGTTTGACCGAGGATCGGCTCTTCATCGGTGGTGGCGACTTTTTTCTGATCCAGCCAAATCTCTGCATACGCCCGGGTGCGCGGCAACAGGTGTTCAGAGATTTTCTTCGCCCACTCGTAGGCTTCCGCGTGTAACTCGGACTCGTACGGGTTGGAGGTACACAACACGTTACGGTTCATGTCGTTGGCGGTCGCCAGCGCGTCCAGTCCGACCGAGTTGAGCATCTGATGCACCGGCTTGACGTTCTTCTTCAGAATGCCGTGAAACTGAAAGGTCTGACGGTTGGTCAGACGGATGCTGCCGTAAATCGTGTTGTCATGAGCAAACTTATCGATCGCCTGCCATTGTTTAGTGGTGATGACCCCGCCCGGCAGACGGCAGCGCAGCAGCATTGCATGACGTGGCTCCAGCTTCTGCTCGGCGCGCTCGGCGCGAATATCGCGGTCATCCTGCTGGTACATACCGTGAAAACGGATCAGCAGAAAGTTATCACCTTTAAAACCGCCGGTGAGGCCGTCATTTAAATCTTCCGCAATGGTGCCGCGCAGATAGTTGCTTTCCAGCTTCATACGTTCAGCGTCGGACAGCTTACCTTCGACCACCAGTGGCCCTGGATGTTTTTCACTCATTAGTAGACATCTCGCTGATAACGGCGCTCAACGCGCAGCTCACTTAAAAATTCATCCGCCGCTTCGGTATCCATCGCACCGAATTCGGCAATCACTTCCAGCAAAGCCTGCTCAACGTCTTTCGCCATGCGATTGGCGTCGCCGCAGACATAAATGTGCGCCCCGTCATTAATCCAGCGCCACAGTTCCGCACCTTGTTGGCGCAGTTTATCTTGTACGTAGACTTTTTCTTTTTGGTCGCGTGACCAGGCGAGATCGATCCGGGTAAGTACGCCCTCTTTGACGTAGCGCTGCCACTCCACCTGGTAGAGAAAATCTTCGGTAAAGTGCGGATTGCCAAAGAACAGCCAGTTTTTACCTGTCGCTTCATCGGCAGCACGCTGCTGCATAAAGGCGCGGAACGGTGCAATTCCCGTCCCCGGCCCAATCATAATGACCGGTGTTTCAGGATTGGCTGGCAGGCGGAAGTTGTCGTTATGTTCAATGAACACACGTACTTCACCTTCTTCGCCAACGCGGTCGGCGAGGAAGCTCGAGGCTCCGCCGGCACGCGCACGGCCTTCGACGTCAAACCGCACGGCACCGACGGTCACATGTACTTCGCTTTCGACTTCCGCCTGTGAGGAGGCTATTGAGTACAGGCGCGGGGTCAACGGACGCAGCAGACCGATTAACGCTTCCGCGTCCAGCTGCGCCGGAGAAAAGCGCAGCATATCGACGATAGGCGTGGTGGCGGCATAGTGTTGCAACTGCGCTTTATCGCCCACCAGCGGCAGCAACGTTTCACTGCGCGTTAAGGTGGCGTAATTTTCTACAATATTGGCTGTGTTAACCGTCAGTTCGAAGTGCCACTGCAGCGCGTCGGTAAGCGGTAGCAATTTGCCATCAACCGTGACCGGCTCGTCGCCTTTCAGCCACAGCAGTTCAACAATCTCTTTGACCAGCGCCGGATCGTTTTGATACCACACGCCGAGGGCGTCGCCGGGCTGATAGCGCAGGCCGGAATCGCCCAGATCGATTTCGATATGACGCACGTCTTTTTCGGAGTCACGACCGGTGATTTTCTGATTCACGGAAAGCGACGCGCTAAGCGGCGCTTCTTTAGTGTACGGACTGGTATGCACCTCGTTAATCGCACCGCTCGCAGCGGCCTGTACAGAAGGTGCAGCAGGCGCTCGTGCCTTCAACACATCAACCAGACGGGCGCGCCACTGCGCAGCTGCCGGTTGATATTCAACATCTGCATCTACACGATCCAACAAGCGTTCACCGCCAAGCTCCGCCAGTTTGCTGTCGAAGTTTTTGCCAGACTGACAGAAAAACTCATAAGAGGTATCGCCAAGGCCAAACACGGCGAAGGCGGTATTTTCAAGTTTCGGCGCTTTTTTAGAGAACAGGAATTTATGCAACGCCACCGCTTCTTCCGCCGGCTCACCCTCTCCCTGCGTCGAGGCCACCACGACCAGCAATTTCTCGTTGGCAATATTTTTAAATTTATAGTCGCCGGCATTGATCAGGGTGACATTGAGCTTCGCGGCAATAAGATCGTCACGCAGGGCTTCCGCCACACGGCGCGCATTACCGGTCTGCGAGGCGGAGATGAGCGTGATCCCCGGCATTTCGGCAGCAGGTGCAGGAATAACCGCATTAGCGCCCGGCTGCTGATTCAGCACGCCCCAGAAATAGCCAGAAACCCACGCAAGCTGCGCGGGCGAGAGATCGGTCGTGGCCGCCTGAAGGCGTGCCAGCTGTTCCGGGTTTAGCGGAAGCAAAGCGGAAAGTGGGGCCTGTGTCGTCATGCGTTGTCATGTTCCAGTAAGCAAAGCGGATTTAAGCAATAAAACCCAAACTGAAGATAAGGTTAACGGCGAGAATAGTAACAATTAAAGAAGGGATAGAAATAACAAATAACCAAATGGACTAACCTGTTTTAGCTATAGTTATTAACGGCAAAACAGATTTAATAACCATATGATATATAACTAGTTATTTGATATTGATTGCGCGAATGCACTGTCAGGATACTCAGCGCCCGTTTAACTAATGATAAAATTCGTATTATAAGGTACCCTACGGCGGTTTTTTGCATTCTTGAGAGTAGATAATGTCCACCACCCTGTTTAAAGATTTCACCTTCGAAGCCGCTCACCACCTGCCGCACGTACCAGAAGGGCACAAATGTGGCCGCCTGCATGGTCACTCATTTATGGTGCGTCTTGAAATTACGGGTGAAGTCGATCCCCATACCGGTTGGATTATGGACTTTTCCGAGTTAAAAGCGGCATTTAAGCCGACGTACAATCGCCTTGATCACTACTATTTGAATGATATTCCGGGTCTTGAGAATCCGACCAGTGAAGTACTGGCGAAGTGGATCTGGGATGAGATGAAACCGCTGGTTCCGCTGCTGAGCGCGGTGATGGTAAAAGAGACCTGCACGGCGGGCTGCGTCTATCGCGGCGAGTGATTCAGAGTCATTGCCGGATGGCGGAGCGCCTTATACGGCCTACACGTATCTACAAGCGTAGGCCGGGCAAGCGAAGCGCACCCGGCAAAATTTATCAGGCAATATTCAGATATTTATGCGTTTGCATCGACAGACGCCAGTTACGCGCAATGCAGGTATCAATACACAGGCGCGTGGCATCATCCTTCTGACTGATCGGCTGTAAAGCAATGATGCGCGGCTTATCATCGGTCAACGTCGCCAGCAGTTCATCCAGTGCTTCAATGTCGCGAACACGCCCCACCGGGTGCTTGATTTCATTGGCGCGTTCCAGCGCCTGAGATAACACGTCATAGCCGCCGCGCATATTCACCTTGGGAGAGACAGTCACCCAGGTGTTCGGCGTACAGCGGACTTCATGCGTGCCGCTGGTTTCAATCTGGCAGCTAAAGCCATTCTTTTCCAGCAAGTCGGTCAGCGGCATCAGGTCGTGAATGCAGGGTTCACCACCGGTGATCACCACATGGCGGGCGGTATAGCCCTGACGCTGAATCACAGCCAGCAGATCTTCGCCGCTCGCCGCGCCCCATTTATCGCTCTCTTTAGTCTTGGCCAGGATGCTGTAAAGCGAGACTTCCCGATCCTCAAGCTTATCCCAGGTGTGTTTGGTATCGCACCAGGCACAGCCAACCGGGCATCCCTGTAAACGAATAAAAATGGCGGGGACGCCGGTAAAATAACCCTCACCTTGCAGGGTCTGGAACATCTCATTAATCGGGTACTGCATAGTCTTCTCAATGTGGGGATAAACGATAATTATCGCAGATCCCCGCCAAAGTATCATGCCCGATCGTTGCTTTACGAGGCGATCGCCGTGACAAAGCGTGCCGTTATTTGTTGCGGACGGGTGATCGCCCCCCCAACCACTACGGTATGCGCGCCTAATGCCAGACAGTGTGCAGCCCGTTCAGGGGTGTCTACATTCCCCTCTGCCACTACCGGCAGGCTGACTGCAGCCAGTACCTCACGTAAAAAACCACAGTCGTTATCCGCGAGCACATGCCCGCGCGTCTCTGCCGTGTAGCCATAAAGCGTCGTACCCACGCAGTCAAAACCCAGTCGTTCTGCGGTGACGGCTTCGTCTACGCTGGCGATGTCCGCCATCAACAGCACGGACGGGTAGCGTGCGCGAATCTGCATAACCAACGCGTCCAGCGTTTGCCCACCGGGACGTGGGCGCGCAGTCGCATCAAGGGCAATAATTTCCGGCTCAACGGTCATTAACTCATCCACTTCCTTCATAGTGGCGGTGATAAACACGTCGCTACCCGGATAATCACGTTTGATGATCCCAATGATCGGCAGTGCGACGCTTTCTTTAATGGCGCGAATGTCCACGACGCTGTTCGCACGGATACCAACAGCCCCTCCCTGTGCTGCCGCCAATGCCATCCGTGACATGATAAACGGGCTGTGCAGAGGCTCATTTTCCAGCGCCTGACAGGAGACAATTAACTTACCTTTCAGCGTATCCAGTACAGTTTTCATTACGATAAAATCTCTTCAACTTCATTTTTGATAATGGTGACGTGCGGGCCATAAATCACCTGAACACCATTGCCACGAATAATCACGCCACGCGCCCCGGTTGCTTTCAGTGCGGCTTCATCAACCTTGCTGCCATCTTTCACCGTCACGCGTAGTCGCGTGGCGCAACAATCCACCTCTTCCAGATTCTCTTTGCCCCCCAGTCCGGCAACCACTGCTGCGGCACGTTCGCTTTGAGGCAACGCATTTTCTACTAACGTTGCGTTCTCACGGCCCGGCGTCAGCCAGCCAAAGCGGTTGATCAAATAGCGGAAGGTGAAGTAGTACAGGAAGAACCACGGCACGCCCACCATAGGCACGTACATCCAGTTGGTTTTCGCTTCGCCCTGCAATACGCCAAAGAGGATGAAATCGATCAGTCCCCCCGAGAAGGTTTGCCCGATGGTGATATGTAAAATATGGGCAATCATAAATGCCAGGCCATCGAAGAAGGCGTGAATGACATATAACACGGGTGCCACGAACAGGAAGGAGAACTCAATAGGCTCAGTGATGCCGGTCAGGAAGGAAGTCAGCGCAGCAGACAGCAGCAGACCCGCGACAACTTTTTTGTTCTCTGACTTCGCCGTGTGGTACATCGCCAGACATGCCCCAAGCAGACCGAACATCATGGTAATGAAGCGCCCGGACATAAAGCGGGAGGTACCTACATAGAACTGCTGAGTGTTCGGATCGGCAAGCTGAGCGAAGAAAATACGTTGTGTGCCTTCCACTAATTGGCCGTTAACGATTTCACTGCCACCGAGTGCCGTCGTCCAGAATGGCAGATAAAAGATATGATGCAGACCCAGTGGACCAAGCATACGCAGGATAAAACCGTACAACAGCGTTCCCAGATAACCCGTTGCATCAACAAGGCCACCCAGTCCAAATATGAGTTTCTGGAAATGGGGCCAGACCACCGTCATTGCGGCACCGACTGCAATCGCCGCAAGCGAGCTAATGATAGGAACAAAGCGCGAGCCGCTAAAGAAACCCAGAAACTGCGGTAGCGAGACTTTATTAAAGCGACTGTGCAGCGCGCAGGTAACAAGGCCTATCACCACACCACCAAACACACCCGTTTCCAGCGTCTGGATACCCAGCGTCATTCCCTGACCAACAGCACCTGGGTTCTCATGCGCCAGCGTCCCGTTCAGGATCAGCAAAGCGTTGATAGTGGCATTCATCACCAAAAACGCCAGCAGCGCGGCAAGCCCCGCAGTGCCTTTATCCGTCTTCGCCAGGCCTACTGCTACACCAACCGCAAAAAGCACCGACAAGTTGGCGAACACAATGGATCCCGCGCTGGTCATGATAGTGAAGATAGCCTGCAACCAGTCAACATCTAAAAACGGGTAGGCCGTCAACGTATTGGGGTTTGATAATGCACCACCAATACCCAGTAACAGCCCCGCAGCGGGTAATATCGCAATTGGCAGCATAAACGATTTGCCAAACCGCTGTGCCTTTTCAAACCACGCCCCTGACGACGCGCCGCTAAACATATTCATCATTTTTTCATTCCCCTGACAATTTATGAAAATTTTTACCACAAATAATTTTATAAATGAAAATTATCATCAAAACTCTGGAAGTCGATCATACTTTTTTGAAATGACTGGCATCTCTCCCCCGCTTTCCGCCACACTATCGCCAGAGAAACGTATTAAGGATTTTGCATGCCAGAAAATGAAAACCTGCTGCTGAGACTGCGCCAGGGCGTAGACGGATACAGCCGTACACAGCAGAAGCTGGGTGAGTTTGTGCTGAGCGATCCGGCAAAAGTTGTCTATCTAACGATTACCGAACTGGCGCGCGAAAGCGACACCAGCGAGGCCAGCGTCACGCGTCTGTGCCGCACGCTAGGATGTAAGGGCTATAACGAATTTAAGATGGCGCTGGCGCTTGATCTCCAGCACGGACAGCCGATCGAACACGGCGGCGATGAGATTGACAATGTGGTCAATGAATCCGTGCAGGCCTTGCAGGACACCGCAAAATTACTCGACAGGACATTACTCGAAGCCGCCGCCCTCGCGCTGCACCAGGCCCAGTCGGTACAGATTTATGGCGTGGCGGCCAGTGCGATTCTGGGGGAATATCTGCATTACAAACTGTTGCGTCTGGGCAAGCCCGCACAACTGTTCAGCGACATGCATCGTGCCGCCATGAATGCCACTACGCTTTCCAAAGACTCGCTGGTGGTGGCAATTTCCAGTTCAGGCTCCACTCGCGATCTGCTTCATGTCGTTAAACTTGCGCGTAAGCATGGCGTCCCCGTACTGGCGCTGAGCAACACGCCGCGCAGTCCGCTGGCTTCACTGAGTGATATCCAACTGGTTGCAGCCAAACCCGAAGGACCGCTGAGCGCTGGGGCGCTCAATGCCAAAGTGGGCGTAATGTTATTAGTTGAATTGCTCACCACATCGCTTATCGCGCTGGATGAAAAGTACAGCGATGTGAGTCAGCAAACCGCCAGTGCGACGCTGCCGCTGCTACTTTAAAGACATAAAAAAACCGCCGCAGTGCTGAGGGCTCCCCACAAACTCAGCACTACGCTGTTTAAGGTAACCCCCCCCTGTTCTCATTTAAATCCCTCGTAACTTGATATAAATTTTCCATACTTTAAAATAATTTTTGTGAAACCGACAGGTTAACTCAATAACAAAAAACAATAACCCGAATATTAAAAAAAAAGCCCATAGTTCCCTAGAGTATTCTTGTGCAATCGAAAATACAAAAAAAGATATAACTAAAAACAGGATAATATCAACTTTAATGACATTTGCATCTGTCAATAAATAGGCTTTTTGTATATTTACTTTGTTTTCATTAGCAAAGCGAATAAGTTTCTGTACTTTGTACTCACTTAAACCCGCAAGTTTAACACTTTCAATTAAATCCTTATCATTCTGATCATATATTTTGAAGAACATTTCCTTATTCCCTCAATTCGGCCCAGTTAGTACTTTCTCCACCAAGAAGTTGATAAATAGTGAATCCGCTAACTGCATCGCCGATTAACTCATTAGTCCCCCCAACAGCTCCCAGGGTTCTCCAGCTGCGAATATAATCTTCCTGTATATAGCGGAATAATTTCCATGAATCTGTTCTCAACGTCCGCGTTGAGGCTGAACTGAAAGAAAGAACAAGATCTCCCGTTGAAAAAGCAATATCACCATCCTTGTCATCCCCACCCAACAACTTTGCTGCCTGGCGGTAGGCATACCTCAAAGGCATTTTTTTGGGGTCTTCATGATATAGTAAATAATAACCATTTTCCCATACATTCTCGGTCCCCTGTATCATTAAAGGAACTCCATAATTTTTACATGCAGCACCAAGGCTTGCTTTACATAAACCAAAGCCACCTATAACTTGCATTGCTCCACTAATGAATCCAACTCGTTTTAATGTTATGGTAAGTGTAGAATGCTGTTCTCTTTCACGCTCAGCTATTGCATATAATTTAATACTACCCATCCTTAATTGCATATGATATTTAGTTAAAGTCATATGATATTCACGTAATCCATCCATAGCCCTGCCGAAATCTATTTTTCCACACCGATATTCGTCAAGGTAATATGATGTAACTCTACGTTCCTCGATCATATATTTTGAACGAGTAAGCGGATCATGGAAATATTGAGAACAGATATCATAGACAAGTCGGTCAATCTTTTCCTTTTCACGTTGCAAATTCATTAACCCATAACTACTCAAAATAACCTCCTGTTATTTCCCGAGCAATTTATATTGAATCTTAATACTCCAAATTAAATTGATGACAAAGGGTGTAAAGAAGAGTGAAACGAGGGCTACAGCCATACAGAAGAGAACGTTTACTACAAAGAACTCTATCCCCTCCGAAAACGATGAAAAAATTACTGCCAATAGTAAAACTAAACTCCAGGCATAATATTTCCAGGCATAGAGGAAAAATGCGCGACCTAAGCTGATATTTTTCACTTTTGCCAACTTAATCAGGATAGCGGCATCTTTTTTTTTCATACCTGCTTTCGCCAGTATCTCTTCCAATTCATTATTCATTATTCATTATTCATTATTCATTATTCATTATTCATTATTCATTATTCATTATTCATTATTCATTATTCATTATTCATTATTCATTATTCATTATTCATTATTCATTCAATATTTCTATTATTTTTAATGATAAATATAAAAAAGTATACATACAGGAAATAATCACACATTTAAACTACTCTTAGTGAAACAATAACAAAGTGACAAAGATCAAATCGTTCATTAAAATTTTCAATTAAGAATAAATTACAGACATAAAAAAACCCGCCGAAGCGGGTTTTTACGTTAAGAGCTAAAGAACAGGATTACGCCTGACCTTTGATCTCTTTACGACCGTTGTACGGCGCTTGTTCACCCAGCGCTTCTTCGATACGAATCAGCTGGTTGTACTTAGCAACGCGGTCAGAACGGCTCATAGAACCGGTTTTGATCTGGCCTGCAGCGGTACCAACAGCCAGGTCAGCGATGGTTGCGTCTTCAGTTTCGCCAGAACGGTGAGAGATGACAGCCGTGTAGCCAGCGTCTTTCGCCATTTTGATCGCAGCCAGAGTTTCGGTCAGAGAACCGATCTGGTTGAATTTGATCAGGATGGAGTTAACGATGCCTTTGTCGATGCCTTCTTTCAGGATCTTGGTGTTGGTTACGAACAGATCGTCACCAACCAGCTGGATTTTGTCGCCCAGTACTTTAGTCTGGTATGCGAAACCATCCCAGTCAGACTCGTCCAGACCATCTTCGATGGACACGATCGGGTACTGTTTGGTCAGTTCTTCCAGGAAGTGAGTGAATTCTTCGGAGGTGAATGCTTTGTTGCCTTCGCCAGCCAGAACGTATTTACCGTCTTTGTAGAATTCAGATGCTGCACAGTCCATCGCCAGAGTGATGTCTTTGCCCAGCTCGTAGCCTGCTGCTTTAACCGCTTCAGCAATAACAGCCAGAGCTTCTGCGTTGGAACCCAGGTTCGGCGCGTAGCCACCTTCGTCACCAACTGCAGTGTTCATACCTTTGGCTTTCAGAACTTTAGCCAGGTTGTGGAACACTTCAGAACCCATACGTACGGCTTCTTTCAGGGATTTAGCGCCAACCGGCTGAATCATAAATTCCTGGATGTCGACGTTGTTGTCAGCGTGCTCACCACCGTTGATGATGTTCATCATCGGAACCGGCATAGAGAATTTGCCCGGAGTACCGTTCAGTTCTGCGATGTGTGCATACAGCGGCAGGCCTTTAGCAGCAGCTGCTGCTTTGGCGTTCGCCAGGGACACAGCCAGAATGGCGTTTGCACCGAAGTTGGATTTGTTTTCAGTACCGTCCAGATCGATCATGATCTTGTCGATGCCAGCCTGATCTTTAGCATCTTTACCCAGCAGAGCCTGAGCAATTGGGCCGTTTACCGCGCCAACCGCTTTCAGTACGCCTTTACCCATGAAACGGGATTTGTCGCCATCGCGCAGTTCCAGTGCTTCGCGGGAACCAGTAGAAGCACCTGACGGCGCTGCTGCCATACCAACGAAACCACCTTCCAGGTGTACTTCGGCTTCAACAGTCGGGTTACCACGGGAGTCGATGATTTCACGACCGATGATTTTAACGATTTTGGACATTAGGTTTTCCTCAGTACAAGTTAAACTAAAACTCCAGACAAACAATGCACCCGGATGGGTGCATTGCCGTTCTAACTTTTTACTTCTTACTTCGCCTGACGCTTCTGATGTTCACTGGCGGCTTTCACAAAGCCGGCAAACAGCGGGTGCCCATCACGTGGCGTGGAAGTAAATTCCGGGTGGAACTGACAGGCCACGAACCACGGATGATTCGGTACCTCAATGATCTCGACCAACTGATCATCACCGGAGCGGCCTGCAACACGCAGACCCGCAGCTTCAATTTGTTTCAACAGCATATTGTTGACTTCGTAGCGGTGGCGATGGCGTTCAACAATTGTCGGCGTGCCGTACAGCTTACGCACCAGACTCTCGTCGTCCAGCTGACACTGCTGCGCACCAAGGCGCATCGTGCCGCCCAGATCGCTCTTCTCGGTACGGACTTCGACGTTGCCGTCTTCATCACGCCATTCGGTAATCAGGGCCACCACCGGGTACTTACAGTCTGGCACAAATTCCGTGGAGTTGGCGTTGTCCATACCCACGACGTTACGAGCAAACTCAATCAACGCTACCTGCATACCCAGGCAAATGCCCAGATAAGGAATATTGTTCTCACGCGCAAAGCGTGCCGTCGCGATTTTACCTTCAACACCACGGTAGCCGAAGCCGCCTGGGATCAGGATAGCGTCGAGACCTTTCAGGATCTCAACACCGCGCGTTTCAACATCCTGCGAATCGATCAGCTTGATGTTGACGGTGACACGATTCTTCAGACCACCGTGCTTCAGCGCTTCGATAACTGACTTATAGGCATCCGGCAGCTCAATGTACTTGCCGACCATACCGATAGTCACTTCGCCTGCCGGATTGGCTTCTTCGTAGATAACCTGTTCCCATTCTGACAGATTTGCTTCCGGACAGTTCAAGCTGAATCGTTTACAAATATAATCGTCCAGCCCCTGAGATTTCAACAAGCCTGGAATTTTATAGATAGAATCGACATCTTTCAGAGAAATCACCGCTTTTTCCGGGACGTTACAGAACAATGCAATTTTTGCACGTTCATTAGCCGGAACAGCACGATCGGAGCGGCAAATCAGAATATCTGGCTGAATACCGATAGAAAGCAGCTCTTTTACAGAGTGCTGAGTCGGTTTAGTTTTGACTTCACCTGCCGCTGCCATGTAGGGAACCAGCGTCAGATGCATAAACAGCGTATGTTCGCGGCCAATTTCTACGGCCATCTGGCGAATCGCTTCAAGGAACGGCAGAGATTCGATATCCCCAACGGTTCCGCCGATTTCGACCAGAACAACATCATGACCTTCACCGCCTTCCAGAACGCGTTCTTTGATCGCATTCGTGATGTGCGGGATAACCTGAACGGTTGCGCCCAGATAGTCGCCACGACGTTCTTTACGCAGAACGTCAGAGTAAATACGACCGGTGGTGAAGTTGTTGCGGCGGCTCATTTTGGTGCGGATGAAACGCTCGTAGTGACCCAGGTCCAGATCGGTTTCAGCGCCGTCTTCGGTAACGAACACTTCCCCGTGTTGGATTGGGCTCATAGTACCTGGATCGACGTTGATGTACGGATCCAGTTTCATCATGGTTACATTGAGGCCACGGGCTTCAAGAATGGCTGCCAGGGAGGCTGCGGCAATGCCTTTTCCCAGAGAGGATACGACCCCGCCGGTCACAAAAATATAGTTCGTTGTCATGCTGGACCTGAGAAGTTAGGGTGAAACGATGGAATTACCAAGACGGGAAAGTAGTATACCCGAACATGGCGAGCGCCACAAACTTTCATTATTCCTCCTCTTCACCAGGCTCACATTAACATCGGGAGTGAGAAAATAGCCCCTTTGGGGTAAATGTTTTTGACGTAAATCAATCGCTTGTTATTTAAAAAATCACACAAATCGCCCTTGACCGACGAAACCCCTTAGAGATCAATTTCCTGGCGTTTTACCTGTTGCCAGACTTCTTCCATAGTTTCCAGATCAACACCAGTCATTTCCAGACCGCGTTCAGCAACAATCCGTTCAACTTCACGAAAACGTCGCTCAAATTTTTCGTTCGCTTTCTGTAATGCGGTCTCGGCTTTTGTGCCTAAATGGCGGGCCATATTGACCGTGGCAAACAGCAGGTCGCCCATTTCCTCCTCCAGTTTAGCCTGGTCGACGACGGCCTGCTTCGCTTCGAACATGACTTCGTCGATCTCTTCATAAACCTTGTCGACCACCGGTCCTAACGTCTTCCAGTCAAAACCAACATTTGAGCAGCGTTTCTGGATTTTTTGAGCGCGCATCAGCGCCGGTAAACTACGGGGAATATCGTCCAATGCGGAATGTTGGGCTTTCCGCGCACGTTCTTCGCTTTTAATTTGCTCCCAACGGGTTAACACCTCAGTGCTGTTGCTGGCGGAAACATCGGCAAAAACATGCGGATGACGGCGTTCAAGTTTATCGCTGATGGCCGCACAAATATCATCAAAATTAAAGCGCCCTTCTTCCTGTGCCATCTGCGCGTAAAACACCACCTGGAACAGTAAATCCCCCAACTCTCCGCGCAGATCGTCGAAGTCTTCACGCGCAATGGCATCGAGCACTTCATAGGTTTCTTCGAGGGTATAGGGGGCGATGGTGGCGAAAGTCTGCTCTTTATCCCACGGACAGCCGTTTTCCGGGTCGCGCAGGCGCTGCATAATACCGAGCAGTCGGTCGATTTGATTCATTACAAGATCCTGAAAACGTAGGCCCGATAAGCAAAGCGCCATCGGGCATGGTGATATTGCCGGATGGCGGCACGCCTTATCCGGCTTACAAATGATTAATTACCGTGCAGACGACGTGCGTCGATCACATCCGGCACCTGATTGAGCTTGCCAAGTACGCGCCCGAGCACCTGCAGGTTATAGATTTCGATGGTCATGTCGATGGTGGCAAGCTGCTGTTTGGTATCGCTACGACTGGCAACCCCCAGCACGTTCACCTTCTCATTGGCGAGGATGGTGGTGATATCGCGCAATAAACCGCTACGATCGTTCGCCTGGACGCGGACCACCAGCGAATACCCCGCCGAGTAGCTTTCGCCCCAAACCGCATCGACGATACGCTCCGGCGCATGAGAACGCAGTTCTACCAGCTGTTCGCAATCCGCCCGGTGCACGGATATACCGCGCCCCTGGGTGATGAACCCCACAATCTCATCGCCAGGAATCGGCTGGCAGCAGCGTGCGATGTGGTGCATCAGGTTACCTACCCCTTCAACCACCACGCGACCATCATCTTTACGGCGGTTTTGTGGCGCATGCGTTTTCTGCTGCAACTGCTTCAGCGCGGCGGCATCCTGCTCGGCGGCGCTCGGCTTGTTAAACTGCGATTGCAGGAAGTTCACCATCTGGTTAAGACGGATATCCCCACCGCCAATCGCCGCCAGCAGCTCTTCCAGCTCGTTAAAGTTGTAGCGCGGCAGCAGATGCTTTTCGGCTTCTTTCAGACTAATGCCTAAGTGCGCCAGTTCATCATCAAGGATTTGTCTGCCCGCGAGGATATTCTTGTCGCGATCCTGCTTGCGGAACCAGGCATGGATCTTGGAGCGCCCACGGCTGGTGGTCACGTACCCGAGGTTAGGGTTCAGCCAGTCGCGACTTGGGTTTGGCTGCTTCTGGGTGATGATTTCAATTTGATCGCCCATCTGCAACTGGTAGGTAAACGGCACAATGCGCCCACCAATTTTGGCACCAATACAGCGATGACCGACATCACTATGGATATGGTAAGCAAAATCAAGCGGCGTCGAGCCCGCCGGTAAGTCCACCACATCGCCTTTTGGCGTAAAGACGTAAACTCTGTCATCAAAGACCTGGCTACGCACTTCATCGAGCATCTCACCGGAGTCTGCCATCTCTTCCTGCCAGGCGATCAGCTTACGCAGCCAGGCAATTCGGTCTTCATGACCCGAACGCGCTGCACCTGAAGCGGTACCTTCTTTGTACTTCCAGTGCGCCGCGACACCCAGTTCGGCATCCTCGTGCATCTGTTTAGTGCGGATCTGGATTTCGATGGTTTTACCACCCGGCCCCAACACAACCGTATGGATTGATTGATAACCGTTGGGTTTGGGATTCGCGACGTAATCATCGAACTCGTCCGGCAGATGCCGATAGTGAGTATGTACTATCCCCAGTGCGGCATAGCAATCCTGTAACCGCTCGGCGACGATGCGCACGGCGCGCACATCGAACAGCTCATCAAAAGCCAACTGCTTTTTCTGCATTTTGCGCCAGATGCTGTAGATGTGTTTCGGACGACCGTACACCTCGGCCTTCACGCCTTCGATTTTCATCTCTGAACGCAGGTGACCGACGAACTCATCAATGTAGTGTTCTCTGTCGATACGGCGTTCGTGCAACAGCTTGGCGATTCGCTTGTATTCGTCCGGATGCAGGTAGCGGAAGCAGTAATCTTCCAGCTCCCATTTTAACTGCCCGATACCTAATCGATTGGCCAGCGGCGCATAGATATTGGTGCACTCTTTTGCCGCCAGTACACGTTCGTCTTCTGGTGCGTCCTTGACTTCGCGCAGGTGCGCAATACGCTCCGCCAATTTAATGACCACACAGCGGAAGTCGTCGACCATGGCCAGCAGCATGCGGCGGACGTTATCAACCTGTTCGGAAGAGACCGAATCGGTATGCGTGGCTTTCAGCTGACGTATCGCCGCCATATCACGCACGCCATGGATAAGATTGACGATTGACTTCCCCGCGTTCTCGCTCAGGATGTCTTCGCTGACCACGTTGGCATCCGCCAGAGGGAAAAGCATAGCGGCGCGCAGCGTGTCCATATCCATACTCAGCATAGAGAGAATTTCTACCATCTCCACGCCGCGCCACAACAGCAACTCCGCATCCGGATGCCCCTGTGTCTGCTGCAGGCAATACGCCCAGGTTTCGGCTAAGCGTTCACACGACTGCTGGCTGGTGATCCCCAGACTGGCGATCCATTTTTTGGGATCAAACTCACCAGCTTTATTAATATGTGCACTTCTTACCGCAACCATCGTCCTCTCCTTAAGGGGCCTGGCCTGTCGAAGTCGACAAGCCGTACCCATTGGGTTTCAGGCTACTGCGCGCCGAAATCCAGTGGGTATAAGATTCATTACCTATGCTCAAACAGGACCATTGACTCCAGGTGTCCGGTGTGCGGGAACATATCGAGCATCGCCAGTCGCTGAATGGTGTATCCCGCGTTGAGTAACGCTTCGCTGTCACGAGCCAGCGTAGCAGGATTACAGGATACATAAACAACGCGACCCGGTTTTAATTTTATAATATGTTGCATCACGCCTGCAGCACCTGCACGCGCGGGATCGAGTAAAACTTTGTCAAATCCGTTCTTTGCCCACGGCTGCCGGGTGACATCCTCCTCAAGATTCTCATGAAAGAATGTCACATTGTGTAATCCGTTATTCAGGGCGTTCTCGCGGGCTTTATCCACCAGCGCAGGCACGCCTTCAACGCCCACCACGCTTGCCGCACGGGTTGCTAGCGGCAGCGTGAAGTTACCCATGCCGCAAAACAGATCGAGCACCCGATCTTCAGGTTGTACATCCAGCCATTCCAGCGCTCGGGCAACCATCTGTTGATTTACCCCAGCATTCACCTGGATAAAATCGCGCGGGCTGAAGGTTAAACGTAGCCCATTTGAGTCATACCAGGGTGATTCTCCTGAAACGCGTTCCAGTATCTCGCTTTGCGGGGCCAGAAACAAAGACAGTCCCTGAGAATGCGAAAAGCATTCCAGTTTTTCTTTATCAGCAGTATTTAGCGGCGACGTATGGCGCAAAATCATCACCGTGCCGTTGCCAGCCTGCACTAATTCAACATGGCCAAGATGGCGTAACCCTTGCAGACTTTCCAGGCATGCCCTGATATCGGGCAGCAGCGCCTCAAGTTGGGGCACCAAAACGGGGCACTGCTTCACGTCGATAATGTCACTGGAGCCAGATTTACGAAACCCCATCTGCAACTGCTTTTCTTTCACCCGATAGTTCAGGCTTAAACGCGCACGACGGCGATAGCCCCATGGCGTGTCGGCAATAACCTCTGACACTTCACATTTCATTAAGCGTGACAGCGCCGCGCTTTTGCTACGTTGCTGTAAAGAAATGCTGGCATGCTGCTGCTGGCAGCCACCACATACGCCAAAGTGTGGGCAACGTGGCACTTCACGGTCTGGGCTGCCGTTTAAACGACGTTTGACTTGCGCGCGGGCGAACTGTTTTTTATCTTCGGTAATTGCCACCTCGGCGCTTTCCTGGGGCAGTAATTCCGGTATAAACAGGGTCTTCCCGTTATGGCGAGCAACGCCCTGACCAAAAGGATCGAGGTCATTGACGGTAACGGTTATGATCTGACACGTCGTCACGCGTCGTTTTGCAGAGTAGAATTGCGCCATCGACGAGAGTTTTCTCTATTTAACAGTGTGACCCTAATTGTCCCATAACGGAACTCCATGACCAACTACAGCCTGCGCGCTCGCATGATGATTCTGATCCTGGCACCGACCGTCCTGATAGGTTTGCTGCTCAGTATCTTTTTTGTTGTGCATCGCTATAACGACTTGCAGCGTCAACTGGAAGATGCTGGTGCCAGCATCATTGAGCCACTCGCAGTCTCCAGCGAATATGGCATGAACCTACAAAATCGGGAATCTATCGGCCAGCTTATCAGCGTGCTGCACCGTCGCCATTCCGAAATTGTGCGGGCGATTTCGGTCTATGATGAAAATAATCGGCTGTTCGTCACGTCAAATTTCCATCTCGATCCATCAGAAATGCAGCTGCCTGCCGGTGCGCCGTTTCCCCGAAAACTGAGCGTCATCCGCCAGGGGGATATCATGATCCTGCGCACCCCAATTATATCGGAAAGTTATTCTCCGGATGAGTCTGCAGTCAGCGACGCGAAAAACACAAAAAATATGCTGGGGTACGTGGCGCTTGAGTTAGATCTTAAATCGGTGCGGCTACAGCAGTACAAAGAAATCTTTATTTCAACCGTGATGATGCTGTTTTGCATCGGTATTGCATTAATTTTTGGCTGGCGTCTGATGCGCGACGTGACCGGCCCTATCCGCAACATGGTGAATACCGTTGACCGGATACGACGAGGGCAGCTCGACAGTCGAGTAGAAGGCTTCATGCTGGGCGAGTTGGATATGCTGAAAAACGGCATCAACTCGATGGCGATGTCGCTGGCGGCCTACCATGAAGAGATGCAGCACAATATCGACCAGGCCACGTCTGACCTACGCGAAACGCTGGAGCAGATGGAGATCCAGAACGTTGAGCTGGATCTGGCGAAGAAACGCGCCCAGGAAGCGGCGCGTATCAAATCCGAGTTTCTGGCAAACATGTCGCATGAGCTGCGTACGCCGCTCAATGGCGTGATTGGCTTTACCCGCCTGACGCTAAAAACCGAGTTGAACACCACCCAACGCGATCACCTGAATACCATTGAACGCTCCGCCAACAATTTGCTGGCCATCATCAACGACGTGCTCGACTTCTCCAAACTGGAAGCAGGCAAGTTGATTCTGGAAAGTATCCCGTTCCCGCTACGCAGCACGCTGGACGATGTGGTGACGCTGTTGGCGCACTCCTCCCATGATAAAGGGCTGGAGCTAACGCTCAATATTAAGAACGACGTGCCAGACAATGTGATTGGCGATCCACTGCGTTTGCAGCAGGTCATCACCAATCTGGTCGGCAATGCCATCAAATTTACCGAGAGCGGCAATATCGATATTCTGGTGGAGAAACGCGCCCTCAGTAACACCAAAGTGCAGATTGAAGTGCAAATCCGCGATACAGGTATCGGCATTCCGGAACGCGATCAGTCGCGCCTGTTCCAGGCCTTCCGCCAGGCGGATGCCAGTATTTCGCGACGCCACGGCGGCACCGGGCTGGGCCTGGTGATTACGCAAAAACTGGTCAACGAAATGGGCGGGGATATCTCCTTCCACAGTCAGCCCAATCGTGGATCAACCTTCTGGTTCCACATCAGCCTTGACCTCAATCCTAACGTACTCAGTGAACGCTCACCTACCCGCTGTCTGGCCGGGAAACGACTAGCCTACGTAGAACCCAACGCCAATGCGGCACAATGTACGCTGGATATCCTGAGTGAAACGCCGCTGGAGGTAATTTATAGCCCGTCATTCTCCGCGTTGCCGGCAGAACACTACGATATTCTGCTGCTTGGCGTACCGGTGACGCTGCGCGAACCGCTCACCATGCAACATGAACGGCTGGCAAGCGCCCGGGCAATGACCGACTTCTTGTTACTGGCGCTGCCTTGCCATGCGCAGATTAACGCTGAGAAATTAAAACAAGGTGGCGCTGCGGCGTGTCTGTTAAAACCGCTCACGTCAACCCGCCTGCTGCCTGCCCTGACGGCGTATTGTCATCGGAACCAAAGCAACGAGCCGTTGCTGGTCGACGAGAGCAAAATTGCGATGACCGTCATGGCGGTAGATGACAACCCGGCGAATCTCAAACTGATCGGTGCATTACTGGAGGATAAGGTACGCCACGTCGAACTTTGCGACAGCGGGCATCAGGCGGTGGATCGCGCCAAACAGATGCAGTTTGATCTGATTTTGATGGATATTCAGATGCCGGATATGGACGGTATTCGCGCCTGTGAACTGATCCATCAACTCCCTCATCAACAGCAGACGCCGGTGATTGCGGTTACCGCACACGCCATGGCCGGGCAAAAAGAGAAACTCCTCAGCGCCGGGATGACTGACTATCTGGCAAAACCGATTGAAGAAGAGAAGCTGCACAATCTGCTGCTGCGCTACAAACCTGGTACTGGTACAGCCATCCGGGCTATTGCCGCAGAGCCTCTTGAGCCGGTGGTCAACCCGAACACGACGCTCGACTGGCAGCTGGCGCTGCGGCAAGCCGCCGGAAAAAATAATCTGGCGCGCGATATGCTGCAAATGCTGATCGATTTTCTGCCGGAGGTGCGTAATAAAATCGAGGAACAGCTGGTAGGTGAAAACCCAGAAGGGCTGGTCGATTTGATCCACAAACTGCACGGCAGCTGCGGCTACAGCGGCGTTCCACGCATGAAGAACCTGTGCCAGCTCATCGAACAACAACTGCGCAGTGGAACCCAGGAAGAAGATCTAGAGCCTGAGTTTTTAGAGCTGCTTGATGAGATGGACAACGTGGCACGCGAAGCGAAACGGATATTGGGGTGATGTTCGCCGGATGCGGCGTAAACGCCTCATCCGGCCTACAACTCAGCTTAACTGCAGCCCTGCATTGAGGGTTGCAGCCACGTTGCGTGCCGTCATGCGGACATTTTCTTTCGCATTCTTCAGCGCATCTTCCAGCGTACAGATGGTATAAATCACGCTAAAAACAGCATCAATACCATGGTCATGCACAATGCCCACATCCGGGGTCAGGCTGCCGGCAATACCGATAACCGGTTTGTTATAACGCTTCGCAACGTTCGCTACACCAACGGGGACTTTACCATGTATGGTCTGGCTGTCGATACGCCCTTCACCGGTCACCACTAAATCGGCATCTGCGACCCAAGCATCAAGATGTAACGCATCGGTCACGATCTCAATACCACTACGCAACTGTGCGCCGCAAAATGCATACAGCGCCGCGCCCATGCCCCCGGCGGCACCGCCGCCAGCCAGTTCCAGAACGTTAACGTCCAGGTCGCGTGAGATCAGCTGAGCATAATGGGTTAACGCTCGATCCAAACGGGCAACCACTTCTGGCGTGGCCCCTTTTTGCGGGCCGAATACCGCCGACGCGCCCTCTTTACCGGTAAGCCGGTTCGTCACGTCGCAGGCTACTTCGATTCGACACGCGGCAAGGCGCGCATCTAACTGCGAGATATCAATCCTGGCAAGCGCTTCCAGTCCCGCACCACCATGGGCAATATCGTTATTCTGCGCATCCAGTAATCTTGCACCCAGTGCCTGCACCATCCCCGCGCCGCCATCGTTGGTTGCGCTACCGCCAATGCCAATGACGATATGCTCTACGCCCGCGTCCAGCGCGTGACGTATCAGCTCTCCGGTTCCCCTGGAGGTGGTTTTTAGCGGGTCACGTGAACCCACGGGTACCAGCGCCAGCCCGCTGGCTGCAGCCATCTCAATAAATGCCGAGCGCGCATCTCCCGATAAACCATAAAATGCCTGAACACTGCTCCCCAGAGGGCCTGTAACATCAACATGAACAAGGCGTCCTGCGGTTGCGGCAACCATCGCTTCAACCGTTCCCTCACCGCCATCGGCAACCGGGATCTTGACGTAATCCGCATCAGGCCAGATCTCACGAAAACCCTGCTCAATCGCAGTTGCTACCTCAAGCGCACTCAGACTCTCTTTGTAAGAGTCCGGAGCAATGACTATTTTCATAAGCCGTCCTTATGCATGTTGATTCTGTTAATCATACACCTGAAGAAGTGCCGGTTCCTGTCAGAACCGGCATAACGCTTAGCGAACCATGCACGGGCGCTTGTTATCAAACGTCCAGTTCGGGATCAGGTATTGCATTCCCATGGCATCATCACGCGCACCCAAGCCGTGTTGCTGATACAGTTCGTGGGCTTTCATTACCTGATCCATATCGATCTCTACACCCAGACCCGGTTTTGCAGGAACCTGTACCATGCCGCCTTTGATTTCAAACGGCTCCTTGGTCAGGCGCTGATTGCCTTCCTGCCAGATCCAGTGGGTATCGATGGCGGTGACCTTGCCCGGTGCCGCTGCCGCCACATGAGTGAACATCGCCAGCGAGATATCAAAGTGGTTGTTGGAGTGTGAGCCCCAGGTCAGACCGAACTCATGGCACATCTGCGCCACACGCACCGAACCCTGCATGGTCCAGAAATGCGGGTCCGCCAGCGGGATATCAACGGATTGCAGCGACAGCGTATGTCCCATCTGACGCCAGTCAGTAGCAATCATGTTGGTGGCCGTCGGCAGCCCGGTCGCGCGACGGAATTCCGCCATCACTTCACGCCCGGAGAAGCCCTGTTCGGCACCGCACGGATCTTCTGCATAGGCCAGAGAGCCTTTCAGATATTTACCGATGCTAATGGCTTCATTGAGCGACCACGCACCGTTAGGATCCAGCGTCACTCGTGCCTGTGGGAAGCGTTTCGCCAGCGCCACAATCGATTCCGCCTCTTCTTCCCCTGCCAGCACACCGCCTTTCAGTTTAAAGTCGTTGAAACCATATTTCTCATACGCCGCTTCCGCCAGGCGCACCACCGCATCCGGGGTCATTGCTTCTTCATGACGCAGGCGATACCAGTCACATTTTTCATCTGGCTGGCTCTGATACGGCAGCGGCGTCGCTTTACGGTTGCCGACGAAGAACAAATAGCCGAGCATTTCGACTTCGCTACGTTGCTGTCCATCACCCAGCAGAGACGCGACGTTGACGCCCAGATGCTGGCCCAGCAGATCAAGCATTGCCGCTTCAATACCGGTAACCACATGAATAGTGGTACGCAGATCGAAGGTCTGCAAACCGCGCCCGCCAGCATCGCGATCGGCAAACTGGTTACGTACCGCGTTCAGCACGTTTTTATATTCGCCGAGCGTTTTACCCACTACCAGCGGAATCGCATCTTCCAGGGTCTGGCGGATTTTCTCGCCACCAGGGATTTCGCCGACACCAGTATGACCAGAGTTATCTTTGATAATCACAATATTACGTGTGAAGAACGGGGCATGTGCGCCGCTCAGGTTCATCAGCATACTGTCGTGGCCCGCAACCGGGACCACCTGCATGGCGGTAACAACGGGGGTCGTAAATTGTGTGCTCATAATAAAGTCCTTATTCAAAATCTAGTGGCGGCCGAAAACGGGGCGTTTACGGTCGAAGGTCCATCCAGGGATCAGGTACTGCATCGGACCCGCATCATTACGCGCGCCGCCGGGCAGTCTCTTGTAGGCTTCATGGGCCTTGTTAACCTGTTCCCAGTCCAGCTCCACGCCCAGCCCAGGGGCGTCCGGAACCGCAATTTTTCCGTGCTTAATCTCCAGCGGATTTTTGGTCAGGCGGCAGTCGCCCTCCTGCCAGATCCAGTGGGTATCAATCGCCGTCGGCTTGCCGGGCGCAGCAGCGCCCACATGGGTAAACATCGCCAGCGAAATATCGAAGTGGTTGTTCGAGTGACAGCCCCAGGTCAGCCCCCAGTCGTCGCACAACTGTGCCACGCGCACCGCACCAGAAAGCGTCCAGAAGTGCGGATCGGCCAGCGGAATATCGACGGAGTTCAGCATCACCGCGTGGCCCATTTCGCGCCAGTTAGTGGCGATCATGTTGGTCGCCACAGGTAGACCAGTCGCGCGGCGGAATTCTGCCATCACTTCGCGACCCGAGAACCCTTGTTCGGCACCGCATGGATCTTCAGCGTAGGTCAGCACATCGTTCAGCCCTTTGCACAATGAGATAGCTTCATCCAGCAGCCAGGCGCCGTTAGGGTCGACCGTAATACGTGCATCCGGGAAACGTTTTTTCAGCGCACGGGCGGTCTCAATTTCCTGCTCACCGGGTAGCACGCCGCCCTTGAGTTTGAAATCTTTAAAACCGTAGCGGTCCTGAGAGGCCTCCGCCAGGCGCACAACCGCCTCGCTGTTCATCGCTTGCTGATGACGCAGGTGATACCAGTCATGGTTGCCCGGCGTCGTCTCCAGATACGGCAAATCTGTCTTCGTGCGATCGCCTACGTAGAACAGATAGCCCAGCACGGTTACCGCATCGCGCTGCTTGCCCGGCCCTAACAGTTCACAGACCGGCACGTTGAGCGCTTTGCCCAGCAGGTCGAGCAGCGCTGCTTCCAGCGCAGCTACCGCATTAACCCGCAGCTCAAAGGTCCAGGCGCCTTTACCGAAGGTGTCAAAGTCAGCGGCCTGGTTGCCTTTATGCACCTGCTGCACCACTTTGTTCAGACGGGCGACTTCCTGGCCTAATACCATCGGGATGGCGTCAAGGAGCGTCTGATAAATCACTTCACCGCCCGGCGCTTCACCGACGCCGGTATTCCCGGCGTTGTCGGTCAGTACCACGATATTGCGGGTAAAATACGCGTTATGCGCACCGCCGATGTTGAGCAGCATGCTGTCATGACCGGCTACCGGAATAACCTTCATGTCGGTGATAACGGGACTCGATTGTGTTGTCATCGTCATTGCCCTGCCACAGGTTTCAGTTCGATACGCTTAATATCGCCCACCAGCACCAGATAGCTCAGCACCGCAATCAGCGCATGCACCCCAACGTAAATCAACGCACCGTTAAACGAACCGGTGGTGCCCACGATGTAGCCAATCGCAATCGGCGTGACGATACCGGAAATATTGCCGAACATGTTGAACAGACCGCCGCTCAGGCCGCTGATCTCTTTCGGCGCAGTATCTGCCATCACTGCCCAGCCGAGCGCACCGATGCCTTTCCCGAAGAAGGCCAGCGCCATAAAGCCAATAATCATCCATTCAACGTCGACGTAGTTACAGAACACCATCACCATCGACAACAGCATACCCATCACGATCGGCGTTTTACGCGCAATATTCAGCGATCCGGTACGACGCATCAGCCAGTCGGAAATAATCCCGCCGAGCACGCCGCCCACAAAGCCGCAGATAGCCGGAACCGACGCCACAAAACCGGCCTTCAGAATCGACATGCCGCGCGCCTGCACCAGGTAAACTGGAAACCAGGTGATAAAGAAGTAGGTCAGCGCGTTAATGCAATACTGGCCGATGTAGATCCCCACCATCATGCGAGAACCAATCAACTGCTTAATTTGTCCCCACTTCACGCTGAACGGGACTTTCGTTTTCGCTGCCGCCTGATCCATGTTGATCAGCGCGCCACCAGCGGCGATGTAATCCAGCTCTTTTTGGTTCACGCCCGGGTGCTGGTTAGGTTCGTGAATTACTTTCAGCCAGACGAAGCTGATAACGATCCCGAGGCCGCCCATAAAGAAGAACACGTGCGACCAGCCCACTTCGTGAGTCAGCCAACCCATGATCGGCGCGAAGATAACGGTGGCAAAGTACTGTGCGGAGTTAAAAATCGACACCGCCGTGCCCCTCTCCTGCGCCGGGAACCACGCCGCCACAATGCGACTATTGCCGGGGAAGGAAGGCGCTTCGGCTAAACCGACAAGGAATCGCAACGTAAACAGCGCGATGATAATGCCAAAGCCGCTGAAGATATCGACGAAGCCTTGCAGCAGGGTAAACAGGGACCAAATAAAGATGGACCAGAAGTAGACACGTTTAGAACCAAAGCGGTCGAGCAACCAGCCGCCGGGGATCTGGCCGATAACATAGGCCCATGAGAATGCAGAGAAAACGTAACCCATACCGACAGCATCGAGGCCAATATCTTTGGCCATCTCCGAACCGGCAATGGATAAGGTGGCGCGGTCGCCATAGTTGAAGGATGTGACGATAAACAGCATCACCACTATCCAGTAGCGAGCATTAGTGCGCTTTTCCGCGCCGCTCGCCGCCTGACTTAATGAACTCATTGTTGCACTCCTGAATTTTCGCGTTTTTATTCGCTCACTCTGAATTGCAAAACCGGTAGGGGTCAGAGGTAACGTTTGGTGTATAGGCAGCTTTTTTGGAGGTTGTTCGCCTTGCATGCTGCATTTTCTTATAACTGGCATGAGGAGTATAAAAAGCAGGCAGGAAACACTCACCGTGCAACAACACAGTATTTCGTCCACACACCAAGCCTGTTTGTGGCAAAAGCCCTGGTGACTGGAAGCGACTTCACGGAAATGAAAACCAGAGGGTTGAATAAGGAAATATCAGGACGGAAAAGAAAGGAGTGTGAAACGGGTCGCTTGATCCTATGAAAACGCCTGTAAAACCACTTTCAAATGAAGGTTTTTACAGGCATTTGCCCGAAGCTAACACGATTCAGTTTTATTAGGATATGGCCAGGTCGTTCTTTTTGCTTGCTGGCACAAGCAGGACACCCTCCCGGTAGGGGGGAGGGGAAGCCTCAAGACAGGAGAGTTCCCCAATGTTCTACCCAGGGATTGGATTCACTTTCCGGCTCAGGGTGCTCGCTGGCATCAATCAACAACATCTCACCCACGCGCTGCGCGCTTTGTTCCTGCAACAAGGCGTCGAACTGTTTTCCGCCGTTGCAGAAGTTAACGTAGCTGCTGTCGCCGAGTGCGATCACGCCATAATGCAGATTTGGCTGAAAACCAAGATTATCTTTGATCCCCTGAAACAGTGGCACAATGCTGTCCGGAAGATCGCCCTGCCCGGTCGTTGAGGTCACCACCAGGACGTATTTGTCTTGATACGCCTGCCAGTCAGCCAGCTCTGGATCTTCAAACACCGTAGCCTTATGGCCCTGTCCGGTAAGGATAGCTTCAGCCTCTTCGGCTACCAACAGCGAGTTTCCGTACATCGTGCCGACAAAAATACCAATTTCCGCCATAACCTTTTTCTCCAGGGACTTAAGAATCTATTTGCTCATCCTGACCTGACCGCTCGCTGAACTCAACCCTTTCATTCTCAGGGAGAAGTCCACGCCAGCCAAACTGCGATAGCGCCTGCATCCAGACGTCATCCAGACCCGCGCGAATCACCAACGGCTCGCCAGTGAACGGATGGGTAAGCGCAAGCTGGCTGGCATGCAACATTAAGCGCTGGCAACCGAAATGCTCCGCCGCACTGCGGTTTTGCCGCAAATCACCGTGCTTACTGTCGCCAATAATAGGATGGCGTAAATGGGACAGATGCCGCCGGAGCTGGTGTTTACGACCGGTTTTAGGCTCAAGCTCTACCAATCCGTAGCGAGTCGTTGGATAACGCCCGGTGGCCACCGGCATTTCTACCGTTGCCAGTCCGCGATAGTGGGTGACCGCCGGTTGCGGATCTTTATCTTCACGGGAAAATTTGTCGGCAATTTTATCCAACTCTTCCACCAGCGGGTAATCCAGCACCGCGTCATCCATTAACCAGCCACGCACAATCGCATGATAACGCTTTTGAATTTGATGCTGTTCAAACTGCTGCGACAGCAAACGCCCGGCTTCGCTGGACAATCCCATCAGCAGCACGCCGGATGTCGGTCGGTCGAGGCGATGCACGGTAAAAACATGCTGACCAATCTGGTCACGCACCGTTTGCATCACGACCATTTTCTCATCGCGGTCGAGCCAGCTGCGGTGAACCAGCCAGCCAGAAGGTTTGTTAACAGCAACCAGCCATTCGTCCTGATAGAGGATCTCAAGCATCAGGATTTATCGCTGGTAAACAGTGCATCCAGCTCCTGTAATGCAACGAGAAGCACTTCACGCTGTGGATGGTCGGCGGTCAGCGCCATTTCGTAATACGGAGCGATGGCAAACGCCTCTGGAAGCGGCTGCGCGTTATCAAGCAGAGCATGCATGCGGGGAATCAATACCCATTGCAGCCATTCAACCGGCTCCATGGTATCCATACAAAAAGGCTGCGTGCTGGTAAATAAATGCGCCTCAGGCTCATCCATTCGCCAGTGATTATGCTCACGCAACAGCGCTTCAAGCGCGTGGAGTTGCTGGCGCACACGGTCATGAGTCGTCATGAAATTAACCTCATTGATGAAAAATCTGGCGCGAAGAATAGCATTTGTGGGCAGGAAATAAAAAAAGGGAGCACTGTAAAAACAGTGCTCCCGGTTCGTTTCGCAGCATTCCAGCTACTTTTAGTGCTCCCTGCTCATCCATGACAACTTTTCCTGTGGTCTTACGACCTGTTCATCCTGAACGTTTGCATCCTGCTCACACCACCCCGATGTGAAAACTTCATCCTGAAGTGTCCCTGGCCATCCTGACCCGCCGACCATCCTGCCCGGCTCTCATTCTCCTTCCTGGAGGTGTCCTTTAACGCATCCAGCGTTTTCCTCTTTGCTTCGTCCTGAAGCCTATCCTTGTAACACCATCCTGGTGTGTCCTGCAGAAGTGTCATCATCCTGATGTTCACTTCGTTGTGCGACTCCTTGTCGACGTAGATAGAATCGCCTGTTTCGCTTTGTCTTACAAGATACTTACAGACATTCCTTTAAGGTTTTTTTCATATGAAAGCAGAGAATAAAACATCAACTAACTGAATTACATACATTTACTATGAAGGCCCTGCATTAAGCTTTCACTTATTACCTGGCGATCTCCTACAGGGTTTGTAAGAGATCTCTCACACGCATGCGGGCAAAATGGATTACAGAACTGGCTTAAGTTGAGTCAGGAAATCCGCAAGAGAGGCCGCCAGCACCGTTCGTTTACGAGTCCCCAGCGTTTCTTTGCACACTTCCCCGGACAGGTTACACACCGAAATGACATCCAGTTCATTTTCCTGTGTCGCAATAAACAGCGTCGGCGAGAGCTTGAGCCGCTTTTGCGTGACCAAATGGCCAATCAGGTTTTCCTGAACGCGCCTGAAGTCATCTTCGCTCCAGGTTTGCAGCAGCGTGAGCTTTTCATCGGCAAACTGCGCGTGCATGTCCCCGGCAAATTGGGTGGTATAAAAAGCGTGAACGGCGGGTTGTACCACAATATCAAAGGCGCGTTCAACCGCGTTTACATTCGTTTCGCCCACAAACGGCTGAGGTTGCCAGTACACGGCATCGCTGGTCGTGGAAATAATGCATGGGGAAGGTACGCCATATAATTCTTCGCTGAGAGGCCAGCTGTTATTTTTCTCATGCCATGCATCGCAATACCGTGTCGTAAAGGCCGTTAACGCCTGCGCAGTCAATTCGTCCACTGATTTCTCTCTTCACAAAAGCCAGGATACACTTGACGCATAGTGTATCTGGTTTATGACGGTGAAACATGTCTTCTTATGAAAACCATCAGGCGCTTGACGGCCTGACCCTCGGTAAATCAACAGATTACCGGGACAATTACGATGCCAGTTTGTTGCAGGGCGTTCCGCGTAGCCTGAACCGCGACCCGCTGGATTTAAAGGCCGATAATCTTCCTTTTCGTGGCGCCGATATCTGGACGCTGTATGAACTGTCATGGCTAAATGCCAATGGCTTACCGCAGGTTGCCGTCGGGCATGTCGAATTAGACTACACCAGCGTGAATCTGATTGAATCAAAAAGCTTTAAGCTGTATCTGAACAGTTTTAACCAGACCCGCTTTGATTCATGGGATGCCGTTCGCCAAACGCTGGAACACGATTTGCGCGCCTGCGCCGAAGGCGATGTTCACGTGGCGCTGTACCGTATCGACGAGCTGGAAGGGCAGCCGATTGCTCATTTCAATGGCACCTGCATCGATGACCAGGATATTGTCATCGATAACTACCAGTTCACCACAGATTATCTGGAGAACGCCACAAGCGGCGAGAAAGCAGTGGAAGAAACGCTAGTCAGCCATCTGCTGAAATCTAACTGTTTGATCACCCACCAGCCCGACTGGGGTTCTATACAAATTCAGTATCGTGGACGAAAAATCGACAGGGAGCAGCTGCTGCGTTATCTGGTTTCCTTCCGCCATCATAATGAATTCCATGAACAGTGCGTGGAGCGCATTTTCAATGACATACTGCGCTTCTGCCAGCCGGAAAAGCTGAGCGTCTACGCCCGCTACACGCGACGCGGCGGTCTGGACATTAATCCATGGCGAACCAACACCGATTTTGTCCCTGCTATCGGCAGACTAGTGCGTCAGTAACTTTATTTCTCAATTTTGCGTGCCGGATTCCGCGCGCAAGGTTGTGAAAGGTCATAAGCCAGAGCTATTGTAATCAACAGGGAATGACGTGTTGCGTCCCATAAGGAGTTTACTTGATTACACATATTAGCCCGCTTGGCTCAATGGACATGTTGTCGCAGCTGGAAGTCGATATGCTTAAACGCACGGCCAGCAGCGACCTGTATCAACTGTTTCGTAACTGTTCGCTTGCCGTCCTGAACTCCGGCAGTTTGACCGACAACAGCAAAGAGCTGCTGTCTCGTTTTGAAAGTTTCGACATTAACGTGCTGCGCCGTGAACGTGGCGTTAAGCTGGAACTGATTAACCCGCCTGAAGACGCGTTTGTTGATGGACGCATTATTCGTGCGCTGCAGGCCAACCTGTTTGCCGTCCTGCGCGACATTCTTTTCGTTAACGGCCAGATCCATAACGCTGGTCGTTTTCAACGTCTGGATCTCGAAAGCTCGGTTCACATTACCAACCTCGTCTTCTCCATCTTGCGTAACGCCCGGGCACTGCACGTCGATGAAGCACCGAACATGGTTGTCTGCTGGGGCGGTCACTCCATCAACGAAAATGAGTACCTGTATGCTCGTCGCGTCGGTACCCAGTTGGGCCTGCGTGAGCTGAACATCTGTACCGGCTGCGGTCCTGGTGCGATGGAAGCCCCCATGAAAGGCGCGGCGGTGGGCCACGCCCAGCAGCGTTACAAAGACAGCCGTTTTATCGGCATGACTGAACCGTCAATCATTGCCGCCGAACCGCCTAACCCGCTGGTCAACGAACTGATCATCATGCCGGACATTGAAAAACGTCTGGAAGCATTTGTCCGTATTGCCCACGGCATTATCATTTTCCCTGGCGGCGTAGGAACGGCGGAAGAGCTGCTGTACCTGTTAGGGATCTTGATGAACCCGGCGAACAAAGATCAGGTTCTGCCACTGATCTTGACGGGGCCAAAAGAGAGTGCGGACTACTTCCGCGTGCTGGATGAATTTATCGTACACACGCTGGGTGAAGACGCGCGTCGCCACTACCGCATTATCATTGACGATGCTTCAGAAGTCGCTCGCCTGATGAAAAAAGCGATGCCGCTGGTGAAAGAGAATCGCCGCGACACCGGTGATGCCTACAGCTTTAACTGGTCGATTCGCATTTCACCTGATTTGCAGATGCCGTTTGAACCGTCTCATGAAAACATGGCGAACCTGAAGCTGTACCCCGATCAACCGGTTGAAGTACTGGCTGCAGACCTGCGTCGCGCGTTTTCCGGCATCGTCGCGGGTAACGTCAAGGAAGTCGGTATTCACGCTATTGAAGAGTTTGGGCCGTACAAGATCCACGGTGACCGAGAGATGATGCGCCGTATGGATGACCTGCTGCAGGGCTTTGTCGCACAGCACCGCATGAAGTTGCCGGGTTCGGCCTACATTCCTTGCTACGAAATCTGCGCCTGATGTTTAACGCCCGGTAGCTGCGGCTACCGCGGTGACAGATTTGTCCATATCCAAGCCGGTTTTGGCCTCGCAGCCAGCCGGCTTTTTTAGTGATACCAGTCACATAGCTCAACTCCTAACATAAACATCAATAATGTTTCGTCAGAAAACCCTCAATACGCAAACGTTTACCTTTCAAATTCGACCGTGACTTATCGTCATAAATTATCATTAGTTGCAAGAATCCACTGAAAATGACAGTTTTTACAGCGCAACACTCGTATCTTCTCGCGTTCTCTTTCACGTCATATGTCGTTAATGCTAGCCTTCGCGCCCGTAAATCCGCTTTGGTTATTTTTTAATAGATTAATGGTCCAAATTTATCCACATAAAAAGTGGATTATTGCATTTGGGATCCCGATCACTGATACATTCATAACTTAAATGTATCTTTCCGCCCGAAAATTATTACGGCGAAAAATTATATAAAAAATCGCTAATCGGAATTCGTTTTACAGTCGGGTCTTTTTTCAGTGGATTGAACCCAAACCTGACTTTTTAAGCTTCCTCCAGGAGAAATAGATGGAAAACACGCAAACCAGCACTATCGTTACGGGCCAGACCCGCAGCGCATGGCGCAAGACTGACACCATGTGGATGCTGGGCCTTTACGGTACGGCAATTGGCGCGGGTGTCTTGTTCCTGCCAATTAACGCCGGTGTTGGCGGTCTGATCCCGCTGATCATCATGGCTATTCTTGCCTTCCCAATGACCTACTTTGCACACCGTGGTCTGACCCGTTTCGTGTTATCCGGTAAAAATCCGGGTGAAGACATCACCGAAGTGGTAGAAGAACACTTTGGTGTTGGCGCAGGTAAACTGATTACGCTGCTCTATTTCTTCGCTATCTACCCAATTCTGTTGGTTTACAGCGTAGCGATTACCAATACCGTCGAGAGCTTCCTGACTCACCAGTTGGCAATTACGCCTCCGCCGCGAGCCATCCTGTCGCTGATCCTGATTATCGGTATGATGACCATCGTGCGCTTCGGTGAGCAGATGATCGTGAAAGCGATGAGCATCTTGGTATTCCCGTTCGTTGCAGCGCTGATGCTGCTGGCGCTGTACCTGATCCCTCAGTGGAGCGGTGCGGTTCTGGAAACCCTGTCCTTTGACTCTGCAGCAACCACTGGCAATGGCCTGTTGTTGACCCTGTGGCTGGCAATTCCGGTAATGGTATTCTCCTTCAACCACTCACCGATCATCTCCTCCTTCGCCGTTGCGAAGCGTGAAGAGTACGGTGATGAAGCAGAGAAGAAATGCTCCAAGATTCTGGCATTCGCTCACATCATGATGGTGCTGACCGTTATGTTCTTCGTCTTCAGCTGCGTGTTTAGCCTGACCCCGGCGGATCTGGCTGCGGCAAAAGAGCAGAACATCTCCATCCTGTCTTACCTGGCGAACCACTTTAACGCACCGATCATTGCCTGGATGGCACCGATTATCGCGATGATCGCTATCACCAAATCCTTCCTCGGCCACTACCTGGGCGCACGTGAAGGCTTCAACGGTATGGTGATTAAGCACCTACGTGGTAAAGGCAAATCCATCGAAGTCAACAAGCTGAACAAACTCACTGCACTGTTCATGCTGGTTACCACCTGGATCGTGGCAACGCTGAACCCGAGTATCCTCGGTATGATTGAAACCCTGGGTGGCCCAATCATCGCGATGATTCTGTTCCTGATGCCGATGTATGCGATTCAGAAAGTCCCGGCCATGCGTAAGTACAGCGGCCATATCAGCAACGTCTTCGTTGTGATTATGGGTCTGATTGCCATCTCCGCTATTTTCTACTCGCTGTTTAGTTAATCCCCTGCGCCGCCTACGGGCGGCGCATCTCGTTATACAATGGACGCCTCATGATTAGCGTATTCGATATCTTCAAAATCGGCATTGGCCCTTCCAGCTCACACACTGTGGGTCCAATGAAAGCAGGCAAACAATTCACGGATGACCTGATTGCTCGCGGAATACTCACTGACGTAACCCGCGTCGTGGTTGATGTTTACGGCTCTCTGTCTCTGACGGGGAAAGGCCATCACACTGACATCGCGATTATTATGGGCCTGGCGGGTAATCTGCCTGACACCGTAGACATCGATGCCATCCCGTCCTTTATCCAGGATGTGAATACTCACGGACGTTTGCTGCTGGCAGACGGTCAGCATGAAGTGGAGTTCCCGGTCGATAAGTGCATGAATTTCCATGCGGACAATCTGTCCCTGCACGAAAACGGCATGCGCATTACCGCCCTGGCCGGCGAAAAAGTCCTCTACAGCCAGACTTACTATTCCATTGGCGGTGGTTTCATCGTTGATGAAGAACATTTCGGCCTGCCGAACAGCTCGCCGGTAAACGTGCCCTATCCGTACAAATCCGCCGCCGATCTGCAACGACATTGCCAGGAAACCGGCCTGTCGCTTTCTGGTCTGATGATGCAAAACGAACTGGCCCTGCACAGCAAAGAAGAGCTGGAACAGCACTTTGCTAACGTCTGGGAAGTGATGCGTAGCGGGATTGAACGCGGTATCACCACCGAAGGCGTCTTGCCGGGTAAACTGCGCGTGCCACGTCGTGCCGCAGCGCTGCGTCGCATGCTGGTCAGCAGTGACAAAACCACCACCGACCCAATGGCGGTCGTGGACTGGATTAACATGTTCGCGCTGGCGGTGAACGAAGAGAATGCGGCCGGTGGGCGTGTGGTTACCGCCCCGACCAACGGGGCGTGTGGGATCGTTCCTGCGGTACTGGCTTACTACGACAAGTTTATCCGCGAAGTGAACGCTAACTCGCTGGCACGCTACATGCTGGTCGCGAGTGCGATTGGTTCCCTGTACAAGATGAACGCCTCTATCTCGGGTGCCGAAGTGGGTTGCCAGGGTGAAGTTGGTGTGGCCTGCTCAATGGCGGCAGCGGGTCTGGCGGAACTGCTGGGCGGTAGCCCTACGCAGGTGTGCATCGCGGCAGAAATCGGTATGGAACACAACCTGGGGCTGACATGCGATCCGGTTGCGGGCCAGGTTCAGGTCCCATGTATCGAGCGTAACGCTATTGCCTCAGTCAAAGCGGTTAACGCCGCACGTATGGCGCTGCGCCGTACCAGCGAGCCGCGCGTGTGCCTCGATAAAGTGATCGAGACCATGTACGAGACCGGTAAAGACATGAATGCCAAGTACCGCGAAACCTCTCGTGGTGGCCTGGCGATGAAAGTTGTCACCTGCGATTAAGTCCCAACCCATTGCCGGATGGCGCAAGCTTATCCGGCCTACAGTGCCGTAGTCATTTGTAGGCCGGATAAGCTTGCGCCATCCGGCAAAATGTTGTTTCAGATCTTCGCCTCCACTCGCCGTGAATGTTACCCTACAGGCTGATTCGTAAGGGAGAACACCGTGGCCGTCCATCTGCTCATTGTCGATGCACTGAACCTCATCCGCCGTATTCACGCTGTTCAGGGATCGCCCTGCGTGGAGACATGCCAGCACGCGCTCGATTTATTGCTCGTGCACAGCCAGCCTACGCACGCCGTGGCGGTATTTGATGACGAAGCGCGTAACAGCGGCTGGCGTCACCAACGGCTGCCCGACTACAAAGCTGGTCGCCCACCGATGCCCGACGAACTCCATCAAGAAATGCCCGCCTTACGCGCGGCCTTTGAACAGCGCGGCGTCTGCTGCTGGGTTTCCAGCGGTAATGAGGCCGACGATCTAGCCGCAACGCTGGCGGTGAAAGTCACCCAGGCCGGGCATCAGGCCACCATCGTCTCAACCGACAAAGGTTACTGCCAGTTGCTCTCTCCTGCCCTGCGTATTCGCGACTATTTCCAGAAGCGCTGGCTGGATGCGCCGTTCATCGAAAAAGAGTTTGGCGTACAGCCTCAGCAACTGCCGGATTACTGGGGGCTAGCAGGAATAAGCAGTTCAAAAGTACCTGGTGTCGCCGGTATTGGCCCAAAAAGTGCGACCCAACTGCTCGTGCAGTTTCAGCATCTGGAAGGGATTTACGCCCGGCTTGATGACGTGCCGGAAAAGTGGCGCAAGAAGCTCGAGGCGCACAAAGAAATGGCATTTCTATGCCGCGATATTGCCCGGTTGCAAACGGACTTACATATCGACGGGAACCTACAGCAGTTACGTCTGGCGCGGTAGTTTTGTTGCCGGATGGCGCTGCGCTTATCCGGCCTACATTTCGTGCAATCCTGTAGGCCAGATAAGGCGTTCACACCGTCATCCAGCACAATTACCAGGCGGTGTGGTACAGCTCAACGATATCGCCGAGGCTCGCTTCACGCGGATTACCACCGGTGCATACGTCATCGAATGCTGCCTGCGCCAGCGCCGGGATATCCTCTTTACGCACGCCAACATCACGTAAGTGCAGCGGAATGCCCACATCACGGTTAAGCTCAAACACCGCATCCACGGCGGCTTTACGCGCCTCGTCCAACGTCAATGCTTCCACCTTCACGCCCATTGCCCGGGCGATATCGCGGAATTTGTCCCCGCTATAGTCGGCGTTGTACTGCATCACATGCGGGAGCAGAATGGCGTTGGCGACGCCGTGCGGCGTGTTATAAAACGCCCCCAGCGGGTGTGCCATACCATGAACCAGCCCCAGGCCAACGTTGGAAAAGCCCATTCCAGCAACATACTGGCCCAGCGCCATGGCTTCACCGGCCTTGCTGTCACCGGCAACGGATCCACGCAGCGCCCCGGCAATGATCTCAATGGCTTTGATGTGCAGCGCATCCGTCAACGCCCAGGCCGCACGGGTGATGTAACCTTCAATGGCATGGGTCAGCGCATCAACGCCGGTAGCCGCCTTTAACGCCGCGGGCATACCGTCCATCATATCGGCATCGATAAATGCCACCTGCGGAATATCATGCGGATCGACGCAGACAAACTTGCGCCGGTTTTCTTCATCGGTGATCACGTAGTTAATGGTCACTTCTGCCGCCGTCCCTGCCGTCGTCGGGATAGCCATCACCGGTACGCTTGGCTTACGCGTGGGCGATAAGCCTTCAAGGCTGCGCACATCGGCAAACTCAGGGTTATTGTAGATAATACCAATCGCTTTACAGGTATCCTGCGGGGAGCCACCGCCAATGGCAATCAGATAGTCTGCGCCACTTTGCTCAAAGACACCCAGCCCTTCCTGTACCACTGCAATGGTGGGATTGGGGATAACGCCGGAGTAAATCTCCCACGCCAGCCCCGCCGCATCCATCCGCGATGTCACCTTCTCGACCACACCGCACTGTACCAGGTTGGCATCGGTCACAATCAGCGCCTTACGATATCCCCGACGAATAACTTCATCGGTTAACGCCCCAACAGCTCCCCGGCCAAACCATGCCGTTTCATTCAGAATCATTCTGTTCGCCATCGTATTTCTCCTTTTCGCTTTGCGAAATTACTCTTCAATTCGTAATCCGTAGGATTTGAATTTCTCCAGCACGATGGCAATCTCTTCATCATCCAGCACCGGAACAGGATCGACGATCGCTAATGTGCTCAGATAAAGGCGGGCCAGAACTTCCACTTCATGCGCCAGCCACAGTGCTTTTTCCAGGTTCGCCTCGCAGGCAATCAGCCCATGATGCTGCAACAGCGTTGCTTTGCGGTCTTTCAGCGCCACGATCACGTGCTCTGACAGTTCACGTGTACCAAACGTCGCATACGGCGCACACGGAATGGAATTTCCACCGGCAGCAGCAATCATGTAATGGATAGCCGGGATAGGACGGTTGAGAATCGATACCGCGGTGCAATGGATCGCATGATTATGGACAACCGCATTAGCCTCTGGCCGCGTCTGATAGGCAGCAAGGTGAAAACGCCATTCGCTGGACGGTAATTGTCCTTTATCATAATTACCGTCGTTGTCTACATACACGATCATATTTTCCGTGAGTCTTTCGTAAGGAATTCCGCTGGGCGTGATCAGCATTCCATTTTCATAACGTGCACTCACATTACCCGCCGTTCCCTGATTCAGCCCCAGGCTGGTCATTTCAAGGCAGGTTTCAATGATTTCTCGCGACAAACGCATTCTTTCCATCATAATTCTCCGGGTACAGTTTCCCCTCGTCTTGATTGCGAAAAATACAGCCGCAGAGTAAGACGGGTCAGGTTTCAGATATGAGCAGCCACTGAATTTTTATTCAGGTTCAGTTAGCTGATTTATTATTAAAAAAGTATTATTTTTGTCTTACACGCTTAATGAGCTTCATCGGTACTTTTACCGTTTCTTTAATCGGCTGGTCTTCAATCGCACTCATCATCATGTCGAAGGCTTTTTCCGCCCAGACGTTTTCATCCTGCTGCATTGACCAGACATTATTGGCGAGGAATCCCAGCATCGGATGTTCATCGAATGTGCCGATATTAATATCAGGTGGAATAACGCCAAAATGATTGCGAATAGCGACGATGGCGCCTTCCAGCACAGGTAATGACGAGGCGATAAATGCCTGAGGACATCCCTGCTCAGCGATCAGTTTTTCCATTAACCGGTAGCCACCATCTGGCGTGTTATCCGGACCTTCACGCACCCAATCATGATGGGAAATTCCATTGTTAATCAATGCGTTAAGATACCCCTGCAAACGGTCGCCAATACTGGGCAGCCCGGTATCGCCCACCAAAAACCAGATTGGCGATTTTCCCGCATCGAACAAACTTTGCGTTAGCTTTTCGCCCCCTAAACTATTATGACTTTCTACCAGCGCGTTATCGGTGTACTTAAAATCACGGTCAAGTAACACCATCGGTTTTCTAACCTGGCGTAAATGATGCTGCTGGTTTTCGAGCGTTGACGGGACAATAAAAAGTCCGTCAACATTACGCGCAATTAACGCTTTGGTTAATTTATTCTCGTAATCAACATCATCATAAGTACAGCTAATCGTTAACTGATATCCAGAACGACGACAGCGTTGCTCAAGTTTTTCAGCGAGCGTAGCAAAAAAGACGTTGGAAATATTGGGCACAATCAGCCCCAGCGTATCCGTTTTATTCAGTTTAAGGCTGCGCGCTGAATGGTTGATGACATAACCATAACGCTCAACATATTCATTAATGCGCGTTTGGGTTTTAACGCTGATACGATATTGCTCAGCTTTCCCATTCAACACCAGTCGCACGGTTGTCACCGATAAATTCAGATCGCTGGCTATCTGTTCTACTGTTTTAGCCATTATATGCCCCAGTTCACATCCAAAACGTCAATTCACAATCATAAAAGTATTTTAAACATTTGTCTTACAGCATCAGTTGGTTAAGCACCTGCTGCTGCCCCCACATAGTCAGATGCACCTGATATTTGCGGGCATAAAAGTCCTGACGCTTAGGGTTTGTCTTGATAACCTCACCGGGCGTCACCATCGCCTGACAAGCCGCCGGGAAATTTGCCCACGCCCCGCAGGCAACCGCACCGGTAATCGCCGCACCCAGCGTCACCGCATCTTCTTCCTGCATTAAATGGATATCGCATCCGGTCGCATCCGCATACTCACGTAGCCACAGCGGATTGTGCGTTGCTCCTCCGCACAGCGTCAGTCGTGTAATGGTGTGCCCATTTTCGCGCATCACTTCCATAATATGCCGCGTACCGCAGGCAATCGCCTGTAATGTTGCCAGATACAAGCGGGCAACCTGCCGCTCGCCACGTTCAAGGGTCAAGCCACATACGCTGCCACGAGCATCCGGCCGCGCACGCGGTGAGCGGTTGCCATGATGATCGGCCAACACATGTAAGTTGCGCCCTGGTTCCGCTTCATTTTCCTCCAGTGCAGCCACCCATTCATTGACCAATACTATCGGATGGCAACCCCGCGCTTCGGCCTTACGATACAGGTCCGCACTGGCTCCTGACTCCTGAAGCGTCCAGTCGACTAACGCCCCGGCGGCACTTTGCCCGCCTTCGGTCAGCCAGTAGCCGGGTAGCATCGCGGACCAGTACGGTCCCCATACGCCCGGTGTATGAATTTCCTCTTCGCTACACAGCATATGGCAGTTTGACGTGCCGCTGATCAACGCCAGCGTTCCCACAGGCTGAGCACCGGCCAGCGCTACACCGCCTGCATGCGCATCAATCATCCCGCTGGCAACCACAACATTCGTGGTCAGTCCCAACGCCTGCGCCGCTTCAGGGCTGAGCGTACCAACGGCGGCCCCCGGCGGTAAAATACGCGACGGGATTTTGCTGAGTAAATCTGTTAATTCAACGGCATCGAGCAACGAATGACTAAAACGTTGTTCGTGCGCCAGATAGTTCCATTTACAGGTCAGGGTGCACAGACCCGCTACATCGCTGTCGGTCGCTTTCCAGACCAGGAAGTCCGCCAGATCGTAGAATCGATGCGCGCGCTCCCACGTCGCAGGAAAATGATTCTTCAGCCACAGCACTTTAGGCAATTCCATTTCGACGCTGACTTCGCCGCCAACATAGCGCAGGGCGGGATCCTGCGTGGCGTTAATGCGTTTGGTCTCGTCTGCCGCGCGATGATCCATCCACATGATGATGTTATGGTCTGGCGATTCACCGGGTGAAACCGCCAACCCTTGTCCTTGTTCATCGAGAGCAACCAGAGAGCAGGTGGCATCGAATCCCAGTGAACGAATTTCCTCGACGGGAACCCCCGCTGACGACACCGCATCTTTCACCGCATGACACACCTGCTGCCAGATTTCAGCGGATGATTGCTCTACCCGCTGCGGACCGGGTCGAAACTGCGAGATAGGTAATGTCGCAAAGGCCAGTCGCGTACCGTTGGCATCAAAGACACCGGCCCTGACGCTGGCGGAACCGACATCCACCCCGAGGAAATATCCACTGCTCATAGTAACTCCCTGACACTGGCTAAAAATGGGGCGAACGTGTCGCCCCAGCGGTCTTATTTTTTACCGAATGGATGTAATAATTTGTCGATTTCCGGTGTATCAATGTTCTTCGCATTCACGAATCTAACCGGGATATCAATCTCTTTTGGAACAGCCTGACCCGACACGGCGGCATTCAGCGTTTTGATCCCCTGATAGCCAATCTGGTAAGCATCCTGCACCACAAAGCCCTGGATAACGCCGGATTTCAGGAAGGCAATAATCGCTTCGGTGCTGTCAAAGCCAATCACCTTCACTTTACCCTTCAGGTTTTGACTATCAATGGCGTTCGCTACACCCAGCGTTGAACCTTCGTTAGTGCCATAGATCCCGGCAATATCCGGGTTGGCCTGAATCATATCGATGGTTTTATCCATCGCTTTTTGCGGATCCCCGTCGCTGTACTGAACTGGCAGCACCTTGATATCCGGATATTTTTCCTTCATGCGGGCAATAAACCCGTCCGAACGCTCGATTGCAGAAGAGGTACCGGCCACGTGCGCAATAATACCGACCTTCCCTTTGCTGCCCACTTCAGCGGCGAGCGCATCGGCGGCTTCTGCGCCGGCTTTACGGTTATTGGTTGCCACAAAGCTGACCGGAATGTCGGAATTCACGCCAGAGTCAAAGGTCACAACCTTAATCCCCCGTGAATTGGCCGTTTCCACCAGCGGTGCGAGGGCATTGGCATCTAACGCCGCCAGCAGCAGTCCGTTAGGCTTTTGCGCCATTGCGTTTTCAACCAACTGAATCTGCTCAGCAATTTGTGTTTCATCCGCCGGCCCTACATAGCTGGTTTTATCACCCAACTCTTTCGCTGCCGCTTCGGTCCCCATTTTTACGGTTTGCCAGAATTCATGCTGGAAACCTTTACTGACCACAGGGAGGTTCATATCTTTAGCCAACGCGCTGGAAGTCATGCAGGCCAGCAGGGATAACGCATAGACAAAATGCCTGGTTTTCATTGTTGTACTCCGTTCTGAGTGAGTCACCCTAAACGTCAGGGTTATGATGCCCCGCAACTTCCGGGAGCGTAAATCAACGAATTTTTTTGCGTAATGTGTCGAGATAAACCGCCGCGATAACCACCACACCCATTGCCACCATCTGCCAGAACTGGGAGACGCCCATCAGGTTGAGGCCATTTTTCAACACGCTCATAATGAATGCGCCGATAATCGTGCCGCCAATGGTGCCAATCCCGCCCATCAGGCTCGTACCACCAATCACCACCGCGGCAATCGCTTCCAGCTCATAACCCACACCAACCGTTGGCTGACCTGAGTTCAGACGCGAAGCAAGAATGACCCCGGCAATCCCGGTTAGCAGACCGCAGAAGGCGTAGACGAAGATTTTGACGCGCTGGACTTTAATTCCGGACAGGTGTGCTGCAACTTCATTGCTGCCCACAGCATAAACATAGCGACCAATCACCGTTTTCTTCAGGATGTACGCAGCGATTAGCGCCACCACCACCAGGTAAAAGACCGGATAAGGCAGCACGTCGAACAGGCGGCCCTGTGCCAGCATTTTGAAGCCTGGGTAATCAGCAAAGTAAATCGCGCGGCCGTCGGTCATCACCATGTTGATACCCCTGACGGACATCATCAGGCCCAGCGTGGCAATAAAGGGCGGGATGGTCATTTTAGTGACCAACAGCCCGTTGATATAACCGCACAGCCCACCGGCCAACACGCCTGCCAGGATGCAAATCGGCAGAGGCAAACCCAGCGTGGCGCAGATACCGACCGCAACGCCTGAAAACGCCACCACGGAACCGAGAGAAAGGTCGATCCCGGAGGTGATAATGACGAAGGTAACGCCAATCGCCATGATGCCAATAACCGAGGTTTGCAGAGCAATGGTCATAATATTTTCAGTATTAAAGAAAAATGGCGATCCAAAACTGAAAAATATCACCAGAATAATCAAACTGAAAAGCGGCGCGAGGCGCATTAAAAGTTCTTTGTTAATTTTAATTTTTTTATTATTGCTGTCTGAAGAGGTTACAGAGATAGTCATAAATTAATCCTCTAACGTCGCGTATTGCATGATTTTTTCTTGTGTGGCGTCATCAGAAGCTAACTCACCGGTAATACGACCACTACGCATCACTAAAATGCGATCGCACATACCCAGCACTTCCGGTAATTCAGAAGAAATCATGATGATTGATTTCCCTTTTGCCACCAGTCGATTCATCAATTCATAAATTTCAAGTTTGGCCCCCACGTCAATGCCACGCGTAGGCTCATCAAAGATGAGAATATCGGTGTCTTTACACACCCATCTGGCAATAATGATTTTCTGCTGATTACCACCACTTAAATTTAATGCGGCCTGCTCAAGGTGTGGCGTTTTAATTCGCAGGGCTTTCACCTGCTCCTGGCTGGTTTGCTGACAGCGCTTGCTATCAACATTGCCGTAGCGATCGGAATACTCCGGGTAATTCCCCAGCATAATATTGCGCTCAACCGACAGCCCTAATGCCAGTCCTTCTTTTTTTCTGTCCTCTGTTAAATAGCTGATCCCCTGTTTGATTGCGTCAGGGATATCTTTAACCACGGTGACCTTACCGTTTAGCGTAATGGTACCGCTATCGATGGGATCTGCGCCGAAAATGGCACGCGCCAGTTCGGTACGCCCTGCGCCCATCAGACCAGCAAAACCTAAAATCTCCCCCTGATGCAGGGTGAAATCGATGTTGTTCAGTACCCCTTTGCGCGTCAGGCCGCTCACTTCCAGCACCGGTTTGTGCTGAGACAAAGGTTCACGACGCGGATAGATATTCCCGAGGTCACGCCCAACCATCATGGCAATTAAGTCGCTGATTTTTACAGCATCATAATCGACGGTGGCAATAAACTGACCGTCTCGCATCACGGTCGCGCGGTCGGCAATTAACGCCAGCTCTTCCAGACGGTGCGAGATATAGACAATGCCGGTACCCTGCTCTTTCAGCAAACGGGTAACCTGAAATAAACTGTCGATCTCCGTTTCCGTCAGCGCCGCCGTCGGTTCATCCATAATCAGAATTTTGGCATTCACCGATATAGCTTTGGCAATCTCAACCATTTGTTGTTGAGCGACGGTAAGATCGGCAACCAGCGTATCTGGCGCAATATTCAGGTTCAATTTTTGCAAAATATCGATAGCTGCCTGGCGCTGTTGTTTCTCGTCAAGACGCCAGCGGTTATTTTTGCAAAATTCCCTGCCAATAAAGATATTGTCTTCAACCGTTAACTCTGGGAATAAATTAAATTCCTGGTGAATAATCGTGATCCCGGCTTTTTGTGCACTTAACGGATTCGCGAATGAAACAGCTTGATCTTCAAAAATAATATTGCCTTCATCCGGTTGATAAACGCCGGATAAAATTTTCATCAAGGTGGACTTCCCCGCGCCATTTTCGCCAAGCAGCGCATGAACTTCCCCTTTGCGTAACGCAAAATCCACATTACTCAACGCTAATACGCCGGGAAAACGTTTCGTAATATGACTCATCTGTAAAAATGTTTCGGACATTGCTGCTTTCCTCAATATACAGAAACTACAGTCGGTAAATCAGGCGAAAACAGCGTTACCAGGGAGCCATCGTCACCGTTAATGCGAATACTTCTTAAAAGCGTAGATACGTTTTATGATTTTTGCTAACTCGAGTTAGCGATTGCCTTTTAAAGCTATTTTAGCTGCAAAAAATAACCAAATCATTTGGTTTAAAACTGTGACACTGGACAGACAATTTATTGTATCTCATTAATTAAAAAGAAAATTAACTTAAATACGTACATTTATTTATTTGACGCAGATCGAATTTTAACCACTTCTCGTGAGGCCTCTCACAGTTCCGCAACAAAAAAGTTGTGCAAAAAACTCGCTGATACCTAAGCTAACTCGAGTTAGCAAAAATGAAAAATTCAGCCAACTGCGACAGTGGTGTCCTCCATCCGCTTTTGCAGCACGGCATAAAGTGAGATGAGGAACCTCGAATGAAAAAAATGAGTTTACCGAAAATCGGTATTCGTCCGGTGATTGATGGGCGTCGTATGGGTGTACGTGAGTCGCTCGAAGAACAGACCATGAATATGGCGAAAGCCACTGCCGCGCTTATCACCGAGAAACTTCGTCACGCCTGCGGCGCGCAGATTGAGTGCGTGATTGCAGACACCTGCATTGCCGGGATGGCTGAATCCGCCGCCTGCGAAGAAAAATTCAGTAGCCAAAATGTCGGCGTGACGATCACCGTGACACCATGCTGGTGCTACGGCAGCGAAACCATCGACATGGACCCAATGCGTCCAAAAGCCATCTGGGGCTTCAACGGCACGGAACGTCCTGGCGCTGTTTATCTGGCTGCAGCGCTGGCAGCGCATAACCAAAAAGGTCTGCCTGCTTTCTCGATTTACGGTCATGACGTGCAGGATGCGGGTGACACCACCATCCCCGCCGATGTTGAAGAAAAACTGCTGCGCTTTAGCCGTGCAGGCCTGGCCGTTGCCAGTATGAAAGGCAAAAGCTATCTGTCCGTGGGCGGCGTTTCAATGGGGATCGCAGGATCCATTGTCGATCATAACTTCTTTGAATCCTGGCTGGGAATGAAGGTTCAGCCGGTAGATATGACCGAGCTGCGTCGTCGTATTGACCAAAAAATCTATGACGAAACCGAGCTGGAGATTGCGCTGGCGTGGGCGGACAAAAACTTCCGCTATGGCGAAGATCAGAATGCCCAACAGTACAAACGCAACGAAGAGCAAAGCCGCGCGGTCCTGAAAGAAAGTCTGCTGATGGCAATGTGCATCCGTGACATGATGCAAGGTAACAAGATACTGGCTGAAAAAGGCCTGGTCGAAGAGTCGCTGGGCTTCAACGCCATTGCCGCGGGCTTCCAGGGTCAGCGTCACTGGACCGATCAATACCCGAATGGCGACACCGCCGAAGCCCTGCTGAACAGCTCATTTGACTGGAACGGCATACGCGAACCGTATGTGGTTGCCACCGAAAACGACAGTCTGAACGGTGTAGCAATGCTGTTTGGCCGCCAGCTTACCGGTACCGCGCAAGTCTTTGCCGATGTACGCACCTACTGGTCACCGGAAGCGGTGCAACGCGTCACCGGCCAGCCGCTGACTGGCCTTGCTGAGCACGGTATTATTCACCTGATCAACTCCGGATCTGCGGCGTTGGACGGCTCCTGCAAACAGCGTGACAGCGATGGCAAACCGACCATGAAACCGCACTGGGAAATCTCCCAGCAAGAGGTGGATGATTGCCTGGCGGCAACCGAATGGTGCCCGGCTATTCATGAATACTTCCGCGGCGGCGGTTACTCCTCTCGCTTCCTGACCGAAGGCGGTGTGCCGTTCACCATGACCCGTATCAATATCATCAAAGGTCTGGGACCGGTGCTGCAGATAGCCGAAGGCTGGAGCGTGGAATTGCCGAAAGATATGCATGACCAGCTCGATGCCCGCACCAACTCCACCTGGCCAACGACCTGGTTTGCTCCGCGCTTAACCGGTAAAGGTCCGTTCAGCGACGTTTACTCGGTGATGGCGAACTGGGGTGCGAACCACGGTGTGCTGACTATTGGTCACGTTGGTGCAGACTTTATTACCCTTGCCGCCATGCTGCGTATTCCAGTGTGTATGCACAACGTGGAAGAAGAGAAAATCTATCGCCCTTCAGCCTGGGCTGCACACGGTATGGACAGTGAAGGCCAGGATTATCGCGCCTGCCAGAACTATGGCCCGCTGTATAAACGTTAATGCGACTCTGCCCGGTGGCGCAAGCTTACCGGGCCTACAACTGTAAAATTTGTAGGCCGGATAAGCGCAGCGCCATCCGGCAACATTTGGAGTGGCTATGAAACAAGACGTTATACTGGTCCTCGACTGTGGCGCAACCAACGTGCGGGCCATTGCCGTTGACTGTCAGGGAAAAATCGTTGCCCGCGCCTCCACACCGAACGCCAGTGATATCGCCTCAGAAAACAGCACCTGGCATCAGTGGTCCCTGGATGCCATTCTGCAACGCTTTGCCGACTGCTGCCACCGCCTGTCATCTGAACTGTCTACCCGCCAAATCCGCGGGATTACCGTCACCACGTTTGGCGTAGACGGCGCGCTAGTTGATGAAAATGGCGAACTGCTTTATCCGGTAATCAGCTGGAAATGCCCACGCACCGCCGCCGTGATGGCCAATATCAGCCGTCTGATGACACCACAGCAGTTGCAGGACATCTCCGGCGTCGGCGCCTTCAGCTTTAACACCCTGTATAAACTGGTGTGGCTCAAAGAAAACCACCCGCAATTACTGGAACGGGCGCACGCCTGGCTATTTATCTCCTCGCTTCTTAACCATCGCTTAACCGGTGAATACACGACGGATATCACCATGGCAGGCACCAGCCAGCTGCTGGATATCCATCAGCGAGAGTTCAGCCCCGACATTTTGCAGGCAGCCGGCATTCCACGCCGACTGTTTCCCCGCCTCGTTGAAGCAGGCGAGCATATTGGGACGTTGCAAAGCACCACGGCAACATTGCTCGGGCTACCGACGGGCATTCCGGTCATTTCCGCCGGGCATGATACACAGTTCGCTCTCTTTGGCGCGGGCGCACAGCCGGATGAACCGGTGCTCTCCTCCGGCACATGGGAAATTTTGATGGTGCGCAGCGCGCAGGTGAATACCCCACTGCTGAGCCAGTATTCCGGCTCCACCTGCGAACTGGACAGCCACGCTGGGCTGTACAATCCCGGTATGCAATGGTTGGCTTCCGGCGTTCTCGAATGGGTACGCAAGCTGCTGTGGACTGCCGATACGCCGTGGCAAACGCTTATCGATGAAGCCAACGCCATTCCGGCTGGGGCTGATGGGGTAAAAATGCAGTGCGATCTGCTCACCGACGCGAACGCGGGTTGGCAGGGCGTCACGCTCAACAGCACGCGGGGACATTTATACCGTGCGGTACTGGAGGGACTCACCCACCGGCTGCAGCAAAATCTACAGACACTGGAGACCATCGGTCACTTCCAGGCGACAGAGCTGCTGCTGGTTGGTGGGGGAAGTCGTAACGCGCTGTGGAATCAGATTAAAGCCAACGTTCTGGGTATCCCGATCAAAGTGCTGGATGACGCCGAAACCACCGTCGCCGGGGCGGCGATGTTTGCCTGGTCAGGCATTGGGGAATTTACCTCACCGGAGCAGGCTCGCGCCCAGGTGCACTACCAGTACCGATATTTCTATCCGCAAACTGAACCCGAACTCACAGGAGTCGAGTGACATGCTAAAAACGATTTCCCCTTTAATTTCCCCCGACCTGCTGAAAGTGCTGGCTGAAATGGGTCACGGCGATGAAATTATCTTTTCCGATGCTCATTTTCCCGCGCACAGCATGGGGCCACAGGTGATCCGCGCCGACGGCCTGCAGGTCGACACCCTGCTACAGGCGATTATTCCGTTGTTTGAACTGGACAGTTACGCTCCGCCGCTGGTGATGATGGCGCCCGTTGAAGGGGATTCACTCGACCCAAGCGTCGAAGCACGGTATCGCGATGCGCTCTCCTTGCCAGCGGGCGGTCCGGGTATCACGCGCATTGATCGCTATGCATTCTACGAGCGGGCGCAAAACGCGTTTGCTGTCGTTATCACCGGCGAGCGGGCAAAGTACGGAAATATTCTTTTGAAAAAAGGCGTAACACCGTAATCTCTGATCGGAGTGCCCGTCAGAAGCGGGCATTCATCCAACGATGAGGATCGGACCATGAAAGCGGCGCGCCAGCAGGCGATAGTAGACTTGCTCATTCACCATCAAAACCTGACCACTGAAGTTTGGGCTTTGCAGCTGAACGTCAGTAAAGAGACTATCCGCCGCGATCTCAGCGAACTACAAACCCAGGGCAAAGTCCTGCGCAGCCACGGATGCGCCAGGGTCATTCAGCGGGAAAATCAAAACAGCGGCGACCCGTTTCACATTCGACGTAACAGCCATCATGCGCATAAAGCCGATGCCGCACGGGAAGCGCTGACATGGATAGAAGAAGGCATGGTGATAGCCCTGGACGCCAGTTCGACCTGCTGGTATCTGGCCCGACAGTTGCCGGATATCAACATCCAGGTATTTACCAACAGTCAGCCCATTTGCCAGGAACTGGCCAAACGTAAACATATTCAGCTCATCTGCTCAGGCGGTAGGCTGGAGCGTAAGGACGGTTGCTACGTAAATCCGTCGCTCATTTCTCAGTTGAAATCCCTCGACATCGACCTGTTTATTTTTTCCTGTGCCGGGATCGATAGCAGCGGCACGCTTTGGGATTCCAACAGCCGCAACGCGGAGTTCAAATCTATTCTGCTCAAGCGTGCATCACAGTCATTGCTGCTTTTCGATAAAAGTAAGTTAGATCGTTCTGGCGAGGCCCGGATCGGGCATCTGGAGGAGGTCACGCATATTATTTCGGGTGAACAGCAGGCAGACGGTGCGGTAATCCAGGCCGGATAAACGTATGCGTCATCCGGCCCGGGCGTCTTATCGCTCGTCGCGACGACCACCAACGGCCGCCCACAGACGGCGCACGTGCACGGTCACTTCCTCGCGGTCATGGTACAGCTGACGCGCCTGAATTTGTGCATTGATGTTGTGTTCATCCAACTGCTCCTGAATATACGCCAGGTTTTGCGACACTTCTTCGTAGCGTTTTTTCATCGGCAGTTTGAGATTGAAAATCGTCTCACGACACCAGCCATTGACCAGCCACTGCGCCATCAGCGCGGCAACTTTCGCCGGTTTTTCCACCATATCGCAAACCATCCACGAAATGTTGCTACGATTCGGACGGTACTTAAATCCGTCTTCACGCAGCCAGGTAACCTGTCCGGTATCCATCAGGCTTTGCGCCATCGGACCATTGTCCACGGAGTAAACCCACATGTTGCGTTTGACCAGCTGATAGGTCCAGCCGCCAGGACATGCGCCTAAATCCACCGCATACATGCCGTTTGCCAGACGCTCATCCCACTCATCGGCCGGAATAAAGACATGCAGCGCTTCTTCCAGCTTCAGCGTTGAGCGACTCGGCGCATCGGCAGGGAACTTCAGACGTGGGATCCCCATGTAAAACGGCGAGTTGTTGTCTGGCCAAGAATAACCGGTGTAACAACAGCCCGGCGCAATAAAGAACACGTGGACAACCGGGCGCTTTGGTGTCTCATACTTTGCCAGCACGCCCGCTTCGCGCAGCGCCGCACGTAGCGGTACGGTAAATTTACGGCAAAACTTCACCAGTTCTTTGCTTTCGTTAGTGTCGGCCACTTCGACACGCAGATCGCCGCCCTTCTCCACCACGCCCTGCAACATGCCAACAATCGGCGTAATGCGGTCTTCCGGCGGTAAATATTGCAGCAACTCGCCGACAACAAACATCTGGCGAGCAAAAATCAGCGAGCTAAACGGCAACTCTTTTACGAGCTTTTCTGCATCCCCCTGCTGATAGCACTCAAAAGTCACGTACCCCGCATTGTCTTTCACGCGGGCAAAGCCGAACACTTCTCGGCGTGTTGCTTTATCCGTAATTTCTGCGGCGCACTCTTTCTCAAAACCCGGGCGACACAACAATACAACCTTATTCATGGCTAACGCCCTTACGTTTCAATCGAATAGCACCCACTAACATCAGCGCCCAACCTACCAGGAAGCTGAAACCACCGACCGGGGTAACAAACGCCCACAGGCGTAAATGAGAGAGCGCGAGGCAATACAGGCTACCGCTAAACAGCACGGTGCCTAATGCCATGAACACGCTACTCCAGTAAAACCAAATGCTGATACGTCGCTGCATGGCGACGGCCAGACCAAAAATAGCCAGCGTATGAAACGCCTGATACTCAAGACCGGTCTGGATCCAACCCATTTCAACAACGCCAAGCGTTTTGCTTAGCACGTGAGCCCCAAACGCGCCCAGAGCAACAAAGATAAAGCCACTTATGGCGGCAAAAATCAGCATAAAACGGCTGGTCATGTTAATACCCTACGTAAATTATTGTTCGTAACGAAAGCGGAATTTTTCTTGTTCAGTGGCCGCTTTCGCCAGAATCCACTGACGGAAGGCGGCTATTTTACCCAGTTCTGCCTGACTGTCATGACAAACCAGATAAAACGCGTTTTTGCTGACCAACACATCATTAAACGGGCAAACCAGACGGCCCGCTTCAATTTCTGATTGCGACATCACGTTATTGGCCAGCGCAACACCCTGTCCATGGATGGCAGCCTGTAGCACCATGGCGCTATGGCTGAAGATAGGTCCCTGCTGAACGTTAATATGATTCAACCCAAGCTGGCGCGTATAGGCCTGCCAGTCGCGGCGAGAAGCATCATGCAATAACGTGTGCTTTGCCAGATCCTCTGGCGTCTTCAGCGGTTTATCGCCGGTGAGCAATAAAGGAGAGCAGACCGGCAACAGATATTCTGCGTACAATTTTTCTACGCGCAGGCCAGGCCAGTTGCCGCGACCATAAAAAATCGCCACGTCAACATCGTCAGCCAGTTTATCTTCCTGACGGTCAACCGCCTGGATCCTGACGTCGATTCCCGGATAAGCTGAGTTAAAGCTAGAGAGTCTGGGCACCAGCCATTGAATGGCAAAACTGGGCAATAAACTGACGGTAAGCGCACCTTTTGCACTGCGTGCCTGAAGTTTACGCGTCGCATCGGTTAATTGCGAAAAAATCTCTTTGATGTCGAGAAAGTAGCTTTGGCCTTCTTCCGTCAACAGAAGAGATCGATTGCGTCGACGGAACAGCTTCAGCCCTAGGAAATCCTCGAGTGACTTGATTTGGTGACTTACTGCGGCCTGCGTCACAAAAAGCTCTTCTGCTGCGCGAGTAAAGCTCAAATGACGCGCCGCGGCATCAAAAACACGTAACGCATTTAAGGGTGGTAATCGTTTTGACATGACTTTTAGGCTTTGATGTTAAATGAATTTAACAGTTATCTAACAGGCTGTAACCTATTAGTTTTTTTAATCTGAGACATTATAAATTGTCCGTTGAGGTTCTACCAGCAAATACCTATAGTGGCGGCACTTCCTGAAGCCGGAACGAAAAGTTTTATCGGAATGCGTGTTCTGGTGGGCTTTTGGCTTACGGTTGTGATGTTGTGTTGTTGTGTTTGCAATTGGTCTGCGATTCAGACCATGGTAGCAAAGCTACCCTTTTTCACTTCCTGTACATTTACCCTGTCTGTCCATAGTGATTAATGTAGCACCGCCAATTTGCGGTGCTTTTTTTTGTCTGCGTTTTATCGATGGCCGAGCGGCTAGTTCTCCAGTTCTACCATCTCTTTCACGTCAGTACGGTTAATCTGCTGTTTGTTGCCGTTAGCGTCCTTGTACGAAATCATTCCCGTTTCATCATCGGTCTTTGGCTTACCATCAGACACGATTGTCCGACCATCGTTGGTGTGCATAACATAGTTCGAACCAGAACAGGCGCTCAGGGCAAAAGTCAGCATACAGGCAGAGATAATGGCGGCAGTCTTTTTCATATTCTTCTCCTTAAAGCGATTTATGCTAGATAAAACGAATTTCATAACAGGCAAAAATCTTCGCCCAACATTATCTAGCATAAGACACTGGTCTGATTTCACCAGGATATCCAGAGGATTCCGATGCTTAGGGTTACCCTTGTGCCAGCGCCCTTTTTGCGCCACGATCGGGGTATTGAACTGAGGAATCCCATGAACGCTTTTAACCCCGCGCAGTTTCGCGCACAGTTTCCCGCACTCAATGATGCTGGCGTCTATCTCGACAGTGCCGCCACAGCGCTCAAGCCGCAGACGGTTATTGAAGCTACGCATCAGTTTTATAGCCTGAGCGCCGGGAACGTCCATCGCAGCCAGTTTGCCGAAGCCCAGCGCCTGACCGCTCGCTATGAGGCAGCACGGGAAAAAGTCGCCCGACTGATCAACGCGCCGGATGACAAAACCATCGTCTGGACCCGCGGCACGACGGAGGCCATCAATATGGTGGCGCAAAGCTACGCGCGCCCACGCTTGCAGCCGGGTGATGAGATCATCGTTAGCGTGGCAGAACATCACGCCAACCTCGTCCCCTGGCTGATGGTCGCCCAGCAAACCGGGGCCAGGGTCGTCAGACTGCCGCTCAACGCGCAGTTACTTCCTGACGTTGAGCGTTTGCCCGAGCTCATCACCCCGCGCAGTCGCATACTGGCGCTGGGACAGATGTCTAACGTCACCGGCGGCTGCCCGGATTTAGCGCGCGCGATTACACTTGCCCACGCGGCAGGAATGGTGGTGATGGTAGACGGCGCCCAGGGTGTGGTGCATTTTCCCGCCGACGTTCAGCAGTTAGATATTGATTTCTATGCCTTCTCGGGCCACAAGCTGTATGGCCCAACCGGCATTGGCGCACTGTACGGTAAGCCTGAGCTACTGGACGCCATGTCACCCTGGCTCGGCGGTGGTAAGATGATTAGCGAGGTCAGCTTTGAGGGGTTCACCACTCAGGCAGCACCGTGGAAGCTGGAAGCGGGTACGCCTAACGTGGCCGGAGTCATCGGCCTGAGCGCGGCGCTGGAATGGCTGGCGGATATCGACATTGTTCAGGCCGAGAGCTGGAGCCGTGGCCTGGCGACGCTGGCGGAAGATGCGTTGGCAAAACGGCCTGGATTCCGCTCCTTCCGCTGTCAGGATTCCAGCTTGTTAGCCTTTGACTTCGCCGGGGTGCACCACAGCGATATGGTCACGCTGCTGGCCGAATATGGCATTGCGTTGCGTGCAGGACAGCACTGCGCACAGCCGCTGTTAGCAGAACTTGGCGTTTCAGGCACCCTGCGCGCCTCATTTGCACCTTATAATAGCCAAAGTGATGTGGATGCGTTGGTCACAGCCGTTGACCGCGCGCTGGAAATATTGGTGGATTAATGACAACTCCTCTGCTCGCCGGACACCCGTTTGGCACAACCGTAACCGAAGAGACATTACGCAATACCTTTCTCCCACTCAACCAATGGGAAGATAAATACCGTCAGTTGATCCTGCTCGGTAAGCAGCTTCCGGCTCTGCCGGATGCGCTGAAGGCACAGGCCAAAGAAATTGCCGGATGCGAAAACCGCGTCTGGCTGGGGTATACCCTGCAGGATAATGGCACCCTGCATTTTTTTGGCGACAGCGAAGGACGTATCGTGCGCGGTCTGCTGGCGGTTTTACTCACCGCCGTCGAGGGCAAAACCGCCGCCGAGTTACAGACGCATTCGCCAATGGCGTTCTTTGATGAATTGGGTTTACGCGCGCAGCTTAGCGCCTCGCGCAGCCAGGGGTTGAATGCGCTCATTGGGGCAGTTCAGGATGCCGGATGGCAACGCTGATGCGTCTTATCCGGCCGACAACGCCACACAAACCGTAGGTCGGATAAGTGTAGCGCCATCCGACACAATCAGGGTTGACGTGCGGCTTTCGCCATCATCTTCTTCAGTGCGTGAGACACGGCAACAAAGCCAAAGGTTGCGGTCACCATGGTGGCCGCGCCAAATCCGGATGCACAATCCATACGTTTCGGCCCTTCCGCCGTCGCCTTCATAGCACACACGGAGCCGTCAGCCTGCGGGTACACCAGCGCTTCGGTCGAGAACACGCAGTCCACACCCAGCTTGCCTTTACTGTTCTTCACCACGCCAAAATCGCTTTTTAGCCGCTCACGTAACTTCGCCGCCAGCGGATCCTGAATGGTTTTTGCCAGATCAACGACCTGAATCTGCGTGGGGTCGATCTGCCCCCCCGCGCCACCGGTGGTGACCAGCGGAATTTTATTGCGTCGACAGTAAGCAATCAGCGCCGCTTTCGGGCGCACGCTGTCGATAGCGTCAATGACATACGAAAAGCCCGCGTTCATATACTCAGCAACATTATCTGGCGTGACAAAATCGTCAACAACATTAACCCGACACTCTGGGTTAATCTGGCGTATCCGCTCGGCCATCACCTCGGCTTTCGCCTGCCCGACGGTATCTCGCAGGGCATGGATCTGACGGTTAGTATTGGTGACGCACACATCATCCATATCGATGAGCGTAATCGAGCCAATACCAGTACGCGCCAGTGCTTCCGCCGCCCACGAGCCCACGCCACCAATCCCGACCACGCAAACATGCGCCCCGGCAAACAATTGCAGGGCATTTTCACCATACAGACGCGCGGTGCCACCAAAACGCTGACGCCAGGCGTCGCTTATTACCACTGACATAGAACCTCAGATATAGAAAACAAAAAGAGCGGACAATGCCGCCCTGAGTGTCGTTTCATAGCCGGATGGCGCTTCGCTTATCCGGCCTACGCGCTAATTCGTAGGCCTGATAAGGCTAGCCGCCAGGCAACTAGCCGCTAAATACGTTACCCGCGCTGCCGGATGACTTCAGCACCCAGACGCGACCATAGTGATTATACCAACCTGCGCGATGTCCGGCATCAGCACCGATACCCTGGTAGATATCAAAGTGCTGGCCTTTGATAGCGCCACCGACATCCAGTGCCACCATCAAGCGCAGTTCATACTGACCGGTAAATTTGCCGTTATTATCCAGCAGCGGGACTTCTGCCAGTAACGTCGTACCGGCTGGAATAATGCTGCGATCGGAAGCAACCGATGCGCGGCCAATCAGCGGCACTGCGCTGGCACCTTTAACCGGAGCATAAGATTGTGGTTTAAAGAAAACGAACGACGGGTTTTGCTCCAGCAGCTCACGTACTTCGGCTTCGCTGTGCGTTTCGCCCCAGTGGCGGATCGCCTGCATCGACATATCTTCTTTCTTCACTTCGCCACGGTCGATCAGTACTTTACCAATACTGCGGTAGGCATGACCGTTTTTCCCGGCATAGCTAAAGAAGTTAAGCGGGCTGCCATCGCCGAAGTCGATATAGCCGCTACCCTGCACATCCATAATGAAGTTATCCATCAGGGAGTTGCTGTAGGCCAGAATATAGTTGTCACTCAGCGCCCCGGCGTAGATTTCAGCACGCGTTGGTAAGCGTCCGCGTTTTGGCGGCATGCGGTAGATAGGGTACTGAAATTCCCCCTGACGCGTATGGCGCGCCTGGATGACCGGCGTGTAGTAGCCGGTGAACTGAACGTTACCATAGTTATCCGCCCCTTCCATTTGCCAGGCATCAATACCGAACTGGCGCATACTGCGCGTATCACCGCCCGCGCGTAACCATTCCTGGATAGCGTTGTAGACGTTGCTCTGATTGCCATATAAACGCGGTGAGGAACTGCGGATCTGATTTACCTGCTCGGCAAAATCACCGGCATTGATCGGTGCGCCAACCGCATCGGGCTGATTCACCAGTGAGAAAGGCTGGGTCAATTTCCCGTCTTTATACTGCTGCCCACGATCGGTGGGTTTAGAGGAACACGCGGCGAGCATCACGACTACCGCCCCCGCCAGAAGATATTTTGCCCAACGTCCTTTCATTGTTCTCGTCTTAAGTTGCCTGAATGCGAGATGAAGATAACAAACCCCTGAACCTAATGAAATGCGAATACATACCTCAAGGCAAATTTTGAACAAAAAATAGACCGAAATGCGTTGTTTTTGTTCATTTTCATCCTAAAACAGTGATCCACGTAAAAAAAGGTTGCATGAAATCGTTAGCAGAGTATAGTGCGCATCCACGGACGCGGGGTGGAGCAGCCTGGTAGCTCGTCGGGCTCATAACCCGAAGGTCGTCAGTTCAAATCTGGCCCCCGCAACCAATTAAAATTTGAAGCAGTAACGTTACTCGATGGAAGAGTAATGACGGACGCGGGGTGGAGCAGCCTGGTAGCTCGTCGGGCTCATAACCCGAAGGTCGTCGGTTCAAATCCGGCCCCCGCAACCAATCAAATTTGATAAAATAGAAAGCAGTACGGTGACGCGGGGTGGAGCAGCCTGGTAGCTCGTCGGGCTCATAACCCGAAGGTCGTCGGTTCAAATCCGGCCCCCGCAACCAATACATTAAGCACCCTGACGGGTGTTTTTTTGTTTCTACGGCCCGTAAAAAAAGCGCTTTTCAGCGCTTTTTTATTATCCCCTTCTTGCCAGCGTCGCCCCATCGGCAAAATACGCTTTGATCCCTGCCAGAATCGACTCCGCCACTTCCTGCTGGAACGTCGCGGTTTTGAGCTTACGCTCTTCTTCAACGTTACTGATAAATGCCGTTTCCACGAGGATAGACGGAATATCAGGGGCCTTCAGTACCGCAAACCCGGCCTGTTCAACCTGGTTCTTATGCAGATTATTCACCTTACCGAGTTTATTCAGTACCGCTTTACCAAACTTCAGGCTGTCGGCGATAGTCAGTGACTGCACCATATCAAACATAGTGTGGTCGACGTAGCGGTCACCACTCTTGCTGACGCCACCAATAAGATCCGAGGCGTTCTGGGTTTGCGCCAAAAATTTTGCGGCCGTACTGGTCGCGCCTTTGGTGGAGAGTGCGAACACCGACGAACCGCTGGGCTGTCGGCTGGTAAACGCATCGGCGTGAATAGAGACAAACAGATCGGCACGCTGTTTCTGAGCTTTAGCCACGCGCACCTTCAGCGGAATGAAGATATCTTCATTTCGCGTCATAAAGACCTTCATGTTGCCTTCTTTCTCAATCAGCGCGCGCAGACGGCGGGCAATTTGTAGCACCACGTCTTTTTCGCGCGTCTTGTATTTCCCCACGGCACCGGAGTCTTCTCCGCCGTGACCGGGATCGAGCATAATGACAATCGGACGATCGCGCCCCGCTTTACCCGGCTGTGGACCACTTTGCGCAGGCGGCACCTGCTTATCCAGATCGCCCTTGTTGTAATCTTCAAGCAACGCCAGCAGAGGATCCTGTACATCCTGGGCATTGGCCGGATAGAGATCCATCACCAGTCGTTCTTTAAAGCCCGCTACCGGTGCCAGCGCAAAAAGCTGTGGCTTCACATTTTGCTTCAGCTCAAACACCATACGCACGGTCTGCGGGTCAAACTGCCCGACTCTTGCCGACTTGATGTACGGATCGTCCGGGCGGATCTGCGTCCCAATACCCTTAAGCACCGAGTTCAAATTGACGCCTTCAATATCTACCACCACACGCTCAGGATTACTCAGGGCAAACTGTTTGTATTTCAGCAGACGATTGGATTCTACCGTGACGCGGGTATAGCTGGACGCTGGCCATACGCGCACCGCAACGACCTGACTCACGGCAGCCAAACCGACCTGACTGACGCTCAAAAGCCACATAGCACCCGCACCTTTCAGTAAACGGCGGCGACTGATTGCTGAATTGGATCCCGACATGCTTCTCCCGAGCAAAAGAAATCTTTAGTAGAGGTAATACGTAAAACGTCCGAATTGACCGGAAACTTTAACGAATGACGCATAATCTGTCATCTACAAAAGGGTAAACATTCTTTTTATATTCACGGCATTACTGGGAAAAATCTTTAGCAGGAATAAAAATTACGCTTGCGCACAACGCGAAAACAGAATAAAAATACACAAATTACGAATAATCATGCAATAGAGGTGTGCCGTGGTGAAGGAGCGTAGAACCGAGCTGGTACAGGGATTCCGCCATTCTGTTCCCTATATCAATACCCATCGGGGAAAAACGTTTGTCATTATGCTGGGCGGCGAAGCCATCGAGCATGAAAATTTTTCCAGTATCGTCAATGATATTGGACTCCTTCATAGCCTCGGCATTCGCCTGGTTGTGGTGTATGGCGCACGGCCACAGATTGATGCCAATCTTGCTGCGCATCATCATGAGCCGGTGTATCACAAGAATACGCGCGTGACCGACGCCAAAACGCTGGAGCTGGTCAAACAGGCAGCTGGTCTGCTCCAGCTTGATATTACTGCACGCCTGTCGATGAGCCTGAACAATACGCCCTTGCAGGGTGCGCACATCAACGTGGTCAGCGGGAATTTTATTATCTCCCAGCCGTTGGGCGTGGATGACGGCGTCGATTACTGCCACAGCGGGCGCATTCGTCGTATTGATGAAGAGGCGATTCACCGCCAACTGGACAGCGGCGCCATTGTTCTGATGGGACCTGTCGCCGTTTCCGTGACCGGCGAGAGCTTTAACTTGACGTCTGAAGAGGTCGCCACTCAGTTAGCCATCAAACTGAAGGCGGAAAAGATGATCGGCTTTTGCTCCTCGCAAGGGGTCATTAACGATGATGGCGATATTGTGTCCGAACTGTTCCCCAACGAGGCCCAGGCGCGCGTTGAAGCCCAGGAAGCGATCGGTGACTACAGCTCCGGTACCGTGCGCTTCCTGCGGGGTGCAGTCAAAGCCTGTCGTAGCGGGGTACGCCGCTGCCACCTGATTAGCTATCAGGAAGACGGCACGCTATTGCAAGAACTGTTCTCACGTGACGGGATTGGGACGCAAATCGTGATGGAGAGTGCCGAGCAGATCCGTCGCGCAACCATCAATGATATCGGCGGGATCCTGGAGCTGATCCGCCCGCTGGAGCAGCAAGGTATTCTGGTTCGCCGCTCGCGCGAACAACTGGAAATGGAGATCGACAAGTTCACCATTATTCAGCGCGATAACCTGACCATCGCCTGTGCCGCGCTGTACCCTTTCCCGGAAGAACGAATTGGCGAAATGGCCTGCGTAGCGGTGCATCCGGACTATCGTAGTTCGTCGCGTGGCGAGGTTTTGCTGGAGCGGATCGCCGTGCAAGCCCGGCAAATGGGGCTCAGCAAGCTGTTCGTGTTGACCACGCGCAGCATTCACTGGTTTCAGGAGCGCGGCTTTACCCCGGTGGATATCGACCTGCTACCGGAAAGCAAGAAAGAGATGTACAACTATCAGCGGCGGTCAAAAGTGCTGATGGCAGATTTGGGATAGAGGTCGTTGCCGGATATGGCATAAATGCCTTATCCGGCCAACAAAACCTACTCTGTAATGCCGTCATTAAACAGCGCAGACAGCCCGCTGCGACGTTCCGTGCGAATAGCAACAGCCGCAGTTAATATCCGCTCATCGGCGTACAACGACAGGCGGCGGCGCGCGCGGGTAATGGCGGTATATACCAGTTCGCGGGTGACAACGGGTGAGTGCTGGCTGGGCAAAATCAACGCAGCATGATCAAATTCAGACCCTTGCGATTTGTGCACCGTCATCGCCCAGGTGGTTTCATGTTCCGGCAAACGGCTGGGCTGCACTGACTTGATGGACCCATCCGGCAAAGCGAACCATACCCGCAGCCCCTGCCCACGATCGAGCGCAATACCGATATCTCCGTTAAACAGCCCCAGCGAACTGTCATTACGCGCAATCATTACCGGCCGCCCCTCGTACCAGCGGGTATGCGCGGAACGCTGGATTTTACGTTTTTGCACCATCACCTGTTCAAGGCGTTCATTCAGTCCGCTTACGCCGAATGGCCCTTCTCGCAGGGCGCACAGCAGCTGATATTCATTAAATGCCTGAATGACAGCCCCCGGCTCTGCGCCTTCGCGCAACAACGTCAGGTAGCGGCCATATCCGGCTAACGCCTCTTCAAGCATAGCGACATAGTCTTCCCCGCTGCGCAGGGTACGTTTTTCAATATCGCTAAATCCCTGCTGGAATACCGTTTTCAACGCGGCTTTATCACCGCGATTAATCGCCGACGCCAGCTGGCCGATACCGGAATCACTGCCGAAACGGTAGCTTTTTTGCAGCAGACAGAGGCTGTCCCGCAAAGAGGCGGCCTGGGTACCCACGCCCGCCGGAATGGTGCTGCCGGTCAGCCGACTCAGCTGTTTTGCGCGTTCGGGGGTAAACCCGGCATTCACAAAGGCACAGATATCCCCCAGCACCGCGCCCGCCTCAACGGACGCCAGCTGGTCGCGATCGCCAAGAAAAATCACCCGCCCGTGCGGCGGTAGCGCATCAATCAGGCGTGACATCATGGGCAAATCAATCATCGAGGCTTCATCCACCACCAGCACATCAAGATGCAGGGGGTTGCCCGCATGATGGCGCAGGCGCTGGCTGCCGGGCTGCGCACCCAACAGCCGATGCAACGTACTGGCATCATCCGGAATGCGTTTCTTTTGCTCATCGGTCAGCGGCAGCTCACGCAGTGCCGCGCCCAGCGACGCGGTCAGACGCGCCGCCGCTTTTCCCGTCGGTGCCGCCAGGCGAATACGACAGCGCTCGCCGTCGGTCATCTGAATCAATGCCGCCAGCAGCCTCGCAACCGTGGTGGTTTTACCGGTGCCCGGACCACCGGAGATCACCGATATACGGCGAGTCAGCGCCACGGCCGCCGCCACTTTTTGCCAGTTAACGCCCTCTTCTGTTCGCGGAAAAAGCGTCTCCAGCGTCTGGGCCAGCCGCGACTCATCGACGTCGATGGCCTGGTTAACTTCACTGAAAAAACGGGCGACCGTACGTTCGTTATTCCACATCCGGTTCAGGTACAGGCGATCGCCGTACAGCACCAACGGAGTGGGACGCTCGCCACGACTCACCGCCACGGAGGCCAGCAGGCATTCAGTCCAGTCTGCTGGCTCACCTGCTTCGCCTAGCCATGCGCTCAGCAGAGGATGGGCGTCTTCGCTTAAGGATAAACGGGAAAGCGGTAAACAGACGTGTCCCTCACCCGCTTCACGACTGAGTAGCGCCGCTGCCAGCGTGACCGCAGGGTTATCGTTACCGGCAACCGCCAGCGCAAACTGGGCATCCAGCGCCCGGAGCTGCTTTTGCTCTACCGCCTCCAGTAATCGCGTTTGGATTGTCATAACGTCTCCTCCAGTGTCGCACCGGCAAACATCTCGTCCATCAAAGCGACCAATTCTGCGTCAGGTCGGGTCGCGTAAATCCCCTGCTGCGGTTGTTCGCTGTCAACGCCGCGCAGGAAGAGGTAGATGACGCCGCCAAAATGACGTTCATAGTCGTAGTCTGCAATGCGATGACGTAAATAGCGATGCAGTGCCAGGGTATAAAGCTGATATTGCAGATCATAGCGATGCGCCTGCATGGCAGCGGCCATCGCCTGCTGGGTGTACGCCGTACTGTCTTCACCCAGCCAGTTAGACTTGTAGTCGAGCAGGTAATAACGCCCCTGATGACGGAACACCAGGTCGATAAACCCTTTCAGCATGCCGCGTACCTGCATAAAATCCAGCGGAGGACAGCCCGCCGAGAGCGGGTCATACTGACGGATCAACGCATCCAGTTGGCTGGCAATCAGCGGCTGCGAAATCGGCAGATAAAACTCCATCTCCACCTGTTTTTCATGCGCTGAAAGTGCGCTCAGGCTCACGCCAGTTTCGTTGAGCGGCGCATGCAAAATGGCCTCCAGCCACGGGGTCAGAACCGACGCCCAATGTACGTCATAGCCGCCAAGCGCGAGTTGTTCCTGCACCCAAAGCGGGTCCACCGGCTGGGTAAAATCAAGCGCTTCAAACAGGCTATGCAAAAATGTTCCCGGTGACGCCCCACGCGGGAACTGGTGCGGCGTGAGTCCGGATTCCACAATCGCTTCACCGACGCCCGCCGCATCAACGTCCAGCCGGGGGATCAGATCCTGCGCGATACCGTGCCCGCGCTGTTGCAGGCCGGAATAACTGGTAACGCGCCAGTTATCGCCTGGCAGGCGCGGCAGCGTCCGCGCGCTCAACGGCTCGCGGCTTTCTTCAGCAGAAAGCCAGCGTTCGGTGTCCGGTTCATCAGGGACCCGACAGGCAATATCGTCACTACAAAGCGCATCAATGGCGGCGCGCAGTCCGGCAGCGTTCATCGGCTCGCCTTTTTGCAACAGACGGCCCAGCGCGCTTTGATGCACATCGGTGTCACCTTTTTTATCTCCCCGGCGGCGTACCAGCGGCGCAACGCCAAGGCTGCAGTGCCATACCGAACGGGTCAGCGCGACGTAGAGCAGACGTAGGTCTTCCGCCAGACGTTCAACCTCAGCCAGCTCGATGCTCTCATCAGCCTGGCTGAGATCCAGCACCGCTTCAAACGAACGGCGATCGTGATAGAACGCCTGATCCTGCACGCGAAAATGAGTGATGAAAGGCAGCCAGACCAGCGGGTATTCCAGCCCTTTCGATTTGTGAATAGTGACGATTTTGACCAGGTGCTTATCGCTTTCCAGCCTGAGCTGCTGGCTGGATGCATTGCTGTCCGGCTCAAGAATATGCTGGGATAACCAGCGCACCAGCGCATGCTCGCTTTCCAACTGCGAACCGGCTTCCTGTAGCAGCTCGCTGATGTGTAAAATATCAGTCAGGCGACGCTCGCCTCCCGCCGTTGCCAGCAGGTTTTCCGCAATCTGACGCGCCGACATCAGCGCGCGAAGCATCGGCATCACGCCGCGCTTGTGCCAGAGCTGACGGTAGCCGTCAAACTCCTCGACTACCGCATCCCAGGCATGCTCATCATTATTGAGCGTTTCGATATCCTGCGCATTCAGCCCCATCATCGACGTTGCCAGTGCGCTACGCAGCGTATTTTCACGCTCCGGCGTCATCACCGCCTGCAATACCCACAGCAGTTCCTGCGCTTCGAGGGTATCAAAGACGCTGTCACGGTTGGAAAGATAGACCGACGGGATCGCCAGTTGCGTCAGCGCATCGCGGATGAGCGCTGCCTCCTGGCGACTGCGCACCAGCACGCTGATATCCGACGCGCGTACCGGTCGTGATGTTTTAGCGCTCGTCAGAAGCGCCTTGCCCGCGTGTCCGGCTTTCAGCCAGTCACGAATTTGCGTTGCACAAACCCGGGCCATGTAATTCTGATAGTCACCGACACCGCAACTTTCCCCGTCCATCAACCACATGTTGATCGCTGGCTGTGTTTCACCGTTCAGGACAAACCGCAACGACTGATTTTTTTCGGCGGATTTCACCGGACTAAAGGGGATTTCGCGGAACATAAAGGCGTCGGTCATCTGGCTAAACAGCGTATTCACACCATTAACCATGCCAGGCGCCGAGCGCCAGTTGGTGTCGAGCGTGTAGTGCGCGCTCACTTCGCTGCGCGCCTTCATATAGGTAAAAATATCCGCGCCGCGAAACGCGTAAATCGCCTGTTTCGGGTCGCCAATCAGCAGCAGGGCCGTATCCGGCTGATGCTGCCAGATACGGCGGAAAATGCGATATTGCTGCGGATCGGTGTCCTGGAATTCATCAATCATTGCCACCGGAAAACGGCTACGGATGGCTGTCGCCAGTGCGTCGCCGCTTTCACTGCGCAGCGCCGCATCGAGACGACTGAGCATATCGTCAAAACCCAGCTCACCGCGTCGACGTTTTTCTGCAGCCACCGTTTCGCGGATCTCCGCCAGTGCCCGTGTGATCACCAAGTCGCGAATAGTCAGCGGCTCAGCGAGCAGTTCATCAATGGCAACAAAAAGCGGATGCTGTGGCGTGATGCCGCCCGCTTTGGTACGTTCTTCCAGAAAACGCTGGGAGAATTTTTCCAGGGCATCCGGCAACTGATAACTTTGCGTTTCTTCCTGCGCCCAGGCGCTTATCTTCTCAATCCACTTACCCTGATTACCCCGGTTAAATTTACGTCTGTCGATCCCCGAGGCTTCCAGCAATCCGTCCAGCTCATCAACCGAATCGCACCATTGCTGCTTGATTTGGTTGATGCGTGCGAGGATTTTTTCGTGTCGGGATGCCAGCGTTTCATCTGCTGACGGCGGTGCTTTAATGACCGGCGCTTCCCCTTGCAAGTAGCGATCGATATCCCTCAACAGCGCCTGCGGCCCTTTCCACGTTTCAAAAACCACCTGCGCAATATCGCGAGACAGCGGGTAGCAATGCCGACGCCAAAAGTCCGCGCAGGCCTGATAACGCAGCAGTGATTCATCTTCAATCAGCTGTTGTTCAAACAACATGCCGGACTCAAAGGCATTGAGACTGAGCATGCGCTGACAAAAACCGTGGATGGTAAACACCGCCGCTTCATCCATCTGTCGTTCAGCCAGCAGCAGCCACTGCGCGGCCTGCTTTTTATCGGCAATTTCATCTAACAGACGGACGTACAGCGGGTTTTCGGTGGTTTCACGCAGGCAAGCAATGCGCAGTTCATGGATGTTGCTACGAATACGTCCACGCAGTTCTTCAGTAGCCGCCTCCGTAAAGGTGACCACTAATAGCTCTTCGACGGTCAGCGGACGGGGAAAGGCGGCAGAGTCGCCCAGTCCAAGCAGTAAACGTAAATACAGGGCGGCGATGGTAAAGGTTTTACCGGTGCCTGCGGAGGCTTCAATCAGACGCTCGCCCGTCAGGGGCAAGCGGAGAGGATCAAGGGACTCAGCGGCATCATTCATTCTTTTCACTCATCAGGGGTAAGGTTTGCTGCAACGCGCTGACGGTCTGCCACACTTTCCAGCCTTCCGGGTGCACATAGTCTGCTTTCCCGTTCTGACTGCCGGAAACCTGTGACAGTATCACCATGCCTTGCGGCTCAACCACCGCCTGATGGAAGAAATCGGCAAGCTTTTGCGGCGTCAGCAGTTTAATCTGAGCCACGATTTTATCACGTGAATCGAAGCGCATATTACCCCGATCGAAATCTTTGCTTAACTGCGAAGCTTCTGCCCCTAACGTTTGCGGCGCCTGCAGCATTTGCGCAATGATAGCCTGCTGAATTTGCGCGAACTCATCGGCTTTCATCGCCCGCAGCTTCGCTTCCGCCGTGGGGAAAAATGCTTTGTAGCGGTCCCACAAATAAGACGGCTGCTTGTCACTGCTTTGCAGCAGGAAGCCCATCCCCCACTGACGGCCTACGCTCATCGGGAAGGCAAATACGGCATATCCCAACTGCTCTTCGGTACGCAGCTGATTGTAGAACCACGGCTGCACAATCTGTCCTAACATGGCGCTGTAGGCTGAGCTGGTGTATTCATCGTAGCCGGTGGGGACAAATACCGCCGCCAGCGCGGAGTCTGTACTGCTGCCCGCTTTTTCAAAGATAACGGACTGCTTTTTGTCCACCACCACATCTTTGTTACGACACCACTCCGAGCCGTTAGCACCCAGCTGTTTCTGGATGTCCCGCGCCATGGTCTTCGCCTGCGCCTCGCTCATATTACCAATCACGAGGAATTCAGGTCGCGCCCCGGCTTTTAACGTGTCACGGTAGGTCATCACCTCATTTAAGGTAATAGAAGGCAGCAACTTACGGCGCTCATCACGCGAGAAGTACGGCACCTGAGAAAGCATCTGTACCGGCATAATCGCCTGGTCGTAGGCTTTGCCTTTTTCCGCAGAGTCCATCATCTGCGCGTACCAGGATTTCGCCTGTTCCAGTTGTTCCTCCGTAGAGGTATAGCTGAAATAACCGCTCAGCAGCGCCTGAAAAAGCTGCGGTAAACGTTGCGTATAACCGTTAGCGTTGAGCATCAAACCGTTGTTGGCGTTGGTCGAGAAGCCAATACCGCCCACCGCAGCCTGATTACTCAACTGGTCAAGCGCAATGCCTGCCAGGTAATCGTTAAGCGCGAATAACACCTGGTTTTTGGCACTGTCCATCGCCTTCGGGTTACGCAGGATCACGCTGACGTCGGCCTTCGGCTCAGTGGCAAAATACTGGCTCGGCGCATAGACCACGCGTAAATCCGGCTCATCGACAATCAGATCCGGACGCGCATATTTTTTATCCGCTTTAATCAGCGTGAAATCGTCAGGAATATAGGGGTTTAACTCCGGCAAAGACAGCGCAATGCCCTGCGCTTTTTGCTGCCAGTCAGCGAAGGTTTTATCGCTTATTTTATCGACCTGATAAGGTGCATCAACAAAGTATGCGGTTTTGTTGTGCGGCTCTTTCGGGCTGATGTACCAAATACGCGCGTTCTGCGGCGTCATCATCGCCAGACGCTGCTGCACGGCTTTCGCATCGTACTGGTCGGCAATATTTACCGCATCCAGCGTATGTTCTACCGGAACGCGGATCATGGTATCTGCCAGCCATTCCACATAGTCCATATCACGGGTGATGGACGGATAGCGGAAGTCGAGATCCAGCACGTGCGCCAGTTCGTCGAAATAACGTTTATCGACGCCTTTATCGCGTAACAGGTTAAGATAGCTAAAGATGGCCGCGACCACTTCATCGCGATTCGCCAGGCCTTTGTCGGTTAAGGTCGCGGAAATGGCTAATACACCGCTGTTACCGTTGACCACCGGGTCAGAGTCCGCACGGATGCCTTCCACTAATCCCTGCTTTTGCAGCCAGTCAGACAAGGTACCAGGGCTGCGGTTGCCAATCAGGTACGTCACCAGCTCATCGGTTTTACTGCGAAACTGTGCGCTATTGTTATCAATACGAAACTCAATGCGCAGCACTTTACGCGGCATCGCCGGGACATAGTGGATTATGATGCCCTTTTGCGCGTCGGTAACTACCGGGACGGTGATTTCCGGCTTTTCGATATTATTGTTCGGCACCCGTCCGAAGGTATCAGCGGCTATCCGCGCCAGTTCTGGCAGCGGTTTATTGCTGTAAATTACCGCCTTCATCACGTTTGCCGAGTAGTACTTTTCATGAAACGTCTGTAAAGCCTGCAGCACCGGATTACCCGGCTTGTCGCTCAGCGTTTGCAAGTTACCGCCGGAGAAGCGCGAGCCCGGGTGCGCCGGGTTGATGGTCTCGGCACTCACCTGCGCCATACGCATACCGTCACGGGTACGCGCCAGCGTCAGCTCAGAGTTAACGGCATTACGCTCGCGATCGGCATATTTTTTATCCAGCAACGGTTCGGCAATAGCATCCGCCAGACGATCCACCGCCCCGAGCAGCGCGTCGTTTTCAACTTCAAGATAGAAAGCCGTGCGATAAGGCGCCGTGCTGGCATTGTGGCTGCCGCCGTGCATTTTAAGGAATTCCGCTAAGCTATCCGGCTGCGGGTATTTTTTCGAGCCCATCAGGCACATGTGTTCGAGGTAATGCGCCAGCCCCTGATGATTGTCGGGATCTTCCAGAGACCCAACGGGCACCACCAGTGCGGAAAGGGATTTCACGGCCTGGGGATCGGATACCAGCAACACGACCATGCCGTTGTCCAGGCGCACGGCCTGATACTGGCGGGTGTCTTTATCGCTTTTACGGATGGTTTCAGCTAAGGGCTGCCAACCGGTATCTGCCTGACTTACGGGCGCCCAAAGGGCAACGAACAACAGTATTGCGCAAAACCAGGTGCTGCGGGGCATTCACAAACCTCATCATTAACGTATTCACCTGTTCACAGCAAACCACGCAGAAAGGCGGGGTCTGAACAGGGCAAGACTTTGTGCTGAACGAGTCAGCATCTTATGTGTAAGAATCAGTCCGTGACAGAAAGCGCATCATAGAGGAAGCCATCGAATTGCGCAATTTTTATACAATCATCATGACTGATTAAAGCGAAATAACGGTAACAAAAAGCGCTGAGACTGCGCCACAATGGCCTCTAGCGTATCCGGCTCCAGCTGACGCCACAGGCGTTGATACCAGATATCGTCACCCTCACCGCGTACCATCATGTTGCCTTCATAGGCCTGCAAAAACTTACTACGCGCTTTTTGCCGCGTGTCGTCATCCTCTAACATGGCATCATTTGCGGCGTCATAACAGGTTTTTATCCATGCCCCACCGCTTTCCGGTAGCACCAGTAACGGCGATGACATGCCCTCGCGATACCCGTCAACAAGCTGCGCCAGGTAGCGCATTGCCTGCTCGGCATCCAGTGGAGGAAAACGCCACTCTGCATCTTTACGCAGGAACAGCCGGCTCTCACCCGTTCCACCACTGGCACAATAGACAAGATGTTCCAGCCAAAGTTGCACGCCCTGAGAAACGCTTAACAAAGATGGGCGCCAGCGCAACAAACCGTCCTGCTGAACCTGCGGTAGCCACCCGGTGATTTGCACGCCGTTGCAGTTGAGATCGATCTCCATACTCTGACCCGGCTGGCGACAAGCGATAATACGCTCGGCCAGCGACTGCATTTCCTGGCGCTGGGCATCCCACAGGATTTCGCCAAATGCCCCGTAAGGCAGCGAGCCTGCCGCACGGAAGTGACGGAACAAACGCTCCGCATCATGCTGTTCAACCAGCGTGTTAAGCAGCTGCTGATTAAGCTGATAGCGGGTTAATCCTTCAAGGATAAAGGGTTCTGTCTCCGGAATATCACTCTCTTCAGAGCGGAAGTTCACCTGTAGCCGCATCTGGAAAAAAGCCCGCACCGGGTGTGCCCAAAATCTCTGCAGCGTCTCTAGTGTCAGGATTTCAGGCATGACATATGGCAGTGGTTGCACAAAATCAGTGTGTGCTTTGCCTGTCAGGCTCGCCGCGGGCAGCCACTCCCGGGCATAACTTTGCTGCTCTCCCGGCAGATAGTTTTGTGCGTCAAAAGGCATGCGGGTATGCAAACGGGTTATGTGCGCTTTTACCCGGGCCTCGCTTTCATCACAGGTGAGCGCTTCATCACCCGGCAAATAGTGGCTTTGCCCAATATAGTCCAGCAACTCTTGTACCAGCACCGACGGAAAGCGTTCGCTGTTGTCCTGGATTGAACGACCAATGTAGCTGATGTAGAGCGTTTGCTGCGCCGAAATCAGGGCTTCCAGAAACAGATAGCGGTCATCATCGCGGCGGCTTCGGTCACCACGCATCGGCTTTTGGCTCATCAGATCGAAACCCAGAGGCGCAAGCTGGCGCGGATAAACGCCGTCGTTCATGCCCAGCAGACACACTACCTTGAAAGGAATCGATCGCATCGGCATCAGGGTACAGATATTGACCGGACCTGCGAGGAAACGTTGGCTAATGCGTTCCTGATCGAGCCGTTGTGCCAGCTCATCGCGTAACAGCGAAAGCGGCACGGCCTCGCCGTATTTAGCCCCCAGACCTTCAGCGATAATGGCCTGCCACTGATCTTTAATCAGCGTCATTGCTGCTTCGGTATCCACATCCGGCAGGAAGAAATCATTAAGCATGTCGTTGCAAACAGGCAACCACTCTTCCAGCGGACGTTCCTGCGCCAGACCCCGACGCCAGAGATTCAGTTTCATCAACAGCGAAGCCAGATGCCCCACCAGTTCGGCGATCAAACCGCTGGACTCATCATACGGCAGTACGGATTGCCACTCCCCCTGCGCACTTTCCATCGCATAGCCCAACAGCATTCGCGTCAAACCAAATTGCCAGGTGTGTTGGCCTGTCGGCGGCAGTTCCAGTTCGCGCACGTTGTCATCGTCAATGCCCCAGCGAATGCCTGACTCATTCACCCATAAGCGGAGATAGCGCAACCCTTCTTCGTTGATGTTGAAGCGCGCCGCCAGCACGGGAACATCGAGTAACGCCAGCACATCCTCGGAGACAAAGCGGCTGTCCGGCAGCGACAGCAGGCTAATAAACGCCTGTAAAACCGGATGGGACTGGCGCGCACGACGGTCAGAAATGGCATACGGTAAATAGCGATCGGCCGGCGCGCTGCCAAAAACAGCCTGAATAAAGGGGCTATAGCTGTCGATATCCGCCACCATGACGATGATATCGCGCGGCGTCAGCGTTGGGTCCGCCGCCAGCATCGCCAGCAGGCGGTCATGAAGAATTTCCACCTCACGCTGTGGGCTGTGGCAGACATGAAACGTTACGCTGGTGTCATTCGGATCAAGTAAGCGCTTATTATCGCTGCGCGAATACTCCTCCAGATTAACGCCCGCCACGGCCCGGCTTTCCAGTTCAAGGATATCCGACTGAATGTTATGCAAAAGATTGTCAGGCGTGATATCCACAAACGCATCCAGCTCCTGGCTGTTTTCCAGTTCGGAAAGCAGGTAAATATAGTCCCGCCCCAGTTTGCCCCACGAGGCCAGAAGCGGGTTACTGACATCCTGTTCGCCGTCGCTGTTAAACAACTCTTCAGCATTCTGGCTATCACGAAACAGCGGCAGATGACGTTCTTCAAAGCTATGCCGACGCTGACGTGCCAGCAGCTTTGCCAGATACGCGGGGTCTTTAATATCACCCCAGTAGTAACGACATGGATTGGTAAACAGCAGATGAATTTCAATATGCTTCCCCAGCGCCTGCAGGGCCTGAAGATACACGGGCGGCAGTGCGGAAATGCCGCAAATAAAGACGCGAGCGGGCAGTCCCTGCGGACAGCTTGAGGCATTTTCCAGGGTCTGAATAAATCGCTGATATAAATTGGCGCGGTGCCAGCGCTCTTGCCCCAACTCTGCGGTGTATTCCACCAACGCTTTCCACAACGGTGCCTGCCAGGCCTGAGACTCCCCCAATCCTTCAACCTGTTTCCCCAACTCCCACTGCGTCAACCAGTCAGGGCGGTAGACTAAGTACTGGTCAAACAGGTCAGCGGCACGTGAGGAGAGCTGAAACAGCTTACGCTTGTCGGTATCGTCTGTCAGATACTGGCGCAGCAACGTGAACGCCTCGTCATCCAACAACTGCGGCAGCAGCGTCATCAGCTTCCAGCTCATACTCTGCTTGCTGAACGCACTTTCTTTTGGGATATCCGGCAGTACCCGCACAAACATATCCCAGATAAAACTCGCAGGTAGCGGGAAGTCAATATTGGCGGCAATGCCGAACTTCTGTGCCAGAGTCATTTGTAGCCATTGCGCCATGCCGGTACTTTGAACCAGGATCATTTCAGGTTCAAAGGGATCGATGAGCCGGTCGCGCTCAACGATATATTCCATTAACGCTTCCAGCACATCCAGACGATTGGAGTGGTAGACCCTTAACATAGCGGCTCCTGACTACTGACTATTTGGGCAGTGCAGACGCGTCATTTGACCTTGCCTGCCCAAGGGTGAAGAAAGTTTGACGTTGATGCTGACACATCCCGCCCGCGTTGTCTGCATTCGGTTTACCTGCCCGTTTAACGGCGACGGAAATGCCGTCATTTGGGTTTGCATCCACGCATGACGCCACAGCTGCTGGTACTGACTTCTGATGAGGAAACTGTTCATTAATACCCTTTGATACCCCGACAATGCGGTCACAATCATGACCATAAGTACCATTGCCAGCATCACTTCTGGCAGGCTAAAACCGCGTTGCCGGTTCAGGGTAGCAGGCACAGAGTAGCCTCTCTTAGCGGGCAGAAATCGCTCCAGCCATGTGCGGAAAATACAACATTGCCATCGATAACCTCGCCCTGCCGCCATAGTGACATCCCTTCATAGTCGGTAATAAGCAACACGTTATTCTCGCCATGTAATCGCAGGCATACGGCTGCATTCGCGGTTGAATCTCGCCGGCATTGCACGGCCGGTTGCCGTTGCCAGGACTGCATACGTCCCCATTCCATGGCGGATTGCACCACAGCCTGGCGCTGCAAAGCCTGGCTTTCCGTGGCAACGCGCGAAGCAAAACTGGCTTCCTGTTGGCTAAGCCCCTGGAGCAGCAGACCGCCGAGCAGCAGAAGCAAAAGCACCATCGCCAGGGACGATACGCCGCGTTCCCGGTTCACAGGTTAAACCCCGTCACGCTATAGCGCGCCTCAATAACCTTTTGTGGCGCACTTTTGCTGGCTCCGCGCAGACGCAAGGTCAGGATGGGCGCAAATCCGCTGATGTTCTGGCGTTCAACCTGAAATGTCTCAATCAGAACAGTGCCAGGATCGGTCATTTTATCCCAGCCCTTTCCATCGCAGGATGTCGCACCACGCAAGGTTTCCAGCACCTGGTCTTGTAAACGAAAACCTATCTGGTCCGCGTCTTTAGCTGGGGTTGTCTCCCAAATGCCGTTACCGTTAGCGTCCCAACGCGCAATTACGCAATCACCGTGTCCCGATATCACCAGCCCTTCACCGCTACAGTTTCCGTGACAGTACCCTGCCCGCTGGAGATGTTTAGCCACCGTATAGGCTCGCTGCCAGAGTTCATCTTCAAGGGCTAACTGGCGCGTGTTGAGCAATATATCGTGCTGAAGCGTCGGTAAAAAGCGCGCAGCCCCCAGTAGCAAAACGCTGCTGATAGCCATTGCGATCAGCACCTCCAGCAATGAAAAACCGCGTTCGTTTACCGACATACATCTGCCTCATCACGCTCACAAAGCCGAATTCGCCCCCAGCTCGATATCACCACCCACCGTTCACCCGCTGCATTTTTTAGGCCTATATGTCCAGCCCATGCGGTGTTGCGCAGGCCAAAAAAGGCCAGCGATGGCGTGATGTCTGCCATCTCAACATCATCCCAGCGCGGGATTAACACCAACGCAGAAGCGGGCTTACAGGTATTTTGAGCCGCAGCAGAGCTGACCAGACACCATGACGTTCCCTCTCTGATAACGCCGATGACATGGTCACGGTTATGCCAGTTGGCATCCTCGCGCAGTTGCAGCAGGTAGTCCTGCACCTGAACGACGGTTTGCCACAATCGTTGCTGTTGCTGCCAGCGTTGCCAGCCATATAGCCCTGACGCGCTTAGCGTGACGATGATGAGCATTGCCACCAGCGTTTCAATTAGCGTATAGCCCTGTTGTTTTTTCATGCCGTCAGTATGGCGATAAGGAAAATAATCACGAGTGGGGAATTCGGGTTATTCGGCGAGCTTCGGGGAATATTTTCTTCGTTTCAGCGCATTGCAAAATTTCAGGAATCAGCGTCGAAAAACTGAAATCAGGGCAAAAAAAACCGACGCGCGAGGGCGTCGGTCGTGGCAGGGTAGCGGTCGATTAGATAGCAACCGGCGCTTTAATACCAGGGTGCGGATCGTAACCTTCAATCTCGAAATCATCGAAACGATAGTCGAAGATAGAGTCAGGCTTACGCTTGATGACCAGCTTCGGCAAAGCACGCGGTTCGCGGCTGAGCTGCAGGTGCGTTTGCTCCATGTGGTTGCTGTACAGGTGCGTATCGCCGCCGGTCCAGACAAAATCACCGACTTCCAGATTGCACTGCTGCGCCATCATATGGACCAGCAAAGCATAGCTGGCAATGTTAAACGGCAGGCCGAGGAACACATCGCACGAACGCTGATACAGCTGACAGGAGAGCTTGCCGTCTGCCACATAGAACTGGAAGAACGCATGGCACGGCGCCAGCGCCATCTTATCCAGTTCGCCTACGTTCCACGCAGAAACGATAATACGGCGAGAGTCCGGATCATTCTTCAGCTGGTTAAGCACCGTGGTGATCTGATCAATATGGCGGCCATCTGGCGTTGGCCACGCGCGCCACTGTTTACCATAGACCGGTCCCAGATCGCCGTTTTCATCTGCCCACTCATCCCAGATAGAAACGTTGTTTTCGTGCAGGTAGGCCACGTTAGTGTCGCCCTGCAAAAACCACAGCAGTTCATGAATGATAGAGCGCAAATGGCAGCGTTTAGTGGTAACCAGCGGGAATCCTTCCTGCAGATTAAAACGCATCTGATGACCAAAAATGGAAAGCGTTCCGGTTCCGGTACGGTCGTTTTTCTGTGTGCCTTCATCCAGCACTTTTTGCATCAGTTCTAAATACTGTTTCATGATTCCTCAGGAAGCGTGTTGCTGTGGGCTGCGGCGGTACGCCCAAACCATCATAATGATACCGGCGACAATCATCGGGATAGACAGGATCTGCCCCATGCTGATGTACTGTACCCATTCGCCGGTAAACTGCTGATCCGGCTGGCGGAAAAATTCAACGATGATACGAAACGCGCCGTAGCCAATCAGGAACAGACCGGAGACCGAGCCCATCGGACGCGGTTTACGAATGAACAGGTTAAGAATGATAAACAGCACCACGCCTTCCAACGCCATCTCATAAAGCTGAGACGCGTGACGAGGCAGCGAACCGTAGGTATCGAAAATAGATTGCCACTGCGGGTTGGTTTGCAGCAGTAAGATGTCTTCGGTACGCGACCCCGGGAACAACATGCTATATGAGAAGTTCGGGTCAACGCGTCCCCACAGTTCGCCGTTGATAAAGTTGCCCAGTCGGCCCGCACCCAGACCAAACGGAATCAAAGGAGCAATGAAGTCAGAGACCTGGAAGAACGAACGCTTGGTGCGTTTGGCGAAGATAATCATCACCAGGATCACACCGATGAGACCACCGTGGAATGACATTCCGCCATCCCAGACGCGGAACAGATACAGCGGATTATCAAGGAACAGCGGGAAGTTGTAGAACAGTACGTAACCGATACGCCCACCGAGGAACACCCCGAGGAAGCCTGCATAGAGTAAGTTTTCAACTTCGTTTTTGGTCCAGCCACTTCCTGGGCGATTAGCGCGGCGCGTCGCCAGCCACATCGCGAAAATAAACCCCACCAAATACATCATGCCGTACCAGTGAAGTGCGACGGGTCCAATTGAGAAAATGACCGGATCGAATTCCGGAAAATGCAGATAGCTACTGGTCATCTGTCACCACAAGTTCTTGTTATTTCGCTGAAGTCAGACAGCAATTGATAAGCGCGCCTGTATGATACAGGCGCTCCGAAGGTGCGAATGATAGCACAAGGGGATCACCACGCATGCCGGGAAGATGTAAAAGATCTGTATAGTTAAGCCAGACACCAACAGGGATGCCAGATGAAACAGTGATGATCAGGCCGACAATTCAGACTTACAGCCCCCCGCGAATCAAACCGCCCATACCGCGGCGTTCCATAAATGCCGCCACCTGATGGCGCACTTCCGTCGCCAGTTGCGCTTCCAGGCTGCGCTGTGCCAGCGTTTGCGCTTCATCAAAATCGATGTGGCGCAGCAGATATTTCACTCGTGCCACAGAACGACCGTTCATTGATAAGTGGCGAAAACCCAGACCGATTAAAATGGTCACACACATTGGGTCACCCGCCATTTCACCGCACAGGCGTAAATCGATGCCGCTTCTCTCGGCTTCCTGGGCAATCATCGCCAACGCACGTAACATCCCAGGATGTAGGCTGTCATAAATGCTGGCGACCCGCGTATTGTTACGATCGACCGCCAGAATATATTGGGTCAGATCGTTGGTACCCACCGAGATAAAATCGACCCTGTTCGCCAGATGCGGCAGCATAAAGACCATCGACGGGACTTCCAGCATGATGCCGATACGCGGTTTCGGGATCGCGTAGCCGATCATCTCTTCCACTTCGCGCCCGGCGCGCTCAATCAAGCGCCGCGCTTCGTCAACTTCATCAATACTGGTGACCATCGGCAGCAAAATACTCAGGTTGCCCGTTGCCGCGTTGGCACGCAGCATTGCGCGGACCTGGATCAAAAAGATCTCCGGCTGATCGAGCGTAATGCGGATCCCGCGCCAGCCAAGGCACGGATTCTCTTCACTGATGGGCATGTAAGGCAGTTGCTTATCAGCCCCGACGTCCAGCGTACGCAGAGTCACCGGCTTGTCGTTAAACATTTGCAGCATGCCCTGATACTGGGCAACCTGTTCTTCTTCTGACGGAAACCCGCTTTGTAGCATGAACGGAATTTCGGTGCGATACAGCCCGATGCCGTCGATCCGGCTTCCCAGTTTTTGCTCGTGTTCCGGACTCAGCCCGGCGTTGAGCATCACCTTAACGCGCTCGCCGCTTTTCAACTGGGCTGGCTGGTTAACGTCATCTTCTGCCAGGCGACTGAGTTCAATCTCTTCACTGATAAGTCGCTGATATTCCTGAATCAAAACCGGTTCAGGATCAACCAGCAGCTCGCCGCGATAACCGTCCACCACCAGCGTACGGCGGTGGAGTACCGACGGCTGGATGTCGGCCCCCATCACAGTCGGAATACCCAGCGCGCGCACCATAATTGCCGCATGGGAGTTGGCAGCGCCGTCTCTGACCACCACACCAACTAGTCGGTCCTGCGGAAGCTCTGCCAGAGTGGTCGCGGAAAGCTCATCTGCCACCAACACGAAACGTTCCGGCCAGGCATTTGGCCCCTGAATCGAATCGTCAAGATGGAACAGCAGACGCTGGCCGAGCGCACGTAAATCCCCGGCCCGCTCTTTGAGATAGTTATCACTGAGGGCGGCAAACTGTTCAGCGAACTTCTCGATAATCGTTTTAACCGCCCACTCCGCCACCGAACCGTTGTCCACTTCTGCAAACAGCTCGCGGCGCAGACGGGTGTCGGAAAGCAGGTGCGAGTAAAGATCGAAGATCGCCGCCGTCTCTTTTTGTGCTCCCGCCGTAAAGCGCTTACTGTAGCGGCGGAATTCATTGGCGGCTTCTTCCAGCGCCTCAGTCAGTCGTTCGCGTTCTAGTACCGGATCCAGGGTTGACGCCTGATACACCTGCTCCATCAGCGGCAGCGTGGCATCCTGCCAGCCTTCGGCAATCGCCACGCCGGGTGCGGCAGGCAACGCACGAATGCGCGTTTGCCGGTATTGACCAAACAACGCGGTGAGCTGCGACTGAGAAAGAATGGCGGCCATTTGCGTGGCGAGCGTCACCAGGAATGACTCTTCGCTTTCATCGTACTGGCGCAGTTCACGCTGCTGGACCACCAGCACACCCAATAGCTGGCGGCGCTGAATGATCGGCACGCCTAAGAAGGCGCGGAATCGCTCTTCTTTTACTGAAGGGATGTATTTGAAGCTGGGGTGTTTTTGCGCATCGGCGAGGTTAATTGGTTCCGCCAGCCTGCCAACCAGGCCAACGATACCTTCATCAAACGCAAGCGCAACGGTGCGACCGCGTGGTTTTTTGAGTCCCCGGGTCGCCATCAGGTAATAACAACGTCGGTCGTGATCGGCCAGATAAACCGAACAGACCTCTGTATCCATCGCAAGACAGATGTCGGTAACCAGAATATTCAGCGCCTCATTAAGACGCGGAGCACTGGCCACCTTTTCGACTATTTCGCGCAGGCGGGTGAGCATAATTTGCGTAGCTTAACCTCTTTTACGTCTGTACGCAGGTGCGCTTTGCGGCTTTGGGGTACTCTCCTGAAGCGCCATCACAACACTTGCGAATTCTTTCATCACCCTGCGATAGACATCGCGTTTAAATGACACTACCTGTCGAACCGGATACCAGTAACTCACCCAACGCCAGCCATCGAACTCGGGCGTGCTGCTGGTTTGCATATTGATCTCAGCATCGCTGCTTACCAATTGCAGAAGGAACCATTTTTGTTTCTGGCCGATACAAACCGGCTTCGTGTCCCAACGCACCAAACGTTTCGGTAACTTGTAACGCAACCAGTTACGAGTAGAAGCCAGGATCCGCACATCTTTACGACTGAGGCCCACTTCTTCAAACAGTTCCCGGTACATCGCCTGCTCTGCTGTCTCTCCCGCGTTTATCCCACCTTGCGGGAATTGCCAGGAGTGCTGACCAAATCGCCGGGCCCACATGACCTGCCCCTGGCGGTTACAAATTACTATTCCTACATTCGGGCGGTAGCCATCGTCATCAATCACCGGACTACCTCAACATAAACCTTATATATAAACGATTGTTTCACACTCCTGAGAGGCGGTAAACCACTGTGTTAAGCACACGAGACTCTAATAACAATTGAATAACTCACAGCAAAGGACTGAGTTATAAACAGAGGTAGGCTGAGTTAGGCGATTTTATTCACCTTTTCTGTGGATATAGTTGTGAAGAAGTACGGAATTACTATGGGAAAACCCGGAACAGTCTGAATATGACCTTTGTCACATATAAAAATTAGTCGTCTATATTCATTGAGTTAAAAGCAAATACTGTCACCCAACACACAGAAATGTGATGTACATCACGCATACGATCCTCGAGCTGATGAAAGATCAACCAGCGTTGGTTTTATCCACAGATTGTGCCAATAAGTTAGGCACAATTTGTCTGAAAATTCGATTTTCGTCGCACGTCAAGGCTGTAAATTGAAACAGTAGTGGGGGTTTTTCACAGTTATCCCATCTTTCTGTGGATAACATGGTGTAAGATCCTGTTCATTGTCAGTGACCAGAATTGGAAAACCTCATCGGTTGTTGCGCAACTCTTGATTATGAAATTTAAAAATCAATATAAATCAGATAATTGAGTAAAGCTTGTGGAAAAAGATAAACTCTGTCCACTCGGTATAAAATCATTGCTCATTTTTTCGCCTAAGGGTTAACTCAATGTCAGAACTCCAGCCACTGCTTTCCCCCCCTGAATCCGAAGCCCTGCTGCTTGCCCAGGCACGGCGGCTTTCGGGCTACACGTTAGGGGAGCTGGCGGCAATGGCGGGGATTGTAACCCCCAACGATTTGAAACGGGACAAAGGCTGGATCGGCGTACTGCTGGAGATCTGGCTCGGCGCCAGCGCGGGCAGCAAGCCGGAGCAGGATTTTGCGGCGCTAGGCGTAGAGCTGAAAACGATCCCTGTGGACAGTCTTGGCAGACCGCTGGAAACCACCTTCGTTTGCGTAGCACCATTAACCGGCAATACCGGCGTAACATGGGAAACCAGCCATGTCCGCCATAAACTTAAACGTGTGCTGTGGGTACCGGTGGAAGGGGAACGCAGCATCCCGTTAGCCCAACGTCGCGTAGGATCCCCGCTGTTATGGAGTCCGAATGAAGAAGAAGACCGGCAATTACGCCTGGACTGGGAAGAATTGATGGACATGATTGTGCTGGGCCACGTCGAACGCATCACCGCCCGCCATGGGGAAGTGTTACAGCTACGCCCAAAAGCCGCCAATGCGAAAGCGCTAACCGAAGCCATTGGCGCGAATGGTGAGCCAATTCTGACCCTGCCACGCGGTTTTTATCTAAAAAAGAACTTCACGCGCGCACTGCTGGAGCGTCATTTTTTATTCCAGACGTAATAGGCACAGCCCGGCCTTTCGCCCGCCGCGTTACGCGCCTATAATTAGCGCTTCTTTTTTTTGGCAGGACTTTGTTCGATGTTATTTGCATGGATAACCGATCCTAACGCCTGGCTGGCGCTCGGTACGCTGACGCTGCTGGAGATCGTTCTGGGGATCGACAATATTATTTTCCTTTCTTTGGTCGTTGCTAAACTCCCGACCGCACAACGCAGTCATGCCCGACGTATCGGGCTGGCGGCAGCGATGATCATGCGTCTGGCACTACTGGCGTCTATCGCCTGGGTCACGCGTCTGACCAACCCGCTGTTTGAGGTGTTTGGCGAGGCGATCTCAGCGCGTGACCTGATCCTTCTGCTTGGTGGATTGTTCCTGATCTGGAAAGCCAGTAAGGAGATTCATGAGTCTATAGAAGGTGAAGAAGAAGGGCTGAAAACGCGCGTATCCTCGTTCCTCGGGGCAATTGTGCAGATCATGTTGTTAGACATTATCTTCAGCCTGGACTCCGTCATCACCGCAGTAGGCTTGTCCGATCATCTGTTTATCATGATGGCGGCGGTAGTTATTGCCGTCGGCGTGATGATGTTTGCGGCACGCCCGATTGGTGAATTTGTGGATCGCCATCCCTCAGTAAAAATGCTGGCACTCTCTTTCCTGATCCTGGTCGGCTTCACGCTGATTCTGGAAAGTTTCGATGTGCATGTGCCGAAAGGGTACATTTATTTCGCCATGTTCTTCTCTATCGGTGTAGAGACCCTGAACCTGTTGCGCAATAAAAAGAACCCGCTCTGACCCCATCAGTCGCTCCCCCGCAAGGGGAGCGACGACCCACATCACCTTTTCTTCTCACAGATTAAGATTTTACTGCTTTCACCCGGCATAACTTCGCGTTATTACTAAACTAGTGTCAGACGCAGGCCACGTGAGGATAAATAGATGAAAAAATGGGCAGTTTTAATTTCCGCGGTAGGATTGGCTTTCGCCGTTTCTGGATGCAGCAGTGATTATGTGATGGCGACCAAAGATGGTCGGATGATCCTGACCGACGGTAAACCCGAAATTGATGATGATACCGGTCTGGTGAGCTATCACGACCAGCAAGGCAATGCGATGCAGATTAACCGCGACGACGTATCTCAAATCATTGAGCGTTGATGGTTGAGGTCAGCCTCGCTGCTGGCCTTAACAATTTTGCTTCCCTTTTTCCCTTCCCTCAGCCATTTTTATAATCCTTATGTTGTGATTATAAAAAGGAAACGGCTATGCAATATCACCGTATACCCCACAGCTCGCTGGAAGTCAGTACACTGGGGCTGGGCACAATGACGTTTGGTGAACAAAACAGCGAAGCCGACGCACACGCACAGCTTGACTATGCCGTAGCGCAAGGCATCAATTTAATCGACGTTGCCGAGATGTATCCGGTCCCGCCACGCCCGGAAACCCAGGGCCTCACGGAAACCTACGTCGGCAACTGGCTCGCTAAACACGGCAGCCGTGAAAAACTGATCGTCGCCTCGAAGGTCAGCGGGCCGTCGCGTAATAATGACAGCGGTATTCGCCCGAATCAGGCGCTGGATCGTAAAAACATTCGTCAGGCGCTGAACGACAGCCTCAAACGCCTGCAAACCGATTATCTGGACCTGTATCAGGTTCACTGGCCACAGCGCCCAACCAATTGCTTTGGCAAGCTGGGCTACAGCTGGACAGACTCCGCTCCGGTAGTCACCCTGCTGGAAACGTTGGAAGCGCTAACTGAATTTCAGCGCGCCGGGAAAATTCGCTATATCGGCGTGTCCAACGAAACCGCATTTGGCGTCATGCGCTATTTACACCTGGCGGACAAACACGACCTGCCGCGCATTGTCACCATCCAGAACCCCTACAGCCTGCTGAACCGTAGCTTTGAAGTGGGATTAGCGGAAGTCAGCCAGTACGAAGGCATTGAACTGCTGGCCTACTCGAGCCTGGGCTTTGGCACATTAACCGGTAAGTACCTGAACGGCGCACAGCCTGCCGGCGCACGCCATACGCTGTTTAGTCGCTTCACGCGCTACAGCGGCGAACAGACGCAAAAAGCCGTCGCCGCCTACGTAGATATCGCCAAACGCCATAACCTGGACCCGGCGCAGATGGCACTGGCCTTTGTGCGTCGCCAGCCGTTTGTCGCCAGCACCCTGCTGGGGGCGACAACTATGGAGCAGCTAAAAACCAATGTCGAAAGCTTGCATCTGACGTTAAGCGAAGAGGTACTGGCAGAGATTGAAGCGGTGCATCAGGTTTATACCTATCCTGCACCGTAACGTGTAGTGCCTGATGGCGCTACGCTTATCAGGCCTACAAAAACAAGCCGTACTGTAGGCCGGATAAGGCAACGCCGCCATCCGGCAACAGCACGTAACAGGCTAATGGCGACGTTGCCAGATCCACAGCGCCGTAATCGCCAGCGCGAACAGCCCGCCAAAGCCAATTCCGATAGCAACTGCCGGAATGCCCACCAGCACCGCCAGCGAGTAAATACCGAGCATCAGCAGCATGGCGCTGTTTTCACCCAGATTTTGCACCGCGATGGCATTACCCGCGCCGACGCTTTTTTTGCCTCGTTCCTGCAACAACGCATTCAGCGGCACAACAAAGAAACCGCCCAGCACACCGATAAGCATTAGCAGCCCATAGGACGGCAACAGCGCATGCTGCAGAGATAAGAACAGTACGCCGACGCCAATCAGGATCCCCGCTGGCATGCAGCGAGACACTGTCTCCAGCGTGACCAGCTTCGCCGCTGCACCCGCGCCAACAACAATCCCAATTGCCACCATCGCGTTAAGATAGGTCGGTGTGGCGTTATCGGTAATACCCAACGCTACCGGCACCCACAGTACCAGCAGAAAACGCAGCGTCACCCCCGCGCCCCAAAACAGGCTGGTTCCCACCAACGAGAAGCGCGTTTCACCGTTGCGCCACAGCGAAGACGCCGCGCAGAAGAAGCTGCGCGTCATTTTCCCCAGATGCCACGACTGACCAGGACGCGCGGCAGCAAGCTTCGGGATTGACAGGTTAGCCACCACCGCACCCGCATAGGCCAGCGCGCAAACCGAGAGCGCGGCTATCACATGCCAGTCGGCCAGCACACCGCCAGCCACCGAGCCCAGCAGAATAGCAGCGATGGTTGAGGCTTCCATCAGACCGTTAGCTTTCACCAGTTTATCGCCGGTGGTCAGTTCCCCGAGAATGCCATACTTGGCCGGTGAATACGCCGCAGCGCCAACTCCCACTAGCGTGTACCCCAGAAAAGGGTTAACACCGAAGCAAATACTTGCCGCCCCCAGCAGTTTGAGACCGTTGGCGAACATCATCACTCTGCCTTTGGCAAAGCTGTCCGCCACCTGCCCGACAAAAGGGGCGAAAAGAATGTAAGCACCCACAAACACCATTTGCAGGATCGGCTGGCTCCAGTCCGGATAGAATTGCTCTTTCAGCAACGCCAGGGTGGCAAACAGCAGCGCGTTATCGCCAAACGCCGACAGAAACTGCGCGGCGATAACGGACATCATCCCTTTGGACCAGATTGAAGTGTTAGTGTGTACTGACTCACGCATGTTGTTGTTCCGGTTCATCAACCCAGCTTTTCAGCGTTACAAAGTCCGGCTTACCGCTGCCGAGGAGAGGGAGTTGCTTCAGGTGGCGAATATCACGCGGCACGGCGAGCTCAGGGATGCCGTGGGCCCGCGCATGCTGCAGCAGTTTTTCACGCGTCAGCTCGCTGTCTGTGGTGAACAACACCAGCGCCTCACCTTTGCTGGCATCACTCTTGATAGCCGTGGCGTGCATTTTGTCAGCAGAGACCGCCAGCGCCAGCTGCTCCACCATTTCCAGCGATACCATCTCACCAGCAATTTTCGCAAAGCGCTTGGCGCGCCCCTGAATCTGCACGAAGCCGTTCTCGTCAAAACGCACAATATCACCGGTGTCATACCAGCCGCGCTCAACCTCACCCTGTGCGTTTTCTGCCGTCGGCACTTCCAGTACACCCGGGTTTTCAACGCGCAAATAGCCGCTCATAATGTTCGGACCTTTCAACTGCAAACGTCCGCCGTCTTCAATGCCTGGAACCGCCAGCAGTCGGGCATCCATACCGGGCAGAATACGCCCTACCGTGCCTGATTTTGCCGCCATCGGCACGTTAATCGACACCACCGGTGCACATTCCGTCACGCCATAACCTTCAAGCACACGCAACCCAAACTTCTCCTGCCACAGTTGCTTTGTGGTGTCCTGCAGCTTTTCAGCTCCCGCTACCACGTAGCGCAGGCGGTGGAAATCATAAGGATGGGCAAAGCGCGCGTAGTTGCCGAGGAACGTCGAGGTGCCAAACAGCACGGTGCAGTTTCGGTCGTACACCAGTTCCGGCACAATACGATAATGCAGCGGGCTGGGATAGAGAAAGACTTCGGCACCGGTCAGGAGCGGCGTAAACAGCCCCACCGTCAGGCCAAAAGAGTGGAACAACGGCAGCGCCGACATAAAGCGATCGTCGGCGGTGAAGTCGGCAATGGTTTTAATTTGCTCGACGTTCGCCAGAATGCTTTTGTGGCTGTGCACCACACCTTTCGGATGGCCCTCAGAGCCGGAGGTAAAGAGGATCACCGCAGCTTCTTCAGGCTGCTGCTTCACCTGAGCCAGGTGCGGCATCAGCAGATGAGAGAAAATCCACACTTTATCGTTAAAGGTAACATCGGCTTTTAAATCTTCCAGGTACACCCAGCGCACCTGGGTAAGCTGTTCCGGCAGATGCCAGAGTTTGCCTTTGTCGAGAAACTGGCGGGAGGTAAAAATCGTTTTGATTTCGGAGGCGGTAATAGCGCTGGTCAGCCCTTTTACGCCCGCCGTGTAGTTCATCATGGCCGGAATACGTCGACGGGCAATAGCGCCAAAAATCACAGCCGCGCTAATCCCCGCATTGGGGAGCATCAGACCAATCTTCTCACCTTCTACGCTGTATTTTTCCAGAATACGGGCAACAAACAGCGTTTTGGTCAGCAGTTTGCGATAGCTGTCCGGGGTAAAGTTAACGTCTTCAATGCAGTTTTTTCCTGCGCCAAAGCGGTACTTCGCCGCCAGCAGAGACTCATACAACGTTTCACGCGGTCGTACGGCCATGCGCGCTTCCATCATAATCTGGTGCAGCATTTCACCGGCCATCTTGCGGCGATCGCGGGCGCGCGGCGCTTCTGGCATCGGTAACTGCGTAGGCGGCAGGATATGTAGCTGAATGCGCGGGAAGAAACGTCGTTTAACTAAACCTTTCAGGCGGCTAAAGTAGCTCAGCTCAGCGCCCTCAATGCGCACGGGCACCACCGTCGCGCCCGATTTCGCCGCGACAAATCCGGCACCGTCATAGATTTTCATCAATGAGCCGGTGGTCGAAATACGGCCTTCCGGGAAAATAACCACCGGACGTCCCTGCTCAACCAGGCGAACCAGATGCTTAATTGACATCGGTTTAGTGGGGTCTAGCGGCACGAAATCAATCAGCGGGGTGAGCCAGCGCATGTACCATTGCTGGCTGATCGAGGTATAAACCGCAAAGACCGGGCGAATCGGCAAAAACAGCGCCAGCAGCATACCGTCGATAAAAGAGACATGATTGGGAGTGATTAAGACGCGCTCTCCCCGTAGTGCACTGACATCGCCCGTAAGGCGAACGCGGAAAAGCACGCGAAACACATTGCGAAAAAACCCTAATAGCATTTCAACTCCCTGTACCATCAATTATCTAAAGATGAATGGTGGCAGATTATACGAGTTGTGGGGGAGGCGCGACAGGTAAATGGAATCCGAAAAAAGAGGCGAAAAAAAACCTGCGCATCCGCGCAGGTTGGTGCAAGAGACAGGTACGAAATGCGTACCGAATAATCTCACCAATCAATACCTCTGGGATCTTGATTGTGGTCGCCACCGGGCCGATACGCCAGTCCGAAAACGCAAAGGAATGAACCCAAGTGCAACCAGTTGTGTAAATTATCGCTTACTGTTACAGATGCGCGTAAAGGCAAAAAAAAACCTGCGCATCTGCGCAGGTTGGTGTAAATCTTGTGATCAACCCGAAAGCTGATTTCACCTATCAATACCTCTGGGATCCCAACTCTAGCAATCCTGTCTTTCTCCTCGCCAGCGAACAATCGCAACAGGTCATCGCAAAGTGTAAGCAAAGATTTTCATTCTCTCTTTCTGTCTTACTTCGCTCGTGTGCGCTCACATTTGCGCAGTCCTGATGGGCAATCTGCTTGAACAACCAACCATTTTCCGTAACACTGACGGAATGTAAGCGTTTACCCACAACAGGTACTATCATGGCGACTATAAAGGACGTAGCCCAACTCGCTGGTGTATCAGTCGCCACCGTTTCTCGCGTGATCAATCATTCCCCTAAAGCCAGCGAAGCCTCCCGCCTGGCTGTGATGAGTGCAATGGAATCACTCAACTACCACCCTAATGCCAACGCGCGTGCGCTGGCACAGCAATCCACCGAGACCGTCGGTCTGGTGGTGGGTGATGTGTCCGATCCATTCTTCGGGGCAATGGTTAAAGCTGTCGAGCAGGTGGCCTATAACACGGGTAATTTTTTACTGATTGGTAACGGCTACCATAACGAGCAGAAAGAACGTCAGGCGATTGAGCAACTTATTCGCCACCGCTGCGCGGCTCTGGTGGTTCACGCAAAAATTATCCCGGACGCGGAGCTGGCGTCATTAATGAAACAAATCCCCGGCATGGTGCTTATCAATCGCATCCTGCCTGGCTTCGAACAGCGCTGCGTTGCGCTTGATGACCGTTACGGCGCATGGCTGGCAACCCGCCACCTCATCCAGCAGGGCCATACACGCATCGGCTACCTGTGCTCTAACCACAGTATTTCTGATGCAGAAGATCGTCTGCAGGGCTATTACGATGCGCTGGCAGAAAGCAACATCCCGATCAACGATCGGCTGGTGACCTTCGGTGAACCGGACGAAAGCGGCGGTGAGCAGGCGATGACGGAACTGCTGGGACGTGGCAAGAACTTCACCGCTGTCGCCTGCTATAACGACTCAATGGCGGCAGGTGCTATGGGTGTATTAAATGATAATGGCATCGATGTACCGGGCGAAATATCACTGATCGGTTTTGATGATGTGCTGGTTTCCCGCTACGTGCGTCCACGGCTGACGACGGTACGCTACCCAATAGTAACGATGGCAACCCAGGCCGCCGAACTGGCGCTGGCGTTGGCCGACAACCTTCCGGCACCGGAAATAACGCATGTATTCAACCCTACGCTGGTCCGTCGACATTCCGTTTCGACGCTGACAGAATCAGGGAATTCTTCGTCAAAGGATTAATCAGGATAGCGTCATGACAACGATGTTGGATGTTTCTCGTCATGCTGGCGTATCAAAAGCGACCGTTTCGCGTGTGCTGAACGGAACGGGTCAAGTCAAAGAAAGCACGCGCCAGAAAGTCTTTAATGCCATGCAGGCCTTAGACTACCGCCCTAATTTTTTGGCGCGTTCGCTGGCGAATCGCACCAGTAACAGCATTGGCCTGGTGGTTTCCACATTCGATGGCTTCTATTTTGGCCGTCTGCTGCAACAGGCTTCACGCCAAACCGAATCCCACGGCAAACAGCTGATCGTGACCGACGGCCACGATACGCCGGAGCGCGAACAGGAAGCGGTACAAATGCTGGCCGACCGCCAGTGCGACGCCATTATTCTTTACACCCGCTATATGAGCGAAAAAGCGATTATGTCGCTGATGCATAGCATTAATATGCCACTGCTGGTCATTAATCGCGATGTCAGCCAGGCCCGCGACCGGGCAATTTTCTTTGAACAAGAAAATGCGGCGTATCAAGCGGTAAGTTACCTGATTTCACAAGGCCATAGCGATATCGCCTGTATTACCGTCCCGCACCATACCCCGACCGGTAAGTCACGCCTGATGGGATATCGTAAGGCGCTGGAAAAGCATGGTATTCCCTGGGATCCCGCGAAAGTTAAATACGGTGATTCTACGATGATGAAAGGCTTCGAGGCCTGCCGTGAATTGCTGGAGGAAGGGGTGATTTTCAGCGCCCTCTTTGCCTGTAACGATGATATGGCATTAGGTGCCTCAAAAGCATTACATCAGGCCGGGCTGAAGATCCCGCAGGATGTATCGCTGTTTGGTTTTGATGATGCCCCCAGCGCCAAATGGCTGGAGCCGGGGCTGTCGACCGTCTATCTGCCGATTGATAGCATGATCACCACGGCCATCGACCAGGCCGTCCGCCTGGCGAACGGTGAGAACGTTGAACCTATCCCGCCGTTTACCGGCACGTTGATATTGCGTGATTCGGTCACAACCAGGCCGTTTTACGAATAGTGCCGGGATACATTCGTGCATATTTGTAGGCCTGATAAGCGTAGCGCCATCAGGCATCACCGCGCACATTGCCGGATGGCGGCTACCGCCTTATCCGGCCTACACCCGGCCAAGCGCAGCGCCGCCGGGAATCCCATTTCTCAAATAAGTTCCAGCGCTAACAGCTCATCAATGGTCTGGCGACGACGAATCAGTCGCGCCACGCCGTTATCAAACAGCACTTCCGGTAGCAGCGGTCGGCTGTTGTAATTCGACGACATCGACGCGCCGTACGCCCCGGTATCGTGTAGCACCAGATAATCCCCTGGTACAACCGCTGGCAGCAGACGCGTTTCGACTTTGCCGCCCTCCTGCTGGGTAAACACATCACCAGATTCACATAGCGGCCCGGCAACCACTGTGTCAATCTGCGCGGCCTGCTCTAACGAACGACCATCACCCGCCAGCGCCGAAATGTGGTGATAACTACCGTACATCGCCGGGCGCATCAGATCGTTAAAACCGGCGTCGATCAATACAAAGTGGCGGCTACCCATCTCTTTAACGCTGCGTACTTGCGCCACCAGCACACCCGCTTCGGCCACCAGAAAACGCCCAGGCTCGATCTCAAGTTTCACCGGATGCCCCAGATGTTTAGCAATTTGCTCACGCGCGGCGTTCCACAGACCAAAGTAGTGATCGGTATTGATCGCCTCTTCCCCTTCACGATACGGGATCGATAAGCCACCACCCGCCGAGATCGCGTCAAGATCCTGGCCAAACTCCACCACTTGACGCACCATTGCGCCGCACACTTGCTCCAGATGACCGTAATCCACGCCAGAACCGATATGCATATGAATGCCGACCAGCTTCAGCTGATAGCGCTGGATCACTTCCAGTGCCGCCGGAAGATCGCTATACCAGATCCCGTGCTTGCTATTTTCACCGCCGGTATTGGTTTTCTGGCTGTGCCCATGACCAAAACCAGGGTTAACACGCAGCCACACGCGGTGGCCCGGCGACAGCTGGCCCAGTTGCTCAAGCATATCCACCGACCCGGCGTTAACGGGGATTTGCAGCTCATGCACCCGCGCCAGCGTCGCTTCATCAATCATATCGGCGGTAAAGACAATCTCATCTTTCCCCGCGACATACCCTGCTGCCAGCGCACGTTCAATCTCACCTAATGAGACAGAATCCACCTTCACGCCCTGCTCACGCATCAGGCGCAGGATATGAATATTCGAGCACGCCTTTTGGGCAAAACGAATCACATCAAACTGGCTCAGTTTGGCAATCTGCGCGCGGATGATTTGTGCATCGTAAACCCACACCGGGCAGCCAAATTCAGCAGGCAGGCGCAGCAGGTTATCGGCGGTCAGGTCAGTGTCGGTATTGTTGAGTGGGCGTGGCATAGCGAACTCCGGTATCTGTTTTTTATGATTACGCCACAGCCTGAACAGAATAAAAAATATCGTTTTATCGCGAGTCTATGCAAAAATGATATGGACTGTTTATTCGAGGATTACCCATGCCTGCCGTTAACCTGCGCCATATCGAAATTTTTCACGCCATTATGACGGCGGGTAATCTGACGGAAGCCGCGCGGATGCTGAATACCTCGCAGCCGACCGTCAGCCGCGAGCTGGCGCGATTTGAGCAGGTGCTAGGATTAAAGCTTTTCGAGCGTAGCCGTGGTCGCCTGCACCCAACGGTGCAAGGGTTACGGTTATTTGAAGAAGTGCAGCGTTCCTGGTACGGCCTCGACCGCATCGTTAGTGCCGCAGAAAGCCTGCGCGAGTTCCGCCAGGGGGAGTTATCAATTGTCTGTCTGCCGGTCTTTTCGCAATCCTTTTTGCCCTCGCTGCTACAACCGTTTTTGGCACGCTATCCGCAGGTCAATATTCAGATTGTGCCGCAGGAGTCTCCGCTGCTGGAGGAGTGGCTGTCGGCACAGCGTCATGATTTAGGGATAACGGAGACGCTGCATACTCCCGCCGGAACCGAGCGCACGGAGTTACTCTCGCTTGATGAAGTTTGCGTATTGCCGCAAGGACATCCGCTGGCTGAAAAAATGGTCTTAACACCGCAGGATTTTCAGGGCGAAAACTATATTAGTCTGTCCCGCACCGACAGCTACCGCCAACTGCTGGATACCCTGTTTAACGAGCACCAGGTCAAACGCCGGATGGTGATTGAAACCCATAGTGCCGCCTCTATTTGCGCGATGGTACGCGCTGGCGTGGGGATCTCTGTTGTGAATCCGCTGACGGCGATGGACTATGCCAGCAGTGGGATCGTTATCCGCCGATTTAGCGTTTCAGTGCCGTTTACCGTAAGTCTAGTACATCCTTTACATCGCCCTTCATCAGCGCTGGTTGATGCTTTTAGCAGTCATTTAATACATCAAACACCTAATATCATTGAATCTTATAAATGCTGGCTAAATTCATAAAATCCCAAAAAAACCATGTAGCACAAATAGCTAAAGAAGTGTTTTTTATTTATAACATAATGAAACCAATAAATAAGATATTATATAACATTGAAATCCATTCACGCAAAATATGATTTAATCTTTCCTTAATATACTTTTTAGGAAAACACACTTTATTGCGAATCGTAAAAAGTATAATTTTACCTCATTCCATAACACTTTCTTACTTTAAATATTAAACCATAACTAGCGCATTACTTATTCAACAGGATGCTGAATAACAGAATGACTAACAGGGAATTATAACATGACACTAAAGTTAAACCTGTGTGCTATTTCACTAGCATGTTTGGCCCCGCTCTGCCACGCAAATATGTCCGTCTATCCCATGTCAGTTGATATGAACGATCAAGGCGAAAGCAGCGTGCGTGTTATTTCTCGCTCCAGCGATGTGCAATATATTAAGACGTCAATTCTTAATATTACCGGTATCGGCACAACCCAAGAAAAAGAAACTGAAATTAAAAATGGCGATCCTACCGCGATTGTCGTTATGCCTCCCAAATTCGCCCTCCCCGCTGGCGCCACTAAAATGGTACGACTGGTCGCAATGGAGCCGGTAAAGGAAGAGACAACCTACCGTGTGAAGTTCGAGGCAGTACCGCAGCTTGATGACCCGCTTGAAGGGACTCAAAATACCAAGTCGCAGTTAACCATTAATCTTATCTGGGGTGTACTCGTCAGCGTCCCACCAGAAAACCCGCAGCTAAAAATCAACCTACTTGCCGATGGAAAAATAACAAACACCGGTAACCAGCGTTTTAAAATATTAAAAATAGGATTGTGTAAAAAATCACAATCAGACAAAGACTGTGCATGGCAGGATGTTGGTAATAATATTTACCCACGCGCTAGCTATGTACCTAAAAACATATTGAATTACGACCGGGTCGTTGTTCAGTATTGGAACTGGATTGACAAGTCAAAGCACTCGCAGGACTTCCCAATTCATTAATCAGTAATTTATTACATGGAATATAAGTAAATGAAATCAGTTATCTCTAAATCCTTACTCGCTTTGGCAATGGTTTCTGTAATGGGTTCTGCAATGGCAGTACAGAAAGATATTACCGTTACTGCAACCGTTGATGCCGCGCTGGATATGACTCAGGTTGATAACTCTGCGCTGCCAAAAAACGTTGATATGCAGTATATCCCAGGCACCGGTCTGGTTCCTTACCAGCTGCAGACCAAAATCTGGGCAAACGACGTGACAAGTGATGTCATGATGCAGTTGACCAGCGATGCCGTTCTGGTTAACAGCCTGGGTGGTGACACCGTTCCGATGACCGTTTCTTGGGGCGGCGAAGCGCTGTCTACTACCGCGGTAACTCTGGCAGCAAAAGAACTGTTCCCGAATGCTGATACCGCACTGAAAACAGGTTCTGTAGCTAAAGCCCTGCAGATCGCACAGACCACGCAGGAACCTCTGACTACCGGTACCTATCAGGGTATTGTCAGCATCTATCTGTACCAGAACGCCGGCACTATCTAATTTTTACTGCAATAAACCCAATGAACCGAAGAAAAGTCTTCGGTTCATTTTTTACTATATCAAGGAAGATGATTGAGTAATGAAAAAATCAATTCTTGGGCTATTAATCTTTTCCATACTCAATGTCGCTCATGCACGTACAGACTCAATTCCACCAGGATTTGAAGCCATCGTGCAGGGCCAGCAGGAATATATTGACGTCTATCTTGCAGGACGCAATCTGGGTAAGTTTTACGCCACCGTGAACCTTGATACCGTTAAGTTTGAACAGCCCCAAAAGATTATCACCGCAATGGCCCTGGGTAACGATCAAGATCGTATCAAAACCGTTGTAGCAAAACTCAGCCAGCCTCTTGAACGTCACGGTGAACTTGCCTGTTCGACGGTAAACAGCGGCGCTGGTTGCGGTTATCTCACCACTAACGACGTCGCACTGATTTATAATGACGAGCAGAACGCCGTCAATCTCTTCTTAAATAAAGAGTGGTATCCCGACAGCACCCAAACCGCTCTCTATCTGAAAGCAAGCCAGGATGATGATATCGTTAACGCGTTCATCCATCAGCAGGATATTAACGTCGCCATCCAGGACGATTTTAAATCGGCATATATGCAAGGTACGGGCGCATTAGGCATCACCGATAACAGCTACATTGGCGGTTACTGGAGCCTGAATGGCAACGAGAGCGATGGTGAAACCGAGACTGATGTTGACGTCAGCGAACTGTACTATCGCTATGATCTCATGAGCCGCTTTTACGTTCAGGGCGGGCGAATGGATAGCCGCAGCCTGTTTAATCTTGATGGCGGTAACTTTAATTTCACCTTCCTGCCGCTTGACGCCTTTGACGGGGTTCGCGCAGGATCGACCTTGAGCTATCTCAACCGCGAACAGGCGGGCCAGGGCACACCGGTCAACGTATTGCTTTCGCGCAGCTCACGCGTTGATGCCTATCGCGATAACCAACTGCTCGGTTCGTTTTACTTAAACGGCGGCAATCAGTCACTCGACACCAGCTCGTTCCCGTCAGGGAGCTACACCCTTCAGCTGAAAATTTATGAAAGCAATCAGCTTGCCCGTACTGAAGTGGTTCCTTTTACCAAAACGGGGAGCATAACGGACGGCCATGCCCAGTGGTTTATCCAGGCGGGTAAACTGGCGGATGACTCCAGTTCATCAACAAGCTATAGCGATGACGGTTCCACCTCTGCCCAGGCTGGCGTGCGGCTTCCGGTAACGGCACAAAGCGAGCTGATGCTCGGCGTGGCCTCGGTAGACAATAACTTTTCTGCGGAAGTTAACGGTCATATCACCCCGGCACTGGGTGCTTTGGGTGATATGGATCTGCAAACCGGCTTTTTCTATAACGACCAGGGTGGCCGCGGTAACATGCAGCAGCTCAACTGGCGGGTGGAGAACTTGCCCTCACTGAACTTGTACCGAAAAGATACTAGCGGCGGTCAGTGTTCCGGCGATACTGATTCTGAAGATTACGATCTCAACTGTTTTGAAAGCATCAGCGCAGGTCTATCACAAAACATCTTAAGCTGGAGCCTTTCCTTAAACTGGAACCGCACCCGCAACCATGCGGACTATCGCACGCGCTGGGACAACGACGAAGACTTTAGTGATAACTATTTCAACCAGGCAAGCGCTAATTCCACCTCAGATACTATCCAGTTTAGCGCCTCACGCTCTTTCAGCCTGACTAGCTGGATCCTGAACACCAACCTCGGCGTATTTACGCGTAACAACAACGACAGCACCGGCAACGATAACGGTGCCTACTTTATGTTTACCTTCAGTGAGATGCCGCGCCAGGATAATAACGCGCGCAGCCGTAGCACCACCATCGGTGCCGATTATCGCACTAGTAAAAACAGTAGCGACCAGACATCCTGGAATCTGGCACGGACCTGGTATGACGATAACGTCAACCATAAAGAAGTGGGTGTGAGCCTTGGCGGTATTAATACTGATACCCTCGACAGCGGCGTCAACGGTCGTATTGATGGTCTGTATGGCAACCTCAGCGCCTATCTCACCGACAGCTACGACACGCAGGACCGCGATCACAGTACCGCCTTTACCGGCAGCTACAGCTCCACGCTTGCCGTCAGCCGCCACGGGGTGCAGGTTGGCCGCGCGGGTAACGGTAACCCATCGGCAGCCGTGCTAATCGCGGTGAAAAAAATGGACGACACCGATGCCGATGATTTGTCCGTGGATGCCACCACAAATGGCAGTAAAGCCAGCCTGACCGGCGATGAATCGGTCCTGTTCCCTTACACCGGTTATGAAATGGGTTACGTCGACGTCAACGACAGCGCACGTAAAAACCAAACCGGTACGACCAACCTGATTACCGGTTCAGGCAAACAAAGCCTAATGCTGCTGCCGGGCAAACTGCGCTACCGCGAAGTATCTGCCACCTTTAATTACAACTACATCGGCCGACTGCAGCTACCAGAGGCACTAAAACAATATCCAGTCATTGGGGTAAACAGTGCGATGTTGCTGATGGCAGATGATGGTGGGTTCACGCTTGAAATGCAGAGCTCATCACGCGATCTGTACGTATTGGCTGGTCAGTCATTCCTGAAATGCCCACTGAAGGTACTGAAGAAACGCGCCAGCATTCGCTTTGCCGGAGATATTCAATGCTCTGTGGTGACCTACGATCAGTTGCCTTCGCCAATTCAGGTACAGGCACAGCTTAAGCAATCACAGCGCAGACAAGCGCTAGAAACCGCACAAAGGGAGAGTGTGCAATGATGAAAATCACAATGTTATTAATCCTGTGCGGCGCACTCATTAGCGGTTCCGCCAGCGCCGATACCTATACCGGGCCAACCCCTAATGTAACAGCCACACAAGATTATGTTCTCCCTTCAGGGGCACCAGCAGATTACTACCTTTGGAAAGACGATTACATTGGTGCCTATGGGTATAGCTTATCATTCGGTACCTATACATGCGCATATGCAGATATTCAGCAAACATGTACCCACCAGAGCAACTCATCGACTATCAGCATAATAGTCAAAGAAAAGCGTAGCGGAATGAGCCATGTTTTAAAATTGCAGGCTTATCTACAAGGACTGATTTACGATACAACAGACCCAAGTCAGTCATTTACGTGTGGGGGTCACAGACCACTCAATTTCTCATACCAAGCATCTTGTAATTCAATTAGTGCAAACTCCAGGACATTGACGGTCTGGATGCCCCAGGACGAGATGAATAACCTACCCGTTGGCGGCGTGTGGGAAGGCCAGCTTAAAGTTGGTTTTAACAAAGCTGATACCGTTGTGAATTACTCTGCTGACATAGTTTTGAAAGGCAAAGCCACTGGCAAACAGGATATTTACTTCCCGGAATTTAACGGCGCTAACCCACTGGTTCAGCTTGATCTGCACCCGACCGGATCGGTCACCAGCAATAGCTATGTTGAAGATGTCACGACGCTCGATATGTGTCTGTACGACGGCTTCAACTCCAACAGCGACAGCATGACGCTATCGTTTAAAGATGAAGGTAAAGCGGCGGCGGCCCGCCAAAACGGTTATTTCTCTATCTACAACACCGCCACGGGCGGAACAGATGAAGCCGAACGAGTCGATTACCGCGTGGAAATGTTCGATCCTCACAGCAAAGGCTGGAGAACGGTTAAAAACAACGATTCCTTCACTCTACAAGCCGGAGAAAACGGTCAGGATCAAGTACGTCCGGTACGACTACCGTCGATTACCTATCCTGTCCTTTGCTCCCCTGCACCGCTGCGGCTGATTGTGGATAAATTCCGCGTCACCGACAAAGCCGCCGGATACTATAAAGGCGTACTGACCGTGGAATTTAGCCCCAGCCTGAACAGCATCTAACAACGCGCTTATCCGGCCTGCCCCATAATGTAGGCCGGATAAGCGCAAGCGCCATCCGGCACCCCAGCATCAAGACAGCATAAACTCCACCGCATCAGCCGCATGAATCGCCGCCGTATCAAACACCGGTAGTGGGCTTAATTCTGCTGGCACCAGCAGACCAATCTCGGTACAGCCAAAAATCACCCCTTGCGCTCCCTGGCTCGCCAGGTCGCCTATCACACTCAGGTAATAGTCGCGCGAGGCGTCGCTGAATTCGCCGAGGCACAGCTCGTCAAAAATTATCTGGTTAATTTTCAGGCGTACGTCTTGTTCGGGAATCAAGGTGCTAATACCAAATTCATCCTGTAGGCGTCCACGGTAAAAATCCTGCTCCATGGTATAGCGCGTACCCAGCAGCGCCACGTTGTTCATATTCAGTTGACTGATGGCACGCCCCGTCGCATCGGCAATATGCAGGAACGGTACGTCACACGCCGTTTCAATCGCTTCGGCGACCTTGTGCATGGTGTTAGTACACAGCACGATGCCTTCAGCACCCGCCTGCTGTAACCCGACCGCCGCACGCGCCAGAATTTCTCCCGCCTGCTGCCAGTCCCCGCGCGACTGGCAGGCTTCAATCTCATGAAAATCGACGCTATGGAGCAAAATCTGCGCCGAATGCAGCCCGCCAAGGCGCTGCTTTACGCCCTCATTTATCAGGCGATAGTACGGAATAGTCGATTCCCAGCTCATCCCACCCAACAGACCGATCGTTTTCATCATTTTCCCCGCGTTCGTTACCGTCATGCCAGTGAAGCAAAGATGTGATCAACTTTCCACATCTGTGAGCAAGCGTTTCTTTTTTACTCTTTCTGATATAAATTTAATGAAACATTGTTTCAACATACTACAGGACTGCCGGATGTTTATTTTTCATAAAGAAACCACCCTTGAAGATTTGGGCAATGGCGTGAGCCGCCGCATTCTGGCTCACGATGGCAAAATGATGGCCGTTGAAGTCAACTTTGAACAAGGCGCAGTTGGCCCAATGCACTGCCACCCGCACGAGCAGCTAACCTACGTGCTGTCAGGTGAATTTGAATTTACCATTGGTGATGAGAAGCACGTGGTGGGCGCAGGAGACACGCTGTATAAGCAGCCGAATATTATGCACGGCTGCGTGTGTTTAAAGCCGGGAACATTACTGGATACCTTCACACCGGTACGTGAAGACTTCCTGAAAAGATAATGTCCCCCTTTATTTCAAGCCTTCCTTAGTGGAAGGTTTTTTTATGCCCGCAATAGCATTGTTAGCATGTTAATAATATAACTTTCATTACTTTAACCCGCCAAAAAAGCTGCCATACATGTCGTCATAACCCATAGAAATCCGGCAGGAATTTTTAAAATATGACGCGCACCTCACCTATTTGAAACGCCGTTTCGACTTTGATCACATTTCCATCATTATGTGAATGACGTAGAAACAAATCGCAATAAAATAAATTAAAACGATGTTTTACAAATCAAGAACGGCGGTTCATTCATGTTGATCGTTAGGATGACAACCGGTTAATGACAACATTAAAAGCATTGTATATCAATCATTAACAGGGAGCATTGGTATCGCAAACAGACACAGAACGCCGACACACCGGGCATCCAGAGAGTATGTCCGGTTCGTTACAACCGAATCCGTATTAAACCATTACTCGCCAGGTAGGTATGTATGAATGAAAACAGAATGCTGGGATTGGCGTGGATATCACCCTATATCATAGGGTTGATAATCTTTACCGCCTTCCCATTCGTTTCATCTTTCTTCCTCAGTTTTACTGAGTATGACTTGATGAGTCCGCCGGTGTTTAACGGCATCGAGAACTATCGCTACATGCTGACAGAAGATGCTCTCTTCTGGAAATCCATGGGCGTGACGTTCGCCTACGTATTTTTGACAATCCCATTAAAACTGGCATTTGCATTAGGGATTGCGTTTGTTCTTAACTTTAAATTACGCGGTATCGGCTTCTTCCGTACGGCTTACTATATTCCGTCCATCCTCGGTAGCTCCGTGGCTATCGCCGTGCTGTGGCGTGCGCTGTTTGCCATCGACGGTCTGCTGAACAGCTTTATCGGTGTATTAGGCTTTGACCCGGTTAACTGGCTGGGTGAACCCTCGCTGGCACTGATGTCCGTGACCCTGCTGCGCGTCTGGCAGTTTGGCTCCGCGATGGTTATCTTCCTCGCGGCGTTGCAAAACGTACCGCAGTCTCAGTACGAAGCGGCAATGATCGATGGCGCATCCAAATGGCAGATGTTTATGAAAGTCACCGTGCCGTTGATTACGCCGGTTATCTTCTTCAACTTCATCATGCAGACCACACAGGCATTCCAGGAGTTTACTGGCCCGTACGTGATAACCGGCGGCGGACCAACCTACTCCACCTACCTGTTCTCCCTGTACATCTACGACACGGCCTTCAAGTACTTTGACATGGGCTACGGCGCGGCGCTGGCCTGGGTATTGTTCCTGGTTGTTGCGGTCTTTGCGGCCATTGCCTTCAAGTCTTCGAAATACTGGGTGTTCTATTCCGCCGATAAGGGAGGCAAAAATGGCTGATATCCAACAAATCTCTGAAGCTCAGAGCATCGCTGAACGTGAAGTTGCCCGCACCCTGCGTCGGGAAAAAATTAACGCGGCCATCCGCTACGTGATCCTGCTGTTAGTAGGGCTGCTGATGCTGTACCCGCTGGTGTGGATGTTCTCGGCCTCGTTCAAACCGAACCACGAGATCTTCACCACCCTGAGCCTGTGGCCTGCAAACGCCACCTGGGATGGCTTCGTCAACGGCTGGAAAACCGGTACCGAATACACCTTCGGCCATTACATGCTGAACACCTTTAAGTATGTGATTCCGAAAGTCATCCTGACCATTATCTCTTCCACCATCGTGGCATACGGCTTTGCCCGCTTCGAGATCCCATGGAAGAAATTCTGGTTCGCCACGCTCATCACCACCATGCTGCTGCCAAGCACCGTCTTGCTGATCCCGCAGTACCTGATGTTCCGTGAAATGGGCATGCTGAACAGCTATATGCCGCTGTACCTGCCGCTGGCCTTCGCCACGCAAGGGTTCTTTGTCTTCATGCTGATTCAGTTCCTGCGCGGCGTACCGCGTGACATGGAAGAAGCGGCGCAGATTGACGGCTGTAACTCCTTCCAGGTGCTGTGGTACGTGGTGGTGCCGATTCTGAAACCGGCCATCATCTCTGTCGCTCTGTTCCAGTTCATGTGGTCAATGAACGACTTTATCGGGCCGCTGATTTATGTCTACAGCGTGGATAAATACCCGATTGCACTGGCGCTGAAAATGTCCATCGACGTTACCGAAGGTGCGCCGTGGAACGAAATTCTGGCAATGGCGAGTATCTCCATTCTGCCATCCATCATTGTGTTCTTCCTGGCACAACGCTACTTCGTACAGGGCGTTACCAGCAGCGGAATTAAAGGTTAAGAGGGAAATATCATGGCTGAAGTGATTTTTAATAAACTGGAAAAAGTGTACTCCAACGGCTTCAAAGCGGTACATGGTATCGACCTGAAAATTGCAGAAGGGGAATTCATGGTGATTGTCGGGCCATCCGGCTGCGCCAAGTCCACCACCCTGCGTATGCTGGCAGGTCTGGAAACCATCAGCGGCGGCGAAGTGCGTATCGGCGAGAAGATTGTGAACAATCTGGCACCGAAGGAGCGCGGGATTGCGATGGTATTCCAGAACTATGCGCTGTACCCGCACATGACGGTGCGTGAGAACCTGGCGTTCGGCCTGAAGCTAAGCAAAATGCCGAAGGCACAGATTGATGCCCAGGTAAACGAAGCAGCGAAGATCCTCGAACTGGAAGAACTGCTGGAGCGCCTGCCTCGCCAGCTCTCCGGTGGTCAGGCACAGCGTGTGGCCGTTGGCCGTGCGATTGTGAAGAAACCGGACGTGTTTCTGTTCGACGAACCGCTGTCCAACCTTGATGCCAAACTGCGTGCCTCAATGCGTATCCGTATTTCCGACCTGCACAAGCAGTTGAAGAAATCCGGCAAGCCGGCCACCACCGTGTACGTGACCCACGATCAGACCGAAGCGATGACCATGGGTGACCGCATCTGCGTGATGAAACTGGGACACATCATGCAGGTTGATACCCCGGATAACCTGTACCACAAGCCGAAAAATATGTTCGTGGCTGGCTTTATCGGCGCACCGGAGATGAACATTCGCCCCTGCAAGCTGGTGGAACAAGAGGGACGTCTGCACATTGCCATCGGCAATGAAACCATGCCGTTGAACGACGAAAAGCAGGAGAAAGTCTCTTCTTATGTCGGTCAGGATGTCTTCTACGGCATCCGTCCGGAATTCGTCGACGTCGCCGAAGAGCCTTTTGCCGAAGGCAACTGCAGTGGCGAAATGGTACGCGTGGAAAACATGGGCCATGAATTCTTTGTTTACCTGAAAGTGGCAGATTACGAACTGACTGCTCGCATCCCTTTAGATAAAGCTAAGCCAATGATTGATAAAGGTCTTAACCGCAAGGTGCATTTCAAGTTCGATATAAATAAATGTCATCTCTTTGACGCAAAAACTGAAAAGAACATCTCTCTCTAATGGAGTTATAAAAATGAAAAAAGTGCTTTTAAGCGCCGCTATCTCCGCCACTCTGGGCCTGACCGCGCTGCCTTCTATGGCAAAGGATGTTGATTTACGTATGTCCTGGTGGGGGGGCAATGGCCGCCACCAGGTCACGCTGAAAGCGTTAGAAGAGTTTCACAAGCTGAACCCGGATATCACCGTCAAAGCCGAATATACCGGCTGGGATGGTCACTTATCCCGCCTGACCACGCAGATTGCGGGCGGTACCGAGCCGGATGTGATGCAAACCAACTGGAACTGGCTGCCGATTTTCTCGAAAAATGGCGACGGTTTTTACGACTTGAACAAAATGAAGGACGTGATCGACTTAAGCCAGTTCGATCCAAAAGAACTGCAGTCCACTACCGTTAACGGCAAGCTGAACGGGATCCCCATTTCCGTCACCGCGCGCGTGTTCTACTTTAACGATGAAACCTGGAAAAAAGCGGGCGTTGAATACCCGAAAACCTGGGATGAGTTGATGGCTGCGGGCAAAACGTTCGAAAGCAAGCTCGGCAAACAGTACTACCCGGTGGTACTGGAGCATCAGGACACGCTGGCGCTGCTGAACTCGTACATGATCCAGAAGTACAACATTCCAGCCGTAGATGAAAAGACCAAGAAATTCTCCTACTCCAAAGAGCAGTGGGTTGAGTTCTTCCAGACCTATAAAAAGCTGGTTGATAGCCACGTAATGCCAGACACCAAATACTATGCGTCGTTTGGTAAGAGCAACATGTATGAAATGAAGCCGTGGATCCAGGGCGAATGGGGTGGCACCTACATGTGGAACTCCACCATTAACAAGTACTCAGATAACCTGAAGCCACCGGCGAAGCTGGATCTGGGTAGCTACCCGATGATGGAAGGTGCCACGGACGCAGGGCTGTTCTTTAAACCTGCGCAGATGCTGTCTATTGGCAAATCCACGAAAAATCCGGAAGCCGCCGCGAAAGTGATTAACTTCCTGCTGAACAGCAAAGAAGGTGTCGAAACGCTGGGTCTGGAGCGCGGCGTGCCGCTGAGTAAAGCAGCCGTTGAAATCCTGACGCAAAACGGCACCATCAAAGAAAACGATCCGTCCGTCGCTGGGTTACGTCTGGCGCAGTCGCTGCCAACCAAACTCACCGTGTCGCCATACTTTGATGACCCGCAGATCGTGGCGCAGTTCGGTACGTCACTGCAGTACATCGACTACGGTCAGAAAACCGTGGAAGAAGCTGCCGCAGACTTCCAGCGTCAGGCTGAACGTATCCTGAAACGCGCGATGCGCTAAATAAAAAGCCGGGTGGCGGCTTCGCCCTACCCGGCCAATGCGAACCTGTCGGCCCGGTAAGCGAAATCCGCCACCGGGCATTAACATTACACGCCGATGTTCCGCAACTTCTCTCCCGCCATCAGTTTGCGTTCGATATGTTCCAGGGTGACATTTTTGGTTTCAGGAATAAGCCAGAACGTAATACCAATGAATACGACATTCAGCGCGGTATAAAGCCAGAATGTACCGGCCGCGCCAATACTGTCGAGCAGCGTCAGGAACGTTGCCCCGATGATCATATTCGACACCCAGTTGGTGGTGGTGGAACAAGTGATACCAAAGTCACGGCATTTCAGCGGCTGAATTTCCGAGCACAGGATCCACACCACCGGTGCGGCGCTCATCGCATAGCCGGCGATACACATCATGGTCATGCCGACGGACAGCCACGATAATCCGCGGGATGCCGTGCCGTTATCAAACTGCATCAGGCAGTAGCCCAGCACCAATGTTCCCAGCGCCATCACGGTAAAACCAATTTTCAGCGCCGGTTTACGCCCGGCTTTATCGACGGTAAAGACGGCGATAAACGTAGCAAACATAAAGGTTAAGCCAACCACCAGTGTGGCAATCATCTGCTGTTCTGTGGTGGTAAAGCCCGCCATTTTAAAAATCCGCGGCGCGTAGTACATGATGATGTTCATCCCGGTGAACTGCTGCATAGCCTGCAGCAACATACCGAGGAAAACCGCACGACGCACGTTACTGTTGATCTTAAACAGCGCCCATCCGCCCTGCTTTAGCTTCAGGCTTTCGCGGATGTCATTCAGTTCATCGCGGGCTTTTTCCGAGGTATCTCGCAGCATACGCAGCACTTCTTCGGCTTCAATATGACGCCCTTTTTGCGCCAGCCAACGCGGGCTGTTCGGTAAAAACACCACCAGAACAATCAGCACCACCGCAGGCAGGGCCAGCACGCCGAGCATGGCCCGCCAGTTGCCGGTGTAGCTGAACGCCGTATCGGATAAAAAGGCCAGCACAATGCCCAGCGTGACCATCAGCTGGTACATGCTGATCATTTTTCCGCGCACGTTTTCACTGGCCATTTCTGAGAGATAAAGCGGCGCGGTATAGGAAGCAATCCCGACGGCTACACCCAGTACGACCCGGGCGGCGATCAGAAGCTCAACGCTTGTCGCGAATGCCGATCCCAACGATCCGAGAACAAAGAGGATTGCCCCGACCATCAGACTGTATTTTCGCCCGAGGCGGAAAGAGAGCCAGCCGTTGAACAGTGCGCCAATTGCCGCACCCAGCATCATGCTGCTGACTACCCACTCCTGCAAACGACTGCTTAGCGCAAAGTGTTCAGTGATAAACGGCAGCGAACCCGCGATCACCCCAATATCCAGACCAAATAATAATCCTGCGACAGCAGCGGAAACTGAGACAAACAGATTCATACGTCGCGTGTCGCGCATTGCGCGCGGTGCTAATGCAGCATCATGATTAATTGAGACCATTTTTTCCTGCCAGAAACAGAGTAAGACATAAAACTGAAAATAAGGGATCCCTTGCCAGGGGCGTCAGGCTGGAAACGGCATAGTTATGGATAAAATAGCTAGCCCATACCGTTATGTGATGGACATTACAATTTTAAAATTTATAGATAATTACTCAATAAAATTTAATACACTGATATTAAAGAGTATTAAATATTACCGTTTCATACATATGAAATTATTTATGGATTAATTTATAACCGTAATATGGATTAAAATAACTTAAAACCAAAAAAAACCTGCCGTTGGCAGGTTTTTTAATACTGGAGAGGGAATTAACGCGCCAGCCAGCCGCCGTCTACTGCAACGGTATAACCATTGATGTAGTCAGATGCGCTGGAGGCCAGGAATACGATCGGCCCCTTCAGATCGTCAGGCAGACCCCAACGGCCTGCCGGGATACGATCGAGGATTTCTGCGCTACGCTGCTCATCAGCACGCAGCTGTTGCGTGTTGTTGGTCGCCATGTAGCCCGGTGCAATCGCATTGACGTTGATGTTGTGTTTTGCCCACTCGTTCGCCATCAGGCGGGTTACGCCCATCACGCCGCTTTTTGATGCGGTGTAAGACGGCACGCGGATGCCACCCTGGAAGGAGAGCATAGAGGCGATGTTAATAATTTTCCCGCCGTTGCCCTGCGCGATGAAGTGCTTCGCCGCCGCCTGGGACATAAAGAATACGCTCTTAATGTTCAGGTTCATGACGTCGTCCCAGTCTTTTTCGCTGAAATCGATCGCATCATCACGACGAATAAGACCTGCATTGTTCACCAGAATATCGATATGGCCGAATTCTGCCACCGCGCGCTCCAGCAGTGCCGGAATACCGTCAATCTGACGCAGGTCGGCAGTCAGGCTTAAAAAGCGACGGCCCAGGGCAGTAACACGTTCGATAGTTTCTGTCGGCTCAACAATGTTGATACCCACGATATCGCAGCCCGCTTCCGCCAGACCCAGCGCCATACCCTGGCCCAGACCGGTGTCACAACCTGTCACAACGGCGACTTTACCTTCAAGAGAGAATGCATTCAAAATCATTGTTAATCCTTATTTTTTATAGTGCCCATCACCGACAGGCTGAGTGGCCGCCCGCGACTAGCGCAGATCTTTTACTGCAACGTGATCCATGTCATCAAAGACCTGGTTTTCGCCGACCATTCCCCAAATAAACGTATAGGCTTTAGTGCCCACGCCAGAGTGGATAGACCAGCTTGGAGAAATAACGGCCTGCTCGTTGTGCATCACAATATGGCGCGTTTCCTGAGGCTGCCCCATCATGTGGAATACACAGGTGTCTTCTTCCATATTGAAGTAGAAATAGACTTCCATGCGGCGTTCATGGGTATGGCACGGCATGGTATTCCACAGGTTACCCGGCGCCAGTTCAGTCAGACCCATGCTCAACTGGCATGTTTCCAGAACATCCGGCACAAAGTATTTGTTGATGGTACGGCGGTTACTGGTGAGATCATCACCCAGCGTCACCGGCGCAACGTCTGCTGGCGTGACTTTTTTGGTTGGGTACGCGGTGTGTGCCGGTGCACAGTTGTAGTAAAACTTCGCCGGAGTTGCCGCATCAAGGCTGGCAAACACCACTTCTTTGGCACCTTTACCGACATACAGCGCATCGCGGTGACCGATTTCATAGCATTGACCATCGACGGTAATCGTGCCCGGACCACCGATGTTGATCACGCCCAGCTCACGGCGTTCGAGGAAATACGTTACGCCCAGCTGTTTGCCAACTTCACCACCAACGGAAACGGTTTTGGCCACCGGCATAATCCCGCCGACAATAATACGGTCGATGTGGCTGTAAACCATGGTGTATTCGTCTGCGACAAATACCTGTTCTACCAAAAATTCGTTACGCAGCGCCTGGGTGTCCAGGGTTTTAGCATGCGCACTGTGGATACTTTGTCTTACGTCCACATTTACCTCCAGTGATAAATTGACCGTGAATACGTTATCGGATAGCGAAACATCGTTCCGTTTTTCCTAATGCGTTAATGATATCTCTCTCGGAACGCGTTTTCAATTACAACTAAAACGATGTTTCACTTTTTCTGCGTCTTATTATCAAAAGTGTAGTTGCGATCACGCTAGTGACGGAAAATCGGCAGATAACAAAAAACAACTGGATTTAAAAACCATATAAAACAGATAGATGTAAAATAATAAGAAATGATAACTCCATGGAGGTAGAGATAAAGCATTCAACAACCTCTCGCCGCAGAAATGCTTTCTTATGCTTTTTGTTACAAATTGCGTCATCAATCACACATGATGAAACACTGTTTTGATAAATTATCACTTGGTTTTTAAATTCATCATAAATCTGGGTGCTGACGCAGATTGCTGAAATCCTGCGTACGGTAAAAGGAGTGCATTATGGCTAAAGGCATGCGGGTCAAGCTGAACTATGAGATCAGCCGCGATCCGGATACAGGCGTGGAAGTCACCCGACTGACCCCACCGGAAGTAACCTGTCATCGAAACTATTTCTATCAGAAATGCTTCTTTAATGATGGCAGTCACCTGCTGTTCGCCGGTGAGTTTGATGGTCACTGGAACTACTATTTACTGGATCTTGCCAAAGCCGAAGCCGTTCAGTTGACCGAAGGCGCAGGTGATAATACCTTCGGCGGTTTTTTATCGCCGGACGACAGCGCCCTCTACTATGTCAAAAACGACCGCACCCTGCTGGAAGTGAATCTCAAGACGTTGGCAGAACGCGAAGTGTACCGCGTGTCTGATGACTGGGTGGGCTACGGTACCTGGGTTGCCAACAGCGACTGTACAAAACTGGTCGGTATCGAAATTGCTAAAAGCGACTGGACACCGTTAAACAGCTGGCAGCTGTTCCATGACTTCTTCCATAAAGGCCCGCACTGCCGACTGCTGCGCGTCGATTTACGTACCGGCGACAGCGCGGTGATTCACGAAGAGAAAAACTGGCTGGGTCATCCGATTTACCGTCCGTTCGACGATAACACCGTCGCTTTCTGCCATGAAGGTCCGCACGATTTGGTCGATGCGCGAATGTGGCTGGTCAATGAAGATGGCAGTAACGTGCGTAAAGTTAAGGATCATGCGCAGGGTGAAAGTTGCACCCATGAATTTTGGGTCCCGAACGGCTCGGCGCTGGTCTATGTCTCGTACCTGAAAGGTCAGCAAGGACGCACCATCTCCAGCTACAATCCTGATACCGGCGTTAATGAAGCCGTAATGTTAATGCCTGCCTGCTCGCATTTAATGAGCAATTTTGATGGCACATTGCTGGTCGGCGATGGTTCAGGTACACCGGTAGACGTGAAGGATACTGGCGGGTACACCATCGATAACGACCCTTATCTGTATGGATTTGATGTAGCGAAGAAAAGCTGTTTCCGCATCGCACGCCACGATACTTCCTGGGCTACCGTGGCAAACAGCCGTCAGGTCACCCACCCGCATCCGTCGTTTACACCAGACGATCGCGCGGTACTTTTTAGCTCAGACAAAGATGGCAAACCGGCGTTGTACATTGCCAAACTGCCCGAGCAGCCGGAACTGTTTCAACTGTAGTCCCCGAAATGATTGTGCCCTGTTTTTAATTTAATGTTTCTGTAACTGGCCTTGCCCTCCTCGCGGAGGGCTTTTTTTATTAATAGAAAAGCTCAATACTATAAATAATAAGCAGCAGAAAACCCCGGCCAACATCTCCGGGGTATTTCGCCAGCTATTGATGGTATTTAGAAAGAATAGGCGACGCCCATACGGAAACGAGTTTGACGCTCATCCGTTGTTTTCACACCCACGTTCCCGACTTCAACATACGGTGCCCAGTTTTTATCCCACTTATAGGCTAACTTGGCATTATATTCATTGGAGTAGGTTTTATTATTATTACGCGCTACACCTTCGGTGCTTTTGGCGTAAACATAGTTCAGCTCAGTACGCCAGTCACCCAGCACAAAACCAACCCACGCATCCCCACGGTTTACCTTATCATCTTCTTTATTGGAGCTTGAAGGATAGCGTGTATATTCATAACGATAGCGGGTAGCTACATAGAAACCATTCTCAAAACTGTACTGCAGGTGCAGGTTCGGTTTGTAGATGGTGCGGCTGTCATTACTTTCAAGTGTCAGACCTGGCGTTACCGCAATATTGCTGGTTGCTTTCCAACGCCAGTTAATTGAGTCTTCATGACCGTTACCCACTACATCAGCAAAAGGCTGGTCAGCTTTATCACCACCCGATTTCCATTTTGCTTCAACGGTAAAACCTAAACCATTTTCAAAACGATGCGACACCGACACGCGATCAGCATTAGACCCGCTATCAATATATTCATGTCGTAAGTCAACGGTGACAGCCTGCGCTGCAAATGACGCACCAATTAAAGACGCAAGCACCAGAGTGTTCTTAAACATATGCTACCCTCAAATTAAAATGATGTTCCTTTTTTATGGAATTGCATTTTATTTTTTTAACACCACTATTTTAGTGATCGTGATCGTAATTATTTGTTTCAAAAAAAATGGACAACAACAGCGTGATGAATATCAAACAAAAATCATCTAAAAACCCGAAAACAAAGATCATGATCACGGTTCATTTTATTTAAAATGAATAGCAGAAGTATTAATCACAACAATTGACATTAAAAACAATGAGATACAATAAAATACGCAGTTAATAACGCAAGTTATATTACCTGTGATAATTATACGCTTTTGTATTATTAATTAAGTTATAAGCGAAAAGGGTAAATCAGAGGAAGGATTTTGCTTCAGAGTTTTTCTGAATAGATTTTACTTATTTCAAAATATAACAGACGAGCGCTGTCACATTTGCATGGACAGCGCGGCAGGAAGGCGTACTTGAGAGGATAAATTTAGAGCGGATCAGTCACGTTCGATGGCCAGCGCCACACCCTGACCGCCGCCGATGCACAGCGTTGCCAGACCTTTATGCGCCCGGCGTTTCACCATTTCATGGACCAGTGAAACCAGAATACGGCAGCCGGACGCCCCAATCGGATGACCGAGCGCAATGGCCCCACCGTTCACATTCACCCGGCGTTCATCCCACTCCAGCATTTTGCCGACAGAAAGCGCCTGCGCGGCAAACGCTTCGTTGGCTTCGATAAGATCAACATCCGCCAATTGCCAGCCAACTCGTTCCAGGCAACGTCGCGTCGCGTACACCGGCGCAATGCCCATCAACGCAGGATCAACCCCGACGCTGGCAAAGGCACGAATGCGCGCCAGCACGGGTAAGTTCAGCTCTTGGGCCTTGGCTTCGCTCATCATCATCACGGCAGCAGCACCATCGTTTATTGATGACGCGTTACCCGCCGTAACGGACCCCAAACGATCAAAGGTAGGATCCAGACGCGCCAGCCCTTCTGCGCTGGCATCGGTTCTCGGCTGTTCATCGGTATCCACCACTATCGATTGCCCGTTACGCTGAGTGACCACGGGCACAATTTCATCTTTAAACCGCCCAGCATCGATCGCCATACGCGCTTTGTGTTGCGAGTGAAGCGCGTAGGCATCCTGTAATTCACGGCTGATACCGTATTCCCGCGCCAGGTTTTCCGCGGTAACGCCCATGTGATAATCGTTGAAAGCATCCCACAGGCCGTCGTGCACCAGGCTATCGACCAGTTGACTATTACCGAGTTGCGCCCCGGTGCGACTGTCGGTCAAGACATGTGGGGCGCGGCTCATATTCTCTTGTCCACCGGCAATCACAATGTCGGCTTCACCGCACTGGATAGCCTGCGTCGCCAGATGCAACGCCTTCAGGCCCGAGCCACAAACGTCGTTAATGGTGATGGCGGAAACGGTGTTGGGGAGTCCTCCGTTAATGGCAGACTGGCGTGCCGGATTTTGCCCTGCCCCCGCCGTGAGGACCTGACCGAGGATCACTTCATCAATAGAGTGAACATCCACCCCGGTGCGTTCCATTAACGCCCTGACCACCATACTGCCTAACTCAACGGCAGAGTGGCGTGCCAGCGTACCCTGGAAGCAGCCAATTGGTGTCCTCAACGCCCCCACTATCACAACCTCTTTCATCACTACCTCAGCGCAAAATGACAGCGCAATAGTAGATGATTGTTAAGAATAGTTATCTTAGTTGTTTAAAAAATGGTGAGTTTTATCACAAAGGAAATGTGTATCATTTATCTATCATCGAAACGCCACCCTGTTGTAAGTGATCGCGTAGCCAGCTTCCCGCCACGCCAGGCGGCGATTTCTTGTTCCACAGCAAATCGATAGAGATAGCCTTAGGCCAGCCAGGTACATTCAGCTGTGCCAGCGGTTTTTCCGCTGCAAACTCCTCCACCAGCGCACAAGGCAGCGTACACCAGCCAAATCCCTGCACCGCCATACTGAGCAACAATAAATAGTTAGGCGCTGACCACACCGGACCGCGCGCCACGTTAGTGCCGCTTTCCAGATAGGTATTTAGCCGCAGTTCGCGCCAGGTACGCAGTTGCTCCCACTGCAGTTTTTCCTGTACCGCCAGCGGGTGCGAAGCCGCCACGTACAATCCCATCAAGGTTTGCATCGGCAGGCGCGTGACACCCATGTCCGTGGGGTAATCCTCGCGCGCTTCAAGGAGACCAACCTGCGCACGTCCCTTTTGCAGCAGATCGATTACGTCCTCATCTTCGCCAATCAGACATTCAAACTCGGTGTGCGGAAACAGTCGGTCAAACTGCACCATCAAATCTTCCAACACATCCGGATGCAGGGTGTCCGAAAGCACAAAAGTCAGACGTGCTTCCGTTGCGCCCGACAGCGAAATCGCCGCCTCGTCCAGCCGCTCGCTGGCCGACAGAATCGCCTGCACATAGCCAAGAATCCGCTTGCCTTGCTCGGTGAGCGTGGGTTGACGTGAAGAGCGGTCAAACAACGCAAAGCCGAGATCGGCTTCCAGATTGGCTATCGCCGTGCTGATGGTGGACTGACTTTTGCGTAACCGCCGCGCCGCCGCAGAAAATGAGCCGCAGGAGACGGTCTCAACAAATGCCGTTAATGCTTCAGGAGAGTAGCGCATGAACTATCTACTTTATCGATGGATTCTATCTTTTAGATATCACATAAAACGATAAAATTACCACTATTCCGTTATCCGGGCATCAAAGAAGGTTTTAGGTTATGCAACACGATACAGTCCAACGCCGTTCGTTAATGGAACGTATTTTTCACGCCGTCTGTTTTGAGGGTATTGCCACCGCCGTTCTCGCGCCAACCGCCGCGTGGTTGATGCAGCGCTCAGTGCTGGAAATGGGCGGATTGACCGTACTTCTGGCGACCACGGCGATGATCTGGAATATCATTTATAACGCCCTGTTTGACCGCTTATGGCCGACTCACCTGGTAAAACGTACGGCTAAGGTCCGCGCATTTCACGCGTTAGGTTTTGAAAGTGGGTTTATTGTGATTGGGGTGAGCATTATGGCGTATGTGCTGAACGTCAGCCTGCTGCAAGCATTCACCCTGGAAATTGGTTTCTTCCTGTTCTTCCTGCCGTACACCATGTTTTATAACTGGGCGTATGACACATTACGCGAGCGCGTAATGAAACGTCGCCAGCAGCGCGTTACTGCCTGATAATCCAATGAATAGTCGGAATTATCCCCATTCCGGCTATTCATCCCTTCTCCCGCCCACATGTTCACACCTCCCCCAGCCCCGCTCATTTGTGGTAAATTGCGCTTCTTTTTGTTTATTTTATAGTTGATACGTTCAAATAATGTCGAAAATTTGGTCAAAAGAAGAGACTCTCTGGAGCTTCGCGTTATACGGGACTGCCGTCGGCGCAGGAACCCTTTTCCTCCCCATACAGCTGGGTTCTGCTGGTGCGGTGGTGCTGTTTATCACCGCACTCGTCGCCTGGCCTTTAACCTACTGGCCACATAAAGCGCTGTGCCAGTTTATTCTGTCATCCAAAACCTCAGCGGGTGAAGGGATCACTGGCGCAGTCACCCACTATTACGGCAAAAAGATAGGCAGCCTGATTACCACCCTCTATTTTGTGGCCTTCTTTGTGGTGGTGCTGATCTACGCCGTGGCGATCACCAACTCACTCACCGAACAGCTGGCAAAACATATCGTGATCGATCTCCGCGTACGTATGCTGGTCAGTCTCGGCGTAGTGCTGGTGTTGAATTTGATTTTTCTGATGGGTCGCCAGGCCACCATTCGGGTGATGGGTTTTCTGGTATTCCCGCTGATCGCTTACTTTTTGTTTCTGTCGCTCTACCTGACCGGAAGCTGGCAGCCAACGTTACTCACCGGCCAGATGTCGTTTGATCAGCACACGCTGCATCAGGTCTGGATATCGATTCCCGTGATGGTTTTCGCTTTTAGCCATACGCCGATTATCTCCACGTTTGCTATCGACAGGCGTGAGAAATACGGCGAGCAGGCCATGGGTAAATGCAAAAAAATCATGAAAGTCGCCTACGTTATCATCTGCCTGAGCGTGCTGTTTTTCGTCTTCAGCTGTCTGATGTCGATTCCGGTAAATTACATTGAAGATGCGAAGCACGAGGGCGTGACTATTCTGTCCGCGCTGTCGATGATGCCCAACGCGCCCGCATGGCTGTCAATTTCCGGGATCATCGTCGCCGTAGTGGCGATGTCAAAATCGTTCCTCGGCACCTACTTTGGCGTGATTGAAGGGGCGACAGAGTTGGTCAAAACGTCGCTGCACCAGGTCGGTGTGAAGAAAAGCCGGGCCTTTAACCGCGCCCTGTCTATTATGCTGGTCTCCACCATCACGTTTATCATTTGCTGCATTAATCCAAATGCAATTTCAATGATTTACGCGATTAGCGGGCCGCTGATCGCCATGATTTTGTTCATCATGCCGACGTTGTCTACCTATCTGATCCCGGCCCTGAAGCCGTACCGCTCGGTGGGCAATCTGATCACCCTGATTGTCGGTCTGCTGTGCGTATCTGTGATGTTTTTTGGCTAGAACGTGTTGTTTAACGGCTCATTCCACTATGTGGATGAGCCGTTAAACTGAATTATTTGATGTAGGAGTCCAGCACCTTCAGCACGACGTCCAGATCCTCTTCACGCTTGATTTCATCACCCTGATGCACGATATGCTCGGTCAGATGACCTTTAATCACTTCACGCATTAATCCGTTTACCGCGCCGCGAATTGCCGCAATCTGCTGTAAAACGGCGGCGCATTCATGCGGTTCATCAAGCATAGTTTTCAGCGCGGCTACCTGCCCCTGAATCTTACTCGCGCGGGCTTTGAGCTTTTGTTTGTCGCGGATCGTATGTGACATCGTCCTGTCCCCGTTGCATAAATCATGACGTACTATACCGTGCCGATCTACTGGGGGGTAGTATTCGGTACTGGGGGGGAGTAGAATCTGACGAAACAAACCAACTAAGAATCATTCTCATGGGTGAATTTTCGACGCATCTTCAGCAGGGCAACGCCTGGTTCTTTATTCCCAGTGCGATTTTATTGGGCGTGCTGCACGGCCTGGAGCCGGGGCATTCCAAGACCATGATGGCGGCCTTTATCATCGCCATTAAAGGCACCATCAAACAGGCGATCATGCTGGGACTGGCGGCGACGCTGTCGCACACCGCCGTGGTGTGGTTGATTGCGCTGGGTGGGATGTATATCAGCAAAGCCTTTACCGCCCAGGCGGTCGAACCCTGGTTACAGTTTGTCTCGGCGATTATTATTCTGAGTACCGCATTGTGGATGTTCTGGCGCACATGGCGCGGGGAGCAGAACTGGCTGGCCGACGCGCATCACGACCACGGGCACGATCATCACCATCACCATGATCACCACCATGACCATGACCACCATCATCATGATCATCACCACGAACACGATCATGCCGCGCTGGCAGGCTTTGCTGAAGGTTCAAAAGAGTATCAGGATGCCCACGAACGGGCGCATGCCACGGATATCCAGCGCCGCTTTGCGGGTAAAGAGGTTACCAACGGGCAAATTTTGTTGTTTGGCCTGACCGGCGGGCTGATCCCGTGCCCTGCCGCCATCACCGTATTGCTGATTTGCATCCAGCTCAAAGCTTTTACGCTGGGGGCCACCATGGTGTTGTGCTTTAGCGTCGGTCTGGCAATAACGCTGGTTACGGTGGGTGTAGGCGCGGCCATCAGCGTGCAGCAGGCAGCCAAACGCTGGAGCGGGTTTAACACGCTGGCGCGCAAAGCCCCCTATTTTTCCAGTGTGTTGATTGCTATGGTCGGCGTATATATGGGCATTCACGGTTATATGGGGATCGTGGGGTAACACGAGTCACAATAGCGCGCAGCGACCTTTGCCGCTGCGCGTGAAACCTGACTAGCTCGCCACATTCCCCCACACCAGTTGGCCTTTATGGAAGGTTGCGGTACGGGGAGAGATTCGAGCGACGGCCTCGGCAGAACAGGAGGCATCCACCAGTACAAAGCTGGCCTCATCCTGTGCTTTTGGCCATACGCGTTCGCCTTTATCGTTGAGCGGCAGCACATCGCCGGTGGCAAGGAACAGCGCCCGCGACAGGTTGAGTTCGTTAGGGCGAATATAAAGCTGCGCGTACAGATTGGCCTTTTCCAGCATGTCCCCCAGCCCGTACGGCGACCAGTGGTCGATCACGCTGTCGGTGCCGGTAATCACCACTACACCTTTGTCGCGCAGCTGTTTCAGCGGCATGTGCATCGTGCCAATCGGCACCGTCGAGGCAATGGTAATTTGCTGCGCCACCAGGCGGGTCGCCAGTTCATCCACCTGCTGCTCGTTCAGCGTAGACAGCGCAAACGCATGGCTGATGGTCAGCTTGCCCTTCAACTGCGGGGTTTTCTCTACCGTTTCCACCATGTAATTCACCGCCGCCACGCCTGCCGGGCTGGTTTCATGCAGATGGATATCCACGCCTTTGTCGTAATCGAGCGCAATCTGGAACATGGTGTCGAGGGATTTCTCCATCGCCCCGTCCACGCTGGTTGGGTCCAGCCCACCTACGTACTGCGCCCCCGCCTGCATCGCTTCACGCATCAGCGGTTCAGACTTCGATAACAGCAGGCCATGCTGCGGAAATGCCACGATCTCACAGGCAAAACCCGGCTGACGACGCGCCAGCACCGCCTGTAGATTCTCCAGATTTTTCAGCCCGGAAACCGGCTCAATATTGCAGTGGCTGCGGGCAATCGAGGTACCTTTTGATTGCAGCAGGTCGATAAGCTTTTCCGCACGCTCTTGCGTATACGGCTGCAGTTCAGGCAGCAGCTTTTGTTCCAGGCGAATCATATCCTGAATAGTGGTGCCCGCCGGGCGGTTGAGTGAGCGCCACGGACCGCCATAAAAGGTTTTATCCAGATGGATGTGCATGTCGCGCATGGCGGGCAGCATCAGCTTTCCGCCTGCATCGTAGTGCGGCAGCGTGACATCCGGATGCTGCTTATTCTCACGCAGCGCAACAATTTTCCCGTCCTGAATCTCTACGGTTTGCAGTGCGGTACGGGTATGCACCACCACGGCGTTTTCGTAATCAAATCCCGCTTCCAGCAGGACGTTATCCAGGTAGTAGTGTTTATCGTTAATCGTCATCGTGTTCTTCGCGCAACGGGTTGTCCCGACAGGATCCGCAGCATACGCGACCGGAGCGACCGCGCCAAATAGCGCGGCAGCGGTGACCATTTTTCCGCTCTGGCTTAAAAACTCACGGCGGCTGTTACTTTCCTTCATTCGCATCTCCTTTCAGGAATGGACAATATGGGTGCCTGTTTCACCGCGCAGCGCGGCGGGCAGGCATTCCGGCGTGGTGATGATCACCCGTTTGCCGCCACGGGCGAGAAACGTCAGGCTGGCAACGATTTTGGGTAACATACTGCCCGGCGGGAAATGCCCTTCCTGCATGTAGCGGGTCATTGTTGCAATATCCACGGTGTCCAGCGCCTGCTGCTCAGGCTTGCCAAAATGAATACACACTTTCTCAACGCCGGTGGTGATCACCAGCACGTCGGCGCGGATCTCCTGCGCCAGCAGCGCGGTGGAGAGATCTTTATCAATCACCGCATCTACGCTCTGGTAATCCCCCTGATCGCTACGTACCACCGGGATCCCACCGCCGCCCGCGCCAATCACCACAAAGCCTTGCTGGGTCAGTGCTTTAATCGCCTCGGCTTCGACGATGCGCTTCGGCTCCGGCGAAGCGACGACCCGACGGTAGCCGCGCCCGGAATCCTCAACAAAGCGCCAGCCCGGATTGGCCAGCTGTAGCGCATCACGCTGAGCGTCGCTAAAGAACGCGCCGATCGGTTTGGTGGGGTTGGCAAATCCCGGATCGTTTTTGTCGACCTCCACCTGCGTGACCACGGTGACCGCTTTCTGTTCGCCACGCCGCGCCAGACGGTTATTCAGCGCCTGTTGGATCAGATAACCAATGCCACCCTGGGTATCGGCGACGCAGTTTGCCAGCGGCGTCAGCGGTAAGCCTTCACGCTCGTGGGCAATCTCTGCGCGCCGCAGATCGAGTCCCACCTGCGGCCCGTTGCCGTGCGTCAGCACAATGTTGTAGTCCGATGCCAACATCTCCAGCACCGTATCGGCAACGGCTTTTACGGCTTCAGCCTGGTGCTCAATCGACTGGCTGGCGTTATCTTTGATAATGCTGTTGCCGCCAATGGCAACGACCACAAGTTCTTTCATAGCGTCATCTTCCACAGCAAAGCGATTCAGGAGGTTTTGGTCGGTTGCTGCTCAAGGGCAGTCACCGCTTCACGGCTGTCGAGCACATGCTTTATCACGAACATCCCGCCCATCATCAGGTAGGCCATGACAAACATCAGCGAACTGCCTTCAGCAAACCCAACGGCCGGGGAGTGGATCACGCCAAACAGCGACAGCAGCGCCCCACCGGCGGCGGCAATCGCCCCACGTAATGGTTTGTTGATAATGGCGAAGATGGCGATACAACCCCACAGCATACTGGCCAGCGGCGCGCCGCTACCGAGGTGCACCAACCCGTCGTAGTACACGCCTTTACTGTGCAGCAGGTCGGTTCCGAGTTTAGCCGCTGACGTTCCCGCCGCCCCCATCACGCTGTTCACGATGGTTAACGCCCAGTTGGCAATCCACGGGAACAGACAGATGAAGATGACGGGCACCTCAACTTTGGGCGTTTCTCGCACCACCTGGTTAGCGGTTACCACGCCGATAAACACCAGTATCGGCACGATCGCGGTCATCGGAATAATGGCGAGCATAAACGCGCCCAGACCGAACAGCGGCACCAGGAACATGGTGATCCCCGACGCGAGGGTATAGCCGATACTGGCCCCCATCGCTTTCCAGCCCGCGTGTCCGACATACACGGTAACCGGGAACGGATTACCCAACATGCAGCCCAGCATTGATGCAAAGCCGTTCGCCATCATGACTTTACGTGTGTTGTACTCATCGCCTGCGGCGTGCGCACTTTCAATGTTCTCAAGGTCAAAAATGTAGTTCGCCAGTCCCAGAGGAACCGCAGAAGCCAGATACGGCAGTGCGTGCGGCAAGCCTTGCAGGAAGCTGTCGACGTGAATTTCCGGCGGGTTGAAGCCAAAGGAAGACATCGACGCTTTGATCGCTTCCGGGCTTTGCAGGCCGGAGATCCACGCCAATGCCGTACCGGCGATCAGCAGCAGCAGGCCGGTAGGGATACGGGCAAAAATCGGCTTCTTACCGAACCAGTTAATGAAGATCAGCAGCAGCACGATGAACGATACGGTTGGCGCTTCAAACGCCTGCAGCATCGGGTTCATCGCCAGCAGCAGCAGACCCAGGCCGGATAAACAAGAGAGCAGCACCGTGCGTGGGATCATCTTGCGGATGGTCTCACCAAGGAACGAGCCACCAACCAGGATCAACGCTTCGACAAAACACCACACCAGCGCGATTTGGATAGCAAAGTTGGCATCTTTGGTTTGCTGATACACCGGCATCAGCACCAGGAAGGTGACGGTGAAAATTGACGGGGCGCTCGGCCCGGAAGGCAGCGCCGTCACATCTTTACGTCCGGTCTGTTTTGCCATCTGCAGGCCAAACCAGGCGTAGCAGACGCTGGCCACCAGCACCGCCAGACCAAAGGCAGGCGCAATACGGCCGTAGACAATTTCGGTAGGGATCCCGACGACAAAGATGAGCAACCCCATCATTGTCAGCAGGTTAGTCAGGTTGTTGGTCATCAGCCCAAAGTAAGCCGCCCAGTCACCCCGTTTCCATTCTAGTTTTGTGCTGTTCATGGAATATCCTTTACAGGTTAAGCATCGTTTGCGATCGCGGGGATCGCCCAGCCCTGCAGGTAAGCAACGTTATTCACTTCACGACCAGGGACTAACGGCATTAGCCCCTGGTTATCGTTATTGGCAGTAGCGATCGCGCCAGCTGAGAATTGCCTTTTCAAAGCAGGCAAACGGCGGATGGACAATTCCCGCGCCGATCATGCCGATCCCCGCATCTTTGTGGGCAATCGCGGTGTTGATGACCGGCAGAATGCCGGTGCTGCCAACGCGCGTAATGTCGATAGCGGTAGGTACGCCCATAAAACCGAGCAGCGGAATAGTGACGTTCGGGTTTTCGCCAAGGGTGATTTCACGCATCTGGCGAGAGAAGTCGACCGCTTCCTCAACCGTACCGCCGACCAGCGCCACGATGGCCGGCGCCGTCGCCATGGCAAAACCGCCAATGCCGTAGGTTTCGGTAATCGCACTGTCGCCGATATCACGCCCGGAATCTTCCGGCTTATAGCCCGCAAACATCGGGCCAATCACCTGCTGCGCCGGGCCGGTAAACCACTGGCCTGGTAACCCACTGACGCGCAGACCAAACTCAACGCCGTTGCGCGCCATCGTCGTCACCACGGTGCTGTATTCAATACCGTGCGCAGCATCCATCGCGGCTTTGCACATCGCCATCCACGTCGGTCCGGAGAAATAGTCGCTGCTAAGGACAAACTCAAAGACCTCGCGCTGCTGCGCCACCGGATAGCCGGTCTGGATAATCCATGGGGTCAGCGCCTGAATCAGCAGCGCCGTCCCGGCATTATTGCGGTTGTGGCATTCATCGCCCATATGCAGCGCCTGCGCCAGCATCAGGCGCAGATCAATTTCCCCCGCCAACTTCATGGCGTCGCGCAGCATCGGTCCCAGCACGTCGCGCATCCAGTTCAGGCGATCGATAACGCTCTGATCGTTCGCCCCCATACGCAGGATCTTCGCCATTTGCTCGCTCATATTGGTATATGCGCGGTTGCCGTAGGTTTTGTTTTCCACAATGTGCATGAACATTGAGGCCGACGTGACGCCCGCCATCGAACCGACGCAGTCGTGCTCGTGGCACGGCGAGAAGATGATTTCACCGGAGGCGGCAAGCTCGGCGGCGGCATCGAGGTCTTTCGCCAGTCCTTCAAACACCAGCGCCCCGGTCACGGCCCCTTTCATAGCGCCGCACATGTTTTGCCAACGGGTCGGCGGCCCAGCGTGCAGGATGGTGTTGCGGGTCATGCCCGGTACCACGTTGATGGCCTGATCAAAACCAATCAGCACCGGGTGCGACTGGATAATACGTTCCAGCGCCTGCTGGTTTGCGGCAGCAATTTTGTCTGCCAGCGGCGAATCGGCAATCTCGTCCAGCGCGGCAACCACCTGCATATTGCCCTGGCCCGGCGGCGTCCAGTCGAGCTGGGTCACCGGTACATTTTGCTTTTTCAGGTCATCACTGAACATCGCGATGCCGACGTTAATCACGTTCAGCGGCTGGGTAAACAGCGTCTGGCTCATCAGGCTTCCTCCCCTTTACAGATAAATTCACGCGCCAGCAATCCGGTGTTGGTGCTGCTGCTCGCCCAGATAACCCCGGCATCGGTCAGCATCTGGCACTGTTTTTCCAGTGATGGCGTATCCTGGTCGGTTCCCAGTACATAACCGAGGATCTCCAGAGGACGTCCGTCTGCGGCAGCGATCGCTTTCGCCTCAGCGATCGCCTCGATCATCACGCCCACCGGATCTTCATGCGATCCAAAACCGAGGACGAAATCCATCACGATCACGCCGACTTCAGGATCCCGCGCTTCCTGCAACAAACGGCTGATGCGGTTGGTCGGGTCGATCATCGGGTGCGGCTTGCCGTTGGTGAAGTCGTCATCACCAAAATCGAGGAAGGTATGCGCCACGCTGCGGTTAATATCCGGCAGGCGGAACGCCGGGTCCGGGTGAATGTTGCTGTACACCTCGGCATGTTTTTCCATCGCGGCAAACATCGCCTCATCGCACAGCGTGCCGCCACAGAACAGCCCACGGATATATTTTTGCTGCGGTGTCAGACGGGCGCGCACTTCTTCAATCAGCGGCCAGTTGAGCGGATGCAGATCCAGACTCTCTTTTTTCACGCCGCTGAGCAGGACCGCGCGCAGCGCCGCATCTTTGGTGCCTCGGGCGAACTGCAATCCGTCTTCATCCGCCAGCGCGGCGTCACGTCCGAGGAAGCACACCACCACCGGTTTGTGACAAGCGCGCGCGCGATCCAGCACTTTTCGGGCCACCGCAGGCGCAGGCGGTTTGGAGATCAGCGCAATAATTTCGGTTTGCGGATCGGCCTCCAGCATGGCAATCGCGTCGAGCATCATCAGGCCGCCAATCTTTTCGCTCAGGTCACGTCCACCGGTGCCAATCAGCTGGGAAATACCGCCGCCAAATTCATGAATACGTACGCTGAGTTCCTGGCTACCGGTGCCGGATGCGCCGACAATGCCGATATTGCCGCGACGCACTGCGTTACCAAAACACAGCGCCGCACCGTTAATAATGGCGGTTCCGCAGTCCGGCCCCATCATCAACAGCCCTTTTTCGTGCGCCAGCTGTTTCAGCGCCAGCTCATCGTCGAGGGACACGTTGTCAGAAAACAGCATCACGTTGAGGTTATTTTGCAGCGCCTGACGCGCTTCACGGGCCGCGAACAGGCCGTTGACCGAAATCACCGCCAGGTTGCTGTCGGGAACATGCTTCTTCGCACTGGCAAGCGTGGCATAGCGTGCTTCGTGCTGGCCGCCCTGCTCCTTGTGCGTGAACAGCTCATCGATAGCCACCAGCGTTTGCGCGTTCGCCGCCTCGCTCTCACCCTTGATGACAATCATCAGATCGCCACTCTTCGCCTCTTCCAGTTCAGGCGTCAGCAGGCCGAGATTCTTCAGCACGCCTTTGTTCATTTCCGTTGCCATCGCCACAAACGCCTGCTCCACGCCATCGAGCTTGTTAGCGCGCGTTGAGATAGACATCAGTGACACAGAATCAAAATACGTGTTCTTTTTAACAACTATCCTGATCGACATAATTCCCTCCGGACCGATGGCTCAGGGTGCAGGCGTCCGCCATGCCATACAGCATGTCGCAGCCAGAACTTGAGCCGATATTTTTAATGTCAGTAATAAATGGCGTAGCAACGTGGTGTTGCCGCGTAATAATATGGGTTACCAGTCGTGCAACGCTTTCCCGATAACGCTGATGAAAAGCCTCTTCCAGCGTTATTTTACTGAGCAGCGTCGTGTTATTTCCGGCAATCCGTAATGCTGCTAAAAAATCGTGCTGATGTTTTTTTAACGGGTGACCGTTAATAAATAAAACCGTACTCAGACCAACTAAATAATCATCGGATGATGGCGTTAAGCCAATTCCCAGACCGATTAACTGGCCAACTGCGAAAGAAATATTTTCGCCATTATTCAGGGCGGCGATTAATGCCCGGCGGCGGTTCTGTAATTCACGGGCGATTTCCTGATAAAACGGGTTATCGCCCTGGTACAAAAATAATGTGTCGCGGTGATTCAGCTGTTGGCGGATAACCTCTGCCCAGCAACGCCAGGAAATTGCTGCGAAGCGGTCTGCATCTGGCGACCAGCGCGGCATTTGCCAGGTCTGGCACCCGGAGGTTGCTATCCATTTATCCGTGCCAACGGCTATCCCCGTCTCGGTAAAACTCACCGGCTCGCCGGGATGAAACAGATCTTCACAATGCGTCAGCGCCAGCCGACAACTGTTAGGCGCGTTATCGCCGCTCTCGCTCAGTAAGGTGAACAATCGCTGCAGCTCGGGTATGAACAGGTTTACCGCGCGGGAAAAAACCTGTTCTACACGCCCCGTTCCCCGAAATTCAAGAAACGCGTCGTCGGCGGTTAGCGCCGTTACGCATCGCCGTGATGGCGTGGCGATAGTGGCGCTCCTCGGTCAAGCTCCGGCGGCAATCAGCAGCTCGGCAATTTGGTGATACCCTTTCTCCCGCGCCAGTTCCAGCGGGGTTTTGCCGTACTTGTCCGTCATGTGCGGATTCGCACCATTGTCGAGCAGCAGCTTGACGATTTCCTGCTGCTTTGCGCCGCCGTCGTTGAGTACGATGGCTTCCAGCAGCGGCGTCCAGCCGACAAAGTTGGTGTGGTTAACGTTGATGTCGGTACGCAGCAGCAGTTCACGCACGATCTCCACGTGGCCTTTTTCGCTGGCAGGCGTAATGCCAACGCCACCAAAACGGCTGAGAACATTGAGATCAGGGTTAGCCGGTAACACCAAACGCAGCAGCGTTAAATCATTGGTCAGGCAGCTAATCAGGAAGGGATTAAAACAGGTTTGATCTTGTTTATTAATATCGGCGCCAGCCTCAATCAATAAAGACACGCAGTCATAATGTTTATTCAGGCTGGCAATAATGATGGCGGTACGTCCCTGGCGATTGGTCGCATTAATATCCACATTTTTTGCCAGACAGGATGTTAATCCCTGCGCATTGCCCTGCTCTGCCGCCAGCAGAAATTCAGTAATAAGTTCTTTCTCTGACATAATCCTTCTCCTGCAGTTTTTAAGGCTTTTTAAAATTCCGATAACCTGAGAATAGCAATAGAGAGAGGGGAATAACATCCGCTTAAATTTCATTCATCGTTAGTGAGTCGATTATTGAATAGTATTTAACAATGAGAGCAAAAACGTGCTGTAGTGCAATCTTTCTCTTATGACCGCTGCTCTTTTAGACATTATTCAGTCATCCGGGAAATAAAGCGGGATGCTGCACGGATAGCGGCCTGCAACTAAAAGACAGAAGTGTGATTGCCTTCAAATCAAATGTGAACCTAGTGTTAAATTCTGTTCAAAACTGGTTGCTCTGCATAAGGATTACAAATACATTCAACAATCATCGTATGGCAGGGGGTAGACGAGCCCGAGGGGAGAGAGGATGAATTCAATTTTTACCGAGGAGAACCTGCTGGCGTTCACCATGGCTGCGCGCTACAGCAGTTTTAGCAAGGCCGCCGAAGAGCTGGGTTTAACCACCTCCGCCATCAGCTACACCATCAAGCGAATGGAAACGGGGCTCGACGTGGTGCTGTTTACCCGCAATACCCGCAGCATTGAGCTAACCGAGTCCGGGCGTTATTTCTTCCGCAAGGCGACCGACCTGCTAAACGACTTCCACGCCATCAAGCGCAGTATTGATACCATCGCTCAGGGTATTGAGGCGCGGGTGCGCATCTGCATTAACCAGTTGCTCTACACCCCGCAGCATACCGCGCGGCTGTTGCAGGCCCTCAAAAAGCAGTTTCCAACCTGCCAGATAACCGTGACCACCGAAGTGTATAACGGCGTCTGGGATTCCATAATTAATAACCAGGCCAACATCGCCATTGGCGCGCCGGACACATTACTGGACGGCGGCGGAATTGATTACACCGAGATAGGGGCGATCCGTTGGTCGTTTGCCATTGCCCCGAATCACCCGCTGGCGTTTATGCCTGAACCTATTTCAGAAAGTCAGCTACGGTTGTACCCAAACATCATGGTCGAAGACACCGCGCATACCATTAACAAGAAGGTCGGCTGGCTGCTGCACGGGCAGGAGTCCATTCTGGTCCCCGATTTTAATACCAAATGTCAGTGCCAGATCCTCGGCGAAGGTATTGGCTTTTTGCCGGACTACATGGTGCGTGAGGCAATGGAGAAGTCGCTGCTGGTGACGCGTCAGATCCATAATCCGCGTCAGGATTCACGCATGCTGCTGGCAACCCAACACTCGGCAACCGGCCGGGTCACTCAGTGGATTAAAAAGGAGTTTGGCCCACACGGGGTTCTGACGGGGATTTATCAGGATCTGCTGCATCGGGAATGAGATGCCGGATGACGGCGGCGCCGATCCGGCCTACAACTGCGCATATCAGGCGCGGATATCGTCATACTCGCGGGTTTTATCAAACTCATGTTTGGCAAATGGACACAGTGGAATAACCTTGCGGTTTTCGGCGCGCATTTTCTCCACCACCTTTGCCACCAGCAGTTTACCCACGCCCTGACCTTTCAGACTCGGGTCGACATCAGTATGTTCAATAATGCTCAGATGCTCGCCAGTCGGCACAAAGACGATTTCAGCGACCTGGTTGCCCTGCGCATCATTCACATAAAATTTGTTATGGCCTGCAAGAATTTCCATGGTTCCCTCACTTATTTCTGACGGTATTTCAGCGCACCGCTTGGGCAGGTATCGATAACCCTGATAACCGTGGCAACATCAACTTCATCAGGAATAATCCACGGTTTACGCTTGAGGTTGAACAACTTCGCGCTGCCGCGCACACAGTTCCCCGAGTGCTGGCACATTGTCGTATTGAAATAGACGTCGATCTTCTCACCGGTATAGGCCCGGTAGCCTGCATCCAGTAGTTCCTTATCCATGACATTGCCTCAGTTATTTTTATTGTACCGAGTCTAATCATAGTCCGATGCAGGGTTGAAGGATGTAACAGGCGGCACAAATTGTCTCATGCCGCCTGAGGGTCATTATTTTGCGTCTTCAGACTCGAGCGTTCTTTCCGCATGGCCGGCGTGGGCGGCGGCAACCGGTTATCGGCAATGTGCTTGTCCACATCGACGTGACTGATTTCACCATTCTCATGGTGATGCACCGTCAGCACCCTGGCTTTGTTGAGCTCTGTTACCAGTTCCGGGGTAATACGCATGCTTTCTGCCAGCTCATGATGTTCAAGCCCAGGTCTGCGGTTGCGTCGTTCCACCCGAAAACGGTACTGGTTGTACTTCGCCCAGCCAATCAGCACCAGTCCGTTGATTAAGGCGACCAGTATGTAAAAGGTCACCGTATCCAGGGTGGTGAAAAACGGTCGCACACCCATATACGGTGAGTGCGCCAGCGCGGTAATCAGCCCTTTATAAATCAGGTACAGAAACCCAACCCAGGCACTCAGCGTCAACAGCACGTCGATCATGCGTGGCAGGAGACGCCGCTCGGTAAAGATCAGTGGCTGGTTCATGGTTCGATCCTCCCTATTCCACGGTCAGGACTCACCCAGCGCGCCCGCCCACGTTTGCGTTTGAGCATCACTTTGGGGAATGACACCAGTGTGGTAAACAGACTTAACAGCCAATACACCACCGGGAACCAGATAATCCAAAACAACGAGGCGCCAATGCCTTTTTCATAGCGTCGTTCAATCATCAGGCTCACGGCAAACTGCAGTAAACAGACTACGCCAAGGATGAGCCCGGTAAAGGCTGGCGGGAACAGATGCTGCACATATAACGAGTCAGGCATCGGCATGATCAGTCCTAACACGAACAGCACGATGCTAATCGCATAGGCAAATGCCCAAGTGGTCGAAAAACAGAACTCGAGGAACAGCGGCCACATGCGGCGGAATTCCCACGACCACAGGCGGCGCATGTTAACAATAAACACCTCGGCCCCACCCTGCGCCCAGCGCAGACGCTGTTTCCACAACCCTCTTAAGGTTTCAGGCATCAGGATCCAGCACAGCGCCCGCGGTTCAAAGAATACAGACCAGTGGCGCAACTGCAGCTTCCAACTGATGTCGATATCTTCGGTAATCATGTCAGGGCTCCAGTACCCTACCTCCGCCAGCGCACGACGGCGAAATGCCGCAACCACACCGGAGACACTAAATATCTGCCCGTAGACTCGCTGGGTACGCTTGATAAGGCCAATGATTGACGAGAACTCGCCGACCTGCACGCGGCCGATCAACGTGGAACGGGTACGAATACGCGGGTTCCCGGTTACCGCACCCACGCGCGGGAACTGGATCAGCGGGGCCACCATATAGGCGACGGCATCGCGATCCAATAACGCATCACCGTCGATGCACACCAGATAATCGCTACGCGCAGCGGCTGCACCGGTCTTGAGCGCCAGCGCTTTGCCCTGGTTCTCAGCTAAATGAATCACCCGCAGGCTCGGGTACTCAATTGCCAACTGTTCCAGCACGTCATGGGTGTCGTCCGTTGAACCGTCGTTAATGGCAATAACTTCAATGTTCTTATAGCGCTGTGCCATCGCGGCACTGATGGTTTCGCGGGCGTTGATCCCTTCGTTAAAGCAGGGGATCAAAATCGAAACCAGTGGATTTCCTTCCAGCGTCGGTGGCGGTGTATCGTCTCCCCATTTCCAGTGGCGCTCACGGTAAAACCAGAAGTACACCCCACCGCTTATCCACAAAGCAGACATGAACAAGGGCCAGAAGAAAACAAAGTTCAGCATCACTTCACCCGTAAAGATGACAGCCACGCCAAACGGCAGGCTGAACATCAGGCAAAGTATCAGGAAAGCAATAATGCGATCGGTCATTTTTGCGGGTACCAATATGATGAGAACGTCGAGCGAATCTCTGACATCTCGGGTTTGTCGCTGATGAAATCATCCGGGTAATAACCGTAGTTACCTGCACCGCTTAATTTAAGCTGGCGCATCCATTCGGCTATCTGTTTACCGCTGATTTCGGCCTGTTCGCCGGATTTACGCCAGTCGCGTGCCTGCAGCTCAAACACGGTCTTATCCAGCGCGCCTGGGGTCTGCGCAACGGCATTCACCAATCTGTCGAGCCAGGCATTGGCATCATTGGCTGGAATATTCTCCATCAATGGCATCGCCATCGGTGCAGTCCAGTCATAGGTATTGAGGAAGTCATTTAGGTTTTGTGCAAACCAGGCTTCACTTTCTGGCTCCAGTACCGGCATGGCGTAAATATTGCGCGCCGTTTGTACCTGCGGGCCGCGAATATTACGCACCGAACGTGTCAGTTGCTGGGTAAAGTCGATCAGCATCTTACTTTTCAGGCGAGTCCAGCGCTCAAACGCCTGCGGATCGTTACGGATTTTCTCAATGCTGTCCGGAAGGCCCGCAGCGCGGTAGGCGGCTAACGCATCCGGCGAGGCATCTTCGAAGTCCGTCAGGAATGCATCATCATGGAACAATATGCCTTTGAAGCTGGCGTGCTTCGCCAGGTCTTCATAGATCTCGGTAATGCGCTGACGCGCTTCGCTACTCCAGGGAGACAGACGCACATACTGTTCGTGGTTAATCGCACTGCGTCCGGTTTTCGGATCCCATGCGGTGACACGCGGAATAGACGCATCGAGATCGAACGCCAGCACTGGCATCCAGGCATAAACCGTCACGCCAGCACGCGTTTGTAATTGCCAGGAGATGTAGTTAAAGAGATCGGCACGCATCGGCAGCCAACGGTTAGGGAAATAGAGTTCGCGAATATTCCCATCGCCTTTGGGGTCGGCATACGCCTGCAGGAAGACATGTGAAATGCGCATGTCGTAAACACGCTGGATCAGCTTATCTATGTTTCTCTTCTGCTGGGCAGGATCCTTGTCATACACGTAATCCAGATCGACATGCATCACGCGCATGGTCTGCGGTTCACGTACCTGAGCGACCTGACTGGCAAAACGCTTAAGAGAAGGGTTATCTGAGATAAGAACACGCGGAATATCATCAAGGAACGCCGCATTCGCCAACCCTTCGTTGAGCGTAAACGCCATTTTATAGCCGTGCTCTTTGGCCAAATTCAACGTCGTACCGTTAGCAGCACCGTACGGCCACACCCACGCACGTGGCGATTTCCCGGTTACAGACTTAATTTTGTTGGTGATCAACGAGATATCGGTATTAATGCGGCGAGTGTACTGCTCATCCGTTTCATACGTACCGGTTTTCTTGTCATACAGACGGTTCGCCACCGCCGGTTCTTTACTGCCCTGCGGGTTCGCCTCTGCGCCGAAGTGTGAGTTCCAGGTATGCGCACCGACTTCCACCAGCGGCGATTTGCCCATTTCCTCAACCATCTTCCAGGTAGCGAACTTGTCTCGGGCCGTCATCAGGCCACCAAAATCCACTTTTTTGTTGGCAGGGGCATCCACCCAGCTTCCCACCGGCGCCCATAGCGCAGGCCAGTTGTAGGCTTTTAGCAGCGGCCAGACGCGGGTATAAAAGCTGCTATAGCCGTCATCAAAGGTAAGTAAGACGGCTTTTTCAGGCAGCACGATTTTGCCGTCATGGGCATCGAGAATTTGCTGCACGCTGATCGGGTTATAGCCGTTGTCACGCAACCAGCCGATCTGATCGCTCAGCGCACTGGTACGTACAGAAAGATAGCGTTGATCCGCTGCGCCATCCTCAACATCGTGATAACCCAACACCAGGAAACTATTTTTTGGCCACGGATGGTCCGCCGTCAGCTCGGTTCTCTCTCCTGGAGGAACATAGCGAGGCGTCGTATTGTGCGCGCTACTACACGCGGTGATCATCAACCAGCCAGCGATGAGTGCGCTAAGCCACAGGCATCTTTTCAGCATGTTCTATCCTTAAAACCTAACATTCAAATCGAAAGCGAGGGAGATATTCCGCTCACGTTTACCGTCGTAGGGGCGTTTATCCCACATCAGCATCACCCCGCCATCCACGACGTTATTCCATTTAAGCCGCTGTCCGTAACCTAACTGAACTATCGCACCGCCATCTTCGCCTTGCTGCCAGTAGTTACCCACACCGCCCACGCCTTGCTGGGTCCAGACCGTGTCATAGTGTCGGTAAAGGACCTGCTCCGCGCTCAAGCCGGGTACCACAGAGAAATCGCTTTTGGGGTTGTAATACGGCACATTTTCTTTGGTGTTGGTACTGCCACCGATACCCGGCGTGAAGTCCAGCGTAAAGCGCGGCGTCGTCCACAGGCGCTCTTTTCCACTCAGCCCGTACTCAATGCGATCGTTACCATCCGAGAAATGTGATGCGGCAAACGACAACTGATACTCTCGTCGTTCGTTTTGATACCAGCGGACAAACATATCTCCACCGTTGGCGTACACGCCGCTACGCAATGCGCGTAGGGGCGTATTACGTGAAAGACGCTCCGCCGAACCGCCGATACGCCAGTTATCGTTGAAATCATGCCAGCCAGAAAGACGGCCACCTATTTTCTGACCATCGCCATAATTACGACCTGAAACTTCCATTTCAGCCCAGTAGTCACGGGAGGTCCATTCCGCACCGGCCGCCAGATCGCGGCTAATGCCCTTACCTTCTTCAAATTCACCAGTAGCGAAGTTGAATCCAGTAAACAGTCGCCAGTTATCATTGATCGGTGGGCTGTAAATGGCGGTATTGATATTGAAGTCATTCTTACCGCTGACCGGGCTATCAGAGGAGATCCCCTGCGTGCCGCTGATCCGCAGTTCAGACATTTTATGCACATCGCGAATGCGCGCGAGACGCAGCGTTGCCTCATCATCCGGGCTACGAGCGATGACATCATCAGTCAGTTCATCGGCCTGCTTCCATTCCTGGAGATCCAGCGCCACATAAGCCTGCTGACGCTCCAGTTCCAGGTTGCTTGGCTCGATCACTTCCGCAAGCTTCAGTTCTTTTTCGGCGGCATGCGGCAAACCGCGGGCTTCGAGTACGGAAGAATAGAGGATACGTAGCCCCTGGTTACCCGAGCCAGTACGCGCCAGATGTTCCGTCAGCTTTTCGGCTTCGGGCAGCTCATTAGCGGCAATGTGATATTGCGCGAGTAGCGTCTGGCCAAGCAGCCAGTTATCGTTAGGCTGCGGCGTAGGCGAACCATAGATCCGTCGCAGGTACGGGCTGTCTTTGATTAACGCATCGACCTGTTTTTTGGCATCAACAAAGTTTTCATTATCGATATGCGCGTAGAACAGATCCTGTTGATCTTCAGGACTAAGCGGCGTAACGGGTATCGGCCCGTTCGGATAGTAGATGCTCATCAGCATCGCTTCGGTTTTTTCCGGCTGACGTTCACTTAACCACGCGGAAGCCACCCAACGTTTTGCATAGTTGGGGACTTCGCCTTCGGCTGACAGTGATTCGTATTCGGTAATAACGTCAGCGGTACGCTTGCGGACCAGCAAGGCCCCCATACGGTCTATTCTCGCCCGACGCACATCGCCCTGGGCTGCGGGATCATCTTTCCAGGCTGCAAGCAGTTGGTCATAGCGGGCAAGGGCTTTGTCCGCCACGATAAAACGTTCTTCTTCATTGCGCGCGGTCGTATACGAAGAGCGCACCTTTTCGGCCGCGGCATCAAGCGCAAGGCGACGCTTTACGGGATCGGATGTGGGAACCTCTTCCGCCAGTCCCAACGCAGGTTCGGCTATGCGGTTGGCTGCCAGCGCGGACAACAGCGTTGATTTTGCATTTTTGTTACCCGGATCAACGTCAACCGCCTGACTGGCGACAAGCAATGCATCCCAGTTTTTATTCTGCGAATGGTACACGTAGGCAAGCAGGGCATCGGAATCGGCTCCCGGATGCGCTCGCGCCCATTTATTCGCCTCGGTCAGGGCTTGTTGATTGTAACGGGCATCGGCCAGCGTCATTATCCAGCCGGTACGAACATCCGCGTTATCAGGCTCTTCCTGCAACACGCTTTCCCAGATAGCTAAGGAATCATTCCAGCTTTTCTGATTGCGATACGCACGCGCAGCGGCAACTTTACCGCGCGCAGGCACATCCATCTTCCCGCGATACTGCTGCCAGATAGCAATTGTTGTTTTGTCGTTGTTATCAACCCAACTGGAGACTTGCAGCCAGTCGGCAACCTGATTGGGCGTGAGCGCGCTTTTCTTTCCCTGATCTTCAAGGTAGCGCAATAGTGGCGCGCTATTACCCCCTCGCGCTTCAATAATCAACGCATCATAATCTGATACTGCCGCAGAGATTTGTAGGGGGAAAAGAACGCTGGCCGTAAATAAACAGCTTACAGACTTAAAGCGTGTAATGAATTTGGCATGTCGACGCATACTGAACATATCTTCCCTTATATCTTACACCAGAGTAAAAATAAGCGTTATCAATAGGTTATCGTCACTCCCTGACGGTTGCCGACCATGTAAAGAAACAGTGCCGCTTATTTAGGGAAGGTGCGAATAAGCAGGTCATTTCTTCCCAAGCTGACTCGCTGATTAAAATTTCGCGGATCTGGGCCGATTTTTTTCCCGCAAACACATCGAATCAGCCTATTTAGGCTATTTTTTCCACCATTTCTGGCGTTATTTCCGGTTTTTACTGAGATCTCTCCCACTGACGTATCATTTGGTCCACCCGAAACAGGTTGGCCAGGGTGAATAACATCGCCAGTTGGTTATCGTTTTTCAGCAGCCCCTTGTATCTGGCTTTCACGAAGCCGAACTGCCGCTTGATGATGCGAAACGGGTGCTCCACCTTGGCACGGATGCTGGCTTTCATGTATTCGATGTTGATGGCCGTTTTGTTCTTGCGCGGATGCTGCTTCAAGGTTTTTACCTTGCCGGGACGCTCGGCGATCAGCCAGTCCACATCCACCTCGGCCAGCTCCTCGCGCTGTGGCGCTCCTTGGTAGCCGGCATCGGCTGAGACAAATTGCTCCTCTCCATGAAGCAGATTACCCAGCTGATTGAGGTCATGCTCGTTGGCCGCGGTGGTGACCAGGCTGTGGGTCAGGCCACTCTTGGCATCGACACCAATGTGGGCCTTCATGCCAAAGTGCCACTGATTGCCTTTCTTGGTCTGATGCATCTCCGGATCGCGTTGCTGCTCTTTGTTCTTGGTAGAGCTGGGTGCCTCAATGATGGTGGCATCCACCAAAGTGCCTTGGGTCATCATGACGCCTGCTTCGGCCAGCCAGCGATTGATGGTCTTGAACAATTGACGGGCCAGTTGATGCTGCTCGAGCAGGTGGCGGAAATTCATGATGGTGGTGCGATCCGGCAGGGCGCTATCCAGGGATAATCGGGCAAACAGGCGCATGGAGGCGATTTCGTACAGGGCATCTTCCATGGCACCGTCGCTCAGGTTGTACCAATGCTGCATGCAGTGAATACGCAGCATGGTCTCCAGCGGATAGGGCCGTCGGCCATTGCCCGCCTTGGGATAAAACGGCTCGATGACAGCGGTCATATTCTGCCATGGCAGAATCTGCTCCATGCGGGAGAGGAAAATCTCTTTTCGGGTCTGACGGCGCTTAGTGCTGAATTCACTATCGGCGAAGGTGAGTTGATGGCTCATGATGTCCCTCTGGGATGCGCTCCGGATGAATATGATGATCTCATATCAGGAACTTGTTCGCACCTTCCTTAGCAATGTGGTTGTAACCCATTTAATTCTTTCGTCTTATTGACGACCAGCACCTCATCCACTAGTACAAGGAGGAGATCAAAAACTCATGAATTTTAACACTACGCGAACACGGTTGCTACGCGATAGGAAAACTCTTAAGCAAAAAAAGTATTTTAGACCATGTTCTCCTAATACTCCTGGGATTGAACACTGCGTTTCGGTTAATTTTGGCGGCAAAACCATGCCATTGCGGATAATATTTCAAAAAAATATAAGAACGTTACGTAACTGTTTGCCTGTTAACTAACTTGGGCGGTAGACAGAGAGATCTCTGAGATGTCTCTACCGGTCAGCATGCACATCCTACGAATGCGCCGACGTCGGTCAGGTCAACGTGGCGTATTATGAATGACGGTAGAATACGAACAGGCAGATTAATTTCCTGATAATTTTTATTTGCAGTATACGCTCATGGTTAAAATACAGACACCAATATTAAACTCACCACTATAAAAAGAAAAGTATTTTTACAGCACCCGTTATTTAAACGTTCTACATCATAGCCACTCAGGCTCCGCATAATGTAAAAATATCCAGTTAACTGCGCGATGAACAGCTCTTGAATTTTCCCACTAAATACATATATTACGCATCCCGTTCAGTACATGGAATAACCTTTAATTTTTTTAATTGATATTGGAGTTACGAATGTCAAATAAGAAAATTTCGCGGAACAATGGGGCAACAGGCTCCGTTAATAAGGTTGTCGCATGGTCAACAATCGCTTTACAGGCTCTGTATCCAGCCCTTCTCAGCTTCACGCCGACCATCAGCCATGCTTCAGCCGTTAAGGCATCGCAGGCCGCAGCTGAGCAGCAAGAACTGCGCGGCCTGTCTTCCCTCGCCGCACAGGCTGGCAGAAGCATTGAAAACGGCCATGCGGGCAGTTTTGCTGCCAATACCGTCTCGGCACAGGCAACGAAGGAGGTGGTAGAATGGCTGCAGCAATACGGTAATGCGCGTATTCAACTCAACGTCGATGACGCTTTCTCGTTGAAAGATTCTGCGTTCGATTTCCTTTATCCGTGGGTTGATACAAAGCAGCATGTTTTATTTACCCAGACATCGCTTCACCGTACCGATGACAGAACCCAAACCAATATCGGCATGGGTTATCGCTACTTCACGCCGGATAATTCAATGCTGGGCGCGAACTTATTTTATGACTACGATTTAAGTCGGCATCACGCACGTATGGGTGCAGGCGTTGAGTACTGGCGAGATTATTTACATGCAGGCGCGAATGCTTATTTAAGATTGTCAAAATGGAAGGATTCCCACGATCTGGGCGATTATCAGGAACGTCCGGCTGATGGCTGGGATATCTATACCAAAGGTTGGTTGCCGTCATATCCGCAACTGGGTGCATCGCTTAAATATGAAAAGTATTACGGCAAGAATGTCGGCCTCTTTGGCAGCGATCATCTGCAGGAAAATCCATACGCCTTTACGGGCGGGATCAGCTACACGCCGGTTCCGCTGGTTACGCTTTCTGCTGAACACAAGCAGGGGCAGAGTAATACTCATGATTCACGCTTCGGCATTGAAATTAACTATCGCCCCGGCATCCCGCTGGCGAAGCAACTGGACGGCGATAACGTTGCAGTGATGCGCGAAGTTCAGCACGGGCGCTACGATTTTGTCGAACGTAATAACAACATTGTTCTGGAATACCGCAAAAAATCGGTTCTGAAGATCCGCCTGCCTGAAAGCGTGCAGGGGGAAGGTGGCGCCGTTATTCCGGTGACTATTTCGCTGGATAAATCCCAATGGGGCATTCAGTCGGTAGAGTGGAACGATAGCGCATTTACCGCCGCTGGCGGGCGTATTTCCGGTAGCGGCACGTCATGGCAACTGACGTTGCCAGCGTATACACCAGGCGGTACCAATCACTGGCAGATCGGCGCAACGGCGCGAGATGTTAAAGGAAACGTCTCTAACTATGCGGTGATGAACGTGACAGTGACGGGGAGTTCAGCCTCAATCGGCACAATGGATTTTACATTAAACGGCGAGCATCAACCGATCATCGCGGCTGACGGGCAGTCGCAGCATCCGGTTACGTTGGTGCTAAAAGATGCCAATGGTAAACCGTTAACAGGGCTTGCCCATGACATTGAGTTGTCATTGGCATTTACGCCTGACGCACAGCAAAACCGTGAGCGTTCGGCACAGGCACCCAAGCTCGGTGAAGTACAGGAAACCCGTTCCGGGGTGTATACCGCGACGCTGACGCCGGGTTTAACGGCGGGTACGGCACGCATCACCGCTAAAGTCCTGGGTAAAACAGAAACTCTGACGGTAAAGCTAAAAGCGGTTTCCGCCGAGGCGGCAAAATCGACGTTGACGGTAATGCCCATGGAACAGATCGTTGGGCACCCGATTAGCTTGACGTTAGAGGCAAAAGATAAAGACGGGAATGCCATTACCGGCGACGACAGCTTACATTTTTATGCTGTTTCAGCCAGCGGCGAGGTTCGTTTTACTGCCGTAGAAGAGAAAGACGGCGTGTACAGCGCTAAGGCAACGTCTGAACTGGCTCAGGCGACACGCATTGGTGTGGCATCACAAAAACATGATTTCTCCGGACTGGAAAAACAAGCCACCTGGATTGCCGACAAAACGCAGCCGGTGGTTCAGGCTTTTAACCTGACCAGGGACAATGCGCTGGCGGATGGCAAACAGAGTAATGTCGCAGTCGTTACCCTGACCGACCGTTATGGCAACGCGCTGTCCGGATACACGGTTACCCTGGCGTTACCGCCACAGGTCAAGATCGCGAATGGGGAGAACGTTGTGAAGACCGATGCCAAAGGTGAAGCAACATTCTCACTGATCAGTTCAACGCCGGGAACATATGAGATTACGCTAAGCGCGGGGAACATCAGCTCATCACTGCGCGTAACATTTGCCTCTTCAATGACGGGCGCAACATTGTCTCTGGCAGCCAAAGACAATGGCGCAATCACCAATATTGCTGCAAACGGTCGCGATGGCGCCACGCTTGAGGTAAGGCTCAACAATACCGCCGCGTCGGTTGAAGGACAGAAAGTGGAGCTTATCGTAACGCCGCAAGGGCTCGTATACCCGGACAAAATAACCACCAATAAAGACGGTTACGCAACGGTGACGTTAACCACGGTTAAGGCGGGTAATTACACCGTGAAAGCCATGGCTACAGACGGGCAACAGAGTATTGAGTCCTCGAGCGTTGAACTGGGCTTTGTACCTGATATTAACAGCGCGGTGCTGAGTTTGACCGCACCAGCAGAGAGCATCGCGGCGAACGCATCAGCTAAGCACGAAATTCAGGTACAGGTTGTCGATGGTGAAAACAACCCATTTAGCGGTGACGTGCGCCTGACAAGCGAACCCGCCAGTGGATTAAAACTGGACCAGTCCGAACTGACATTGGATGAGAAAGGAATGGCATCAACAACCTTTGTTGCCGCAGAGGCCGGGCGCTATCAATTGCAGGCAACCTTCATCAAAGAGGGTAAACGCGTTACGGCGAGTAAGGCAGTGGAGGTGGTATCGGATCTGCAAAATGCAGTCTTGACGATCGAACCGTCAACCACATCAGCCATAGTGAGTGATGTGGATAACGTGGCGTTTACCCTGCATCTGAGCGATACATCGGGTAACAACGTCAGCAACCGTAAGCTGAAAATTACGGCCACAGGCCCATCGTCACGCGATCCTCTGCAGATTGATAATACGCTTGTCACCACCAATGACTCCGGTACTGCGACCGTGAATGTCCACGGCCATAAGGCGGGTCGTTACACGCTGACCGCCACATTGGCTGAACACGGTAGCAACGTCTCGGCAAATGCTTCGCTGACGCTGAATGCTGATGCCCAGAATCCGGTACTCACTCTGGAGCAGGATCCTGGCTATGCCGTTGCCAACCTTGAACCGGTAGGCTTTATGGCCCGATTGCAGGATAAGTTCGGTAACCCGTTAAACGGCAGTGTCGAATTTAGCGCGGGCAGCAAAGCCCAACCCAGCAGCGGAACCTTTACGATGACGCCGGATAAAACCAACTTTACGTTAGGAAATGCCTACTCACAGCTGAGAACGGATACCGCTGGTGAAAGTTGGGTGAGGGTGAAGGCAATGACGGGAGATAAAACGCTGGAAAAAGAACTCACCGTCTGGGTAGTTGAAAACCATAAACCGAATTCCTGATTCGGGATATACACCGGAGATAGTCACGTTCGCAGTGGCTATCTCCCCTTCTTTCTTTATGTTTGAGTTTATATATAAAAATCATTCGATTAAGCGCGAACCCTTTTTAAATATTCACTCAGAGAAATCACTGCAGATGCTGTGCAGTAATCAATATTCTACGGTGCAGTTAAAAATTATGTGAAGTGAATTGCCAAATGCCGGCCGTAACGATCATGCAGCTAATTTCGCTAGCCACGATCAAAAATCCACATGCAACATTGTGAAGGGTTTTGAGTAGTCTACTAACAAAAGAAAAGCGTTGGAGCGGGCGAAGGGAATCGAACCCTCGTATAGAGCTTGGGAAGCTCTCGTTCTACCATTGAACTACGCCCGCATTGAAGTGCGTAAGGGATTATAAACCTTACACACTTCCTGGCAAGGGGCTGATCGACTGACTGGCGATTAATTCACCGTCAGCATTTTGGCTTGCTGCCCTGCGGCGGCAAATAGCGCTGCGGATCGATAGCCGTAGCGCGATAACGGATCTGGAAATGCAGGCGCACCGAAGCCGCATCAGAGCTGCCCATGGTGGCAATTTTCTGCCCGGCTTTCACTGTTTGCCCGTTGTTAACCAACAGCGTATCGTTATGGGCGTAGGCGGTAATGTAATCTTCGCCATGTTTTATCATCACGAGGTTGCCGTAGCCGCGCAGCTGATTGCCGACATAGACCACCTTCCCGGCTCCAGCCGCATAAACAGGCGTGCCGCGCGCGGCAGAGATATCAATCCCCTTGTTGCCACCTTCAGCCGTGGAGTATGGCAGTATCACCTTCCCACTCGCTGGCCACTGCCAACAGCGTTGCCCTACCGGTGGCCAGGATGACTGTGGCACAGAAGAAGACGGTCTGACTGCTGCCGTTTTGGTGGAGGATTTCGATTTAGATTTTGTTTTCGCCGATGCCGTGCTGGTTTTCGCGCCACCGCTGACCTTAAGCTTTTGCCCAACTTCTATGGTATAGGGGGGAGAAATGTTGTTCAGGCGCGCGATCTCTTTGACGCTGGTCCCTGTCGCACGTGAAATACCATACAGCGTGTCTCCCCGCTTAACGGTATAGGTAGAACCAGAACCGGAATCAGATGAGCTTGAACATCCCGCGACGATCAGGCTGCTCAGCAACATTATTGTGATAACAAAGCGTTTTCTCATCAGGCGTCCCGCACTCAAAACAATTCCTCGCAACATTTTAAGACGCTTTATCATAGCAGTCCGATGCCGGATGCCAAATCATATCGCGGCACGAATCGTCCGTTCAGGCATTTCACACCGACGGATAATCAATCGGCCACAATTAGGCATATAATAGTGATGCTCAAGATTAATGGTGGATGCGATGCGACAGGAACATGTCATTTTGTTGAATGAGCAGGACCAGCCCTGCGGAACACTGGAAAAGTATGCGGCGCATACCGCTACAACGCCCCTACACTCTGCCTTCTCCTGCTGGCTCTTTAACGACCAGGGCCAACTGTTGGTGACTCGGCGTTCGCTACACAAAAAAGCCTGGCCAGGCGTCTGGACTAACTCGGTCTGCGGCCATCCGCAGTCCGGTGAAACTACTGCAGACGCCATCATCCGTCGCGCTCGTTTCGAACTGGGTGTGGAGGTAGCCGAACTCACGCCCGTGTATCCTGATTTTCGTTACCGCGCTGCAGACCCCAGTGGGATTGTGGAAAACGAAGTTTGCCCGGTCTATGCCGCACGAGTTATCAGTGCGCGACGGCCAAACACGGATGAAGTAATGGATGAGCAGTGGAGTGAACTTGAGGATGTCTTACGTGCGCTGGATGCCACGCCGTGGGCCTTCAGCCCGTGGATGGTAATGCAGGCATCTAACGATAAAGCGCGCGAATTATTACGCGAGTTTGCTAACCGTAATTGATTGCCGGATGGCAACGCGAAAGCGTTTTATCCGGCCTACAAATCATGCTTATCGTAGGCCGGAAAAGCGTGGCGCGATCCGGCATTTCACATATTATTTAACCGGACGCATCGCCGGGAACAGGATCACGTCACGGATGGTATGGCTGTTGGTGAACAGCATAACCATACGGTCGATACCAATCCCCAGACCGGCTGTCGGCGGCAGACCGTGTTCCAGAGCGGTAACGTAGTCTTCGTCGTAGAACATCGCTTCGTCATCGCCCGCATCTTTGGCGTTAACCTGATCCTGGAAACGCTGCGCCTGATCTTCTGCATCGTTCAGCTCGCTGAAACCGTTACCGATTTCGCGTCCACCAATGAAGAATTCGAAGCGGTCAGTAATTTCCGGGTTGTCATCGTTACGACGAGCCAACGGAGAAACCTCTGCCGGGTACTCGGTAATGAAGGTCGGCTGAATCAGGTGCGCTTCCGCCACTTCTTCAAAGATCTCCGTCACGATACGACCCAGACCCCAGCTCTTCTCAACCTTGATGCCGATAGATTCAGCAATCGCTTTAGCAGAGTCGAAGTTGTCCAGATCCGCCATGTTGGTTTCCGGACGGTATTTCTGAATGGCTTCACGCATGGTCAGTTTTTCGAACGGTTTACCAAAGTCGAAGACTTCTTCGCCGTAAGGCACTTCGGTGGTTCCCAGAACGTCCTGCGCCAGCGTGCGGAACAGCGATTCGGTCAGTTCGATCAGGTCTTTGTAGTCCGCATAAGCCATATAGAGTTCCATCATGGTGAACTCTGGGTTATGACGAACGGAGATGCCTTCGTTACGGAAGTTACGGTTAATTTCGAACACACGTTCGAAGCCGCCAACCACCAGACGCTTGAGGTACAGTTCCGGCGCAATACGCAGGTACATGTCCAGATCCAGCGCGTTATGATGGGTGATGAACGGGCGTGCAGCGGCACCACCAGGAATCACCTGCATCATCGGGGTTTCCACTTCCATAAAGCCACGGCCAACCATGAACTGACGAATACCCGCCATGATCTGTGAGCGCACTTTAAAGGTGTTGCGAGATTCATCGTTAGAGATGAGATCCAGGTAGCGCTGACGGTAACGCGCTTCCTGATCCTGCAGGCCGTGGAATTTGTCCGGCAGCGGACGCAGCGCTTTAGTCAGCAGACGCAGCTCGGTGCAATGGATGGACAGCTCGCCGGTTTTAGTCTTAAACAACTTACCTTTCGCGCCGAGGATATCGCCCAGATCCCATTTTTTGAACTGCTCGTTGTAAATGCCTTCCGGCAGATCGTCACGCGCAACGTACAGCTGAATGCGGCCACCAACGTCCTGCAGCGTAACGAATGAGGCTTTCCCCATAATGCGGCGGGTCATCATACGACCGGCAACGGATACCTCAATGTTCAGCGCTTCCAGCTCTTCGTTTTCTTTCGCGTCGAAGTCAGCGTGCAGTTGGTCTGAGGTGTGATCGCGACGGAAATCGTTCGGGAACGGGATCCCCTGCTCGCGCAGGTTAGCCAGCTTCTCACGGCGCGTTTTCAGTTCATTGTTAAGGTCGGCTACCGCGTCAGCGCCCTGTGCGTGTTGTTCAGACATGTTGGTTCCTCATAACCCTGCTTTCAAACTTGCTTCGATAAATTGATCCAGGCTGCCATCCAGCACCGCCTGCGTGTTACGGGTTTCAACCCCGGTACGCAGATCTTTGATGCGGGAGTCATCCAGGACATAAGAACGAATCTGGCTACCCCAGCCGATGTCGGACTTGGTGTCTTCCATCGCCTGCTTCTCGGCATTCTTCTTCTGCATTTCCAGTTCATAAAGCTTCGCTTTCATCTGCTTCATGGCCTGGTCTTTGTTCTTGTGCTGGGAACGGTCGTTCTGGCACTGTGTCACAATCCCGGTCGGGATGTGGGTAATACGCACCGCAGATTCTGTACGGTTAACGTGCTGACCACCCGCACCTGAAGCGCGGTAAACATCGATGCGCAGGTCTGCCGGGTTGATTTCGATATCAATGTCATCGTCAACTTCCGGGTAGACAAATGCAGAGCTGAACGACGTATGGCGGCGACCGCCGGAGTCAAACGGACTCTTACGTACCAGGCGGTGTACGCCGGTTTCAGTACGCAGCCAGCCGTAAGCATATTCTCCAGCGATTCTGATGGTCACGGATTTAATACCCGCCACTTCACCTTCAGATTCTTCAATAATTTCAGTCTTAAAGCCGCGTGCTTCAGCCCAACGCAGATACATGCGCATCAGCATGCTGGCCCAATCCTGCGCTTCGGTGCCGCCAGAACCGGCCTGAATATCGAGATAGCAATCTGCGCTGTCATATTCACCGGAGAACATACGACGGAACTCCAGCTGCGCCAGCTTTTCTTCCAGCGTATCGAGTTCGGCAACGGCTTCGTTAAAGGTTTCTTCGTCGTCGGCTTCTATAGCCAGTTCTAACAGGCCGGAGACATCTTCCAGGCCCTGGCTCATTTGGTCGAGCGTGTCGACAATGGCCTCAAGGGAAGAACGCTCTTTGCCCAGCGCCTGCGCGCGTTCGGGTTCGTTCCAGACATCCGGCTGTTCCAGCTCGGCGTTTACTTCTTCCAGACGCTCTTTCTTGGCATCATAGTCAAAGATACCCCCTAAGAACGTCAGAGCGTTCCGTGAGGTCCTGAATGCGGTTATTTACCGGATTAATTTCAAACATGGTCTGTTTTCTTTTATTGGACGAGTCAAAATGCGGTTATAAGAGCGGGATTGTAACCAATCCACGCTCTTTTTTATAGATATAGTGACGCTAAAGTGGCCAGATATTATCGATAATAATTTGCAATGAGCGGTTGCCGCGAAACTCGTTAATATCCAGCTTATAGGCCAGCGTGACTTCACGAACGCCGTTATCCGGCCAGATAGCGGTATCAACATTAAACGCAATACCGTCCAGCAGCGGTCCGCCGTCGACGGGCTCAACCATCACCTTCAGATGACGCTCGCCAACCAGACGCTGCTGAAGCAGGCGAAAGCGCCCGTCAAACAGCGGCTCCGGGAACATTTGCCCCCAAGGTCCTGCATCACGCAGCATTTGTGCGACGTCCATGGTCATCTCCGCCGCACTTAGCGGGCCATCGGAGACCACTTCGCCCTGCAGTAAGGCAGGATCGAGCCACTCGGTCACCAGCTCACCAAAACGCTGCTGGAAGCACTCAAACTGTGCTTCTTCCAGCGATAATCCTGCCGCCATGGCGTGGCCGCCGAACTTAAGGATCATGCCCGGGTAAAGGGTATCCAGTCGCTCCAGTGCATCTCGCATGTGCAGGCCCTGAATCGAGCGCCCCGACCCTTTAAGGGTGCCGTCTCCAGCCGGTGCGAAGGCGATCACCGGACGGTGAAAACGCTCTTTAATGCGTGACGCCAGGATCCCTACCACGCCCTGATGCCACTCGGGGTGATACATCGCCAGCCCGCCAGGCAGCGTCTCGCTGCTGCGCTCAAGCTTCTCGCACAGGGTCAGCGCTTCCGTCTGCATGCCCTGCTCTATCTCTTTCCGCGTCTGGTTGAGCGCGTCCAGTTCACTGGCAAGCACCCGCGCGTCGCCAATGTTGTCGCACAGCAACAGCGCCACGCCAACTGACATATCATCCAGGCGGCCTGCCGCATTCAGGCGTGGCCCCAGTGCAAAGCCTAAATCGCTGGCAGCCAATTTCTGCGGGTCGCGATTTGAAATCTCAAGCAGCGCTTTAATGCCAGGACGACATTTCCCTGCGCGAATACGGCTCAAGCCTTGCCACGTCAGGATGCGGTTATTAGCGTCCAGCGGGACAACATCGGCCACCGTACCTAGCGCAACCAGATCAAGCAGATCTGCGAGGTTTGGCGGGGTGATAGCTCGCTCATCAAACCAGCCCTTATCACGAAGAAAAGTACGCAGAGCCAGCATCAGATAAAAAGCCACGCCGACGCCCGCCAGTGATTTCGACGGGAACGTACAGTCGTGCAGGTTAGGATTAATAATCGCCACTGCACCCGGCAGGGTATCGCCGGGCAGGTGGTGATCGGTAACCACTACCGGGATCCCCAGCGTTCTGGCATGTTCAACGCCGGCATGGGAAGAGATGCCGTTGTCGACGGTGACGATCAGCTGAGCGCCGCGGGCATGTGCCTGATCCACCACCTCCGGGCTCAAACCATAACCGTCTTCAAAACGGTTGGGCACCAGGTAGTCAATGTTGCTACATCCCAATGCTCGCATCGCCAGAATGCTCAGCGCCGTGCTGGTTGCGCCATCGGCGTCAAAATCCCCCACCACGATAATGCGGGTGCCTTCACGAAAAGCGTTATAGAGGATCTCCACCGCCTTTTCGACACCGCTCAATTGCTGCCACGGCAACATGCCTTTGACGCTACGCTCAAGCTCCTGCGCGCTACGCACACCGCGACTGGCGTACAAACGACGCAACAGCGGCGGCAGATCGGCAGGCAGGTCGCTAGTCTCGTCGGCTTCACGACGACGAAGTTGTATCTGTTGTTTCACGCGAATTATTTACCGCTGGTCTGTTTTTGGTGCGCGTCGAGGAACGCTTTCATCTCTTTCGGTCCCTGATAGCCAGGAACAACATAGCCATTGCTCAGAACGATCGCCGGCGTGCCGCTTACACCAAACTGCACACCCAGCGCGTAATGGTCAGCAATATCCACATTACAAGTTGCTGGCTTCACGCTTTTACCCGCCATGGCATCATCAAACGCTTTGTTTTTATCTGACGCACACCAGATGGATTTCATGTCCTGCTCGGCCTGGCTTTCCAGTCCCTGGCGAGGGAAGGCCAGATAACGCACGGTAATTCCCAGTGCGTTGTAGTCTTTCATCTCTTCATGCAGCTTGTGGCAATAGCCGCAGGTGATGTCGGTGAAAATGGTAATAACGTGTTTTTCCTGCGGCGCTTTATAGATGATCATCTCTTTTTCCAGCGCGTTCAGCTGCTTCATCAGCAGTTGATTGGTGACGTTAACCGGACTTGCACCGCTCACGTCATACATCGGTCCCTGAATAATGTGCTTGCCGTCTTCGGTGACGTACAGCACGCCGCTGTTGGTCAGTACAGTTTTCATTCCCGCAATCGGAGCAGGTTGAATTTCTGTGCTTTGTACACCCAGCTTCGTTAATGACTGACGAATCGCCGCGTCGTCTGCCTGCACCATGCCTGAAAACGCCGTCGCCAGCAGGGTGAGCATCATAAAACTTTTTTTCATAACCTATCCTTTCCTGTCAGCACTCACGCACGCGGGTGGTGCTGTTGATGTAATTGACGCAAGCGCTCCGTTGCGACATGGGTATAAATTTGTGTGGTAGAGAGATCGCTATGACCAAGCAGCATCTGCACCACGCGCAAATCAGCGCCATGGTTAAGCAAATGCGTGGCAAAAGCATGCCGCAGTACGTGCGGCGACAGCTTCTCGCTGTCTATTCCCGCTAACACAGCATAGTGTTTAATTCGATGCCAGAAGGTCTGGCGTGTCATCTGCTGCGCACGCTGGCTGGGAAACAGCACATCAATGGAGACGCCATTGAGCAACCATGGTCGTCCGTGCTCCAGATAGGTTTCCAGCCAATACACAGCCTCTTCACCCAACGGTACCAGCCGCTCTTTATTACCTTTACCAATGACCCGCACAACGCCCTGACGCAGGCTGACATCACTCATCGTCAGCCCCACCAGCTCAGAAACGCGCAAACCGGTGGCATATAAGACTTCGAGCATGGCTTTGTCTCGGAGTTCCAGCGGCTGGTCAATCAGCGGGGTCTGCAGCAGTCGCTCGACCTGCGCCTCACTGAGATCTTTTGGCAAACGCTGTGGTAGCTTAGGTGAAGCCAGCGAAGCGCTGGGATCATCATCGCGGAATTTCTCGCGATAGAGATGTTGAAAAAATCGCCGCATTGCACTTAACAAACGCGCGGAACTGGTGGCTTTATACCCCCCCTCCATTCGCTCGGCCAGCAGTGCTTGCAGGTCATCGCTCTGTACCGTCGTCAGAGAAACACCGCGATGGTGTAGCCATTCAACAAGCATGGTTAGATCGCGACGATACGCACTTAATGTGTTTTCCGCCAGATTGCGTTCCAGCCACAGGGCATCAAGAAATTGCTCGATGCGCGCCAGATCTTGTTCCACTCGCGCCCCTTATTTCATTCTCATTTTTGATGCATTATGCCTCATTGTGCCGTGATTGCGGCGATTCTGATACACTACGCGCAACGCTACAGCAGAATTGAGACGTTTAGTAATGAACATGGGTCTTTTTTACGGTTCCAGCACGTGCTACACCGAGATGGCAGCAGAGAAAATCCGCGATATTCTTGGTCCCGAGCTGGTGACATTACACAACCTCAAGGATGATTCTCCGACCTTAATGGAGCAGTACGACGTGCTCATTTTAGGTATCCCGACCTGGGATTTCGGCGAAATCCAGGAGGACTGGGAAGCCGTCTGGGATCAGTTGGATGACCTCAACCTGGAAGGCAAAATTGTTGCTCTCTACGGCATGGGCGATCAGTTGGGTTACGGTGAATGGTTCCTGGATGCGCTGGGAATGCTGCACGACAAGCTGGTCACGAAAGGGGTGAAGTTTGTCGGTTACTGGCCAACAGAAGGCTACGAATTTACCAGCGATAAACCTGTTATTGCCGATGGGCAACTGTTTGTCGGCCTTGCCCTGGATGAAACCAACCAGTACGATCTTAGCGATGAACGCATCCAGGCATGGTGTGAGCAAATTCTTGGCGAAATAGCCGAACACTGGTCCTGAGCATCTGCTGACTGACGGTGAAGGTCTGTAACCTTACCGTCAGCGCTATTTCTGCATTGACGGTTGTAATATCAACCGACGCAAATCCCGCCATTCGGCATCATCCATGCTGTCCGCCGCCAGCCACAGATGCTGACGCTTTCCTGTACTTGACCGCAAACGCAACATCATGCCCGTTTTTATCATCCAGGGTGCGCTAACAATCGACCACTCTTGCCCTTGCCAACGCAGGCGGCCATCCATCAATAGTCTAATCTCTCCCTGACAAGCGTTGATACGGCGCTGACTGCGCACGCAATCGAACACCACCAGAGAGAGCAAAATCAACCATAAAGGGGTGTAACTCAGTGGCCATGGCATCAATAAAATAAGCACCGCCACTAGCCCATGAATGAGCAACGAAATCCACTGTGCGCGCCAGGAGACGCGTAAATCAGATTGCCACTGGACCACGTTCCCGATTCCGTGTCTGGATAAGCCGTACCATTTGCTCCAGCTGTGCATCAGCCGGCTTCCCGTGATTCATCAACCAGTTAAATAAATCGGGGTCATCACATTCCAGCAAACGGATAAAAATGCGCTTTTCGTCATCACTTAAGTTGTCATACTCATGTTCGAAAAACGGCATGATCGAAATGTCCAGCTCACGCATACCGCGACGGCATGCCCAATGAATACGTGTTTTGTTGTTAATATCCATGTTCTTCTTCCTGTCTCGCGAAAACGAAGTACCCGGCTATTGTAACGTGTTTTTCACGCTCTTTTACGGGAATATCAGTAAACGGAAGCACGATCGCTAAATAAAACCACATTAAGTCAAAGGGTTCATCAATTATGGATGTCTCCTCGCAAAGCTTAAAATATGGCACAAATAGGATGTTTAAACCGCTTGCAATGGGCCATAGCTCTTTTACCATTAGTCATTATTACTGCGTTAAGCAAATCAGGACATTATTATGGCTTTTACATCTTTTCCTCCTCGTCAGCCTTGTGCGTCAACACGTTTGCCTCTGACGCTGATGACGCTTGATGACTGGGCACTCGCGACCATTACCGGCACCGACAGTGAGAAGTATATTCAGGGCCAGGTTACTGCTGATGTCAGTCAGCTGACCGAACATCAGCATGTGCTGGCTGCCCACTGTGATGCCAAAGGCAAAATGTGGAGCAACCTGCGCCTCTTCCGCCTGGGTGAAGGCTTCGCGTGGCTTGAGCGCCGTAGCCTGCGCGATGCCCAGCTTACCGAACTGAAAAAATATGCCGTCTTCTCAAAAGTGGTGATTGCACCGGACGACGAACGCGTGCTGCTGGGCGTTGCAGGATTCCAAGCGCGTGCCGCGCTGGACAATCTCTTTAGCGAACTGCCAACCCGCGATAAGCAGGTGATTACCGAAGGCTCTTCCACGATATTGTGGTTTGAACACCCGGCCGAACGCTTCCTGCTGATTACCGATGCAGCCACGGCGGAAACGCTGGTAGAAAAACTGCGTGGTGAAGCGGAGTTGAACAACAGCCAACAGTGGCTGGCGCTGGATATCGAAGCCGGTATCGCAGTAATTGATACCGCCAACAGCGGGCAGTTCATTCCACAGGCTACCAACCTGCAGGCCTTGGGTGGGATCAGCTTCAAAAAAGGCTGCTATACCGGTCAGGAAATGGTCGCACGGGCGAAATTCCGCGGCGCTAACAAACGAGCGCTGTGGACACTGGCAGGTTCAGCCAGCCGGGTGCCGGAAGCGGGTGAAGACCTGGAACTGAAAATGGGAGAGAACTGGCGCCGAACCGGCACCGTACTTGCGGCAGTACAACTGGCGGACGGTCAGGTACTGGTGCAGGTGGTGATGAATAACGACATGGAAGCCGACAGCGTATTCCGCGTGCGCGACGACGCGAAAACGCTGCATATAGTACCGCTGCCGTATTCGCTGGAAGAGTAAATCGCCAGGTAGCGACTTCACCTTACCGGGTCGAGGGTTTTGTAGGCCCGGTAAGCGCAGCGCCACCAGGCAATGATGATTACGCCTGCCCCACGTACAGATAGATGGCCAGGAAATGGCACACGCTGCCACCCAGCACGAATCCATGCCAGATTGCATGGTTGTAAGGGATACGTTTGCAGACGTAGAAAATGACGCCCAGTGAATAGACCACGCCACCTACCGCCAGCAGCGTTACGCCCCCAGCAGCCAGTTTAACCGCCAGTTGATACACCACAATCAATGACAGCCAGCCCATGGTCAGATAGGTCACCAGCGACAAAATTTTAAAGCGGTGGGCAATGGTCAATTTGAACAGAATACCGAGCAGCGCCAGGCTCCAGATCACCACCATCAGGCCACGCGCCAACGGTGAGTCCAGCCCCACCAGCAGAAATGGCGTATAGGTTCCGGCAATCAGCAGATAAATAGCGCAATGGTCGAATTTCTTCAGCCAGAGTTTCGCTCGCTGATGGGGTATCGCGTGATACAGGGTTGAAGCCAGGAACAGCAAAATCATGCTGCCGCCGTACAGGCTATAGCTGGTAATGGCCATAGCACTGGCATTGGTATCTACTGCCTGAACCAGCAACAGCACCAGTCCGATAATCCCAAACACCAGCCCAATTCCGTGGCTGATGCTATTGGCGATTTCCTCTGCCAGAGAATACCCCTGCGCAATTAATGGCTTCTGAACCATAGCTTACTCCCAAAAAACGAACACTTTCGTGATTGCGCTTCTAGCGTAACTGAGAATGGTTCCAGTGAACACATGTTAGCTAAAATAAATATCAACCAATAAATAACATATAAAAATCAATTAGTTATATTTTATTTTTCAGCTAACAAGTGTATTCTTTAAATTAAACACATTTAAAATCAATCACATAAAACTGCGTCTGATTTGGATAGATCGCTGTAATCACGCGTTTAAGCTCATCAAGGGTCATATTTTCCTGCTGAGCATGTTTTTCACTCAGCGTATCCAACGTCACGGTCGAGGTGCCTACCACTTCTATAGTGCAGAAGTAACCGTCATCTTCGAAGCGTCCAACCCGCAGAATGTCTCCGGTTTTGAAGTGGGACTCAGACTCATCGCGAATAGTGATAGTCTTGCGTCCGGCCAGAATGTCATCCTGGAAACGCTGAAAAAAAGTGATGTCATTTGGCTGCATGTTATTATTCCCTGTAGATGAAGTCTGATGAGTGAGTATTGCCATTGTGAGTATGTTCTCCCACGCCGCCATCGCCAGTCTCAACAATCTTGAGATGTTGGTCTACAACTATGTCATCAAGAACCGTGACAAAGTCATGTACATGACCATTCGCGAACTGGCTGATGCCGTAGGGGTTTCAACCACCACCGTTCTGCGCTTTTGCCGCAAACTTAACTGTGAGGGCTACTCTGAGTTTCGCGTACGCTTTAAATTATATTTAGAGCAGAATGAACCGCAACAGGCTAATTTCGGTGCCAGCGAAATAATCAGCTTCTTTAAGGGCGTGAATAACGACGAATTCGACACATTACTCGATCAGGCTGTTGATATTATATTGTCCTCCGAGCGTATTATATTCGTTGGCGCGGGAACATCCGGCGCCTTAGCTAAATATGGTGCGCGATTTTTCTCAAATGTCGGGAAATTCAGCAACCATATTGACGATCCCTATTTCCCGGTGACCAATGATATGGCCCGAAACGCGTTGGCAATTGTCCTATCCGTCTCCGGCGAAACCGAGGAGATCCTGCGTTTCGCCAGCCAGTTTAGCCTCCACAACTGCAAAGTGTTGTCGGTTACCAGCCACGAGCACTCACGCCTGGCGAAACTGGCCGACTTTAACCTCTCCTGGCATGTGCCGCAAACCCGCATTGCGGGGGTCTATGATATAACCACACAAATCCCCGTAATTTATATTCTGGAGTCACTGGGTCGCAAACTGGCGAAAAAATTGGCATAAAAAAACAAACTGTTTTTTTGATGTAACAAATCACATTAAGCCTATTTTGTTATATCGTGACATTTAACTTTCCTTTGTTAGACTCAAAATCAAATGGTATTAATTTGAGACTGAGCGCAAATGAAAAAACTGACTTTACCGAAAGATTTTTTATGGGGTGGCGCGGTTGCGGCGCATCAGGTTGAAGGCGGCTGGAACAAAGGCGGCAAAGGGCCAAGCATTTGTGACGTGCTGACCGGCGGCGCGCACGGTGTTCCACGCGAAATCACCCAGAGCGTCATTCCAGGCAAGTACTATCCAAACCACGAAGCCGTCGATTTTTACAGTCATTACAAAGAAGACATAAAGCTGTTTGCTGAAATGGGCTTCAAATGCTTCCGTACGTCTATTGCCTGGACCCGAATCTTCCCGCGAGGTGACGAAACTCAGCCAAATGAAGAAGGGCTGAAGTTTTACGACGACATGTTCGACGAGCTGCTCAAGTACAACATTGAGCCGGTTATTACCCTCTCCCACTTCGAAATGCCGCTACATCTGGTACAGCAGTACGGTAGTTGGACCAACCGCAAAGTGGTCGATTTTTTCGTTCGTTTTGCCGAAGTGGTCTTTGAGCGCTACAAGCACAAGGTCAAATATTGGATGACCTTTAATGAGATCAACAACCAGCGTAACTGGCGCGCGCCGCTGTTTGGCTATTGCTGTTCCGGCGTGGTGTACACCGAGCATGAGAATCCGGAAGAAACGCTGTATCAGGTGCTGCATCACCAGTTTGTTGCCAGCGCGCTGGCGGTGAAGGCGGCACGGCGCATTAATCCTGAAATGAAAGTCGGCTGCATGCTGGCGATGGTGCCGCTGTACCCCTTCTCCTGTAAACCCGAGGATATGATGTTTGCGCAGGAATCGATGCGTGAACGCTACGTCTTCACCGACGTCCAGCTACGCGGTTATTACCCCTCTTATGTGCTGAACGAATGGGAGCGTCGTGAATTCAATATCAAAATGGAAGCAGGCGACAAACAGATCCTGCGTGAAGGCACCTGCGACTATCTCGGATTCAGCTACTACATGACCAACGCCGTAAAAGCGGAAGGTGGCAGCGGTGACGCGATTTCCGGCTTCGAAGGCAGCGTCCCCAACCCACACGTTAAAGCCTCCGACTGGGGCTGGCAGATAGATCCCGTCGGCCTGCGCTATGCCTTATGTGAGCTGTACGAACGCTATCAGAAGCCGCTGTTTATCGTTGAAAACGGCTTTGGTGCGTACGACAAAGTAGAAGAAGATGGCAGCATCAACGATGACTATCGCATCGACTATCTACGCGCCCACGTTGAAGAGATGATGAAAGCAGTAACGTACGATGGCGTAGATTTGATGGGCTACACACCGTGGGGCTGCATTGACTGCGTGTCGTTCACAACCGGTCAGTACAGTAAACGCTACGGCTTTATTTACGTGAACAAGCACGACGATGGCACCGGAGATATGTCGCGTTCACGCAAGAAAAGCTTCAACTGGTACAAAGAGGTGATCGCCAGCAACGGCGAGAAACATCAGCCATAAACTGGAGAGGCACCGGATTTCCGGTGCTGAACGTATCCAGAGTGAGGGCAGAGCGCGGATTAGACACCTCACTGATATGGACTGCGCCGTGTCACAGTCCGTTTCCTCCCAGTAACCAGGTGCCGTGTGGTTCTGCGTCAACAAGCCGCATTATCTCATCCAGGGAACGAAACTCTTTTCCGTCTTTATCCCTGAGGGGGTAACTGATTTTCATGTTATGTCCTTATCGGGAAAATATTCCTTGCCCGTTATAATGCTAAGGAAGGTGCGAACAAGTTCCTGATATGAGATCATCATATTCATCCGGAGCGCATCCCAGAGGGACATCATGAGCCATCAACTCACCTTCGCCGATAGTGAATTCAGCACTAAGCGCCGTCAGACCCGAAAAGAGATTTTCCTCTCCCGCATGGAGCAGATTCTGCCATGGCAGAATATGACCGCTGTCATCGAGCCGTTTTATCCCAAGGCGGGCAATGGCCGACGGCCCTATCCGCTGGAGACCATGCTGCGTATTCACTGCATGCAGCATTGGTACAACCTGAGCGACGGTGCCATGGAAGATGCCCTGTACGAAATCGCCTCCATGCGCCTGTTTGCCCGATTATCCCTGGATAGCGCCCTGCCGGATCGCACCACCATCATGAATTTCCGCCACCTGCTCGAGCAGCATCAACTGGCCCGTCAATTGTTCAAGACCATCAATCGCTGGCTGGCCGAAGCAGGCGTCATGATGACCCAAGGCACTTTGGTGGATGCCACCATCATTGAGGCACCCAGCTCTACCAAGAACAAAGAGCAGCAACGCGATCCGGAGATGCATCAGACCAAGAAAGGCAATCAGTGGCACTTTGGCATGAAGGCCCACATTGGTGTCGATGCCAAGAGTGGCCTGACCCACAGCCTGGTCACCACCGCGGCCAACGAGCATGACCTCAATCAGCTGGGTAATCTGCTTCATGGAGAGGAGCAATTTGTCTCAGCCGATGCCGGCTACCAAGGAGCGCCACAGCGCGAGGAGCTGGCCGAGGTGGATGTGGACTGGCTGATCGCCGAGCGTCCCGGCAAGGTAAAAACCTTGAAGCAGCATCCGCGCAAGAACAAAACGGCCATCAACATCGAATACATGAAAGCCAGCATCCGTGCCAAGGTGGAGCACCCGTTTCGCATCATCAAGCGGCAGTTCGGCTTCGTGAAAGCCAGATACAAGGGGCTGCTGAAAAACGATAACCAACTGGCGATGTTATTCACCCTGGCCAACCTGTTTCGGGTGGACCAAATGATACGTCAGTGGGAGAGATCTCAGTAAAAACCGGAAATAACGCCAGAAATGGTGGAAAAAATAGCCTAAATAGGCTGATTCGATGTGTTTGCGGGAAAAAAATCGGCCCAGATCCGCGAAATTTTAATCAGCGAGTCAGCTTGGGAAGAAATGACCTGCTTATTCGCACCTTCCTTAGATGTTTGATTGTTACCTGATTTGTCTTACAATAAAAACCTCGTGAATCCAGGACTATTCCATCACAAATGGCTACAACTTTTTCATACGGTTTAGTATATAAATCTCTCGCAGCATGTTTCCTGGCTCCTCCATTACGATTGGTTCCATACGCAGCCATGTTAGACTGATGCATATTTCTCCAGTCATAATGAGACCATATATGTCCTGGATCATTTTCCGGCTTCACGGTTAACGGAAAAATCACCTGCTTATCCAGTTCTTGCTTTATCGCCTCCAGAAACACAACCGGATGAAAATGCCACACTGGCTCATCAGTATTAAAGGGCGATACCCCACTCATCCACTCCAGATCTGTCTGCCACTTCTCGCAGTATGCCGTTTCCTCTGTGTCCAGATCCTTATAGAATCCTTCCCATCGCCCCGTCGAGCGACCGCCGTACCATTCGCTGTGATGTTTTATCACCAGCCGGTTCACCACATTCCTCACCAGCGGGTCACGCACGACCAGCGCCTGCCTGATTTCCTCTTCTGTGACTTTTCCATCATGGTTGCTGTCCACTTCCGCCATCAGGTCACGGTAAAAGGGCAGCACCTGTTCGTACCATTCATCTCCCTGCTCTGCGGCACGACTAACGGAATCAAAGGCTTCCGGCACCCACCCTTCATACGGGCTTCTTACCATATCACCACCGCTGTTTTCCACCAGGGGCTGAAAACCCAGCTTCAGCAAATCGTACTGCCCGGCCTCTGCCACATCCTTCTCCGGCAGCCAGCCGCTTCCGGTGATGTTAAACCACCACTGCGTCGACTCATCCGTGACCGGCATTGTGGCTTCCCGCGGAAGGATGCACTGAGCGCCCAGAGTCGCTGACGTGGCGGTAAATGTCTCCTGCCCTGCTGTCGTCTGGCGGGTGTATAATAATCTTCCTTTTGGTGCCAGAACCGTCCGTTTTTCCCCCTTCACCCCTTCCGGGTTGCCTAAAAACGCCGGCATCCTCGGGTCTGCGCTCAGGACCTCAAGATGGACAAACCACTCGCGCTCAGCCTGAGCGCTCTCCCTGCCGGGGTATTCCTCACATCCCATAAAACCGACAGGTGTTCCGGCACTGACCTTCCATTCAGCCGTATCTTCCACCGTTTGTACCGAGTCAAAAACGCCCCGTTCCTTTGCCTTCTGCATCCATGCGGGCATCAGTGCCTGTATTTCGCCATCCGGCTCCATCAGCGTCGGGTCCAGCGTCACCCAGTGCTGCTTCTCTTCCATTTTTCCGTCTTTTACCACACGAACCAGACCGAACGTCGTCAGGGTTGCCTCACCGCTTCTTTTTGTCACATAAAAACGCCCGGTACGCGATGACACAAAGCAGCCTTTCTCGTTGAGACTGCGCCCGATACTCGCCGGGACCTTGTACTGCTGAGCATCCCCTTCCTCCTGACCATCCGGAAGACCGTTTTCCCCTTCGGTGTATTTACGCAGTAGTATCCCGCAGTGACCGTCCCTGACTTTATAGCAGCAGGAGGTCGGATAATCTTTCACCGGCGCCAGATGCATATACAGACTGTAAAATTCCAGCCAGCTTTTTTCATTTTTCGGGTCTGGCTGACACTGCGATTTCACCAGCACAAACGTACTGCTGTAACGCAGTTCCTGCCCTTTATAGGGGCCTTTCAGATAGTCATTGTTTATCCGGTACGCCACAATGGTGCCATCGGCCATAAACTGGAGAGGAACCGGCTCTCCGGTACTGAGTGTATCCGGGGTGAGGGCAGAGCGCGGATTAGACACCTCACTGATATGTACTGCACCATGCCACAGTCCGTTACCTCCCAGTAGCCAGGTTCCGTGTGCTTCTGCGTCAATAAGCGGCATTATCTCGTCCAGAGAACGAAACGCTTTTCCGCCTTTATCCCTGATGGGGTAACTGATTTTCATGTTATGTCCTTATCGGGAAAATATTCTCTGAATTTGTGGTGGTACCAGGTCCTGCGGGGATTGATTAAACGTGTCCTGGACGTTTTTCCGTGGCGGCTCTGTATCTTCCGTATCCCCTGCATCGCAAATACCATCACTTTTATCTGGCAAGGCTTTCAGAACGGCTGGTTGTTGTGTCTGAACCGGCGTTCCCAGGCTACCTCCGCTGTTGAGATTGATTTTCGGCCCCATAATGTCCACCCCACCCGCATGGATAACCACAAACGAACAACCCACCTTCAGGGTAATGCTGCCGCTACTCTCCAGCACGATAGCGTCCCGGACCTTTATCCCCAGCGCCCCCGACACCTTCCGCGCCAGGTCACCTTTCACCTCCAGGCTGTGGCTGCCTTTCACCAGACTGATATGGTCCCCGCGGGTGCTGTGCTCCTGTTTTCCGCCCACAGTCACCTTGCGGTCATTCGCCACGTACAGCCCGTCGTCATGGCTGATGCTCACCATCCGGTCGTTCTTCACTTTCAGCGTCTGGTCATTGCGTACCGTGATTCACCGGTCATGTACCACAGTGAGGGTCTGGTCATGCCCGCCGGCATTCTCCTTACCCACGGTGACCGTCTGGCAATACTCTGGTTATTGCCGATAGTTTCCGTGTGGTCCACTTTTACATCGGTGGTACAGTTATTCAGTACCTCCGTATCCATGTTCTTCTGCGCATGGATATAAACCTGCTCCTGGCCGGTGGCATCCTCGAAGCGCAGCTCGTTAAATCCGCTGCCCTTGTAGGTTTTTGAGCGGAGGGGCATCTGCGTTTTTGTCCCCGGCAGGCTGCCCGGTGAGCGATTGTCCAGGTGGTAGGTGCGGCCCATGATAATCGGCTGATCCGGGTCGCCGTTGAGGAAGTCGACTATCACTTCCTGGCCGACACGCGGAATAGCGAGATTGCCAAATCCGGCTCCGGCCCATGCCTGCGACACCCGTATCCAGCAGGAACTGTCTTCGTTTCCGGGGCAATAGCGGTCCCAGTGAAAACGCACCCGAACGCGGCCATGCTCATCGCAGAAGATTTCCTCGCCTGCCGGGCCGGTGACAATGGCACTTTGCGGGCCGTCAACGGCGGGTTTGGGCAACGGGGAGGCGCGCCATGTCCAGTCAGCCGGGATGACGTCCAGGCTGTTACTGAGCGTGGTGCCTTCACCCCGGTGGCCATGCTGCGCCTGGGGCTGCTCGCCTTTCAGTACAGAGCCGGTGACCTGCCACTCCCGGTTCAGCGTTAATGAAGGATGGCCGGTGAAGGTGAACCGTTTTCCGGGCCACAGCTTCGGGGAGTTGCTCACGCAGGCTGCGGTTTCTGCATCCTGCCGGAAGCCGGAAGCCAGGTAGCGGGCAAAGTCCTGACCGTGCTGCTCGTCCTTAAAGCGTCCCGGATAGTCGAAGATTTCATACTGGGTGCGCTGACCGTTGAGGTTTGTGGCATGGTGGCTGAAGCAGCCTGGCCATCCGGGCGTTTTAAATGTGTAATCCTGGTTTTCCACCGAGGAAGGACGCACCTGCGCCCGGTAATGAAACTCACTGATGCATTCCGTGGCGACTTCGCGGGTATTCGGGTTAAAGGGCAGGGAGCCGAGGGTGGAGACACCGGCGACGTCATCACAGAACACCAGCTTCTGGTCGGGACCGGTCGGGTGGAACCAGTCAAAGAAGAAAATGCCTTCTTCAGCCCACAGGCGGGTGAGAAAGCCAAGGTCAGTTTCGCCGTACTGGACGCAGAACTCCCGCGGCGGGTGGGATTCATAAAAGGAAGGCACCCAGTCGGTGACGCCGTTTTCAGTAAGCAGGGTGGTGGAAATGGCCTGAATATCCTGCTGCTGAAAGATGCGGAAGTTCTGGCGCAGGCCACAGCGCCAGAGCGGAGGCGAAATAGTCAGGCTGTAGTTCATCTGCCAGCCGTTGTTTTCCCCGGTTTCCATCCCGGTGACGATGCCGTGGAGGTAGCGCTGTGCAACGGCTCCCTGCCAGATGGTCAGCGTAGCGTTTTTCTCAAGGAAACTGACGGCGGCGAGGCCAGCCCGGTCGCTGGCGATATCAACACTGAGCAGAAAGGGCGTGGAGAGATTCTGGTACAGGGTGAAGCGGACGACAGCGGTTGCCGTCGGCGTTAATCCGTCCACATCCAGCGTAAAGCGCAGTCCCTGCTGTGACATAAGAATCTCTACGTGAAATATCATCCGGGAGGCACCATACGCCAGTAAAGTCAGTGCAGGTAGAGCAGAAAGGTTCGTCTGGCTGAATTTCGGAAAACGTTTAGGTAATGCTGAATCGAAGAGCGTCCTCTATTTCTGAAGCAATGCATTACTTTCCGCCAGCCAGCTCCAGAAAACTGCCCGTTACGTAAGACGCCTTCTCACTCAGTAGCCAGGTGATAGCCTGCGCCACTTCTTCCGGTTGTCCGCCACGCTGCATCGGTAACATCGACTTTACGCGATCAACCCGTCCGGGCTCCCCACCAGACGCATGCATGTCGGTGTAGATTAGGCCAGGACGCACGCCGTTCACACGGATACCCTGCGCCGCCACCTCCAGCGCTAACCCCGTCGTCAACGTATCTACCGCCCCTTTCGACGCTGCATAGTCGATATATTCGAATGGAGCACCCAGCCTTGATGCTGCTGACGAGACGTTAACAATCGCCCCGCCCTTACCGCCATGCTTCAACGACATCCGCTTAACCGCTTCCCGACAACACAGGAAATAGCCGGTAACGTTGGTTGCCATTACGCGGTTGATGCGTTCGGCAGTAAAGTTTTCTACCGTGCTCTGCTCGAACAAAATCCCGGCATTATTCACCAGCGCAGCCAGTGGTTCACCTTCTCGGTCGATCGCCTCAAACATTGCCACAACCTGGCTTTCATCGCTGATATCCGCCCGCAGGGCAAATGCTTTGCCGCCTGCTGACGCAATGTGATTCACCACCTCGGTTGCGGCACGAATATTGTGATGGAAGTTAACCGCAACGGTGTAACCCTCTTCTGCCAGCTGTAGCGCGGTTGCGCGCCCAATACCGCGACTTCCGCCAGTAACAAGTGCGATTCCCATGGATACCTCCAGATATGAAAAAGCCGGGAGGCGGCTTCGCCTTACCCGGCCTATACACTACTTTACTACGCGGAAAAGTTACTAATATACGCTTATCGGCACGCAGGAGCAGAACAGATTACGGTCACCGTAAACGTCATCAAGACGTTTCACCGTTGGCCAGTATTTATTTGCCACGCCAGCCGGGAAGACCGCAATTTCACGGCTGTAACCGTGATTCCACTCCGCCACCAGCTCGTTCTGGGTGTGCGGCGCGTTGACCAGCGGGTTATCTTCCAGTGGCCACTCGCCTGCTTTCACACGATCGATCTCTGTGCGGATTGCCAGCATCGCATCAATAAAGCGATCTAATTCCACTTTACCTTCAGATTCCGTCGGCTCCACCATCAGCGTACCCGCTACCGGGAACGACATGGTTGGCGCATGGAAACCGTAGTCGATCAGGCGCTTGGCAATATCCAGCTCGCTGATGCCGGTCTCTTCTTTCAGTGGGCGAATGTCGAGAATACACTCGTGCGCCACACGGCCATCGCGACCGGTATACAGAACCGGGTAGGCATCTTTCAGACGGCTGGCAATGTAGTTGGCATTCAGAATTGCCACCTGACTTGCCTGCTTCAGACCTTCTGCGCCCATCATGCGGATGTACATCCAGCTGATTGGCAGAATGGAGGCGCTACCGAACGGTGCGGCAGATACCGCGCCCTGACGGGTGAGCATGCCTTCAATCTGTACCACACTGTGACCCGGCACAAACGGTGCGAGGTGCGATTTAACGCCGATCGGCCCCATACCCGGGCCGCCGCCGCCGTGCGGAATGCAGAAGGTTTTATGCAGGTTGAGGTGTGAAACATCCGCGCCGATAAAGCCTGGCGTGGTGATACCGACCTGAGCGTTCATGTTCGCGCCATCGAGGTAAACCTGGCCGCCAAACTGATGCACGACTTCGCATACTTCACGGATCGTTTCTTCGTACACGCCGTGGGTGGATGGATAGGTCACCATAATGCAGGACAGGTTTTCACCCGCCTGCGCCGCTTTTTCGCGCAGATCGCCAAGATCGATGTTGCCGTTTTTATCACAGGCCACCACTACCACCTGCATTCCCGCCATCTGGGCGGAAGCTGGGTTAGTACCGTGAGCAGAGGCCGGGATCAGGCAGATATCGCGATGACCTTCGTTACGGCTTTCGTGATAGTGACGAATCGCCAGCAGGCCCGCATATTCACCCTGTGCGCCGGAGTTCGGCTGCATGCAGACGGCGTCATAACCGGTCAGTTTTACCAGCCACTCAGAAAGCTGACCAATCATCTGCTGATACCCTTCCGCCTGCTCAGGTGGGCAGAACGGGTGCAGTTCAGCAAATTCAGGCCAGGTGATAGGGATCATCTCGGCGGCCGCGTTCAGCTTCATGGTGCAAGAACCCAGTGGGATCATTGCCTGATTCAGCGCCAGATCTTTACGTTCCAGCGAGTGCATGTAGCGCATCATCTCGGTTTCGCTGTGGTAGCGATTGAACACCGGATGACTCAGGATCGCATCATCACGCAGCATGCTGTCCTGAATAGAACGGCTGTCGAGCGCCACGTCTTTATCCAGCGTATCGATGTTCAGGCCGTGGCTGTCGCCCAGCAGAACATTAAACAACTGCACCACATTTTCACGGGTGGTGGTTTCGTCGAGCGTAATGCCTACGGCGTTATGAATATCGCTGCGCAGGTTGATTTCTGCCGCTTCGGCACGCGCCAGCACGGCCGCTTTATCAGCGACTTCGACACACAGGGTGTCAAAGTAGTGCGCATGACGCAGCTTCAACCCTTTCTGTTGCAGACCCGCGGCCAGAATATCGGTCAGGCGGTGGATGCGGTTCGCAATGCGCTTCAGTCCGACTGGACCGTGGTAAACGGCATACAGGCTGGCGATGTTTGCCAGCAGTACCTGCGAGGTACAAATATTGGAGTTCGCTTTCTCACGGCGGATATGCTGCTCGCGAGTCTGCATCGCCATGCGCAGAGCGGTATTACCTGCGGCATCTTTGGAGACGCCGATAATACGGCCTGGCATGGAGCGTTTGAATTCGTCTTTGGCAGCAAAGAATGCCGCGTGCGGGCCGCCGTAACCCATCGGTACGCCAAAGCGCTGAGCGGAGCCGAAAACAATGTCCGCGCCCTGTTTGCCCGGCGCAGTCAGCAGAACCAGCGCCATAAAATCGGCCGCTACGCTGACCACCACTTTACGCGCTTTCAGTTCAGCAATCAGCGCGCTGTAGTCGTGAACTTCACCGGTAGTGCCCACTTGTTGCAGCAGCACCCCGAAGACATCCTGGTGATCCAGCGCTTTTGCTGCGTCGTCAACGATGACATCAAAGCCGAAGGTTTCCGCACGGGTACGGACAACATCCAGCGTTTGCGGATGAACATCAGACGCCACAAAGAAGCGGTTGGCGTTTTTCAGTTTACTGACGCGTTTTGCCATCGCCATGGCTTCGGCAGCCGCAGTGGCTTCATCCAGCAGAGAAGCGGAAGCCATATCCAGACCGGTCAGATCCAACGTCACCTGCTGGAAGTTAAGCAGTGCTTCCAGACGGCCCTGGGAGACTTCTGGTTGATACGGCGTATATGCGGTGTACCAACCCGGGTTTTCCAGCATATTACGCAGGATAACCGGCGGTAACTGCACGGCGGTATAACCCATGCCAATGTAGGACGTGAAGCGCTTGTTACGCCCGGCGATGGCTTTTAACTCTGCCAGCGCAGCGTATTCGGTCGCCGCCTCGCCCACCTGTGGCGGGGTTGCGAGCTGAATGTCTTTCGGCACAATCTGGCCGATCAGCGCGTTTAACGACTCGGCGCCAACCGCATTCAGCATTTCTTGCTGCTGCGCGGCGTCCGGTCCGATATGGCGTTCAATGAAAGCGCCGCTGTTTTCAAGCTGGCTTAACGTCTGTGTCATGGGCGATGGTTCCTGAAACGTGCAGTGAATCGTGATTGTCTCTTACTCAATTGCCCGGTGGCGCTGACGCTTACCGGGCCTACATAAAACCGTAGGCCGGATAAACGCAGTGCCATCCGGCACAATCTTATTCGTCTTCCAGTAATGCCTCGTACGCAGTGGCATCCAGCAGTGATTCGATCTCGCTTTCGTCGCTGGCTTTGATCTTGAAGATCCAGCCGCCGGTATACGGCTCGCTGTTCACCAGTTCCGGGGAGTCGCTGAGCGCGTCATTCACCGCCACAATCTCACCGCCCACTGGCGCATAGATATCGGAAGCCGCTTTTACGGATTCCGCAACCGCGCAGTCGTCGCCCGCGCTAACAGTGGCACCCACTTCTGGCAGGTCAACGAACACCATGTCACCCAGCAGTTCCTGAGCATGTTCGGTGATCCCTACGGTGTAAGAGCCGTCTGCTTCTTTGCGCAGCCATTCGTGTTCTTTACTGTATTTCAGTTCTGCTGGTACGTTGCTCATCAATCAATCTCCAAAAAGGATGAATCACGCGACGGCTTTGCCGTTACGCACAAAAACAGGTTTAGTCACTTTTACCGGCATTTCACGGTTACGGATCTGCACGATTGCCGTCTCGCCAATACCCGCAGGTACGCGCGCCAGTGCAATGCTGTAGCCCAGCGTCGGAGAGAACGTACCACTGGTGATAATGCCTTCATGCGCATTGCCCGCCGCATCGGTGAAACGCACCGGCAGTTCATTACGCAGTACGCCTTTCTCGGTCATTACCAGGCCAACCAGCTGCTGGTGACCTTTTTCACGTTGCATTTCCAGCGCTTCGCGACCAATGAAGTCGCGGTCAGCCGGTTCCCACGCGATGGTCCAGCCCATGTTGGCGGCCAGCGGAGAAATACCCTCGTCCATTTCCTGGCTGTACAGGTTCATACCGGCTTCCAGACGCAGCGTATCGCGCGCGCCCAGACCACATGGCTGTACGCCTGCGTCGACCAGCGCACGCCAGAAATCCGCGGCTTTTTCATTCGGCAGGGCAATTTCATAGCCTGCTTCGCCGGTATAGCCAGTGGTGGCGATAAACAAATCACCCGCCTGCACGCCAAAGAACGGCTTCATGCCTTCTACCGCATGGCGCTGTTCTTCAGTAAACAGCGTGGCGGCTTTAGCCTGAGCATTCGGTCCCTGCACCGCAATCATCGACAAGTCATCACGAACGGTGATGTCGATAGCGTAAGGTTCAGCGTGTTGGGTTATCCAGGAGAGGTCTTTTTCGCGGGTGGCGGAGTTAACAACGAGGCGGAAGAAATCTTCAGTGAAGTAGTAGACGATCAGGTCATCAATCACACCGCCCGACGCATTGAGCATACCGGAGTAAAGGGCTTTACCGGTTTTCGTTAGCTTCGCGACGTCGTTTGCCAGCAGATAACGCAAGAACTCCCGGCTGCGACTGCCGCGCAGGTCGACGATGGTCATGTGCGACACATCAAACATACCGGCATCGGTGCGAACAGCGTGGTGCTCGTCGAGCTGAGAACCGTAATGCAGAGGCATCATCCAGCCATGGAAATCAACCATGCGCGCGCCGCATAGCGTGTGTTGTTCGTACAAAGGAGTCTGTTGAGCCATCTTTTCCTCGTTGAATAAGCGGGGCTATCAACTCTTTCGCGGTGAAATTTTCGCCACGAAACCCAGCATCGCAGCCGCTCCGGGGGCTGCGACGCAAACGTTCTCTTTGTCTTGAACTTACCACTGAAACAGACGCTAAACCATAAGGCAAAATTAACCATCACATTAGCTTATGGCTAAAAATAGCCATATCACCGACAGAATAAAAAACCAGTCAACCGCCATAAAATCAGAGCAACAGATAGACAAAACGAAACAAATCGTCATAAATCCATATTAAATGTGGAAAAAATGTCAAAAATGGCGTTATGAGAAAATAGTAATATTAAAAAAACTAATGCGAAAAGAAGCGTGAAATTAGATTATTTCAAATGAGAGAAGCATCCCGGCGCGCAGGCCGGGAGAGGAAAGTGTGACGGGTCTCAAACTCTTAAAATTGTCCTGACGGACGTTAGCGCAACCACTCAGGAAGATCGTTTAATCCCATCGCCTGACGGATGAGTTGTGGTTTTACGCCTGGCAGGGTATCGGCCAGTTTCAGACCAATATCACGCAGCAGTTTCTTCGCTGGGTTCGCGCCAGCAAACAGTTCACGGAACCCCTGCATACCGGCCAGCATCACCGCTGCACTGTGCTTACGGCTACGCTCGTAGCGACGCAGATAAAGGTACTGACCGATGTCTTTCCCCTGGCGTTGCAGACGTTTTAGCTCATCAATCAGCTCCGCAGCATCCATAAAACCGAGGTTAACCCCCTGTCCTGCCAGCGGATGGATGGTATGTGCCGCATCACCGACCAGCGCCAGGCGGTGCGCGGCAAACTGGCGGGCATAGCGCCCCGTCAGCGGAAACACCTGACGTTCACTCTCTACGCGACATAGTCCCAGCCGATTATCAAAGGCGATATTCAGCGCCTGATTAAACGCATCAACGCTTGCCAGTTGCATGCGCTCGGCCTCCTGCGGTGAGAGTGACCAGACGATAGAGCACAAATGCGGATCGCTGAGCGGTAAGAACGCCAGAATGCCTTCGCCATGGAACGCCTGGCGGGCAACTGCACCGTGCGCGTCCTCGGTGCGAATGGTTGCCACCAGCGCATGATGGCGATAATCCCAGAAGGTCAGCGGGATATCCGCTTTGTTACGCAACCAGGAGTTTGCGCCGTCCGCGCCAATGACCAGGCGCGCAGTCAGCATCGAGCCATCCTTCAGGGTCAGAAAAGCTTCGTTCTCCCCCCAGGCCACTTGCTGAAGTTCTGCCGGAGCCATTAGCGTAATATCCGCCGACTGCTGCGCCTTTTGCCACAGCGCGTAGTGGACCACCGAATTTTCAACGATATGTCCTAAATGGCTATAGCCCATGCTTTGGTCATCAAATTCGATGCGCCCAAAGCTGTCTTTGTCCCAGACTTCCATCCCGTGGTAACAGCAAGCCCGACGGGCGACAATGTCTGACCATACGCCAAGACGGGTCAGTAGTTTTTCGCTGGCGGCGTTAATGGCCGACACACGAAGCTGAGGAGGTGCATCCGCCGCCAGAGGCTGCGGAACATGTTGTTCTAATACGGCAACGCGTAACCCGCTGCCCTGTAAGCCGCAGGCAACCGCCAGTCCCACCATGCCGCCACCAACAATTGCTACATCAACACTTTGCACAATCAACTCCTGATGCCTGGCTCAGCAGGCGTAATTGTTGCAGCCAGTTTGGACACGGACAGCGCGCAACAACCGGAGCGTACACGCAGTACGTGAGGATTGTGAGCACTGCCCAAGTCCAAAATGGCAAATAAAATAGCCTGCTGTGACAGGACTATCGCGCGACCCAGCCCAGGGTCCGCTCCGCCAACGCATCGCGGGCTGGCGTCAATAATTCCATCGCCATAAGACCCACGTTACGTCCAACAACCAGCGGTGCCCAGCGATTGGCAAACAGATACACCAGGCTGTTGGTCACGCCAATTGTTGTTTCGCGATCGGTCTCACGACGCTGCTGATAGCGCGACAGCACCGCATAATCACCCACGTCTTCGGCTGCAAACTGTGCCTGCGTCAACGTTTCGGCAAGGCTCATGACATCGCGCAGGCCGAGATTAAAACCTTGGCCGGCAATAGGATGCAGGGTCTGCGCCGCATTGCCCACCAGCACGGTGCGATGGCTAATCGCCTTCACCGCGGTGGTTAAAGACAGCGGATAGGCGCTACGTTGACCGGCTTGCGTAATGCGCCCAAGCCGCCAGCCAAACGTCGTTTGCAGTTCGCGACAAAACTGTTCGTCAGACCAGGCCATGATCTCATCTCGCTTTTCCAGCGGATGACACCACACCAACGAGCAGCGCCCTTCTGACATCGGTAACATGGCCAGCGGGCCATGCTGCGTGAAACGTTCAAACGCTCGTCCGTTATGCGGGACGGAGGTGGTAACGTTGGCAATCACCGCCAGTTGTTCGTAAGGCTGCTGCTGCCAGTCAACGCCGCAGGCGGTCGCCAGCGCAGAGCGTGTGCCGTCAGCGGCTACCAGTACACGACCGGTAATCACCTCGCTATTCTCCAGCGTGACCTCAACGTGCTGCTGGGTGCGCGACACGCTGGCCACCCGGTCAGGGCAATGTAGCGTGACGCCGCGCGCTTTGCGCAACAGCGCAAACAGACGCAGCCCGACGTCATGCAGTTCCACCACCTGACCCAGCGCAGGAATACGGTATTCCTGTGCATCAAGCGTCACACACCCGGCATGTCCACGGTCGCTGACGTGCACCGTTTTGATCGAGGTTGCGCAATCGGCAATGGCCTGCCAGACGCCAATTCGCGCCAGCTGCTGGCAGGTGCCTGCGGCCAACGCAATCGCCCGAGCGTCAAATCCCGGATGGCGGTCAGTATCCGGCTCGCTCGCTTCAATAAGATGGACCGGCAGCGTCCCATGACTCAGCTCTGAAATAGCCAGCGCCAGAGTCGCTCCAACCATACCACCACCGACAATAATCACGCTCATTTCAGTCGCGCCGCAGCCATCAGTGCCTCAATATCATCCGCCTTTTTCACTACGCTGGCGGTGAGGTTTTCATTACCGTCTTCGGTAATCAGGATGTCATCTTCAATACGAATGCCAATTCCGCGATAAGCCGGTGGTACGTCGGCGTCCGGCGCGATATACAGTCCTGGCTCGACGGTAAGCACCATCCCCGGTTCGAGGATACGCGAGCGATCCTGGCCATAAACGCCAACGTCGTGGACATCCAGCCCCAGCCAATGGCTCAGGCCATGCATAAAGAAAGGACGCTGCGCGTTGTCGGCAATCAGTTGATCGACATCGCCGTGCAGAATACCCAGTTTTACCAGACCGGTAATCATGATGCGCACCACCTCTCCCGTCACCTCCTGGATGGACGTCCCCGGACGATACAAACGCAGGCTGGTTTCCAGTGACTCCAGCACGATGTCATAGATCTCGCGCTGGGCGGGAGTGAACTTCCCGTTGACCGGGAAGGTGCGGGTAATGTCGCCAGCGTAACCTTTGTATTCGCATCCGGCGTCAATCAGCACCAAATCGCCATCGCGCATTTCACTTTCGTTTTCGGTGTAATGCAGGATGCAGCCGTTTACACCGCTGCCGACAATGGTGTTATAGGAAGGATAACGCGCACCATGACGGGTAAACTCATGATGGATCTCCCCTTCCAGCTGATACTCGAACATTCCCGGACGACATTTTTCCATCGCGCGGGTATGCGCCAGCGCGCTGATTTCACCGGCGCGACGCATGATTGCTATCTCTTCCGGCGATTTGAACAGGCGCATCTCGTGCACCATCGGACGCCAGTCGATAATCGCCGCAGGGGCTTTCATATTTTGTCTGGCGCCTTTGCGCAGCTTATCCATCGCCGTAAACACAATCTCATCCGCCCAGGCATATTCGCCCTGGGCGTGGTACACCGTGTCCAGACCGTTAAGCAACTGATGCAGCTGTTGGTTGATTTCGCTGAACGCTAACGCCCGATCAACACCCAGTTTCTCGGGGGCAGCATCTTGTCCCAGACGGCGACCAAACCAGATCTCCGCCGTCAGGTCACGTACCCGGTTGAACAAAACGCTATGGTTATGAGTGTCATTACTTTTAATCAGCACCAGCACGGCTTCAGGTTCGTTAAAACCGGTGAAGTACCAAAAGTCGCTGCTCTGGCGGTACGGATATTCACTGTCCGCACTGCGCGTCGCTTCTGGGGCCGCGAAAATCAGCGCAGCGCTGCCTGGCTGCATGTGCGCCAGTAATGCCTGGCGACGGCGTAAGTATTCTTGCTGAGTCATAACACTCTCCCTGGCGTTCTCGTTACTTAGTGCAGTGTCGGTTTACGTACTTCCGGCGCGGTCGGTTGCTGACGCGTAAACGTGTCATGGCACAACAGCGCAGCAACACGCACGTACTCGATGATCTCTTCAAGCGACATTTCCAGCTCTTCCTGATCTTCGTCTTCGTCATATCCCAACTGGGCGATATTGCGCAGGTCGTCAATCGCTTCGCCGGTTTCGCCGGTCACTTTGTCGAGCTTGGGCTGCGTAACCCCGAGGCCCAGCAAAAAGTGATTGACCCAGCCCGCCAGCGCGTCGGCACGATCGAACACGCTAACGCCGTCGCCTTCAGGCAGATAAAGCTGAAAAAGGAAGCCGTCGTCTTCCAGGGCGTCGCTGGTCGCCGCGTGCATTTTGATCAGTGCCTGAGCCAGCTCATGGCCAAAGGCCAAACCTTCGTTGGTCAGGTCGTGCAACAGCGGCTGCCATGAGCTGTCGTTGTTGCCGCCGCAAATCATCCCGCTGATCAAACCGTGCATTTCGGCCGGGGTTAATCCAGCCCCTTGTTGGTTCAAAAACTGGCTAACATCGGTGTAACCAGGCATTTCGTTCTGTATGGACATAAGCATTCGTCATCAAAGGGAGGATATTCATGTTATGCTACCACTTTGGGCCCTGGTGGACCAGAAAAGGGCTTGTATGTTCATACCAGGGTAGCTATAGTGTCGCCCCTTCGCGGACCCAAGGTCTGGAGACGAAGGCAGCGCAGTCAATCAGCAGGAAGGTGGCATGTCTGCACAACCCGTCGATATCCAAATTTTTGGCCGTTCACTGCGAGTGAATTGCCCGCCTGAACAACAAGATGCGTTGAATCAGGCTGCGGACGATCTGAATCAGCGATTGCAAGATCTGAAAGTTCGCACTAGAGTCACAAATACTGAGCAGCTGGTTTTCATCGCCGCGTTGAACATCAGCTATGAATTAACTCAGGAAAAAGCGAAGACGCGTGACTACGCGGCGAGCATGGAACAACGTATTCGGATGCTACAACAAACCATTGAACAGGCGTTGCTTGATCAGGGTCGCATAACCGAAAAAACGGGCCAAAACTTTGAATAACACTTTTCGGTTTACTGTGGTAGAGTGACCGTGAAGACAAAATTTCTCTGAGATGTTTGCAAGCGGGCCAGTCCCCTGAGCCGATATTTCATACCACAAGAATGTGGCGCTCCACGGTTGGTGAGCATGCTCGGTTCGTCCGAGAAGCCTTAAAACTGTGACGACACATTCACCTTGAACCAAGGGTTCAAGGGTTACAGCCTGCGGCGGCATCTCGGAGATTCCCTTCTACCTGGCAACAGCCATGACACTACTTTCTGAACTTCCTTTATCCCGGCAAGAAATTCGTCAACTGATTCGGCAACGTCGCCGTGCGCTAACGCCTGAGCAACAACGCCATTTCGGTCAGCAGGCCGCGAGCAGAATGCTGAGCTTCCCCCCTGTTGTACTCGCCCACACCGTGGCGGTATTTCTCTCTTTTGATGGCGAACTTGATACTCAACCGCTGATCGAACAACTGTGGCGTGCGGGCAAGCGTGTCTATCTCCCGGTTCTACATCCGTTTAGCCGCGGTAATTTACTGTTTCTGCACTATCATCCGCACAGTGATCTGGTAACTAACCGACTCAAAATCCAGGAGCCGCGACTCGATGTGCGCGACGTTTTGCCGTTATCAAAGCTGGATGTATTGATTACGCCGCTCGTGGCGTTTGATGAAGACGGACAGCGCTTAGGCATGGGCGGTGGTTTTTACGATCGCACGTTACAAAACTGGCAGCAGCATCAGATCCAGCCGGTGGGCTACGCACATGATTGCCAGCGAGTGGAGAAGTTACCGGTCGAAGAGTGGGATATTCCGCTGCCCGCGGTGGTAACACCGTCAAAAGTATGGGAATGGTAGCCTTGAATTGCCAGATGGCGCTACGCTTAACCGACCTACGAATCATCTCGTAGGTCGGTTAAGACGCAGTCGCCACCCGGCACGATGTACCAATAATTAGTACAGCATACGTGCGCGAATCGTTCCCGGAATGGCTTTCATCGCCAGCAGCGCTTTCTCCGCCACATCCTCATCTGCCTCGATATCAATAACCACATACCCCACCTGCGCGGAAGTTTGCAGATACTGCGCGGCAATGTTAACGCCCTGCTCGGCAAAGATTTGGTTCAGCGCGGTCAGCACGCCTGGTCGGTTTTCGTGAATGTGCATCAGACGACGACCGCCGTGCAGCGGCAGCGACACTTCCGGAAAGTTAACCGCCGACAGCGTAGAGCCGTTATCGGAATACTTCGTCAGCTTACCTGCCACTTCCAGACCAATGTTTTCCTGCGCTTCCAGCGTTGAACCGCCGATGTGCGGCGTCAGGATCACGTTGTCAAAATCACACAGCGGAGATGTAAACGGATCGCTGTTGCTCGCCGGCTCCGTCGGGAAGACGTCGATTGCTGCGCCAGCCAGATGTTTAGTGGCTAACGCATCGCACAGCGCAGGAATATCAACAACCGTGCCGCGCGCGGCGTTGATCAGCAGCGCACCCGGCTTCATCAGGGCAATCTCTTGTGCGCCCATCATATTCTTGGTGGAGGCATTTTCCGGCACGTGAAGGCTGACCACATCGCTCATATTGAGCAGGTCGGAAAGATGCTGTACCTGGGTGGCGTTACCCAGCGGGAGTTTGTTTTCAATATCATAGAAATAGACGTGCATCCCCAGCGATTCCGCCAGAATGCCCAACTGGGTACCAATGTGGCCGTAACCAATAATCCCCAGTTTTTTGCCACGCGCTTCAAAAGAGCCGGTAGCCAGTTTGTTCCACACGCCACGGTGCGCCTTAGCGTTCGCTTCCGGCACGCCGCGCAGCAGCAGCAACAGTTCGCCAATTACCAGTTCGGCAACGGAGCGGGTGTTAGAGAATGGTGCGTTAAACACGGGGATCCCGCGTTTTGCCGCCGCACCCAGATCAACCTGATTGGTGCCGATACAGAAGCAGCCTATCGCGACCAGTTTCTCTGCGGCGTCAATCACATCTTCAGTCAGATGAGTACGGGATCGCAGGCCAATAAAATGGGCATCACGGATGGACTCTTTCAGCTGTTCAGTGTCCAGAGCGCCTTTGTGAAACTCGATGTTGGTGTAACCTGCCGCACGAAGGCTTTCCAGTGCTTTTTGATGCACACCTTCAACCAGCAGAAACTTAATCTTTTCTTTCTCCAGTGATACCTTTGCCATTTCCCCGACCCTGTCTTTTTTTAGTTCAATCTGATGTGTTGTGTGTGGGATTTTCATCCGCCTCTTCAACATATCAAAAAAAAATATTGCGGCAATATGAACGTTTGCGTCGTCGTGCTGAAGAAGTGTCATTCAGCGGGAAATGTCAGAGTAAAATTCTGGTGATAACTTTTTCTTTGGAGGGATCGGCAGGACAATATTGTAAACGTGACACAAGTCACCAAATTTGCCCTGCCAAAATTTTTTTAACGACAGAAGATCCCGGTCGTCAGATCATTTTACGATAGTTTTCACGCCATCTGCTGTGCCGATCAGCGCAACGTCCGCCCCACGGTTGGCAAACAGACCCACGGTCACAACGCCCGGGATTGCGTTGATGGCGTTTTCCATCGCCACAGCGTCAAGGATCTCCAGACCGTGCACGTCAAGGATGACGTTGCCGTTATCAGTAATCACACCCTGACGGTATTCAGGACGACCGCCCAGCTTCACCAACTGACGAGCAACCGCACTACGCGCCATCGGGATCACTTCTACCGGCAGCGGGAAGTTACCCAGAATATCGACTTCTTTGGACGCGTCGGCGATGCAGATAAATTTCTTAGCGACGGAGGCAATGATCTTTTCGCGGGTCAGCGCTGCGCCGCCGCCTTTGATCATTTGCATGTGACCGTTGATTTCGTCCGCGCCATCAACGTAAACGCCAAGGCTGTCCACTTCGTTAAGATCGAACACGTGGATACCGAGGCTTTTGAGTTTTTCAGTGGAAGCGTCCGAACTGGACACTGCGCCTTCAATCTGACCTTTCATGGTGCCCAGCGCATCAATAAAGTGTGCGGCTGTTGAACCGGTACCTACGCCCACAATGGTGCCGGGCTGTACATACTGAAGTGCCGCCCATCCTACTGCTTTTTTCAGTTCATCCTGCGTCATGATCGTTTCGCCTGTGGTGTGAATGTGGTGTGGAAATTCACGCGCATTATAGAACATTGCGTAGAAAAATGTCCCCACACCCGCTCGCAGACGGCGGATTTCGTCTGTACCCAACCTAAAATTGTGTCATAGTGCAGAACACGCAAAAATATCAGGAGTACGTCAGAGCAATGAAACGTCCGGACTACAGAACACTACAAGCACTGGATGCGGTTATTCGTGAACGGGGATTTGAGCGCGCTGCGCAAAAGCTATGCATCACACAATCCGCGGTTTCACAACGCATAAAACAGCTTGAGAATATGTTCGGACAACCGCTGCTGGTGCGTACCGTACCGCCTCGCCCAACCGAGCAAGGGCAAAAGTTGCTGGCACTGTTGCGTCAGGTTGAACTGCTGGAAGACGAGTGGCTGGGAGATGAACAAACCGGCTCGACGCCGCTGCTGCTCTCCCTGGCCGTCAACGCCGACAGTCTGGCCACCTGGCTACTCCCGGCGCTGGCCCCTGTGCTGGCAAACTCACCGATTCGTCTGAACCTGCAGGTTGAAGATGAAACACGCACTCAGGAACGCCTGCGTCGCGGTGAAGTGGTGGGCGCGGTGAGTATTCAACATCAGGCGCTACCAAGCTGTCTGGTGGATAAACTCGGCGCGCTGGACTACCTGTTTGTCGGCTCAAAACCTTTTGCCGAGCGCTACTTTCCGAATGGCGTCACCCGTTCTGCCCTGCTAAAAGCGCCGGCGGTTGCGTTTGACCATCTCGACGACATGCATCAGGCTTTTCTGCAACAAAACTTCGATCTGCCACCGGGCAGCGTGCCGTGCCACATCGTTAACTCGTCGGAAGCCTTTGTGCAGCTGGCGCGCCAGGGGACAACCTGCTGCATGATCCCACACCTGCAGATCGAGAAAGAGCTGGAAAGCGGCGAGCTTATCGACTTAACGCCAGGCCTGTTCCAGCGTCGGATGCTCTATTGGCATCGCTTTGCACCGGAAAGCCGCATGATGCGCAACGTCACCGATGCGCTGCTGGCCTACGGACACAATGTGCTGCGTCAGGATTAAAGCATTTATTGCCCCTGAGTGCCGGATGGCGGCGTAACGCCTTATCCGGCCTACAACCTTATACCCTCTTTTCATGCTATTCCCGCCACGTCTTTGAAATCCATCACAAAATAAAACACGCCACGCGGCAAAAAACGACGTCTTATTGGCTATTTTTTGCTGGCGACAAGCCAGCTGAAAAAGCTCACCGTATTCGCAAAGATTCAACTTATTGCGTAATACGGAGCAAAAAATGGCCAATATGCAGGCGTGGCAAACGCTCGCCAACAAAGAACTCAGCCGACGGGAAAAAACCGTCGACTCGCTGGTAAAACAGACGGCAGAAGGGATTGCCATTAAGCCGCTGTACACCGAGGCTGATCTCGACAACCTGGAAGTGACGGGCACCCTCCCCGGCCTGGCGCCTTACGTTCGTGGCCCACGCGCCACCATGTATACCGCGCAGCCGTGGACTATTCGCCAGTACGCCGGGTTCTCTACCGCCAAAGAATCTAACGCGTTTTATCGCCGTAATCTCGCCGCCGGACAAAAAGGGCTTTCCGTCGCCTTTGACCTCGCCACTCATCGCGGCTACGACTCAGATAACCCGCGCGTGGCAGGCGACGTCGGCAAAGCGGGCGTGGCTATAGATACCGTCGAAGATATGAAGGTACTGTTCGACCAGATCCCACTGGATAAGATGTCGGTATCCATGACCATGAACGGCGCGGTACTCCCGGTGATGGCGTTTTATATCGTGGCAGCGCAGGAGCAAGGCGTCGCGCCAGAGCTGCTCACTGGCACGATACAAAACGATATTCTGAAAGAGTACCTATGCCGCAACACCTATATTTACCCGCCCAAGCCCTCTATGCGCATTATCGCTGACATCATTGCCTGGTGTTCTGACAATATGCCGCGCTTTAATACCATCAGCATCAGCGGATATCACATGGGTGAAGCGGGTGCCAACTGCGTGCAGCAGGTGGCGTTTACCCTGGCCGACGGGATTGAGTACATCAAGGCCGCGCTGTCCGCCGGACTGAAAATTGATGATTTCGCCCCACGACTGTCATTCTTCTTCGGCATTGGCATGGATCTGTTTATGAATGTCGCCATGCTGCGCGCCGCGCGCTATCTGTGGAGCGAGGCGGTCAGCGGTTTTGGCGCCACCAACCCAAAATCCCTGGCGCTACGTACCCACTGTCAGACCTCCGGTTGGAGCCTGACCGAGCAGGATCCGTACAACAACGTGGTGCGCACCACCATCGAAGCGCTGGGTGCAACCCTGGGCGGTACTCAGTCTTTGCACACCAACGCCTTTGATGAAGCGCTCGGCCTGCCGACTGACTTTTCCGCCCGCATCGCGCGCAATACGCAGATCATCATTCAGGAGGAGTCGGAGATCTGCCGCACCGTCGATCCGCTGGCCGGATCGTATTATGTGGAGTCGCTGACCGATCAGATCGTTAAGCAAGCACGGGCGATCATCGAACAGATCGATGAAGCGGGTGGAATGGCGAAAGCGATAGAAGCGGGGTTACCAAAACGGATGATCGAAGAAGCTTCCGCCCGCGAACAATCACTCATCGACCAGGGCCAGCGCGTTATCGTTGGCGTGAACAAATACAAGCTGGATAAAGAAGACGCCACGTCGGTATTGGAAATCGACAACGTCAAGGTGCGCAACGAGCAGATTGCCTCGCTGCAACACATCCGCGCGACCCGTGACGATATTGCGGTGAAAGCCACGCTGAAAGCTTTGACCCACGCGGCGCGGCACAATGAAAACCTGCTCGCCGCCGCAATAGATGCCGCGCGCGTTCGCGCCACGCTGGGTGAAATCTCTGACGCACTGGAGTCCGCTTTTGACCGTTACCTGGTACCCAGCCAGTGTGTCACCGGAGTGATTGCGCAAAGCTACCACCAGTCTGAAAAATCCGCCGACGAGTTTGACGCCATTGTTGCGCAAACTGAAAAATTTCTCGCCGATAACGGCCGCCGCCCGCGCATTCTGGTCGCTAAGATGGGTCAGGACGGTCACGATCGCGGCGCCAAAGTGATCGCCAGCGCCTATTCCGATCTCGGTTTCGATGTTGACCTCAGCCCGATGTTCTCCACGCCGGAAGAGATCGCTCGCCTGGCGGTAGAAAACGATGTGCACGTGGTTGGCGCTTCTTCACTGGCGGCGGGTCATAAAACGTTGATCCCCGAACTGGTGGCGGCGCTCAAAAGCTGGGGGCGCGAGGACATTTGCGTGGTAGCCGGCGGCGTCATCCCACCGCAGGATTACGCCTTCCTGCAAGCGCGCGGTGTCGCCGCTATTTATGGTCCCGGTACGCCGATGCTCGACAGCGTACGCGATGTATTAACCCGCATTGGTCAGCACCATGATTAGCAGCGCCACGCTGGCTGATAGCATCCAGCGTCTACGTCTGGGGGAGCGCGCCACGCTCGCCCAGGCCATGACGCTGGTCGAGAGCCAGCATCCGCGTCATCAGCTACTCAGCACACAGCTGCTGGACGCCATTATACCATTCACCGGTAACGCCCTGCGTCTGGGCATTACCGGTACGCCGGGCGCGGGGAAAAGCACCTTTCTGGAAGCCTTTGGCATGCTACTGATCCGTAAGGGATTGCGGGTGGCGGTGATCGCTGTCGATCCCAGCAGTCCGGTCAGCGGCGGTAGCATTCTGGGCGATAAAACCCGTATGACGGAACTGGCGCGTGCGGATGCCGCGTTTATTCGACCGGTTCCTTCCAGCGGGCATTTGGGCGGTGCCAGCCAGCGCGCCCGGGAATTAATGCTGCTGTGCGAAGCGGCAGGCTTCGACGTAGTGATCGTCGAAACCGTCGGCGTTGGGCAGTCCGAAACAGAAGTCGCCAGCATGGTTGATTGCTTTCTCTCGCTGCAAATAGCCGGCGGCGGTGACGATCTGCAGGGTATCAAAAAAGGCATCATGGAGATGGCGGATCTGGTCATCATCAACAAGGATGACGGGGACAACCGCGCCAACGTCGCCATCACCCGCCATATGTATGATTCCGCCCTGCACATTCTCCGCCGCAAGTATGACGAGTGGCAGCCGCAGGCTCTGGCCTGCAGCGCGCTGGAAAAACGCGGCATTGAAGAAATCTGGCAGGCCATAATCGATTTTAAAACATGCCTTACAGCCAGCGGTCGGCTGGAAAAAGTACGCCAGCAGCAGGCGGTGGACTGGTTACAGAAACAGGCCGAAGAAGAGGCGCTGCACCTGTTATTTTCCCGCACTGATTTCGATCGCTATTTCCAGCAAACGCTGAGCTCGGTCAGGAACAATGACCTTTCGCCACGTACCGGCCTGCGACACATCAGCGAATTTATCCAACATCATTACTTTGATTAAAGAGAACATTATGTCCTATCAATACGTCAACGTCGTCATCATCCAGAAAGTCGCGGTCATTGAATTCAACTATGCCCGCAAGCTTAACGCCCTGAGCAAAGTGTTTATTGACGATCTTATGCTGGCGCTGAACGATCTCAATCGTCCAGAAATTCGCTGCATTATTCTGCGCGCACCGAGCGGGGCCAAAGTGTTCTCTGCTGGACATGATATTCATGAACTCCCTACCGGACGTCGCGATCCGCTGTCCTATGACGATCCGCTGCGCCAGATCACCCGCATGATCCAAAAGTACCCGAAACCTATTATCTCGATGGTTGAAGGCAGCGTCTGGGGCGGTGCATTCGAGATGATCATGAGTTCCGATCTCATCATCTCTGCCGAGACCTCGACGTTCTCGATGACGCCGGTCAATCTCGGCGTGCCGTATAACCTGGTGGGTATTCACAACCTGACCCGTGATGCGGGTTTTCATATCGTCAAAGAGCTGATTTTCACCGCCCTACCGATTACCGCCCAGCGCGCGCTGGCGGTAGGTATTCTCAACCATGTGGTCGCCGTCGACGAGCTGGAAGATTTTACTCTGCAAATGGCGCATCACATCTCAGAAAAAGCGCCGCTGGCGATTGCCGTGATCAAAGAAGAACTGCGCGTGCTGGGCGAAGCGCACACCATGAATTCCGATGAATTTGAACGCATCCAGGGCATGCGCCGTGCGGTTTACGACAGCAATGACTATCAGGAAGGGATGAATGCGTTTTTAGAAAAACGGAAACCGAATTTCGTCGGCCATTAATCGCGGTCAGCTAAAGGAAAAGCCATGAAACGGATGAGCGCCGAACAGGCGGCAGAAATTATTCAGCATGATGATATGGTGGCGTTCAGCGGCTTTACACCTGCGGGTTCACCAAAGGCGTTACCCGCAGCGATTGCCCGGCAAGCCAGCGAACTGCATCAGGTCGGGCAGCCTTTTCAGATCCGCCTGCTGACCGGCGCGTCAATTAGCGCTGCCGCAGATGACGCGCTCTCTGAGGCGGATGCCGTTTCCTGGCGCGCGCCTTATCAAACCTCATCAGGCCTGCGTCAGAAAATTAATCAAGGCCAGGTGCGGTTTGTCGATCTCCATCTCAGTGAAGTCGCACAGATGGTTAATTACGGCTTCTTTGGCGAGATTGATGTTGCTGTTATAGAGGCCTCAGCCATTGCGCCGGACGGCAGGATCTGGCTGACCAGCGGGATCGGCAATGCGCCAACCTGGCTGCTACGGGCGAAAAAAGTCATTATTGAGCTGAATCATTATCACAATCCACGCGTAGCGGAACTGGCCGACATTGTGATACCAGGCGCGCCGCCGCGTCGTAACAGCGTCCCCATTTTTCATACCATGGATCGCATCGGCAGCCAGTGCGTCCAGATAGACCCGAAAAAAATCGTCGCTCTGGTGGAAACGAACCTGCCCGATGCCGGCAGTGCGTCGGATAAAACCAATCCGCTCTGCCAGAAAATTGCCGATAACGTGGTGAGCTTTCTGCTGGCGGAAATGGCGCACAAACGTATTCCACCTGAGTTTCTTCCCTTGCAAAGCGGCGTCGGCAATATTAATAACGCGGTGATGGCGCGACTGGGCGAGAATCCGGAAATTCCCCCCTTTATGATGTACTCCGAGGTACTGCAGGAGTCGGTCGTAAATCTGCTGGAAACGGGCAAGATTACCGGTGCCAGCGCCTCCAGCCTGACGATTTCTGCCGCCTCACTGCAGAAGATTTATGCCAATATGGATTTCTTCGCCAGCCGCATTGTGCTGCGCCCGCAGGAGATCTCCAATAACCCGGAGATCATCCGCCGGCTGGGGGTGATTGCGCTGAATGTCGGCCTGGAGTTTGATATCTATGGCCATGCCAACTCCACGCACGTTGCAGGGGTAAACCTGATGAACGGCATCGGCGGCAGCGGGGATTTTGAGCGCAACGCCTATCTGTCTATTTTTATGGCCCCGTCGATTGCCAAAGACGGGAAAATCTCGACGATCGTCCCGATGTGCAGCCACGTCGATCACAGCGAACACAGCGTCAAAGTGATCGTTACCGAACAAGGGATTGCCGATCTGCGTGGGTTATCGCCGCTGCAACGAGCGCACACCATCATCGACAACTGCGCGCACCCGCTGTACCGCGACTACCTGCATCGCTATCTGGAACAGGCACCCGGCGGGCATATTCATCACGATCTCAGCCACGCATTTGATCTGCACCGCAACCTGCTCGAAACAGGATCAATGCTGGGTTAATCTGCCGTACCGTCACGATCTTCAGCAATATGCTGGAGCATCGTGGCGGTATAACGATGATTTTTCAGCGAATAGAGAAATTCCTGCATGAACATCGGGCTGCCGGGCGCATCAAAATATTTCAGCGTTGCCGGATTCACCAGCCGCCAGGCAAAATGGGGGATCACCGTCAGAAAATGTCCGCGCTCCACCGCACTCACTTTAGCCATAAAGCTATATGGACGATAGATAATGGTTGGATTGATCCCACTGGGCCGCATGTAGGCATCCAGCATGGCTTCAAAATTGGCGCGGTTCTGGAAGCGCATTTGCAGCCAGGGTAATTCCCGCAGCAGATCCTGAGGCTGCTTTTCTTCGTAACGGCGGGACACCAGAAACCCCAAGCGCAGGGGAGGCAGTTCGCTCACCGCCAGATTTTCCAGCTCCTGAACGCGCGAAGAAACATGCTGCGGCGAAATAATAAAATCCAGCTGTCGGTCGAACAGATTATCAATCACCCCATTCTCACTGAATTCAACGGCCTGAGCCGTCACGCCTTCATATTTATCACCAAGGCTAATCAACTGGTCGAAAATGATGGTCGGATAGGTATTGTCGATGCCGATAACGATTTCACGCGAACGACGCGAGGAAGTATGGATTTCGTTATCAATGGCGGACAAACGCTGATAGACGGGAAACAGTTTTTGATACAGCTCCTGCCCGGCTTTGTTGAGACTGATGTTGTTGTCTTTACGGGTAAACAGCGTATAGCCGATTTGATCTTCCAGTGCAGCAATGCTTTTGCCAAAGGGCGATGCGGTCATGTGGATTTTTTCTGCTGCTCTGGCGATATTATTGGTTTGCGCCAGCAGAATAAAATTACGCATCTTTTTCGAGATAAAAATATCCATAGTCACCTCATAAAATCACTATGGCATATCCTCATGCAGCCCCAAAAAAGACGCACGACGCGGTCGCATTTTTACAGTTGATCACATAAAAAACCCGGCTGAAAAGCCGGGTCTGAAAAGATTACTGCGTTTTGGCAGGTGTTGTCGCTGGCTGACTTGCCGCAGGCTCTATCTGGAAGACCACATCGACCTGATCGTCAAACTGAATGACCGGCTGCTCGTAGGTTTCCTGCGCCGATGCTGCAGGCGCTGCGTCGGCTTTCATCATCCGTACCATTGGGCTTGGCTGATAATTCGACACGTGGTAGCGCACGCTGTAAACCGGGCCGAGTTTGCTGTTAAAGCCCGCCGCCAGTTGTTCAGCCTGATGAATCGCATCATCAATGGCCGCTTTACGCGCTTTATCTTTGTAGGCATCCGGCTGGGCAACACCCAGCGACACTGAACGAATCTCGTTCAGACCCGCTTTCAGCGCGCCATCCAGCAGCGCGTTGAGTTTGTCCAGTTGACGCAGAGTCACCTCAACGGTGCGCACCGCACGATAGCCTTTGAGTACGCTTTTACCATTCTGGTAATCGTAATCCGGCTGGGTACGCAGGCTTGCAGAGCTGATGTCTTTTTTCGCTATCTGGTTTTGTTCCAGGAAGGAAAGGTATTGCGCGACGCGTTCGTCAGCCTGTTTCTTTGCTGAGGCCGCATCCTTTGCCGCCACGTTGACTTCAATTGCCAGCGTCGCAATATCAGGTGTCGCGTCCACGCTTGCCGTTCCGGAAGTCACGATGTGCGGTCCATTCGGCAATTCATTTGCCTGTACTGAGAGTGCACTGAATCCGACTAATGCCGCCAGGGCCATTATTTTGAACTTCACTGTCGTTCCTCCATGTTTCATTATTTACCCCGAAACTCAGGGCGCATGCAGGCAAGCTTAGCGGATCTCAGCCTGTTGTCCATCAGACAACACTTAGTTGAACAGCGCATCTACGTGCGCAACGCCTTCTTTTGCCAGTTGAAAAGCAATAAACCACATCACGAGTCCCACCAGCGTATTGATGATTCGTTGTGCTTTGGCGGTGCGTAGACGAGGCGCCAGCCAGGCCGCCAGCAGCGCCAGGCCAAAGAACCACAGGAACGATGCGCTAACAGTACCCAGAGCAAACCAGCGCTTCGGCTCGACGTCCAGTTGACCGCCAAGACTGCCCAGCACCACGAAGGTATCGAGATAGACATGCGGGTTAAGCCACGTCACCGCCAGCATCGTAGCGATAATTTTCCAGCGCCCCTGCTTCATCACCTCGGCACTGGCCAGCTCCAGATTACTGCTCATCGCCGTTTTTAACGCGCCGAAACCGTACCAGAGTAAGAACGCCACGCCGCCCCAGGTTACCAGCGCCATCAGCCATGGCGATTGCATCAGCAAGGCGCTGCCGCCAAAGATCCCCGCGCAGATCAGCAGTAAATCGCTGATGGCACAAAGTAAGGCGATCATAATGTGATACTGGCGACGAATACCCTGATTCATCACGAAAGCATTTTGCGGACCGAGCGGAAGTATCATCGCTGCGCCAAGCGCAAGCCCTTGAAAATAATATGATAACACGTTGAATATCCCGAACTGTTTCTCTTAAGCGCAGACTATAACGCGGGATAATCATTAGCGGAAATTGATAATATTAATCAGGTATAAGAGGAATTAATACCCGGAGGGAAAACGCCGGATGGCGGCTGATGCCTTATCCGGCCTACAGGTTTTGTAGGCCCGGTAAGCGGTAGCGCCACCGGGCTCGCGATTATTCTGCCGCGTTTGCTTTCACGCGCTTGAAATTCACATCCATTTGCGGATACGGGAAGCTGATGCCGTGAGCATCAAACTCACGCTTAATGCGTTCCAGTACGTCCCAGTAGACGCTTTGCAGATCGCTGCTGTTGCTCCAGACGCGAACCACGAAATTAATCGAGGACGCCCCGAGCTCATTCAGGCGCACCGTCATTTCACGGTCTTTCAGGATACGCTCGTCAGACTGAATGATATCGGTGAGGATTTGTTTAACCTGGTCGATATCAGAGTCATACGCCACCCCGATAATAAATTCGTTGCGACGAACCGGTTCGCGAGAGAAGTTAATGATATTACCGGCAATAATTTTCCCGTTGGGGATCACCACAATTTTGCCGTCTACGGTACGCATGGTGGTAGAGAAAATCTGCACATTGAGCACGGTACCCGCTACGCCGCCAAGATCGACATATTCGCCTGCGCGGAACGGACGGAACATCACCAGCAGAACGCCTGCGGCGAGGTTAGACAGCGAGCCTTGCAACGCCAGACCGACGGCTAAACCGGCGGCACCGAGCACGGCGATAACAGAGGCTGTCTGCACGCCCACGCGGCCCAGCGCAGCAATCAACGTAAAGGCAATAATACCGTAACGCACCAGCGCAGAGAGAAAATCAGCCACGGTCGCATCAATTTGACGCGCCACCATCACACGGTTAATGGTGTTGGACACAACCCGAGCCACAATCATCCCGATGATGACAATAGCGATAGCCGCAACGATGTTGACGGCATAGCTCAACAGCAGCTCCTGGTTACGCACCAGCCAGGTACCCGCACCGTTTATGCTGTCGACAACATTCAAATCTTCCATTCACTATTCCTTTTTTGCTTACCCAAACGGGAGAAAGAAAGCCGCCCCACCGGGACGGGCAATTTGACAAGGGTAAACAATAAACGCCATTTTTGCCAAATAGATCACATAATTCTCTGTCGACTACCGCGAGAAATGACAATAAAAAAGGCCCGCATTTGCGGGCCTGATGTCATGTTGAACGGCGTAAATTACAGAACATCAACCGCGTTCAGTTCTTTGAAAGCCTGTTCCAGACGGGTGATCATGGTTGCCTGACCAGCACGCAGCCATACGCGCGGATCGTAGTATTTCTTGTTCGGCTGATCTTCGCCTTTCGGGTTACCCAACTGACCCTGCAGGTAAGCTTCGTTTGCTTTGTAGTAGTTCAGAACACCTTCCCAGGTCGCCCATTGGGTATCGGTATCGATGTTCATTTTCACTACGCCGTAGCTTACGGAGTCTTTGATTTCCTGAGCAGTAGAACCGGAACCGCCGTGGAAGACGAAGTTCAGGCTGTTGTGCGGCAGGTTATGTTTCTTAGAAACATAGTCCTGAGAGTCACGCAGGATAGTCGGGGTCAGAACCACGTTACCTGGTTTGTACACGCCGTGTACGTTACCGAAGGATGCCGCGATAGTGAAACGCGGGCTGATTTTGCTCAGCTCGGTGAACGCGTAATCAACGTCTTCTGGCTGGGTGTACAGTGCAGAAGCGTCCATGTGGCTGTTGTCCACGCCGTCTTCTTCGCCACCGGTGCAACCCAGTTCGATTTCCAGAGTCATGTCCATTTTGGACATGCGCGCCAGGTATTTGGAGCAGATTTCGATGTTCTCTTCCAGAGACTCTTCAGACAGGTCGATCATGTGAGAAGAGAACAGCGGTTTGCCGGTTGCTGCGAAGTGTTTTTCACCCGCGTCCAACAGACCGTCGATCCACGGCAGCAGTTTCTTCGCGCAGTGGTCAGTGTGCAGGATAACCGGAACACCGTAGTGTTCAGCCATCTGGTGAACGTGATGCGCACCAGAGATAGCACCAAGGATTGCCGCGCCCTGAGGAACGTCAGACTTCACGCCTTTACCCGCGATGAATGCAGCGCCACCGTTGGAGAACTGAACGATTACCGGTGCTTTAACTTTTGCAGCGGTTTCCAGAACGGCGTTAATGGAGTCGGTACCGACGCAGTTAACAGCTGGCAGTGCAAAGTTGTTTTCTTTTGCTACCTGGAAAACTTTCTGTACGTCGTCGCCAGTGATGACGCCCGGTTTTACGAAATCAAAAATTTTAGACATGTTACGTAGTCCTGTATCTGTATCTTCGACCGTTGAAGAAGGTTCGCGAGCGTTTAAGCGCGCTGAAAAACAGGCGGGTCACCCCGCCTGAACTGAATTACTTCTTAGCACGCTCTTCGAGCATGGCTACTGCTGGCAGAACTTTGCCTTCCACGAACTCGAGGAATGCGCCGCCACCAGTGGAGATGTAGGAGATTTTGTCAGCGATGCCGAACAGGTCGATAGCCGCCAGGGTGTCGCCGCCGCCAGCGATAGAGAATGCTTCGCTGTCGGCAATGGCGTTAGCCACGATTTCAGTCCCTTTGCGGAAGTTCGGGAATTCAAACACGCCAACCGGGCCGTTCCACAGAATGGTTTTTGCATTCTTCAGGATCTCAGCCAGCTGCTGTGCAGATGCGTCACCGATATCCAGGATCTGCTCGTCTTCTTTCACGTCGTTAACAGATTTCAGCGTTGCAGGCGCAGTTTCAGAGAACTCAGTTGCTACGCGAACGTCAGCCGGCACCGGGATGTCGCAGAGAGTCAGCAGGCGCTTGGCTTCATCAACCAGGTCTGCTTCGTACAGGGATTTACCCACGTTGTGGCCTTGCGCGGCAACGAAGGTGTTGGCGATACCACCGCCGACGATCAGCTGGTCAGCAATTTTAGACAGAGAGTCCAGAACGGTCAGTTTGGTAGAAACTTTAGAACCACCAACGATAGCAACCATCGGACGAGCCGGTTCTTTCAGAGCTTTACCCAGTGCGTCCAGCTCAGCGGCCAGCAGCGGACCCGCGCAAGCAACGTCAGCGAATTTCGCGATACCGTGAGTAGAAGCCTGCGCACGGTGAGCCGTACCGAAAGCATCCATGACGAATACATCGCACAGTGCAGCGTATTTTTTAGACAGTGCTTCGTCGTCTTTCTTCTCGCCTTTGTTAAAGCGAACGTTTTCCAGAACCACCAGTTCACCGGCTGCAACGTCAACGCCGTCGAGGTAATCTTTTACCAGACGAACCGGGTTAGACAGTTTGTCTTTCAGGTAGTTAACAACCGGCAGCAGAGAGAATTCTTCGTTGTACTCGCCTTCGGTAGGACGACCCAGGTGGGAAGTTACCATCACTTTTGCACCCTGTTTCAGGGCCAGTTCGATGGTCGGCAGAGACGCACGGATACGCGCATCGCTGGTTACTTTCCCTTCTTTAACTGGTACGTTCAGATCCGCACGGATAAAAACACGTTTACCAGCAAGATCCAGATCGGTCATCTTAATTACAGACATGGTGAATCCTCTCGTTGATTCTTAAAGTTTTGCAAGCGCTCACGCGCCTTACCTGAAACCAATAGCAGCCATCGCTAACGTTGTGTCGAGCATGCGGTTAGCAAAGCCCCATTCATTATCGCACCAGACCAATGTTTTGATCAGGTGAGCACCACTTACGCGCGTTTGCGTACCATCAACGATGGCGCTGTGCGGGTCGTGGTTAAAATCTACAGAGACCAACGGTAATTCCGTATAGTCAACTATACCATGAAATGCACCTTGTGCTGCTTTTTGCAGCAACTGGTTGACTTCACTCGCTTTTACTGGTTTTTTCACCGTCACGCTTAAGTCGATCGCCGTCACATTTATGGTCGGTACACGCACCGCAATCGCTTCAAAACGATCGTTAAATTGTGGAAAAATTCGTGTGATCCCCGCCGCCAGTTTGGTATCAACGGGAATAATCGACTGACTGGCTGCTCGCGTACGACGCAGGTCGGGATGATAGGCATCAATAACCTGTTGATCGTGCATCGCGGAGTGGATCGTCGTAACGGTGCCGGACTCGATGCCGTAAGCATCATCCAACAATTTAATAACAGGAATAATGCAATTCGTGGTGCAGGAGGCGTTGGAAACGATCCGGTGTTCAGCGCGCAGCTGATCCTGATTAACGCCAAACACAACGGTTGCGTCGATGTCGTGACTACCAGGATGTGAAAAGAGCACTTTTTTTGCACCTGCGGCAATATGCGCTTCGCCGTGTTCGCGGCTACCGAAGACCCCCGTACAGTCCAGCACGACGTCAACACCCAGTTCGCGCCACGGAAGCGCATCGAGTGTTCGCTCATGCAGAATGCGAATCGCGTCGTCGCCAACAATGAGCTGGTCGCGTTCCTGGCGAACATCCCAGGCAAAACGTCCATGGCTGGTGTCATATTTCAACAAATGCGCCATGCCTTCAGCACTCGCCAATTCGTTGATGGCCACCACGGTGATTTCCGCCCGACGCCCGGATTCATACAAAGCACGAACCACGTTGCGCCCGATGCGACCGAAACCATTAATCGCTACGCGTACGGTCATAGGTCTCCTGCAAGGATTTCTCAGAAACGATGTGGCTGACAGAGTAATGCAGCAAATCGCTCAGGGAAACCTTACCTGTCGCAAACTGCGACTGTTTGATTAATTGTCGAACATTTAATCGACTGAAACGCTTCAGCTAGAATAAGCGAAACAAGGAATAAAAGGAATGATTGTCCAGCAACAGAACACCGTTATCTGACTTACATCACATTTTAACGCTCTGCCCCGCTAAATTTATTCCATATTCCAGAATTGCGAATAAGCGTAGCAAGATTATTTCGTTGCCGTGTCACAAATCCTGATTTATATCAGAAAGCACCCTAGCCAGCGTCTATATTATCAGCGCTACGTCCGAGTCTCGGAGTCCCTCAACCTATGGTCACATACTCTCCTCACGCCTCTGCAGCTCGCTTTCATGCGCTGCGTTTACTCCCTGGCCAGGAAGTCTTTTCCCGACTGCACGATTTTATCCAACAGCATCAATTACATGCCGCCTGGATTGCCGGTTGTACCGGAAGTTTAACCCACGTTGCCTTACGCTTCGCGGGTCAGGAAGAAACCACATTGCTCACCGGCACCTGGGAAATTATCTCCCTGAACGGCACGCTGGAACTGACCGGCGAGCACCTGCATCTTGCGGTTTCTGACCCACAGGGCGCGATGTTGGGAGGCCACATGATGCCGGGCTGTACCGTGCGCACCACGCTGGAACTGGTGATTGGCGAACTCACAGAGCTGGCGTTTAGCCGCCAACCTTGTGTCGTTTCCGGCTATGACGAACTGGTTATCACATCCCGTTAACGCTTCACTTTAAAGAGGTTTTCTATGGCGCGTCGCCAATTTTCCAGCCAGTCACTGGTACTGATTGTTATTGCCATCGCCATCAATATGGTCGGTGGACAGCTCATCAGCATGGTGAAACTGCCTATTTTTCTCGACTCCATCGGCACCATTATCAGCGCGGTGCTATTAGGCCCGATTGTGGGAATGTTAACGGGATTACTCACCAACCTGCTGTGGGGGTTACTCACCGATCCGATCGCTGCCGCCTTCGCGCCGGTAGCCATGGTTATCGGGCTGGTCGCAGGATGGCTGGCACAAGCAGGATGGTTTCGTACCTTACCGAAAGTGGTGATCAGCGGCGTGATCATTACCCTGGCCGTCACTGTCGTTGCCGTGCCTATCCGCACCACCTTGTTTGGCGGCGTGACCGGCAGCGGCGCTGATTTATTTGTTGCCTGGATGCACTCGGTTGGCGAGGGTCTGGTTGAGTCGGTGGCTGTCACGGTGATTGGCGCCAATCTGGTAGATAAAATTCTCACCGCCGTGATTGTTTGGGTACTGTTGCGCCAGCTTCCATTGCGCACCACACGTCATTTTCCAACGATGTCTGCTGTGCGCTAAATGCACCCGTTTACCTCGTTAACCCTGTGGGCGCTGGCCGCATGTTCCACATTGCTGCTACCCGCGGGAATACCGCTTACCGTTTACAGCACGGTCGTGTTCCTGTTCTTACTGTGTATGCCAGCCACGCGTCCCCGGGCGAAATATGTCGTCTGGTTGATGGTGCCCCTGGGCGTTGGATTGTGGCTGGTCCACGGTGGCTGGTTGACCGAATGGATAAGCGGACAACCGCGCACGCCACAACGGTGGGCCGATGCCATCACGCTGTGGTTGCGGATCCTGGCAATTGTGTCAACGTCACAGCTGTGGATGCAGTACGTGCCGGTATCGCGGTTTATTCGCGCCCTGTTTGCCTCCCGCCTGCCACCCGGCGTTGCCTACCTGTTTGCAGGCCCGCTGCTGGTTGTTGAGCAACTCAAACGCCAGTTGGCGATTATTCACGAAGCCCAGCGCGCGCGCGGCGTGCCGTTGGACGAGCACTGGTATCAACGGCTGCGCGCCACGCCGGCGCTGATCGTGCCACTCACGCATAATGCGCTTAACGATCTGGTGGTTCGCGGAGCGGCACTGGACATGCGGGCCTTTCGTTTGCATCGCAAACGCACAACGTTATGGGCACCGGAGGACAGCACCTTACAACGCATTGCCCGCTACACGATGGTACTCGCCATGCTGGTCGAAACAGGAGTGTGGATATGGTTACGCTAGAGCAGTTTCGCTATCTCCCGACGCACGCCACGCGCCCACCAGCCTGCTTTGACTTCCACTATGCAGAACCCGGAATGGTGGCGATTTTCGGTGATAACGGCAGCGGAAAAAGTACGCTGGCACAGCTGATGGCAGGCTGGTACCCCGATTTTCTTCCCGGAGAGATTGAAGGGAAAGGAAAGTTGCTGGGAAATCCTGTCGGACAACTGTCACTCGTCGAGCAGTCGTGTACCATCCAACTGGTGCAGCAATCGCCTTATCTGCAGCTTTCTGGCTGCACATTCAGCGTGGAGGAAGAAGTGGCATTCGGCCCGGAGAACCTCTGCCTGCAGGAGGCTGAAATTATGCGTCGAATTGACGCGGCACTCACACTGACGGAATGCCAGTCGTTGCGCCATCGCCATCCAGGAACGCTTTCCGGCGGAGAAACACAGCGGGTGGTCATTGCCAGCGCGCTAGCCATGCAACCCAGAATATTGATTCTGGATGAAGCATTCAGTCGTCTGACGGCGCAGGCCACCAGTATGTTGCTGGATCGGTTGCATCAATGGGCGCAGGAACAACAGGCGTTGATTGTGCTTTTCGAACGAGACCACACCCCTTTTATCAGCCATTGTCAGCAGGCATGGCAACTGCGTGACGGAGCGCTATCCCCACAATGCTAACGCTTAACCAGGTGACGTATCGCTGGCCGAATGCCTCTTATAACTGCCTGCACAACATCTCGCTTAATCTTAACGCCGGTGAATGGCTGGCGCTGACGGGCGATAATGGCGCGGGAAAATCCACGCTGCTGCGCATCATGGCGGGCCTTCTGCCCCCCTCATCTGGCACGATAACCTTGAGTGACAGGTCGATTGCGCAACTGAAAAACCGCGAAAGAGCTAAGGTGCTCGGCGTATTGTTTCAGGAAGCCGAAAACCAAATTTTTCACAGCAAGGTCGCAGAGGAAGTCGCCTTTGGATTGCGACTGCAAAAGCGTCCCGCCGCGGAGATTGCGCAACGTACTGCAGCAGCCCTGCAGTTATGTCAGTTAGCGGACGTCGCCGACGCTCATCCGCTGGATCTGCACACCGCGCAACGACGTATGGTCGCCGTCGCCAGCCTTGAAGCCATGGCACCGGCCCTTCTCCTGCTTGATGAACCGAGCCGGGATTTTGACGCACACTGGCTGGCGATATTTGAGAACTGGCTCGCGGTGTGCCGCGCACGAGGCACTAGCGTGGTCGCGATCAGCCATGACGTTGCATTTACGCAGCGTCATTTTTCTCGCGTAGTGCGCCTTGCAACGGGTCAGCTACGCCAAGAAAAAATCTGACGCACAAAAAAAACGGGCCGCCTGAGCGACCCGTTATACCGTTGTAATCGTAATTACAGCAGTTCTTTGGCTTTCGCAACCACGTTGTCTACGGTGAAGCCAAACTCTTCAAACAGCAGCTCAGCCGGAGCAGACTCACCAAAGGTGGTCATACCGATGATAGCGCCGTTCAGGCCCACGTATTTGAACCAGTAGTCCGCGATACCCGCTTCAATTGCCACGCGAGCAGAGACAGCTTTCGGCAGCACGGATTCACGATAAGCGGCATCCTGCTTGTCGAAAGCATCGGTAGACGGCATGGAGACCACGCGCGCTTTAACGCCTTCCGCCGTCAGTTTGTCCCATGCAGCCACCGCCAGTTCAACTTCAGAACCGGTAGCAATGAAGATCAGCTCAGGCTGGCCGGCGCAATCTTTCAGCACATAACCACCGCGTGCGATGTTTGCCAGCTGCTCTTCAGTACGCTCCTGCTGTGCAAGGTTCTGACGGGAGAGGATCAGCGCGGTCGGACCGTCCTGACGCTCAACGCCGTATTTCCACGCTACCGCAGATTCAACCTGGTCACATGGACGCCATGTGCTCATGTTCGGGGTCACGCGCAGAGAAGCAACCTGCTCTACCGGCTGGTGAGTCGGGCCATCTTCGCCCAAACCGATGGAATCGTGGGTATAGACCATCACTTGACGCTGTTTCATGAGTGCCGCCATACGCACCGCATTACGGGCATATTCAACGAACATCAGGAAGGTAGAGGTGTACGGCAGGAAACCACCGTGCAGCGCGATACCGTTAGCGATAGCGGTCATACCAAATTCACGAACACCGTAATGGATGTAGTTACCAGCAGCGTCTTCGTTAATGGCTTTAGAACCAGACCAGATAGTCAGGTTAGATGGGGCGAGGTCAGCGGAACCACCGAGGAATTCTGGCAGTAAAGGACCAAACGCTTCAATAGCGTTCTGGGATGCTTTACGGCTGGCGATTTTGGACGGATTGGCCTGCAGTTTAGCAATGAACTCATTCGCTTTCGCATCGAAGTCAGATGGCATTTCACCTTTCATACGACGGGTGAATTCAGCGGCTTCCTGCGGGAAGGCTTTCGCATAAGCAGCGAATTTCTCGTTCCACGCCGCTTCTTTAACCTGACCTGCTTCTTTCGCATCCCACTGTGCGTAGATTTCAGACGGGATTTCAAACGGCGCGTATTTCCAGCCCAGCTGCTCGCGGGTCAGTGCAATTTCTGCGTCGCCCAGCGGTGCACCGTGAGAGTCGTGGGTGCCAGCTTTGTTCGGGGAACCGAAACCGATGATGGTTTTGCACATCAGCAGGGACGGTTTGTCGGTCACTGCGCGGGCTTCTTCTACTGCGCGCTTAATCGCATCAGCATCATGGCCATCAACGCCACGCACCACGTGCCAGCCGTAAGCTTCGAAACGCTTCGCGGTGTCATCAGTGAACCAGCCTTCAACGTGACCATCGATAGAAATACCGTTGTCATCGTAGAACGCAATCAGTTTGCCCAGCTTCAGCGTACCAGCCAGAGAACATACCTCGTGAGAGATACCTTCCATCATGCAGCCGTCGCCCATGAAGGCGTAGGTGAAGTGGTCAACAATGTCGTGACCTGGACGGTTAAACTGCGCCGCCAGCGTTTTTTCAGCGATAGCCATACCCACCGCGTTAGCGATGCCCTGACCCAGCGGACCGGTAGTCGTTTCCACACCCGCGGTATAACCCACTTCCGGGTGACCCGGCGTTTTGGAGTGCAGCTGACGGAAGTTCTGCAGCTCAGACATCGGCAGGTCGTAGCCGGAGAGGTGCAGCAAACTATAAATCAGCATTGAGCCGTGACCGTTTGACAACACGAAGCGGTCACGGTCAGCCCAGGACGGGTTATTTGGGTTGTGGTTCAGGAAATCACGCCACAGGACTTCGGCAATGTCAGCCATACCCATCGGGGCACCCGGATGACCGGATTTGGCTTTCTGTACTGCATCCATGCTCAGCGCACGAATAGCATTGGCAAGCTCTTTACGTGAGGACATTTTGACTCCAGATCGGATAATGAAGGCTGTGCCCGGAACGACTTGACGACAGAGCGTTTTGGGCTACGCCGGAAAAAAGTGCCAACAATGTAACCCAAGCCGCGTGCCATGTACATGGAGCATCCTTTTACCGCTTCAGAAATCTCTGGATCCTGCACGCATGTTGCGCAATCTTCTCGCCCGCTTGTTGTTCTTTTCTTTATACTTAGGTTGAGCGTCGCATTACCTGCAAACGACGCATTTTTTAGAATAATCCTGACTTCGTGCGGAAGAGAAAAAATGAAAATTCGCGCTTTACTGCTTGCTATGAGCATGGCAACGGCATTGACCGGCTGCCAGAATATGGACTCCAACGGATTACTTTCATCTGGCGCAGGTGCTTTCCAGGCCTACAGTCTGAGCGATGCTCAGGTCATCGCGCTGAGCAACCAAGCCTGCCAGGATATGGACAGCAAAGCGACCATTGCTCCTGCCAGCAGTGAATATACCAAACGACTGAGCAAAATCGCCGCTGCGCTAGGCGATAACATCAACGGACAGCCGGTGAATTACAAAGTCTATGTGGCAAAAGACGTCAACGCGTTTGCGATGGCAAATGGCTGCATCCGCGTGTACAGCGGCCTGATGGATATGATGACCGATAACGAAGTTGAGGCGGTTATTGGTCACGAAATGGGCCACGTTGCGCTGGGTCACGTGAAGAAAGGAATGCAAGTTGCGCTGGGAACCAACGCCGTGCGTGCCGCAGCGGCCTCTGCGGGCGGCATCGTCGGCAGCTTGTCGCAGTCTCAGCTTGGCGATCTGGGAGAAAAACTGGTGAACTCGCAGTTCTCCCAACGTCAGGAATCCGAAGCGGATGATTACTCGTATGATTTGTTGCGCAAACGCGGTATTAATCCGGCAGGCTTAGCCACCAGCTTTGAGAAACTGGCAAAACTGGAAGCCGGTCGTCAAAGCTCAATGTTTGACGACCATCCAGCCTCCGCCGAACGTGCGCAACATATTCGCGACCGCATGAGCGCAGACGGAATTAAGTAATCTTCAAACAGTGCCGGATGGCTGCGTAAACGCCTATCCGGCCTACAGATTCAACAACAATGTAGGCCGGATTAGCGTCAGCGACATCCGGCAAAATTGTCCGAAATCCGTTATTCGCCTTTCTTCGCCGCCTGGATATACAACATCTCCAGTGCCAGCGTTGCTGCTGCCAGCGCGGTGATCTCAGACTGATCGTAGGCCGGGGCCACTTCGACTACATCCATCCCGACAATATTCAGATCCTTCAGGCCACGCACCAGTTTGATCGCACGATCCGACGTCAGACCGCCGATCACTGGCGTACCCGTACCCGGAGCAAACGCCGGATCCAGGCAGTCGATATCAAAGGTCAGGTAAACCGGCATGTCACCGACAATCTGCTTCACCTGCGCAATGATGTCATCCACGCTGCGATCGTTCACCTGGCAGGCATCCAGTACGGTAAAGCCGTTGTCTTTGTCAAACTCGGTCCGAATACCGATCTGCACGGAATGGTTCGGATCGATCAGGCCTTCGTTCGGCGCGGTATAGAACATGGTGCCGTGGTCAAATTCACAGCCGTTAGCATAGGTGTCGGTGTGGGCATCAAAGTGCACCAGCGCCATTTTACCAAAGTGCTTAGCGTGCGCGCGCAGCAGCGGCAGCGTGACGAAGTGGTCACCGCCGAAGGAGAGCATGCGCTTGCCGGCAGAAAGCAGCTTTTCAGCATGCGCCTGCAATTTTTCACTCATTTCACGCGCATCGCCAAACGCATACACCAGATCGCCGCAGTCCACGACGTTCAGGCGTTCACGCATGTCAAAATTCCACGGGAAGCGGTTGTGCTCCCAGGCCAGATTGGTCGACACCTGACGGATCGCTGCCGGACCATGACGTCCACCCGCACGACCAGACGTCGCCATATCAAACGGTACGCCGGTAATAACCCAGTCGGCATCGCTGTCGTAGGGCTGGAAATTCATCGGCAGACGTAAAAAACCAAAGGCGTTAGAAACCAGGGAGTTGTCGTATTGATGACCTAAGGTGCTCATGTACTGACCTCTTATAAAATCGGTTAAAAAAAATCCCCTCCGCGTCGTTAAGCCCGACGAGGAAGGGATTGATTTACGTGACTACGTGTATGGGCGAATTATCGCCGCTAATTTGTCCAGGTTCAAGCGACCCAGAACAACCTTACTCGTCTTCGAGATAGGTATAGCCGTACAGTCCAGCCTCGAACTCTTCGAGGAACTGCTGTTGCAGCGCATCGTCCAGATCGGTCTGTTTAACCTGATCGCGGAAGTGGGTCAGCAACGTTTTTGGATCCAGCTGCACGTACTGCAACATGTCCGCGACGGTATCCCCTTCATCAGACAGCTCAACTTCAACGCTACCATCCGGGAAGACAAATACGTCGACCGCTTCGGTATCGCCGAACAGGTTGTGCATGTTGCCAAGGATTTCCTGGTACGCGCCAACCATAAAGAAGCCCAGCATCGGCGGGTTCTCAGGATCGTACTCCGGCATCGGCATGGTGGTAGCAATACCATCGCCGTCAACATAGTGGTCAATAGCACCGTCAGAGTCGCAGGTAATATCCAGCAGCACCGCACGGCGCTCAGGGACCTGGTTCAGTCCTTCCAGCGGCATGACCGGGAACAGCTGATCGATCCCCCACGCATCCGGCATCGACTGGAACAGTGAGAAGTTGACGTAAATCTTATCCGCCATACGCTCCTGCAGTTCGTCGATGATCGGACGGTGCGCGCGGTTGCTCGGGTCGAGCTGTTTCTGCACGTCATGGCACATGTTCAGATACAGCTGCTCTGCCCACGCGCGCTCCTGCAGGCTGAAGGTTCCGGATGAATAGCCAATGTGAACATCGTGCAAATCCATCTGACTGTCGTGCAGCCATTCACGCAGCGAACGGCGGGTGCCCGGTTCGTGCATCTCCTGCCAGGTTTCCCACATGCTTTGCAGGGCACGCGGCGCATCGTCAGCCGGAGGCGTAGCTTCGGTGTGTTCGCTACGCTCAACGCCGATGATGTTAGACACCAGCACGGTATGGTGTGCGGTTACCGCACGACCGGACTCGGTAATTACCGTCGGATGCGGCAGGCCGTGTTCTTCACAGGCATCGCCAATCGCCCAGATAATATTGTTGGCGTATTCGTTCAGACCGTAGTTGACCGAACAGTCAGACTGCGAGCGTGTCCCTTCATAGTCCACGCCGAGGCCACCACCCACATCGAAGCACTGGATGTTTACGCCCAGTTTGTGCAGCTCAACGTAGAAACGCGCAGATTCACGTACGCCGGTGGCGATATCGCGAATGTTCGCCATCTGTGAACCGAGATGGAAGTGCAGCAATTGAATGCTGTCCAGACGACCGCGTTCGCGCAGAATTTCCACCAGTTGCAGTACCTGGTTCGCCGCCAGGCCGAACTTGGATTTTTCACCACCGGAGGACTGCCATTTACCAGAACCTTGCGAGGCCAGACGCGCACGCACGCCCAGACGCGGGACCACATTCAGCCGTTCGGCTTCATCCAGCACGATCGCGATTTCAGACATCTTCTCAATGACCAGATAGACCTTGTGGCCCATCTTCTCGCCAATCAGCGCCAGACGAATGTATTCGCGGTCTTTGTAACCATTACAGACAATCACGCTGCGGGTCATGCCCGCATGCGCCAGAACCGCCATCAGTTCGGCCTTAGAACCGGCTTCCAGTCCCAGCGGCTCACCGGAGTGAATCAGCGATTCAATCACACGACGGTGCTGATTAACCTTGATCGGATAAACGAGGAAATAATCACCCTTGTAGCCGTAAGATTCGCGGGCGCGTTTGAATGCGGCGTTAATCGAACGCAGACGGTGTTGCAGGATCTGTGGGAAACAGAACAGCGCAGGCAGACGTTGCCCCTGCGCTTCGCGAGCTTTTACCAGCTCGGCAAGATCAACACGTGCTTCCGGGACGTCAGGGTCCGGACACACGCTAATGTGACCGAGTTCGTTGACGTCGTAGTAGTTATTACCCCACCAGGCAATATTGTAGGTACGCAGCATCTTGCTGGCTTCCTGGGAACTCATTGCAACCTCCTGCATGGAGCGTAGTACACCCTGTCCGCCTGCTGACGAAGGCGAACCCATAGAAATGTCGTCAGACATAGCGAACCTCAAATTTTATTAACAAGTGTAAAACAGTTGACTACTATCGCAATCCGAAGAAGCGATAACAACCCATAAACAGGCAGATTTTCCAGCAGATAGTGCTGACGCTCCGACTGTGCGACCGGTTTCTTTATCATTTCATTGTAAACACGTTACCGAACGTAATACTGACAGTTCGGCGAAACCACGAGAAAACTCTTGTTTACCAAGAGCGCCCTTGTTCAGTCCTTAGTGACCGTTACCGGCTCTTGAGTCCTGAGATACGCCGGGATGGGTATACACTTCATCCTTCATGCAGCCTCGACGCAGCATGAATGATTTTATGTATATAACATCGACAGGTATGCAAAGCAGAGATGCAGATTGCGGGGGACATATGCACACCTGAACGGTGTGGCAGATTCAGCAGAATACAACGGTTCATTATCTCGTATCACCTCCACGGTCGCTCCAGACGGAACGAACCCACAAGCCAAAGCTAAAGTGTTAACCCGGCTGGAAGTGGCGACACGATGAAAACGTCGTGTGCTTTTTGTATAAGCCGCGCGCCGCGTTTTATACCGATAAGAGTACGAAAAAGCAAAAGATAAATGCGCGCATTGCCAGCACCGTCAGGAAAAATTTCCAGTTACATTTTCGGTACAATGCGACCGTAGTCAAAAAAAGCTGGAAATCGGGCGAAGAACTGTCCTAAAATAGCCGTCCAGATGTTAATCCATCTATACCGATTAACACTCAGACTGCCAGTGTCCGAAATCTGCAGACTCATGGTAGAATCTTCTACACATGGCTATTCCACTCGACAGTTTGAGCTAACCAAATTCTCCTTAGGTGAAATTAAATATGGCAAAACACCTTTTTACGTCCGAGTCCGTATCAGAAGGGCATCCTGACAAAATCGCTGACCAAATCTCTGATGCCGTGCTGGATGCAATCCTCGAACAGGATCCGAAAGCACGCGTCGCCTGCGAAACCTATGTCAAAACCGGTATGGTTTTAGTTGGCGGTGAAATCACCACCAGCGCATGGGTCGACATCGAAGAGATCACGCGTAATACGGTTCGCGAAATTGGCTATGTGCATTCCGACATGGGCTTTGACGCTAACTCTTGCGCAGTACTGAGCGCTATCGGTAAACAGTCTCCGGATATCAACCAGGGCGTTGACCGTGCCGATCCGCTGGAACAGGGCGCGGGCGATCAGGGTCTGATGTTTGGTTATGCCACCAACGAAACCGACGTGTTGATGCCGGCACCAATCACTTACGCTCACCGTCTGGTACAACGTCAGGCTGAAGTGCGTAAAAACGGCACCCTGTCGTGGCTGCGCCCGGATGCGAAAAGCCAGGTCACCTTCCAGTATGACGATGGCAAAATTGTCGGTATTGATGCGGTGGTTCTGTCTACTCAGCACTCTCAAGATGTTGACCAGAAAACACTGCAAGAAGCAGTGATGGAAGAGATCATCAAGCCGGTACTGCCGACCGAGTGGTTGAGCGCATCGACCAAATTCTTCATCAACCCAACCGGCCGTTTCGTTATCGGTGGCCCAATGGGTGACTGCGGTCTGACCGGTCGTAAGATTATCGTTGATACCTACGGCGGCATGGCGCGTCACGGTGGCGGCGCATTCTCAGGTAAAGATCCGTCTAAAGTTGACCGTTCTGCAGCCTACGCAGCCCGCTATGTCGCAAAAAATATCGTGGCTGCCGGTCTGGCTGACCGCTGTGAGATTCAGGTTTCCTACGCTATTGGCGTGGCAGAACCTACTTCTATCATGGTCGAAACCTTCGGTACCGAGAAAGTGCCAACTGAACAGCTGACCCTGCTGGTGCGTGAGTTCTTCGACCTGCGTCCATACGGCCTGATCCAGATGCTGGATCTACTGCACCCGATCTATAAAGAAACCGCAGCCTACGGCCACTTTGGTCGCGAACATTTCCCATGGGAAAAAACCGACAAAGCGCAGCAGCTGCGCGAAGCTGCCGGACTGAAGTAATTTACTGAATACCCCCGCTTACCAGGACCAGCCTTAAGGCTGGTCTTTTTTTTAGCTGTACCTTAACGTCCCTCTCCTCCCTGACTTTCAATGCAAATGAAAGCGATTACATCCAGTCATTATCATAATGAATTGATTTTACATCCCTTAATTTCTGCATTTTCATTATTGTTACATTACTTTTCAGTATTGTCTTAATTCCAGGCAATCACTCATTTTTAATTTTTATGAAATTGCATATTTTTCAAATAATTAACTTATAACAGCCGTGAATGCTAGTGTAAGCGATTACACTAATGTGATATTAATCTCATTTTTTCATCCCGTACTCACCTACCCTTAACATCAACAAAAATAAGTTACCCAACCTGGAGGGCATCATGCCTGGGAATAAAAAACAGGGGCGTTCCAACAAAGCCATGACATTTTTTGTCTGCTTTCTTGCCGCCCTGGCAGGATTACTTTTTGGCCTGGATATCGGCGTGATTGCCGGTGCATTACCGTTCATCACCGACGAGTTTCAAATTACCCCGCACACTCAGGAATGGGTGGTCAGCTCCATGATGTTTGGCGCAGCTGTAGGTGCTGTCGGCAGCGGCTGGCTCTCCTTCAAGCTTGGACGTAAAAAAAGCCTGATGATCGGCGCGATCCTGTTTGTCGCCGGCTCGCTGTTCTCCGCCGCGGCGCCTAACGTAGAAGTACTGCTTCTCTCCCGTATCCTGCTGGGTCTGGCCGTGGGCGTTGCGTCTTACACTGCGCCACTGTATCTATCTGAAATTGCACCGGAAAAAATTCGTGGCAGTATGATTTCCATGTATCAGCTGATGATTACCATCGGGATCCTCGGGGCCTATCTATCCGATACCGCCTTTAGCTATAGCGGTGCATGGCGCTGGATGCTGGGCGTGATCATCATTCCTGCCCTGCTGCTGCTGGTTGGCGTGTTCTTCCTGCCGGACAGCCCGCGCTGGTTCGCCGCTAAACGTCGCTTCGTCGATGCTGAACGCGTGCTGTTACGTCTGCGTGATACCAGTGCAGAAGCGAAACGCGAGCTGGATGAAATTCGTGAAAGCCTGCAGGTAAAACAAAGCGGTTGGGCGCTGTTTAAAGAAAACAGCAACTTCCGCCGCGCGGTATTCCTTGGCGTACTGTTACAGGTGATGCAGCAGTTCACCGGGATGAACGTCATCATGTACTACGCACCAAAAATCTTTGAACTGGCGGGTTATACCAACACCACTGAGCAGATGTGGGGCACCGTTATCGTGGGTTTGACCAACGTGCTGGCGACCTTTATCGCCATTGGCCTGGTTGACCGCTGGGGCCGTAAACCGACGCTGATCCTCGGCTTTATCGTGATGGCTATCGGTATGGGCGTGCTGGGCACAATGATGCACATTGGTATCCACTCCGCTGCCGCCCAGTACTTTGCCGTACTGATGCTGCTGATGTTTATCGTTGGCTTCGCGATGAGTGCCGGTCCGCTGATTTGGGTACTGTGCTCTGAAATCCAGCCGCTGAAAGGCCGCGATTTCGGTATCACCTGCTCTACCGCAACCAACTGGATTGCCAACATGATCGTCGGCGCAACCTTCCTGACGATGCTGAACTCGCTGGGCAGCGCCAACACCTTCTGGGTCTACGGCGGCCTGAACGTCCTGTTCATCTTCCTGACCTTGTGGCTGATTCCGGAAACCAAAAACGTCTCCCTGGAACACATTGAACGTAACCTGATGAAAGGCCGTAAACTGCGCGAAATTGGCGCACACGACTAATCACCTGCGGCTTCCTCCCCTCGCGGGGGGAAGCCTGCCTCTTGCAGTCCTTTTCCTGTCGCACTATCCTCTGGCGTTATGAAAACCTCTCGTCTCCCCATCGCCATCCAGCAAGCCGTTATGCGCAGCCTGCGGGAAAAACTTGCCCTCGCCAATCTCAAGCTCGAACGCAATTATCCGGAACCTAAGCTTGTGTACCAACAGCGCGGCACTGCTGCGGGTACAGCGTGGCTGCAAAGCAATGAAATTCGCCTCAACCCGGTGCTGCTGATGGAAAACGTCGAGGCGTTTATCAACGAGGTCGTACCGCATGAACTGGCACATTTGCTGGTGTGGAAGCACTTTGGCCGCGTACCGCCTCACGGGAAAGAGTGGAAATGGATGATGGAGAGCGTGCTGGGCGTTCCGGCCCGGCGTACGCATCAGTTCGAACTGCAATCCGTGCAGCGCAATACCTTTACTTACCGCTGCAAGTGCCAGGAGCATCAGTTGACCGTCCGCCGACATAACCGCATTGTGCGTGGTGAGGCCACCTACCGCTGCGTCCACTGTGGCGAACCGTTGATTCCCGGGCCGCAGGAAAACCCGGCGAAGGCCTGACATCCTCGTTCATCAATCCAAAAAAGATAATGAACTCAACGTTTCCTGCAATAAGAGCCTTTCCTCCCCCTTCAGCGTTTGCAGCGGAAAGGGGAGACAAGGCGCAGACACTTTCCCCATCATTTCTGCCACCGTCGCGATCACCCTCAGGCTACCGTGCCGTTGATAAAAGGCCCACAGAGGCTGGAGCGCGCTATCCAGTTGCCGGGTTTTGACGTGATCTCCCGTCAACGCGGCATTGGCTAAAGCACGTGAATAATGCGGGAACAAGCCTGCCAGGACGGAATACCAGACATCGCCTCCGGCTAACAGCCCTGAGGCAGCCTGACCGTCGCCACTGACACCAATAGAGACACCTGCCGGAAGACTGTTTTTTAGCCTGGCGATCCGTTCAGAGGTGAATGAAGACAGTTTAATCGAACCAATAGCCGGTAAATTTGACAGCGCGATAAGCAGGTCATCGCTAAATTCAAACCCGGTGGTGGCGGGATTATCATAAATACATAGCGGCACCGACAGCTCGCGAGTGACTCGATCGTACAGATCAAAAACTTCATCCACGCTCAGCCGCTGGTAAGAGACCGGGGCCATCAAAACGCCGCTGACACCCGCCTGCTGCGCATCATCGATAAGGTGCAGAATTTCTTCGACTCGTACGCTGCCAATGCTGGTAATAACGGGGATATCAGATGCCGCCTCAAGCGCAAGCCGGGTAACGCGTAGGCGCTGTTCACGCGTCAGGTAGGCATAGCTCCCGGTAGAACCCAGCACACCGATGGAATCAACGCCGGCACCGGCAATATTCTCAATTAGAGAAAGCCATGTATTTTCATCAACCTCACCCGCCCTCAGCGGCGTAAGCGGAAACGCGCTCAACCCTTTCTTCATCTTTTTCCCCGGTCATTAATTCGATAAAAACGGCTGTTATCTGGGCAATCTGCGCAACGCCCTGGTTCGCGCTCGTGACAGGCTACTGTATGAGCAGGCGCGCTAAACAAGCAAACAATAATCCGCCGATAGCGCCTTGTTACTCAAAAGTAATTTCTGGAACTTATATGATTTAGCTGATTGCATCTGCCCGACGCTTTCGTTACGTTGCGGGCTCGTTTTGACACGGAGTGTGTGATGTACCGTAATCTTTCTATGGCAGTGGCGTTATTGGCTACTGCACTCTCTGGCCCAGCATTCGCCGAAGGTATCAACAGCTTCTCCCAAGCGAAAGCCGCTGGTGTAAAAATTAATGCCGATGCGCCCGGCGATTTCTACTGCGGCTGTAAAATTAACTGGCAGGGCAAAAAAGGGGTCGTTGACCTCGAATCCTGCGGCTATAAAGTGCGGAAAAACGAAAACCGCGCCAGCCGTATTGAATGGGAACACGTGGTTCCGGCCTGGCAATTTGGTCATCAACGCCAGTGCTGGCAGGACGGTGGACGTAAAAATTGCGCCAAAGATCCGGTCTATCGCAAGATGGAAAGCGATATGCACAACCTGCAACCGGCAGTGGGTGAAGTAAATGGCGATCGCGCGAACTTTATGTACAGCCAGTGGAACGGCGGCGAAGGCCAGTATGGGCAGTGTGACATGAAGGTCGATTTCAAAGAAAAAGTGGCTGAGCCGCCTGCGCGCGCTCGCGGCGCCATCGCGCGCACCTATTTTTACATGCGCGACCAGTACAACCTGACGCTTTCCCGTCAGCAAACCCAGCTTTTTAACGCCTGGAATAAACAGTATCCAGTGACCGACTGGGAGTGCGAACGCGACGAACGTATTGCGAAGGTACAGGGCAACCATAACCCATACGTGCAACGCGCTTGCCAGGCGCAAAAGAGCTAACCTACACTAGCGTCAATATTTTAACCCATGCCCTGCCGTTTTGTCGGCCAGGGCCATGACGCGGATGGTTAACTATGCGCATTCCTCGCATTTATCACCCTGAACCACTCACGGCAGGCAGCCAAATTTCACTGTGTGAAGATGCCGCCAACCATATCGGTCGCGTGCTGCGCATGGGACCGGGCCAGGCTCTTCAACTATTTGACGGCAGCAACCAGGTGTTTGACGCCGAGATCACCCACGCCAGCAAGAAAAGCGTGGATGTGAAGATACTGAGCGCCGAACTCGACGATCGCGAATCTCCCTTGCATATTCATCTTGGGCAGGTGATGTCGCGCGGTGAAAAAATGGAATTTACTATCCAGAAATCGATTGAACTGGGTGTAAGCCTCATTACGCCACTTTTTTCTGAGCGCTGCGGCGTTAAACTGGACAGTGAACGCCTGAACAAGAAGCTCCAGCAGTGGCAGAAAATTGCGATTGCCGCCTGCGAGCAATGCGGTCGTAACCGGGTGCCTGAAATTCGCCCGGCAATGGATCTGGAAGCCTGGTGTGCCGAGCAGGACGTGGGGCTAAAACTGAACCTGCACCCGCGCGCCAGCGCCAGTATTAACACGCTTCCGCTGCCGGTAGAGCGCATCCGACTGCTGATTGGCCCGGAAGGCGGGCTGTCGGCAGATGAAATTGCCATGACTGCACGCTATCAGTTTACTGATATTCTGTTAGGACCTCGCGTTCTGCGTACTGAGACAACTGCGCTCACCGCCATTACCGCGCTACAGGTGCGATTTGGCGATCTGGGCTAACGGAGAAGAACAATGATCAAGCTCGGCATCGTGATGGATCCCATCGCAAGCATCAACATCAAGAAAGATTCCAGCTTCGCTATGCTGCTGGAAGCGCAACGTCGTGGTTACGAACTTCACTATATGGAGATGGCCGATCTTTATCTGATTAACGGTGAAGCCCGCGCCCGCACGCGTACCCTGAGCGTAGAGCAGAACTACGACAAATGGTATGAGTTCAACAGCGAACAAGATCTACCACTGGCTGACCTGGACGTCATTCTGATGCGTAAGGATCCGCCGTTTGATACCGAGTTCATCTACGCCACCTATATTCTGGAGCGTGCAGAAGAGCAAGGGACGCTGATCGTGAACAAACCGCAGAGCCTGCGCGATTGTAACGAAAAGCTGTTCACCGCCTGGTTCGCGGACCTGACGCCAGAAACGCTGGTCACGCGTAACAAAGCGCAGCTGAAAGCCTTCTGGCAAAAACACAGCGATATCATTCTCAAGCCGCTGGACGGCATGGGCGGTGCATCGATCTTCCGCGTGAAGGAAGGCGATCCGAACCTCGGTGTAATTGCCGAAACGCTGACCGAACACGGTACCCGCTACTGCATGGCGCAGAACTACCTGCCGGCAATTAAAGACGGCGACAAACGCGTACTGGTGGTCGATGGCGAACCCGTTCCCTACTGCCTGGCACGCATTCCACAGGGCGGTGAAACCCGTGGTAATCTGGCGGCCGGTGGCCGTGGCGAACCTCGTCCGCTGACCGACAGCGACTGGGAAATTGCACGTCGTATCGGGCCAACGCTGAAAGCCAAAGGACTGATTTTTGTCGGTCTGGATATTATCGGCGATCGCCTGACGGAAATTAACGTCACCAGCCCAACCTGTATTCGCGAAATTGAGGCGGAGTTCCCGGTGTCCATTACCGGTATGCTGATGGATGCCATTGAAGCTCGCTTAGCCAAGTAAACCTGCGCCGGATGACGACGCCACGGTGTCTTATCCGGCCTACAATTGCACCCCGTTGGCCGGATAAGGCGAAGCCGATATCCGGCAATGTTATTTTCAGAGGGTGACAACTTAACGCTTTCCTCGCATACTGACCGTTGTTGCTTTTTTGAACCAGGAAACAGAACCTCTGACAATGAATTTACAGCATCACTTTCTTATTGCCATGCCTGCTCTCCAGGATCCGATTTTCCGCCGTTCCGTGGTCTACATTTGCGAACATAATGAAAATGGCGCAATGGGGATTATCGTCAATAAACCCCTGGAAAACTTACAGATTGCAGGGATTCTGGAAAAGCTGAAGATTACCCCTGAGACACGCGATCCGGCGATTCGCCTGGATAAAGCCGTGATGCTCGGAGGCCCGTTAGCAGAAGAGCGTGGGTTTATTTTGCATACCCCTCCTTCACGCTTTGCCTCCAGTATTCGTATTTCGGACAACACCATTATCACCACTTCCCGCGATGTACTGGAAACCTTAGGCACTCAGGAACAACCTTCCGAGGTACTGGTCGCCCTGGGGTATTCATCATGGGAAAAAGGCCAACTGGAGCAAGAGTTGCTGGATAACGCCTGGCTCACCGCCCCCGCGGATCTCAATATTCTGTTTAAAACGCCGATTGCCGACCGCTGGCGCGACGCGGCCAAACTTATCGGGATCGATATCCTGACCATGCCTGGCGTGGCGGGACACGCATAATGAGCGAAACATTACTCTCCTTTGATTTTGGGACCAAAAGTATTGGCGTGGCGATTGGTCAGCGCATTACAGGTACTGCCAGACCGCTGCCTGCTATCAAAGCGCAGGACGGCACGCCAGACTGGAACGTGATTGAACGCCTGCTAAAAGAGTGGCAACCGGATGAAATCATTGTCGGTCTGCCGCTCAATATGGACGGCACCGAGCAGCCGCTTACTGCGCGCGCGCGCAAGTTTGCCAACCGTATTCATGGCCGCTTTGGCGTCACGGTCACGCTGCACGACGAACGCCTGAGCACCGTCGAAGCACGTTCCGGCCTGTTTGAGCAAGGCGGGTACCGCGCGCTGAATAAAGGCAAGGTAGACTCCGCGTCTGCCGTCGTTATTCTCGAAAGCTATTTCGAACAAGGTTACTAAGGCTCATATTTACAGCCTGCCTTGCGCCTGACGCTGCTGCAGGCTCTGGGCAAATGTTTGCATACCCGCCTGTTGCCCGGTTTGTATCACGCCGGGTAGCTGGTGGGTTTTCCCTTCACGGATCAGATTACTCACAGCCGACGTATTGACCAGCAGTTCAAATAACGCCACCCGCCCACCCTGCCTGTCGGCTTCCAGTTTTTGTGCGAGCACCGCCCGCAAACTACCCGCCAGTTGATTACGCACCGGGTCTTTTTCCTGTGCAGGGAACGTATCCACCAGCCGCTCCACCGCCTGCGCCGCACCGCGCGTATGCAGCGTTGCCAGCACCAGATGCCCCGTTTCCGCCGCCGTCAGCGCCAGACGAATCGTCTCGCTGTCGCGCAGTTCCCCCAGTAAAATCACGTCAGGATCTTCACGCAATGCCGCCCGCAGGCCGGCAGCAAAAGAAAGGCAGTGCACGCCAATCTCACGCTGTTGGATCAGACAACGCTGGCTGGTATAGCGGTATTCAATCGGGTCTTCCAGGGTCAGAATATGCCCGTCAACGTGCTGATTGAGAGAGTCCACCATCGCCGCCAGCGTCGTCGACTTACCGCTGCCCGTCGCCCCGGTCACCAGAATCAACCCGTTTTCGCTGTGCAGCAGTTCTGGCAACGCAGCGGGCGTCTGGAGATCATCCAGGCACGGGCAATCAAGCGGCAGCAGTCTCAGCGCCAGTGACGTTCCCTGCTGATGCGTAAATGCGCTGGCCCGTAAACGCCGGGAATCCGCCAGTGCGATAGCAAAATCAACCTGACCCTTTTCCCGCCACTGTACCTGTTGTTGCTCACTGAGCCATAACATCAGCAGCTTCTCCACGTCAGGCGCGGTAAACGGGGCAATTTCTACCCTTCCACATATGCGCCAGCGCGCAGGCCATGCATTGCACAGGTGTAGATCCGACACGTTATGCTTTACACTAAGGGCCACTATTTCTTCCATATTCATATGAACATCCTCGGAAAATGAACGATATCGCGCATAACCTGGCACATGTCAGGGAGAAAATCTCAGCCGCCGCGACGCGTTGCGGGCGGTCTTCAGAAGACGTTACGTTGCTTGCAGTGAGCAAAACCAAACCTGCGAGCGCCATCGAAGAAGCCATTGCTGCCGGGCAGCATGCCTTTGGGGAAAACTATGTTCAGGAAGGCGTGGATAAGATCCGCTACTTCAGCGAAAACGGCGTGACTGGACTGCAGTGGCACTTTATCGGCCCGTTGCAGTCCAACAAAAGCCGTCTGGTGGCTGAACATTTTGACTGGTGCCACACGATAGACCGTTTGCGCATCGCCACCCGACTCAGCGAACAGCGCCCGGCAGACCTACCGCCGCTGAATGTGCTGATTCAAATAAACATCAGCGATGAGAACAGCAAGTCAGGTATTCCGCTGGCAGAGCTTGATGCCCTGGCCGCAGACGTCGCCGCTCTGCCGCGCATTACCCTGCGTGGACTGATGGCAATCCCGGCGCCTGAGTCAGATTATGTAAGGCAGTTTGAAGTTGCACAGCAAATGGCTGTAGCATTTGCCGGGTTGAAAACACGCTACCCGACAGTCGATACGCTCTCGTTGGGAATGTCTGATGATATGGATGCCGCCATCGCGGCGGGTAGCACGATGGTGCGCATTGGCACTGCCATTTTTGGTGCTCGTGATTACACAAAAAATTAAGGAAAACTGAGGAACACCATGAATACGTTGACCTTCCTGCTCTCAACGGTAATTGAGCTGTATACCATGGCGCTGCTATTGCGCGTGTGGATGCAGTGGTCTCGCTGCGATTTTTACAATCCGTTTTCGCAGTTCATTGTAAAAATCACTCAGCCTATTATTGGGCCGTTACGCCGAATTATTCCCCCGATGGGGCCGATTGATAGCGCATCGTTACTGGTCGCGTTAGTGCTCAGCTTTATCAAAGCTATTGTGCTGTTCAAAGTGGTCACGTTCCAACCCATTATCTGGATCGCCGCCGTACTGATCGTCCTGAAGACTATCGGGCTGCTGATTTTCTGGGTACTGCTGGTGATGGCCATCATGAGCTGGGTCAGCCAGGGCCGCAGCCCTGTAGAATACGTACTGATTCAACTGGCGGATCCGCTGCTGCGTCCTATTCGTCGTATCCTTCCAGGAATGGGCGGGATCGACTTCTCCCCGATGATCCTGGTGCTGCTGCTCTATGTCATCAACATGGGGATCGCAGAAGTGTTACAAGCGACAGGCAACATGCTGCTGCCGGGGCTGTGGATGGCGCTATGAGTGCCGTAACACCCTGCGATGACGGTCTGGTTTTACGGCTCTACATTCAGCCTAAAGCCAGCCGTGACAGTATTGTGGGTTTACATGGCGACGAAGTAAAAGTCGCCATTACCGCCCCACCGGTCGATGGGCAAGCCAACAGCCATCTGGTGAAGTTTCTCGGTAAACAGTTCCGTGTGGCGAAAAGCCAGGTCGTTATTGAGAAGGGCGAGCTTGGCCGCCACAAACAGGTTAAAATCATTCATCCGCAACAGATCCCGCCAGAAATTGCGGCGCTAACTGATTAGGTATCCCATGCAAAAAGTTGTCCTCGCGACCGGCAATGCCGGTAAAGTGCGTGAACTCGCCTCTCTCCTGAGCGACTTCGGGCTTGATGTCGTTGCCCAAACGGATCTGGGCGTTGATTCCGCAGAAGAAACCGGCCTGACGTTTATTGAAAACGCCATTCTGAAGGCGCGTCATGCCGCGCAAATCACCGGTCTGCCTGCCATTGCCGATGATTCCGGCCTGGCCGTTGACGCCCTCGGCGGGGCTCCGGGGATTTATTCTGCTCGCTATTCTGGTGAAGATGCGACTGACAGACAAAACCTGGAAAAACTGCTGCACACCCTGCAGGATATCCCGGACGAAAAACGTCAGGCACAGTTCCATTGTGTACTGGTGTATATGCGCCACGCAGATGACCCAACCCCTGTTGTATGTCACGGACGCTGGCCGGGTGTGATCGCTCGTGAGCCTGCCGGAGACGGTGGTTTTGGCTACGACCCTATCTTCTTTGTACCGTCTGAGGGTAAAACCGCAGCCGAACTGACCCGGGAAGAAAAGAGTGCTATTTCCCACCGTGGACAGGCACTAAAACTGCTGCTGGATGCGCTGCGTAATGGTTAAGTTGCCACCACTGAGTCTTTATATCCACATCCCGTGGTGCGTGCAGAAATGCCCCTACTGCGACTTCAACTCGCATGCGTTAAAGGGCGAAGTTCCCCATGAAGATTACGTTGGGCATCTGCTGAGCGATCTGGATGCCAACGTCGCCTACGCGCAGGGACGCGAAGTAAAGACCATTTTTATTGGTGGCGGTACGCCGAGCCTGCTCTCTGGCCCGGCAATGCAAACGCTGCTGGATGGCGTGCGTGCGCGTCTAAATCTGGCGGCGGATGCCGAAATCACGATGGAAGCCAATCCCGGTACGGTGGAAGCCGATCGGTTTGTCGATTATCAACGCGCTGGAGTTAACCGCATCTCGATTGGCGTGCAAAGTTTTAGCGCCTCCAAGCTTGAGCGACTGGGGCGTATTCACGGGCCAGAAGAAGCCAAACGCGCGGCGAATCTGGCTGACGGTCTGGGATTGCGCAGCTTTAACCTGGATTTGATGCACGGCCTGCCGGATCAAACACTGGAAGAAGCGCTGGACGATTTACAGCAGGCCATTGAGCTTAACCCCCCGCATCTCTCCTGGTATCAGCTCACTATTGAGCCCAACACGTTGTTTGGTTCGCGCCCGCCGGTGCTACCGGATGATGACGCCCTGTGGGATATTTTTGAGCAAGGCCACCGGTTGCTGACCGCCGCCGGGTATCAGCAATATGAAACCTCGGCCTATGCAAAACCGGGATATCAGTGCCAGCACAACCTGAACTACTGGCGTTTTGGCGACTATCTTGGCATTGGCTGCGGGGCTCACGGCAAGGTCACCTTCCCGGACGGACGTATCCTGCGCACCACCAAAACGCGACATCCGCGCGGTTACATGCAGGGACGTTATCTCGAAAGCGAGCGTGATGTCGCCGAGGCTGATAAGCCATTTGAGTTCTTTATGAACCGCTTCCGCTTGCTGGAGGCCGCACCGCGTGTGGAATTCACCCACTATACCGGGCTTGCCGAAGAGGTGATTCGGGCACAGATTGATGAGGCTATCGCCCAGGGATATCTGACGCAGAGCGATGAGTACTGGCAGATTACCCAGCACGGTAAGCTGTTTTTAAACTCACTGCTGGAGCTGTTTCTGGCGGAGTAACGCGGAAAACCGTAATGAATGTTGGCCTGATAAGGCTTTGAGCCACCATCCGGCAAATTGCCTGATGGCGCTGCGCTTATCAGGCCTACAGGGTTAGGTCGATAAGCGCAGCCACCTTCATCGATTAGTACTGATTAAACATTTCCTGGATCTGTTTAGGATCTTTAGTCTGTGTCAGCGCCAATTGCAGCAGCACGCGAGCTTTTTGTGGGTTCAGCGAGCCAGACGCCACAAATCCGTACTTCGCATCATCGATTTCAGCATCCTGCGTGGTGGAGCCAGTAGGTACGCGGGAAGAACGCACGACCACGGTGCCTTTGTGCGCAGCGGTTGCCAGCGTATCGAAAATGGTTTTATACAGGTTACCATTACCCACACCAGCACTCACAATCCCGGCGTATCCGGCATCGACCAGCGCTTTTGCCGGCAGATCGGAGGCGTTAGCGTAGTTATAGATAATGCCTACCTTCGGCAGCTCGGTCAGCTTAGAGACATCGAATGGCGTTGCGGAAGTATGCTTGCGCGCAGGCGTACGCTGGTAATCAATTTTACCGTTATGGATATAGCCCAGCGGGCCATAATTGACGGCTTTGAAGGTCGCGACATCCGTGGTGTTGGTCTTGGTCACATCACGGCCATCCAGGACAGTGTCGTTCATCACCACCAGCACACCGCGGTTAGCAGACGCTTTATCCGCCGCGGTCACCACGGCGTTATACAGGTTGAACGGGCCATCGGCGCTCATACCCGTAGACGGACGCATTGCGCCGACCAACACCACTGGCTTGTTGCACTTGACGGTCAGATCGAGGAAATACGCGGTTTCTTCCATAGTATCCGTACCATGGGTCACCACGAAGCCGTCGGTTTTATCACATTCGGTGTTGATCTTCTTCGCCAGCGTTAACCAGACGTCGTCATTCATGTCCTGCGAGCCAATATTCACCACCTGCTCGCCTTTAACGACGGCAATATCTTTCAGTTGCGGCACCGCATCGACCAGATTTTCTACGCCAACTTTACCCGCCGTGTAGTTGGATTTTGTTGCGGAATCACCGCCACCAGCAATCGTCCCGCCGGTAGCCAGAATGGTGATATTGGGTAATGCGAGCGCTGCGCCGCTGAACCCCATAACCAGTGCTGCCAGTGCCGTTTTTCTGAAAAAATCCATGTTATTACTCCGGTTATTTGAATTTGCCGCATTATGTCAACCTGACAGATGAATAATGTGACCTCTTCCAATTAACCAGACTTATATATTTATAAATTTGTTATTTTTAGAGATGGATATCAAAAAACAAGGAAAATGCAAAGCAAAACGGCACAGAATGTTTCTGTGCCGTTAAAGAGAGGTAAATGCTATTTTAGACCGTTAACCAATGCCTTACGGTCATCTTCCAGCGTCACGACGCGCGCGCAAACATCTTTGCCAAACTGCTGGAAGTCTTTCTCTTGGTTCTTCCATTCATTCTGGATGGAGGTTTGCAAACCGCCAAGGCTACCGAGCACACCCTGCAGTGGGTTACCGCCACCTTTGAGCACCGCTTTGGCACCCATTTCGTTGATGCTGTCCTGCAGAATGCCGCCCATCGCCTGATTCACCAGCTGCTGCCCGTCAGCACGGACCTGATCAATTGCCTTATAATGGAAGGTCAGACCATCAGTACGATGCTCGATGATCCGGTTCATCTGCTCTTTCAATTGGGCGTCAAGCTTGGTTAAACGACCGCGCATGTTGCTGCTTTCACCGACTTCTTTGGCGATAATTTTGTCCAGCGCGATGCGACCTTTCTCGACGCGCGCTCTGGCGCCGTCGTCAATCCACGGCAGGCTGCTACGCAACGCCGCCTGATAATCTTTCGCCTGCTCACGCTGTGCGGCGCTTAAGGTGTACTGCTTACCGTTGAAGGTAACATTCCCGGCTGGCGTGATCACCAGATCGCCGTTTTCACCCTTCACCTGCACCGTTTGCGGAGTCACAATCACATCGTCACGCGGGGTGACGCTGCACTTATAATCAGCATGTGCGGCCATCGCCGTGAACGTCAGGACTGCCGCCAGCAGCGTTTTACGCATCATATCTATCCCTCAATACAAATCGGGCCGGCATTTGCCGACCCTGTGCTACTTAGTCCCACCAAATATCGAAAAGTTCGCTGGTGCGCACATCTTCAAGTTTGTGCTCTTCCAGCCACTTACGCACGATTGCCTGATGTTCTTCAGTGCATTTGCCGATTTCCTGCAGGCAGATCAGGCCTTCCCAGGCCAGATAGCCACTGCCGTCATAGGCCAGCTTGTTCGGCTCAATAACCTCATTGATAAAGTCATCAACGATTTTATCGACCTGCTCTTCAGATGTGCCTTCCGGAAAACGCCATGCAACCGAAAATCCGACTTCCTGGAATTCGTCGATATGCATTTTTTTACGCAGACGACGGCTACGGTTCTTTGCCATTATTTCACCCTCTCGAACATTAAGTCCCATACGCCGTGGCCAAGACGATGGCCACGTTGTTCAAATTTGGTTACCGGGCGCGATGGTGGGCGCGGTACATAATCGTTACTCTCAGACTGGTTTTTATACCCGTCAATGGAGGACATCACTTCAAGCATGTGCTCCGCATAAGCTTCCCAGTCGGTAGCCATGTGGAAAACACCGCCCAACTTCAGCTTACTCTTCACCAGCTCAGCAAACGGTACCTGAACGATACGGCGTTTATTATGACGTGCTTTATGCCACGGGTCAGGGAAAAAGAGCTGAACCATCGATAAAGAATTGTCAGGAATCATTTTGTGCAGCACTTCAACGGCGTCATGACACATCACGCGCAGGTTTTCGACGCCCTCTTCATGCGCCGAAGCCAGGCAGGCGCCAACGCCCGGAGAGTGAACCTCAATACCGAGGAAGTTTTGTTCCGGACGCGCTTTGGCCATCGCCACCAGCGAAGCGCCCATACCGAAACCTATTTCAAGCGTCACCGGTGCGTCACGGCCAAACAGCGCAGCAAAATCGACCGGCGCTTCGCTGAACTCAACGCCCATCATCGGCCAGTAGTTTTCCAGTGCGTGTTCCTGCCCTTTAGTCAGTCGCCCCTGGCGACGAACAAAACTACGAATCCGGCGCAGCGGGCGACCGTTTTCATCAAATTCCGGTGAAATGACGTCGTTCTTCATAAAAGTTTAGTCTGCTGTGTTTGAGTTCTGAAAACGGGCATTATCCAAAGTTAGTTGCCGGATGCAAGTAAAGGAAGAAAGTCAGCTGCGGAAAGTTCCGGTTTACACCCTTCGACCTCTGTGCTGCAATCTTGCCCCCAGCAATAATGAAACGGTAATCATGCAAGCGTCTCAATTTTCAGCTCAGGTGTTGAGCTGGTACGACAAATACGGGCGGAAAACGCTGCCCTGGCAAATTGACAAGACGCCTTACAAAGTATGGCTTTCTGAAGTCATGCTGCAACAAACTCAGGTTGCGACCGTTATTCCTTATTTTGAACGCTTTATGGCGCGCTTTCCAACGATAACCGATTTAGCCCATGCCCCGCTTGATGAAGTCCTGCATTTGTGGACCGGGCTGGGGTATTACGCGCGTGCGCGCAATCTGCATAAAGCCGCTCAGCAGGTGGCGACGCTGCATGGCGGCACCTTCCCGCAAACCTTTGATGAAGTTGCCGCCCTGCCCGGCGTTGGACGCTCTACCGCAGGCGCGATCCTTTCGCTCTCTTTGGGTCAGCATTTTCCGATTCTCGACGGCAACGTCAAACGCGTGCTGGCACGCTGTTATGCTGTCAGCGGCTGGCCGGGGAAAAAAGAGGTCGAGAAAAAACTGTGGGCGTTGAGTGAGCAGGTTACACCCGCCCACGGCGTTGAACGATTTAATCAGGCGATGATGGATTTAGGCGCGCTAGTCTGTACGCGTTCAAAACCTAAGTGCGCCCTGTGCCCATTACAAAATGGCTGTGTGGCTACCGCCAATGCAAGTTGGGCACAATACCCGGGTAAAAAGCCCAAGCAGACGTTACCGGAGCGCACAGGCTATTTTTTACTGATGCAGCATAACGATGAGGTGTTACTCGCGCAGCGTCCACCTAGCGGCTTATGGGGCGGATTATACTGTTTTCCGCAGTTTGAAGATGAAGATGGACTGCATCAGTGGCTGGCGCAACGGCAAATTAACGCAGATAATCTGACCCAGCTTACTGCATTTCGCCATACCTTTAGTCATTTCCACTTAGATATTGTGCCTATGTGGCTTCCCGTGTCCTCATTCACCACCTGCATGGATGAAGGCAACGCGCTCTGGTATAACTTAGCGCAACCGCCGTCGGTCGGACTGGCGGCTCCTGTGGAGCGTTTGTTACAGCAATTACGCGTCGGTGCGCAGGTTTAACGTGCCGGTCGATAAAGAGGATTTTTTATGAGCAGAACGATTTTTTGTACTTTCCTGCAACGTGAAGCAGAAGGTCAGGATTTTCAGCTGTACCCAGGCGATCTGGGAAAACGCATTTATAACGAGATTTCGAAAGAAGCATGGGCACAGTGGCAGCACAAGCAAACCATGCTGATTAACGAGAAGAAACTCAACATGATGAACGTCGAGCACCGCAAGCTGTTGGAACAGGAGATGATCAACTTCCTGTTTGAAGGCAAGGACGTGCACATTGAAGGCTATACGCCAGAGTCATAAGAACCGTTGCCGGATGGCACTGCGCTTATCCGGCCGACGATTTAATCTGGTCCTTGCAAATAACCAACACAACACGCACCCCCGGAATGATGAAAAAATTTCTCGCGCTTGCCGTTATTGCGCCGTTGCTCATCTCCTGTTCCAGTTCGACCAAAAAAGGCGATTCCTATAACGAAGCCTGGGTCAAGGATACCAACGGTTTTGATATTCTGATGGGGCAGTTTGCCCATAACATTGAGAATTTGTGGGGATTTAAAGAAGTGCTGATCGCGGGTCCGAAGGACTACGTCAAGTATACCGATCAGTATCAAACCCGCAGCCACATCAACTTTGATGACGGTACCATAACCGTGGAGACCATCGCCGGGACAGATCCTGCCGGGCATTTACGACGGGCAATAATCAAGACCTTGCTGATGGGAGACGATCCGGGTTCCATCGATCTCTATTCCGATGTCGACGATATCAAGATTTCCAAAGAGCCGTTCCTTTACGGGCAGGTCGTTGATAATACCGGTCAGCCTATTCGCTGGGAGGGACGCGCGACAAACTTCGCCAACTACCTGCTGCAAACGCGACTGAAGAGCCGGAGTAACGGCCTGCGCATTATCTACAGCGTGACAATTAACCTGGTGCCAAACCACCTTGATAAGCGTGCGCATAAGTATATCGGCATGGTTCGTCAGGCATCGCGTAAGTATGGCGTCGACGAGGCGCTGATCCTCGCCATCATGCAAACCGAGTCCTCCTTTAACCCGTATGCGGTCAGCCATGCTGATGCACTGGGCCTGATGCAGGTCGTGCAGCACAGCGCCGGGAAGGATGTATTCCGCTCACAGGGCCGTTCCGGTACGCCAAGCCGTAGCTTCTTGTTTGACCCGGCCAACAACATTGATACCGGTACCGCCTATCTGGCGATGCTCAACAATGTCTACCTGGGCGGAATCGATAACCCAACCTCACGTCGTTACGCCGTCATTACCGCGTATAACGGTGGGGCAGGCAGCGTGCTGCGTGTGTTCTCCAGCGATAAAGTTCAGGCAGCAAATATCATCAACAGCATGTCGCCGGGAGACGTTTATCAAACATTAACCACCCGACATCCGTCGGCGGAATCACGCCGCTACCTTTATAAGGTCAATTCTGCACAAAAATCCTATCGACGTCGGTAATGTTTACCCTCTTCGGCCGCGTGAAGCTGGCGGCAGAAGAGGGTAAAAGTGTTAACTCCGTCACTATTTTGCTTTGCAATTGGAAATTGTTTGCAAATATTTGTCACAGCTAACAAAAAAACACCCCTTCTCATTGATAGAATCACATCATATTGAAACGGCAAATGTGCTTTTTAAAACATCCATCCGCATTACGATGTGAGGAAATTAACATGAATCTTAAGCTGCAGCTGAAAGTCCTTTCCTTTCTGCAGTTCTGCCTGTGGGGTAGTTGGCTCACGACCCTCGGCTCTTATATGTTTGTCACCCTTAAATTCGACGGTGCCTCTATTGGCGCAGTCTATAGCTCGCTGGGGATTGCCGCCGTATTTATGCCTACGCTGTTAGGTATCGTCGCCGACAAATGGATCAGTGCCAAGTGGGTTTATGCTCTTTGCCACCTGGTGGGTGCGGGTACGCTGTTCGCTGCCGCCGAGGTCACCACGCCTGGAGCCATGTTCTTTGTGATCCTGCTTAACTCCCTGGCCTATATGCCAACGCTGGGGTTAATCAACACTATTTCTTACTATCGCCTGCAGTCTGCCGGGATGGATATTGTCACCGACTTCCCGCCAATCCGTATCTGGGGCACCATCGGGTTTATTCTGGCCATGTGGGCGGTAAGCTTCTCAGGCTTTGAACTGAGCCATATGCAGCTGTATATCGGCGCAATTCTGTCCGTGGTGCTGGCACTGTTCACCCTGACGCTGCCGCATATTCCGGTTGCTAATCAGCAGAAAAATCAGAGCTGGACATCAATGATGGGTTTGGATGCCTTCGCCCTGTTTAAAAACAAGCGTATGGCAATTTTCTTCATCTTCTCGATGATGCTGGGCGCAGAACTGCAAATTACCAACATGTTCGGTAATACCTTCCTGCACAGCTTCGATAATAACCCGCTGTTCTCTGGTAGCTTCATCGTCGAGCATGCGTCAGTCATGATGTCCATCTCGCAGATTTCAGAAACCCTGTTTATCCTGACCATCCCGTTCTTCTTAAGCCGTTACGGTATTAAGAACGTTATGCTGATCAGTATTGTGGCGTGGATGCTGCGTTTTGGTCTGTTTGCGTACGGCGACCCGACTCCGTTCGGTACCGTGCTGCTGGTTCTGTCGATGATTGTTTACGGCTGCGCCTTCGATTTCTTCAACATCTCCGGTTCGGTGTTCGTGGAAAAAGAAGTTCGTCCGGAAATTCGCGCCAGTGCACAGGGTATGTTCCTGATGATGACCAACGGCTTTGGCTGTATTCTGGGTGGTCTGGTGAGCGGTAAAGTGGTGGAACACTTCACACTGAACGGCATTACTGACTGGCAGAGCGTATGGCTGATCTTCGCGGGCTACTCACTGTTCCTGGCCTTTGCCTTCGTCGCACTGTTTAAGTACAAACACGTTCGCACTCCGGCTGGCACGCAGACTATCGCACACTAATCTTCATTGATTAAAAAGGGTCACCTGACGGTGACCTTTTTTTGCCGGAAATGTATCGGCCGCGCGATCCATTTTTTATTTCAGAACATATCCGTACAGACGCTTAATGCCGTCGGCGTCCGTTTCACTGTAAACCCCTTGCAGTTCAGGTGAGAAGCCCGGCAGCAGATTAACGCCCTCTTCCAGCGCCAGGAAGTAACGCTGTACCGCTCCGCCCCACACTTCACCGGGTACTACGCACAACACGCCGGGAGGATAAGGCAACGCACCTTCTGCCGCGATACGACCGGCAGCATCACTAATGCGCACCAGCTCAACATCTCCCCGGATATAGGCACTGTTGGCATCCTGCGGGTTCATGGCAACAGCGGGTAAGCTCTCCTGACGGAACATCGCTTTTTGCAGATCCTTCACATCAAAGCTCACGTACAGGTCATGCATTTCCTGACACAGTTCACGCAGCGTGTAATCCCGATAGCGCATCGGGTATTTGTTGAAGATTGTGGGCAGCACATCTGCCAGCGGCGTATCGTTCTCAATGTGCTGTTCAAACTGAGCCAGCATCGCCACCAGCTGCGCCATTTTCTCTGCGCTTTCTGCTGGCGTCAGCAGGAACAGGATTGAATTGAGGTCGCATTTTTCCGGCACAATACCATTCTCTCGCAGGTAGTGTGCGAGGATCGTCGCTGGTATACCAAAGTCAGTATACTGCCCAGTTTGCGCATCAATTCCCGGCGTGGTCAGCAGCAGTTTGCACGGATCGACAAAATACTGATCGCTCGCATAGCCGTCAAAACCATGCCATTTTGCTCCCGGCTCAAAGCTAAAGAAGCGACGCTCGCTGGCAATAACCTGCGTCGGGTATGTCTGCCAGGGCTTCCCCCCCACCATCGGGGGAATAAAGGGCTGAATCAGCTTACAGCGATCGATAATGGCTTTACGTGCCTCAATTCCTAACGCCACGCATTCCGCCCATAACCGGCGTCCGCTCTCACCTTCATGGATTTTTGCGTTAACGTCCAGCGCGGCAAATAGCGGGTAAAACGGGCTGGTGGAGGCGTGCAGCATAAAGGCATTGTTCAACCGTTTGTGCGGGCAAAAACGCGCCTGGCCGCGAATATGGTTATCTTTTTTGTGGATCTGCGAGGTTTGTGAGAACCCGGCCTGCTGTTTGTGCACCGACTGGGTGACAAAAATCCCGGGATCGTTGGGTTTGAGATCCAGTAGCAATGGCGAACCATCCGCCATCATCGGGATAAATTGTTCGTAACCAACCCAGGCAGAGTCAAACAAAATGTAATCGCACAAACTGCCGATCTTGTCGATCACCTGTCGCGCGTTATAAATGGTCCCATCATAGGTTCCCAACTGGATAATCGCCAGACGGAACGGGCGCGGCTGGTCGGCTTTATGTGGTGCGACGTCGCGTATCTGCCCACGCAGATACGCTTCATTAAAGCAGTGCTCATCAATGCCGCCAATAAAGCCAAACGGGTTACGTGCCGCCTCCAGATAGACTGGTGTAGCGCCGGCCTGGATCAGCGCACCATGGTGGTTTGATTTATGATTGTTACGGTCAAACAGCACCAGATCGCCACGCGTCAGTAACGCGTTGGTCACGACTTTATTGGCAGCAGAGGTGCCGTTCAGCACAAAGTATGTTTTATCTGCATTAAACACTTTTGCCGCAAACTTCTGCGCATGCTTTGCCGACCCCTCATGAATGAGCAAATCGCCCAACTTGACGTCAGCATTGCACATGTCCGCGCGAAACAAATTCTCGCCAAAGAACTCATAAAAATGCCGTCCGGCAGGATGTTTCTTAAAAAATTCACCATGCTGATGGCCTGGGCAGGCAAAAGTACTGTTGCCCATTTCGACATACTGCGTCAGCGTGTCATAAAATGGTGGCAACAGATCGTCCTCATAACGACATGCGGCAGACTCCAGCTCCAACCAGTCCTGTGCGTTACCGCCAATAACCGCCTCTGCACCCGCAGGCAATTCGACAGTAACCTCTGAGAAAATAAACACCGGTAAATGAAAACCTGTGCGTTTAAGCAACGCGAGGATCCCGCTGCGGCTGTCCGCAACGGTAATGACGACTGCCGCAACATCAGTAAAATCGGTACCGTCCAGTGACACCACCTGACGATGGGTAGACAGACAAGAGACCAGTTCACCACTGGCGGCAATTTTCATTGATTTCATAAGCGCAAAAACCCGTTTCGGGAAAGTCAAAGTCCCGGACAATGCCACACGGCGTTATCCCACGAAATGTTTGGTCAAACTGGTTACCAGCCCCGACCGCCAGACATCAGTAAAAGCAGATAGCCTCTGATCTTACTGTTATCCTGCAGTGAGCGTACGCCGCCGTCACCGCATGGAGGGAGAATGAGGATGTGTCGTAGAAAGGGGAGAACGTCGCGCAAAAAGGCGATGTTGAAGGTGATGTAGGGGGAATTGATTCATCCCAGGCAACCCCATTCAGACAGGAGAAAATTCGCGCAATCATGGCACCTTTCACTACCAGGCGCAAGACAAAATCCTATGCATATCCCCACAGATAAACAAGCATTTTGCCGGACAATAGCGTCATAATAATGCAATCTGAAAACATAAATATACCCCAAAAATTGCCTTCGTCATCAAGACGATAACGGGTATGCAGGAGCTCATGTGGTAATCGGACCTTTTATTAATGCCAGCGCTATTTTACTTGGTGGCGTTCTCGGTACGCTGCTCAGCCAGCATTTACCCGAACGCATTCGGGTCTCAATGACCTCTATTTTCGGACTGGCTTCTCTGGGCATTGGTATCTTGCTGGTAATCAAATGCGCCAACCTGCCGGTTATGGTGCTGGCAACACTGGTCGGCGCACTGATTGGCGAGTTGTGCCATCTGGAAAAAGGGATTAATGCGGCGGTCGCCAAAGCGCAGCAGCTTTTCTCAAAGTCAGATGCCAATGCAACGCACGAATCGTTTATTCAAAGCTTTGTCGCCATCATTGTATTGTTTTGTGCCAGCGGCACCGGGATCTTTGGGGCGATACATGAAGGAATGACCGGCGATCCGAATATTTTAATCGCGAAGTCGTTTCTCGATTTCTTCACCGCTATCATCTTCGCCTGTTCGCTGGGGATTGCGGTATCCGCCATTTGTGTGCCGATGCTGGCAATCCAGCTGACGCTCGCTGCCTGCGCCGCGCTGATCTTGCCTTTGACGACGCCTGCCATGATGGCTGACTTTAGCGCCGTAGGTGGCTTGCTGTTGCTGGCAACCGGCTTGCGTATCTGCGGAATTAAAATGTTTGCCGTCGTGAATATGCTACCTGCCCTGCTATTGGCCATGCCGCTTTCCGCCGCGTGGACGGCATTTTTTGCCTGAGAATGCGTGCAATACCAGCAATGTGGTGATAGATTGTGCAGTCTGCATTGATTTGAAGAAATTTCGTTGACGAAAAGAAGCGAATCGGTTTTAATGCGCCTCGTTGCCCGGATAGCTCAGTCGGTAGAGCAGGGGATTGAAAATCCCCGTGTCCTTGGTTCGATTCCGAGTCCGGGCACCACTATTTAGAAAAACCAGCCTACGGGCTGGTTTTTTGCTTTCTGGGGTTCCGGTAGATTTCTGGTCATCTTAGCCACAGTAACCATCACTCGGCCTCTTCCCTCCAACCCGAGCATTTCCCTTTAGCTACTCCCTGCCCTTCCGGTCACAGTGTTGTTCTCTATTCGGCTTCAAACTGCCAATAAACACTATTTCCACCTTGTATGTCTATCTGGTGGATTCATCACAGCAAGACAGAATCCGGTCTTTGTCCGGTCTGGGGTAGGAAAGTATCATCGCTTGATTCAGATATGTGCAAAACACTACCGCGCTTAGAGACATTTCATGTGGTAGGATCATTATCCTCATCACATACCAGCATACCGAAAATAATATTATATTGCTCCATTTTCGGATAGGATAAATTAAGAGAGCACGCAAAAATTTTTTGCAGCACCACATATGCCCCCGTAGCTGAGTATCAATAATATTGACAGAGAAGTATAATATATTCACCTTCTGTTCTTATCCTCCAGTTATCATTTTTTAAGAAAACATTCAGGACTCAGATAACAGATTTTGCTGACCAGATCGTCGCGTCCTCTCGTTAAAAATAATTTATTTTTATCACCCACTCGTTTTCTTCTTATAATATCAACGGCCTCACCAATTATTACCCAAGCCAGCATGGAAAAATTGTTACTGTAATAAGGTACAGCATTCATATCAAATTTTTATTACTATCTTCTAGAAGTACACAATATCATTGCAAGTTAACATTAAAAAACTACAAAAAACTGCATGCACATTTCAGAGATCATTAAAAAAACGCAAAAAAAATATCATTACTTATAGAATGAAATGTTTTATTGAGGATGCAAATATAAAACTTAATTTTCATAAACATTGCAAAAAGCATATAATTAAAAAACATGCCAGACTGAAACAATCAGAGTAAACAGTCAGTATTCATGAGAGACGATCATTTATGAACATCACGTTAACGATATTTTTATGTATGGCAACATTTTTATTAAACGGTTGCGTACACTCCCCCATTGATGCGAAAAAAACCAGCGTTCCCCGGACAGAGGACAGCATTAGTAAAGATGCAACAACGAAGCTCACGGATAAAGATATTTTTGGCAATGAAACCACGCTGGCGGTTTCAGAAGAGGATATTCAGGCTGCACTCGATGGCGGGAAATTCAGTGTACCGCTGAACTCTGCCGTCATTCTGGTTCAGTCCGGCAGTCGTGCGCCGGAAATGACCATGCAGCAGGAGATGGGAAAGTACTACCAAGTATCAACATTCTCCGGTATTCCGGACAGGCAGAAGCCCCTTTCCTGCAACAAAGTCAAAATGGAAGAAGGGAATGCCGTCGCCAGCGAAAATATGAACTATATGCAGGCGCTGCGTTATATTGCGGCAAAAGGGCAACAGAAAGCCGTTATTGTTTACTGGGATACACTACAAACCGGCAGGAACGACGCCGCGACAAAAGCAACCATCTGGTCGGATTACCGTGGTGAAACATTGTCCGGTTCCACATCACTGCGTTACCTGATACGTTTCGCTCTGGTGGACGTGGCAACCGGAGAATGGGCCACTTGGTCTCCGATCAATTACGAATACAGTAGCCAACAGCCCCTGGCCGAAAAAACGCCGGCGCCGATGACAGAACCACAAATCACTCAGCTCAGACAAAAAACTTATGCAGCCGTGGTTAAGGATCTGGTAAACCGCTATCAGTAACCGCCCTGTGACCATTTAAATGATGTCATACCAGGTACCGCATAAAACAAAGGTGACTTTACAGACCGCCAGTGTGGAGCAAATAAAAAACCAAGTTGCAGAGCCTAACTGATATTCAGTCAGTCTTCTTGCTCTTCCTGATTTTTTCGGCGCTGGCGGCGCTTTATCTCCCCTTAGAGGGCGGTCACGATAAATTGCGCGGTGCTTTCGCCGGGTTCCTTTAAGGCTTCCATCTATTCAATTACCTCATGCGGCACACAAGCCTGTAATTTCTGTAAGCTCGCATTTTTCGTACCCGTAGCCAATACGGCGGTTATTATTCACCACATCCAGGCTCACCATCGCCCAGAACCCGTATAATGGCTCCCCGGTCATAAGCATTCCCGGCGTTCTGACGCAAATACACCACTCCGGAAACCGCAAAAAAACATCCACCGGCAGTGAATCAGCAATGGGCGTTTCCGTCAGGGCACACAGTTGTGATGGATGGATAGATAGATAGATAGATAGATAGATAGATAGAATAAATCCCCTTACTATATCAACCGGTTACCAGCACCTGGAATTTCTTCATTTCCAGCCATACTTCTCTGGTGCATTGTCGGCGCTGTTTGCCCATAAACAGAATCATCCAGTAAGCTATCGGTAAAAAACACCAGTACGGCCATTCGGGAATTTCCCAGCCTTTCATTAAACAGGTTTTCTCAATTCCGGCAACCGCCTGCGGATAACGCTTACAAAAGGCATCGGCATTCCGACCGGATCGGATATCTGATGGTTCACAGACACCCCGTTAAAATATCCGCTCGCTCCACAGGCTGAACGAGCTGGTTCCGGCAATACAGTGATCCTGAGAGATACTTTCGTAGGTAAACGATATCACCTCTTCCGCCTGTCCTTCGCTGTTGAGGATAGTATGAGGCAGTTGCAGGTTGATTCTGGCTATTCTGGCGTTGATCAGCTTCAGCTTGTAATACACCTCATTGATGCCAAAACGGTTGGTACGGTAAAACTCAAAATCACAGGTCAGGCATTCATTTTCATTGATTGCCTTACTCAACAGAGGCGTGGATTTATCCACCGGTTTACTGATATCCACCGTCTGGTGATTGACGTTCTGCGCCCGGCTTAAGCCATGTTTAATGCTGGTCACCATAATCTGATCCAGATGCGAAACCTGCGCCTTATTCCCGATGGAGGCCAGCGATGAACAGCCAGCCGAAATCATTCCCTGTAACTGGCCGTTCAGCGTCAGATAAACAAGATTTGCCATAGTGATACTCCTTTCAACTGAGGGTTATTTTCCGGGTTTAACGTCCAGTACTTCCGGCAGCGGGTTCTGCGTCAGTAACAACCAGCGGCTTAACACACCGTCCAGCCGTTCATTAATCTGTTTTGCCAGCATATCGGTGCTTTTTCCAGCAGACTGAGCCTGCTGGTACTGCGTCAGCAGATACTCCAGCGGAGTCTCCTGATTCAGCGTGCGTTCGGCTTGGTAAACGATGGTTTTGATATAAGAGAGTGTGAACCCTGCTTTCGCCTGTTCACGCTGTACTAGCAGTTCGGCGAACGACCGTAAATCCGTCCTGCTCTGTTGCCAGCCCTGCATCTTCGGACTGTTTGCCGCCCGCTCTTTCAGGGTGGTGTTCCACTGTGCCGTGGCCTGCTGCTGTTGTAGGCTTCCCGGCCAGCGGCTGTCTGCCATACGGACCATCTGCTGAGCGGCTTCCAGCGGTTGTAGCGGTGAAGTACCTGTAAGCTGTCGTAACCGCTGCGGATAGTCATTCAGTTGAGGTGATGCTAGCCAGATCGTCGCCGCCCCCTGCGTAGTGTCACGCACGGCGGCAATCTGCTGTTGCAAGGGATAAACCTGCCACCACCAGACTGCTGCGGCGACAGCCGCACTACATAAAACACCAGCGACACACCCTTTCACGGAGCTTCCCGGTTTCGCTGTACAGGCAGCCTGCGGAGGCGCGGTCACGCCATGAACGGCCACCCTCACCTCCGGCAATTCAGGTAGCGGCGGCTCCGGGATACTCATGGTTTCCGCGCTTTCCGGCATATAGACCAGCGTCCGCACCGTCGTTTTTGCCGACATATCCTTCACATTCATCGCTGGCTGCGGCTCCCAGCGTTTTCGCGTGTTCTGCACAAAATAGAGCAGGTTTTCCACTCGCGGGATACGCTTCAGCGCCACCTGCTGAAGCTTGTCGCATATCACTTGTAGCGCCCGTTCCACCCGGTACAGCAGCGGTAGATCGGCTGCGGAAAACGCCAGCTGCTGGCGGAGGATGTTGCCGGTACGGGCGTTGAACCAGTCAAGCATTTCCGTGCGCGCCGGACCTTCCTTCGGCCAGAACTTATCCCATTCACGGCTTATCAGTGCAGCCAGCAGCTCCACGCCTTCACAGAACCCTGCCAGCCCCTGCGTGCGCGTGCGGGCCAGCGTGTAGTACGTGGCAGTATGCAGATCCACGCCATTCGCTTTGAAAATACTCAGCGCCAGCGACTCCACCAGCGTCCAGTTCATCACCGGCTGGGCCGGATGGCTGGTCTTGTTGATTTCCTCGCGCATCGCGCTGAACTCCGGTAGGTCGCGCGGATCCTTGCCTGTTATAATCATCTGCGTATCCGTACTCATCGTCATTCCCTCAGTACAGCGTATCCGGCAGGCGGAACTGGCTGAACAGTCCTCCGGCAAACGGGTTGTCCTGCGTATCCGTATGGACGCGATAGGTCATGGTGCCACCATCAACGCCGAAACGGGCGGTAAAGGTACCGTCCTGCACGCTGGTCAGTTGTCCCGCGTCAAACAGGCGGAACTGCGCCCACGGACCGCTGAAAGCGATACTGCGCGGCGCATTACCGCCCGCACCAATCAGCGTCAGCTTGCTTTCGTTGCCTTCACGCATATTGTTCGGCCACACCAGATGCGCCGTATAGTTGCGGCCCTGGGCGTAATCCACCAGCTGTCCGTCCAGGTTCAGCACGCTGCGGCGCTTATTGCCCGACAGCGATACGGTTTCCACCGCAAACTGCGCGCCCAGCCCGTTCTGCTGGCTGAAGAAGATGTCGCGGATTTTCTGCGCAGTGTCTAACTGTCTGAGGATATCCTCGCGAATAACCACATTGTCATCCCCGTTTATCCCCTGACTGTTTTCCACAAACAGTTTCAGGTTCTGCTGGTAAAACGTATCCAGCACGCCGTCCGGCTTAAAGAACCGTTCGAACGCATCCAGCGAGGCATCGTCTTTTGCACGCGGGTTAAACGGATATTTATCCGCAAGCCTGCTGTTGAAGGTTTTCACCACGTTGTCACGCCAGTCCAGCTCCATATAGTGAACCGCTTCGATCATCACAACATGCCAGGCCTGATCGGCCAGTTTCCCTACCCAGCGGTTAAGCGGCGCAGGCAGGGTTTTCGCCATCTGGCGGGTGGCGAAAATCGGATCGCTGCTGTTCTGGTCGAGCCGCAGCTGCACTGCCTTCAGGGCGGATCTACCCGGTACAGGCGCATTCTGTATCGCCAGCAGATAGCGGTGCAGTTCGGTCAGTTGCTGGTAAACCGCCTGTAAGGCGCTGCCCTTGTCCTTCTGCTCTTCCAGCGTGCTGTTTTCCGGTGCGAACTCATGCCCCAGACGATTCAGCAGCCGCCAGTCAGATTCTGCCTGCGTGTCGGTACGGGATTTATCATCCAGTTTTTCAGACAATACGGGAGAACGGGTATTGTCACGTAACGCCGTCAGCACCCGCTGCAGAGGCTGGTCGCCGCTGATAATCTGCTCCAGCGCCCCCGTCAGTTCCGTCAGCGATTCATAATCGCGGACATTCAGGTTATCCATACCCGCCCGCCAGGTGGCGGTGTAGTCGCTGATGTACTGTTCGGTAAGCTGGCGCTGAATTTCGGTACGATCGGCGTCGCTGTAGGTCAAGTTGCGCGTCAGCGCCAGCACCCAGGAATCCATTGCGGTGAGCGCCACCAGTTCATCACGCTGCTTCACAAAATAGCTCTGCAACCCGTAACGGGTCAGAAACTGCGGGATTATCAGCCGGCTGTCGTCAGCGGAGATAAACACCTTGTCGAAGGTCGGACCCGTCTGATCGCGCAGGCTGAGATCGGCAGGCAACACGCCCAGAGCTCGCGTTTTCAGGCTCTGGTACACCCGCTGATACACCGGCAGCTTACTCAGTTCTTTCTGCGCCACCGCCACCGGTCTGTCATACGGCGTCCACAGACTGATAGCGTCCGCGTCGCCTTTCTGGCGCTGCGCTCGCCAGTCGGTATGCGCCAGGGCGTAGTCGAGGTGGGACATCAGTTGCGCCTGAATATCCTGCTTGCCGTGGAACTGTTCGCTCCAGCGCTTCGCCATAAACTGTTTCACCACTTCATTATTGCGCCCGCTTTTGTCCTCCAGCATACGGATAACGCGCAGGACGGCGAGCTTCTCTTCCGATTCCGGCGGCGCATTATTCAGGTCTTTCATCAGGCCATTAAACAGGGCCGGGAGATAACGCTGTTCTAACAGATGCAGGTAGGTCTGCTCCACATAGGGACCGACGCGCGTCCCTTGATACAGTCCCATATCGGCAAGCCAGCTTCTGTCGTCCCAGTCGCCGTAGGCCAGCGTGGCGTCGCGAACGGGATTCAGCAGCGGCAGTTGTCGCTGACCAGACTCATCGGTTCCCTGCGGCGGCGGGACATCCATAAACGACTTCGCCTGTGCCAGCACGGTCAGCCCGGCGCGATAGTTCTCGTTGTACCAGTGGTTCCAGCCCCCGATGAGCAGAAGCGCTGCCACCGCGCCACAGCCAGTAAAGATGTTCATCCGGCGGCGGTAACCAGCCAGCCACAGACGATTTTCCCCGGCAAAATTCGGCTCGGCCAGCAGCACCTCCGGAAACAGGGTGCGGGAAAAATACGGCGTGGTGTCCACCAGCGGCCAGGCGGTCAGGGAGCCGTTTTCAAGACCATACTGACGGGCTGCGGACTGGGTGAAAATATCGTCCATCTGCCCGCGTTGCAGGGAAGAGGTCAGATACACGCCGCGTAGCATAATGTCCTGATGTTCACCATCCAGCAGCGCATCCAGCAGCAGGGCGATAACCTCCCCCGCGCCCTGCATCTGGCGGGAAAAGCTGAATGCCGCGCTGCGCGCCGGTGAGGACTGCGTTAGCATCTGGTTCACCAGCGCCTGGTTCATCTGCTGGCCCCATGCCAGCCAGAAGGCGTTCAGTTCAGTACGCCAGTCATTGCTTTCATGGACATTGCGGGTGAAGGTCACGCCCAGGATACGGTCGCGATCGCGCCGGTCCAGCGCGCGGAACCATGCGGCAAAACCGGTCAGCAAATCCAGCTTCGTCAGCACAATGTAGACCGGCAACCGAGTATGCAGGGACTGGCGAACCTCCTGCAGACGGCTGCGCAGCATCTGCACCAGTTGTTCATGACGCCGCTTGTCTGCGATCAGTAAATCGGGCAAATCCAGCGTCAGGATCAGGCCATTCAGCGGTTGACGCGTGCGTTTTTGCACCAGCCAGCCCAGCCAGTGCTCGCGCAGGCGACGGTGCAGCATGTCGCCGTCGTCCGTTTCCGTCAGCGCACCATCGGTATCGAATATCACCGCCTGTTTGCCGATATGTGGCGTGATATAAACCCGCTGCTCCGCTCCCCGCAGGGCATCCGGGGTATAAATGATATCCGCCGAAAATCCTTCCCGCAGAAGCGCCGTTTTACCGCTGTCCGCAGGTCCTATCACCACATACCAAGGCAACTGCCACAGATAACGGCGGCTGTCCAGATGGCGCTGGAGCCGCAGCAGCCAGCGGTCGAGATAGCGCTGCTGGCGGTTAATCGCAACGGTGAGTGGATCATGCTCTTCCTGACGCTGCTGCTTCTGCTGTTTCTCAATCAGTTGCAGGCGTTTCACCACCCTGACGGTGAGCCAGACCAGCGCCAGCAGCCCCCAGACGGTGGTTACCAGCCAGCGGTTGACCAGTGGTTTCAGCCAGTGCTCCCCGTACAGCGTCCACGCCGGGCCTTTCCACCAGATCCACACCAATAGAAAAATCCATGCCAGCGCCAGCAGCCAGGCCGCGGACACTTTAAGCCGGGGCATTGCAGGTCTGAGCATGGAACTCAGACCGCTGAACATCCTGGGGGTTGGTACTCTGAACACAAACGCTCCTTGTTATCCTCTGGCTCGGTCTTCCAGCTGTTGCAACAGTTCCGGTTCCCAGTCCGCAAGCGTCATATGCCGTGCAAACTGGTACAGGGTGTGATAATGCTGACGGGAAATCGTCGCCATACCGGACGCTTCAAGCAGCTGCGCCGTCAGGTATTCCCGGTAAAAATGCGTGCGGGGGCCGCCTTCCGGCAGCTGTTCGAGAAGCGCCAGCGCCACTTCCAGCCCCTGCTCCTGATAGCACTGCCAGACCTGCTGCGTCGCATCATCCGCTGCGACAACAGACACCGCTGACATCTGCGGCTCATCGCTCAGCCACTGCCGGGTGGCATCGCTGATAAACGGCGAGCGATCGTTAAACAACAGGGTACCAAGCGCAGGCAGACGCGCGAGGAAGTAGCAGGCCTCGTCGCGGATGGCCTGCGCCACATAGCTGTAACCCAGGCTCTGCGCAATGCGTGCCGAAAGATGGTGCCCATCCAGCCAGTACGGCGCCAGCAGCAGGCTCTGTTCCACCTGCTGCCAGAGCGCCATATCGGCACGGGCAAAACGCGCCTGATAATCGGCAACCATATCGGCAGATACAGCGGCCAGCGGCGTGCGTCCGTCACTTTCCGCCTGCGGCGCACTGGTAATGTTCTGCCACAGCGCATGGCTGCGCAGACGGTAACCCTGCGGCGACGCGGGCTGACGCTCACAGAGGATGGCCGTCACTTTCAGCAGCGTGTCGCGCCAGGCTTTATCGTCATGGCTGTCGACAGTCACCACCGTAGCAGGCGCTGTCGTAACGGTTGCGGGAGTTGTGGCAACCGCAGCAGATTGTGCTGATGCCGCAGATGAGTCGTCGCGAAACGCCCGCTGATACAGCGCAGACAGGTCATCAGTGGCGGAAGCCAGCTCCGGCATCCCGCTCTCCTGCCAGCATAGCGCCAGCTTCGCCAGTTCCCCCAGCAGGACATCGCGCCGTTCCGGATCCGGGGATGCAGAAAAACCGGCAATACCGGGTTCAAAGCGCTTCAATATCTGCCCGGCAAAACGCTTTTTATGCTCCGCATTCTGCGGCCAGGCAACGGTCCAGTAGTAGCTGACATACTGCGCCAACATCCTGAGTGCCAGCAGGTGATCGCCCGCTTGCTGCAACGTGCGCAGAAGGTGCGACACCAGGCGAAAATCCTTGCTCTCAGAGGCCAGAAGCGCCAGCCCCCGGCGCTGAATCTCCGGCACATCAAGCTGCGTATGACTCATCGAGCCGAGTTTAACAATCTCACTGTCGATATATTCCCACTGCGGGTTGTCGTCGCCGAGCTTACCGGCCAGCTTCTTTTCCGGCAGGTTCTCCAGCAGGTGTGATAACCAGACTTCCGGGTTGTGTATATCCATCTCGTTATTCCCCCGCCCAGTGGCAAGCTTCACGCAGCGGCGCAATGGTCTGCGCCAATCCGTCGATGTTAAAGGTCAGTTTTCCAGTCGCGCTGTCGGTTCCGGTATCCAGCGTCAGTGTTTTTGCGCCAAAAAGTTGTTTAATTTCGTCGATACCCGACAACCCCCGACTGGCTTCCAGCAGGGAGCCGTTCTCGCGCACAAACCAACTGGAGCGGAACTGGCTCCGGTCCGTGACAAGCACCACCGGAATATCGTTTTCCCGGCGAGGAGAAGTGAGTGCAACCTGCATCCGGGTGATGTTGTCCACACAGCTGAACATCAGCACCGGGCGCGGTGGCAGGCTACCGATGGCGGGCGTGGTGATAATCACCGTCGGACGCTCCCCTTCCATGCGGGTTATTAGCAGCCCGATGGAGTTATCCGTGCGCTGCTTTTCCTGCTCCAGCGCGCGCGTCCACGCCTCGCCGTCGTAACGCGCTTTTACCAGCGCCCCGGCAAAACCTTCCGGGCGAACCGGCGCCAGAATGTGGTCATAGCAGTCCAGACGCTCCAGGGCGGCAGGCTCTTTCCGGCAGGTCGACATGGCGTTAATCGTGGCCTGCGCATCCGGCGTCTCACCGGCGTATAGCGAAGGGGTTATCAACAGCAGGGGCAGTAGCAAGCTGGCGGAAAGTCTCATATCGCACTTTCTTCCTCTGTCACCGCATCCTCAACGTCTGCGGTAAACGCGCCGTCCTGCGCATCAAGCGTGATACGGGCAATAACAGTGTTCGCCGCCATTTTCTGCAACAACAGCAGGGAGAGCGTCGGCAGCATTTCACCGTCGATAACCGACTCCAGCATTCTGGCACCATTCTCCGCACGGGTAACGCGGCTCATGATTTCATCAGTCACGCCCGGCGTAATCACCACCTGCGCACCAAAGCGGGTACGTAATAAATTGTCCAGTCGCGCCAACTTCCCGGTGATAATCACCGCCAGCGTGTCGCGGGACAGCGGCAGGTACGGCACCACTTCCATGCGCGCCAGCAGCGCTGGTTTAAAGAAGTCGGCCAGCACCGGATACAGAGCGTCGTGCATCACTTTCGGACTGTCCGCATGATCCACAATCACCTGATAACCGAGGTTGGAGGTGAGGAAGAAGACGATGTTCTTACAGTCGGTCATCCGCCCTTCGCCGTCGGCTATTTCACCTTTGTCGAACACCTGGTAGAACAGGTTGAGCACGTCCGGATGCGCTTTTTCTACTTCATCCAGCAGCACCACCGAATATGGCTTCTGACGGATGGCCTCGGTCAGCACGCCACCCTCACCGTAGCCGACATAGCCCGGCGGCGAACCAATCAGGCGAGAAACGGTGTGCCTCTCCTGGAACTCCGACATATTTATGGTGGTGAGGTACTGACGCCCGCCGTAAAGCAGTTCCGCCAGTTGCAGGACGGTTTCGGTTTTACCGACGCCGCTTGGCCCCGCCAGCAGGAACGCACCGAGCGGACGCCCCGGACGGCGCAGGTCGGCGCGCGCAGTCAGCAGATGTTTATGCAGGTGCTTAATCGCCAGTTCTTGGCCCTTGATGGTCTCGCCCAGCCACTGCGGCAGGTCGGTAATGACTGACATTTCATTCTGCGACAGGCGGTTAAGTGGCACGCCGGTCCATTCTGCGATAACAGCGGCAATCTGCTTTTTATCCACATGCGGGGAGACCAGCAGTTGCGAGTGATGCAGGGCACCCAGCTCAGCGCTCAATGCGACAAGACGCTCTGCCAGAAGAGGTGAGACCGTTTCGTCTTTCGGTATAGCGTCGTCATTCACCACATCGTCGTTCATCTCCGCCACATCCGTCAGCAATACCTGGCGCAGGGCGATAATCTCCTGCACCAGAGTCTGCTGTTGATGCCAGGCGGCTTCCAGAGACAGAAGCTCTGCCTGCGCCATTTCATACTGCGCGTGGACTTCATCCATCCGCCCGCCGTCCATACGCAGGCCGATACGAATTTCCCGCTCAAGCAGGCGGATTTCCGCATCATACTGATGGCACAGGGTGGTCAGCGCCGAAATTTGCTTCGGCGGCGAGGAGAGGTTGATCGCCACACGGGCGCAGGCGGTGTCCAGTACATCGATGGCCTTGTCCGGCAACTGACGCCCGGAAAGATAGCGCTCACTTAATGTTGCCGCTGCCTGCAATGCATCATCATCAATCAGCACGCCGTGCGACTGCTCGTACACCGCCGTCAGGCCACGCAGAATAATGGTCGCTTCCACCGCTGTTGGCTCGCTCACCTTCACTAACTGGAAGCGGCGCGATAGGGCAGCATCTTTTTCGAAGTATTTTTTGTATTCGCTCCAGGTGGTGGCAGCAATGGTTTTCAGCTCACCGCGTGCCAGCGCCGGTTTCAGCAGGTTAGAGATATCCAGACCGCCCTGCTGATTGCCCGCGCCGATCAGCGTATGCGCCTCATCAATAAACAGGATCACCGGCACCAGCGACTGGGTAACCTCGGCCATCAGCCCCTTAAAGCGTTTTTCAAACTCGCCCTTCACCGCGGCTCCAGCCTGTAACGCGCCGAGATCCAGGGTCATGATATCGGTATTTCTCAGCTTGTCCGGCACCTGACCGGCGACGATACGCAGCGCCAGCCCCTCGATCAGTGCGCTTTTGCCGACACCGGCTTCACCGACCACCACCGGGTTGTTCTTGCGGCGGCGGCAGAGAATGTCGATCATCAGGTCGATTTCATTGTCCCGGCATAGCACCGGATCGAGCCTGCCGTTACGAGCGTCTTCGGTCATGTTTTTCGCGTAACGGGCAAGCAGGCTGTCGTCTAAACGTATCACCGCAGGTGCTGATTTAGCCCCGTCCGGCACTACCGACTCCATCGACTCACGCGTCCAGTCGGAAAAATCCTGTTGCAGACGGTCGCGGTTAATACCGGTCAGCAGACGGGCGGCGGCTGGCGGCACATAGCGTGATACAGAGTGCAGCAGCGCTAGCAGCAGAATACCGCCACGCAGCTCGCCGGACTGCATCTCCGCCGACGCCAACAGCCAGCCATCGCGCAGCCAGTCGACCAGCAACGGCGAAAAGGCCGGGTAACTGTCCGTGTGGCGCAGGGTGGCATAGTGCTCCACGGTCAGCGCCTGTTTGAGCTCCGCCACGCCAATCTCCGCCTTCTCCACTATGACACGCAGGTCGCAACGCGGAATGGCAAGCATCTGCAACAGCACATGGCTGACTGTAATTTCCGTAGCCTGCTGGCTCATACAGGCCGTTGCCGCCATTTCCAGCGACTGACGGGAAAACGCGTTCAGCCGTTTTACCAGCGTGGAGATATCAATCTGAATCATTCGGTGTCCTTACCTGGCAAGCAGCCGGTTTAGCTGATGAAGAATGTCCTGGGTCTGGCCGTCCAGGCGCAGTAGATAAAATAGATACACCAGCGCCAGCACTACTGTACTGCCCAGCAGAATGTGTCTGACCGTCAGGCGTTTTATCAGCCGATAACGTCCGCTCTGCGTTTTTTTATCCTGATGCAGCAGCGGAAACGGCGCGTCACCGCGAAGCCCATGCAGGACATGATGTGCAGCCGACGGTAAATCTGTTCGAACTCATCCTGCCCCTGATGCGCCACCTTGTAGCGCCCGCGAAAGCCCAGCGAAAAGCAGATATATAAAAATTCCAGCAAATCCTGGTAGCGCTTTGGCTCACGCATCAGGCGCTCCAGCAGAATGAACACCTTCTCCCCGCCCCAGGCTTCGTTGTGGAAATGGACCAGCAGCGACTGTTTGATCCATTCGTTCTTATTCGACCAGCCGTTGCCGAGCGCCGCTTCGTCAATAAAGGTACAGAGAATGTAGCGAAACGACACGATAACGCCCGGCTCGTAGCCCTGCTCCTGCAACAGTTGATCCACCGCTTGGACGTCCGTTACCACCTGCGCAAACAGGTGTTCCGGCATCGTCTGACTGTTCATGCCCGACAGGCGCATTACCATGCCGAGCAGCGGCGTGGCAGCGTCGATCATCGGGTTGAGGCTGTTACCGCGAAGCCCCAGACGGTACTGACGACCGGACGGGGCGCGGTCTGATTCTGCAGGGAGAACGAGTTCACTCATCACCTTAGCCTCTTATCGCCCACAGCTGCATATCCAGCTCCGGGAAGGTGCCGGAAATATGCATCGCCAGCGCGCCCGCTTTTACCACGTCCTGCCAGGCGGAAGTGCCTTTTTCCAGTTCAAAGTAGACATAGCCGTCGTGGTACGGGAGCTGGCGGGGTGCCGCCGGAAGCGTGCGCAGTGGAATACCCGGCACCTGCACGCTGACCATATTGCGGATTTTGTCGGTGGCGGCGATTTTCGACTGCTGAGTGAACTGGAGAATAAGCTGGTTGTGCGGCATCCGGGCGCGAACGGCCAGCACAAATGCGCCGGAATGGAGCAGTCCCAGATCGTTGACGGTCGCCAGATACACCCCTTCGGTGAAAATCAGCGGCAGGTTCTGCGCACACGGTTGCAGGACAATATTGAGCGCCCGACGCAACTCCGGGATCACCGTTTTGAAGGACAGCGTCAGATCGCGATGATCGTAGGGTTCCACCTCACAGGGCAGACGGCTGTTCTCGGTAAAGGTCATCAGTTCGCCCAGCAACTGAGTCAGATCCAGATAAAAGATTTCCGGATGCAGGGTATGCAGGCGTGCACGATGCGAGAAATGCATCTGGCTGCGGTTAAGCAGTTGCAGCATCATAAATTCCGCCACATCCGCGATACCGCTCTGCTCCGGTGAGCCAATGCGCTTCGCCAGATCGACCGCACGGGTGGCAATCATCCCCTGAACATCACCGGCAAACCGGTTCAGCACCGGGCTGACGCGCAGCGCCTGGCAGGTCGGGATAAAATTCTCGTCCAGCACCAGCGCCCCGCCGGATTGCCCGCTGCGGATACGGCAAAGCGGCAGCACCACCATCGCGCTGAGATCCTCCGCGCCGCTGACAATTCTGAACGCCAGTTGGCCCAGCGTCAGCGACTGCATATCGCCGTCATCGGTATGCACGTCGCGCACATCGGTCCGAGTCACGCTGTATCGCTCCGAGCTCTGACCGGCGCTGCGTACTCCCTGAACTTCACTGATGTTGTGGGCGGCGACAGGCAGCGCCAGATAAATATTATGGCTTCCCGGCGAGGTCAGCGCACCTGGCTGAAACGGCTGTGGCAGCAGATCCTGATCGGGAATACGGAACACGGTGCCGTCCGGCATACAGCCTGCGGCGCAGTCAATCATTACTTTGCCCTGCGCAAGGAGTTCGGTGTTCAGCGACAACAACGTAAATCCCCAGGCAAAATCCCCCTGCGCCTCCAGCCGCTCGCACAGCATGGCGTCATTATGGCGCTGCTGCTGCTGAAAGTGCTGCGGCAGTGCGAACATGCCTTCCTGCCAGAGCACCCGGTTTTTCATTGTGGCCATCGTCAGTTGTCCTCTATTTTCATTTCAATACTGTTCTGTCGCACATGGACCAGCAGGCGGTATTGATGCCCGGTTCCTTCCACTGGCTCTATTTGCTTCCATTCACTGGTCTGGTCGTCGGAAAAGTAAGCGACGATGCCGATAAACTGCGTTTTTTCTTCAAGCTTTACGGCGGGCAGCGTTCTCAGGGTATCCGGCAGCAGGGTAAAATCCTGATGGTCGAGATAATTTTTTCCCAGTGCATCCGGCAGCGACGTGGTCGCCAGCAAATCGTAATCCGCCGCCTGTAATTTCGAGTCGTCACTCAGATACACCAGCTGTACATCGACTGGCGCGGCCTCGCCTTCGCCATTCAGGTTGGTGTCTGGCTCCGTCAGCAGCGTGACGGTCAGATCCGAAGGCTGATCCTTCATGTCGCCGACCTGAATGCCGGGATCGGCGATGACCTGACCTATCTTTTTGCTCATCGTGCAGCCGCCAAGCGCGCCAGCCAGCACAAACACCAGCATGACGAAAGCCCGTCTCATACATATGGCTCCTGCTGTTTTTCACGCAGCACCCGGTCATAGACCTGGGCGTAAACCTCGTTAAACAACATGGAGAATCCCTGCTGCCTGTCCGACGCCAGCTCATCGTAATAATGACGGTACATCCCCCATGCCCCGGCATCATCCAACTCACGACGCAGTTCATGGCTGCGGCGGTACTGGATAAAACGGCGCATCAGGCTCTGCGGCGAGAACGCGTCAAGCATGACGTGCAGCGCCTCATCAATCGCCGCACGGTTGGCCTCTTCGTGGTGACGGACGTTACGCAGGCTCTCGCGAATGGCCGCAGGCGCGGCAAGATGTACTGGACTTTTGCCTTCGGCAAACATCACCTCCAGTGCCGTGGCGTAGTCCAGACTGAGGCGCAGCGGATTATCTTCCAGCGGACGCAGGTGCTTGTCCGACAGGCAGTTCTGGCTATGCTGCAAATCAAGTAGCCCCTGAATGGCAGCCTGAAGGGCGCGCCCGGTCTCTTCCAGAAAGGCATCGGCATCCTGTGAATTTTGTACGCTGAGCGTGCTGCCCAGCCCGCGTAACAGCGGCGTTACCGCTAGGTGTTTCTGCGCCATCTCCGCTGTAGCGAATTCATCATCACGCGGATCGGCGTAAACCGGCGGCAGATCCATAAATGACATGTCGATCCCGCCGTTCGCTTTCTGATCGGACAACGGCACCGTACGCTGCCCGTAAGCTATGTTTTGCGGTGCTGTCGTCAGACTTTCACTCTGCAACACCTGTAGTGGATCGGACGAAAAGCTATTCACTACCGTGGAGGTAAGATGATGGCGCTGCTGCATCCCCGGATATTCCGGCTGACCGTCGGTGGAGATCAAAGCCTCCACCAGACTGTCGCGCTGTGTCACAATACTTTCCGGCGTCGCCATCTGCTCGCCATAGCTGACACGTTTCCCTTCATGTAGGAAGACTTTCAACGCCAGCGCGCCGAGGCTGATTTCATCGCCCTGGCGCAGGCACACCAGTCCGGCATCCGTCGATACCGGTGCAAGGTTAATCATCAGTCCCGGCATCAGGCTGCGCAGGCAGAATGCGCCGTCGTGGCTGACAATGGCGCAGGCGCGCCCGGCAATCGATCCGGCCCGGTCCTGCACCGGCCAGTGGCAGCCTTCCGAGTGGCCAATTTCACCGCCATCGCCGGAAAAAAGGCACCTCGCGGCACGCCCGCTTTCCAGTTCGTTACCGTTCATCACCTGTAAGGTCAGTGATACATTGCCACGTTGTTGTTGTTCCGCAACCACAGACTGTTCCATAAAATTACTCCCTGATGTGGAGGGTGACGTAAGGCGGTGTCTTCGGCAGACCGATAAAACCGGTACGGCCCAGACGGGTACTGGATTTATCCCCTAGTTGCATCCCCTTCGCCTGCGAAGGTGCCAGACACAACTGCAAATCCCACGCTAACTGGTCGCGCAGCAGAAAAGAGATAAACATCTGCAGTGCCTGATGGTGTTCACCATCAGGCAGAAATGACAGATAACGCTTCATCGACAGATTGCCTATCCGCAGCAGAAATTTACCGCTGCGATCCGGCACACGCGCGCCGAGCGTGAAATTGACGCCCAGCACGGAGCGTCCGGCCACATGCCCGGCGGTTCGCGTCTTCGGATTACGCTCTCCCAGCCGGTTCTGCTGTAACGGCTCAACGGCAACTTTACGTAACTGCCAACTGTCAATCGTGACGTCCGGTAAATCAAAACAGTGGGAGACCAGATTGCATACCACGTCCGGTGCACGCCCCGGCGTTGCCAGGACGCCCGCATAGGCCAGCATCTTGCTGTGATTAATAGCGAGCTTATTGCGCACCTGCGGATTCCCCAGCCCCACCAAGGAATACATGCGCTGCGAAAACGTATCCGTACCGCCATTGCGAAAACAGATGTAATAGCGGTACTTACGCCAGGCGTGGTAGGCAAACTGCGTCCAGCGATGGCTGAACAGATCGAGGAACTCTTTCAGCCCCTCTTCATTCTGCGCGGACTCCCGCGCCATCCGGTCCAGGTAATAACCCGGTAGCGGCGACTGGCTACCGGAAAAACCGAGAAATTTAGTGGTCAGGGAAAACTGTCTGGCCTCATTACGCTCAAGGGTGCTTAAATCACTGCCCGGAAAGGCAATGCTGGCGTCGGATTTGAACAGCACCACCTCGTCTTCCGGTTCGGTGCGCAGGGAAGGTTCACTGCCCCGCTCACCGTAGCGGCGATACAGCGACTCCAGCAGCACATAGAAATTCATGCCGCGCACGTCTGCCGGAAGCGGTAACACCTGCGCTACATCAGGGCGTGCTGACCGCTGCTCTGCCATTCCCAGGCCTCCTGACTTTCCGTGTTGATGATTTTCAGACAGTGGAACGAGTTGATGCTGGCGTAAAGCGCAAAGAACTGCGACAGCACGGTTCCCAGCAGATATACCTCACCTTCGCAGACAAACGGCGCGGGATTCATCCACAGCGTAGTGGCAAGTCCCCTGACGGGAATGCCCTTAAACAGCCTGTCTACAGGCTTTGTTTCCATCTTCTCAATGGCATCCAGCTTCTGCCGGGAGAGCCGGGCCTGCTGCGGGTGGTGAACGCCAGGAAGATCGAAGGTACGCAGGATCTGCACCAGCGCATCCCGGTCCAGCAGAGAGAGGTAGTTCAGGTTCATACTGGAAATCAGCGACCAGTGCATATCACCGTCCATAACCGGATACAGCGGGCGTGTCGGACGCATGATGTTGCTGAAAGAAGCAACGGACGGATTTTTGCCGATGGAGACGCAGATATCACCAGTATGCAACTCCACGGGCAGCATCCGGTTGGTACAGACCAGCTCGGCGGTGATCACCTCGCCTTTCAGCCGGGAAGCCTCCGGCACGCCGCCATCGGCATGAACAAAGGCGATGGCATGATCAAGACCGCGATGGAGCAACGATGTTTTTATCCGGTTATGCCAGTAAATAACCTCACGCTGGCGACTGTACTCAATCTGGTGGTTGAAACTTTCAAACTCAGGCCAGAGGCGAACTGATTCTCCCAAATCAGAAACATCGTCTGACGCTGCAATCTTGCTGGAAACGGACTTCACGCGGAAAATATCATAAGAATCCGGATGCTTATGGCTGGCATGCAACGGATACTGCGCCAGGCTGCCGTCCGCTCTGACAGGCTCGGCATGATGCACAAACAGATTGACGGCGGGCGTGCAGTGAAGCCGCAATGAACTGCGGCGCAGTTTGATATCAACAGGTAACGGCTGGTTAAAGCGCAGGCGCAGCGTGAAATTGCCGACCGGAAAATCCTCCGGCAATGGAGCAGCATCACGAAGATGAAAGAAAAAGAAGCTCTCTGGGTAACAAAAATACTCCTGGAGCACCCGGTAGCCATTGTGGACGTTTTTAGGCCACGGTAACAGCGCATCCTCACTTTCAAACCCAGCAGCATCCAGCCATAAATCTGGCAACGATACCCTATGCTCTCCACAAACTAATTCAGCGTTCATCAGGCGTTCACTGAACCACAGATAGAGCTGATGGCGGGTATAGTCATCGTCGTTACCCAGCCAGAACGTGAGTTTATTCAAATCCAGGTCGCGAGGAGATATTCCGTTTCCGGCAGAAAAATCAATATCAATGATCCCCTCTTTGAGAGTGCTGTTGTTATGCACATCTTGGATGTACAAGGGCTGTAACCAGAGATCTCTTGCAAGCGTAAAATGACAAACCGGGGGGAGGGTTAATTCTCTGTCGGCCAGTACCCCCTGACCGGAAGACAATGAACCATTAACGGTGCAGGATCTGACCAGCTCATCACGACAAACCTGAACGGGCGCATTCAGGTTGTTTTTAGGCTGGTACTCAATCACCGTCATGGCTGGAACCGGACGCAGATAATTAGGCCACAGCATCCGGATAATCCCGTGCGTGAACTCTGGGAACTCATCCTCCAGCTTTTGCCGCAGGCCGCCGGAGAGAAAAGCGAACGCCTCCAGCAAACGCTCCACGTCCGGATCGCCTTCTTTCTCGGCCAGAAAACGGGCCAGATACGGTTTGTCCTCCGCCAGCAGTTTGCCTAACTGGCGAAGGTAATCCAGTTCTTCCCGGTAGTAACGCTCTTCAAAAGCCATAATATTCACTCCACCTGATAGTGCTGGTGGTTATCCAGCAGGATGTCAAACTCCAGGACATCCGCTGCATCAGCAAAATTCATCCGCGCCACAATATGAAAGCGCAACTCCAGCGGAGAATGCCCCTCTGCTGTGGCTGCAATCACCACCGCCTTCGCAATACGCGGCTCATAATGTAGGATACAGTCATGAATACCCCGGCCAATTTCCTGGCGAAAATCACTGGAGACCAGGGTTTCATCATTTAAATCAGCAATCCCCAGCTCCGGCGAGCCGTGACAGCTACCGGAACGGGTATTGAGGATGTTTTGCAGGTTATGCCTGATGGAATACATCAACGCCGTCTTTGGCCTGCGGCGCTGCGATGACACAACCGCATCGCCAATACGCTCAAACAAACTTCCCCCGATACTCCGTTCCGCTATCATGACTACTCCCTGTCCAGACGCCCGACCAGCGACAGTTCAAAACTGGCGCCCATATACTTGAAGTGCGGACGTACGGAAAGCGCCACCTGGTACCAGCCCGGCTCACCGTCCACATCCAGCACTTCAATTTTCGCCTGCCGCAGCGGTTTACGACTACGGACGTCAGCAGGCGGGTTCTCCTGATCCGCCACATACTGACGTATCCAGGTGTTCAGTTGATTCTCCAGGTCGCCGCGCTCCTTCCACGAACCAATCTGCTCACGCTGCAACACCTTGATGTAGTGCGCCAGACGATTAATGATGAAGAGGTAAGGCAGTTGCGTCCCCAGCCGGTAGTTAGTTTCCGCCACCTTGCCTTCCGGGGTGTTCGGGAACACTTTTGGCTTCTGTACCGAGTTGGCTGAGAAAAACGCCGCGCTGTCGCTGCCCTTACGCATGGTCAAAGTGATGAAACCCTCTTCTGACAATTCGTATTCACGACGGTCGGTAATCAGCACTTCGGTCGGAATTTTGGCCTGTATCTGCCCCATCGCCTCATAAAGATGCACCGGCAAATCCTTCACCGCGCCGCCGTTCTGCGGACCGATAATATTCGGACACCAGCGGTATTTTGCGAAGCTCTCCGCCATATTCGCCGCCAGCAGAAACGCCGTATTGCCCCAGAGGTAGTCATCGTGCCTGCGGCTGACGTTCTCGCGATAGTTAAAGCTCTTCACCGGATTGTCACCCGGCGCATAAGGCTGACGCAGCAGGAAACGTGGTGCCGTCAGGCCAAGATACCGGGAATCTTCAGATTCGCGCAGGGAGCGCCATTTGGTGTAAGCCGGGCCTTCGAAAATCGCGCTGATGTCCTTAATACCCGGCAACTCCGTCCAGGAATCAAGACCAAGAAACTCAGAGGCCACCGATGACAGGAACGGCGCGTGCGCCATCGCACCGACCGCGCTGACGTACTGCAATAGCTTCATATCTGCCGCATTGTTTCCAAACGCATAATTGCCGACCACCGCCGCAACAGGCTCACCGCCGAACTGACCGTATCCGCTGGAGTAAACATGCTTGTAATAACCGGACTGGATGATTTCTGGGGCAAACTCGAAATCGTCGAGCAACTCTTCCTTCGTCACATGCAACAAGTGGATTTTGATATTTTCTCGCGTATCTGAACGCTCCACCAGCAGCTTCAGGGAGCGCAGGAATGACTCCAGATCCTGAAACTCAGGAGAATGGAAAATAATATCCATCTGCCGACCCATGCGTTCATCGATATCGGCAATCATGGCGTTCACTGCCAGAATATCGATTGATTCGGCTTCATGCTGCAACAGGGCTGCGATAAAGGCGGTCACGCCCTGACGGGCAATATCGTAGCTTTCAGACTCAGGCTGAAAGCGGCTCTGCGCCATAATGTTATCCAGCAGAGATCCTGTAGCCGCCGGTGCAGCGACGGGAGTAACTTCTTCCTGTAAAGACATAGTGAAATCCTTGTGCAAAATTATTTCTGACCGGCGAGACCCAGTTCCTGAATCAGCTGTTCGCGGGTTTCCTCGTTACCCAGCAACGCCTGCAACTGAGCACGAAACGCGGGGATATTGCCCATTGGCCCTTTCAGCGCAACTAGCGCCTCACGCAGCTCCAGCAGTTTTTTCAGCTCCGGCACACTGGCGGCAATATTGTCCGGTGTGAGGTCAGCCATTGATTTCACTTTCAGGCTGATGTCCATCCGGGCGCCAGAAACCTCACTGAGCGCCGACAACACGGTGAAGTCCCGTCCGATTCCGGACTCTGCAATTACCGCATCGAAATTATTTTTATTGATTGAAACCGACTGGCGTTCATCCAGCGGCGTGTCATCTGCCCGCCCTTTCAGATCGCCAGTGACCAGCAGATTAAGCGGTAATTCCACTTCTGCTGTTTGTCCCTCAACTTTGGGGAGGTAGCGGATATTAATACGTTCTTTAGGAGCGATACTGCCGTCTTTATTGTTGCTCATGATGGTTAGTCCGTCTGGTTATCTACTAATTCCATTCATAACGCGGGGGTGGATATTATAACCCATACAGTAAAGACATCCTTTATACTGTTCCCGCATCGTTAAAAAAAAGGTGCAACACTATTTTTAAGGCGTATGATACGCGCAGAACACAAATTAGAAAACACCTGTTAAGGTTATTTTATCGATGGTATTCATACGAATGTTACTTAATGCATAAACTATTCAATCCAATGTCATTATAAATTTTAAATTTGTTATTTTTCAAAATCATACATAGACCCAACTAAAGAAGACAGGCAACCAAAACAATTTCAATAACTGAGTAAATATATAGATTTAGAAAATGAGTTCGCGTGACCCATTCGTAAACGCGGGTGTTAATGGAGTAAGAAACCCATCAGATACAATATTATTCATGACACACATGCAATTATTTTTATTAACAAGTCCGATTCTGCACTTTAATACTTGCATCGACAGCAATTATTAAGGTGAATCTGACATTACGGTTTCCAACTTAATGGTTACCAGTAGAGATGCTCACATTGAGTTAATTAAGAAAGGAGTTACACATGCCAACGCCGTGTTATATTTCAATTAAAGGACAAACCCAGGGACTGATTACTGACCGGGCATTTACCGCAGAATCTGTAGGTAATATTTATGTTCAGGGCCACGAAGACGAGATGCTGGTGCAGGAATTCAGCCACAATGTTACCGTCCCTACCGACCCGCAGTCTGGTCAGCCAAGCGGTCAGCGTTCTCACAAGCCATTCATCTTCACTGTCGCGTTGAACAAAGCCGTCCCGTTACTGTACAACGCGCTGGCTTCCGGTGAAATGCTGCCGACCACCGAACTGCACTGGTACCGCACGTCTGTTGAAGGCAAACAGGAGCACTTCTTCACCACCCGTCTGACCGATTCCACCATCGTAGATATCGACTGCAATATGCCGCACTGCCAGGACGACACCAAACGCGAGTTCACGCAACTGGTTAAGGTCTCACTGGCCTATCGCAAAATCGAGTGGGAACACGTCTCGGCAGGCACCTCCGGTGCTGACGACTGGCGTGCGCCGCTGGAAGCTTAAGAGTAAATCCACAGCATTCTGCCCTGAGGGCGGAGTGCTGTGTTGCTTTATCACCGCGACGAGAAGTCGTGTCAGTACAGGGTTACGTTTTATCAGGGGAGATGGCAGACGCCGGAAACTTCGGCGGTAGCGTGCCTGAAGACGAGCGTAACGCTGTACGGTCATTACAGTCGAAGCCATTTCCTGTGTCGATGATGGGGAGTATGATTATGTCTCATTTGTTTTATCCTGAAGGTAATGATTTACCAGGTTATGACTGGTCGCGCATACTGGGACAGACGAAGGGGACTGATTTTGATTTTCATGCACTGGCTGATGCTCTCGACTGCCAGCGTGATTTTTATGGTGCAGGCATCATATACAATGACGGTTATCGCTCATTTTTAGTTCGTCCCTCACATCGTTCTCCCGCTCCAGGTCAAAATCAGATAACCCATGTCGTTGTGACTCAGACAACGCAGTTATCCCGTGAAGGCATGGCGAAAAGCGTCAAAGAAGCCGTTAAAGACCCGTCAATCGGAACAGAAATTGCATCAACAGTGTTATCCTGTGGAGCCGCCGTACTCACGGCTGTCGCATGGGCTGCCTCTGTGGGCTCCGTACCGCTTACGGGAGGGATGAGTACCCCTTTGGCTGTCCTGGCTACCGCTGGAACTGTTGCGACTGGGTTACAGTGTCTCAATGGTCTTGTACGTATGGTTGATATAGCCTTCAATGACGGTCAATATATTGACTGGGTTGATACGCAGGGCTGGTATATAGCAACCACCTCAGCACTTGATATAATTTCGCTTGCTTCGCTTGGTGGGCCGTTAAAAGAAGCAGTCATGACATACAAGACGATGAAATCAGTTTCTTCGCTGAAGGTTATTGACTGGTTGAAGCGTTATCCGAGAATGGAGCGGGTTCGTCTGACCGAAGGCATCATAAAACAGCTTAACCCGGGGATTTCTAATAAAACGATGAAAGCGATGATCCGTGCCGGAAAATATCCCAGACGATATCCTTCAGAAGCACTTCACCGGGATTTAATAAAACAGCTCATCAGCGCAATCACCAGTACAATGGCGGTTTCCGGAAGTGCTGTCAGTGGTGTTATACGTTCACCGGGAAGTATCAACACCTCCGGTGAATATGTTTTTTGATTATTACAGTCAGTGGGTACCATTAATTAAATGAATGTAACAAGATTGTTATTTGGCAGTCAATTCCTCCAACTAATTCAGGAAGGTCAACAGGTTGATCAATTGATAGAGAATGGAGGCGTGGATTTACTCAAAAAATCCACACCGGTACAGGAGAATGCCCTCAACATTCAATGGTACAGGCTTTCGCGCCCTAACCCTTTTTCAGTAGGAATTATTATTATGCTGCTGGAAATCGTACTTGCATGGGGATGGGCAACATTAATATTTCACTTTAAGCTCCCAGTAGAATTAAGCGCTCTTTTTTTGTATTCCATTACACCATTCATGTGTATATTCATTGTTTTAATACCATATGGATTAGGGCGCGGATATATCAGCGGCTTACTCCTTATATATTGCTTTCATCTTTTTAATATCCTGCTGACTTCGGCTGTCTTTCTTTTGATACTCATAAAATCAGTAGAGCTTAATGAATGGATGAAGCAACTTTACTTCTTCCCCTTACAGTTACTGGTTATTTATTTATGCCGACACACAATAAACAGTAACTCATTTTATAAAATAATATCATTCTTCCGTACCACACGCCTGCTTGTTGAAGCTAAAAAGGCAAGAGAAAAGCTGCAGAGCACTAAATAACCGCCACGAATTACGTTCTTTTTTCATATTTACCATGATGTATCTATAGCGGTAATATGGAGCAGACTCGTCTGTTCGAAGGTATTATAAAACAGCTTAACCTGGGGATTTCCAACAAAACGATGAAAGCGATGATCCGTGCCGGAAAATATCCCAGACGATATCCTTCAGAAGCACTTCACCGGGATTTAATAAAACAGCTCATCAGCGCAATCACCAGTACAATGGCGGTTTCCGGAAGTGCTGTCAGTGGTGTTATACGTTCACCGGGAAGTATCAACACCTCCGGTGAATATGTTTTTGGATTATTACAGTCAGTGGGTACCATTAATTAAATGAATATAATAAGACTGCTGACTGGCTCCCGGTTTCAGTTACTAATCCAGGAAGGGAAACAGGTTGATCAGTTGATAAAAAACAGCGGGGAGGCTCTGCTTAAACAGTCTTCGCCGGAACAGGAAAATGCGCTCCATCTTCAGTGGTACCAACATTCGCTCCCGAACCCTTTTCCAGTCGGAATTATAGTAATGCTCTTGATCCCTCCGCTTGTCTGGGGATGGACGACGATAATATATTACTTTGACCTTCCTGTTCCATTAAGTGCCATATTATCAATATCCATTTCACCATTTATGGGGGTATACATTGCCTTTATACTCTGGAGATTAGGGCGTGGGTATGTCAGCGGATTACGCTTTATACATTACTTTTATCTTTTTAACGTACTACTGACTCTGACTGCTTTCTTTCTGACGGTCATAAAATCAATAGAGCTTAATAGCTGGATGGGGCAGTTTAGCTTTTTTCCTTTACAGTTACTGGCTATTTATTTATGCCGGCACGTCATGAACAGCAACTCATTTTATAATATAATATCATTTCCCCGTACCACACGCCTGCTTGTTGAAGCTAAAAAAGCAAGAGAAAAGCTGCAAAGCACTAAATAACCACCACGAATTATGTGCTCTGTTTTTCTGTTTATCATGATGTATCTATAACTGTAATAAGCGGCATAGTTGAATACAGGCGCAACGCCATATATATACAGCCACTTCTCAACGAACTGGCTCTTTTTTCTGTCCCCCAGGGAGGTTATATGTCACAAAAAGGACTGCGTTTTACACTAAGGAAGGTGCGAATAAGCAGGTCATTTCTTCCCAAGCTGACTCGCTGATTAAAATTTCGCGGATCTGGGCCGATTTTTTTCCCGCAAACACATCGAATCAGCCTATTTAGGCTATTTTTTCCACCATTTCTGGCGTTATTTCCGGTTTTTACTGAGATCTCTCCCACTGACGTATCATTTGGTCCACCCGAAACAGGTTGGCCAGGGTGAATAACATCGCCAGTTGGTTATCGTTTTTCAGCAGCCCCTTGTATCTGGCTTTCACGAAGCCGAACTGCCGCTTGATGATGCGAAACGGGTGCTCCACCTTGGCACGGATGCTGGCTTTCATGTATTCGATGTTGATGGCCGTTTTGTTCTTGCGCGGATGCTGCTTCAAGGTTTTTACCTTGCCGGGACGCTCGGCGATCAGCCAGTCCACATCCACCTCGGCCAGCTCCTCGCGCTGTGGCGCTCCTTGGTAGCCGGCATCGGCTGAGACAAATTGCTCCTCTCCATGAAGCAGATTACCCAGCTGATTGAGGTCATGCTCGTTGGCCGCGGTGGTGACCAGGCTGTGGGTCAGGCCACTCTTGGCATCGACACCAATGTGGGCCTTCATGCCAAAGTGCCACTGATTGCCTTTCTTGGTCTGATGCATCTCCGGATCGCGTTGCTGCTCTTTGTTCTTGGTAGAGCTGGGTGCCTCAATGATGGTGGCATCCACCAAAGTGCCTTGGGTCATCATGACGCCTGCTTCGGCCAGCCAGCGATTGATGGTCTTGAACAATTGACGGGCCAGTTGATGCTGCTCGAGCAGGTGGCGGAAATTCATGATGGTGGTGCGATCCGGCAGGGCGCTATCCAGGGATAATCGGGCAAACAGGCGCATGGAGGCGATTTCGTACAGGGCATCTTCCATGGCACCGTCGCTCAGGTTGTACCAATGCTGCATGCAGTGAATACGCAGCATGGTCTCCAGCGGATAGGGCCGTCGGCCATTGCCCGCCTTGGGATAAAACGGCTCGATGACAGCGGTCATATTCTGCCATGGCAGAATCTGCTCCATGCGGGAGAGGAAAATCTCTTTTCGGGTCTGACGGCGCTTAGTGCTGAATTCACTATCGGCGAAGGTGAGTTGATGGCTCATGATGTCCCTCTGGGATGCGCTCCGGATGAATATGATGATCTCATATCAGGAACTTGTTCGCACCTTCCCTAGCCTTGCTTGCTGGTGGAATGAGGCAAGTTGGGAACAGAGGGATAAAAATAACAAATAAAAATAATAAATTTCATGGCCAGCAAATAGAACCTGGCGCTGAAAAACTAAAGAGTATTCTCGAAGGCAAGTGGGGAAAGGCTGACATAGTTGTAAATTATCCGACTAACCTGAGTGATGTAAGTTCAAAACTAGATGGCAAGAAAGGCATTTATATAATGATCCCTAAATCCCCCAGGGATTTTAACGCATCAGGGCATGCAACATTATGGACTGGAAATAGAGTAATAGCCGATCATTACTATATCGCAGATTATACTGCCGCAATATATTTCTGGGAGTTGAAATAATGACAAACAGGCTCAACTTAGTCTTTTCTTTATTTCTTGCTTCCGGATATGCAACTTGTTCAAATGGAAATACTCTCAATACCCATGAGCATCTTCTAGATAATTACAAAACGTACTCTCTTGCTCGGTGTATTACTAATAATTATGAAAAAATGGGATTGAACTTTAATAACCCACCCTTGAAAGATTATACAATGGGATTTATTGACATCGAGGAAGGATTAGCTTTTAGTAGTGATAAGAACAATGCTCTTGATATGTTTATAAAAATTAAAACAGATAATTTTCATAAACCTAGGCAAACTGAAGGCGATCTGGCCCAGCTAAATATGGTTATATATGATTGTGTTGATTTTTATCACTCAAGAGAACTGGACGTGCTTTTAAATAATTTGATTTTAAAAGAAACAAAATAACGAATATGACAGAGAATGAAACTATCGATGGTATTTTCAATAAAAGCCGAATAACCGAGTCGAATAGTGCTATTCTCTCTGCTAAGTGACACTACTCCAAACTTGCAATGTATTGTTCTTGAGTAATTGTATATTCAATTAATCATAAGTGTAGAGATGTCCCGGGAAAAGGATTTGCCGATTTCATAAATGACGAACCATCTCCGGTAATTGCCACATAAAGCATGTTTAATTCAAAAAAAGAACATAATTTATAAAATCATTACAAACTTATATTGTTAAGAATTCGGCAGCATTGCAAACATCCAAATATTGTCTTTACTCACAGCATCAATAATGAAGACCACTTGGATCACAAATGATAATCTTCCTAAACTCATGCAAAAGCAATAAATTCCAAAATTGAAATTATTCATAAACATAAATTTAATTCAAGCTCTTACTCTGACTAAATATTATAAAGGATCCCTATGCCCACAGCAGCCAGATTTAACGATAAAGGTGCCCAGCATGACGGTTATCACGAAACCGTTATTACACCGGGTTCCCCACGGTATTTATTGACGGCCCGCCTGCCGCCAGAACCGGTACGGGTGATATAGGTAATGCAGTGGATGGACCTTTATCACCAGGAGGATGGATACCTGATTCGCCTCAAACAAAAGCTGCGTCAAACAAGCCAAAATCATCAGGAACACAGAGTACAGCCTCAGGAGCTACAAAAAAATTACCGTCCGAGGGAAGTAAAAACAGTGGGAATCCAGTGGCAATAACAAGACATGAACAAAAAGAAGCTCCATGGATGTTTTTTTGCATGGCAAGAAGCCGAAAATTTATGGAGGAAAAAATGAGAAACTCCTAGAAAAACCGGAGGAACCGGAAAAACCACATAATTACCATATATTAATAAATGACAAAGCCACTGCGAAAATGTCGACTGTTCCGTGGTGCGCATCATTTGTAAACTATTGTTTTCAGAAGGTAGCTTATCCAAAATAAAATAATCCAAGAGGATCAAATTCTTTCGTTGGTGATAGTAATTTCAAAAAAATAAAAGAACCAGCTTTCGGTAGTTTGGCTATATGGTGGCGCTCTTCGCAAAAACAAGGACACGTAGCATTTGTTTATGGAACAGATAGCAAAACAGATGAAATCATAGTGTTGGGTGAACATCAAAATAATTCACTTAATTTTATGTTGAAAATCGACACGTCAAAAGGATTAGTCGGTTTTTACATGCCAGAAACGTACGACTCGCCGTCAAATTCTGTTTTTGGGATATATGATATAGTTGAACTTAACAAAGAGATAAATTATAATTATACCCTGCCAAGGAAATATAATGCAAGGGTTCGATAATATGATTAAATATTTATTATTCCTTGTCATTTGTTTTCCAGAAATAATATTTGAGTTGAACTGATAATATATCCAGAGCATTCACTGAGTTGACATAAAAACAAATAGAACCACTTCATACCATGGATATATGAATGATTTAATATACCCGCCACAACCAGACTTAATATAATCACAGCCTTTGTAAAAACAAATAAAAAAGCCGGAGACATACCCCGACTTCTTTAGCGCAATCAGAAACAGACCTGAAAGGTTACGCCCCTTTCACTACAATCAGCGGTTCGATATCACTCTCTTTTTTAATCACCAGCGAATCGTCACCGCGCAGACAGGTGCCGCCGTAGTTACCGCCCACGGTGAACGTGCAAACCTGAATATATTTACCGGCAACGTTGGGCAGACACCAAAGCTGCTGATAAATGTTCTTCTGTTCAGCAAACTTACCGCTGGTCTTATCGAGCAGTTCTTCCTCGTGGCTGACCAGATCGATGTTGCTGCCACAACGTCCTGCAATAGGTTTCACGGCATAACCGGTTCTCGCCAGCTCGTCGTTAACAGTGAAGTCAGTATCAAGCAGATAGCGATGATGAGGGAACAGTTGCCACAGGATCGGTAATATTGCTTTGTTGCCGGGAATAACCGTCCACAACGGCTCGAAGACCAGCACTTCCGGGCGCAGCAGAACATCAATCAGTCGTACTTCCTGGTGAGTATGTCCGGTACGAATTGGCACGGCAGCGTATTCGGTTTCGCTCACCTCACGCACTTGCTCGATCGCGGTTTCCCATGCCCAGGTTTTCCAGACGCAATTTACCAAACGACCGTCGCCGTCAATCAACTGGCCGGCATCATCCCAGCGTAATTCGTCCAGTCCGCGGAGGATTTTGCTGTCAAACCCGGCCTGATGCAGCGCCTGCTGCATAAACTGCGCATGGTAGTTCTCTTCAATGTCCTTGTCCTGCATGATGTGAACGAAAGGACGTGCGCGACTGTGCTTCCAGGCGCCGGCCAGTTCGTTGATCAGCCCTTCTGCAGGATTGTGCCCGCGCCCACGGTAGCCTTGCTCAGCCCAGCGTTCAAGGATCAGGCCTGCCTCGGTATGGCACGATGCGGAATCGGCGTTGTACTCGTACACCTTCAGCCCGCGCTCATCCATACAAAAATCCATACGACCGGTGATCATATGGTGCCGACGACGCTGCCATGAGAGGCGCAGACGCGGCCAGAGAATTTTTGGAATATCGAACAGCGCCAGCAGGTTATCGTCTTTCAGCACTTTGTCGGTGGCGTGCAGATACATCAGATGCAGTTCGTTGGTCGCTTTAATTAGCTCCTGCTCCGCGCTTTCAGTAATGGTGAAGTACTGATGCGGATCCCGATTGATCACATGACCATTTGCCAATACGTAGGCTTTTTGCAACGGATCCTGCTCGTTCAGCCACTTACCATCAAACTGTCCGCTATCTTCCAGTCTCGCGCCGCCAATCTTCAGGGCGTCATTGTCGATCTCTGGCTGCGGCAGACTGTAGCGGGTATCGTCAGTTTGGATCATCCAGCCGAGGATCGTGGTGTCATCAAAGGTATCACGCAGGGTGTAGTGACCATTTTCAACCACCATCTCCAGCTCGCGGGTCCACTGCTGTCCGGGAGGCAGCGGCGTGTGGATCACGTTCTGTTCAGCAATACGGATTTTATTTTCCAGCAACTGGGTGACGACTGCCACATGGCCCGTTTCGTTGAACTCACCGCCTTTTTGCCAGATAAGTAGAGCGCCTGCTACCGGCGCGCGGGGTGAGCCATTAGGGAATGCTTGTAACGGCAGAATATTGTCATTCACCACTTCGCGCAGGAAACGCAAGGAGAAGATCTCCCAGGCCATACCCACATCGGTGAAGACTACGCCATAGTTGAGAAAGAGAAAACGGCGCGCGAACTCGACGCACTGCCATTTGTGGCCCATGTATTCGTCGTCGATATAGCTGCGAAACGCAGCATCATCGTCGTAGTCCCGTGGGTCAAGGGAGCTGTAATCTGAAGAGTAGATTGCTACGCCGCCGGGGGCGTAGCCCAATAATGTCCCGAATGGGGCATCCTGACTGGTCGTTCCTTTGCTCATGCACCTTACCTCAAAACAATACAGCCTGAGCAGGGTGGCGTGAATTTTTCGCTCTGATTGCCTGCTCTGCGACACTAACCGGACAGAGGTTGACTTATCATACACCTCAACGCAGCGGCTGGCGCTCAGAGGCGAAAAATTCGTAGCAGGAGCTACGCTTTACTGAGGATAACCGGCACGCTTTTATACGCCGGGGTCAGACTTTCAGTATCGACCGCATCGAGCGACAGCAGCACATTCGCTTCCGGCAGATACGCGCCGATCGAACCCGCCGCCATATCGTAAATGACGACCGTTAGCCCGTGCATCATACGATCCACGCAAGGCTTACCGTGGTCATCCAACGCTTGGACGTTAACGACATCGCCCTGATTCAGCCCGCGGGCCGTTGCTTCCACGGCGCTTAAAAACACCACATCACGTCGCCCGCTAATGCCACGATAGCGATCGTTCATGCCATAAATAGTAGTGTTGTACTGATCGTGGCTACGCAGTGTGGCCAGCACCAGCGCCTCAGCAGGCTGGTTTTCCCGCTCGACTGCACGCTGACGACTGACGACAAAATTAGCTTTACCGTTTGCGGTGTGCCATTCACGCCGCGAAGCCGGCGTATCCATACGAAATCCACCGGGCTCGGCAATACGCGCGTTATAATCGCGAAACGCCGGAATAACGGCCTCGATGGCGTCGCGAATCAACGCATAGTTCCCGGTCAGCGCTTCCCAGTTTACCGGCGAGTGGGGAAGCGTGGCGCGAGCCAGCCCCGCCACAATCGCCGGTTCCGATTTTAGCCATTGAGAGGCCGGTTTTAGCGCACCGCAGGAAGCGTGGACCATCGACATAGAATCCTCGACGGTTACTGACTGAATACCCGTTGCCTGCATATCGCGTTCGGTTCTGCCCAGCGCGGGTAGCAGATAGTTGTGTTTTGCCAGCAGCAAATGCGAACGATTGAGCTTGGTCGCAATGTGAACCTGCATATCCAGCTTTTTCATCGCCTCGAAGGTACGCTGCGGCTGAGGCATCGCCACCGCCAGATTCCCGCCCATGCAAATCAATGCCTTCGCCTCACCACGCTCTATCGCCCGAATACTTTCCACGCTGGAGCGACCATGCTGACGCGAAACGTTGATAGAAAAATGCGCTTCCAGGCGCTGCAGGAAGTCTTCTGATGCCGCCTCGTTAATCCCTACGGAACGGTCGCCCTGCACGTTGGAATGCCCGCGCAGTGGGCAGATCCCCGCCCCCGGTTTGCCCATATTGCCTTTCAACAACAGCAGATTCACCAGTTGCTGGACGTTCTCGGTACCGTTTTTATGCTGGGTGATACCCAGTCCATAACAAATGATCGTCGCGCGAGATTTGTTATAGCTGTGTGCCAGATCTTCCATCTGGCTGCGCGTCAGGCCAGAGTCCTGCTCCAGTTCAGCCCAGCAACATTGGCGTAAATCGTCATACAACGCCGAATAACCCGCGGTATGTTCGTCGATAAACGCATGATCGAGCGTCGGTTGCTGACCCAGCAAGATCCGCGCTTCATCCATTTCGATCAACGCCTTCATGATGCCTTTGAGCAGCGAGGCATCACCGCCCATTTTGACCTGGTAGTAATCGCTGCTAAGTGCTGTCGTCTGGCCGGTGAACATCTCTTTCGGGCTTTGTGGGAAGCTAAAGCGCTCAAGTCCGCGCTCGGTAAGCGGGTTAATTGAGATAATTTTAGCCCCGCGTTTGGCAACGTCGCGTAACGTGGTCAGCATGCGCGGATGGTTGGTGCCAGGATTATGTCCGATGCAAATCACCAGCTCACACTGTTCAAAATCATCAAGCTCCACGGTCCCTTTCCCAAGACCAATGGCCCGCGTCAGCCCGGCACTGGTTGGGCCATGACACATGTTTGAACAGTCCGGGAAGTTGCTGCTGCCGTATTCGCGGGCAAACAGTTGATACAGGAACGCCGCCTCATTTGAGGTTCTACCGGAGGTGTAAAACTCAACCTGCTGTGCAGAGTCATAGCTGCGCAGTCGCTCGCCGATTTCCTGAAACGCAATGTCCCACGCCACGGCCTGCCAGGTATCCGTCACGGCATCGTATTTCATCGGGTGCGTCAAACGGCCTATATTTTCCAGCGCATAATCACTGTACTGCCAGAGTGCCGATACCGGGTGGCGGCTGAAAAATGCAGGTGAGGCTTTCTTACTGGTGGTTTCCCAGGACACTGCTTTTACGCCGTTTTCGCACAGTTCCATCGGCGCACGATGGCTCGGATCGGGCCACGCACACCCCGGGCAATCGAACCCTTTCACTTGGTTCATTTTGAACATCGCGATAATGTCGCGCGCGACGGCCTTTTGCGAAAACACCGAAGCAGTGACGGCTTTTACCGCGCCCCACCCACCCGCCGGGCCCTGATAACCGCTTACTCCTGGAACACCATTTTTCATTGTTACTGCTTTTTCACCGCCAATTATTGAGGGTAGTACGGTAGCAATTTCCGTCCAACATTGATTTCCTCTTCATGGAGTACGGTCTGCGTACAATGAACGGGTTAGATTTATCTTCCCCTTTCAGCACAACACGACATAAAGTCCCAATCTGTTAAATTGAGTTTTCCCTAACTGCTACACTGCTTCAACACAACCACTCAGAAGGCAGGTCACTATGTCAGACAATACTTATCAGCCCGCGAAAGTCTGGACGTGGGATAAATCCAATGGCGGTGCATTCGCCAACATCAACCGTCCGGTTTCCGGTGCCACCCACGAGAAAACGCTACCGGTCGGCAAGCATCCGCTGCAGCTCTATTCGCTGGGTACGCCAAACGGTCAGAAAGTGACGATTATGCTGGAAGAGCTACTGGCGCAGGGCGTGACCGGCGCGGAATATGATGCCTGGATCATCCGTATTGGCGATGGTGACCAGTTTTCCAGCGGCTTTGTTGAGGTGAACCCAAACTCGAAGATCCCGGCACTGCGCGACCATTCGCAAAACCCACCGGTACGCGTGTTTGAGTCTGGCGCTATCCTGCTTTATCTGGCGGAGAAATATGGTTATTTCCTGCCTCAGGATTTGCCAAAACGCACTGAAACACTGAACTGGCTATTCTGGTTACAGGGCGCAGCGCCCTTCCTCGGCGGCGGTTTCGGCCACTTCTACAACTATGCGCCGGTAAAAATTGAGTACGCGATCAATCGCTTCACTATGGAAGCCAAGCGTTTACTCGACGTTCTGGATAAGCAACTGGCACAGCATCAGTTTGTGGCGGGGGATGAATATACCATTGCCGATATGGCCATTTGGCCGTGGTTTGGCAATGTGGTGCTGGGCAACGTCTATGACGCGGCAGAATTCCTTGATGCGGGGAGCTACAAACACGTTCAACGTTGGGCCAAAGAGGTTGCAGCGCGTCCGGCGGTTAAGCGTGGACGGATTGTGAACCGCACTAACGGGCCGCTGAATGAACAGCTTCATGAACGCCATGACGCCAGTGACTTCGATACCAATACCGAAGACAAACGCCAAGGCTAACGCAAGATGCCTTATCCGGCCTACATATAAGGCGTAGGCCTGATAAGCGAAGTCGTCACGCGCTGGTGACGTCGTAATCCATGCGGCGTAACGCATCTAACGTGGCTTTGGCTTCATCTTCATCGATGATGCTCATAGCGAATCCTACGTGCACCAGTACCCATTGCCCGACCAGCTCAGCCGGATCGCCTTCACAAATCAGGGCAATGTTGACATCGCGCTTGATACCGCAAACTTCAACCTGCGCAAGCTGGTGAATATCTTCACCGACGGTCAGAACCTGACCCGGGACTCCAATACACATATCTGACTCCGTCCCATAGCAACCTATGGGCTATTCGACTTCAATACTTTTCACTTTCAGTGAATCGCCGCTTTCAACCCGCAAACGATCGCCCTGACAACGTGGACATTGCGCATCATGCTGGGTAATTTCCACAACCTGACTGCAATCCCAGCACCAGGCCTGAGCGGGTTTGTATTCAATGTGCAATGCACATCCCTGCGCGACCGTGCCCTGACAGACGATGTCAAAACTGAAACGAACGGCGCTCTCCTCAACGCAGGAGAGCGCGCCAATTTCCAGCCAAACGCCGGTAACACGTTTAACATCGTGCTGCTCTGCCTGCTGCTGAATAATCTCAACGGCGCTCTGGCAAAGCGACAACTCATGCATTTTCACAGCTCCGACGGCCCAACAGCAACGCGCGACGACCAAGTTGCGGTGCGTTCGGATCGGTCACCGGCAGCGATAACAACATTTTTGCGCAATCGTCAGTCAGGCGGACACCCTCTTGTGCCGACATGCTGTGCGAAAGCGGCGACATTAACGAACAGGACAGGTATTGCGATACTCCATCTAGCTCGCCTACGGTAAATGTCATCTCACCATACGGTAAACGCAGCCCCATTTTCTCGCTGACTTTTCGCAGGGGCCAGATCTGATCTGGCCCAGGAAAAATCAGCGCGCTCAGCATCCAGGGCGTGATCACACACCCCGTCCACTGGCCTTCAAACAGCGTAAAATCAGAGACATACACCGGCATATTCGGATGCAGGAACGAGAGATCGTGCATCGAACGGCGGGCTACCTCTTCAAACGCGGCCTGAATCTGCGCTTTTGGGGCTGTCTGAAAGCCTAAAAACTCTTCAGACATGGGCCGCCTCCCGAGGGATGGCTTCCACACCCGATTCGCGCAGCGCGGCGAGAACCTGCTCAAGCACAGGTTCAATCATGGCTTCAACCGTCGGCGTTAGCCCGATATGCGGCTCCAGCGATTCCGGAATAACGCCGACCAGAGTCAGCTTCTTCGGAAACTCGCCGGTAAAACGCAGGGCCGACAACACGTCGGCCAGGCCAAGCTGGTGCGGCGAGATTTTATTGGTAAACAGCGCCGGGATCTCTTCATCCCGCAGGACCATCATGGTTCCCGGCGTGCTTTTTCTCGACACAATGGCGTCAGCAATGATCAGATGATCTCTGTCCGCCATATCGCCGAGCAGCTCCATCCCCGCTGTACCGCCATCCAGAACGTCAACGAAATCAGGCAGGATGTACCGTTGCTCTAATGCCTCAACGATACGTACCCCGATGGCTTCGTCAGTCAGCAAAATATTGCCGACCCCTAAGACTAATATCCGCATTACAGAACCTTAACTGAGACGACTTCGTTCCCGTCAACGTCCACCACATGCACCGCACATGACATACAAGGGTCGAAGGAGTGAATAGTACGCACCACTTCCAGCGGTTTGTTCGGATCGGCGATCGGCGTGCCTACCAGTGAACGCTCATACGGTCCCACTTCGTCATTAAAGTTACGCGGGCCAGAGTTCCAGGTTGAAGGTACAACCGCCTGATAGTTGCTGATAATGCCGTCTTTAATCACCATCCAGTGAGAAAGCATACCGCGTGGTGCTTCGAGGAAGCCGACACCTTTGAACTCGCCAGTGGCCGGGATATTCGGTTTCACGAAGGTGGTGTGGTCGCCTTTGCCGATGTTTACGATCAGCGCGTTATACTGATTTTGCAGAACGTTCTGCAGTTCACAGCAGTGAACGGTACGACCAATGATACGACCCAGCGTCGAATGCAGCTGTGCCACTTCGATGGTTTTACCGGTCAGCTTGGTGTAAATCGCAATGATCTCATTCAGCTTGGCATGGGTAGACTCGCGTTTTGCCGCCAGTTTACACAGCATGTTAGCCAGCGGGCCCACTTCCACCGTTTTGCCGTAGAAGGTTGGCGCTTTAACCCAGGAGTATTTGCCATCGTCAGACCAGCCGGTGTAATCCGGAACCGTTGTTCCTTCCCACGGCGCCTGCGGCGCTTCGTCTTTGTACCACGCATGTTTCGCACTCTCCTGAATCCCTTTGATCAGGTATTCATCAGAATGAGAGGTGATCGGACGATAGGTCGACAGGTCTGCATCGGTAATGTAACCACCTGGGAACAGGAAGCTGCCGTTTTTGCCGTCAGTCGGGAATTCCGGCGCGCTCAGGTAGTTTACCGCACCCTGGCCGCGTTCCAGCCACTCCGGATAGAATGCGGCAATAACCGCGGTATCCACTTTGTACACCTGCTCAACAAAGTCGCTCAGCTTATCAATGAAGGACTTGATGTACATCAGGCGTTCAAGGTTCAGCACGCCAAGACCGTCGAGGTTGATTGGGTTCGCCACCCCACCGACCGCCAGGTTCTGGATGTGCGGTGTTTTACCGCCCAGCAGCGCCACGACGCGGTTGGCATCACGCTGGCATTCCAGCGCCTGCAGGTAGTGTGCAACTGCAATCAGGTTCACTTCCGGTGGCAGTTTCATTGCCGGGTGACCCCAGCAGCCGTTGGCAAAAATACCTAACTGACCGCTGGCAACCAGGTCCTTGATCTTGTTCTGAACCTTAGTGAACTCTTCCGCGCTGTTCAGGTGCCAGGTCGACACGCCGTTCAGCATCGCCGAGGCTTTTGCTGGATCGGCTTTCAGTGCGGAGGTGATATCCACCCAGTCCAGCGCAGACAACTGATAGAAGTGCACGATATGGTCATGCGTGGTGTGCGCTGCCAGAATGATGTTACGGATGTACTGCGCGTTCACGGGAACATCAATGTTCAGTGCGCTTTCAGCAGCGCGCACGGAAGAGATAGCGTGCGTGGTGGTACACACACCACAAATACGCTGCACAATCATCCACGCATCACGCGGATCGCGATTCTTCACGATCTCTTCCATGCCGCGCCACATGGTACCGGACGCCCATGCTTTTGATACCACGCCATTTTCGATTTCGCAGTCGATGCGTAAATGGCCTTCAATACGGGTTACCGGATCAATAGTAATTCTCTGGCTCATGCTTTGCTCGCCTCATGACGATTTTGATCGTTTTGTTTTAAAGGAGGAAGTATCGGCAGTAGACGAATGAGTACGATGTATGCACAAATCTCAATAGCCACAAAACCAATAGAAATCAACAGTTCTTCCCAGGTCGGGAAGTAGTGGTAGCCACCACCAGGATTGAACGCCACCAGCGAATAGGACAGACGCCATGTTGCACAACCCAGCAATGCGCTCAGCGCAGACAGGTACAGCATGCGCGAGTCATTTCGCAGTTTCGCGATACGCAGTACCACCAGCGGGAAGACCATCAGCACAACCTCAAGCCAGAACATGGCTGAGTAGAAATCGCCTGCAAACGCATACGACAACTTGTCCCGATAGATCAGTTCACCAAAGCGTAGAACTACGAAGATCGCCAGCAGGACGCTAATCGTATTCGTCAGTTTGATGAACAAACTCTTCTCGTCCGGCCCATTACCTTTCAGGCCGCTTTGTACCAGCGAACCTTCAAAGATGACGATCGAGAAGCCCATTATAAAGGCGGTAAGCACCGAGAATAGCGGCAGCATTTCATAGGCTTGCCACAGTGGATGCACCTTATTACCGGCAGAAATCATCAATGAACCCATTGAAGACTGGTGCATTGTCGGCAGCAGTGCGCCGAGGGCGATAATAAAGAACATCACTTTGTTCAGACGCTTGAGCGAAACTTTCCACCCCAGGCGTTCAAACAAGGCCGGCGCAAATTCCAGCGCCATGATGCCGATATAAATGGTCATACAGACTGCCGTTTCGAACAGCACCGAGTTCACGTTAAAGTGGCCCGGAATGTAGAAGTACGGCAGGTTCCAGTAACGACCGACGTCGATGGTGATCGACAGGCCACCCAGAGAATAACCAAACAGGCTCGCCAACAAGGCTGGGCGCACCAGCGGGTGATATTCCCCTTTGTTGAAAACATAGACCGCCCATGCCAGTGCCCAACCGCCACAGGCAAAACCGGTGCCGATCAACAGGTCAAACGCGATCCATACACCCCACGGGAATCCACCGTTCAGATCGGAGACTGAGCCCAACCCGAAGACCAGACGTTTTACGATCAGGAGCATACACAGGACGATTAACGGCCCAAAAATAATGACCGGCTTGCTGATTATTCTTCCGCCCAGCGGTTTAGGATCATGACTCATGATCGTCTCCTCCATCGTGATGGTCGTTTTTCATATTACGACGAACCAGCACGGTTATGCCCGCCAGCGCTGCCAGGGGTAAAATCATGCCCTTATACAGGGAATGTTGAACATGCTCAGAACGCGCACCGGTTGACAGATCAGCCAGCTGTGGGAGATCCAGATTTTCATAAGGAACGCCCGTCAGTACCAATACCTGCGTACCGCCGCCTTCTTTCTCGCCGTACAGGTGCGGGTAATATTTCGGCACCGTGTGCAGATAGGTATCGCTGTCTTTCACCGTCTGACGCGGATAGTGGTATTCGCTGCCAGGCTTCAGCGCCAGTCGTTTTTTCGCCTCAGCCATCAGCTCTTCGCGCGTACCAAATATCACCGCACCGGCAGGACACACTTCAACACAGCCCGGTAAACCACCTTTATCCAGGCGCTCTACACCTTTCTGGTTACACAGCTCGCACTTATGGAGTGCACCAAACGGGTTGTTGTAGTCGTATTTAGGCACGTTGTACGGGCAAGCGACCATGCAGTAACGGCAACCGGTACAGACATCTTTGTCATAGTGGACGATGCCGGTTTTCGGATCTTTTTTCAGCGCGGAGACCGGACAAACAGAAACGCAGTTCGGATCGACGCAGTGCATACACTGTTTCTTGATGTACGCGTAGCCGTTCTGCTCCTGGTCTTTGTTAACGCCTGTTCCACTACGCCACACCTGAATGATGTTATTGGTGTACGGTGACAGTTTGTCGTTGTTCGACCAGGTTTGCTCCCCCTCAGGGTTGCGCGCTGGGAAGTTGATGTCCTGACACTTGGTGACACAGGCCTGACAGCCGACACACAGCGTCGAGTCATACAGCATCCCAAGGGAACCCGGGATCGGCGGACGGTTTTCTGCAGCCGCATGGCTGACGGACGGCGCAGCGCCCAACAGCAATGCTCCGCCAGAAGCTGCTTTAATAAAGTTACGTCTGTTCACGGTTATTCTCCCCGTGAGTCAGCGTTATCTTTCTTTTGCTGACGTCCCAGTTCACGTACCGCCATCACGCTGACGCCGGCCACCAGTCCTACTACGCCACCCAGCAGCCCAATAGCCCCAGCAGAAATGTTGCCACCTTCTTTCAGGTTGACATCCGGCTTCTCTGAACGCGGAGTTTGGTTTTCCACAGAAGCGAGTTGGTGAATGCCTTTATGGAAACCGACGCCTTCTTCGTTACAGCCGTAGCAAGGGTGACCGATCGCCACTGGCCACACGCCGCCAACATCACAGAACTGTAACGTTGAGCAGTTGCCGTAGGTTTCTGGCCCTTTACAGCCCAGATGGTAGAGGCACCAGCCTTCACGATGGCCTTCATCGCCGAACTCTTTAGCAAAACGACCCGCATCAAAGTGCGGACGACGCTCGCAGTGTTCGTGGATCAGACGACCGTAGGCAAACGTTGGACGGTTTTTCGCATCCAGCTTCGGTGGCTTACCGTAGGTGATGATGTGTGCGACCGTTGCGAGGAAGTTATGCGGGTTCGGCGGACAGCCTGGGATATTGATGATGGTTTTGCCTGGCAGGACTTCCTGCAAGCCAACTGCCCCCGTTGGGTTAACGCCTGCGGCAGCAACACCACCCCATGCGGCACATGAGCCGATAGCAATGATCGCCGCAGCGCCTTCGGCCGCCTTGCGGATATGATCCACAATAGGCTCACCGGCAACCATGCAGTAAACACCGTTATCTTTCAGTGGGATAGAACCATCTACGACCAGAACATACTGCCCTTTGTACTTCTCCAGAGCGTTATGTTTGTTCTCTTCGACCTGGTGGCCGAAGGCGGCGGAAAGCACCTCATGGTATTCCAGAGAGATCGTCTCCAGGACGAGGTTTTCCACGGTAGGGTGTGTCGCACGAAGTAGCGATTCAGTACAGCCCGTACACTCCTGAGCACCTATCCAGATAACCGGCGGGCGCTGAGGGCGGGATACTGATTCCGCCATTTCTGCGGCGGCTTTGCTACTCAGCCCCATGGTAGCGGCCAATGCTGCACAAAGCTTCATGAAATCACGGCGATTGATGCCGTTCGAATTGATGAGAGAGTTATCTCCAGTCATTTTATTGTTATTCCGTTGCGAAGACCTGGCTTTTATTTTGCACCATTCGCATGTTGCTTATTGCGATCGGCGCGCCATTACCACACTTTTTATATGGTTATGTGCGTTATAATACTTCGGCAGGGCAACAAAACGAAGGTGTAGGTCAATAGTGTAATTAATTAAAGCAAGATAATACCCCTTTCGGATCAAGCTTCGAGCCGATAACCGGCCATGAAAAAGCGAATTGTTGTACTGGACTGGTTCTCCTTGAAGAAATCCATCACCATTTCTTTATCCAGCCCGTAGCGGCGCGTGAGGATCCCCGCCTCCCACGCACTCAGTTGCCGATCGCCCGTTCGTTCAAACATCCGATGTGAAAAGCCCAGCACAAAGCCACGCTTATAGTCAGCACAAAAATTCGCCACCGTTCGCGCGCTATCTGCACTTGAGGCGTTTAATCCTGCCATCAGGCCTTTTCCAAAATGGTTATCCATGCATTACCTCCAATCGCTATATAATAAATTATATAGCGATTTTTTAAGCAAAGGCCAGAGGTATCACGCACTTTTTTGTGCCAGATTAAAAGGCCACCCATTCATCCGGTTTAGATGCTTTAGGCGCAGCGCTTTCTTCGGTGGGTAAAACGGTGTTGGTTGGTGCATGCTGCACGTCACTTGCGGAAAGCCGGAACTGCTGAACGGCACGCTGCAGGTCTTCGGTTTGTCGCTCCAACGCCACTGCCGCCGCCGATACCTGCTCCACCAGCGCGGCGTTTTGTTGGGTCACGCTGTCCATTTGTGTGATCGCGACGCTCACCTGTGAGATGCCTTTATTCTGCTCTTCAGAGGCGGAGGCAATTTGTTTCATAATTGCCGTCACTTCGGTTGCTCCGCGCAGAATAGCGTCCATCGTCAAGCCGGTCTCCTTGACCAGACGCGCGCCCTGATCGACACGGCGCGCCGACTCGCCAATCAACGTCTCAATCTCTTTCGCCGCGCCTGCGCTGCGGCTGGCAAGATTTCGCACCTCACCGGCAACCACCGCAAAACCACGGCCCTGTTCGCCCGCTCGGGCCGCTTCGACGGCGGCGTTGAGCGCCAGGATGTTGGTCTGGAATGCGATGCTGTTAATAACTGAGGTAATTTCGGCGATCTGCTTAGAACTGGCAGCAATCCCGTCCATGGTATCCACTACCTGCGAAACCAGCGTGCTGCCTTTGCCCGCCGTTTCTGATGCCGTATCGGCAAGCTGGCTGGCCTCGCGCGCATTCTCAGCATTCAGTTTCACCGTGGCGGTGAGTTGCTCCATGCTGGCGGCGGTCTCTTCCAGCGCTGCGGCCTGCTCTTCCGTACGCGAAGAAAGATCGTTATTGCCGCTGGAAATCTCCGTCGCGCCGCGCCAGATGTTGTCACTGCCTGACCGAATCGTACTGACGGCTTCACGCAGGCTGTCCTGCATCGCACTGAGTAAAGGCACCAGTTGCCCTACGCAATTACGACCAAATTCTTCAATCGGATGGCTAAGGTCGCCGTGGGCAATCTGGCGGAACTGCTGGCGAATGCGTGCCAGCGGCTTCACCATCATTGCCACAAGATAGCGGTCGGTAAAGATAAGAATGGCAATACCGAGGATAACGGCGGTGATAATCAAGGTGCGGATAATCGATGTTTTACCGTCGACCATAATGCGCGTCGCATCCAGTCGCTTACCGGCGGCGGTATTAAACCGCTCGGCGCTGGCACCAAAATCGCGGCTTAGCGCCGGTGTAACAGTGCTGGCATGCTCTGACCATGCGGTAAGCGATCCCTGCTGCGCCAGTTGCATCTGCGGGATCACACCTTTCTCCAGCAGCGCTTGCCACGTCGTCAGCACCGCGGTGGCAATTTCCGCATCCATCGGCCCCGGCGACAGCGTTTTCATCTGCTCAAGTTTTTTACGCATGCCATCCAGAGATTGCTGAGCCGGACCAAAGTCAGGCGTTCCGCCGCCGATTTTGACATCCACAGCTCGGCTTAGTCGCGTGACAAAGCGAAAGTACTGATCGTTCCCCTGACTAAGAACCGTCATCTGCTGTACGAGATGACGATCAATCTCATTGCCTTCTGATATTTTAGATAACGAATGGAGACTAAATAACCCCACGCCCGACCAGAGCAGGCAAAATAGTCCCAGTATTGCCAGCATGACAATACGAATAGTGAAGTTTTGCAGCAAACGCATAATAGTTTCCTTGCCGTAGATGAGGATTTTCGCCATCAGGCGAGACTTATCCTTGTTATCGGCAGGTCACGAAGAAGATATAATGCGTTGTTTATTTTTTTACTTTTTTAAGCACATCGACTCTTCCTGTTCCTCCCCGTTATATCGATATGAAGGCTAATAAAACCAGCAATTATTATTACTTGGGGAATCAAGTCCATACGTTAATTAAGTGCGTACCTATCTGGCCCGACGCCCGAGGGTTACTTTCAACACGAAACACAACTCTCAGTTTTTCATCTCAATGTGACCTGGTGAACGGGATAATCATCGTGAAACAGCTAGAATAGAAACGTCGTTTCGAAATTCACCTGCACGATTAACCTGCACTAAGGAGATCTCATGGCCTGGTTTGCCAACCCTGAACGTTATGAGCAAATGCTCTATCGCTACTGTGGTCGCAGCGGTTTGCGCTTGCCTGCACTGTCGCTGGGTTTATGGCACAGTTTTGGACACGTCCAAGCACTGGATTCACAGCGTGCCCTGCTGCGTAAAGCATTTGATTTAGGCATCACGCATTTCGATTTAGCCAATAACTACGGGCCGCCGCCGGGCAGCGCTGAAGAAAACTTCGGCCGATTATTGCGTGAGGATTTCGCGCAGTACCGTGACGAATTAATCATCTCTACCAAGGCTGGCTACGACATGTGGCCGGGACCGTACGGTTCTGGCGGCTCGCGTAAGTATCTGCTTGCCAGCCTCGACCAGAGTCTGAAACGCATGGGCCTCGATTACGTCGACATTTTCTATTCTCACCGCGTTGACGAAAGCACGCCAATGGAAGAGACCGCCGCGGCGCTGGCTCACGCCGTGCAAAGTGGCAAAGCGTTGTATGTTGGTATTTCATCTTATTCCCCGGAGCGCACGCAAATAATGGCCGACCTGCTGCGGGAATGGAAAATTCCGCTGCTGATCCACCAACCGTCCTACAACCTGCTTAATCGCTGGGTCGACAGCAGTGGCCTGCTGGATACGCTGGACACAAACGGTATTGGTTGCATCGCCTTTACCCCGCTGGCTCAGGGGTTGCTGACGGGGAAATACCTGAACGGTATTCCAGAAGGTTCGCGTATGCAGCGTGAAGGGAAAAAAGCCCGTGGCCTGACGGAAAATATGCTGACGGAAGAAAATCTTAACAGCCTACGGTTGCTGAACGAGATGGCGCAACGGCGTGGACAGTCGATGGCGCAAATGGCATTGAGCTGGTTACTCAAAGATAACCGCGTGACGTCAGTGTTAATTGGCGCCAGCCGTCCCGAGCAGTTAGAAGAAAACGTTCAAGCGTTGAATAACCTGGCATTCAGCGCTGAAGAACTGGCGCAGATAGATAAGCACGTCACCGACGGCAAGCTCAATCTGTGGCAGGCCTCATCAGATAAATAATCGTCTAAACAGTATGCCGGGGGGGCGGTAAAATTGCCGACCCGGCCGTACTGATTTAGTGTTTGTGGCGCGTCAGTCGATCCAGATACCCCATCACAAAGGCTGAGAGCACAAAGGTCAGGTGGATAATGACGTACCACATTAGCTTGTTATCAGGGACATTTTTAGCATCCATAAAAATACGCAATAAATGGATGGAAGAAATGGCCACGATAGACGCCGCAACCTTATTCTTCAGTGACGTGGCATCCATCTTACCCAGCCAGCTCAGCTTCTCTTTGCCTTCAGTAATATCCAGTTGTGAGACAAAATTCTCGTAGCCGGAGAACATCACCATGACCAGCAACCCACCGACCAGGGTCATATCGACCAGCGACAGTAGTACCAGAATGAGATCGGCTTCTGCCATCGAAAAGATATTGGGCAGAACGTGAAAGATCTCCTGAAAGAATTTCAGCGCCAGGGCAACCAAAGCAAGAGAAAGGCCAAAATACACGGGAGCAAGCAGCCAGCGGGACGCGTACATTGCGTTTTCCAGAAAACGTTCCATATGATCCTGTCTTGTAACTAAACCGGGCAGTAGTATATCGCAATTGTGCAACATCGAAACAACATACGCCTCAAACCTCTTCGGCATTAATGGGCGGGCGCTGGAGCTCTGGCCACACCAGTGCGACGAGTGCAGGATAGGCTTCCAGGCTGAACTCCCTGAAACATTGACGCAAATTGAGCACATCTAAATCGGCGTGCGGGACTTTCTCTCCGCTCAGGCAGCGTTTTTTGATGTTGTCGTAATATTTGTAGACCGCTGAATTGAGATCGCTGCAGCGCCGCTGTGCATCAAATAGCCCTGGCGTTTCATTTAACTCCACCATGGTCATACGCTTTATTGTCGAGTGGATAAAATCAATATATTCATGATTGACCCGCCAATACCATACCGGCGTAATCGAATTCATCAATGCTGAGAAATGATCTTCCCCCTCTTCTTTGCTAAGCGTTTCCAGTTTGGGATAAGAGGTAAGTTCCTCATTCGATCGATTTTTATTTGCACCGCGCATCAGCACAAGAACCCCGCAGGTAAGCAATAGCAGGGTAATAACAGAATAAAATATACTGTTCATATACAGGCTCCATTTTTTTTGATTTTAAAATTACCCCATGCTATTGTCAACGCAGCCTGTCTTATTAAAAAAACTTACCTCACTGGCAGTAAAGGATATTTCAACATGCTTCCCGAGCATCTTGTTCCCTCTCGTTTTCATTTATCTACATCCCCAACCAATACTGATACCGTAGAAAATAGTGAAAATTTGACTCAGGGAAAGACAACCTTAAGCGAGTTTGAAGCGGATATTTTAATTAGCACCACCGCTACCGGTCAGACCCGTAACATGTTATTTGAAGAATGTGACCGCCATTTAAAAGAGCGACTGTTTCGCGCAGCAAAAATCGAATCATTCACCCGTCTGCTTAATTCACTGCAAATAGAAGGTGACATTAACGCACAAGAATTAAGTAAAATTTTGGCAAAAAACACTGCGTTAATAAATGAGCAGGGCAATAAAATTTGGCTTAATTTACTGACTCGCGAAACCAGCGATCCGATTTTTTATTCTCTGGAAGAGAAATAAAATGAAAGATATTGAGGATAACAACGTTTATTTGGCTTTAGACAACCATAAAAGTGACGAATTTGTCTTAAAGCAGAATCTGGATATCTTAATTGCCAATAAAAATGCCACGCTGGAGAGCGTGGCTCAGGAAATGGTATCAATACCCGCAGCCCTGGTACGCATGAAGTGGCAAAACCGCCGGGAAATCTATGCTCTGCAAGCCAAAGAAGAGATCTACGGTGCCACCATTGAAGCCATTATTGCCCAACAGCCGGCGCTGCGGGACAAAATCATGGCCCGTCTGGAAAGCGCGTACCAGCATTTACTCGCGCGAGAAACGGCGACATTGCGCCTGACGCGTAAGCTATCTGAAGGGAGTTATGCCGCGACCAGAGTCACTACCGTCGCGCTGGACGAAAAGAAATGAGGGGATGGAGGAAGCCGAAAGAGGAGGCCGGGTAAGGCGAAACCCTTCACCCGGCAACAGAGATTACTTCGCTTTCACGGTCTCTTCACCAACCAAACCAATCTTCAGGAAACCTGCCTGATGCAGCGTATCCATCACTTTCATCATGGTTTCATAGTCGACAGTTTTATCAGCCCGGAAGAAGATAGTGGTGTCTTTCTTGCCTTCTGTCAGCGTGTTTAGCGCGTTAATCATGGTTTCATCGGTCACCTGATCGTTGCCGATAAACATCGTGTTATCCGCTTTCACTGACAGATAAACCGGTTTTTCAGGACGCGGTTGCGGCGTGCTGGTCGAAGCCGGTAGATTCACCTTCACATCCACCGTTGCCAGCGGCGCGGCCACCATAAAAATGATCAACAACACCAACATAACATCGATAAACGGCGTGACGTTGATGTCGTGCATTTCACCGTTATCGTCCAGGTTTTCATTAAAACTCATTGCCATGGAACATTATCCTACACGTAATTTCTGCGCAGCGCGTACCGGATGCGCCGCAGCGCTTGCACTCAGGTCAAGATCGCGACTTTGCAATAACAGCACCTGTGCCGCAACATCACCCAGCATGGCTTTGTAGCTGCCAATCTGACGGGCGAAGATGTTGTAGATAACAACAGCAGGTATAGCGGCAACCAAACCAATCGCGGTGGCTAACAGCGCTTCTGCAATCCCCGGCGCAACCACGGCCAGGTTCGTCGTTTGCGTTTGTGCAATACCGATGAAGCTATTCATGATGCCCCATACTGTACCGAACAGACCCACAAAGGGAGAGATAGCCCCAATGGTCGCCAGGTATCCATTACCCCGCCCCATATGACGCCCTACAGCTGCAACGCGACGTTCCAGGCGGAACCCGGTACGCTCTTTAATCCCTTCGTTGTCATCGCTGCCTTCTGACAGTTCCAGCTCGTTCTGCGCTTCGTTAATTAACATTGCGCCCAGGCTTTTGGCATCGAATCCAGCGGCAATCTCACTTGCCTGGTCTAAAGAGCGGGCATCTGCCAGCAGTTGCTGTTCGCGCTTAAGACGACGCTTCTGCGTAAAGAACTCAAGGCTCTTACTGAAGAAGATAGCCCAGGTGACCACGGACGCCAAAATTAGCCCAATCATCACGCACTTAACCACGATATCGGCGTGCTGATACATACCCCAGACGGAAAGGTCCGTCTGCATCAAATTATTACCCACTCTGTATCTCCAGGACGCAAATCACAAAATCTGAGCGTAATGATATCAAAAAGACGTCGAATTGATAGTCGTTCTCATTACTATTTACATAGTGCCGCACCTTTGGTTTCTTTTCCTTGCGCTTACGCAGTAAAAAAGTCAGCAGACACATTTTGGGACTATTTTCTACTTTATGGCCCTTCTGCAGGATGCGTCGCCGAAGATCCATGCTAGTTTAGACATCCAGACGTATAAAAACAGGTAATCCAACATGGCAGACAAGCATCTTGAGACCAAACTCGTTCAGGCAGGACGCAGTAAAAAGTACACGCAGGGTTCCGTCAACAGCGTGATCCAACGCGCCTCTTCACTGGTATTCGAATCCGTTGAGGCTAAAAAACAGGCCACCCACAACCGCGCTAACGGCGCACTTTTTTACGGACGCCGCGGCACGCTGACACATTTCTCCCTGCAGGAAGCCATGTGTGAGCTGGAAGGCGGCGCGGGTTGCGCCCTGTTTCCCTGCGGCGCCGCAGCCGTTGCCAACACGATTTTGGCCTTTGTTGAACACGGCGACCACGTGCTAATGACCAACACGGCCTATGAGCCGAGCCAGGATTTTTGCACGAAAATCCTCGGCAAGCTCGGCGTAACCACCGGCTGGTTCGATCCGTTAGTCGGTGCCGATATTGTGAAGCACATTCAGCCGAACACCAAAGTGGTATTTCTGGAATCTCCCGGCTCCGTCACTATGGAAGTGCATGATGTTCCGGCGATTGTCGCCGCCGTCAGAAGCGTAGCGCCGGACGCCATCATCATGATCGATAACACCTGGGCTGCCGGGGTGCTGTTCAATGCGCTGGATTTTGGAATCGACATCTCAATTCAGGCGGGCACCAAATACCTGATTGGCCATTCCGATGCAATGGTCGGTACGGCGGTATCAAATGCCCGCTGCTGGGACCAACTGCGCGAAAACGCCTATTTAATGGGGCAAATGCTGGATGCCGATACCGCCTATATGACCAGCCGCGGACTGCGGACTCTGGGCGTTCGTCTGCGCCAGCATCACGAAAGCAGCCTGAAGGTTGCCGAATGGCTGGCCGATCATCCGCAGGTCGCCCGCGTCAACCACCCCGCGCTTCCCGGCAGCAAAGGGCACGAATTCTGGAAACGTGATTTTACCGGCAGCAGCGGTCTGTTCTCGTTTGTGTTGAATAAGAAGCTGAACAATGACGAGCTATCAGCGTATTTGGATCACTTTACGCTGTTCAGCATGGCCTACTCCTGGGGCGGGTTTGAATCACTGATTCTGGCCAATCAACCCGAACACATTGCCGCCATCCGTCCTGAAGGCAACGTGGACTTCAGCGGAACGCTCATCCGTTTACACATCGGTTTAGAAAATGTTGACGATCTGATTGCGGATTTAGCCGCAGGATTCGCCCGAATCGAGTAATATTGCCGCAGTTGGACATATATGCAGACACTTCTGGTGGAAAAGTCTGCAATTGTTGCGTCCGGGATCAAGGCATCCCGGACAATTCAGGAGTACAATCCACTCATAAATGCTGTTCCACAGGAAAGTCCATGGTAGTCATTCAAGATATTATCTCCGCGCTCTGGCAACACGATTTTGCCGCGCTGGCAGATCCGCACGTTGTGAGTGTGGTGTACTTCGTCATGTTTGCCACGTTGTTTTTAGAAAATGGTCTGCTGCCTGCTTCCTTTTTACCCGGAGACAGCCTGCTGTTACTGGCCGGAGCGCTGATCGCGCAGGACGTGATGAGCTTTCTCCCGACAATTGCTATTCTGACTGCCGCAGCCAGTCTGGGCTGTTGGCTGAGCTATATTCAAGGGCGCTGGTTGGGCAATACGCGGACGGTGAAAAGCTGGCTGGCGCAATTACCTGAAAAATATCATCAGCGTGCCACCTGTATGTTTGACCAACACGGTCTGATGGCGCTGCTCGCGGGACGTTTCCTGGCATTTGTTCGCACCCTGCTGCCAACAATGGCGGGGATTTCAGGTCTGCCTAACCGCCGGTTTCAGTTCTTTAACTGGCTGAGCGGCCTGCTGTGGGTCACCGTGGTCACCAGCTTTGGCTATGCTCTCAGCATGATCCCATTCGTTAAACGCCATGAAGATCAGGTGATGACCTTTCTGATGATCCTACCCATCGCGCTGTTAACTGCTGGTCTGCTAGGTACCTTGTTCGTGGTGATTAAAAAAAAATGCTGTAGCGCCTGAGTCGTCATCGTTGGCCGGGTAAAATCACCCGGCATTTTCGCCTGATGCCGCTTTGCTAATCAGGCCAACGGTGAACATCATTAACTTCCCTGCATCGTCCGAATTCTTGCCGCATCCTCCCCCGGCGTTACGCCAAAGTACCGTTTAAACTCGCGGCTAAACTGCGACGCGCTCTCATAGCCAACCCGCATTGCTGCCGCGCTGGCCTTCATGCCGTCGTGAATGATCATCATCCGAGCCTTATGCAGGCGATAACTCTTCAGATACTGCAGCGGTGAAGTGCTGGTCACCGATTTAAAATTATGATGAAACGCCGACACGCTCATGTTGGCTTCTGCCGCCAGTTGCTCAACGTTGAGGTTCTCGGTGTACTTGTTTTCGATGCGCTTCAGCACGCGACTGATCAAACTGAAATGCGTCTGACGACTGACCAACGCAAGCAGCGCGCCACCGCGTGGACCGGTCAGCACATGGTACAAAATCTCACGGATGATCTGTTTTCCCAGAATTCGCGCGTCCAGCGGTCGCTCCATCACATCCAGCAAACGCTCGGCCGCGCAAAGAATCTCATCAGAAAGCGTGGCCGAGTTTATTCCGCTCGCCGCCATTGCAGGCTGAAACAGCTCATCTTCGCCAATGTCCATCAGGAGTTCCTGCAATTGCAGGATATCGACATTCAGCCGCAGACCGGCCAGTGGAATCTCCGGTGTCGCATACGTTTCACATTCAAAGGGTAAAGGTACGGTGAGCAGCAGGTATTCGTTGGCGTCATAACGAAATACACGCTCATTGATGTAACCAATTTTATGACCCGAAAAGAGAAATATAATGCCAGGTTCATACATCACAGGGGTGCGCAGCCCAGGCTCCATGCCATACAGTAAACGCACATCAGGCAGCAATTTATTGAGTTTATTTTCATTATTTTTCAGCTGCTTAATTTTTTTCGTCAGCAGAAGGCAGACATCATCACGGTTCATGGAGCACCCTTTCGTCATCGAATTGTAACGTCCACAGTGTGCGTATTTTTATCCGTTTTCTCCAGTAGTCTGTAGAAATAGGCAAGACATTGGCAGAAATGAGCATTGAGAGGAATGCGTCTGACGACCACAATGTTCACCATCAGGCAGACACTCACCTGCCCTCTTTTTTTACCCACACAAGGTAACGAGCAATGAATAACTTTAACCTCCATACCCCAACCCGCATTTTGTTCGGTAAAGGCGCTATCGCTGAACTGCGCGATCAAATCCCTCAGGATGCTCGCGTGCTGATTACCTACGGCGGCGGCAGCGTGAAAAAAACCGGCGTACTGGCACAGGTTCAGGATGCCCTGAAAGGTCTGGATGTACTGGAGTTTGGCGGTATTGAGCCGAACCCGTCTTATGAAACGCTGATGAATGCGGTCAACATCGTGCGTGATGAGAAGGTGACATTCCTGCTGGCCGTCGGCGGCGGCTCTGTTCTCGATGGCACTAAATTCATCGCCGCAGCGGCCCATTACGCTGAAGGTGTCGATCCGTGGCGCATCCTGGAAACTCACGGCAACGACGTAAAAAGCGCCATCCCGATGGGCTCCGTTTTGACCCTGCCGGCAACCGGCTCTGAATCAAACTCCGGCGCGGTAATTTCCCGCAAAACCACCGGCGATAAGCTGGCCTTTATGACACCGTTTGTGCAGCCGGTCTTTGCCGTGCTGGATCCGGTTTACACCTACACTCTGCCGCCGCGTCAGGTCGCAAACGGCGTAGTGGACGCGTTTGTTCACACCGTAGAGCAATACGTAACATACCCGGTCAACGGCAAAATACAGGACCGCTTTGCCGAAGGTATTTTGCTCACATTGATAGAAGAGGGCCCGAAAGCGTTGCAGGAGCCAGAAAACTACGATGTCCGCGCCAACGTCATGTGGGCAGCGACCCAGGCGCTGAACGGCCTGATTGGCGCAGGCGTACCGCAGGATTGGGCTACCCATATGCTCGGTCACGAACTGACCGCGATGCACGGTCTCGATCACGCACAAACACTGGCCATCGTTCTGCCGGCACTGTGGAATGAAAAACGCGACACTAAGCGCGCCAAACTGCTGCAATACGCGGAGCGCGTCTGGAATATCACCGAAGGGAGTGATGACCAGCGTATCGATGCCGCCATTGCCGCGACGCGTCAATTCTTCGAGCAGATGGGCGTCCCAACCCGCATGTCCGACTACGGTCTGGATGGCAGTTCCATCCCGGCGTTGCTGGAAAAACTGGCAGCGCACGGTGGGACGAAACTGGGCGAACATCAGGACATTACGCTGGACGTCAGCCGCCGCATTTACGAAGCGGCACGCTAGGTTTTTTGACCTCTGACTTTCGTTTTTGGGTATTTATACCAGGCTTAAGTCACACAAACCTCACCGGGGCTGCTCCGGTGAACTCAATTTACACCCAATCATTCATGATGCATCGAGGCGGCAATTGAGTGAATCCCCGGGAGCGTACATAAGTACGTGACCGGGGTAAACGCAAGCAGCCAACAAAGAGGCAGCCTGAAGGATTCAGTGTAGGGGGGAATTATGACCAGTCCGACCATTATCAAGCTACAGGATGGTAACGTCATGCCTCAACTGGGCCTGGGGGTCTGGAAGGCAAGTAATGAGGAAGTCATCTCCGCGATCCATAAAGCGCTGGAAGTCGGTTATCGCTCTATTGATACCGCTGCCGCGTATAAAAATGAAGACGGTGTCGGTAAAGCATTACGCGACAGCGGCGTGCCCCGGGAGGAGTTATTCATCACCACTAAACTGTGGAATGACGACCAGAAACGTCCCCGAGAAGCGTTGCTCGAAAGCATGGAGAAACTCCAGCTCGATTACCTCGATCTTTACCTCATGCACTGGCCCGTCCCGGCAATCGACCATTACGTTGAAGCATGGGAAAACATGATCGACCTGCAAAAACAGGGACTCATTAAAAGCATTGGCGTGTGCAACTTCCAGATCAACCATCTCCAGCGCCTGATGGATGAAACGGGCGTTGCGCCAGTGATTAACCAAATCGAGCTGCACCCGCTTTTACAGCAGCGGCAGCTTCATGCCTGGAACGCCACGCATAAAATCCAGACTGAATCCTGGAGCCCGCTGGCACAAGGCGGCAAAGATGTGTTCGATCAAAAGATAGTTCGCGATCTCGCCGAAAAATACGGTAAATCACCGGCACAAATTGTCATTCGCTGGCATCTGGATAGCGGCCTGGTGGTGATCCCTAAATCAGTCACTCCTGCGCGTATCGCGGAGAACTTTGATGTCTGGGACTTCCGCCTGGACAAAGATGAACTAGGCGAAATGGCCAAACTCGACCAGGGCAAACGTCTGGGGCCGGACCCGGACCAGTTCGGCGGCTAATCCCTTCTCTCCAGCCCGGCATCCCAGTCGGGCTCTTCCTGCATGGAAATATCAAGAAACAATTCACTTACATTTATTGATGTATTTATTTCAGTCGCTGGAGCAGCATTGCGCCACATAACCTACTAATTATTCACTAAATATATTCATACGGTGAATATATTCACAATGTATATAGGTGCATGACCGTGGCTAAAAAAAAGCGCAGGGAGTTAAATGGCTCCCATTAATTCTAATAATTTTGATTTCAGCCGGGCTCTGGCAACTTACCCCACCAACGGGGTTAAGCGCTTCCGCCTGGCATTCGGCAATTATTTTCGTGGCCACTATCGCCTCTATCGTGGCAAAAGTTCTGCCCATTGGCGCAGTCGGTATTATTGGCATAACCGTCTTTGCCCTCGCCTATGCCGCCGGGGATAAAACCGCCAGCGGTGCGATTACCACCGCTCTGAGCGAACTGAACAGTTCACTCATCTGGCTGATCGTCGTTGCCTTTATGATTGCCCGCGGGTTTATCAAAACCGGCCTTGGTCGACGTATCGCCCTGCAGATGATCCGCCTGCTCGGCAAGCGCACGCTCGGACTTGCCTACGGCCTGGCGTTTGCCGATCTGATCCTCTCTCCGGCGATGCCCAGCAATACGGCACGCTGCGGCGGCGTCATCTATCCGATTGCCGACTCACTAGCGCGCAGTTTTCATTCCAATCCGGAAGATGAATCGCGCAGCAAAATCGGCACTTTCCTCATTACCTGCATTGGCAACGTCAACGACGTCACCGCCGCACTGTTTATGACCGGCTATACCGGCAACCTACTGGCAGTAAAACTGGCGGCCAACGCCGGGGTCACGCTAACCTGGGGAAGCTGGTTTATGGCGGCGCTGCTGCCTTGCATGGTGTCTTTGCTGTTGGTTCCGCTGCTGGTGTACTGGCTAGTGCGTCCGGAAATTAAACACACGCCGGATACCCCGAACCTGGCCCGTCAGGAACTGGCGGAAATGGGCAGCATGTCACGCGGTGAGTGGTTGATGCTGGGTACCGTTGGCGTCCTGCTGGTGCTGTGGATTTTTGGCGATACGCTAGGCGTCGATGCCACCACCGCGTCGTTCGTTGGACTCTCAATTTTACTGCTCAGCGGTGTGCTGAGCTGGGAAGACGTCAAAAGCGAAAAAGGTGCATGGGACACGCTGATTTGGTTTGCCGCACTGCTGATGATGGCAAACCAATTGAAGAAGCTCGGTTTCACCACCTGGTTTGGTAATCTGATTGGCGATAGCCTCAGCAGTACCATGCATGGCACCAGTTGGGTGGTCGTCCTGCTGCTGCTTAACGCCGCCTACTTCTACACCCACTACTTTTTTGCGAGCGGAAATGCGCAGATCGCCGCATTGTACGCGGTATTCCTTGGCGTCGGCCTGCATCTGAATATCCCGGCAGCCCCGACCGCGTTGATGCTGGCTTTCACCAGCAGCCTGTACTGCTCTCTCACCCAGTACACACATGCGCGTGGTCCGATCCTGTTTGGTGCAGGGTATGTGCCGACGGGCGTCTGGTGGAGAACAGGGTTTATCGTCAGCCTGTTTAACCAGGCAGTCTTTATTACCGTAGGTCTGATGTGGTGGAAGGTGTTGGGGCTGTACTAAAACAGATTTTCCGGATGGCGGTGCAAGCACCTCATCCGGCTTTCAAAGCAGTGGCCCAGTAAGCAGAGCGCTACCGGGCTTCAGGATTAACGCCCTGCTACTTTGCCACGCTTTTTATTCGCGGCGGGCGTCTGGCGCTGGTGTGCAACAGGTGTGTGCTTGGTCAGTGCCGGGCGAGTATGACGATTCTGGCGACGCGCTTCACGCATTTCTTCCAGCGTAGGCGACGGAACCAGACATTCACGACGACCGCCAATCAGGTGCTTTTTACCCATATCTTCCAGCGCCTGACGGATTAACGGCCAGTTAGCCGGATCGTGGTAACGCAGCAGCGCTTTATGTAAACGACGCTGCTTATCGCCTTTCGGCACCACCACATCTTCACTCTTATAGCCAATTTTACCCAGCGGGTTTTTCCCGGTGTAATACATGGTTGTCGAGTTCGCCAGCGGTGATGGGTAGAAGTTCTGTACCTGATCAAGGCGGAAACGACGCTGCTTCAACCACAACGCCAGATTCACCATATCTTCGTCACGCGTACCCGGGTGCGCAGAGATAAAGTAAGGGATCAGATACTGCTCTTTACCGGCCTGCTTCGAGTAGGTGTCGAATAGCTCTTTAAAGCGGTCGTAGCTACCCATGCCCGGCTTCATCATCTTCGACAGCGGACCTTCTTCGGTATGTTCCGGTGCAATCTTCAGATAGCCACCAACGTGGTGGGTCGCCAGCTCTTTGATGTAGCGCGGATCTTCCACGGCGATGTCGTAGCGCACGCCGGACGCAATCAAAATCTTTTTGATGCCTTTCAAATCACGCGCGCGACGATAGAGGTTAATCGTCGGTTCGTGGTTGGTGTCCATATGCGGGCAGATGTCCGGATAAACGCACGACAGACGACGGCAGGTCTGTTCCGCACGTGGCGACTTACAGCGCAGCATGTACATGTTGGCCGTTGGGCCACCCAGATCGGAAATCACGCCGGTGAAGCCCGGTACGGTATCGCGAATCGCCTCGATCTCGTTGATGATCGAATCTTCAGAACGGCTCTGGATGATGCGTCCTTCATGCTCGGTGATCGAACAGAAAGAACAGCCGCCAAAGCAGCCGCGCATAATGTTGATGGAAAAACGGATCATCTCGTAGGCCGGAATACGGCTGTTGCCATATGCCGGGTGCGGGACACGTTTATACGGCAGCGCGAAGACGCTATCCATCTCTTCGGTCGACAGCGGGATCGCCGGAGGGTTAACCCAAATGTAGCGGTCGCCGTGTTTTTGCATCAGGGCGCGCGCGCAGCCAGGGTTGGTTTCGTGGTGCAGAATACGTGAGGCGTGAGCGTACAACACTTTGTCGCCTTTCACCTTCTCATAAGACGGCAGCAGCACGTAGGTTTTTTCCCACGGCTTCGGACGCGCAGGCTGAACGGTCACCGCTTTGGCTTCCTGCTTTTTAGGCGCTACTGGCTTGTTATCTGCACACGGTAAATCTTCACCGTACGGATGCGGGATAGGGTCAATTTTCCCCGGCATATCCAGACGCGTGGAATCCACACCGCTCCAGCCGGGCAGCGCTTCTTTAACCATAATCGCGGTGTTACGCACGTCGCGGATTTGGTCGATGGTTTCACCCATCGCCAGGCGGTGCGCAACCTCAACCAGCGGACGTTCACCGTTGCCGAACATCAGCATATCCGCTTTGGAATCCACCAGCACCGAGCGGCGCACGGTATCAGACCAGTAATCGTAATGCGCGGTACGACGCAGGCTGGCTTCAATACCACCAAGGATCACCGGCACGTCTTTCCATGCTTCACGACAACGTTGGGTATAAACCAGCGTGGCGCGGTCCGGGCGCTTACCGGCGACGTTGTCCGGCGTATAGGCATCATCATGGCGCAGGCGACGATCGGCAGTATAGCGGTTGATCATCGAGTCCATGTTACCGGCGGTTACGCCGAAGAACAGATTCGGTTTACCCAGACGCATAAAGTCGTCTTTACTGTTCCAGTCCGGCTGGGCGATAATCCCGACGCGAAAACCCTGGGCTTCCAGCATACGGCCACAAATGGCCATACCGAAACTCGGGTGATCAACATAGGCATCACCGGTAACCAGAATAATGTCGCAGCTATCCCAGCCAAGTTGGTCCATCTCTTCTCGCGACATTGGCAGAAACGGCGCGGGGCCAAAACAGGCGGCCCAGTACTGCGGCCAGGAGAAAAGGTCTCTGTCCGGTTGGATCAGGGATATTGCGCTCATAATGCTTCCAAAAATGGTAAAAAAATAATCAAAGGCCGGGGATTATACGCTGTATGTCCGCCAGAAATGAAGCGGAGTCTGAGCCAGACGAGTAGAAAGTTAAATAAATTGTTAAATTTTACTACGCCTACTTTTATCTATACCCAAAATAATTCGAGTTGCATGAAGGCGGCAAGTGAGTGACAAATTCGTCAGGAAAGAATTTGAACAGCCAAAGGCTGGCCTCCGGTGAGGGACATGGATGTCCCTCATTAATCTCCAGGAGCATAGATAACTATGTGACTGGGGTGAACGAACATAGCTAACGCACATGCAACTTGAAGTATGACGGGTATATCATAATTGACATCATGTCTTGCCAGCCGTACCAGGTCTTTTTGGCGGGGGATTTTCCATTGCATCGCAACGAATCACTTAATATTTCCCAGCTGCGGGTTGTTCTTCACCTGTGCGGATTTCTGGTTCTCCTGTACAGCTTCTCTATGCTGCCGCCGATGGCCATCGCCTTGCTGAACAAAGAACGGAGTTATTTTGCTTTTTTGAGCACCTTTGCCGTTTTTTTTACCCTCGGCGGCGGTGCCTGGCTGGCGACAAAACGTGCGGGCATTCAGCTACGAACCCGCGATGGGTTCGTCATCATCGTTCTTTTTTGGCTACTTTTTTCATTCATCAGCGCCATGCCGATGTGGATGGAAGACGGGTTAAATCTCTCCTTTGCCGACGCCCTGTTTGAAGGCGTCTCCGGTATTACCACCACCGGGGCGACGGTCATTGACGATGTCGGCGCGATGCCCAGATCTTATCTGTATTATCGGGCGCAGCTCAATTTCATCGGCGGTCTTGGCGTTATCGTCCTCGCCGTTGCCGTCCTGCCGCTGCTGGGGATCGGCGGCATGAAGCTGTATCAGTCTGAAATGCCAGGGCCGTTTAAAGAAGAACGCCTGACCCCACGACTTGCCGATACCGCACGTACGCTGTGGCTAACCTATGTCACCCTGGGGTTTGTTTGTACGCTGGCCTACTGGATTGCCGGCATGTCGTTTTTCGATGCGTTATGCCATGGGCTTTCGACAGTCTCCCTCGGTGGGTTCTCCACCCGAAGCGAAAGTATCGGTTTTTATAACAGCCACGCCATTGAGCTTGTCGCCGGGCTGTTTTCGCTGCTATCTGCCTTTAACTTCACCCTCTGGTACGTCGCCATCGTCAAACGGACCTTCAAGCCCTTTCGCCGTAATGCCGAACTGCAGCTGTTTCTGATCATTGCGCTGGTGATCACCCTGATAGCCACCTGGCAGGTCTGGCGGGCAGGTATGTACAATTTAACGGACAGTCTGGTGCATGCTTTTTTTCTGGCAAGCTCAATGCTCACAGACAACGGCCTGTCGACGGCGGATTACGCCCAGTGGCCTTCACATACTATCTTCATGCTTCTCATCGCCAGTTTCTTCGGGGGGTGTATCGGTTCGACCTGCGGGGGTATTAAGGCGCTGCGTTTTTTAATTATGTTCAAGCAGTGCCGACAGGAATTACACCAACTGGCCCATCCTCGTGCATTACTGAATATCAAAGTGGGTAATAGCGTGGTTAACGAGCGCGTGATCCGCTCAGTGTGGAGCTTCTTTTTTCTCTATGCTTTGTTTACCAGTTTTTTCGTCTGGGCGCTTAATCTGATGGGCTACGATCTCTTTTCCTCGTTCGCCACCGCCGCGGCCTGTATCAATAATATGGGGCTGGGATTTGGCGTCACGGCGGTCACGTTTGGTACTTTAAACGAAGAGGCAAAGCTGTTGATGTGCGCGGCCATGATCATGGGGCGTCTGGAAATCTACCCCATTTTGATCCTTTTCTCGCGCATGTTCTGGCGGGCGTAATAGCCTGCCCGGCACATTATGGCGCCGGGTTCACCAGCATCTGTCCGATCGAGCCACGATCGGCCATTTCCAGCGTCTGGCTGTTAAAGTAGAACGGGAAATGCGCCCAGGAAGGCTGTCCGTAATACACCAGCAGCTCAACCTGACCATCCACCCAAACGGTATCTTTCCAGCCCCGGTCTTCCGGGAACGGCATCGCGCCGTTCACATTGCGGATCAGGAAAGAGACGCCTTCGATATGGAAAGACTGTGGCATATCCGCCCGCACCGTCCAGCGCTCCCAGGAGCCCTGCTGAGCGGTAATGTCCATGCGGTTTACATCCCACAACTGCCCATTAATGCCGGGATCGTCATCAAGGCTGATCTCACGACTGCGAATCGGTGAGCCGCTTAAAATTTCCGTAGGCAACAAACGCATCGGCAGATTGTCGGTCACCAGCGGCAGCAGCCCGGTCGGGCGCAGGGTCAGTACCAGCGTGGAAATCAGAATACTGGAGGGCTCGAAGAAGCCGCGGATCCGGTCGACAATGCTGGCCGCCTCACCACAGGTGATCGACACTTCATCGCCGTTGGTCATGTCCACCAAAATCTCACGACGTTCACCCGGGGCCAGCGAGAGTTGCTTCACCGAAACCGGCGCGGGTAAAAAGCCCTGATCGCCGGAAATCACATGCAGCGCACGACCGTCACTCATTTGCAGCTGGTAACGACGCGAGTTCGACGCATTGAGTAAACGCAAACGCACCCAGCCGCGAGACACTTCCACATACGGGCTTTGTGCCCCGTTAACCAATAGCGTATCACCAACAAACCCGCCGCTACCCGGCTCGCTGTATTCAGGCGTGCCGAAGTTATCCAGGCGCTTGTCCTGAATAATGACCGGAAAATCATCCACGCCATAATGGTTGGGAATTGGCAGCGACTTACTGACTTCATCTTCAATCAGCCACATACCAGCCAGACCGTTATAGACCTGCTGCGCGGTACGGTTCGGCGTATTGGCGTGATACCACAACGTGGCGGCGTCCTGGCGAATGGGCAATACCGGCGCCCAGTCCGCATTCGGTGACATCATGCGTGCCGGCCCGCCCATCAGTGGGCCAGGAACCTGCAGCCCGGCGACGGTCATTGAAACATTCTCGGTAAGACGGTTGCTGTAAATAAGCTTGACGTCATCCCCTTTCCAGACGCGGATGGTCGGCCCCAGGTAACGCCCGTTAATCCCCCAGACCGGCGCGCGGGTGCCTTGCGTAAAGGACCAGTGAGCGCGTTGCAGGGTCATAAATAGCGGCTGTCCACGGCGAGACTCCAGCAGCGGTGGAACAGGTAACGGTTGTTGCTGACCGGCAGCATTAGCCTTCAGCGGAATAGCACCTGCACACAGTGCGATCCCCGATGTCTGAATGAACTGACGCCGACTGAGTGACATATAAGCTCCATGTAAAACTGGCGATTAACACGCAGGAAAGTATTTCCTGTAACAAACTCGGATGGCGCGAATCACACCTTACCGGTAGCTTCACGCTCGGCAACTTCTTTGTCGAGTTCGGCGATTTTTTGTTCCATTAACGTGCGGCAATGCGCGGCCAGTTCACGAACCTGATCCTTACCATAGTGGCTGATATCTACTGGCGGTAACATCTCGACGATCGCCAGACCATTATTTAATCGGTTAAGTTTAATCTTATTTGAGGTCGTTGAGACGCACACCGGGATCACCGGAACACCCGCGGCAATTGCCGCATGAAACGCGCCAGTTTTAAACGGCAGCAGACCACGGCCACGGCTACGCGTACCTTCCGGGAACATCCAGATAGAGATACGACGTTTTTTAAAATGATTAACGACCGTCGCAATGGTGCTGTGCGCTTTGGCGCGATTGTTTCTGTCGATCAACAGGTTACCGGTGAGCCAGTACAGCAGGCCGAAGAACGGGATCCACAGCAGGCTTTTTTTACCGACCGTAACCGTCGGTGGTTGCACGATCTTCGCGGCGGTAACCATGTCATAGTTATTCTGGTGGTTACAAATATAGATAGCGTTGCCGTAGTCCTTTGCGTCCGGCGGCATGCGGCATTCCACCTTCAGGCCGTACAAGGGGGCCAGTCGACCAAACATATGGCCAAACGTTGAGACGTGTTTAGGATTTCGTGGGCTGAACAGACAATATATACAACCAAAAACACAGACCAGAATGCAGTAAATTACGGTAATGAATAAACGAAAAATATATAGCATAACAACCTCTAAGGCCTAAGAGCCTGGCATTTTACGTCACCAGATGCAGAACCCTGCGTCAGGTTAGGGCTTTGTTAAGAGCGGCTCTCTGGAAAAGCGTATTGTTAATCGCAATGCACGAATAAACAACGGTTTCACGGGAATTTTTAATGTTGACTCTCCCTGCGTAAAAGCAGGGAGAGTCAGACGACAGCGTTATTCTTCGCTGTCGCCCTGACCGGCACGTCGTGGTGAGTCAATTTCGATACGGTCGATGCGCTGTAAACCGCGCATCAGCGTACCGCGACGCCCACGCTCGCCGGTCACCTTCTGCAGTTCTTCAGGACGCAGTTTAATTTTGCGTTTACCAACGTGAATGGTCAGCGTACTTTGCGGAGGCAACACGTAGAGGTGCGCCAGCCCATCATCCCCTTTCGCCGCTTCTGCAGACGGAATGTTGATGATCTTGTTCCCTTTCCCTTTCGACAATTGCGGCAGATCACTGACCGGGAACATCAGCATACGCCCGGCATGGGTGATCGCCAGCAGCATGTCGCTTTCATCTTCAAGCACCACCGGCGGCATCACATGCGCGTTCTCCGGTAACGTAATCAATGCCTTACCTGCACGGTTGCGCGCCACCAAGTCATTGAAGGTGCAGACGAAACCGTAGCCAGCATCGGAGGCCATCAGCAGTTTCTGGTCATCACTTTCCATCAGCATATGCTCAACCGTCGCTCCCGGCGGCAGCGTCAGCTTACCGGTCAGCGGTTCACCCTGACCACGTGCCGACGGCAGCGTAATCGGGTCGATGGCATAGCTGCGCCCGGTTGAATCCACGAACACCACCGGCTGGTTGCTCTTGCCCTTCACCGCCGCCTTGTAGCTGTCACCCGCCTTATAGCTTAAGCCCGGCGCATCAATGTCATGGCCTTTGGCGCTACGCACCCAGCCGCTTTGCGACAGTACAATGGTGACCGGCTCAGACGGCAGCATGTCGTGCTCGCTCATCGCCTTCGATTCTTCGCGCTCTTTCAGCGGAGAACGGCGATCGTCGCCATAGGCATCTGAGTCTGCCTGCAGCTCTTTCTTCAGCAGGTTACTCATCTTGCGCTCAGAGGCCAGAATGCCCTGCAGCTGATCGCGTTCTTTCGCCAGCTCGTCTTGCTCGCCACGAATTTTGATCTCTTCAAGTTTGGCAAGATGACGCAACTTCAGTTCGAGGATGGCTTCAGCCTGGGTTTCAGAAATGCCAAACCGCGACATCAGCTCAGGCTTCGGTTCATCTTCATGACGAATAATTTCAATCACTTCGTCAATGTTGAGGAACGCCACCAGCAAACCTTCGAGGATGTGCAGGCGCTTGAGGACTTTTTCCAGACGATAGTTCAGACGACGACGCACGGTATCGCGGCGGAACGCCAGCCATTCGGTGAGGATCTCCAGCAGGTTTTTCACCGCCGGGCGACCGTCTAGGCCAATCATGTTCAGGTTGATGCGGTAGCTTTTTTCCAGATCGGTGGTGGCAAACAGGTGGTTCATCACCTGCTCCATATCCACACGGTTGGAGCGCGGCACGATCACCAGACGGGTCGGGTTTTCGTGATCCGACTCATCGCGCAGATCGTCCACCATCGGCAGCTTTTTATTGCGCATCTGGGCGGCAATCTGTTCCAGCACTTTGGCACCGGAAACCTGATGTGGCAGCGCGGAAATCACCACCGCGCCATCTTCTTTGGCCCAGACCGCACGCATACGCACGGAGCCACGTCCGTTTTCGTAAATCTTACGAATTTCTGCACGCGGGGTAATGATTTCTGCTTCGGTCGGGTAATCCGGTCCCTGGACGATATCCAGCAGCTGATCCAGCGTCGTTTTCGGCTGCTCAATCAGCGTAATCGCCGCTTTTGCCACTTCACGCAGGTTATGCGGCGGAATGTCCGTTGCCATGCCGACCGCAATACCGGTGGTGCCGTTCAGCAGAATATTCGGCAAACGCGCAGGCAGCATCTTCGGCTCCTGCATGGTGCCGTCGAAGTTTGGTACCCAGTCCGATGTCCCCTGACCGAGTTCCCCCAGCAGCAGTTCCGCATATTTAGACAGTCGAGATTCGGTATAACGCATCGCCGCGAACGATTTCGGATCGTCCGGTGCCCCCCAGTTCCCCTGCCCGTCAACCAGCGGATAACGGTAAGAGAACGGCTGCGCCATCAGCACCATCGCTTCATAGCAGGCGCTGTCGCCGTGTGGGTGGTATTTACCCAGTACGTCGCCGACGGTACGGGCGGATTTTTTAAATTTGGCGCTGGCATTCAGCCCCAGTTCGGACATCGCGTAAACGATGCGTCGCTGAACGGGTTTCAGACCATCACCAATAAACGGCAACGCCCTGTCCATGATGACGTACATGGAATAGTTCAGATAGGCGTTTTCCGTGAATTCATGCAGCGCAAGGCGCTCTGCCATATCGCTCATTAATCGTGGTTCCTCAACTGTTAGCCCGAACAATACCCGGTATTCGTCAGGCAATATTGCCGCAGATACTACCCTATCTGGCGAGTTGAGTCACAAAGAAAAGGGCCGCGAACGCGGCCCTGATGGGGATTATTTGGTGACTTTGGTAATCTGTTTTACGTCGATTTCAACGGAGTTCCAGTCTTTATCCACTTCGCCCTGGATTTCTACGACATCCTGCGGCGTGACGGTTAAACCGTTCCAGCGCTTGTGGTCGATATCCACGTTCACCGTGCCAGATGCATCTTTAAACAGGTACAGATCGTCGGAGATACGTTCAACGATGTTACCGCGCAGCGTGACCCAGGTATCATCACGCAGTGATTTTGCGCTTTCTACCGTCGTGCTGCTGCCATTCGGACCCACAAATCCGCCCGCCTGGCTTTGCGTCGCCGTTGGGCCAGAGAATCCGCCCTGCTGCGCTGCCAGAACAGGTGCGGAACACAGTGCCATCACGGCAACCATTGCAGCTAATTTTTTCATCTTCATGTCTCCCTTATCATGTTGTTTCACGACTATTTAATAAGTTAATCCTTAACAACTTCTTAAGGCAAAAAAAGATTCTTTTTTTGCTGTACATCCCCGGTTGACACAAGGTTTACTGGCGGCCAACTGAGTGAGCGCAGGGAAGAACATATGCGTATTTTACTGGTAGAAGATGACGCGTTGATTGGCGACGGTCTGAAAACGGGCCTGAGTAAAATGGGGTTCACCATCGACTGGTTTACCGAAGGTCGTCAGGGTAAAGAGGCGCTTTACAGTGCGCCTTATGACGCGGTGATCCTCGACCTGACGCTGCCGGGTATTGACGGCCGCGATATCCTGCGCGAATGGCGCACAAAAGGAAAACAGGAGCCGGTGCTGATTTTAACGGCCCGCGACGCGCTGGCAGAACGCGTGGAAGGTCTGCGCCTCGGTGCGGATGACTACCTGTGTAAACCCTTTGCACTGATTGAAGTGGCCGCCCGACTGGAAGCGCTGGTACGTCGCGCCAGCGGTCAGGCTACCAGCGAACTACGCCACGGTCAGGTGACGCTTAATCCCGGCGCACTGGTCGCCACGTTCGCAGGCGAGCCATTGTCGCTCAAGCCGAAGGAGTTCGCACTGTTGGAACTGCTGATGCGTAATAAAGGGCGCGTCCTGCCCCGTAAACACATTGAAGAAAAACTGTATAACTGGGACGAAAACGTCTCCAGCAATGCGGTTGAAGTGCACGTCCATCACTTACGCCGTAAGCTCGGCAGTGATTTTATCCGCACCGTGCACGGTATTGGTTACACCCTGGGTGATGCATGAAATTCACACAACGCCTCAGCCTGCGCGTCAGGCTAACGCTTATCTTCACCATTTTGGTGCTGGTGACCTGGCTGATTTCCAGTTTTGTCGCCTGGAAGCAAACCACCGATAACGTCGACGAGATGTTTGACACACAGCTGATGCTGTTTGCCAAACGGCTGGTCACGCTGGATCTTGACGAACTAAAAGCCTCTGAGCGCTTTGCCCAAACGCCAAAGAAATTCAAACACGGCCATATTGACGACGATGTGCTGACCTTTGCGGTCTACACCCCGGACGGAAAAATGGTTCTGCACGACGGCGACAATGGTCAGTACATTCCCTATAGCTATCGCCGGGAAGGGTTTGACGACGGATATCTGAACGGTGACAACGATAAATGGCGCTTTATCTGGCTGACTTCAGCAGATAAAAAGTACCGGGTCGTGGTCGGTCAGGAGTGGGAATACCGCGAAGATATGGCGCTGGCGATTGTGACGGCCCAGCTGGTGCCGTGGCTGGTCGCCCTGCCGTTGATGCTGCTGATCCTGATTGTACTGTTAAGTCTTGAACTTAAGCCGCTGAAAAAGCTGGCACAGGCTTTACGTTTGCGCGATCCGGAATCTGAAGAACCGCTGAGCCTGAAAGGCATTCCCGGCGAGGTTCGCCCACTGGTTGAGTCGCTCAATCAGCTGTTTACCCGTATTCACACCACCATGGTACGCGAGCGGCGCTTTACCTCAGATGCCGCGCACGAACTGCGTAGCCCGCTGACGGCGCTCAAGGTTCAAACCGAAGTGGCGCAACTGTCTGACGATGACCCGCAGTCACGACAAAAAGCGCTAATGCAGATGCAGACGGGAATTGACCGCGCCACTCGCCTGGTCGATCAGCTGCTGACGCTTTCGCGTCTCGATTCGCTCAACAATCTTCAGGATGTCGCCGATATCTCACTCGAAGAGTTACTGCAATCCGCCGTCATGGATATCTACCACCCGGCACAGCAGGCCCACATCGACGTGCGCTTGCAGATTAACGCTCACGACGTTAAACGCACCGGCCAACCGCTGTTGCTTAGCCTGATGGTCCGCAATCTGCTGGATAATGCAATCCGCTACAGCCCGCAGGGTAGTGTCGTGGACGTGACGCTCAACACCCACTGTTTCAGCGTCAAAGATAACGGTCCGGGCGTTGCGCCAGAGGTATTACTGCACATTGGTGAGCGTTTCTATCGTCCACCGGGACAAAACGCGACCGGCAGTGGGCTGGGCCTGTCGATCGTCCGGCGTATTGCGACGTTGCACGGTATGTCCGTGTCATTCGCCAACGCCGCGGAAGGTGGATTTGAAGCCAAAATCAGCTGGTAGCGTTGAATTATTACGCTACCAGCAAAAGACTTTGCACATTTTGCTAATTTCACCGCACCGATCATCGGCGTAAAATCGCCCTCAAACGTAATTCTTTGAGGACACAACATGAGCAACATTCTGATTATCAATGGCGCTAAAAAATTCGGCCATTCCAATGGTCAGTTGAATGACACCCTGACCGAGGTCGCGGACGGTATCCTGCGCGACCTCGGACATGATGTTAGAGTCGTGCGCGCAGACAGCGATTACGACGTACAAACAGAAGTGCAGAACTTTGTCTGGGCTGACGCCGTTATTTGGCAAATGCCGGGCTGGTGGATGGGTGCACCGTGGACAGTGAAAAAATACATCGATGATGTGTTCACTGCAGGGCACGGTACGCTGTACGCCAGCGATGGTCGCACACGTTCTGATGCCACTAAAAAATACGGTTCTGGCGGCCTGATTCAGGGCAAAAAATACATGTTGTCCCTGACCTGGAATGCACCGATGGAAGCCTTTACTGACAAAGATCAGTTCTTCCACGGCGTCGGCGTTGATGGTGTTTATCTGCCGTTCCATAAAGCAAACCAGTTTTTAGGTATGGAAGCGCTGCCGACTTTTATCACCAATGATGTGATTAAAATGCCGGATGTCCCGCGTTATATCGCAGAATATCGCAAGCATCTGACCGAGATTTTTGGTTAACTAGTTACCTGGAATTAGAAGGAGTTAACCATGCTTACCGTTATTGCAGAAATCCGTACACGTCCAGGTCAACACCACCGCCAGGCGGTGCTGGATCAGTTTGCTAAAATCGTTCCAACCGTCCTGAAGGAAGAAGGCTGTCATGGCTACGCGCCGATGGTCGATCACGCCGCAGGTGTGAGTTTTCAAACCACAGCGCCGGATTCAATCGTGATGATTGAACAGTGGGAAAGCATTGCGCACCTTGAAGCGCATTTGCAAACCCCGCATATGAAAGCTTACAGCGAAGCCGTGAAAGGTGATGTGCTGGACATGAGCATTCGTATTCTGGAATCAGGTATTTAAGGTTGTTGATGTACCGGATGACGTCGCCCGCGACGTATCCGGTCTACACACGATCTGTAAGCCCGGTAAGCACAGTGCAACCGGGCCAATAAACTTACCAGTACAACTTCCAGCACTGCGTAAAACGGGTTAACGCCTCAACGTAAAAGTAATCTCCCCAGCTTGCGCACTCATCGACCCCTTTATTGCTCGCAAGATGGTAAACCGAGTGTTTCAGTAGCCCGTTGCCCTTCTCATCTTTGCCCATCAGATAATGCTGCGTCAGCGATGACATGATCCCCATCGCCCACTGTTGATAACGTTCACGATCTGGATCGGTCACCGGCAGGTGTTTAATCAACTCCAGCAGGCCACATACCGCAATGGCCGCCGAAGAAGAATCACGCAGCGCATCGGTGCCCACCAGCGCCAGATCCCAGTGACAAACGGCATCATCCGGCAGGCGATTGAGAAAGTAGTTGGCCAGTTTTTTCGACAGTTGCACCATCTCGCGATCGCCGGTATAGATATAGCTCAACAGAAAACCATAAATCCCCCACGCCTGCCCACGCGACCAGCATGAATCATCAGCGTAACCCTGCTGGGTATTACCGTAGCGCGGCGCGCCGGTTTGCACGTCCATGTAGTAGGTATGGAACGTCGAGGCATCTTCACGGATCAGATATTTCGCCGCCTGCGCCACGTGCGCTTTTGCCGCATTGGCAAAGCGCGGATCGCCCGTCTGTTCACTGGCCCAGTACAGCAGCGGCAGGTTCATATTGCAGTCAATGATCATCCGACCGGCCTGATCGGGATCGCGGAGATCGCCCCATGCCTGAATGATCTGCGCCTTCTCGTGAAAACGTTCGAGCAGCGCTTCTGCCGCCATCAGCGAAAAACCGCGCGCATCGCGATTGCCCGTCAACCGCCAGGCCGCCACACAGGAGAGCGTGTACAGGAAGCCCAGGTCGTGGGTGTTGGTGTCATGACGCCCGGCAATACGCAAACCAAATGAGCGCACGTGCTTTTCGGCCATTTCACGAAATGTCGCTTCACCGCTCATTTCCCACGCCAGCCACAGTTGCCCAGTCCAGAAACTGGTGGTCCACTCCACATTATCCGTCAGCGGGTAATAACCGTTGACGCAGGTTTCGGCAGGAAAGTATTCACCGAATTCCGTTAAATGACGGCTAAGCAGCTCGAGGACATGTTCCCTGGCGCCATTCATTTGTTCCTGAAAGGCTGCGGTATTAAGCGGGCTACCAGGAAAAGCGCGCAACGTTTCCTCAACGATATGCTTTAACATATTTTGGTTCCTTATTACGTAGATTATCTTGTCGCGTTATTTTCGGCGATATCGAGCGCGGTATTATTGCGACGTTTACTTTGGCAGGCGGATAACGTAAATGCCGAAATCAGCGTAAAGGTCAGCGCAATAATACCCATAATGATATAGGTCTTTTCAAAACCAATTCGGTCATACATTAATCCGGCAGGTGAAGACACCACCACGTTGCCAACATACAGCATCGCCTGATAACCCAGTAAATACATGGTTGCGTTGACGCGTTTATCAAAATGTTCGGCAATGTATTTAAAGACAGAAACCAGCAATAAACAGATTTCCAGGCCATACAACGGTTTTAGCACTGAAATTAACAGATGCGAGTCGCACAGTCCGGAGATAACCAGACGCGCGCCAACCAGTGCCCCGACAATCAGCAATCCCCGCTTCGCGCCGATGTAGTTAACGAACAGCGGGATCACCATATACATGATAAATTCCATACCTGACTGCACGGTGCCCAGATATCCGAATACCGCATTGCCTTTATGTACATCAGCAAAGAAGGTGACAAAATAACGCGAGAATTGCTGTTCGGCGATAAACATCATCCACGCCACGCCTGCGACATACAGGCAAAACGCCCAAAACTTGCGGTTACGCAGCAGCGCGTAAACATCCGCAGGAGAGATTTTATCTTTGGTCAGTACCTTTGAGGCATTGGCTGAATTTACGTTCACTTTCAGGCTTAGCAGGACAATCAGCATTACCACCGACGCCACGCTACCTAACATAAAGTTATACGCCGGAGAGAGGTTAAACAGCAGCCCCGAGAACGACGACGCGACTGCCCAACCGAGCGATCCCCACATGCGGATTTGCCCAAACTCCATGCCGTTTAAACGACTGTAGCGGTCAGAATAGGATTCGCAGGCGGCCACACCAGCGTACCACGCAAAGCTTAAGTAAATTGCGCCGACAATAATACCCAGCAGAGTATTGGAGATTAATAGCGGCTGATATACATAAATAAAAAACGGTGCCATTAATGCCGACATAATCACGACAAAATAGAGCAGGTATTTACTCATACCGATTCTGTCGAGGATATAGCCATAAATCGGCTTCAGTATCACCGAGAAAATACCGTTCACTGCAAATACGGCACCGATAACCGTCCCACTTAACTGCGCTTTCTGCCCCAACCAAATGGCCAGCAAACCAATACTGGCCGACCAGGTAAAGAAATAAAGAAAAATAAAGCTACTAATTTTATAATATTCTGTTCTGTTACTCGCTGAACTCTTTTTCATACCATCCTCGCTATAAAAAGAACGACAACTGACGTGCACCGTCAGGTTCGCGAATAACGACCTGGTTACGGTTAATTTGCAGCAGTGGGACCGTGAGCACGTTTTTTTGCTTGCCGCTGGCATTCACGGCGCAGCACAGCCAGCTCTCGCCCGGCAGGATCTCGGTGGTCAGCGTCGGAATAGCCGCGCACTCAGCAAACATAATGCTGCTGTTAGGCGGCGTGACCACATTGTCCGGCTGGCGGATGATGACAGGTGACAGATCCACAATCGCACTGGTCCCGTTACGCGCTGCCAGCAGACATCCCCGTGCGCTGAGCTGCGGCTCTGTCTTCATCACTGCAAAGCCCCCTTCTACCGTTTGCAGCGTTCTCGCACTGTGAATGCGGTGCAAACGAATATGCCACTCGCCAAACGGCACCAGCCAGGTCTCAATACTGACGTCATGCCACGGCGACCAACGGGACCAGAGATAATTTTCATCAACGCGAACGTCATCGCACTGACGACGTCCACGGAAGTAATTATCGCCATCTGCCAGCAGCAGCATGGAATCGCACGCCGCATGTTTGATGCCGTAGCGCCCGCGCTCAATGGTGAAGCCAAAACGGCTGGAGTAGGCAAATTTGGTGTACTTGGCCTCGGTATTCACATAGTTGTTCAGCTCAAGCTGGCCTGACGCCAGCATCGTGACATGCGCAGAATCTTCGCTGTGTTGCAGGATCTGCCCGGCATGGGTAATCACCCGTTTTTCGTCAAGCACCGGGAGCGGCAACTCTTCAGCCTGCCAGAACGCGTGATCGTCTGGTAACGCGAGGATCAAAAAGACTTTCAGTGCCCAGTACGGCGATCCCGGCGAATTGTAGTCTTCACACATCGCCAGGTTTGGATAGGCAAAGCCCAACGTCAGGATGCCGTCTCGATCAAAAACCGGCTGCTGTTGCCACCAGCGCAGATGGCGCAGGATCACCCCTTTGATAACCCCGGGTGAGAACACATCCAGTTCAGCAAAGGCCACCGCACTCCAGAAGGCGACCATGGCAAAGCGGTAGGTCAGGCTGCGACCAAACGGCACCGATGCCCCGTCGGCGGCAGACATAAAGATAAAATCCTCGGCAAACAGCCGGGAACGTTCACGCAACGTAGCGGCGCGACGGGTGTCCTCCGGGCTGAGGGTGGCATACAGCAGGCCATAAAAATGAAAGGCCATGGAGATGTAATAATCTTTAGGTCGCCCGGGACCGTCGGAATACCAGCCATCGCCGAGGTAGTAGGCGTCCATCATCTCAAATCGCCGATCGATAGCCTGTTGGTCAAACGGTAATCCTGCACGTTTAAAGCCAAGCTGCACGATAATGGCGAAATAGTTCCAGTTGCTGTCCGGCATCTGAGCATCGGTAATTTGATTCAGCCAGCGGTGCAGATTGTCCTGCTCCGTTGCGCTGAACATCCCGGTTAAACGCGTCTGCAATAACGCCAGGCCCAGACCATACGCCGCCATCTCGACCAGACGCTGATCGTAAGGACCGGTGTCCCCCCAATAGTGCGAGCTGTGGGGATCGGTGCCGAGTTTTATCGCCTGAATATATTTGTCGGCAAACGGCACATCCGCCCCGCCGGCCATCAGCGGAAATAGCCCCCACAGCGCTCGGGAAAGCCCTTCCATGCAGGCAATATCCACGCTGTAATGCGCGCAGGTATCACCGAGAGAAAACTGAGCCTGTCCCGCTGGGAATTGCTTGTCGAGTGCCCGTAAAAGGGTATTAACGGCACGCGTAACGTCTTCGCGGGATGACAATGGATTTGATTTTTCTTCAGTTGCCGACCACATACTCTGCCCCTCTGAATTAAGTGGCTAAAGAATAGTGAATGGCAGACAAGCAGAAATGTTACTTCAATCACACCACAAACATTAAAATAAAACAGTGATTGAAGAAATTTAAAAATAGGGTTTATAAACAGGAATTCGCCGGCAAAAGTTTAAATTTATTGCACTATGAACTTATCTTCCCCTCAAGAGTACCTGGAGCTGATTGCCCTCAACGACGCGGTGGTGTCGTTCAGTCGTTTATTTGCCAATACGGTTCGTTATCACCATTGGCATCAGTGTCTGGAAGTGTTGTACGTGGAAGAAGGGTTTGGCGTGGTGACGGTCGATCATAAGCAATACACCATGCGTCCAGGGCGGATGTTCTTTTTCCCGCCGTTTACGCTGCATAAAATTTTTGTCGACGAGCAGGTGCGGGACCGTTATCGGCGGACCATTATTCATCTCGATCAGCACGCAGTGCTGAAGGTGTTACGCGACTTTCCACTTCATCAACAGCATCTGCAACACCTGAGTGTACGCGGGAGCGAGGCGTGGGTCATCGACGCCGCAGACGTCCATACGCACATTGATTTTCTGTTCAGCCGCTATGCAAAACTGGCCGCGCAGAAACCGCTTAACACTGAGCACGTTGCCTGCCTGTTATTGAATTTATTCAGCCTGTTACCCGAAGATAACGTCAATATACATGATAGTGATACGGGGATGGCCAGCCAGGTGATGTTCTGGCTTGATGAGCACTACATGCATAAATTTAGCCTGGTGACGCTGGCACAAGCGTTAGGAAAATCAAAAAGTTATGTTTCTCGGCGTTTTCAGGTAGAAACAGGCGAGAGCATCCTCGGGTATCTCAACACGCTGAGGTTGAGAAAAGCCTGCGAGGCGCTGTTACACAGTGAGGCAAGCGTCAGAGAGATTGCGCAAAAAGTGGGGTTTTCTGATGTGACTTATTTTATCAGCGCCTTCGGAAAAGGCATTGGCGAGACGCCGTTACAGTACAGGAAGCGGCATAAGCCGTAACGCCTGATGGCGACGCTAACGCGTCTTATCAGGCCTACGGGCACAATGCGAATGTAGGCCGGATAAGCGAAGCGCTATCCGGCATTCACAACATCATGCTTACCCTTCGAGATCCGCCAGGTCGCCTTTCTCCTGCAGCCAGTTACGGCGATCTTCTGAGCGCTTCTTCGCCAGCAGCATATCCATCATGGCGTTGGTGCGCTGATCGTCTTCATCATCAATGATGAGCTGCACCAGGCGACGGGTATTTGGATCCAGCGTGGTTTCGCGCAGCTGCATCGGGTTCATTTCACCCAGACCTTTAAAGCGCTGAACATTCGGCTTGCCTTTCTTACGCTTCAGCTGCTCCAGTACGCCCGCTTTCTCTTCTTCCGTGAGCGCGTAATACACTTCTTTCCCGAGGTCGATACGGTACAGCGGCGGCAGCGCTACGTAGACGTGTCCGTGTTTGACCAACGTGCGGAAGTGCTTCACAAACAATGCGCACAGCAGCGTAGCAATGTGCAGACCATCGGAGTCCGCATCCGCGAGGATACACACCTTGCCGTAGCGCAACTGGCTGAGATCGTCGCTGTCCGGATCGATACCGATCGCTACCGAGATATCGTGAACTTCCTGGGAGGCCAGCACTTCATCAGAAGAGACTTCCCAGGTGTTCAGGATCTTACCCTTCAGCGGCATGATCGCCTGATACTCACGATCGCGCGCCTGCTTGGCCGATCCGCCCGCCGAGTCACCTTCCACCAGGAACAGCTCGGTGCGGTTAAGATCCTGTGCGGTGCAGTCCGCCAGCTTACCCGGCAGTGCCGGACCGCTGGTGAGTTTTTTACGCACCACTTTTTTCGCTGCACGCAGACGACGCTGAGCGCTGGAAATCGCCATTTCCGCCAGCAGCTCTGCTGACTGCACGTTCTGGTTCAGCCACAGGCTGAAGGCATCTTTTACCACCCCAGAAACGAACGCCGCGCACTGGCGCGAAGAGAGACGCTCTTTGGTCTGACCGGCAAACTGTGGATCCTGCATCTTCACGGACAGCACGTAGGCGCAGCGATCCCAGATATCCTCCGCCGACAGCTTCACGCCGCGCGGCAGGATATTGCGGTATTCACAGAATTCACGCATCGCATCCAACAGACCCTGACGCAGGCCATTGACGTGCGTCCCGCCCTGCATGGTTGGGATCAGGTTAACGTAGCTTTCGGTCAGCAGTTCACCGCCTTCCGGCAGCCACAGCAGCGCCCAGTCCACCGCTTCCGTATCACCGGAGAACGTCCCGACAAAGGGTTTTTCCGGCAGCAACGGCAGGCCGTTCACCGCTTCGCTCAGGTAGTCGGTCAGGCCATCGGCGTAGCGCCAGGTCTGTTCGGTATCGTTGACCTTATCCTTGAAGATGATCTCCACGCCCGGGCAGAGTACCGCTTTGGCTTTCAGCAGATGGCTCAGGCGAGAAGCGGAGAAACGTGGGCTGTCAAAGAAGCTTTCATCCGGCCAGAAGTGCACGCTGGTCCCGGTATTGCGCTTTCCACAGGTGCCGGAAACGTGCAGGTCTTCGACCTTTTCACCATGTTCAAAGGCGATACTGTGAATCTGACCATCACGACGAACGGCCACTTCAACACGTTTTGACAAGGCGTTAACCACCGAAATCCCCACGCCGTGCAGGCCACCGGAGAACTGGTAGTTTTTGTTAGAAAACTTACCCCCTGCGTGCAAACGGCAAAGGATCAATTCAATGGCCGGGACGCCCTCTTCCGGGTGGATATCGACGGGCATGCCACGTCCGTCATCAATGACTTCCAGTGATTGATCGGCATGAAGGATAACCTCGACACGTTTCGCGTGCCCGGCCAGCGCTTCATCCACACTGTTATCAATAACTTCCTGCCCCATATGGTTAGGACGAGTCGTATCTGTGTACATCCCCGGGCGGCGGCGAACCGGCTCAAGCCCAGTGAGTACCTCAATGGCATCAGCGTTATAAGTTTGCGTCATGGTTTAAATTAGCAATTCGAATTGATCGTCAAAAACTGTGCAGTCCAAGGAAATCGACAATCTGGTTGAAATAATCTTCGAAGCCTGTGAATGCGTGGTTTCCGCCCTCAATAACAGTTTGACGGCAGGAGGCGTAATACGCCACCGCCTGGCGGTAGTCCAACACTTCATCGCCCGTTTGTTGTAGCAGCCAGAGCAAATCCGGCGCCTCCAGCGGGTCAATCTGCATGACTTTAAGATCGTAAATATGGCGAGACTCTAGCACATATTGCTGGCCCGTGTAGGGGTTCTCGTTTTGGCCAAGGTAGTCGACCAGCAGTTCGTAAGGCCGCACCGCAGGGTTCACCACCACCGCAGGCAACATAAAACATTGCGACAGCCAGGTGGCGTAATAACCCCCTAAAGAGGAGCCAACAATCCCCAGCGACTCTCCGCCATGCTCAAGGACTATTGATTCCAGCATCTCTGCCGCTTGGGCAGGATACGGTGGCAGCTGCGGTACGATCATCTCAACGTGCGGGTGGTGCTCTGCTAGCCAGCTTTTCAGCAGACACGCCTTCGCCGAGCGAGGAGAGCTATTAAATCCGTGTAGATAGAGAAGCGTAGACATCAGTAGCCTTCTGAAGCGGTATCAGGGTGGAACCGAATTCCCGGCAGACGGCACACCTGAGTGTGCAGCGAACCATCAGCAAAAAGTTCCAGCGTACGCCAGCCGGGACTAATGGTATCTAACGTAAAGTTGGCACAATGCGGCTTGAACTGCACGCATGTCGACGGCGTAGCCAGCAGGCGGCGACCGTTCCAGTCGAGATCCAACTCCTGATGAATATGCCCACACAGCAGATACTTCACGCGCGGATAGTTCACCAGCACGTTGTCCAGCTCAGCAGCATTGCGCAGGCTGTGCTGATCGAGCCAGCTACAGCCCGAAGGCAGTGGGTGGTGATGCAAAAGCAGCAAGGTATTCCGTTCAGGCGCATCGGCAAGTTTTCTCTCCAGCCATTCAAGCTGGAACTCACTTAATTCTCCGTGGGGAACGCCAAAAACCTGGCTATCGAGCAGCAAAATTTGCCACTGTTCACCAATGAAGACGCGTTTCGCAGGCGAAATTCCGGCGTCCAGCAGGGCGCTGTACATGGCTGGCTGAAAATCATGATTGCCAGGTAACCAGACGCAAGGCGCACGAAAGCTTGCGATACCCTCAGCAAAATGCTGATACGCCGCAGCGGATTGATCCTGCGCTAAATCGCCTGTCGCCACGATCAGATCGAAGTCGGTCGACTCAGCATGTATAGCGTCCAATACGCACTGATAGCTGTCCCAGGTGTTCACTCCCAGCAGCGTTTCATGCTTTTCGGCAAACAGGTGAGTGTCTGTAATTTGCAAGATCCTGACTCTGGCCTCACCAGCCAAAGGAAGGGTTAACAGGCTTTCCAAATGGTGTCCTTAGGTTTCACGACGCTAATAAACCGGAATCGCCATCGCTCCATGTGCTAAACAGTACCGTAACCAGTCGGCCAGGAACTGATTAATTTGATGCTTTTCGTCGCGTTGATGCAACTTTTTATTTGGGTAATCATACCGCGCTTTGAAGCGAAAGATCTGCTGACTTGAACACACTTCAGCCACCCTCGCATCATGATACAGGCGGACGGTAAGCGATGGCAGGCTCCAGTAAGTGACAGCAGGCGCCGTCTGTTCGATCGCAACCAGCGTAGTGTATCGGGTCGATTCAACAATCGTTAACCGATATTGTGCGTTTGCCACCTGATAGCTCACTGTTTCGCCGACCACATCATTTCGCGGCAACAGACGGCGCAGTTGCGAAAAGTTGGTTTCGCACAGGCGCATCATTTCAGGGAAATCAGGTGTATAACGCTTCATTTTTTCCACTCAGTTTTTAACTCTTGATAGTGCAGCTGCAACCATTGCAAGGCGATGACAGAAGCCGCGTTGTCGATTTTTCCCTCTTCCACCCACTGATAAGCCTGTTCCCGGCTTACAACATGAACGCGAATATCTTCGTTTTCATCCGCCAGACCGTGGATCCCGCTTGCGGTCGTGGCGTCCACTTCGCCGACCAAAATGGACAGGCGCTCGCTCGTGCCGCCGGGGCTTGCCAGATAGCTCAGCACAGGTTTGGTTCGTTTTACGTCCAGTCCGGCTTCTTCCATCGCTTCACGGCGGGCAACGTCCTCAACGGTTTCACCTTCTTCGATCATCCCGGCGACCATTTCCAGCAGCCACGGGCTTTCGCTGGTATCAAATGCCGCAATACGAATCTGCTCAACCAGCACAACTTCGTCCCGCTCAGGGTCAAAGGGTAGCAAGACCGCCGCGTGTCCGCGCTCAAAAATTTCGCGCGTGACTTCCTCACTCATTCCACCGTTAAACAGGCGATGGCGGAACCGATAAAGATCCAGTGAAAAAAAACCGCGGTATAGCGTTTCTCGTGCAATAATTTCTACATCATTTTTCGTGAAAGTCATTGGCAAGCTGTCTGGTTTACGCATTGTGCTGTCCTGATACCAATAGTGATTAAAATGTGAATTTCAAGGTCGTTTGACTGCTGTTTGGGCGCCCTTGTGTTAAATTGATGCAAATTAACGCCGTATGGCACGTAACGCCAACTTTTTGAAGTGGTGGATTCTGCTAGAATCAACAATTATTTTTACCATTTGATCAGCGCTAAATACTGCTTCACAACAAGGAATGCAAATGAAGAAATTGCTCCCCATCCTTATCGGCCTGAGCCTGTCGGGGTTCAGTACTTTGAGCCAGGCAGAGAACCTGATGCAGGTTTATCAGCAAGCACGCCTGAGCAACCCGGAATTGCGTAAATCCGCCGCCGATCGCGATGCTGCATTCGAAAAAATTAACGAAGCGCGTAGTCCGTTACTGCCTCAGCTGGGCTTAGGTGCCGATTACACCTACAGCAATGGCTACCGTGATGCAAACGGCGTGAATTCCAACGCCACCTCTGCTTCGTTAACCCTGACTCAGTCTCTGTTCGATATGTCGAAATGGCGTGCCCTGACGCTGCAAGAAAAATCAGCGGGCATCCAGGATGTGACCTATCAGACCGATCAGCAAACGCTGATCCTGAATACTGCCACGGCCTATTTTAAAGTATTGAACGCGATTGATGTGCTGTCATACACCCAGGCACAGAAAGACGCAGTTTACCGTCAGTTGGATCAGACTACCCAGCGTTTTAACGTCGGCCTGGTCGCCATTACTGACGTACAGAACGCCCGTTCACAATACGATACCGTGCTGGCAAATGAAGTTACCGCACGTAACGATCTGGACAACGCGGTGGAAGAGCTGCGCCAGGTTACCGGCAACTACTACCCGGAACTGGCCTCGTTGAACGTTGACGGCTTTAAAACCAACAAGCCGCAGGCGGTGAATGCACTGCTGAAAGAAGCCGAAAATCGCAACCTGACCTTGCTGCAGGCGCGTTTAAGCCAGGACCTGGCGCGTGAACAAATTCGTCTGGCGCAGGACGGTCACCTGCCGACGCTGGATTTAACCGCCTCTACCGGTGTTTCTGATACCTCTTACAGCGGCTCTAAAACCCGCGCGGCAACCGGTACTCAGTATGACGACAGCAATATGGGTCAGAACAAAATTGGCCTGAATTTCTCGCTGCCGCTGTACCAGGGTGGCATGGTTAACTCGCAGGTGAAACAAGCACAGTACAACTTTGTGGGCGCGAGCGAACAGCTGGAAAGTGCGCACCGCAGCGTGGTACAGACCGTACGTTCATCCTTCAATAACATTAATGCGTCCATCAGTAGCATTAACGCGTACAAACAAGCGGTTGTCTCTGCACAAAGCTCTTTGGACGCGATGGAAGCCGGTTATTCCGTTGGTACACGTACCATCGTGGATGTGTTGGATGCCACCACCACGCTGTACAACGCCAAACAGCAGTTGGCTAACGCACGTTATACCTATCTGATTAACCAGTTAAACATCAAATCTGCGCTCGGTACGCTGAACGAACAGGATCTGGTGGCGCTGAACAATACGCTGGGCAAACCGATTCCGACCGCGCCTGACACCGTCGCGCCGGAAAACACACAGCAAGACGCTGCAGCAGACGGCTATACCGCGAGCAACAACGCGGCAGTCGCTCAGCCGACGGCAGCACGTTCAACCAGCAGCACCGGCAACAATCCGTTCCGTAACTGATGGTGATGACGGGGCTTCGGCCCCGTCTGAACGTAAGACAACGTAAAGATCCGCCCCTTCTTCCGCATTCTCGCCTCTTCCCGCTTCAATTTCGACCAGTCATCCTCTATTCTGAGCAGTATTTACCACTGGGTCCTGGAAGACATAAATGAAACGGACAAAATCTATACATCACGCGTCGTTCCGCAAAAGCTGGAGCGCACGCCACCTGACTCCTGTTGCCCTGGCTGTTACCGCCGTTATTATGCTGGCGGGCTGTGAGCAGAGCGACGAAACAGTATCACTTTACCAAAATGCGGACGACTGCTCGACGGCGAATCCGGGTAAAAGCGCTGAATGTACAACCGCATTCAACAACGCGCTGAAAGAAGCTGAGCGCACGGCGCCGAAGTACGCCACCCGCGAAGACTGTATCGCTGAATTCGGCGAAGGTCAGTGCCAGCAGGCACCTGCACAGGCCGGTATGGCACCAACGGGTGAAGGCCAGGCTCAGGCACAGAATCAAAGCAGCGGCAGCTTCTGGATGCCGCTGATGGCAGGCTACATGATGGGCCGCATGATGGGCGGCGGTATGGGCGCTCAGCAGCCGCTGTTCAGCTCGAAAAATCCGGCCAGCCCGGCCTACGGCAAATATACCGATGCTGGCGGCAAAAACTACGGCGCAGCAACGCCGGGCCGTAGCATGACCGTACCGAAAACCGCCATGGCGCCGAAACCGGCAACCACATCAACCGTCACGCGCGGCGGCTTTGGTGAATCTGTCGCCAAACAAAGCACCATGCAACGTAGCGCCAGCGGTACCACCACGCGTTCAATGGGCGGCTGATCCACATGGAAAGAGTCAGTATTGTTGAGCGCCCGGACTGGCGCGAAAAAGCCACCGAATACGGTTTTAACTTTCACACCATGTACGGCGAACCGTACTGGTGTGAAGACGCCTACTACAAGCTCACGCTTGCACAGGTCGAAAAGCTGGAAGACGTCACCGCTGAACTGCACCAAATGTGCCTCAAGGTGGTTGAAAAGGTCATCGCCAGCGACGAGCTGATGACCAAGTTTCGTATTCCCAAACACACCTGGGGATTTGTCCGCCAGTCATGGCTGACTCAGCAGCCGTCGCTCTATTCCCGCCTCGATCTGGCATGGGATGGAATCGGTGAACCTAAGCTGCTGGAAAACAACGCCGATACGCCAACCTCGCTGTACGAAGCTGCATTCTTCCAGTGGATCTGGTTAGAAGATCAGCTCAATGCCGGGAACCTGCCGGAAGGCAGCGATCAGTTCAACAGCCTGCAGGAAAAGCTGATTGAACGCTTCACCGCGCTGCGCGAACAGTATGGTTTTCAGCTACTGCACCTGACCTGCTGTCGTGACACCGTCGAAGATCGCGGGACCATCCAGTATTTGCAGGATTGCGCGGCCGAAGCGGAAATCGCCACCGAATTCCTCTATGTCGAAGATATCGGCCTCGGTGAGAAAGGTCAGTTCACGGACTTAGAAGATCAGGTGATTGCCAACCTGTTTAAGCTCTATCCGTGGGAATTTATGCTGCGCGAGATGTTCTCTACCAAGCTGGAAGATGCCGGCGTTCGCTGGCTGGAACCGGCCTGGAAGAGCATCATCTCCAACAAAGCGCTGTTACCACTGCTGTGGGACATGTTCCCGAACCATCCGAACCTGCTGCCTGCGTATTTCGCCGAAGACGACTATCCACAGATGGAAAAATTCGTCGTGAAACCGATCTTCTCGCGTGAAGGCGCTAACGTGTCGATCGTTGAGAACGGTAAAACGATCGAATCGGTGGAAGGCCCGTACGGTGAAGAAGGTATGATCGTACAGCAGTTCCATCAGCTACCGAAGTTTGGCGATAGCTACGTGCTGATCGGCAGTTGGCTGATTAACGATCAGCCAGCCGGGATTGGCATTCGCGAAGACAGAGCGCTGATCACTCAAGATCTTTCCCGCTTCTATCCGCATATTTTTGTCGAATGAATGAAAGTGCCGGGTGGCGGCTCTGCCTTACCCGGCCTACGACACGAACTGTAGGCCCGATAAGCGCAGCGCCATCGGGCATTAATCATCCAACCTGCACCGACAGCATACTCAGACTGCCCATCTCAATGCCGTCCACAGGAATTGTCACGGGTTCTTTTCCATCCCACGCACCTAATACGTAAAGCAACGGCAGATAGTGATCCGCCGTTGGATTCGACAACGATCCGCCTTCATGATCCAGATAGTTGACCAGCGGATGTTGTTCAACCGGTCCCTGCCATGTCAGGTTGGCCTTCACATAATCGTTGAATGAGGACGCCCACGGGTATGGCGTATTTTCACCGTGCCAGCGTGCCGTGCGCAGGTTATGCACCACGTTACCACTGGCCACCAGCATAATACCTTCGTCGCGCAGCGCCGCCAGCTTACGACCCATTTCAAAATGCCAGGCGGCCGGCTTCGTGCTATCAATGCTTAATTGCACCATCGGGATGTCGGCATTCGGGTACATCTTGATCAACACGCCCCACGACCCGTGGTCAAAACCCCAGGCTTCTTTGTCTAAGGCGACAGGGACGGGAGACAGCAAATCCACCAGATGCTGCGCCAGTTCTGGCGAGCCCGGCGCCGGATAATGTGTGTCATACAGAGCCTGCGGAAAACCACCAAAATCATGAATCGTTTTCGGTGCTTCCATGGCAGTTACGCCAGTGCCACGGGTAAACCAGTGCGCCGAAACCACGACTATGGCTTTCGGGCGCGGCAACGTTTCCCCCAGTTGCTGCCAGGCACGGGTATAAACGTTATCTTCCAGAACATTCATCGGGCTGCCGTGCCCCAAAAACAATGCTGGCATACGAGTTGAAGACATGATGATATCCTTACTGAGGGAGTCATTTTGATATCATCACAATACGCTTTTTCGGTTGATGAAGAACTCAGATAACCATGATGAAGATCATCAGTTATTTTGACGGTCTGGCCCGGACAGCTGATGGATAAGGAGTTGGATTTGTCGATGTCAGTACCTTTACTTCTGACTTTACTGGCGGGTGCCGCCACCTTTATTGGCGCCTTTCTTGGCGTGCTGGGACAAAAGCCCTCAAACCGCGTGCTCGCCTTTTCTCTGGGTTTTGCCGCGGGCATTATGCTGCTTATCTCCCTGATGGAGATGCTACCCGCCGCACTGGCTGCAAAAGGAATGTCACCCGTACTTGGCTACGGGATGTTTATCGTAGGCTTACTGGGCTATTTTGGTCTGGATCGTTTGCTGCCGCACGCCCATCCTCAGGATCTCGTGCAAAAAACAACACAACCTTTACCCGGTTCTATTAAACGCACCGCCATTTTGCTCACGCTTGGCATTAGTCTGCACAATTTCCCGGAAGGGGTCGCGACGTTTGTTACTGCCAGCAGCAACCTCGAGCTGGGTTTTGGTATCGCCCTCGCCGTGGCATTGCATAATATTCCTGAAGGTTTGGCCGTTGCCGGACCCGTGTACGCTGCAACCGGTTCGAAACGTACCGCGATATTTTGGGCTGGGATCTCCGGTATGGCGGAAATACTCGGCGGCGTACTGGCGTGGTTAATTCTGGGGAGTTTAATTTCACCGGTGGTCATGGCGGCAATTATGGCGGCTGTTGCCGGAATTATGGTCGCACTGTCCGTCGATGAACTGATGCCGCTGGCAAAAGAAATCGACCCGAATAATAACCCCAGCTATGGTGTACTCTGCGGAATGTCGGTGATGGGACTCAGCCTTGTCATCCTGCAATCAATGGGCATCGGATAATACAGACGGCGGATGCTGTCCTGCCCTGCAGGCCATCCGCCTCTACAACAGCAAAGCGACAGGGATTATTCATGCTCCCTGACCGTGCCAGCCTCTTCGCTCGTACGGTGAAAGAGTTTGTTACGCGCCTCAAGCAACGCATCTCGGTCTTGTCGAAACGCGCGGCAATAACGCTTCATATGACAATAATAACCAATAGCAACGAGTGCAATTAATACCATCCAATACCAGGCAATAAACATTCTTTTACCCTTAAAATTTAACATCATTAAACATTTAACGTTAAAATTTCACATATCCTTATTTCAACCTACCACTATAGTGGCACATTACAGAAACAAATAGATGATTTCGATCATATAAACCAGCGGATAGAGCCAATTGAAAAACGTGCATTCAAAATAAAACAATACAGAACCTGCAAGCATCTATAAATAACATTAATTATAATAAGTACATTCCAAACTTACTTTATTTAATTAAATCAACACACTAGGGGTTGATAACAAACACACCTAAAACAATAAACACATTTACTTATCACAAAGATTTAGCCATATTCTTATATGGTAAAAAATACAAAAATAGCGCATGCGGAATATATTATATGTCGATAAAATATAAAGCAGTATATCCTCGTAAAAGGATACCGTTCGTCCGGGCAAAGCTAAATAGGCGGGCCGTAATAACAAAAAACCGAAGCCAGAAAACTGACTTCGGTTTTTTATTGCCACCGCAACTGGCGTGGTAAAGCGTGTGCTATCAGCTGGCTTTACGTTCGTGCGCCTGACGGTAAGCGACTAAATCTTCGATCGTGACCACAGCCATATTATGCTTGCCTGCAAATTCGATGCACGCTGGCGCACGCGCCATGGTGCCATCATCATTGGTCAGCTCACACAGTACACCAGCCGGTTTAAAACCTGCCAGCGTCATCAGATCGATGGTAGCTTCAGTATGACCACCGCGGGTCAACACGCCGCCAGCCTGAGCACGCAGCGGGAAAACGTGTCCCGGACGGTTCAGATCGGAAGGTTTAGCACCGTCTTTAACTGCCGCGCGAACCGTGGTAACACGGTCAGCAGCAGAAACACCGGTAGTTACGCCTTCAGCGGCCTCAATGGTCACGGTAAAGCCCGTGCCGTAAGCGCTGGTGTTATTTTCCACCATCATTGGCAGATCGAGCTGCTTGCGTCGATCTTCAGTGATGCACAGGCAAACAATACCGCTACCGTGACGGATGGTAAGTGCCATCTGTTCAACGGTCATGGTTTCTGCCGGGAAAACCATATCGCCTTCGTTTTCACGATCTTCGTCGTCAAGCACCATCACACCGCGTCCTTCACGCAGCGCAGACAGCGCAAGTTCAACACGTTCGAAAGGCGTACCAAAAGAGGAAAGTAGCGTCTGATTCATGGTAAAAAAACCTCACTAAAATTATGGTTACCAGAATCAGGGCAGTCTTAGGAGTACCGTCTAAGCGGCAAAAAAATAACGTGAGCGGGTCCATGCCCGACTGGATCGTTACTCTCTCCCATCCGGACTCTAACCGTCGGCCCCGGAATTACACCGGATCTGCTGACCTTTTCGCGTTAACGAAAAGCGCTCGCGGGCTTTCAACATCAGTTGATTTACCGCCGGTGGGGAATTTCGCCCCGCCCTGAGAATAAGCGAGTTAACTATAACGCTATTGATTACCTTCATCAACGCCTTTGCTTGACTTCACTTCACACAATTCTGGTTTATGCCGCTGCCAGTTCGCACTACAATAGGCAGCAACACGTACCAGTTCAGGGAAACCACCATGATTGACCCGAAAAAAATTGAGCAGATTGCTCGTCAGGTCCACGAGTCGATGCCGAAAGGGATCCGCGAGTTTGGGGAAGACGTCGAGAAAAAGATTCGCCAAACGCTGCAGTCACAGCTGACGCGCCTGGATCTGGTAAGCCGCGAAGAGTTTGATGTACAAACCCAGGTTTTGCTGCGCACCCGCGAAAAGCTCGCGCTGCTTGAGCAACGCCTGACCGAGCTGGAAGCGCGCGAGAAACCGGCTGAAGTGAAGCCTGCGCCTGCTATCCCGCCCGTCGAACCGCAAGCGTAAAAACGACAACGGGCCGCAAGGCCCGTTTATCTGTTAGTGTTCCAGTTCTAATTTTTTCGCCTCAGTTGCCTGCTGGCAATACAGCGCGTAGCGTTTGCAAAACCAACTGCGGTGCTCCTCATCCATGTTGCCAGTTACGGCCTGGATATCAACAGGGTGCCCCTCAGCCTGCATCCTGGCAAAACTCCGGGCCAGGAAATCGAAATTGTTCAGTGAATACATATTGCTGTTCATGAGCATACCCTCCAGTTATTGAATATCTGTTAAGGCCATATGCTTTTTCTGATTTCAGTATTTCCCTATACAGAAAGTTGTTCTGTACATAATGTGCGCAAATTGAGAGCTATGCTTCACACTTTCCTACGAAATCTGAGAGGGGGAGATATCTTTTTTCGGATGTAAGGTACCTGCAGAACTTCAGGCTCCGCTGATTGATTCGCTGTTAAATGAGATTGGTTTGTCCGGCAGTTCGCTTCACGCCCTGGCTGAGCCGCTGAAAAACAGTCCACAGCCTGTGGAGAAAACTGAAGCATAAGAGACAGAAATGCCGGATAAGGTGTTTATACCGCTATCCGGCAATCGACCAGACTATGACTTATCGCTGTCTTTCTGGATCTTTTTGATGATATTGGTCGTTGAGCAGCCGTCTTCGAAGTTCAGCACCAGCACTTCACCGCCGTTCGCCCATACCTCTTCGCTACCCGCAATTTGTTCCGGCTTGTAGTCACCACCTTTTACCAGCAGATCCGGCAGAACACCTGCGATCAGTCGCTGTGGGGTATCTTCTTCAAAAGAGACCACCCAGTCGACGGATTCCAGCGCACCCAGTACGATCATACGCTGCTCGAGAGGGTTGACCGGGCGCGTTTCACCTTTCAGACGTTTGGTGGATGCGTCGCTGTTTACCGCCACGATCAGACGATCGCCCAGCTTGCGCGCATTCGCCAGATAAGAGACGTGGCCCGCGTGCAGGATGTCGAAAACTCCATTGGTCATGACCACCTTCTCACCGCGCTTGCGCGCACTGGCCACGGCTTGTTTCAGCTCGGCTTCTGTCATCACACCAAAACCGGTATCCGCACGACCGCGCACGGCGTTTTCCAGTTCGATAGGCGAAACGGTGGACGTCCCCAGCTTACCCACTACCACCCCCGCCGCAGCGTTAGCAAAATAACACGCTTCTTCCAGTGAGTTACCCGCCGCCAGCGTTGCCGCCAGCACGCCAATAACCGTATCGCCAGCACCGGTCACGTCATACACTTCCTGCGCCTGGGTCGGCATGTGCAGCGGTGCTTTGCCCGGCTGCAGCAGCGTCATGCCATGCTCGGAACGGGTGATCAACAGCGCGGAAAGATCGAAATCCGCAATCACCTTCATGCCGCGTTCAACCAGTTCCTCTTCGCTTTTGCACTTACCGGCAACCGCTTCAAACTCGGAAAGATTTGGTGTCAGCAGCGTCGCACCTCGATAGCGTTCAAAATCAGTGCCTTTCGGATCGATAAGCACCGGTACGCCAGCCTTTCGTGCCAGCGCAATCATCTGCTGCACGCTGGCCAGCGCGCCTTTGGCGTAGTCAGACAGTACCAGAGCACCGATAGAACCCAGCGCCTGGTTAATACGATCGTGCAGCGGCTGTGGATCTACGCCTTCGAAACCTTCCTCGAAGTCCAGACGGATCAGCTGCTGGTTGCGGGAGAGTACGCGCAGTTTGGTGATCGTCGGGTGCGTCGGCACCGAAACGAAGTCGCATTTCACATTCACGTCCGCCAGCGTTTTACTCAGCGCACGTGCCGCATCATCAATACCGGTCAACCCCACCAGACGGGAGTTTGCGCCCAGAGAGGCAATGTTCATCGCCACGTTTGCCGCGCCGCCGGGACGTTCTTCAATGGTATCCACTTTGACTACCGGAACTGGGGCTTCTGGTGAAATACGGCTAGTAGGTCCGTACCAGTAGCGATCCAGCATCACATCACCGACAACCATGACTCCTGCACGTTCAAACTCTGGCAGCGTTACTTTCATTCCTGTCTCCTGAGAGATTCTCTGAGGTTCTTAAAATTTGCGCGCGATCATAGCACACTTCACTCGGCAACCAGCCACTTCTGCCAGCTGTCACGCACCAGCGCGCGCTCAGCGCTGAAGCACTCCGGCGCCACATGGCCCGGAAGTTCCTGCAAAGCAAGATGATGAAGTTCATCACGCAGCGTGGTATAGGCGCGGGTCAGCGCCAGGGCTTCTTGCTCTTCCATAATGTCGTTTTGTGCCAGTAATTCCAGAATGCGCACGTTATCTGACCAGCGCGTCAGTTTCGGTTTTTCATGGGCATAGCGCAGCACCAGATATTGAGTAATAAACTCAATGTCGGTGATCCCGCCTTCATCTGCTTTGATATCAAAGCGATCGCGATGCTTATTACCCAAATGAGCACGCATTTTCTCGCGCATTTCACGCACGTCGGTCTGCAACGTTTTTCCGTCACGAGCGAGCGTTATGATATCGCGACGCACCGCGTCAAACTGAGAGGTCAGCTGCGGGTCGCCATACACCACCCGAGCACGCACCAGCGCCTGATGCTCCCATGTCCAGGCTTCGTTGCGCTGGTAATCGGCGAAAGCCTCGGTTGATGTCACCAGCATGCCTGCGGCACCGGATGGGCGCAGCCGCGCATCCACCTCATATAAAATGCCGGAAGACGTGCGGGTACTGAAAAGGTGCATGATGCGCTGTGACAGACGCAGATAGAACTGCCGCCCGTCAATTTCACGCTCGCCGTCAGTCATCACGTCCATCGGACAATCGTGCAGGAAGATCAAATCAAGATCGGAGCTGTAGCCCAGCTCCCAACCGCCCAGCTTGCCGTAACCGACAACGGCGAAACCGCGGCCCTCGCGATCGCCAAGGTGCGTTGGTTGCCCGTAGCGGGCGACCATTTGCGTCCACGCCTGCTGAACCACGGCATCGATAATGGCTTCGGCCAGCCAGGTTAAGTGGTCGCTCACCTTCATCACTGGCAGCGTCCCGGCGATATCGGCCGCCGCAATACGCAGCAGTTGAGTTTGCTTGAACTGACGCAACGCTTCCAGTTGCTGTTCTTCGTCATCCTCCGGCACACGCAGCAGATACTGACGTAGCTCATCACGGTAGGCATCGGTTGCGGTGGGCTGATACAGGGTGTTCGGATCCAGCAACTCGTCCAGCAGCAGCGGATAGCGCGCCAACTGGCTGGCGACCATCGGCGAGGCGGCGCACAGCGAAATCAGGTGCTTCAGCGCGCCAGGGAATTCACTCAACAGCTCCAGATAGGTCGTACGGGTGACAATGCCCACCAGCAGCGGAGTAATACGCGACAGCGGCACCGAGGCATCAGCGCGGGAGCAAACATCGCTCAGCAAGTGCGGCATCAAATGATCCAGCACCTGGCGTCCACGTGGGCCGATGGTGCGCTTATCCAGCTCTTTACGGAAATCGGCGATCAGAGTCAGCACGCGGCGCTGATCGTCTTCCGCAAGATGCGCCAGCACTGGCGTGGTGTCATCTTCCTGCAAAGCATCCTGCCACAGTTCGCGCCACTGTTCCGACAAAGACTCTTCCTGGGTTTCGGTTTCATCATCACCGATTAACTCATTGAACACCCGACGCACGTTGCCCATGTGAACGTTCAGGACAGCCGTCAACTGCGACCAGTCATCCGCACCCATGGCCCATGCCAGACGCGCGCGATTTAGCTCATCGCCCGGCAGCGTCTGGGTCTGTTCATCGTTGATGCTCTGCAGCAGGTTTTCCAGACGACGTAAAAAGAGATAGGCACTTCGTAAATGCTCCGCATCGGTATCAGACAGTAGATGCAGCGCGTTGATGGCGCTGAGCGTAGGTAACAGCGCGCGGGATTGTAGCGATGGCTCACGCCCGCCGCGAATCAGTTGGAAGACCTGAACGATAAATTCGATTTCACGAATACCGCCCGCCCCCAGCTTGATATTGTCTTTCAGACCACGGCGGCGGACTTCACGGGCAATCATCCCTTTCATGTTACGCAGCGACTGGATCACGCTGAAATCGATATAACGACGAAAAACAAAAGGCCGCAGCATGGCGCGCAGTTCAGCGACGTAAGTACCGTCAGCATCCCCCATAATACGCGCCTTAACCATCGCGTAGCGTTCCCAGTCACGCCCTTGCTCCTGGTAATAATCCTCCAGCGCCGAGAAGCTCAGCACCAGCGGACCGCTGTCACCAAACGGGCGTAAACGCATATCCACCCGATAGACAAATCCATCCATAGTCGGCTGATCCAACACTTTAATCAGCCGTTGGCCCATACGCGTAAAGAACTGCGCGTTATCCAGCTCACGCCGTCCGCCCTGCGTCGATCCGTGTTCTGGCCAGGCAAAAATCAGGTCGATGTCGGAGGAAAAGTTAAGCTCGCCGCCGCCCAGTTTTCCCATCCCTAAAATCAGCAGCGGCTGCGGAACACCGTCAGGGTTGCACGGCGTTCCCCACTCACGACAGCAGGCGTCATACAGCCAGTCTCGTGCAGCGATAATCAGCGTTTCAGCCAGATGGCTTAACTGCTGCAAAATGCTCTCTTCCGTCACCAGCGACAGCGTCTGCGCCCAGGCAATTCGCACCATGATGCGACGGCGAAACAGGCGCAGCTCACGCATCAGCGCCGCTTCATCACCAACGTCAGCTAATGCTTGCTGCAACCAGACGCCATAGTGCTGCCATTCATCCGCCAGCGGCGGCGCGCTTTCCAGCTCCGCCAGCCACTCGGGATGGGCAATCACGCTGTCGCGAACAAAATCACTGAATGTGAGCACTGACTTCGCCTGCAGGCTGAGTGACGCTTCAGGTATTGCTGCTGGCAGCCGATCAACAACGGTCGGCCAGTACTGTTGTAACGGTGAAGAGAGCTGCTGCATTTACGGGTTATCCTTTAAATGATGCCGGATAGTGGCGTTTCGCCTTATCCGGCCTACAAGACATTTACGCCCATCGCGTAGGCCTGATAAAGGCATCCTGATCTCGGTCCTGATTATCGTTTACCGCTGTGCAGCCAGAACGGCTCCTCAGAGATCGCTTCATTACGATAATGTTCAATTTCAATATGTTGGCGCGTCATGATGGCATGACGTAAACCCTGCCAGGTTGCAATCCATTCCGATGCCACCTTCTCATCGTAATAGCCTGCCAGCATCAGAATACTGTCAATGTTTCGCGTCAGGCGCGGGATTTGGTCGGCATATTGATCGCCCAATGGCTGACCAAACACCGTTTTCAGTTCAGCCGCATGACGTGAAAGATGGGTATCAGAGAAACGCTTGAAGGAGTCGGCGATTTTGGCCTGCGCTTTCGCATCGAGGAACGGTTGCCACCCTTTAGTCACCAACCACTCGGTGAGTGCCAGTTTTGCCATTGCCGTTTGCGGGTTGTAAACCGCAGATACCGCAGAAGTTTCAGCGGCAATAATCGCTTCCGACTGGGTCAGCAAATCACGTAAGTGAGCGCTCGCTTTACGTGGAACATTCCCGCCAAACAGCATCAGGATGTGGCGTACCAGCCCCATCGCCGCCAACACTTCCGATTTGGCGCCTTTTACGCCGCGAACCCATAACTCCTCATGGTACTGCCATTGCGACAATGCCAGTTCCAGCGCGGCTTCAAGCCCCTGCTCAATGCTGGCCTTGGCCGGGACTTTCAGAATACGCGTCGGCTTCAGCTCGCGTGGGGCATTCCCCTGCGCCAGATGATAACCCCGTGCCGCCTTACTCAGGCCACCCAGGCGTAAACCCTCCTCGGCAACCAGCTGATTTGCCAACTTCAACACCGCACGGGTATCGCCGCTGACCAGTTCCAGTTCAAGCTCACAGAGCGGTTCAGCGAACTCTCCGGCCTTCACTTCACCCAGATCGAGGGCGAGTTCAATCTGGCTACCGTCAACCTCAAGCAGCCATTTCTCACGGTTAAAATCAGTGCTGAACAGCGGTTGTAGCTGAGAGGCGAGATCGGCTGGCAGTTCGCCATTTGGCCAGACTTCGGCTGGAAGCAGCGCAAGATCCAGTTCTGGCTCGCTCAACGCAACATTATACTCTGGTCGCTGATGCAACCCCCCCGTCACCCGTCCGGCAATTTTCAGGGTCATTTCATAACGACCGTTCTCACCGCGAATACGCAGCCCCATATCATGGCTACGCAACCACCCATCCGGCGTTTCATAGTAGATATTCAGCAACTGGCTGGGCGCATGATGCTCTCCCCCCAGCGTATTCAGACGTTCGCGCAATGCATCAACAGCATCATTATTGACGATAAATTTTAATTCGATTTCCTGGGTCATGATTTTGTACTTATGGGTTATGTCACAGTTGAGAAAACAGACTGCGAACTAAGTGCGTTCTTGATTGTCAGTAGATAGTATTTTGCGCCAAATTGCCATGCAACGAGCAATTTGACGGGCGTAAAAGTTTCGAGTGGTGGCAAAAAGGACACAGATGATTCCGATTGATGTTGAATGCTTTGCGTAGAGACACTGATGCCACTACTATCGTTCCACTTTCTATGACAATAACGACAGCCTGATGCCAAAATTACGCCTGATTGGATTAACTTTACTCGCACTTAGCGCCACTGCCGTCACCCATGCAGAAGAAAAGCGCTATGTCTCTGATGAACTGAACACCTGGGTCCGCAGCGGTCCGGGAGATAATTATCGCCTCGTGGGTACGGTTAACGCCGGCGAGGAAGTCATTCTGTTACAGACCGATGCCAGCACCAACTACGCCCAGGTAAAAGACAGTACCGGACGTACGGCCTGGATCCCGCTGAAAGAGCTGAACAGCACGCCAAGCCTGCGTACCCGCGTTCCGGACCTGGAAAACCAGGTAAAAACACTGACCGATAAGCTCAATAATATTGATACCACCTGGAACCAGCGTACCGCCGATATGCAGCAAAAAGTGGCGCAAAGCGACAGTGTGATCAATGGGTTGAAAGAAGAAAACCAGAAGCTAAAAAACGAGCTGATTGTGGCACAGAAAAAGGTCAGTGCCGCGAATTTGCAGCTTGATGACAAGCAGCGCACCATCATCATGCAGTGGTTTATGTATGGCGGCGGCGTACTGGGACTGGGTCTGTTGCTCGGTCTGGTTCTGCCACACATGATCCCAACCCGTAAACGCAAAGATCGCTGGATGAACTGAATCGCCTTCTCCGCCACACTGACATATGATTAAGGGATAATTTTTTTCAAAAGGAAAGTGGCGTGAAGATTTATCTGGTCGGTGGAGCTGTTCGGGATGCGTTATTAGGGCTACCGGTTAAAGATAAAGATTGGGTTGTCGTCGGCGCCACGCCGCAAGAGATGCTCGACGCGGGCTACCAGCAGGTAGGCCGCGATTTTCCTGTTTTTCTCCATCCGCAAACACGCGAAGAATATGCGCTGGCGCGAACCGAACGAAAATCAGGTTCAGGCTACACCGGATTTACCTGCTATGCCGCAGCAGACGTAACGCTGGAAGCCGATCTCCAGCGCCGCGACCTGACGATCAACGCGCTGGCCCGCGATGATGACGGCGAGATTATCGACCCGTATCACGGACGTCGCGATCTGGAAAATCGTCTACTGCGCCATGTTTCCCCTGCTTTTAGCGAAGATCCGCTGCGCGTACTGCGCGTGGCGCGCTTTGCCGCGCGTTATGCACACCTCAGCTTCCGTATCGCCGATGAAACCCTGGCCTTAATGCGCGAGATGACCGCTGCCGGAGAACTGGCACATTTGACGCCGGAACGAGTCTGGAAAGAAACGGAAAATGCGTTAACTACCCGTAATCCACAGGTCTTTTTCCAGGTCCTGCGCGACTGCGGCGCACTGCGCGTTCTGTTCCCGGAAATAGACGCTCTGTTTGGCGTCCCGGCGCCGGCTCAATGGCATCCGGAAATCGACACCGGTATTCACACGCTGATGACGCTGTCGATGGCGGCCATGTTAAGCCCAAACGTAGATATACGTTTTGCCACGCTGTGCCACGATCTTGGCAAGGCTCTGACGCCAAAAGCGCTGTGGCCACGTCATCATGGTCACGGCCCGGCGGGCGTCAAACTGGTAGAACAGTTATGTCAGCGTCTGCGGGTGCCCAATGACATCCGCGATTTAGCCAAACTGGTGGCGGAATTCCACGATCTCATTCATACGTTCCCGATCCTGCAGCCGAAAACTATCGTGAAGTTGTTTGATTCCATCGATGCCTGGCGTAAACCGCAGCGTGTGGAACAAATTGCCCTGACCAGTGAGGCCGACGTCCGGGGTCGCACCGGTTTTGAAGCAGCAGATTACCCGCAAGGTAGGCTGCTGCGGGAGGCCTGGCAAGTCGCACAGACTGTGCCGACGAAAGAGGTCGTTGAGGCAGGATTCAAAGGGCCGGACATTCGCGAGGAGCTGACACGACGTCGCATTGCGGCGGTGGCCAGTTGGAAGGAACAGCGTTGCCCAAAAACGTAGGCAGTATGTTGCCGGATGCGCTGCGCTTATCCGGCCTACGGGGTCAACATCTCGTTCCGTAGGCCCGGTAAGCATAAGCGCCACCGGGCACACAAAAGTTAGAAGAACACCACGTAAACAGCGGCGGCGACTACAAAACGATAAATCGCAAATGGAATAAACGAGATACGTTTAATCAGCTGCAGGAAGGTTTTGATCGCCACCAGCGCCACGACAAATGCCGTCACGAAGCCCACAGCAAACATTGGAATGTCTGACGCGCTCAGGAACGACCAGCTTTTGTAGAGATCTAACGCCGTGGCACCCATCATCATTGGTACCGCCAGTAGGAATGAGAATTCCGATGCGGCATAGCGGCTCACGCCCATCAGCATACCGCCTGAAATGGTCGCTCCGGAGCGGGAAAATCCCGGCCACAGCGCCAGGCACTGGAAGCAGCCAATCATAAACGCCTGGCGATAAGTCATATCATCCAGACCCGGCGCGCGCGGCTCTTTCGGCTTCAGGCATTCTGCGGCTATCAGCAGCACGCCCCCCACCACCAGCGCATACATCACGTTGATCGGGTTAAACAATGATTTGATGGTATCGTGGAAAATCAGTCCCAGTACCACGGCCGGGATCATCCCTAACAGGATATGCCCCAGCGTTAGTCGTCCCTTGCCGGTTCCTTCATGCGGGGCTTTACCAAAGTGAATGCCAATCAGGCCAAACAAGCGGCGCCAGAACATCACCACAACAGCCAAAATGGAACCCAGTTGAATAACCACTTCAAATGTCTTTGCGGTAGCGCCTTCAAACCCCAGCAGATGGCCAACAATAATCATATGGCCGGTGCTGGATACAGGCAAAAACTCCGTCAATCCCTCGACCACACCCAAAATTGCCGCCACCAGCAGCGAGTGCATATCACTCATCAATTAACCCCTAGATAGAAAACCACGGCAAAAAAGAGCCAACGTTAGGACTCTTTTATACCTGTTAGGTTTAGATATTATTAATTTAATTACGTTCTTTCAGATTATTGCCACGCTCAATGATAACGCCGACGTTTGCCGCTCTCGCCACCGCCCCCGGCTTGCTGAGCTTGATGCGTACCCATGGGGAATTAAAACGGCTAAGCAGGAGGTCTGCCACCTCTTCAGCCACGCGTTCAACCAGCGCAAAACGTCCGCCTTCCACATGGCTGACCACCGTTTGTGCGATATCAGCATAGCTCAGGCAATCGGCAACATCGTCGCTTTTCGCTGATTTGCGGTTATCCCATGCCATTTCGATATCGAACACCAGTTTTTGTTCGATAGTCTGTTCCCAGTCATAAACACCAATAGTGGTGATTACCGAAAGTTGCTCTATAAATACAATATCCATCACGACCTGCCTGCTTTTTGGCTAACCCGGATACCACTTCCGGCGAAATATGCGTATTATCCACGGAAGTAGTGTTTTACACGACATTTTCAAAACGGAACAGCTTATGAGTGCAATCGCGCCTGGAATGATTATCTTCGCGTACCTCTGCGGCTCAATTTCCAGTGCTATTCTGGTATGCCGCCTCGCTGGATTGCCGGACCCACGTGATAGCGGTTCTGGAAATCCGGGCGCGACAAACGTATTGCGAATTGGTGGCAAAGGAGCCGCCGTCGCCGTGCTGATTTTTGACGTCCTGAAGGGTATGTTACCCGTGTGGGGTGCATACGCGCTAGGCGTTAGTCCTTTCTGGTTGGGGTTGATTGCTATCGCCGCCTGCCTGGGACACATCTGGCCGGTGTTCTTCGGTTTTAAAGGTGGGAAAGGCGTCGCCACCGCCTTTGGCGCCATTGCGCCGATTGGCTGGGATTTAACCGGCGTCATGGCGGGCACCTGGTTGCTGACCATCTTGCTGAGCGGTTATTCCTCGTTAGGAGCCATCGTCAGCGCCCTGATAGCCCCGTTCTATGTCTGGTGGTTCAAACCCCAGTTCACTTTCCCGGTATCCATGCTGTCGTGCTTAATTCTGCTGCGCCATCATGACAACATCCAACGTCTGTGGCGTCGACAAGAGCCGAAGATCTGGACCAAGCTGAAGAAAAAGCGCGAAAAAGATCCCGAGTGACGATACTGCCGGATGATGATGCGACGGTGTCTTATCCGGCTTACAGGATCTGATACCCGTCAACCGGCTTACCCAACCGCTGCTGGCACCACGTTGCCAGAAACTCTACGCACACCCGTAGCTTTACGCTGCGATACAATGGCTCCTGATACACCGCCCAGATATTGGCGCTCTGCGCATATTCTGGCAACACGCGAACCAGTTCACCGCTGAGCAGAAACGGCTGTACGTCCCACTCAGAACGCAGCATGATCCCTTTTCCTTGTAACGCCCACTGCAACACAATCTCGCCGCTGTTAGAAGAAAGATGCCCCGCCACCTTAACCGATTTTTTCTCATGCCCATTATCAAGTTCCCAAACCCCGTGCGTCATATCGCGCTCTTTGGTAACCAGGCAATCATGGCGACTTAATTCCTGTAACGTCTTTGGATCCCCGTATTCTCGTAAATATGTCGGTGCAGCACACAATATTCTTTTATTTTTCGTTAACAAATGCGCAATATAATAATCGGGAATTTCATCATTAATACGAATATCCAGATCGATATTATCCTGCGCTAAATCAATTTGCCGATCGTACAGTTCAAAATGCACCTGTAATTCAGGATAGCTATGCATCAATTCGGTAATCGCTGGAGCGATATAACTGCGCCCAAACCCAAAGCTACAACCAATACGGATCATCCCTTCCGGACGCGTTTTGATTTGCGTGACGTCATCCACCAGATGCTGATAGCGGGCGAGTATCTCCTGCGCATGTTCATAGCACCGCTGACCGCTTTCCGTTAACGCCACGCCGCGTGCGGAGCGGTTAAGCAGCGTGGCCCCTAGCGTAGCCTCCAGAATCTGAATGCGTTTTGTCACAAACGCTGGCGTCTGCCCAAGGGTCGCTGCCGCCGCGCTAAAGCTGCCGCTATGCACAATTTCAACCAGCACCTGCAGGTCTTTCGCCAGGGGATAGGTGTTCAGCATGTTCAGGATATCCGTGAGGGTGTGAATCGCAGTGTAATTCCCCTGGACATAATAAACCCTGCCTTTGCGCAATTTTTATTATCTTAAGCGGGCATCATTCACGAACTGTTAATTGGTTATTCACAGCGCTAAAAAATATAAAACCACATTTTTAGTGGTAGTTTGTCCGGGAGAATTTATTTCCAGATAAATAAAAGAACTGGAGTTGACATGATGAGCCATCAAAATAACCAACATGCGATAAATACGCTGACTAACATTGTCGCTGATTTTACCGCCATGATTTCTACCCGTATGCCCGACGATGTCGTAGATAAATTAAAACAGCTACGCGAAGGCGAAACCTCGCCGATGGGTAAAATTATCTACCACACCATGTTTGACAACATGCAGAAGGCGATCGACCTGAATCGCCCGGCGTGTCAGGACACCGGTGAAATCATGTTCTTTGTGAAGGTCGGTTCCCGTTTTCCACTGCTGGGCGAACTGCAAGGCATCCTTAAGCAGGCCGTTGAAGACGCCACCGTGAAAGCGCCGCTACGCCACAATGCGGTAGAGATTTTTGACGAGGTAAACACCGGCAAAAATACCGGTACCGGCGTGCCATGGGTCACCTGGGACATCATCCCTGACACTGATGACGCAGAAATTGAAGTCTATATGGCGGGCGGCGGCTGTACGCTGCCGGGGCGCTCCAAAGTGTTAATGCCTTCCGAAGGCTACGAAGGTGTCGTGAAGTTTGTTTTTGAGAATATCTCCACGTTAGCAGTAAACGCCTGCCCACCGGTGCTGGTCGGCGTAGGTATTGCGACCTCCGTTGAAACCGCCGCCGTGCTGTCACGCAAAGCCGTACTGCGCCCGATTGGCTCACGCCATCCCAATCCCAAAGCTGCCGAGCTGGAACTGCGTCTCGAGGAAGGACTTAACCGTCTGGGTATTGGCCCACAGGGGCTAACGGGTAACAGCTCCGTGATGGGCGTACATATCGAATCTGCCGCACGCCACCCGTCGACTATCGGCGTGGCCGTTTCTACCGGCTGCTGGGCGCACCGTCGCGGCACGCTGCGGGTTCATGCCGATCTCTCCTTCGAAAATTTGTCTCACACCCGGAGCGCGTTATGAAAAAGATCCTGACAACCCCGATCAAAGCCGAAGATCTGGCAGACATTCGCGTCGGCGATGTCATTTACCTGACCGGTACGCTGGTGACCTGTCGCGACGTGTGTCACCGCCGCTTGATCGAACTCAAGCGCCCGATCCCGTACGATCTGAACGGTAAAGCCATTTTTCACGCTGGCCCGATCGTGCGTAAGAACGGGGAAAAATGGGAGATGGTCTCCGTCGGCCCAACCACCAGCATGCGTATGGAAGCCTTTGAGAAAGAGTTCATCGAGCAAACCGGCGTCAAACTGGTGGTCGGCAAAGGCGGCATGGGACCGTTGACCGAAGAAGGGTGTAAGCAATTCAAAGCACTGCACGTGATCTTCCCGGCTGGCTGCGCGGTTGTTGCCGCCACGCAGGTTGAAGAAATTGAAGAAGTGCACTGGACGGAATTGGGCATGCCGGAATCCCTGTGGGTGTGCCGGGTTAAAGAGTTTGGCCCGCTGATTGTTTCCATCGATACCCATGGCAACAACCTGATCGCCGAAAACAAAAAGCTGTTCGCTGAACGTCGCGACCCGATCGTCGAAGAAATCTGCGAGCACGTGCACTACATCAAATAACCCTCCCGGAGAGGCGCATACCTCTCCCCCTTTCGCAGGGATACAACAATGGCACCTTTAGCTGGTTGGTGGCGATACCTGGCTCCGCTGGTGGTCATCGCCATTATTGCTGTTTTGCCCGTTCCTGGCGGTCTTGAAAGCCACACCTGGCTCTATTTTGCCGTCTTTACCGGGGTCATCGTCGGGCTTATCCTGGAACCTGTTCCCGGTGCGGTAGTGGCGATGATTGGTATTTCTATCATTGCCGTGCTGTCGCCGTGGCTGTTGTTCAGCCCTGAGCAACTCGCCCAGGACGGATTTAAATTTACCGCCAAATCGTTGTCATGGGCGGTGTCGGGGTTTTCTAACTCGGTTATCTGGCTGATTTTCGCCGCCTTTATGTTCGGCACCGGTTACGAGAAAACGGGTCTGGGTCGGCGTATCGCGCTGATGCTGGTAAAGAAGATGGGGCATCGCACGCTGTTTCTCGGCTATGCGGTGATGTTCTCCGAACTGATCCTTGCCCCCGTGACACCGTCTAATTCCGCACGCGGCGCAGGCATTATCTACCCGATCATTCGTAACCTGCCGCCGCTGTACCACTCTCAACCCAACGATCCCAGCGCCCGCTCGATTGGCTCTTACATTATGTGGATGGGGATCGTCGCCGACTGCGTCACCAGCGCTATTTTTTTAACGGCGATGGCACCAAATCTGCTGCTAATTGGCCTGATGAAAGGTGCTTCCCATACAGCGTTAAGCTGGGGTGACTGGTTCTTAGGCATGCTGCCGCTGAGCATTTTACTGGTGTTGATCGTGCCCTGGCTGGCCTACGTGCTGTACCCACCGGTGCAGAAATCTGGCGATCAGGTCCCGCGCTGGGCGGAAACCGAGTTGAAGGCGATGGGGCCACTGTGCGCGCGTGAAAAAAAGATGCTGGTATTGATGGTGGGAGCGCTGGTGCTGTGGATCTTTGGCGGTGACTATATTGATGCCGCAATGGTCGGCTACAGCGTGGTGGCGTTGATGCTGGTACTGCGCATCATTAGCTGGGATGACATTGTCAGTAATAAAGCGGCATGGAACGTCTTTTTCTGGCTGGCTTCGCTGATTACCCTTGCCACCGGGCTGAACAATACTGGCTTTATCTCCTGGTTCGGCAAACTGCTGGCAAACGGACTCAGCGGCTACTCGCCGATAATGGTAATGGTGGCGTTGATCGTGGTGTTCTATCTGTTGCGTTATTTCTTTGCCAGCGCCACGGCCTATACCTCTGCCCTCGCGCCAATGATGATTGCAGCCGCGTTGGCGATGCCGGACATCCCGCTGCCGGTATTCTGCCTGATGGTCGGTGCCGCCATTGGTCTGGGCAGCATTTTGACCCCGTACGCTACCGGACCAAGCCCGATCTACTACGGCAGCGGCTACTTGCCGACGGCCGATTACTGGCGACTGGGCGCCATCTTCGGCCTGATATTCCTCATCCTGCTGGTGATAACCGGCCTGCTGTGGATGCCTCTGGTTTTACTGTAAATCCCGCCGGGGCGGCGTAGAGTCGCCCCCTTTCCCTACGCATCTCACCAGTCAGCTCCCGGTGCGCTTACGCCGCCGGTAACTCCGCCAACGGCCAGCGTGGACGCACGGTGACACCAAGGTCTGCCGTTGCTCCGGATTTAAAACGCACCATGCCCGCATAGGCGATCATCGCCCCGTTATCGGTACAAAATTCCGGGCGCGCATAGAACACTTCGCCACGGCGTTTTTGCATCATTTCCGCAAGTGCGGCCCGCAGGGTACGGTTAGCGCTCACGCCCCCCGCCATCACCAGACGCTTAAAACCGGTTTGATCCAGCGCGCGTTTGCACTTGATCATCAGCGTATCGACCACCGCATCTTCAAATGCACGGGCGATATCCGCACGGGTCTGATCGTCGTTTTCGTTATTACGAATGGTATTCGCGGCGAACGTTTTCAGGCCTGAGAAGCTGAAATCCAGCCCCGGACGATCGGTCATCGGGCGCGGGAAGACAAAACGCTTTTCCACGCCCTGAGACGCCAGCTTAGACAGCATCGGTCCACCTGGATAATCCAGCCCCAGCAGTTTGGCCGTTTTATCGAACGCTTCACCGGCCGCATCGTCAATCGATTCGCCCAGCAACTCATACTGTCCAATACCGGTGACGCTAATCAGCTGCGTGTGTCCGCCAGAAACCAGCAGCGCTACAAAAGGATATTCCGGCGGATTATCTTCCAGCATCGGTGCCAGCAAATGGCCTTCCATATGGTGTACAGGAATGGCCGGAACATTCCAGGCGAACGCCAGAGAACGCCCTACGGTCGCCCCTACCAGCAGCGCACCGACCAGACCCGGTCCTGCGGTATAGGCCACCGCATCAATATCTTTTGCCGTTAACCCTGCTTCAATCAGCGCCGCCTGAATCAACGGTACGGTTTTACGCACGTGATCGCGCGAAGCCAATTCAGGCACTACTCCACCGTAGTCAGCGTGCAATTTCACCTGACTATACAATTGGTTGGCTAAAAGACCTTTTTCATCGTCGTAAATGGCGATGCCGGTTTCATCGCAGGATGTTTCAATTCCCAGTACACGCATGACTTGTTTTACCTCGCTCTAATACCGCGCAGTGTAGGTCGAATGCGGGTTGATGTAAAACTTTGTTCGCCCAAGGAAGAACCCTCGTGTATACTCCTCACCCTTATAAAAGTCCCTTTCAAAATCGCGTCGGTGCTTTACAAAGCAGCAGCAATTGCAGTAAAATTCCGCACCATTTTGAAATAAGCTGGCGTAGATGCCAGCGGCAAACCGAATTTATAAAGGTGAGAGTTACATGCCGGTAATTAAAGTACGTGAAAACGAGCCGTTCGACGTAGCACTGCGTCGCTTCAAGCGTTCCTGCGAGAAAGCAGGTGTTCTGGCGGAAGTTCGTCGTCGTGAGTTCTATGAAAAACCGACTACCGAACGTAAGCGCGCTAAAGCTTCTGCTGTGAAACGTCACGCGAAGAAACTGGCTCGCGAAAACGCACGCCGCACTCGTCTGTACTAATCTATTGGGAGCTAAGGCTCTCAATTCAGACTGAGTTGTAGTTGTAAGGCCGTGCTTCCGGAAGGAATGCGCGGCTTATTTTCGTTTATACATCAGTAACTACACAAAATCATTCACACTGTATCAAGACGGCAAGTGAGTGAATCCCCGGAGCTTACTTAAGTAAGTGACAGGGGTGAGCGAGCGCAGCCAACGCAGAGACAGTTTGAAGGATGAAGTGTAATAACGGGGCATATGGCTGGACGAATCCCACGTGTATTCATTAATGACCTGCTGGCAAGAACCGACATCGTCGATCTCATCGATGCACGAGTTAAGCTGAAAAAGCAGGGCAAAAATTATCATGCGTGTTGTCCGTTCCATAACGAGAAAACCCCCTCTTTCACCGTAAACGGTGAAAAACAGTTTTATCACTGCTTTGGGTGTGGCGCGCACGGCAACGCCGTCGACTTTCTCATGAACTACGACAAGCTCGAGTTTGTGGAAACCGTCGAAGAACTGGCCGCAATGCACAACCTTGAAGTGCCTTATGAAGCAGGCAACGGCCCCAGTCAGATAGAGCGCCATCAACGGCAAAGCCTCTATCAATTGATGGACGGCCTGAACACTTTTTATCAACAGTCTCTGATACAACCCGCCGCTACCCCTGCGCGCCAGTACCTGGAAAAGCGAGGACTCAGTAGCGACGTGATCGATCGTTTTGCTATTGGTTTTGCCCCCCCCGGTTGGGACAACGTCCTGAAACGGTTTGGCGGCAATCCTGAGAATCGCCAGGCATTGATTGACGCGGGTATGTTGGTGACCAACGATCAGGGACGCAGTTACGATCGCTTCCGTGAGCGAGTGATGTTCCCTATCCGCGACAAACGCGGTCGGGTCATTGGTTTTGGTGGACGCGTGCTGGGCGATGCCCTGCCGAAGTACCTGAACTCCCCGGAAACCGATATTTTCCATAAAGGTCGCCAGCTGTATGGCCTTTATGAAGCCCAGCAGGATAACGCCGATCCGCAGCGCCTGTTAGTGGTTGAAGGCTATATGGATGTGGTGGCGTTGGCCCAATACGGCATTAACTACGCCGTGGCCTCCCTCGGGACGTCAACCACTGCCGATCACATCCAGCTGTTGTTCCGTGCGACGAACCAAGTGATTTGTTGTTACGACGGTGACCGGGCCGGACGCGATGCCGCATGGCGCGCGCTGGAAACTGCACTGCCGTATATGACGGACGGACGCCAGCTGCGCTTTATGTTTTTACCTGACGGTGAAGATCCCGATACGCTGGTGCGTAAAGAAGGGAAAGAAGCCTTTGAAGCCCGGATGGAGCAGGCCTTACCGCTCTCCGCGTTTCTGTTTAACAGCCTGTTACCACAGGTAGATTTGAGTACCCCGGACGGACGAGCACAGCTCAGTACGCTGGCCTTGCCGCTGATCACGCAGGTCCCGGGCGAAACGTTGCGCATTTATCTGCGGCAGGAGTTGGGAAACAAGCTCGGCATTCTGGATGACAGCCAGCTTGAACGTTTAATGCCAAAACTGGCAGAAAATGGAGCTTCCCGCCCTGTTCCACAGCTAAAACGTACGACCATGCGTATACTTATAGGGTTACTGGTACAGAACCCAGGTTTAGCCCCGCTGGTGCCGCCGTTAGGCGCTCTGGATCAAAATAAGTTGCCCGGCCTTGGCTTATTCAGAGAACTGGTCAACACTTGTCTGGCCCAGCCAGGTCTGACCACCGGACAACTGTTAGAACACTATCGTGGCACAAATGATGCGGCCACCCTTGAAAAACTGTCGATGTGGGACGATATAGCAGATAAAGATATCGCGGAAAAAACCTTCACCGACTCACTCAACCATATGTTTGATTCGATGCTTGAACTGCGCCAGGAAGAGTTGATAGCTCGTGAGCGCACACATGGTTTAAGCAACGAAGAACGCCGGGAACTCTGGACGCTGAACCAGGAACTGGCCAAGAAATAAGAGAAAGACAAAATCATTCGCGTTGTATCAAGGCAGCAAGTGAACGAACGCCTGGGAGTGTACATAAGTACATGACCAGGAAGAGAGAACGCAGCTAACGCAGAGACAACGTGAAAGATGAAGTATTTAACGGCTTAACTGCCGAATATCGTTCGGGAAGCCCCCGACAGCCGCACGGAGAGGCAGCGGCAAAATATAAGTATGCCCTCGTTTTGCCGTTGGCGGTTTTACCGCCCAACACCAATCAAACGAATTAAGTGTGGATACCGTCTTATGGAGCAAAACCCGCAGTCACAGCTGAAGCTACTTGTCCAACGTGGTAAGGAGCAAGGCTATCTGACCTATGCCGAGGTCAATGACCATCTGCCGGAAGATATCGTCGATTCAGATCAAATCGAAGACATCATCCAAATGATCAATGACATGGGTATTCAGGTGATGGAAGAAGCACCGGATGCCGATGATCTGCTGCTTGCTGAAACCTCCAACAGCACCGATGAAGACGCGGAAGAAGCGGCTGCCCAGGTTCTGTCCAGCGTTGAGTCCGAAATCGGTCGTACAACTGACCCGGTGCGCATGTACATGCGTGAAATGGGTACCGTTGAACTGTTAACCCGTGAAGGCGAAATTGACATCGCTAAACGTATCGAAGACGGGATTAACCAGGTTCAATGCTCCGTTGCAGAATACCCGGAAGCCATCACCTATCTGCTCGAGCAGTACGATCGCGTAGAAGCTGAAGAAGCGCGTCTTTCCGACCTGATCACCGGCTTTGTCGATCCGAACGCGGAAGAAGACATGGCACCAACGGCGACGCACGTCGGGTCTGAACTCTCTCAGGAAGAGATGGATGACGACGAAGACGAAGATGAAGAAGAAGACGACGACAGCAGCGATGACGACAACAGCATCGACCCTGAATTAGCGCGCGAGAAATTCGGTGAACTGCGTACCCAGTACGAAATCACCCGCGACACTATCAAAGCGAAAGGCCGCAGCCATGCTGCCGCGCAGGAAGAAATTCAGAAGCTGTCTGAAGTGTTCAAACAGTTCCGCCTGGTGCCGAAGCAGTTCGACTACCTGGTAAACAGCATGCGCGTCATGATGGACCGCGTGCGTACTCAGGAACGTCTGATCATGAAGCTCTGCGTTGAGCAGTGCAAAATGCCGAAGAAAAACTTCATCACCCTGTTCACCGGCAACGAAACCAGCGAAACCTGGTTCAACGCGGCTATCGCGATGAACAAACCGTGGTCTGAAAAACTGCACGACGTGGCAGATGATGTCCACCGCGGCCTGCAGAAACTGCGTCAAATTGAAGAAGAAACCGGCCTGACCATCGAGCAGGTTAAAGACATCAACCGTCGTATGTCCATCGGTGAAGCGAAAGCCCGCCGTGCGAAAAAAGAGATGGTTGAAGCGAACTTGCGTCTGGTTATCTCTATCGCTAAGAAATACACCAACCGCGGTCTGCAATTCCTCGATCTGATTCAGGAAGGCAACATCGGTCTGATGAAAGCGGTAGATAAGTTTGAATACCGTCGTGGTTATAAGTTCTCCACCTATGCAACCTGGTGGATCCGTCAGGCGATCACCCGCTCTATCGCAGATCAGGCGCGTACCATTCGTATTCCGGTGCATATGATTGAGACCATTAACAAGCTCAACCGTATCTCCCGCCAGATGCTGCAAGAGATGGGCCGCGAGCCAACGCCGGAAGAGCTGGCTGAACGCATGCTGATGCCGGAAGACAAGATCCGTAAAGTGCTGAAGATTGCCAAAGAGCCTATCTCCATGGAAACGCCGATCGGCGACGATGAAGATTCGCATCTGGGTGATTTCATCGAGGATACCACCCTCGAGCTGCCGCTGGACTCTGCCACTACCGAGAGCCTGCGTGCCGCAACGCACGACGTTCTGGCTGGCCTGACAGCGCGTGAAGCAAAAGTTCTGCGTATGCGTTTCGGTATCGATATGAACACCGACCACACGCTGGAAGAAGTCGGGAAACAGTTCGACGTTACCCGCGAACGTATCCGTCAGATCGAAGCGAAGGCGCTGCGTAAACTGCGTCACCCGAGCCGTTCTGAAGTGCTGCGTAGCTTCCTCGACGATTAATCTCGCCGTATAAACATCAACGCCACCGCAAGGTGGCGTTTTTTTTTCACATCCCACGCATAACCAGCGCGTCATCTAATTCCCGATACGCCGCCACTAACTTATCCAGCGTAATCCGGCTTAACCCACTCGGGTTCGGCAACACCCAGATCTGCGTCGCGCCAATCGCCAGCGTCTGTTTCCCCCACTGTGCACCACGCTGGCTAAAGCCTTGCTCAAATGCCTGCTTTCCCAAAATAGCGAGCGCCGCTGGCTGATAGTCTTCAATCTTCTCAACGAGCTGACGACCACCGCTACGCATCTCCTCGAGCTTCACTTCATTGGCCTGCACCGTCGGCCTGTCGACAAATTTGGTGACGCCACAGCGAAAATCCAGCAGGTGTTGTGCCTCTTCTGGCTTTAGCAGGCGATCGGTAAATCCCGCCTGATGGATGACCTTCCAAAAGCGGTTAGCAGGATGCGCAAAGGGAAAACCTGTACCCGCCGAAGAGAGCCCCGGATTGATGCCGCAAAAAACCACCCGCAGCCCCGGCGCCAGTATGTCCTTAACCATAATCACTCCGCACAATACATCAGGCAACCAGTATAACGGACTGAAAACACATTGTTTATAAAAACAGCATCCGTACGCTTATGGCTGGATTGCAACGCAGAGTTACTTTATAATCCACCGCCACGGCCCCTTAGCTCAGTGGTTAGAGCAGGCGACTCATAATCGCTTGGTCGCTGGTTCAAGTCCAGCAGGGGCCACCAAACAAAACAAGGAGTTAGATGAGAGATCGTCTGACTCCTTTTTCTTTGGATGTAATTTGGGTCCGCTTCCCCAACATGCAATACGACTATGATCCCCATCCATTCTCAGCTATGTCTTCTTGAACACTACATCCTTGGTGATGCCGATGTCAGGAAAAGCCCTCTTACGCCAACATTGAATTGAAGGGAAAAATCAGAAAGGGTGGCTAACCCTCTATTTTCATTACATTATATCAAAACGTATATTTAGATATATCTATTATATTGTTTGTTTTGATTTTCTTATATGTTTATATTCTTTTAAGAAAATTAATTCAAAAGGATAATTCATTGCTTACACAATCTGATTTTTCAAAATTCAAAAACCTGAATATTTCGATTAACAACATTCTTGTTTTTGCCGCAGTCATGGATACAGGAGGGATAGTTTCTGCTTCATACTATATGAACTGTTCACCGTCTGCAGTGAGCCTTTCGTTGAAAAAATTTTGTACTTGTTTTCCCGAAAAACTATTCAGCAGAGAGGGCCGTTGTTTAATACCAACAGAAGAGGCACAATTGCTGTATAACGACATTAGCCCTGCAATAAGGAATCTCTTATATGCAATGACGTCCAGCACTGACATTTCCTCAACTGCCGTAGAGCAGATTTCATAAACGTCGTGGCAAGCACATCGTTATTCACAACGAGAACCCTAAATTGTGCATGCTGAGGTAAACTGACAATCGCTTTAATAATAAAATCACGACTACATTGCTGTCGGCAATCCGTACAGCGGGATATGGCAATATTAACTTTCTCACTTATAATCGTGACACTCTTTCATTAATTTCACGTAAACTTAATTGAAGACGGACTGATATTCTTTTCCGATAGGTAGCAGCAGTTTTATAGCTAATCCCCATTCGCCTCGCTGTTTCGTTCAGTCCTATTTTTTCTGTCTGCAGGACAAACCACTGCAATTCCCTTTGTGGTAATCGAACTCCGCCGACCTGGCCGACTTTCCTGGTGATCAACGGACTCATGATCGTGCCTGATGATGCGTCAGCGGAGAAAAACATGAGTTTAGATAAGATATTAATCGCCTCCGCGCGATGAACAATGCCCATAGGTTGAAGATTTGCGACTGCTGCCAGCAACAGAGGGTCACGTAAACGGGTAAAAACAATAATACTATATTGGTCTGCAGGCCACTCGTCCTTTGCAAACTTTAAGAATGCTAATCCTTCCGCCAGCGTCTCACTTTCGCTCGTTAACTCGGTAATAACGAGTACCCGCCCTGGTTCCCCATGACGGGCTGACACTTGTTTCTGCAATGCGGAAAGCGTCATTACTCTTAGACTAATTGAGCGACCTGCCAGGCTATCAATAAAGGCACATAGCCCAAGGGCACTATAATAGATAGTGTCCATAACCAATACCCGCTCGTAGGAAAAATTTAAATTTTCCATATTATGCTCTATTTTTGGTGATGCTGCCAACTTACTGATTTAGTGTATGATGGTGTTTTTGAGGTGCTCCTGTGGCTTCTGTTTCTATCAGCTGTCCCTCCTGTTCAGCTACTGACGGGGTGGTGCGTAACGGCAAAAGCACCGCCGGACATCAGCGCTATCTCTGCTCTCACTGCCGTAAAACATGGCAACTGCAGTTCACTTACACCGCTTCTCAACCCGGTACGCACCAGAAAATCATTGATATGGCCATGAATGGCGTTGGATGCCGGGCAACCGCCCGCATTATGGGCGTTGGCCTCAACACGATTTTACGTCACTTAAAAAACTCAGGCCGCAGTCGGTAACCTCGCGCATACAGCCGGGCAGTGACGTCATCGTCTGCGCGGAAATGGACGAACAGTGGGGCTATGTCGGGGCTAAATCGCGCCAGCGCTGGCTGTTTTACGCGTATGACAGGCTCCGGAAGACGGTTGTTGCGCACGTATTCGGTGAACGCACTATGGCGACGCTGGGGCGTCTTATGAGCCTGCTGTCACCCTTTGACGTGGTGATATGGATGACGGATGGCTGGCCGCTGTATGAATCCCGCCTGAAGGGAAAGCTGCACGTAATCAGCAAGCGATATACGCAGCGAATTGAGCGGCATAACCTGAATCTGAGGCAGCACCTGGCACGGCTGGGACGGAAGTCGCTGTCGTTCTCAAAATCGGTGGAGCTGCATGACAAAGTCATCGGGCATTATCTGAACATAAAACACTATCAATAAGTTGGAGTCATTACCCTATTTTTTGTCGAATACATTTTAAAAGCACTATTTAGCATAACCAATGGTTATGTTTCATTAATTTTTATTTTCACCGATAGCTAATTCACAATCGGCAACAGCACTTTCCCCATGACAGACAGTATCAAGATTATAAAATGCAAGTTTAAGTTGATGACTTAATTCCACAGCATATTCAGTGGGATTGAGATTGCGACCTTCACGTATGAAAAGGGTGTCATTAAAGTAACTTCTGACTCTTTTCAAGTGCAGGCTAATAGATGATGCAGAACAACCAAGTACCAGTGAGGCACCATACAAACTGCCCGTGTCAACAAAAACGATAAACGTTAGTATGGACCTAAAATCCACATCCATAAGATGACGAAGCCTAGAGTCATAATTAATTAAATCCATATTAAACGCCTCAATAACTTTTTACCAAAATATATTTTTCTTTTCAAAGGTGCAATAACCATGCAAAAATAGAAACATTAGGTAAAAACAATTAATAAAAGCAAAAACAAAGACAATTATTTCATATCTTTTTAATAAGTAAGTGAAAAAAATCAAATAAGTCAAAACAGATAGAGTTAAATTCCGAAAACATTAAAAAATGAAATAGTTAAATATTACTCAATGATTTAATAAGTTTTATTATTTGAGATGCTATCAATAATAAAATAAGCAACCGAACTCTATTAAAGCCCATGTTATTTAAGAGTTTTCTATTCTTAAAACTTACATTAGTCGTCGAAAAATGGTTGGCAAAACAAAAGAAATGTCGATTTGTCAGTTAGGTATCATAAATAAATAAATTCGAGAAAAGTCTTAACCGTCGTTTAGCAAAGTATTAAAAATTAGTTTCAATAGGGTAACCACGCACATTCCGGGCAGCGTAAAAGCACCCCCACCGTCCAGTGTTAATCTGATAATGTTAATGCTGAAGTTAAATTAGAGGATTCAACACGTTCAATTAAGCGGAGCGGTACACAATGTGTCCATCTGCACCAACGCAAAAAAATCGGCACTGTCTGGCTGGTTGAGGGCAACTCTTTTGGACGCCACCACCTTGAAAGTGGAAACGTCCGTTAGCGTGTTATTCGATAGTCAGCTCACACGAGTTCTTTGAGCTGCTCTTGCATATAGGTCGAAAAGTACTCAGGGTTCTTGATAAGGATACGGTTACCGGAGGCGACTTTTTCAGCCCATCCAGCGACTTTTTTTGTGAACTCAGGATTCCATCCCTCTTGCTCACCGCGTGCCATCACATCTGCTGCGCTCACTGGCACACCTAAATCATGCAAATATTTTAAAATTCCCTTGGCCGTACTTTCATCCATGGAATGGGGTACTGGCGCCGATGTGTTCATACCACCAATAAAATCCAATGCTTTCTCAATTGCTGTTGGCATGCTCTTATCCTTAAAATTAACCGCGTATTAAACACCTTTATACTATGTACCCAAGTCAGCCGGGATATCAAAGAGAACGTTGCCTTTATTTGATTTATGCCGCAGCCAAACGCTTGCGGTGGTGGTTTTCTGCACTATTTTTTCGCATCACCAGCCAAAACCAGCCCGGTTGCCACCGCATTTCGTGGCCCTTCGGTTCCCCGAATATTGCCCTGACCGGCAACAACACCGTAATGCGCCAGCGCGTCGGTGATCATCTGCGGGATTTCAAAATCCAGCGATGAACCGCCCACCAGCACCACAAAAGAGATGTTGCGAATTGAGCCGCCGGGTGAGACCTGCCGCAATGCGCGCAGGCAGTTCGTCACAAAGACCTTCTCCTTGGCCTGACGACGTACCAGCCGAATTTTCTCCAGCGACGTCTGGTTCTCAATGGGGATGGCTTTGCCCGCTTTCAGATACACAACTTTGGCAAACACCGACGGGCTGAGCGGTTCACGAAAGAACTCCACCGCGCCGTTCTCGTGGCGAATACTGAACAGACTCTCCACTTTCGCCAGCGGATATTTTTTTATCTCCTCTGCCAGAAAAGGATCGCTCAAGCCGAGCTCCGTTTTGATAAGCAAGCTGACCATGTTCCCTGCTCCCGCCAGATGTATCGCCTTAACGGTGCCATCGTTATGGATAATCGCGGCATCGGTGGATCCGGCACCTAAGTCGAGGATCGCCAACGGCGCGGCGCATCCTGGCGTCGTCAATGCCCCGGCCACCGCCATATTGGCCTCCACGCCCCCCACTTCAACCGGCGTATTCAGCCGCACACTCAGCTCACGGGCGATCGTCTGCATCTGTAGCCGATCGGATTTCACCATCGCCGCAATGCCAACCGCGTTTTCCATTGAATATTCCCCGGCAACACCGCCCTGGACTTTACGGGGAATAAACGTATCGACCGCCAGCAGATCCTGAATGTGTACTGAATTCGTATCGTGCCCGCTCAGCGAGGCCATCACCTTACGCACGCGCTCCAGCATGCCTCCCGCGTGAGTACCGGCCTCACCGCGAATGTCGCAGACCGGCGCACAGGCGTTCATTGCCTGCATAATTGTCTGAGCGCCTTGGGCCACATCGGCTTCTCCGCCGCGCTTTTCACCACTGATAAAGATCTTGCCCGCCGGGATCACCCGTGATTGCACATCGCCCTGCGGGGTTTTCAGCACCACAGCGGATCGGTTGCCGATCAGTGCCCTGGCGATCGGGACGATCGTTTTTGTTTCCTCCGGCGTCAGGGCAAAGAAAGTGGCGATGCCATAAGGATTCGACAGTACCCGAACCACCTGTCCTGCTGCCGCCACTTCTACCGCCGCCAGCACCCCTTCCGGGACCTTCTCCAGCAGCGTGACTTCATCAATCACCGGCAGCGTTCGTCGCAGACGATTATTGACCAGTACGCCATCGTCCTTTTTCAGGATCGCCGCCACCACGTCGACGCCGCGATCCAGCGCCGCATTGATAAGCCACACCGCCTCGAGAAAATCCATCTCTGCGCCCACCAGCGGGATCCAGCCCTGCGCAAACCGATCGAGGCTCAACGATGCCAGTTTCTCCACGGCGATCGTGGTACCCACCCCTACGCCAACACCGCCTGGCGTTTGCGGGTTATGACCAATCATTGTCGATTCAGTGATGATGGTTTCGGTGATCGTCTCCATCGCCACATCACCAATGACCGGCGCGGCCTCGTTGATGCAGATTTTCGTCACATCCTGAAGCGACGACGACGTTTTTTCCAGCGCCTGCTGCAGGGAGGCCACTACCCCGGCAATGTTATCCCGCGTGCCTTTCATGCCCGTGGTCGCGACGATCCCGCTGGCAACAAACCGGCCATCCTGCGCCAGCGCCACTTCCGTGGTGGCGTTGCCGATATCAATCCCTGCAATTAACGGCATACCGCCTCCGTCACTGACTGCCTTTACGCAGCTTGTTTCTCTGCTGGTACACGTCTGCCGACTCGCGGACAAACCCGGCATTCACCGTGGCATGCCAGGTGTGCTCCAGTTCATCGGCAATGGCCTGTAACTCCGTAAATGAAGAACGAAATGGGCGCAGCGCATTGTAGATTTCCAGAATGCGAGCATCTGGGATGGCAATCAGTTCCGCCGCACGACGGAAATTACGCGCCACGGCGTGACGCTGCATCTGCTCGGCGATCTGCGCCTGATACTCCAGCGTTTGCTGAGAAATACGCACATCCTGTGGCCCCACACGCCCTGCCAGTACATTCTCAAGAGTAATGTCGGTTAACGGCTTTCCGGTGGGCGTGAGGATTTTCTCCGGGCAGCGAGTCGCTAACGGATAATCCTGCGCGGTCATGATGTTTTCGTTCATCGTCATTCCCTTACTAAGGCAATATGCAGCGTGACAGGCGCGGCATCCTGCACCACGTGTTTGGTTTCTTTAATGTGGAACAGCGCAGCCTTGGCCATAAATTTCGGTCGCACCATCTGGTCATTAACGACCGGTACCGGCGAGGGCGACTCTTTGCGTGCGTAACGCGCGGCGTTCTTACCAATCTGGCGATAGGTTTCCAGCGTCAGCAGCGGGGCCTGAGAAAAAAGCTCCAGGTTGCTCAGCGGTAGCAAATCACGCTGATGAATCACCGTGGTTCCTTTCGACTGAATACCAATGCCGATGCCGGAGCCGCTCAGATTTGCTGCATCCCAGGCCATAAAGGAGACATCCGAAGTGCGCAAAACTCTGACCACCCGCGCATGTAATCCCTCTTCTTCAATTCCGGCCACCAGCTCTTTCAGGATCGCCTTGTGCGGCATATCAATCAGGGTCTTATGCTGGTATTTATCAAAGGCCGGCCCAACGCCAATCACCACTTCATCCGCGCGATCGTCCGCTTTTGCCGCTTCGCCTTCGCTAACCTGCAAGGTGAAAACCGGCTTACGTTCAGTTGTACATTCCACCGCATACCGCCTTATTCAATGCTGCCAGGCTGAACCACACCCGCAATATTTTTAATTTCCGCCCAGCGTTCGGCAGAGATGCGATAGCCGGTGCCGGGTCCCTGATAATCATTGATGTCATTAACGGCGCTGACCACCTCAAACTGGCGATCCAGAATGGCGGATGTTTGCAGATAATCGCCGGTCACACGCTGCCTCAACATGTTGAGAATGTTGCTGGCGATATCGTCAAAACCGCTGGCACTCAGCGCGCCAACAACATCCAGCCCGGTGATATTGCGCTTCATCATTTCTTCCACCGCGGCCAAATCCTCTACCACATTACGCGCGGGCATATCTTTGCTGCCGTGAGCATAGGTGGCGGCGTCGACCTCTTCATCGCTAATCAGCGGCAGGCCCAGCTCGCGAAACACCGCCTGAATAGCGCGAGCCGCCTGATTGCGAATAGCGATAGTTTCCTCTTCCGTTACCGGACGCAGACCGCCATCAACCATCAGATCACGTTGCAGAATGTTGTAATCATCAAAGTCCTCGGCATCGAAGTTAGACCCAGCAAACATGTTGTCGTAGTTCGGTACCGCGCTGTAGCCGGAAAAGATAAAGTCGGTACCGGGCAGCATCTGCATCAATGTGCGGGCGGTACGGCGAATATCGGAGTGCGAGAAGGTCTGGTCATTCGCCGACGCCACTTCGAGGTCGAGCATCGAGGCAATCAGGTTTTCCGCCAGCACAGCACGGATCCCCGACGGTACAGCCCCGGTCATACCAATACAGCTGACCGCGCCGTTTTGCAGCCCCTGAACGCCCGCGCCCTTAGTGATAAAAATGCAGCGCGACTCCAGATACAGCATTGATTTGCTTTCTGAGTACCCCATCAGCGCCTCCGAGCCAGTGCCAGAGGTGTAGCGCATCTTCAGCCCGCGGGAAGCGTAGGCCGAGGCGAGAAAGGATTTTGACCACGGCGTGTCATCGCCGTCAGTAAACACTGACTCTGTACCGTATACCGACACCGTTTCGGCGTAGCTGGTTAAGCCGCGCATACCCAGTTCCAGTTCGGTGGCTTCTTCAACGGAACATTGGGTAAGCACGCCAGGACGGCCGCACTGCGAACCAACCAGCAGCGCCAGCGCGTTAAACGGCGCATAGCGGGCGATGCCTACGGTCGTTTCTTGCTCGGAAAAACCACGGATCCCCGCCTCGGCGGCATCGGCGGCAATTTGCACCGGGTTATCTTTCAGGTTGGTGACGTGACACTGGTTAGAGGGTGTGCGTCTGGCGCGCATTTTTTGCAGCGCCATCATCATTTCCACCACGTTCATTTTTGCCATCACCTCCACCGCTTTCGCCGGGGTGATGGCGGTGGTAATGGCAATAATATCTTCCCGACTGACGTGGATATCCACCAGCATTCTGGCGATGTCCAGCGCGTCGAGTTGCATTGCCCGTTCGGTTTCCGCGACGTTAATCGCGTAGTCAGCAATAAAACGGTCAATCATGTCGAACTGTGCACGATCTTTACCGTCCAGTTCCACAATACGGCCATTTTCCACCTTCACCGACGACGCGGGATCGTAGGGGCTTTCCATGGCGATCAGCCCCTCTTCCGGCCATTCGCCAATCAGCCCATCCTGATTGACAGGCCGCTGGGCAAGAACTTCGAATCGTTTTGATCTTCTCATAGCGCGTTGACTCAAAAAGTAAATAATAAGGACGCCGGGCCGTATCGCTGGTGGTTTACCGTCCCAGCAATCGCCTTTATCAGCAATAGCCGAACTTTAAATGAGCAGAATAATAAAAAAATAAAATTAATTACGTTCCAATTTGGCACGCAATTAAAACGCATCGTTTCATATTGAAACGCGTATTTGGAATATCCATAGAGAATTGTGACGAGGTTAAATGATCATTATCAATAAACGCCAAAGGAAGATCACTCACTTGCTATTTTAGAATTTTTTACTGTATTGACTTAATAACGTGCTGCGCGAAAATAAAGAAAACCCAATGATAAAAAATAGCTGCGCGCGATATTTTTCGTGACCTCAGCCCTACACAATTAACAGGAGATACCGTGAATAAGAGCCAACCCATCGCCACCATCACGCTGGCGGCCGCACAGAAAATGGCGGTCGCCGTTGAGGCTAAAGCGCTTGAAATCAACGTCCCGGTCGTCTTTTCCGTTGTTGACCACGGCGGAAACACGCTGCTGATACAGCGCATGGATGAGGCGTTTGTCACCAGCTGCGATATTTCACTCAATAAGGCCTGGACCGCCTGCTGCCTGCGACAGGGTACTCACGAAATTACCGATGCGGTGCAACCCGGTGCATCGCTTTATGGCCTGCAGCTCACCAACCAACAGCGCATTATTATTTTCGGCGGAGGGCTTCCAGTTATATTAAATGGAAAAATAATTGGCGCCGTCGGCGTGAGTGGTGGCACCGTCGAACAGGACCAGCTATTAGCTGAAACCGCACTATATTGCTTCTCTGAATTATAAAATAAACGTAAGAAGGTATATTATGAGCTATCGTATGTTTGATTATCTGGTGCCAAATGTGAACTTTTTTGGCCCCAATGCTGTTTCCGTAGTGGGTGAACGCTGCAAACTACTGGGTGGGAAAAAAGCCCTGCTGGTGACCGATAAAGGCCTGCGGGCAATTAAAGACGGTGCGGTAGATAAAACGCTCGCGCATTTGCGTGAAGCCGGTATTGAAGTAGCAATATTTGACGGCGTCGAGCCAAACCCCAAAGACACCAACGTACGCGATGGCCTGGCGGTGTTTCGTCAGGAGCAATGCGATATTATTGTCACCGTCGGCGGCGGTAGCCCACATGACTGCGGTAAAGGTATTGGTATCGCGGCCACTCACGAAGGCGATCTCTACAGCTATGCCGGAATTGAAACCCTGACCCACCCGCTGCCGCCTATCATTGCGGTCAACACCACCGCCGGTACCGCCAGTGAAGTGACCCGTCACTGCGTACTGACCAACACCAAAACAAAAGTGAAATTTGTCATTGTCAGCTGGCGCAACCTACCGTCAGTATCGATTAACGATCCGCTGCTGATGCTTGGCAAACCTGCGCCTCTGACCGCGGCCACCGGGATGGATGCCTTGACCCACGCCGTGGAAGCCTACATTTCCAAAGATGCAAATCCGGTCACCGATGCCGCCGCTATTCAGGCAATCCGCCTGATCGCCCGTAGCTTACGCCAGGCCGTAGCGCTGGGCAGCAACCTGAAAGCTCGCGAGAACATGGCCTACGCTTCACTGCTGGCGGGGATGGCCTTTAACAACGCCAACCTCGGCTACGTACACGCCATGGCGCACCAGCTTGGCGGCCTGTATGACATGCCGCACGGCGTGGCGAATGCCGTACTGCTACCGCACGTGGCACGTTATAACCTGATCGCTAATCCGGAAAAATTTGCCGATATCGCCGAGTTTATGGGCGAGAACACCGACGGCCTGTCTACCATGGACGCCGCCGAGTTGGCGATTCACGCTATTGCCCGCCTGTCTGCTGATATCGGCATTCCACAGCATCTGCGCGAACTGGGCGTAAAAGAGGCCGATTTCCCGTATATGGCAGAGATGGCCCTGAAGGACGGCAACGCGTTCTCGAACCCACGTAAAGGTAACGAGAAAGAAATTGCCGCGCTCTTCCATCAGGCTTTCTGACAACAAAGGGGACGCGATGCCACTTTCATCACCGAGCGTAAACCTGTTTTATCACCCATGCTGGCAGGATTCCCGCGTGCTTGATGAACTATGCTGGGGGCTGGAAGAGCAAGGCGTCCCGTGCCGGGCCATCAGCTGCAACGACAGCACCAGCGCGCTGGCGCTCAGCAGACGGGCAGCAAAAAGCTCGGCGCTGCGCGTAGGTCTCGGTCTCAGCGTGAGCGGCGAGATTGCCTTAACGCATGCCCAGTTGCCCGAGGATCGGGCGCTGATCTGCGGGCATATCGCCGCCGGGATCGAGCAGATCCGCACGCTCGGCGCCAACGCAGGCCAACTGGTCAACGTGCTTCCCTTCAGTGAGATAACATAAATGTATCGCATCTATACCCGAACCGGCGATAAAGGCACCACCGCGCTGTTTGGCGGCAGCCGCATCGACAAAGACGACATCCGCGTTAACGCCTATGGCACGGTAGATGAACTGATTTCCCAACTGGGCGTGTGCTATGCCACAACCCACCAGACCGAGCTACGCGAGGATTTGCATACCGTCCAGAAGACGCTGTTTGTGCTGGGTGCGGAACTCGCCAGCGACGATAAAGGGATCATTCGCCTGAAGCAGACGATTAGCGATGAAGATATTCAGAGACTGGAGCGGCTGATCGACCGCAATATGGCGCACAGCGGCCCGCTGAAAGAGTTTGTCATTCCGGGGAAAAACCTCGCTTCTGCACAACTACACGTAGCGCGCACGCTGGCACGTCGACTGGAGCGTATTCTCACGGCGATGGACAGAACGCTCGCCGTGCGCGACGAACTTAAGCGGTACATCAATCGCTTGTCCGACGCGCTCTTTTCGATGGCCAGAATCGAAGAAACTACTCCAGATGTTTGCGCTTAAACTGGCTGGCGTCGATGTCGTACTGCTTCATCTTGCGCCACAGCGTGGTGCGCCCAATGTTCAGCAGCTGCGACATCTCCTGCACGCGCCCGCTGGTGACGCGGGCGGCGTGGATAATCGCCTCTTTTTCGATGGCGGTAAACGTCAGGCTGGCAGGCAGCAGCGAAGATGTCGTATCCATACCCGGTCGTTCGGCAAACAGATAATCTGGCAGGTTGCTCAGGCGAATATGGCCATTCTCGCTGCTGATGGCGATGTTCTCGATAATGCTGTTCAGCTCGAAATCATTACCCGGCCACGAATAGGCCACCAGTTGCGCCAGCGCGTCATCATCCACCTTCAGGCTGGATGAAAAGCGTTTTTTCAGGCTGTTCAGGCGAGTATAAATCAGCGCCGGAATGCTGTTGCGCCGCGCGCGCAGCGGCGGAATAACGATTTCAAACGAGTGCAGCGCGTAATACAGCTGACGACTAAAGCGGTTTTGTTCCACCAGATTGGCAAGATCGACCGTGGTGGTGGCGATCACTTTCACATCCACCGGGATCAGGCGTCGAGCGTCGAGACGGGTCAGCACCCCCTGCTTGATCACCTGCAATAATGCAGACTGTAACTCCGGTGCCAAATATTCGATTTTTTCCAGAAACAGCGTACCGCCGTTCGCCAGTTCAAGGCGGCTCAGTCGGCCGTTTTCATCATCGGTTGGCGCGCTGCCCATAAAATCCTGTCCCAGCACGCTGTTGGCATACAGCTGACAGTTAACGGCGATATACGGGCCGCTGGCCCGTTCACTTTCATTGTGGATCGCCTGACTGAGCAGCTCTTTACCGACGCCCTCTTCGCCGCACAGCAGGATCGGAAAACTTCCCCTCGCCGCCTGGCGACCAAAATGGATCAGCCGTCGGGTTTCCGGATCGTCCGCCGACATCTGCTCAAAAGTATGGCTTACTTTGCCCAACTGACTGGTCATCAGCTGGCGCATTTGCTCGACCGGATGCAGCAGCAGAATAAAGCTGTTGCCCTGCTCTTCCACAATCGGCTTTAAAGTGATCACCGCATCAACAAACTGGTGCTGGCTCTCAAAGGTGACTTCGACGTGATTGAGGCCACGAGCATGTTTGATTGCCCGGCGCAACAGCATCGGCATATTCACCAGGTCATGAAGATTTTTCCCCTGACTGGCCTGCACATCCAGATGTAACAGCATGGCGGCACGCGCATTGAGGAACTGCAGCACGCCCTGTTCATTCCATGCCATCACGCCATCATCCATGCTCTCCAGCAGCCCGTACATCTGATTCAGATGGCGATTAGATTCAGCCAACAGGCTGTCGGTCAGCAACGAATTGCCTACCTCTCTGGCAATTGCCAGCGTCAGGGAGAGATCGGAAACGGACTCATGTTCCACCAGGCAGCACAGCGAGATGGAGCCAAACAGTCGCCCGTGGTTATCAAATACCGGCGTTGAGCAGAACGACCACGGATGTAGCGCTTTTTTAAAGTGCTGATCGCCTGAAGTTTTTGTTGGCTGCCCCGGCATAGTCGCCAGCGACAGCGCACAGCTACCAATAATACTCTCCGCACAGTAGCTGCCGTCGAGAAAACCCAGCTCCGCCAGCTGTTCCACCGTCTGTGGATCGCCGCAGCGGCTGAGAATACAGGCGGACTCATCGAGGATAAACAGTGCACAGGGACGACCATCCATAAACTCCCAGGCGTCTTCCAGTGCGGCCTGAGCAATCGTCACCAGCGCAGTCTTGCGGCGGCAAATCGAGGCAAACGTCAGCCCTTGCGCCTGATGCGGCACCTGCCAGGTTTCCCGCTGCATAAACTTACTGCAACGGTGCCATGACTGGGCAATAACCGAAGAGACGTCCTTTCCAATGTTCTGAGTGTGCGCCGTCATATTCCTTTCCGCTGTTTTACCCTGGACACCCCCTCCGACAGAGACGGTCAGAGGGGAGAAAATGCCGGCGCAGAGCGTTACTGATGTCTGATTAACGCGCCAGCCACTGCTGTCCCAACAGGTCTGCCGTCAGAATAGCGGCATGCACGCTTTCAGGCGTCACCGGGAACGGCATGTTGTGAATGGTTTCACCTTCTGCGCAGGTGGCTTTGGCAACAGCATGAATTTTGTCGTCAATGCCGTCTTTCACGCCCATTTGCGCCAGGGTGACCGGCAGGCCGACTTTCTGACAGAACGCCAGCACGGTTTCGATCTCTTCCATCGGGCTGTTCTGCAACACCAGCTGCGCCAGCGTACCAAACGCGACTTTTTCGCCATGGTACAAATGGTGGCACTCTTCCAGAATCGTGAAGCCGTTATGAATCGCATGCGCCCCCGCGAGGCCGCTGCTTTCAAAACCAATACCGCTAAGATAGGTGTTCGCTTCCACAATGCGCTCCAGCGCATCAGTTACGACGCCTGCCTGCGCCGCGCAGCGGGCTTTTTCGCCTTCTGCCAACAACGTATCATAACACAGGCGCGCCAGGCTCAATGCTGCCACGGTGGACTGTCCACCCGCCATGCTGGTCGCGCGGGCGTCATAACAGGCCTTCGCTTCAAACCAGGTAGAGAGCGCATCGCCCATCCCGGCAACCAACAAACGCACCGGTGCTTTGGCGATAATCGCGGTATCCATCACCACCATATCCGGGTTTTTCGGGTAGATCAGATACTCTTCAAACTCACCGGCTTCGGTATAAATGACCGACAGCGCGCTGGTTGGCGCATCGGTCGAGGCGATGGTCGGGATCACCACCACCGGCAGCTTCTGGTAATAGCCAATCGCTTTGGCGGTATCCAGCGTTTTGCCGCCGCCGATCCCGACCACGCCACGGCAACCGTGTTGCTTCAGAATGGCAATCAAACGATTAATTTCCACATGGCTGCATTCGCCGTTAAAGCGTTCCGCATGGCAGCTAATATCGTGATTATGCAGGCCATTGAGCACTTTCTCTCCCGCCAGGTTCATCACGAAATCATCCGCAATCACAAAAAAGCTGTCCGCCAGATTTTTAGCATATTGACCAAATAAGATAGATGCATCAGGGCCCTGGAGATATTTGGCTGGAGATTGAATAACGTTTAGCATTCCTTTCATCCTCAAATAAGTACATGTTTTGACATGATGAGCCCTGGCATTGACCTGTTTAGCCTGATGCTAACGGCGAAAACAAAGCGCTACCGGAGCGATGCAATCACTGTATGGCGAGGCGAGTACAAAAAAATAATTCGTCTTTTTGTTCTGATATGAAACGGATAAAAGGAACATACGTTCCACATTGAAACAATTAACCCTAAAAAAGATAAGGTTTGCGATCCCGATCCGTTCCTTTAGCCCATATTTCTGTCACGCAAAGAGGCTCGGTTTCGCCTTTTCGTTATCTAACGCCAGAATAACCGGCAAAAAAAAGCGCACTGTCCCGAACACCCTGCCCTGACGGCCGGTGAAAAAAGCCGCGTGGGTTCGCATTTAGCCATTTCCACTCGTCATTACGTTCCATTTAGGAACAAAAAATAGTTTCTACGTTCCGAAATGAAACTCATTTTACTTGAGTTTTTTTCCGCGCTGACTCGGCCAGAATCTCTCCATCGCCTCCGCTACCATGACCATGCATTCGGGGGTTTGTTTAATACTCAACCTGCCGGAGCCGTTATGTCTCAATTCTTTTTTAACCAGCGTACCCATCTCGTTAACGATGTCATCGACGGTACGATTATCGCCAGTCCGTGGAATAACCTGGCACGCCTGGAGAGCGATCCGGCCATCCGCATCGTGGTGCGTCGCGATCTCAACAAAGAGAACGTCGCGGTGATCTCCGGCGGTGGCTCAGGTCACGAACCCGCCCACGTTGGATTTATCGGTAAAGGCATGTTAACCGCCGCGGTTTGCGGTGACGTGTTTGCCTCCCCGAGCGTCGATGCGGTACTGACCGCCATTCAGGCGGTGACCGGTGAGGCAGGCTGCCTGCTGATCGTGAAGAACTACACCGGCGATCGCCTAAATTTTGGCCTGGCCGCCGAGAAAGCGCGTCGGCTCGGTTATAACGTCGAAATGCTGATCGTCGGCGACGACATTTCGCTACCGGATAACAAGCACCCACGCGGGATCGCTGGCACCATCCTGGTGCACAAAGTTGCCGGCTATTTCGCCGAACGTGGCTACAACCTCGCTACCGTGCTGCGTGAAGCACAGTATGCGGCGAACAACACCTTCAGCCTGGGCGTCGCTCTCTCCAGCTGTCATTTGCCACAGGAGACCGACGAGGCTCCGCGTCACCATCTGGGCCATGCAGAGCTGGGCATGGGCATTCACGGCGAGCCGGGTGCGTCGGTGATTGACACGCAAAACAGCGCGCAGGTGGTTAATCTGATGGTAGAGAAGCTGATGGCCGCCCTGCCGGAAACCGGCCGTCTGGCAGTGATGATCAATAACCTCGGCGGCGTTTCCGTTGCCGAAATGGCCATCATTACCCGCGAACTGGCCAACAGCCCGCTGCACGCACGTATCGACTGGCTGATTGGCCCGGCCTCGCTGGTCACCGCGCTGGATATGAAAGGCTTCTCGCTGACCGCCATGGTGCTGGAAGAAAGCATCGAAAAAGCGCTGTTGACCGAAGTGGAAACCAGTAACTGGTCAACGCCCGTGCCGCCACGTGACATCACGACCGTGCCGTCATCTCAGCGCAGTGCACGCGTGGAATTTCAGCCTTCGGCTAACGAACAGGTTGCCGGGATTATTGAGCAAGTCACCGCAACGCTCGCCAATCTTGAAGCGCACCTCAATGCGCTGGATGCGAAAGTCGGCGACGGCGATACCGGGTCAACCTTTGCCGCAGGCGCGCGTGAAATTGCCGACCTGCTACATCACCAGCAGCTTCCGCTGGCTAACCTTGCCACGTTGTTTGCACTGATTGGCGAGCGCCTGACCGTGGTCATGGGTGGCTCCAGCGGCGTATTGATGTCAATTTTCTTTACCGCCGCCGGACAAAAGCTGGAGCAGGGTGCCGAGGTCGCCGATGCGCTAAATACGGGGCTCGCCCAGATGAAGTTCTACGGTGGTGCAGATGAAGGCGATCGTACGATGATTGATGCGCTGCAGCCCGCGCTAACATCGCTACTGGCACAACCACATAACCTGCAAGCCGCCTATGACGCTGCGCTGGCAGGCGCAGAACGGACCTGCCTGTCGAGCAAAGCCAACGCCGGGCGCGCGTCGTATCTCAGCAGTGAGAGCCTGCTTGGTAATATGGACCCCGGCGCACACGCGGTAGCAATGGTGTTTAAAGCGCTGGCAGAGAGTGAGTTGGGCTAAGTTCTTCGTTCTACGGGTTATCAATGCCTGATGGCGCTACGCTTATCAGGCCTGCGGTTTGCTCGCTTTTGTAGGCCGGATAAGGCGCTTGCGCTGATATCCGGCGAAGAAATGCCTGATGGCGCTTCGCTTATCAGGCCTACGGTTTGCTCACTTTTGTAGGCCGGATAAGGCGTTTGCGCCGCCATCCGGCGAAGAAAGGCTGTTGCGCTTCGCTTATCCGGCCTACGAAGTACGCACTCCGGCAAAACATTAACGATAAACGCGAAGTCCGCCCTCTACGCCCCGGCTAAACAACACCTGCCAAAGCTCGATATCTCTGGCACGGAATGCTCCAGCACACGCGCATAAATAGTAATTAAACATCCTTTTGAAGGTCGCGGAATAACGCGACGACAGCGTCGGCCATGCCTGGTTAAACCGTTCATGCCAGGCCATCAGCGTTTTATCGTAGTCGCTGCCGAAATTATGCCAGTCCTCCATCACAAACCGCGATTCGCTGGCCTCGGCAATGTGGGAAATCGCCGGTAAACAGCCGTTTGGGAAGATATATTTATTGATCCACGGATCCACACTCATCCCTTTTTTATTGCTGCCAATGGTATGCAGCAGGAACAATCCATCGGGTTTTAAGCAGCGGTCGGCAATACTGAAATAGGTGTCGTAGTTTTTCGGGCCCACGTGTTCAAACATCCCCACGGAGACAATACGATCATAGTGTTTATCGAGGTCGCGATAATCCTGCAGCAGAATAGTGACATCCAGCCCGTCACAGCGCTGCTGCGCCATTTTCTGCTGTTCTTTCGAGATGGTAACCCCGTCTACCGCTACGCCATAATGGCGTGCGGCATATTCAGCCAGCCCGCCCCAGCCGCAACCGATATCCAGCAAACGCATGCCCGGTTGCAATTGCAGCTTCTCGCAAATCATTTTTAATTTGGCATTCTGCGCGTCGTCTAATGTTGTCGCGTCTTTCCAGTAGCCGCAGGAATATTGCATGTGGGGATCAAGCATCAGGGCGAAAAGATCGTTACCTATATCGTAGTGTTCTTTGCCGACAATCCAGGCACGGCTGCGTGATTGCAGATTAAACAAACGCGCGCTGGCAATGCGTAAAATATCTTTCAGATTGCCCGGCATTTTTTGGTCGAGTTTTGCTTTAAGGATTTTGCAGAACAGAATATCGAGCCGCTCGCAATCCCACCAGCCTTCCATATAGCTTTCACCCAGCCCTAACGAGCCTTGTTGCAGCACCCGTTTAAAGAAACCGGCATGGTGAAGTTGAATGTCCCAGGCGCGCGAACCATTAATCTGGATATCAGCCTGCTGGAGCAGGTCTTTCCCCATTCGGGTCCAGTTATCATTTGTTTCATTGACGATGACAGCATCAGAACACAGCGAATTCATGGTATTTACCAAAGGTGGACGAATAATTCTTACGCAAGATTATTATGGAAAACAGGGTGTATGTATTATGATTTGCGGACAAGATCTATCGAACAGAAGCCACATCACCGGAAGTATCAGGTATTTTTTATGGACACCCTCAGGCAAAAACAGTGGAGTTCCTTCCCGGATGATTCAATGGCGGAACTGCCGCAGGACGTGTACTTTCGTTCTTATGTCCTTGAAGCGAATAACCATGTTCCACCGCATTCACACGCATTTACCCAGTTTCATTTCGCCCGTAAGGGCAGTATGCGCATTGATGTCGCCGGTAAATGCTGGATAATTCCCGCACATTACGGTATCTGGATCCCGAATAATATTGAGCATGCGGTATGGGCGCTGGATGACGTGTATTTAGAGAATCTGGATATTAAGCCAGGCTTTCTTGAGAAGCGCATCGACGAGTGTAAAGTGGTGGCGATCAGTGATTTCGCCAGAGAGTTTATTCATTACGCCACCAACGTCATTTCAGGCCATTATGATAGCCAGTCAAAAGAAGGAAAACTGGTGAGCGTGCTGGTCGATATTATTTTGCAATTACCGGAAGTCGCCTTTGTATTACCCTGGCCGCAGGATGCAGAATTAACAAAAGTGTGCCGGACAATACAGGAATCTCCCGCACGGGAACACTCGGTGGAGTACTGGGCTAATCATCTTGGCATGTCCGCCCGGACTTTCTCGCGTCATTTCAAAAAAGAAACCGGGTTACCGTTCAGCGTCTGGAAGCAAAAGATGCGTATTCTGGAATCGGTGTTAATGCTGAAGAAAAATAAAAGCGTTACCGCCGTGGCGCTCGACGTGGGGTATTCGAGCACCGCGGCGTTTAGCTACGCGTTCCGCCAGGCATTTGGCGTTCCGCCGTCAAATTATTAATCAGCCGCTTTCCGCTGATGCCAGTAGGCTGCCGCACGCACCCGCTGCGGGTCAAACGCCTCGGTTTCAAAGCGGGCGCTCAAATTTTTTACCACTTTCCCTTCGCCGGTTACCCAGATGAAATAATCGTCTGCAGGCACCGTCAGCCGAGCCAGCGCGTCATCCACCGCCTGTTCGTCATGCCCGACAAACCACTGGATAGCAAACCCATCCAGATGGGCAAGGTAGTCCTGATACGCCGCATCCTGCACGCTCACCAGCGCCGTGACGTTCGGGCGTCGCGCTAAACGACTGAGCGCTTCCAGGCGACGGCGCAATGCGGGCATTCCCGATTCATCGCACACATAAACCTGATACGCATACTCTTCCGGTACCACCAGCGAGCCGCGCGGTCCGCCAATCGTCAGTGTATCCCCTGCACGGGCATGCATCGCCCACGTACTCGCCACGCCACCATCGTGAATATAAAAATCCAGCGCCAGTTCATGACGCGCATCATCGTATAGCGGCGTGTAATCCCGGGACGCGGGTCGCACACCGTCAGCCCAGACGATGCCCTCATCGGTTACCACCGGCGGCACAAAATGGCTGCCTGGCTCAGGAAAGAAAACTTTGGCGTGGTCATCAAAGCCGCGTGAGCTGAAGCCGTCCAGCGCCTCCCCGCCCAGCACGATGCGCTGAAAACCTGCGCTGATACGCTCAACGCGCAGGACGGTAAGTTCACGGAAGCGCAGTTCATTACGAACGCGCTGGGGGTAGCGTGAGGTGTTTTTTGTCATTTTTCGCCTTCGTGAGGATAATACGATATATCTAAATTAATATTCAAATGATAATGATTGCTAATAACAAAGATTGCAAGCATTTTTTTGATACACGCCACGGCGTAAATCCCCTTCTCACCATTGATAATAATTGACATAAAAATCAATCAATTAAAACACCAGCCTATCACGCACTTGCAAAATCATAACTATTAGATATAAATTAGATATATCGAAATAACATCTGGAGACTACTATGCAAAACCACCATGACGGTTGCTGCAAACATACAGATCACCCACACGAAGGTTGCTGCAAAGGCGAAGAACATCGCCACGAAGGCTGCAACAGTGAAGGACATCACCACGAGCACGGCTGCGGGCATCGCCATGGTCGCGGTGGCGGCGGGCGTCGTCAGCGTTTCTTCGGTCACGGCGAATTACGCCTGGTGATTCTGGATATTTTGACCCGCGATGCCAGCCACGGCTATGAGCTGATCAAAGCCATCGAAACGCTGACTCAGGGCCACTACACGCCGAGTCCAGGGGTGATTTATCCGACGCTGGATTTCTTGCAGGATCAAGAACTGATTGTCATCAGCGAAGAGGAAGGTGGGCGTAAACAGATCACGATCACGGCGCAAGGCCAGCAGTGGCTGGAGGAAAATCGCGAGCATCTGGCGCTTATTCATGAACGCGTTAAAGCACGCTGCGTTGGCTTTGAATTACGTAAAAACCCGCAGATGAAACGCGCGCTGGAAAACTTTAAAGCCGTGCTGGATCTGCGGGTCAATCACGGTGACACCAGCGATGCGCAGATCAAAAAAATCATCGGTATTATCGATCGCGCAGCGCTGGATATCGCTCAGCTGGATTAATCGGGTCATCGGGCGGAACCCATTGTTCCGCCCGAATAGCGGTGCTAATGCAGCACCGTCACCGCATCTTCCAGGCGCCCGGCGCGATGTTTCACCCGCACTGAAATTTGCGCGCTCTCTTCAACCAGTTCGGCATTTTTCTGCGTAATGTTGCTCAACTCATTCACCGCGCGAGTCAGGCTGGTCAGCCCGTCTGCCTGTTCCAGCGTCGAATGGCTGATTTGTGCAATCAGTTGGGTGACGTTCTGTACCTGCGCCACAATGTCGTCCATCGTGCGGCCAGCAGCGTGAACCTGGCTGGATCCGGACTGCACCTTGTCGGCACTGGCATCAATCAGCTTGCGGATGTCATTCGCTGCACTGGCGCTCCGGCTGGCAAGATGGCGTACTTCCCCCGCCACGACGGCAAACCCTTTCCCCTGCTCGCCCGCTCGCGCCGCTTCAACCGCCGCATTCAATGCCAGGATATTGGTCTGGAAAGCAATATCGTTAATCAGCGTGGTGATGGTGCCGATACGCTGGGTACTGCTGGCGATATCGTCCATCGTTTTGATCACCGTCTCCATCGCCTCGCCTCCCTGCGTTGCCGCACTGCTGGCAGCAATCGAGAGTTTGTCAGCCGCAGATGCTGTCGCCGAGTTTTGCTTCACCGACGCCGCCATCTGGTTCATCGTCGTCACCGTTTCCTGCACGTTTTCAACCGTTTGCTGGGTGTGCTTGTTTAAATCATCGCTACCTTTTGCCAGCGTATCGCTGTCGTTACGCACGCAGGAAACCTGGCTTGAAACGTCGTGAATAAGCCAGCGGCACATTAATCCCAGTTGCCCCACCGCCCGCAGCATCAGGCCCAACTCATCGCTGCGGTTCAGGTGCGTCACGCTGTTGCGCTCGCCGGTCGCCACTTTCAGCGCCTGGCGGGCGACATTTTCTATCGGGCGTACAATTTGCCATTCGAAAATCGCCGTACCCGCCAGCATCACCAGCGCACTCACCAGCAGCAGCGGCCACGCCGCGCCCATTTGCTGCAACGCTGCCGCCAGCACGGCAAACATCAGTGTCATCACGCTGCGCACCTGCCAGCGAACCGGCAGCGCCGGCAGCTTTCCCAGCCAACTTTTACGCACCACGAGTCCCTTATGGATGCGTTTGTTGCAACGTCCTTCATTTAGCGCCTGATACAACGGCTCGACCGCCGCAATCTCCTCCTGCGTCGCCCGGGTTCGAATCGACATATACCCGGTCATTCGCCCTTCACGTACCATCGGCACCGCATTGGCTCGCACCCAGTAGTGATCGCCGTTTTTACAGCGATTTTTTACAATGCCGCTCCATGGCTCCCCCTGTTGCAGCGTGTACCACATATCAGCAAATGCCGCCTTGGGCATGTCCGGGTGACGAACCTGATTATGCGGCTTGCCGAGCAGCTCGCTCAGCTGATAGCCGCTAACCTGGACAAACGTGTCATTCGCATGAGTGATGTAGCTTTGTAAATCGGTAGTCGACATGAGGGTAATATCATCATCCAGCGGAGTATGCTGCTGACTAACGTAGGGATCAGAAGACATGGTTGCGTCCTATGCAGGTTATCTGGTTGTTAACTTTTTCGGCATATGTTATTTCGGCGATAATTTTTTTATCTTTAGTTGTTAAATTTGATTTAGATCGCAATTTGCGATTAAACCTCAGAATTTGTATGTTTTCTAATTCATTGATTTAAAATACTTTCATCCTGTAACTATTCAATCAGGCTTCACTCTGCGCACCGTCACAGTGCAACTTCTGCCTGTTTTTGGCGCAGAAGATCGCGTATCTCACCTGTTTTCAGAGAGTCAACCTGGGCAAAATACCGCCAAATGTTAACTTTTGGCATTAAATGTTTCGCAAATGAAATCTATCCTGGTGTTTATCCCGATTTTCGTTAAGCGCGCCGGGATGGCGTAATCCCTGCAATACTTAATTCAGTATCATGTGATACGCGAACTCCGGGAGCATATTTTGAACAGGTTACCTTCCAGCGCATCGGCCCTGGCCTGCAGCGCACACGCACTGAACCTCATCGAAAAGCGAACGCTTGATCATGAGGAAATGAAAGCACTTAACCGAGAGGTCATTGAATACTTCAAAGAGCATGTCAATCCGGGGTTCTTAGAGTATCGAAAATCTGTAACTGCCGGCGGGGATTACGGAGCCGTAGAGTGGCAAGCGGGAAGCCTGAATACGCTTGTCGACACCCAGGGACAGGAATTTGTTGACTGCCTGGGCGGTTTTGGAATTTTCAACGTGGGGCACCGTAATCCAGTAGTGGTCTCCGCCGTACAGAATCAACTCGCTAAACAACCTCTGCACAGCCAGGAATTACTTGACCCCTTGCGGGCCATGTTGGCGAAAACGCTCGCCGCACTGGCGCCCGGCAAGCTGAAATACAGCTTCTTTTGCAACAGCGGAACCGAGTCGGTTGAAGCGGCGCTGAAGCTGGCGAAAGCCTATCAATCGCCACGCGGCAAATTTACGTTTATTGCCACCAGCGGCGCGTTCCACGGTAAATCGCTGGGCGCACTGTCCGCGACGGCCAAATCCACGTTCCGTAAACCGTTTATGCCATTGCTGCCGGGCTTCCGTCATGTTCCGTTTGGTGACATTGACGCGATGCGTACCGTGCTCAGCGAGTGTAAAAAGACCGGTGACGATGTAGCTGCCGTGATCCTCGAGCCGATTCAGGGTGAAGGTGGCGTGATCCTGCCACCGCAGGGATACCTGACCGCCGTGCGCAAACTGTGCGACGAGTTTGGCGCGCTGATGATCCTTGATGAAGTGCAAACCGGCATGGGTCGTACTGGCAAGATGTTCGCCTGCGAGCACGAAAACGTGCAGCCCGACATTATGTGTCTGGCGAAAGCGCTAGGCGGCGGCGTAATGCCTATCGGTGCGACCATCGCTACCGAAGAGGTGTTCTCCGTACTGTTCGATAACCCATTCCTGCACACCACCACCTTTGGCGGCAACCCGCTTTCCTGTGCGGCGGCACTCGCAACCATCAATGTCCTGCTGGAGCAGAATTTACCGGCTCAGGCAGAACAAAAAGGCGATATGTTGCTGGATGGCTTCCGACATCTGGCGCGGGAATACCCGGATCTGGTGCAGGACGTACGCGGTAAAGGCATGCTGATGGCGATCGAATTTGTTGATAATGAGATCGGCTACAACTTTGCCAGCGAGATGTTCCGCCAGAGGGTGTTGGTTGCCGGAACGCTGAACAACGCGAAGACGATCCGCATCGAACCGCCGCTCACGTTAACCATCGAACAATGTGAGTTGGTATTACGCTCAACGCGTAAAGCGCTGGCCGCATTACGCGTCAGCGTGGAGCAAGTGTGACAGACGCCGGATGGCGCTGCACTTTTCCGGCCTACGGGATCACATGTAGGCCGGATAGGGCGTAACCGCCATCCGGCAGCATCACACGCTTACACAATCCGCACGCCTGCGGGCATCACGCGCTCTGGCGTCAACAGCACGCTTTCACTGCCATCGTCCGTTTCCGCACACAACAGCATGCATTCTGACGTTTCGCCGCGCATTTTCGCTTTTTGCAGATTACACAGCACCACCACCGTTTTCCCCATCAGCTCATCTTCGCGGTAGTAAGGCACCAGGCTGGTCACGGTTTGCAGCGTTCGTTCGCCGACATCGACCTGAACGATGTAGAGTTTATCGGCATTGTCATGACGCTTTACCTGGGTAATTGTTCCCACGCGAATTTCCATTCGGGCGAAATCCGTAAATGCGATCGTGTCCATTCTTTTCTCCTTTGGTAAAATTTTACTAAATGTTAGCAAAAAACCGTCCTGGCATTGTTCTCAAAAGCCGTAAAATGATGCGCCCATCACACTCTGAAAGCGGGGTTTTACCGTGAATATGTCAATTAGAGGTACTTTTTTTACTGAAAACAGGTGAATAGATAAGCACTTCATTTACAATGCGGGGGTAACTCAGGGAAAAGGTAAACATGGCAACACTTAAAGACATCGCAATCGAAGCTCGTGTATCCCTGGCGACAGTGTCCCGGGTGTTAAATGATGACCCGACGCTAAACGTAAAAGAAGAAACCAAGCGTCGCATTCTGGAGATCGCGGAAAAGCTGGAGTACAAAACCAGCAGCGCGCGTAAACACCAGATCAGTACGGTCGGCCCCCAGCATATTCTGGCGCTCTACAGCTACCAGCAGGATTTGGAAATCAACGATCCTTACTATCTCGCCATACGACACGGGATTGAAACGCAATGTGAAAAGCTGGGGATCGAACTGACCAACTGCTATGAACACAGCGGGTTGCCCGACCTTAAAAATATTACCGGCATTCTCATCGTTGGTAAGCCATCTCCTGCCCAGCGCGCCGCAGCAACCGCGCTGACCGACAATATCTGCTTTATCGACTTTCATGAACCCGGCAGCGACTATGATGCCGTCGATATCGATCTGACCCGCATCAGCAAAGAGAGTATCGATTTTTTCATCGCCCAGGGCGTGACCCGCATTGGCTTCATCGGCGGTGAAGACGAGCCGGGCAAAGCGGATATCCGCGAGGCCGCGTTTGTCGAATACGGTCGCCTGCAGCAGGTGGTCTCGGAACACGATATCTATCGTGGCGGATTCTCCAGCTCGTCAGGTTATGAGTTGGCGAAAAAAATGCTGGCCAAAGAAGATTATCCCAGCGCCCTGTTTGTCGCCTCAGACTCAATCGCCATTGGCGTTCTGCGCGCAATTCACGAACGTGGCCTGGCGATTCCACAGGATATTTCGCTGATTAGCGTCAATGACATTCCGACGGCACGATTCACCTTCCCTCCGCTGTCCACCGTGCGCATCCATTCAGAAATGATGGGCAGTCAAGGCGTTAACCTGCTGTTTGAAAAAGCCCGTGACGGACGTGCGCTGCCGCTGCTGGTTTTCGTGCCCAGCAAGCTGAAACTGCGCGGCACCACCCGCTAACCTCCCTTTTTTCGCGCCCGGTTTCTTCTGATACCGGGCATGCTTTGTCATGCCTTGTTTTTCTCTGCACGGGTTATTTTCGTGATCAAGTTAAAGTAAATCATCTTACTCGCTATATTTTAGTAAAACTTTTACTAAAATCACCTGCAATGACACTTACTCACCATCACTTTGAATGGTTCCGATTTCTCTCCACCGGGAGGCCTTATGAATCGCTGGGAAAACATTCAGCTCACCCACGAAAATCGACTGGCGCCACGCGCATACTTTTTCTCTTATGACTCGGTTGCGCAGGCTCGCTCGTTTGCCCGTGAAACCAGCAGCCTTTTTCAACTGCTAAGCGGTCAGTGGAATTTTCAGTTCTTTGAGCATCCGCTGCAGGTGCCAGAAGCCTTTACGTCGCAGTATATGCACGACTGGGGTAGCATCACCGTCCCCGGCATGTGGCAGATGGAAGGACACGGCAAGCTGCAATATACCGACGAAGGTTTCCCGTTCCCGATTGATGTGCCCTACGTCCCCACCGATAACCCGACCGGTGCATATCAGCGGATGTTTACCCTCAGCGAAGGCTGGCAGGGAAAACAAACGCTGATTAAGTTCGACGGCGTAGAAACCTACTTCGAAGTGTACGTCAACGGCCAGTACGTGGGCTTCAGCAAGGGCAGCCGTCTGACGGCCGAATTTGATATCAGCGCAATGGTGCACACCGGTGACAACCTGCTGTGTGTGCGCGTGATGCAGTGGGCAGACTCTACCTACGTCGAAGACCAGGATATGTGGTGGTCCGCGGGGATCTTCCGCGACGTCTATCTGGTGGGCAAGCAGGCGACCCATATTCAGGATTTTACCGTTCGTACCGAGTTCGATGATAACTACCGTGATGCCACTCTCTCCTGCGACATTGTGCTGGAAAACCTTGCCGATTCACCGGCACAGACCTCGCTGGAATACACCTTATTTGACGGCGAACAGGTGCTGCACAGCGGTGTTATCAGTCATCTGACTCTCGATAAGCTCACCCGTACTGCCTTTGATTTCGAGGTTAGTGCGCCACAGCAGTGGTCGGCTGAGTCGCCGTATCTTTATCATTTAGTGATGACGTTAAAAGATGCCAGCGGCAATATTATTGAGGTGGTTCCGCAGCGCGTCGGATTCCGCGACATTACGATCCGCGACGGGCTGTTTTACATCAACAACCACTACGTAATGCTGCACGGTGTTAACCGCCACGATAACGATCATCTGAAAGGCCGCGCGGTCGGAATGGATCGGGTCGAAAAAGATCTGCTGCTGATGAAGCAGCACAACATTAACTCGGTGCGTACCGCGCATTACCCGAACGATCCGCGCTTCTATGAGCTGTGCGATATCTACGGCCTGTTTGTGATGGCCGAGACCGACGTCGAATCCCACGGCTTCGCCAACGTCGGCGATATCAGTCGCATCACCGACGATCCGACCTGGGAACCGGTATACGTTGAGCGCATCGTGCGCCACATCCACGCACAGAAAAACCATCCGTCGATCGTCATCTGGTCACTGGGCAACGAATCCGGGTACGGCTGTAATATTCGTGCCATGTACCACGCTGCGAAAGCGCTGGATAACACGCGTCTGGTGCATTACGAAGAAGATCGCGACGCCGAAGTGGTGGACATTATTTCCACCATGTATACCCGCGTGCCGCTGATGAATGAGTTTGGTGAATATCCGCATCCGAAACCACGCATCATCTGCGAATACGCCCACGCCATGGGTAACGGCCCCGGCGGGCTGACGGAATATCAAAACGTTTTTTACCAGCACGATTGCATTCAAGGACACTATGTCTGGGAATGGTGCGACCATGGCATTCAGGCAAAAGATGATAACGGCAACGTCTGGTATAAATTTGGCGGTGACTACGGCGACTACCCGAATAACTACAACTTCTGCCTCGACGGCCTGATTTACCCCGATCAAACACCGGGACCGGGTCTGAAAGAGTATAAGCAGGTGATCGCCCCAGTGAAGGTCTACGCGAAGGACCTGACGCGCGGTGAACTGCGTGTCGCAAATAAGCTGTGGTTCACCACGCTTGACGACTACACCCTGCAAATTGAAGTGCGGGCCGAAGGAGAAACGCTCTCCACGCAGCGGATTAAACTTCACGACGTGGCCCCCAACAGCGACACACTGCTGCACTGCACGCTGCCGACGCTGGATGAGAGGGAAGCCTTTCTCAATGTCATCGTCAGCAAAGACTCCCGCACGTCCTACAGCGACGCCGGGCACCATATTGCCACTTACCAGTTCCCGCTGAAGGCCAGAACCGCTACGCCAGTGCCGTTTAGTCAGCAAAACGCCAGCGCCCTGACGCTGGAAGACGATCGCCTGCGCTGCACCGTTCGCGGCTATAACTTCGCGATAACCTTCTCAAAGCTGAACGGGAAGCCGATCAGCTGGAACGTGAATGGCGAAGAGCTCATTACCCGCGAGCCGAAGATTAATTTCTTCAAGCCGACAATTGATAACCACAAACAGGAGTTCGAAGGTCTATGGCAGCCAAATCATTTACAGATTATGCAGGAGCATCTGCGGGATTTTGCCCTTGAACACACTGACGATGCGGTGGTGATTACCAGCCAGACGATCATCGCCCCGCCGGTATTTGATTTCGGTATGCGTTGCACCTACCGCTGGCGGGTAACGGTCGACGGTCAGCTGAATGTTGAGCTTTCCGGTCAGCCTTACGGCGAGTATCCGCACATTATTCCGTGCATTGGCTTCACCATGGGCATCAACGGTGATTTGGGGCAAGTCGCGTATTACGGACGTGGTCCGGGCGAGAATTACGCCGACAGCCAGCAGGCCAACATTATCGATATCTGGCGTTCGACCGTGGATGCGATGTTCGAGAACTACCCGTTCCCCCAAAACAACGGCAATCGCCAGGATGTGCGCTGGGCAGCGCTGACCAACCGCCATGGCAACGGTCTGCTGGTCGTCCCACAACGTCCTGTCAATTTAAGTGCCTGGCGCTATACGCCCGAAAATCTCTTTGCCGCACAGCACTGCAATGAACTCCAGCGCAGCGATGACATCACTCTGAATCTGGACCATCAGCTACTGGGCCTGGGTTCCAACTCCTGGGGAAGCGAGGTGCTTGACTCCTGGCGCGTCTGGTTCCGCGAGTTCAACTACGGCTTTACGTTGCTGCCCATTTCCGGCACCGAGGCCACCGTTCAGACCACTGCTAATCGCGCCTTTGGCACGGAGTTCTTTTCCACGAATTTGCACAGCGAGAATACAAAATGAGGATCATCGATAACTTAGAGCAGTTCCGACAACTCTACGCTTCAGGTCGGAAGTGGCAGCGCTGCGTTGAGGCGATTGAAAATATCGACAACATTCAGCCCGGCGTCGCCCATTCCATCGGTGATTCGCTCACTTACCGCGTGGAGACCGACTCCGCTACCGATGCGCTATTTACCGGTCATCGCCGTTACTTTGAGGTGCATTACTACCTGCAAGGGCAGCAAAAAATTGAGTATGCCGCCAAAGAGGATTTACAGGTGGTTGAATACTATCGCGATGAAACCGATCGCGAATACCTGAAGGGATGCGGAAAAACGGTAGAAGTACACGAAGGGCAGCTGGTTATTTGCGACAACCACGAAGCCTACCGCTTTATCTGTAATAGCGCGGTGAAGAAAGTCGTACTCAAAGTCACCATCGAAGATGGTTATTTTCATAATAAATAAAAAGACAGGCGGCACAGAAGTTGTGCCGCCAGTACCCTACAATAATCAGGAATCGGAGATGTGCTATGTCTGATACCAAGCGTAATACCATCGGCAAGTTCGGCTTACTGTCGCTGACCTTTGCCGCCGTTTATAGTTTTAACAACGTAATCAATAATAATATTGAGCTTGGTCTGGCATCTGCACCGATGTTTTTCCTCGCCACGATTTTCTACTTTATTCCGTTCTGCTTAATCATTGCCGAATTTGTTTCACTGAACAAAAACTCCGAAGCCGGTGTTTACGCATGGGTAAAAAGCTCACTGGGCGGGCGCTGGGCATTTATTACCGCCTACACCTACTGGTTCGTTAACCTGTTCTTTTTTACCTCGTTACTTCCGCGCGTAATCGCTTATGCCTCCTATGCATTTTTAGGCTACGAATACATTTTGACGCCGTTCGCTACCACCGTGTTAAGTATGGTGCTGTTTGCCTTCTCAACCTGGGTTTCGACCAACGGCGCAAAAATGCTCGGGCCGATTACCTCCGTCACTTCCACGCTGATGCTGCTGCTGACGCTGTCTTATATTTTACTGGCGGGGACTGCGTTGGTTGGCGGCGTACAGCCTGCCGATCCCATCACCGTGGATGCCATGATCCCGAATTTTAACTGGGCCTTCCTCGGTATTACGACCTGGATTTTTATGGCGGCAGGCGGCGCGGAGTCCGTGGCGGTGTACGTCAACGACGTGAAGGGTGGCTCAAAATCATTTGTGAAAGTGATTATTATCGCCGGGATTTTTATCGGTGTGCTTTACTCAATCTCCTCAGTGCTGATCAACGTTTTTGTCAGCAGCAAAGAGCTGAAGTTTACCGGTGGCTCGGTGCAGGTATTCCACGGTCTGGCCGCATTCTTCGGCTTACCTGAGTTGGTGGTTAACCGCTTTGTCGGTCTGGTGTCCTTTACCGCAATGTTTGGGTCACTGCTGATGTGGACCGCAACGCCGGTTAAAATTTTCTTCTCCGAAATCCCGGAAGGTATTTTTGGCAAGAAAACCGTCGAACTGAATGAAAACGGCGTTCCCGCTCGCGCAGCCTGGATCCAGTTTTTGATCGTGATCCCGCTGATGATTATCCCCACGCTCGGTTCGAATACCGTGCAGGATTTAATGAATACCATCATTAACATGACCGCTGCGGCATCCATGCTGCCTCCGCTGTTTATTATGCTGGCCTATTTGAATCTGCGCGCCAAGCTGGACCACTTACCGCGCGACTTCCGCATGGGATCGCAAAAAACCGGGATTATCGTGGTATCGATGCTGATTGCCCTGTTCACCATTGGATTTATCGCTTCAACGTTCCCAACCGGCGGCAACATTATCACCATTATTTTCTATAACGTCGGTGGTATTGTTATTTTCCTCGGTTTTGCCTGGTGGAAATACAGTAAATACATCAAAGGACTAACCAAAGAAGAAAAAGCCATTGAAGCCGCACCAGCTTCAGACAGTCATTAATTCATAAAACATAATAACAATAAACAATATTCGCCAAGGCTATAACAATAAAAACATTATTTTATTTTGCTTAGGATAGAAGCATGAAAATCAATAGCCATTGTTGCAGGGCATTTATTGCCCTGCCCTTTTTCTGTGTCTCCTCTCTGGGTGCAGAAGAAGTGCGACCGGCAGAACACGACGACACAAAAACGCCCGCAATATCCTCTCCCTCATTTCGTTTTTATGGCGAACTGGGAATGGGGGGATATATGGATTTAGAGGGACAGGATAAACATAAATACAGTGACGGAACCTATATCGAAGGGGGCCTGGAAATTAAACACGGCTCGTGGTTTGGTCTGATCTATGGTGAAGGCTGGACCGTACAGGCGGATCACCAGGGAAACGCCTGGGTGCCCGATCATAGCTGGGGCGGGTTTGAAGGTGGAATTAACCGATTTTACGGCGGTTACCGCACCGATGACGGCACGGAGCTAATGCTCAGCCTGCGCCAGGACTCATCGCTTGATGACCTGCAATGGTGGGGAGACTTCACGCCGGATCTGGGCTACGTCATCCCCAACACGCGCGACATCATGACCGCCATTAAGGTGCAAAACCTGACCGGCCCGCTGCGTTATAGCGTGACCGCCACGCCTGCCGGACATCATGATGAAAGCAAGGCCTGGCTGCACTTCGGCAAATACGATCGCTACGACGATAAGTATACCTATCCGGCCATGATGAATGGCTACATCCAGTACGACCTGACCGAAGGCGTAACCTGGATGAACGGTCTGGAGATCACCGACGGCACCGGACAACTGTTCCTGACCGGCCTTCTCTCGCCTAACTTTGCTGCGCGCGCCTGGCATCACACCGGACGCGCCGACGGCCTGGATGAATGGGGTACAGAGACCGGCTATATGGTCAGTGCCATGTATGAAGCGCTCAAAGGCGTCTACCTCTCCACCGCCTACAGCTATGCCAAACATCGGCCAGACAACGCCGAGGATGAAACCACCTCTTTTATGCAGTTCGGTATCTGGTATGAATACGGCAGCGGTCGTTTCGCCACCGCCTTCGACAGCCGGTTCTATATGCAAAATGCATCTGGCGACCCGAGCGACCAGATCTTCCTGATGCAATATTTCTATTGGTAACAAGGACCGGAATACCATGAACATGACACCTATTCTTACGCCGCTGGCGTGTGGGCTGCTGATGAGTTTTTCCTCACTGGCAGCTAACGTAGACAGCGTTAAAAACGTCATCAATCGCACCGGCGCGCCAGGTTATATGCACGACTACGATTATGACGACCATCAGCGCTTTAATCCCTTTTTCGACCTCGGCGCATGGCACGGACACCTGTTGCCGGATGGCCCTGCAACAATGGGCGGCTTCCCTGGCGTGGCGCTGCTTACGGAAGAGTACATCAACTTTATGGCCACAAATTTTGACCGACTGACGGTGTACCAGAACGGTAAAAAGGTCGATTTCACTCTAGAGGCTTACAGCCTGCCCGGCGCACTGGTACAGAAACTGTCATCCACTGCGGTGCAGGTCGAGATGACGCTGCGCTTTGCCAGTTCACATACCTCACTACTGGAAACCAAAATCACCAGCAATACGCCGCTGGATCTGGTGTGGGACGGAGAGTTACTGGAAAAGCTGGAAGCGAAAGAGGGAAAACCCCTCTCCGATAAAACCATTGATGACGAGTATCCGGACTACCAGCGAAAAATAATCGCTACGCACGACGGCCTGAAGGTCACCTTCGGTAAAGTGCGATCAACCTGGGATCTGCTGACCTCCGGCGAGTCGGAGTATCAGGTACACAAATCACTTGCCATGAACACCACTGTTGATGGCCACCGATTTACCAGTAAAGCGCATATCAATGGCTCTACCACGCTTTACACCACCTATTCACATCTGTTGACCGCGCAGGAGGTCAGCAAAGAACAGGCGCAGATCCGCGATATTCTGGCGCGCCCGTCTTCTTACATGCTCGCCTCACAGCAGCGCTGGGAATCCTATCTCAAAAAAGGTTTAAACAACCCGGATGCCACCCCAGAACAAACCCGCGTGGCGGTGAAAGCGATTGAAACGCTGAACGGTAACTGGCGCTCACCGGGCGGCGCAGTTAACTACAATACCGTGACGCCGTCGGTAACGGGCCGCTGGTTCTCTGGCAACCAGACCTGGCCGTGGGACACCTGGAAGCAGGCGTTTGCAATGGCGCACTTTAACCCGGATATCGCGAAAGAAAATATTCGCGCTGTTTTCTCGTGGCAGGTTAAACCCGGCGATCCGGTGCGCCCACAGGACGCGGGATTTATTCCCGATCTGATTGCCTGGAACCTCAGCCCGGAACGCGGTGGTGATGGCGGTAACTGGAACGAGCGCAATACCAAGCCCAGCCTGGCGGCATGGTCGGTGATGGAAGTCTACAACGTCACCAAAGACAAATCCTGGCTCGAAGAAATGTACCCGAAACTGGTGGCATACCACGACTGGTGGCTGCGTAACCGCGATCATAACGGCAACGGCGTTCCAGAGTACGGCGCCACTCGCGATAAAGCGCACAACACCGCCAGCGGCGAGATGCTGTTCACGGTGAAAAAGGGTGACAAAGAAGAAACCCTGTCAGGGCTGCAAAACTATGCCGCTGTCACCCGCAACGGCCAGTATGACAGCCTGGAGATCCCGGCGCAGGTCGCCGCCTCGTGGGAATCCGGACGTGACGACGCCGCGGTGTTTGGTTTCATCGACAAAGAACAACTGGATAAGTACGTCGCTAACGGTGGCAAACGCAGCGACTGGGTGGTGAAATTCGCTGAAAATCGCAGCCACGACGGCAAATTACTGGGCTATTCGCTACTCCAGGAGTCGGTCGATCAGGCCAGCTACATGGTCAGCGATAACCATTACCTGGCGGAAATGGCGACCCTGCTCGGGAAAACGCAGGAGGCGAAACGCTATCAGGCGCTGGCGACGAAACTGACGGATTACATCAATACCTGTATGTTCGATGCGACTACGCAGTATTTCTATGACGTTCGCATTGAAGATAAGCCGCTGGCAAACGGCTGTGCCGGAAAACCGATTGTCGAACGAGGGAAAGGGCCGGAAGGCTGGTCACCTCTGTTTAACGGCGCGGCCACGCAGTCTCATGCTGACGCGGTGGTGAAGGTGATGCTCGACCCGAAAGAGTTCAACACCTTTGTGCCGCTGGGCACCGCGGCGCTCACCAACCCGGCTTTCGGCCCGGATATTTACTGGCGCGGGCGCGTGTGGGTGGATCAGTTCTGGTTTGGCTTAAAAGGCATGGCGCGCTACGGCTACCGCGATGAAGCGCTGAAAATGGCGGATACGTTCTTCAACCATGCCAAAGGACTCACCGCGGACGGCCCAATTCAGGAAAACTATAACCCGCTGACCGGCGCGCAACAGGGTGCTCCCAACTTCTCCTGGAGCGCGGCGCATCTGTACATGTTGTATAATGATTTTCTTAAAAAACAGTAAGCTGTGACCTATTGCCGGATAAAGTGCTTGCACCGACATCCGGCAAATTCTTTCTCTGGCCCCACTCCTTTTTTGAATCCCATCACAATCACGGCATTCCCCTTTTCCCTTTTGCGCCGCGACGGCTAAATTAGTAACTCATCCGACCACATAACAATAATTTTACATACTGGACACCATTATGAGCTATCCGTCGCTGTTCGCCCCGCTCGATCTGGGATTCACCACGCTTAAAAACCGCGTGTTGATGGGTTCAATGCATACCGGTCTGGAAGAGTATCCCGATGGCGCAGAACGGCTGGCCGCGTTTTACGCCGAGCGCGCCCGTCACGGCGTCGCTCTGATTGTGAGCGGCGGTATTGCCCCTGCGCTTTCCGGCGTGGGTATGGAAGGCGGCGCGATGTTAAACGATGCCAGCCAGTTACCACATCACCGCGTAATTACCGACGCGGTGCATGACGAAGGCGGCAAAATCGCGCTGCAAATTCTGCATACCGGACGCTATAGCTATCAGCCGCACCTCGTCGCGCCCTCCGCTATTCAGGCGCCGATCAACCGCTTTACCCCGCATGAGCTGACCCACGATGAAGTGCTGCAACTGATTGAGGATTTTGCCCATTGCGCACAGCTGGCGCGGGAAGCAGGCTACGACGGCGTAGAGGTCATGGGCTCGGAAGGCTATCTGATCAACGAATTTCTCACCCTGCGCACCAACCAGCGGACTGACCAATGGGGCGGCGATTACGCCAACCGCATGCGATTTGCCGTCGAGGTGGTACGGGCCGTTCGTCAACGTGCCGGTAACGACTTTATTATTATCTTTCGTCTGTCGATGCTCGACCTGGTGGAAAATGGCGGCACGTTTGACGAAACTGTCCAACTGGCGAAAGCCATTGAGGCGGCAGGTGCTACGATCATCAACACCGGGATCGGCTGGCACGAAGCACGGATCCCGACCATCGCCACGCCGGTGCCGCGCGGGGCGTTTAGCTGGGTGACGCGCAAGCTGAAAGGTCACGTAACGGTTCCACTGGTCACCACTAACCGCATTAATGATCCGGGCGTTGCCGACGATATTCTGGCCCGTGGCGATGCTGATATGGTGTCGATGGCACGCCCGTTCCTCGCCGATGCCGAGCTGCTGTCAAAAGCGCAAAGCGGGCGAGCGGATGAGATCAACACCTGCATAGGCTGTAATCAGGCCTGTCTGGATCAGATCTTCGTCGGCAAAGTGACGTCCTGCCTGGTGAACCCCCGCGCCTGTCATGAAACCAAAATGCCGATCGTAGCGGCGACACATCTGAAGAATCTGGCGGTAGTCGGTGCCGGTCCTGCGGGGCTCGCCTTTGCCATCAACGCCGCTTCACGCGGTCATCAGGTCACGTTGTTTGATGCCAACGCGGAGATCGGCGGACAGTTCAATATCGCCAAACAGATCCCCGGCAAAGAAGAATTTTACGAAACATTGCGCTATTACCGCCGGATGATCGACGTCACCGGCGTGACGCTGAAGCTGAATCATTTTGTCACCGCAGACGATCTGCTCTCGTTTGATGAAGTGATCCTCGCCAGCGGGATCGAACCACGCACGCCGCCGATCGACGGCATCGATCATCCTAAGGTACTGACCTATCTTGATGTCTTACGTGATAAAACGCCGGTAGGTCAACGCGTGGCGATTATCGGCAGCGGCGGGATCGGCTTTGATACCGCCATGTATCTGAGCCAGCCCGGCGAGCCCACCAGCCAAAACATTGCAGAATTCTGCGTGGAATGGGGAATCGATACCAGCCTCCAGCAAGCAGGTGGTTTACGCCCGGAAGGGCCACAGTTATCCCGTAGCCCGCGCCAGATAGTCATGTTGCAGCGTAAAGCCAGTAAACCGGGACAAGGGCTAGGTAAAACCACGGGCTGGATCCATCGCGCCACCCTGCTGTCTCGTGGAGTGAAAATGATCCCGGCGGTGAGCTATCAGAAGATCGATGATGATGGACTGCACGTGTTGATCAACGGCGAGCCTCAGCTCCTGAACGTGGATCATGTGGTAATTTGTGCAGGTCAGGAACCTCGTCGTGGACTGGTCGATCCGCTGCATGCTGCCGGTAAAACAGTACATCTGATCGGCGGGTGTGATGTGGCGTTAGAACTGGATGCCCGACGCGCCATCGCGCAAGGCACTCGACTGGCGCTGGAAATTTAACGTTATGTCTTTACGTTGGCCGGATAAGGTAATTGCACACATCATTGCCTGATGGCGCTACGCTTATCAGGCCTACGAGGCAGTTCGTTGTAGGCCTGATAAGGTGTTAACCGCCATCCGGCATCAGCGATTAGCGGCGACGCCCTAATTTCACCGCTTTCAGCACCACAAATTTGTTGTTGGTGGCGATGGTTTCGCAGTTGCCGAAAATCTTCTTCAGCTTGTGGAAGTAGTCGAGGTGACGGTTTGCCACGATATACAGCTCGCCGTTAATCTTCAGGCAACGGCGGGCGTGGTGGAACATCTCCCACGCGATGTTATCGGTCAGCGCGTGCTTCTGATGGAACGGCGGATTACACAGCACAGCGTTATAGCGGAACGGTTCCACGCCAGACAGTGCGTTGTTGATCATAAACTCGCAGCGATCCAGCGCGTCTGGCATGTTGGTTTCCACGTTCAGGCGGCTGGACGCCACCGCCATCGGCGATTCATCCACAAACACCACGCTCGCTTGCGGGTTCTTCTCCAGCAACGTCAGACCCACTACGCCATTACCGCAACCGAGATCGACAATCTCACCTTCCAGATTGTCCGGCAGATGTTCGATAAAGAAACGTGCGCCAATATCCAGCCCGGTACGGGAGAAGACGTTAGCGTGATTGTGGATCGTCCAGTCGGTGCCTTCCAGCTTCCAGCTCAACGTTTGTGAGGCGTCAGCCAGTTCAGGATTGCTGAACGTACAGTTGATCAGACGGGCTTTTTTCCATGCCAGCGTGGTGGTGGTTGGGCCCAGCACCTTTTCAAACAGCTCAAGCGTCGAGGTATGCACATCGCGCGCCTTCGCCCCGGCGATAATGCGCGTTTGCGGCGTGACGACCAGGCGTAACGCACGCAATTGCTGTTCCAGCAGCGCCATGGTTTTTGGCAGCTTAATCAGTACCACGCCCGGCGCCTGTGGGTAATCGACCGTGCTGTCGAGGAACTGGACGCTGGATTCGGCAATGTCGTTATGACGCAGGTTTTCACGCGTTGCCAGTTCGCTTAAATAAGAGTCGCCAATGCTGTACGGCGAATGTTCCGCCAGCGCACAGCCCAGCGCACCGAAGGTATCATTCAGGAGCAGCACCGGGCCGCAAATCTCGGTATCGTCCAGCTGTTGCAGCAGATATTCATCTGCAGCTTCCCACGCCAGCAGCGGGTTAACGTCATCCGTTTCCGGGAAACGTTTAAGTGACAGCGAACGGAAACCGTTGTCTATGTGGCTCATCGGCCCTCCTGAATGGTAAAATTTCGGCGTATCCCTGAAAAGGGTGCGTGAGTATACACTTTTTATACTTTATATGGGGCACAAATGAGTCAGTTGACCTATCTGCAGGGCTACCCGGAGAATTTACTTGATCAGGTTCGAACCTTGATCAGCGAGCAACGTCTGGGCGCGGTCCTGGAAAAGCGTTATCCGGGTACGCATGACTTCGCGACCGATAAGGCGCTCTGGCAATATACCCAGGATCTGAAAAGTCAGTTTCTGCGCAATGCCCCACCGCTCAATAAAGTGATGTATGACAGTAAGATCCACGTGTTGAAGAATGCGCTTGGACTGCATACCGCCGTCTCTCGCGTGCAGGGCGGCAAGCTGAAAGCAAAAGCGGAAATTCGCGTCGCCACCGTATTTCGCAACGCCCCGGAACCTTTTTTACGCATGATCGTGGTTCATGAACTGGCGCATCTGAAAGAAAAAGAACACGACAAAGCGTTTTACCAGCTGTGCTGCCATATGGAACCTCAGTATCACCAACTGGAGTTCGACACCCGCCTGTGGTTAACGCAACAATCGCTAAAGCAAACTGCGCAGTAGCGCACTGGCTTTGTCAGCAAGGCATGCTAAATTGGCGCAAGGATCCCTTTTCGCAGCCTGAAGGCCTTTATGATACGTTTCGCAGTGATTGGCACAAACTGGATCACCCGCCAGTTTGTGGATGCCGCCCATGAAACCGGCAAATATAAGTTAACCGCAGTCTATTCCCGCAGCCTTGAACAGGCGCAAAGCTTCGCTAACGATTATCTCGTCGAGCATTTGTTTACTTCGCTGGATGCAATGGCACAGAGTGACGCTATTGATGCAGTGTATATCGCCAGCCCAAACTCTCTGCACTTCCCGCAGACCGAGCTGTTCTTACGCCATAAAAAGCACGTCATTTGTGAGAAACCGCTGGCATCAAACCTGGCAGAAGTCGATGCCGCTATCGCCTGCGCTCGGGAAAATCAGGTGGTGCTGTTTGAGGCGTTTAAAACCGCCTGCCTGCCCAATTTCCTGCTGCTGCAGCAATCTCTGCCCAAGGTAGGAAATGTCAGAAAGGCGTTTATCAATTACTGCCAGTACTCTTCACGCTACCAGCGTTATCTGAACGGTGAAAACCCGAATACCTTTAATCCAGCGTTCTCAAATGGCTCGATTATGGATATCGGCTTTTACTGCCTGGCTTCGGCGGTTGCGCTGTGGGGCGAACCGCAGAGCGTACAGGCCAGCGCCAGCCTGCTGGCAAGCGGTGTTGATGCCCACGGCGTTGTGGTGCTGAACTACGGTGATTTCAGCGTCACATTACAGCATTCCAAAGTGAGCGACTCGGTGCTGGCCAGCGAGATTCAGGGCGAATCAGGGTCACTGGTCATTGAGAAAATCTCCGAATGCCAGAAAGTCTGTTTTGTTCCGCGTGGTGGAAAAACGCAGGATCTGACGGTGCCTCAGCACATCAATACTATGCTGTATGAGGCAGAGCGCTTTGCTCATCTGGTTGAATCCGGCGAAGTGGATCACCCGGCACTGGCTGTCAGTCGCATTACCGCTAAGCTGCAAACGGAAATTCGCCGCCAGACCGGGGTCGTTTTCCCAGCAGATAGCGCGAATACGTCGCTGATTGCGTAAAACTGTGTAAAACAAATGTTGCAGGCCATTGACTGAAAGCGTGGCCTGTAATACTTTGTTACCCGCAAAGGGGAGTAACTTCGTTGTCGGTTGATCGTCATTACGATGTGTGAAAAACCACATCCGGTCGCCGGGCGATAACAAAGGAATACGTCAACGTATTCCTTTGTTGTTGTAAGTGAGACCTTGCCGAATGGCAAGGTCTATGCATGAAAAGCAGCGGCTAACGTCATTCGGCGTTGGCCGTTTTTTTATGCATGGGGAAATATAATGAATACTGTCGGCACACCGTTGTTATGGGGTGGCTTCGCTGTTGTAGTGGTGATTATGCTGGCCATCGACCTGCTGTTGCAGGGTCGTCGCGGCGCGCATACGATGTCAATGAAGCAGGCGGCCGCCTGGTCAATCGTCTGGGTCACGTTGTCGTTACTGTTTAACGCCGTATTCTGGTGGTATCTGGCAGAAACCCAGGGGCGTGCGGTCGCAGACCCGCAGGCGTTGGCGTTCCTCACCGGCTATTTGATCGAGAAATCGCTGGCGGTGGATAACGTCTTTGTTTGGCTGATGCTGTTTAGCTACTTCTCGGTGCCGCCAGCGTTGCAGCGTCGAGTGCTGGTGTATGGCGTGCTGGGGGCGATTGTTCTGCGTACCATCATGATCTTCGCGGGCAGTTGGCTAATCACCCAGTTCGAATGGCTGCTGTACGTGTTCGGCGCGTTCCTGCTGTTTACCGGCGTGAAGATGGCGCTGGCAAAAGAAGATGCTTCCGGCATTGGCGACAGGCCGTTAGTGCGCTGGCTGCGCGGTCATCTGCGTATGACCGACACCATCGAGAACGAGCATTTCTTCGTGCGTAAAAACGGTCTGCTGTTCGTTACGCCGCTGATGCTGGTGCTGATTCTGGTTGAGTTGAGCGATGTTATCTTTGCCGTCGACAGCATTCCGGCAATCTTTGCCGTGACCACCGACCCGTTCATCGTGCTGACCTCTAACCTGTTTGCCATCCTTGGTCTGCGTGCGATGTACTTCCTGCTGGCCGGCGTGGCGGAGCGTTTCTCGATGCTGAAGTACGGCCTGTCGATCATTCTGGTGTTTATCGGCATCAAGATGCTGATCGTCGACTTCTACCATATCCCTATCGCTATCTCGTTAGGCGTGGTGTTCGGGATCCTGTTTGTGACGCTGATTGTGAATGCGTGGGTCAACCACCAGCACGATAAAAAGCAGCAAACGCAGTAACACTCATCCACTAGCCTACAAAGCCCGACGCCCACTGTGTGTGCGTCGGGCTTTTTGTTTAACATGTCATCACAATGTTAATTTAAAGTTATAAAATATGATCTCAGCGTAAAATCCAGGATATTTCGCTTCCCGAAGCGTGTTCTTTCCTTATACTCAGCCATGCAAACATTTGCCTCACTCTGAAAGATGCGTCTATAGAACGCACAAGGGTCAGGCGACAACACAATAAAAGGATTACGAAATGACTACGCAACGTTCGTCGGGGCTGATCTCGCGTTTGGCGCAAGGGAGCCTTGTTAAGCAAATTTTGATAGGTTTAGTACTGGGGATTGCGCTGGCACTGATCTCAAAACCGGCTGCAGAAGCCGCTGGTTTGCTGGGCACCCTGTTCGTCGGCGCATTAAAAGCCGTCGCTCCCATCCTGGTTCTGATGCTGGTAATGGCCTCTATTGCGAACCATCAGCATGGGCAAAAAACCAATATCCGTCCGATTCTGTTCCTCTACCTGCTCGGTACCTTCTCCGCGGCATTAGCGGCAGTGGTGTTCAGCTTTGCCTTCCCCTCGACGCTGCATCTTGCCAGCAGCGCTAACGATATTGTGCCACCATCGGGCATTGTCGAAGTGATGCGTGGGCTGTTGATGAGTATGGTGTCGAACCCGATTGATGCCCTGCTTAACGCGAACTATATCGGCATTCTGGTATGGGCCGTCGGCCTGGGCTTTGCCCTGCGCCACGGGAATGAAACGACCAAGAATCTGGTCAACGATATGTCCAACGCCGTCACCTTTATGGTGAAACTGGTGATTCGTTTCGCCCCTATCGGTATTTTCGGCCTGGTCTCCTCCACGCTTGCCACCACGGGTTTTGCTACATTGTGGGGCTATGCGCAGCTGTTGGCAGTGCTGGTAGGTTGTATGCTGCTGGTGGCGTTCGTGGTCAACCCGCTGCTGGTGTTCTGGAAAATTCGTCGCAACCCGTATCCGCTGGTGCTGGCTTGCCTGCGTGAAAGCGGCGTATATGCCTTCTTTACCCGCAGCTCTGCCGCCAACATTCCGGTGAATATGGCGCTGTGTGAGAAGCTGAATCTGGACCGCGATACCTACTCGGTTTCTATCCCACTGGGTGCAACCATCAACATGGCTGGCGCGGCGATCACCATTACCGTGCTGACGCTGGCAGCGGTGAATACACTGGGGATCCCGGTTGATTTACCGACTGCGCTGCTGTTGAGCGTCGTGGCATCGCTTTGTGCCTGTGGCGCATCTGGCGTGGCGGGTGGCTCTCTGCTGCTGATCCCACTGGCGTGTAATATGTTCGGTATCCCGAATGATATCGCCATGCAGGTAGTTGCCGTCGGCTTTATTATCGGCGTGTTGCAGGACTCCTGTGAAACCGCACTGAACTCCTCAACCGACGTATTGTTTACCGCTGCAGCCTGCCAGGCTGAAGACGAACGTCTGGCAAACAACGCCCTGCGCGGCTAATCACTTTTCCCCTCCGTCATGGTGCGGAGGGGTTTTCTTTCTGTACGCTTTTTTCAATTTTGAAGGGATCTATCCCCCGTTTTTGCATGCGTCTGAAACGAATAATATTCAGGCCGTTCATCACCAGAAAACTGCCTTCAATCATCGTGCCGCCAATCGATCCCAACCAGAAATTATGCACCACCCAGCAGGCAGTCGCGCACCACATCACACAGCGGACGGTTAATCCTTTACAGCGAAACAGCGCCCAGGTGCTGGCCAGCGTGCCAATAATGGGGAGTAACTCCATCGCATGCTGTAGTTTCGCCAACCCAAGAACCAGCGTGAGAACGATAAAAACGGTCATCACCCACAGTTTGCGGGTGCGCATCGAGACCAGAGTTCGGATGGTGTTTAGCTCCGCACTCATCCCCGCGGGCCAGGCCCCCATCAAAAAGAAGTGTACCCCGATAGTGGCACTATAGACGGCAAGCTGCAGCCGGAAGCGGCGCTCATCGCGGTTGAAAAAGGTGGTAATCCCGATCAGAAAGGCGATGACACCTACGCCCTGGGCCAGCCAATACGCGGTCATGAAAAATCCTTGTGAGGAAATGCAAAAACAAACGGCGTTCCATATTATGAAACACCGTTTTTAGATTCCACCATAAACAATCTTACCCAAAAGATTTTGTGCCACAGCAAGGCGGCAAGTTCGCACATCCCCGGGAGCTTACATGAGTAAGTGACCGGGGTGGGCGAACGCAGCCAACACAGCTGTGGTGCAAAAAATGAAGGGTAATTACAACGTTACGCCACTTTTGAAAATAGCCAGCTCACGGAAGTCATTACGTTCGTTACAGGTCGGTTTACCATTAGCAAACTCGACGATGGTATCGACAAACTCATTCAGCAGTTGAGGCATGGCTTTACCGTGGATCAGCTGTCCCGCATCAAAATCGATCCAGTGCTTTTTCTTCGCCGCCAGCTCGCTGTTCGTGGCAATTTTCACCGTCGGTACAAAGCCGCCGTAAGGCGTGCCGCGACCGGTACTGAATAGCACCATATGGCAGCCAGCACCCGCCAGCGCGCTGGTGGCAACGGCGTCGTTCCCCGGCGCGCTTAACAGATTCAGACCGTGCGTTTTTAGCCGTTCACCGTAACGCAATACATCGACAACCTGGCTGGAACCCGCTTTCTGCGTGCAGCCCAGTGATTTATCTTCCAGCGTGGTGATGCCCCCCGCCTTGTTACCCGGTGACGGGTTCTCATAAATCGGCTGGTCGTGGGCAATGAAGTACTGCTTGAAGTCATTGACCATCGTCACCAGCTTGCCAAACGTCTCTTCGTCACGGCAATGGCTCATCAGCAGTTGCTCAGCGCCAAACATTTCCGGAACTTCGGTCAGCACGGTGGTGCCACCGTTGGCAATCACATAGTCGGAGAAACGTCCCAGCATCGGGTTAGCCGTGATGCCGGACAGGCCGTCAGACCCGCCGCATTCCAGACCAAACTTCAGCTCGCCCAGTTTACCTGGCTCACGCTTATCGTGGCGCATCACGTTGTACAACTGATGGAGATGTTCGATCCCCGCCTCCACTTCGTCTTCCTGATGTTGGCAGACCATGAAGTGCACACGTTCAGGATCGAACTCGCCCAACGTTTCGCGGAAGGCATCCACCTGGTTGTTTTCACAACCAAGCCCCACCACCAGCACCGCCCCCGCGTTCGGGTGACGCACCATGTTTTGCAGCATGGTGCGGGTGTTGATGTGATCGTCACCCAGCTGCGAGCAGCCGTAGGTGTGGCTGAAAAGATGAACGCCATCGATGCCTTCAGCATCGTTGGTCTCTTTCAGGAAGCGGGTCTGCATCTGTCGCGCCATGGCATTGACGCAGCCGACCGTCGGCAGGATCCACAGTTCGTTACGCACCCCGACATCACCGTTGGCACGACGGTAGATCTGCACATCGCGATCTGCCGGTTGTACCTCAGGTTCCTGAAAGTCGGGTTGATAGCTATATTCATCCAGATCGCTCAGATTGGTGCGCGTATTGTGAGCATGGATATGTTCACCCGCCGCAATATCCGCCAGAGCATGGCCAATCGGCAGGCCATATTTAATGACGTTCTCACCCTGAGCAATATCGCTCAAGGCAAATTTGTGTCCACGTACAACGTCCTGTCGTAGCGTTACGGTATGGCTATCTACACTAACCTGCGTGCCTTGCGCCAGATCGGCCAGCGCAACCGCAACGTTATCCAGCGTATGGATCTTGATGTATTGCATATCAACCCGGACCTTAGTTCAGTTCAATGGCAAAATAATCGCGCGCATTGTTGAAGCAGATATTTCTCACCATTTCACCCAGCAGCTGGATATCTGCCGGGGCTTCACCCGCGGCAACCCAGCGGCCAATCATCTGGCACAGAATGCGGCGGAAATATTCATGGCGCGTATATGACAGGAAGCTACGGCTGTCGGTCAGCATGCCGACAAAACGGCTCAGCAGACCGAGCTGCGCCAACTGCGTCATTTGGCGTTCCATTCCGTCTTTCTGATCGTTGAACCACCAGCCGGACCCGAACTGCATTTTTCCCGGCATACCTTCGCCCTGGAAGTTGCCGATCATGGTGCCCAGCACTTCGTTGTCGCGCGGGTTCAGGCAGTACAGGATGGTTTTTGGCAGCAGGTTTTCTTCGTTCTGCTTGCTCAGCAGTTTGGAGAGTTCTTCCGCAACCGGACGATCGTTGATCGAATCGAAGCCCACGTCCGGCCCCAACAGTTTGAACTGACGCAGGTTGTTATTACGCAGTGCGCCAATATGGTACTGCTGGACCCAACCACGACGGGCATATTCCGCACCAAGGAACACCAGCACGGCCGTTTTAAACTGCGCCACTTCATGCTCGCTCAGCGTTTCACCGGCCAGACGACGCGTCAGGATGTTGTCGAGTTCAGATTCATTAGATTCAGCAAACAGCACCACATCCAGCGCATGGTCAGACACTTTACAGCCGTGTGCAGCGAAGTGATCCAGGCGTTTGGTCAACGCGGTTTGCAGATCGGTGAAGCGACGGATATCGGTGTCGGACACCTCACCCAGCTTCGTCATGTAGTCGTTAAAGGTTGCCTGCTCAATATTGAAGGCTTTATCCGGGCGCCAGCTCGGCAGCACTTTGACGGCAAAGGTGCTGTCCTTGGCGACCGAGGCGTGATGTTCCAGTGAATCAATCGGATCGTCAGTGGTACCGACCATTTTCACGTTCATCTGCTGCATGATGCCGCGCGCGGAAAATTGTTCCTGCGCCAGCAGTTCGTTGCACTGATTCCAGATTTCATCCGCCGTCGCAGGCGACAGCAGCTTACCTGTAATACCAAACGGGCGACGCAATTCAAGATGCGTCCAGTGGTAAAGCGGGTTGCCAATAGTGTGCGGAACCGTCGCGGCCCAGGCGTCAAACTTCTCACGATCGGACGCATCGCCGGTACACAGGCGCTCAGCAACACCGTTAGTACGCATAGCGCGCCATTTGTAGTGATCGCCTTTCAGCCAGATGTCATACAGGTTGTTAAAACGGTAGTTGTCCGCGATTTGCTGCGGCGGCAGATGGCAGTGGTAATCGAAGATTGGCTGATCTTTGGCGTAATCATGATACAGACGGCGGGCAAATTCGGTATCCAGCAGAAAATCTTCAGTCATAAACGGGGTCATTATCGTCTTCCTCTCAGCGAGTGCGTCAGATTGCTTATGTTTTGATGCTGACAAAGTTATCACACCAATTTCCACAGACTGAAGATATTTTCGTGAGTTAGATCAACAAATGGCGACAAAAAAATTACTCTCAAAGAGGTAAATCTTACGCCAACCCGCGCCAGTGCTGGCTTTGATGAATCGAAATAATGACCACACGAAGATTCACACTTTTGTGATGGCACTCACCTTTTAAAGCTGTATGACAAGTTATCTTTTTGCCGTCGCAATACATAAGCCGACGGAATGCAAATTACCGATGGTCCACCATCGGATTGACCGGTACGGAAACCGAATTAGCACGATTCTTGAAATGGCAAAGTTCGGGGAGTCCCGGTTTTTTTCGGTCACCCCTTTCGTAAAAAGAACATCCTCCGCCCTACACAGGAAGATGACCGCTCGTTCGCGGAAATAACAAAACGATGAGGTTTTACATGCGTAAAATTAAAGGGTTACGTTGGTATATGATCGCACTGGTGACGCTTGGCACCGTGCTGGGTTACCTGACGCGTAACACTGTGGCGGCAGCTGCGCCAACGCTGATGGAAGAGTTACACATCTCCACTCAACAGTATTCCTATATCATCGCAGCGTACTCTGCTGCTTACACCGTTATGCAACCCGTTGCTGGCTACGTTCTGGACGTGCTGGGAACAAAAATAGGTTACGCGATGTTCGCCGTTCTGTGGGCCGTCTTCTGTGGCGCGACTGCACTGGCTGGAAGCTGGGGTGGACTGGCGCTGGCGCGAGGCGCGGTCGGTGCAGCTGAAGCGGCGATGATCCCAGCGGGCCTGAAAGCCAGCTCGGAGTGGTTCCCGGCCAAAGAGCGCTCCATTGCCGTCGGTTACTTTAACGTCGGTTCCTCTATTGGCGCGATGATTGCACCGCCGCTGGTAGTCTGGGCCATCGTGATGCACAGCTGGCAGATGGCGTTCATTATCTCTGGTGTCCTGAGCTTCATCTGGGCCATGTGCTGGCTTGTGTTTTACAAACACCCACGCGATCAGAAAAAACTGTCCGACGAAGAACGTGATTACATTCTCAACGGCCAGGAATCACAGCATAAAAACGGCACGGCGAAGAAAATGTCCGTCGCGCAGATCCTGCGTAACCGCCAGTTCTGGGGCATTGCACTGCCGCGTTTCCTGGCAGAGCCGGCCTGGGGTACCTTTAACGCCTGGATCCCGCTGTTCATGTTTAAAGTTTACGGCTTTAACCTGAAAGAAATTGCCATGTTCGCCTGGATGCCCATGCTGTTTGCTGACCTCGGCTGTATCGTTGGTGGGTATCTGCCGCCGCTGTTCCAGCGCTGGTTCGGCGTCAACCTGATTGTGTCACGTAAAATGGTCGTCACCATGGGCGCATTCCTGATGATTGGCCCGGGCATGATTGGTCTGTTTACCAGCCCGTATATTGCCATCGCGCTGCTGTGCGTCGGGGGCTTTGCTCACCAGGCCCTGTCCGGTGCGCTGATCACCCTCTCTTCTGACGTCTTTGGTCGTAATGAAGTGGCTACAGCGAACGGTCTGACCGGGATGTCTGCCTGGCTGGCAAGCACCCTGTTTGCGCTGGTCGTGGGCGCCCTGGCTGACACCATCGGCTTTAGCCCACTGTTTGCGGTACTGGCAGTATTCGACCTGCTCGGTGCGTTAGTCATCTGGACGGTGCTGCAAAACAAACCGGCCAGCGAGGTCGACTCGGGACCGCAAACCGGCGATCCCGCACCACAAAGTTGACCTGACTCAATCACCAACGAAATACGTTCAAAGCCGCCAGCGTTCTGGCGGCTTTTTTATCGTCACAAGTGGAGCCAAATTCGCAAAAGTGGTATAACAAATAGAGTCTGCCGTATCATGCCTGGAGCGCATATGGAAATCACCGAACCACGACGTTTGTATCAACAACTTGCTGCCGATCTGAAGGCGCGCATTGAGCAGGGTGTTTACCTGGTGGGTGAAAAACTTCCCGCCGAGCGCTTTATCGCCGATGAAAAGAACGTCAGCCGTACCGTGGTCCGTGAAGCCATTATCATGCTCGAGGTTGAGGGCTACGTTGAGGTGCGTAAGGGATCTGGGATCCACGTCATCTCTAACCAGCCAAAACACTACGTCGCGCCAGATGCCAATCTTGAGTTTGCCAGCTACGGTCCATTTGAACTGCTGCAGGCACGCCAGCTTATAGAGAGCAATATTGCCGAGTTTGCCGCCACCCAGGTGACTAAACAGGACATCATGAAACTGATGGAAATCCAGGAGAAGTCGCGCAACGAAAAAAGCTTCCGTGACTCCGAGTGGGATCTCCAGTTCCATGTGCAAGTGGCGCTGGCAACGCAAAATACCGCACTGGCGGCGATTGTTGAAAAAATGTGGACTCAGCGTGTTCACAACCCGTACTGGAAGAAATTGCACGATCACATCGACCTGCGCACGGTAGATAACTGGTGCGATGACCATGACCAGATCCTACGGGCATTAATCCGTAAAGATCCTCATGCTGCCAAACTGGCGATGTGGCAGCACCTTGAGAACACCAAACAGATGCTGTTTAACGAAACCAGCGATGATTTTGAGTTCAACGCCGACCGTTATCTTTTTACCGATAATCCGGTGGTTCATCTGGATACGGCCGCTAACGGGGCAAAATAAGCGTTCTCATATTCACAGGCGCGCCAGGGCGCCTGTTTCTGACGCTCGGTAAGCATTAGGTATAAAGTGTCAGCCTGTGTAAATCCTCTCGCCACCCTCCTTTGCGATAAGCAAAATCACGGTTCAGCGACCGTAATTTCTATAACGGACTACGTTGACCTTTGTTACAATTACATGCGTTTTGAATTTTTGTGTATCAGTGCTTGCTTACTTTGCAACTTAACAGGGAACAGTTCAGGCCGTGAATTTGTGTCAGACCGCGATACATGCAAAAAAAGATCAATAATATTGCGGCGTTACAAAATCCAGAAAACCGGCATGACGACAACCGATTTCTCCAGGAATACTGAATGGAACTACTGACTCAATTACTGAATGCCTTGTGGGCTCAGGATTTTGAAACTCTGGCCAATCCGTCGATGATTGGCATGCTGTATTTTGTCCTGTTTACCATTTTGTTTCTGGAAAACGGACTGCTTCCTGCGGCCTTTTTACCTGGTGACAGCTTACTGGTGCTGGTCGGCGTGCTTATTGCTAAAGGCGCAATGGGCTTTCCACAAACGGTGCTGCTCCTCACCACCGCGGCCAGCCTCGGCTGTTGGGTCAGCTACATCCAGGGACGATGGCTGGGGAATACCCGCATCGTGCAAAACTGGCTTTCTCATCTTCCCGCGCATTATCATCAGCGCGCGCACCATCTGTTCCATAAACATGGCCTGTCTGCGTTGCTGGTCGGGCGATTCATTGCCTTCGTCAGAACGCTGCTGCCGACCATTGCAGGACTCTCTGGCCTGAACAATGCGCGCTTTCAGTTCTTCAACTGGATGAGCGGACTGCTGTGGGTCTTGATCCTGACGTCACTCGGTTATCTGCTGGGCAAAACGCCGGTGTTCCTCAAGTACGAAGATCAGTTAATGTCGTGCCTGATGCTGCTTCCTGTTGTTTTACTGGTGTTTGGCCTCGCCGGTTCACTGGTTGTTTTATGGAAAAAGAAATACGGGAACCGGGGATAAATTATGCTGCTACCACGCATAACGCTCCGACGATTGGCCTGGACAGCCACCTTTATCCTGTTTTTAGGCGCGCTTATCCTGACCTGGTCTGCCATTCGTCAGCAGGAGTCGACGCTAGCCATTCGCGCCGTTAATCAGGGCGCCAGCATGCCAGACGGTTTTTCTATCTGGCATCATCTGGATGCCAACGGCATTCGCTTTAAAAGCATTACCCCGCAAAATGATGCGCTGCTGATCACCTTTGATTCCAGCGCGCAAAGCGCAGCCGCGAAGGTCGTTCTCGACAGAACGTTACCGCACGGCTTCGTCATCGCCCAACAGGATGATGATAATCAGGCGGTGCAGTGGTTATCACGTTTGCGTGATAACCCACACCGTTTTGGTTAACTTCCAGGAATCTGAATTATTTCACCCACTTTGGTGATTTTGCCGTTTAGTGCCTATGATTAATAAGCTGGGTTTATGGCCCACGCTTTTTTATCTGGAGCAACGACCCTCGCGTTACCGGGTCGAATCACAATGGAAGGTTCAAGTATGAAATACCGCATCGCTTTGGCTGTTACCCTTTTCGCTCTCAGTGCCAGCAGCTACGCCAACACCCTCTGTCAGGAAAAAGAACACGATATTCAGCGGGAGATTAGCTATGCCGAAAAGCACAACAATCAGAGTCGTATCAACGGCCTGAACAAGGCCCTGAGCGAAGTCCGGGCCAATTGTTCTGACAGCAAGCTACGTGCCGAGCATCAGAAAAAAATTGCAGAACAGAAAGATGAGATCGCCGAGCGTAAACGTGATCTCGCCGAGGCGAAACAAAAAGGCGATACAGATAAAATCACCAAACGCGAGCGCAAGCTTGCCGAAGCTCAGACTGAACTGAAAGAACTCGAGTCACGCGATTACTAAGTACGGTAACGACCCACTCACCTGGAGAAAACTATGTCAAAAGATAATGCTACGGAACACCTGCGCGCTGAGCTGAAATCCCTTGCGGATACGCTTGAAGAGGTACTGAGCTCCTCTGGCGATAAGTCGAAAGAAGAGTTGAGTAAAATTCGCAGTAAAGCAGAACGCGCGCTGAAAGAGAGCCGCAATCGCCTGGGTGAAACCAGCGATGTGATTGCTAAGCAAACTCGCGAAGCCGCGGCAAAAGCCGACAACTACGTACGCGAAAATCCATGGACAGGCGTTGGTATTGGCGCTGCGGTCGGCGTGGTGCTTGGCGTACTGCTGTCGCGCCGCTAACAATGGCGGACTCCGATCACGCACAAGGTCCAGGCAAAAACGTACTGGGTATCGGACAACGGATCATCACGATCCTCGTCGAGATAGTTGAGACCCGGTTACGTCTGGCCGTTGTTGAACTGGAAGAGGAAAAAGCCAACCTCTTTCAGCTACTGCTGATGCTGGGGCTAACTATGCTGTTCGCAGCATTTGGCCTGATGAGCCTGATGGTGCTTATCATCTGGGCCATTGACCCTCAGTACCGTCTCAACGCGATGATAGCCACCACCGTTGTGCTGTTGCTTCTGGCGCTCATTGGCGGGATATGGACGCTACGTAAAGCCCGTAAGTCAACGCTGTTACGTCATACCCGCCATGAACTTGCTAACGACAGGCAGGCCCTGGAGGATGATGCATAATGAGCAGTAAAGTCGAACGCGAAAAACGTAAGGCGCTGCTGCTTAGTCAGATCCAGCAGCAACGGCTGGATCTGACCGCCACCCGCCGCGACTGGCTGGAGGTCACTGCTGCATACGATCGCGGCTGGAACACGCTGTTGAACCTGCGCTCGTGGATACTGGTTGGCAGCAGCATCATAGCCGTTCGTACTATTCGCCACCCAAATATGCTCGTCCGTTGGGCCAAACGCGGCTTTAGCGTCTGGAGCGCCTGGCGACTGGTCAAAGCGACCATCAGACAGCAGCAACTGCGCGGTTAATCTCTTCTGTTCTCCCCACGTAGGCCTGATAGCAAGGCCTACTTCATTCTATCACCCCCCTTCACTCAAAATTTTTGAAAAATACTGACAGTTTTCCTTGCTAACAATTGTCATTCGTCACGTTTATGATTCTCTCCATCGACAGCAACAACGCCCTATACAGCGTTAATGCAACAAAAAACAAAATCAGCCGCCTGAGTGGTTTCCTGGAGAGTACGATGAAAAAATTAGAAGATGTTGGTGTACTGGTAGCACGCATTCTGATGCCAATCCTGTTTATTTCTGCAGGCTGGGGAAAAATCAGCGGATATGCGGGTACCCAACAATATATGGAAGCCATGGGCGTTCCGGGATTCATGTTACCGCTGGTTATTCTGCTTGAGTTCGGCGGCGGCCTGGCCATTCTGTTCGGCTTCCTGACCCGTACTACCGCGCTGTTTACCGCAGGCTTCACGGTGCTGACCGCGTTCATCTTCCACAGCAACTTTGCGGAAGGGATGAACTCGCTGATGTTCATGAAAAACTTAACCATCGCAGGCGGTTTCCTGCTGCTGGCTATCACCGGTCCAGGCGCATTCAGCATTGACCGCGTACTGAATAAAAAGTGGTAAGCAAGCTATACTAAACGCATCAAAAAGCGAGGAGACATCTCCTCGCTTTTGCTATCTGAGGAGGCAAAACCATGGGACAACTTATTGACGGCGTCTGGCATGACACCTGGTATGACACCAAATCTACCGGGGGAAAATTTCAACGTTCTGCATCGGCTTTCCGTAACTGGCTCACCGCGGATGGCGAACCTGGCCCGACCGGCACAGGCGGTTTTGCCGCCGAAAAAGACCGCTACCACCTGTACGTTTCCCTCGCCTGTCCGTGGGCGCATCGCACGCTGATTCTACGCACGCTCAAAGGTCTGGAGCCATTTATCTCCATTTCCGTTGTGCATCCGCTGATGCTAGAGAACGGCTGGACGTTTGATGATAATTTCCCGGCCGCCACGGGAGATACGCTCTACCAGCACGAGTTTCTCTATCAGCTCTATTTGCACGCCGACCCGCAGTACAGCGGCCGCGTCACCGTACCGGTGCTGTGGGATAAAAAGAATCACACCATCGTCAGTAATGAATCGGCGGAGATCATCCGCATGTTTAACACGGCGTTTGATGTACTGGGCGCCAAAGCCGGTGATTACTACCCGCCTGCCCTGCAAAGTAAAATTGACGAGCTGAACAGCTGGATTTATGACAACGTCAATAATGGCGTCTATAAAGCCGGTTTTGCCACCAGTCAGGAGGCATATGACGAGGCGGTTGATAAAGTGTTTCACTCACTGGCGCGACTGGAGCAGATTCTGGGTCAGCATCGCTATCTGACCGGCGACCAGTTGACCGAGGCAGATATTCGCCTGTGGACCACGCTGGTACGCTTTGATCCGGTGTATGTTACCCACTTCAAGTGCGATAAGCACCGCATCAGCGACTACCTGAATCTGTACGGTTTCCTGCGCGATATTTACCAGATGCCGGGCATTGCGGAGACCGTCAATTTTGACCATATCCGTCATCACTACTTCCGTAGCCACAAAACCATCAATCCGACCGGTATTATTTCAATCGGGCCATGGCAGGATCTCAGCGAGCCACATGGACGAGACAGCCGTTTCGCATGATTTACACAGGTCCCTTTGGGGTAATGCCGATTAGTTAAGCATGTATGGCGAACATGTGATTTTTGCTCAGGGTTCCGTTCACCTCAGCTGTGTCATTTCTCTGAAACGCCGTTACCCGTGAACGTGCAAGGGAGGCTCACCGCCGCCTCCCTTGCAACCCAGGCTCCCGGCGGGAAAATCGTCGCTACGCGATTCATTCGTCTTATGCCGTCTGCCTGTCGGGTCGGGGCCGAGCCTGCATCCTTGCAGGCCGTCCCCTCTGCCCGCATCCCTGCGGGCAGACCCGGTCAGCCGTCAACGACTCATCGATTTTCAGCCGGACATGGGTCATCGCTTCAACTCTCTGACTTTCAGTTAAATCTCTTATGCTGTTCAGATATATTCAAATAAAAATACCGGTAGTCAGGCGTGGCTGGTCCGGCTGAAAATTGCCGACGTGTTTCCGTAAGGCCGGGAGAACCCGCAGGGATGCGGGTTCAGGGCGCGCTTTACAGGGACGTTACATCGCGCCCGGCCCGAAAGCCTGAAGGAAAAAGCGGAGGGAACCACGAAGTGGCAATTTTCCCGCCGGGAGCCGGGATTGTAAAGGGCGTGGCGGAGAACGCCCTTTACACGTTCACATGAACCAATACTTAAGAGAAGCGATGAACATAAGGTGAACGGAACCCTTTCTCTGAGAGCGTATATTCATTACTTCCGCCAACACAGGTTGATACTTTCTGAAACTGAGGCGTTCACTGATAAGTATTACCCATCAGGGGACCAAATAATTAATACGACAAATATTTACCACCATTTCATTCGCAGCTATTCTTAATTTGATTACTTTAAAAACAAGTGATTGAACGCAAAATGAGGCGCAAATGGATTGGTATCTAAACGTTCTTAAGAACTATTTTGGTTTTGGCGGCCGGGCTCGGCGCAAAGAGTACTGGATGTTTGTTCTGGTCAACATCATCTTTTCTTTCGTACTCAGCATCCTGGACAACATGCTTGGCTGGCAACGCGCCGGGGGAGAAGGCGTATTAACGACGATTTATGGTGTGCTGGTATTTATACCGTGGTGGGCAGTGCAGTTCCGTCGTTTGCATGACACCGACCGTTCTGCATGGTGGCTGCTGATCCTGTTGATCCCCATTATTGGCTGGTTAGTTATCATTATTTTCAACTGTCAGAACGGCACGCCGGGTAGCAACCGCTTCGGTGCAGACCCTAAACAACTGTCCTGACGTAGCACGTAGAGATGCCTGATGGCGCTGCGCTTATCAGGCCTACAACCTACTCCGTCTTGTAGGCCGGATAAGGTGCTTGCACCGCATCCGGCGTAACAGTCCTGCTATTTCCCCACAAACAGCTTCGGAATTTCGCGCAGACACCAGGATTTGGCCTCACCCATACTGTCCCGTCGCCAGGCCATGATGATATCAATTTCGTTGGTGGACTCCGGGCTCACCACGCGCAAACGACCTGCGGCAATATCCTCTTCCACCAGCGGATACGGCATGGTCGCCACACCCAGCCCGGCCAACAGCGCCTGGCGCTTATCTTCGATTGAACTCACCGTCAGGCGCGGCTGTTTATCCAGTAACTGGACGGTCAGCACCGGGCGCTCACGGGCGGTATCCGCCACCGCAATGCCCCGGTATTTCACTCGGGTCACTTCCGACAACGGCTCCGGCTCCTGATGGATAGGATGATCCGGCGCGGCCACGTAGACGTTCATCAGCGTGTACAGCTTGCGGGAATTAATTTCTGACGATGAACGAAAATGCATATCCGGGGCGATCACGATATCCGCCCTTCCCTGCTCCAGGCGTTCCCATGCCCCAGCCAGCACCTCAGTGATCACTGAAAGCTGAGTATTGGCCTTCACGGCGAGCCGGTCGATGAGCGGAAAGAACGCTGCCGTGGGTACCAGCGCTTCGGTGACGATCGTCAGATGCGTTTCCCAGCCGCGGGCCAGCGCTTCGGCATCGGTGGTCAGCTTATCAGCCGCCTCGAGCAGCACGCGCCCACGTTCCAGTAGCATGCGTCCAACGTTAGTAAATTTTGTGCGATGGCCTGAGCGGTCAAACAACACCACATCCAGCTCTTCTTCCAGCTTTTGCATGGTATAGCTGAGAGCGGAAGGAACGCGCCCCAGTTCGTCCGCCGCAGCGGCAAAGCTGCCACGTCTGTCGATTGCATCCATTACGCGTAACGCTTCAAGCGTTAATGCCCTTTCTTTGGCCATGTCGTTCTCATTCAGGAAATTTGAACATACCGGGCAGAATATCTGGCTAACAATACAGCGTCCAGCCATTTAACATAAAAGGAAGTAAAGAGAGGTCAAGAAAGATGATTACTACCCGAACAGCAAAACAGTGCGGACAGGCAGACTACGGCTGGCTGCAAGCCCGTTATACCTTCTCCTTTGGACACTATTTTGATCCTAAGCTGCTGGGTTACGCCTCGCTGCGTGTTCTGAACCAGGAAGTTCTGGCACCGGGGGCCTCTTTCCAGCCGCGTACCTATCCGAAGGTGGATATTGTCAACCTGATCCTTGAAGGGGAAGCGGAATATCGCGACAGCGAAGGCAACCATGTCCGGGCAAAAGCCGGTGAGGTTTTACTGCTCGCCACGCAGCCTGGGATTAGCTACAGCGAGCACAACCTTAACAAGGATAAGCCATTAACCCGCATGCAATTATGGCTGGACGCCTGCCCGCAGCGGGAAAATGCCTGTGTACAGAAAGCCACACTGGCGACCGGCAAGTATCAACTGATCGCCTCCCCGGACGGAGAACAAGGCAGCCTGCATCTTCGCCAGCAGGTGTGGATACACCATGTCGAATTGAAGCAAGGTGAATCACTGAGTTTTCAATTACATGGCCCACGCGCCTATTTGCAGTCGATCCACGGCACGTTCCATGCGCTAACGGCTGGAGCAGAAAAAGAAGCGCTGACCTGTGGTGATGGCGCATTTATTCGTGACGAAGCTAACATAACATTAGTTGCCGATACGCCTTTGCGCGCTTTGCTGATAGATTTGCCCGTATAGTCAGGAAAAACAAGGGAGTACGACTATGAGCAAGAAAACGTCAAAAAAGCGTAAACCGGCGGTTAAAGCCAAAATTCAGGACACGGTCGTCCAGACCAAAACCTTTGGCTACGAAGATATGCTGACGGAACTGGAAGCGATTGTTGCCGATGCCGAGCAAAGGCAGGAAGAAGAAGACGCCGCCTGATAAGGCGGCTCAGACTGACGCCGGGTGGCGGTTACGCCTTACCCGGCCTACAGATTAATGCGCTTTGCTGGCCATGATCTCAATGATCTGCTTGTCGGTTTCCTGCATCGAACGACATGCCAGCGCACACAGATTCGCAATAGATTGCTCGACATTATGCGCCACAATCCCTTCGTTACCGGTCACTGCCGTATCGTCCAGCGCCATGAGTACCGCCTTCCATGCCGCCGACGCGCTGGTAGACACTTTCATCGCACAGCTGTTTGACGCGCCATCGCAAATCATCCCACTCACATCGCCAATCATGCTGCTGATCGCCATGGCGATGGTGTTATAGCGCCCATCCACCAGCCATGCCATCCCCGCCGCCGCGCCCATCGCCGCCGTCGTTGCCGCACACAGAGCCGACAAGCGAGGAAGCTGATGATGGATATAGATTGCACTCAGGTGTGACAACATCAGCGCACGCGCCAGTTTTTCATCATCCGCACCAAAGTGCTCGGCCACCACCATCACCGGAACCGTGGCGGTGATCCCCTGGTTCCCGGAACCGGAGTTACTCATCGCCGGCAGCGTCGCGCCGCCCATTCTCGCATCCGACGCCGCACTGGTACGGATCAGAATAGCGGTTGAAAGATCGTTTGCCAGCAGGCCACGGGCACACTGCTTCTCCAGCGTAGCACCGATATGTAATCCCCATGTCCCGCGTAACCCTTCCTGAGACAGCGCCCCGTTTAGTTTTGCCGCCTGCAGAATAAAGCGGATGGACTCAAACGGTACCGCATTCACAAACGCCAGAATCTCTTCCAGCGAGGTGTGGGATAACACCGCCAGCGGCGAATCCAGCTCTTCATCCTGCGTCTGTTCTTCTTTACTGAACACCACACCATTATGGGTTTCGATGTGCACAATGTTGGTATGACCGCCAACAATCGTGACGCACGCCCACCCGTCACGGCTGTACACCTTAGCGCGTGAGAAGAGAATATCTTCGCAAGGTTGCTGCAGCATCACCGCCACGTTTCCGGCAGCCAGCATGGCTTTGGCGTCGGCGATGGCCTCTGCGGACGCATCCTTCAGCACTTCTAAACCCGCGTGGGCATTGCCACCCAGCGCACCCAGCGCAGCGGCGACGGGCAACCCGACCATTCCGGTGCCCGGTACGGTCACGCCCATGCCGTTTTTCATCAGGTTGGGTGAGACCCACGCATCAATGCGTTCAACCGCGCCGTTCAGCTCAGCGGATGCGACTGCCGCCGCCAAAGCCAGAGAGATAGGTTCGGTGCAGCCCAGGGCAGGTTTGACTTCTTCCTGCACCGCGCGGATAAAACAGTCCCATAATGGATTCAATGTAGTCTCAAACATAGCAACGACCTTCACTCAGATAACTCAAGAAAATGCCAGGAACGGAGAAACGCACAACAGCAGGCCTGTGATGATGATCAGGTACAGGGAAGCGCCTTTATATTTGTGCAGTGCAGGAACTTTGTAGACCAGCCAGGCCGGGATCAAACAGCCCACCATGCCGAAGATTGGGCTACAAATAGAGGTGAAGCTCAGTACCGGCGCATTGAGCACAATTGCACTCCAGGCCAGTAAAATAGCGAAGACCATGATGCCGCGCTGAACGAAGATTTCGTTGATCTTCTCAGCAGGCATGTAGCGACGCAGCACATTCATCACAATGCCTTGAGTCGCTTCACGGAAGCCTAAGTACACACCGAAGAACGCGGTCATCACGGCAAAAATGTTCAGAATAACGCTGACGATTTTCACCCAACCCGCGCCGTCGCCGCTAATAAACTGTGCGGCAATCGCCAGGGCGGAAATGTTCTGCTCGTAGGCTTTCACCGCTTCATCATGGCCCATTGCCAGGGTGAAAGAGACGGCGTAGAAGAAGACGGTGACAAACAGTATGCCAAACGCGATGTTCATGGCGCGCAGCGCTTTATGACGCGCGACCTCAATGGATTTTGCGCGAGAACGGTACGAGATAACCATCGGGCTTAAGGTTTGAATAAACAGAATCGAGGTCAGCGTAAAGGGCAGCGTAATAATCGCATTCTTAATCAGCAGCCCCATCGGCGGCAGCGAGCCAGCGTTATGCAAATGCCACATCCCGACCATCGACACGCCAAGGGCGGCAACGACCAGCAGCTTGGTCAACACCATGCCGGTGGAGATTTTAAACAGTAATTTTTCACCGCGTGACGAGATAGCCACCAGGATGCAAATCAGCACCAGGCCATAGAACGGGCTGTCGGACAGTAACCCTTCGGTCACGCCAAATGTATGCAGATACGAAGCGCTGTCGTTAGTGATGGCGGTGGAATAAACAAACATCCAGATAACCAACATCACAAAATACAACGCCCCTAACAGAATGCCCCAGTTTTTGCCTAAATAACCGCTAATGACGCTTGGGTAATCTTTGCACTCTGGAGACTCAGCCAGCGTGTTGATGAACAGACGCTGGAACAAATACATCGCGGGATAGCCGATAATCGAGGACAGCAGGAATACCCACAACCCCATCAGACCCACCTGGACGGGAAGAAAAACAATCCCCGCGCCAATCGCCATACCGATACTCATAATGACCCAACCGGTGTCCATGCTGTCGAATTTAATGGCTTCCTGCCATTCACTTTCGGTCATTCCCGCCCGGCGCGCCGGAGCGGATGCGTCGAGTATTACGCTGTTATTCGTAGCCGTTTCCATAATTTCCCGCTTAATGTGTAGGTAGAGGTTTTTTTATTTTTTTCGTATTGCGTCAAGGCGATACGCAATTCATAAGATGCAGGCGAGCTCTTAGAATGAAGAAAATCATACGCTCAGGGTCAGAGAAAAACTTCACAAACAAAACCCTATAATCCCTACAGGTAAAGAAAGATTTTCTCTTGAAAACATCAAAGGTGGGATCGATTTCTGTTTTTGAAGCAGATCACAACAAAAAAAGGTGCACTTCTGTGCACCTTTTTGGTCATGCTATTTTGATTAACTCACATACACACTACTTTGATCGCCAGACCGCCGCGTGAGGTTTCGCGGTATTTATCGTTCATGTCTTTGCCAGTTTCATACATCGTCTCGATAACTTTATCGAGCGACACCCGAGGTTCTGACGTGCGGCGCAGCGCCATACGCGCGGCGTTAACCGCTTTTACTGCGTTGATCGCATTACGTTCAATGCACGGAATTTGCACCTGTCCGGCGACCGGATCGCAGGTTAACCCCAGGTTATGCTCCATGGCGATTTCAGCGGCAATACAGACCTGCGCCGGGCTCCCGCCAAGCAGTTCTGTCAGTCCGGCAGCAGCCATGGAACAGGCCACACCAATCTCACCCTGGCAGCCCACTTCGGCCCCAGAGATAGACGCATTCATCTTATACAGCGCGCCTATCGCCCCCGCAGCCAGTAAATAACGGGCGATAGAGTTCGCATTCACCGGGCGGCGGAACTTGTCGTAATAGGCCAGCACGGCGGGGATAATGCCACACGCACCGTTTGTCGGGGCGGTAACAACCCGGCACCCGGCGGCGTTCTCTTCGCTCACGGCCAGTGCGAACATGTTAATCCAGTCGATGACGTTCATTGGGTCACTGGACAGATTGTCGCTGGAAACCAGCAACCGACGTAATGCCACGGCGCGACGCGGAACGTTAAGCGGGCCGGGCAGGACGCCTTCGGTGTTCATACCGCGCTCGATACCGGCGTGCATGACATCCCAGATTGCCGCAAAACCCGCGTCAATCTCATCTTTACTGCGCATCGCCAGCTCGTTTTGCATCATCAGGCCGGAAACGGAAAGCCCGTTTCGCTCACACAGTTTCAGCAGCTCGCTGGCAGAATGGAAATTGTACGGCACATGCGCTTCAACGTCGTGCGCCTGACCAAAGTGATCCTCCTCAACGATAAAACCACCGCCAACGGAGTAATAGGTTTTGCTTAATAGCGTCTCGTTGCTGTTCCACGCGGTGATGCGCATACCATTTTCATGGCGCGGGAGCGTTTCGCTATGGAAGAGAATGTTCTCAGCAGGAGGGAAATCAACGATATGCGTGCCCTCTGCCACCGGGAGACGTCCGGTACGGGCCACGTCCTGGGTAAAACCCGCAATGGTATCAATCTGCACGTTTTGCGGACTGTTACCTGCGAGGCCCATCATGATGGCGACATCGGTCGCATGACCTTTTCCGGTCAAGGAGAGTGAACCATAAAGATCGACCACAATGCGCGTGGTCTGGTGCAATTCTCCGCTACTGACCAGTTGGTCGATAAAGCTTTTACCTGCGTTCATTGGCCCCACGGTATGGGAGCTGGAAGGTCCAATGCCAATCTTAAAAATATCGAATGCGCTAATCATATCCACACCCTCGGATTGCCGTTCAGTGAAGACCAGGTTTCACACTCATTAACGGGATCGGGGCGATCCTGACGATCGCCCCGCGGGGAGTTACACCGTGTCGCCGCGTACGGCGATGGCTTCAATCTCCAGCTTCACATCCTTCGGCAAGCGAGCAACCTGCACACAGCTGCGTGCCGGATAGATAGCCTCGTGCTCATCAAAGAACTGCTGATACACCTGATTAATGGTGGCGAAGTCGTTCAGATCGGCCACGAAAACGGTGGTCTTCACGATATCGTTCACTTTCAAACCGGCGGACTCAACGATCGCTTTCACGTTTTCCAGACTCTGACGCGCCTGATCGGTCACGTGTTCGGCAACTTCACCGGTCTGCGGACATACCGGGATTTGACCTGAGGTCAACACCATGCTGCCCAGATCCACGCCCTGTACGTAAGGCCCAATCGCCCCTGGCGCACAGTCGGTTGCAATAACTTTTCTCATAAACCCTCCGGCGTTAAAGCGCCTGGGTGAAAGTACGTGAAATAACGTCCTGCTGCTGTTCGCGGGTCAGCGCGTTAAAGCGCACCGCATAGCCAGACACGCGGATCGTCAGGTTCGGATAGTTTTCCGGGTGCTCAATAGCATCCATCAGCATTTCGCGGTTCATTACGTTGACGTTCAGGTGCTGACCGCCTTCGACATGCGCTTCATGATGGAAATAACCGTCCAGCAGACCGACCAGGTTGGTTTTACGCACGCTATCTTCTTTGCCCAGTGCAGCCGGCACAATCGAGAAGGTGTACGAGATACCATCTTTGGCATAGGTAAACGGCAGTTTAGCCACCGAGGTCAACGAGGCGACGGCACCTTTGCGATCGCGGCCGTGCATCGGGTTCGCCCCTGGCGCAAACGGCGTACCTGCGCGACGCCCGTCCGGGGTATTCCCGGTTTTCTGGCCGTACACCACGTTAGAGGTGATGGTCAGAATGGACTGCGTCGGCACCGCGTTGCGATAGGTTGGCAACACTTTAATTTTCTTCATAAAGCGTTCAACCAGGTCGCAGGCAATGCTGTCTACGCGCTCATCGTTGTTACCGTACTGCGGATAGTCACCTTCAATTTCGAAGTCGACCGCCAGGCCATTTTCATCACGGATCGGTTTGACGCGAGCGTACTTGATAGCCGACAGGGAGTCCGCAGCAACGGACAGACCCGCCATACCGCATGCCATGGTGCGATAAACATCACGATCGTGCAGCGCCATCAGCGAGGCTTCGTAGCTATACTTGTCGTGCATATAGTGAATGATGTTCAGCGCACTGATGTACTGCACGGCCAGCCAGTCCATAAAGTGGTCCAGGCTCTCCATCACCGTGTCGTAATCCAGCACGTCATCCATCAGCGGCGCAGTTTTCGGCCCGACCTGGATTTTCAGCTTCTCATCCACACCGCCGTTGATTGCGTACAGCAATGTTTTGGCGAGGTTGGCACGCGCACCAAAGAACTGCATTTGTTTGCCGATGACCATCGGGCTGACGCAGCAGGCAATGGCATAGTCATCGCTTTCAAAGTCAGCGCGCATCAGATCGTCATTTTCATACTGTAAAGACGACGTGACGATAGACACCTGTGCGGCATATTTTTTGAAGGCAATCGGTAAGCCTTCAGACCACAGCACCGTCAGGTTCGGCTCAGGTGCCGGTCCCATGGTGTGCAGCGTATGCAGGTAGCGGAACGAGTTTTTGGTGACCAGCGTGCGGCCGTCCAGCCCCATCCCACCAATAACTTCGGTCGCCCAGATAGGATCGCCGGAGAACAGGGTGTCGAATTCCGGGGTACGCAGGAAGCGCACCATGCGGATCTTCATGATGAAGTGGTCGATCAACTCCTGCGCCTGCTGCTCGTTTAAGATACCGGCTTTGAAGTCGCGCTCAATGTAAATGTCGAGGAACGATGCAGTACGGCCCAGCGACATCGCGCCGCCGTTCTGCGATTTCACCGCGGCCAGATAAGCAAAATACACCCACTGCACGGCTTCCTGTGCGTTACGCGCCGGACGGGAAATATCGCAACCGTACTTCGCCGCCATTTCCTGCATTTGCAGCAGCGCACGACGGTGCTCAGACAGCTCTTCACGCAGGCGAATCGTCGCCTCCAGATTCTGCCCCCACTCCAGATTTGACTGGAGATCGGCAAACTGCTGCTCGCGTTCACGCACCAGGTAGCGAATACCGTACAACGCAACACGGCGGTAATCGCCAATGATACGACCACGGCCATAGCCATCCGGCAGACCGGTTAATACGCCGGACTTACGGCAGCGCAGCATATCCGGGGAATACGCGTCGAACACGCCCTGGTTATGGGTTTTACGCAGTTCGGTATACTGGTACTCAAAATCAGCATCCATTTCACGACCGTAAGCATCAAAAGAGCTTTTGATCATGTTGATGCCGCCGAACGGATGCAGCGCACGCTTCAGCGGCTTATCCGTTTGCAGACCGACGATCTTTTCCAGTTCTTGTTCAATATAACCGGCATCGTGCGCGGTGATCGTAGTGGCAATATTGGTATCGAAATCTACCGGCGCATGCGTCGAGTTTTCAATACGGATGCCCGCCATGACTTTTTCCCACAATGCGGTGGTTGCCGGCGTCGCTTCGGCGAGGAAAGATTCATCCCCTTCATAAGGCGTGTAGTTATGCTGAATAAAATCACGGACATTAATTTCTTCTTTCCAGTCCGTACCTTTAAAGCCAAGCCACGCGTCGGCATACAGCATATCGCTGGTATCGATATTTACCTTCATGAAAAATAATCTCTCTACAGAAAATTAATTATGCAAATTCTACTGGTGTGTTAATTCTGCCTAAATGAATGGCATCACGAGCAATCATTTTCTCTTCATTCGTCGGAATAACTGCACAAATAACTCGAGCATCATTAGCAGAGATAATTCTCTCGCCATGAGAATTTGGCAGACTATTCATTTCGCTGTCGATATTCACACCTAATACGGCCAGATGTTCAATCACCAGACGGCGAATTAAGACTGAGTTTTCACCAATGCCGCCGGTGAAAATAATCCCATCAAGACGATGTAACGATGCAGCATGTCCGGCGATATGGCGTGCAATACGATGCACAAAGGTTTTAATCGCCAGCTGCGCACGCTCGTGTCCTTCGTGCCAGGCTTTTTCCAGCGTACGTAAGTCAGAGGACAAACCGGAAATACCCAGCAGGCCAGACTCTTTATTGACGACACGCTCAAGGTCGCTCAGCGTCTGATTGGTTTCACTGGCGATCCACGCCATTGCGCCAAAGTCCACATCACCGCTACGCGTGCCCATCATCAGTCCTTCCAGCGGCGTCATACCCATTGAGGTATCCACGCTTTGTCCGTTACGGACCGCACAGATAGACGCGCCGTTACCCAGGTGCGCGACAACCAGGCCAGAATCATCATCCTGGAGGTCGAGAAGCTCGTGCGCTCGCTGAGAAACATAGCGGTGCGACGTGCCGTGGAAGCCATAACGACGAACACCCAGCTCCTCGTAATATTTCCACGGTAAACCGTACAGATAGGCTTCAGGTGCCATCGTCTGGTGGAAGCTGGTATCAAATACCGCCACCTGCTGTACACCCGGAAAAAGATGCTGTGCGGATTCAATCCCGCTCAGGTTCGCATAATTATGTAATGGTGCTAAAGGAGATACCCGACGAATATTGTCGATAACGTCATCTGTAATTATCGCTGATTCCGTAAAGATACTTCCGCCGTGGGCAATGCGGTGGCCAATTAAGGCCACGCTGTCCATTAAATTACGTTGTTCCAGTTCAGCGGCAATAGCCTTTAATGCGTCTTCGTAGCTGTGGTGAGCCAGCTTAGCCGGCTCCCCACCATTAATTGCTATGAACGCATTTTCAGAGTTAATACCGTCTGCAATTCCCGCCATTAAAACATCACAGTTGGCTGCATCCAGCACTGAGAATTTAATGGAAGATGAACCGCAATTAATAACCAGTACTACCGGAAACTCATTCATTTCACTACTCCGCTCATCCTGAGCTTAAGGATTAAAACAGTTTGTAGACGATGTTCAGGATAGTCAGCAGACCAATCGCAGTAACAAACACGTTATCCAGACGGCCACGGTATTTCGCCAGAGACGGCGCTTTACGGATGGCATACATCGGCAGCAAGCAGAGCAGTGAGGCGATAATTGGCGCACCCATCGCTTCAATCAGGTCCAGGATATTCGGGTTGGCGTAAGCCACAACCCAGGTGGAACCCATGATGAAGACCATGCTGATGATATTAAGTTTGCCAACAGAGACTTTGTTCTTATCACCTTTATAACCAAACTTCAGGACCAGACCGTTCAGACCTTCCAGCGTGCCCAGATAGTGGCCGAAGAAAGATTTGAAGATAGCGACCAGTGCGATGATAGAAGCACCGTATTCCAGAACGGTCGCGAAGGTCGACTTGGTGCCGGACAGTGAAGCAAAGTGGTTCGCCAGGTATGACAGTACCGGAATGTTCTGCGCTTTGGCTTCGGCCATATTTGCCGGAGACAGCGTGAACAGGCAGCTAAAGGCGAAGAACATGACCACTGCAACCATCAGCATACTGGCGCGGGAGATGATCTTGGAACATTTCTGCTCGGTAAATTCGCGGCCATAATCTTTTTCATACTCTTCGCGTTTAGACACCACGAAAGAGGAAACAATTGGCGAGAAGTTGAAGGAGAACACCATGATGGAAATACCCAGCCATACGGTGACCAGAATACCGTCATGCCCGGTCAACGCTATATTGCTGAGATCCACCTGCTGGATAACCGCTGAGTTCCAGTAAGGGATCAGGGACAGAGAGATAAGTACCAGGCTGGCAATGAATGGCCATACCAGGAAGCTCATCACTTTAACCATCAGATCTTTACCGAAGTAGATGACGAATGCCATCAACAGCAGCAGGAACAGCGCGACGAAGCCACGATTAAGCGCTGGCATCTGCAACTGGTTTTCCCAGAAGGTCATAAAGGTGTTGGTAATGGTGACGCCATAAATCCACAGCAGTGGGCAAATCGCAAAGAAGTAGAGGAACGTGATGACCACGCCGCCCGTTTTACCAAAATGCTCTTCAACCGTTTCTGTGATGTTGCCGGAAGGGTTAGAACCGGAAAGACACAGGCGCGCCAGTGCACGGTGGCAATAGAACGCGATGGGGTACGCTAACACCAGCATTAACAGAATGGGGATCAGCCCGCCAAAGCCTGCGCGGATAGGGAAGAACAACACCCCGGCGCCGATGGCTGTACCAAATAAACCCAGTGTCCAGGTGGTGTCCGATTTGCGCCAGGACGATTGTTTTGTCTGGCTGGATACAATGCTATCAGTAGTACTCATATCCTATCCTCAACGAAATATATTAAGCGTCAACTAAACCAGTAATTTGGGATACACGAGAAAGGTCGATATTACCGCCAGAAATAATGCTGACTGTTTTTCTATTCTGGATATAGCTATCTAATTTCCCGCTTAATAATGCAGCACAGGCCAGCGCGCCAGCGCCTTCTGTCACAACTTTATTTCGCTGAATTAATGCCACCATACTGTTGCGAATTTCATCTTCGCTGACCAGGACAATGTCATCCACTAACTCACGAACGATTTCATAGGTCAAAGTACCCGGGCGGGAGACGTCACAACCATCCGCCAGGGTGCCGGTCGTTCGGTGCGTGGTTATTTCTCCAGCGTGGAAAGAAGCCGCCATGCCGTGAACGTTTTCAGACTGTACGCCAATAATTTTAATGGTCGGGTTGATAGATTTAATGGCTATCGCAATACCGGCAATCAGTCCGCCGCCACCAATTGGCACAATCACGTTATCGACATCATACAGATCTTCCAGAATTTCCAGACCGATAGTCCCCTGGCCGGCAATCACTTTCGGATCATCATAAGGCGGAATAAAGATGCGGCCTTCAGTTTCAACAATCTCACTCACTTTAGCGATCGTGTCGTTGAAGTTGTCACCGTGCAGCACAACTTCTGCGGAGTAGTCGCAGGTAGCAGCCACTTTAGACTTCGGTGCGCCTTTTGGCATCACCACTTTGCCGTCAATACCGAGCATCGCACAAGAGAGGGAAACCCCTTGCGCATGGTTACCTGCAGAGCAGGCCACCACGCCTTTACATCTTTCCGCTTCAGTTAAAGAACTGAGCTTGTTAAAGGCGCCGCGAATTTTAAATGAACCAGTACGCTGCATGTTCTCAAACTTAAGGAAAATTTCCCCTTTGCAACGTTCACTAAAATAGTTAGAGCGAGGCATTCCCGTTTTATAAATTTTCCCCGCCAGTCTTTTTTTCGCTTCGAGGATATCTTCAATTGCAACTGGGAGATCGTATGTAATGTGCATTAGAACCTCTTACCTGGGTATTAAAGTAAATAGATAGCCGTGACCAACGTCTGATATAGACCGATGGCATTAATTCCGTATTAAATCGAGTTTAATCTTTAATCAACTTCAATTAATTGCTTTCGTCGCTGGCAATTATATGATGAATATTCTTTGGCTAATTCCACCAAAATTGATGCTGCTTTTTTAATTCGATAATTTTTAGACCAGACGGCGGCGTAACGCGCGACCGGTAAGGCCTCTTCTACCGGAATAGTAATAAACTGGTTTGAACCAAATGGAGTGGTCATATCGCAGGGAATTACTGTTAAGAAATCAGCATTGAGAACAAGATTATAAATTGTGACGACCGAGTCTGTTTTAACGATGTTTTCACTGCTGATGCCATTTTTTTGTAACGTAGTAAGAAGCTCGCTGTAGTAACCCATATTCGTTTGCGGCAACACCCACTGTTCATTTTGCAATGCGCTCAGCGTAGTGATGCCGGTGCGTGTTCGGGACTTACTGGCAACCAGAACAAACTCTGACTCGAACAGCGGCTCCACATGCAGGTCGTGCAATTTCATCTCATCGCTTAACGTGCCGATTGCAAAGTCCAGACGCCCATCACGAACCGCTGGTAAGAAAGAGGAAAGCTGGGCTTCATACATGGAAACCTGCGCGTTCGGGAACACCTCTTTAAACTTCTTAATCATGCCGGACATGATGGTAAAGGCGATCAGTGAGGGGAAACCGAACGACACATCAACAACCGCATTGCTCGTCATGCTATTCATCTCATCAACCATGTTTTTCATTTCACGGGTAATAGATTCAGACCATGAGAGCATCACCTGACCGGCTTGGGTCAATGTGACGCCTGTATTTTTACGCACCACCAACTCAATACCAAAATAAGCCTCAACATCATTAATGATTTTGCTTACTGCGGGTTGAGTTAAACCTAATTCTTTTGCAGCTGAGCCGATAGAACCACTTCTAATGACTTCCTGAAAGACCACTAAGTGCTGTGTTTTAGGGAGAGAAATAGTATTCATATCGGCCTGTTCTAATTACTTTGTTGACGGCAGGAAGTGTACCAAATTAAACGTTCACGGATATGTGCGACCACTCACAAATCCCCTTCACTTACATTTTGTAAGATTATTATAAACCAATAAAATCGTTATTTATCAATGTAATGAAGAAAAACGATCTCACTTTAACCTGACTTTAATCAAAAAAAGATGGGGGGATAACGAAAATTTATGGCGATAACACATGCACGTTAACGGTTATTTAACCGACGGTTGAAAGATGATAATTCAAGCAATTACAGAGTAATTATCGGTCGGGATAACGTTTAAATTTAATGAGCAATTTATCAAATAAAATTATAATTTAATTATTATCGTGGTTAAATAACGCCATGCATCACACTATTTTGCCTTATTTGTTTGTAAAGAAACATTGCGTTTATCATTATTCAAAACAAAACAAACAATAAATTATCAAATGCAACAATAAATTAACGCTGGTTTTTGGTATTTTCACAGCAAGTAATTTTGTGATTTCGATCGATTGCGTGTGTTTTTTCTATAGCGAAACGTATCGATAAGCGTTTTGTGTTAGCTGTCACAAAACTGGAAATTTTCAGCAACCCCTTTGCCGCTGAAAAAGACGTTTTCGAATAAATAACGGGAAAATAAAAATGAGATTTACCGCAAATTTGCCGGATGGCGGTGCAAGCACCTTATCCGGCCTACAAAAAAATCGGGACCAGTAGGCATAAAAAACACGCCATAAAAGCAAAAACCCCCACCATTTCTGACGAGGATTTCCTTAATAGTTGACGCTGACCGATAAGCCGCGTTCTTTTGAGCATAGCGTCGTGGACAGTCATTCATCTTGTTGCCTGCCGTAAAGCAAAAACCCCGCCGAAGCGGGGTTTTATAAAGAGTGAAGCTGACCGATAAGTCAGGAAAAATCAACCATACGTCAGGCATCTGTAGCGTTTGCGTTGTCTTGTATCACAGACTGTATCCCACTTTGTATCACAACGATAGCCCTGAAATTTACTCGCTATCAGTCGTGTCGAAGCTTTTGCTGTACGGGCAATGTTTCGATTTCGTGACGTAGGTAAACGTGTAAATGCTATTGGAGTAGACGCACAAAGTGCGACCACTCTTCGTAATTGACTGTTCCGGGTTGCTCATCGTTATTCGACCCGCATTAGCGCTAAACGGTAACAACAAACCGCATAATATCAATACTGTACCTTTCATCTTTAACCCCTCAATGCCGTTGCTCACCAATCATGGCTACTTAGTAGCCTTCTCTCGTTCAGATGATTATAGTAACCACAATGATCAATTTTACCGATCGATTTTATAATTTCGATCGATTAAAGTAATTAACATGCATCCATGTATTTGCCCATGGTGTACTAACTCTTTCCAGCTAAGGAGACTGTTTTGAAGAAGATTTTTGCGATATTTCTGGGGCTTGGTATATGCAATGGTGTACTGGCGGAAGATGGCTCGCCTGAACTGAAATCAGAAAGTCAGGCTGTTGTTCGTGATGCTGGTTATCAATGTGACAAAGTGAATGGTGTCTTCCCTGCGGCTTTTGGTGGCTCAGTCACTGTGTTCTGCGATGAAGTCTATCAGTATGTAATTAAGGACAAAGGCGGGCGGTATACCGTCGAAGTTAATGATTAAGGACTTGTATCATGACAATGAGGTCTTGCAGAGAGTGTGGTCAGAAGGTTTCTTCAGAAGCGAAAGTTGAATCGCCACGGGTTTAACAGACACCTCGGAGTCATTTAAGATGACTTAAAGAGAGGTGCCCATGAGCGGTAAACGTTATCCCGAAGAGTTTAAAATTGAAGCAGTCAAACAGGTTATTGATCGCGGTCATTCTGTTTCCAGCGTTGCAACACGTCTAGATATCACCACCCACAGCCTTTACGCCTGGATAAAGAAGTACGGTCCGGACTCATCCACTAATAAAGAACAGTCAGATGCTCAGGCCGAGATCCGCCGACTCCAGAAGGAGTTGAAGCGGGTTACTGACGAACGGGACATATTAAAAAAAGCCGCTGTAGATTCAATCTGTCAATGCAACACCCCTTTCAATTATCTCTTTCGGTGTTTTGAACTTCAGTGTCTTTCTCGGTCTGTTGTTTAGCTGAGCAGCAACCAGATCTAGTTCATGTTGAGTATATTGGGCAAGACATGTCTTTTTAGGAAAGTACTGCCGAATTAGCCCATTTGTGTTCTCATTTGTTCCCCGCTGCCAAGGACTCTGAGGATCGCAGAAGTAAACTTTAACGCCGGTGCTGACAGTAAATTCTAGATGTCTGGCCAGTTCCATTCCTCTGTCCCATGTCAGTGATTTTCTGAGTTCTGACGGTAAACTCAGGAATTTGTCGGTAAGAGCCTGATTTACTGAGACAGAATCTTTGCCCCTGAGTCTAAGGATGATCGTATAACGTGATTTTCGGTCTACAAGTGTGGCTATATGAGAGTTTTTTGTACCTGAGACTAAATCGCCCTCCCAATGCCCCAGAGAGCGTCTGTTATCGATATTTCGGGAACGTTCGTGAATTGGTGTTCCGTTCACTATGTTAATCGTACCTCTTTCGCCTTTGCGGGTATGACGCCTGCCATGGCGAAGGCTATGCGACCGTCGCAGATGCTGTATATTCAGGTGGTGTAGCGCTTCACGGCTACGAAAGTACAGCGTTTTATAAATTGTCTCAGGTGATATTCGCAGCGTTTTTTGACGTGGTTTTGTTCGCCTTAACCATCCTGATATTTGCTCTGGAGACCATTTCATCTCCAGCTTTTCCAGAACAAGCTTTCGCAATGGTAAATTTTGATCCAGTAAGCACGGTTTTGGCCTTTTCGCCATTCTGTTGGCTCGGTTATTAGCATCAACAGCTTTGTAATAGCGTCTGCCCCGATTACGCTGAACTTCACGTGAGATCGTCGAAGGACTGCGATTCAGCGCAGTAGCTATCGCACGAATGCTCATTTTGGCTGACAAACCAGCTCGTATCTCCTCGCGCTCAGACAGTGTCAGGTGAGCTACAGCCCGCTTACGCTCATGGGGTTTTATGCCGCCAGTATCCCTTAACATAGTGAAGATCGTTCCGGGTTTTGAACCCAGGATATTCGCTATTTCACTGAAGCCTGTTCCGTTCTTCCATAGTTCAAAAACAGAGGCTTTTTCCTCTGCTGTAAATGTTCGTCTCATTCAAAAAACCTCCGCAACCCCATGTTTTCACATAACTGTTGCGTTGACCAATTGAATCTACAGCGGCGTACTTCGCAAAGCTGTCCGACTGAGGTACGCCTTTATTCGTGACAACTCCCGTTGCTGGCCTGTTCGTCTGCTCTGCAGGGTGCTGGATGTTCATCCCAGTGGCTTTTACGCCTGGTTTAAGCAACCGTATTCTCAGCGCCACCAGGTAGATCTGAGACTGACGGGACAGATCAAACAGTTCTGGCTGGAGTCCGGTTGCGTTTATGGTTATCGCAAGATCCATCTGGACTTGCGGGATAGCGGTCAACAGTGCGGAGTGAACAGAGTCTGGCGACTGATGAATCGTGCCGGGATAAAGGCTCAGGTCGGGTACCGGAGCCCGCGGGCACGCAAAGGCGAGGCCAGTATCGTATCGCCCAACAGGCTCCAGCGACAGTTCAATCCGGATGCTCCGGATAAGCGTTGGGTAACGGACATAACCTACATCAGGACCCACGAAGGCTGGCTGTATCTTGCTGTGGTTGTTGATCTGTTCTCACGCAAAATTATCGGCTGGTCAATGCAATCCCGGATGACAAAGGACATTGTCCTGAACGCACTGCTGATGGCTGTATGGCGGCGTAATCCCCAAAAACAGGTACTGGTTCATTCGGACCAGGGCAGTCAGTACACAAGCCATGAGTGGCAGTCGTTCCTGAAATCACACGGCCTGGAGGGGAGCATGAGCCGTCGCGGTAACTGTCACGATAATGCGGTTGCAGAAAGCTTTTTCCAGTTGCTGAAACGCGAACGGATAAAGAAAAAGATCTACGGAACGCGGGAAGAAGCCCGCAGCGATATTTTTGATTACATCGAAATGTTTTATAACAGTAAGCGTCGGCATGGTTCGAGCAATCAGATGTCACCGACAGAATATGAAAACCAGTATTATCAACGGCTCGGAAGTGTCTAGATTATCCGTGGCGATTCAAGTGTGTCCAGGATGCGGTGTTAAAAAACCATATCAGTCTCCCGTGAGAGGATTCATTTTTTTAGGTATCATCGCGATGGCGATTTATAAAGGATGTAGTGGCGGAGGTAGCGAGAATACGGGGAACTCCTATTACTCGAATGATGTAGCTAGCAACGATGCCCCAACAAGTCAGCCATTTGTTGCGCCTGAAGCTGTAAAGGTAAAGAAAGCTGCGTCGGTGAACCTTATGCCAGCATCAACTACACCATTCACTCAATCTCAAGTCTGTAAGGCAGCAATTGCAGGTATGTTTGGTAAGAATGTGGGGAAAACTCAAGTAGCCAAAACAAAAACGGCTGGGGTGTTTAATGTTTCATACATGCGCCCTTCAGATAACCAGCGTTTTTCATTCGACTGTAAATTATCTGATGACAACGTGATTTGGAAAGAGTCAGGTCAAAGTTCTAACCGTTGGCAGGGCACTGGTAATGTTGAATTTAATGTGGTGTTTATGGTTCGAGATGACGAACTCACAGTGAAAGAGTTACACGCAGCCTCTGACGACGTAACGTACAAATTCAGGATGAAAGATTTCCGATAATGAATCTCAGGGGCTGCATCTAGCGGCCTCCTTTCGTAACGTCATATTGAAAACAAAACAAGATACAAGACCAGCTAACTGAATTTTGAAGAAGGGACATTTTATCTTTACCAGATACCCTATTACAAAGTTACCGATAACTAGCTGATAACATGTAAATTTAATCAGAATAATCTGAAGAGGTTATTCTGCTGACCCAATCAAACATGACCTGCATATGGTTACCATTAGGTCTAATCATTCCGACCTGACAAGCATTAACGCCAGTTGTTTCCCCTATCAGAATGCGTCCATCTAGCATATATACTTTTATACCCACCCCTTGTTTAAAACACTTATTGCAGATAGAGAAAAAGTCTTTCCTTGTTGGGTCACATGGCTGAACATTAAAAACATCAGCAGCAATAAGTCTTGCGGTTAAATTTTCGTCAATCGGTAATTCTTCGAGTGATGCGAGAAACTCAAGTTTTACTTCAACTCTATTACTTCCCTTGGCTTCATCAGATGCCAAGATCATATTTTCATTCTGGTTAAACTTTGAAATATAACCAATTATTGATTGCCCATTACTGCTTACAAGCTTCACAGGATAATCATTGAATCGTAGAAATTGTATCCTGCGAGCAAGCATAGAATATTCTCGGGGCCATTTTTCCGCTTCTCGACCATATGAGATGTCATTCATAACTGTTGTACCTAAGAACCAATTTTAGCATATTAAACAAAAAAGCCCCGCAATCACGGGGCTTTGTACTATAAACTATATTAACGCAGCAGAGACAGTACGTTCTGAGTCGTCTGGTTAGCCTGTGCCAGAACAGAAGTACCTGCTTGTTGCAGGATCTGTGCACGAGACATATTAGATACTTCGGTCGCGTAGTCAGCATCTTCGATCCGGCTACGTGCGGAAGTCAGGTTGTTAACAGTATTGCCCAAGTTGGTGATGGTAGAATCGAAACGGTTCTGGATTGCACCCAAGTCAGAACGCAATGCGTCAACTTTAGCCAGGGCCTTATCCAATTTTTCCATCGGATTGCTTGTCTTTGCTGTTTCAGTTTTAGCATCAGTAGTAATTTTACCATCTGCGTCTTTATAAGCAATCTTACCGGAACCGTTGGTGATAGCACCATCTTCTTGCACGTAGTATTTTGCAGAGTTGTCGATAGTAAAGCCATCGCCTTTAACGTATGCAACAGAACCGTTAAGGGTTGCATCCTCGTCACCACCAGCAACCACTTGAAATCCAGTACTCGTAGTAAAACCCGCAACATCTGCTTTATCTTTAAGATCCTTAGCACTAATCTTCACATTAGTAGCGCTGATCTCGCCTACGGCAGTGCCGTCATCACTACCTTCAATTACAATCTTGGTGCCTGATTCAGTAGTAATAGAGGACTTAACCGCAGTGTCGCCACCTGTATTATTGAGCGCTAGATTTTCTAAAGTTGCTTCTTTGCCGCCAGTTTTGTTATTCTTAGTTAAATTACCAGAACCATCAATGAACAGCTCTGCATTATCATCTGCAGCAGTCATTTTACCACTCTGGTCAATAATAACCGCTTGGGAAGAACCTTTGATTTCAACAGAAGCTTTAGTTTTATCAGTAGCAGTTGGATTTAAGTAAGTTGCTACTTGTCCTGCAGTTGTACCAGCAGTGTCATCGATATCGAAAGAATAACTATTACTTGCTTTATCATATTTGTACGTATTACTAGCTACAGTACCAAAACCATTATCAATGGTTGTCGTAACTGTGCCAGTATCAACCATCTTACCAAATACATCACCAGCTTTTGCATTAGCTAAACCTGCAGAGCCAGTATAGGTCTTACCATTATCAGCAGTCGTAAAATTTTTGTCTGTCAGGTCCTTAGTTGTTGCAACCGTATTTGCAACGCTTCCTTTACCGTTCACGTTGAAACCCGTTAACCCAAGAGTTTCAGCAGTGATCTCTTTCAGGTCTATAGTAATAGCTTCTCCATCATTAGCGCCAACCTGAATGGTCATAGAGTTATCAGATGCCAGTACTTTCACACCGTTGAACTGAGTCTGACCAGATACACGGTTGATTTCCTCCAGACGTTGGGTAATTTCATTTTGAATAGAATCTAGGTCAGACGGAGAGTTAGTGCCGTTAGTTGCCTGTACAGACAACTCACGAACACGCTGCAGGTTGTTGTTGATTTCAGACAACGCGCCTTCAGTGGTCTGAGCGATAGAGATGCCATCGTTGGCGTTTCGGGAAGCCTGAGTAAGACCTTTGATGTTAGATGTGAAGCGGTTAGCAATCGCCTGACCTGCAGCATCGTCTTTAGCGCTGTTGATACGCAGACCAGAGGACAGACGCTCAATAGCCGAACTCAGAGAAGACTGTGATTTATTCAGGTTATTTTGAGTCAACAGCGATAGGCTGTTGGTATTGATAACTTGTGCCATAAAATTTTCCTTTTGGGTATATAAGCCAGGCTTACCTGTGTCATTCAAGTTATCGACCACTTTGGCCTAAACTTTATCTTTTTTTTAATTTCATCAATCTATTGTTTTTATTTAGTTTTTAGCGGACTAGGGACAACTAACAGCACACAACCAATTATGTGAATTTTTCCATCAAGTCTTGCTCTCTTTTGCTACTTCACAAAAATTGCTAAGCGATTGCCAGATCGGTCAAGCAGGTTCCGCCAGATTCCAAAGATAACTCTCGATCTTTTACAAATATCATGCAGGCCAATCGCATTAACCTAGTTAGTATCAACAATCGAACGTTTTACGATACCAAGCCATCACCTTTAAAATTGGTATCAACAAATCACCCTATTGACAAAAAGAGACCAACGATCAATTATGATACCGTTTATTGATACCATTTGAGAGGAATGATATGAGCCGTACTTTTGCATATTGCCGAGTTTCCACCAGCGAGCAGACCACAGAAAACCAAATCATGGCAATTCGTCAGGCTGGCTATGAAATTCTTGATAGTCGTGTTGTCTCGGAGGTTGTTTCAGGTGGTGTACAGGCGATTAAACGTAAGGCTTTTGCGGATATGGTAAATCATAAGCTGGAGTCTGGTGATCGGCTGGTTGTGCTCAAACTGGATCGTTTGGGTCGTGACAACATCGACGTACAGCAAACTATCGCGATGCTGATGAAAAAGAAAATTGATGTCATATCGTTGGACCTGCCAACACATAACCTTGCCAGTGCCGAAGGAAAGTTAATGCTTCAGATGTTCTCGGCGTTTGCTGAGTTTGAAAAATCCCGTATCGCAGAGCGCACTAAAGAGGGTCTGGAGCGTGCGAAAAAGGAAGGCAAGAAGTTAGGCCGCCCTCTTGCTACAGAGACGCGTAAGCGCGTACAGGAAGCTAAGTGCAAAGGATTGAGCCAATCCAAAGCTGCACATGAATTAGGTTTGAGCCTACCGACCATAAAAAGAAACTGGAATAACTGAGCCGTATCTGGGTATTTTTTCTGGTTCCCCTATAGATCATTGTTAATTTAATATAACACTAACAGTGCATAATCATTATCTCTTTTAAATGACAAAGTCATTTCTAATATACAAAGTACAACAGAGGGGCTCCCCCTAGGAGATATACAGAGCTTACTTTCCTGTCAAGTAATCAATAATCATTTCCAAGCTAACACGGTCAGGACCGTCTGGGTAATGCTGCCAACTTACTGATTTAGTGTATGATGGTGATTTTAAGGTGCTTGCGTGGCTTCCATTTCCATCAGATGTCCTTCCTGCTCCGCTACTGAAGGCGTGGTGCGTAACGGCAAAAGCACTGCCGGACATCAGCGCTATCTCTGCTCTCATTGCCGTAAAACATGGCAACTACAGTTCACTTACACCGCCTCTCAGCCCGGTACGCACCAGAAAATCATTGATATGGCCATGAATGGCGTCGGATGTCGCGCCAGTGCACGCATTATGGGCGTTGGCCTCAACACGGTTTTACGTCACTTAAAAAACTCAGGCCGCAGTCGGTAACCTCGCGCATACAACCGGGCAGTGATGTGATTGTCTGCGCTGAAATGGACGAACAGTGGGGCTACGTCGGTGCTAAATCACGTCAGCGCTGGCTGTTTTACGCGTATGACAGGATACGGAGGACGGTTGTGGCGCACGTCTTCGGTGAACGCACTCTGGGCCACACTGGAGCGTCTTCTGAGCCTGCTGTCGGCCTTTGAGGTCGTGGTATGGATGACGGATGGCTGGCCGCTGTATGAATCCCGCCTGAAGGGAAAGCTGCACGTTATCAGCAAGCGTTACACTCAGCGCATTGAGCGACATAACCTGAATCTGAGACAACATCTGGCAAGGCTGGGACGGAAGTCACTGTCGTTCTCAAAATCGGTGGAGCTGCATGACAAGGTCATCGGGCATTATCTGAACATAAAACACTATCAGTAAGTTGGAGTCATTACCGAAAATTTTAATGCAAAAACTTCATTTCTAGCTTAACCATCTTCGTGAATGCCCAGAACGTAGGATCTGATAACCTACAGTTAACTATACATTTGTATAATATCTCCTGTTTCTTGATGATTAGATTCGAGAAAAACAAAAAGGGCTACGCCGATGAAAGCGGTAGCCCTGTGGTTGTTTATTAAGCAAAATTGAGAATAACTCTCAACAATTTAAATCTAAACTGAGATAATGGATAGAGACCCCTGCTAAACGCACGGTATCATCCCCTAAGGGGCTTTAGGATGGTAAGTAATGCGTTGGTACTGCATAAGATGCAAAATTGAATGTCGGGCTTCCTGTAAAGGATTTTAATGAAGTATTCTAGCCGTCTTGAACTTTACCCTCGAAGCTGAGAATGTTTGCTGCCCTTTACCATTAGAATACTTCCCGCGATTCTTGGCAAGATATGAGATTCTTTCTACCATATCAACCAACGAGTCATGGTCACCTCTTTTGATTCTGTATCGACCATCAGGAAGATGAACACGGGAAACGCCACTCGTGAGTTCTGACCAGATTCGACTGATACGCCCAATCATTCCCTTATCGCCAAATCCCGCAGTTCTGACTTGAAAGTATGGCAGGGCAATCCAGCAGTGGTAATGCACTTGTTTAGACTTTTCTTTTTCCCTAACCCAACCATATCCGAATTTTTTAATTGGTTGGTTATTCCAAGCCTTTGCTGTGAATTCACCACGCAGACGGGTAAACAGATCGCTAATCAATCTGTTGCTTTCAGCAACGGGCATTCCTTCAGGTACAGATAAATCAAAGCGGAATCCGTACAGCTCGTCATAATACGTGAGCATAGCTTGTAGCTGATCGATGAATCGATCGATAATTTCTTTTCGTATTGGGTGGCTTAGCTTGCTTAACGGGTCATGGTTTAGCTCATAGGTCAGACCATCGTGAAGATAGGTTGAGGAATGGACCAGAGTGTAATGACCGTTATCACGGTGAGATGTCAGTAAATTGATGGACTGGGGTGAAGATAAAACAGATTGCCGCATACGCCTCCTTCTAGAGTGTCAGATTGATGTAGATCCTTATATAGGTATTAATAAAAACCAGTAGGAAAAAGAAACGCAAAAAGCCCAGCAGTCCCGCACCATTTCTGGTGTTGGAATACAGGCATCATAAAATTTTTTACTCAGAAAGGTTTCTGCTTTGCAACAGAAACCTCTATCAGATTACCACTGGATTTTATGTTTCGCAAGGGCCTGGCTGGCGCTAGTATATTCCTGATTGCAGCAGGGGCAAAAATTAGGGTGGTTAGCTGAGACCAAGAACCAGCGAGATACGCCTGAGCGGTCAATGATGTAGTCAGCCAAACCAGCCTTAGACAGTACAGACAAATTGCGGTGTGTAGTTGAAAGTGGGACGTTCAGGAGTTTTGAAAGTTCGAAGGCCGTACTTGGAATAACAGTTCTGGTTAGATGGTATAAAACATTAATGCGGGAAGTTGTCAGCGTTAATCTGGCTGACTTCAGGATCGTTGCCATGCGTTTACGTTCATCAAGGGACGGGGGGTTAAACGCAGGCAAATTGAATTCAAGGTACAATATTGTCTCTCTTCAGCTCTGTTGCATTAGAAGTATATTTTACCACAAAACACCACAAATGAGAAGCATTCTCATTAAATCCAGTTGATACTATCTATCACCGACATCAAGTCTGAAATCCTCATTCTGCCCGTATAAGTCTGTGTTTCCTTATGACCTGAATGTTCATGCCCAACAGTTTGCTGAACAAGAGTAAGGGCATTATTTTTTGATAAGGCTTCAGTAATAAAGGTATGCCGAAAGCTATGTACAATGCGCCTTTCTTTGAAATCATTAAGATAATCAATTTCCAGGTTGTCTCTTATCGCATGGAAGATCCGTGTTACCTGATTGCTATACGAAATTTCAGGGAATAGCTTGTCGCTACGATGTTTGCCCTCTAGGTAATTCAAAAATCCCATATCGATTAGGCGAAGCGAAATAGGAACCTGCCGAATACCAGCTTCCGTTTTGCTGTCCTCAATCATAATGTAGTATCGCTGGCTATCATCGTCTAAGCGAACATCCGATACCTTCAGGTTAGCGATTTCACTTCTACGAGCGCCAGTATATGCCAGAAGCAGGAACCCCCATTTCTTCCAGCCGTCCAACGTTTCGAAATGTGTAACCAATTTTCGCATTTCAGTTTGGCTGTATACGCCGTAACCTTTACTCTTTGATTCATACTTAACATTATTTGTCGGCGATGATTCAAGAACATCAAGTTCACCAGTCAGGTACGTAGAGAACAATCCTTGACAGAGTTTCAGATAATCTTTGACGGTTTTTGAGGATACCAAATCATCTTCTGGTACTTCATCCAAGTCCAAACACTGCTGGGCACCCATCCTGTTGTATGGTTTCTTGTTTTGTCGTGGAAGGCCTTCGACCACTTCAAGCAAATTTTTAATATCACGACGGGTAATGCTCGTAACTAGTGTTTCAGCCCCCAGAACAGCCTCAATTACTTCGAAATATTTTTCATTGCCTTGCCGAATCTTAGGTTTCCAGTCTGACTTGAACTCAAGAAATCCCTTCCATGCCTGAGATACTGTCAGTTCGGAGGCCAATGTTTTTTCAGGTTTATCGACCACAGCGGGAGCGTAGTCATTCTCTGGTCGCAAAGAGCTAAGGATCTGCCGATATTCAGAATGTCGGGAATCAAGAAAGGCTACATGTGCATCACAATAATGTTTCCACATGAGGTCATATTCCGAGGCTATATAATCGATCTCCTCCGCCATGCCTGTAATGTCATACTGCCTGCTAAGATGTTCAATAACAGAGTCTTCCGACAAAGCTGGACCATCCGTTGTGAAAGTATCACCAAGCACCTCCCCTAAGAGGGTGACGTTACTTTTTTCATAAGTTAATGAAGTCGAGCTACGCAGTCTCTTACGTACATTTGTTGGAATTTTTTTTGCTGCGGAATAAAAAGCGGCCTGAATACTGAGCAAATAATCATCAATGTCTTTTTGTTCTAATTTCTTCATTTTATGCACTATGTCCAATAGTAGGGCTGGCTCCATCTTGGACGATTTTACAAGAGAAATGAACATAGTGAGACGGGAAGATATAAACCTTGCTCTGCTGGCTGAATCGCAGCCCAGAGACACGCGAAAAAAACCGCCTGAAGGTAGTCGGAAATGAAGGCAGTAGCGGTTGCCGCGCTTTAGAATATTCGGGATGGAACAGCCGTTGGTGTGCCTCGTTTGTATCACAGTCTGTGTCACATTTTCACCTATGAAGGCCTGAGACACACCAACGTATTGTTTTAGAAGAAGTTGAAGCTGACCGATAAGCCGGGTTCTGTCGTGGACAGTCATTCATCTAGGCCAGCAATCGCTCACTGGCTCAAGCAGCCTACCCGGGTTCAGTACGGGCCGTACCTTGTGAACCCCTATTTGGCCTTGCTCCGGGTGGAGTTTACCGTGCCACGGACTGTTACCAGCCGCGCGGTGCGCTCTTACCGCACCCTTTCACCCTTACCTGATCCCACTTGCGTGGGCCATCGGCGGTTTGCTCTCTGTTGCACTGGTCGTGGGTTTCCCCCCCAGGCGTTACCTGGCACCCTGCCCTATGGAGCCCGGACTTTCCTCCCCTCCGCCCGTCTCCCCCGAAGAGGACGACGACGAAGCGGCGACTGTCTGGTCAGCTTCGGCGCGAAGTATAGAGGGTTTGCGGGCCAATGTCACCCCGCACTGCGCATTCCTATCGCCAGCGTAGCGGCGATGTTTCTGGATGACCGATAAATATTATCAAATGCTCCCCGGAAGGCCTCTTCCAGCGTACCTATGCTGGTCAATACGCTAAACACGGCATCGATACCATATTGATGCACCACGCCCACATCGCGTGTCAGGCTGCCCGCAATACCGATCACCGGCTTGTGGTATTTCTTCGCCACACTTGCCACGCCGACAGGCACTTTGCCGTGAATACTCTGGCTGTCGAGGCGTCCTTCACCGGTAACCACCAGCGTACAGTCGTGAATATGCTCTTCCAGATTCAGCGCCTGGGTCACAATCTCTATCCCGCTACGCAGTTCTGCACCTAAAAATGCCATTAATGCCGCCCCCATACCGCCAGCGGCTCCGGCTCCGGGCACATTTTTCACATCAACGCGCAACGATTTTTTTATGATGTCGGCAAAGTGAGACAAATTACGATCCAGCTCGATAATGCGTTCTTCAGTCGCGCCCTTCTGCGGACCAAAAATGCGGGATGCACCGTTTTCGCCGGTCAATGGATTCGTCACATCACAGGCAACACGAATCGAACAGGTTTTTAAGCGCGGGTCCAGACCCGAGATATCAATGGTATTCAGGCTATTCAGGCAACCGCCGCCAAAGCCAATGTCAGTACCGTTGGCGTCACAGAGTTTCGCCCCCAGCGCCTGTACCATACCCGCACCACCGTCGTTGGTCGCACTGCCACCAATACCAATAATGATATTTTGCGCGCCGCTTTCCAGCGCCTTGAGAATCAACTCCCCGGTACCACGCGACGTGGTGACTAAGGGGTTGCGTTTTTCTGGAGGGACCAGCGCCAGCCCACTGGCTGCCGCCATTTCGATAAACGCGGTGTTACCGTCTCCGGACATGCCCCAGCTGGCATTCACTTTTTCGCCCAACGGTCCCGTTACCCACGCGAAATGTTCCGTTCCCTGCGTGGCGGCAATCATCGCTTCAACGGTCCCTTCGCCGCCATCGGCGACCGGAACAGAAACATAGTGCGCATCGGGAAAAATTTCCCGAAATCCTTTTTCTATCGCCTGCGCTACCTCGGTGGCAGAAAGGCTTTCTTTATAAGAGTCTGGGGCAATTACGATTTTCATAGTTATGTAGCCTGACAGTGCCGCGCGAGGCAAGAATTACAGGGCGCGCAGTCGCGCCCTTCTTGTTAGCGAGTGACTTCCACTTTCGCCAGTTTTTCGTAGTAGCATGCCAACGCACTGTGGTCAGCCGTTCCCAGCCCATCAGCGCGCAGCGCCTGCATCATTTCCATTACCGCTGCAGTCAGCGGCAGCTGTGCACCCACGCCGTGTGAGGTATCCAGCGCATTCGCCAGATCTTTGATGTGCAGGTCAATACGGAAACCCGGTTTAAAGTTACGGTCCATCACCATCGGCGCTTTGGCATCCAGCACGGTGCTGCCCGCCAGTCCGCCGCGAATAGCCTGATACACCAGATCCGGGTTCACACCCGCTTTGGTCGCCAGGGTCAGCGCTTCAGACATCGCCGCAATATTCAGCGCCACGATCACCTGGTTTGCCAGCTTAGTGACGTTACCCGCGCCAATGTCGCCGGTATGCACCACAGAACCCGCCATCGCTTTCAGCAGATCGTAGTACTTGTCGAAAATCGCTTTATCACCACCGACCATCACCGACAACGTGCCATCAATCGCCTTCGGTTCGCCGCCACTCACCGGTGCATCCAGCATATCCACGCCTTTCGCTTTCAGCACATCGCTGATTTCACGACTGGCTAACGGGGCGATTGAACTCATGTCGATTAGAACGGTGCCCGGCTTCGCGCCTTCGATGATACCGCCTTCGCCCAACGCCACTTCTTTTACGTGTGGAGAATTCGGCAGCATGGTGATAATCACATCGCACTGTTCAGCAATGGCTTTCGCCGTGGTAGCGGTTTCTGCGCCTGCGGCGATGACTTCCGCAATCGCTTCTGGGTTACGGTCAGCAACCACCAGCGAGTAACCTGCCTTGAGGAGGTTTTTACTCATTGGTTTACCCATAATACCGAGGCCAATAAAACCTACTTTCATTGTCATGTCTTTATCTCTCTATACTGTCGATGGTGGTTATTTCTTAAAAGAATCAGCCAGTTTTTGCGTCGCTGAACGGAACACGCCGAGATCGCTACCGACGGCAACAAACGTCGCGCCCCAGTCCAGATAGCGACGGGCATCTGCATCAACCGGTGCCAGAATGCCGCTTGGCTTACCGTGCTTTTTCGCGACCGCAAAGATGTGCTGAATCGCCTTTTGCACTTCCGGATGGGAGGCATTGCCCAAGTGGCCTAACGCGGCGGCCAGGTCGCTTGGGCCGACGAAAATACCGTCCACGCCTTCGGTTGCGGCAATCGCATCCACGTTATCAACACCCTGCTGACTTTCGATCTGCACGATGATGGTGATGTTTTTATTTGACTGTGCGAAGTAGTCCGGCACGGTGCCAAACATATTGGCGCGGTGAGAAACCGATACGCCGCGAATACCTTCCGGCGGATAGCGGGTAGATGCCACGGCGTTCACCGCATCTTCTTCGGTCTCAACAAACGGAATCAGGAAGTTATAGAAACCAATATCCAGCAGACGCTTGATGATCACCGGCTCGTTGGTCGGCACACGTACAACCGGCGCGCTGGAACTGCCTTTCAGCGCCATCAGCTGTGGGATAAACGTCGAGATATCGTTTGGCGCATGTTCACCGTCCAGCACCAGCCAGTCAAAACCGGCCAGGCCTAATACTTCGGTACTGATCGGGCTTGCCAGCGCGGACCAGCAGCCAATCTGAACCTGATGCGCCGCAAGTGCCGCTTTAAATTTGTTTGGGAAAATCGTGTTATTCATCGCCTATACCTTTGTTTATTTCTGCAATTCCATACGTTTAATGTCACCGACAATAAACAGGTAGCAAACCATCGCCATCAGCGCCGAGCACCCTACAAATACCAGCGCAGCATTAAATGAGTGCAGCTCGCTCACCAGGTAACCAATCACCAGCGGGGTTACGATAGAAGCCACGTTACCAAATACGTTAAACACGCCACCGCACAGACCCACAATCTCTTTCGGGGCGGTATCGGAAATCACCGGCCAACCCAGCGCGCCAAAACCTTTACCGAAGAACGCCAGCGCCATCAGCGCCACTACGAAGGTGGTATTATCCGTGTAATTGCACAGGATAATGGTTGAGGCGAGCAGCATTCCGAGCACGATCGGCAGCTTACGCGCCAGGGTGATGCTGGCGCCGCGTTTAATCAGGTAATCTGAGAACACGCCGCCCAGTACACCACCAGCAAATCCACACAGTGCCGGAATAGACGCGACCAGGCCGACTTTCAGGATCGACATACCTTTTTCCTGCACCAGGTAGATAGGGAACCAGGTCAGGAAGAACCAGGTGATGGTGTTGATAAAATACTGTCCAAAGAACACCCCCAGCATCATGCGGTTTGTCAGCAGTTGCTTGATGTAATGCAGTTTCGGACCGCTCGCCGCAGCACCACCCGGCTTCTTGTGGTCCATATCCACTACCGCGCCGTTATCCGAGATAAACTTCAGCTCTTCCTGCGACATCCGTGGGTGATCGGTAGGGTTATGGATCAGTTTTACCCACAGTCCGGTCAGCACAAAGCCAATCACGCCCATCACGGTAAAGACGTGTTCCCAGCCCCAGGCGAAGGTCAGCCAGCCCAGCAACGGTGAAAACAGCGCCAGTGAGAAATACTGCGCGGAGTTAAAAATCGCAGAGGCCGTGCCACGCTCTTTGGTCGGGAACCAGGCCGCAACAATACGGGCGTTAGCCGGGAAGGAAGGCGCTTCCGAGAAGCCCAGCATAAACCGCATGATAAACATGGAGATCCCCGCCCAGGCCAGCGGGAACATATCGACAAAACCCTGCAGGAAGGTAAACAGCGACCAGAAGAAAAGACTGTAGGTATAGACTTTCTTCGAACCAAACTTGTCGAGCAGCCAGCCGCCGGGAATTTGCATCAGCAAATAGGCCCAGCCGAAGGCGGAGAAAATGTAACCCATTGATATGGCGCTGAGCTGCAACTCTTTGGCCACTTCAGTACCGGCAATAGACAACGTCGCGCGGTCTGCATAGTTTACGGCAGTGACAATAAATATTATCAGCAGTATTAAATATCGGGTGTGCGTACCTTTCTTTTTCTCTACAACCGTATCCAGTATCATTCTATTTACCTCAGGTACAAAAAGATTTTTATTATTATTTTGAAGGATGTTTACGCTGATAAATTACCGTAAGATAAAATACGCTTTTATTTATCAATCGCTATTAAACCGTGATTCAGTATAATCAGCGCAGCGTCGTTAATCATTGTGCAAACGCTCATTAAAAGCATAATATTAAAATATTATTTTATGCATATGCACATAACCATGGGCGCTGATGCACACATTTACGTATTGATACCCTTGGTGGCGCGGCGTTTCTAAGTTTAAGTGATCTCGCTCACATTCTTAAATTAAAACTCCTGACATTCTTATTCCACGACACTGAGTCTTTATTACTTATAATTAGATTCGATATATATCTATTATCACCACCTGGCTGGAGAATACTGGACAATGGCCGACATCGAAATTAGACAAGAATCGCCCACGGCGTTTTATATTAAAGTACACGACACTGATAATGTGGCGATTATTGTCAATGATAATGGTCTGAAAGCCGGGACACGTTTCCCGGACGGACTGGCGCTGATTGAACATATTCCCCAGGGTCATAAAGTGGCGCTAACGGATATTGCTGTTCACGGCGAAATCGTGCGCTATGGTGAAGTGATCGGTTACGCCGTTCGCGACATAGCACGCGGTAGTTGGATTGATGAGTCAATGGTTGAGCTGCCCAAAGCCCCGCCGCTGGAGACGCTGCCGCTGGCAACCAAAGTGCCGGAGCCGCTTCCTCCTCTTGAAGGCTACACCTTCGAAGGCTACCGTAATGCCGACGGCAGCGTGGGCACCAAGAACCTGCTCGGCATCTCCACCAGCGTACACTGCGTAGCGGGCGTGGTGGATTATGTGGTGAAAATCATTGAGCGCGATCTGCTGCCCAAATACCCGAACGTTGACGGCGTGGTGGGGCTGAACCATCTGTATGGTTGCGGTGTAGCCATCAATGCACCGGCCGCTATCGTACCAATTCGTACCATCCATAACATTGCCCTGAACCCCAACTTCGGTGGCGAAGTGATGGTTATCGGACTCGGCTGCGAAAAACTCCAGCCGGAACGCCTGTTAGAAGGCACGCACGATGTGAAAAGCATCCCGGTAGACAGCGCCAGCATTGTCAGCCTGCAGGATGAAAAACACGTAGGCTTCAAATCGATGGTGGAAGACATTTTGCAGGTTGCCGAGCGCCATCTGGTAAAACTCAACCAGCGTCAGCGTGAAACCTGCCCGGCCTCTGAACTGGTGGTCGGCATGCAGTGCGGCGGCAGCGATGCGTTCTCTGGCGTCACCGCTAACCCGGCAGTGGGCTACGCGTCCGATCTGTTGGTGCGCTGCGGTGCCACCGTGATGTTTTCGGAAGTGACTGAAGTGCGTGACGCCATCCACCTGTTAACGCCGCGCGCCATCAATGAAGAAGTGGGCAAGCGCCTGCTCGAAGAGATGGCCTGGTACGATAACTACCTGGATTTGGGACAAACCGACCGCAGCGCTAACCCCTCTCCGGGCAACAAGAAAGGCGGTCTGGCTAACGTGGTCGAAAAAGCGCTGGGCTCCATTGCCAAATCGGGTAAGAGCGCCATTGTGGAAGTGTTATCGCCGGGCCAGCGTCCGACCAAACGCGGCCTGATTTACGCAGCCACACCGGCCAGTGACTTTGTGTGCGGTACGCAGCAGGTCGCGTCCGGGATCACCGTGCAGGTGTTCACCACCGGTCGCGGTACACCGTACGGTCTGATGGCAGTTCCAGTGATTAAAATGGCAACACGCACCGAACTGGCCAACCGTTGGTTTGATCTGATGGATATCAATGCCGGAACCATCGCTACCGGTGAGGAAACCATTGAAGATGTCGGTCTGAAGCTGTTCGAGTTCATTCTCGACGTGGCGAGCGGACGTAAGAAAACCTTCTCGGATCAGTGGGGACTGCACAACCAGCTGGCGGTGTTTAACCCGGCACCGGTGACCTGATTTTCTCTGGCTGAGCATTTTTCCGGCCTATAAGCGCCCTGTCCCGTAGGCCGGATAAGGCGCTTTAGCGCTGCTATCCGGCATTTCAACGATTAGCAGCCCTGTGTCTGTAACTGAATAGGCATCACTACTGCTGAATTTGTCCCGGCCATCACTGAACAATGATCACTTCGACGCCGCTACGGTGTAATTCTTGTAGACATTCCGCTGGAATACCTTCATCCACAATGATGGTATGAATACGTTGTGTATCAATGATTTTATGCAGGCTGGAGCGATTGAATTTGCTGGAATCAGTCACCACGATAATCCGCTCAGCCACTTCGCACATCCGACGGTTAAGCCGGGCTTCGTCTTCATTGTGCGTACTCACACCGCGTTCTAAATCAATAGCATCAACACCAAGAAACAGCATGTCGAAGTGGTAATTCTGCAGAGACTGCTCGGCCTGATCACCATAAAAAGACAGCGACTGACGACGCAGATGTCCACCGGTCATCAGCAGCTCGACACCTTCAGCTTCCAACAAGGCACTGGCGACATTCATCCCATTGGTCATCGCAATCACATCGGTATGCTGGCGCATCAGACGGGCAATTTCATAGGTCGTAGTGCCGGAATCCAGGATCACGCGATGCCCTGGTTTGATCATTTCAGCGGCAGCCTTGGCGATACTGCGTTTAACCGCCGTATTCAGCGAGCTCTTATCTTCAACAGAAGGCTCCACGCCCGGCGTATTGCTGTCACAGATCAGCGCCCCACCATAGGCACGAACGGCAATACCCTGCTTTTCCAGAAACGCCAGATCGTTGCGGATCGTCACCGTAGAGACGCCAAATAAAACAGAAAGATCGTTCACCTGCACGCTTCCTTGCTGTCGCAACCGCTGGATAATCTGCTCGCGCCGCTCGCTGGTACCTGTTACCCGCTTACTTGCAGAATCGGTATTGCTCATAAGAGATCCTTTAGTTAATTCTTTCGTTTCATTTCGTTTTGCCTATTAACGCCTTTCTTTTACCGGATTGCAAGCACTACAACCGGCTCAGATAGCGATAGAATCGCCGCTGAAACCTTTCATTATGTTTCTTTTGTGAAACAGATCGGAAAACAAGAATCTTTCGTTTTATTTTTATGGCAACTTGGATCAGTATCAAATGAAACAAAACGAAAGATTGATGTCGCAGTAATCTGACCTGGAGAGGAAAGTGAAACATCTAACTAAAATGGTGGAGCAGCATAAACGGGGGAAAGCAAACGGGATTTATGCCGTTTGTTCCGCGCATCCATTGGTACTGGAATCAGCAATACGCTACGCCCATGCAAACCATACACCGTTGCTGATAGAAGCAACGTCCAATCAGGTTGACCAGTTTGGCGGCTATACCGGTATGACGCCAGCCGATTTTCGCAGTTTTGTCTGTCGCCTGGCAGAATCTTTTGACTTTCCTCAGGAAATGCTAATTCTGGGTGGGGACCATCTCGGACCAAACCGTTGGCAAAACCTACCCGCAGAGCAGGCAATGGCCAATGCTGACGACCTCATTAAAAGCTACGTGGCAGCAGGATTTAAAAAAATCCACCTGGATTGCAGCATGTCCTGCCAGGGCGATCCTGTTCCATTAACGGATGCCATCGTCGCTGAACGCGCGGCACGCCTGGCGAAGGTTGCCGAAGAAACCTGTAAGGCACATTTTGGCGAGTCCGATCTGGTTTACGTGATCGGCACGGAGGTTCCGGTTCCCGGCGGTGCCCACGAAACGTTAACGGAGCTGGAGGTTACTACACCTGACGCGGCACGTGCCACGCTGGAAGCTCATCATCATGCGTTTGAAAAACAGGGTCTGGACGCCATCTGGCCACGCATTATCGCGCTGGTGGTGCAACCCGGCGTTGAATTTGACCACACACATATTATTGATTATCAGCCGCAAAAAGCCGTTGCTTTAAGCAAGATGGTAGAAGCCTACGACACATTGGTCTTTGAAGCGCATTCCACCGATTATCAAACACCACAGTCACTGCGCCAGTTGGTCAAAGATCACTTTGCGATCCTGAAAGTTGGCCCAGCCCTGACCTTCGCCCTGCGTGAAGCGTTGTTCTCACTGGCCGCTATTGAAGAAGAATTACTGCCAGCAAAGGCCTGCTCAGGTCTACGCCATGTTCTGGAAAGCGTGATGCTCGATCGCCCGGAATATTGGCAGAGCCATTACCACGGAGATGGCAACGCACGTCGACTGGCACGAGGTTACAGTTACTCCGATCGGGTTCGTTACTATTGGCCAGACAGCCAGATTGATGACGCCTTCGACCGACTGGTACGCAACCTGGCAGACGAGCCAATTCCGCTGCCGCTCATCAGCCAATATTTACCGTTGCAGTACGTAAAAGTGCGCGAGGGAGATCTCAACGCCACACCACGAGAACTCATCATTAACCATATTCAGGACATACTGCAGCAATACCACCGTGCCTGCCAGGGCGCATCATCCCATAACGCATAAAAAGAAAGAGAAAAACACTATGCCAAACATTGTATTAAGTCGCATTGACGAACGTTTAATTCACGGTCAGGTCGGTGTGCAGTGGGTCGGATTTGCGGGGGCAAATCTGGTTCTGGTTGCCAATGATGAGGTCGCTGAAGATCAGGTTCAGCAAAACCTGATGGAAATGGTGCTCGCGGAAGGGATTGCCGTGCGCTTCTGGTCACTGCAAAAAGTGATCGACAATATCCACCGTGCTGCCGATCGTCAGAAAATTCTGCTGGTCTGCAGAACCCCGGCAGACTTCTTACGGCTGGTTGAAGGCGGCGTTCCGGTTAACCGCATCAACGTTGGCAATATGCACTACGCCAACGGCAAGCAGCAAATCGCTAAAACCGTTTCTGTAGACGCGAACGATATTACGGCATTTAACGGGCTGAAAGCCGCCGACGTGGAATGCTTCGTTCAGGGCGTACCAACCGAACCCGCCCAGGACCTCTTTAAACTTCTCTGAGGAATTCACAATGGAAATTAGTCTGTTGCAGGCTTTTGCGTTGGGTATTCTCGCCTTTATCGCAGGCCTGGATATGTTCAACGGGTTAACGCATATGCACCGCCCGGTGGTTCTTGGACCGCTGGTCGGGCTGATACTGGGCGATCTGCATACCGGTATTTTAACCGGTGGTACGCTGGAACTGGTGTGGATGGGCCTGGCCCCACTGGCGGGTGCTCAGCCACCAAACGTCATCATCGGGACCATTGTCGGAACAACATTTGCTATTACGACCGGCGTAAAACCAGAGGTTGCCGTTGGTGTGGCTGTGCCATTCGCCGTAGCGGTTCAAATGGGGATTACCTTCCTGTTCTCCGTGATGTCGGGTGTTATGGCTCGCTGCGATCGGATGGCAGCGAATGCCGATACAGCCGGAATTGAGCGGGTGAACTATCTGGCATTACTGGCATTGGGGACGTTCTACTTCTTATGCGCCTTCCTGCCGATTTACTTTGGCGCGGAACATGCCAAAACCGCCATTGATGTGCTACCCACACGCCTGATTGACGGCCTCGGCGTCGCCGGCGGCATCATGCCAGCAATCGGTTTTGCCGTACTGCTGAAAATCATGATGAAGAACGTCTACATCCCCTATTTTATTCTGGGTTTTGTTGCCGCTGCCTGGCTCAAGCTCCCGGTACTGGCTATCGCCGCCGCCGCACTGGCAATGGCGCTGATCGATTTTCTGCGTAAATCACCTGAACCTACAGCCCCGGTAGCACAAAAAGAGGAATTCGAAGATGGAATCTAACCAAACGGCTCTGCCGAACGTTTCCGATACCGAAGATACGCTGCTTACCGGCACCAATGAAAACATCTATGAAGATCAGAACATTGGGGCGGAGCTGACAAAAAAAGACATCAACCGCGTAGCCTGGCGTTCCATGCTGCTACAGGCATCTTTTAACTACGAACGTATGCAGGCATCAGGATGGCTGTACGGTCTGTTGCCCGCACTGAAAAAGATTCACACCAATAAACGCGATCTTGCGCGTTCAATGAAAGGCCATATGGGGTTCTTTAATACCCATCCGTTTCTGGTGACGTTTGTTATTGGCATCATTCTCGCGATGGAACGCTCCAAGCAGGACGTGAACAGTATTCAAAGTACCAAGATTGCCGTAGGCGCACCGCTCGGGGGCATCGGGGATGCGATGTTCTGGTTAACGCTGCTGCCCATTTGCGGAGGGATCGGAGCCAGCCTGGCGCTACAGGGGTCTATTCTTGGCGCAGTCGTGTTTATTGTTATGTTCAACGTTGTCCATCTTGGTTTGCGTTTTGGCCTGGCACACTACGCGTATCGGATGGGCGTCGCGGCCATCCCACTGATTAAGGCCAATACCAAGAAGGTTGGGCATGCGGCATCCATCGTTGGGATGACGGTGATTGGCGCCCTGGTTGCAACTTACGTTCGCCTTAACACCACGTTGGAAATTACCGCAGGTGATGCGGTGGTAAAACTGCAGACGGATGTTATTGACAAACTGATGCCGGCTTTCCTGCCACTGGTCTACACATTAACCATGTTCTGGTTGGTTCGTCGTGGCTGGAGTCCTCTGCGTCTTATCGCCATTACTGTGGTGCTCGGCGTAGTCGGAAAATTCTGTCATTTCCTGTAAATACAAGGGGCTGTAGATGTTAGGTATTATTTTGACGGGTCATGGCGGGTTTGCCAGCGGAATGGAAAAGGCGATGAAACAGATTCTGGGGGAACAGTCTCAGTTTATCGCCATCGACTTTCCAGAAACCTCAACCACCGCCTTGCTCACTTCGCAACTTGAACAAGCGGTGAGTGAACTGGACGCTAAGGAAAATATCATTTTTCTGACTGACCTGCTGGGTGGCACTCCGTTTCGTGTCGCGTCTACCCTGGCGATGCAAAAACAAGGAAGTGAAGTGATCACCGGTACCAATCTGCAGCTTCTGCTGGAGATGGTGCTGGAGCGTGAAGGCTTGAGCAGCGAAGAATTTCGTCTACAAGCACTGGAGTGCGGGCATCGCGGCCTGACCAGCCTGGTCGATGAGCTGGGACGGTGTCGCGAGGAACACCCCGTTGAGGAAGGGATATGACACAACTGCTGCGCGCCAGACGTCTGCTGACTGAACAGGGCTGGTTGGACGATCATCAATTACGTATAGAAGAAGGCACTATCACGACGATTGAGCCTATCCCCTCTGGCGTGATGGGGCGTGATGCCGACCTGCTGTGCCCTGCTTACATCGACACCCATGTCCACGGAGGGGGTGGCGTCGATGTTATGGATGAAGCGGCAGACTCACTCGACAAGCTGGCGATGCACAAAGCACGTGAAGGGGTAGCCAGCTGGCTGCCCACTACCGTCACCGCCCCATTGCAGGATATTCACGGGGCACTGCAACGAATTGCCCATCGCTATCATTCAGGTGGCCCCGGTGCGCAAGTGCTGGGCAGCTATCTGGAGGGACCGTATTTCACGCCACAGAATAAAGGCGCGCACCCGCCTGAGTTATTTCGGGAGCTGGAACTTAACGAGCTGGATGAGCTGATTGCAATTTCCCGGCAAACTTTGCGCGTGGTGGCGCTGGCACCAGAGAAACCAGGCTCATTGCAGGCTATTCGGCACCTCAGGCAACAGGATGTCAGGGTGATGCTGGGTCATAGTGCTGCAACCTGGGAACAAACCCGAGCCGCCTTTGACGCCGGTGCAAATGGGTTAGTGCACTGCTACAACGGCATGACAGGGCTGCATCATCGGGAACCCGGTATGGTCGGCGCGGGGTTAACCGATCCGCGCGCATGGCTGGAGCTTATTGCCGACGGACACCACGTCCACCCGGCAGCCATGACGCTGTGCTGCAACTGTGCAAAAGATCGGATAGTGCTAATCACCGATGCAATGCAGGCCGCCGGTATGCCCGATGGGCGCTATACGCTGTGTGGCGAAACGGTAGATATGCGCGGCGGTATCGTACGGACCGCTTCTGGCGGTCTGGCCGGCAGTACGCTGTCCGTTGATGCGGCCGTTCGCAATATGGTCGAATTCACCGGAAGTACGCCAGAAGATGCTATCCATATGGCTTCACTGCATCCTGCTCGCTTGTTAGGTATTGATCACCAGCTAGGATCTTTAAAAACGGGCAAGCGTGCCAGCATTATTGCCCTTGATAGCGCTCTGCATTTACAACAAATCTGGATCCAGGGCCGCACGTTCCCACTCTAGACCTTTCACTATGTATGCTATTGGCCTTCGCTTAAACACCGCAAGGCCTTTCTTTTCCTTTCGAAGTAACAAACACCATACGCTACGATTCCAAATTTAAATCTTATATATCAACAAGATAATAAAACCATACTCTTGCACGATCACAATTTTCGTTTTATTTCCTTTTATTCATTTGAACTTTCAATTTCTTTTCTATACATTTAATTCAACTGATTACATGTACAAGTGAAACGAAACGAAAGATAGCGACAAGTTTGCCAGCGTCTGATGTGGAATTCACACGACTAAGGACTGAGTTATGCCAGAAACCTACACCCCTGTTCGCGCGATAACGGGCACCTGGACAGAAGAAGAAATTCGCCAGCAGCCCGCCAGTTGGATCCGCTCTCTCAGCAATATCGAAAAAATCCGATCCTCCATCGACAGTTTTCTCGCACCCTTGTTGCGTAAAAGCGATCTGCGGATCGTACTGACGGGAGCGGGAACCTCCGCGTTTATCGGTGACATTATTGCCCCATGGCTCGCCAGCCACACCGGAAAGAACATCAGCGCCATCCCGACAACCGATCTGGTCACCAATCCAATGGATTATTTGGCACCAGCGCATCCGCTGCTGTTGGTCTCTTTTGCCCGGTCGGGTAACAGCCCGGAAAGTGTTGCAGCAGTTGAGTTGGCGAATCAGTTTGTCCCTGAATGCTATCACCTCTCAATCACCTGTAACGAAGCGGGCAGCCTGTACCAAAACGCGGCCGATAGCGATAACGCGTTTGCACTGCTCATGCCTGCAGAAACACACGATCGCGGTTTCGCGATGACCAGCAGTATCACCACTATGATGGCCAGTTGTCTGGCGGTATTTGTTCCAGAGAAAATCAACAGCCAGACATTCCGCAACGTGGCCGATCGCTGTCAGGCGATCCTGACGTCACTGGGCGATTTTAGCCACGGCGTGTTTGGTAACGAACCGTGGAAACGGATCGTTTACCTCGGCAGCGGTGGATTACAAGGTGCCGCACGTGAATCAGCGTTGAAAGTTTTGGAACTCACGGCGGGTAAACTGGCCGCATTCTATGACTCGCCAACCGGTTTTCGCCATGGTCCTAAATCACTGGTCGATAACGAAACGCTGGTCGTGGTGTTTGTCTCCAGCCATCCCTATACACGTCAGTACGATCTCGATCTGCTGGCAGAGTTACGTCGTGATCAACAGGCACTGCGCGTTGTGGCCATTGCCGCAGAGACCGATGCCATTATTGAAGCCGGTCCACATATTCTATTGCCACCTTCACGCACTTTTATCGATATGGAGCTCGCTTTCTGCTTCCTGATGTATGCCCAGGTGTTCGCACTGACGCAATCCATCAGTATCGGCAATACACCGGATACGCCTTCTGCCAGCGGTACAGTCAACCGCGTCGTTCAGGGCGTTGTTATTCATTCCTGGAACGGCTAAAAGGATCGCATCATGAGCATTATTTCTACGAAATACCTCCTGCAGGATGCCCAGGCAAAGGGCTATGCCGTACCTGCGTTTAACATCCACAATGCCGAAACGATCCAGGCTATCCTCGAAGTCTGTAATGAAATGCGATCGCCGGTGATCCTCGCCGGAACACCAGGCACCTTTAAGCATATTGCGTTAGAAGAGATCTACGCGCTATGCAACGCCTACTCCACAACCTATGACATGCCTCTGGCACTGCATCTTGACCATCACGAATCGCTGGACGATATCCGTCGTAAGGTGAACGCTGGAGTGCGTAGCGCGATGATTGACGGCAGCCACTTCCCGTTCGAAGAAAACGTGAAGCTGGTGAAATCCGTTGTGGATTTTTGCCACGCCAAAGATTGCAGCGTTGAAGCTGAATTGGGCCGTCTGGGTGGCGTTGAAGATGACATGAGCGTGGATGCAGAAAGCGCTTTCCTGACAGATCCTCAGGAAGCAAAACGTTTTGTCGAACGTACTGGTGTAGACAGTCTCGCCGTCGCTATCGGCACCGCGCACGGTCTCTATACCAAAACCCCGAAAATTGATTTCCAGCGTCTGGCAGAAATTCGTGAAGTGGTCGATATCCCACTGGTATTGCATGGCGCAAGCGATGTACCTGATGAATATGTCCGCCGCACCATTGAGCTGGGGGTGTGTAAGGTCAACGTCGCCACCGAACTGAAAATCGCCTTTGCCGATGCGGTCAAAGCCTGGTTTGCTGAAAATCCACAGGGTAACGATCCCCGTTACTACATGCGTGTCGGTATGGATGCCATGAAAGAAGTGGTACGTAGCAAAATCGCTGTATGTGGTTCGGCAAACAGATTATTAATTAGCGAAACTCTCGTTCATTCTTGAAAGTCATGCTGAATGATGTCCACACCCTGGCTGGTGTGGACATCAACAATTGGAATTACTCCCCCTGCTGTTCCAGGGCGTACTTATACAGCGCATTCTTTTTCACGCCGTGGATTTCGGCAGCCAGTGCGGCGGCCTTTTTCAGCGGCAGTTCTGCCTGTAACAGCGCCAGCGTCCGCAAGGCATCGGCCGGGAGATCGTCGTCCTGCGCTTTATGGCCCTCAACAATCAGCACCATTTCGCCTTTACGGCGGTTTTCATCTTCTTTTACCCACGCCAGCAATTCGCCGACCGGGGCGCCGTGAATGGTTTCCCAGGTTTTAGTCAGCTCGCGCGCCAGCACCACATAACGCGACTCTCCCCATACGGCGACCATGTCTTCCAGGCTGTCGAGCAGACGGTGGGTGGACTCATAAAAAATCAGTGTACGAGGTTCCGCTTCAATGGCCTTCATTGCATCGCGACGGCCTTTGGATTTGGCGGGCAAAAAGCCTTCGTAGCAAAAACGGTCTGATGGCAGGCCTGCAGCACTTAATGCGGCGATGGCCGCGCAAGGACCCGGTAGCGGCACAACTCGAATACCCGCCTCACGACAGGTACGCACCAGGTGATAGCCAGGATCGTTAATCAGCGGCGTTCCGGCATCGGAAACCAGCGCGATGTTCTGGCCTTCCTTGAGCTTCGCCACCAGCATTTGGGCTTTTTGTTGCTCATTGTGATCGTGTAACGCAAACATACGGGCGCTAATCGCGAAGTGTTGTAATAATAATCCGGTATGACGGGTGTCTTCAGCGGCAATTAAATCAACGGCTTGTAAAACTTCGAGCGCTCGTTGGGTAATATCAGCCAAATTTCCGATAGGAGTAGGTACAATAAAGAGTTGGCCTTGAGAATTATCCGCCGATTCGTGTTGTTTCATTGTGTCGTCCGTATTGCCGATTTAATATTGAGCATTGCGTAAAAAATATCACTGGATACAGTATGGTACCCTCAACATTTTCTCGTATGAAAGCCGCGCGCGCTCTGCCAGTCATTCTGGCAGCATTGATTTTCGCCGGTTGTGGCACCCAGGCGCCAGACCAGAGTGCAGCCCATATGCAGGGCACAGCACAAGCTGATTCCGGCTTTTATCTGCAACAGATGCAGCAAAGCTCAGATGATAGCAAGACCAACTGGCAATTACTCGCCATTCGTGCACTGCTGAAAGAAGGTAAGAGCCAGCAGGCTGTCGATCTGTTCAACCAATTGCCGCAGAACCTGAACGATGCCCAGCGTCGTGAACAATCCCTGCTGGCCGTTGAGATCAAACTTGCGCAGAAAGATGTCGCGGGCGCGCAGGCCCTGCTGGAGAAGCTAAAACCAGCCGATTTCGATCAGAACCAACAGGCGCGTTACTGGCAGGCACAAATTGATGCCAACCAGGGGCGTCCATCGTTAACGCTGCTGCGTGCGCTAATCGCTCAAGAGCCGCTGTTGGCCGCCAACGATAAGCAGAAAAACATCGATGCGACCTGGCAGACACTCTCGTCAATGACACCAGAGCAGGCGCAGGCGCTGGTCATCAACGCTGATGAAAATGTTCTGCAAGGCTGGCTGGATCTCCAGCGCGTCTGGTTTGATAACCGTAGCGATGCCGACATGATGAAGGCCGGCATTGCCGACTGGCAAAAACGCTATCCGCAAAACCCGGGGGCAAAATTACTGCCCACGCAGTTGGTTAACGTCCAGAGCTATAAGCCAGCGTCCACCAGCAAGATAGCCCTGCTACTGCCGCTGAACGGTCAGGCCGCTGTTTTTGGTCGCACTATTCAGCAGGGTTTTGAAGCAGCGAAAAACAATGGCACGCAACCGGTATCAACCCCTGTCGCCGCAGCACCTGCAGCCGTCACGGACGCCACCACGCCCGTTGCACAGCCGCAGTCCGTCGACGGCGTGGCCAGCCCTTCCCAGGCCTCGGTGAGCGATCTGACCAATGATGCACCAGCACAGCCAGCCACACCGGTTAGCGCGCCGCAAACAGCACCAACTCAGCCAACGACGGCCAGCGCCCCGGCGAATCCTTCCGCAGAGCTGAAAATTTATGACACCTCGTCACAGCCGCTGAATCAGATCCTGGCCCAGGTGCAGCAGGATGGTGCCAGCATTGTTGTCGGCCCTCTGTTGAAGAACAATGTTGAAGAACTGATGAAGAGCAGCACGCCGCTGAACGTACTGGCGCTTAATCAGCCTGAAGCCGTGCAGAACCTGGCGAATGTGTGCTACTTCGCGCTGTCACCGGAAGATGAAGCGCGCGATGCCGCACGTCACATCCGCGATCAGGGAAAACAAACCCCGCTGCTGTTAACGCCGCGTAGCGCGTTAGGCGATCGCGTGGCCAACGCCTTTGCACAGGAATGGCAAAAACTTGGCGGCGGCGTGGTGTTGCAACAGAAATTCGGCTCTACAGCAGAACTGAGAATGGGCGTCAACGGTGGTGCAGGGATTGCCCTGACGGGCAGCCCGGTCGTCTCCTCTACACCAGCACAGCCTGGCGTCACGATTGGTGGACTCACCATCCCGGCTCCGCCGACCGATGCGCAAATCACCGGTGGTAGCGGTCGTGTTGACGCCGTGTATATTCTGGCCACGCCGGAAGAGATCGCCTTTATTAAGCCGATGATCGCCATGCGTAACGGCAGCCAGAGCGGTGCCACGCTGTATGCCAGCTCCCGTAGCGCGCAGGGTACTGCCGGTCCTGACTTCCGCCTGGAAATGGAAGGCTTGCAGTACAGTGAAATTCCGATGCTGGCCGGCGGCAACGAACCGCTCATGCAGCAAGCGCTTAGTGCCGTGCGCAACGATTACTCGCTGGCACGCATGTACGCCATGGGCGTCGATGCGTGGTCGCTGGCTAACCACTTCACGCAAATGCGTCAGGTGCAGGGCTTTGAAATTAACGGCAACACTGGCGCATTAACCGCCACGCCGGATTGTGTGATTAACAGGAAGTTATCATGGCTCAAATACCAGCAAGGACAGGTCGTCCCCGCCAGTTAACGAGTAAACAGACCGGTGACGCGTGGGAAGCCACCGCGCGTTGCTGGCTGGAGGGCAAAGGACTGCGTTTTATCGCCGCCAATGTGCGCGAACGCGGCGGCGAAATCGACCTGATAATGCGTGAAGGCAAGACCACCGTCTTTGTTGAAGTCCGTTTTCGTCGTTCCGCTCTTTTTGGCGGGGCGGCGGCGAGTGTGACCCGCAGCAAACAACAGAAATTATTACACACCGCCCGCTTGTGGCTTGCGCGCCACAATGGGAGTTTTGATACTGTGGATTGTCGGTTCGATGTGTTAGCCTTCACCGGAAATGATGTTGAGTGGTTAAAGGATGCCTTTAACGACCACTCATAATTGAAGATTTAAGGATTAGCGTGTTAGACAGAATTAAAGTCTGCTTTACAGAAAGCATTCAAACTCAGATTGCTGCGGCTGAAGCGCTCCCGGATGCGATTTCCCGTGCAGCCATGACGCTGGTTCAATCCCTGCTCAATGGCAACAAAATTCTCTGTTGTGGTAATGGGACATCCGCTGCCAACGCACAGCATTTTGCTGCCAGTATGATCAACCGTTTTGAAACAGAACGGCCCAGTTTACCTGCTATTGCACTAAATACTGATAATGTGGTCTTAACTGCGATTGCCAACGATCGCCTGCACGACGAAGTTTATGCAAAACAAGTCCGTGCGCTGGGACATGCAGGTGATGTTCTGTTGGCAATTTCTACGCGTGGCAACAGTCGCGATATCGTTAAAGCCGTTGAAGCTGCCGTCACCCGCGACATGACGATCGTCGCTCTGACCGGTTATGACGGGGGAGAGCTGGCCGGATTATTAGGGCCGCAGGATGTCGAAATCCGCATTCCCTCACACCACAGCGCACGCATTCAGGAAATGCATATGCTGACGGTGAACTGCCTTTGCGATCTTATCGATAACACGCTTTTCCCTCACCAGGATGATTAAGGAGTACACATGAAGGCATTTTCGCCGCTCGCAGTGGTTCTTTCTGCGCTGCTGTTGCAAGGCTGTGTCGCTGCCGCCGTTGTCGGAACGGCAGCTGTCGGAACGAAAGCCGCAACTGACCCTCGCAGCGTCGGCACCCAGGTAGATGATGGAACCCTGGAATTACGCGTCAGTACCGCGTTATCAAAAGATGCCCAGATCAAGAAAGAAGCGCGCATCAACGTCAGCGCCTATCAGGGTAAAGTGCTACTGGTGGGGCAGTCTCCTAACAGCGAGTTGTCTGCGCGGGCGAAACAGATTGCAATGGGTGTAGAAGGCACGACGGAAGTGTTTAACGAAGTCCGTCAGGGTCAGCCAATCGGTCTGGGTGAAGCCTCCAACGATACCTGGATCACCACCAAAGTGCGCTCCCAGCTGCTCACCAGCGATCAGGTAAAATCATCCAACGTTAAAGTGACCACCGAGAACGGGGAAGTCTTCCTACTGGGTCTGGTTACCGACCGTGAAGCGAAGGCTGCGGCGGATATCGCCAGCCGGGTCAGCGGCGTGAAACGCGTCACGACCGCGTTTACATTTATTAAGTAATACTGCTACAGATGCCGGATGGCGACGCCTGGGCGTCTTATCCGGCCTACAGGACTTCATCGTTTGTAGGCCGAATAAGCGTCAGCGCCATCCGGCATTTTATTTAGCCCTTTCGCGCAGCTCGGACGAGGTCAGGATCGAAACCCCTTCATGTCCTGGCGCAAGTGCCTCCACCAGCATTGCCCGTGCGACATCACGTGCCTCAATAGATTTCCAGTTCCCCGGTAGCAGCTTGAATAATGGCGCAAAGAGCTTTTCATTCGCTCGCTGTTGTTCCCTGTCACCCAGCAACATCGAAGGCCGTACAATCGTCAGCCGGGGCCATTTCTGCGCAATCAGCGCCTCCTCCATCTCACCTTTAACCCGATTGTAGAAAAATGGCGAGTGCGCATTGGCCCCCATCGAACTCACTACCAGCATATGCTGAGCCCCCAGACGACGCCCCGTCAGGGCGGTATCTACCACCAGCGTATAATCAGCGTGGATAAAGGCCTCTTTACTGCCCGCTTCACGTCGGGTGGTTCCCAGACAGCAAAAAACAATGTCGACCGGATCGGTGACCAGTGCCAGCGCATCGGTCAACTGCGGATCGTGAGGGTTAAAGACGCCAACCGTATCGGCGAGCGGGCGGCGCGTTGGAGCCGTAATCGCATGGACCCGGGACTCGTTCAGTAGCATCCGCAATAAATGTCCGCCCACCAGACCCGTGGCTCCGGTTATTAACACCTGGCTCATCGCTTATCCTTTCCCTTCAATCATTCCTCTAACTATAGATCACGTAGCCAGAGCAGCTTTTTACCAAAGCCCAGCGTGTTGTCAGTGAACTTGATTTCATCAAGACGAATCTCCCACACGGGTGCAGACAGCATTCTGGCGACGGGGAAGCGACGATTATACGCTTTACGCGCGTCGTCGCTCTCCTGCCCCTCCAGACGCCTGATTTCGCCTTTAAACTGGACGCCACGGATCAGCGCGACCGTTTTAGGTTGACCGTTTACCGTCCCGGCAACGGACGCGCATTGGCCGGACATCTGGGCATGGCGAGTTTTATCTTCGGTGAGCACATAGAAGGCAACCTTCTGCGCATCAAACAGATAAAACGCATTGGCACACCACAGTTCACCGTCATGATGCACACACCAGGTCACGACGTGCTGTTTTGCCAGCCAGCGCGTCACCGCAGTCAGTGTTTCCATTTCTGTTCTCTTTTATACTGTAGGCCTGAAAATTATCACGTCGATGGTGACAATGACACCCTGGTATCTGTACCTGATCCGTACCGCAGACAACGCCCTGTACACCGGAATAACCACCGATGTGCAGCGCCGCTATAAGCAACATCAAAGCGGAAAAGGCGCGAAAGCCTTGCGTGGGAAGGGAGAGTTAACTCTGGCATTTGCCGCGCAGGTCGGCGATCGTTCGCTGGCCCTGCGTCTGGAATATCGAGTCAAGCAGCTCACAAAGCGTCAGAAAGAACGCCTTGTAGAAGGTGAAGGGCTTGAGGCATTGCTGAGTAGCCTACAAGCCCCGGTGCTTAAAAGCGATTGAAGTGCTCGTGGTATTCCACCAGACCAGACACGCCCTCCAGCGCATCTTCTGCCAGGCGATGCACCTGGAACGCGCTTTCGGTACCCGGCCAGCGGCAGTGTAGATCGTGGTGGGCTGCCAGCTCAAAGCCAAAGCGACTGTACAGTGCCGGATCGCCCAGCGTGACCACCGCGGCGTACCCAAACTCGTTCAGTGAATCCAGTCCCTCATAGACCAGCTGACGCGCCAGGCCCTGCCCACGGTAGTTTTCATCTACCGCTAACGGAGCCATACCGACCCATTGCAGATCTTCACCTTGCACATCAACAGGACTGAACGCGACGTAGCCGACCACCTGACCTTCGTCGTCGGTGGCAACCAGACCCAGCGTCAGAAAACCGTCTTCACGCAGGTCGTGCACTAACTTCGCTTCCGCATCGCTTTCAAAGGAACGACGCAGCAGCGCATCAATACCTGGGGCATCAATGGGAATTTCAACTCGAATCAGCATGGTTCACCTACCGAGGTCTGTTTGGTTTCTGGCGAATGTTTCATACCCGCCTCAACAAAGTCCGCCAGTTGCAGCAGCATAACGCGCAATGCTTTCGGCATCTGCTCCAGTTCAATGGCGTCCATCAGATTTTTCACATGTAGCCCTAATTCTGTATCGCCTTCAATCACCAGGCGACGCTGGAAGAAAAGCGTATCCGGATCCTGCTTACGCGCCGCAATCATCAATAAATCGCTGGCGTCTGCGCTAAAACTCACATCAGCGTCTGCGTTCTGACTGACGATAAGTTTGTCGTTCTCAACAGAGGTATACCATCTGAGGCCAATATCACGAACATTTATGCTCAACCAGCGACCGTCGAGAAACTCCAGTTCCCCGTCGGCCAGCGCCTGGCGAAATTGCCAGCTCAGAACCTGTTCCAGTACCTGGCGCTTGAGCGTAAAGGGCGTCAGTTTAACCGGTACACTCATCAGAGAAGGACCAAAATGTACTAAGCGTGAACGCAGTTTATCCAACACGAGCTTTACTCCCTGTTTCTATAGTCCGGCTATTTTGCCATATCAAATAAACGACATAGCGGCATAAATCAACAATTCGATACGAAATTGTTACCTCTTTATTGGTGATACCAATACGACTTTAACTGCCTCAAATCAAAAATTGTCTCAGCAAGGTTAACTAAAATCCCTCTTCGTTAACATTTTTGCGCCCAGGCGGCGTAACTTTCAGGATAAATTATGGAGCTGCTGTGCCCTGCCGGAAATCTCCCGGCGCTTAAGGCGGCCATCGAGAACGGCGCTGATGCTGTGTACATCGGGCTAAAAGATGATACCAACGCCCGTCATTTCGCCGGCCTTAATTTTACCGAGAAAAAATTGCAGGAAGCGGTGAGTTTCGTCCATCAACATCGCCGTAAGCTGCACATCGCGATTAACACCTTTGCCCACCCGGATGGGTACGCTCGCTGGCAGCGTGCCGTGGATATGGCGGCACAACTGGGCGCGGATGCACTGATCCTCGCCGATCTCGCCATGCTTGAGTATGCCGCAGAACGCTACCCGCATATTGAGCGCCATGTCTCTGTTCAGGCATCGGCAACCAATGAAGAAGCGGTAAATTTCTATCACCGTAACTTTGACGTCGCGCGTGTGGTGCTGCCGCGCGTGCTGTCGATTCATCAGGTGAAACAACTCGCGCGCGTAACACCAGTTCCTTTGGAAGTGTTTGCCTTCGGCAGCCTGTGCATTATGGCGGAAGGCCGCTGCTATCTTTCGTCTTATCTGACGGGCGAATCCCCCAATACCGTCGGCGCGTGTTCCCCAGCCCGTTTTGTACGCTGGCAGCAGACCGCGCAGGGGCTGGAATCTCGCCTGAACGAAGTGCTGATTGACCGTTACCAGGATGGTGAAAACGCCGGATATCCCACGCTGTGTAAAGGGCGTTATCTGGTGGATGGCGAGCGCTATCATGCGCTGGAGGAGCCCACCAGCCTCAACACCTTAGAACTGCTACCTGACCTGCTGGCCGCCAATATTGCCTCGGTGAAAATCGAGGGGCGTCAGCGTAGCCCGGCCTATGTCAGCCAGGTGGCGAAAGTGTGGCGTCAGGCGATCGACCGCTGCAAAGCAGATCCGCAGAACTTCGTTCCGCAAAGCGCCTGGATGGAAACGCTCGGCTCTATGTCCGAAGGCACGCAGACCACACTTGGCGCGTATCACCGTAAATGGCAGTGAGAAAAGCAATGAAATATTCCTTAGGACCGGTGCTCTACTACTGGTCGAAAGAGACGCTGGAAGACTTTTATCAGCAGGCAGCCACCAGCCATGCCGACGTTATCTATCTTGGCGAAGCAGTGTGCAGCAAGCGCCGGGCGACCAAAGTGGGTGACTGGATCGACATGGCGAAGTCCCTCGCCGGGAGCGGTAAGCAGGTGGTCCTGTCCACGCTGGCACTGGTGCAGGCGTCATCTGAGCTGGGTGAGTTGAAACGCTATGTAGAAAACGGTGACTTCCTGCTGGAAGCCAGCGATCTCGGCGTGGTCAATATGTGCGCCGAACGTAAGCTGCCGTTCGTGGCCGGGCACGCACTCAACTGCTACAACGCCGTAACGCTGCGTATTCTGCTCAAGCAGGGCATGGTGCGCTGGTGTATGCCGGTTGAGCTGTCACGTGATTGGCTGGTGAACCTGCTTAACCAGTGTGACGAACTGGGTATTCGCGACCAGTTTGAAACCGAAGTACTGAGCTACGGGCATTTGCCGCTGGCCTACTCTGCCCGCTGCTTCACCGCACGCTCCGAAGATAAGCCTAAAGACGAGTGCGAAACCTGCTGCATCAAGTATCCCAACGGGCGTGATGTCCTGTCGCAGGAGAATCAGCAAGTGTTTGTCCTCAACGGTATTCAGACCATGAGCGGCTACGTCTACAACCTCGGTAATGAGCTGGCGTCCATGCAGGGGCTGGTTGATATTGTGCGCCTGTCCCCGTTGGGAACCGAGACATTCGCCATGCTGGATGCCTTCCGTGCCAACGAGAATGGTGGTGCCCCGTTACCGCTTGCCACCCACAGTGACTGCAACGGCTACTGGAAACGACTGGCAGGCCTGGAACTGCAGATGTGATTAATAGCTCACTTTGTTAACAACAATCGCTAGTCTTTAATGCAATATTAAAAGATTAACCGGTAACAAAGTGAGCCGTTATGACTGACAAAACCATTCCGTTCTCGGTGCTCGATCTAGCGCCGATCCCTGAAGGATCCAGCGCAAAGCAGGCCTTCTCGCACTCTCGTGATCTCGCCCAACTGGCGGAAAAGCGCGGCTACCATCGCTACTGGCTGGCTGAACATCACAATATGACCGGCATCGCCAGTGCGGCAACCTCGGTGCTCATCGGTTATCTGGCGGCCAATACCACAACCCTGCATCTGGGTTCTGGCGGCGTGATGTTACCCAACCATTCCCCGCTAGTGATTGCCGAACAGTTCGGCACGCTGAATACGCTGTATCCGGGACGTATTGACCTCGGTCTGGGTCGAGCGCCGGGCAGCGATCAACCAACCATGCGCGCGCTGCGCCGTCATATGAGTGGTGATATCGATAACTTTCCCCGCGACGTAACAGAACTGGTGGACTGGTTTGACGCACGTGACCCGAATCCCCACGTGCGTCCGGTTCCCGGCTACGGAGAGCAAATCCCGGTCTGGCTGTTAGGCTCCAGTCTGTATAGCGCACAGCTGGCCGCTCAGCTTGGCCTGCCGTTTGCCTTCGCCTCCCACTTCGCCCCGGATATGCTGCACCAGGCGCTGCATCTTTATCGCACTCAGTTCAAACCCTCCACGCGTCTGGCAACACCGTATACGATGGTGTGCATCAACATCATCGCTGCCGACAGCAATCGCGACGCTGAGTTTCTCTTCACCTCTATGCAGCAGGCGTTTATGAAACTGCGTCGGGGTGAAACCGGACAACTCCCACCGCCGGTGGAGAATATGCATCAGCTGTGGTCCGCATCCGAGCAATATGGCGTACAGCAGGCATTAAGCATGTCGCTGGTGGGGGACAAAGCGAAAGTGCGTCACGGGCTGGAGTCAATCCTGCTTGAAACCCAGGCCGATGAGATTATGGTTAACGGGCAGATTTTTGACCATCAGGCACGCCTGCATTCGTTTGAGTTGGCGATGCAGGTGAAAGAGGAGTTGGTTGGGTAGGTCTAGGTTGCCCGGTGGCGCTACGCTTACCGGGCCTACGGGTTCGAGTAGGCCGGATAAGGCGTAGCCGCCATCCGGCACGCTACTTACTGATACACCGGCAACAAATTAACGCTCGACAGGATATGGATAACCGCGTTGCCGACACCGAACACCAGAATCAGCGCAATCATCGGCTTGCCGCCCCAGACGCGGAATTTCGGGCTACCAAACCGCTTGCGGGATTTACGTGCCAGCAGCGCCGGCACAATGGCCGCCCAAATAGTGGCTGCGAGCCCTGCATAGCCAATGGCGTACAGGAAGCCGTTCGGCCACAGCAGGCCACCGACAATCGGTGGGACAAAGGTCAGTAAAGCGGTTTTCAAACGCCCCATTGCTGAGTCATCAAAACCAAACAGATCCGCCAGATAGTCGAACAGGCCCAGCGTCACGCCAAGGAACGAACTCGCCACGGCAAAGTTGGAGAACACCACCAGCAGCAGGTCCAAACTGCGGCTGTTCAGCACCCCACTCAGCGCCTGTACCAGTACATCAATGTTACCGCCCTGCTTAGCAATGCCAATGAATTCCGGACGTGGAATATTGCCCATCGTCCCCAGCAACCATACGGTGTATAGCACCAGCGCCAGCAACGTGCCGTACACCAGGCACTTCACGATGGTCTTCGGATCTTTACCGTAATACTTCATCAGACTCGGTACGTTACCGTGATAACCAAAGGATGCCAGACAGAACGGCAGCGTCATCAGCAGATACGGTGTGTACGACGCATTGCTTTCTGCGACGTTAAACAGCGTGGTTGGGGATACATGTCCCATCAGGCTGCCGAAGGTCAGGAAGAAGGTGATCACCTTCGCACCCAGCACGATAGCCGTCATGCGGCTCACCGCTTTGGTACTCAACCACACCACAAACGCCACCAGTAGCGCGAAGCCAAACCCTGCCGCTCGCGCCGGGACGTTCAGCGACATCTCGGCAAAGGTATGGTGCAGAATCGAGCCGCTCGCCGAGATATACGCATAGGTCAGGATATACAGTACGAACGCAATCGAGATGCCGTTGACAACGTTCCAGCCTTTGCCTAGCAGATCTTTGGTGATGGTGTCGAAGCTCGAACCAATACGATAATTGAGGTTAGCCTCGAGGATCATCAGCCCGGAATGCAGCATGCAGAACCAGGTAAAGATCAGTGCCGCCATTGACCAGAAGAACCACGCCCCGGACATGACCACGGGCAGGGAAAACATCCCCGCACCAATAATGGTGCCGCCGATAATCACCACGCCGCCAAGCAGCGATGGTGATGTTTGGGTGGTGGTTAGTGTTGCCATTTAGCCTGATCTCCAGTGTATTTACCCGTCATACTTCAAGCTGTAGATGCGTTGGCTGCACTCCGCCATCCCAGTCACTTACTTGAGTAAGCTCCTGGAATGTCCTCGTTTGCCGCCTTCCTACAACTCGAATTATTTAGGGTTAAAATTAGCTAATACAGTTCAATGCGCTGCACTGTACCAGTACACGAGTACAAAAGAAATAAAAAAAGCCCCGACCGTTAAGATCGGGGCTGTATATTTTACTTTACAGCTATGAAGCCAAGAGGCTTATGCGTCACCGCCGAAACGACGACGACCTGCGGAAGCATCGTCACGACGTGGAGCACGGCTGCCTTCACGACGTTCGCCACTGAAACGACGACCATCACCACGGCCACCTTCACGACGCTCAGTGCTGTTACCACGGTTTTCGCCACGACCACCTTCACGACGTTCGCCGCTGAAACGACCACCGCCACCGCCACGACGCTCACCACCAGTGTGCGGTACTGCATCGCCAACCAGCTGCATGTTCATCGGCTTGTTCAGGATGCGAGTACGGGTAAAGTGCTGCAGCACGTCGCCCGGCATACCTTTCGGCAGTTCGATGGTGGAGTGCGTACCGAACAGCTTAATGTTACCGATGTAACGGCTGCTGATGTCACCTTCGTTAGCGATCGCGCCAACGATATGACGAACTTCAACACCGTCATCACGGCCCACTTCAATGCGGTACAGCTGCATATCGCCAACGTCACGACGTTCACGACGCGGACGGTCTTCACCACCACGCTCCGGGCGGTCACCACGCGGGCCACGATCGTTACGATCATTACGATCGCCACGTGGAGCACGTTCATCACGGTCGCGGAATTCGCGCTTAGGACGCATCGGTGCATCTGGTGGCACGATCAGCGGACGTTCACCCTGTGCCATTTTCAGCAGTGCTGCGGCCAGCGTTTCGATATCCAGCTCTTCTTCCGGCTGCATTTTCGCCAGCAGAGCACGGTACTGATCCAGATCGCTGCTTTCCAGCTGCTGCTGTACTTTCGCGGCGAATTTTTCCAGACGGCGTTTGCCCAGCAGATCTGCGTTCGGCAGTTCAACTTCCGGAATGGTCAGCTTCATGGTGCGTTCGATGTTACGCAGCAGACGACGCTCACGGTTCTCAACGAACAGCAGCGCACGGCCAGCACGACCCGCACGACCGGTACGGCCGATACGGTGAACGTAAGACTCGGAGTCCATCGGGATGTCATAGTTAACAACCAGGCTGATACGCTCAACGTCCAGGCCACGGGCCGCAACGTCGGTTGCAATCAGAATATCCAGACGGCCGTCTTTCAGACGTTCCAAAGTCTGCTCACGCAGGGACTGGTTCATGTCGCCGTTCAGTGCAGCGCTGCTATAGCCGCTACGCTCCAGCGCTTCTGCCACTTCCAGGGTCGCATTTTTGGTACGAACGAAGATAATCGCCGCATCAAAATCTTCTGCTTCCAGGAAACGCACCAGCGCTTCATTTTTACGCATGCCCCAGACAGTCCAGTAGCTCTGGCTGATGTCAGGACGCGTGGTGACGCTGGACTGAATGCGTACTTCCTGCGGCTCTTTCATAAAGCGGCGGGTAATACGGCGAATCGCTTCCGGCATGGTTGCAGAGAACAGAGCGGTCTGATGACCTTCCGGGATCTGCGCCATAATCGTTTCAACGTCTTCGATGAAGCCCATACGCAGCATTTCATCGGCTTCGTCCAGCACTAAACCGCTCAGTTTAGAGAGGTTCAGGGTACCGCGCTTCAGGTGATCCAGCAGACGACCCGGCGTACCGACGACGATCTGCGGGCCCTGACGCAGGGCACGTAACTGCACGTCATAACGCTGGCCGCCGTAAAGGGCTACCACGTTCACGCCGTGCATATGTTTAGAGAAATCCGTCATGGCTTCTGCAACCTGAACCGCCAGTTCGCGGGTCGGTGCCAGCACCAGAATCTGAGGTGCCTTCAGCTCAGGATCAAGATTGTTGAGCAGCGGTAAGGAGAACGCTGCAGTTTTGCCGCTACCGGTCTGGGCCATACCCAGAACATCGCGACCGCCCAGCAGATGCGGAATGCACTCTGCCTGGATTGGAGATGGTTTTTCGTAACCCAGATCGGTAAGGGCTTCAAGGATAGGAGCCTTCAGGCCCAGATCTGCAAAAGTGGTTTCGAATTCAGCCATGTAGTACGTGTGCCTCAAAATTAATGGCGGCCAGTCTACATAACTCATCATGAAATTGATCTGCAATTTTCATTGAAAAGTGTGAACCGGCTCAAAGTAGGTGTATTAACGAACAACAACGCCCTCACCGGTGAAGGTGATGGCAATCAAAAAAGATTACGGGCTGATGTGTACGTCAGCTATTGCTGGTCCGATTCTGCCAGGTCATCTTGGTCCTGGCCCAGGAGCGATAATTCCAACAATGCGTATCGGTGCTCAACAAAGTTATGAACGTTGTTAGCCACCGCCAGTTTGAACAATGCCGTAGCGTTGTCCAAATCCCCCAGACTTAGGTAGTACTTACCTAAATAGAAGTTGGTTTCACTGAGATGCTCAGCGAGCGAGGTGTTATCCGTTGCGTCCGCCTTCAGGCGCTCCATCAGCGTTGCTTCGCTAATGTTGCCCAGGTAGAACTCGACAATGTTCCATCCCCATTGCTCTTTATCCGATTTCTCGAAGCGCTGTATTAACGCTTCTTTAGCCTGCTTCTCATCGAGCTTCTGCTCGGCGAGATACAGCCACAGACTGCGGAATGGATCATTGGGATCGTCTTGATAAAACGCTAGCAGATCATCTTGCGCTAACTTGTCGCGACCGCCGTAATACAATGCGATACCGCGATTTAAGTGCGCGTAGTTGTAAGTTGGATCAAGCTCAAGTACAGAATCAAACGCTTCATAGGCAGCATCAAAATTGCCTGCCTGCGTTAAATATATACCTAAGTAATTGAATACTTCAGGCATATCTGGTCGGATTGCCAACGCTTGTGAAAAATCATTTCGCGCTAGTGCCCTCAGACCGAGACTATCATACAACACTCCGCGCTCATATAAAAGCTGTGCGCGTTCGTCATCGGTTAAAGCCCGACTGGCAAGAATTTGTTCCATACGTGCCAGAATCACTTCCTGCTGTAAAGTCGGTTGCAGTGGTACTGCGAGGACTTCACTCTTACGCCAGGCGGAATTACTGCATCCAGCCAGCGTGAGTGCTGTCGCAACGAAACACCAGCGCAAAAAAGGCTTCATTTCCCACTCCCGAAGACAACGATTGAATGAACGTCCTGTTCCCCGGTTGCTAACAAGGCTTCCTGCCGGGTTAAAGGCCCCCCGCTCACGCGGAGGGCAATGGCAACCTTACTCGCCGAGGCTTGCCGGTGCTTCCGGCGCAGCTGCTGGCTGAGACTGCTCAGTTGCTTCTTTAATGCTCAGACGTACGCGGCCCTGGCGATCAACTTCCAGAACTTTAACCGGTACTTCCTGACCCATCTGCAGGTAATCGGTCACTTTCTCTACGCGCTTGTCAGCGATCTGAGAGATGTGTACCAGACCTTCTTTACCGCCACCGATGGCAACGAATGCGCCAAAGTCAACGATACGGGTCACTTTACCATTGTAGATACGGCCAACTTCGATTTCTGCAGTAATCTCTTCGATACGACGGATAGCATATTTCGCTTTTTCACCGTCGGTCGCCGCGATCTTCACAGTACCATCATCTTCGATTTCGATGGTGGTGCCGGTTTCTTCGGTCAGAGCACGGATAACAGAACCGCCTTTACCGATAACGTCTTTGATTTTGTCCGGGCTGATCTTAATGGTGTGGATACGCGGAGCGAACTGAGAGATGTCGCCGCGCGGCGCATTGATCGCCTGTTCCATCACGCCCAGGATGTGCAGACGCGCACCTTTAGCCTGGTTCAGAGCAACCTGCATGATCTCTTTGGTGATACCTTCGATTTTGATATCCATCTGCAGTGCAGAGATACCATCGCGGGAACCCGCCACTTTAAAGTCCATGTCGCCCAGGTGATCTTCGTCACCCAGAATGTCAGACAGAACCACAAAGTTATCGCCTTCTTTCACCAGACCCATCGCGATACCCGCAACAGCGGCTTTGATCGGTACACCTGCGTCCATCAGTGCCAGAGAAGCACCGCACACGGAAGCCATGGAAGAAGAACCGTTGGATTCGGTGATTTCAGACACAACACGTACGGTGTACGGGAATTTGTCCAGTTCCGGCATCACTGCCAGCACGCCGCGTTTCGCCAGACGGCCGTGACCAATCTCACGACGCTTCGGAGAACCGACCATACCGGTTTCGCCTACGCAGTACGGAGGGAAGTTATAGTGGAACAGGAAGTTGTCAGTACGCTCGCCCATCAGTTCGTCGAGGTTCTGCGCATCACGGGTGGTGCCCAAGGTCGCAGTAACCAGCGCCTGAGTTTCGCCACGGGTGAACAGTGCGGAACCGTGAGTACGCGGCAGTACGCCAGTACGCACGTCCAGACCACGGATCATGTCTTTTTCGCGGCCATCGATGCGCGGCTCGCCTGCCAGTACGCGGCTACGAACGACGTTTTTCTCGATAGCGTGCAGGATTTCACCCAGTTCGTTAGCGTCCAGGGTTTCGTCTTCTGCAACCAGCTGAGCGATGGTTTCAGATTTGATCACGTCAACCTGAGCATAACGCTCTTGTTTGTCGGTGATACGGTAAGCATCGCTCAAACGCGTTTCTGCCAGCGCGGCAACGCGTGCATTCAGCGCTTCGTTGACAGCTTCTGGCTGCCAGTCCCAACGCGGTTTGCCAGCGACTTTAACCAGCTCGTTAATTTCTTTAATAACAATCTGCTGCTGTTCGTGACCGAATACGACAGCGCCCAGCATCTGGTCTTCGCTCAGCAGTTCAGCTTCGGATTCAACCATCAGTACGGCAGCTTCAGTACCGGCAACAACCAGGTCCAGCTTGCTTTCTTTCAGTTCGTCTTGAGTCGGGTTCAGTACATACTGGTCATTGATATAACCAACACGAGCAGAACCGATCGGGCCGTTGAACGGCAGACCAGACAGGGACAGCGCAGCGGATGCGCCGATCATTGCCACGATATCCGGGTTAACCTGCGGGTTAACGGAGACAACGGTCGCAATAACCTGAACTTCGTTGATGAAACCTTCCGGGAACAGCGGACGAACCGGGCGGTCAATCAGACGCGCGATCAGGGTTTCGCCTTCACTCGGACGGCCTTCACGACGGAAGAAGCTACCCGGGATACGGCCAGCAGCGTAGGTACGCTCCTGATAGTTAACGGTCAGCGGGAAGAAATCCTGGCCTGGCTTGGTCTTTTTCTGACCAACAACGGTCACAAATACCGCGGTGTCATCCATGCTAACCATAACAGCAGCAGTAGCCTGACGTGCCATCATGCCGGTTTCCAGCGTTACGGTATGTTGGCCGTACTGGAATTTACGAACGATCGGATTAAGCAAAATAATATCCTTTCTCTTTTTTTAACGGCGTATTTGTACACGCCATCGTTAATACCCGACCTTCTGCGCATCCTCGCGACTAATGACAACCCTAACCCACGCGTATTGGGTAAAGCCTCTCATTAGCCGCGCGAACCTCTGCGACGGAAGATCATTCATAGCAACAATACATTAGTTTCCAGCGAATTGCTGCCATCTGCTGGAAAAAAGGGGCCATGAAGGCCCCCTCTTTCTGAAACTCGAAAGACTTAGCGACGCAGACCCAGACGCTCGATCAGCGCAGTGTAACGTGCAACATCTTTACGCTTCAGGTAGTCGAGCAGTTTACGACGCTGAGAAACCATACGCAGCAGACCACGACGGCTGTGGTGATCTTTTTTGTGTTCAGAGAAGTGACCCTGCAGGTGGTTAATCTGTGCAGTTAACAGAGCAACCTGAACATCGGTAGAACCGGTGTCGTTTGCATCACGACCAAACTCAGAAACAATTTTAGCTGTAGCTTCAGTACTTAGAGACATTTTAAAACTCCAAAGTGTTAAGAATGTAAGGACGCCGATCTCTAATTCAGCGATCCCAGTGTATACACTTCATCCTTCAAACTGCCTCTGCGTTGGCTGCGTCCGCTCACCTCAGTCACTTACTTCAGTAAGCTCCTGAGGATCCTCAGACTTGCCGCCTTGATGCAGCTCGAATGATTTTGTGTACACGCCGCGCGAACTGTTAAATAATTTACGCGACGTTAAGCGGCGGTATTCTACTCGCAGCGCCTTCTTATCGCAAGACAGAGAGCGCTATGCAGGATACTCAACCACCAGTCGACGAGGGGCGACACGACCTTCATCGTCGATCTCCCCCATGCCGATAAATTTGCCATCATCGCCTTCCGTCACGCGAACCAGCCCTTCCAGCGGCACGCCCGAGGTACGTACCGGATTACCATTTTTAAAGTAAACCGATGATGTTAAAGGCAGATTAACAATGGGGTAGTCCGATGCCGGACTGTCCATTGGCATCAGCAGCGGATCAAGTAATTCTGCAGCCGGAATGTTCTGCTGTTCAGCCTGTTCAACCAGGCTGTGCAAATGTTCCAGCGTGACCATACGGTCTACCGGATACTTGCTGACCGTCAGACGACGCAGATACGTCACGTGCGCGCCGCATCCGAGCTTCTCGCCCAGATCGTCAACAATCGTGCGAATGTACGTGCCTTTGGAGCAATGGACTTCCAGCTCCAGTTCATTACCTTCGTGGCGAATAAACAGCAGTTCGTACACGGTAATCGGTCTGGATTCACGCGGGACCTCAATACCCTGACGCGCGTACTCGTACAGCTTTTTACCCTGATACTTCAGCGCTGAGTACATCGACGGGATCTGTTGGATGTCACCGCGAAACGTCTCCAGCGCGCTGGCAAGCTGTTCCGGGGTAAACGTCACCGGACGCTCCTGCACAATTTGCCCATCGGCATCAGAGGTATCAGTACGCTGTCCCAGGCGGGCCACCACGCGATAGCGTTTGTCAGAGTCCAGCAGGTACTGCGAAAACTTGGTCGCCTCTCCCAGGCAGATAGGCAGCATGCCTGTCGCCAGCGGGTCCAGCGCACCGGTATGACCGGCACGGTTGGCATTGTAGAGGCGTTTTACTTTTTGCAGCACGTCATTGCTGGACATGCCTTGCGGCTTATCCAGCAACAGGACGCCATGAATGTCGCGACCACGACGACGAGGACGACTCATTAGTCCTCCTTGCTGTCGTCCGCAGGATTCACACGACGTTCATCGTCATGCTTCACCACGCTGGTCACCAGGTTAGACATGCGCATCCCTTCGACCAACGAGTTGTCGTAGAAGAAAGTCAGTTCCGGCACGATACGCAGGCGCATGGCTTTACCCAGCAGAGAGCGGATGAAGCCAGAGGCTTCCTGCAAGGCTTTAATACCGTTCTTCACGGCAGCTTCGTCCTGGTCATTCAGGAACGTCACGAACACTTTGGCATACGCCAGGTCACGAGACATCTCAACGCCGGACACGGTAGTCATCACGCCGACGCGCGGATCTTTGATTTCGCGTTGCAGGATGAGTGCGATCTCTTTTTGCATCTCCTGGGCCACGCGCTGCGGGCGACCAAATTCTTTCGCCATAATAAATTCTCCAGAATAAAGACAAAAAAGGGGCCATAAGCCCCTTTTTAAATTTCATTGCCGGGTGGCGCTTCGCTTACCCGGCCTACCTCAAATAAGCTTCTATGCCTTGAACTACCAACACAGCGGCAGCCCAAAAGACGACGAAAATTATGCGATGGTACGTTTGATCTCGATGATTTCGAACACTTCGATCATATCGCCAACGCGAACGTCGTTGTAGTTCTTAACGCCGATACCACATTCCATGCCGTTACGGACTTCGTTAACGTCATCTTTGAAGCGGCGCAGGGATTCCAGCTCGCCTTCATAGATAACCACGTTGTCACGCAGAACGCGGATTGGGTTGTGACGTTTAATCGTACCTTCGGTAACCATACAACCTGCGATGGCGCCAAATTTCGGTGATTTGAACACGTCACGTACTTCAGCCAGACCGATTATCTGCTGTTTCAGTTCCGGAGACAGCATGCCGCTCATCGCAGCTTTCACTTCGTCGATCAGGTGATAGATGACGGAGTAGTAACGCAGATCCAGGCTTTCAGATTCAATCACTTTACGTGCAGAGGCATCAGCACGAACGTTGAAGCCAACCAGAATCGCGTTGGATGCCGCAGCCAGCGTGGCGTCGGTTTCGGTGATACCACCTACGCCGGAACCGATGATCTTCACTTTCACTTCGTCGGTAGACAGTTTCAGCAAGGAGTCGGAGATCGCTTCGACAGAACCCTGAACGTCAGCTTTCAGGACAACGTTCACTTCGTGAACTTCGCCTTCGGTCATGTTGGCGAACATGTTCTCGAGTTTAGATTTCTGCTGGCGAGCCAGTTTAACTTCACGGAATTTGCCCTGACGATACAGTGCAACTTCACGCGCTTTTTTCTCGTCACGTACGACGGTAACTTCGTCACCCGCAGCCGGAACGCCGGACAGACCCAGGATTTCAACTGGAATAGACGGACCTGCTTCCAGGACTTCCTGACCCAGTTCGTTACGCATTGCACGAACGCGGCCATATTCGAAGCCACACAGTACGATATCGCCCTTATTCAGGGTACCTTCACGAACCAGGACGGTAGCAACTGGGCCACGACCTTTGTCCAGGAAGGATTCGATTACCGCACCGCTTGCCATACCTTTACGAATCGCTTTCAGCTCCAGAACTTCAGCCTGCAGCAGGATAGCGTTCAACAGGTCATCAATACCGGTACCTGCTTTCGCAGAAACAGGGATGAACTGAGATTCGCCGCCCCACTCTTCCGGCATAACGCCGTACTGAGACAGTTCGTTCTTAACGCGATCCATATCGGCTTCTGGCTTATCGATTTTGTTGACTGCAACAACCATCGGCACCTGCGCTGCTTTCGCATGCTGGATAGCTTCAATGGTCTGAGGCATCACGCCATCATCTGCTGCAACAACCAGAACAACGATATCTGTTGCCTGTGCACCACGAGCACGCATAGAGGTAAACGCGGCGTGCCCCGGGGTATCCAGGAAGGTGATCATGCCGTTGTCAGTTTCAACGTGGTATGCACCAATGTGCTGGGTAATGCCGCCCGCTTCGCCAGAGGCGACTTTCGTTGAGCGAATGTAGTCCAGCAGAGAGGTTTTACCGTGGTCAACGTGACCCATGATAGTCACAACCGGTGCACGCGGTTCAGCCGCTGCGCCAGTGTCACGGTCGCTCATTACCGCTTCTTCCAGCTCGTTTTCACGACGCAGGATAACTTTGTGGCCCATCTCTTCAGCAACCAACTGTGCGGTTTCCTGATCGATGACCTGGTTGATGGTGGCCATCGCACCCAGCTTCATCATCGCTTTGATGACCTGAGAACCTTTAACCGCCATCTTGTTCGCTAAGTCGCCAACGGTGATGGTTTCGCCAATCACAACGTCACGGTTAACGGCCTGAGCTGGCTTCTGGAAGCCTTGCTGCAGGGAAGAACCTTTACGCTTGCCACCTTTACCACCGCGACCAGCAGCACGTGCTTCTTCGCGATCGGCTTTAGATTCAGCGTGCTTATTGCCTTTCTTCTGAGGACGAGCAGCTTTCGTCGCAGTACGCGTACGGCCACGGCCGCCTTCTACTTCGCGATCGTTTTCGTCTTCTGCCTGGCGAGCATGCTGAGAAGTGGTGACGTGATAATCGGTCTTATCCTCTTCACCTTTTGCTTTCTCTTGCTCTGCCCAAACACCGGCATTTTCTTCCGCCATACGACGGGCTTCTTCAGCCACACGGCGAGCTTCTTCTTCAAGCTTGCGACGCGCTTCTTCTTCCGCTTTACGCTTCAGTTCTGCGGCTTCATTTTCACGGCGGGCTTTTTCGGCCTGGGCGGTTTTAGTCATATCGTCGGTCTGTTGATTGCTCACTTTGTCTTTTTCCGCAGCTTCACGTTTCGCTTTATCAGCGGCTTCACGTTTAGCTTGTTCTGCGGCCTCACGTTCGGCTTTTTGTTGCGCCTCGCGTTTAGCAGTTTCTTCTGCCTCACGACGGGCTTGCTCTTCCGCTTCACGCTGCGCCTGCTCTTCCGCGGCAAGGCGTTCTGCCTCTTGCGGATCGCGTTTCACAAAGGTGCGTGTCTTGCGGACTTCGATTTGTACCGATTTACTTTTTCCACCGGTACCAGGAATATTGAGAGTACTGCGCGTTTTACGCTGCAATGTCAACTTATCTGGTGCAGAGCCGTTCTCACGGTTCAGGTGCGCCAGTAAGGTTTGTTTCTCTTGTGCGGACACAGAGTCGTCAGCAGACTTCGGGATACCTGCATCAGCAAATTGCTGTACCAGGCGATCCACGGAGGTCTGTATCTCTGCAGCCAGCGTTTTTACGGTTACATCTGTCATACTGTTCCTTCCTGCTACAGTTTATTACGCTTCGTCGCCGAACCAGCAAATATTACGGGCAGCCATAATCAGCTCACCGGCTTTTTCGTCGGTCAACCCTTCGATATCAGCCAGATCATCAATGCCCTGTTCAGCGAGATCTTCCAGCGTACAAACACCACGGGCAGCCAGTTTGAAGGCCATATCACGATCTAATCCTTCCAGATTCAGCAGATCGTCAGCCGGTTTGTTATCACCGAGGCTTTCTTCCTGGGCCAGTGCCAGAGTGGTCAGTGCGTTTTTAGCACGCTCGCGCAGCGCTTCAACGGTTGCTTCATCCAGGCCGTCGATTGCCAGAAGCTCTTTCATTGGCACGTAGGCCAGCTCTTCCAGCGTAGCAAAACCTTCTTCTACCAGAACCGTCGCGAAATCTTCATCGATATCGAGATATTTGGTGAAGGTATCAATAGCAGCATGCGCTTCAGCCTGATGCTTAGCCTGCAGGTCATCAACGGTCATTACGTTGAGTTCCCAACCGCTCAATTGTGAAGCCAGGCGGACGTTCTGACCATTACGTCCAATCGCCTGAGCCAGGTTACCGGCTTCAACCGCGATATCCATGGTGTGTTTATCTTCATCCACCACGATAGACGCGACGTCTGCAGGCGCCATTGCGTTGATCACGAACTGTGCCGGGTTATCATCCCACAGGACGATATCGATACGTTCGCCGCCCAGTTCGGTAGAAACCGCCTGAACGCGTGCACCGCGCATACCTACGCAAGCACCCACCGGATCGATACGCTTATCGTTGGTTTTCACCGCGATTTTCGCACGAGAACCCGGATCGCGAGCCGCCGCTTTAATTTCAATCACTTCTTCGCCAATTTCTGGCACTTCAATGCGGAACAGTTCAATCAGCATTTCCGGTTTGGAACGCGTCACAAACAGTTGCGCGCCGCGTGCTTCCGGGCGAACGGAGTACAGAACACCACGGATACGGTCACCCGGGCGGAAGTTTTCACGCGGCAGCATGTCTTCACGCAGGATCACGGCTTCAGCATTGCTGCCGAGGTCCAGCGCAATGTTGTCACGGTTAACTTTCTTCACCACACCGGTGACGATCTCACCTTCGTGCTCGCGGAATTGATCAACAACCATCGCACGTTCAGCTTCACGTACTTTCTGTACGATAACCTGTTTCGCCGTCTGGGTGGTGATACGGTCAAAGGTGACTGATTCAATCTGGTCTTCAACGTATTCACCCACGTTCAGACTCTCGTCTTCGTAACGTGCGGCTTCCAGAGTAATTTCTTTGGTTGGCTGAGTGACTTCTTCCACAATTACCCAACGGCGGAAGGTATCGAAATCACCGCTTTTACGATCGATTTCTACGCGAACGTCGATCTCTTGTTCGTATTTTTTCTTTGTTGCTGTAGCCAGCGCACTTTCCAGCGCTTCAAAAATTTTCTCGCGTGGCAGCGATTTTTCATTGGATACGGCTTCAACAACAGCCAAAATTTCTTTGTTCATCGCGGGCTTTTCACCTCAATCCAGACTGTTAAAAGTGGGGAACCAGGTTCGCCTTCTGGATATTACTCAGCGCGAACACTTCATCTTTACCGTCGACTGTGACAGTGATCATCTCACCATCCACCGCTTTGATAACGCCCTGCCATTTACGGCGATTTTGTACCGCCATACGAAGAACCAGCGTGACTTCTTCACCCAGGAAACGCACGTAGTGTTCAGCCGTGAACATAGGACGATCGAGACCCGGTGAGGAGACTTCCAGGTTATAAGCAACGGTGATCGGATCTTCAACGTCCATCACGGCGCTAACCTGGTGGCTCACATCAGCACAATCATCAACATTGATGCCATCTTCACTATCAATATAGATGCGCAGTGTGGATGTGCGACCACGAATAAATTCGATGCCGACCAGCTCGTAGCCCAAGGCTTCAACTGGTGCTTTAATCATCTCTGTTAATTTTTGCTCTAATGTGGACAAGCCCACCCCCAAGACATAAAAAAAGGGCCTAAAGCCCAGTTATTCTGTAATCAGATAACAAAAAACCCCGATAAATCGGGGCTTTAGATAACTGAACCCTATAACCGCACCTGCGGTTCGGAGAACCTTCCGAAAGAATTTTTTTTCAAATCCAGCTACGAAGGCCTAAGTCTTCACAGTATATTTGAAAAAGAACTCTAAGGGAAAGTGGTTGCGGGGGCCGGATTTGAACCGACGACCTTCGGGTTATGAGCCCGACGAGCTACCAGGCTGCTCCACCCCGCGCCTGAAACGTGGCAAATTTTACTCGCTTTGGGTAAAAAATGCAAATACTGCTGGGATTTGGTACCGAGGACGGGACGTAAAATCTGCGCACAGTATATTGATTTTCTATCCCTTATGTCAACCTTGTTACTACTATGCAAATGAATGAATGCCAGCCTGCGCAAATTTAGCAAAGGGCAACAAAGATAAATCTGCCTTCAACGCCGTTATTTAACGAAATTATCACTAAACTCTTCCTGTCACCGTTAAAAGGTGATTAAATGAAAACTCATTTATTTTGCATAAAAATGCACTTAGCATAAAAAACCAACCTCTTCACCAGTCTATCAAGCAGGGTTTTATTTTATGACGACGATTCTCAAGCATCTCCCGGTAGGTCAACGTATTGGTATCGCTTTTTCTGGCGGCCTGGACACCAGTGCTGCACTGCTGTGGATGCGACAAAAAGGGGCTGTCCCATATGCATATACTGCGAATTTGGGACAACCGGATGAGGATGACTATGACGCCATCCCTCGCCGTGCAATGGAATATGGTGCTGAGAACGCTCGCCTGGTTGATTGCCGCAAGCAACTGGTTGCCGAAGGGATCGCAGCGATTCAATGTGGTGCATTCCATAATACCACCGGCGGACTGACCTATTTCAACACCACGCCACTAGGCCGCGCGGTGACCGGCACCATGTTGGTGGCCGCCATGAAAGATGACGGTGTGAATATCTGGGGTGACGGCAGTACCTATAAAGGCAACGATATTGAGCGTTTCTATCGTTACGGTCTGCTGACCAATGCCGAACTGCAGATTTACAAACCATGGCTGGACACTGACTTCATTGACGAACTCGGCGGTCGCCATGAGATGTCTGAATTTATGATCGCCTGCGGTTTCGACTACAAAATGTCTGTCGAAAAAGCGTATTCCACTGACTCCAACATGCTAGGCGCTACGCACGAAGCGAAAGATCTGGAATTCCTTAACTCCAGCCTGAAGATCGTTAACCCGATTATGGGCGTCAAGTTCTGGGATGAAAGCGTGAAGATCCCGGCGGAAGAAGTAACCGTACGTTTTGAGCAGGGACATCCAGTTGCGCTGAACGGCAAAACCTTCAGCGACGATGTTGAGATGATGATGGAAGCCAACCGCATTGGCGGCCGTCATGGTCTGGGCATGAGCGATCAAATTGAAAACCGTATTATCGAGGCGAAAAGCCGTGGTATTTACGAAGCCCCGGGAATGGCGCTGCTGCATATCGCTTACGAGCGTCTGCTGACCGGTATTCACAATGAAGATACCATTGAGCAGTATCACGCTCACGGCCGCCAACTGGGTCGTCTGCTGTACCAGGGTCGCTGGTTTGACTCCCAGGCGCTAATGCTGCGTGACGGTCTGCAACGTTGGGTTGCGAGCCAAATCACCGGCGAAGTTACGCTGGAGCTGCGTCGCGGTAACGACTATTCCATTATGAATACCGTCTCCGACAACCTGACCTACAAGCCAGAACGTCTGACCATGGAGAAAGGGGATTCCGTCTTCTCACCGGACGATCGTATCGGTCAGTTGACTATGCGTAACCTGGATATTACCGATACCCGTGAGAAGCTGTTCGGCTACGCCCAGTCAGGCCTGCTGACCGCCTCTTCCGCCACCGGTCTGCCGCAGGTAGAGAATCTGGAAAACAAAGCGAAGTAATCGCCAACAGAAATGACAAAAGCCGCGCAAGCGGCTTTTTTATGCGCGGAATTTAAGGCGTGTAGCCGCCATCCGACAATTTGCAGGACATGCCTGATGGCGCTATCGCTTATCAGGCCTACGTGCTACTACGCACACCTACGGATCACAACATACAGACGAAAAAAAAGACGCTTTTCAGCGTCTTTCTTTCGGAATATTGGTACTGAGGATGGGACTCGAACCCACAAGCCCGTTAGGGCACTACCACCTCAAGGTAGCGTGTCTACCAATTCCACCACCTCAGCACAGATACTACTATTAGCGCGGGATATCGCTGGTCGGCTGAGCCGGAGCAGCTGGCTGAGTTTGCTCGGTTTTCGCCGGTGCACTCAGATTTTCCCACTCACTTCCTTTATTGGTCTTATTGCTGTTCATGTTACCCAGCACCAGACTGATAATGAAGAACAAGGTTCCCAATACAGCTGTCATTCGGGTCATGAAGTTACCAGAACCACTTGAACCAAACAGTGTACCAGAAGCGCCTGCGCCAAAAGAGGCTCCCATATCAGCGCCTTTGCCTTGCTGCAGCATGATCAAGCCTACCAGGCCAATTGCTACAATAAGGAAAACTACTAAAAGAGCTTCGTGCATAATCAACCTGTTCCTTGCGGAGTTGCCGCGTACCAATGCTTCGACCATTAAAGCGGGAATGTTTAACTGTTTCCCACTGAAGCGGGTGTGAATACTAACCAATGCGAATAACCTTCGCAAGGGCAATTTAAGTGTATTGTATCAACTGAAGAAAAAATCGCCACATCAATCAAAAACGCAGCAATTTATCCCAGCATCGCTGCATCACGGGTCTCTGATCGTCAAGGTTTGCCCAAACAACGACCGGGATTTCACCTATCAGATCTGAATTATCTGGCCAACAGTGGATAATTTCATTATTCACTAATTCTTCAGCCACCATCGACTCGGGCAACCATGCCATTCCCATATGGCGCAGCACCATTTCCCGGATTGTTTCGCTTAACCCACTCTCAAAGACCTTTTTCAGTCGTGGGTGAACCTGTTGCTCTAGCGGATCGATAATGCGTCTGACAAAGGTATAGTCGCTGTAGCAAAGCCAGGGAATCGGAGCATCTGGAGAATCAAGCTTGTCCGCCAGTTGGGCTGAAATCACCGGGATGAATCGCTCATATCGCCACAATGAGCGTTTTAGCCCCCCGACAATCTCCAGCCCCGGCTGCGAAGACGGCAAATCGTAGGTCACCAGAAAATCAATTTGCCGGTTTATCAGCGCGTTAAAGTGATTATCAATTCCCTGGATGCTGGCGTTTACCGTAAAACTTAATTGCGGTTCACTTTGGCGCAGGTAATTGATCATGTCAGGCAGGATATTCACCGACAGCGTGTGAAGACTGACCATCACCAGCGTATTTTCCGTTGCCGGCATCATGGCGGCCAGTTCATGACGCGCCTCCGTCAGCGTACTGAGGACATGCCGGGCATAGGGTTCAAACCGTTCACCATAACGGGTTAACGTAACGGGTGTCGTGGTACGATCAAATAGCGGGACGCCTAACGTCTCTTCCAGCGCTTTAATACGCCGACTTAGCGCAGGCTGAGTAATATGCCGCTGTATGGCGGCCTGGGAGTAATTCCCATGCTGACTTAAAGCCAGGAAATCATCTAACCACTTACTATCCACGTCGCATTCTCCACCATTCCATATCCGTATCCTCCGATAACAAATCGGAAATAGTCACAGTTATAGTAATGGCTTTAGTGTGGACCGCATAACAACAATATTCTGTTTCACCTGCCGAGTCTCCCTCCCCTTGACGTTTGACAGGACTAATATGTTTACTTTACTGACTAATGCCCGTGTCTTTTCCCCGGAGGATTTAGGCCTCTGCTCTCTGCTCATATATGCCGATCGTATTGTGGCGGTAGGCAACGATATTTCACGTTTCGATGGCGTCAACGAGGTCATCGATTGCCGGGGTAAATGGGTAATTCCGGGGATTATCGACCAGCATGTCCATCTGACCGGCGGCGGTGGTGAAGCAGGATTTGCCAGCCGAACGCCTGCCGTAAAACTGCGCGATCTGCTTCAAGCTGGCATTACGACGGTCGTCGGCGTGCTGGGCACCGATGCCATTTCTCGCTCGCCCAAAGATCTGTACGCCAAAATGCAGTCACTGAATCTAGAGGGCGTGCGCGCGTTTATGCACACTGGGGCTTACGCGGTACCCAGCCCGACAATTACGCAATCCATTCGCGATGACATAACCTTTATCCCGGCCATTCTCGGCGTTAAAATCGCCCTCGCCGATCATCGGGGTTCATATCCCTCTTTCCAGGAGCTGTTGAGAATCGTCAGCGATATCCGCGTGGCCTCACTGCTGGCGGGGAAAAAAGGGCTGCTGCATGTGCACCTGGGCAACCTGCCGGAAGGCATGTCGCAACTTACTGCGCTTTGTGATGCCGGTATTCCGATCCACCATATTTCACCGACTCACGTGGCCAGAACCGAAGCCCTGTTCAACCAGGCGATCGCTTTCGCCCATCGCGGCGGCCATATTGACGTGACGTCTGGCGGTAGCCGTTTTATGCCTCAGGAACAGGCCATTCTCCACGCGTTGGAGGCTCAGGTTCCAGCCGATCGCATCACCATCAGCTCAGATGGCAATGGCAGCGTGCCGCGCTTTAATGCTCAGGGTATGGTTGAAGGACTCACGGCCGCGCCGGTAGGCGGTAACCTTGCACTGCTCCCTCGCCTGATTGATGCGGGCATTCCGATCGCACAGGCCGTGGCCATGATGACGGCAAACGTTGCATGCTCGCTGGGAATTTCCGGCGGCAAGCTTTGTGCCGGAGAACGCGCCGATATTTGCGTCCTCAATGATGACCTGTCGCTGGCGCACCTGTTTGCCGCGGGTAGGCCGTTACTGCGCGATGGAGAGTGTTTGGTCAACGGCAACTTTGAGTGAGGAGAAAAGAATGTCTTTATTGCTGGCGCTAGTCGCCATTGTCTTTGCCGGACGGCTGATCCTGAAAAAGTACCATCCCCAGTCCGTGCTGCTGCTCACCGGGATTGTATTACTACTCATCGCCCATTTTAGCGGAATGACCACGCTCAGTAGCCTGGTGAAGAAAAGCACCGGGTTTGGCCCCTTTGATGCGTTTGAGTTTATCCGCGATACCCTGAGCGTGCGCCTGGGTGGCCTTGGTCTGCAAATTATGCTGATTGGCGGCTTTGCCACCTATATGTCAGCCATTGGTGCCAGTCAGGTGCTGGTTCGGGTGACTTCGCGTCCATTACAGCGTCTGAACTCGCCATATCTCCTACTGGGGCTGGCGTTGCTGCTGGGGCAATTTTTGTCGCTGTTTATCAGTAGCGCTACGGGGTTGGGTTTGTTGCTGATGGCAACGCTTTATCCGCTGCTCACCCGCCTTGGCTGCAGCCGTGCCGCCGTCGCCGCCGTTATCGCCAGTACCTGTGCGGTTGAATTCGGACCCGGTTCCGGTAACTCGGTTCTTGCCGCCAAAACAGCGGGTATCGAGGTGGTGAACTATTTTGTTCACGATCAACTTCCCATCGTCGTGCCGGTCATTCTTTTTATCGCCCTGCTCCATATTGTCGTCCAACGCTTTTTCGATCGCCGGGAAAGCGGCGGCGATGTAGCCCAGCAGATGCAAACGTTGACCGCCACAGAAGAAACCCACGCCCCGATCGCCTGGCTGTTTCTGCCGATGCTACCGTTGGTATTGATGCTGCTGTGCAGTGATTTACTGTTTAGCTCGCTCAAAATTACGCTGGATACCGCCGTTCTGATTAGCCTGGCCATTACGCTGATTTGCGAGTATTGGCGTCATCGCAAAGCTCGTGAAGTGATGGCTGGCGTGCAAAAAGTTTTCGACAGCATGGGCAGCGTGTTTGCCACCGTCGTAACGTTGATTATCGCGGGTGAAGTTTTTTCAGCCGGGCTAAAAGCCATTGGTGCAGTCGACGCGCTGCTCTCACTCTCCGGTGAATTTGGTCTCAATGCCGCCTCGATAATCCTGCTGATGACGCTGATCACCTTTGCGATTTCTGCGTTGATGGGGTCGGGGAATGCCGCGTTCTTCTCTTTCGCCCCCATGGTGCCGGATATCAGCCGCCATATCGGCAGCGACATCGCCGTGATGATGCTACCTATTCAGATTTCGGCGGGTATTGGCCGGACGTTATCGCCGATTGCTGGCGTGATCATTGCCATTGCCGGGATCGCAGGCGTATCACCAGTGGATATTGTTAAACGTACCGCAATTCCAATGCTGGGAGGGTGGTTACTGATGATTGCCCTGACATTTGCCCGTTCAGGGCATTTGCTGGCGGTCCTGCCGTGGCTGGCTGCTCTTGTACTGATGATGGCCGGGGGCTACTTCTGGCAGCATCGACGCAAACAGGCACTTTCAGTAGGATAAAAAAAAGCCGGAGTCTCGGACTCCGGCTCTCAAACTTCAGGACTTATACGGCTTTCACCGCATCTGCAATACGGTGCGCGAACTCAGTAACCTGCGCTTCATCTTCGCCTTCAACCATCACACGGATTAACGGCTCAGTACCTGATTTACGCAGCAGAACACGACCTCGGTTACCCAACGCCGCTTCAACGTCCGCCATCACCGCTTTCACGGTTTCATGTTCCAGCGGATCGCCGCTACCGGCGGTAAAGCGAACGTTAACCAGCAGTTGTGGGAACATTTTCATACCGCTGCACAGGTCGTGCAAACTCATATGGTTACGTACCATTGCTGCCAGCACCTGCAGACCCGCCACAATACCGTCACCGGTGGTGGTTTTATCCAGCAGGATCACGTGCCCTGAGTTTTCAGCCCCGATGCGCCAGCCTTTTTCCTGCATTTTTTCCAGCACGTAGCGGTCTCCCACTTTCGCCCGAGCAAAGGGAATACCCAGCTGCTTCAGCGCCAGCTCGAGACCCATGTTGCTCATCAGCGTACCGACAGCACCACCACGCAGTTGCCCCTGACGTAACGCTTCACGGGCAATGATATACATGATCTGATCGCCATCGACCTTATTACCTTCGTGGTCCACCATGATCACGCGGTCGCCATCACCATCCAGCGCAATACCCAGATCGGCTTTTTCTGCAATCACGCGCGCCTGCAGCGCACGAACGTCGGTCGCACCCACTTCTTCATTGATGTTGACGCCATCCGGCTCACAGCCAATCGCAATGACATTTGCGCCCAGTTCACGGAGTACATTTGGCGCAATGTGATACGTCGCGCCGTTCGCACAATCCACCACGATTTTTAGCTCGTTCAGGCTCAGCTCGTTCGGGAACGTACCTTTGCAAAATTCGATATAGCGGCCCGCAGCATCGACAATACGGCTGGCTTTCCCCAGTTCAGCAGAGTCCACACAAGTGAGCGGCTTTTCCATCTCGGCTTCGATAGCTTCTTCAACGGAGTCAGGCAATTTGGTCCCGTCGATGGAGAAGAACTTAATTCCGTTATCATAAAACGGGTTGTGCGAGGCAGAGATGACAATCCCTGCTTCGGCGCGGAAAGCGCGCGTCAGATACGCAACCGCGGGGGTTGGCATTGGCCCGGTGAATGAAGCAGACAGGCCCGCTGCGGCCAAACCAGCCTCCAGCGCTGACTCCAGCATATAGCCAGAAATACGCGTATCTTTACCGATAATAATTTTACGTGAACCATGACGTGCCAGCACTTTTCCTGCCGCCCAGCCCAGTTTAAGCACAAAATCAGGCGTAATTGGGGTATCGCCAACGCGACCGCGGATACCGTCAGTGCCAAAATATTTACGATTACTCATAGCGTTTTTTTTCCTTTGCAGACAATGTGGCTTCCACCACACGCATCGCTTCTACGGTTTCTTTGACGTCATGGACACGAATAATCTGCGCGCCCTGCATGGCAGCAATCACCGCACATGCCAGGCTTCCGCTCAAACGTTCAGATGGCCCCACGTTCAGTAACTGACCAATCATTGATTTTCGTGACATCCCGACCAGCAGCGGCAGATTAAAATGATGAAACTCTGCCAGGCGTGCCAGTAATGTGTAGTTGTGGGTAAGATTTTTACCGAAACCGAATCCCGGGTCGAGCAACAATTTATCTTTTGCGATCCCAGCCCTTTCACAACGTGCTATTTGCTCAACAAAGTAGCGATTTACCTCAGCAAAAACATCTTCGTACTTTGGCGCTTCCTGCATGGTCTTCGGCTGCCCCTGCATATGCATCAGACACACGGGTAATCCAGTTTCCGCCGCAGCTTCCAGTGCACCTGGTTCTGTCAGGGAGCGAATATCATTAATGATATGCGCACCGACTCGGGCACATTCACGAATCACCTCCGGTTTTGAGGTATCCACCGAGATCCACACCTCAAAGCGTTGGGCAATGGCCTCAACGACCGGGATCACCCGTTCCAGTTCTTCTTCTACGCTGACGTCTGCCGCCCCCGGCCGCGTGGATTCGCCACCCACATCAATGATAGTCGCCCCGGCGTTAATCATCAGATTGGCGTGTTTCACCGCCTCAACCAAGGTGTTGTGCGCGCCGCCATCGGAAAAAGAGTCCGGCGTGACGTTTAAAATCCCCATGACGTGGGGATGGCTGAGATCCAGCGAAGAACCCTGAGCAAAGAGTTTCATAGTGTTATCCCTGGTATATACCCATCGTCTTTCAAGCTGCATCTGCGTTAGCTTTATTCGGCCTTCGGCCTCACCCCTTCGGGGCCAGCGCAAGCGCTGTTCAAACCGGCATAGCCGGTTTGTCCTCGATCACCCCAGTCACGTACTGATGTACGCTCCTGGGGATTCCCTGCGTCGCCGCCTTGATGCAACTCGAAATTCATTGGGTATAAGTTGATAAATAAAAAAACCCCGGAGCAAGCCCCAGGGTTTTCAATTAAAGCACGGTCATCAGCAACGATAACTTATTTGTCACCTAACTGCTCTGACATGTTACCCGGATTCGGCGAGGTCGGTTCATCAACCGGACGCGGCGCACTTGGGGTGCCATTATTGCCAGAGTTGTTAGACGTACCTGACTCTTCCCAACCTGCTGGCGGACGCACATCGCGGCGAGCCATCAGATCGTCAATCTGCGGTGCATCGATGGTCTCATATTTCATGAGCGCATCTTTCATCGAGTGCAGAATGTCCAGGTTATCGTTCAGAAGACGACGAGCACGCTCGTAGTTACGTTCAATCAGCAATTTAACTTCCTGATCGATAATGCGCGCGGTTTCATCGGACATATGTTTTGCTTTAGCAACAGAACGACCGAGGAACACTTCGCCTTCTTCTTCCGCGTACAGCAACGGCCCCAGCTTTTCAGAGAAGCCCCACTGCGTCACCATATTACGTGCCAGGTTAGTCGCGACTTTAATGTCGTTCGACGCGCCGGTAGAAACATGTTCAGCACCGTAGATAATCTCTTCAGCCAAACGGCCGCCGTACAGCGTAGAGATCTGACTTTCCAGTTTCTGACGGCTAGCGCTGATTGCATCGCCTTCCGGCAGGAAGAAGGTCACACCCAACGCACGACCGCGTGGAATAATCGTTACTTTGTGCACCGGATCGTGTTCCGGTACCAGGCGACCGATAATCGCGTGGCCTGCTTCGTGGTACGCGGTAGATTCTTTCTGCGCTTCCGTCATCACCATGGAGCGACGTTCCGCACCCATCATGATTTTGTCTTTCGCTTTCTCGAACTCAACCATCGATACAACGCGCTTGTTACCACGGGCAGCGAACAACGCTGCTTCGTTCACCAGGTTCGCAAGATCTGCACCGGAGAAACCAGGCGTACCGCGGGCAATAATTGCCGCATCGATGTCCGGAGACAGCGGTACGCGACGCATATGCACTTTCAGAATCTGCTCACGACCGCGAACGTCTGGCAGTCCGACCACAACCTGACGGTCAAAACGGCCTGGACGCAGCAGCGCTGGGTCAAGTACGTCTGGACGGTTAGTTGCTGCGATAACGATAATACCTTCGTTACCTTCGAAGCCATCCATCTCAACCAGCATCTGGTTCAGCGTCTGCTCACGTTCATCGTGACCACCGCCCAGACCCGCGCCACGTTGGCGGCCGACGGCGTCGATTTCATCGATAAAGATGATGCACGGTGCTGCTTTCTTGGCCTGTTCGAACATGTCACGCACACGAGATGCGCCCACACCCACAAACATTTCCACGAAGTCAGAACCGGAAATTGTGAAGAATGGAACCTTCGCTTCACCCGCGATGGCTTTTGCCAACAGGGTTTTACCGGTACCCGGAGGGCCGACCATCAGGACGCCTTTCGGGATCTTACCGCCCAGCTTCTGGAAACGGCTCGGTTCGCGCAGGTACTCAACCAGCTCAGCCACCTCTTCTTTCGCTTCGTCACAACCTGCAACGTCGGCAAAAGTGGTTTTGATCTGATCTTCCGTCAGCATGCGCGCTTTACTCTTACCGAACGACATGGCGCCTTTGCCACCCCCGCCCTGCATTTGACGCATGAAGAAGATCCAGACACCAATCAGCAGCAGCATTGGGAACCAGGAAATGAAGATAGAAGCCAGCAGGCTCGGCTCTTCAGGCGGCTCGCCAACAACCTTGACGTTTTTGGTCAGCAGGTTATCAAGCAGCTTCGGATCGTTAACCGGGATGTAGGTCGTGTAACGGTTACTGTCTTTCTTGGTAACGTTAATCTCACGTCCGTTGATACGCGCTTCACGAACCTGGTCCTGATTGACCTCTTGCAGGAAGGTAGAGTAATCCACCTTACGGCCATTAGACTCGCTGGGCCCAAAGCTCTGGAATACTGACATCAGCACAACGGCAATGACCAGCCAGAGTATTAGGTTTTTCGCCATGTCACTCAAGGGATTAACCTCTTATTACAACTGTGTTAAAAACAGCGTCAGGATACTCTATATCCAGCGTCTTTCAAACTTTCGTTTAAAATCTGCCGGTTATGGTTTACGCCCGGTCGCTACAATGTACACTTCACGCGAACGAGCGCGGGAAGAGTCCGGCTTACGAACTTTGACCTTCGTAAACAGGGAGCGAATCTCTCTTAGATACTCATCGAAGCCTTCGCCCTGGAACACCTTAACTACAAAACTACCACCTGGAGCTAATACATCACGAGCCATTCCAAGCGCCAGCTCTACCAAATACATGGCCCGGGGAATGTCCACCGCCGGTGTTCCACACATATTTGGTGCCATATCGGACATGACAACTTGTACTTTACTGTCACCTACGCGCTCAAGTAACGCTTTCAGGACTAATTCATCACGAAAGTCGCCCTGAAGGAAGTCCACACCAACGATTGGATCCATAGGTAAAAGATCGCAAGCGATAATGCGGCCGCTGTTTCCGATCTGCGTAACCGCGTATTGCGACCAGCCACCGGGTGCAGCGCCGAGGTCAACTATCGTCATCCCCGGTTTAAAAATTTTGTCACTTTGCTGTATTTCATCAAGTTTAAACCAGGCACGGGAACGTAACCCCTTTTTCTGTGCCTGCTGAACATATTTATCGCTAAAGTGTTCCTGAAGCCAGCGGCTTGAGCTGGCAGAACGCTTTTTACCTGTCATTTTACTTTCCCATCGGGCAGTTCATCGTAACCAATGGTGTAAATTTCTACACTGCTATTTGGTGATATATGGGAGATGGCGGTAGAATGACCCGTTTTCAATCCCAACCTAAGCAAAAATATACGATGAATCTGAGTACTAAACAAAAACAGCACCTGAAAGGTCTGGCACATCCGCTCAAGCCTGTAGTCATGCTTGGCAATAATGGTTTGACCGAAGGGGTACTGGCCGAGATTGAACAAGCGCTAGAGCACCATGAACTTATCAAGGTGAAAATCGCCTCGGAAGATCGCGATAACAAAACCTTGATCGTGGAAGCTATCGTACGCGAAACCGGCGCCTGTAACGTACAGGTCATCGGCAAAACGCTGGTACTGTATCGCCCGACTAAAGAACGTAAAATCTCGCTGCCACGCTAAGAATATCCCAAAGTTGAACACGTAGTTTGTGTAAAACGCGGGAATTTCCGCTAGCAGGAGAGCAAAATGCCACGCTCTCTTCGTTGATAAAAGGCCGCTATGCGGCCTTTTTCCTTTCTTTACAATGTATCAACATCTTAACCAAGATGCGAATTACAGGTATTCTACTTTCACCACTTCATATTCCACTTCACCGCCCGGCGTTTTGATAACCACCACGTCATCCTGCTCTTTGCCAATCAGGCCACGAGCAATAGGCGAGTTAACTGAAATCAGGTTCTGTTTAAAATCGGCTTCGTCATCACCTACGATGCGCCAGGTCTGTTCTTCATCGTTATCAAGATTCAGAACGGTCACCGTTGCACCGAAAACGACACGGCCATTGTTCGGCATTTTAGTGACGTCGATAACCTGCGCGTTAGACAGCTTAGCTTCGATATCTTTAATGCGTCCTTCGCAGAATCCCTGCTGTTCACGGGCCGCGTGGTACTCCGCGTTCTCTTTCAAGTCACCGTGTTCACGCGCATCGGCGATCGCGGCAATGATTTCAGGGCGGCGCACAGATTTCAGAAAATCCAGCTCTTCACGCAGTTTTTCAGCACCACGTAAGGTCATCGGGATAGCTTGCATTTGTTATACCTCTTGAACATTCCTGTAGGGGGCGGTTGTCCTCACCCCGGCTGCTAAGCCCACCCTGGCAAACGCGATGCCAGAGTCAGAAGCAAAAAAATACCGACCCGGGCCCGAGGACCCAGGTCAGCTACAATTCTCTATTTGATGATCATTTTACCCTGGAGTTCCCTATGGGTCATCGTTTACTTTTTGGGGCGTTGCGCCGTAGTATGACGGCCTGTTTCCAGGTTGTTAGCGCGAGATTATGCGATTTCCCAGATTTACCATCGGATTGACTGCCAGTATTGCGGCGTTCAGCGTTCAGGCTGCGAATGTTGACGAGTATATCAACCAGCTCCCTGCCGGGGCCAACCTCGCCCTTATGGTACAGAAGGTTGGGGCTCCGACGCCTGCTATTGATTACCATAGCCAACAAATGGCCCTACCCGCCAGCACCCAAAAAGTCATCACCGCCCTGGCGGCCTTGATCCAGCTTGGGCCGGACTTCCGTTTTACTACTACGCTAGAAACCAAAGGTAGCGTGGAAGGCGGGGTATTGAAAGGTGACTTGGTGGCGCGATTTGGTGCCGATCCGACGCTAAAACGTCAGGATATTCGCAATATGGTAGCAACCCTGAAAAAATCAGGCGTGACGCAAATTGCCGGAAATGTCCTCATCGACACGTCCATTTTCGCCAGTCATGATAAAGCACCTGGCTGGCCCTGGAACGACATGACGCAGTGTTTTAGCGCACCGCCTGCGGCAGCGATTGTTGATCGTAACTGCTTCTCGGTGTCGCTTTACAGTGCGCAAAAACCTAACGATCTCGCCTTTATTCGCGTGGCATCATACTACCCGGTAACCATGTTCAGCCAGGTTCGCACCCTCGCGCGTGGTTCTGCAGAAGCGCAATATTGTGAACTGGATGTCGTTCCTGGCGATTTAAACCGCTTCACGCTAACCGGTTGTCTTCCCCAGCGCACCGACCCACTGCCGCTGGCGTTTGCCATTCAGGACGGCGCCAGCTATGCCGGGGCAATTATTAAAGATGAGCTGAAACAAGCGGGTATCACCTACAGCGGTACGCTGCTGCGCCAGACGCAGGTCAACGAGCCGGGTACCGTTGTCGCCAGCAAGCAGTCAGCGCCTTTACATGACCTGCTTAAGATTATGCTGAAAAAGTCGGACAACATGATTGCTGACACCGTTTTTCGTATGATCGGCCACGCGCGATTTAATGTCCCTGGCACCTGGCGCGCAGGTTCCGATGCCGTACGCCAGATCCTGCGCCAGCAGGCGGGTGTCGATATTGGTAACACGATCATTGCCGACGGATCCGGCCTCTCTCGCCACAACCTGATTGCGCCCGCCACCATGATGCAGGTGCTGCAGTACATCGCACAGCATGACAACGAGCTGAACTTTATTACGATGCTGCCGCTGGCAGGCCATGACGGCTCTCTGCAATACCGTGCGGGTCTGCATCAGGCTGGCGTGGATGGCAAAGTCTCCGCGAAGACCGGCTCGTTACAGGGGGTGTATAACCTTGCAGGATTCATTACCACGGCAAGCGGGCAACGCATGGCGTTTGTACAGTATCTGTCTGGCTATGCGGTAGAACCCGCTGACCAGCGTAACCGCCGTATCCCGCTGGTACGCTTTGAAAGCCGGTTGTACAAAGATATTTATCAGAACAACTGACGGTGATGCTGTCGGATAGCGCTTGCGCGTATCCGACCTACAGCGCACATAACAAAACGGGCCGCATTTGCGGCCCGTTGATATTGTTGGCCGGATAAGACGCAATCGCGTCGCCATCCGGCACCAGGATTAACGCTTGTAGATGAACTCAACGCCTTCTTCGTCGTCTTCGTCCCAATCTTCATCCCAGTCATCTTCCGCTTCGTCTTCGACTTCAGCGAGCTGCTGACGGTGATAATCGTCCCACATGAACTCCACTTTCTCTGGCTGCTTCGCTTCTTCAGCCTGAACAATTGGGTTCTCAATGATAAACGTCATCACATCCCAGCAAAGATCCTTCACGCCCAGCTGACTGGCCGCAGAGATCAGGTAATATTTACCTTCCCAGCCCAGCGCTTCAGCGATCGCTTTCGCTTTCTCTTCCGCTTCGTCTTTGTCCATCAAATCAATTTTGTTGAACACTAACCAACGCGGCTTGGAGGCCAGATCCTGACTGTATTTCCCCAGTTCGCCAATAATAATACGGGCGTTTTCTACCGGATCTGAACCGTCAATCGGATCGATATCGATGAGGTGCAGCAGGACGCGGCAACGCTCCAGGTGCTTCAGGAATCGGATCCCCAGACCCGCGCCTTCCGCAGCGCCTTCAATCAGCCCCGGGATGTCAGCAACCACAAAGCTCTTTTCGTTGTCCATACGCACAACGCCCAGACTCGGCACCAGCGTGGTGAACGGATAATCCGCCACTTTCGGTTTCGCTGCAGAGACCGCACGGATAAACGTTGATTTACCGGCGTTTGGCATACCCAGCATACCGACATCCGCTAACAGCATCAGCTCCAGCATCAGATCGCGTTTATCGCCCGGCGTACCCATTGTTTTCTGACGCGGAGTACGGTTGACCGAGGATTTGAAACGGGTGTTACCCAGACCGTGCCAACCGCCTTTAGCGACCATCAGACGCTGACCGTGCTTGGTCATGTCGCCCATGGTTTCGCCCGTGCCCTGATCGATCACACGCGTACCGACAGGCACTTTAATCGTAACGTCTTTACCACGCTTACCGGTGCAATCACGGCTCGCGCCATTCTGACCACGTTCCGCACGGAACGATTTTTCGAAGCGGTAATCGATCAGCGTGTTCAGGTTTTCGTCGGCTTCCAGCCAGACGTCACCACCATCACCACCATCACCGCCGTCCGGACCGCCTCTCGGGATGTACTTTTCGCGGCGGAAGCTGACGCAACCATTACCGCCATCACCTGCAACGACCAGAATCGATGCTTCATCAACAAACTTCATTTTACTCTCCGTAAATCATTCGCCTGAGCGGGGTTGCGAAACCACCGTTTCATGCTTACGTAAACCGCCCCAAATACGATGACCAATGGCGGAATACATCGCGCCCGCAACCACGATAAACGCACCGAGATAACCTAAAAGGTTTAGCATCGGTCTGGCGAAGAAATCGGGCCAGGCCAGTGATAATAAATCTGAAAATAATAACGTAAACAGCGGTGTGAGCGTAATAATGGCGCTCACCTGAGCCGCCTGCCAGCGCGCCATTGCTTCCGCAAGTGCGCCGTATCCTACCAGCGTATTCAGGCCGCAGAATATCAGGCAAGCCAGCTGCCAGTCGCTGAGCTGCGTTATCACACCGGGTTTAGCCAGCGGCAACAACGCGAGCGTACATAAAGTGTACAGTAAAAACAGGATCTGCTGTGATGCCAGGCGACGCAATAACACCTTTTGCGCAACCCCATAGCTCACCCAGACCGTCGCCGCACCCACACCAAAGATCACACCCCAGGTGTAATCAGTGAGTTTGGTAAAAATCTCGATCAGACTGGTATTAAAAAACATCACCAGTCCACTCAGCAGCATTATGGCGCCAATAATCTGCGTACCGCGCATCTTTTCCTTCAGGATAAAGACGCTGGCGACCATCATGCCAACCGGTGACAATTGTCCGATAACCTGCGAAGTCGTTGGGCTCAAATATTGCAAAGATGAACTAAACAGAATGAAGTTACCAAACAGCCCACCGGTGGCGATTGCCAACAGTACCAACCAACGCGCTTTGCGAAAAATACGCAATGGCGGGAGCTTTTTTTTAACCGCAAGAATCGCCCCAAGGCCAATACTTGCCATTAAAAAACGGTAGAACACTACCGTAGGAGGCTCCATCACCTCCAGCACTTGCTTCATCGCTATTGGTAAAGCGCCCCAACAGACTGCCGTCGTCAGCGCTAAAAGAATACCAATACCTGCCTGCTGCTTCATGCCGTATTCCCTGCAAGAGCTCGTTTCCGGGTTGTCACGGCGAGACGAGCATATTTACCGGCCATCGAATGTAAAAAGCCCCGCAACACGTTGCGGGGCTTTCATCCGTTACCGGGACGCGAAAAACTTATTCAGCAACAATGCTGATGAAACGACGGTTTTTCGGGCCTTTCACTTCGAATTTCACTTTACCGTCTGCTTTAGCAAACAGAGTGTGGTCTTTGCCGCAGCCCACGTTAGAACCAGCGTGGAACTGAGTACCACGTTGACGAACGATGATGCTACCTGCCAGAACTGTTTCGCCGCCAAAGCGTTTTACGCCCAGACGTTTAGCTTCTGAATCGCGACCGTTACGAGTCGAGCCGCCAGCCTTTTTATGTGCCATTTAATCTGCTCCTCTTAACTTAAGCGCTGATGCCAGTGATTTTCACATCAGTGAACCACTGACGATGGCCCTGCTGCTTACGATAGTGTTTACGACGACGAAACTTAACAATTTTAACTTTCTCGCCACGACCGTGAGCAACAACTTCAGCTTTGATAACGCCGCCATCAACGAAAGGAACGCCGATTTTGACTTCTTCACCGTTTGCGATCATCAGAACTTCTGCGAATTCAACAGATTCGCCAGTTGCGATGTCCAGCTTTTCCAGGCGAACGGTCTGACCTTCGCTTACTCGGTGTTGTTTACCACCACTTTGGAAAACCGCGTACATAAAAAACTCCGCTTCCGCGCACACCTTTTTGATGATTCAGAGTGCGCTATAAATATTCACAATAGGGCGCGAATATTACGCAAAACGCGAGCCTTTGACAAGTGCTACCGTCAATACATGCAGAAAAAAAACACAACGTGTATGGTAACGTTTATCTGTGGCGTTTTTTCAGTACAATCAGCATATATTTCTAACCCTAAACCCGTAGTTACCTTGCCATACAGTGAGGTAATCGGGGCGAGAAGCCCGGCTTTTGCGATGAATTTAGAAAAAATCAATGAGTTAACCGCGCAAGATATGGCGGGTGTCAATGCGACAATCCTTGAACAGCTCAATTCCGACGTCCAGCTGATCAATCAGTTGGGGTACTACATCATCAGCGGCGGCGGAAAACGCATTCGCCCAATGATCGCCGTACTTGCTGCTCGCGCCGTTGGCTATGAGGAAAACGCCCACGTTACGATCGCGGCCCTAATCGAGTTTATCCACACCGCAACCCTGCTTCATGACGATGTGGTGGATGAATCCGACATGCGCCGTGGGAAAGCAACGGCAAACGCAGCGTTTGGTAATGCAGCCAGCGTATTGGTCGGCGATTTTATCTATACCCGCGCCTTTCAGATGATGACCAGCCTTGGCTCACTGAAAGTGCTGGAAGTGATGTCTAAGGCAGTGAACGTCATTGCTGAGGGTGAAGTTCTGCAATTGATGAACGTCAACGACCCTGACATTACCGAAGAAAACTATATGCGCGTCATCTACAGCAAGACAGCGCGCCTGTTTGAAGCGGCAGCACAGTGCTCTGGTATTCTTGCCGGCTGCAGCGAAGAACAAGAAAAAGGCTTGCAGGATTATGGCCGCTATCTTGGCACTGCTTTCCAGTTAATCGACGACTTACTCGATTACAGCGCAGACGGCGAGCAACTGGGTAAAAACGTGGGCGACGATCTCAACGAAGGGAAACCGACGCTGCCGCTTCTGCATGCGATGCGCCACGGTACCCCAGAACAGGCGCAAATGATTCGTCAGGCTATCGAGCAAGGAAACGGGCGTCATCTTCTGGAGCCGGTTCTGGAGGCCATGAACGCCTGCGGCTCGCTGGAATGGACCCGCCAGCGTGCAGAAGAAGAGGCCGACAAGGCCATCGCCGCGCTTCAGGTACTCCCTGAAACGCAATGGAAAGAAGCCCTGATTGGCCTGGCACATATCGCCGTACAGCGCGACCGTTAATCCTTTCCTCACCTTTCTTCGTATAACATCATCCCGTGCACTGCACGGGATTTTTTATATTCCAGTAAATTCCAATAAACACAAATATTTTACATAACACTAGAAAAAATCTTGGTTTATTCTGAATATACAAACCCTTTACACGAACATTTTAGAACATTCGTTCTCCGCGAGTATAGTGTCACTACTGGCTAATTGTTAAACCACAAGTGGTGAACCAAAGGAGAAAGGGACGTATGGAAAGCAAGCTCATTGACTGGCATCCAGCTGATATCATCGCAGGACTGCGCAAGAAAGGGACCTCAATGGCCGCAGAGTCGCGGAGAAATGGGTTGAGTTCATCAACGCTGGCAAATGCGTTAACTCGTCCATGGCCAAAAGGAGAAGTCATTATCGCTAAAGCGCTAGGCACGGAACCCTGGGTAATTTGGCCGTCGCGATATCACGACGCAAAGACGCATGAATTCATCGACAGAACACGGATGATGAGAGTGCGTAAAGAGAAAATGCCCCTCGAGTGAAGTGCTGAACAGTGACCCCTGAGCAAAAACCAAGGGGTCACTAGACACGTTGACTATTACTCGCCTTTCACGCGCTCGATATTTGCGCCCAGCGCACGCAGCTTATCTTCGATGCGCTCATAGCCACGATCGATGTGATAAATGCGATCAACTACCGTGGTGCCTTCTGCAATACAGCCTGCCAGTACCAGGCTTGCTGATGCACGCAGATCCGTTGCCATCACCTGCGCGCCGGAGAGCGTTTCAACGCCGTGACAAATCACGGTATTGCTTTCAATCTCTGCGTGAGCGCCCATACGGCTAAGTTCAGGCACGTGCATGAAGCGGTTTTCAAACACGGTCTCCGTGATGAAACCGGTGCCTTCTGCCACCAGATTCAGCAGCGTGAACTGTGCCTGCATGTCAGTCGGGAACGCCGGATGCGGAGCAGTGCGCACATTGACCGCTTTCGGACGCTTGCCGTGCATGTCGAGGCTAATCCAGTCTGCCCCGACTTCAATATCCGCACCTGCATCACGCAGTTTCGCCAGAACGGCATCCAGCGTGTCCGGTTGTGCGTTATGGCAGATGATTTTGCCGCGAGAAATCGCCGCTGCCACCAGGAACGTCCCGGTTTCAATACGGTCTGGCAGAACGCGATACACGCCGCCGCCGAGACGCTCAACGCCCTCGATGGTGATACGATCGGTGCCCTGACCGGTGATCTTCGCACCCAGTGCAATCAGGAAGTTCGCGGTATCAACGATTTCCGGCTCGCGCGCGGCGTTCTCGATGATGGTCGTACCTTCGGCAAGCGTAGCCGCACACATGATAGTGACCGTCGCGCCGACGCTCACTTTATCCATCACGATGTGCGCGCCTTTCAGACGGCCATCAACGGACGCCTTCACATAGCCTTCTTCCAGCTTGATGGTCGCCCCTAACTGCTCCAGACCGGTAATGTGCAGGTCAACCGGACGCGCGCCAATTGTGCAGCCGCCCGGCAGTGATACCTGGCCCTGACCAAAGCGAGCCACCAGCGGCCCCAGCGCCCAGATAGACGCACGCATGGTTTTTACCAGGTCGTATGGCGCGCAGAAGACGTTAACGTCGCGAGCATCAATGTGCACGGAACCGTTACGTTCAACCTTTGCGCCCAGCTGACTCAGCAGCTTCATCGAGGTGTCAACGTCCTTCAGTTTCGGGACGTTTTGGATTTCGACAGGTTCTTCTGCCAGCAATGCCGCAAACAGGATTGGCAGTGCGGCGTTTTTAGCGCCTGAAATTGTGACTTCGCCCTGGAGCTTAGTCGGCCCCTGTACACGAAACTTATCCATTATTCTGTTCTCTGTTAAGAATTCATATTCGCTACCGGCGCATCACCCGTAGCTCAAAAACCGTTAAGTTTGCGATCGCGTGCCCATTCCGCTGGGGTAAATGCTTTGATCGACACGGCATGAATGCGGTTGTCCGCAATGTACTCCATCAATGGGCCATAGACCGATTGCTGCTTCTTGACCCGGCTCATGCCGTCAAACATCTCACCCACGGCAATAACCTGAAAGTGACTGCCATCGCCAGAGACGTGGACTTCCTGGAGGGAGAGTGCGTTCATCAGCACGCTCTGAATTTCATTATTTTCCATGGGCTCTTCATTCGTCAGATAGTGAAAACAGCCCAACATCTTAGAGCAAAGTTGCGCTGTCATAAATAAGCAAAAAGCCTCGCCGATAAATCAGACAAGGCTTTGGTGGCTGCTACCCCCTCAGGGGGTTTGCCGGATGGCGGCACAAGACCTTATCCGGCCTACAAAAAATTAACGCGGAAGGACATCGTCAGGCAGATTGTAAAGCTTTGCCAGCGTATAAACCTTATCGTTCACACCGCTGAGTACAACACGGTTCCCCTGCCTCTTGCCCTGGTCAATAAGATGGACCAGCAGTGCCAGTCCACCGGTATCAACCCGGGAAACCTGGCTCAGATCGATGCAGGTAACCCCTTTCATCGCTTCAACACGCGCATCCCATAATGGGTTTAACACGTCCTGATCCAGTTCCCCCACCAGCAACAACTTGTCACCTTCACGCGTCCAGGCGAGTGACTGCGTCATTATTTTTTCTCTTCCAGCGTGATTTTCTGCTGAGAAATAGATTTCAGCTGCGCCGTCAGGCCATCAATACCTTTGGTCCGCAGCAGGTCACTCCACTCATTTTGTTTGGTGGTGATCATGCTGACGCCTTCGGCGATCATGTCATACGCCTGCCAGTGACCGGTCTGGGAGTTTTTACGCCACTGGAAATCCAGACGTACCGGAGGACGGCCATTCGGATCGATAATGGTGACACGGATCGGCACGATGGTCGCGTCACCCAGCGGTTGTTCCGGGGCTATCTGATAAGTCTGACCATGGTACATCGCCAGCGCCTGGCCGTAGGCCTGTTTCAGGTACTCACGAAACGCAGCAAAATACGCATCACGTTGTGCAGGCGTCGCTTCTTTGTAATAACGACCCAGCACCAGCGCGCCGGCATATTTCACCTGCACGTACGGCAACAGCTCCTGATCGACGATATCACGCAGGTAATCCGGGTTAGAACGGATTTTCGGCTGTTCGTTCTTCAGACGGTCGAAGGTTTTCTGCGCCGCCTCATCCATCTGTTTGTAAGGGTTGGCTTGATCCGCTGCCGTTGCTGCGCTAAGTGGAGCAATGACCAGCATAGCCACCATCATCAATCGTTTAAACATATGTCGATTCTCCTGAGATTATTTCGTCGCGCCCGCAGGCGTGGTGGCTTCATTATTACCCTGAGCCGCAGTCGGCGCATCGCCAGAATTCTTATTGTCATCGCCTTTACTGTTACTGTTGTAAAGGAACTGACCAATCATATCTTCCAGCACCATCGCCGATTTGGTGTCCTGGATCGTATCACCATCCTTGAGAATAGCGGTTCCCAGTTCAGGATCCTCAAAACCGACGTTCAATGCCAGATATTGCTCACCCAGCAGACCGGAAGTGCGGATACTCAGCGAACTGGTATCTGGAATCTGGTTAAAGCGCGATTCAATCTCCAGCGTCACACGCGGCAGGTACGATTTCGGATCCAACGAAATGTCCGACACGCGTCCAACAACTACCCCGCCAATCCGCACCGGAGAGCGTTCTCTCAAGCCGCCAATGTTATCAAAGGTCGCATAAATCGTGTAGGTCGGCTCAGTACGCATAGAGGTGACGTTAGCTGCTTTCAGGCAGACGAACAGCGCCGCCAGCAGCGCAACCAACAGGAATAACCCGACCCAAATTTCATTTTTTTTCGTTTGCATGAACTCAATTCCCAAACATCAGTGCGGTCAGCACAAAATCCAGCCCCAGAACGGCAAGAGAGGCGTGCACAACGGTACGTGTCGTTGCCCGGCTAATCCCGGCAGAGGTCGGGATTGCATCATAACCATTGAACAATGCAATCCATGTGACCGTAATGGCGAACACCACGCTCTTAATTAAACAGTTGACCAGGTCCAGGCGCCAGTCGACGGCATTTTGCATCGCAGACCAGAAAAAGCCTGCATCAATACCTTTCCAGCTTACGCCGACCAGTGAACCGCCCCAGATACCTACCGCGACAAAAATAATCGTCAGCAGCGGCAGTGAAATCACCCCCGCCCAAAAGCGTGGGGATATCACCCGACGCAGGGGATCAACCGCCATCATTTCCATACTGGAAAGCTGTTCGGTTGCCCGCATCAGACCAATTTCTGCGGTTAAGGCCGACCCGGCTCGCCCGGCGAACAGCAGCGCCGCCACAACCGGTCCCAGTTCACGCAGCAGCGAAAGCGCCACCAGCATACCAAGACTGGTTTCCGCACTGTAGGTGGTCAGAACCAGGTATCCCTGCAGCCCCAATACCATACCGATGAACACGCCAGAAACGATAATAATCAGCATCGATAAGACGCCGACATTATAGAGCTGACGGATCAGAAGCGGCGCATGTTTGCGAAACTCCGGCTTGCCGACTACCGCATTGAACAACATTAATCCGGCACGCCCGAACGTCCTGAGGGTTTTAATCCCTCGATGTCCGAGTGAGGCCAGCGCATTTAACAACATGGATGGCTTAACTCCCTGTTTTAAGTAAATCGGAGTGGTAATCGCCCGCCGGGTAGCGGAACGGAACCGGCCCATCAGCAATGCCATCGAGGAACTGACGTACACGCGGATCGGCATTTTCTTGCAGTGCCTGAGCACTACCGTAGGCCACAATTTTTTTATCCGCCATTATATAGGCGTAATCCGCAATACTCAGAACCTCCGGCACATCATGAGACACCACCACACAGGTGACACCCAGTGTGCTGTTCAGTTCAGAGATCAGCTTCACCAGCACGCCCATGGTGATGGGGTCCTGACCGACAAACGGCTCATCAAACATGATCAGGTCTGGCTCCAGCGCAATGGCACGTGCAAGTGCGGCACGTCGCGCCATCCCACCAGATAATTCAGAAGGCATTAATTTTGCTGCGCCGCGCAGGCCAACGGCCTCAAGCTTCATCATCACCGTGCTTTTCAGCAACGGCGCGGGTAGCGTCGTATGCTCACGTAGCGGATAAGCGACGTTGTCGAACACGTTCATATCGGTAAACAGCGCACCCGATTGAAACAGCATACTCATACGTTTACGCACGGTGTATAACCGCGAACGAGACATGGCCGGGACGTTCTCGCCATCAAACAGGATCTCACCCTTATCGGGGGGAATTTGTCCGCCAATCAGACGCAACAGCGTCGTTTTGCCGATGCCTGATGGCCCCATGATCGCCGTTATCTTGCCGCGCGGCACCGTCAGGGAAATATTATCAAAAATGCAGCGGTCGCCTCGGGAAAAGCTGACATCGTGCATATCGACTAGATTCGCCACAGACTGACCCATTGATTCATCCTTTACTATTGCCTCGTTGATCGAAGAGTTTGGCGCTCAATTTAGCCATGAACCCAACATATTTACAGATTATTACCCGCTCTGGTTAGCGAAAGCTGGCATTTGTTTTACTTTTTAGCCGCATAAAGTCAAAATTAAGACTTCGTTACGGCTTCCAGAAGATCCTTCACGTGGACCGGCGAGTATACCTGAAGAAAGGACTTTAGATGCTTTTAGCGACGGCGCTGTTAATAATTGGTTTACTTCTGGTGGTCTACGGTGCCGACCGTCTGGTATTTGCCGCCTCTATTTTATGCCGCACCTTCGGCATTCCCCCCATCATCATTGGGATGACCGTCGTCAGCATAGGCACATCGTTACCTGAAATTATTGTCTCCGTTGCCGCCTCTATGAATGGGCAGCTCGATTTAGCCGTCGGCACCGCGCTCGGCTCAAACATCACCAATATTCTCCTGATTTTAGGCCTGTCAGCGCTGATTCACCCTTTTACCGTGCATTCTGATGTTCTGCGTCGCGAATTACCGCTAATGTTGCTGGTCAGTATTCTGGCCGCATCCGTGCTGTACGACGGGGAACTAAGCCGCAGCGATGGTTTTTTTCTTCTGCTTCTGGCCGTGCTATGGCTGCTATTCATTGTTAAAATCGCGCGGTTGGCGGAACGGGAAGGCAATGACAGCCTGACCCGGGAGCAAGTGGCAGAACTGCCGCGCGAAGGGGGACTACCTGTCGCCTTTCTGTGGCTGGGCATTGCGCTGATTATTATGCCAATGGCAACGCGAATGGTGGTCGATAACGCCACCGTACTGGCGAATTACTTTGCCATGAGCGAACTCACCATCGGATTAACGGTGGTGGCGATTGGCACCAGCCTGCCAGAGCTGGCAACGGCTATCGCGGGCCTGCGTAAGGGTGAAAATGATATTGCTGTCGGCAACATCATCGGTGCCAACATTTTTAATATTGTTATCGTTCTCGGACTCCCCGCACTGATCACACCGGGCGAGGTCAATCCGATGGCCTTCGTCCGTGACTACAGTGTGATGCTACTGGTAAGTGTTATTTTTGCATTACTCTGCTGGCGACGTCCGCGCCAGATTGGTCGCGGCGCGGGTGCACTGCTGACCGGCGGTTTTATCATATGGCTGGCGATGCTGTATTGGGTATCGCCACTTCTCGTTGGATAACTGGAAACGCATTATGTCGCACTTAGAGTTGCAACCGGGTTTTGACTTTCAGCAAGCAGGCAAGGAAGTCCTGGCTATTGAACGTGAAGGCCTGGCGGAGCTTGATCAGTACATCGACCTGAACTTTACCCTCGCCTGTGAGAAAATCGTCAACTGCGCGGGTAAAGTTGTGGTGATGGGAATGGGGAAATCCGGGCATATCGGGCGCAAAATGGCCGCCACGTTTGCCAGTACCGGTACGCCGTCCTTTTTCGTACATCCTGGTGAAGCCGCACACGGCGATCTGGGCATGGTATCGCCGCAGGACGTGGTGATCGCCATTTCTAATTCCGGTGAATCCAATGAGATTGCCGCATTAATTCCGGTGCTCAAACGCCTTCACGTCCCGCTTATCTGCATGACCGGTCGTCCGGAAAGCAGCATGGCGCGTGCAGCAGATGTGCATCTGTGTGTTAAAGTACCCAAGGAAGCCTGCCCATTAGGTCTGGCGCCGACCAGCAGCACAACCGCGACGCTGGTGATGGGCGATGCGCTCGCCGTGGCATTATTGAAAGCCCGCGGCTTTACTGCGGAAGATTTTGCGTTGTCGCACCCCGGTGGCGCACTGGGGCGTAAGCTTTTGCTGCGCGTTAACGATATTATGCATACGGGCGACGAGATCCCGCATGTGAATAAAAACGCCAGCCTGCGCGATGCGTTACTTGAGATTACGCGTAAAAATCTCGGCATGACCGTCATTTGCGATGACACCATGAAGATCGACGGCATCTTCACGGATGGTGACTTACGCCGCGTCTTTGATATGGGCGTTGACGTTCGCCAGTTGGGGATTGCCGACGTGATGACCCCCGGGGGCATTCGCGTGCGTCCGGGCATTCTTGCCGTGGACGCCCTGAATTTAATGCAATCCCGCCATATTACCTCGGTGATGGTTGCTGATGGCGACCGTTTACTCGGTGTGTTACATATGCATGATCTCCTGCGTGCAGGCGTAGTGTAAAAAGTAGAGTAGAAACGCAAGGATAAAAGAAATGAGTAACGCAGGTGCGTCGCTTGCGACCTGTTATGGACCCGTCAGCGCTGAAGTCATCACCAGGGCAGAGAATATTCGTCTGCTGATCCTTGATGTGGATGGCGTACTGTCTGATGGCCTGATTTATATGGGCAACAACGGCGAAGAGCTCAAGGCGTTTAACGTCCGTGATGGCTACGGAATTCGTTGTGCGCTCACTTCCGGTATCGAGGTTGCTATTATTACCGGACGAAAGGCTAAACTTGTAGAAGACCGCTGTAACACGTTGGGGATTACCCATCTGTACCAGGGACAGTCGGACAAACTGGTCGCCTTCGACGATCTGCTCAACAAGCTGGCTATCGCGCCGGAACAGGTGGCATACGTCGGCGACGATCTGATCGACTGGCCGGTGATGGCGAAAGTCGGATTAAGCGTGGCGGTAGCGGATGCCCACCCGCTGCTGATCCCCCGTGCCGACTATGTCACGCGCATTGATGGAGGGCGCGGCGCGGTACGTGAGGTCTGCGATTTATTACTCCTGGCGCAGGGCAAACTGGACGAGGCCAAAGGTCAATCGATATGAGCAAAACCAGACGTTGGGTTATCATTCTACTGTCGCTGGCCGTCCTTGTGCTGATCGGTATTAACCTGGCAGACAAAGACGACACCACTCAGGTGGTAATCAATAACAACGAGCCGACCTATAAGAGCGAACATACCGACAGCGTCGTGTATAGCCCGGAAGGCGCACTGAGCTATCGACTTATCGCTCAACACGTTGAATATTATTCCGATCAGGCTGTTTCGTGGTTTACTCAACCGGTATTAACCACGTTTGATAAGGATAAAGTGCCGACCTGGTCTATCAAGGCTGATAAAGCCAAATTGACTGAGGATCGGATGCTGTATCTGTATGGCCATGTTGAAGTCAACGCCCTGGTGGCAGACTCTCAACTACGCAGAATTACGACCGATAACGCGCAGATTAACCTGGTGACGCAAGATGTCACCTCAAACGATCTGGTCACGTTGTATGGAACAACATTTAACTCCAGCGGACTGAAGATGCGCGGCAATTTACGCAGCAAGAACGCCGAGCTGATTGAAAAGGTTAGAACCTCATATGAAATCCAAAACAAACAAACTCAGCCTTAATCTTGTGCTTGCCAGCTCCCTTCTGGCCGCCAGCATTCCGGCATTTGCCGTCACCGGCGATACCGAGCAGCCGATTCACATTGAATCGGATCAGCAGTCCCTGGATATGCAGGGTAACGTGGTGACGTTTACCGGTAATGTTATCGTGACGCAGGGCACCATCAAAATTAATGCCGATAAGGTTGTCGTGACCCGTCCGGGCGGTGAAGACGGTAAAGAAGTAATCGATGGCTACGGCAATCCGGCAACGTTTTACCAGATGCAGGATAACGGTAAACCCGTTAACGGCCATGCCTTACAGATGCACTATGAACTGGCAAAAGATTTCGTTGTGCTGACGGGTAAAGCCTATCTGGAGCAGGTGGACAGCAACATCACCGGCGACAAAATTACCTATCTGGTAAAAGAGCAGAAAATGCAGGCCTTCAGCGATAAAGGCAAACGCGTCACTACCGTTCTGGTGCCGTCACAGCTGCAGGATAAAAACAAAACCAAAGCTCCGGCAGAGAAAAAAGGTAACTGATTCGTTATGGCAACATTAACTGCAAAGAACCTTGCAAAAGCCTATAAAGGCCGCCGTGTGGTGGAAGACGTCAGTCTGACCGTCAACTCTGGGGAGATCGTCGGTCTGCTCGGCCCTAACGGTGCGGGCAAAACAACGACCTTTTACATGGTGGTGGGCATTGTGCCGCGCGATGCGGGCAACATCATCATCGATGACGAAGACATCAGCCTGCTGCCGCTGCATGCACGCGCCCGTCGCGGCATCGGTTATTTACCGCAGGAAGCCTCTATTTTTCGTCGTCTGAGCGTGTTTGATAACCTGATGGCGGTACTGCAAATTCGTGACGATCTCTCCAGCGAACAGCGCGAAGATCGTGCTAACGAACTGATGGAAGAGTTCCATATTGAACACCTGCGTGACAGCCTGGGACAGTCGCTGTCCGGGGGGGAACGTCGCCGTGTGGAAATCGCTCGTGCATTGGCTGCAAATCCGAAATTTATCCTGCTGGATGAGCCGTTTGCCGGCGTTGACCCGATCTCCGTTATTGATATCAAACGTATCATTGAACACCTGCGCGACAGCGGACTGGGCGTGCTGATCACCGACCATAACGTGCGTGAAACGCTGGCGGTCTGTGAACGCGCCTATATTGTGAGTCAGGGACATCTGATAGCACACGGCACGCCAACCGAAATACTGCAAGACGAACACGTTAAGCGCGTATACCTTGGGGAAGACTTCAGACTCTGATAGGGTAGAAGACGTCACGTTACTGCAGGAGAAAACCACTCTGAACATGAAGCAAGGTTTGCAACTCAGGCTTAGCCAACAACTGGCAATGACGCCTCAGCTACAACAGGCTATCCGTCTGTTGCAGTTGTCTACGCTGGAACTTCAGCAAGAACTTCAGCAAGCGCTGGAAAGTAACCCACTGCTCGAGCAAACCGATCTTCACGACGAAATTGATACCCAGGAAAAACAGGACAGCGATTCCCTCGATACCGCAGATGCTCTCGAACAAAAAGAGATGCCGGAAGAACTGCCGCTGGATGCCAGTTGGGATGAAATTTACACCGCAGGCACGCCGTCGGGCACCAGTGGGGATTACATCGACGACGAACTGCCTGTGTATCAGGGTGAAACCACGCAATCATTACAAGATTACCTGATGTGGCAAGTGGGATTGACCCCGTTCTCGGATACCGATCGCGCCATTGCGACGTCAATTGTCGATGCGGTTGATGACACCGGATATCTCACCGTTTCTCTGGATGATATTCTCGAGAGCATGGGTGATGACGACATTGGTCTCGATGAAGTCGAAGCCGTGCTAAAACGCGTTCAACGTTTTGATCCAGTTGGCGTGGCGGCGAAAGATCTCCGCGACTGCCTGTTGATTCAACTGTCGCAGTTTGACAAAGCCACAGCATGGCTGGAAGAAGCCCGCCTGATCATCAGCGATCACCTCGATCTGTTAGCCAATCACGATTTCCGCTCGCTCATGCGCGTTACCCGGTTGAAAGAAGATGTGCTGAAAGAAGCCGTCAACCTGATCCAGTCGCTGGATCCGAGACCCGGGCAGTCGATCCAAACCGGTGAGCCAGAGTACGTGATCCCAGATGTACTGGTGCGCAAACATAACGATCGTTGGGTCGTCGAACTGAACAGCGACAGCATTCCGCGTCTACAGATTAATCAGCACTATGCCGCCATGTGCAATGGCGCGCGCAACGATGCCGACAGCCAGTTTATTCGCACCAATCTCCAGGATGCAAAGTGGCTGATTAAAAGTCTGGAAAGCCGTAACGACACGCTGTTGCGCGTCAGTCGATGTATCGTTGAGCAACAGCAAGCCTTCTTTGAGAAAGGCGAAGAATTTATGAAGCCGATGGTGCTGGCGGATATCGCCCAAGCCGTCGAGATGCACGAATCAACCATTTCCCGAGTGACCACGCAAAAGTATCTGCACAGTCCACGCGGCATTTTTGAACTCAAGTATTTCTTTTCCAGCCACGTCAACACTGAGGGCGGGGGCGAAGCCTCTTCTACAGCGATACGCGCACTGGTGAAGAAATTAATTGCTGCGGAGAACCCTGCGAAACCGCTGAGTGACAGCAAGTTAACCTCTATGCTGTCAGAACAGGGTATCATGGTGGCACGCCGCACCGTTGCGAAGTACCGAGAGTCTTTATCCATTCCGCCGTCTAACCAGCGCAAACAGCTGGTCTGACCCAACCGATAAGGAAGACACTATGCAGCTCAACATCACTGGAAACAACGTCGAAATCACTGAAGCACTGCGTGACTTTGTGAACACAAAGTTCGCCAAACTTGAGCAATATTTCGACCGGATTAATCAGGTCTATATTGTGTTGAAGGTGGAGAAGGTGACACACATCTCGGATGCAACACTGCATGTGAACGGTGGCGAAATTCATGCCAGCGCGGAAGGTCAGGATATGTACGCCGCCATTGACGGTTTAATTGATAAACTGGCTCGGCAGTTAACAAAACATAAAGATAAACTGAAACAGCACTAACTTGTCCGGGCAGTTAGCGGGTGCAGGACGGCCTGTTGTGCAGCACAACGGGCCATTTGTACAGTTAGCGCTTAGGTGAAATTATGACAAATAACGATACGACTCTACAACTGAGTACTGTTCTTAACCAGGAATGTACGCGCTCTGGTGTTCACTGCCAAAGCAAAAAACGCGCTCTGGAAATCATCAGCGAACTGGCAGCAAAGCAGCTCAGCTTGCCTTCTCAGGTGGTATTTGAAGCCATTCTGACGCGTGAAAAAATGGGCAGTACCGGCATCGGCAATGGTATTGCCATTCCGCACGGAAAGCTGGAAGAAGACACGATGCGCGCGGTCGGCGTGTTTGTGCAGCTCGAAACGCCTATCGCGTTCGACGCCATTGATAATCAACCGGTCGATCTGTTGTTCGCCCTGCTGGTTCCCGCAGACCAAACCAAGACGCATTTGCACACCTTGTCACTGGTTGCAAAACGTCTGGCGGATAAAACCATCTGTCGCCGCCTGCGTTCCGCGCAGAGCGATCAGGAGCTGTATCAAATCATCACGGACACCGAAGGTGTACAGGATGAAGCATAGCAACCCAATGGCACCCTTTTTTGTCGTTGTGAGGAGAAACAGTACATGGTACTGATGATCGTCAGCGGTCGTTCAGGGTCAGGCAAATCTGTTGCCCTGCGAGCGCTGGAAGATATGGGTTTTTACTGCGTGGATAACCTTCCCGTAGTGCTGTTGCCCGATCTGGCCCGCACCCTGGCCGATAGCCAAATTTCTGCGGCCGTCAGCATTGATGTGCGCAATATGCCTGAGTCACCAGAAATTTTCGAGCAGGCAATGAATAACCTGCCTGAAGGTTTCTCGCCGCAGCTGCTGTTCCTCGATGCTGACCGTAACACGCTGATCCGTCGCTACAGTGATACCCGTCGACTGCACCCACTCTCCAGCAAAAATCTGTCACTGGAAAGTGCTATCGATAAGGAAAGTGACTTACTGGAGCCACTGCGTTCTCGCGCGGACCTGATCGTCGATACCTCTGAAATGTCCGTGCACGAGCTGGCAGAAATGTTGCGTACCCGACTGCTGGGCAAACGTGAACGTGAACTGACCATGGTATTCGAATCCTTTGGCTTCAAGCACGGCATCCCGATTGATGCGGATTACGTCTTTGACGTGCGCTTCCTGCCAAACCCACACTGGGACCCTAAACTGCGTCCGATGACCGGTCTGGACAGGCCCGTTGCCGCGTTTCTCGACCGCCACACAGAAGTACACAATTTTATCTACCAGACTCGCAGCTATCTTGAGCTATGGTTACCGATGCTGGAGACTAACAATCGCAGCTACCTCACCGTAGCCATCGGCTGTACCGGCGGGAAACACCGATCGGTGTATATTGCAGAGCAACTGGCTGACTACTTCCGCTCTCGCGGTAAAAACGTGCAGTCACGCCATCGCACGCTGGAAAAACGCAAATCATGACCGTAAAACAGACTGTCGAAATCACCAATAAGCTGGGCATGCACGCCCGGCCTGCGATGAAGCTGTTTGAATTAATGCAGGGTTTTGAGGCGGAAGTGCTGTTGCGTAACGATGAAGGTACAGAGGCGGAAGCGAACAGCGTCATCGCCCTGCTGATGCTGGATTCCGCCAAAGGTCGCCAGATAGAGGTTGAAGCCTCTGGTCCACAGGAAGTAGAAGCCCTGGCTGCGGTGATTGCGCTGTTTAATTCGGGATTTGACGAGGATTAGTCAGTACAGAGCTACCATTTCAGCACGTAGCCAGTAGGTCGGACAAGGCGTTTACGCCGCATCCGGCAATGTCGTTGTATCGTATTCTGCCTGATGCGCTGCGCTTATCAGGCCTACAAAAACAGCGTCAGCATCGACTAATACAGCTTATTTTCCCGCATAAACGACTCACCGCCTAACTGGCGCATTTGCCGCATGATCCATGCCTGGCGGTTACGTACATAGCCTGACGGGGCATTCGCCTTAAAACGCAGAGGATTTGGCAGCACCGCCGCAAGCAGCGCTGCTTCAGACTGACTCAGGCGGCTGGCCGGTTTATGGCAATAATGTTGTGCTGCCGCTTCTACGCCGAATACACCGTCGCCAAACTCGGCGATATTCAGATAAACCGTCAGAATACGTTTCTTACTCCACACTGTTTCCATGCCCAGTGTGAGTCCGGCCTCAAGACCTTTACGCACCCAACTGCGTCCATCCCACAGAAAGAGATTTTTTGCTGTCTGCTGCGAGAGCGTCGATGCTCCACGAATGCGGCTTTCATTGCGCTCATTATGCGCCAGCGCCTTTTCTATCGCAGAGACATCAAATCCCCAGTGCTGCGGAAATTTTTGGTCTTCTGCGGCAATAACCGCCAGCCCCATCCACGGTGAGATCTCATCCATACTGACCCAGTCAGAATGCGCCACATAGCCGAAATCACCGTGCAACCAGGCGCTAATTTGTCGTTCAGCCATCACCGCTGAAAAGGGCACGGGCAGCACGCTGAAGAGGGCGATGCCCCCGCCCCAGAACACGGCGAGGACAATGACCGCCCGCAGAAAGAGTCGCCGCAAACTGGCGGTCACCCCTTTTTTCATTCAGTCAGCACCAGCACACGCGAGACCAGCTTGTCGATACCGCTCGCCGCCTGGGCAATATCCTGTGCCAGCATATAAGCCGGCGTGGTGACGATTTTGTGGTCTTCATCAACCACAATATCATCGGCCGGACACGGCACATGCTCTGCCCCCATATCTTCCAGCACTTCCGCAGTATCGATATCGGTGCCAATCGTCAGACGCAGCGGAAAATCGAATATTTTAGGCAGCATCGCTGGAGCAATACACATGAACCCCAACGGCTTACCGGATTGATGCATGGCGACAGCCAGCGCGGCTAAGTCGCTATCCACCCAGCATTCGCTTCCCTGGCTGGCGAAATTGCTCAGGTTCTTCGCTGCACCGAATCCACCAGGGACAATCAGCGCATCCAGTTCAGCAGAGACCGCCTGGGCAAGCGGGCGAATATCACCACGGGTTATACGTGCAGCCTCAATCAGGACATTGCGGGTCTCCTGCATGGGTTCGCCCGTCAGATGATTAATCACATCTGCTTGTTGTTTATCCGGCGCAAAGCAGATGGCCTGAGCCCCGTTGCGGGCAATAGCCAGCAGCGTTAACACGGCTTCATGGATCTCCGAGCCGTCATACACGCCGCATCCACCGAGCACTACGCCAATTTTCTTCATCGTGAGACTCCTTTCGCAACTGGCTGTAGCATATTAATAATTCTTATTAAAATGCTACGCTTCACACATTTAACTGATTCATGTAACAAATTATTTAAGATTTGCTATCTTAACTGCGTGCGGCCTGAAAATTAGGGCTGCGCCCTTGTAAACAATGATAATAATTTACGGCGCAGCCACGATTTCCCTGGTGTTGGCGCAGTATTCGCGCACCCCGGCTAAGCCGGGGTCATTTTTTTTCAACACTCGCCACCCAGGCTCTTAATACCGCCACGTCGTGCTGCCACTCCTGCTTCATCTCTTCAATCCATTCCCCCACGTTGTCCTCCCAGGCAGGAAGGTCCGGGGATTGAATTTGCTGACCCAGCTGTTGCAGATGGCGCAGTCCCACTGACCCCGCGGCACCTTTGATTTTATGGCCTTCCTCAACAACGCCTTTTTTATCACGCGCGGTCAGGTTGGACTCCAGCACACTTAAATAACCCGGCATCATCTTCTCAAATACCGCCAATCCGTCGGTAATTAACTTCGGTCCCACCAGCTCGAGGTATTGTTCCAACATGGGAATATCTAACAGCGCTTGCGATTTACTGCTTTCTTCAGATGTCACAGTGCTCTCCTCTTTGTTTCGGGTATCCCAGTATTTTTTAATCATGGCGGTTAACGCCGGTACCGACAGCGGCTTGCTCAGCACGTCATCCATACCCGCTTCCAGATATTCTTTTTTGTCTTTCAGAACGTTAGCGGTGAGCGCCACCAGCGGCGGCAGATCTTCCCGCGCGTACTTTTGCGTTAACTCTCTGGAGATATCCAGACCCGTCATATCCGGCAACTGAATATCCAACAGCACCAGGTCGTACTCACCCGGTTTGAACATTTCCAGCGCGGCTTTCCCGGTCATGGCGACATCCACGCTGTTACCCAGTTTTTCCAGCACCGAACGGGCGACAATCACGTTCAGTTCAATGTCCTCAACCAGCAGCACATTCAGGGCAGGCAACGGCATGTCGTCTTCTTCGAAGGCGTCTTCAATCTCTTCCGCAACGGCTGGGGCATGAACGGTAAGGGTAAAGACGGAACCTTTCCCCGGCTGGCTGGAAACCGTAATATCGCCGCCCATGTTTTTCGCCAGACGACGAGACACCGCCAGACCAATCCCGGTCCCGGTGGCCGGTTTACCGCCATTGCTGTCCTTCACCTGATAATACATGGCGAAGATTTTATCCTGCTCATCCTGCGGAATACCGATACCAGAATCTTCCACTTCAAAATGCAGCATGTTGCCTTTGTCATAGCGCGCCCGCACGGTGACCTGCCCTTTCTGGGTAAACTTCACGGCGTTGCTGATCAGATTCCACAGGATTTGACGCAGACGCGTCCCGTCGGTAATGACCTTATGCGGCAGCGGCAAGGTCGGATCAAGTACAAAGCGCAGCCCTTTTTGCTGCGCCTGCAGGCCGGAGAGGTTTTCCAGATCCGCCATAAAGCTGGTGAAATCTATCGGCTGGTTATCGAGCTGAACTTTACGCCGCTCCATCTTATCCATGTCGATAATATCATTGAAAATATTCCCAAGCGTAACGGCAGAAACATGGATAGTTTTCAGGTATTTTTCCTGCTCAGCGGTCAGATCCGTATCCAGCAGTATCCGACTTAAACCGACAATACCGTTCAGCGGCGTACGCAGTTCGTGGCTGATGGTGGAAATAAAGGTTGTCTTGTCACGGCTGGCACGTTCAAGTGCATCCTGGTAGCGCTTGCGCTCGGTAATATCGCGGCCAAAGCCCATCAGGCCGTGTCGTTTACCGACGCGGTCGTAATAAGGCACTTTACGAATTTCAAAGCAGGCTTTACGTCCGTCCGGGTAATCCAGCCATTGTTCATAGGTCAACGAGACATTATGGCGGAACACTTTCTCGTCGGTTTCGATAACTTTTTCAGCCGCTTCTGGCGAGTAAACTTCAATCGGTTTTAAATTCACCAGTTGCTTTTCGCTCTTGCCGGTCAGCAATTCCATGGCGCGGTTACAGCCGGAGAACTCTTTATCTTCATTGCGATAAAAAACCAGATCCGGTGAAGCATCGAGAAAAGAACGCAGAAAAGAGGATTGTTGTTCCAGTTGGATCTGCGCTTCTTCACGCTCTTTAATTTCAACTTTGAGTTGTTCAAACGTTTCCTGGCGCTCCGCTTCCGCCTTTTCACGTTCGACAATCTCCTGGTTAAGCTGCGCAATATTGTCCTTTAACTGCACGTTAAGCTTGAGATCGCGTTCGCGCATCTCTTCCAGCTTCTGCACCAGTCGTGACAGGCGTTGCCGGGACTCCTCCAGTTGCTCCACGACCACTGACAGGAAATAGACCGCCCAGGGGGTAATTAACAGGCCAAAAAAGATGGAACGTATTACATCAATACTTTCTACCTGGCCATGCAGCACCATGGTGACGGCCATTTGCACCACTATGGCCAACACCACCAGAGCCAGCGCCAATAGCAGCGAAAAGCGCACCAGACCTAATTTCATCATCAGGTCGACATAATACTGCGCCAGCATTCGAATTTGCTTCATAGAGGGTTCCTTCACGACAACTTGGCACAATAATACTCAATTCTCGGCGTGACGTTTGAGATTGTGCAATAAATGCGGAGGCTATCGGTGAAATGACTGAGGAGAGGTCATCGTAGACCTGATAAGCGAAGCGCCATCAGGCAAGCAGGCGCAGATTGCCGGAGGTCGGCTTTGCCTTATCCGGCCTACAAAGGGTTAGCTCCCCGGCTGAGCCCACGGCGTTCCAAGAGCGGAGCCTTGTACACCATGCTCATTGAGATAACGGTCCAGTTCGACCATCCCGGTCCAGCGATTTTCACACCACAGCGGCGCCAGTAACGTCGGGCGACGGGCGCTGGCAGAAATACGATGATAAATAACCTCTGGCGGCGTATGGCGAATCATCTCGCCCGCCGTCACGGTGTAATCGGCCAGCTCAATACCGCTCAGACGCCCTGCTTCCCAGGCCTTCGCCATAATGCTGCCCTTCACGATATGCAGCGGATGCAGCTTAATGCCATCAACGCCGGTCTCCACCACGCGCGCCAGCGTTTGCAGACATTCCGCTTGCCCTTCTCCCGGCAGGCCGACAATCAGATGTGAGCACACTTTCAACCCACGCTCACGCGCCAACTGCGTGGTGCGTTGATAGCAGGCAAAGTCATGCCCACGGTTAATACGGTGCAGCGTTTTATCATGGGCCGTTTGCAGCCCCAGTTCCAACCACACCTCGTAGCCCTGGTCTTTATATTCGCACAGCAGATCGAGCACCGCCTCTGGCACGCAGTCAGGGCGCGTCCCGACGCACAGCCCGACAATATTGGCCTGAGTGACCGCCTGCTGGTACATCGAACGCAGCACCTGCACTTCGGCAAACGTGCTGGTATAAGCCTGAAAATAGGCCAGGTAGCGCTTGGCGCGATTCACCAGTTGAGCCTGATGTTCGAGCTGCTCAGCAATCGAATGATGCTGCTGTGCCTCATCGGCAAAGGAGGCGACATTACAGAAGGTGCACCCGCCACGTCCAATGGTGCCATCGCGATTTGGGCAGCTAAACCCGCCGTGCAGCGTGAGTTTATGAACCTTTTGCCCATAACGACGAGAAAGATCCCCACCAAACATATTGACTAATTTCTGTAACTGCATAATCTGATAGACCGCGCCTTGAAAAGAGGCCAAAGCCTGCCATTTTTAGCCCCCGTCGGCGATGACCTGGATCAATCGCCCCGGCGTGCTTTTATTCATTGCATATTCAAGCAAAATAAATGAAATTTCATTCAATCAAAATGTGATTACTTTTCCTTATATCCGGTGATTTTTTTTATCTTCCGACGGCCAACGGATAAAAACAGTATCTTTAAGACGCGTAAACTCTATAAACCAGCATAAAATACCAAATATCGCGATAAACAAAGGGAGGACAAGCGATAACGGACCTTTCTGACAGTGAGACAGATCACACTTCCCTCGCCATCCACTGTGCGTTAAATCAATGTAAAAATGCCATTAATTTCAATATATTCATATCGTTAATCGACCTATAGCACATTTTTGCATAAATAAGATTGCCATTTGACCTGTGTGTGGATTCCCGATAACGTGGAAATCCGCTGGAAGCTTTCTGGATGAGCAGCCTGCTCATCATATTTATGCAGTAATTGAGATTCCCTCTGAAGCAAGTCCTCAAACTTGTTTGACCTATGCGAAAAGGATTAAAGAGGGCGAATGCGAGGTGAGCGTATAACGCGCAACCCCCGTCGCCATGCTCTTGGTGTGCCTGTGCGCAAACGGTATCGGAGAGGCATCCCGCAGAGCCTGGGGAGGTTCACTGATATGTTGTACGATAAATCCCTTGAGAAGGATAACTGTGGTTTCGGCCTGATCGCCCACATAGAAGGCGAACCTAGCCACAAGGTAGTGCGTACCGCCATACACGCACTGGCCCGTATGCAGCACCGTGGAGCCATCCTCGCGGACGGTAAAACCGGCGACGGCTGTGGCCTGTTATTACAAAAACCCGATCGCTTTTTCCGCATTGTTGCGCAAGAGCGCGGCTGGCGTTTAGCCAAAAACTACGCGGTCGGCATGATCTTTTTAAATAAAGACGCTGAACTGGCGGCGGCGTCTCGTCGCATCGTTGAAGAAGAGTTACAGCAGGAAACCCTGTCGATTGTGGGCTGGCGCGACGTGCCGACCAACGACGGTGTTCTCGGTGAAATTGCCCTCTCCTCCCTGCCCCGTATTGAGCAAATTTTTGTTAACGCCCCTGCGGGCTGGCGTCCACGCGATATGGAGCGCCGTCTGTTCATCGCGCGTCGCCGCATCGAAAAACGTTTACAGGACGATAAAGACTTCTACGTCTGTAGCTTGTCCAATCTGGTCAATATCTATAAAGGTCTGTGTATGCCGGCGGATCTGCCGCGCTTTTACCTGGACCTCGCGGACCTGCGTCTGGAATCGGCCATCTGCCTGTTCCACCAGCGCTTTTCCACCAACACCGTACCGCGCTGGCCGCTGGCCCAACCGTTCCGCTACCTGGCGCACAACGGCGAAATCAATACCATTACCGGTAACCGCCAGTGGGCGCGCGCCCGTACTTATAAGTTCCAGACCCCGCTGATCCCGGATCTCCACGATGCCGCGCCGTTCGTCAACGAAACTGGCTCCGACTCCAGCTCAATGGATAACATGCTCGAACTGTTGCTGGCAGGCGGGATGGACATCATCCGCGCGATGCGCCTGCTGGTGCCACCAGCCTGGCAGAACAACCCGGATATGGACCCGGAGCTGCGCGCATTCTTTGACTTTAACTCCATGCACATGGAGCCGTGGGACGGCCCGGCAGGCATTGTCATGTCTGACGGTCGCTTTGCCGCCTGTAACCTTGACCGTAACGGCCTGCGCCCGGCGCGCTACGTTATCACCAAAGACAAGCTCATCACCTGCGCCTCCGAAGTGGGTATCTGGGATTATCAGCCCGATGAAGTCGTCGAGAAAGGTCGCGTCGGTCCCGGCGAACTGATGGTGATCGACACCCGCTCGGGTCGCATTCTGCACTCGGCGGAAACCGATGATGACCTGAAAAGTCGCCATCCGTATAAAGAGTGGATGGAAAAGAACGTCCGCCGTCTGGTGCCGTTTGAAGACCTGGCTGACGATCAAGTCGGCAGCCGTGAGCTGGACGACGACACCCTTGCCAGCTACCAAAAACAGTTTAACTACAGCGCCGAAGAACTGGATTCCGTGATTCGCGTGTTGGGTGAAAACGGCCAGGAAGCGGTCGGTTCAATGGGCGATGACACCCCGTTTGCCGTGCTTTCCAGCCAGCCGCGCATCATTTATGACTACTTCCGTCAACAGTTCGCGCAGGTGACCAACCCGCCAATCGATCCGCTGCGTGAAGCGCACGTGATGTCGCTGGCCACCAGCATTGGTCGTGAGATGAACGTCTTCTGTGAAGCCGAAGGCCAGGCGCATCGCCTGAGCTTTAAATCACCGATCCTGCTGTACTCTGATTTCACCCAGCTCACCACCATGAAAGAGGAACATTATCGCGCTGACCGGCTCGATATCACCTTCGACGTGAGTGAAACCACGCTGGAAGAGACCGTCAAGGCGCTGTGCGATAAAGCCGAACAGATGGTGCGTAACGGCACGGTATTGCTGGTGCTCTCTGACCGTAACATCGCCAAAAATCGCCTGCCGGTCCCGGCACCGATGGCGGTTGGTGCGGTGCAAACGCGTCTGGTGGAACAAAACCTGCGCTGCGACGCTAACATCATCGTCGAAACCGCCAGTACCCGCGATCCACATCACTTCGCGGTACTCCTCGGCTTTGGTGCCACAGCAATCTATCCGTATCTGGCCTATGAAACGCTGGGGCGTCTGATTGACACTCACGCTATTGCCAAAGATTACCGGACCGTGATGCTGAACTACCGTAACGGCATCAACAAAGGTCTGTACAAAATCATGTCCAAAATGGGCATTTCGACCATTGCCTCCTACCGCTGTTCGAAACTGTTTGAAGCCGTCGGCCTGCATGATGACGTGGTGGCACTGTGCTTCCAGGGCGTGGTCAGTCGCATCAGCGGCGCAGGCTTTACCGACTTCCAGCAGGATCTGCTGAACCTCTCCAAACATGCCTGGCTGGCACGCAAACCGATTAGCCAGGGCGGCCTGCTGAAGTACGTTCACGGTGGCGAATACCACGCCTACAACCCGGACGTAGTACGCACCCTACAACAGGCAGTACAAAGCGGCGAATACAGCGACTACCAGCAATACGCGAAGTTGGTTAACGAGCGTCCGGCAGCAACGCTGCGCGATCTGCTGGCTATCGCACCTGGCAATGAAGCAGTAAGTATTGACGACGTCGAACCCGCAACCGAGTTGTTTAAACGTTTTGATACCGCAGCCATGTCCATCGGCGCGTTAAGCCCGGAAGCGCACGAAGCGCTGGCCGAAGCGATGAACAGCATCGGCGGTAATTCCAACTCCGGCGAAGGCGGTGAGGACCCAGCACGTTATGGCACCAACAAGGTGTCGCGCATCAAGCAGGTGGCTTCTGGTCGCTTCGGTGTAACCCCGGCGTATCTGGTCAACGCTGACGTCATTCAGATTAAGGTCGCACAAGGCGCGAAGCCCGGCGAAGGCGGTCAGTTACCGGGAGATAAAGTTACTCCGTACATCGCCAAACTGCGTTATTCGGTGCCGGGCGTGACGCTGATCTCCCCGCCGCCACACCACGATATCTACTCTATCGAAGACCTGGCGCAGCTGATTTTCGACTTAAAACAGGTTAACCCGAAGGCGATGATCTCTGTGAAGCTGGTTTCCGAACCGGGCGTCGGTACCATCGCCACCGGCGTGGCAAAAGCCTACGCGGACCTGATAACCATTGCCGGTTACGACGGCGGCACCGGCGCCAGCCCGCTCTCTTCGGTGAAATACGCAGGTTGTCCGTGGGAACTGGGGCTGGTAGAAACTCAGCAGGCACTGGTGGCTAACGGTCTGCGCCATAAGATCCGTTTACAAGTTGATGGCGGTCTGAAAACCGGCGTCGACATCATCAAAGCAGCCATTCTCGGCGCGGAAAGCTTCGGCTTTGGTACCGGCCCGATGGTCGCGCTGGGCTGTAAATACCTGCGTATTTGCCACCTGAACAACTGTGCAACCGGTGTAGCAACCCAGGACGAAAAACTGCGTAAGAACCACTACCACGGTCTGCCGTTCAAAGTGACCAACTACTTTGAGTTTGTCGCCCGTGAAACCCGCGAGCTGATGGCATCGCTTGGCGTAACACGCCTGGTGGATCTGATTGGTCGTACCGACCTGCTCAAAGAGCTGGACGGGTATACTGCCAAGCAGCAGAAACTGGAGCTGTCTCACCTGCTGGAAACCGCACAACCTCACCCAGGCAAAGCGGTGTACTGTACTGAGAACAACCCACCGTTCGACAACGGCGTGCTCAACGCGCAGTTGCTGCAACAGGCCAAACCATTTGTTGATGAGCGCCAGAGTAAAACTTTCTGGTTCGACATCCGCAACACCGACCGTTCTGTCGGCGCATCACTGTCGGGCTATATCGCTCAGACGCACGGCGATCAGGGGCTGGCTTCCGACCCGATCAAGGCGCATTTCAGCGGTACCGCAGGCCAGAGCTTTGGCGTGTGGAACGCGGGCGGCGTGGAGCTGTATCTGACCGGCGATGCCAACGACTATGTCGGTAAAGGCATGGCGGGCGGCCTGTTGGCGGTACGTCCTCCGGTCGGTTCTGCTTTCCGCAGCCATGAAGCGAGCATCATCGGCAACACCTGCCTGTACGGCGCAACCGGCGGTCGTCTGTTTGCCGCAGGCCGCGCGGGTGAACGCTTTGGGGTACGTAACTCAGGTGCCATCACCGTGGTCGAAGGCATCGGTGACAACGGCTGTGAATACATGACCGGCGGCATCGTCTGTATTCTCGGTAAAACGGGCGTCAACTTCGGCGCTGGCATGACGGGCGGGTTCGCCTACGTGCTGGACGAAGACGGCGAATTCCGCAAACGCGTGAATCCGGAACTGGTCGAAGTCCTGAGCGTGGACTCGCTGGCTATCCACGAAGAGCATTTGCGTGGACTGATCACCGAGCATGTACAGCATACCGGTTCGTCACGCGGAGAAGAGATCCTGGCCAACTGGCCGGCATTCTCGGCGAAATTCGCGCTGGTTAAACCGAAGTCCAGTGATGTGAAAGCACTGTTGGGTCACCGTAGTCGTAGCGCAGCTGAGCTGCGCGTGCAGGCGCAGTAAGGGGTAGCAGCAATGAGCCAGAACGTATACCAATTTATCGACCTGCAGCGCGTTGATCCGCCGAAGAAACCGCTGAAGATCCGCAAGATCGAGTTTATCGAAATCTACGAGCCGTTTTCCGAAGGCCAGGCTAAGGCGCAGGCAGACCGCTGCCTGTCCTGCGGCAACCCGTACTGCGAGTGGAAATGCCCGGTGCACAACTACATCCCGAACTGGCTGAAGCTGGCTAACGAAGGACGTATTTTTGAAGCAGCCGAGCTGTCACACCAGACCAACACGCTACCGGAAGTCTGCGGTCGCGTGTGTCCGCAGGACCGTCTGTGTGAGGGTTCTTGCACGCTGAACGATGAGTTCGGCGCGGTAACCATCGGCAACATTGAGCGCTATATCAACGATAAAGCGTTTGAAATGGGCTGGCGCCCGGATATGACCGGCGTACGCCAGACCGATAAACGCGTCGCCATTATCGGTGCCGGTCCGGCAGGGCTGGCCTGTGCCGACGTACTCACCCGTAACGGCGTAAAGGCGGTGGTGTTTGACCGTCATCCGGAGATTGGCGGCCTGCTGACCTTCGGTATTCCAGCCTTCAAGCTGGAAAAAGAGGTGATGACCCGTCGTCGTGAAATCTTCACCGGTATGGGCATTGAGTTCAAACTCAATGTAGAAGTGGGTCGTGACGTGCAGCTCGACGATCTACTGAAAGATTATGACGCTGTGTTTCTCGGCGTCGGAACCTATCAGTCGATGCGCGGTGGGCTGGAAAATGAAGATGCCGATGGCGTATTCGATGCCCTGCCGTTCCTGATTGCCAATACCAAGCAGTTGATGGGCTTTGGCGAAAGCAGCAACGAGCCGTACATCAGTATGGAAGGCAAACGCGTGGTGGTACTGGGCGGCGGTGATACTGCGATGGACTGCGTACGTACTTCCGTTCGTCAGAACGCCTCACACGTGATTTGCGCCTATCGTCGCGACGAAGAAAACATGCCTGGCTCGAAACGCGAAGTAAAAAACGCGCGTGAAGAAGGTGTAGAGTTCCAGTTCAACGTGCAGCCGCTGGGCGTGGAAATTAACGCCAACGGCAAAGTGTGCGGTGTGAAAATGGCGCATACTGAAATGGGTGCACCGGACGCACAAGGCCGCCGCCGTGCAGAGATCGTGCCCGGTTCTGAACACGTGGTACCCGCCGATGCCGTGGTGATGGCATTCGGTTTCCGTCCGCACAGCATGGAATGGCTGGCAAAGCACAGCGTCGAGCTGGATTCACAGGGCCGCATTATCGCCCCGGAACGCAGCGACAACGCGTTCCAGACCAGCAACCCGAAAATCTTCGCCGGTGGCGACATCGTGCGCGGTTCGGATCTGGTGGTGACGGCAATTGCCGAAGGCCGTAAAGCCGCAGACGGGATCCTGAATTACCTGGAAGTATAAAAAGCCTCTCTGCTGGCCCCCTGCCAAAATTCACATTGCTGGATGGGGGCCTGTTTTCTTCTGCCTCACACATTCACGTCATTCCTGGAAAGCGACTCGCAAATGCTGATGCAGGTCCATGTAATGCAATCGTCATGGATTGACGGCATTAGACCTCGAGCGTATTGATAACGATATATTTTCATTTCACAACTATCACGCCAGGGAAGACATGAATACACTCACCTCGACACACCATGCTGAGGATTATCAGCAAATCCATGACGGAATAATCCATTTATTGGATAACGCCAGGACAGAAACGGTCCGCAGCATCAACGCAATTATGACGGCAACCTATTGGGAGATTGGCCATCGAATTGTCGAATTTGAACAAGGCGGTGAAGCGCGAGCGGCTTACGGTACTCAACTGATTGAACGTTTGTCCGTCGATTTAAACCAGCGGTACAAACGTGGGTTTTCCACGGGGAACTTGCGACAAATACGAGCGTTTTATCTTTATTTTCAAAATATTGAAATTCAGCAGACAGTGTCTGGTGAATCTTCCCGTCTGGCACAACTCGCCAAAATTTTCCCGCTTCCCTGGTCAGCCTATGTCCGCCTGCTATCGGTTAAAAATCCTGATGCCCGCATCTTTTACGAGAAAGAGACGCTACGTAACGGCTGGTCAGTACGGCAACTCGACAGGCAAATCACCACCCAATTTTACGAAAGAACATTATTGTCCCACGACAAAACCGCCATGTTACAGCAGGTCGCCCCCACCGTCGCTGACGTTATGCCAGAACAAGCAATACGTGACCCGTTCATTCTTGAATTCCTAGATTTAAAGGACGAATATTCTGAATCTGACCTTGAAGAAGCGCTGATAAACCACCTGATGGATTTTATGCTGGAACTCGGTGATGATTTTTCCTTTGTGGGTCGTCAGCGTCGCTTACGCATTGACGATAGTTGGTTTCACATCGATCTGCTGTTCTTCCACCGACTCTTACGCTGCCTGCTCATCGTTGACCTCAAGGTAGGAAAATTCAGCTACGCCGATGCAGGGCAAATGAATATGTACCTGAATTACGCCCAAGAGCACTGGACAATGCCTGGAGAGAATCCGCCCGTAGGCTTAATCCTGTGCGCGGAAAAAGGTGCTGGCGAAGCTCACTATGCCCTAACCGGTTTACCTCATAAAGTGCTTACCAGCGAATACAAAATGCAGTTGCCTGACGAGAAATTACTGGCGGATGAACTTGCCCGTTCACAAACTCGATTAGCGTCTCAATGAGATCATTCACGGAGCGACTGAGCCAATGGCGACATCGTGCGCGGTTCGGGTCTGGTGGTGACGGCAATTGCCGAAGGCCGTAAAGCCGCAGACGGGATCCTGAATTACCTGGAAGTATAAACACATCTTTTCTGGCATCTCGTCCGCACATATGGATGAGATGCCGGATATCCGTCTTCTCTTCTAAAAATACGTAGTTGCTACATAGCATAAATTCGCGACCAACCAGCTTAAAAAGCCAGTACGTAAACGTTTGCATTCTTCTGAAAAGTGTATATTATGCGGCGGATTTTTTGGGCAAAATTCATGGAGGCGTTGTGTCGCAAGATAACAATTATAGCCAGGGCCCCGTCCCTCTGGCCGCGCGGAAAGGCGTAGTTCCACTGACATTTGTAATGTTGGGATTAACGTTTTTTTCCGCCAGTATGTGGACCGGGGGCACACTCGGTACCGGTCTTTCCTATAATGATTTCTTCCTGGCAGTTCTCTTCGGTAATCTTCTCCTCGGTATTTACACTGCCTTTCTTGGTTTCATCGGCGCAAAAACCGGACTCTCTACCCATCTCCTGGCGCGTTACTCATTTGGCGTAAAAGGTTCATGGCTTCCCTCAATGCTGTTAGGCGGCACGCAGGTGGGCTGGTTTGGTGTTGGCGTGGCGATGTTTGCTATCCCAGTCAGCAAAGCGACGGGAATCGACGTTAATATCCTGATTGCTGTGTCTGGCCTGTTGATGACCATGACCATCTTTTTTGGCATTTCGGCGCTGACGGTTTTATCGATTATCGCCGTACCCGCTATCGTTATTCTTGGTAGTTACTCCGTCTGGCTTGCAGTATCCGACGTGGGCGGCTTAGAGCATTTAAAAACGATTGTGCCACAGACGCCGCTGGATTTTTCAACCGCACTGGCGCTGGTCGTGGGATCGTTTGTCAGCGCAGGTACCTTGACGGCCGACTTCGTCCGCTTTGGCCGTAATGCCAAAGCTGCAGTACTGATTGCCATGGTGGCTTTTTTCCTCGGCAACTCCCTGATGTTTATCTTCGGTGCTGCTGGCGCTGCCGCTGTAGGACAGGCGGACATCTCCGACGTGATGATTGCCCAGGGGCTCCTGCTGCCAGCGATTGTCGTTCTCGGCCTGAATATCTGGACAACCAACGACAACGCGCTGTATGCGTCGGGTCTGGGCTTTGCCAATATTACCGGTTTTTCCAGCCGTACATTGTCGGTGGTTAACGGTATTATTGGCACGCTGTGCGCGCTGTGGCTGTACAATAACTTTGTCGGCTGGCTGACATTTCTGTCGGCCGCGATCCCTCCGATTGGCGGGGTGATTATTGCCGACTATCTGTTAAACCACCGCCGATACGCCGATTTCAACAACGCACAATTTACGCCGGTGAATTGGATAGCCATTCTGTCCGTTGCACTGGGCATCGCTGCCGGCCACTATATTCCCGGTATTGTGCCCGTCAACGCCGTACTCGGCGGTGTAGTCAGCTATATCCTGCTGAATCCACTTTTTAATCGCAGTCTTGCTCAGTCCACGGAGGTCAGCCATGCAGACTAATACCCTCACCATTCGTCAGGCACGTTTACAGGGACGCGACGGGTTATGGCAACTTACAATTGAAAACGGGCGTTTTAGCCGTATTGAATCCCAGGAAGCCGCATCTTTACCGCAAGGTGAGGTACTGGACGCTGAAGGTGGACTCGCCATCCCGCCATTCGTCGAGCCGCATATCCATCTGGACACCACGCAAACGGCAGGCGAGCCAAACTGGAATCAGTCGGGTACGCTGTTTGAGGGTATTGAGCGCTGGGCTGAACGTAAAGCGATGCTGACTCACGAAGACGTGAAGACGCGTGCCATGCAAACCCTGAAATGGCAGATGGCCAACGGCATCCAGTATGTTCGTACGCACGTTGACGTTTCCGATCCCACACTAACGGCACTGAAAGCGATGCTGGAAGTGAAGCAAGAGGTCGCACCGTGGGTGGAGCTGCAAATTGTGGCATTCCCACAAGAGGGGATTCTATCTTACCCCAACGGTGAGGCACTGTTAGAGGAAGCGGTACGCCTGGGCGCCGACGTGATTGGTGCGATTCCCCACTTTGAATTTACGCGTGAATATGGCGTGGAGTCGCTGCATAAAATTTTCGCCCTGGCCCAGAAGTACGACCGCCTTATCGATGTGCACTGTGACGAAATTGATGATGAACAATCACGCTTTGTTGAAACCGTTGCAGCACTGGCGCATCGCGACGGAATGGGCGGGCGCGTTACTGCCAGCCATACCACAGCGATGCATTCCTACAACGGCGCGTATGCTTCCCGTCTTTTCCGTCTGCTGAAAATGTCAGGTATTAACTTTGTTGCGAATCCTCTGGTGAACATTCACCTGCAGGGACGTTTTGACACCTATCCCAAGCGTCGCGGTGTCACCCGCGTCAAAGAGATGCTGGAGGCAGAGATCAACGTCTGCTTTGGCCATGATGATGTCTTTGATCCGTGGTATCCGCTGGGCACCGCGAATATGCTGCAGGTGCTGCATATGGGATTACACGTGTGCCAACTGATGGGATACGGGCAGATTAATGATGGGCTGAACCTGATAACCACTCACAGCGCAAAAACCCTGCACTTGCAAGACTACGGCCTGAGCGTTGGAAATTCCGCTAACCTGGTAATTTTACCGGCAGAAAATGGGTTTGACGCGGTTCGTCGCCAAACACCTGCCCGTTATTCCATTCGCCACGGGCGGGTCATCGCCGAGACCGTACCGAGCCAAACAACACTGCATCTGTCACAGCCGGAAATAGTGACATTTAAGCGGTAGGTTGTCTTTTGGATAATTGCCGCAGACACGCAGCTGCGGCAATTACCATGTTGGCGCATTCCTATCAGGCGTGTAGCAAGCTGGCTCGGACCTTCACCACCACCTTCTTAATTTCTCCAGGTGCACTCACCACGCAGCCCGGTTTATGTGGCTCGCCAGGCATAAACACCGCGAACATCCCCGGTTTCAGGGTGACAACCTGTTCATCGGCAATCTCGCTGCACAGTTGATAATCCTCTTCAACATGCACGTCTTCGCACTGACGTGCGGAACCTGCCAAACCGAAAAAAATACGCTCTTCACCTGCCAGCAGCAATTGGATATCAATATAGCATTCATGCAGCTCCGCCTTTTTTTCTTGTGGCGGTTGCGTGGCGAACTGCATCAAGTTCATAAACAGATCGTCGCCTTTCAGTACATAGTGTCCCGGCGCGTTATTCTGCACGTCTGCCGCCAGCGCAAGGGTCAGCGCATCAAGCAGAACAGGGGGTAATCTCGCGGCGGATAGCGACTGTAACTCGCCTAAAATCATGATAACTCTCCTTGTGCTAACAATGCAGCGCCCAGCAACCCGGCGTCATGTCGGTAATGTGCGGTGCGCAGTGGGACGTGATACACCGAGGGTTCCTGCGCCAGCAGCGTGCGGACCTGCGTCAGATATCCTTGCGCCAGCCCAACGCTGCCACCCACAACTACGCACTGGCAGTCGGTAGACGCTTTGACGTCGGCAATCAGTCGCGCCAGCACCTGTGCAGAATGTGCAATCAACCGCGCGGCCTGTTCATGCCCTTGCACCGCACGCGTAAACACCGTTCTGGCATCGCAACCGGCAAGGTCGCCCTGTGCGGCAGCGGCAATTCCGCGACCAGATGCAATAGCCTCCACGCAGCCGGTACGACCGCAGCCGCAGACTGGTCCATTAGGATCTGCCAACGTATGCCCTAAATGCCCCGCCAGACCACCAGCCCCGGTGAGTAACTTGCCGTTGCTGACCACGCCCCCGCCCACACCGGTCGACACGGTGATAAATACCATGTCGTTTATCTCGTCAGCCATTACGTGGTATTCCGCCCAAGCCGCCGCCTGCGCATCATTGACCGCCATGGTCGGCAAGCCGGTCAACTCTCTTAAGGTTTGTACCAGCGGGAAGTGCATCAGCCCGCCAAGATTGAGCGGATTAATCGCCAGTAGTGTGCCCTCGCGGATAATACCGGTGGAGGCAATGGCAACGCGCTCTGCTTGCGCCTGCAGCGGCTCAATGAGCGTCTGTAACGCGGCCCGCAGAGCATCCGGCGTTTTGCTGGCAGGTGTCGGCAGTTCACGGCGTTCGCGGATCTGTAAATCGCGGTCTACCCGTGCAGCGGCCAGTTTGGTGCCGCCAATATCAATCGCCAGCGTTGTCATAGCACGACCTTTTTCAGCGTCAGTTGCTCAAGTAACGACATACTTATTCCCTTACCAAAATAGCCCGGTGCAGGACCGGGCAATCGGATTAACTTTTTGATTTCACCAGCGCGCTTTTATCGCTGCCAAACGGCACGGCTCCGCTAAACGGTTTACCATCAATGGCATCATGGGTACGCAGCGCTTCCGGGCGCAGCCAGCGCTGCACGCGGGACGGCATATCAAGGCCAATCAGCAGGATCACCACGAAAGTCAGGCTAAACGACAGCGATCCCAGCGCCGTGCCCAGATCCAGACGCTGCGCAATCAGCGCACCGATGATCGGCGCCAGTGCCCCGCCCAGCGCACCCACGTTGTAGGTAAAGCCCAGACCCGCCGCACGTTGGTCAGTATCGAAATAACCGCCGATCAGTTTGGGTAAGATCCCGGAGATCCCCTGCCCGAGCATTTGCTGGAAAAACAGCAGCAGACCCAGTACCCAGACGTTGGCACCGCCAATCGCAAACACGGGAATAATCAGCAACTGTGAGGCCAGCAGGCTGTAGACATAGGCTTTGCGCGTACCCAGCCAATCACCCAGAAAACCACCGACACAACAGCCTACCGCCGCCCCAAAGCCGCTGAAGAACAGCACCCTGGCGACCGTCGACGGGTCATACATCAATTCAGTTTTCAGGTAGGTCGGCAGCAGCGCCTGAATTGGCCACGAGTAGAGGAAGGCGAACAGCACCACTACCATCAGCATTACGCCCGTCGGCCAGCGTTTACCGCTGCTTTGCACCATAAAGCTAATGAAGATAAACGCGCAGACCAGACCGAGGATCGCCACGATAGCCGCGTTTTGCAGGTTACCGGCAAAACAGAACCACAGCGCGGTTGCGGCGGCGAGCGTCATCAGAATATTAATGACCCGATGTTCACCCCGATAGAGGGTATCTACCATCGTGCGCACCGGCGCTTTGCCTTCGTGTTTTTCCTTCCAGTCTTCGGCTTCCGGAATATTTTTACGCAGCCAGAGGGCGAAGATAATCGGTACAATGCCGATGAAAAACAGCGCGCGCCACCCCCACACCGGTACCACCAGACTGTAGACCTGAGCGGCGATCACGGCCCCCACGGAGAAGCCAGAAATCAGGAAACCACTGGCTTTATTGCGCAACTGTTTAGGCCAACTTTCAATCACATAGGTCGCACTTGAACCATACTCACCTGCCATCCCCATGCCGATGACCAGGCGGGCGATAAACATGGTGGTGTAGCCCGGTGCAAAACCGCAAGCCAGCGTCCCTAGCGAGAACAGAATAATGCTGGTGACCATCGCCAGGCGACGCCCGTAGCGATCGCCCATCGCCCCCAGCATCAGCCCGCCAAACCAGCGAGAAATAAAGGCGGCCGAGATCAGGCTGGCAGCCTGCACCGTCGTCAACCCGAATTCACCTTGTACTTCCGTCAGCACAAGGGCAATTAAGACAAAATCAAAACCATCCAGCAAATATCCCAGCCAGGCGGCAGAGAACGCACGCCATTGTGCCCGGTTGAGATGGCGGTACCACGGAATGCTCTGGGTAGAAGTACTCATGTGACTCTCCCGACGATTTTCATTGTTGTACTGGTGGGCGACTGTGCCTCATCCGGCCTACGGTCTGCCTGTGTAGGCCGGGCAAGCAAAGAGCCCCCGGCAATCCGCTGTTACGCCTTTTCTGCCAGCAGTTGGTCAGCCAGCGCTTTCAGTTCTGGCAGGTACTTTTCGTCAACAGGGGCAAACGGCTTACGACACAGTGGGACGGAAACCACGTCCATATAGTGCAGAACCGTTTTCAGTCCACGGAACACGCCGACTTTAATCAGTAAATCGATAACCTTATTGCACTCGGTTTGCAGCTTTTGTGCCGTCTGGATGTCGCCTTCTTTGAGTGCTTTCACTATTCCCTGATAGCGCCAGCCCATAATGTTGTAGGTACTGCCGATACCACCGTCTGCCCCAGCCAGCAGGCCTGACGCAAAAATTTCGTCATAGCCGTTGTACAGCACCAGATCCGGATGGGCGCGACGGATCTGCTCCATTTGATAGAGATCGCCAGAGGTCTGCTTCAACGCGCCAACACCCGGCAACGTGACCAGCGTGTTGATCTGATCCAGCGTCAGTTTTACGCCGCTCAGCGCCGGGATGTTATAGACCACCATTGGCAAGCCATCAGAGGAATCAATAATTGCACGGTAGTGATCGCAGTGCTCTTCAAAACTGAACGGATAGTAAAACGGCGTGACGGCAGAGACAGCATCAAAGCCGTAGCGATGGGCTGCGCTCGCCAACTGCTGGCTCTCTTCGGTGCTCACCGTGCCCACATGTGCGATAATCGTGACTTTACCCTTCGCTTCTTCCGCCACGATCTCCAGTACCTGCTCTCTTTCAGCCCGGTTCTGGACAAACGCTTCACCCGTTGAGCCACCGACGTACAGGCCATCAACACCCTGCCCAATGTTGAAACGTACCAGACGACGTAGGCTCTCAATGTCCAGCCGCTGTTGGTTGTCGAATGGGGTTAACAACGCTGGCATTACGCCTCTTAAATCTCTTGCCATAACTACCTCTGTCGATGATTAGTGTTGTCTAACTGCGTACCTTTATACCTGTTATACCAGATCAAATAAGCAGCAATACAATACAGAACGCTTATATTGCGATCTGCCTCACTAAACGATCATCAGGATCGCGATCACTTCCTCAATTTTTTATTTTTACCGAAAGCGTGCCAGGTGGCGGAAACGCTGTTGAGATGGTCTTGTAATGCGCGGTCTGCTTCATCAGGATCGTGCTGACGAATGGCGTCGACAATAGCAATATGCTGTTGATAACTTACGCTATTGTGCTCGTATAATTCGCGGTCAGCGACGGTCGGACGTGCGGCGATCAGCCAGTCCAGCAGCGCGACATGGATCGCCATAAAGATAGGATTACCAGGGATCTCCGCCAGCACACGGTGAAAATCCACGTCCGAACGAATGAACAGCGCGTTGTCATCCAGCGACTGGCTGTTAATCTCCAGCGCTTTCGCCAGTCTGTCAATTTGCTCGTCGGTTGCATGCTCTGCGGCGTAACGCACCAGGCTTGACTCAAAGAACAGTCGCAACTGTTCAAAGTGCGCGATGCCGCCGGGATGCGAGAGAAAATCTTTCGCCATCCCCGACAGTTCACCAATGATGGTGTCCGCAGATGGACGCGAAACGCGGGCACGTTCGCCGTTGTTGATTTGCACAAGGCCTTTACGTTTTAACGCCGCCAGGGCTTCTCGTACCGAGGGACGACCGACGTTAAAGAAGGCCATCAGCTCTCGCTCGGACGGCAACTGTTCACCCTCGCCAAACTCCCGACGACGAATCATCTGTTCCAGTTCTTCTTCAACCATTTCAGACAGCTTTTTACGCGCCAGCGGGCGGTTACGTAAACTACGGCCAATGGTGGATGGAGAGTCTTCAGCTTGCGAATCAAATGCGTTCATAGGGTCCATTCAGCTAAGTCATTGGTGAAAAACAACAGCGGGTTCATCGTAACACATGATCGAAAGCGGGGTGAAATGGAGGTCAATCGGGTTAGCCCGCTTATTGGGTGATGCTGCCAACTTACTGATTTAGTGTATGATGGTGTTTTTGAGGTGCTCCTGTGGCTTCTGTTTCTATCAGCTGTCCCTCCTGTTCAGCTACTGACGGGGTGGTGCGTAACGGCAAAAGCACCGCCGGACATCAGCGCTATCTCTGCTCTCACTGCCGTAAAACATGGCAACTGCAGTTCACTTACACCGCTTCTCAACCCGGTACGCACCAGAAAATCATTGATATGGCCATGAATGGCGTTGGATGCCGGGCAACCGCCCGCATTATGGGCGTTGGCCTCAACACGATTTTACGTCACTTAAAAAACTCAGGCCGCAGTCGGTAACCTCGCGCATACAGCCGGGCAGTGACGTCATCGTCTGCGCGGAAATGGACGAACAGTGGGGCTATGTCGGGGCTAAATCGCGCCAGCGCTGGCTGTTTTACGCGTATGACAGGCTCCGGAAGACGGTTGTGGCGCACGTCTTCGGTGAACGCACTATGGCGACGCTGGGGCGTCTTATGAGCCTGCTGTCACCCTTTGACGTGGTGATATGGATGACGGATGGCTGGCCGCTGTATGAATCCCGCCTGAAGGGAAAGCTGCACGTAATCAGCAAGCGATATACGCAGCGAATTGAGCGGCATAACCTGAATCTGAGGCAGCACCTGGCACGGCTGGGACGGAAGTCGCTGTCGTTCTCAAAATCGGTGGAGCTGCATGACAAAGTCATCGGGCATTATCTGAACATAAAACACTATCAATAAGTTGGAGTCATTACCCGCTTATTGATAACATATGAAATACAAATATATTTTCACTCAAAAACAATATGATGAATTTTAATTTCTGAGTATGACATCGAATTTATGAAATCTGCGAATATGATCGTGAAAAATTATCATAACCTACTATTTTAAAACGAAAAATAATTTAACCTCGATTTTAAAAACACGATATTCACTCCATAAAAAACGGTAAAAAAAATATAACATCCGCTTTTATAACAGCGCTATTACCGGATTTATCTTCTTTCCTGCATGGAGTGAAAAAATGTTCGGCATCATACTTTCTGTTATCGTTTTATTAACGATGGGTTACCTGATCCTCAAAAACTACAAACCCCAGGTGGTCCTTGCGGCGGCTGGGATCTTCCTAATGATCTGCGGCGTCTGGCTGGGGTACGGTGCGCTGGTTGCACCCGAAAAAAGCAGCGGCTACCTGCTGGTTGATATTTATAACGAAATTCTGCGCATGCTCTCCAGTCGTGCAGCAGGCCTGGGGCTGTCGATTATGGCCGTCGGTGGCTATGCCCGCTATATGGACAGGATGGGAGCCAGTCGGGCGATGGTGAGCCTGCTGAGCCGTCCGCTAAAGCTTATCCGCTCACCGTATATCGTGCTTGCCGCCACCTATGTGATCGGTCAGATCATGGCGCAGTTCATTACCAGCGCCTCCGGGTTAGGGATGTTGCTGATGGTCACCCTCTTCCCGACGCTGGTCAGCCTTGGCGTAAGCCGTTTGTCGGCTGTGGCGGTCATCGCCACGTCAATGTCGATTGAATGGGGTATTCTGGAAACAAACTCGATTTTTGCCGCTCAGGTAGCGGGAATGAAAATCGCCACCTACTTCTTTCACTACCAGTTACCCGTGGCCTCGTGCGTGATTATCGCTGTTGCTATTGCGCACTTTTTTGTACAGCGCCAGTTTGATAAAAAAGCGGCACCAGAAAACATCGGCTTTACCGAACAAAAGGTGCTGGAAGATGTTCCGCCGCTCTATTACGCCATTTTACCGGTGATGCCACTGATCCTGATGCTAGGCTCGCTGTTCCTTGCACATAGTGGACTCATGAAAACAGAGCTGAATCTGGTGGTGGTGATGCTGATGAGCATGACAGTCACCATGCTTGTCGAATTCTTTCGCACCCATAATCTGCGCGAAACCATGGATGATGTGCAGGCGTTTTTTGATGGCATGGGCACCCAGTTTGCCAACGTCGTTACGCTGGTCGTCGCCGGTGAGATCTTTGCCAAAGGCTTAACCACCATCGGCACTGTCGACGCGGTGATTAGGGGGGCGGAACATTCCGGGCTTGGCGGTATCGGCGTGATGATCATCATGGCGGTGGTCATCGCCGCCTGCGCCATTGTCATGGGCTCCGGTAACGCACCGTTTATGTCATTCGCCAGCCTGATCCCGGACATCGCCGCAGGGCTGCATATTCCGGCGGTGGTAATGATTATGCCAATGCACTTTGCCACTACCCTGGCCCGCGCGGTTTCACCCATTACTGCGGTCATTGTAGTAACTTCCGGTATTGCGGGTGTATCGCCTTTTGAGGTGGTTAAACGCACGGCGATCCCAATGGCGGTAGGATTTGTGGTGAATATGATAGCCACGATTGTGCTGTTTTATTGATGGCTGGCACAGAAAGCAAAACAGGCCCGCAAGGGCCTGTTTGATTTTACTTCACTACGCGTAGCGCCGGACGCCCACCACGCGGAGGTGGCGGCGTATCATCCGGGTCGTTGTCATCACCGTGATCGGGCTTATCGCCATCAATGACGGACATGACCGTTTCGCTTTCAAAGCCGGACGTGTCGTTGTCGTCATCATTTAAGCTGGCGACATCTTCGTCGTAGGCCGCTTCTGGCTCGAACATGGTACCTGCACCGTTTTCACGGGCATAGATAGCCAGAACAGCAGCCAGCGGCACGGAAACCTGACGTGGTATACCGCCAAAGCGCGCGTTAAAACGCACTTCGTCGTTTGCCAGTTCCAGGTTGCCCACTGCACGTGGAGCAATATTCAGAACAATTTGCCCGTCACGCGCATATTCCATAGGAACCTGCACATCCGGAAGCGTCACATCCACCACCAGGTGCGGCGTGAGCTGGTTGTCTAACAACCACTCATAGAATGCGCGCAGCAGATACGGACGGCGCGGTGATAGCTGTGGCAAATCCATACAGATTAACCCCGGCCCAGACGCATTTCACGTTCAGGCTCAGTCAGAGAAGCCAGGAAAGAGTCACGTTCAAATACGCGGGTCATATACCCTTTCAGCTCTTTCGAACCAGCACCGCTGAATTCAATACCCAGCTGCGGTAAACGCCACAGCAGCGGCGCCAGGTAGCAGTCTACCAGGCTGAACTCATCGCTCAGGAAATACGGTTTCTGACTAAACACTGGCGCAATTGCCAGCAGCTCTTCGCGCAGTCGCTTACGTGCGACGTCCGCTTCAGAAGCAGAACCGTTTACGATGACGTTCATCAGCGTATACCAGTCTTTTTCAATACGCTGCATGTACAGGCGGCTTTCACCACGCGCAACCGGGTAAACCGGCATCAGCGGCGGATGCGGGAAACGCTCATCCAGGTATTCCATAATGATGCGAGATTCCCATAGGGTCAGCTCACGATCCACCAGTGTCGGTACGCTCTGATTCGGGTTGAGGTCGATCAGATCCTGAGGTGGATTGTCTTTCTCCACATGCTCAATCTCGAAACTAACACCTTTCTCCGCCAGTACAATGCGGACCTGATGGCTATAGATGTCAGTAGGACCAGAAAACAGCGTCATTACCGAACGTTTGTTGGCAGCGACAGCCATGAAAACCTCCAGGTATATTAAGAATTTTACTGCTACCAGCCACCAGGTGGCCAGCCAGAAGTGATGTCACCCAGATTCGGAAAGCCATTGCTGTTCAAAATACAAACAAAAAATGAACAATACCGCACATTTGGGCAGAAAATTGGATGATAGTTTACCAGATTTTGTGACCTTTGTGGTGAGTCGATTCTGGAAATGGGAAAAAAGAGGTGGCAATCAGCAGATTACCGTGCTTATTCGCGGGTAAAAATCCATAAAAAAACCCGCCGAGGCGGGTTTTTTCGCAAATTGCAATCTGCCGAAGCAGAAACCAATTAACGCTTGGAGAACTGAGGACGACGACGTGCTTTACGCAGGCCGACTTTCTTACGTTCAACTTCACGAGCATCACGAGTAACGAAGCCTGCTTTACGCAGTTCGCCACGCAGTGACTCGTCATATTCCATCAGTGCGCGGGTGATACCGTGACGGATCGCACCAGCTTGACCAGAAATACCACCACCTTTAACGGTGATGTACAGGTCCAGTTTACCAATCATGTCGACCAGTTCCAGCGGCTGACGAACTACCATGCGGGCAGTTTCACGACCGAAGTACTGTTCCAGAGAACGTTGATTGATAACGATTTTACCACTGCCCGGTTTGATGAAAACGCGAGCTGCAGAACTTTTGCGGCGACCAGTGCCGTAGTATTGATTTTCAGCCATTGCCTATAATCCCGATTAGATGTCAAGAACTTGCGGTTGCTGTGCCGCGTGGTTGTGCTCATTGCCCGCGTAAACTTTCAGTTTACGGTACATTGCACGACCCAGCGGGCCTTTTGGCAGCATGCCTTTAACCGCGATTTCAATCACACGCTCAGGATGGCGAGCAATCATCTCTTCAAAGGTCGCTTCTTTAAGACCACCGACGTAGCCACTGTGACGGTAGTACATTTTGTCAGTACGCTTGTTGCCAGTTACCGCAACTTTGTCAGCGTTCAGAACGATGATGTAATCACCGGTATCTACGTGCGGAGTGTATTCCGCTTTGTGCTTACCGCGCAGGCGCAGAGCCAGTTCGGAAGCCAGACGGCCCAGAGTTTTACCGGTCGCGTCAACAACATACCAGTCGCGTTTTACGGTTTCTGGTTTAGCTGTAAAAGTTTTCATTAAAAGCTTACCCAAATAAATTAGTTACACGTTGGTGAACACCCAAACGTTTTGTCAGTTGAGGTTCACACGACATTGTCCAGCAAACCTACCCCTTCGAATAGCCTATGCCGGCACATAGAAAGTTTTGGGAAAAAAACTCTCTCGTAACGTGGGGTCGCAAGATTATAGAGAAGTCAGGGTCAAAGATCGACCCCTTTATGTGATTTGCGATGGGTTTAACCGGCTAAATGTTCGCGCTTCAGATACTCTTCGCTTTGCATCTCCTGCAAACGCGACAAACAGCGCTGGAATTCAAACTTTAGGCGCTCTCCCCGGTAGATCTCATATAAAGGAACTGCCGCACTCACCACCAGCTTGACGTGGCGTTCGTAGAACTCATCTACCAGCGCGATAAAGCGGCGTGCTTCGCTCTCCATCAACGGCGTCATCACTGGGACGTCAGAGAGCAACACAGTGTGAAACAGGCGCGATAGCGCAATATAGTCGTGCTGACTGCGGGCATCGACGCACAGGGTAGTAAACGAGACGGCCAGCGTTTGGTTTTCGACGGCCAGTGTCTGCATCGGGCGATGATTTATCTCAAGCGTCGGCGCATGTTCACTTTTGCTTCCCGCTAACGCCAGCCACAGCTTATCCATCTGCCGTTGGGTTTCATCATTCAGCGGCGATAACCATAAATGCGCCTGGGTTAACGTACGCAGACGGTAATCAACTCCGGCATCCACATTCATGATGTCGCAGTACTGTTTAATAGCCTCAATCGCCGGAAGAAAGCGGGCACGTTGCAGACCATTGCGGTACAGGTCATCAGGCGGAATATTGGATGTCGCCACGAGCGTGATGCCGCGGGCGAACAGCGCTTTCATTAATCCACCGAGTAGCATCGCATCGGTGATATCCGAGACAAAAAACTCATCAAAGCACAGCACGTCGGTTTCTGCCTTAAAGCGGTCGGCAATCACGTCCAGCGGGTCGCTTTGCCCTTGCAGGGCGGTCAACTCTTCATGTACGCGCAGCATAAAGCGGTGAAAGTGCAAACGCTGTTTACGCGTGCCCGGCAGGCTATGGTAGAAAAGGTCCATCAGCCAGGTTTTCCCGCGCCCCACGCCCCCCCACATATACAGACCACGCACCGGCGTGCTCTCCGTCGGTTCACGTTTACCCAAAAATTTGCTAAAGCGAGCAATCAGCCCACTCTCCTGCAACGCAGGACGGGCTGGGGCAGTCAGTTCCTGGAAAATAATATCCAGTCGATTCACTGCCTCTTGCTGTACGTTGTCGGGTTGATGACTGCCGTCGTTGAGGGCCTGCAGGTAACGCGATGTCGGGGAAAAGCTTTGCATGATGTTATTGTTATTCCTTGAGAATCGATGTGCCGTCGCTCACGGTTGACGAAAAAAAGGCCGTTCTACACTACGCGATATAAAGTCGGGATTCCACTTCTACGGGATTAGCGGTTATAGTGGCATAATCAGGCGCAGGCATGGAGCCTAAAGCCAACACCCTACGGAAACACAAGACAACGGGAGATGTTCATGACCTGGGAATATGCGCTAATTGGGTTAGTCGTCGGTATCATTATTGGTGCCGTAGCCATGCGTTTTGGTAATCGTAAATTACGCCAACAGCAGGCATTGCAGTACGAACTGGAAAAAAACAAAGCTGAGCTGGAAGAGTATCGTGAAGAGCTGGTAAGCCACTTTGCCCGCAGCGCTGAGCTACTGGATAACATGGCCGACGACTATCGTCAGATCTACCAACATATGGCAAAAAGTTCCAGCAACCTGCTGCCGGGTATGTCGCCAGAATCCAACCCGTTCCGTAACCGTCTGGCAGAGTCTGAAGCAGGCAACGATCAGGCACCGGTTCAGATGCCACGCGACTATTCCGAAGGGGCCTCCGGCCTGCTGCGTAGTGGCGCAAAGCGCGACTAACTGCACATCGTTAAGAAATTTATTGGGCGCAGCAATTGCGCCCTCCGCTTCTCTTCCCGTCCCAGCTATTATTTAGTCGTTAGCCGCATTGTGACCAAACCGAAAATTCAATAACATCAAACTGTTTTGAATCATCTTCCGTTTACTCAAGGTACGAGAGCAGGATCAATGAAAAAACAAACCCAGCTGTTGAGTGCATTAGCGTTAAGTGTCGGGTTAACTCTCTCGGCGCCGTTTCAGGCCATTGCGTCGATACCCGGCCAGGTTCCCGGTCAAGCCGCACTCCCCAGCCTCGCACCAATGCTGGAGAAAGTGTTACCTGCGGTCGTGAGCGTGAGGGTCGAAGGTACCGCCGCGCAGGGGCAGAAAGTCCCGGAAGAATTCAAAAAATTTTTTGGCGATGACCTACCCGATCAGCCGTCACAACCGTTCGAAGGCCTGGGTTCAGGAGTCATCATCGACGCAGCCAAAGGCTACGTGCTAACCAATAACCACGTTATTAATCAGGCACAGAAGATCAGTATCCAGCTCAACGACGGTCGCGAGTTTGACGCCAAGCTGATTGGTAGCGACGATCAGAGCGATATCGCCCTGCTGCAAATCCAGCACCCTAGCAACCTGACACAAATTGCCATCGCCGACTCCGACAAACTCCGCGTGGGTGATTTTGCCGTCGCCGTCGGTAACCCGTTCGGGCTGGGGCAAACGGCAACCTCCGGCATCGTCTCGGCATTGGGTCGCAGCGGCCTGAATCTGGAAGGTCTGGAAAACTTTATTCAGACCGATGCGTCCATTAACCGGGGTAACTCCGGTGGCGCGCTGCTTAATCTGAATGGTGAATTGATCGGTATTAACACCGCCATTCTGGCACCGGGCGGCGGCAGTATCGGCATTGGCTTTGCCATTCCCAGCAACATGGCGCGCACGCTGGCGCAGCAGTTAATGCAGTTTGGCGAAATCAAACGCGGCCTGTTGGGTATTAAAGGGACGGAAATGACCGCCGACATCGCCAAAGCGTTCAAGCTGGATGTGCAGCGCGGCGCGTTTGTTAGCGAAGTGCTGCCGAACTCCGGCTCCGCGAAGGCGGGCGTGAAATCCGGTGACGTCATTACCAGCCTCAACGGCAAGCCGCTGAACAGTTTTGCCGAGTTACGTTCGCGTATTGCCACCACTGAACCGGGCACCAAGGTTAAACTGGGCCTGCTACGTAACGGTAAGCCGCTGGAGGTGGAAGTCACACTGGATACCAGCACGTCGTCGTCCGCCAGTGCGGAAATGATCGCCCCGGCGTTACAAGGTGCAACGCTTAGCGACGGTCAGTTAAAAGACGGCACTAAAGGCATCAAGATTGATAACGTCGAAAAAAGCAGCCCAGCCGCGCAAGCCGGTCTGCACAAAGATGACGTTATCATCGGTGTAAACCGCGATCGCGTGAACTCCATTGCCGAAATGCGCAAGGTGCTGGAAGCGAAACCGTCGATCATCGCGTTGCAGGTGGTACGCGGTAACGAGAATATCTATCTGCTCCTGCGTTAAGCTGGTAGACCGGACATCAGCCCACCGTGTGATGTCCGGTAAACTCGTGATATGCTGCTGCCGTTCCCCTTTTTAATGACGCCGCTATCATGTTTGTGAAGCTTTTACGTTCGGTCGCGATTGGTTTAATCGTCGGCGCCATTCTGCTGGCCGCGATGCCCTCTCTGCGCAAAATTAATACGCTTACAGCACCCCAGTTTGACAGTGCTGATGAAACGCCTGCCAGCTATAACCCGGCGGTTCGTCGTGCCGCCCCCGCCGTTGTTAACGTGTATAACCGCAGTATGAACAGCACGACGCATAACCAGCTAGAGATCCGCACGCTCGGCTCCGGCGTTATCATGGATCAGCGCGGCTATATCATCACCAACAAACACGTGATTAATGATGCCGACCAAATCATCGTCGCTCTGCAGGATGGACGCGTGTTTGAAGCGCTGCTGGTCGGCTCCGATACCCTGACTGACCTGGCGGTGCTGAAAATCAACGCCTCTGGTGGGCTGCCCACAATCCCTATCAACAACAAACGGATACCGCACATTGGCGACGTCGTTCTTGCTATCGGGAACCCGTACAACCTCGGGCAAACCATTACTCAGGGGATCATCAGCGCCACCGGTCGTATTGGCCTGAATCCCACGGGACGGCAAAACTTTCTGCAAACGGACGCCTCTATCAACCACGGCAACTCCGGCGGGGCGCTGGTCAACTCGCTGGGTGAGCTGATGGGCATTAACACCCTGTCGTTTGATAAGAGCAACGATGGCGAAACGCCGGAAGGGATCGGCTTTGCTATTCCGTTCCAGTTAGCAACCAAGATTATGGATAAGCTGATTCGTGATGGTCGCGTCATTCGCGGGTATATCGGGATTAGCGGTCGCGAGATTGCGCCACTGCACGCGCAGGGCGGCGGAATGGATCAAATTCAGGGGATTGTGGTTAACGAAGTCTCCCCGGATGGCCCGGCGGCACAAGCAGGCATTCAGGTTAACGATCTGATTATCTCGGTCAATAATAAACCGGCCGTCTCTGCGCTGGAGACCATGGATCAGGTAGCGGAAATTCGCCCAGGCTCAGTGATCTCCGTCGTCGTGATGCGTGATGATAAACAGTTAACGTTGCAGGTCACCATTCAGGAATACCCGGCCACCAATTAACATCACGCCTCCCCCCACTTACCATAAAAAACCGGAGCAATTTGAATTAGCTCCGGTTTTTATTAGGCGATATCGTAGGGACTTAGCACGTAATGCCTGATGGCGCTACGCTTATCAGGCCTACAAATACACGCTGACCGTAGGCCGGATAAGGTATTTACACCGCCGTCCGGCATCCGGCCTCTTGTCGCGTTACTTAACGAACTCTTCGCCCAGGGTGATATCTTTCTTCAGCGTGTCCAGCATGCCTTCCAGCGAGCTCTGTTCAAACGCGCTCAGCTTGCCGATAGACTGACGCTCTTCTACGCCGTTTTTGCCCAGCAGCAGCGGCTGAGAGAAGAAGCGAGCGTACTGGCCGTCACCTTCAACGTATGCACATTCCACTACGCCTTTTTCGCCGTTCAGTGCGCGAACCAGCGACAGACCGAAACGTGCTGCGGCCTGGCCCATAGACAGGGTTGCGGAACCGCCACCGGCTTTAGCCTCGACGACTTCAGTACCCGCATTCTGGATACGTTTGGTCAGCTCAGCAGCTTCTTGCTCGGTGAAGCTTACGCCAGGGATCTGTGACAGCAGTGGCAGAATAGTCACGCCAGAGTGTCCGCCGATAACCGGAACTTCAACGTCGGTCGGCTGCTTGCCTTTCAGTTCCGCCACAAAGGTGTTGGAGCGGATGATGTCCAGCGTGGTCACGCCAAACAGTTTGTTCTTGTCGTAAACGCCTGCTTTTTTCAGCACTTCTGCAGCGATTGCAACGGTGGTGTTCACCGGGTTAGTGATGATACCGATGCATGCTTTCGGGCAGGTGGTCGCAACCTGCTGAACCAGATTCTTCACGATACCTGCGTTGACGTTAAACAGGTCAGAACGGTCCATACCCGGTTTACGCGCGACGCCTGCTGAGATCAGTACCACGTCAGCACCTTCCAGTGCCGGGGTCGCATCTTCGCCGCTGAAACCTTTGATTTTCACAGCAGTAGGGATATGGCTCAAATCAACGGCCACACCAGGCGTTACTGGAGCGATGTCGTACAGGGAGAGTTCTGAACCTGAAGGCAGTTGGGTTTTTAACAGTAATGCTAGCGCCTGACCGATTCCACCAGCAGCGCCGAGGACTGCAACTTTCATCCTAAACTCCTTATTATATTGATAAGCAAAGTGTCTGTTGCTCCGCGGCGGCGACCATAATTCACAAATCCGATGAACACAACAACCACGCGTCAAGAATGCGTAGTTACGCAAATTTGGCTTTTATGCATTTAACTTACGTAAATTAAAAGCTAAGTTACGTAATTCAATACGACTCGCACAGTAGAGCAACTTTCCAACAGGTGCTGACAATATACCTAACTGCCCTCCCAAAACAACATCAATTTGATAACAATTGATTTACTTTTAAGCTTATTTGCATGCCGTGACATAGGCATGTTTCTTGATAACGAAATTTGATAAAATTCCGCTCTTTCATAACATTATTTCAGCCTTGAATGAGGCAGACCGTTTGCATAAAAATTCATCTGTATGCACAATAATGTTGTTTCTACCGCCATATTACGGGTGACTTATGCGAAGCTCGGCAAAACAAGAAGAATTAGTAAAGGCGTTTAAAGCGCTTCTCAAGGAAGAGAAATTCAGCTCTCAGGGCGAAATCGTCCTCGCATTGCAGGATCAGGGCTTTGATAATATCAACCAGTCCAAGGTTTCACGCATGCTGACCAAGTTTGGCGCCGTGCGTACCCGCAATGCCAAAATGGAAATGGTGTACTGCCTTCCGGCAGAGTTGGGGGTACCGACAACCTCCAGCCCACTGAAAAATCTGGTGCTGGACATTGATTACAACGATGCCGTGGTGGTCATTCATACCAGCCCAGGCGCCGCACAGTTGATCGCACGTATGCTGGATTCACTGGGTAAAGCAGAAGGTATCCTCGGCACTATTGCGGGCGACGATACTATCTTCACCACTCCGGCGATGGGGTTCTCGGTAAAAGATCTGTACGAAGCTATTCTGGAACTGTTCGAACAAGAGCTGTGATCCCCTCCCCGTCGCATCACGTGGCGGGGAAAAACCTTTCTTTCCGACTCCTGACCACTCTTTTCCTCTGCCTGCCATTTAACAAATAGTGCGTTTCACTATCCAAAAACATTCACACAGTGAATACATCGAATTATAAACGCACAAATTGCGAAATTAACTATCACCATGAATTTACTGTATTTTTTTAAAATAATGAGTTCAATTATGCGTTTTTAATTCCAATAAGTTATTAAAACCACATTTCTTAACACTTAATTACAGCAGAAACCATTAGCGTGGTATTAATTTATTGAGTGATTAGTGTATACTTGATTTTGTGATGAGGGTCACGAAACGAAGACCCCAATAAAAGAATTCGACGAGGTAAATATCATGAAAATCAAAACGACTGTTGCAACCTTAAGCCTTCTTTCCGTTCTCTCTTTTGGCGCCAGTGCGGCGGTTAATCAGGTGAACACACAAGAAGCACAGAATTTGCAATCCATGGGTACCATCTCTGTTTCTCAGATTGGCAGCTCACCGATGGATATGCGTCAGGAAATCGTCGCCAAAGCTGAAAAAGCAGGCGCCAGCAGCTACCGCGTGACCGAACTGCGTGAAGGCGCGCATTGGCACGCAACCGCTGAACTGTACAAATAAACCCTCGTCGTCTGGTCCGAGACGACTTGCCCCCGCCTGTCGGGGGCTTTTTTATGCCTTACATTGAATGACGGACGTTAAAGCGTAATTGCCCTTCCAGCTCTTCTTCTGCTTCATCAAACAGCAAAATCAGCGCTCCGTAGCGTCGGCGTTGTTTGTCCGGTAAATGGACAAACTCAATCTCCAGCGGCAGAGGTAGAACGTCGCCCATCACCACCTCCCACAGCGAATCGAGATCGCTTACCTTTTCCCGAGCAAGGCCGAATGCCCGCGTAAACTCGCGGAAGAAATCACCCTGTTCTTCAATCTCGTCAAAATCAAATGTATAGATGTTCATCTATAGCTACCATCCCAACGCCAGTCGCTCTACAGGCTCTCTCTATGCAGGGATTCCCACACATCAGGTAAGTATAGCCATAAAAAAACCGACGTTTTTAGCGCCGGTTTCTCACTTTCAACTGCTGGTCAAGGCATGCTGATACTTGTGGAGCATGCCGGTGAGTCGCTTCACCGGCTCCGTCACCTGAGGCGGCGCTTGCCAGAGGGTTAACTTCTCCTGATAGACATCAAGCTCCTCCAGCAATTGGCTAAAGTAGCGTCGGCGTTTGTCGTCGTTCCCTGCGGATATGATGTGATCGGCAGTACGTCGCAGCTGACGGTGAAAGGCGGATAAATCCTCGTTTACCGGTACTGGTGCATCGCGCAGACGCTGGTGTGCGATGATCATCGTCAGCGCCAGACGAAACTTCGCCAGGTCACCGGGGAATTTGTTCATCAGCAAAAAGAGCTGCTGGTAAAGCGCCGGGAGATGGTTTTCTTTGCGGCGAACCACATTGGTGGTCATCGCTGAAACCGCCGCCGACACGAACTGATTAAGCAGCACACGACCGGTTCTGTCACGCGAGTTATCACGCACCAGTAAGATCACCAGAAACGCCAACACGCATCCGACAATCTGCCCAAGCGCACTGTCGAGGAACTGACTAAAGTGGAAGGTCATCGGGTTATCCAGCACGATGATGTTAATGGTACTGGCCAGCGCGCCCATTGAGCCCAGACGTCGCTTCTGAACCTCGATGCCCAGAAAGAACCCCAGCACTGCCAGGCTCAGGCACAGTAACAACATACTTTGCTGCGTATTGGGGATGATAACCAGAAAGTAGAGCGCACCCAGCGGTAACGCCGCCAGCGTGCCGTAAATAAAGTCGATTGCCACCATCCGCGGGTTGGGTAAACGCATCGCCAGTGAGGTCACCACCGCAATCATCACCATTGCGCCGCTACCTGACGTCCAGCCAGTCCACAGCCAGAACAAGGTGCCCAGCACGCAGGACAGCGTGGTGCGCCAGAAGTTGACCATCGCATGGTGGCGTTCGGCGGATTCCACTTTCACCACCGGCTCGCCCTGCAGGATCTCTTCTTCCGTAGCGCTGATTTTCGTGTTGCTAACCACCCCACGTTTCAGCAGCAGGTAACGGGTTGCCGCACTGGCCCAACTATAAAGGGTCACCGGCGTTTCGCGCTCGCCGGTCCAGACCATCACCCGGCGCATGCGCTTCAGTTGTTTATGCACATCCTGCACGGTTTCTACCGGCGTATCGAACAGTTCACGGAAGGTATCCGTAATCAGTTCGGGCCGCGTGTTCTGGATAAGATAGGTTTCACAGGATTGGGTAATCAACGTCAGTGACAGCGTGTTCAGCGCTTTGAGCCTGCGGTTGGCGCGCCCCCAGCGTGAGGACTCCATATTCAGGTTACTGCGCATGCCTTCCAGCGCCGCAGTCCGACGAACTAAATCGCCCCAGGCTTTGTCCACTTCTTCGCTGTCACCATGCTTAATACACAGTTGCATAAGTCGATACTGCGCCACCAGAAGGCTGTCCAGTTCAACGTCAATTTCTTGTTTCACCGAGCGGGGAGAAAAGAGCAGATCAGCAACAATTGCGCAGACAATACCGATCACAATCTCGCTGCAGCGCTCGAGGGCAAATTGCGGTGTCAGCAGAGGCTCAGCCTGGATAGTAATGACGATAATCAGCGCCGTATAACCCGAAAGCCCCCAGGCATAGGAGTTCTCGATCTTCACCAGCGAAGAGATCCAGGTACAAAAACCGGCCCAGACACAACACACGAGGATCATCAGCAGCGGCGCACGGATCATGCTGATGATAATTACCAGTGCCGCAATACAGCCGATAAACGTCCCGATAATACGCAGCATCCCACGATAGCGGATCGCACCCGAATAAGGTTCTCCGCCCGCCGCAAAAGCGGGGCCTGCTGCCACAATCGCTGCGGTCAACACCGCCCAGCGCGGGGTCTCAAGCTGAAAATGAAAGCCAACGAACAGCGCCAGCACAATGGCGCATGCCAGTTTTAACGCAAAGCGGATATGCTGATTGGCAATGGAGAAAATGCCCATCGCAATTAACCAAACTCGCGCAGACGGTGCGCCATTTTACGGAAGAAGGACTCCTGGCTGGCATCGCGATCCTGCTTCCCGGTAATGACCACTGTCGCCGTCGTCCCGGCTGGCCACAGCGTTCCCTGCTGGTCATCAAGACGGACGCGTACTGGCACACGCTGAGCCAGTCGCACCCATTCAAGGTTGGAGTCAATGGTCGCCATACCTTTCGCATCCTGCGTACTGCTGGCATTCGTCACGCCCGCCGCCACGCTATCAACGGTACCTTTCAAAACCTTGTTGCTGCCAAGCGGCGTAATTTCAGCGCGATACCCCGGACGCACACCTTCCAGCTTGGTCTCTTCCATATAAGCTAGCACGTAGAAAGAGTGCTGTTTGACCAGCGCCACCGCCGTCGAACCACGGGTAATAAACTCACCGGAATAGACGTTAAGGTTCGTCACCCAGCCGTCGGCTGGCGCACGGATAACCGTACGTTCAAGATCGAGTTTTGCCAGATCGCGGGTCGCCTGCGCCTTCGCCAGCTGATGTAATACGGTTTGCAGCACGTTATTCGACTGGTCAATCTCTTCGCGGGACATGGCCTGAACGCCAAGACGGTTACGACGCCCCGCTTCCTGGCGTTTTTCCTGCGCCAGGACCTGATAATAGGCGACGTCCGCTTCGGCTTGTTCGAGGGCTTTTTTATAGCGCGGTTGGTCGATGGTGAACAGGACCTGATCCTTTTTCACCAGCTGGTTATCATGCACGTTAACGTGAGTAATCAGGCCCGCGACGTCCGGGGCGATAGCAACAACCTCAGCACTAAAACGCGCATCACGCGTCCACGGCGACTCGGTGTAATAGACCCATGCGCGGAAAATAGCGATAAAAGCCAGAATGACCAGTACGAGAGTCATGGCCGTACGGGAGAGTTTTCTTGTTAGTGTTTTCACTTCAACCTCAAACGAACAGGCGCGTTATTAGATAGAACAGACAGCAATACAGCGCGGTGTTAAACAGGGCCGGATGCCAGACAAAATCATAGATGCCAGTTGGAACCAGCACCCGGCGCACCAGCCAGAAAATCGCCAGTGACAAAAGTAACTCGAAAAAAATCGGTGGGAAGGAAAGACCAAACACCACGATAACGGGAAACAGACTCATGTTGACCTTGGTTGCTTAAGAGAGTGCAGGCGATCGTTTATTGAGCGTATGTCACCGCAGAGAAGGGCAAGGATGAGCCAGGCGAGAGCGACATAGCTGTTATTTGAATAATAATATATTAACGTAACTGTTATGCTGTTATCTATATTATGTGATCTAAATCACTTTTAAGCCAGAGTGAACAATGGAACGATTAAAACGTATGTCGGTGTTCGCCAAAGTCGTCGAGTTTGGCTCCTTCACCGCCGCTGCCAGACAACTGCAAATGAGCGTTTCATCAATAAGCCAGACGGTATCAAAACTGGAAGATGAACTGCAGGTTAAGCTGCTAAACCGCAGTACACGCAGCATTGGGTTGACCGAGGCCGGAAAAATTTATTATCAGGGCTGCCGTCGCATGCTGCACGAAGTGCAGGACGTTCATGAGCAGCTCTATGCGTTTAACAACACGCCGATCGGTACACTGCGGATCGGCTGTTCTTCAACCATGGCACAAAATGTCCTCGCCGGACTGACCGCGAAAATGCTGAAAGAGTACCCTGGACTGGCGGTCAATCTGGTCACCGGCATCCCGGCCCCGGACTTAATTGCTGACGGTCTGGACGTGGTTATCCGTGTGGGCGCTCTCCAGGACTCCAGTCTTTTTTCACGTCGTCTGGGGACGATGCCAATGGTGGTCTGTGCCGCTAAAAGCTATCTCGCCCAGTTTGGCATCCCGGAAAAACCCGCCGATCTCAGCAACCATTCATGGCTGGAATACAGCGTGCGTCCAGATAATGAATTTGAGCTTATTGCCCCGGAAGGGATTTCAACCCGACTGATCCCGCAGGGACGCTTCGTAACCAACGATCCCATGACGCTGGTGCGTTGGCTGGCCGCAGGCGCGGGGATTGCCTATGTCCCACTGATGTGGGTGATCAATGAGATCAATCGTGGTGAATTGGAGATCCTGCTGCCCCGCTACCAGTCAGATCCGCGTCCGGTTTACGCGCTGTATACCGAAAAAGACAAGCTGCCGCTCAAGGTGCAGGTCGTGATTAACTCTCTCACAGATTATTTTGTCGATGTGGCGCAGTTGTTTCAGGGGATGTACGGCAGGGGTAAAGATAAATAAAAATGCCCGGTGGCGCTTCGCTTACCGGGCCTACGGTCGGTGCAGATATGTAGGCCGGATAAAACGCGAAGCGTTGCCATCCGGCATGTACAGTTACGCGGTACCGCCTACGGTAAGGCTATCTACCTTCAACGTCGGCTGACCCACGCCCACTGGCAGACTCTGCCCTTCTTTACCGCAAACGCCGACGCCGTTATCCAGTTTCAGGTCATTACCCACCATCGAAACCTGCTGCATCGCTTCAATGCCGGAGCCGATCAGCGTCGCACCTTTCACCGGCTTGGTCACTTTACCGTTTTCAATCAGATACGCTTCAGACGTTGAGAACACAAACTTCCCGGACGTGATGTCCACCTGACCGCCGCCGAAGTTCGGAGCATAAATACCGTATTCAACGGACTCAATAATTTCCTGCGGCGTAGATTTACCCGGCAGCATATAGGTATTGGTCATGCGCGGCATTGGCAAATGTGCGTAAGATTCACGACGTCCGTTGCCGGTCGGCGCTACACCCATCAGACGCGCGTTCAGCTTGTCCTGCATATAGCCTTTCAGAATACCGTTTTCAATCAGGACATTGTACTGGCCAGGCGTACCTTCATCATCAATAGCCACTGAACCACGGCGATCCGCCATCGTGCCGTCATCCACGATGGTGCACAGCTCAGATGCCACCAGCTCACCCATGTGGCCGCTAAAGACTGATGTCCCACGACGATTGAAGTCACCTTCAAGGCCATGACCGACCGCTTCGTGCAGCAGCACGCCCGGCCAGCCTGCACCCAGCACGACCGGCAGTGCGCCTGCTGGCGCGGCTACCGCGGAGAGATTCACCAGCGCCATGCGCACGGCTTCTTTCGCCCATGCATCGGCACGGACTTCGCCGTCAAGGGAGGCGAGGAAATAGTCATAGCCAAAACGACCACCACCGCCGCTAGCACCACGTTCACGCTTACCGTCATCTTCAACCTGCACGCTAACGGACAGGCGCACCAGAGGACGAACATCAGCCGCCAACGTACCGTCAGTCGCCGCAACCAGAATCAGCTCATAAACGCCGGTCAAGCTAGCGGTCACTTCCTGCACACGTTTGTCGGCGGCACGCGCGACCTTATCAACGCGACGCAGAATATCCAGCTTCTCTTCACGGCTCATGCTCTGCAACGGATCAAGTGAGGTATAAAGCGCCTGATGCTCTACTGCACCCAGCGTTTTCACTTTGCCATCACCGTTGTCGCGCACAATAGTACGGGCAGCAAGAGCACTTTGCTCCAGCGCCAGCAGACTTATCTGGTCCGCATAGGCAAACCCGGTTTTTTCGCCGCTGATGGCACGCACACCAACGCCCTGATCGATATTGTAAGAACCATCTTTAATGATGCGGTCTTCTAAAACCCAGGATTCGTGATAGCTCGACTGAAAATAGAGATCGCCGTAATCAAGACGGCGTTCGGCCAGTTGGCCCAGAATGGCAAACAGGTCCTGATGTTTCAGGCCATTCGCCGCTAGCAATTGTTCACTTACCAGGTTCAGACTCATCGTTTTGCTACTCATTAGTTGCCGCCGTAAAACAGCGGTAAGAAGATCATATTTACTGAGATTGGGGCAATTACTCGCCCCCGTCAAATCATTGCTGGCTTTCTTTACGCGGCTGGCGCAGAACTTCGTTAATCTGCGGTTTATCGACCGGACCAGTGATGCGATAGCGCAGAATCGAGACTTTGCTCCACAGCGGCCCCAGGACTTTACTGGCGGCAAACACCGCCGCGCCGACAATCGGGTTAACGGCAAATGCGGCGGCAACCCCCACGGTGGCAGAAATTTCCGGCGCGACCACGGCTTCCATATTCAGCTCACGGCGCACCAGATTGACCGAGCCTTTCATGGCGATATCGGCTTCCAGACCATCCACCAGCGTATCGTCGGTATGCATCACGCCATCTTTTATCCACGCCGTACTGCGAATGGAGTCAAAATAAAAGCCTTCGTTAAACGTATCGCTAAAATCGAAACGCAGTTTACGCAGCAACGCATCAAAGCTCAGTAGGCGCAGCAACTGCCCCGCATGCCCGGTGCTGAGTTCAGTAATCTCACCTTTGCCCAGACGGGTCCGCAAAATACCATTCAGCGACGCTTCATCCGGATCCCAGGGCGGGTTACGCCAGTGCAAATCGTACTCGACGTTGAATGAGGAGTTGCGGATCGGGGTCGATACACCAAAGAAACCGGCCGCTGAATCAATTTTATTACCGTTCAGTTTTCCTTTAAGCGACGTACGCACATTACCCGGCGCGTTAACCCATTCACCGTCGAGGGTCAGTCTGGCAAAGCCCGTATCCAGCAGTCCGTTATCCAGGGTCAACGTATCACCCTTAATCGCGACGTCAGCATCAATGCGCCCGTATTTCTGCCCCCACATCCAGCACTCTTCGCAGCGCAGTTGAACGTCAGGCCAGCCACGGAAGCTGACGTTATTGATCGCGGAAAACGGTGAGGCCGGAGTGGCGTTCGGTGCGGGTTTCGCGGCGCTCGGGTTGTAATAGAGATACTTCACGTTTGCCAGCCACGGTGTGTTATTGCGCATCGCCAACGTCGCGTTGATCTCACGCCCCTGCGCCTGCACTTTACTGCCGTTCAGTGAAGGCTCAGATACAATACTGAGATTATTCCACTGCTGACCGCCCAACGATAGCGACGGCGTGCGCACCGTTATACGCTGCGGGAAGTCCGCATTGGTGCCCACGCTGTCCGCCGCGCCTTTGTTAAACAGTGCCAACCATTGCGCACCATCCATTGGCGGCAAATTGAGCTCAATACCTTGCTGCTCGGGCAGGTCAGGCACAGTGCGGCTTTCAGAAGCCCAGATAGCACGATCAAGGGTCAGTTTCTGATTCAACAGCCAGTGGCTGTTAAAGTGATTTTTAGGCCCCGCGTTGCCCGTCAAATCGAAGCTGCGCAGGTTGCCGTCGGCCTTCACGTTTAATGGCAGAGACTCGCCGGCCGCTTTATTCAGCGGCGCAGGTAAGTGACTGCTTACATTCTTCAGGTCACCTTTAAGCTCAATGCTGTAGGTCGCCCCGGCATGGTACGGAAGATCGATACCCACTTTGCCATTCCACGCTACGCTGCCGCCTAAGGCCTCGTTCACCTGCGTTGGCAGGATACCCATGCGGGTTGGCTGCCAGTCCCCGTTCAGGTTTACCGCAACCTGATAGGCTTTAGCACCCTCGGTGGTGGAAAAGTCGACGTTCAGCGGCTGATTAAACCAGTTGGCCGTCATCGGCTCGCTTTGAAGTGAGCCGTTGATAAAGCTAAATTTGCCGTTCAGGTTCTTTAATGTACTGTCGAGTGGCTTAATAAACAGGCTGTTATTACGCAGGTTAACATCACCTTTGGCCGTCACCAGCGAGCCATCAAAGGGGATATCCAGATGTAAGCGAGCATTTACATCGCCGTCAATCTGGAGCTGCTCCAGCGTGGCGCCCAGTGAATCCTTCAACGGCGTCTCATCAAAATACGGTCCAACTGCCTTGCCCGGACCATTAATGTCGGCATCAATCAGCAGCTTTTCTTTCGCGTAGTCGGGAATATCAGCTGTCAGGTTGCTGGCTCTCACCCCACCTAAATTGACGCCGTCGGTCTTCATCCACAGACCGTTATTCATGAAGTTCAGCTCAATGTTGAGATTGGTAAGCGCTGGCCAGTCAGGCTGGAAAGCAAACTTAGCATTGCGCAGCGGCACCAGTACCTGGAACTGACCTTCGTTATGTGGATACGGGAACAGGCGCGGGTTGCCGCCGTACACCAACGTGGCGTTATCCGCTTCACCACCCTGAATCGCACCGCTCAGGTAGTCGACCAGGTCTTTACCCATCAGGTTTTCCGGGAAATAACGCCACGCCTGAGAACCGTCGTCGGTGCTGATACCCGCCAGAATGCCCAGCCACGGCTCATCACCTGTCGGCTGCAGATAGCGAAAGCCGCCGCGCGCATGGACGGCTTTCGCTTTAACATCAATATTTCGCCCATCCAGCTGAAAACCTTTGTCATTCTTCAGCCAACTTAGCGTCGCCACCCCGTCTTCGATTTCCAGCGGCGCGCGGAAGACGGTTTCATACGGCATTTTTGCCTGCTTCATCGAAACGGTGAGCGCACCATTTTCCACGCTACCGGCAAGCGTACCGGAGAAATGCTCGGCGCCCGGTAACAGCTTCCACTGCTTCCAGGCCAGATCGGTCCACGAGGACTGGAAGCGCGTTTTTTCTGTCGCCTGTAATGGGATATCCAGCGCCAGCGTATCTATCTTGCCGCTCGGCTGCGTGGCCCGCCAGATGTCACCTAACGCCGAAGAGAGCTTTGCCGCCATGGGGCGCAACCCTTCCAGGCCAGCCAGCTCGAGGTTACTGGCTCGAATGCGCAGCTCATCGCTGCGTTTGTTATTCTCGCCCCCCACTTCCTGCTCGGGGATCCAGGCCAGGGTGAGCGCGCCACTCGGCCAGGGCTTGTTATCCATCGTAATGCGCGTATCCGGGATCGCGAACACCCAGCCGGGCTGCTCGCGGCTAATATGCGCAGTCAGGTTATCAACGGACAGCGTGTGCGTGTTGTTGTCACCTTTCCAGCTTGCCCCGCCTTTCTTCAGCCAGACATCGCCACTGGAAATTTCGCCTTTGCTGAGCGTCATCCACCCTTCCAGGCTAAAGCGTGCCGTTTGCAGCGCGACGTTATCCTGCATCCATTTCCCCAGCCACGGTTTGACGTCGATGTCATCGGCCTGTAGCCAGACCCGGCCATTGTTCAGCAGCCCTTCATCATCACGCAGATCCATCCGTACCTGCATGATACCGTGCTGCCCGGTCAGGCTGGAGAGGCTGACCTGGCCTTCGGCGCGGTGTCTGTTTTTTCCGTTCAGCCAGGTAAGCTGCGGGATCGCCAGTTCTGCACGCTGACCAGAGAGGGTCAAGAAACTGATTTGGCTGTCGCGGAGATCGAAGTGATCGAACTGGCGTAAAAACAGATCGCTAACGCGGCCGGGTTCGACTCCATCGTCATTGTTGCTGCGCTGAATAGGCGTATTAGTGCGTAAATGCAGTTGCCAGAAGGTGAGGTCGCGAAACTGCCAGCGCATGTGCAGCAAGCTTTGCCAGACATCCAGCGCCAGCGTGACGCGTTTGACCGAGAATTCGCCGCCGTCGCTAAGCTGAGTGTGGATATCGCGGGCTTCAAGGGTGGGGCCAAAATTCTGCCAGTTGGCGGAGAGCTGGCTGGCAGAAACGGTCATACCGGTGGCCGACTCAATTTTACTGAGGATCGCAGGCCGCCAGCTATCGAGATGCGGCAACGCAAGGCGCAGGCCACTGACCAGTAGCGCTGCGATGACGACGAGCGCGGCTCCAGTGAGCAGTAAAATCCCCGGCAATCGCCTCACGCATCTCTCCTTGTCTGCCAAAAAATGTGACTCACAAAATCGTTTTGCCGGATGGCGGCGTGAACGCCTTATCCGGCCTACAAGGTATCGCCATCAGGTGGTTAACTACATCATAACGACGTCGAACTGCTCCTGGTTATAGAGCGGTTCGATTTGTACTTTAACCTGCTTACCGACAAAAATTTCCACTTCCGCCAGCGCGTGTGACTCTTCACCTTTCAGGGCTTCCGCCACGGCCGGAGAAGCATAGACCAGGAAACGATCGGAGTCGTAAGCATGATGGACACGCACGATCTCCCGCATAATTTCATAGCATACGGTTTCGACCGTTTTGACCGTACCGCGTCCGTGGCAGGTCGGGCACTCGTTGCATAGCACATGCTCGACGCTTTCACGCGTGCGCTTACGCGTCATCTCCACCAGCCCCAGCTGTGAAAAGCCGTTAATGCTGGTTTTAACGCGATCTTTACTCAGCGCCTGCTCCAGAGAGTGCAGCACCCGGCGGCGGTGATCTTCATTACTCATGTCGATAAAATCGATAATGATAATGCCGCCCAGGTTACGCAGACGCAGCTGACGCGCAATCGCCTGCGTAGCTTCAATATTGGTATTAAAGATGGTGTCATCGAGATTACGATGCCCAACGAACGCACCGGTATTGATATCCACGGTGGTCATGGCTTCGGTTTGATCGATAATCAAATAGCCACCGGATTTCAGCTCAACCTTGCGTTCCAGCGCACGCTGAATTTCATTTTCCACATCAAAGAGATCGAAAATGGGCTGTCGTCCACTGTAATGTTCCAGCTTGCTGGTCATCTCAGGGATGTATTCTGCTGTAAACTCCAGTAACGCTTCGTAGGTCAGACGGGAGTCCACGCGGATCCTGTCGAGCTGAGCATCAGCAAAATCACGCAACACGCGCTGCGCCAGCGCCAGCTCGCCGTACATCTGGTAACGGGTTTGCGGGCGCTTTTTGCGCTCCATGACTTTGGTCCAGACACGCTTGAGATACGCCGCATCTGAGGCCAGATCGTCCTCGCACACGCCTTCTGCAGCCGTGCGAATAATAAATCCACCCTGCTCATCGCAGTAATCCGCCACCACTTTTTTCAGGCGTTCACGCTCGGTTTCGCTTTCGATACGCTGGGAAACCCCAACGTGCGAAGCACCAGGCATAAAGACCAGGTAACGGGAAGGCAGCGTGATGTCTGTCGTCAGGCGAGCGCCCTTGGTGCCCAGCGGATCTTTGACCACCTGTACCATCAGGTCCTGGCCCTGACGAACCAGTTCGGAAATGTCGCGCACGGTGAACTGCTTCTGTTCTTCACCCGCCACGCATTCGGTGTGCGGCATGATGTCTGAAGCGTGAAGAAAAGCGGCTTTATCCAGCCCAATATCTACAAAAGCCGCCTGCATACCCGGAAGTACACGACTTACACGACCTTTGTAGATATTGCCTACGATTCCGCGTCGCGCCTCACGTTCAATATGAATTTCCTGCAGAATACCGCCATCAATGTACGCCACGCGTGTTTCCGAGGGCGTTACGTTTACCAACAATTCAGCCGTCATGTTTATCCCTTTTTTCACGCAGTGCGTTAAAATTGCTCAGCAACTCATACGTTTCTACCAGCGGTAAGCCGACCACGGCGTGATAGCTGCCATTTATCTTCCTGACAAAACAACCACCCAACCCTTGAATACCGTATGCACCTGCTTTATCCATCGGTTCACCGCTGGCAACATAGCCCGCGATGTCCTCATCTGTTAGTGCTCTGAACGTGACGTCCGTAACCACCAGGCAGTCCAGACTGTGCTGACGATCGGCTAATGCCACCGCCGTCATCACCTGATGTGTTTTGCCTGACAGCTTATGCAGCATTGCGGCCGCATGCGCGGCGTCGTGCGGTTTTTCCAGCACTTCGCCATTCAGGATGACAATGGTATCAGCCCCCAGCACCGGTAAATCTCGCGCAGCCAGCGCAACACCAGCCTGAGCCTTCTCACGCGCCAGGCGAACAACATACTGCTGCGCGCTCTCTTGCGGATGACGCTGTTCCTCAATCCCTGGAACCAGCCGTTCAAAGGTGACGCCAAGTTGGGTCAATAATTCCTGACGGCGTGGGGAACCTGAAGCCAGATACAGAGTATTCATATCAACCTTATTGCACCGCAAACTGCTGGCGGACTTTACGCATCAGTAAAAATAGCCATGGCCAAAGCACACCATTTACTACACTACTCCAGAACACTTCAGGTCTGAAAGAGACGTTGATCACTAAAAACTCGGCCCAGAAAACAATAATGTCCACGACCAGTGATAACAACATAACCACCAGCGCCTGTTGCCAGAGCGCCAGGTTACGGAATAGCTGGAATTTCAGCGCAACCAGGTAGGCAATGATACTCATCGACAAAGCCCGCACGCCAAGTGTGGAGCCGCTAATGAGATCCAGTATGGCACCCACCACAAATCCTGTGCCCACATTTACGCGATGCGGCAGTGCCAGGATCCAATACAACAAGATGAGCAGCACCCAGTTTGGCCGGTAAACAAGAATGTCGTCCGGCCAGGGCATGACTTGCAGTAAAAGTGCGATAAGGAACGAGAGCCAAATAACCCAACGCCCCTGACTACGATAGCTTGCCACTTACTGCCCTCCCGGCTTACGCGGAGAAGGTGCTGGCGGCGTTGTCGTTGCAGGCGTTGGCGTCACGCCAGTCGCTGGTGCAGGAACGGGCGCAGGCGGGCCCATCGCGTCCGGTGCAGGCAGGACCTGCGGCATCATTTGCATCAGACGCTCATTGGCTACGCGATGCACTTCTTCCGGCGTCATCGGATTGGCACCATTACGATCCGCCCCCCACAACAGCAGCAGATAACGCAGACGCTGTAACCCTGCCGTCGGACGCGCCTGAATCACGGTGTAAGCACGCTGAGTGTCCAGTTTAACGGAAGAGACCACGGCAACCGGATAGCCTTCAGGGAAGCGGCCGCCCAGACCGGAGGTTACCAGCACGTCGCCAACGCGAATGTCGGTATTAGCCGGCAGATGCTCGAGTTGCAGATCGTCCGTACAACCGTTACCGGCAGCAATCACGCGGATATCGTTACGCAATACCTGGATTGGCAGCGCATGGGTGGCATCACAAATCAGCAGCACGCGACTGGTCAGTTTCGCCACGGCAACAACCTGGCCCACAACGCCTTTGTCGCTGATGACCGGCTGCCCTTCATAGACACCGTTCACGCTACCCTTGTCGATAACTACCTGATCGCTGTAAGGGTCATTAACCGTTGAGATGACCTGAGTCACCATCTTTTGTTCATCCTGGCGCAGCGGCGATCCCAGCAGCTCGCGCAAGCGCGCGTTCTCCTGTTTATATTGCCCCAGCATCAGCAGTTCACTGTTTTTCAGCAGCAGTTCCTGACGCAGCGCCCGGTTTTCAAGTTCAAGTTGGTCACGCGAGGCCAGCGTTTGCGACACGCCATCGAGTAATTCACGGGGACCATTAGAAATAAAGTAGAAAGGACTGACGGCGGTATCCATGTATGTTCGGATTTGACTAAACATACCCAGGCGGCTGTCGGCAATAATAACGCCGAGCGCCACCAGCACCGCCAGAATAAGGCGAATCTGTAGCGACGGGCCACGGCTAAAAATTGGCTTCATAAGTTTGCGTATTCTCGTATCAGATTCGGCAGGGCAATCGGATGTTAACCCTGCCGGTATCCGATTACTCTTCGCTGAACAGGTCGCCGCCGTGCATATCGATCATTTCCAGCGCCTTGCCGCCGCCGCGCGCCACACAGGTCAGCGGATCTTCAGCAACAACGACTGGAATACCGGTCTCTTCCATTAACAGACGGTCAAGGTTACGCAGCAGTGCACCACCGCCGGTTAACACCATACCGCGCTCGGAGATGTCAGACGCCAGTTCTGGCGGACATTGTTCCAGGGCAACCATGACCGCGCTGACGATACCGGTCAGCGGTTCCTGCAGCGCTTCCAGAATCTCGTTAGAGTTCAGGGTAAAGCCACGTGGAACACCTTCAGCCAGGTTACGGCCGCGAACTTCGATCTCAAGCACTTCGTCGCCCGGATAAGCCGATCCGATTTCATGTTTGATACGTTCAGCGGTCGCTTCGCCGATCAGGGAACCATAGTTACGACGCACATAATTAATGATGGCTTCATCGAAACGGTCACCACCGATACGTACGGAGGAGGAGTAAACGACGCCGTTCAGGGAGATAACGGCAACTTCAGTGGTACCACCACCGATATCCACAACCATAGAACCGGTTGCTTCGGAAACAGGCAGACCTGCACCGATCGCTGCCGCCATCGGCTCTTCAATCAGGAATACTTCACGCGCACCGGCACCCTGAGCAGACTCACGAATGGCACGACGTTCAACCTGAGTTGCGCCAACCGGAACACACACCAGCACGCGCGGGCTTGGGCGCATAAAGCTGTTGCTGTGCACTTGTTTGATAAAGTGCTGAAGCATTTTTTCAGTCACGAAGAAGTCAGCGATAACGCCGTCTTTCATTGGGCGAATTGCAGCAATGTTGCCCGGCGTACGACCCAGCATCTGCTTCGCATCATGACCTACTGCTGCCACGCTTTTCGGCGAACCGGCACGATCCTGTCGAATGGCCACAACAGAAGGCTCATTCAATACGATGCCTTGTCCTTTTACATAAATAAGGGTATTCGCGGTACCCAGGTCAATGGACAGGTCATTGGAAAACATGCCACGAAATTTTTTCAACATACTAAGGGATAATCCTGAAAGCTGGGGCGGAAAACAAAATCCGCTTACTTTACCAACCACACGCAGCAGCGACAAGGCGGAAAAATCATCTGCTACGGTGAAAATTAGTGCAGTTCGTTTCCTTTGTTACAAAACCGGCCTGAGTCCATCAGGGCTGAAAAAATCAGCAGCACTCCTCGCTTTTGTTTGCAACCTGTCAAAGGTCATTCACCTGCATGTTTGCTGTTACATTCTGGCGAGCAGACAAGCACACCCCCAGAAGGCACAACGCGCGTTATTCTACGTGAAAACAAATTAAACGGCAGGTTAAACCGAGTATCTTTGCGAATATTTTTTCACGTTTGTGTCAAGTGGCTGTGATGCGGCAAAAAAATCCCCTTGCCCACCCGCGACTCCACGTTCTGTCAGCGTACGCCACTCACTACGCGAACGAACGCCAGTGGCATACACCTGCGTTGGCGTGCCTGAGCAGGCCTCCACCAGGCTCTGAACCAACAGCTGGTTCTCCGTACGTTTATCAATGTTTCTCACCAGACTGGGATGAAGCTTCAAGAGCTCGACATTGAGTTCTTTAATCCAACTGGTACTCACCAGCGTCAACCCCGCCTGCGTCACGGCAATGCGGACACCCAGCGCATCCATCAAACGAATAACGGGCTGTAACCGGCTGATGTGTTGACAAACATCTGCCTCAGCAAGTTCAATAATTATGCGTTTTCGCAGCGATTTTTCGCACTGCATCAAGGTATCACGCAGCCAACGCTGAAAACGCGGTCGAATAAGTGACTCAACCGTCGTCTGGATCGCCAGACTTTCCTGCGGCCAATATCCCAATAACAAGATCAGACGGCTAATCTGCAAACGGTCATATTCTTCCGCCAGGCCAAATTGCAGCACCATCGGCATATATTCCGCCGAGATAACCTCTTCACTGCCATCAAAAATGCGGCACATTAATTCCCGATGGTGTACTCGTCCTTCATGGGTGACCGCGGGTTTCTGATAGAGCCTTGGACCGCCCCGACTGAGCATCTGCTCAATGAGCGTGCGCCAGCGTACATTACCCCGACCTTTTTCCGGCAGCGAGTCATCATAAACTGACCAACTGTTCCCACCCTGTAATACCGAGTTCCGGGTTGCCGCTTCAGCGTGCTCCATCACCTGTTCAGCGGACTGGCCGCTGCGACAGACGCAAATGCCAATATGAATCATATCGGCACGATCAATTTTTTTATTAGTCGGAAGGGCATCGACCGCTTTTAACAACTGCCCAGCGATGCTTTCCGCCTCTTTCAAGGTGCGGTGCGGCAGCAGGATGGCAAAATCGCTACGGTGGTAACGCGCCAACAGCGCCCCAGGATAACGCGCAATAAAGGTCGATAATAAATTGACCAGCGCCGAGATTTGTTCTTCCGCAAGATCCCCCCCCCAGCTGTCGCGCAAAAGCGTAAAGTCCGGCAAACGCACCATCATTACCACGCCGTGGGCGCCCACTTTCTCCTGATCTTCCAGCAGCGTCGCCAGTTGATTGTCAAAAAACAGACGATTGCTGAGCCCGGTTTTTGTATCCTGCGCCACATACGATCGGATAAGCGTATCCAGCCTGCTGCGCTGCTCGCGAGCGCTTTGAATTTCGGTGAGCAGCATATCGAGCGCACTGCTGGTGCGCGCTGGCCATTCATACACGGTTCCCCGCACGTTCGGCCCACGTTCACCGTTAAGGATCCGCGTGGAACGAATCTCCAACAGTTCCTGCCCGGAAAGCTGGCGCTGTAGCCAGCGCACCGACAAAAATAACATCAGGATAATAAAACCAATCGACAGCGTGAGCGGTGCGGTGGTCATCAGCGAATGGAAATAATTGCCCATCGGATCCTGATACACCAGGCGCAGCGACATCCCCGGATGCTTGAGCAAAGGGACGGTGATCTCACGGTACAGATTGTTTGTTCCCGCCGGGCGATAACTGCTGGTGCGGGAATGGCTATAAACCTTGCTTTCCCCCTGCAGCAGCTCAACGCGAACGATATCAACCGACACCATCAGCTCGTCTATTTGCGGCGTTAAGGTGACAAAATCTTTAGAGACCAGGTGCGTGTCGATCGCCGTCGCGACGGCCTGGACACGACTAGTGAACTTATATTGGATCGCATTGTAGAAACTCAGCGAGCAGCCGATCAGCGTCACGAAGATCGTTAACCCTGTGAGCAAAGTCACAAAAGCTGAAAATTTCGTCGTTAATCGCATCCTTGTGTTAACTCCGACAGTTATGAATTAGGCATGAAAATGGAAAAGCGACACGAAAATGCAAAAATGAACGCGAAATCCGTCAATTTACATAAATAGTGTGGGCATACTACCAAATCAGATATATCTGGCAATTTATTGCGCAGAATCGGCATCATGTTTTGATTAACGAGTATAGTCTTCATCATTCATTTTCCAATCCACTATATGAATTGAGGACAGGTTATGCAGGCTTTGATCTTAGAACAGCAGGACGGTAAAACCCTCGCATCCGTTCAACCCCTCGACGAAAATCAGCTACCGGAAGGCGATGTGACGGTGGATGTTCACTGGTCGAGCCTGAACTATAAAGATGCCCTGGCCATCACCGGCAAGGGAAAAATTATCCGTAATTTTCCGATGATTCCTGGTATCGATTTCGCCGGTACCGTTCGCCACAGTGAAGATCCCCGTTTTCACGCTGGTCAGGAGGTGTTGCTGACCGGTTGGGGCGTGGGCGAAAACCATTGGGGCGGACTGTCCGAACGGGCTCGTGTAAAAGGTGACTGGCTGGTTGCGCTACCAAATGGACTGAGTAGCCGCAACGCGATGATCATCGGCACTGCCGGTTTTACCGCCATGCTGTGTGTGATGGCGCTTGAAGATGCCGGTATTCGCCCGCAAGACGGTGAGATTGTTGTCACCGGTGCCAGCGGCGGCGTGGGTAGCACTGCCGTTGCGTTACTGCACAAGCTGGGCTATCAGGTTGCAGCGGTATCGGGTCGCGAAACCACGCACGACTATCTGCGCAGTCTGGGCGCCAACCGAATCCTCGGTCGTGATGAATTTGCTGAAACTCGCCCGCTGGAAAAACAGCTGTGGGCTGGCGCCATTGATACCGTTGGCGACAAAGTACTGGCAAAAGTCCTCGCGCAGATGAACTATGGTGGCTGCGTTGCTGCCTGTGGTCTGGCAGGTGGTTTTGCACTGCCCACCACGGTGATGCCATTCATTTTGCGCAATGTGCGCCTACAAGGTGTTGATTCCGTTATGACGCCAGCAGCGCGTCGTGCTCAGGCCTGGCAACGTCTGGTCACTGACCTGCCGGAATCTTTCTACGCTCAGGCCGCAACTGAAATTACGCTCGCCGACGCGCCGAAGCTTGCTGACGCCATCATTAATAATCAGGTGCAGGGCCGCATGCTGGTGAAAATCGCATAATCTGCAATTTTTCGTGATAAATTCGCGATAAGCCTTTGCCTCCGTCATGCTTAGCAAAACGCATGACGGAGGATGATATGAAATCCAAAAAACTGACGGAAACCGACGTAACGGCAGAATCTGTTTTTATGCTGCAACGTCGCCAGGTATTGAAAGCGCTGGGCATCAGTGCGACAGCCCTTTCCCTCTCTCCCAACGCCCAGGCCGATCTGCTAAGTTGGTTTAAAGGCAATGACCGACCGCCCGCACCCGCCGGAAAACCGCTTGATTTCACGAAACCTGCCGCCTGGCAAAATACATTGCCGTTAACGCCGGAAGATAAAGTCACCGGCTACAACAACTTCTATGAGTTCGGTCTCGATAAAGCAGACCCGGCGGCCAACGCGGGCAGTTTAAAAACCGATCCGTGGACGCTGAAAATCAGTGGCGAAGTGGCAAAGCCATTAACCCTCGATCACGATGCGTTGACCACCCGCTTCCCGCTGGAGGAACGCATTTATCGCATGCGCTGTGTAGAAGCCTGGTCCATGGTCGTGCCGTGGATTGGCTTTCCTTTACATAAGCTGCTGGCACTGGTTGAACCCACCAGCAATGCGAAATATGTGGCGTTCGAAACGCTCTACGCACCGGATGATATGCCGGGGCAGAAAGATCGCTTTATTGGCGGAGGGCTGAAATACCCCTACGTTGAAGGTTTACGCCTTGATGAAGCCATGCACCCGCTCACGCTGCTCACCGTGGGCGTTTATGGCAAAGCGCTTCCCCCGCAGAATGGCGCCCCTATCCGATTAACCGTACCGTGGAAATACGGTTTTAAAGGAATTAAGTCGATAGTCAGCATTAAGCTGACGCGCGATCGCCCGCCGACCACCTGGAATATGGCGGCGCCTAATGAATATGGGTTTTATGCCAATGTTAACCCCGGCGTCGATCACCCCCGCTGGTCACAAGCCACAGAACGTTTTATTGGCGCAGGCGGTATCCTCGACGTACAGCGTCAACCTACGCTGCTGTTTAACGGCTATGCCGATGAGGTCGCTTCGCTGTATCACGGCCTTAACTTGAGGGAGAATTTTTAAGTGCGTCTGACGGCAAAACACATCACCTGGCTGAAAGTTTGCCTGCATCTTGCCGGCTTTTTATCTTTTGTCTGGCTCTTTTGGGCCATTAATAATGGCGACTTAAGCGCCGATCCGGTCAAGGACATTCAACACTTTACCGGTAGGACGGCTCTGAAATTCTTGTTGGCAACCTTGCTGGTCTCGCCGCTGGCGCGCTACGCTAAGCAGCCACTCTTAATACGCACTCGCCGCCTGTTAGGACTCTGGTGTTTTGCCTGGGCCACCTTGCATTTAACCAGTTATGCGCTGCTGGAGCTGGGCATTAACAACCTGAGTCTGTTGGGTCGAGAGCTAACGACACGGCCTTATCTGATGCTGGGAATCATCAGTTGGACTTTGTTATTTGCCCTCACACTCACCTCCACCCAGGCTGCGCAGCGGAAACTGGGAAAACGCTGGCAACTTTTACACAACTTCGTCTATCTTGTGGCGATCCTGGCCCCCGTGCATTACCTGTGGTCGGTGAAGATTTTATCCCCGCAACCAATCATTTACGCCGCGCTCGCCGTCGTGCTTTTAGCCTGCCGTTATAAGAAGTTCCGCCAGTGGTGGCGGTAGTTTCGGGATATGTGCAGTGCGTTGCAAAATACAGACGAACCCACGTTCTTTACATGCAGGCGGTTGATTATCTTCCCTGATAAGACCAGTATTTAGCTGCCAATTGCTACGAAATGGTTATAATGTGCGACCTTGCTTTCCCTGGAGGCGTTTTTACAGCGCGGAAAGGGTGACAATCGGGTATTGAAGGTATATTTTGTCTTTTACCCGAAAATGGCAGAAGATAGCCACACAATGACTGGTAAGTTTTGATATCTCGTTTAATGGCTGCAGCACGCAGTGCAACGCCAGAGAGGGGTGACATCTTGTCACCAACAGTTATTCAAATGCTATACAGACGGCGATAAAACGCCTGTCACAATTTCACTAAACAAAGAGTACGGAACCCACTCATGGATATTCGTAAGATTAAAAAACTGATCGAGCTGGTTGAAGAATCAGGCATCTCCGAACTGGAAATTTCTGAAGGCGAAGAGTCTGTACGCATCAGCCGCGCAGCGCCAAATGCAGGTTTCCCGATGATGCAACAGGCTTATGCTGCACCAATGATGCAACAACCTGCTCCGTATAACGCTGTCGCGCAAGCTGCAGCGCCAAGCATGGAAGCCCCTGCTGCAGCGGAAATCAGTGGTCACATCGTACGTTCCCCGATGGTTGGTACTTTCTACCGCACCCCGGGCCCTGACGCTAAACCGTTTATCGAAGTGGGCCAGAAAGTGAATGCGGGCGATACCCTTTGCATCGTTGAAGCCATGAAAATGATGAACCAGATCGAAGCCGATAAATCCGGCGTGGTAAAAGCGATTCTGGTAGAAAGTGGTCAACCGGTAGAATTTGACGAGCCGCTGGTCGTCATCGAGTAACGAGGCGAACATGTTGGATAAAATCGTTATCGCCAACCGTGGCGAGATTGCCCTGCGTATTCTTCGTGCCTGTAAAGAACTGGGCATCAAGACCGTCGCTGTACACTCAAGCGCGGATCGCGATCTAAAACACGTATTACTGGCAGATGAAACGGTCTGTATTGGCCCGGCGCCGTCTGTTAAAAGCTATCTGAATATCCCGGCAATCATCAGCGCCGCTGAAATCACTGGCGCGGTCGCTATTCACCCGGGTTACGGCTTCCTGTCTGAAAACGCCAACTTTGCTGAGCAGGTAGAACGCTCTGGCTTTATCTTCATCGGCCCGAAAGCCGACACCATCCGCCTGATGGGCGACAAAGTGTCTGCAATTACTGCCATGAAGAAAGCAGGCGTACCGACCGTTCCAGGTTCTGACGGCCCACTGGGCGACGATATGGACGCAAACCGCGCCCATGCCAAGCGCATCGGCTATCCGGTCATCATCAAAGCCTCCGGCGGTGGCGGCGGTCGCGGTATGCGTGTTGTACGCGGCGATGCTGAACTGGCTCAATCCATTTCCATGACCAAAGCTGAAGCGAAAGCCGCTTTCAATAATGACATGGTTTACATGGAAAAGTACCTGGAGAACCCACGCCACATCGAAATTCAGGTGTTGGCTGACGGTCAGGGTAACGCAATCTATCTGGCAGAACGTGACTGCTCCATGCAGCGCCGTCACCAGAAAGTGGTCGAAGAAGCACCAGCACCGGGCATTACCCCGGAACTGCGTCGTTACATCGGCGAACGTTGCTCCAAAGCCTGTGTGGATATCGGCTACCGTGGAGCGGGTACTTTCGAGTTCCTGTTCGAAAACGGCGAGTTCTATTTCATTGAAATGAACACCCGTATCCAGGTAGAGCATCCAGTTACCGAAATGATCACCGGCGTTGATCTGATCAAAGAGCAGCTGCGTATCGCTGCAGGTCAGCCGCTGTCCATTACGCAGGATGAAGTTGTGGTTAAAGGCCATGCGGTAGAATGCCGTATCAACGCCGAAGACCCGAACACCTTCCTGCCAAGCCCGGGTAAAATCACGCGTTTCCACGCGCCGGGTGGCTTTGGTGTGCGCTGGGAGTCTCATATTTACGCGGGTTACACCGTACCGCCTTACTATGACTCCATGATCGGCAAACTTATTTGTTATGGCGAAAACCGTGACGTGGCGATTGCCCGCATGAAAAACGCCTTGCAGGAACTGATCATCGACGGGATCAAAACCAACGTCGATCTGCAGATCCGCATCATGAATGACGAGCACTTCCAGCGTGGTGGTTCCAATATCCACTACCTGGAGAAGAAACTCGGACTTCAGGAAAAGTAAGTACGCATTAACTGTAAAGGCCGGATCCTCCGGCCTTTTGTTTTTCTCCCCTCCGGCACGTCCCATAAGGTACAATCCCCGCTTTCTTTATCCACAAGGGACAAAAAATGGACGCTCGTTTTGTTCAGGCCCATAAAGAGGCGCGCTGGGCGCTGTGGCTGACCCTTTTCTATCTTGCTACATGGTTAGTAGCCGCTTACTTACCAGACTCCACGCTGGGCTTTACTGGCTTACCACACTGGTTCGAAATGGCCTGCTTGCTAACCCCGCTGGTTTTCATTGTTCTGTGCTGGGCGATGGTGAAATTTATCTATCGCGATATTCCTCTGGAGGATGACGATGCAGCTTGAAGTGATTTTGCCGCTTGTCGCCTATCTGGTGGTGGTGTTTGGTCTCTCTGTGTACGCGATGAGAAAGAGAACAACCGGCACGTTCCTGAATGAGTATTTCCTCGGCAGCCGCTCAATGGGCGGGGTCGTTTTAGCCATGACGCTGACCGCAACATATATCAGCGCAAGCTCGTTTATTGGTGGCCCGGGGGCCGCGTATAAATACGGGCTGGGATGGGTGCTGTTGGCGATGATACAACTGCCGGCCGTCTGGTTGTCGCTGGGTATTCTTGGCAAGAAATTTGCGATTCTGGCGCGACGCTACAACGCCGTCACCCTTAACGATATGCTGTTTGCCCGCTATCAGAGCCGTTTGCTGGTCTGGCTGGCGAGCCTCAGCCTGTTGGTAGCTTTCGTTGGCGCGATGACAGTGCAATTCATCGGCGGCGCACGTTTGCTGGAAACCGCGGCGGGTATTCCATACGAAACAGGTCTGCTGATCTTTGGTATCAGTATTGCGTTATACACCGCATTCGGCGGATTTCGTGCCAGCGTGCTCAATGACACCATGCAGGGTATGGTGATGCTAGTTGGGACCATTGTTCTGCTTGTGGGTGTGGTCCACGCAGCGGGCGGCCTCAGCAACGCGGTGGAGACGCTGCAAACGATCGATCCGAAATTGGTGACCCCACAAGGCGCTGATGACATTCTGTCCCCAACCTTTATGACTTCGTTCTGGGTTCTGGTGTGCTTTGGCGTGATTGGCCTGCCGCATACCGCCGTGCGCTGTATCTCTTATAAGGACAGTAAAGCGGTCCATCGTGGGATGATTATCGGCACGATTGTGGTGGCAATCCTGATGTTTGGTATGCACCTGGCGGGTGCATTAGGACGCGCGGTGCTCCCTGACCTGACAGTACCTGATCTGGTTATCCCCACCTTGATGGTAAAAGTCCTGCCACCGATTGCCGCGGGGATCTTCCTTGCCGCACCGATGGCGGCGATCATGTCGACGATCAACGCCCAATTGCTGCAAAGTTCCGCTACGATCATTAAAGATCTCTACCTGAATCTGCGCCCGGAACAGCTGAAAAATGAAACCCGCCTGAAGCGCATGTCGGCGGTGATCACCCTGTTATTGGGGGCGTTGTTGTTGCTGGCCGCGTGGAAACCACCAGAGATGATCATCTGGCTCAACCTGCTGGCGTTTGGCGGGCTGGAAGCGGTATTCCTGTGGCCGCTGGTGCTGGGCCTGTACTGGGAGCGAGCGAACGCAGCGGGCGCACTGAGCGCCATGATTGTCGGCGGTGTGCTGTATGCCATACTCGCTACCTTTAACATTCAGTACCTGGGCTTCCATCCAATTGTGCCCTCGTTGCTGCTAAGTTTGCTGGCTTTCCTGGTCGGAAACCGTTTTGGTTCTGCCGCCCCGCAAGCCGCCATATTGACTACTGATAAATAAAGAGTTTTGCCATGCCATGGATCCAACTGAAACTGAACACCACCGGTGCTAATGCAGAAGAGTTGAGCGATGCGCTGATGGAAGCGGGTGCCGTTTCTATCACCTTCCAGGACACGCATGATACGCCGGTGTTTGAACCACTGCCGGGCGAAACCCGTCTTTGGGGTGACACCGATGTAACGGGTCTGTTCGATGCAGAAACCGACATGAAAGAAGTGGTTGCCCTTCTGGAACAGCATCCGCTGCTCGGTGCGGGGTTTGTGCATAAAATTGAACAGCTTGAAGATAAAGACTGGGAGCGTGAATGGATGGATAACTTCCACCCAATGCGCTTTGGCGAACGTCTGTGGATTTGCCCAAGCTGGCGCGATGTGCCGGATGAGAACGCCGTCAACGTGATGCTGGACCCAGGTCTGGCGTTTGGTACCGGCACTCACCCAACCACCTCTTTGTGTCTGCAATGGCTGGATGGCCTCGATCTGAACGGAAAGACGGTGATCGACTTTGGTTGCGGTTCCGGCATTCTGGCTATTGCAGCACTCAAATTAGGTGCAGCCAAAGCCATTGGTGTAGACATCGATCCGCAAGCCATTCAGGCAAGCCGCGATAATGCACAGCGTAATGGCGTTTCTGACCGCCTGGAACTGTACCTGCCACAGGATCAGCCAGAAGCCATGAAAGCCGACGTGGTGGTTGCCAACATCCTTGCTGGCCCATTGCGTGAACTGGCACCGTTAATCAGCGTGTTGCCAGTTGAGGGCGGCTTACTGGGCCTTTCCGGTATTCTTGCCAGCCAGGCGGACAGCGTCTGCGAAGCCTACGCCGATCTCTTTACGCTCGATCCGGTGATCGAGAAAGAAGAGTGGTGCCGCATTACTGGCAGGAAAAAATAAACTCCCCTCGTGGCCTCTTCGCAGGCCACGTCTTTCCCGTTTTTTGTACATCCCGCACAACGTCCCTGCGCTAGAATATTTGTTTAACTCATTGAAGTTAAAAACAAATAAATACTAACCATTCACTGGACGAATTGTATGAAAACAACTTTTGGTAAGGCGGCGCTGTTGGCGCTAAGCATCATGCCCGCAACGGTTTTTGCATCTCACTGGAGCTATGAAGGAGAAGGCTCTCCTGAACACTGGGGCGCGCTCAGCGAGGAGTACAAAACTTGCCAGGCCGGAATGAACCAATCCCCCATCAACATTGACACAACGCTTACAGCTCATCTCCCACCGCTTACCATTCACTATACCGATGGACCGGCCACGCTCATCAACAATGGCCATACCATTCAGGCGGGTCTAAAGGCCTCGACCAAAGATAGCGTTACCATTGATGGAATACCATTCATCCTCCAACAGTTCCATTTTCACGCCCCCAGCGAAAATACCGTTCATGGCAAACATTACGCCATGGAGGCACATCTGGTGCACAAAGATGCAAAAGGTGATGTTGCCGTCGTCGCAGTCATGTTTGATATCGGGGCAGAAAACGCAGAGCTAAATAAACTGTGGGCAACAATGCCCGAACAAGCTGAGCAGGACGTCAGAGTAACCTCGCAGATGGATCTTAATGCACTGCTGCCCATCGATAAGACTTACTGGCGCTTTAGCGGTTCTCTGACAACCCCTCCCTGCACCGAAGGCGTAACCTGGATTATCCTGAAACACCCGATGACGCTTTCAGAAGTACAGCTTAAAAAATTCACTCAGACTATGCATCACAACAACAACCGGCCAAAACAACCACTCAATGGCCGCGTGATCGTGGAGTAATCCTCAGAACCAGTTCAGAAGGCGTCTGCGAAGACTACGCCGATCTCTTTACACTCGATCTGGTGCTCGAAAAAGAAGAGTGGTGCCGCATTACCGGTCAAAAAAAATCTTTACGGCGTAGTTCTCTGGCTGCGCCATTTTCAGACAATACACCAGCCAATAATCCCCCACCCCAACGCTAAAATACTCAACATAGTCATTTGATTTTATTTGTTTTTAAACACAGACATTTACCGGGTGAATATATGTATCTAATCCGTGTTAGAACAACGCTGCTGCTGGCATGCATCATGTCCTTTTCAGTGCAGGCATCGTCATGGGGATATAGCATCGGAGATACCTCCCCTGAACATTGGGGGGAAATCAACAACGAGTATAAAAGTTGCCAGACCGGGGTAAATCAATCCCCTATCAATATTCAGCCCAGCGATACCAGCAAACTTGGGCTCCCTATACTCACCATGCAGTACACCGATAGCCCAGTAAGGTTCCAGAGCATCAATCATACGCTTCAGGCGACGATGAACAGCTATACCCCTGATACCCTCAACATTGACAATCAGCTTTACTATTTAAAGCAATTGGATTTTCACGCACCGAGTGAACACACCATCGAGGGGAAAAACTACGCGATGGAGCTCCAACTGCTCCACAAAAATCAGCAAGGTGACACCGTTATTGTGGCTGTCATGTTTGATGTTGACGAACCGAATCAAGCCATTCAAAACCTGTGGGAATCCTTTCCAACCATGGAAGGTAGCAACATGCCCATCTTCTCACCGGTCAACATCAACCAACTTTTGCCCGACAATAAAGCCTACTGGCGCTACAGTGGCTCATTGACGATTCCGCCATGTAGTGAAAACGTTATCTGGATTGTCCTGAAAACGCCAATGTCCCTCTCAACCGAACAGCTTGAAAATTTCAGGTACATCGTAGGACATATGAACAACCGTCCACTGCAACCACTGAATGGTCGCGAGGTTGAGGACAGCCAATCAGGCAACACCGAGATCCTGTACTAAAATGAGGTGACGATCACACAATGTCCCGATAATTTGCTGATTAATTCAGCAGATTATCTTGCCAGTATCTCCAGGCGATGAAGAAAAAATGAGAAGTTACGCAAAATTATATGCGTATATAAAACAGACACATTTTTATAATCCAATGATTTATATAATTAATTATTTTCATCCGTTCACATTTACGGCAATTCATTGATCCACCTCAGTGGATTGGTCAAAGTTTGGCCTTTCATCTCGTGCAAAAAATGCGTAATATACGCCGCCTTGCAGTCACAGTATGGTCATTTCTTAACTCATGCGTATCGGACAATATCAGCTCAGAAATCGCCTGATCGCAGCACCTATGGCTGGCATCACTGACAGACCATTCAGGACGCTGTGCTACGAGATGGGAGCAGGATTGACGGTATCCGAGATGATGTCTTCTAACCCGCAGGTTTGGGAAAGTGATAAGTCTCGTTTACGGATGGTGCACGTTGATGAACCAGGAATTCGCACGGTGCAAATTGCCGGTAGCGACCCTGTTGAAATGGCCGATGCCGCACGTATTAACGTGGAAAGCGGCGCCCAAATTATTGATATCAATATGGGGTGTCCGGCTAAAAAAGTGAATCGCAAGCTTGCAGGTTCAGCCCTCTTGCAGTACCCGGATTTAGTGAAATCGATACTAACCGAGGTCGTCAATGCAGTGGACGTTCCTGTCACTCTCAAGATTCGCACCGGCTGGGCTCCGGAACACCGTAACTGCGTAGAGATTGCCCAACTGGCTGAAGACTGTGGCATTCAGGCTCTGACCATTCATGGACGCACCCGCGCCTGTTTGTTCAATGGAGATGCTGAGTACGACAGTATTCGGGCAGTTAAGCAGAAAGTTTCCATTCCGATTATCGCGAATGGCGACATTACTGACCCGCATAAAGCCAGAGCTGTGTTCGACTATACGGGGGCTGATGCCCTGATGATAGGCCGTGCAGCTCAGGGAAGACCCTGGATCTTTCGGGAAATCCAGCATTATCTGGACACTGGGGAGCTGCTACCCCCCCTGCCTCTGGCAGAGGTGAAGCGCTTGCTTTGTGCGCACGTTCGGGAACTGCACGACTTTTATGGTCAGGCAAAAGGGTACCGAATTGCGCGTAAACACGTATCCTGGTATCTCCAGGAACACGCTCCAAATGACCAGTTTCGGCGCACATTCAACGCCATTGAAGATTCCAGCGAACAGCTGGCGGCGTTGGAGGCATACTTCGAAAATTTTGCGTAAACAGAAATAAAGAGCTGACAGAACTATGTTCGAACAACGCGTAAATTCTGACGTACTGACCGTTTCTACCGTTAACTCTCAGGATCAGGTAACTCAAAAACCCCTGCGTGACTCGGTTAAACAGGCACTGAAGAACTATTTTGCTCAACTGAATGGTCAGGATGTTAATGATCTCTATGAGCTGGTACTGGCTGAAGTAGAACAGCCCCTGTTGGACATGGTGATGCAATACACCCGCGGTAACCAGACCCGTGCTGCCCTGATGATGGGCATCAACCGTGGTACGCTGCGTAAAAAACTGAAAAAATACGGCATGAACTGATACTAATCAGTTAACTGTTTGTTTTAAAAGGCGCTACTCGGCATGGGGAAGCGCCTTTTTTATAAGCATCATAAGGAGGCTTTGACGATGAACGCAGGATGTGAACCCGTCTATTTTGGCGATGAATCGAAAAAGATAATCCACGGTGATGCGCTGACCGAACTGAAAAAACTGCCGTCTACAAGCGTCGACCTCATTTTTGCTGACCCACCTTATAACATCGGCAAAGATTTTGACGGGCTCGTAGAATCCTGGGACGAAGAGACCTTTCTGGCATGGTTGTTTGAGTGTATTGATGAATGCCATCGAATACTCACGCCGCAGGGTACCATGTACATCATGAACAGTACGGAGAACATGCCGTATATCGACCTCAAATGTCGCCAGCTTTTCACCATCAAAAGCCGCATCGTGTGGTCCTATGATAGCTCGGGAGTCCAGGCCAAAAACTTCTTTGGCTCAATGTATGAGCCTATCTTGATGATGGTCAAAGACTCGAAAAGCTATACCTTTAATCGTGATGACGTTCTGGTTGAGGCTAAAACGGGCGCCAAGCGCGCGCTAATCGATTACCGAAAGAACCCACCTCAGCCGTACAATCATAAAAAGGTGCCCGGTAACGTCTGGGATTTTCCCCGCGTACGCTATCTGATGGATGAGTACGAAAACCACCCGACCCAAAAACCTCAGGCGCTGTTAGAACGCATTATTCTCGCGTCCTCCAACCCGGGTGAGATTGTGTTAGATCCGTTCGCAGGAAGCTTCACCACGGGCGCGACGGCAGTGGCGTTGAATCGCAGATTTATCGGTATCGAAGTCAATGATGAATACGTAAAAATGGGGCTTAGAAGACTGAGCATTAGCTCCCACTTTTCAGAAAATGACCTTGCAAAGGTCAAAAAGCGAAAGACAAAAAACCTGTCTAAAAAGAGCCGATTAGCTGAAAAGAACAACGTAATTTCAACAAAGTAAAAGCATTGTAAGTCTGCTTTTCAGCATAGAGATTTCGTGTATATTCCCTGCACGCTTGGGTATGAATACACAGGATTTGGTAATGATTCGCAAGTATTGGTGGCTGGTTGTTTTTGCTGTCTTTGTTTTTCTTTTTGATGCCCTACTCATACAGTGGATTGAGTTAATGACAACAGAGCATGATAAGTGCCGGAATATGAACTCGGTGAATCCCCTCAAGCTGGTCAACTGCATCGACCTTGAATAACCCATCCGCTAACGCGCGTTTCCAGCCGTCATGCCATGGCGGCTGACTGCGATCAGCCGAATCTACCCTACCTGATTTTCACGCTCAACAAATTGCATCACACAGCCATCGGGACTTAGCATTTTTAATACGTTATCGACTAATACTGGCGCCTGTTCATAAAGATCATAACTGACTGGATTCATTAACCAGTTTTTTATTATCCCACTAAAGCTTCCGTGTAAAATAATCAGGATAACGTCTAAATCCAGACTGGTGGCGATAAGATTTTCATCCATACATTTCTGTAATGAATCACGTATTCTTTGATGGCAAAGGCCTATTTTATCGCGAATATCCTGTTCCGATATCATATCGTTATGGAATTCACATTTATGATATAAAATTTGCATTAATGCCTGCTGGCGGGGGATTTTTGCAATATATTGCAAACCCACGACTAATTTCTCCCGTAGCCTCTGTAGCGGATTGTCACCCCAACGTCCGATGAGTTGGTCCTGAATAAGATCGCGCAAGGGAGGTTGCTGCAGCCAAAGCTCATTAAACAGTTGACTCTTATTGTCGAAATGCCAATAGATTGCACCTCGCGTCACGTTAGCGGCATCCGCTATGTCATTAAGCGTTGTATTGCCGACACCCCGTGCCGCAAACTGTACAATCGCCGTTTCAATCAGGTGCTGGCGCGTTTTGAGGGCATCAGCTTTCGTTTTTCTCGCCATGGTTCGAATGCCTGAGACAGAGTAGGGAATGATAAACTTTCTTATCTAATATTTACTGTACGGAATTAATGTATCACTTAGCCTTTATTTAGACGAGTTCTAAAACATTTCATTACATACACTCAGCACAAATAAACAATGTGAATAAAATGAAAAAATACATTCACCAATGCAATACCTATTTCTATATGTGTTAATGCAAGTCATAACATGACTAATCTTCGCTTAATGAAAGGGCAGTTGTTTCTTCTTTTTTTGTTTTTATGTGCCGTGGATTACGCCGCAAAATAAGTATTGCTTACATCGCAAGCTAATTATTTGTAGGATAGCTAACTATTATTTTTTATTTGTGCGCGTTATCACCTGCCATTACTCCGGTAAATAACGAGCCTTCGGTTCTTTAAGGAATAGAAATGACGAAAACTGCCAGGTTCTCGCTCCTGCCCTCATTCATCATCATCTCCGCTGCATTACTCGCCGGCTGTAACGATCAAGGAGAAACACAGGCACATCCCACCGAGCCACAGGTGACAGTCCATGTTGTTGAGTCAGCCCCCTTAGCCGTGACGACCGAATTACCGGGGCGTACAAGCGCATTTCGCATTGCAGAAGTACGCCCTCAGGTCAGCGGGATTGTACTTAAACGGAATTTCACCGAAGGCAGTGATGTTGAAGCTGGCCAGTCGCTTTACCAGATCGATCCCGCGACCTATCAGGCTGACTATGACAGCGCTAAAGGTGAACTGGCAAAAAGCGAAGCCGCGGCAGCAATCGCGCACTTAACGGTAAAACGCTATGTTCCACTGGTCGGAACAAAATATATCAGCCAGCAAGAATACGATCAGGCCATTGCTGACGCACGTCAGGCCGATGCCTCCGTTATTGCCGCCAAAGCGGCTGTCGAAAGCGCGCGTATTAACCTTGCCTACACCAAAGTGACATCACCGATTAGCGGACGCATCGGTAAATCTAGCGTCACCGAGGGCGCGCTGGTCACTAATGGTCAGGCTACAGCGCTCGCTACCGTGCAACAGCTCGATCCGATTTACGTCGATGTGACGCAGTCCAGTAACGACTTTATGCGCCTCAAACAGTCTATTGCACAAGGCAGTCTGCATAAAGACAACACCAGCAGCACCGTCGAACTGGTGATGGAAAATGGCCAGTCATACCCGCTGAAAGGCACGTTGCAATTTTCTGACGTGACGGTTGATGAAAGCACTGGGTCAATCACTCTCCGAGCCGTATTCCCTAACCCGCAGCACACTCTACTACCCGGTATGTTTGTGCGCGCACGCGTTGATGAAGGCGTTCAACCCAATGCCATCCTCGTTCCACAGCAGGGCGTGACGCGTACGCCGCGCGGCGATGCCACCGTGATGGTCGTTAACGACAAGAGCCAGGCTGAAACTCGCCCAGTCGTCGCCGTGCAAGCTATTGGCGACAAGTGGCTGATTAGCGAAGGCTTACAGTCGGGTGACAAAGTCATCGTAAGTGGTTTACAGAAAGCGCGCCCTGGCGTGCAGGTTAAAGCCACCACCGATGTCCCTGCAGCGACTGCGGCGCAATAAGGTAACAGGACATGGCAAACTTTTTTATTAGGCGTCCTATCTTTGCCTGGGTACTGGCCATCATTTTGATGATGGCGGGTGCGCTGGCAATCATGCAGCTGCCCGTGGCGCAGTATCCTACTATTGCCCCTCCTGCCGTTGCGATTTCCGCAACCTACCCAGGTGCGGATGCGCAAACCGTGCAGGACACGGTCACACAGGTTATCGAACAAAACATGAACGGTATCGATAACCTGATGTATATGTCATCCACCAGCGACTCAGCTGGCAGCGTGACTATCACGCTGACGTTCCAGTCCGGCACCGATCCTGATATTGCTCAGGTACAGGTACAAAACAAACTGCAGCTCGCGACCCCATTACTGCCACAGGAAGTCCAGCAGCAGGGTATCGGCGTTGAGAAATCAAGCAGCAGCTTTTTGATGGTCGCGGGCTTTGTTTCTGACAATCCACAGACCACGCAAGATGACATCTCGGACTATGTCGCCTCAAACATTAAAGACTCCATCAGTCGTTTAAACGGCGTGGGCGACGTGCAGCTGTTTGGTGCACAGTACGCCATGCGTATCTGGCTGGATGCGAATTTATTGAACAAATACCAGCTCACACCGGTTGATGTCATTAACCAGTTGAAGGTGCAAAACGATCAGATAGCCGCAGGCCAGTTAGGCGGGACACCTGCATTGCCTAATCAGCAGCTTAACGCTTCGATAATTGCGCAAACACGCCTGAAAGATCCACAAGAGTTCGGCAAAGTGACATTACGCGTGAACAGTGATGGCTCTGTTGTTCACTTGAAGGATGTGGCGCGCATTGAGTTAGGTGGAGAAAACTACAACGTCGTTGCCCGTATTAACGGTAAACCGGCATCCGGCCTTGGTATCAAGCTGGCTACCGGTGCTAACGCGCTGGATACCGCCAACGCAATTAAAGCTAAACTGGTCGAACTGCAACCGTTCTTCCCGCAGGGAATGAAGGTTGTTTACCCATATGACACCACGCCGTTCGTCACCATCTCTATTCATGAGGTAGTGAAAACACTGTTCGAAGCGATCGTGTTGGTGTTCCTCGTGATGTACCTGTTTCTGCAAAACATCCGCGCCACGCTCATTCCAACCATCGCCGTGCCCGTCGTATTACTGGGTACCTTTGCCGTACTGGCAGCGTTTGGCTACTCGATAAACACCCTGACGATGTTCGGGATGGTACTCGCCATCGGCCTGTTGGTCGATGATGCGATAGTGGTGGTCGAGAACGTTGAACGCGTGATGATAGAAGAAAATCTCCCCCCCAAAGAGGCGACGGAGAAATCCATGTCGCAGATTCAGGGGGCGTTGGTGGGTATCGCCATGGTGCTGTCTGCGGTGTTTATCCCGATGGCCTTCTTTGGTGGTTCCACCGGGGCAATTTACCGCCAGTTCTCAATCACCATCGTTTCTGCCATGGCACTTTCGGTACTGGTCGCATTGATTTTGACCCCTGCGCTCTGTGCCACATTGCTCAAACCGGTGTCAGCAGAGCACCACGAGAAAAAGAGCGGCTTCTTCGGCTGGTTTAATGCCAAATTCGATCACAGCGTCAACCACTATACCAATAGCGTCAGTGGCATTATTCGTAAAACTGGACGTTATCTGGTCGTCTATCTGATCATCGTTGTGGGAATGGCGGTGCTGTTTATGCGCCTACCCACCTCCTTCCTGCCGGAAGAAGATCAGGGTGTATTCCTGACCATGATTCAACTTCCGGCTGGCGCAACACAAGAACGTACCCAAAAGGTGCTGGATCAGGTCACCCACTACTACCTGAACACGGAGAAAGCCAACGTTGAAAGCGTCTTTACGGTTAACGGCTTTAGCTTCAGCGGACAAGGGCAAAACTCAGGGATGGCGTTTGTCAGCCTCAAGCCCTGGGAAGAGCGTAGCGGAACGGAAAATAACGTTGAATCGATTATTGCCCGTGCGACCCGCGCCTTTAGCCAGATTCGTGATGGCCTGGTATTCCCCTTCAACATGCCCGCCATTGTTGAATTGGGCACGGCAACTGGCTTTGACTTTGAGCTGATTGACCAGGGAGGACTGGGACACACAGCGTTAACCCAGGCACGTAATCAGTTGATGGGGATGGTCGCCCAACACCCGGACCTGCTGGTTCGTGTACGCCCTAATGGCCTGGAAGATACCGCACAGTTCAAGCTGGATGTCGATCAGGAAAAAGCGCAGGCGCTGGGTGTTTCGCTATCTGATATTAACGAAACCATTTCCGCTGCACTGGGCGGCTACTACGTCAATGACTTCATTGACCGCGGCCGCGTGAAAAAAGTGTACGTCCAAGCTGATGCAAAATTCCGTATGTTGCCGGAAGACATCAATAATCTCTATGTCCGCAGCGCCAATGGCGAAATGGTGCCATTCTCAACATTTAGCTCTTCTCAATGGGTCTATGGTTCACCACGGCTGGAACGTTACAACGGTATGCCATCAATGGAGCTACTGGGAGAAGCCGCACCGGGTAGAAGTACCGGTGAAGCCATGGCGATGATGGAAAGCCTGGCAGAAAAACTGCCAACCGGTATCGGTCATGACTGGACCGGTATGTCTTACCAGGAACGCCTGTCAGGTAACCAGGCACCTGCGTTGTATGCCATCTCGTTAATCGTTGTCTTCCTTTGCCTTGCCGCATTGTATGAGAGTTGGTCGATCCCCTTCTCCGTCATGCTCGTGGTTCCACTGGGTGTTGTGGGCGCGCTACTGGCCGCGTCGCTACGCGGAATGAATAACGATGTGTACTTCCAGGTCGGCCTGCTTACCACCATCGGTCTCTCTGCCAAAAACGCCATACTGATTGTGGAATTTGCCAAAGACCTGATGGATAAAGAGGGTAAAGGCTTGATTGAAGCGACGCTGGAAGCCTCCCGCATGCGTCTTCGCCCAATCCTGATGACTTCGCTGGCCTTTATTCTGGGGGTTATGCCGTTGGTAATCAGTCGCGGCGCAGGTAGTGGCGCACAAAATGCGGTTGGTACCGGTGTGATGGGGGGAATGCTCACCGCCACATTGCTCGCTATCTTCTTCGTTCCTGTCTTCTTTGTTGTCGTTAGACGACGTTTTAGTCGACACAATGATTAATTTGTAAAATAAAGGCGTCTACGGACGCCTTTTTACCGGATATTGAGATCTTTATTTATTAATAAGATAGCCATTTATTTTTTCTCACCCCTAAGAAAAAAGCATTTATTGCTATCTGCTTTATTCATTATGTTTACAAACCACACGAATTGAGATTATTCCTCATGTCAGTCTTTTTTTAAGAGGTGGTAAAATAGCTTTCGATTTCGCAGATGGCTTTGCGTTTGTCTTTGCTTTATTAGCGAAACGTTTATTTTAGAGGTAACACCATGAAAAGATTAATTTCCGTTGCATTGCTGACAGCGTTACTGGCAGGCTGTGCACACGATTCTCCTTGCGTACCTGTCTATGACGATCAGGGCCGCCTGGTTCATACCAATACCTGTATGAAAGGCACCACGCAGGATAACTGGGAAACAGCAGGTGCAATCGCCGGTGGTGCTGCTGCCATTGCCGGCCTAACACTTGGGATCGTTGCCCTAACCAAATGAATCCTCTTAAAAGCGCGGTACCTGCCGCGCTTTTAATCAGAATGATAATTATCATATAAGACAAGAGGTTGGTGTAAGACATCAATCATAGAATAAGATTATTATAGATTCCACTCACATATCCGCGATGTGAAATTAGCATTTTTTGTATTCTTCGTAACAACATGTCCTCCTATCGTTATTCTCACGTCATCAATATTACCGCCCGAAATCGTTATCCTGCGTCCTGTCTGAATTTTAAATTTTTTGCGCCGAAATGTGGCTTACGTTTCAATTTTGCACCACTTCAGGGCGCTGCATTTATTTTTTCCTGTCTACACTCTGCATATTGCGTCGAATATTCGGTCGCAAAAAACTGGCACTACCTTTGCTTAGAAGAGTATGGCCAAAGCCACAGACAGGTAAAAGACGTTTTCAAAACGTCTCCATAACAATAATTCCTCCACACAGGATGCTCTATGAAAAAGATGATAATAGCCAGCCTGGCTGCGGCCGGCGTGATGCTTGCGATTGCAAATCAGGCACATGCCGGCGCAACGCTTGATGCCGTAAAGAAAAAAGGATTTGTACAATGTGGTATCAGTGATGGTTTGCCTGGTTTTTCTTACGCCGATGCGAACGGTAAATTTTCGGGTATTGATGTCGATGTTTGCCGCGGTGTTGCCTCTGCCGTATTCGGTGATGATACAAAAGTAAAATATACCCCACTCACCGCCAAAGAACGCTTCACAGCGTTACAGTCCGGCGAAGTCGATCTTCTCTCACGTAACACCACCTGGACCTCTTCTCGTGATGCTGGTATGGGCATGTCCTTTACTGGTGTAACGTATTACGATGGCATTGGTTTTCTCACCCACAATAAAGCTGGTCTGAAGAGCGCTAAAGAACTGGATGGCGCAACGGTGTGTATTCAGGCAGGTACAGATACCGAACTGAACGTGGCCGATTACTTTAAGGCCAACAACATGAAGTACACCCCCGTCACCTTTGACCGATCGGACGAATCCGCCAAGGCACTGGAATCTGGTCGCTGCGATACGCTTGCCTCCGACCAGTCTCAGCTGTATGCCCTGCGAATCAAGCTAAGCAATCCTGCAGAATGGATCGTCCTGCCTGAAGTTATCTCCAAAGAGCCGCTGGGACCTGTCGTCCGCCGTGGAGATGACGAGTGGTTTTCCATTGTTCGCTGGACCCTGTTCGCCATGCTGAACGCTGAAGAGATGGGTGTTAACTCGAAAAACGTTGATGAAAAAGCAGCTAACCCGGCAACACCGGATATGGCTCACCTGCTAGGCAAAGAAGGTGACTACGGCAAAGATCTGAAGCTCGATAACAAATGGGCTTACCATATTATTAAGCAGGTAGGAAATTACGCGGAGATCTTTGAACGTAACGTGGGATCGGAAAGCCCGCTGAAGATCAAACGCGGACAGAACAACCTCTGGAATAACGGCGGCATCCAATACGCACCGCCGGTGCGTTAATCCGTAGCGATGTAACGGGCGCCGCAGCTGCGGCGCTCAGCCCAGAGTCACAGTTACCGAGGTTTTCTTATGCCCCATCGCCGCTCAAGCGTAAAAGGATCATTCTCCTTTTCTAACCCTGCGGTCCGCGCCTGGTTATTTCAAATACTCGCCGTCATTGCGGTCGTCAGCATTGCGGTCTACCTCATTCATAACACGATTAATAACCTGAGCAGCCGCGGTATTACCTCGGGGTTTTCTTTTCTCGATCGCAGTGCCGGATTTGGCATTGTTCAGCATCTGATTGATTACGAGCAGGGCGATACCTATGGCCGCGTCTTTCTGGTCGGTCTGCTTAATACACTGTTAGTCTCAGCGCTGTGCATTGTTTTCGCGTCATTTCTCGGTTTTTTTCTCGGACTGGCGCGGTTGTCGGATAACTGGTTACTGCGCAAGCTCTCAACGATTTATATCGAAACGTTCCGCAATATTCCCCCGCTGCTACAAATCTTCTTCTGGTATTTTGCTGTGTTACGTAATTTACCTGGCCCACGCCAGGCTGTTAACGCATTGGATATCGCATTCCTGAGCAACCGCGGGCTCTATATTCCGGCACCACAAATGGCAGAGGGTCTTGTTGCCTTTTGCGCTGCCGCCCTGATTGCTGCCATCATCTCCATTGGGTTATTTCGCTTTAATAAAATGCATCAGACTAAAACAGGTCAGTTACGACGGACCTGGCCTACGGCCCTGGCGCTGTTCGCTTTTTTACCGATGCTTTCACAGTGGATTTTTGGCGCAGCGCTACACTGGGATGTGCCTGAACTACGCGGCTTTAACTTCCGTGGCGGCATGGTGCTTATACCAGAACTGGCTGCGCTGACGCTGGCACTTTCGGTGTATACCTCCGCATTTATTGCAGAAATTATTCGCGCAGGTATTCAGGCCGTGCCTTATGGTCAGCACGAGGCAGCACGCTCACTGGGGCTGCCAAATCCGGTAACCCTTCGCCAGGTTATTATCCCGCAGGCGCTGCGCGTCATCATTCCCCCGCTGACCAGCCAGTACCTGAATATCGTAAAAAACTCCTCCCTGGCTGCAGCCATCGGCTACCCGGATATGGTTTCACTGTTTGCTGGGACCGTACTTAACCAAACAGGACAGGCCATTGAAACCATTGCCATTACCATGTCGGTGTATCTGATCATCAGCCTGAGCATTTCTCTGTTGATGAATATTTATAACCGTCGGATCGCACTGATTGAGCGCTAAGGAGCCATGATGACAAAAGCACTGCTGTCTCACCCCACGCGCCAGAACAGTAATCACGCAGGACGCGTTATTTTGTGGGTACGCAAGAACCTGTTCTCTAGTTGGTCAAATAGCCTGCTCACGCTGTTGTGCGTGTGGTTAATGTGGGCGTTTATTCCCCCTCTATTGAACTGGGCATTTCTACAGGCGAACTGGGTAGGATCTACCCGGGCAGATTGTACGAAAGCAGGAGCCTGCTGGGTGTTCATCCATGAACGCTTTGGCCAATTTATGTATGGACTCTATCCACACGATCAGCGTTGGCGAGTAAATCTGGCCCTGGTTATCGGTCTGCTTTCTATCGCCCCGATGTTCTGGAAAGCCATGTCCCACCGTGGTCGCTATATCGCCGTCTGGGCAGTGGTTTACCCCATTGTGGTCTGGTGGCTGATGTACGGTGGTTTTTTCGGTCTCGAACGTGTCGAAACCCGGCAGTGGGGAGGATTAACGCTAACCTTGATTATCGCCTCCGTCGGTATTGCCGGTGCACTTCCATGGGGAATTTTACTGGCATTAGGTCGTCGTTCTCATATGCCCGTCGTGCGGATTTTATCCGTTATTTTCATTGAGTTCTGGCGTGGAGTACCGTTGATCACCGTGCTGTTTATGTCCTCAGTGATGCTGCCATTGTTTATGTCGGAAGGTACCAGCATCGACAAACTAATTCGCGCGCTGGTTGGGGTGATCCTTTTCCAGTCTGCCTATGTCGCGGAGGTGGTGCGCGGAGGATTACAAGCCTTACCAAAGGGGCAGTATGAAGCCGCCGAGTCACTGGCACTAGGATACTGGAAGACGCAGGGACTGGTTATTCTTCCCCAAGCGCTTAAGTTGGTTATTCCCGGCCTGGTCAACACGATTATCGCGCTGTTCAAAGATACCAGCCTGGTCATCATCATAGGTCTGTTTGATCTTTTTAGTAGCGTACAACAAGCAACCGTCGATCCCGCCTGGCTGGGGATGTCGACAGAAGGCTACGTTTTTGCCGCACTGATTTACTGGATTTTCTGTTTCAGCATGTCTCGTTACAGCCAGCATCTGGAAAAACGTTTTAACACCGGGCGTACACCGCACTGAGGAATTTATGAGCCAATTATTAATGCCGTCTACCGACGCGATGATTACGCTGGAAAACGTCAACAAGTGGTATGGGCAGTTTCATGTTCTTAAGAATATTAACCTGAAGGTAAAACAGGGGGAGCGCATCGTATTATGTGGGCCTTCTGGCTCTGGTAAATCGACAACCATCCGCTGTATTAATCATCTGGAAGAGCATCAGCAAGGACGCATTGTGGTGGATGGGATTGAACTCAACGAAGACATCCGCAATATTGAGCGTGTCAGGCAAGAAGTCGGTATGGTCTTTCAGCACTTTAATCTCTTTCCGCATTTGACGGTCTTGCAAAACTGCACATTGGCCCCTATTTGGGTCCACAAGATGCCAAAGAAAGAGGCTGAGGTTCTGGCCATGCACTATCTTGAAAGGGTTCGTATTGCGGAACATGCGCATAAATTCCCGGGACAAATCTCCGGAGGACAGCAGCAGCGTGTGGCTATTGCGCGCTCGCTGTGTATGAAACCCAAAATTATGTTGTTTGACGAACCCACCTCGGCGCTGGATCCTGAAATGGTGAAAGAAGTACTGGATACTATGATTGGCCTGGCGCAATCAGGAATGACGATGTTGTGTGTCACCCATGAAATGGGCTTTGCACGCACGGTAGCCGACAGAGTGATTTTTATGGATCTAGGTGAAATAGTGGAACAGGCACCCCCGGATGAGTTTTTTGCCAATCCACGTTCTGAACGTACGCGAGCGTTTTTATCGCAGGTAATACATTAATATTATCATCCACTTGCATATAACGGCACTACATTTATCAGACCAATAACGGTACCAATCCTAAAGGTCGGATAGGGCGTTGACACCGTCATCTGGCCTTTTCTGAGTACACATAACGCAAAAAGGCCATCCTTTCGGATGGCCTTTTCACTTATTTGATGTCTGGCAGTTCCCTACTCTCGCATGGGGAGACCCCACACTACCATCGGCGCTACGGCGTTTCACTTCTGAGTTCGGCATGGGGTCAGGTGGGACCACCGCGCTACAGCCGCCAGACAAATTCTTTTCTACGTGCCGAACATTAACCTAAAAACTGGTGCTGATACCCAGAGTCGAACTGGGGACCTCACCCTTACCAAGGGTGCGCTCTACCAACTGAGCCATATCAGCACACTAAATTTGATGCCTGGCAGTTCCCTACTCTCGCATGGGGAGACCCCACACTACCATCGGCGCTACGGCGTTTCACTTCTGAGTTCGGCATGGGGTCAGGTGGGACCACCGCGCTACAGCCGCCAGGCAAATTCTGTTATCAGACCGCTTTTGCGTTCTGATTTTATCTGTATCAAGCTGAATTTGATGTCTTTCTTTCGCCAAAACATCTTTGGCGTTGTAAGGTTAAGCCTCACGGTTCATTAGTATCGGTTAGCTCAATGTATCGCTACACTTACACACCCGACCTATCAACGTCGTAGTCTTCAACGTTCCTTCAGGACTCTCAAGGAGTCAGGGAGAACTCATCTCGGGGCAAGTTTCGTGCTTAGATGCTTTCAGCACTTATCTCTTCCGCATTTAGCTACCGGGCAATGCCATTGGCATGACAACCCGAACACCAGTGATGCGTCCACTCCGGTCCTCTCGTACTAGGAGCAGCCCCCCTCAATTCTCCAGCGCCCACGGCAGATAGGGACCGAACTGTCTCACGACGTTCTAAACCCAGCTCGCGTACCACTTTAAATGGCGAACAGCCATACCCTTGGGACCTACTTCAGCCCCAGGATGTGATGAGCCGACATCGAGGTGCCAAACACCGCCGTCGATATGAACTCTTGGGCGGTATCAGCCTGTTATCCCCGGAGTACCTTTTATCCGTTGAGCGATGGCCCTTCCATTCAGAACCACCGGATCACTAAGACCTGCTTTCGCACCTGCTCGAGCCGTCACTCTCGCAGTCAAGCTAGCTTATGCCTTTGCACTAACCTCCTGATGTCCGACCAGGATTAGCTAACCTTCGTGCTCCTCCGTTACTCTTTAGGAGGAGACCGCCCCAGTCAAACTACCCACCAGACACTGTCCGCAACCCGGATCACGGGTCTACGTTAGAACACCAGCCATTAAAGGGTGGTATTTCAAGGTTGGCTCCATGCAGACTGGCGTCCACACTTCAAAGCCTCCCACCTATCCTACACATCAAGGACCAGTGTTCAGTGTCAAGCTATAGTAAAGGTTCACGGGGTCTTTCCGTCTTGCCGCGGGTACACTGCATCTTCACAGCGAGTTCAATTTCACTGAGTCTCGGGTGGAGACAGCCTGGCCATCATTACGCCATTCGTGCAGGTCGGAACTTACCCGACAAGGAATTTCGCTACCTTAGGACCGTTATAGTTACGGCCGCCGTTTACCGGGGCTTCGATCAAGAGCTTCTCCTTACGGATAACCCCATCAATTAACCTTCCGGCACCGGGCAGGCGTCACACCGTATACGTCCACTTTCGTGTTTGCACAGTGCTGTGTTTTTAATAAACAGTTGCAGCCAGCTGGTATCTTCGACTGATTTCAGCTCCACGAGCAAGTCGCTTCACCTACCATCAGCGTGCCTTCTCCCGAAGTTACGGCACCATTTTGCCTAGTTCCTTCACCCGAGTTCTCTCAAGCGCCTTGGTATTCTCTACCTGACCACCTGTGTCGGTTTGGGGTACGATTTGATGTTACCTGATGCTTAGAGGCTTTTCCTGGAAGCAGGGCATTTGTTACTTCAGCACCGTAGTGCCTCGTCATCACACCTCAGCGTTATACAGAAGTCCGGATTTACCTAAACTTCCCGCCTACATGCTTAAACCGGGACAACCGTCGCCCGGCTAACATAGCCTTCTCCGTCCCCCCTTCGCAGTAACACCAAGTACAGGAATATTAACCTGTTTCCCATCGACTACGCCTTTCGGCCTCGCCTTAGGGGTCGACTCACCCTGCCCCGATTAACGTTGGACAGGAACCCTTGGTCTTCCGGCGTGCGGGTTTTTCACCCGCATTATCGTTACTTATGTCAGCATTCGCACTTCTGATACCTCCAGCACCCCTCACAGGACACCTTCAACGGCTTACAGAACGCTCCCCTACCCAACAACACATAGTGTCGCTGCCGCAGCTTCGGTGCACAGTTTAGCCCCGTTACATCTTCCGCGCAGGCCGACTCGACCAGTGAGCTATTACGCTTTCTTTAAATGATGGCTGCTTCTAAGCCAACATCCTGGCTGTCTGTGCCTTCCCACATCGTTTCCCACTTAACTGTGACTTTGGGACCTTAGCTGGCGGTCTGGGTTGTTTCCCTCTTCACGACGGACGTTAGCACCCGCCGTGTGTCTCCCGTGATAACATTCTTCGGTATTCGTAGTTTGCATCGGGTTGGTAAGTCGGGATGACCCCCTAGCCGAAACAGTGCTCTACCCCCGAAGATGAGTTCACGAGGCGCTACCTAAATAGCTTTCGGGGAGAACCAGCTATCTCCCGGTTTGATTGGCCTTTCACCCCCAGCCACAAGTCATCCGCTAATTTTTCAACATTAGTCGGTTCGGTCCTCCAGTTAGTGTTACCCAACCTTCAACCTGCCCATGGCTAGATCACCGGGTTTCGGGTCTATACCCTGCAACTTAACGCCCAGTTAAGACTCGGTTTCCCTTCGGCTCCCCTATACGGTTAACCTTGCTACAGAATATAAGTCGCTGACCCATTATACAAAAGGTACGCAGTCACCCTGATAAATCAAGGCTCCCACTGCTTGTACGTACACGGTTTCAGGTTCTTTTTCACTCCCCTCGCCGGGGTTCTTTTCGCCTTTCCCTCACGGTACTGGTTCACTATCGGTCAGTCAGGAGTATTTAGCCTTGGAGGATGGTCCCCCCATATTCAGACAGGATACCACGTGTCCCGCCCTACTCTTCGAGTTCACAACACATGCGATTTTGTGTACGGGACTATCACCCTGTACCGTCGGACTTTCCAGACCGTTCCACTACCACACATGCTGATTCAGACTCTGGGCTGCTCCCCGTTCGCTCGCCGCTACTGGGGGAATCTCGGTTGATTTCTTTTCCTCGGGGTACTTAGATGTTTCAGTTCCCCCGGTTCGCTTCGTTAAGCTATGTATTCACTTAACGATAGTGTGTCGAAACACACTGGGTTTCCCCATTCGGAAATCGCCGGCTATAACGGTTCATATCACCTTACCGACGCTTATCGCAGATTAGCACGTCCTTCATCGCCTCTGACTGCCAGGGCATCCACCGTGTACGCTTAGTCGCTTAACCTCACAACCCGAAGATGTTTCGTAAAACACATCGTGTTGCGAAAATTTGAGAGACTCGAACACACCGCTTATCTGTTCTTATTACGGAGAACAGACATAGTGTGTCGTTTCAATTTTCAGCTTGATCCAGATTTTTAAAGAGCAAAACTTCGCAGTGAACCTTTTCAGGTACACTCTGAAGTTTTCTTGTTTTGTTCGCAGTAAAGGATGGTGGAGCTATGCGGGATCGAACCGCAGACCTCCTGCGTGCAAGGCAGGCGCTCTCCCAGCTGAGCTATAACCCCATCGTAATACTTCATCTCTGTACCGATAATTTGTCCTGAGACAAGGCGTGGAATGACGAAGCATACTGAAGTATGCGAGTCGTTTCACAACACAGTATCAGGGCAAATTTGGTAGGCCTGAGTGGACTTGAACCACCGACCTCACCCTTATCAGGGGTGCGCTCTAACCACCTGAGCTACAAGCCTGCAGAGATTTTTACTGCTAATTTTTCATCAGACAATCTGTGTGAGCACTACAAAGAACGTTTCTTTAAGGTAAGGAGGTGATCCAACCGCAGGTTCCCCTACGGTTACCTTGTTACGACTTCACCCCAGTCATGAATCACAAAGTGGTAAGCGCCCTCCCGAAGGTTAAGCTACCTACTTCTTTTGCAACCCACTCCCATGGTGTGACGGGCGGTGTGTACAAGGCCCGGGAACGTATTCACCGTAGCATTCTGATCTACGATTACTAGCGATTCCGACTTCATGGAGTCGAGTTGCAGACTCCAATCCGGACTACGACATACTTTATGAGGTCCGCTTGCTCTCGCGAGGTCGCTTCTCTTTGTATATGCCATTGTAGCACGTGTGTAGCCCTACTCGTAAGGGCCATGATGACTTGACGTCATCCCCACCTTCCTCCAGTTTATCACTGGCAGTCTCCTTTGAGTTCCCGGCCGAACCGCTGGCAACAAAGGATAAGGGTTGCGCTCGTTGCGGGACTTAACCCAACATTTCACAACACGAGCTGACGACAGCCATGCAGCACCTGTCTCACGGTTCCCGAAGGCACTAAAGCATCTCTGCTAAATTCCGTGGATGTCAAGAGTAGGTAAGGTTCTTCGCGTTGCATCGAATTAAACCACATGCTCCACCGCTTGTGCGGGCCCCCGTCAATTCATTTGAGTTTTAACCTTGCGGCCGTACTCCCCAGGCGGTCGACTTAACGCGTTAGCTCCGGAAGCCACTCCTCAAGGGAACAACCTCCAAGTCGACATCGTTTACGGCGTGGACTACCAGGGTATCTAATCCTGTTTGCTCCCCACGCTTTCGCACCTGAGCGTCAGTCTTTGTCCAGGGGGCCGCCTTCGCCACCGGTATTCCTCCAGATCTCTACGCATTTCACCGCTACACCTGGAATTCTACCCCCCTCTACAAGACTCTAGCCTGCCAGTTTCGGATGCAGTTCCCAGGTTGAGCCCGGGGATTTCACATCCGACTTGACAGACCGCCTGCGTGCGCTTTACGCCCAGTAATTCCGATTAACGCTTGCACCCTCCGTATTACCGCGGCTGCTGGCACGGAGTTAGCCGGTGCTTCTTCTGCGAGTAACGTCAATGAATGCGGTTATTAACCACATCCCCTTCCTCCTCGCTGAAAGTACTTTACAACCCGAAGGCCTTCTTCATACACGCGGCATGGCTGCATCAGGCTTGCGCCCATTGTGCAATATTCCCCACTGCTGCCTCCCGTAGGAGTCTGGACCGTGTCTCAGTTCCAGTGTGGCTGGTCATCCTCTCAGACCAGCTAGGGATCGTCGCCTAGGTGAGCCGTTACCCCACCTACTAGCTAATCCCATCTGGGCACATCCGATGGCAAGAGGCCCGAAGGTCCCCCTCTTTGGTCTTGCGACGTTATGCGGTATTAGCTACCGTTTCCAGTAGTTATCCCCCTCCATCGGGCAGTTTCCCAGACATTACTCACCCGTCCGCCACTCGTCACCCAAGGAGCAAGCTCCTCTGTGCTACCGTTCGACTTGCATGTGTTAGGCCTGCCGCCAGCGTTCAATCTGAGCCATGATCAAACTCTTCAATTTAAGTTTGATGCTCGTGAATTAAACTTCGTAATGAATTACGTATGTTCACTCAGAGACTTGGTATTCATTTTTCGTCTTGCGACGTTTAAGAATCCGTATCTTCGAGTGCCCACACAGATTGTCTGATAAATTGTTAAAGAGCAGTGCAACACGGCTTTCGCTCACTGTTGCGAGGTGGCGTATATTACGCTTTCCTCTTTCAGAGTCAACCGTTTATTTTCAGGTTTTTCTCTTCAACCGAACCGGCTGTTTGTGTGAAGTGATTCACATCCGCCGTGTCGATGGAGGCGCATTATAGGGATCCCATTTTTTAGCACAAGTGTTTTTTAGATCTTTTTTGCTGAGTGGCTGTTTTTTACCCCTTTCGCTACATTCCTGCACAATATGCCTGATTTTTGATAACTAAATCGCTTGCACAGTCTCGATAATCAAACCAAAGTCTTCATTACTGCTCTATTTTATTGAGGTAAACATGTCTGATGTACTGCGCCCTTATAAGGATCTTTTCCCGCAGATCGGGAAACGCGTGATGATCGACACCAGCAGCGTCATCATTGGTGATGTTCGTCTGGCTGATAATGTTGGGATCTGGCCTCTGGTCGCGATCCGTGGTGACGTGAACTACGTACAAATCGGCGCCCGCACAAACATTCAGGACGGTAGCGTGTTACATGTCACGCATAAATCAGCATCTAACCCGCAAGGCAATCCACTGATCGTGGGTGAGGATGTCACCGTGGGCCATAAAGTCATGCTGCACGGCTGCGTCATTGGCAACCGCGTTTTGGTCGGTATGGGATCGATCCTGCTGGACGGTGTCGTAGTAGAAGATGACGTAATGATTGGCGCGGGAAGTTTGGTTCCGCAAAACAAACGCCTGGAGAGCGGGTATCTGTACCTGGGCAGCCCGGTTAAACAGATCCGCCCACTCAGCGATGAAGAAAAAGCGGGCCTGCAGTATTCAGCTAACAACTATGTGAAATGGAAAGACGAGTATTTGAGTCAGGATAACCAAACCCAACCGTGAGCATCTTCTTGCTGAGCCTGGATCAATGCTTCGGCTTCATCTTCCAGATCCCAGCGATGCTCCCGAAAAATTTCCATCCACTGTTCAGGCGTGTTGCCGCCAAAGCGACGCGCCAACACCTCTCCGTTGATGGCGCATGTTAGCTGCATACCCTGAACCATCGCCGGGAAAACGACAGCATCTATATCTGACTTCCATTCTTCTCTATCGGGAAACTGGATAGCCTGGTTCACACGGACAGTTCCTGTTGCAGCTGTTTAATGACGGGTTCCGTCTTCGGCAATACGCCATGCCAGAGTAAAACGGCATGCGCCGCCTGCCCTACCAACATTCCCAACCCATCAGCACAATGTTTTGCTCCCTGTAATGCGCACCAGGACAAGAACGGCGTATTCCCTTTCTGATAAAACATGTCGTAGCAATAAACAGAAGCGTTGATCAGTGATGCAGGGATAGCCGGAATATCCCCGCTAATCCCACTGGAGGTCGCATTAATAATGAGATCGAAGGTGTTATTCTCAAGCTCATCAAATCCCACGGCCTGAACGCTACCGGTATGGGAAAAGATCTGAGCCAGTTCTTCTGCACGCGAAGCGGTACGGTTTACGATGGCCACCGCACAATCCATAGAAAGAAGAGGGAGTAATACCCCGCGGGATGCCCCACCAGCCCCAATAAGTAAAATACGCGATCCGGGACGAATAAAAGCTAAACGTTCAAGATCGCTTAATAAACCAATACCATCGGTGTTATCCCCAAGTAAGCGTCCATCTTCCAAACGCTTAAGCGTGTTAACCGCCCCGGCAAGCGATGCCCGTTCTGTTAATTCATCAGCCCGCGCAAATGCCTCTTCTTTAAAAGGAACCGTAATATTCGCCCCTTTACCGCCCTCTGCAAAGAAGGTGTTCAGCGTATTCACAAAATTATTGATTGGCGCCAGCACCCGTCCATAGGTGTGAACGATATTCAGCTGCTCTGCAAATTGCTGATGAATAAAAGGCGATTTGCTGTGCGCGATTGGATTGCCAAAAACAGCATAGGCTTCTTTCATATTACCCCTGTCGAAATTGTTCACCCGTCAAGGCATCACGGATTTCCGAAGGATTTAAGCGCCCCCCGGTATCACCTTCGACAACGGGGAAATCTATACCAAACTGCACGCGTACTTCCTCTACCGTTCTGCAAGGGGGTAGACCACTCAAATTAGCACTGGTAGAAACTAACGGTTTACCATAAGCCTGGCACAACGCAACCACCAGCGGATGATCCGTGACGCGCACGGCCAGCGAATCAAAACGGCCGGTTAACCAACGTGGTGTCGTTATCGCTGCCGGAAACACAAAGGTAACGGGACCTGGCCAGCACGCGAAAATAGCATCACGTTGGGCATCAGTGAGCATGCTGTCATCAATATACGGCTTGAGTTGGTCAAAATTTGCCGCAATTAAAATCAAGCCTTTATCAATTGGTCGTTGTTTTAGTTCCAACAGACGAGTAACAGCCGTTTCGCTATCTGGGTCACAGCCGACGCCGAAAACAGCTTCTGTTGGATAAGCGATGACTTTATCTTGTTTCAGAACCGCTATCGCAGCAGCGATGGGATCTGTGGGCAGGTTATTATTCACTTTTTTATTCCGCCGAGACCGGCTTTCCACATTGTTTACTGGCACAAAAGTGTTTCACACCCTGTGCGGTTTTCTTTTCGATGAGAAGTGGATAGTGACACTCAGGACACTCTCCAGCCAGAGGTTTGAAGTTGATGACAAACTGACACTCAGGATAGCGATCGCAGGAGTAAAAAGTTTTGCCATAACGGGAACGCCGCTGGACCAACTGGCCTGTCCGGCATTGAGGGCAAACAATCGCCGTTTCATCTGGTTTGTCGATAAGTTCAGTATGGTCACATGCCGGGTAATCGCTACACCCAATAAACATACCGAATCGTCCCTGCCTCAGCACCAGCTCAGCACCGCACTCAGGACAAAACTTACCCTCCAGAACTTTGACAATATGTCCGTCCGCAGAGGATTTTAGCGGACGGACATAGTCGCATTCCGGATACTGTGAACAACCGAGAAACGGGCCATGTTTCCCAGAGCGAATAACCAGTTCAGCCCCGCATTGTGGGCAGGGCTCGTTTTTACGCACCGCAAACAGTGCTGATTTAGCCATAACAACTCATACTGAATGAAGATTGATTAATGCAGCATACCTTCATTCACTTCAAAGAGTAATTCTTCCATTTGCTGATACGCATTTTCACAACCGGGAATGTTGAATAAAACCATCAGGATCACCCACTTCAGGTCTTCCAGATCGAATTCTGCTGTATCCAGCGCGAGTACACGCTCAATCACCATTTCTCGCGTTTCGAGGTTTAGCACCTGGATCTGCTCCAGGAATAATAAGAACCCCCGACAACTCGCATCCAGGCGATCGCACTCTTCCGCCGTATAAATACGAATAGACAGAGGGTCAGATGCAAGCTGCATAGGTTCGGCAAGGCCATCCTGATAATCAGCCAGTTTTTCCAGCCACAGTAACGCGTTGTAGATGTCTTCACGATCAAAACCAGCGTCGGTAAGATCCCGTTCCAGTTTGTCCTGATCCACACGCAGCTCCGCTTCGTTATGGATATATGTCTCAAACAAATACATTAGTACGTCGAACATGGCATGCCCTCCTCAATCGGACATAGCCGCCGGGTACAGCTGCGATCCATCCTGCTAACTCCAGTTCGAGTAGCTGAGCCACTACCTCTGGCACAGGTTGGCCGGCACGTTCAGCGACGACGTCAACAGGTGTTACCTCATCTCCTACGTTAGCCAGGAGCTCAGGAAATGGCAATGCCACCTCTTCGTGATCTGGTGAATAAATTGAATTTTCAGGTTCATCTGGCACCCAATGTAAACCGTATTGCAAATTCTCCAGAATATCTTCTGGAGCCGTAACCAACGTCGCTCCTTGCTTAATGAGCCAATGTGGCCCCTCACAACCTGGGTTCCCTATTGGCCCTGGTAACGCAAAAACGTCCCGTCCTTGCTCCAGGGCACAACGCGCAGTCACCAGCGAACCGCTACGCTGAGCGGCCTCAATCACCAGTACGCCTTTGCTTAAGCCACTGATAATACGATTTCGTCGCGGAAAATTGCGCGGTAGAGGAAGCATATCCAAAGGGAACTCGGACACCAGCGCGCCTCCGGCCTCAATCAGACGTTCGGCAAGATGCGCGTGCCGCCGTGGATGAATGGTTTCCAGGCCGTTCCCCAGCACGGCGATACTGGTTCTATTCATATTTACCGCCGCGTTGTGCGCGACGCCATCGATCCCCCGTGCCAGCCCGCTGGTGATTGTCACACCGCAAGCGGCAAGCTTCTCACAGAATAATCGCCCCCAGCGCTCTCCATACCAGGAATGTTGCCGGCTCCCCACAACAGCGACCTGAAAAGAGTGTAAACAATCGGGATCGCCAACAATAAAGAGGAGTCCCGGGTAATCTTCAGTGGCGCGAAGCTGCGGCGGATAACGTTCGCTATCGGCAAAAACGACATGGTGATGCGGTAACTCCAGCCAGCGCAGCGTTTTTTCCAATTCAATGTCGGAAAAGCTTAAAAAACGTGCGGCCTGGCGGGGAGAGAATCCTGCATATTGGAGTATCGTTTTGTTAATACACGGTTGAGCAATAAGCCAGTGAGCAATGCGCACCATCTCATCACCATAAAGTTCACATACTCGTGCTAAACGTAACCAAATTTCGGTGTGGGTCATCCCTTTTCCCCCTGCCACAAGCAGTCATAGCAATCTTTGCGATTGGTCACTGATGCTGTCAATCAGAAGGGGTTTTGTCTAGAATAGAGGTAATAATCTTTCCAACTCCTGAACACAACTCTGGATAACTATGTCAGTTTTGCAAGTGTTACATATCCCGGACGAGCGTCTTCGCAAAATCGCAAAACCGGTTGAAGAAGTGAATGCAGAAATTCAGCGTATCGTCGATGATATGTTCGAGACAATGTACGCCGAAGAAGGTATTGGCCTGGCGGCAACGCAGGTTGATATTCATCAGCGCATCATTGTTATTGATATCTCTGAAAATCGCGATGAGCGCCTGGTGTTGATCAACCCTGAGCTACTGGAAAAAGACGGTGAAACCGGCATTGAAGAAGGTTGCCTGTCTATTCCCGAACAGCGAGCATTAGTACCGCGCGCTGAGAAAGTAAAAATTCGCGCACTCGATCGTGAGGGTAACCCCTTTGAACTGGAAGCCGATGGCCTGTTAGCGATCTGCATTCAACACGAAATGGATCACCTGGTCGGTAAATTGTTTATTGATTATCTGTCGCCGTTGAAACAACAACGCATTCGTCAGAAAGTTGAAAAACTTGACCGCCTGAACGCCCGACCTTAAGGACAAGAATCAACGTGTCAGACTCACTACGTATTATTTTTGCGGGTACACCTGACTTTGCAGCGCGTCATCTCGACGCGCTGCTGTCTTCTGGACATAACGTCGTCGGCGTATTTACCCAACCGGATCGCCCAGCAGGACGTGGTAAAAAGCTGATGCCCAGCCCGGTAAAAGTGCTGGCCGAAGAAAAAGGGTTACCGGTTTTTCAGCCCGTCTCTCTTCGTCCTCAGGAAAACCAGCAGTTAGTTGCTGACCTGCACGCAGATGTAATGGTGGTAGTGGCATATGGCCTTATTCTGCCAAAAGCCGTGCTGGACATGCCGCGCTTGGGATGCATCAACGTCCATGGTTCCCTGCTTCCTCGCTGGCGCGGCGCGGCACCCATCCAACGTTCACTGTGGGCTGGCGATACCGAAACCGGCGTCACCATCATGCAGATGGATGTCGGTCTGGATACCGGCGATATGCTACACAAACTCTCTTGCCCAATCACCACTGAAGACACCAGCGCCAGCCTCTACAATAAGTTAGCCGAACTCGGCCCACAGGGACTGCTGCACACACTGCACCTGTTGGCAACGGGCACCGCGAAACCTGAAGTCCAGGATGAATCGCTGGTGAGCTATGCCGAGAAGCTAAGTAAAGAAGAAGCCCGCATGGACTGGACGCTTAGTGCCGTTCAGCTGGAGCGCTGCATTCGCGCCTTTAATCCATGGCCGATGAGTTACATCGTCATTGATGAGCAGCCGGTCAAAATCTGGCAGGCCACGGTGATTGATAAACCTGCAGGTGCCGAACCAGGAACGATTCTGGAAGCAACCCGCCAGGGTATTCAGATTGCGACAGGCGATGGCATCCTGAATCTCATCTCTTTGCAGCCAGCCGGTAAAAAAGCCATGAGCGCGCAGGACCTGTTGAATTCACGCCGGGAATGGTTCGTTCCTGGAAACCGTCTGCTCTGACGGTTCATCTCTTAAAGCCCGGCATCTCCGGGCATTTTTATTTTTGCGGTTATGAAAAAAAATCTAAATTTACGCAGTATGGCGGCGCAGGCCGTCGAACAGGTTGTCGAAAAGGGGCAGTCGCTAAGCAATGTGCTACCTGCCATGCAGCAGAAAGTTGCCGATAAAGATAAGGCGCTGTTACAGGAACTTTGCTTCGGCGTATTGCGTACCCTCTCCCAACTTGAGTGGATGATCAAACAGCTGATGGAACGCCCGATGACGGGTAAACAGCGCACGGTCCACTACCTGATCATGGTCGGTTTCTACCAACTACTGCATACCCGTATCCCTCCTCATGCTGCATTAGCTGAAACAGTAGAAGGCGCGGTCGTGATCAAACGCCAGCAGTTGAAAGGCCTGATTAACGGCGTACTACGCCAGTTTCAGCGCCGCCAGGACGAACTGTTAACCGAGTTTGCACAAAGCGAACTGCGCTTCTTACACCCATCCTGGTTAGTAAAACGCATTAAGAATGCTTATCCACAGCAGTGGGAAACCATTCTTGCGGCTAATAACCAGCGTCCGCCAATGTGGCTACGCGTTAACCGTAACCACCACTCGCGCGACGCGTGGCTAGCATTGCTGGCGGAAAGTGGTCTTACCGGCTTCCCACACCCGGATTACCCGGATGCTGTGCGTCTGGAAACCCCAGTGTCAGTTCTGGCATTGCCCGGCTTCGAGCAGGGATGGGTAACCGTCCAGGACGCTTCCGCTCAGGGATGCGTAAGCTATCTGCAGCCGAAGAACGGTGAACAGATCCTCGATTTATGTGCAGCGCCAGGTGGAAAGACGACACATATTCTGGAAGTTGCTCCGAATGCAAATGTAATGGCGGTCGACGTAGACGAAAAACGTCTGTCACGCGTCTACGACAACCTGAAGCGTTTGGGCATGAAGGCCACCGTCAAGCAGGGCGATGGTCGTTTTCCACAACAATGGTGTGGCGAACAGCAGTTCGATCGTATTCTGCTGGATGCTCCATGCTCAGCCACTGGGGTCATTCGTCGCCATCCGGATATTAAATGGCTGCGCCGTGATCGGGATATCACCGAGCTTGCCCAACTACAAGCAGAGATCCTGAATGCGACTTGGGCGCATCTGAAGCCGGGTGGCACGCTGGTTTATGCAACCTGTTCTATTCTGCCTGAAGAGAACCAGCAGCAGATTACGGCCTTCCTGACGCGTACGCCAAACGCGGTATTAAGCGAAACCGGCACACCTGAGCAACCAGGCCGCCAGAATTTACCGAGTGCAGAAGAAGGTGATGGCTTCTTTTACGCTAAGCTAATCAAAAAGTGATGAGATAACGGGTCGCGACTGATGAAAATTATCATTCTGGGCGCAGGGCAAGTTGGTGGTACGTTGGCTGAAAACCTGGTCGGCGAGAACAACGATATCACGGTAGTCGATACCAACGGTGAACGCTTGCGCAGCCTGCAGGACAAGTTCGACCTCCGCGTTGTGCAGGGGCATGGCTCTCATCCCCGCGTACTGCGCGAAGCTGGTGCCGACGACGCCGATATGCTGGTCGCCGTGACCAGCTCTGATGAGACCAATATGGTCGCCTGTCAGGTCGCTTATTCGCTCTTCAATACGCCTAATCGTATCGCACGTATTCGGTCACCGGATTATGTGCGCGATGCCGATAAACTCTTCCACTCTGAAGCGGTACCTATCGATCACCTCATTGCCCCAGAGCAACTGGTTATCGACAGCATCTACCGGCTGATTGAATATCCTGGTGCCCTGCAGGTGGTGAATTTTGCCGAAGGTAAAGTCAGTCTCGCAGTGGTTAAAGCCTATTATGGCGGTCCACTGATCGGTAACGCACTGTCGACTATGCGCGAGCATATGCCGCATATCGATACCCGCGTTGCGGCAATTTTCCGCCATGACAGACCTATTCGTCCGCAGGGCTCTACCATCGTGGAAGCGGGTGACGAAGTATTCTTTATTGCAGCGTCACAACATATTCGCGCAGTGATGAGCGAACTGCAGCGTCTGGAAAAACCCTACAAGCGCATCATGCTTGTGGGCGGCGGTAATATCGGTGCCGGACTCGCTCGGCGGCTGGAAAAGGATTACAGCGTTAAGTTGATCGAGCGCGATCAGCAACGAGCTTCAGAGCTTGCTGAAAAGTTACAAAATACGATCGTCTTTTTTGGCGATGCTTCGGATCAAGAACTGCTCGCCGAAGAGCATATCGATCAGGTTGATCTGTTTATTGCCGTTACTAACGATGACGAAGCTAACATCATGTCGGCAATGCTGGCTAAACGTATGGGCGCCAAGAAAGTAATGGTGCTGATTCAACGTAAAGCGTACGTTGATCTGGTGCAGGGCAGCGTGATTGATATTGCCATTTCACCACAGCAAGCAACGATCTCTGCATTGCTCAGCCACGTCCGTAAAGCAGATATCGTCGGCGTTTCTTCGTTGCGCCGTGGTGTGGCAGAAGCCATCGAAGCTGTCGCGCACGGAGATGAAACAACATCCCGGGTTGTCGGCCGTGCAATTGACGAGATTAAGCTGCCGCCAGGAACAATCATTGGCGCCGTTGTTCGGGGTAATGACGTAATGATCGCTAATGACAACTTGCGTATTGAGCAGGGTGATCACGTCATTATGTTCCTGACCGATAAAAAATTTATTACCGATGTCGAACGTTTATTCCAGCCAAGTCCCTTCTTTCTGTAATTATGAGGGTGCTAGTACAGCGCCCTTTTTATTTCCCCTTATTTTTCATGGTCTAATAAATCCCCCTGTCAGCAATACATAAATGGAAATTGTCTTAACATTTGTTAGACTTATAAACGTCAGCTGCATAGGGAGAATAAAATGAGCATTATTAAAGAATTTCGCGAATTTGCGATGCGCGGGAATGTTGTAGATTTAGCAGTGGGTGTCATTATTGGTGCGGCATTCGGTAAGATTGTTTCGTCACTGGTTGCCGACATCATCATGCCACCACTGGGCTTGTTAATTGGTGGGATTGATTTTAAACAGTTTGCCTTAACGTTACGCGACGCGCAGGGAGATATCCCGGCGGTCGTGATGCACTACGGTGTGTTTATTCAGAATGTGTTTGATTTCATTATTGTTGCCTTTGCTATCTTTATGGCCATCAAGCTAATCAACAGACTGAATCGCAAAAAGGCTGAAGAGCCAACAGCACCGCCAGCCCCATCAAAAGAAGAGGTGTTGCTGAGTGAAATACGTGACCTGCTGAAAGAACAAAATAACCGTTCTTAAGCACTCACTGAAACAAGAAGGCCAGTGGTAAAAAAGTGATTCACTTTCTTGCCACTGGCCTCCCAGTTACCCCGATTTCCTTGTTTACCTTTACGCTGATAACTTCCTTTTCCTTTCTTATTTTTCTCAACCCGCTGTCTGAATAGCGGGTCATGCAATAGTGCTTCAATGGCGTTGTCCTTTATCTGCCCTTTGGTGTGCTGATAACGACTCATAATCTCTCCAGTGTGTAATAATTTACGCCGCGAGTGTAGACCTGACCGTTCAATAAATCAACAGCCTGATTTTGTTCCGCTAGCGCCTTGCTCAAGTGCCTCGAGAATAGAGCAGTAAACGCTGCTATGCGCCATGCCGCAGCATGCATCGTTCAATCGCTGTAGCGAGCGCTGCATTGTCTGAAGCTCAGCAATTCGGGCTTCAACCTCTTTTAATCTTTCCTGAACGATTCCCTTAGACTCCTGGCAGGTATGGTGCTCAGGATCGATACGGATCGAGAGTAACTCGCGGATCGACTCCAGAGTAAAACCAAGCTGTCGGGCATAACGAATAAATTTAAGACGTTGAAGATCGCTTTCGGTATAGAGTCGAAATCCACCTTCAGTGCGTACTTCATGCTCCATCATTTGCTGCTTTTCATAGTAGCGGATGGTATCTGGCGTGACTTCAGCCAGTTTAGCTAATTCGCCAATACGATACATGGTACCTCCGCTAATCATCACTAATCCGATGCAGAAGTTTTTCTGCATATTCCCCACGCAAAAACTCGGTGCTGAGTCCAGCCTGTCGAAGTTTAAGTTCAAGGAGCGAAAGACGTCGACTTACCTCCTCATACTGAACCTCATCTTTACGAATTCCTGCAAGGATATCAAGCAGACGAATTGCTTCTCTGCGCAGCTCAAGTTCGGGAGGAAGGCAACCCGAATTTTTTAATAGCCTGTAGCCGGCTCGCAGTTCCGGTGGAATATGAGAATCATCATCCAGAGCAAGCGGCTCACCGGAACCCGGTAAATCATCAAACTCGCCTTTGGCCTGCGCGTCATTAATATGGCGCTCTGCCCACTGGTCCAGTAACCACATACAGTGCTCCAGGGGGTGAACAAAAAAAGTACAGTTCGTATAGATAGGTTGGGGTGCTTCGGATATAAAAAAACCCGCCGGGGCGGGTTTTTTTACGTTACTACAGATTACTCTGCAGCAGCTTCTGCTTGCGATTCAGAGCGATCAACCAGCTCGATGTATGCCATCGGCGCATTGTCGCCTGCACGGAAGCCACACTTCAGAATGCGAGTGTAACCACCGGCGCGGCTCGCGAAACGCGGGCCCAGCTCGTTAAACAGTTTTGCCACGATCTCGTTATCACGAGTACGGGCGAATGCCAGACGACGATTAGCTACGCTATCAGTCTTGGCAAGAGTAATCAGCGGCTCAACTACGCGGCGCAGCTCTTTCGCTTTAGGCAGGGTCGTCTTGATGATCTCATGACGAACCAGTGAACCTGCCATATTGCGGAACATAGCCTGGCGATGGCTGCTGTTGCGGTTCAGTTGACGACCACTCTTACGATGGCGCATGACCTTATCCTTCTCAGTAAAACCTTAACCTGTGATCCGGTTACTCGTCAGCGATGCTTGCCGGTGGCCAGTTTTCCAGGCGCATGCCCAGAGACAGTCCACGGGAAGCCAGCACGTCTTTAATCTCAGTAAGAGATTTTTTACCAAGGTTAGGCGTCTTAAGAAGCTCAACCTCAGTACGCTGTACCAGATCACCGATATAGTGGATAGCTTCTGCTTTGAGGCAGTTAGCAGAGCGGACAGTCAATTCCAGATCGTCAACAGGGCGCAGCAGGATCGGATCGAACTCTGGTTTCTCTTCTTTAACTTCCGGCTGACGTACATCACGTAAATCAACGAAAGCTTCAAGTTGTTCTGCCAGAATGGTTGCCGCACGACGAATCGCCTCTTCAGGATCGATTGTGCCGTTGGTTTCCATTTCGATGACCAGCTTGTCCAGGTCGGTACGCTGTTCTACACGCGCAGCTTCAACATTGTAGGCAATACGCTCTACAGGGCTGTAGCAGGCGTCGACCAGCAGACGGCCGATTGGGCGCTCATCTTCTTCCGAATGAATTCGGGTAGAAGCCGGCACATAACCACGACCGCGCTGAACTTTGATACGCATGCTAATAGATGCGTTCTCATCGGTCAGGTGGCAGATCACGTGCTGTGGCTTGACGATTTCGACATCACCATCATGGGTGATATCGGCTGCAGTCACAGGGCCAATGCCAGATTTATTCAAGGTAAGAATAACGTCATCTTTACCCTGAACTCTCACCGCCAGCCCTTTCAGGTTGAGCAGGATTTCCAGGATATCTTCCTGAACGCCTTCTTTGGTGCTGTACTCATGTAGTACACCATCAATCTCAACCTCGGTCACCGCACAACCCGGCATCGATGAGAGCAGAATACGGCGCAGTGCGTTACCCAAAGTATGGCCAAAGCCACGCTCTAAAGGCTCAAGGGTCACCTTGGCGTGCGTCGAACTCAGTTGCTCGATATCTACCAGGCGCGGTTTTAGAAACTCTGTCACAGAACCCTGCATTGTGTCCTCTCTTTGGTACTAAGCTTTACTTGGAGTAAAGCTCGACGATCAGGTGTTCGTTAATGTCCGCAGACAGATCAGAACGCTCCGGCTTACGCTTGAACGTACCTTCCATCTTGCCAGCATCAACTTCCAGCCAGGTTGGCTTTTCACGCTGCTCAGCCAGCTCCAGAGCGGCTTTCACGCGAGACTGCTTCTTCGCTTTCTCACGAATGCTAACAACGTCATTCGGACTAACCTGATAAGAAGCGATGTTAACAACACGACCGTTTACCATAATTGCTTTATGGCTGACCAGCTGACGTGCTTCTGCACGAGTGGCACCGAAGCCCATACGGTATACAACGTTGTCCAGACGACCTTCCAGCAGACCCAACAGGTTTTCACCGGTGTTGCCTTTCAGACGTGCTGCTTCTTTGTAGTAGTTACGGAACTGACGCTCCAGCACACCGTAGATACGGCGAACTTTTTGCTTTTCACGCAACTGCACACCATAGTCAGACAGACGCGGTTTACGCGCACCGTGCTGGCCAGGAGCTTGTTCAATTTTACACTTGGTATCGATCGCGCGAACGCCAGACTTAAGGAATAAGTCAGTGCCCTCACGACGGCTCAGCTTGAGCTTAGGACCCAAATATCTTGCCATTTTCTTTCTCCAACAATCCTAGAAACGAGGCGTTATACGCGACGTTTTTTCGGCGGACGACAACCGTTATGAGGGATCGGAGTCACATCAGTAATATTAGTGATGCGGAAACCAGCGGCGTTCAGAGCACGAACAGTAGATTCGCGACCTGGACCCGGTCCTTTGACCATAACTTCCAGATTCTTGATACCGTATTCTTTTACGGCTTCAGCGCAACGCTCTGCTGCAACCTGAGCTGCAAACGGAGTGGATTTGCGAGAACCACGGAAACCGGAACCACCGGCTGTTGCCCAACCCAGCGCGTTACCCTGACGATCAGTAATGGTAACGATGGTGTTGTTAAAAGAAGCATGGATATGAGCCACGCCGTCAGAGACTTGTTTTCTTACACGTTTACGTGCACGAATTGGTGCCTTTGCCATTATTCAATCACCCCGATTATTTCTTGATCGGTTTGCGCGGACCCTTACGGGTACGTGCGTTGGTCTTGGTACGCTGACCGCGAACCGGGAGACCACGACGATGACGCAAACCGCGATAGCAACCAAGGTCCATAAGGCGCTTGATGCTCATGCTAACTTCACGGCGCAGATCACCTTCAACGACAAATTTGGCAACTTCGTCACGCAGCGTGTCGATTTGTTCTTCAGACAGCTCACTGATCTTAACATCTTCAGCGATACCCGCTGCAGCCAGAATGGCCTTAGAACGGGTCTTGCCGACGCCGTAGATCGAAGTTAATGCGATCACAGCATGTTTCTGATCAGGAATGTTAATGCCTGCTATACGGGCCACTATGCACTCCTACTATTTAATATGTACGCACCATGCTGAAAAGCCCGTTTTCAGGATACTCAAATGGAAACGCACAGACATACAAAAGATTGGCTGGCTAATCTAGCCAGCTCAACCCAACTTTGCAAGAAAAATATGCGAATAAATCAGCCTTGGCGCTGTTTATGCTTAGGCTCGGCACTGCAAATCACACGGATGACACCATCACGCTTAACGATTTTGCAGTTACGGCATAATTTCTTGACGGAAGCACGAACTTTCATTTTTACTCTCCGTAACTTCTCGGGCGACTGTTAACGGCCGTAGCCTTTCAGATTCGCCTTCTTCAATGCAGACTCATACTGACTTGACATCATCAGAGTTTGCACTTGAGCCATAAAGTCCATAATCACGACAACAACGATAAGCAGTGAGGTTCCACCGAAGTAGAACGGTACTTTCATTGCATCACGCATGAACTCCGGGATCAGGCAGATAAAGGTAATGTAAAGCGCACCAACCAAGGTCAGGCGGGTCATTACTTTATCGATATACTTCGCCGTTTGCTCTCCCGGACGAATTCCTGGTACAAATGCACCGGACTTCTTCAGGTTATCTGCTGTTTCACGCGGGTTGAAAACCAACGCCGTGTAAAAGAAACAGAAGAAGATGATTGCAGACGCATAGAGTAACACATAAAGCGGTTGCCCAGGCTGCAAATACAGCGAAATTGTTGTCAGCCAGTTCCAACCAGTACCGCCCCCGAACCATGACGCGATGGTCGCCGGGAACAGAATAATACTGGAAGCGAAGATTGCTGGGATAACCCCGGCCATATTCACTTTCAGCGGTAAATGTGTGCTCTGTGCAGCATAGACACGACGACCTTGCTGACGTTTCGCGTAGTTTACCACAATGCGGCGTTGACCACGTTCAACAAATACAACAAAGAACGTCACTGCAAATACTAATACTGCAACCAACAGCAACACGAGGAAGTGCAGGTCGCCTTGACGCGCTTGCTCGATAGTATGGGCAATGGCTGGCGGGAGTCCCGCGACGATACCGGCGAAGATAATGATTGAGATACCGTTGCCGATACCACGTTCAGTAATCTGTTCACCCAACCACATCAGGAACATTGTCCCTGTAACCAGACTTACAACAGCGGTGAAATAGAATGCAAAACCTGGATTCATCACCAGGCCTTGCATACCAGGCATATTCGGCAGACCGGTAGCAATACCGATCGACTGGAATATCGCCAGCACCAGAGTACCGTAGCGGGTGTACTGGCTGATCTTACGACGACCAGACTCCCCTTCTTTCTTAATTTCCGCCAACGTTGGATGAACCACCGTCAGCAGCTGGATAATGATCGACGCCGAAATATACGGCATGATCCCCAGAGCAAAGATAGAAGCACGGCTGAGAGCACCACCAGAGAACATGTTGAACATTTCAATGATGGTGCCTCGCTGTTGCTCAAGCAGTTTGGCAAGTACAGCGGCATCAATACCAGGGATCGGAATGAAAGAGCCAATACGGAACACAATCAGCGCGCCGATAACAAACAGCAGTCTGCGTTTCAGCTCGCCTAAGCCACCTTTGGCACTTTGAAAATCTAATCCCGGTTGTTTAGCCATCTGCTACTTATTCCTCGATTTTACCGCCAGCAGCTTCGATAGCAGCACGAGCGCCTTTAGTAACACGCAGGCCACGAACAGTTACCGGAGTAGTGACTTCACCAGCCAGGATCACTTTCGCGAACTCGATCTGGATACCGATAATGTTTGCTGCTTTCAGCGTATTCAGGTCTACAACACCGCCTTCAACTTTAGCCAGGTCAGACAGACGAACTTCGGCTGTGATCGCTGATTTACGTGAAGTGAAGCCGAATTTCGGCAGACGACGGTACAGAGGCATCTGACCACCTTCGAACCCGCGACGTACGCCACCGCCAGAACGAGACTTCTGACCTTTGTGACCACGACCACCGGTTTTACCGAGGCCAGAACCGATACCACGACCCAGGCGGCGAGCCGCTTTTTTAGAGCCTTCGGCCGGAGACAGAGTATTTAAACGCATCTCTTACTCCTCAACTTTAACCATGAAGGAAACCGCGTTGACCATACCACGAACAGCAGGAGTATCCTCGCGTTCTACGGTGTGACCAATACGACGCAGACCCAGGCCAAGCAGCGTTGCCTTGTGTTTCGGCAGACGACCGATTGCACTGCGGGTTTGAGTAATTTTAATAGTCTTTGCCATGGTTTATTTCCCCAGAATTTCTTCAACGGATTTACCACGCTTGGCAGCGACCATTTCCGGAGATTTCATATTTTCCAAACCATCGATAGTTGCACGAACCACGTTAATCGGGTTGGTGGAACCATACGCTTTAGCCAGAACGTTACGAACTCCAGCGACTTCCAGAACGGCGCGCATTGCACCACCGGCGATGATACCGGTACCTTCGGAAGCCGGCTGCATGAAGACACGAGAACCCGTGTGAGTACCCTTAACCGGGTGCTGCAGGGTGCCGTGGTTCAGCGCGACGTTAATCATATTGCGACGGGCTTTTTCCATCGCTTTCTGGATCGCTGCTGGAACTTCACGCGCTTTACCGTAACCAAAACCAACGCGACCGTTACCATCGCCAACTACAGTCAGAGCTGTGAAGGAGAAAATACGACCACCTTTAACGGTTTTAGATACGCGGTTAACCGCGATCAGCTTTTCCTGCAGTTCGCCAGCTTGTTTTTCGATGTGAGCCATCTTACACCTCTACCTTAGAACTGAAGGCCAGCTTCACGGGCAGCATCTGCCAGTGCCTGGACACGACCATGATATTGGAACCCGGAACGGTCAAAGGATACATCTTTGATGCCTTTTTCCAGAGCGCGTTCAGCAACAGCTTTACCTACAGCTGCAGCAGCGTCTTTGTTACCGGTGTACTTCAATTGTTCAGCGATAGCTTTTTCTACAGTAGAAGCAGCTACCAGAACTTCAGAACCGTTCGGTGCAATTACCTGTGCGTAAATATGACGCGGGGTACGATGTACCACCAGGCGAGTTGCACCCAGCTCCTGGAGCTTGCGGCGTGCGCGGGTCGCACGACGGATACGAGCAGATTTCTTATCCATAGTGTTACCTTACTTCTTCTTAGCCTCTTTGGTACGCACGACTTCGTCGGCGTAACGAACACCCTTGCCTTTATATGGCTCAGGACGACGGTAGGCGCGCAGATCTGCTGCAACCTGACCGATCAGCTGTTTATCAGCGCCTTTCAGCACGATTTCAGTCTGGGTCGGACATTCTGCAGTAATACCTGCCGGCAGCTCATGATCAACGGGATGAGAGAAACCTAAAGCCAGGTTTACTACATTCCCTTTGACCGCTGCGCGGTAACCTACACCAACCAGCTGCAGCTTCTTAGTGAAGCCTTCGGTAACACCGACAACCATTGAGTTCAGCAGGGCACGCGCGGTACCAGCCTGAGCCCAACCATCTACGTAACCATCACGCGGACCGAAGGTCAGTGCATTATCTGCATGATTAACTTCAACAGCATCGTTGAGAGTACGAGTCAGCTCGCCGTTCTTACCTTTGATCGTAATAACCTGACCGCTGATTTTTACATCAACGCCGGCAGGAATAACGACCGGTGCTTTAGCAACACGAGACATTTTTTCCTCCGATTAGGCTACGTAGCAGATAATTTCGCCACCAAGACCAGCTTGGCGCGCTGCACGATCAGTCATAACACCTTTAGAGGTAGAAACAACTGCGATACCCATGCCAGCCATAACTTTTGGCAGCTCGTCTTTACGCTTATAAATGCGCAGACCTGGGCGACTGACACGCTGAATGCTTTCTACAACAGCTTTACCCTGGAAATACTTAAGAGTAAGTTCCAGTTCCGGCTTGGTGTCGCCTTCAACTTTAAAATCTTCAATAAAACCTTCTTCCTTCAGCACGTTGGCAATTGCCACTTTCAGCTTGGAGGAAGGCATGGTGACCGCAGCTTTATTCGCGGCCTGACCGTTACGGATACGGGTCAGCATATCCGCGATCGGATCTTGCATGCTCATCTGTCTTTACTCCCGTGATTCAATTGGTAATTACCAGCTAGCCTTTTTCAAGCCCGGTACTTCACCGCGCATAGCGGCTTCACGAAGCTTAATACGGCTCAACCCGAACTTGCCCACATAGCCATGCGGACGACCTGTTTGACGGCAGCGGTTACGCTGACGAGACGGGCTGGAATCACGCGGCAGAGACTGCAGCTTCAGAACTGCGTTCCAACGATCTTCGTCGGTCGCGTTCACATCAGAGATAATAGCCTTCAGTTCAGCGCGTTTTGCGAAGTACTTATCAGCTAAAGCTACGCGCTTTACTTCGCGTGCTTTCATTGATTGCTTAGCCATTCAGTAACCCTACCTTACTTGCGGAACGGGAAGTCAAAGGCAGCCAGCAGAGCACGGCCTTCTTCATCAGATTTCGCAGTAGTGGTAATGGTAATATCCAAACCACGCACGCGGTCGACTTTATCGTAGTCGATTTCTGGGAAGATGATCTGCTCACGGACACCCATGCTGTAGTTACCACGACCGTCGAAAGACTTAGCGGACAAGCCACGGAAGTCACGGATACGTGGAACAGCAATAGTGATCAGGCGCTCAAAGAACTCCCACATGCGTTCGCCACGCAGAGTTACTTTACAGCCGATCGGATAGCCCTGACGGATTTTGAAGCCTGCAACAGATTTGCGTGCTTTGGTGATCAACGGCTTTTGACCGGAGATTGCTGTCAGATCAGCTGCTGCGTTATCCAGCAGTTTCTTGTCAGCGATCGCTTCACCAACACCCATGTTCAGGGTGATCTTCTCGACCCGAGGGACTTGCATGACAGAATTGTAGTTAAACTCAGTCATGAGTTTAGCGACTACTTCGTCTTTGTAGTAATCATGCAGTTTCGCCATCGTACTACTCCAAATTACTTGATAGTTTCGCTGTTAGACTTGAAGAAACGGACTTTTTTGCCATCTTCGAATCTAAAGCCTACACGGTCAGCCTTGCCGGTTGCCGCGTTGAAGATAGCAAGGTTAGAGATCTGAATAGCTGCTTCTTTCTCTACAATGCCGCCTGGTTGGTTCAGGGCCGGAACCGGCTTCTGATGTTTCTTAACCAGGTTGATACCTTCAACAATGACCTTGCCGGAAGACAGGACATTTTTTACTTTACCGCGTTTACCTTTATCTTTACCGGTTAACACGATAACTTCGTCATCACGACGGATCTTCGCTGCCATGATTCGCTCCTTAGAGTACTTCTGGTGCCAGAGAGATAATTTTCATGAACTTCTCGTTACGAAGTTCACGAGTTACCGGCCCAAAAATACGCGTACCGATAGGTTGCTCACTGTTATTGTTTAAAATAACGCATGCATTACCATCGAAGCGAATGACAGAACCGTCCGGGCGACGAACACCCTTCTTGGTGCGCACCACTACCGCCTTCAGCACATCACCTTTTTTGACCTTACCACGCGGAATTGCTTCCTTGATGGTGATCTTGATGATGTCGCCTACGCCTGCGTAGCGACGGTGCGAGCCACCCAGAACCTTGATACACATTACGCGACGTGCACCGGAGTTGTCGGCGACGTTCAGCATAGTCTGTTCTTGGATCATTTTAGTGCTCCGCTAATGTCAACTACTACTGAGACCCGAAAATCAGGTCGTTAAAAAGCCCCATATCGGGGGCGCGGCATTATAACACCGCTTCAACGATATGGGTAGAAAAAATAAACGGCTCATCGCTGAGCCGTTTATTCGTTGAGAATGCATACTCTATTACAGAATAGCTTTCTCTACAACGCGAACCAGCGTCCAGGACTTAGTCTTGGACAGCGGACGGCATTCGCGGATTTCAACCACGTCACCAGTACCGCATTCGTTGTTCTCGTCATGTACGTGCAGTTTGGTCGTACGCTTGATGAATTTACCGTAGATCGGGTGTTTCACAAAACGTTCGATAGCAACAACAATGGATTTCTCCATTTTGTCGCTAACAACGCGACCTTGCAGAGTACGGATTTTATCGGTCATTACGCACCCGCCTTCTCAGTCAGTAAAGTCTTAACGCGTGCGACATCACGACGCACTTGCTTCAACAGGTGAGACTGTTGCAGCTGGCCACTTGCAGCCTGCATACGCAGGTTGAACTGCTCACGCAGCAGATTCAGCAGCTCGGTGTTCAGCTCTTCAACACTCTTCTCACGCAGCTCTTTTGCTTTCATTACATCACCGTCTTAGTTACAAAGGTGGTTTTAATCGGCAGTTTCGCTGCTGCCAGCTTGAATGCTTCACGGGCCAGCTCTTCCGGTACACCATCCATTTCATACAGGACTTTACCCGGCTGAATCAAGGCAACCCAATACTCCACGTTACCTTTACCTTTACCCATACGCACTGCCAGCGGCTTTTCAGTGATCGGTTTGTCCGGGAATACACGGATCCAGATCTTACCTTGACGCTTAACTGCACGGGTCATAGCACGACGTGCTGCTTCGATCTGACGGGCAGTCAGACGACCACGGCCAACAGCTTTCAGACCGAAGCTGCCGAAGCTAACATCCGTACCCTGCGCCAGACCGCGGTTACGGCCTTTGTGCATTTTACGGAATTTTGTACGCTTTGGTTGTAACATCAGCGACGCTCCTTATTTACGGCCTTTACGCTGCTGCTTTTTAGGTTGAGCAGCCGGTTCCGGTTGTTCAACAGCAGCCATACCACCCAGGATCTCGCCTTTGAAGATCCATACCTTAACGCCGATTACACCGTAAGTGGTGTGCGCTTCAGAGGTGTTGTAGTCGATGTCAGCACGCAGAGTGTGCAGCGGTACGCGACCTTCGCGGTACCATTCGGTACGTGCGATTTCCGCGCCGCCCAGACGGCCGCTAACTTCAACTTTAATACCTTTAGCGCCCAGACGCATTGCGTTCTGTACAGCACGCTTCATAGCACGACGGAACATAACACGACGTTCCAGCTGAGAAGTGATGCTGTCAGCAACTAATTTTGCGTCCAGTTCAGGCTTACGCACTTCGGCGATATTGATCTGGGCAGGAACGCCAGCAATATCAGCTACGACTTTGCGCAGTTTTTCTACGTCTTCGCCTTTCTTACCGATAACGATACCCGGGCGAGCGGTGTGAATGGTCACACGGATGCTCTTAGCCGGACGCTCGATAACGATACGAGATACAGACGCTTTAGCCAGTTCCTTAGTCAGGTACTGACGTACTTTAAAATCGCTGTCCAGGTTGTCAGCGAATTCTTTGGTGTTCGCAAACCAGGTTGAGTTCCATGGTTTTACAATACCCAGGCGAATACCATTAGGATGTACTTTCTGACCCATTGCTAGTCTCCAGAGTCTCAGCGATCGGACACAACCACAGTAATGTGGCTGGTGCGCTTCAGGATGCGATCTGCACGACCTTTTGCACGCGGCATAATGCGCTTCATGCTAGGGCCTTCGTCTACGAAAATTTTCGTAACTTTCAGATCGTCAATGTCAGCGCCATCGTTGTGTTCAGCGTTAGCAATGGCAGATTCCAGGACTTTCTTAACCAGTACAGCCGCTTTCTTATTGGTGTAGGTCAGAATATCCAGAGCCTGCGACACTTTCTTACCGCGAATCAGGTCTGCAACAAGGCGAACCTTCTGAGCAGAAGAACGAGCATGGCGATGTTGAGCTAAAGTTTCCATCTCTTCCTCCTACCTTATTTCTTCTTCGCTTTTTTATCAGCAGCATGGCCGCGATAAGTACGAGTCGGTGCGAATTCACCCAGTTTGTGACCGACCATTTCGTCGGAAACAAATACCGGAACGTGCTGACGACCATTATGGACAGCGATGGTCAAACCGATCATGTTAGGAAAGATCGTTGAACGACGGGACCAAGTGCGCAGGGGCTTCTTGTCTCCGCTTTCCACCGCTTTCTCTACCTTCTTCAGCAAGTGCAGGTCAATAAAAGGACCTTTCTTGAGAGAACGTGGCATGGCTTATCCTCTAAAATTATTTGCTACGGCGACGTACGATGAATTTATCAGTACGCTTGTTGCTGCGGGTCTTCTTACCTTTGGTCTGAACGCCCCACGGAGTTACCGGGTGCTTACCAAAGTTACGACCTTCACCACCACCATGTGGGTGATCGACTGGGTTCATCGCAGTACCGCGAACGGTAGGACGAACACCACGCCAGCGTGCAGCACCTGCTTTACCCAGAACGCGCAGCATATGCTCAGCATTGCCAACTTCGCCCAGAGTTGCACGGCAGTCTGCTTCGACTTTACGCATTTCACCAGAACGCAGACGCAGGGTGACATAAGCACCATCACGAGCAACGATCTGAACGTAAGTACCAGCGGAACGTGCCAGCTGACCGCCTTTACCTGGTTTCATTTCTACGTTATGAACGGTAGAACCAACCGGGATATTGCGCATCGGCAGGGTGTTACCTGCTTTGATTGCAGCATCAACGCCAGATTGAACCTGGTCGCCAGCTTTCAGGCCTTTAGGGGCCAGGATGTAACGACGTTCGCCGTCTTTGTACAGAACCAGCGCGATGTTCGCGGAACGGTTCGGATCGTACTCAAGACGTTCAACAATTGCCGGGATACCGTCTTTGTTGCGTTTGAAGTCAACGATACGATAAGCCTGCTTGTGACCACCACCGATGTGACGAGTGGTGATACGGCCATTGTTGTTACGACCACCGGATTTGCTGTTTTTTTCAACCAGCGGAGCAAAAGGTTTGCCCTTGTGCAGCTCTGGGTTGACCACTTTAACAACGTGGCGACGACCCGGAGATGTCGGTTTACATTTAACAACTGCCATTGTATTACTCCTCCGACTTACTCAGCGCCGCCGACGAAGTCCAGATTCTGGCCTTCCTTCAGGGTGACGTAAGCTTTTTTCCAGTCGCTACGACGACCGATACGCTGTCCGTGACGTTTAACTTTCCCTTTAACAACCAGGGTGTTAACGACTTCGACTTCGACTTCAAACAGTTTCTGCACAGCAGCTTTGATTTCTGCTTTGGTCGCGTCTTTAGCAACTTTGAGAACGATGGTATTGGTTTTTTCCATCGCAGCAGACGCTTTTTCAGAAACGTGCGGTGCGCGCAGCACCTTCAGCAAACGTTCTTCACGAATCATGCCAGCATCTCCTCAACTTGCTTAACAGCATCAGCAGTCATTACGACTTTGTCGAAGGCGATCAGGCTAACCGGGTCGATACCAGTTGCATCGCGTACGTCAACCTTGTGCAGGTTGCGCGCAGCCAGGAACAGGTTTTCGTCCAGCTCACCGGTGATGATCAGCACATCTTCCAGAGCCATGTCTTTCAGTTTCTGTGCCAGCAGCTTAGTTTTAGGCGCTTCTACAGAGAATGATTCGACAACGATCAGACGATCCTGACGTACCAGTTCGGACAGAATGCTTTTCAGCGCGCCGCGGTACATCTTTTTGTTAACTTTTTGACTGTGGTCCTGCGGGCGAGCAGCGAAGGTTACGCCACCGGAACGCCAGATCGGGCTCTTGATAGAACCTGAACGCGCACGGCCGGTACCTTTCTGGCGCCACGGCTTTTTGCCTGAACCAGTTACTTCAGCACGAGTCTTCTGAGCACGAGTACCCTGACGAGCACCAGCTGCATAAGCAACAACAACCTGGTGAACCAGCGCTTCGTTGAAATCACGACCGAAGGTAGTTTCGGAAACAGTCAGCGCGCTCTGCGCGTCTTTCAATACTAATTCCATTGCTATCCCCTTACGCCTTCACAGCTGGTTTAACGATCAGGTCGCAACCGGTCGCACCCGGAACACCACCTTTAACCAGCAGCAGGTTGCGCTCAGCGTCAACGCGTACTACGTCAAGGCTCTGAACGGTGACACGCTCGTTACCCATCTGACCTGCCATTTTCTTGCCTTTGAACACTTTGCCCGGAGTCTGGTTCTGACCGATAGAACCCGGAACGCGGTGAGACAAGGAGTTACCGTGAGTCGCGTCCTGGGTACGGAAGTTCCAGCGCTTAACGGTACCAGCGAAACCTTTACCTTTAGAGGTACCGGTTACGTCAACTTTTTTAACGTCAGCAAACAGTTCAACGCTAATGTTCTGACCAACGGTGTATTCTTCACCATCTGCCAGACGGAACTCCCACAGGCCGCGGCCAGCTTCTACGCCAGCTTTAGCAAAGTGACCAGCTTCCGGCTTGGTTACACGGTTAGCTTTTTTAGCACCAGTGGTAACCTGAACAGCGCGATAGCCATCGTTAGCCAGATCTTTGATCTGAGTAACGCGGTTTGCTTCAACTTCGATAACGGTTACTGGGATAGATACGCCATCTTCAGTGAAGATGCGGGTCATACCCACTTTTTTACCGACTAAACCAATCATTGTATCAACCTCTCAATCGCTCGATGACCTGATTAACCCAGGCTGATCTGCACGTCTACACCGGCAGCCAGGTCCAGACGCATCAGAGCATCAACGGTTTTTTCAGTTGGCTCAACGATGTCAACCAGACGCTTGTGAGTGCGAATTTCGTACTGATCACGCGCGTCTTTGTTAACGTGCGGAGAGATCAGAACGGTAAAGCGCTCTTTGCGGGTCGGCAGCGGGATCGGACCACGAACCTGCGCACCAGTGCGCTTGGCAGTCTCGACGATTTCCGCGGTTGATTGATCGATCAGACGATGATCAAACGCTTTCAAACGGATACGGATTCTTTGGTTCTGCATGAGACCAGAGCTCCAATTATTTTATAGACGAAATAGTTACTCCTCAAACCCATTACGATTGATGGGAGAGTGTAACCGTTCTTACAGAGTTCCCCGATTGGGAACATTGTCTGGTATCGCTTTCGCAGTACCGGTGGCTCATATCGAACCGCTGTCAATATTAGACAAGCCCGCGCATTATACGTAAATCTCAGCCTTACGCAAGTGCCGTGTAGATATTAATCACTCAACCAGTAATGCGAGCCCGATTCCGCTCTGAATGCAGAGGTTTTTGTTCATCGTAATTTCTCCGGAAGGAAGCCAACAGAATGAGCAATCAAGCCTTGTATGGTCAGCACGATTTCTTGAAGGTGGCATCTATTTCCACAAAGGATTCGCGCATGTACGCCGACCTCCCCTTTCTGTTTTTCTACATTTCATTATGCGGGCTACTTTGGGCCCAGGATTTACGTACCGGGTTATTACCCGACAAGTTGACCTGCCCTCTGCTCTGGTGCGGTCTTATTTACTACCAGTGCTGTAAACCGGCACTGTTATCCGACGCACTTTGGGGAGCCATAGCAGGCTATAGCGCATTTTCGCTGCTCTACTGGAGTTACCGCCTGGTGCGGCGGTATGAGGGATTAGGCTATGGTGATGTAAAATTCCTCGCCGCCTTGGGTGCCTGGCATCGGTGGGAATCATTACCGCTATTGGTCTTCCTTGCGGCTTGTTTAGCGTGCTGCATGATGGGAGCTGATTATGTAAGACACGGAAAAAAAGGACTAAAAAACCCGCTGCCTTTTGGACCCTATCTGGCGGCTGCGGGTTTTATTATTGGCGGGGTAAATCTGGTACGGGGCTTTTAGTCACTGACTTTAATTTGCGACTGCAGGTAATTTTGCAATCCCAGTTTTCCAATCAGATCCAGCTCCGTTTCGAGCCAGTCGATATGCCCTTCTTCGTCGGTGAGGATCTCTATCATCATATCCCGACTGACATAGTCATGAACGCTATCGGCATAGGCAATGGCTTCACGTAAATCTTTTGCGCCATCTAGCTCAAGTCGAAGATCTGACTGAAGCATCTCCTCAACGTCTTCGCCAATCCCCAACTTACCCAAGTCCTGTAAATTTGGGAGCCCTTCTAAAAACAAAATACGCTCGATGTATTTATCGGCGTGTTTCATCTCATCAATAGATTCATGGTACTCAACATCATTGAGCCGAGTCAGCCCCCAGTTTTTAAACATTCGGGCATGAAGAAAATACTGGTTGATCGCGACAAGCTCATTTCCCAATAGTTTATTGAGATAACTTATGATTTTAACATCACCTTTCATTTTATAGTCCCTCCGCTTCCACTCTTAGAGCGTAGATGGGGCTACAGGGATGTCAAAAAAAAGAGTGTGACTTAGGCGATCTCTTTAAATTCTGGCATTTGTGTTAATTCATCTTGCATCACTTCACGCGCAGCGCGAATGCATTTACCACATTGATTTCCAACAGGAATAAATTTTCGTAATTGTTGAAAAGATTGCGGATGAAACTGGCGAACAGCCTGACGAATTTTTTTATCACTTATCGCATTACACAAACAAACGTACATGATCGCTCCCGTTCAATTTATGCGCAAAGTGTAAATGAGAATAGTTATGATTACAATAGCACAATACTGTTTGTATGCCGACGCGGCTTGCGAAAAATGCGAATAAATATTACAGGTGTCAAATATCAGGCAGCAAAAAGGGCGCCTAAGCGCCCTTTTCAATTCAAAACTAATTAACGAGTAATTAGCTCAGAACTTTAGCAACAACGCCCGCACCAACAGTACGGCCGCCTTCACGGATTGCGAAACGCAGACCGTCGTCCATCGCGATCGGGTGGATCAGGGTAACAACCATTTTGATGTTGTCGCCCGGCATTACCATCTCTACGCCTTCCGGCAGTTCGATGGTACCCGTCACGTCAGTAGTACGGAAGTAGAACTGCGGACGGTAGCCTTTGAAGAACGGAGTATGACGGCCGCCTTCGTCTTTGGACAGGATATAAACTTCAGATTCGAACTTGGTGTGCGGCTTGATAGAGCCCGGCTTAGCCAGTACCTGACCACGTTCGATTTCTTCACGTTTGATACCACGCAGCAGAACACCAACGTTCTCACCAGCACGGCCTTCGTCCAGCAGTTTGCGGAACATTTCAACGCCAGTACAGGTAGACTTAGCAGTCTCTTTGATACCAACGATTTCAACTTCTTCGCCAACTTTAACGATACCGCGCTCTACACGACCGGTAACAACAGTACCACGGCCGGAGATGGAGAATACGTCTTCGATAGGCAGCAGGAACGGCTTGTCAATCGCACGCTCTGGTTCCGGGATGTAAGAATCCAGGTAGCCAGCCAGTTCAACGATTTTAGCTTCCCACTCAGCTTCGCCTTCCAGCGCTTTCAGAGCAGAACCACGAACGATCGGAGTATCGTCGCCCGGGAAATCGTACTGAGACAGAAGTTCACGAACTTCCATTTCTACCAGTTCCAGCAGCTCTTCGTCATCAACCATGTCGCATTTGTTCAGGAACACGATGATGTACGGAACGCCAACCTGACGACCCAGCAGGATGTGCTCACGAGTCTGCGGCATCGGGCCGTCAGTCGCAGCAACAACCAGGATCGCGCCGTCCATCTGCGCAGCACCGGTGATCATGTTTTTAACATAGTCGGCGTGGCCCGGGCAGTCTACGTGTGCGTAGTGGCGAGACGGGGTGTCATATTCAACGTGAGAAGTGTTGATGGTGATACCACGTGCTTTTTCTTCCGGTGCGTTATCGATCTGATCGAATGCACGAGCAGAACCGCCGTAGGTTTTAGCCAGTACGGTGGTGATTGCAGCGGTCAGAGTAGTTTTACCGTGGTCAACGTGGCCGATGGTGCCGACGTTAACGTGCGGTTTTGTACGTTCAAATTTTTCTTTAGACACGGCTATATTCCTTACTATAGTGCTCTCCCCTTATAGAGAGAGCACGGGATTTTGGTTTTTAACCTGCGGCTTATTTACCGCGGGCTTCGATTACGGCCTGAGCAACGTTGTTCGGCGCATCATCATACTTCAGGAATTCCATAGAGTAAGATGCACGACCTTTGGTCAGAGAACGCAGCTGAGTTGCATATCCGAACATTTCAGACAGCGGAACTTCAGCATGAATCTGAACACCAGTAGCGTTAGATTCCTGACCTTTCAACTGACCACGACGACGGCTAAGGTCACCGATGACGTCACCAGTGTTCTCTTCCGGCGTTTCTACTTCAACCTTCATGATCGGCTCAAGCAGAACAGGTTTCGCTTTCTTAAAGCCATCTTTGAAGGCGATAGAAGCAGCCAGTTTAAACGCCAGCTCAGAGGAGTCAACGTCATGGTAAGAACCGAAGTGCAGACGCACGCCCAGATCAACAACCGGATAGCCAGCCAGCGGGCCAGATTTCAGCTGTTCCTGGATGCCTTTATCAACGGCCGGGATGTATTCGCCAGGAATTACACCACCTTTGATGTCGTTGATGAACTCGTAGCCTTTCGGGTTTGAACCCGGCTCCAGCGGGTACATGTCGATAACAACATGACCGTACTGACCGCGACCACCAGACTGCTTAGCGTGTTTACCTTCGATATCGGTAACTTTCGCGCGAATCGCTTCACGGTAAGCAACCTGAGGTTTACCGACGTTCGCTTCAACGTTGAATTCACGCTTCATGCGGTCAACGATGATGTCGAGGTGCAGCTCACCCATACCGGCGATAATGGTCTGGTTAGATTCTTCGTCAGTCCATACGCGGAAAGACGGGTCTTCTTTAGCCAGACGGCCCAGAGCCAGACCCATTTTTTCCTGGTCAGCTTTGGTTTTCGGTTCTACCGCGATGGAGATTACCGGCTCAGGGAATTCCATACGCTCCAGAATGATCACGTGGTCTGGATCACAAATGGTGTCACCAGTTGTCACATCTTTCAGACCGATCGCAGCCGCGATATCGCCCGCGCGAACTTCTTTGATCTCTTCACGCTTGTTGGCGTGCATCTGTACGATACGACCAAAACGTTCACGAGCCGATTTCACTGGGTTGTAAACAGTATCACCGGAGTTAACCACGCCAGAGTACACGCGGAAGAAGGTCAGGTTACCCACGAACGGGTCGGTAGCGATTTTGAATGCCAGAGCAGCAAACGGCTCTTCATCGCTAGCGTGACGCTCAGCCGGAGTATCTTTACCGTCGTCCAGAATACCGTTGATCGCAGGTACGTCGATTGGGGATGGCAGGTAATCAATTACCGCATCCAGCATCGCCTGAACACCTTTGTTCTTGAACGCAGAACCACAGGTTACCAGGATGATTTCGTTGTTCAGAACGCGCTGACGCAGAGCAGTCTTGATCTCTTCTTCAGTCAGTTCTTCACCACCGAGGTATTTCTCCATCAGCTCTTCTGAAGCTTCTGCAGCGGACTCGATCAGGTTCTGGTGCCATTCTTCAGCCAGTTCCTGCATGTCTGCCGGAATATCTTCATAAGTGAAGGTTACGCCTGCGTCTTCTTCGTTCCAGTTGATGGCTTTCATTTTCACCAGGTCAACAACACCGGTGAAATGTTCTTCAGCACCAATAGCCAACTGCAGCGGAACAGGGTTCGCGCCCAGACGGGTTTTGATCTGACCAACAACTTTCAGGAAGTTCGCACCCATACGGTCCATTTTGTTAACGAACGCAATGCGTGGAACTTTATATTTGTTAGCCTGACGCCATACGGTTTCAGACTGCGGCTGAACACCACCAACTGCGCAGTAAACCATTACTGCACCATCAAGCACACGCATGGAACGTTCTACTTCGATTGTGAAGTCAACGTGCCCCGGGGTGTCGATGATGTTTACGCGATGCGGTTCATACTGCTTGGCCATACCAGACCAGAATGCAGTAGTCGCTGCGGAGGTGATAGTAATACCACGCTCCTGCTCCTGTTCCATCCAGTCCATGGTGGCTGCGCCGTCATGAACTTCACCGATTTTATGGTTTACACCGGTGTAGAACAGAATACGTTCGGTAGTAGTGGTTTTACCGGCGTCGATGTGCGCACTGATACCGATGTTACGGTAGCGCGCGATGGGTGTTGTACGAGCCATTTGATTCCTCGTTTATCTTTTAGGCGTTCAATTTAAGTAGCCCAAAGCGGGCTGCTTACAGGAAGCGCCCGCCTGGTGACTATTACTCCGAAGGGATTACCAACGGTAGTGTGCGAACGCCTTGTTGGCTTCTGCCATACGGTGAACGTCTTCACGTTTCTTAACTGCAGTACCTTTGTTTTCTGCAGCATCAGAAAGTTCGTTCGCCAGGCGCAGAGCCATGGATTTATCACCGCGTTTACGAGCAGCTTCAACGATCCAACGCATTGCCAGAGCATTACGACGAACCGGACGGACTTCAACTGGTACCTGATAAGTAGAACCACCAACGCGGCGAGACTTAACTTCGACAGTCGGGCGCACGTTTTCGAGGGCTACTTCAAAGGCTTCCAGGCCATCTTTACCAGAGCGCTGAGCCAGGGTCTCCAGGGCGCTGTATACGATGGTTTCTGCAGTAGATTTTTTACCATCTACCATCAGGATGTTTACAAATTTAGCCAGCAGCTCTGATCCGAACTTAGGATCCGGCAGAATTTTACGCTGACCAATGACGCGACGACGTGGCATGGGAATACTCCGTTGTTAATTCAGGATTGTCCAAAACTCTAAGAGTTTAGTTTGACATTAATATAAAACGTTTGGCCTTACTTAACGGAGAACCATTAAGCCTTAGGACGTTTCACGCCATACTTGGAACGTGATTGCTTACGGTCTTTAACGCCGGAGCAGTCAAGCGCACCACGAACGGTGTGGTAACGAACACCCGGAAGGTCTTTTACACGACCGCCACGGATCAGGATCACGGAGTGTTCCTGCAGGTTGTGACCTTCACCACCGATGTAGGAAGTCACTTCAAAACCGTTAGTCAAACGCACACGGCATACTTTACGCAGTGCGGAGTTTGGTTTTTTAGGAGTGGTGGTATATACACGGGTACATACACCACGTTTCTGCGGGCAGGCTTCCAGCGCAGGCACGTTGCTCTTTGCAACTTTGCGTGCGCGTGGTTTGCGTACCAGCTGGTTAACTGTTGCCATTAAATAGCTCCTGGTTTTAGCTTTTGCTTCGTAAACACGTAATAAAACGACCTCATACAATATGAGGACGCAGAATTTTAGGTCGGTGTCGAAAAGGTGTCAAGAAATATACAACGATCCCGCAATTACCAGGCAATCTGGTTGGGATGCTTCACCGTAAGTCTGACGAAGTCAGTATAGCTAACCCTGACGACACTGTCTGAAATTTGACCACCCAACCCGCGAGCCTTAATGTCTTCTTCCAGTACATAAACCTTAATGGAGGCATTTTGCAGCGTTTCAAGGAAACGGCTGCCTTCTATGGCTGCAGTCACGCCGTCCTGAAGCAATAAAAGCTCATCGTCTGCGCCAACAAGACGCAGCAGGGAGGAGAAGTCAGTCAGCCACGGTGAGCGATGTAGAGTATGCAGCATGCGCGTTTAGAACCTCATAATGACGTCATAGTTGCCCAGTTCACGGCGCAGTTCTTCAGGTTCAAGTACCGTCGCATCGACAACGAATTTCATGTCCGTATCAAGGCCACGTTCGCGCAATGAGGCAGCGCACAGCCAACATTGTTCTATATCGTACAGCCCCAACAATTTGAAGGTCGCAATATAGTCCCGTGCCAGAATGAGATCAGGTTTTTGCTCTGGCAGGATTTGGAAGACGCCGTCCCCGATAAAAAAGACGCCGAGATCTTCTGTTAGTGCTGATGTCGCCAGTAGTGCATCCAGACCTTCACGGCCCGATGCGCTCCCGTGAGGCACGGTGGAAAATACAAAAGCGATTCGATTCATTAGAACTGCACCACGCGATCGCACGTCAGGGATGCCTCAGCGAGCGAACCCAGCCCACTAAGGTTAAAACCCGCTTGTAAATTAGCCCCAGCCAACACCAACCTCTCTGCTTCAGTTTCATCAACAACGCCGCGGCGTAGCGCCGCTGCCACGCAGATATTTAGCTCTACGCCATGCTGTTGATTAAGCTGTTGCCAGGCGCGAACCAGATCAAATTCATCACTGGCGGGCGACGTCAGCAGATTGGCGTTATACACGCCTTCACGATAGAAAAAGACACGGCTTAACTCATGACCTTCTTCAATCAATGCGTGAGCAAATTGCAATGCGCTGCTCGCCTGCTGCGTACCATAAGCAGGTCCAGTCACGACGATAGCAAAGCGCATTACTTGTCTTGCCCCTGGAAATCACCGCTCTTGAACTGGCGAATATAAAGATAAACCGTGTGCTTGGAGATGTTCAGGCGGTCAGCAACTTGGTTAATAGCATCTTTGATATCGAAGATACCTTTCTCATACAAGTTCAGGACAATCTGACGATTCTTCGCATTGTTGGAGACGTTACGATCGGCATTCACTTCTTCAATCGTGAACTCCAGCGTCTGGGTAACCAGATCTTCCACTGATGAGGCGAAGTTCACGGCAGAACCCACTTCTGGGGTTTCCGGTGGAATAAAGGTATTCATTATCTGCGAGAAAGGAACATCAAGGTTCATATTGATACACAGCAGACCAATTACGCGATGCTCACGGTTGCGAATGGCAATCGTCACCGACTTCATCAAGACACCGCTTTTCGCACGTGTGAAGTAACACTTCGACACGCTGCTATCCGCACCCGTCATATCATGCAGCATGCGCAACGCCAGATCGGTAATCGGTGAGCCAATTTTACGACCCGTATGTTCACCGTTAGCAATGCGAATAGCCGAGCATTTCAAATCCTGCAAAGAGTGCAATACGATTTCACAATGGGAACCAATGAGCATCGCCAACCCGTCCACTACCGCTTCGTAGGATTTAAGGATATCGAAGTCGGTTTGATCGAAAGGACGTTGATCCAGCAAATCTAGCTCACTGGTTTCGTTGGTTAAAAGCGACCTGGACATGAAAAAAAGCACTCCTTTTCAGGAGCCTGTCGTTATGTTGTCAGGGCAGGCTCATCACTATTAGGGGCATCTAAAGTAATACAGCGCACGAGGCGCTTTCCAGTATTAATTATATCCTGTCGATAATAAAAAACCGCCGCCCTGTGGGCGGCGGTTTTAGGTAACTTATTTTTTGCTGCTGTCTGCAGCTTTTTCAGCCGGGGCAGCATCTGGTTTAGCGTCGGCTTTCGGGGCCGGTTTGATGTCCAGCAGCTCAACATCAAACACCAACGTGGAGTTTGCCGGGATACCCGGAACGCCGGTTTTGCCATATGCCAGATCCGGTGGAATAACCAGCTGGATTTTACCGCCTTTCTTGATGTTTTTCAGACCTTCGGTCCATCCTGGGATAACACCGTCAAGACGGAAAGAGAGCGGCTCACCACGCGTGTAAGAGTTATCAAACTCTTTACCATCGATCAGTGTGCCTTTGTAGTTCACTACAACGGTATCGCTGTCTTTCGGTGCTTCACCAGTACCTGCTTTCTCTACTTTGTAGACCAGGCCAGTAGAAGAGGTTTTAACGCCTTTCTCTTTAGCAAACTTCTCGCGGTACACTTTACCTTTGGCTTCGTTATCAGCCGCGTCTTTTTCCATTTTCGCCTGAGCGGAAGACTTCACGCGCGCTTCGAACGCCTGCAGGGTTTGCTCGATTTCCTGGTCGGACAGCTTGCTCTTATCAGCAAACGCGTCCTGAACACCAGCGATCAGCTGGTCTTTATCCAGTTTGATGCCCAGTTTTTCCTGTTCTTTCAGGGAATTTTCCATGTAACGACCCAGAGACGCGCCCAGCGCGTAAGCAGATTTTTGGTCGTCATTTTTGAATGCGGCTTTGCTGTCAGCAGTAGCGGCTGGTTTCGCAGCATCGGCGGCGAAGGTGATCGGGGCATGTAGAGCTACGGCCATCGTGGTCGCCAGCAGCGTTACTTTAAACAGTGATTTCATCCATCTCTCCAGGGCCGGGGCATCTCACCCCAGGGTTAACTAACACAAAAATGTACTATAAAGCGTTGCAGAACAAATCAACATACGGGCACGCCCTATTATCACCACTTTTCAGACTCTTTTTGTTTAAATTAGTTTCGTTGCGAAGGAATGAGTGCTGTGCAAACAGACAAAGTTGAGTAAAATTCGCCGCAGTCCGCGATCTGCCGGAAATAACAGAAGAGGTGAATCATGCAGGATACAACGATGGAAACCCGCCTGGCTGAGCTGGAAAGTCGCCTGGCATTTCAGGAAATCACCATTGAAGAACTCAACGTGACGGTCACCGCTCACGAACTGGAAATGGCTAAACTGCGCGATCATCTGCGTCTATTGACGGAGAAGCTTAAAGCAACGCAGCCATCCCATATTGCGTCGCAGTCTGAAGAGACGCCACCACCGCATTATTAAGACGTAAAAAAAGCGGGGTTTCCCCGCTTTTTTTGTGGCGGATGACGACGTAAACGTCTTATCCGTCCTACGGTAGGCCTGATAAGCGTAGCGCCATCAGGCAATCATACCGATTAGTGGCAACCGCAGCCGCCGCCTTTGCCTTTACCGCCGCCACCGCAGCAGCCTTCGCCGCCGTGCTCATGACCATGATCGTGGTCATGGCCGTGACCGCCGCAGCAACCATCGTGACCATGTTCGTGATCGTGGTCATGGCCGTTTGCACCGTGAACGTGGCCGTGAGCCAGTTCTTCTTCGGTTGCTTCACGGATAGCGATAACTTCTACGTTGAATTTCAGATTCTGGCCAGCCAGCATGTGGTTACCGTCAACCACGACGTGGTCATCTTCCACTTCGGTAATTTCTACCGGTACTGGACCCTGGTCAGTTTCCGCCAGGAAACGCATGCCAACCTGCAGTTCGTCAACGCCCATGAAGACGTCTTTCGGCACGCGCTGCACCAGGTTTTCATCATACTGACCGTAAGCGTCGTTTGCGCCAACAGCAACATCAAATTTATCGCCAACTTCGTGACCGTCCAGCGCTGTTTCCAGGCCAGAAATCAGGGAACCGTGACCATGCAGGTAGTCCAGCGGTGCACTCACCGGAGACTCATCAACCAACACACCGTCTTCTGTACGTACCTGATAGGCCAGGCTGACCACCAGGTCCTTTGCTACTTTCATGATATCTCCTGAGCATGGAAAGAATAGTGGCGCAGATTGTAGCGGAATTCTGCACCTGTGTACCCTCTAGCTTAAAAAAAGCTGCGGCATATCGCTAGTCCGGATGAAAAATCCCTATCACTTGCTCTTCTTTGCGAACGTGCTCGCGGGCTTCTTTATCCGCTTCCCGCATCTGGTGACCACACTTAACACACTCAACAATATCGATATTATTTTCGCGCCACATCGCCAGTGAATCCTGCGCCTGGCAGGATGGGCATTTTGCACCTGCAATAAAACGTTTACGAATTGCCATGGTTATCCTCTACTCAAATTCATCCCAGCCGTCCGGCTGACGTCGCTCTCGCTGCATTTCACGCTGGAAAATCTCTTCCAGTTCGCGCCTGGCTTCTCGGGCTCGAGAGATTTGTACCGTATCTGTGTGGATAGGGATCAACTCCCGCAACATGCTCATGTCCAGCCGACGAAAATGCAGCTGGGCACGCTGCGCCTGATGCGGGTGCATCCCCAATGACACCAGCGTTTTTCGCCCCAACTCCAGTGCGCTGGAGAAGGTTTCGCGGGAAAACTGTGTCACACCAGCCTGTATTAACTCATGCGCCTCTACACGTCCGCGCGCGCGCAAGAATATGCAAATGTGGAAAATGCTGTTGGCACAATTCCACTAACTTCATCGTATCTTCGGGTTCGTTACAGGTAATGACGATCGATTGTGCCGCTTCTGCACCAGCAGAACGTAACAATTCCACCTGCGTGGCATCGCCGTAATACACCTTATAACCGTATTTACGCATCAGGTTCACCGCGCTGATATCCCGCTCCAGCACGGTAATACGCATTTTGTTCGCCATCAGCAAACGCCCAATTACCTGACCAAAGCGGCCAAATCCCACCACAATCACCTGCGGCTTATCGTCTTCCACCCAGGGTTTTTCATCTTCTTCATCCGGGCCGTTAATCTGGCGGGAGAGCCATTTATCAATCAGCTTCATCAATAGCGGCGTGGTCATCATCGATAGCGTGACGGCCACCAGCAGCAGCGCCATTTGATCGCCCTGAAACAGTCGTTGCGAGGACGCGGTTGAAAACAGTACGAACGCGAACTCGCCCCCCTGGCTTAATACCCCGGCAAACTGCATCCGTTCCGAACTTCTCATGCCATTCAGGCGCGCCAGCACATACAGTACCAGCGCTTTAACCACCACCAGCACAATAACGCTTACCGCCACCCACAGGATATGGGTATACAGCACGCCAAGATTGAGCGACATCCCCACAGAAATAAAGAACAGCCCCAACAGCAGCCCCTTGAAGGGATCGATAGCCGTTTCCAGCTCGTGTCGGTATTCGCTTTCCGCCAGCAACACGCCGGCGATAAACGTCCCCAGCGCCATCGACAGCCCCAGCGCGTCCATGAATAAAGCAGAACCGAGCACCAACAACAGCGTGGCGGCAGTAAACACTTCCCGCACGCCGGAATCCGCAATAAAGCGGAAAACGGGGCGCAGCAAATAGCGTCCACCAATCAACATGCCAGCAAAAGCCAGCACCTTCATGCCCACTTTGATCCAGTCAAAATGCTCATCGGCAGAGCCCGCCAATAACGGCACCAGCGCCAATGCCGGGATCACCGCCAGATCCTGAAACAGCAGTACCGAAAAGCCCAGCTGTCCGGATTCGCTGCGGTTCATCCCCTTTTCTCGCATCAACTGGAGCGCCATCGCAGTGGACGACATCGCCAGACCAATCCCCCCCACCACGGCTGCTTGCCAGGAGAAGTGGGTCAGCATCAGCAGCCCGGCCAAAATCACCGCGCTGAGCATCACCTGCGCGGCTCCGACGCCAAAGATAGAGCGCCGCAGTTGCCACAGTTTGGCCGGGTTAAGCTCCAGCCCAATAATGAACATCAGAAAGACCACACCCAGCTCGGCGAAATGGAGAATTTCATCCACATCGCTGATGAATCCTAATCCCCACGGCCCAATCGCCATCCCTGCCAGCAAATACCCTAACACCGGGCCGATACCCAGTTTTGACGCCAGCGGCACCGCCGCTACCGCCGCGAAGAGGAACAGCACTCCCGCAGTCAATAAATCAGAACCTTCCATCAGCGGCCTCCCGCAGGGATTGGATTTGCCAGCCATTCACCATACGCTTTGGCATGGCTGTCCAGTTCCTGCTTCGTTTGCCGTCTGGCCCAGTAAACGATGATGGGGCTCATCCAGTGCATTCGACACATACCGGCTGTCAGCTCAAAGGGGCGCAGCACATCGCTCATTGGATAGCGGTTCAGCGCGTCATAACGGTACGCACTTTCGGGTTCACCGGTGGTGATGACGCTCCGCCAGTACTTTCCCGCCAGCTGATTTCCTCCCAGCCCACTGGCAAACCCACGACTCAGCACACGGTCAAACCACTCTTTGAGCAGCGCTGGACAGCTATAGGTATACAGCGGATGCTGAAAAACAATCACATCATGGTCACGCAGCAGCGCCTGCTCATGCGGGATGTCGATAAAAAAATCAGGATAGTGCGCATAAAGATCGTGCACGGTAACGTTACTGAGCTGCATGGCCGGTTTAAGCAGCACCCGGTTCGCGACCGAGTCCTGAGATTCCGGATGGGCATACAGCAGCAAAACTTTCGCTGGCTGGAACATCATCCCCCTCCCGGTTATGTCTTTGTCTATTTTCGGCGTTTTGGGCTACCATTGCGCCTCGGTGCGGCAAACCGCCCACACATTACATTATCATAATGATAAATTAACATAGTCTGAACATACGGCGCCTTATGATTGTTTTCTCCTCGTTACAAATTCGTCGCGGCGTGCGCGTCCTGCTGGAAAATGCCACGGCCACCATTAATCCAGGTCAGAAAGTAGGCCTGGTGGGTAAGAATGGCTGCGGTAAATCTACCCTGCTGGCATTGCTGAAAAATGAAATCAGCGCCGACGCTGGCGGGTTTACATACCCAGGTAACTGGCAGCTCGCCTGGGTAAATCAGGAAACGCCCGCGCTTGCTCAGCCTGCGCTGGAATACGTCATTGACGGCGACCGCGAGTATCGTCAACTGGAAGCACAGTTGAACGAGGCCAACGAACGTAACGACGGGCATGCGATTGCTACCGTGCATGGCAAACTGGACGCCATCGACGCCTGGACCGTGCGCTCGCGTGCCGCCAGCCTGCTGCACGGCCTCGGTTTTTCTAACGAACAACTTGAACGCCCGGTCAGCGATTTCTCCGGTGGCTGGCGTATGCGTCTTAACCTGGCTCAGGCGCTGATTTGCCGTTCTGACTTGCTGCTGCTTGATGAACCGACCAACCACCTCGATCTCGACGCCGTAATCTGGCTGGAAAGATGGCTGAAAAGCTATCAGGGTACGCTGATCCTGATCTCCCACGACCGTGACTTCCTCGATCCGGTGGTGGATAAGATTATTCATATCGAACAGCAAACCCTGTTCGAGTACACCGGGAACTACAGCGCGTTTGAAGTGCAGCGTTCCACTCGCCTCGCGCAGCAACAGGCGATGTACGAAAGCCAGCAAGAGCGCGTGGCGCATCTGCAAAGCTATATCGACCGCTTCCGGGCGCAGGCCACCAAAGCCAAGCAGGCGCAGAGCCGTATCAAGATGCTGGAACGCATGGAGCTGATTGCCCCAGCCCATGTTGATAACCCGTTCCACTTCAGCTTCCGCATACCCGAAAGCCTGCCTAACCCACTGCTGAAAATGGAGAAGGTCAGCGCAGGTTATGGCGAGAACATTATTCTCGACTCCATCAAGCTGAACCTGGTGCCAGGGTCACGCATCGGCCTGTTAGGCCGTAACGGCGCGGGTAAATCCACACTGATTAAACTGTTGGCAGGAGAACTGGCACCTATTAGCGGTGAAATCGGTCTGGCGAAAGGTATTAAGCTCGGTTACTTCGCCCAGCATCAGCTGGAGTTTTTACGCGCGGATGAATCGCCCATTCAGCATCTGGCCCGCATGGCGCCACAGGAGTTAGAACAGAAGCTGCGTGATTACCTCGGCGGCTTCGGCTTCCAGGGCGATAAAGTCACCGAACAGACCGCTCGCTTCTCGGGGGGGGAAAAGGCACGACTGGTACTGGCGCTTATCGTTTGGCAGCGTCCGAACCTGCTGCTGCTCGATGAACCGACTAACCACCTGGATCTCGACATGCGCCAGGCACTGACTGAGGCGTTGATCGATTTTGAAGGCGCACTGGTGGTGGTGTCGCACGACCGTCATCTGATTCGCTCCACCACCGACGACCTCTATCTGGTGCACGACAAGAAGGTTGAACCGTTCGACGGTGATCTGGAAGATTATCAACAGTGGCTGAGCGACGTACAAAAGCAGGAAAGTCAGAGCGATGAACCGGCAAAAGAGAGCGTCAACAGCGCCCAGGCGCGTAAAGACCAGAAGCGCCGTGAAGCCGAACTGCGCACCCTAACCCAGCCGCTGCGTAAAGAGATTACCCGTCTTGAAAAAGAGATGGAGAAGCTGCAGGCACAGCTGGCACAAGCGGAAGAAAAACTCGGTGACAGCGAGCTGTACGACCAAAGCCGCAAGGCCGAACTGACCGCATGTTTACAACAGCAAGCCAGCGCTAAATCAGGGCTGGAAGAGTGTGAAATGGCCTGGCTGGACGCGCAAGAGCAACTTGAGCAGATGCTGCAGAACGACTAACCACGAAAGGCGGACGATGAACTTATCAATCACCGATGATATTACCTTCCGCAAACTGACCATCTTCATGACCTTTATGGAGAAGGGCAACATCGCCCGTACCGCCGAGGCGCTGGATATCAGCGGCGTGAGCGTGCATCGGGCGCTGCATACGCTGGAAGAGAACGTTCGTTGTCCGCTGTTTGTACACAAAGGGCGTAACCTGATTGCGCAACCGGCGGCGTGGACGCTGCTGGAGTACTGTCAGGAAGTGACCCAGCTGATGGAACGTGGGCTGGAAGAGACGCGCAAAACGGCGGGCGTCGGTCAGGGCCGTCTGCGTGTCGGCACGCTCTACTCGTTAACGCTGGAAACGGTGCCACGCCTGATTATGGGTATGAAGCTACGTCGTCCGGATCTGGAAATGGATCTGACGATGGGATCAAACGAAGCCCTGCTGAATATGCTGGAGAGCGGTACCCTGGATGCAATTCTGATCTCGATCTCTGAAAGCGAGATCGACCGTAACAGTCTGGAAGTGTTGCCGCTGTTCCACGATGACATCTACCTTGCTGCACCGATCACGGCAGCGCTGGATCCCAGCAAAACAGCGGATCTTCGCAATTATCGCAATGAGAAGTTCGTCTCGTTGGCGGAAGGCTTTGCCACCTATGCGGGCTTCCAGGAAGCGTTTCATGTCGCCGGGTTTGAGCCTTCAATCGTCACTCGCGTGAACGATATTTTCTCGATGCTCAGTCTGGTGCAGGCAGGGGTTGGATTCTGTTTGATGCCAGGGCGAATGAAGAAGATGTATGAGAATACCGTGAAGCTGCAAAAGCTGTCCGAGCCCTATCAAATGCAGCAGCTTATCGCGATTGTCTTTGCCCGCAACCGCGAGCGCGACCCGAGTTTGCTGGCGTTAGCTGCCGAAGGGCGGATGTATGCGCGGAGTTTGAAGAGCGGAGCCTGATTGCCGGATGGCAACGCTAACGCGTTTTATCCGGCCTACCGATTTTGTAGGCCCGATAAGCGCAGCACCATCAGGCAATACCACTATGCACGCAGCCGTTTCGCCAAATGTACAGCAACATCCACGCCGCTGCGTTCCAGCGAAATTGACTCCCCTTCCCACGCCGCCTGACGCGTCAGGCAGGTCAGCACACCGCCGGGTGGCATTTCAATCGCCAGCCGGGCTTCACGCTCATTGGCGGAGACCACCGCCTCCTGCCAGCGCACGGTGCGCGCCATATTCATCGCCAAATCGTCAGCAATGCGCTCCGGCTGCCACAGCACGCGTCCAGTGCTGCCGCTGAGATAAGCGTAGCGAGGACGAGAAAGTGTCACCAGGCTAAACGCCTCTGCCAATTTTTGCGCAGGTTCTGCCAGGAGTTCGCAGTGTGACGGTACGCTAACCGCCAGACGATGTGCTTTGCTCGCCCCTTTCTCCAACGCCCGTTTTGCCACTCCAGCCATTGCCTCATCAGTCCCGGCAATCACAATCTGCGTTTCGGCATTGAGGTTGGCGATATACGTTCCGCTACCCGCCACCAGCGATTCCACCTGCGATAACGTCAGCCCCATGATCGCCGTCAGGCCGTAGCCATGTGGATAGGCCTGCTCCATCAAATCACCGCGCAACGCCACCAGTTTAAGCGCGTCGGTAAAGTTGAGCGCCCCGGCCACCACCGCTGCCGGATATGCACCAATCGACAGCCCGCTCACAATATCTGGTGAAACGCCGCGACGTTCCAGCTCGCGCGCCCAGGCAACCCCGGCAATCAACAGCGCTAACTGTACCGCCCGGGTGTGTTGCAATGCGTCAGGGGAATCCAGCGTATCCGCTTCTGCACCCAGCACTTCACGTGCCAGCGCCAATTCCGTTCCCGGCAGGTTATGCAGCATCTCTGGATGCTGGGTTCCCTGTCCCGGAAAGGTGAACAGAATTTTCATTTACTCCTCCCTGCTCCACGGGTCGCTCACCAACCGCGGCCCCTGCGATGTTTTTAACAGTGCCCTGCCGTCGCGCAGCCATTCATTCAGGGCAAACGCGCCATACGGCGTTTCTACCTGAGTGTCCGCGCGGCACAGACCGTCCGTGAGCTGTTGCTGCCATTTTTCCAGCACCTCGCGTGATAGCGCCTGCGGGGCACGGATCAGCAAATCCAAATCGCTACTGGCATGAATCACCGGGATCCCGGTCGCCAGCGCATAACCGGTGCTGCCGGTAATACCCCATGTCCACGGCCACGCTTGCTGTGACAGCAACAAAGCCACCTGAACCGGTGGCTGAGAGATAAACGGTGAACGCAGCATCGCCTGCGGGTCAACCAGCGACTCCGGGGTACAGACGCGGGTGACGGCATCAGGATTCACCCAACCCGCCGCCCGCTGACAGCGCTTCATGCCGCGCACACCGACGGGGATACGCCCCGCCTCGTCAACATCACGCCGCACAACCACCGGCAGGCCGGTATGCCAAACGTCATCCACCCAGGATTCCGTGGTCTCTTCCAGCGCGTCACGCGCATTCAGCCAGATAAGATCGTGTGGGCGTAATGTTGAGGTCATGATTTACATTCCTGAAGTCAGCGAGATAAACAGCGGCAGCGACAGGATACACAGGACTGAGCTCAACAGCAGCACGGCTTCTGCATCCGGTGACTGCACGCCAAAGCGGTTACCGAACACCACACCGAAGAAACCGGCAGACAGCGCAATCATCAGAATAGCGGTAATGGCTACGGAGCCATGCAGACCGAAGATAAGCACGATGCCCCAGGCAATTGCAGGCTGAATCAGCAGCTTGGTAATAGTCGACGTAATGACCACGGTATTGATCTGCAGTTTACGGGCAGACAAGATAACCCCGGTCAGGAACAGCGCGGCGGCGGTTGCAGACAGGCCCAGCGGTTTAATGGCCGCCAGTACCAGTTCCGGCATTTTGATGCCGATCGCCGAGAGAATAACCCCCAACAACGGACCCATCACGATAGGTTTCTTGATAGAGCGCCACATCAATACCGGCAGCATTGACAGTGTGGAGCCGGTATTTCCACCTGCTGCCAGCGCTTTTTCACGCTCCAGAATCAGCAGGCAGAATGGCGTCATCAGCACGGAACCGCAGGCAATAGACACGGCAACCGAAAGCGACGTTGATGACGCTTCACCGAGGACGCTACCAAGAATCGGCAAGCCAAGCGCCGCGTAGTTTGGCAGCGCGACGGTCAACGTCAGCACGGCGGCATCCTGCGGAGATTTTTTGAAGACTTTGGTCGCCATAAAGTAGATGACGGCATAGGTAATCCACATTGCCAACGTCAGCACCACAATCAGCGGCGACTGCGCAACAATACCGGCCCATGGGGTTTGTACCGTCGCGCTAAACAGCGCAGCGGGTAAAGCAAAGTCCATCACGAAGATATTGAGCAGGGAGACGTTTTTGTTGTCCACCATTTTGGCCTTCCCGGCCCAGAATCCTAGTAGCATGATGACGAAAATCGGAGCAAGAGCATGAACAATTACGTAAGTCATATTTCACCTGTAATTTAAAAAGTTAGCACTGTCGCGATGATTATTATTTTTCAGATGCAGCGGCCCGCATGAGCGCACGAAAGCGCCCACGGAGCCTTATATCTGGCAGGTCTCTTTTTACTTACCAGCTTGCTCGCATACGTTCGCGTACGAGGGCAGAGCTGCGGCGATTGTCAGCGCCCAGACGGCTTTTCAGCGTTGGATCCTGACGAGCGTCATTGATGGCCTGCTGCAGGGTGTTTTTAACCTGCGTCAGATCGTTTGCAGATGGCGCATCTGGGTTGCTGATATCCAGCAGATTTTCCAGCAGCCCCAGCGTGGCGTAGTTGCTGATGTCGTACGCCATTGGCGGAATGGTTGCCGCCAGTTTTTCCAGCGCCTCAACGGAACGCAGCGTGATACGCGCGGCAGATTCTTTGCCCATTGCGTGAATCAGCACACCGTTGTCGTTGAACGCAATCAGACGGTTTGCCTGGTAACCGTGTGCCAGGAAGGCACCGGACATGGCTTTACCGACAATCAGGCCAATGACCGGGAGGCCCGCCAGACGCGCATTGGCATACGCCGCCGCAGCACCGGCCAGCGCCTGGTGAATACCGAAGCCTTCTTCACGACGACCGTATGCCTGGCTTGGCACATCAATCACCGCCACAATCGGACGTTTCACCGCGTTATTGGCGTCGGCTGCGATGGTTTCGCTCACCACTTTCGCCAGTGTCCAGCCTTCCAGCAGACCGACTTCACCGCCAGCGGCGCGTGGGTAATGGTTATTGGCATCCGGAACAACGGCAATAAAGCGCACCGTTTCACCGTTCAGTTCACCATCAGCGGCCTGTACGGACGGGCACAGCCCGGCAATACGTTTAGCGTTCGGTACGAGGGTTTCCAGCCATAATTCGCCACGGCTTATTGAGTTACTCATCATTTCACCTCCCGGGCGAAAAGCGCATGAATCTGTTCGGTATCGGCCTGTTTACGGGTGTCGAAATTCGTTAAACGGTCGAGATACCAGTCGTAGTTATCGGTGCGGTGTTTTGCCGGTACGCCTTTTGCCAGCGCGTCGTTCATTGCCGCTTTCACGGCGTTCACGCCATCGCCGACCAGCGCTTCCACCAGCCCGCTTTGGTAGCGAATTTCACCACCGGTCATGCTCCAGATAAACGGACGGTCACGGGAGTCATACTCTTCAATCCCCGCTTCCTGCTCGATAACCTGCGGGCCGTTCAGCCCCAGACGCGCTTCACGGGTCACTATCAGGTAGCTACACAGTGCCGCAGCGATAGACATCCCGCCAAAGCAGCCCACGGTACCGGCGACAATGCCGACTACCGGGGTGTAACGACGCAGGTCAACAATCGCCGCATGAATATCGGCAATCGCCGCCAGGCCAAGGTTGGCCTCCTGCAAACGCACGCCGCCGGTTTCCAGGCTTAAAACAGCCTGAGTTGGGATGCCGTTGCGGTTATCTTCCGCCGCCAGCTCCAGCGCCGCTGCCATTTTGGCACCGGACACTTCACCCATGCTGCCACCCTGGAATGCGCCTTCAATCGCCACCACCACTGCCGGTTTGCCGTTGATGGTGCCTTTAGCAACGACCATGCCGTCATCCGACTGCGGAACGATGCCCTGCGCGCCAAGCCAAGGCGACATCACGCCGTCAAACGGGTCGAGCAGTTCGCGGTAGCTGCCTTCATCAAGCAGCGCGTGGGCACGCTGACGTGCTTTTAATTCGATAAAACTGCTGTCATCACGCATGGCTCACCTCTTCAAATACCTGTTCGATACGAATACGTGCAACACCTGGGGTTGCGCCAAAGTCGTGGATCGTCAGTTTTCCTGCAGGCAGGCTGCTGACCGTTTGCAGACGGTTCAACAACGCTTCCCAGCGACTACGGCTGTTATCGACAGAAGTGGTGATATCAATGGTTAACGTCTGGCTCTGGTCGGCGGTGAATAACACCTCCATATCCCCGGAGCCCACGACGCCTGCCAGCGCTTTACCGCTTAAGGTGCGGCTTGCCGGTACGGTTAACGTAATGTGTTCCATAACATCCTCTTAATACTTCGTGTATAGGGCGAATCGATGCGGTCGATGAACAAGGTGGCGGCGAGTAAATCTGCTGCCCCGCCCGGCGAGGCGTTCAGCGCCAGCATATGGCTATCGAGTGCGGCCAATGCCGCCTGACCTGCTGGATGAGCGCTGCCGCCAGCATTCAGCACCGCACGGGCGCCGTCCTGCATGGCATCCAGCCCTTCCATGCCTGCGCGAGAGAGCACGCAGGTATCGGTCAGCGAGGTCATGATCGCCATCAGCGCGTCGAGTCTGGCGTGCGTTTCACTGCTGCCGTTAAACCGGCTTAAACGCAGTTGCGGCAGCGCACGTTGCATCACATGCGGAAACGCCTGCTGTGCCTCTTCACGTGCACCCGGCACCTGATAACGGTGCGTCGCACGCAGCCCTTTGCTGAACACTTTGGGTGCGGCGGCATCCGGCAGTTTTGCCAGCTCGGCGGCAGTCGCCGCGACCTGCTGTGCACTCGCGGTGCCACCGTGCATTGCCACCGCGCTCACCAACAATCCCAGTGCCCAAATCGCGCCACGGTGGGTGTTCACACCGTCCGTGGCCGCCATCATCTGTTGCTCGCCTTCGCGACCGAGTCGCCCTATGGTTTGTCTGAGCGCAATATCCGCTGGACGCTGCCAGCTTTGTTGCGCTAACGACTGAAATGTAGAGGTCAGGCTGTGCGCAGAACGCTCCATTAACGCAAGCGACAAGTCGTGATGCGCGCCATTCCCCCGACTGTCCACCAGACCGGGTTTCGGGCTGAGTCGCGCTTCGTCAATCAGACACTGCGTGGCAGTTTGCGCCAGCCATTCGGCACCGCCTTCAACCTGAATCGGGGACAGAAGTTTCATTACCAGCTCCGGAATTTCGCAGGTGGGTTGTAAAGACCGCCAGACCATTCAACGAGATCGGACACGCTACCGGCGGCCAGCAGAGAACGGGTCGCGTCGGTACGACGAATGCCCATATCTTCTGGATACACCACCTTGCCACTCTGACGTAGCTCAGCGACGCGTTTCGCATCAACGCCCAGACCGATGTCGGTGATCCCTGCAACCGCAGCCACCATCGCCCGGCGTTCTTCAAGATCTTTTGCCCGGTAGAGGTAAGCGATCCCTTCTTCGGTCAGGACGTGGGTAACGTCATCACCATAAATCATCACCGGTGCCAGCGGCATCCCGGAGGTTTTGGCGACTTCAACCGCATCAAGTTTCTCGACGAAGGTCGGTTTCACGCCGGCCTGGAAGGTTTCAACCATCTGAACAACCAGTTTTTTACCGCGCTGCATTGGGTCAGGTTCGGTAATCATGTTCAGCCAGGCAGGAGTTGCATGACGACGGCCGTGCGGGTCATGGCCCATGTTTGGTGCGCCGCCGAAACCAGACAGGCGTCCACGGGTCACCGTTGAGGAGTTGGCATAGCCATCAACCTGCAAAGTGGAACCGATAAACATATCGACCGCGTACTGACCCGCCAACTGACAGAAAGCACGGTTAGAACGCATTGAACCATCGGCACCGGTGAAGAACACGTCTGGGCGGGCACGGATGTACTCTTCCATCCCTAATTCACCGCCGAAGCAGTGCACGCTTTCAACCCAGCCGCTTTCGATAGCAGGAATCAGCGTTGGATGTGGGTTCAGCGTCCAGTGTTTACAGATTTTGCCTTTCAGACCCAGCTGTTCGCCGTAGGTCGGCAACAGCAGCTCGATTGCCGCAGTGTTAAAGCCGATACCGTGGTTGAGGGACTGGACCTGGTGTTCTGCGTAGATACCTTTAATGGCCATCATCGCCATCAGGATATGTTCTTGTTTGATCAGGCGCGGGTCACGGGTGAACAGCGGTTCAATGAAGAACGGCTTATCGGCGACGACCACGTAATCAATCCATGAGCCCGGAATATCAACGCGCGGCAGGTCGCATTCATCGTCGACCAGTTCGTTAACCTGCGCGATGACGATACCGTCATGGAATGCGGCGGCTTCAACCAGCGCCGGGGTATCTTCGGTACTCGCCCCGGTGTAGAGGTTACCTTTGCGGTCGGCTTTGAAACCGGCAATCAGCGCCACGTTTGGCGACAGGTCAACATACAGACGGGAGTAAAGTTCGATGTAGGTGTGGATGGCGCCAATTTCCAGCTGACCATCTTCCAGTAGCTGCGAAATACGCAGGCTTTGGGTACCGGAGAAAGAGAAGTCCAGCTTGCGAGCGATACCTTTTTCGAAGATATCCAGATGCTCGCTGCGTCCGACGCTGGGCATAATCATGTGCAGGTCGTGCACTTTTTGCGGGTTAACTTCAGCCAGCATGCGAGATAAGAAATCTGCCTGCTTTTGGTTATTCCCTTCTAATACCACGCGGTCACCCGGCGCGATAAGTAATTCCAGCATCGCGGTCAGGTCTGCGGTCGGCAGAACCTTGCCCTGCACCGGAACGGAAGCCAGACGCCGCTGTTTTTCTGTGCGGCGGGTGTTCCAGACTCGAGCTGGCGTTTGCCCAGATAACATTATTAACCTCCTGATTCAGCGAATCATTTTTGATTGCTTAACACTGGAAAGAGTGTGCGCTCTGGTGAGAAATTCATCAATTAAGCGTAGGCGTGAATCATTAGCTTGAGAGTAATAATTGAAGTAACGATTTGTGATGAGGATCAATTTAAGCGGGGTAAGTAAAGCGGGTATCGCTACCCGCTTACAGGAAATTATTTTTGCGCCGCCAGGCGCTGGCGGATATCGTCGAAATGTTGACGGTGATAAAGCTTACCGTCGAGGAAGCGGGTTTTCAGCTCGCCTTCCTGCTCCTGTTGCCAACGTTGTTCATCATGCAGTCGTAACTCGCCCTGCTCATCATGTGCAACGCGCAGCAGCCCGCGGGCAGAGCGTTTCAGACCATTGTCGGTTTTCGGCTCCTTAAAGATGGTCCGGCCTTTACCGTTCACTTCTCCCCACGTCGCTTTCATCGCAAAGCCAAAGGTATCTCGCGTGTTGTACTGATAGGTAAACGATCCCACCCCGAACACCACGTTTGAGCTGGCAAAGCCTTTAGCCTCGAGGCGACGCAAGATTTCATTCGCCCGCTCCAGCGTAATAGAGTCGCCATAAATCAGCCCTACATGCGGGTCGAGCACCTTATACCCTTTGGCGTTTACCGTACCGCCAAAAATCTCCCACAGCACCTCCACGGAACCTTTTTCCTCTGGCGTACGTTCGGCACGGTTATCGTCATCTAACCCAGTGCCACACAGAATATCGACCGGGTTACCGCTGTCCGGGCGGAACACCACCCGCCCCTCACGCGCCAGAATGATGTGCTTCAGTTCCCGGGTATACTCCGTCAGCACCTGCCAGTAGTCCCAGGTATCGGAGACTATCGACACAAATCCCTGCGGGTACAGATCGGCAATCAGACGACGGAAGGTTTCGATCTCGTGTTCACGCTCGCCCATGCACATCACGCTGTGCTCGGTGGCTGGAATGCTGGCACCGATGAAATACGCCTCGCCGTCGGTGTAGTAATCACGGGCGTACAGCAGCGACGGAATACTGTCGGTGCCTTTAAAGCTCAGCAGATGCCCGCCGCCCGCCTGCATGGTGTCCTGCAATCCTGACATACCGCGAAACGAAAAGTCATGGCACTGGAAGTCAAGGTGCGTCATATCGCTACAGGTTTTTTCTGCCCAATGCGCACAGATTTTGCGGTAGTGATGCGCGATGGTGGCATTGGTTGACGCTTTCCACAGCTCAGCCGACAGTACCGTCTCGAGGTAATTCACCAGCCAGAAAAACTCAGGTTGAGTATTGATGATGGTTAATACCGGCACCGCCATCGGGACTTTGCTGCCTTCATCCAGTGCTTTAATGTGCAACGGCAGATAGCCCAGCTGGTGCAGCGCACGAATGTGATCAACCGCCACGACATCTTTTCCCAGATACCCGTCCATCACCTGTTTGTATTCACTGACCACCTCTTCCTGCGGTCGGGCAAAGAACGCCTCGTTAAACAAATCAACCAAAAACCACTGCAAAAAGCCCTGCAGACCGAAGAACACCAGCTTGCCATCCGGCAACGGCGACGAGAAAAAGCGATCGCTGCGCGGGGTAAAGTTGGAATAGACCCGGCTGGTGCCCTGCGGATACTGCACGCGGTGAGACACTTTGTAGCCATCAATAGCCAAGATTGGATTCATTTTCATAACAGGTGTCTCCCTCAGGCGCGGTAAATCGCGTCAATGTCGATAAGTTCAAGCTGCGGATGGGCCCGCGTAGAGGACGCTAACGATGTGGTGGTGTAAACGGCGTCAATGCCGTTGGCAAACAGGTGCTCAACGCCCTTAGAAAAGATCCCGTGGGTAACGTACAGGCTGACGCTGCGCGCGCCGGCATCGCGTAAAACCTGGGCAGAGCCAATGAAGGTGCCGCCAGCGTCGCACAGGTCGTCGACAATCAGCACATCCCGGTCTTTAACATCCCCGGCAACCAACGCGAAACCCGTCAGGTTGCCGCTGGCGACATCGCGTTTTTTGCTCAAAATGGCGTATTCAGCAACCCCTGAGGCTCTGGCGACAGCATCAATTTTCTTTAATGCTCCGGCATCAGGAGCCACCAGCATCAGCGCATTTTGCTGGAACTGGCGCTGCAAGGTCGCGCTTTGCAGCAGACAGACCTCCTGGGGAAGAGTGATGAAATTATCGATAGCCGCTGCCGCCGCGTCGCTGTGTGGATCAAGTACCTTCACCTTGTCGAACTGCAACGTATTGAGCTGACGGGCAAAAACCTTCAGCGCAAAGCTGTCGCCCGCAACCATATGTCGGTCCTGGCGCGCCCACGGCAGCCAGGGAAGTTCAAGATGGCTGACCCGTACATCGGTCTGATGGCGCACCGCGTCGACCAACTGCGCCAATAGCATAAAGTCGTTCATATCGCGCATCGCCGCGGCACGAATGCGCATGTGGTGAGCGAAGGATGGTAATGCGTCGGTGACTTTCAACCAGACGGCCCCATCAGGAAAAATACCGCTGGCAATAGCGTAAGCCTGGTCATCCAGCGTTAAGGTTAATTTTACGCTCATCTCGCTTCCCCTTTAAATTGTGTCCCTTCGACACAATTAATAATGTCTCTAAGACAGTTATTAAGCAAGCATAAAATAAAGTATTCTTGAACGTGCGCTAATCAACTGATAATCAATGGAAAAAAAACGCACCTTGCCCACCGATACCGGGCTGGTACACTTGGCAGCGTTGCACATCATCGTGAGTACCTTATGACCACCGAAGCCGACTACCTGAATCAGTACGATGCCCGCCGCTTTCCCTCCCCGCTGGTAACGGTGGATAGCGTGTTGTTTACCGTGCATCAACAGGCGCTGTGCGTGCTGCTGGTCGAACGGGCAAACCAGCCGCAGAAAGGACGTTGGGGATTACCCGGCGGCTTTATTGATATGGCACACGATGATTCCACTCGCGCCACAGCGCTGCGTAAACTCACTGAAAAAACAGGCGTTTCGCCTTCGTGGCTGGAACAGCTGGACACATTTTCCGGGCCAGATCGTGACCCGCGTGGCTGGAGCCTGACGGTCACCTGGTTTGCGCTGATAGCCTGGGTGGACTGCGAACCGCATATTGCCAGCGTCAGCGATGCCCGCTGGGTCCCGGTTGATAAGCTTGCCGACTATCCGCTGGCCTTCGACCACCAGGCGATCATTGATGCCGCCCTGAACCGGCTGCGGCAAAAAACGAAGTATTCTTTACTGCCCGTTTATTGTTTGCCGGATACCTTTACCCATGGTCAGCTACAGGAAGCCACAGAGGTTATCCTCGGCCAGCCGATTCAGCGCAAAAGCCTGATCCGCCGCTTTGAGGCCTCAGATATGTTTGAAGATACCGGTGAAAGCATGGCCACCGGCACGCGGAAAGCCCGCCTGTGGCGACGTAAACCGGGTGTGGATTTTCATCTTTTCTCACGTAACCTGCTGGCTGAATAAGTACAAAATCACATATTGGCTAACCCGCAGGCTCTGTGCGCGGTATAGTTGCTGTTTTCGATGATTAATTGCTCTGGTGTTATGGTTGAAATCACTCCAACAGAAATGAATCTCCCTGCCGATGATTCGCGAGAATTCCGCCCGATGCGCGGGATCAGTAATCGCCATCTGCAGACCATGCTGCCGCGTTTAATTCGCCGTAAGGTGAAGTTCGACGCCCACTGGCAGCGTCTGGAATTACCCGACGGCGACTTTGTCGATCTGGCATGGAGTGAAGATCCGCATCAGGCGAAGCACAAACCGCGTCTGGTGGTTTTTCACGGTCTGGAAGGTAGCCTGAACAGCCCGTACGCCCACGGTCTGATTGAGGCGGCGCAAAAACGCGGCTGGTTAGGCGTGGTGATGCATTTTCGCGGCTGCAGCGGCGAGCCGAATCGCCTGAACCGCATTTATCACTCCGGCGAGACCGAGGACGGTACCTGGTTTTTACGCTGGCTGGAGCGCGAGTTCGGCCGCGTGCCAACCGCAGCGGTCGGCTACTCGCTCGGTGGCAACATGCTGGCCTGCCTGTTGGCCAAAGAAGGGAACGCTATCCCGATTGATGCCGCGGTTATTGTCTCCGCCCCCTTTGTGCTGGAGGCCTGTAGCTATCATATGGAAAAAGGGTTCTCCCGCGTTTACCAGCGCTATCTGCTTAATCTGTTAAAAGCCAATGCCTCGCGTAAGCTCGAAGCTTATCCTGGCTCGCTGCCGGTAAGCCTGGCACAGCTGAAGTCCCTGCGCCGCATTCGTGACTTTGACGATCTGATCACCGCCAAAATCCACGGTTTTGCCGATGCGATAGACTATTATCGTCAGTGTAGCGCTATGCCACTACTCAACCTGATCGCCAAACCGACGCTGATTATTCACGCCAAGGACGATCCTTTTATGGATCACCACGTGATCCCCAAACCGGAAAATCTGCCCTCACAGGTGGAATATCAGTTAACCGAGCACGGTGGACACGTCGGGTTTATTAGCGGCACGCTGCGCCATCCTGAGATGTGGCTGGAATCCCGTATCCCCGACTGGCTGACAACGTATCTGGAGGCATAATCATGCAGATCCCCTGGCAGGACTTATCCCCTGAAGCGCTGGACAATCTGATTGAAAGCTTTGTCTTGCGCGAAGGCACCGATTATGGTGAACATGAACGTTCGCTCGAACAAAAAGTCGCCGACGTCCGACGCCAGTTACAATCTGGCGAAGCTGTACTGGTATGGTCAGAACTGCATGAAACGGTCAACATTATGCCGCGAAAACAGTTTCGCGAATAACCCGCAGCCGGCGGCTGACTATAATAAAAACTAACCTATCCATGGAGTTATTATGTCTGCCAAACATCCGGTGATTGCGGTAACAGGATCCAGCGGCGCGGGGACCACCACCACCAGCCTCGCGTTTCGTAAAATTTTCGCCCAGTTAAATCTGCGCGCCGCCGAGGTGGAAGGCGACAGTTTTCACCGCTATACCCGTCCGGAGATGGACATGGCGATCCGCAAAGCGCGCGACGCCGGGCGACACATCAGTTACTTCGGCCCCGAAGCCAACGACTTCGGCCTGCTGGAACAAACCTTCAGCGAGTACGGCCAGACCGGCAAAGGCCAGTCACGAAAATATCTGCACACCTACGATGAGGCCGTACCGTGGAATCAGGTTCCGGGAACGTTTACCCCGTGGCAGCCGCTGCCTGAACCCACAGACGTCTTATTCTATGAGGGCCTGCACGGTGGCGTGGTGACGCCGCAGCAAAACGTGGCGCGGCATGTTGATCTGCTGGTCGGCGTGGTACCGATCGTCAATCTGGAGTGGATCCAGAAGCTGACCCGCGACACCAGCGAGCGCGGTCACTCCCGCGAGGCGGTAATGGATTCGGTGGTACGTTCAATGGACGACTACATTAATTACATCACCCCACAGTTTTCCCGTACGCATATTAACTTCCAGCGTGTACCGACCGTCGACACCTCCAATCCTTTTGCCGCCAAAAGCATTCCGTCACTGGATGAAAGCTTTGTAGTGATTCATTTTCGTAATCTGGAAGGCATCGACTTCCCGTGGCTGCTGGCGATGCTGCAGGGCTCATTCATTTCCCATATCAATACATTAGTGGTGCCGGGCGGCAAGATGGGGCTGGCGATGGAATTGATTATGCTGCCGCTGGTCCAGCGACTGATGGAAGGCAAAAAAATCGAGTGAAGCGTGGGAAGTGCCCGATGGCGTTACGCTTATCGGGCCTACAAATCAACATCATCCATCCGGCATCAGGGATTACGCGGCAATCACTTCATAGGAATGGGTAATATTCACCGCTTTTTCCAGCATCAGCGCCACGGAGCAGTATTTTTCCGCGGAGAGATCGACGGCGCGAGACACCGAAGCGTCTTTCAGATCGTTGCCGGTAACGATGAAATGCAGATTAATATGGGTAAACAGACGCGGCGCTTCTTCACGACGCTCGGAAGTGAGCTTCACTTCGCAGTTGGTCACATCCTGACGACCCTTTTGCAGGATCGACACCACATCAATGGCGCTACAGCCACCCGCAGCCATGAGTACCATTTCCATCGGGCTCGGCGCTTTATCACCGGAGTTACCGTCCATCAAGATTTGGTGGCCTGAGGCGGACTCACCGAGGAAGGTTAACCCCTCAACCCACTTTACACGCGCTTGCATATTTCGTAACTCCAATGTTTCAATTTTCCTGACAGATTACGCGTACATAACAATTCTCGCAACGGAAGGCGACCTGAGTCATGCTGAAGCGAGACACCAGGAGACACACGGCGAAAGCTATGCTAAAACAGTCAGGATGCTACAGTAATACATTGACGTACTGCATGTATGCAGAGGACATCACATTACAGGCTGCAGTTCACTTTTTAGCAGCCCCTTTCCCAGGTAGCGGGAAGCATATTTTTGCAACCCCAGAGGCAGCGTCGTGTTCTGACTCTGGAGACAGCTTATAACAGAGGATAACCGCGCATGGTGCTTGGCAAACCGCAAACAGACCCGACTCTCGAATGGTTCTTGTCTCATTGCCATATTCATAAGTACCCATCGAAGAGCACGCTGATTCACCAGGGTGAAAAAGCGGAAACGTTGTATTACATCGTTAAAGGCTCAGTGGCAGTGCTGATCAAAGATGAAGAAGGGAAAGAAATGATCCTCTCTTATCTGAATCAGGGCGATTTCATTGGTGAATTAGGCCTGTTTGAAGAAGGCCAGGAACGTAGCGCCTGGGTACGTGCCAAAACCGCATGTGAAGTTGCTGAAATTTCATACAAAAAATTTCGTCAATTAATCCAGGTTAACCCGGATATTCTGATGCGCCTGTCTTCTCAGATGGCTCGTCGCCTGCAGGTAACGTCCGAAAAAGTAGGCAACCTGGCCTTCCTGGATGTCACCGGTCGTATCGCCCAGACCCTGTTGAACCTGGCGAAACAACCTGACGCGATGACCCACCCGGACGGCATGCAGATCAAAATCACCCGTCAGGAAATTGGCCAGATCGTTGGCTGCTCCCGTGAAACCGTTGGTCGTATCCTGAAAATGCTGGAAGATCAGAACCTGATCTCCGCGCACGGTAAGACCATCGTCGTCTACGGCACGCGTTAACCTCGTCGAAATGGCGCGTTACCTGGTAATGCGCCATTTTTGTTTGCACCGATGTGGCGAAGACTGATTTATCACCCCGAGATCAACTACGCACTACGACAAACGCTGGTGCTGTGTTTACCCGTGGCTGTCGGTCTTATCATCGGTCAGCTTCATCTGGGACTGCTGTTCTCCCTCGTCCCCGCCTGCTGCAACATTGCCGGTCTTGATACCCCGCATAAGCGATTTTTTAAACGCTTAGTTATTGGCGCGTCACTGTTTGCCGGATGTAGCCTGATCATGCAGCTATTGCTGGCAGAAAGCATTGCGCTCCCGCTGATTCTTACCGGCCTGACGCTGGTTCTCGGCGTGACCGCCGAGTTAAGCCCGCTGCATGCACGACTGCTGCCCGCCTCGCTGATTGCCGCTATTTTCACGCTAAGCCTGGCTGGCAACATGCCGGTCTGGGAACCGCTACTGATCTATGCGCTAGGTACGTTGTGGTACGGCGCGTTCAACTGGTTCTGGTTTTGGCTGTGGCGTGAGCAGCCGCTGCGCGAATCGCTCAGCCTGTTATATCGCGAACTGGCCGATTACTGTGAAGCAAAATACAGCCTGCTAACCCAGCACGTCGATCCCGAAAAAGCGCTGCCCCCGCTGCTGGTTCGCCAGCAAAAAGCGGTGGATCTGATCACCCAGTGCTATCAGCAAATGCATATGCTGTCGGCACATCACAACAACGAGTACAAACGCCTGCTACGGGCCTTTCAGGAGGCGCTGGATTTGCAGGAGCATATTTCCGTCAGCCTGCATCAACCAGAAGAGGTGCAGAAGCTGGTCGAACGCAGTCATGCAGAACAGGTGATTCGCTGGAATGCGCGCACCGTCGCCGACCGGTTACGCGTGCTGGCAGATGACATTCTGTATCACCGCTTGCCGACACGCTTTTCGATGGAAAAACAGATTGGCACGCTGGAGAAAATTGCCAACCAGCACCCGGAAAACCCGGTCGGGCAGTTTTGCTACTGGCACTTTAGCCGCATTGCCCGCGTGCTACGCACCCAGCGTCCGCTGTATGCCCGAGATTTAATGGCCGACAAACAGCGCCGCCTGCCGTTACTCCCGGCCCTGAAAAACTATCTGTCGCTGAAATCTCCCGCGTTGCGTAATGCCGGGCGTATCAGCGTCATGCTGAGCATCGCCAGCCTGATGGGCAGCGCCTTACACCTGCCCAAACCTTATTGGATCCTGATGACGGTCCTGTTCGTCACGCAAAATGGCTACGGTGCCACGCGGGTACGCATTCTGCATCGTTCGCTGGGTACGCTTGTCGGGCTGGTGATTGCCGGCGTCACGCTGCACTTTCATATTCCGGAAGGGTTTACGCTGGCTGCCATGCTGGTCATCACCCTCGTCAGCTATCTGATCATGCGCAAAAACTACGGCTGGGCCACCGTCGGGTTTACGGTTACGGCGGTGTATACCCTGCAGTTGCTGACGCTGAACGGAGAACAGTTTATTGTGCCGCGCTTTGTCGATACGGTGCTGGGCTGTTTGATTGCCTTTGGCGGCACGCTCTGGCTGTGGCCACAGTGGCAAAGCGGCCTGCTGCGCAAAAACGCCCACGATGCGCTGGAAGCCGACCAGGAAGCCATTCGCCTGATCCTCAGCAACGATCCACAGGCCACACCGCTAGCGTATCAGCGTATGCGGGTCAACCAGGCGCATAACACGCTGTTTAACTCACTGAACCAGGCAATGCAGGAGCCGGGATTCAACTCGCACTATCTGGCCGATATGAAACTGTGGGTCACACACAGCCAGTTCATCGTCGAACATATTAACGCGATGACCACGCTGGCCCGGGAACACACTATGTTGACGCCGGATTTGGCGCAGCGGTATCTGCAGTCCTGTGAAATTGCGATTCAGCGTTGTCAGCAGCGGCTGGAATATGACGGGCCGGGGAGCTCCGGTGATGTGAATATTCTCGAGTCGTCGGAGATGCTGTCCCACGGTCCATTAAGTACCCTGGAGCAGCATCTGCAACGTATACTGGGGCATCTGAATACCATGCACACCATTTCGTCGGTGGCATGGCGTCAACGCCCGCACCACGGTATCTGGCTGAGCCGCCGGTTGCGGGATATGAAAGGTTAAGAGATTTGCCGGATGGCGGCGTAAACGCCTTATCCGGCCTACGGAGTAAGGTGTGCTTCGTAGCACCGGATAAGCGTAGCGCTATCCGGTAATCCATCAACCAATAACTTTCGCTACCGCCTGCGCAAAGCGCTGCATCCCTTCATCGATATCCGCCTCTTCCACCACCAGCGATGGCGCAAAACGCATCACATCCGGCCCCGCGTTCAGTACCATAACGCCTTCATGAGCAGCGGCGTAGAGGAAATCACGCGCCCGACCTTTGAACTGCGGTTTCAGCTCCGCGCCAATCAGCAGTCCCATACCGCGAATATCGCTAAAAATGTCATACTGAGCATCTATTTTCTGTAAATGCGCAACAAATGCCTGACGTTTGACCTGAATACCGTCCAGCACGTCCGGCGTGTTGATAATATCGAACGCCGTCTCTGCAACCGCACAGGCCAGCGGGTTACCGCCGTAGGTTGAACCGTGCGAACCGACATGGAACGCAGAAGCGATTTCCTGAGTGGTCAACATCGCGCTCACCGGGAAACCGCCGCCGAGGGCTTTGGCGCTGGTCAGGATATCCGGCGTCACGCCGTAGTGCATATAGGCAAACAGGTCGCCGGTACGCCCCATACCGCACTGCACTTCATCAAACACCAGCAATGCCTGATGCTGATCGCACAGTTCGCGCAGGCCCTGCAGGAATTCCGGCGTGGCGGCCATAACCCCCCCTTCGCCCTGAATCGGCTCAACCACCACCGCGCAGGTGTGATCGTCCATCACCGCTTTTACCGCATGCAGGTCGTTAAACGGTACATGGATAATGTCCGCCGGTTTTGGCCCAAAGCCGTCAGAATATTTTGGCTGCCCACCGACGGAAACGGTAAACAGCGAGCGGCCATGAAACGCATTATGGAAGGCGATAATTTTGGTTTTGAACGGACTATGGCGGACGCAGGCATAATGGCGTGCCAGCTTAAAGGCGGTTTCGTTGGCTTCAGTGCCAGAGTTCATGAACAGCACGCGTTCAGCAAAGGTCGCATCAATGATTTTGCGGCCTAAGCGCAGTGCAGGCTCATTGGTGAAAACGTTACTGGTGTGCCACAGGGTTTCGCCCTGCGTTTTTAACGTTTCGACCAGGGCCGGATGGCAATGCCCTAACGCGGTAACTGCAATACCACCCGCGAAATCAACATACTCTTTACCCTGTTGATCCCAGACTCGACTTCCTTTCCCTTTGACCGGAATAAACTCTGCCGGTGCATAAATCGGCAGAATCACTTCATCGAATGTCGCGCGCGTAATTGCAGTTTGTTCAGTTGCCATGTCATTACCACCCAGTTAAGCAGAAATGCTAGTGAAATTATAATCACAAAATATGAATAAAAAGTCACTGAATAGCAACTACAAATCACCGATTGAGGAAATTAGCCAGCAGCTGATGCCCCTGCTCGCTGAGGATACTCTCCGGGTGAAACTGCACGCCTTCCAAATCCCACTCGCGGTGGCGAATGCCCATAATCTCCTGCGTTTCACTCCAGGCCGTTACCTCAAAGCAGGCCGGCAGCGTCTCAGGTGCAACCACCAGAGAGTGGTAGCGCGTCACCGTTAGCGGGTTCGCCAGCCCCTGAAAAACGCCCTGCCCGGTATGCGTAATCGGGGAGGTCTTACCGTGCATGACTTTCGCCGCCCGCACGACGCTGGCACCAAACGCCTGCGCCATCGCCTGGTGGCCCAGACAGACGCCCAGCATCGGGGTTATTCCCGCATAGTGACGGATGACATCCAGCGAAATCCCGGCATCATCCGGCGTGCAGGGACCGGGGGAAATAACGATTTTTTGCGGACTTAACGCATCAATTTGCGCCAGCGTCAGCTCGTCGTTGCGCCTGACAAGGACCTCTGCGCCCAGTTCGCAGAAATATTGATACAGGTTCCAGGTAAAAGAATCGTAGTTATCGATAAGCAGGATCATGGCGGCTCCGGTACAGAAAAACCGCGCTATTCTACCCAGTTTCTCGGGCTTCGCTTACCACTTTACGAAATATCGCCCGCAGCGCCGACAGGTCGCCCATCGCACCACTCTGGTTGGCCTGATTCCACTCTTCGACCGGGATACCCTCCCAACTGAGCATATACCCGGCATGAACCGCTAACTGTTCGAAGAAAATACGTTGGGCCAGACCGCTGCCAATACGAAATGGGTGTAGCACATTAATTTCGCAATAATAATGCGCAAGTCGGTCGATAAACTTATCCGCCGACAGCCCCACCAGCCAGGACTCGTCTTCCAGGTCCTGCATCAGCGCGTTGCCCTCTTTCTCGATATAAGCAAAGTGGCAGAAGCGGGTATCGCCCTGGTAAATATCGACCTCGCGCAGATGGCCCGCCCAGTCAAAAATATCCTGATAGAGCTGGCGATGAATAGCGCACAGATGCGGCAGACCGCGTTTTAGCGGGCCCAGCCCAATCGTCGCCGCCCGTAGCGCCGTCAATTCGTAGGCCGCCTGCGCCAGACGCTGGGCCTGATGGACCCCGAGACGATTACGCATCACGTTCAGGCCCGGATACAAATAGGGATCGCGCCCATCACCGAATTTATCGCTCATAGTGCCTCCTCAATTCTTCAAGTCGCGCCAGGGCATCTTCAGCGCTCAGCGTAACCCGTGGAATCTCCACGCCTTCCAGACGTCGACTAGCCTGGAAATTGCCGTTTCGCAGCTGCTCCCAAAGACAGGACTTTTGTTTATCGGTGAGTTTTTTCACGTGACCTCCCTGAATGTGCCGGCACTTGCCACAAGTATAAGCAGCAATTTCGGGTTACGCAGAGAAGGGAGAGAACGCGGGCAGGAACCGCCCGCGCAAAAATACGATTACGGCAGGACTTTCGCAGACAGGATAACAATCGGTTTGGACGGAACGTTCTGGTAAGGGCCGACGTCGTGGGTCGGTACCTGAGCTATCTTATCCGCGACATCCATCCCCTTCACCACTTTACCAAAAACGGCATAGCCGAAGTCACGCTGGCCGTGATCGAGGAAAGCGTTGTCCGCAATGTTGATAAAGAACTGGCTGGTCGCGCTGTCTTTGTCTGCGGTCCGCGCCATGGCAATGGTGCCACGGGTATTGCGCAGCCCGTTATCGGCTTCATTTTTGATAGGCGGGTTAGGTTTCTTCTGCTGCATCTGCTCGGTAAAACCGCCGCCCTGTACCATAAACCCAGGGATCACACGGTGAAACGTGGTGTTGTTATAGAAACCACTATTTACATAATCGACAAAGTTTTGCACTGAAACCGGGGCCTTTTGGCTGTTCAGCTCCAGCTCAATGTTACCAGCAGAGGTCGTCAGCAGTACACGTGGGTCACCTTTCGCTGCCAGTGCTGCGGGAGAGAGGGCAGAAAGAGCGAGAACAGCTGCAACAGCCGCCAGAGTCGATTTGAGCATGAGAATTCCTTTACAAGAGCAGAAATGAAGCAAGTGAATTGATTCTAAAGAGCCTTCCATGACAAGGCCATCCCTTTACTTAATTTTACGAACCTGAAACAAATGTAAATGCTTTGCAACGCGCATCAATGTGATCATGATCACATTGAAATATGTAATAGAAACAGCAGTTGCTAAAAAATATTTAAATACATCAACAAAACACCTAAAATCCGCCCGCTCACGGCGCCTTCAATGCGCCTTACACTTCTATACAGGCCAGTCATGACTAACAGCAATCGTATCAAGCTCACATGGATCAGCTTTCTCTCCTACGCCCTGACAGGCGCGTTGGTTATTGTCACCGGGATGGTGATGGGAAACATCGCAGACTATTTCCATTTGCCCGTTTCCAGTATGAGTAACACCTTCACCTTTCTGAATGCCGGTATTCTGATCTCTATTTTTCTGAATGCGTGGCTGATGGAAATTGTCCCGTTGAAAACGCAGCTACGTTTTGGCTTTATTCTGATGCTGCTGGCTGTCGCCGGACTGATGCTCACGCATAGCCTGGCGCTGTTCTCCGCCGCCATGTTTGTGCTGGGGGTCGTCAGCGGGATCACCATGTCGATTGGTACTTTCCTGGTCACCCAGATGTATGAAGGTCGCCAGCGTGGATCTCGCCTGCTGTTTACAGATTCCTTCTTCAGCATGGCGGGCATGATTTTCCCGATGGTTGCCGCGTACCTGCTGGCGCGTAGCATCGAATGGTACTGGGTCTACGCCTGTATCGGCCTGGTGTACGTCGCCATTTTCCTGCTGACCTTTGGCTGTGAGTTCCCGGCGCTGGGTAAACACGCGCAGCAACCGGAAACACCGGTGGCGAAAGAGAAGTGGGGCATTGGTGTGCTGTTTTTGTCCATCGCCGCGCTGTGCTACATCCTCGGTCAGTTGGGTTTTATCTCCTGGGTGCCGGAATACGCCAAAAGCCTCGGCATGAGCCTGAACGATGCAGGTAAGCTGGTCAGCGATTTCTGGATGTCCTACATGGTGGGTATGTGGGCGTTTAGCTTTATCCTGCGCTTCTTTGATTTGCAGCGTATCCTGACCGTGCTGGCAGGACTGGCAACCGTATTGATGTATCTCTTCATCACCGGTACGCCAGAGCACATGCCGTGGTTCATTCTGACGCTGGGCTTCTTCTCCAGCGCCATTTATACCACCATTATCACCCTCGGCTCCCAGCAGACTAAAGTGGCCTCACCGAAGCTGGTTAACTTCGTCCTGACCTGCGGCACCATTGGGACCATGTTAACCTTCGTGGTGACCGGTCCGATCGTTGCCCACAGCGGTCCTCTGGCCGCACTACAAACCGCGAATGGCCTGTATGCTGTGGTATTCGTGATGTGCTTTATCCTTGGGTTTGTCACGCGTCATCGCCAGCATAACGCACCGGCTGTGCAGTAAACCTGAATGCCGGATAGCGGCTCTGATTATCCGGCATTTATCACTCCCCTTTCTAACCCTTAGGATCCTGACCTATTCACACTAAAACCCCTTAATTTGTACGCTAATCATACAAACATGAAAAGCCTGTCAATTCCGTGACTTATAAAAACGCTGACAAATCAGTTATATACCTCTTAAGGAGTATATAAGGGCGAAATTGATTTGTATCAATAAGCGGGGTTGATGAATCGTTAAGGTAGGCAGTAATAGAAAAGAAATCGAGGCAAAAATGAGCAAAGTCAGACTCGCTATTATCGGTAATGGTATGGTCGGCCATCGCTTTATTGAGGATCTTCTTGATAAATCCGATGCGGACAAGTTTGATATTACCGTCTTCTGTGAAGAACCCCGCAAAGCATACGACCGCGTACACCTGTCTTCTTACTTCTCTCACCACACTGCTGAAGAGCTGTCTCTGGTGCGTGAAGGCTTCTACGAGAAGCACGGCGTGAAGGTATTAGTCGGCGAACGCGCGATTACCATCAACCGCCAGGAGAAGGTGATCCACTCCAGCGCTGGTCGTACGGTTTATTACGATAAACTGATCATGGCAACCGGCTCCTACCCGTGGATCCCGCCAATTAAAGGTTCGGAAACGCAGGACTGTTTCGTTTACCGTACTATTGAAGACCTCAACGCCATTGAGTCTTGCGCTCGTCGCAGTAAACGCGGCGCCGTTGTCGGTGGTGGCCTGCTGGGTCTGGAAGCCGCAGGTGCCCTGAAAAGCTTAGGCGTTGAAACCCACGTGATTGAATTCGCCCCGATGCTGATGGCTGAACAGCTGGATCAGATGGGTGGCGAGCAGTTACGTCGCAAAATTGAAAGCATGGGCGTGCGTGTGCACACCAGCAAAAATACCAAAGAGATCGTCCAGCAAGGCACTGAAGCGCGTAAAACCATGCGCTTTGCCGACGGCAGCGAACTGGAAGTCGACTTCATTGTCTTCTCCACCGGTATTCGCCCGCGCGACAAACTGGCAACCCAGTGCGGCCTTGATGTGGCACAGCGTGGCGGTATCGTGATCAACGACGCCTGCCAGACCTCTGACCCGGATATCTACGCTATCGGCGAATGCGCCAGCTGGAACGACCGCGTTTATGGACTGGTCGCACCGGGGTACAAAATGGCGCAGGTCGCCGTTGACCATATTCTCGGTAGCAAAAACGCGTTCGAAGGCGCAGACCTGAGCGCCAAGCTGAAACTGCTGGGCGTAGATGTCGGCGGTATCGGCGACGCACATGCGCGTACACCGGGCGCCCGTAGCTACGTTTACCTCGACGAAAGTAAAGAAGTCTACAAACGCCTGATCGTCAGCGAAGATAACAAAACGCTGCTGGGCGCGGTTCTGGTGGGTGACACCAGCGATTACGGCAACCTGCTGCAGCTGGTGCTGAACGCCATCGAACTGCCGGAAAACCCGGACTCACTGATCCTGCCAGCACACTCAGGCAGCGGTAAGCCGTCCATCGGCGTGGATAAACTGCCGGACAGCGCGCAGATTTGTTCCTGCTTCGACGTCACCAAAGGCATGCTGGTTGCCGCCATTAACAAAGGCTGCCACACCGTTGCAGCGCTGAAAGCCGAAACCAAAGCCGGTACTGGCTGCGGTGGTTGTATTCCGCTGGTTACCCAGGTGCTGAATGCCGAACTGGCGAAACAGGGCATCGAAGTCAACAACAACCTGTGCGATCACTTCCCGTACTCACGTCAGGAACTGTTCCATCTCATCCGCGTGGAAGGCATTAAAACCTTCGAGGAATTGCTGGCGAAACACGGTAAAGGTTACGGCTGCGAAGTATGTAAACCAACCGTCGGTTCCCTGCTGGCCTCCTGCTGGAATGAATACATCCTCAAGCCGCAGCACACGCCGCTGCAGGATACCAACGACAACTTCCTGGCCAACATCCAGAAAGACGGTACCTACTCCGTTATCCCACGCTCTGCCGGTGGCGAAATTACCCCGGAAGGTCTGGTTGCCGTGGGCCGTATCGCTCGTGAGTTCAATCTGTACACCAAGATCACCGGTTCTCAGCGTATTGGTCTGTTCGGCGCGCAAAAAGATGACCTGCCGGAAATCTGGCGTCAGTTGATTGAAGCGGGCTTCGAAACCGGTCATGCGTATGCTAAAGCGCTGCGTATGGCGAAAACCTGCGTGGGTAGCACCTGGTGCCGTTATGGTGTCGGCGATAGCGTAGGCTTCGGCGTTGAGCTTGAAAACCGCTACAAGGGCATTCGTACCCCGCACAAAATGAAGTTTGGCGTCTCTGGCTGTACCCGTGAGTGCGCAGAAGCCCAAGGTAAAGACGTGGGTATCATCGCCACTGAAAAAGGCTGGAACCTGTACGTCTGTGGTAACGGCGGGATGAAACCACGCCATGCGGATCTACTGGCAGCGGATCTCGACCGTGAAACGCTGATGAAATACCTTGACCGCTTCATGATGTTCTACATCCGTACTGCGGACAAACTGACCCGTACCGCACCGTGGTTAGATAACCTGGAAGGCGGCATCGAGTATCTGAAGTCTGTCATCATCGACGACAAACTGGGCCTGAACGAGCATCTGGAAGAAGAGATGGCGCGTCTGCGTGAAGCCGTCGTATGCGAGTGGACAGAAACCGTCAACACGCCGTCCGCGCAGGTTCGCTTCAAGCACTTTATCAACAGCGATAAACGCGATCCGAATGTCCAGGTTGTGCCTGAACGTGAACAACATCGCCCGGCCACGCCGTATGAGCGTATCCCGGTCACTCTGGTGGAGGAAAACGCATGAGCCAGTGGAAAAACATCTGCAAAATCGATGACATTCTGCCTGCAACAGGCGTCTGCGCCCTGTTAGGTAAAGAGCAAGTCGCGATTTTCCGTCCTTATCACAGCGACCAGGTGTTTGCGATCAGCAACATCGACCCGTTCTTCCAGTCCAGCGTACTTTCACGCGGGATTATTGCTGAGCACCAGGGCGAGCTATGGGTTGCCAGCCCGCTGAAAAAACAGCGCTTCCGCCTCAGCGACGGTCTGTGCATGGAGGACGAAAGTCATTCCGTGGCGCACTACGAAGCCCGGGTGAAAGACGGCATGGTGCAGTTGCGCGGTTAGTAAATTATTGGGAGGCGCAATGCCTCCCTTTTTAGACGTATTGGTAGGCCTTTCTAGTAGGCCTGATAAGCGTAGCGCCATCAGGCACATTGCCGGATGGCGGCATAACTGCCTTATCCGGCCTACGGTTACGATTTTATTTTACTTTTTGTTCTTCAAGGATAATCAAACACATGTTTACAGACACTATCAATAAGTGTGCGGCTAACGCTGCGCGCATTGCACGCCTGTCGGCCAACAACCCAATCGGTTTCTGGGTCAGTTCCGCTATGGCTGGCGCTTATGTCGGTCTCGGCATCATTCTTATTTTCACTCTCGGCAATCTGCTTGATCCATCCGTACGCCCTCTGGTGATGGGTGCAACCTTTGGTATTGCCTTAACGCTGGTGATTATTGCCGGTTCAGAGCTGTTTACCGGGCACACCATGTTCCTGACGCTTGGCGTCAAAGCGGGCACCATCAGCCACGGTCAGATGTGGGCCATTCTGCCGCAAACCTGGCTGGGAAATCTGCTCGGTTCCGTGTTCGTCGCCCTGCTGTACAGCTGGGGTGGCGGTAGCCTGCTGCCGGTCGATACCAGCATCGTACATAGCGTTGCCCTGGCGAAAACCACAGCCCCTGCCAGCGTACTGTTCTTTAAAGGTGCGTTGTGTAACTGGTTGGTTTGCCTGGCAATCTGGATGGCGATCCGTACTGAAGGTGCGGCGAAGTTCCTCGCCATCTGGTGGTGCCTGCTGGCGTTTATCGCTTCTGGCTATGAACACTCCGTTGCCAACATGACGCTATTTGCGCTCTCCTGGTTCGGTCATCACAGCGATGCCTATACCTTGTCCGGAATTGGCCATAACCTGCTGTGGGTGACACTCGGTAATACTTTGTCCGGTGTCGTATTCATGGGGTTGGGTTATTGGTATGCTACGCCAAAATCGGAGCGTCCCGTTCCGGCAAAAATCAACCAAACTGAGGCTGCTGCCAATAATTAAGGGGTAATGTCGTGGATCATTTGCCTATATTTTGTCAACTACGTGACCGCGACTGCTTGATCGTCGGCGGTGGTGATGTCGCAGAACGCAAAGCGCGGTTACTGCTGGAAGCAGGCGCCCGTTTAACGGTTAATGCGCTAGCGTTTATTCCACAGTTCACCGTATGGGCAAATGAAGGCATGCTGACGCTGGTTGAGGGGCCGTTTGACGAAGCCCTGCTCGACTCCTGCTGGCTGGCGATCGCCGCCACCGATGACGATGCCGTCAACCTTCGCGTCAGCAACGCAGCTGAATCACGTCGCATCTTCTGTAACGTGGTCGACGCCCCAAAAGCGGCCAGTTTCATCATGCCCTCCATTATTGACCGTTCACCACTGATGGTGGCGGTCTCCTCTGGCGGTACCTCTCCTGTACTGGCGCGACTGCTGCGTGAAAGGCTCGAATCCGTGTTGCCACAGCATCTGGGCCAGGTCGCGCAGTATGCAGGACAGCTGCGTTCCCGGGTGAAAAAGCAGTTCGCCAGTATGGGTGAACGTCGCCGCTTCTGGGAAAAGCTGTTTGTTAACGACAGGCTGGCGCAGTCTCTGGCAAACGACGATCGGCAGGCAATAGAAGAAACGACCGAGCAGATGCTCAGCGAACCGCTGGACCATCGTGGCGAAGTAGTGCTGGTTGGTGCCGGCCCAGGCGATGCCGGACTGCTGACGCTGAAAGGGCTACAACAGATCCAGCAGGCCGATGTCGTGGTGTATGACCGCCTGGTTTCCGATGACATCATGAACCTTGTTCGTCGCGATGCCGATCGTATTTTCGTCGGCAAGCGTGCGGGTTATCACTGCGTACCGCAGGAAGAGATCAACCAGATCCTGCTGAACCAGGCGAAACAGGGCAAACGCGTAGTGCGCCTGAAAGGCGGCGACCCGTTCATCTTTGGTCGCGGTGGCGAAGAGCTGGAAACCCTGTGCCACGAAGGTATCCCGTTCTCTGTTGTTCCCGGTATTACCGCGGCGTCCGGCTGTTCTGCCTATTCCGGCATTCCGCTGACGCATCGTGATTACGCCCAGAGCGTACGCCTGGTCACCGGACACCTGAAGACCGGCGGCGAGCTGGACTGGGAAAACCTGGCAGCAGAAAAACAGACGCTGGTGTTCTATATGGGGCTGAATCAGGCGGCCACTATCCAGGAAAAATTGATCGCGTTTGGGATGCCAGCAGACATGCCGGTTGCGCTGGTCGAAAACGGGACCTCCGTGAAACAGCGCGTTGTCAATGGTGTACTGACGCAACTCGGTGAACTGGCGCAACAGGTGGAAAGCCCGGCGCTGATCATTGTTGGTCGCGTGGTTGGCCTGCGCGATAAGCTGAACTGGTTCTCAAACCATTAATATTCAGGCGCTATGTTTTCTGCATAGCGCCGTCTTTTGATTACTCTTCCAGTCATTATCCTTCATCTTTACTCATCATCAATTATTATTATTTAAAAATTCTTAAACCTACTATTAAGTTAAAAGAACAAGTAATAACTTCCTGGTCGCGTTATATATAGCAAGCTTAATTCACTACGTGTTTTTCGAAGCATATGGAATTGGCATACTGATATTTTATTGATTGATAGGGATTATTAAATGAAAAACATGCTTAAAGCTGCTGCAGTACTGCTGGCTCTCTCCACATTGACTGCCTGCACCGGTAGCGTTCAGAACAAAAACAAGACCTGTGATTACGATTATTTTCTGCACCCAGCCATTTCTATTTCTAAAATCATTGGCGGCTGCGGTGACACTGCGCTGTAATTATTTATATTCCGTATAAATATATAAAGCCGGGTTATCTCCCATGCCGTTATAATATTAAACAGTATGGGAGATAATCCGGCTTTTATTTTAGCCGTACGTTACATTACGGCTTCGCAACAAATCCAATTGCTTCATACACCGCTTTCAGTGTTTCTGCTGCGCGCGCACTGGCTTTTTCTGCACCATCTTTCATCACTTGCTGCAAGAAGGCTTCATCGTTACGGAAACGGTGGTAACGTTCCTGAAGCTCAGTCAACATACCGGAAACGGCATCGGCAACTTCACCCTTCAGGTGGCCATACATCTTGCCTTCAAAGTGCTGCTCCAGTTCCGGGATGCTCTTACCCGTTACGGCAGAGAGAATATCCAGCAAGTTGGCAACACCCGCTTTATTCTGCACATCGTAACGAACAACTGGCGGCTCATCGGAATCCGTCATGGCGCGTTTGATTTTCTTCACCACAGATTTCGGATCTTCCAACAGGCCGATCACGTTATTGCGGTTGTCATCCGACTTAGACATTTTCTTCGTCGGTTCCAGCAGGGACATCACGCGCGCACCGGATTTCGGAATAAACGGCTCAGGCACTTTGAAGATGTCACCATACAGTGCGTTAAAACGCTGGGCGACGTCACGACTCAGTTCCAGGTGCTGTTTCTGATCTTCCCCTACCGGTACCAGATTGGTCTGGTACAGTAGAATATCGGCTGCCATCAGTACCGGGTAGTCGAACAGACCGGCATTGATGTTTTCAGCGTAACGGGAAGATTTATCTTTGAACTGGGTCATGCGGCTCAGTTCACCAAAATAGGTGTAGCAGTTCAGCGCCCAGCCTAACTGTGCATGTTCCGGCACGTGGGACTGAACGAAAATGGTGCTTTTCTCAGGATCGATACCACACGCCAGATACAGCGCCAGCGTATTCAGCGTAGCATTACGCAGCTTCTGCGCGTCCTGGCGGACGGTGATAGCATGCTGGTCCACGATACAGTAGATGCAGTGGTAATCATCCTGCATGTTTACCCATTGACGCAGCGCACCCATATAGTTGCCAATGGTCAATTCACCTGAGGGCTGTGCGCCACTAAAAACGATGGGCTTAGTCATTTTTCAATTCCTGATTTTCGCTATGCGGAAGCCCGAGTGCGGGCAGAAGGTCATTAATGCTGTCATATATTACATCCGGCTGGCTGAGGTCGATCCCTTCACCGTAGTTATACCCATACGTAAGACCAACCGAAGGACAGCCAGCGGCTTTTGCCGCCTGAATATCATTGCGCGAATCACCCACAAAGAGCAATTTTTCAGGCGCAATCCCCATACGTGAGGCCACTAGCAGCAGCGGATCGGGATGCGGTTTTTTATTTTTCACGTCGTCACCGCCGATGACCACACTAAAATACTTGGCGATATCCAGTGCGTTAAGCAGCGGTGCCACAAACGGTGTCGGCTTGTTGGTCACCAGACCTACCGGCAGGCCTTTCGCATGCAGCGCGCCCAGCGTATCGGCAACGTGGGGAAATAAGAACGTCCCTTCTTCGGCAACATCACCGTAATAGCGGTCAAACAGCTTACGTAAAATACGCACCTGCTCAACGGCAGGAATGTCGTCATCGATAGGCGGTTTGCCCGTCGTTTTACGCAGCGTAGCGCGCTCAAGGCGAGCCCAGGTGAGTGCACGCTCCATCAATACATCCGCGCCATTACCAATCCAGGTAATCACACGTTCTTCGCCTGCAGTGGGTAATTCCAGCGCGTACAGCGCCATATCCACTGCGGCGGCTAATCCCGGCGCGCTATCAACCAGCGTACCGTCGAGGTCAAAAGCTACGCCCCGAATATCCTGAAATTTATCCATGACTTACCTTCGCCAGTTCATGGCGCATTTCATCAATGACTTTTTTGTAGTCAGGTTGGTCGAAAATCGCGGAACCTGCGACAAACATATCCGCACCCGCTGCGGCGATTTCGCCGATATTGTTCACCTTAACGCCGCCATCAACTTCCAGGCGAATGTCATAGCCAGACTCATCAATACGACGGCGAACTTCACGCAGTTTTTCCAGCGTTTGCGGAATGAAAGATTGCCCGCCAAAACCGGGGTTAACGGACATCAGCAGGATCACATCCAGCTTATCCATAACGTAGTCCAGGTAGCTCAGCGGCGTGGCCGGGTTGAACACCAGGCCCGCTTTACAGCCATTCTCTTTGATCAGCTGTAAGGTGCGATCGACGTGTTCGGAGGCTTCCGGGTGAAAAGTAATGATGCTGGCGCCAGCGGCAGCGAAGTCCGGGATAATACGGTCAACCGGCTTCACCATCAGATGCACATCAATAGGGGCGGTAATCCCATATTTGCGTAGCGATTTCAGTACCATCGGCCCGATAGTCAGGTTAGGTACATAATGGTTGTCCATGACGTCGAAGTGCACGACATCGGCACCGGCGGCCAGAACGCTCGCGGTGTCCTCACCCAGGCGGGCAAAATCAGCCGACAGAATTGAGGGGGCAATCAAATACTGTTTCATCCGCTTCTCCTTGAGAATTATTTTTTCGCAGGCGTTACGACTCCTGGTTTGTACAGAGCCAGCAGTTCATTCACCTTTTTACGTGTGCCGCCGTTGCTGCTTATACTGCGCCGCACTTTTACCTGAAAATGCTTCGCCGCTCGGTACCACTCGCGCGTATCGGGCGTGTCATGGTTCGAAATTAACACCGGGATCTGCTTACTGACCAGCTTTTCTGCCATTTCGGCCAGATGCGCCTGCTCTTTCGGGCTAAAGCTATTGGTGTGATACGCGGTGAAATTCGCCGTCGCCGACAGCGGCGCATAAGGCGGGTCGCAATAAACCACAGAGTTGATATCAGCACGCTCCATGCACTCTTCATAGGAGAGGCAATGAAACTCTGCATTCTGCGCTTTTTCGGCAAAATGATACAACTCTGCTTCCGGGAAGTAGGGTTTTTTATAACGGCCAAACGGCACGTTAAATTCGCCACGCAGGTTGTACCGACACAGGCCGTTGTAACCAAAACGGTTGAGGTATAAGAACAGTACCGCACGTCGGAATGGATCCTGGCTGGCGTTAAATTCTGTCCGAAACTGATAGTACACCTCAGACTGATTGGTCTCAGGGACAAACAGCTCGCGCGAAGCCTGCACATACTCATCGGTACGCGACTTCACGATGTTATAGAGACTGATGAGGTCGCTGTTGATATCGGCAAGAATATAACGAGAAAAGTCGGTGTTGAGGAACACCGACCCTGCACCCACGAAGGGTTCGACAAGACATTCGCCCTGAGGCAAATGCCGTTTGATATCATCAAGCAGGGGGTATTTTCCCCCTGCCCACTTCAGAAAAGCGCGATTTTTTTTCATGCTGACTAACTAATTACACCTTCTCCGGCTGTGGAGAAAGCTCCGACAGCATCCTGCGCTTTAGTCTTTGTCCCGCAATTGGGCGAAACATCAAACCATTGCAGAACATATCCTATCTTACTTCAGATCGGCCTGAACCTGATGCAGCGGTTTCGCCCACGGGTTTTTCGCCTGAATGTCGGCTGGCAACGTAGACACCGCACGTTTAGCATCGTCTTTAGATGCATATACACCCGTCACCAGAACATACCACGGTTGACCGTTACGCGTCGTCTGATACACCACGTAGTTCTTCAGGTTCTCTTTCTTCGCCCAACCGTTCAGGTTGTCGTAGTTAGAAGAACTGCTGAGCTGCAGAGTGTAATGACTGGACGGCGCTGATTTTAACGCCCCAACATTACCTGCCGTTTTTGCTCCGCCCGCTACAGGCGTTGCCGTAGTTGGCGCAGGAGTAGCAGTCTGCGCAGGTGTGGTGGTACTGACGGTTGCTTTAGGCTCAGCTGTCGCTTTTGGCGCAGTCGTTGCCGCAGGTGCTTTGGTCGTAGTAACCGGTGCAGTCACTGGCGCAGTCGGTTCAGTGCGCTTCGCCTGGGCAACAGGTTTTGGCTCTGTCGGCGTTGCTTTCACGGTCGTCTGCGGTTTGCTCTTCGGCTCAATAACGGCCTGTTTGCGTTCCGGACGCGCAGTCGCGTGACGCTCAGCAGGCTCCGTTGTTGCAGGACGCGCCGTAGTGCCATTGCGAACAGGTGCAACGGTAGCAGGTTCGGTTGGCAGCGTGGAGTTCACAACCACGTTGTTCACCTGTTCCTGACCTTGCGGTTGCGTCAGGGCATTATTCAGATCGCCCTGAACTTCAACACGCTGTTGACCTTCAGCGGCAACAGGTGCTTGCCCCTGAGTTGGCGTAGAGGAAATTAGCGGCAGAGAAACATCCTGCTGCGCATTGCCAGCCGGTTGCTCAGCAGTCGTTGCAGGCTGAGTGGTGCTCGCCTGATCGGTCGCGCTATTGCCAGAAAGATCGATACTCTTCTCGCCAGACGCCGTCTGATCGCTGGAAGAGGGAGATGAGGGGGCTTTCAACGCTGAACCGATGCCGACTATCAACAGCAGCAGCACCAGAACCCCCACACCCATCATCATATATTGACGAGAGGCAGGTTTGCTGGCGGCCTTCTTACGCTTACGCGGACGGCGTTCTACACGCTCTTCATCCACGGTATCGTCATCAGATTCATAGTCTTCTTCAATGTCTTGCTCTTCGTCACGTTCTTTACGCGCGCGCGCTGGACGACGATCGTCAGTATCCAGATCAACATCATCAAAATTGATTTGCGGCTCATTATCGCGTTCAGACGATTGACGAGAACGACCAGTACGACGATCGCTGGGATCGGGTTTCAGCTCGTCTTCTGGTTTGAATTCATCCATTTAACACCCCACTCAAAGGTTAATGCTTACGACGTTGCACATAACCTGAAGCTAAAAGACTTACGCCTTACAACGCAAGCCGGACCTTTCTTGTTGTTACGCCTGCTGGCAATCAGCAATAGCGTTAAGAACCACCTCGTGCGACACTCCGCCGCGCACTTCACTCTTCCCTATTGCCAACGGAAGCACTAAACGCATCTCCCCCGCCAACACTTTTTTATCTCGCAGCATGTGCGGTAAATAGGCCTGAGTGGACATCTCACGTGGTCCATCAACCGGTAAGCCTGCCCGCTTCAGCAGCGTAATGATGCGCTGCGTGTCCGCGGAGCAAAACTGACCCAGACGTTCTGACGTACGAGCAGCCATTACCATACCTGCGGCCACCGCTTCACCATGTAACCAATTGCCATAACCCATTTCAGCTTCGATTGCATGGCCAAACGTATGTCCCAGATTCAGTAAAGCACGTAAGCCCATTTCGCGCTCGTCTGCTGCGACAACTTCTGCCTTCAGCTCACAACAACGGCGGATACAGTACGCCATTGCCGGACCGTCCAGATGCAGTAATGCGTCCAGATTGTCTTCCAGCCAGCTGAAAAATTCACCGTCAAGGATGATGCCGTATTTGATCACTTCCGCCAGACCCGACGCCAGTTCACGCGCAGGAAGCGTTTTCAGACAGTCGAGATCCACCACCACGGAAGCGGGTTGGTAAAAAGCACCAATCATGTTCTTGCCGAGGGGATGGTTTACGGCAGTTTTGCCGCCAACAGAGGAATCAACCTGCGACAACAGCGTTGTCGGAACTTGAATAAAACGTACGCCGCGCTGATAGCTGGCGGCTGCAAAACCGGTAAGATCGCCAATCACGCCGCCGCCAAGAGCAACCAGCGTGGTATCGCGACCGTGCGGTTTTTGCAGTAATGCTGTGAATACCGTATCCAGCACCGTCAGGCTTTTATACTGCTCGCCGTCGGGAAGGATGACGCTATCAACATTAACACCCGCCTGTTCAAGTACGCCGCGAATCTTATCGAGATAAAGGGGAGCCAGGGTTTCGTTGGTCACCAACATAACCTGATCGCCCGATTTCAGCGGTAAGAATGAAGCCGGCTCATTAAACAAACCAGCCGCGATGGTGATAGGGTAACTACGTTCCCCGAGAGTGACTGTAATCCTCTCCATGACGCGACATCCACCTTAGTTACTTGTACCCGCAGACGAGTGTATTAAGCCAGAATCAGTTGCTTTCCAACATATGAATAATCTGGTTTGCCACGACTTTAGCGCTCTGATCATCGGTGCGAATGGTCACGTCAGCAATCTCTTCATACAGAGGATTGCGTTCGTCAGCCAACGCTTCCAGAACTTCGCGAGGCGGTGATTCTACCTGCAGCAGTGGGCGTTTCTTGTCGCGTTGAGTTCGCGCAAGTTGTTTTTCAATTGTCGTTTCAAGATAGACCACGACGCCACGCGCGGAAAGACGGTTACGTGTTTCACGTGATTTAACAGAGCCACCGCCAGTTGCCAGCACAATACCCTGTTTTTCCGTCAACTCGTTGATGACTTTTTCTTCGCGATCGCGGAAGCCGTCTTCACCTTCTACATCGAAGACCCAGCCCACATCAGCTCCGGTTCGTTTCTCAATCTCTTGATCAGAATCGTAAAATTCCATATTGAGTTGTTGAGCTAACTGGCGCCCAATAGTGCTTTTTCCGGCACCCATAGGCCCAACCAGAAAGATATTGCGTTTCTCTGCCATTTTTTCGGTACTACTAAGACTATTCGTTAATGGTAAACCCGCTTCGCAGACACTCAGCGCAGCAGGACATGAACTGAAACCTCATAAGATATTGCGAGAGTCAGACTGAAAATTATCTCAATACTCAAGCGGGTTTGGCAACTGAATAAATCACCAAACCTTTCGCATTTCTGGTCGTGGCAGGCGTATTGCCCTGCAAACATCAGGCCTGGCAACGAATCGCACGGCCAAATGACGCCAAATCAACCCATGACACACCACCAGAAAGGCAAAGCGTATTACCGGTGCACAAGTAAAGAAAACGACCGACGCTCAAATCGGTACTCCTTGTATGCTAAATACACCCGCACGTCAAATTTCTGAAACATGTCCAGTGCAAAAACAACGGCTTTTCATGCATAAATTAATCGCTCGAGACCAGTCTGGGCGTGATAAAAACCACTAACTCGCGCCGCTCATCCTCTTTACCGTCATGGCGAAATAAATATCCAAGCCAGGGGATATCGCCTAACAACGGCACGCTGTCCGCCGCAGATTTATTTTTATGCGAAAAAATCCCACCCAGCGCGATTGTCTCTCCGCTTTTTACCTCGACCTGCGTTTCAATTTCCTGCTTATCGATAGCCAGTACTTCGCCATCCGCCTGCTGTAACACCTGCCCGGGGACATTCTGGCTGATATGCAACTTTAGTCTAATTCGCCCTTTTTGCAGCACGGTTGGCGTCACCTCCATTCCCAGTACGGCTTCTTTGAACTCAACGGACGTGGCTCCGCTTTCCCCGCTGGATACCTGATAAGGGATCTCGCTGCCCTGCTTAATACTGGCAGGTTGCAGGTGAGAAGCCAGTAATCGTGGGCTGGCGATGATATCAAGCTGCTGTTTTTGCTCCAGTGCAGACAGCTCCAGTTCCAGTAGACGACCATTGATACGACCAATGTTAAACCCCACACGCGACGTCGCTGCGGACACAGAGAGATCGCTGGTCATTGTAGTGACGTTGCCCACCGTCCCCGCTTGCGTGGCGTCGGCCAGCGACCATTTCACGCCCAACTCGTGTAGGCTTTTTTCGTTAATCGTCACAATGTGTGCCGCCAGTTCGACCTGTTCAACCGGCAAGTCCATCTGCGACACCCACGTTTCCAGCGCCATCAGCGCAGGTTTGTTATCGCGAAGCAGCAGTCGATTCGTGCGTTTATCTACCGTCATACTGCCTTTGGCGCTCAGCAGTTTCTCACCCGCTTTTGCCAGATCGGCGGCGTCAGCGTACTGCAAAACAATGCTGCGATGTTCCAGCGGGAGACTGGCCTGCCGCCGCGCCTGCTCGCTCTCCAGGCGTGCCACATTTTCATTCTGCCAGCCTACCGAATGCACATGCAGGATGCTCCCCTCCTGGCGCAACACCAGTCCGGCGCTTTTCACCACCGTCTGGAATGCCTGCTTCCACGGGACATCCGTCAGATGCAACGACATCACGCCGCTGACATCGGGCGAAATCACCAGATTTTTTCCTTCCTGCTCAGCCATCGCCTGCAATACCTGAACCACGGGAACATCATCCACCACCAGCGTCACGTTTGGCGCTTTTCCCGCCAGCACGCTGGGGATGACGATCATCAGCACCACGGCTATCCATCGCTTCATGCCCTTCTCCTTGTCGTTGCCACTGCCAGCGTGACGGCTCACAGTCTTTACCCATCTCAATAGTTATGCTTTGTGCCGAGATATGAGAAACCGTCCATCCCCCCTTCAGCGCCTCATGCAGTTCGATCCGCCGCCATGTATTTTTACCATCCTGAACCAGGCCAATCAGGCGCCCTCCCCGGCTTACCGCACCTTGATAACGCCACGTCGACAGCTCAGTGGTATGGCAACGATCCTCCGGCGGCAGGAAAGGATCGCGCATCCCGGTCAGTATCAGCAGGCTAATCCCTACCAACAGTCCACGCTTAACCGTCATTCAGGCGCTCCAGCTGCAGTGTTAGCATCAGCTCGGCATCCTCCAGGCGAAGAGAAAAACTGTTGACCTGCATCCCCCGTTCCGCCAGCCGGACAAACAATGCTGGAACAGCATCCCAGGCGGGCTTCAGCGTCATCTCCCCGCCCTGTGCAGAAGGCTGCCAGTGAGTCAGGCGTGAAAGCGGAGTCTGAAAATCCAGAGCGGAAAAAGGCATCGTATTCTCGTCATTAGCCCAAAGTGTGGGGTCAGCCGGTGTAACCAGTTGGTACAGATTCCGCCATTGCGCCTGGTTCGCCGCATGTTGCTGCCGCAGTTCCTCCCGTTGTACGTTCCATTCTTGCCGTAGCGGATAAAGCAGGCACAACATGACCATCAGCGCCATGGTGACACTCCAGCCGCCCCAGCAGACGATTCGACAACGCGGCGACAAGGCCAGCCAACGATCACAGAGTACGTTCATGCATTACGCTCCGCGTCAGACGATAGTGAAATTGCCAACGTCCCAACGCATCCTTCTGAGTTTCGCCGGGGTCGCCTAAGCGAAAAAAGGACTGTTTGCGTAATTGCGTTTCCAGCGTATTGAGGGCGCTAAAGTTCTGCGCCATTCCGCTCAGTTCCAGCACTTCATGTTGCCAGGTCAGGGTTGTCAGCCACACCTGTTCGGGCAGTAAATTTGCCAGTCCTTCGAGCATCGGTTGCCAGCTTCGCGTCTGATCTCGCTGCGTTTTACGCAGCTGTCGCTGTTGCCATTGTTGCTGGCGCAGGAGTAAATGCGGTTTTTGGGCCACAAGCGTCTCGCCCCGCATTTTCTCAGCAGCTATCTTCACCGTTTTTGCCCGGTTGTCTTCGATGACGACAGCGTAATAGCTCAGTGCACAGCCAACGATCAACAGCAGCGATCCGCTAAATAAAACAGCCCAAAACCGCAGGCAGGCGCGCCGCTGTGACTGACGCCAGGGGAGAAGGTTGATGGTCGCTATCATCAGTCTGTTCCCCCCATTGCCAGCCCAAGCGCAATAGTAAAGATATGACTTTCAGGCGGAATGGGCGGCTGACGAACAGACACCACGCTTAAGGGGTCAAAACGGCCTGGCCCGCACAACGCAATCTCTTCCGGGGAAAGCGATAATGTTACAGCAAGATCGTCGATAGCGTGACTGTCGCCCACCGGTTTACGCCCCCATGCATAACGAGTCGCCCACAACCACTGCGCGTCATCGCGCCAGGCCAGACACTGCTGATGCACCGATAAGTACGGTATAAAGCGCTGTAACGCGCTGGCATCCGGCGTAATGGCGGTTATCTGTACTTTCAGCGTTTGCATCAGCGTCAGGAGGGTCGACACCTCTTTGCTTTGCGCGGCGGTCACGTTAAAGGCCGGACTTAAGGTGTCTTCGCTATAATCGAATTGCAGCGCATCTGGGTCCATATCCAGCTCACGCGCCATCGACCCAGACAACCATGCCGTTTGTTCTGGCTCACGCAGCGTCATGACTGGGCGGGGGATCTTTTTTTGTAACGTCCTGTGGGCGGGAAAGGACAGATGAATGTGGTGTCTGCGAGGGAGTTCACGACTCCACGGCAATAACACCTTGCTGAGCTGTTCAGGTGCGCGAATGTGCCCGTCGACAATCGTCTGGTTCGCCAGCGGCAACCGCCACCAGCGCTGTAGAAACCAACCGGAGGCGTCGCGAACGACGGCCACAGCCAGCACTTCATGTTGCTGAATATGCAGACCAATTTGCCAGATATTGAAAGCCATTGCTGATGATCTCCTTATCACCCGTTGCTCTAACGGGTATATCAATGCGTCTGGCTTGCCTTTATACTACCGCGCGTTTGTTTATAAACTGCCCAAATGCCACTAAATGGGAAATCTCCAGTGAAGTTCGTAAAGTATTTATTAATCCTTGCAGTATGTTGCATCCTGCTGGGAGCAGGCTCGATTTATGGCCTCTATCGCTATATTGAGCCGCAATTACCTGACGTCGCGACGTTAAAAGATGTGCGTTTGCAGATCCCGATGCAGGTTTACAGCGCTGACGGCGAACTGATCGCGCAATATGGCGAGAAACGTCGTATTCCGGTCACGCTGGATCAGATGCCGCCGGAAATGGTCAAAGCCTTTATCGCCACCGAAGACAGCCGCTTTTATGAGCACCACGGCGTTGACCCGGTGGGGATCTTCCGTGCGGCCAGCGTTGCGCTGTTCTCCGGGCACGCGTCGCAAGGGGCGAGTACCATCACCCAACAGTTGGCGAGAAACTTCTTCCTCAGCCCGGAACGCACGCTGATGCGTAAGATCAAAGAGGTCTTCCTCGCGATCCGCATCGAGCAACTGCTGAGTAAAGATGAGATCCTCGAGCTTTATCTGAATAAGATCTACCTGGGGTATCGCGCCTATGGCGTTGGTGCCGCAGCACAAGTCTATTTCGGTAAGACGGTCGACCAGCTCAGCTTAAGCGAGATGGCAGTCATCGCCGGTCTGCCAAAAGCACCGTCAACCTTCAACCCGCTCTATTCAATGGATCGGGCTACCGCGCGACGTAACGTTGTGCTGTCGCGTATGTTGAGCGAAAACTACATCACGCAGGACCAGTACGATCAGGCACGCAGCGAAGCTATTGACGCCAACTATCACGCGCCGGAAATTGCCTTCTCTGCGCCGTATCTGTCTGAAATGGTGCGCCAGGAAATGTATAGCCGTTATGGTGAAAAAGCCTATGAAGACGGGTATCGCATCACCACCACCATTACGCGTAAAGTCCAACAGGCGGCCCAGCAGGCGGTCCGTAATAACGTCATGGATTACGACATGCGCCACGGCTACCGTGGCCCGTCAAACGTGCTATGGAAAGTGGGCGAAAGCGCCTGGGACACCAAAAAAATCACCGACTCACTAAAAGCGCTGCCGACCTACGGACCGCTGCTGCCGGCGGTGGTCACCAACGCAAATCCACAGGAAGCGACCGCCACGCTGGCGGACGGCACATCGGTGGCGCTGCGTATGGAAGGCATGCGCTGGGCGCGTCCTTACCGCTCCGATACCCAACAGGGCCCGACGCCGCGAAAAGTGACCGATGTTGTCCAGACGGGTCAGCAAATCTGGGTCCGCCAGGTCGGTGACGCCTGGTGGCTGGCGCAGGTTCCTGACGTCAACTCCGCGCTGGTCTCCATCAATCCGCAAAACGGCGCGGTAATGGCGCTGGTTGGTGGCTTTGATTTCAACCAGAGCAAGTTTAACCGTGCTACCCAGGCGTTACGTCAGGTCGGTTCAAATATCAAACCGTTCCTCTACACCGCGGCAATGGATAAAGGCCTGACGCTGGCCAGTATGCTGAATGACGTCCCGATTTCCCGCTGGGATGCGGGCGCAGGTTCTGACTGGCAGCCGAAAAACTCACCGCCGCAATATGCCGGCCCTATCCGCTTACGTCAGGGGCTGGGTCAGTCGAAGAACGTGGTGATGGTCCGCGCCATGCGCGCGATGGGCGTAGATTACGCAGCAGAGTATCTGCAACGTTTTGGCTTCCCGGCGCAAAATATTGTTCATACCGAGTCGCTGGCGCTGGGTTCCGCCTCGTTCACCCCGCTGCAGGTTGCCCGCGGCTACGCGGTGATGGCCAACGGTGGTTTCCTGGTTGATCCGTACTTCATCAGTAAGATTGAAACCGATCAGGGCGGTGTTATCTTCGAAGCGAAGCCCAAAATTGCCTGTCCGGAGTGTGATATTCCGGTGATTTATGGCGACACCCAGAAATCTAACGTGCTGGAAAACAGTAACGTTGAAGACGTTGCCATTTCTCAGGAACAGCAGAATGCCGCGGTGCCAATGCCGCAACTTGAGCAGGCGAATCAGGCGCTGGTCGCGCAAAGCGGGACCCAGGAATACGCCCCGCATGTGATCAACACGCCGCTGGCGTTCCTGATTAAAAGCGCGCTGAACACCAATATCTTTGGTGAGCCAGGCTGGATGGGTACCGGCTGGCGTGCAGGTCGTGATTTACAGCGTCGAGATATCGGCGGCAAAACCGGGACCACCAACAGCTCGAAAGATGCCTGGTTCTCCGGCTACGGCCCAGGGGTCGTGACCTCGGTATGGATTGGTTTTGATGACCATCGCCGTAACCTTGGACACTCTACGGCCTCGGGTGCGATCAAAGATCAGATCTCCGGCTATGAAGGGGGGGCGAAGAGTGCCCAGCCAGCGTGGGATGCCTATATGAAGAGTGTGTTAGAGGGCGTACCAGAGCAGCCGCTGACGCCACCGCCAGGTATCGTAACGGTCAATATCGATCGCAGCACCGGTCAACTGGCGAGCGGCGGCAACAGTCGCGAAGAGTATTTTATTGAAGGGACTCAGCCCACACAGCAGGCGGTACATGAAGTGGGGACCACCATTATTGATAATGGTGAGGCTCACGAACTGTTCTGATCTATTGCCGGATGGCGCTTCGCTTATCCGGCCTACTTAACGCAACATTGTAGGCCGGATAAGACGCCTCTGGCGTCACCTTCCGGCGCTATACGCTACAGTCGTCCCTGCCCTTTCAGCCATTCACGCACCAGAAACAGCGCGCTCACATTACGCGCTTCGTGAAAGTCCGGGTCTTCTAACAAATCCATCAAATGTGCCAACGGCCAGCGCACCTGCGGCAACGGCTCGGGTTCATCACCTTCCAGCGATTCAGGATACAGGTCCTCGGCCACGACGATGTTCATCTTGCTGGAGAAATAGGACGGTGCCATGCTGAGTTTTTTCAAAAACGTCAGGTCATTTGCCCCAAATCCGACCTCTTCTTTCAGCTCCCGATTCGCCGCTTCAAACACGCTTTCACCGGGATCGATTAACCCTTTGGAAAAACCAAGCTCATAAGATTCGGTCCCGACCGCGTATTCGCGGATGAGAATCAGATGGTCATCAACAATCGGCACAATCATTACCGCTTCGCGCGTGGACGGACGCATACGTTCGTAGACGCGGCGTACGCCGTTGCTGAACTCAAGGTCAACACTTTCGACTTTAAACAGCCGGGATTGTGCGACGGTTTCCACTTTCAGAATCGTGGGTTTTTGTAATGATTTGCTCATCGTGAGAGTCTTTGCCGTGAAATCTGGGGTCATTGTGCGATATACCGCACGGTTTCGGCAATGTGAATTGCCGTTTATTTACATTTATGTAACGTACTAAAAGTTAATTCCCATTTCAAATTAAAAGTCAATAGGTTGAAATAACTCCAGGAATTTGCTGATATGCCGTTTTTGGTGATTTTGCTATGATTCGCATTTACTGGGCTGTACTTTAAAGATGCTCAAGTTCAACTCCACGCTTGCCGATAGCCAACGACAGAATCACGATTATTTTCCAGGGTGCGACTGACCACGCCTGACAGACTAAGTAAGATGGGGAAAGCATGAGCACCATTCTGATTTTTTTAGCTGCTTTGCTGGCCTGCTCGTTACTTGCAGGGTGGCGACTCAGATCAAAATCCAGGCGGCAAAAACTGCCCTGGAGTAACGTTTTCTCAGACGCCAATAAGCGTAAACTGACGCCCGAAGAGCGCAGCGCAGTCGAAAACTACCTGGAAAACCTGAGTCAAAATCAGCAGATACCTGGCCCAACAGGCGCCAGCGCCGCCCCTGTATCGCTCACACTGAATGCCCAAAGTAATAGCGTCATCGTGCTGACCCATTCGATTACGCGCTACGGTATCACCACGGACGATCCCAATAAGTGGCGTTATTATCTGGATTCCGTCGAAGTGCATTTGCCTCCCTTCTGGGAACAATACATCAATGACGAAAATAGCGTTGAGCTGATCCACACAAATACGCTACCGCTGGTGATCTCGTTAAACGGTCATACGCTGCAAGAGTACATGCAGGAAGCGCGTGGCTATGCGCTACAGCATACTGCATCGACGCAGGCCTCTATTCGTGGTGAAGAAAGCGAGCAAATTGAGCTGCTAAATATTCGCCAGGAAACACATGAAGAGTATGCGCTGAGCCGCCCGGCAGGACTCCGCGAGGCGTTGCTGATTGCCGCATCTTTCCTGTTGTTCTTCTTTTGCCTAATCGTGCCGGATGGCTTTGTACCGTGGCTGGCCGGTGGTGCCGTATTGCTGCTGGCTGCGGGCCTGTGGGGACTGTTCGCCCCGCCGTCTAAAACTGCCCTGCGGGAGATCCATTGCCTGCGCGGAACCCCGCGTCGTTGGGGGCTGTTTGGCGAAAACGACCAGGAACATATTAATAATATCTCACTGGGTATTATCGATCTGATTTATCCGCCTCACTGGCAGCCCTACATTGCGCAAGATCTCGGGCAACAAACGGATATCGATATTTATCTCGATCGCCATGTTGTCCGCCAGGGGCGTTTTTTATCCTTGCATGACGAAGTGAAAAACTTCCCCTTGCAGCACTGGCTACGCAGCGCTGTTATCGCAGGAGGATCATTGCTGGTCCTGCTGATGCTGCTGTTCTGGATCCCGCTGGATATGCCGATAAAATTCACGCTGTCCTGGATGAAAGGCGCGCAAACTATCGAGGCCACCAGCGTTAAGCAGCTCGAAAACGCCGGGGTTCGCGTCGGCGATACCCTGCATCTGAGCGGTACGGGAATGTGCAACATTCACACATCCGGAAGCTGGAACGCACAGCCCACCACGCCTTTTCTACCTTTCGATTGCTCACAGATTATCTGGAATGATGCACGAGCGCTGCCGCTGCCCGAGTCCGATTTGGTGAATAAAGCGACGGCACTCACGCAGGCCGTCAGCCGCCAACTACACCCCAAACCCGATGATGATTCCCGTGTCAGCGCATCGTTACGATCGGCCATTCAGAAATCCGGTATGGTATTACTGGATGACTTTGGTGAGATTGTCCTGAAGACTGCCGACCTGTGCGCCGCCGAAGATGAATGTGTGCGCCTGAAAAATGCGCTGGTCAATCTGGGTAACAGTAAAGACTGGACCGCGCTGGTGAAGCGGGCCAACGCAGGTAAGCTGGATGGTGTAAACGTGTTGCTGCGCCCGGTCAGCGCCGAGTCGCTGGATAACCTGGTCAATACCTCCACTGCGCCGTTTATTGCACGTGAGACCGCCCGCGCCGCTCAGGCACTGAACAGCCCTGCGCCTGGCGGCTTCCTGATTATCAGTGACGAAGGCAGCGATCTGGTCGATCAGCCCTGGCCTGCCACATCGTTGTATGACTATCCGCCTCAGGAGCAGTGGAACGCCTTCCAGCGTCTGGCGCAGATGCTCATGCAGACACCATTCCGCGCGGAAGGGATCGTCACCAATGTCACGACCGATGCCAATGGAACCCAGCACATCGGGCTGCACCGTATCCCGGATCGTTCAGGCCTGTGGCGTTACCTCGGCACCACCTTGCTGATGTTTTCCATGCTGGGTTGTGCGCTCTATAACGGCATTCAGGCGTTCAGACGCTACCAGCGCCACCGCTCACGCATCGCAGAAATTCAGGGATACTACGAAAGTTGCCTGAATCCCACGCTGATTGACGATCCGGAAAGCCTCATTCGATAACACGCCCGCGCGACAGGATATGCTACCCTGTCGCGCATCTGTTTTCCTTTGGGAGTTCCTATGCATATTGATATCGCCTGGCAGGACGTCGACACCGTGCTGCTGGATATGGACGGCACACTGCTCGATCTGGCGTTCGATAACTATTTCTGGCAAAAACTGGTGCCGGAAACGTATGGCGCGCAGCAGGGGATCTCTCCCGAGGAAGCCCAGAACTATATTCGCCAGCAATATCACGCCGTGCAACATACGCTAAACTGGTACTGCCTGGATTACTGGAGCGAACGCCTGGGTCTGGATATTTGTGCCATGACGACAGCCCAAGGGCCACGCGCCGTGCTGCGCGAAGATACTGTCCCCTTTCTTGATGCCTTAAAGGCCTGCGGCAAGCGCCGTATTTTGCTGACCAACGCGCATCCACATAACCTGGCGGTGAAGCTGGAGCATACCGGTCTGGCCTCACACCTTGATTTATTACTTTCCACCCATACATTTGGTTATCCCAAAGAGGATCAGCGGTTATGGCACGCTGTAGCTGAAGAAACGGGAATGCGTGCTGAGAAAACGCTGTTTATTGACGACAGCGAAGCCATTCTCGACGCCGCTGCTCAATTCGGCATTCGTTACTGCCTCGGCGTGACCAATCCCGATTCAGGTATTGCGGAAAAACAGTATGCACGCCATCCGTCACTGAATGACTACCGCCGACTGATCCCCTCACTGATGTGAAGGAGATGCCATGAAAGAGAAGCCCCCTGTTGACGTCAGGCTGGATAAATGGCTGTGGGCTGCGCGTTTTTATAAAACGCGTGCGATAGCTCGCGAAATGGTTGAAGGCGGTAAGGTGCATTACAACGGGCAGCGCAGTAAGCCGAGCAAGATTGTCGAGCTAAATGCCACCCTCACCTTGCGCCAGGGAAATGACGAGCGGACGGTGATTATTAAGGCCATTACCGAACAGCGTCGCCCGGCAACGGAAGCCGTTACGCTGTACGAAGAAACCGCGCAAAGCGTGGAAAAGCGCGAAAAAATAGCGCTGGCGCGTAAACTTAACGCGTTGACCATGCCGCACCCGGACAGGCGACCGGACAAAAAAGAGCGCCGCGACCTGTTACGATTTAAACACGGCGACAGTGAATGACTGTCACCCGCAAGAGAGATGATTATGCCGCAACATGACCAATTACATCGTTATCTGTTTGAAAACTTTGCCGTGCGCGGCGAGCTGGTAACCGTTTCACAAACCCTGCAACAGATCCTCGAAAACCATACTTACCCACAGCCGGTTAAAACCGTGCTGGCCGAGCTGCTGGTCGCCACCAGCCTGCTGACCGCTACGCTAAAGTTTGCCGGTGATATCACCGTACAGCTCCAGGGCGATGGCCCGCTGAGCCTGGCGGTGATTAACGGTAACAACAAGCAGCAGATGCGCGGTGTCGCGCGCATTCAGGGCGATATCCCTGAAGATGCAGATCTGAAAACGCTGGTCGGTAACGGCTATCTGGTGATCACCATTACACCGGAAGAAGGTGAACGCTATCAGGGCGTGGTGGGTCTGGAAGGTGACACGCTGGCCGCCTGTCTGGAAGATTACTTCCTGCGTTCAGAACAGCTGCCAACGCGTCTGTTTATCCGCACTGGCGACGTCGATGGCAAGCCAGCAGCAGGCGGTATGCTGTTGCAGGTGATGCCAGCACAAGACGCGCAGGCCGATGATTTTACCCACCTCGCCACGCTGACGGAAACCATTAAAGCCGAAGAGCTGCTGACGCTGCCAGCAAATGATGTGCTGTGGCGTTTGTATCACGAAGAAGAGGTGACCCTGTACGATCCGCAGGACGTGGTGTTCAAATGCACCTGTTCACGTGAACGTTGTGCAGATGCGCTAAGAACCCTGCCAGACGAAGAAGTGGACAGCATTCTGGCTGAAGAAGGCGAGATCGATATGAATTGCGATTACTGCGCGAGCCATTATCTGTTTAACGCGATGGATATTGCTGAGATCCGCAACAACGCATCCCCTGCTGACCCACAAGTACATTAAGTTCATAGCCCGGCAGACAGTCCATTCTGCCGGGCTACTTATTCCAGCGTTTACTCAGCGTAGTAGTTAATCTCTAACCGTTCCCCATCGAGAGTGATATCCCGCCAGATTCTGGGGGCTGTAGTCAGCCTGTGATTTTCCACCGCCTGCAAAAGCTGCGCTTTCGTGAATCCTTCAGGTAACTGGGCTGCGCCGAGCAAAGACCATTGCTTTTCCTTCATGCCAAAGATCAGACTTTCTCCCTCGCCAAAAGCATAAAGCACCTGCTCCGGCTGACCATCTGCGTTAAGATCCTGATTCACTAGCACGCATGCATCCTGCTCAACACAGGAGTTAATGCGGTAGCTTTGCTGTTTTACAAACCGCCAGAATGCGTCATCGGGTTTTTTGCTACCCGGCGCAATCATCACCATCGGTGCCAGTTGCGTTGTGGTCAGTTCCCGCATGGGATCGAGGTTCCCGCGTAGAATGGCGTTTAAATCACGTCTGCGCTTACTGTCCTTAGTGAAAGCGTCATCCTTTTGTAACGCCTCCAACGCAGCACGCCCCGGTTTTCCGCTATTACGCAACATGTACAGGCTGACCTGATCCGGTGAAATTTGGCCACTATGATAACGGGCCATATGGCTGTTGACGCTAATACGCCAGACGTCAATGACCGGCGATGTCAGCAGAATCAACAGTCCCAGAGACAGTAACGAAACACCGAGGATGACTTTGCTCTGAATTTCCAGTGGATTGCGTCCACGGCGCATAATGCTCGCCATGTAGCCGAATGACCAAACCAGCAGCACTGCGATGATCAGCGCACCATGCAGACGCTCAGGCGTCCAGCCATACTGATTGACGCGGACCCAGAGCGCCCAGCTGGCTATCAACATATAAACCGGGGCGACGAGAAGTGAGGTGTTAATCAGATAACGTAATGCCCCTGGATAGGGTAAGTCGCGTTTTTGCGGCTCGCGCACAACGACCATCAATAGCAGGAGCAGCAACGTCAGCGTCGACATCAGCCCCGCCGCAGACACCCGTTGCGAAATCGCCTCCAGACCGGTAAAGGGTAATGTCAGCATAAACATCAGCGCTAACAACGCGACCAGAGGCAGCAGACCCGTGGCGATCAACGTCAGAAGCTTTTGTACCGCCGTCACCAGGCGCGACTGCGTACGTGCCAGAATCACCGCCAGCGCGGTAATAAGGCCAAACGTTACATAACCAAACCAGTCGGTCTCAAAGAATAGCGTGTTAAAAAAGGGAATACCGACCAGCTTAAACATCTCGCTCCACAGCAGAAGGACCATCCAGAACAGGCCGTTGGCGACAAAGACGATCAGCAATGTCAGAACATTCAGCCATATCTGGCTGTAAAACTGCGGATAGCGCGCCTGGTCGGTACGCGTATGGAGTTGGTACTGGATCCAGGGTAACGCCAGCATAGCCATGAGAAAGAGGCGCCAACCGTAGACAAAGAAAATCTCATTCTCATTCCACCGGTTCCCTCCTGCAACGTGCCCCTTCAACCAGATGCTCATCGCCAGTACGACGCAGAAGATCACCGCCATCCAGCACCACAGCGCGCGCTGTTTAAACGAGACCACAGAAAGCAGAATCGCCGACGTCAGCGCTATCGTTACAGGCATTCCATAGAACAGCCAGCTACTGTTATGGGGGATGAGGTAAGTCATCAGCAGGTAACACACTACGCCTTGCAGCAGACCAATAAACATCATGCCCCAGCGGGTCGTACGTGAAAGCTCAACACTGTCCATGTCGTAATCCAGAATGAAGGGAAAAGATCATTATCGCATCAACATCACAATTATTGGCACTTACCGGTGTCTTTCAGCCCCTCACAACGCGACGTGAATCGATATTTCATATGTTTGAGTTACGTTATTTTCCTACATGAATGCGATTACACTCACAAGATTCCCGCCAAATATACTCTCCATTAACGTTTTAGGAACATTTTCCACAACAAAAAAGGGTTTCCTGCCATAATATCCGCCTATTTGCGACAGGAGTCGCAGCGTATTCAGTTATCTGTGATTTTGCCGGATGCGTAAATCTATGAGCCTTGTCGCGGTTAACAATCCCTAAAAAACCTTACTATTCCAGGTAATACATATTGGCTAAGGAGCAGTGAAATGCGTGTGAACAACAGTTTAACCCCGCAAGATCTCGAGGCTTATGGTATCAATGACGTTCAGGATATCGTTTACAATCCCAGCTACGACCTGCTGTACCAGGAAGAGCTTGATCCAAATCTGGAAGGCTACGAGCGCGGAGTGTTAACTAATCTGGGCGCCGTTGCTGTTGATACCGGTATCTTTACCGGGCGTTCACCAAAGGATAAGTACATTGTCCGTGACGACACCACGCGAGATACGCTCTGGTGGTCCGACAAGGGTAAAGGTAAGAACGACAACAAACCGCTTTCCCAGGAAACCTGGCAGCACCTGAAAGGATTAGTCACCCAGCAACTCTCAGGCAAACGCCTGTTTATCGTTGATGCATTCTGCGGCGCGAACGCCGATACCCGCCTTTCAGTGCGCTTTATTACCGAAGTCGCCTGGCAGGCACATTTCGTTAAAAACATGTTTATCCGCCCAAGCGATGAAGAACTGCTTGATTTTAAACCTGATTTTATCGTGATGAACGGTGCGAAATGCACCAACCCGCAGTGGAAAGAACAGGGGCTCAACTCTGAGAACTTCGTGGCTTTCAACCTGACTGAACGTATTCAGTTAATTGGCGGGACCTGGTACGGCGGAGAGATGAAAAAAGGCATGTTCTCCGTGATGAATTACCTGCTGCCGCTGAAGGGCATTGCCTCCATGCACTGCTCGGCAAACGTCGGTGAAAAAGGTGATGTGGCGGTGTTCTTTGGCCTGTCCGGTACCGGTAAAACCACGCTGTCTACCGACCCGAAACGTCGCCTGATTGGCGATGATGAGCACGGCTGGGACGACGACGGTGTGTTCAACTTCGAGGGCGGCTGCTACGCGAAGACCATCAAGCTGTCTAAAGATGCAGAACCAGAAATCTACAATGCGATTCGCCGCGATGCGCTGCTGGAAAACGTCACCGTACGTGAAGATGGCTCTATCGACTTCGATGACGGTTCTAAAACCGAGAATACCCGCGTTTCCTACCCGATTTATCACATCGATAATATCGTTAAGCCAGTGTCAAAAGCGGGCCATGCCACCAAGGTTATCTTCCTGACCGCCGATGCGTTTGGCGTTCTGCCACCGGTATCCCGTCTGACCGCAGATCAAACCCAGTACCACTTCCTGTCTGGCTTCACCGCCAAACTGGCTGGAACCGAGCGCGGCGTGACTGAACCGACCCCAACATTCTCTGCCTGTTTCGGTGCGGCCTTCCTGTCACTGCACCCGACGCAGTACGCAGAAGTGCTGGTGAAACGCATGCAGGCTGCTGGCGCACAGGCCTATCTGGTTAACACCGGCTGGAACGGTACCGGCAAACGTATCTCGATTAAAGATACCCGCGCCATTATTGATGCCATCCTGAACGGTTCTCTGGATGACGCAGAAACGTTCCGTCTGCCGATGTTTGACCTGGCGATCCCAACCGAACTGCCGGGCGTAGACACACGTATTCTCGATCCGCGTAATACCTACGCGTCACCAGAACAGTGGCAGGAAAAAGCCAATGCGCTGGCGAAACTGTTTATCGAAAACTTCGAGAAGTATACCGATACCCCAGCGGGCGCCGCGTTAGTCAGCGCCGGTCCGAAGCTGTAATTTTTGATTCGTTATATAGCCCCTTATCTGAAAGGATAAGGGGCTTTTTATTGTATTTACTCTTTTAAAATGTACTCTGTACACCTATAATTTGTACTATTAGCCCCATGCGCAGGAAGCGCCATGTTCACATTTATTGAGCTACAGGGATTTAGTAAACGCCGTCCGTTACTTTTACCTGACGATGAGTTTCGTGCCTTTCAAGAGGCGCTTATTGAAAACCCTGAGGCAGGGGATACTATCGCTGGTACGGGGGGATTCAGAAAAATTCGCTGGAGTCGCTCTGGTATGGGTAAGCGCAGCGGTATTCGGGTTATCTATTACAACGTGACGCGTAAAGGTCGAATCTATCTGGCTTTGCTCTATCCTAAGAATGAACAGGATGATTTAACCGAAGAGCAAAAAAGAGTTTTAATGCACTTATCCGATATGCTGATTTAATTATGAGAATTTTAATCATCAGGACACCGCGATCCGGTGTGGTGAGGCCAAAATGAAAGACGAATTATTTGCCGATTTGCTGGCCAGTGCAGAAGAAATGGTACGTATAGAGAAAGGTGAAGAAACACCTAAACCTGAACATGTGCATACTTTTAGCGAAATTGATGTTAAAGCCATCCGCGAAGCAACAGGGTTACGCCAACAGGATTTTGCCATAGCGGTTGGTGTGAGTTATGACCTGGTTAAAAGCTGGGAAACGAAACGACGCCAACCCACTGGAGCACCAAGAAAACTGCTTTTATTAATTCAAAAAAACCCATTTATAATTAATCAATTAAAAGCAATTTAAGCCAGAGGTTTTACTGTTTACCCCATAAACAGAGGGAGGCTTTCGCCTCCCTTTTTTATGCTTCTTTGGTTGTTCCCGGCACACGGGAGACAGGAACCGGAAGCCAGGCGCGAATCGACAGCCCACCGCGTTCGCTGGTGCCGATTTCCAGCATGCCGTTATGGTTATCGATGATGCGCTGCACGATCGCCAGGCCCAGACCGGTACCGCTGGTACTGCGGGCACTGTCGCCGCGTACAAACGGCTGGAACAGATGTTTACGCTGCTCCGGTTTGATGCCCGGACCATCATCCTCGACCTGGAACCAGGCGCGATGTGGCTCTGTGCCACTGCTAACCTTAATCCAGCCATTACCATAGCGGGCAGCATTGACCACCATATTGGCAACCGCGCGTTTGATCGACAGCGGATGCATCTTCACCTGAATGAGGCCAGGCTGCAGCGCGGTATCAATCTCACGTTCATAACCGCTTTCTGCCGCAACGACTTCTCCTAACACCGCGTTCAGATCCGCCATCTCCATCGGCATCTCCTGCCCGGTGCGCAGATAGTCGATAAACTGTTCGATAATGGCGTTACACTCTTCGATGTCCTTATTGATGGACTCCGCAAGGTAGCCATCTTCTTCCCCCATCATCTCGGTCGCCAGGCGGATACGCGTCAGCGGCGTACGTAAATCGTGGCTTACCCCGGCCATCAGCAGCGTTCGGTCATCGGCCAGCTGCTTCACGCCCGCCGCCATATGGTTGAAGGCTCGGGTCACCGAGCGCACCTCAGAGGCACCATATTCGCGCAGTGGCGGCGGAATAATGCCTTTACCCACCTGCAACGCCGCATGTTCCAGATCCACCAACGGCCGGTTCTGGATACGAATAAACAGCCACGCCCCACCGATTGCCAGCAGCATGATCGCCAGCGTATAGCGGAACAGCGGCGAGAAATCGCCCTGATGAATTTCAGTGAGAGGAACGCGAACCCAGATATTCGGAGACAGCCAGGTTTTCAGCCACACGACCGGCGAGCTTTTGTTGACCTCAACGCGAACTTCCGTCGGGCCGCCCAGCTGCTGCGCCATCTGATGACTTAAGAATTCATAGTGCTGCGCCCAACGCAACCCCGCTTCTTCAGCGGCTTCGTTGGAATAGAGGGAAATCCCCAGCTCACGGTAAATTTCCCGGCGGAATGCGGGAGGCACGACCAGTTGCGTGCCGTCCTCCAGCTGCAGTTTATCGGTCATCAGCATACGGACTTCGTAAGCCAGGACCTTATTAAACTGCTGGAGGCTCGGCAGGATCGCGAAGTTCAGCACCACCAGATAAGTCGTCACCAGGCTGGCGAACAGCAAGGTGACGATGAGCAATAACGTGCGAGCAAACGAACTTCGTGGCGAGAAGCGCATTCGCCTCATGCTTTAGAACCGTCCGGGACAAAGACGTAGCCCAGACCCCATACGGTCTGAATATAACGTGGATGTGCCGGATCTTCTTCCACCATACGACGCAGACGGGAAATCTGCACGTCAATAGAACGTTCCATCGCGGAGTACTCGCGACCACGGGCCAGGTTCATCAGCTTATCGCGGGACAACGGCTCACGCGGGTGACTGACCAACGCTTTCAGCACGGCAAATTCACCGCTGGTCAGCGGCATAGGTTCATCTTCACGGAACATCTCACGGGTGCCGAGGTTCAGTTTGAACTTACCAAAAGCGATAACCGCTTCTTCCTGAGACGGCGCGCCCGGCAGTTCATTTGCCTGACGACGCAGTACGGCACGAATACGCGCCAACAGTTCGCGCGGGTTAAACGGTTTCGGGATATAGTCGTCAGCGCCGATTTCCAGCCCAACGATACGGTCAACCTCTTCCCCCTTCGCCGTCACCATGATGATCGGCATTGGGTTGCTCTGGCTACGCAGGCGGCGGCAAATCGACAGACCATCTTCACCTGGCAGCATCAAATCCAGTACCATAAGGTGGAAGGATTCACGGGTCAGCAGACGATCCATCTGCTCAGCGTTTGCGACGCTTCGAACCTGGAAGCCCTGCTCGGTCAGATAACGTTCCAGTAGCGCGCGCAGGCGCATGTCGTCATCGACCACCAGAATCTTATAGTTCTCTTGCATTGTTATTACTCCCAAAGGTTCGCAACAATTGTAAGTGTGTATTCTTAAGAAAGCTCACCTGAGTAACCAGCAAATTCTGGTATGAATTCCAGGCTAAATTGTTACAAAGCATATTAAACAGCAGCTTAAGTATACAATGTTTCTCGTAATACATTATTTATTCTGTTGATATGCTCACGTAATACCAATTGTGCGCATCATCACAGAATCAAGGTAAAACAATAAGATGAAAACGCCCCTGATAACCCGTGAAGGGTATGAAAAACTCAAACAAGAGCTGAATTACCTCTGGCGTGAAGAGCGCCCGGAAGTCACCAAGAAAGTGACCTGGGCCGCCAGTCTGGGTGACCGCAGCGAAAACGCTGACTACCAGTATAATAAAAAGCGCCTGCGTGAGATCGACAGACGCGTCCGTTATTTGACCAAGTGCATGGAGAATCTAAAAATTGTCGATTACTCCCCTCAGCAGGAAGGAAAAGTGTTCTTTGGCGCATGGGTTGAGATTGAAAATGATGACGGCGACATCCGCAAATTTCGCATTGTCGGCTACGATGAAATCTTTGGCCGTAAGGATTACATCTCTATCGACTCACCGATGGCGCGCGCCCTGCTCAAAAAAGAGGTCGGCGATCTCGCGGTAGTGAACACCCCTGCCGGAGAAGCAAGCTGGTACGTGAATGAGATTGAGTACGTTAAATAAGACGGAACAATCCGAAGCCCCTGCTGATGGCTGGCATTTTTGCCAGTCAATCCGTATAACTATCCCCTGATTTTTATCCTAAAGACGAAGCTATCCATGATGAATGATTCTTTCTGCCGCATTATCGCAGGTGAAATTCAGGCTCGTGCTGAACAGGTAGAAGCTGCCGTTCGCCTGCTTGATGAAGGGAACACCGTGCCGTTTATCGCACGTTATCGTAAGGAAATCACCGGCGGTCTGGATGACACGCAGCTGCGTAATCTGGAGACCCGTCTGGGATATCTGCGGGAACTGGAAGACCGCCGTCAGGCGATCCTCAAATCTATCGGCGAGCAAGGCAAACTGACCGACGATCTGGCGAAAGCGATCAACGGCACGTTAAGTAAGACCGAACTCGAAGACCTCTACCTGCCATACAAACCTAAACGCCGCACCCGTGGGCAAATCGCCATTGAAGCGGGACTTGAGCCGCTGGCCGACCTGCTGTGGAACGATCCCTCTCACGACCCAGAAACCGAAGCAGCCAAATACCTCAATGCCGAAAACGGCGTGGCGGATACCAAAGCGGCGCTCGACGGCGCGCGCTACATTCTGATGGAGCGTTTTGCCGAGGACGCCGCGCTGCTGGCAAAAGTCCGTGATTACCTGTGGAAGAACGCCCATCTGGTTTCCATCGTAGTGAGCGGGAAAGAAGACGAAGGCGCCAAATTCCGCGACTACTTCGATCACCACGAACCTATTTCCACCGTTCCTTCTCACCGAGCACTGGCGATGTTCCGCGGGCGTAACGAAGGCGTGCTGCAGCTTTCTCTGAATGCTGACCCGCAGTTCGATGAGCCGCCAAAAGAGAGCCACGGCGAGCAGATTATCCGCGATCATCTGGGTCTGCGCCTGAACAACGCGCCGGCGGACAGCTGGCGTAAAGGCGTTGTCAGCTGGACATGGCGCATCAAAGTGCTGATGCACCTCGAAACCGAACTGATGGGCACCGTGCGCGAACGTGCGGAAGATGAGGCCATTAACGTCTTTGCCCGCAACCTGCACGACCTGCTGATGGCCGCTCCGGCCGGGTTGCGTGCCACTATGGGTCTCGATCCTGGTCTGCGTACCGGCGTGAAGGTCGCGGTTGTTGACGGGACCGGCAAGCTGGTGGCGACCGACACCATTTATCCGCATACCGGACAGGCAGCCAAAGCCGCCGTTGCGGTGGCCGCGCTGTGCGAAAAATACAACGTTGAGCTGGTGGCGATTGGCAACGGTACCGCATCGCGTGAGACCGAACGCTTCTTCCTCGACGTGCAGAAACAGTTCCCGAAAGTGACCGCGCAAAAAGTGATAGTCAGCGAAGCCGGGGCCTCGGTGTACTCTGCTTCTGAACTGGCGGCACTGGAGTTCCCGGATCTCGACGTTTCCCTGCGCGGTGCGGTGTCTATTGCCCGCCGTCTGCAGGATCCGCTGGCCGAGCTGGTGAAAATCGACCCGAAATCGATCGGTGTCGGCCAGTACCAGCACGACGTTAGCCAGACCCAGCTTGCCCGTAAATTGGATGCGGTAGTCGAGGACTGCGTAAACGCCGTCGGCGTTGATCTGAATACCGCCTCCGTTCCGCTGTTGACTCGCGTAGCCGGTTTAACCCGCATGATGGCGCAGAACATTGTTGCCTGGCGTGATGAGAACGGTCAGTTCCAGAACCGTCAACAGTTGCTAAAAGTCAGCCGTCTGGGGCCTAAAGCCTTTGAGCAGTGCGCGGGCTTCCTGCGCATTAACCACGGCGATAACCCGCTGGATGCCTCAACCGTTCACCCGGAAGCCTATCCGATAGTGGAACGCATTCTGGCCGCCACCGAGCAGTCGCTGCGCGACCTGATGGGCAACAGCACCGAATTGCGTAACCTGAAAGCAGCCGACTTTACCGACGAGCGCTTCGGGGTGCCGACCGTAACCGACATCATCAAAGAGCTGGAAAAACCGGGTCGTGACCCGCGTCCTGAGTTCAAAACCGCACAGTTTGCTGACGGCGTAGAAACCATGAACGATCTGCTGCCGGGCATGATTCTGGAAGGCGCAGTCACCAACGTCACCAACTTTGGTGCGTTTGTCGATATCGGCGTTCATCAGGACGGTCTGGTGCATATCTCCTCGTTATCGAACAAATTCGTTGAAGACCCGCACACCGTGGTAAAAGCCGGCGACATTGTGAAGGTGAAAGTGCTGGAGGTTGATCTACCGCGTAAGCGTATCGCCCTGACCATGCGTCTGGACGAACAGCCGGGTGAAACCAATGCCCGTCGCGGCGGCGGTGGCAACAACGAGCGCACACAGGGTAACCGCCCGGCGCCTAAAGCCGCAAAACCCCGTGGTCGTGAAGCGCAGTCAGCCGGTAACAGTGCGATGATGGATGCACTGGCGGCGGCAATGGGTAAAAAGCGCTAGTGTGACGCGTGTGCCGGATGGCGGTGTAAACACCTTAGCCGGCCAACTTGTCGTTATTAATTTGTAGGCCGGATAAGACGCGCGAGCGTTGCCATCCGGCCTATTTAATATATTTATCGCTTTCCGTCACAATATATTTATCACTTTATTAACAGCTGAAACCTTAATTAAACATTAATAAATTCCAATAGTTTCTCCCTCGAATCATTCATGTCAGACCTGAATAAATGTTGAGCCATATCAAAATTGACTCAAATTATTCGCCAATCCAACATTCCGTCACATTTATTCTATTGATGATAGAAACCATTCTCATTATCATTGTTTTGTTGATTATTTACTCTTTCCTTCGTTGGCTAATCATCTGGTCTCATGCCGCCTTTCGCCCCATGAGGTAATCATCCAGTTAGCGAGATATAAGTAGGTCCCTATGCAATTCACTCCAGACACTGCTTGGAAAATTACCGGTTTTTCTCGTGATATCAGCCCGGCGTACCGGCAGAAGCTCTTGTCGCTCGGCATGCTGCCAGGCTCATCGTTCAATGTGGTTCGCGTCGCCCCATTAGGCGATCCTATCCATATTGAAACACGCCGAGTCAGCCTGGTGTTGCGGAAAAAAGATCTGGCGTTATTAGAAGTGGAAGCGGTTTCCTGTTAATACAGTGAGTCTATAAAAATGAAAAAACTAACCATTGGTTTAATTGGTAATCCTAATTCCGGCAAGACAACATTATTCAATCAGCTTACCGGCGCGCGTCAGCGTGTGGGTAACTGGGCTGGCGTTACCGTTGAGCGCAAAGAAGGTCATTTCTCGACAACTGACCATCAGGTTACGCTGGTGGATTTACCCGGCACCTATTCTTTGACGACCATCTCATCGCAGACCTCCCTCGATGAGCAAATTGCCTGTCACTATATCTTAAGCGGCGACGCTGACCTGCTGATCAACGTGGTTGATGCCTCAAACCTCGAGCGTAACCTCTACCTGACGCTGCAACTGCTTGAACTGGGGATCCCCTGCATCGTCGCGCTGAACATGCTGGACATTGCTGAGAAGCAGCAAATCCGGATTGATATCGATGCCCTTTCCGCCCGTCTGGGCTGCCCGGTGGTGCCGCTGGTCTCAACCCGTGGTCGCGGGATTGAAGCACTGAAGCTGGCTATCGATCGCTACAAAGAAAACGACACCGTCGAGCTGGTACATTATGCCCAACCGCTGCTGCGTGAAGCCGAGTCTCTGGCTGACGCGATGGCCAAAGAGATGCCGCAGCAACAACGTCGCTGGCTCGGCCTGCAGATGCTGGAAGGCGATATCTACAGCCGCGCCTACGCGGGTGATGCGGCACAAAATCTGGATGCCGCGCTGACTCGCCTGAGTGAAACAATGGACGATCCGGCGCTGCATATTGCTGATGCACGTTACCAGTGCATTGCCGCCATCTGCGATACCGTCAGCAACACCCTGACCGCAGAGCCAAGCCGCTTCACCACCGCGGTCGATAAGGTCGTACTTAACCGCTTCCTCGGCCTGCCAGTATTTCTGTTCGTAATGTACCTGATGTTCCTGCTCGCCATTAACATCGGTGGCGCGCTGCAGCCGCTGTTTGACGTCGGTTCCGTGGCACTCTTTATCCATGGTATTCAGTGGATTGGCTACACCCTGCACTTCCCGGACTGGTTAACCATCTTCCTGGCGCAGGGTCTTGGCGGCGGGATTAACACCGTGCTACCGCTGGTGCCGCAAATCGGCATGATGTACCTGTTCCTCTCATTCCTCGAAGACTCCGGCTATATGGCGCGTGCTGCGTTTGTGATGGATCGTTTGATGCAGGCTCTGGGATTACCGGGTAAATCGTTTGTCCCGCTAATTGTCGGCTTCGGCTGTAACGTCCCTTCCGTGATGGGCGCACGCACGCTGGATGCACCGCGTGAACGTCTGATGACCATCATGATGGCGCCGTTTATGTCCTGCGGTGCGCGTCTGGCGATTTTCGCCGTGTTTGCTGCGGCGTTCTTTGGCCAGAACGGCGCGCTGGCCGTCTTCTCACTGTACGTACTGGGTATAGTCATGGCGGTACTGACCGGCCTGATGCTCAAGCACACCATTATGCGTGGCGAAGCCACACCGTTCGTGATGGAGCTGCCGGTTTACCATGTACCGCACGTTAAAAGCCTGGTCATTCAGACCTGGCAGCGCCTGAAAGGCTTTGTCCTGCGCGCCGGTAAAGTCATCATCATCGTCAGTATTTTCCTCAGTGCGTTTAACAGCTTCTCCCTGAGCGGAAAAATCGTCGATAACATCAACGACTCGGCGCTGGCGTCCGTCAGTCGCGTAATCACCCCTATCTTCAAACCGATTGGCGTACACGAAGATAACTGGCAGGCCACCGTGGGTCTGTTCACCGGAGCCATGGCAAAAGAAGTGGTTGTCGGTACGCTGAATACGCTCTATACCGCTGAAAATATTCAGGAAGAAGAGTTCAACCCGGCCGAGTTCAACCTCGGTGACGAGTTAGCAGGTGCGCTGGGTGAAACCTGGCAAAGTCTGAAAGACACCTTCAGCCTGAGCGTGCTGGCTAACCCTATCGAAGCCAGCAAAGGCGACGGTGAGATGGCAACCGGCGCAATGGGCGTGATGGGTGCGAAGTTCGGCAGCGCCGCCGCCGCGTACAGTTACCTGATTTTCGTGCTGCTGTATGTCCCGTGCATTTCGGTAATGGGCGCTATTGCTCGTGAATCCAGCCGTGGCTGGATGGGCTTCTCCATTCTGTGGGGACTGAACATCGCCTACTCTCTGTCGACGCTGTTTTACCAGACGGTCAGCTACAAAGAGCATCCGACCTACAGTCTGGTGTGCATTTTAACCGTCATTCTGTTTAACATCGTGCTGCTGGGAATGCTGCGCCGCGCACGCAGTCGGGTAGATATCGAACTGCTGGCGACCAATAAGACGCCAGGTTCCTGCTGTGCCAGCACCACCGGCGATTGCCACTAGGCGGTGAATGATGGCATCGCTTATTCAGGTACGTGATTTACTGGCTCTGCGGGGGCGTATGGAGGCAACACAAATCAGCCATACGCTGCACACCCCGCAGCCATACGCTGCACACCCCGCAGCCGATGATTGACGCCATGCTGAATCAGTTAGAACAGATGGGTAAAGCAGTACGTATTCAGGAAGATGCCGACGGGTGTCTTTCTGGAAGCTGCAAGAGTTGCCCTGAAGGGAAAGCCTGTCTGCGCGAGTGGTGGGCATTGCGCTAACCTGTTGCAATAGGCCGGATGGCGCTACGCTTATCCGGCCTACAAATAGCCCCAATCCCCGAGCGGGATACAGCGCTAGATCTGCTGCTTCAACGCCACCAGCGCGGCACAGAACTCAGCAGGATGCGAAATAAACGGCGCATGTGCCGCTTTGGCGAATATCAACGACTCACTCTGCGGCCACAGTGCATCCAGCATCGGCACGACTTTACGCGGCACCAGACCATCGAGATAGCCGTACAAACGCAGGAACGGCATGTCCAGGGCGCAGAGCGGCTCACGCAGGTCGACCGTTTTCAGGATCTCCAGCCCACCATTCAGCACCGCCACATCCGGCATCGGTAACGCCAGCACCGTTTTCTTCAGCGCTCGCGCATCCTGACGCGCCGTCTCCGTCCCCATCGTTTGCAGTGCCAGGAAACGCTCCACCGTCCGCTGGAAGTCTTCGCTAAGCTGCTGCTGGAAGCCCGCCAGCACTTCGGGCTTAATACCAGGCCACTCATCGCGTGCGCTAAAGCATGGCGAAGAGGCGACGGTAACCAGCGCCTGCACGCGCTCAGGATGGGTCAACGCCACCTGACTCGCCACCAATCCGCCCAGACTCCAGCCCAGCCAGATGGCTTTCTCCGGAGCCTGTTGCAAAACGCACTCCGCCATTTCTTCCAGCGGCATCGCACCAAAACCCTGACTGCGCCCAAATCCCGGTAAATCAACCAGGTGCAGCGTAAAATGCGAGCTTAATTCCTCACTTATGCAATGCCAGACTTCCGCATTCAGTCCCCATCCGTGCAGCAGCACAAGATGGCAATTTCCCGAACCCCGGGTCTGCCACCAGATGTCATTCATCAGTTACTGTTCTCTTTTGACCAACAAGGATGAACCTATGCTAACAGTACCAGGATTGTGCTGGCTATGCCGAATGCCGTTAATGCTCGGGCACTGGGGAATGTGTTCCGTTTGCACGCGTGCGACGTGTCAACATGTCTGCCTGTGCCCACAGTGCGGGCTGCCCGCCGCCCACCCCGATATTCCCTGCGGACGCTGCCTGCAAAAGCCGCCGCCGTGGCAGCGACTGATCGCGGTCAGTGACTACGTGCCACCGCTGAGCGGGCTAATCCACCAGCTGAAGTTTTCCCGGCGTAGTGACATCGCCCCCGCACTGTCGCGCTTGATGTTGCTGGAGGTATTGCAGGCTCGCCGTACCCGTGACCTTCCCCTGCCGGATCGGCTGATTAGCGTTCCACTCTGGCAACGCCGCCATTGGCGCAGGGGATTTAATCAAAGTGACTTACTGTGTCGCTCACTGGCACGCTGGCTGGGCTGCGACTGGGACGGTCAGGCCATCACACGAACTCGCCCCACCGCCACACAGCACCATCTCAGCGCCCGATTACGCAAACGCAACCTGAAAAATGCGTTTCGCCTTGAATTGCCGGTGCAGGGACTCCATATGGTTGTTGTGGATGATGTCGTCACTACCGGAAGTACCGTCGCGGAGATCGCGCAGCTGCTTTTACGCAACGGCGCGGCGACTGTCCAGGTATGGTGCCTGTGTCGAACCTTGTAGAGCCTCGATGATGGGCGTATTATAACCAAGTAAAATAGTCAACTATTAGGCCATTACTATGATCCATATTTCCGATGCTGCACAAGCGCACTTTGCCAAACTGTTGGCAAATCAGGAAGAAGGGACACAAATTCGCGTATTTGTGATTAATCCCGGCACGCCTAACGCTGAATGCGGCGTTTCTTATTGCCCGCCGGACGCCGTGGAAGCAACCGACACCGCCATTAAATTTGACCTGCTGACCGCTTACGTTGATGAACTGAGCGCACCGTACCTGGAAGAGGCAGAAATTGATTTTGTTACCGACCAGTTAGGCTCCCAGCTGACCCTGAAAGCACCTAATGCGAAAATGCGTAAAGTGTCTGATGACGCACCGCTGATGGAACGCGTGGAGTACATGCTGCAGTCGCAGATTAACCCACAGCTGGCTGGCCACGGTGGCCGTGTCTCCTTGATGGAAATCACCGACGAAGGCTACGCAATTCTGCAATTCGGTGGCGGTTGTAACGGCTGTTCAATGGTCGATGTCACACTGAAAGAAGGCATCGAGAAGCAGCTGCTGGCTGAATTCCCGGAGCTGAAAGGCGTTCGCGATTTGACCGAACACCAGCGCGGCGAGCACTCTTACTACTAGCTCCCGAACCTGTAGAGTATCCGTAGGCCCGATAAGACGCATCAGCGTCGTCATCGGGTATTGATGCCGGATGGCAGCGTAAACGCGTTATCCGGCCTACACCCCTGCATTTCTCCGCATATGTCCTGCAATAATCCCCCTATAATTTGACCTGCCTCTCATAATTTAAATTTTGCCTGCCCAGGTGATTTTCAATCACTACATGTTACCCGTATCATTATCGCACGCACCTGGAACACTCATAACAGCCAGCTAAACTACGTAGTTTTGAAGGCAATCAGCATTGGTGCCGTAATAACTCTGTTCCCGGTCGGGACAATCAGAATTTGTCATCTAAACACTGACGTTACCCATAACAAAGTAAAGGCCAGGTAAATCATGCCATTAGTCATCGTTGCTATCGGTGTAATCTTGTTACTCCTCCTGATGATCCGTTTCAAAATGAACGGCTTCATCGCTCTCGTCCTGGTGGCGCTTGCTGTCGGATTGATGCAAGGGATGCCACTGGATAAAGTCATCGGTTCAATTAAAGCCGGCGTCGGCGGAACCCTTGGTAGCCTCGCCCTGATTATGGGTTTTGGCGCCATGTTGGGCAAAATGCTGGCAGACTGCGGCGGTGCGCAACGTATTGCCACCACGCTGATTGCTAAATTCGGCAAAAAGCACATCCAGTGGGCCGTGGTATTAACCGGCTTCACCGTGGGCTTTGCGCTGTTCTACGAAGTGGGCTTCGTGCTGATGCTGCCGCTGGTATTCACCATCGCTGCCGCCGCGAACATCCCGCTGCTGTATGTCGGTGTGCCAATGGCCGCTGCGCTGTCTGTGACCCACGGCTTCTTGCCGCCACACCCGGGCCCGACCGCAATTGCCACCATTTTCCACGCCGATATGGGTAAAACCCTGCTGTTTGGTACGATTCTGGCGATCCCGACCGTTATTCTGGCGGGTCCGGTGTATGCGCGTTTCCTGAAGGGCATTGATAAGCCAATCCCGGAAGGTCTGTACAGTGCAAAAACCTTCACTGAAGAAGAAATGCCAGGCTTTGGCGTCAGCGTCTGGACCTCTCTGGTTCCGGTCGTGCTGATGGCGATGCGTGCTATCGCGGAGATGATCCTGCCGAAAGGCCATGCCTTCCTGCCGGTTGCAGAGTTCCTCGGTGACCCGGTTATGGCAACGCTGATTGCCGTTCTGATTGCGATGTTCACCTTTGGTCTGAACCGTGGACGTTCGATGGATCAGATTAACGACACGCTGGTGTCCTCCATCAAGATCATCGCAATGATGCTGTTGATTATCGGTGGTGGCGGTGCGTTCAAACAGGTACTGGTGGATAGTGGCGTAGACAAATACATCGCCTCTATGATGCATGAAACCAACGTTTCTCCGCTGCTGATGGCATGGTCAATTGCCGCTGTACTGCGTATCGCACTGGGTTCTGCTACCGTGGCAGCCATCACCGCAGGTGGGATTGTGGCACCGCTGATTGCAACGACCGGCGTGAGCCCTGAGCTGATGGTTATTGCAGTCGGCTCCGGCTCCGTCATCTTCTCCCACGTGAACGATCCGGGCTTCTGGCTGTTCAAGGAATACTTCAACCTGACCATCGGTGAGACCATCAAGTCATGGTCAATGCTGGAAACCATTATTTCGGTATGCGGTCTGGTAGGATGCCTGCTGCTAAATATGGCTATCTGATGTAAAAAAGCCGGGATTTTCCCGGCTTTTTTTTACTTCTTCTTCGCGGCAGCTTTTCGCCGTTTGTCCAAATCCTTAATCAGCTTGTTCACCCCACCATCGGCAAACATCGCCTCTAGCGTCGTCGTCAGCTTACGCCGCCAGTTTTTGTACTGGTCGCTGGTCCCCGGAATATTGACCGGCTCCGCCATATCCAGCCAGTCCTCCGGCTGCAGGCCCAGTAGGGCGCTGTTGCTGTCGGCGATATAGCGCTGCATACCCCGGTTGAGGATCGGCGTCATCGACATCAACGACGCCTTGTGTCCGGCGCGTTTTGGCAGACAGCCGTATTTGTGCAGCGCATCCAACAGGCCCTGCTTCGCCAGTTCACGGTCCTGATACAACCCGCGCAGCACAACTTCATCCGGGTACAGCCCCAGCGTTTTACCGAGCGTCAGATCACCGCTGTCCCAATAGCCTTTAAGCGTAGGAAGGTCATGCGTCGCCGCGACTGCCATTGATTGTTCCGGGTACGCCTGCGGCGCGCGGAAGTTCTTCTCATGGTCATTCTCAAAATAGAGCACTTTGTAGGAATACACGCCGCTGTCACGCAGCTTGCTGACAATTTCTACCGGTACAGTACCCAGGTCTTCACCAATCACCATACAGTGATGACGTTGACTTTCCAGCGCCAGAATAGAAAGCAGGTCGTCGACCGGATAATGCACGTAGGCGCCGTGATCGGCGGTTTCGCCGTAGGGGATCCACCACAAACGCAGCATCGACATTACATGGTCAATACGCAGCGCCCCGCAGTTCTGCATATTGGCACGCAGCAGCTCGATAAACGGCTCGTAGGCGCGCGCGGTGATGATATGCGGATCCATCGGCGGCAGGCCCCAGTTCTGACCGAGCGGACCAAGAATATCCGGCGGTGCACCAACGGACGCTTTCAGGCAGTACAGCTCACGGTCACACCAGGTTTCTGCCCCACCTTCTGCTACGCCGACCGCCAGATCGCGGTACAACCCGATAGGCATTGCAAAGCCCTGACTGGTTTCCCAACAGGCAGCAAACTGGGTATACGCCAGCCACTGTAGCCAGAGGTAGAAATCCACTTCATCGCGGTGCTCTGCGCAGAATTGTTTCACCGCCGGTGAGTCCACCGTCCGGAAGTCTTCCGGCCACGCAGGCCAACCCCAGCGCGATTCATCTTCTTTCGCCTGATATGCATGCAGCGCGTCGAACGCCGCCTGCCAGTAAAGACTTTCACCTTCCTGAGCCACAAAACGACGGAATGCCGCCATCTGCCCATCATCACGCACCGAGAACCCTTTCCATGCCAGACGTAGCGCGGTCATCTTCAGCGTGGTCACGGTGGTGTAATCCACCCACTCGGCATCGCGGGCCTGTTGCAGAGCTTGCTGCGTGGCAGGCTTCTGCCACCAGCTCTGCGCCGCTTTGCTCAGACGGAAGTCCTCTACCGCATTCACATCAATGTAGATCACGTTCAGCCAACGGCGCGAAGACGGGCTATACGGGCTGGCGCTCTCCGGGTTCGCCGGATACAGCGCGTGGATCGGGTTGAGGCCAATAAACGCCCCGCCGCGTTTAGCCACTTCCGGCAGCATCGCCTTCAGATCGCCAAAATCACCAATCCCCCAATTGTTCTCTGAACGCAGGGTATAAAGCTGGACGCAGGCACCCCACAGCTTTTGCCCGGCCAGCAGCGCCTGCGGCTCATAGCAACGTTTTGGCGCGATGATGATGCGGCAATGGCTGCGCGCTTCGTCCTGAGTCAGGGTGAGCGTGTGATACCCCTCCGGCAACTTCGCCGGAAGGTGAAAAGATTTACCGCCAGTGACATGCCCTTTGTGCTGCACACCGTCTTCGGTGGTCAGCAGCCAGCTAAATTCACCACTCCCTTCAACCGCCAGCGGCATTTTTTTGCCGACGGTATACACCATCACGTTTGGCACCGGAGTCACCGCCACTTTCGTGGCGGCGGTAGTACGATGCATGGCGTCAAGCAAACGCCGTTTGGTATCGGCGCCAATAGACTGCGGTTTACCGTGGGCATTAATGTAATTGGGGCTGATCCCCGCCGCCAGCGCGGCATTATCCAGACGTTTGCCTTCCATCGCGGTTCCTTATTAGCGTTTTGCCTGCCAGATACGAGCCTGATAATCGCGGATGGAGCGATCCGAGCTGAACATGCCACAGCGTGCGGTATTCAGGATCGCCGCCCGGGTCCAGGCCTCCTGGTCACGGTACAACACATCAACCTGCTTCTGGGCTTCAACGTAGGCGGCGAAGTCGGCCATCACCAGATACGGGTCACCGCCCTGCTTACCGATGCTGTGCAACATCTGATCAAAGGCGTGTTTATCACCGTTGCTGTATTTGCCGCTTTCCAGCTCTTTCAGTACCGCATCCAGCACTTTGTCTTTCTTGCGCCATTTCACCGGGTCATAGCCTTTCGCCTTCAGCGCCTTCACCTCTTCCACGGTGTGGCCAAAGATAAAGATGTTTTCATCACCCACTTTCTCGGCGATTTCGACGTTAGCCCCGTCCAGCGTGCCCACCGTTAACGCTCCGTTCAGCGCCAGCTTCATGTTGCCGGTACCAGACGCTTCTTTGCCCGCCGTCGAGATCTGCTCAGAGATATCCGCCGCCGGGATCAGCATTTCCGCCGCTGAGACACAGTAATCCGGCAGGAATACCACCTTCAACTTGTCGCCGACGTGCGGATCGTTATTAATGGTTTCCGCCACTTTGTTGATAGCAAAGATGATGTTCTTCGCCAGGTAGTAACCCGGTGCCGCTTTCGCGCCAAACAGGAATACGCGCGGGACGCGATCTGCCTGCGGGTTCTCACGAATTTCTTTGTACAACGCCAGAATATGCAGCAGATTCAGGTGCTGGCGTTTGTACTCATGCAGACGTTTGATCTGAATATCAAAGATGGCGTCGGTAGTTATCTCAATACCGGTACGCGCTTTAATAAACGCCACCAGGCGCTGTTTGTTCGCCAGCTTGATGTCGCGATACTGCTGACGGAACTTAGCGTCGTCGGCGTATTTTTCCAGGTTGATCAACTGGTCAAGATCGTTGGCCCACTCTTTCTTCAGCGATTTATCCAACAACGCAGCAAGTGCCGGGTTGCACTGTTTAATCCAGCGGCGCGGCGTAATACCGTTAGTCACGTTATGGAATTTGTTCGGCCACAGCTGGTGATATTCCGGGAACAAGTCTTTCACGACCAGATCAGAGTGCAGCGCCGCTACGCCGTTAACAGCAAAGCCGCTAACCACGCACAGGTTCGCCATGCGTACCTGCTTGTTGTGCACGACTGCCAGCTTCGCCCACACCGCATCGTCGCCAGGCCAGGTTTTATCCACCAACGTCTTAAAGCGGTCGTTAATCTCTTTGATGATTTGCATATGGCGCGGCAGCAGCGCTTTTATCAGTTTCTCATCCCAGCACTCCAGCGCTTCCGGCATCAGCGTATGGTTGGTATACGCGAACGTTTTGCTGGTAATCGCCCACGCGTCGTCCCAGCTCATCTGATGCTCGTCAATCAGCACGCGCAGCAGCTCAGGAATGGCGATGGTCGGGTGGGTGTCGTTCAGCTGAATGACTTCAAAATCAGCCAGTTGATGCAGCTTACGCCCTGCCAGGTGATGGCGGCGCAGAATATCGGCTACCGAACAAGCACACTGGAAGTACTGCTGCATCAGGCGCAGCTTCTTGCCCGCCGTGTGGTTATCGTTCGGGTAGAGCACTTTAGTCAGTTTTTCAGCGTCGATACCTTGCTGCTCTGCACGCAGGAAATCGCCGTCGTTGAATTTGGTCAGGTTAAACGGATGCGCGTGGCTGGCCTGCCACAGACGCAGCGGTTGCGCCACGCCGTTACGATAACCGAGCACCGGCAGATCCCAGGCCTGGCCGGTGATGATAAACCCGGGCGTCCAGTGACCTTCTTTGCTGACTTTGCCGCCAATACCGACCTGCACATCCAGCGCCTCGTTATGACGGAACCACGGATAGCTTCCGCGATGCCAGTCGTCCGGCGCTTCCATCTGTTGGCCATCAGCAAACGACTGACGGAACAGGCCGTACTGGTAATTCAGGCCGTAGCCCGTCGCGGATTGCCCCACCGTTGCCATTGAGTCGAGGAAGCAGGCCGCCAGGCGTCCCAGCCCACCGTTACCCAGCGCCGGGTCGGTTTCTTCTTCCAGCAGGTCGGTCAGATTGATGTCGTGCGCTTTCAGCTCATCGCTCACTCCCTGATACCAGCCCAGGTTTAGCAGGTTGTTGCCCGTCAGGCGACCGATCAAAAACTCCATCGAAATGTAGTTAACATGGCGCTGGTTTTTAGCGGGTTTCACCGCAGGCTGGGCGCTGAGCAATTCAGCCAACGCCCCACTCACGGCCTGCCACCACTGACGTGACGTCATTTCGTGAGCCGACAGTAAACCAAAGCGCTGCCACTGACGAGTCAGGGCCGCCTGAAAGAGATCTTTGTTGAAGGTTGGCTGTGACATAGAGGTTCCAGATCCTTTAGGTAATAAACAACGTTATCGCTAGTTTGCCAGGCTCAATGTTGACCTTCCTCATCCTGGTGAGGATTAGGGAGGGAGGAGGTGCGGGGATGAGCATAAAAATGTGATCGCCGCCACTTAAAGGAGAGGGTATTGCCCGTCGTTACGCAGAATACCCACATAAAATACCTGCCAATGCGACAGGTTTTTCGCATTAACCAAACGGGACTCAGCAGACAATATCAAATAGCGGGATACGGTTGAGAAAAAATATGTAAACAGAGAAACAGTTTCTAACCTGAAATACATATAGTGATTAAGATATTTCACACGAAAGTTTTAAGTCGATCGCGAATACCCATGACAACACTCCGGACAATACACGAGTCATAAAAAACGAGTGGGTATTTTCGCGACCATCAGAATAACGCCAAACCCAGTCGCCACGGCCTTTGTGGCCCCTAAGAGCAATTATTGCAATAGATGTATAGAATTGTGACATAGTGCAAATTCAGACACACAAAAAACCCGCTTAGCTTGCATAAAATGGCTTTCTGGCCGACCTTATAGCTATTAATTACGAAGCGCAAAAAAATCATTTTCCCCATTTTCACACAGTGAAGTGACTAACATATGTTGATTCCGTCTAAATTAAGTCGTCCGGTTCGTCTCGACCATACGGTGGTTCGTGAGCGCCTGTTGGCTAAACTTTCCGGCGCGAACAATTTCAGGCTCGCCCTGGTAACAAGTCCTGCTGGTTATGGAAAAACGACGCTGGTTTCACAGTGGGCGGCGGGGAAAAATGAACTGGGCTGGTTCTCACTGGATGAGGGTGATAACCAGCAGGAACGCTTTGCCAGCTATTTGATTGCCGCTATTCAACAGGCGACCGGTGGACACTGTACGACCAGTGAAGCCATGGTACAAAAACGCCAGTACGCCAGCCTGACCTCACTGTTTGCTCAGCTCTTCATTGAACTGGCAGAATGGCATCGTCCGCTGTACCTGGTGGTGGATGATTATCACTTAATCTCTAATCCGGCCATCCACGAAGCCATGCGTTTTTTCCTGCGCCACCAACCTGAGAATCTCACGCTGGTGGTGCTGTCACGTAACTTACCGCAGCTGGGTATTGCCAACCTGCGGGTGCGCGATCAGCTATTGGAAATCGGCAGCCAACAGCTGGCCTTCAACCATCAGGAAGCGAAACAGTTCTTCGATCGACGTTTATCCTCCCCCATTGAAGCGGCGGAAAGCAGCCGCATGTGCGATGACGTCGCCGGGTGGGCTACCGCATTACAGCTGATCGCCCTTTCCGCACGCCAGAACAATCATTCCGCGCACCAGTCGGCACGACGCCTGGCCGGGATCAACGCCAGCCATTTATCAGATTATCTGGTCGATGAAGTGCTGGACAGCGTGGATCTCAGTACCCGCCACTTCCTGTTGAAAAGCGCCATATTGCGCTCCATGAACGATGCGCTGATTGTCCGGGTGACCGGGGAAGAAAACGGCCAAATGCGGCTGGAAGAGATTGAGCGTCAGGGACTATTCCTGCAGCGGATGGACGACATCGGCGAATGGTTTAGCTATCACCCGCTGTTTGGTAACTTCTTACGCCAGCGCTGTCAGTGGGAACTGGCGGCCGAACTCCCCGAGATCCATCGCGCCGCTGCAGAAAGCTGGATGGAGCAAGGTTTCCCCAGCGAAGCCATTCACCATGCGCTGGCGGCAGGCGACGCCCATATGCTGCGCGATATCCTGCTCAATCATGCGTGGGGGTTGTTTAACCACAGCGAGCTGGCGCTGTTGGAAGAGTCATTAAAAGCGCTGCCGTGGGAAAGCCTGCTGGAAAATCCACGTCTGGTGCTGCTACAGGCCTGGCTGATGCAGAGCCAGCACCGCTACAGTGAAGTGAACACCCTTCTGGCGCGCGCTGAGCAGGAAATGAAAGGTGATATGGAGCCAACGCTGCATGCCGAATTTAATGCACTGCGTGCTCAGGTAGCGATTAACGACGGTAATCCTGACGAAGCTGAGCGTCTGGCAAAACTGGCGCTGGATGAGTTACCGATCGCCTGGTTCTACAGCCGTATCGTCGCCACCTCGGTGCACGGCGAAGTCCTGCACTGTAAGGGCGACCTGACGCGCTCGCTGTCATTAATGCAGCAAACAGAGCAAATGGCGCGTCATCATGACGTCTGGCATTACGCGTTGTGGAGTTTGATCCAACAAAGCGAAATTTTATTCGCCCAGGGCTTTTTGCAAGCCGCCTGGGAAACCCAGGAAAAAGCCTTCCAGCTGGTGAAAGAGCAACATCTGGAACAGCTGCCTATGCATGAATTCCTGGTACGCATCCGCGCGCAGCTCCTGTGGGCCTGGGCGCGGCTGGACGAATCCGAAGCGTCTGCCCGCAGCGGCATTGAACTGCTTTCCACCTTTCAGCCGCAGCAGCAGCTACAGTGTCTGGCACTGCTGGTACAGTGTTCGCTGGCGCGAGGCGATCTGGACAATGCCCGCAGCTTGCTCAACCGTCTGGAAAACCTGCTGGGCAACGGACATTATCACAGCGACTGGATCTCCAATGCCGATAAGGTCCGCGTGATTTACTGGCAAATGGTCGGTGACAAAAATTCGGCCGCCAACTGGCTGCGTCATACGCCGAAACCGGAGTTTGCCAACAACCACTTCCTGCAAGGTCAGTGGCGTAACATTGCCCGCGCGCAGATCCTGCTCGGTGAATTTGAACCGGCAGAAATTGTGCTGGAAGAACTCAATGAAAATGCGCGTAACCTGCGCCTGATGAGCGATCTCAACCGCAACCTGTTGTTGCTGAATCAGCTGTACTGGCAGGCTGGACGCAAAAATGATGCACAGCGCGTGTTACTTGATGCACTGCAGCTGGCGAATCGTACCGGGTTTATCAGCCATTTTGTGATTGAAGGCGAAGCGATGGCGCAGCAGTTACGCCAGCTAATCCAGCTTAATACGTTACCGGAACTCGATCAGCATCGCGCCCAGCGCATTCTGCGTGAAATTAACCAACATCACCGCCACAAATTCGCCCACTTTGATGAAGGGTTCGTGGAGCGTCTGCTGACCCATCCCGAAGTCCCGGAGCTTATCCGCACCAGTCCGCTGACCCAGCGCGAATGGCAGGTGTTAGGACTGATTTATTCCGGCTACAGCAACGAGCAAATCGCCGGTGAGCTGGCCGTTGCCGCGACGACCATCAAAACGCACATCCGCAATTTGTACCAAAAACTCGGCGTGGCTCACCGCCAGGACGCGGTACAGCATGCGCAAAAACTGTTGAAGATGATGGGGTACGGGGTGTAATTAGCCCGGAGGCGTTAACGCTTACCGGGCCTGTCGCTGGCTTAGCACAACTCCAGCTGAATATGGTGGTCGGCAATCACCTGCATCACGCCCGCAGGCGGCAGGGTGTCGGTATACACGGCGTCCACCATGCTGATGCTGCCCATATTCACCATTGCATTTCGACCAAACTTCGAATGATCCACCACCAGCATTACATGCCGTGAATTCTCAATAATGGCGCGTTTGGTGCGGACTTCGTGGTAATCAAATTCCAGCAATGAACCATCGCTGTCGATACCGCTGATCCCCAAAATACCGAAATCCAGACGAAACTGTGAAATAAAGTCGAGGGTGGCTTCGCCCATAATGCCGCCATCCCGGCTACGCAGTTCGCCCCCGGCCAGAATAATACGGAAATCTTCTTTCACCATCAGCGTATTGGCCACGTTGAGGTTGTTGGTCACAATACGCAAGTTGCTATGGTTCAGCAGCGCGTGAGCGACGGCTTCCGGCGTGGTACCAATGTCAATAAACAGCGTGGAGCCGTTCGGGATCTGCGTGGCGACCTTACGGGCAATGCGCTCTTTTTCTGCCGTCTGCGTGGCCTTACGATCATGCCAGGGGGTATTCACCGAGCTGGAAGGCAACGCCGCGCCGCCGTGGTGGCGCAAAATCATGTTCTGATCTGCCAGGTCGTTAAGGTCCCGGCGAATCGTTTGTGGGCTGACGGAGAAATGCTCCACCAACTCCTCAGTGCTGACGTATCCCTGTTTTTTTACCAGTTCAATGATCGCGTCATGTCGTTGTGTTTGTTTCATTATTGTTCCCTGGAATTTTGCCGGATGGCGCTAGCGCTTATCCGGCCTACAGTTTGCTATCACAACACTCTCATTCAAGTTCGTTTTCGCACATTGAGCGTGTCTGCCAATGCCATAGCCAGACCAACGGCCAGGCCAGCCATATGTGCGCCGTTCGCCATCGACATACCAAACAGATCGAACCAACCGGCAACAATCCAAATCAAGGCAAAGAGAATCAAACCACGCTGCAGGAAAATACCGCTTTGCGGATCGCGTTCGCCGCGTAGCCACACATAGCCCATCAACGCATACACCACGCCAGACAACCCACCAAACCACGGGCCGCTGAATTTCTGCTGCACATAGCCGCTCAGCAGGGCGCTGATGACGGTAATAACGATCAGTTTTCCGCTGCCCAACCGCTTTTCTACCGCCCCGCCGAGATACCACCACCACAGCAGGTTGAAGAGGATGTGCATCAGCGAGAAGTGCATAAAAGCGTGGGTGAAATAACGCCAGAATTCAAATTTCAGCGAGGGATCGAACGGCCACGCTAACCACAGCATCACCGTTTGATCGCCCACCACATTCATGGCGATAAACACCAGCACACACGCGGCCATCACCACCCAGGTGACCGGGCCGGCGCGTTCGCGCAGCGTGGCAAGAAACGGAAAACGTTGATAGTGCAGGCCACTGTCGGTTTGGCCGGACTGCCAGCTGGCCGCCAGGTAACGCGGGTCGCCTGGGTTTTCCAGAAAACGCGCCAGCTCAGCGCGCACGCGTTCAGCCTGGGACTCATCCGCCAGCCAGACATCCGTTTGACTATGTTGCTGAATCGTCAGGATAACGCCCTGTGTCGCCATATAATCAACAAAGGCCTGCGCCACGCGGGGGTTAGCAAAAGAGGTAATCATCAACATCGTTGCTGTCGCTTATTCCACACAAAAGAGGACAGTATATCGACACTACCCGTTTCAGGCTGCATCTTTGTTATATCCGTCATACTTCACTGTCGCGTCGGGCTTACGCACCAAACGTCACTTCCGCAGGAAAATGTCGATGCCAGGCATCGAATCCACCGTCGATGCTGTACACCGCATCGTACCCCTGCTGAAGCAGATATTGTGCCGCACCTTTACTGCTGTTGCCGTGGTAACACATCACCAGCACAACGGTATCAAAATCATGGTCACGCATAAAGGAACCCAGCGTGTCGTTAGTCAGGTGAAACGCCTGTGGCGCATGGCCCATGGCATAGCTTTGCGGATCGCGGATATCCACCAGCACCGCCGTTCCGTGCAGCAGCTTCTGATGGGCTTCTTCGACATTGATACATTCAAACTGATCCATGATGTTCTCTTATTATTTCTGTGCAGGTAACCAATATTACCTGGCAGTGTACGTCGCCTGCACAGGTAAACGCCATAATGTTATATGTATCACTGTAAATTGTTTATCCGATGTTACCAATGGCGCGATTCTTTGCTATTATGCTCGATAACGAACATTAATGAGCTATAACGAAAGTGCGAGAGGCCAGCATGGAAACCAAAGATCTGATTGTGATAGGTGGAGGCATCAACGGTGCCGGTATCGCGGCAGATGCCGCTGGACGCGGTTTATCCGTGCTGATGCTGGAAGCGCAGGATTTAGCCTGTGCAACCTCCTCCGCCAGCTCCAAACTCATCCACGGTGGTCTGCGCTACCTGGAACACTACGAATTCCGTCTGGTTAGCGAAGCGCTGGCTGAACGTGAAGTCCTGTTGAAGATGGCACCGCATATCGCCTTCCCGATGCGCTTTCGTCTGCCCCATCGCCCACACCTGCGTCCGGCCTGGATGATCCGTATTGGTCTGTTTATGTACGATCATCTGGGCAAACGCACCAGTTTACCGAGTTCCACTGGTTTGCGTTTTGGCGCAGATTCTGTGATGAAACCCGAGATTGTGCGCGGTTTCGAATATTCTGACTGTTGGGTAGACGATGCACGACTGGTTTTGGCAAATGCCCAAATGGTTGTGCGTAAAGGCGGGGAAGTATTAACCCGTACTCGCGCCACCTCCGCTCGTCGTGAAAACGGTCTGTGGATTGTCGAAGCGGAAGATATCGATACCGGCAAGAAACACACCTGGCAGGCTCGCGGCCTGGTTAACGCCACCGGTCCGTGGGTGAAAGAGTTCTTCGACGACGGTATGCACCTGCCTTCACCTTACGGTATCCGCCTGATTAAAGGCAGCCACATTGTGGTGCCGCGCGTACACACCCAGAAACAGGCATACATCCTGCAAAACGAAGATAAACGTATTGTGTTTGTCATTCCGTGGATGGATGAGTTCTCAATTATCGGCACCACCGACGTCGAATACAAAGGCGATCCTAAAGCAGTGAAAATTGACGACAGCGAAATCAATTATCTGCTGCAGGTCTACAACGCACACTTTAAGAAACAGCTGGGCCGCGAGGATATCGTCTGGACCTACTCGGGCGTACGCCCGCTGTGCGATGACGAGTCCGACTCGCCGCAGGCTATTACCCGCGATTATACGCTGGATATCCACGACGAAAACGGCAAAGCACCGCTGCTGTCAGTCTTCGGCGGCAAGTTAACCACCTACCGTAAGCTGGCCGAGCACGCGATGGAAAAACTGTCGTCGTACTATCAGGGCATCGGTCCGGCATGGACCAAAGAGTGCATCCTGCCTGGCGGTGACATCGGCGGCGATCGCGAAGATTACGCGGCAAAACTGCGCCGTCGCTATCCGTTCCTGACCGAATCACTGGCGCGCCACTATTCGCGCACCTACGGCAGCAACACCGAGTGGATCATCGGCGAAGCGACCTCGCTTGCTGAGTTAGGCGAAGACTTCGGGCACGAGTTCTATGAGGCAGAGCTGAAGTATCTGGTCGATCACGAATGGGTGCGTCGCGCCGACGATGCGCTGTGGCGTCGTACGAAAGAAGGCATGTGGCTGAATGCTGAACAGCAGTCGCGCATGACTCAGTGGCTGGCGGAGTATGTTGAAAAACACCAGCTGTCGCTGGCGTCCTGATAAAAATGCCGGATGGCGGCTGACGCCTTATCCGGCCTACAAGAGTGCATTAACGTAGGCCGGGCAAGCGAAGCGCCCCCGGCAACGAGCGCCCTGTAGGCCCGGTAAGCGTCAGCGCCACCGGGCATTTTGCCGGATGGCGGCTAACGCCTTATCCGGCCTACAGGTAGCCCTATCTCTTGTTACAACCGTACTGAATCAATATGCCAGATGTTCTCGGCGTACTCTTTGATGGTTCTGTCCGATGAGAAGTAGCCCATGTTGGCGATGTTAATCATTGCCTTGGTGGTCCACTGCTCCGGCTCGCGGTACAGTTCATCAACCTTGTCCTGACAATCGACATAGCTACGATAATCCGCCAGCACCTGATAGTGGTCACCGAAGTTGATCAGCGAATCCACCAGGTCGCGATAGCGTCCCGGCTCTTCAGGACTGAAGACCCCGCTGCCAATTTGCGTCAGCACCTGATGCAGTTCCTCATCTTTCTCGTAATACTCGCGCGGCTTGTAACCTTTGCTACGCAAGGCCTCCACCTCTTCTGCAGTATTCCCGAAGATAAAGATATTCTCCGCACCCACATGCTCCAGCATCTCGACGTTGGCTCCGTCCAGCGTACCGATGGTCAACGCACCGTTCAGCGCAAATTTCATGTTACTGGTCCCGGAGGCTTCGGTCCCGGCCAGTGAAATCTGCTCAGACAGGTCGGCGGCAGGAATGATCACCTGCGCCAGACTGACGCTGTAGTTCGGGATGAACACCACCTTCAGCTTGTCGCCAATCTGCGGATCGTTGTTGATCACTTTCGCCACATCGTTGATCAGATGGATGATGTGCTTCGCCATGTAATAGGCCGACGCGGCCTTACCGGCGAAGATATTCACGCGCGGCACCCACTCGGCGTCAGGATCGGCCTTGATGCGGTTGTAGCGGGTGATCACATGCAGCACGTTCATCAGCTGGCGTTTGTACTCATGAATACGCTTGATCTGCACATCAAACAGCGATTTCGGGTTCACCACCACGTTAAGCTGCTGGGCGATAAGCGTCGCCAGACGCTTTTTATTCTCCAGCTTCGCACGGCGTATGGCCTGGTTCACCAGAGGGTAATCACAATGCTGTTCCAGCTCGCTAAGTTGGCTGAGATCGGTTCGCCAGGTACGGCCAATGTTCTCATCCAGTACCTCAGAAAGCGGCGGGTTGGCCAGCGCCAGCCAACGGCGCGGCGTCACGCCGTTGGTGACGTTGCAAAAACGCGTCGGGAAGATTTTCGCAAAATCAGCAAACAGCGACTGCACCATCAGGTTGGAGTGCAGCTCAGACACGCCGTTTACTTTATGGCTGACCACCACCGCCAGCCACGCCATACGCACGCGGCGGCCGTTGGACTCATCAATGATCGAGGTACGTCCCAGCAGGCCGGTATCGTTCGGATACTGCTCCTGCAACGTCTTCAGGAAGTAGTCGTTAATCTCAAAGATGATTTGCAGATGGCGCGGCAGGATCTTGCCCAGCATATCCACCGGCCAGGTTTCCAGTGCTTCGCTCATCAGCGTGTGGTTGGTGTACGAGAACACCTGGCAGCAGACCTCAAACGCATCGTCCCAGCTAAACTTGTGCTCATCAATCAGCAGGCGCATCAGCTCAGGGATCGACAACACCGGGTGGGTATCGTTGAGGTGAATGGCGATTTTATCCGCCAGGTTGTCGTAGGTTTTGTGCAGCTGATAATGGCGGCTCAAAATATCCTGGATCGTCGAGGAGACCAGGAAGTACTCCTGGCGCAGACGCAGCTCGCGCCCGGAATAGGTGGAGTCATCCGGATACAGTACGCGGGAGACGTTCTCAGAGTGGTTTTTATCTTCCACCGCCGCAAAGTAGTCGCCCTGGTTAAATTTACCGAGGTTGATTGCGCTACTGGCCTGAGCATTCCACAGGCGCAGCGTATTGGTCGCGTCAGTGTCGTAACCCGGGATAATCTGGTCGTATGCCACCGCGAGGATCTCTTCGGTCTCGACCCAGCGCATCTTCTTGCCTTCCATCTGAACACGGCCACCAAAGCGCACTTTGTAGCGCGTATTGTGGCGTTTGAACTCCCACGGGTTACCGTATTCCAGCCAGTAGTCCGGCGACTCTTTCTGTCGGCCATCAACAATATTCTGCTTGAACATGCCGTAGTCGTAGCGAATACCGTAGCCGCGGCCCGGCAGGCCTAACGTCGCCAGCGAGTCGAGGAAGCAGGCTGCCAGACGCCCGAGGCCGCCGTTACCGAGGCCGGGGTCATTTTCTTCGTCGATCAGATCTTCGAGATCCAACCCCATGCCTTCCAGCGCATTTTTGACATCGTCATAAATTCCCAACGATAACAGTGCATTGGAAAGCGTGCGGCCAATCAGAAACTCCATTGACAGGTAATAGACCTGGCGAGTTTCCTGAGATAATTGCGCACGATTAGAACGCAGCCAGCGCTCCACGAGGCGATCGCGCACCGCGAACAACGTGGCGTTCAGCCACTCATGTTTGTTGGCAATGACCGGATCTTTGCCAATCGTGAACATCAGCTTGTAGGCGATAGAATGCTTAAGAGCCTCTACGCTGAGTGTGGGCGATGCATAACTAAATGGAGCATTCATATAGGTGATTCCTGGATATCTATTTCAAGCGATAGTAAAGCTCACGGTAGGATTTCGCCGCGACTTGCCAGCTAAAATCCATGGCCATTGCCTGACGTTGTACAAACCGCCAGAGCGAAGGGCGCGACCACAACACGAAAGCACGCCGGATTGCCCGCAACAGCGACCAGGCATTACTATCTTCAAATACAAACCCACTGGCGATACCGTCCGCCAGGTTTTCCAGCGAACTGTCGGATACCGTATCAGCCAGCCCACCGGTACGCCGCACCAGCGGTAGCGTACCGTACTTCAGTCCATACAATTGTGTTAAGCCACACGGCTCAAAGCGACTGGGCACCAGAATAACGTCAGCCCCGCCCATAATGCGGTGCGAGAAGGCCTCATGATAGCCAATCTGTACACCCACCTGGCCCGGATGCTCTGCCGCTGCCGCAAGGAAACCTTCCTGCAACACCGGATCGCCCGCACCCAGTAACGCTAACTGTCCGCCCTGCTCCAGTAAACCGGGCAGCGCTTCCAGCACCAGATCCAGCCCTTTCTGGCTGGTCAGGCGGCTCACGACTGCAAAAAGCGGCACTTTGTCGTTAACCTTAAGCCCCATCGCAATCTGCAGTTCACGCTTGTTCTCGGCTTTGTCTTCCAGCGAGTCACGCGTGTAGCGCGATGCCAGCAGCAGGTCCGTTTCCGGACTCCAGATGTTTTCATCAACGCCGTTCAGCACGCCGGAAAGACGTCCTTCACGATGACGCTGCTGCAACAATCCCTCCATTCCATAGGCAAATTGCGCCTCGGTGATTTCCCGCGCGTAGGTCGGGCTAACCGCCGTAATATGGTCGGCGTAGTACAACCCCGCCTTCAGGAAAGAAATCTGCCCGTTGAACTCCAGTCCATGCACATTAAAGAATGACCATGGCAATTGGATGTCATCCATATGCTTTGCATAAAACATGCCTTGATAGGCCAGGTTGTGCACGGTGAACACCGATTTCGCCGGGTGGCCGCGTGCCGCCAGATACGCCGGGGCCAGACCTGCATGCCAGTCGTGCGCATGCACCACATCCGGGCGCCAGAATGGATCAAGCCCGCAGGCCATTTCGCATCCCACCCAGCCGAGCAGCGCAAAGCGCAGGACGTTATCAGAGTAAGCGAACAGGTTAGTATCGTGATACGGGCTGCCGGGACGGTCGTAGAGGTGCGGCGCGTCAATCAGGTAAATACCGACGCCGTTGTAATGGCCGAACAGCAGCGTGATACGTCCGGCAAAGGTATCGCGCCGCGTCACGACCTGCGCATCAGGAATGCCGCGACGGATATCCGGAAACGCCGGGAGCACGACGCGGGCATCCACGCCATCGGCAATTTGCGCGGCCGGCAACGCGCCAAGAACATCTGCCAGTCCCCCGGTTTTTAACAGGGGGAACATCTCTGAACATACGTGTAAAACCTGCATTATCGCTCCTGTTTGATCTGCAGTTTGCGCAGCATTTCACGCGTGACCAGCACAATACCTTCCTCTGAACGGTAGAAACGACGTGCATCTTCTTCCGCGTTTTCACCAATCACCATGCCTTCAGGGATGACGCAGGCACGGTCAACGATACAGCGGCGTAAGCGGCATGAACGCCCGACCCACACTTCAGGTAACAACACTGCCGAATCAATGTTACAGAAAGAATTCACCCGCACCCGCGGGAACAGAACGGACTGCACCACCACCGAACCGGAAATAATACAGCCGCCAGAGACCAGCGAGTTCAGCGTCATGCCGTGGCTACCGGAGCGGTCCTGCACAAACTTCGCCGGCGGCAGTGATTCCATGTGTGTGCGAATCGGCCAGTCCTGATCGTACATATCCAGTTCCGGGGTAACCGACGCCAGATCGAGGTTAGCCTTCCAGTAGGCTTCCAGCGTCCCAACGTCGCGCCAGTACGGCTCGGATTCCGGGTCTGACTGTACGCAGGATTTAGGGAATGGATGCGCATAAGCCATGCCAGCTGCGGTAATTTTCGGGATGATATCTTTGCCAAAGTCGTGGCTGGAGTTTTCATCGAGATCATCTTCTTCAAGTAATTCATACAGATAATCGGCGTTGAAAACATAGATCCCCATACTGGCAAGGGATCGGGTCGGATCGTTTGGCATAGCCGGTGGATTCGCCGGTTTTTCCACGAATTCGATGATTTTGTCGCTGTCGTCGACGTCCATGACGCCAAAGGCGCTGGCTTCCTCAATCGGCACCGGCATACAGGCCACGGTGCAGCGTGCGCCTTTTTCGACGTGGTCGATCAGCATGCGCGAATAGTCCTGTTTGTAGATATGATCGCCCGCGAGGATCACCACATATTCCGCTTTATAGCGTCGAATGATGTCCAGGTTTTGGGTGACCGCATCTGCCGTGCCGCGATACCAATTTTCACCCTGCATTCTTTGCTGGGCAGGCAGCAGATCGACAAACTCGTTCATCTCTTCACTGAAGAACGACCAGCCGCGCTGAATATGCTGCACCAGCGTGTGGGACTGGTACTGGGTGATCACGCCAATACGGCGGATCCCGGAGTTAATGCAGTTGGATAAAGCAAAATCGATAATGCGGAACTTACCGCCAAAGTGCACGGCAGGCTTAGCACGTTTGTTGGTTAAATCTTTCAGGCGGGTACCACGACCACCGGCCAGGATTAGGGCAACAGATTTTAATGGCAGCTGGCGCGCCAACATTACACGATCGTTCTTCTCTAAACTCACCATGACTAACTCCTTTTTTATCATCTTTGGAACACACACAGTCCGTGCGCAGGTCCCTGCCAGACAGCCGTAATAACCGGATTATCCTCTCCGGCAAATGGAGGAACGGCATGCCATTCCCCTTCAGGTAAAACGATATCTGTCACCTCAAGCGTGGCGTTTATCACGATCAGAAAACGGTCTGAGAGCAGGATCTGCATCTGCCTCGGGCCGTTTTTCCACTCATCCGCACTTAAGGGTTGTGCGTATCGGTTCAGCCAACGCACATTGCCGTCGCCCTCTTCCCACCAGCGATCGTCTGTTAAGGCAGGGATCTGCTGGCGAAGATGAATCAACGCGGCGGTGAATGTGGTTAGCCCGCTGTTTGCCTGCTGCCAGTCCAGCCAGGTTAAGGCGTTATCCTGGCAGTAAGCGTTATTGTTACCGTGCTGGCTATGACCATGTTCATCTCCCGCCAGCAACATCGGTGTACCCTGAGAAAGCAGCAACGTCGTCAACAGGGCATGCATGCTGTCGCGTCGCCGTTCAATCAGGTCCAGCGTGCCGCCTAATCCTTCTTTACCATGATTGTCGCTGTAGTTATTGCTAGTGCCGTCGCGATTTTCCTCACCATTCGCTTCATTGTGCTTATTTGTGAAGCACACACAGTCACGCAGCGTAAAACCATCGTGCGCCGTCACCAGATTGACCGATGCGCTGGGTTTGCGACCAGGGTGTTTAAACATGTCGCTGGAAGCCGCAAAACGTCCGGCAAACTCCCCAAGGGGCAGATTACGCTGGAGCCAGAAGCGTCGACTTGCATCGCGGAAATGGTCATTCCACTCAGCAAACGGCGGGGGAAAATTCCCAACCTGATACCCGCCTTCACCGATGTCCCACGGCTCCGCAATCAGCTTAACGCCTGAAAGCAGCGGGCAGTTTTGGATTGCGGTAAACAGCGGCGCATCCTGACGAAACGCAGGCGTACGCCCCATGACGGATGCTAAATCAAAACGAAAACCATCCACATGGCAGGTTTCCACCCAATAGCGCAGGCATTCGCACGCATACTCCACGACACCGGGATGGCTCAGGTTGAGGGTGTTCCCACAGCCGGTCCAGTTGTAGTAATCACCATCGTCCCTGATCCAATAATAGCTACGGTTATCAATTCCGCGCAGGGAGAAGACCGGCCCTTCAAGATCCAGCTCAGCGCTGTGGTTCAAAACGATATCGAGAATGACCTCAATCCCCGCTTTGTGTAGCGCTTTGACGGCATCGCGAAACTCATCCAGCGCGTGTTCAGGTGAGCAGGCATAGGCCGGATGCAGTGCAAACATGGCTACCGGGTTGTAGCCCCAGTAGTTCGACAGCCCCAGCCGCTGCAGTCGCGGCTCGCTGGCGAAATGCACCACGGGCAGCAGTTCCAGCGCAGTAATGCCGAGACGCTTGAAATAGTCGATCATCACCGGATGACCGAGCGCTTTGTAAGTGCCGCGAATCTGTTGCGGAATGTCCGGGTGCAGATACGTCAGCCCTTTAACATGCGCTTCGTAGATAACGGTATTGCCCCACGGCGTGCGCGGCGCGGCATCGTCTTCCCAGTCATAATGGTCTGACACCACCACGCTTTTCAGGGCAATCGCCGCGTTATCGTGATGATCCGGTTCGTTCATTCCACCGTGCAGCAGCGGGTTATCTTTTAACTCGCCATCGACCCGGCGCGCGCAGGGGTCAATCAGCAGTTTCGCCGGGTTAAAACGGTGTCCCTGCTGCAGCTGCCACGGACCATGTACGCGGTAACCGTAGCGCAAACCGGGCCGGGCATCGGCCAGATAGCCGTGCCAAACATCACCGCTACGCCCCGGCAAATCATAGCGATGCTCACAGCCTTGCTCATCGAATATGCACAGTTCGACGCGCTCGCCATGCGCCGAAAAAAGGGTGAAATTAACCCCATGGCCGTCATACGTTGCACCATGGGGGGTGGCATTGCCGGTTGCCAGTTGTGTCATCACCCCTCCCGCATCAGCCAAATCGTGGCCAGAGGCGGCAACGTCAGGCTCAGTGAATGCTGGCGACCGTGGCTGGCAATTTCATCGCTTTGTACTGCGCCGCCGTTGCCGGTATTGCTACCGTGGTAATGCATCGAGTCTGTGTTGAGGATTTCTCGCCATTTGCCCGGTTGATTGATGCCAAAGCGGTAGCCGTGGCGAGGTACCGGCGTAAAGTTGCTGGCAACGATAATTTCATTACCGGCTTTATCACGACGAACAAAAATCAGCACCGACCGTTCGTTGTCATCGACCACCAGCCATTCAAAACCATAGCCGTCAAAGTCGAGTTCATGCAGCGCTTTGTGATGACGATAAGTGTGGTTCAGGTCGCGCACCAGACGCTGTACGCCGTGATGCCAGTTATCCCCCCCCTCCAGCAGATGCCAGTCGAGGCTGGCGTCGTGGTTCCATTCACGGCCCTGGGCAAACTCGTTACCCATAAACAGCAGCTTCTTACCCGGGAAGGCCCACATCCAGCCATAGTAGGCGCGCAGATTGGCAAACTTCTGCCACGCATCGCCCGGCATGCGGTCGAGGATCGATTTTTTACCGTGCACCACTTCATCGTGTGACAGCGGCAGCACAAAGTTCTCGGTGTAGTTGTACAGCATGCCGAAGGTCAGCTTATCGTGATGGTGCTGGCGATAAACCGGGTCCAGCTTCATGTAGTCCAGCGTGTCGTGCATCCAGCCGAGGTTCCACTTGTACCAGAAACCTAAGCCCCCCATGTCCTGCGGTCTTGATACACCGGCAAAGTCGGTCGACTCTTCCGCCATACTCACCGCGCCCGGTACCTGTTCGCCAAGAATACGGTTGGTATTACGCAAAAATTCGATGGCTTCGAGGTTCTCACGCCCGCCGAATTCGTTCGGGATCCACTCGCCGTCTTTGCGGCTGTAATCGCGGTAAATCATCGACGCCACGGCATCCACGCGCAGCGCGTCAATACCAAAGCGCTCAATCCAGTACAGGGCGTTACCCACCAGATAATTACTGACTTCACGGCGACCGTAGTTGTAGATCAGCGTGTTCCAGTCCTGGTGATAGCCTTCGCGCGGGTCGCTGTGCTCATACAAGCTGGTACCGTCAAACTGAGCCAGGCCGAAGTCATCCGACGGGAAGTGACCGGGTACCCAGTCGAGGATCACGTTCAGCCCCGCCTGATGCGCAGCATTCACAAAATAGCGGAAGTCATCGCGCGTACCGAAGCGTCGGGTCGGTGCATACATGCCGGTCGGCTGATAGCCCCAACTGCCGTCAAACGGGTGCTCGCTAACCGGCAACAGCTCAATATGGGTAAAGCCCATCCACTTCACATAGGGGATCAGTTGATCCGCCAGTTCGCGATAGCTCAGCCAGAAGTTGTTGTCCGTATGGCGACGCCACGAGCCCAGATGCACTTCGTAGATAGAGATCGGCGCATCAAACTGGTTGGCTTTTTTGCGTTCCTCCGTTTGCACCACTTTTTCGGGCAAACCGCAGATCACCGACGCCGTTTCCGGACGCATTTGCGCTTCAAAGGCATACGGGTCGGCTTTAACACGCAAATGACCGTTGGCATCGATCATCTCGTATTTGTACAGCTGCCCCTGCTGTGCACCGGGGATAAACAGCTCCCAGATTCCGCTCTCTTTGCGCAGGCGCATCGGGTGGCGGCGACCGTCCCAGTAGTTGAACTGCCCTACTACCGAAACGCGTCGTGCGTTCGGGGCCCAGACGGAAAAACGCGTGCCGGTCACGCCGTCCATGGTATCCGCATGTGCGCCCAGCGTTTCGTACGGGCGCAGATGCGTCCCTTCGGACAACAGCCAGGCGTCCATATCCTGAATAAGCGGGCCAAAACGGTAAGGGTCATCGATCAGATTCTGCTGTCCATGCCAGACAACAGCCAGCTGATAGCGAAAGAAATTTTTACGGCGGGGAATTACAGCACAGAAAAAACCGCGAGGGTCGAGGCAATCCAGCTTGCCGACTTTGCGTCCGGTTTTTGGTTCGATCACCCACACTTCGGTGGCGTCAGGTAAAAGAGCACGGACTTCAAGTCCGGCGTCAGTTTGGTGCATACCGAGTACGGAAAAAGGATCCGCAAAATGGCCTGCAATTAGCGCATTAATCACGTCTCTATCGATACGAACGGACATGGTTGTCATCCTGTTTTATGGTGTCACCCCTTCCAACTGATTTTCGACATCAGGTAGTGACACTTTTTTTGACCTGAACGACGCAGCACAATTGTGCATCCTCTCTGCGTCGTCCCACCTTCAGGCAACAACTTAATACCTCCGGTATTAAGTCACTCTTAAAGAATAGCCAATGCTTTATCTTACTCCCGGTAAAAAATGAAACATCTGCGCTTACTCCTGTATTACGCAAAAAAAAGGGCGACTCAGCACCCAATGTTTAAACACGGTCTGTGTCTGCCGGACGGCGATATGCTTATCCGGCAGTCCCGCATTACGCCAGCTGACGCAGCATCCGGCGCAATGGTTCCGCAGCACCCCAGAGCAGCTGATCGCCCACGGTAAAGGCTGACAGGAACTCCGGTCCCATATTCAGCTTACGCAGACGACCGACTGGCGTGGTCAACGTACCGGTAACGGCCGCTGGGGTTAACTCACGCATGGTGATATCCCGATCGTTTGGCACCACTTTCGCCCACGGATTGTGCGCGGCCAGCAGTTCTTCCACGGTCGGAATCGACACATCTTTTTTCAGTTTAATCGTGAACGCCTGGCTGTGGCAGCGCAGTGCGCCGACGCGCACGCACAGACCATCCACCGGGATCACGGAAGACGTGTTAAGAATTTTGTTGGTTTCCGCCTGCCCTTTCCACTCTTCGCGGCTCTGGCCGTTATCGAGCTGTTTGTCGATCCACGGAATCAGGCTCCCGGCCAGCGGGACGCCAAAGTTATCAACCGGCAGGGAGCCGCTACGGGACAGGGTTGTCACTTTACGTTCGATATCGAGGATAGCAGAAGAAGGGGTCGCCAGTTCATCGGCCACATGGCTATACAGATGGCCCATCTGCGACAGCAGTTCACGCATATGACGCGCGCCGCCGCCGGAAGCCGCCTGGTAGGTCGCCACGGACACCCAGTCCACCAGATCGTTGGCGAACAGACCGCCGAGTGACATCAGCATCAGGCTAACGGTGCAGTTACCGCCGACAAACGTCTTGATGCCGTTGTTCAGACCATCGGTGATCACATTCTGGTTAACCGGATCGAGAATAATGATGGCATCGTCTTTCATGCGCAGTGAAGAGGCCGCGTCAATCCAGTAACCCTGCCAACCGCTTTCACGAAGCTTTGGATAGATTTCGTTGGTATAATCGCCGCCCTGACAGGTCACAATAATGTCGAGCGCCTTCAGCGCATCGAGATCAAATGCATCCTGAAGCATGCCGGTGGAGGTCGCACCAAACGTCGGTGCCGCCTGCCCAAGCTGGGAAGTAGAAAAGAAAACAGGGCGAATGGCGTCGAAGTCGCGTTCTTCTACCATGCGTTGCATGAGTACAGAGCCGACCATACCGCGCCAGCCGATAAAACCAACATTTTTCATAGCGTTTTTTTCCTGCAGAGATGTGTGCTGTGTATGTACGCCATTATCCTGTGACGTATCCTTCACCATACAAAAAGCAGCCAAAGTCGCAAGTGAAATTAATCAATGATAGCGAAGCCATCAGTAATGCGACTTATCCCGCTGCGCTCGCAAGCAGAAAGTCCGCGGTAATTATCAGGGAATTTGAGTTATGAATGAAATCATTTCAGCGGCAGTTTTATTGATCCTGATTATGGATCCGCTCGGAAATCTGCCCATTTTCATGTCCGTATTGAAACATACTGAACCGAAACGCCGTCGCGCAATTATGATTCGCGAGCTGTTTATTGCGCTGCTGGTGATGCTGATATTCCTGTTTGCGGGCGAGAAAATTCTGGCATTTCTTAACCTGCGCGCGGAAACCGTGTCGATCTCCGGGGGCATCATTTTGTTCCTGATCGCCATCAAGATGATTTTCCCCAGCGCCACCGGTAACAGCACCGGACTGCCCGCAGGCGAAGAGCCGTTTATCGTTCCGCTGGCCATTCCGCTGGTGGCGGGCCCCACCATCCTGGCGTCGTTGATGCTGTTGTCGCATCAGTACCCGAATCAGATGGGACATCTGGTGATTGCCCTGCTGATCGCCTGGGGCGGAACGTTTGTGATTTTATTGCAGTCGTCGCTGTTCCTGCGCCTGCTGGGTGAGAAAGGGGTTAACGCGCTTGAGCGCCTGATGGGGCTAATTCTGGTGATGATGGCAACCCAGATGTTCCTCGATGGCGTACGGATGTGGATGAAGGGGTGACGCACTCATATTACGCCGGGTGGCGGCTTCGCCTGACCCGGCCTACGATGTGGATGTGTGCTCGTTTGTAGGCCCGGTAAGCGCAAGCGCCACCGGGCAACCGTTTTGAAGCTGGAGAGCATGGTATTTCAGAGAACGGTTCCGTTCACGTTATGTTCATTGCTTCTCTGAGATCTCGTCACCGGTGAACGTGTTAAGGGGGCTACGCAGCCCCCTTAACAATCCCGGCTCTCCGGCAGGAAAATCGCCGCTTCGCGGTTCCCTCCACTCATTCCTCCAGGCTACCGGGCCGGGCGCGAGGCAGCGTCCATGCAAAACGCGCCCTGAACCCGCATCCCTGCGGGTTCTCCCGGCCTTACGGAAACGCGTCGGCAATTTTCAGCCGGACCAGCCCACACCTGACCACCTGAGCTTTTACTTGAATACCTCTGAACAGCAAAACGGATATAGCTGAAAGCCAGAGCGCTGAAGCGACACCCTAGTCCGGCTGAAAATCGATGAGGTGTTGACGGCCGTCCCCTCTGCCCGCAGGGATGCGGGCAGAGGGGACGGCCTGCCTCGCGTTATTGCAACCGACCCTGACAGAACCGATGCCGCATCACCTGCAAGCCAGCCTGACGGTGGAAACATTCCCCACCCGTTCTCCGCTCTTTGAGCCTGAACCCGACCAGATGGGGCGCTACTGTCAGTTACTAACGCACCTGCTGATGAGTAAAACGCTGTCTGACGAGATGGAACGCGTGGCAGGTGACTTACTGCAGGATCTGGTGGAATATTTCGCCGATACGCTAAAAGCACCGCGCTGGCTGAAAACAGAAGAAGGGTTGGTCGTGCTATAAAAAAGCCGGGTAGCGCTTACCCGGTCTACGGTGTGGAAATGTGCTCGTTTGTAGGCCCGGTAAGCGCAAGCGCCACCGGGCAATGCCCTCAGCTCAATAGCTGGAAAGCAATCATACCGACAATTGCACCGACCGTGCCGAGGATGGTTTCCATCATCGTCCAGGTCTTCAGCGTTTGCGCTTCGGTCGCACCAGTGAACTTACCGAACAGCCAGAAACCGGCGTCATTCACGTGACTGACCACGATAGAGCCACCCGCGATACAGATAGACAGGGCCGCCATCTGCGCGCCGGAGAAGTTCAGCTGTTCAATCACCGGCATCACCAGACCGACCGCAGTTAAGCAGGCCACGGTTGCAGAACCCTGAATGATACGCACCGCCGCTGCCAGCACAAAGCAGGTGATGGCAATCGGCAGGCCCATTCCGGTTAATGCTTCACCCAGTGCCGGACCGACACCAGAATCCACCAGCACCTGCTTGAATACGCCACCAGCACCGATCACCAGCAGAATAATCCCCGCCGGTTGCAGCGCATGACCGCAGATCTCCATCACTTTGTCTTTTGGCATCCCCTGGCGAATGGCCAGGCCGTAAATCGCCACCAGGCACGCCACAAGAATCGCGGTGAACGGGTGACCGATAAACTCGAACCATTCGTAGGTTGAAGAACCGACCGGCACAAAGCGTGCGGCGATGGTTTTCAGACCCACCAGTACCAGCGGCAGCAGGATCAGCGACAGGCTGAAGCCGAAGGATGGCATTTTCCCCTCGCCCAGATGCGGCTCGGTAATGTCTTCCGGCACGTGCAGCTCAACGTAACGGCTGATAAAGTTGCCCCACAGCGGCCCGGCGATAATCATGCCCGGGATCGCCGCACACAGGCCAATCAGGATCATCCAGCCAAAGTCGGCGTGCATCTGAGAAGCCAGCAGCATCGGCGCGGGCCCCGGCAGCAGAAACGCCGCCGCTGCCGCCACGCCCGCAAACAGCGGAATGACCAGCTTAACCAGGTTGGTACCGGTGTGGCGCGCCATCGAGAACGCCACGCTTATCAGCAGCACAATCGCCACTTCAAAGAACAACGGTAATGCGCAAATCAGACCGGCCAGACCAATCGCATAGTGCGCGCGACTGTGACCAAAGGATTTCAGCATTTTGACGGCAATCTGATCGACCGCGCCCGTTTCATGCAAAATCTTACCGAACATGGCACCGAGAGCGACCACAATCGCCAGGAAGCCCAGCGTGCCCCCCATCCCTTTTTCCATGGTGGCCGCGATTTTATCGAGCGGCATACCGGAAAAGAGACCTGCACCAATAGACACCACCATCAAAGCAACGAAGGCGTGCATACGCGCCTTCATTACTAAAAACAGCAGTAATAAAACAGACCCTACTGCTGTTAAAACAAGCGTTAATGTAGTCACTACTTACTGCCTTGGTTTATAACCTCAATGGTGCTCGCTACCACACCGTCCAGTGGTTGATCGATATCCACCACCAGTACATCGCTTTCGTCCGCACCCGGCTCTTCCAGCGCATCGAACTGGGTAACCAGCATCTGCGTTTTGAAGAAGTGACCTTTGCGCGCTTTCAGGCGGCTTTCAATCACGTCGAAGTCCCCTTTCAGGTAGATGAAAGAGAGATTCGGATTGCCTTCGCGAAGCAGGTCGCGATAGTGTTTTTTCAGCGCAGAACACACGATCAGCGAGACCTTGTTGGTACGCTGCATCGCAAAGGCGGCGTCATTGAGCGCCTGTAACCACGGCTTACGGTCGTCGTCGTTCAACGGCTCACCGGCGGCCATTTTCGTGATGTTGCTGCGCGGATGGAGAAAATCGCCATCAAGAAACGCGGCCTGCAGTTGATGCGCCACTTCGCTGGCGACAGCAGATTTACCGCTGCCCGATACGCCCATCAGAACGTAAACGTGGTGATCATGATTAGTCGTGCTCAAAGCGTTGCCCCCACTGGTACAAGAATCAGGAATTGTTACGGGTAACTGTTATCGGTAACATTGTCCAGCCGGACAAATGGAGAAGCAATATCCATTCGTGCTCGAAGTGTATAAGTGTGAGCTACGTCAAACTTGTCGGCTTAAATAGATCCGCCCGGTGACAAGGTGAAACCTAAATCTAACATTTTAGGTGTGACTGCTTCACCGCGGATACGCGCCAGCAGACGCTCAGCGCCAATGCTGCCCATCCGTTCACGCGGCGTGAGCACGCTCGCCAGACGCGGTTCCATCACCTGCCCGATGTCATGACCGTGGAAACCAGCAATCGCCATATCATCCGGAATTTTCAGCCCTAAGCGCTGGCATTCAAATGCCGCCCCGACCGCCAGGTCATCGTTAGTACAGAACACACCGTCCAGCTGCGGGTATTCACGCCGCGCCTGACGGATAAGCTCAATACCAGACGAATAGGAAGAAGATTGTTCCACCATCACGCTATACGGCACCAGACCGGCGTCGCGCATGGCCTGCTCGTAGCCCCTCTGTTTGATGATAGTTCGTTCATCCAGACGCGCTCCCAGATAGGCAATGTGGCGATGCCCACGCGCGATAATGGCGGCGGTCATCTGGCGGGCGGCTTCGAAGTTGTCAAAACCGACGGCGATATCAAGACACGGAGACTGGCTGTCCATCAGTTCAACCACCGGGATCCCCGCCACTTCGATCATTTTCAATGTACGCGGGGTGTGGCTGCGTTCGGTGAGGATCAGGCCATCGATATTCCACGATAGCATTGATTCCAGACGTTCCTGCTCCATCTCGGGCTTATAGCCGTAGTGCGCCAGCATGGTCTGATAACCGTGGCGGTCAGTCACGGCCTCAATGCCGCGTAACACTTCAGCAAAAACCTGGTTGGTGAGAGAGGGTAACAGCACGCCGATAGCACGACTGGTAGCATTTGAAAGGATATCAGGAGCACGATTGGGAATATAACCCAGCTCATCAAGTGCAGCGGCAATTTTGCCCCGCAGCGCCACGGAGACCTGCTCCGGGTTGCGCAAAAAGCGACTGACCGTCATTTTGGTCACGCCCACGCGGTCGGCTACATCCTGAAGTACGGGTCTTTTCTTTTTCATCGTCCTGAAGCGTTAAAAAGGGATAGATTCCCCAAGTTTACCACGGACGTGCGGATTTAATGACAAACGATGAAAAGCCGGATGGCGACGCTGTCGCGTCTTATCCGGCCTACAAGGGTTACAGCACGTTATACAGGCGGCAGGTCAAACAGTAATACTTCGCTGTCGCTGTCGGCATGAATCGAAATGGCCTGTTCATCCCAGATTGCCAGACCATCACTGGTGGACGCTTTGGTTCCGTTGATGGTGACATTGCCTTTCACGACCTGGATCCACACGCGGCGTTCCGCGGCTATCTGATGTACCGATTGCTCATCTTTGAGCAGCGCCCAGCGGTACAGCTCCATATCCTGGTAAACCTTCAGCGAACCGTCACGCGCATTCGGCGACAGCACCAGCTGTTTGCCCTGCGCGGCATCAAAACGGCGCTGCTCGTAGCGTGGCGTAATGCCGTTTTCCTGCGGGATGATCCAAATCTGATACAGGTGCAGCTTCTCGGTGTCGCTTGGGTTGTACTCCGAGTGACGGATCCCCGTCCCGGCGCTCATAATCTGGAATTCACCTGCAGGTACCTGCTCTTTATTACCCATGCTGTCCTGATGCTCCACCGCACCTTCCAGTACGTAGGTCAGGATTTCCATGTCTTTATGGGGATGCGTACCAAAGCCCTGGCCTGCGTCGATCACGTCATCGTTAATCACGCGCAGTGCCGAGAACCCCATAAAATTCGGGTCATAGTAGTTGGCAAACGAGAAGGTATGCCAGGAATCGAGCCAGCCATGATTTGCATGACCACGGTCGTTTGCTTTGCGTAAGAAGATCATTGTGTTCACCCCCAGATGTTTTCGATGGAGCCAGTGTGGACTCAATCACTCAGGGATCATAGAGGGTGAAAATTGACGCCTCTGTTCAAAAAAAATGAACAAGCCCAGAGGCATCACTTAGCGCTATTTGGCGAGGGTTATCGTGGCAGGCGTTGCCTGTTCAAAGGCGCGCTCGAGGATCTCGAGGTTAGTAAGAACGTCAGATTCCTTGACGTAATTAGGCGTACCGGTGGTCAGCGACTGATACAGCGCATCATAGACGCGGCCATAGTCGCCCACTTCCGGTTTCATCTCTTCTTTCACCGTGATGCCATCATCGTTGACATATTCCAGCACACCCACTGAATCATCGGCGGCAAAACCGGGTTCCCCCGGCATGATATTGGCCTTCAGGCTGGTCTCCTGCTGGTCGATACCGTATTTCACAAACGAGCCTTTAGTGCCGTGAACGATAAACTTCGGATAGTCGATTTTCACCAGGTGGCTGGTTTTGACGATAGCCTTCAGGTCACCGTAGAACAGCTGCGCTTCAAAGGTATCATCAGGATTCGCTTTGTTACGCAGGCTACGGATGTCATAGGCAACGTGGTCGGGACGACCAAACAACGAGATAATTTGGTCCATGGTGTGTACGCCCAGCCCATAGAATGCGCCGTCCTGCGGCAGACCCGGCTGGGTTTCCACCACCGGGCGGTAGTAGTCAAAATGGCTCTCCACTTCAACAATCTCGCCCAACTTGCCGCTCTCAATCGCCTTTTTGGCAGTGAGGAAGCAGGAATCAAAGCGACGATTCTGGTACGGCGTAACGATCAGCCCCTTGCTTTGCGCCAGTTCGAACAGCGCTTTTGCCTCTGCCAGCGTTGGTGTGAACGGTTTCTCCACCAGCACGTTTTTACCCGCTTCCAGCGCACGCTTTGCGTATTCAAAGTGACTGTCTGCATGTGTGCAGACGATCACCAGCTTCACCTGCGGATCGTTTAATACCTCGTCGAGGTCGCTGGTAAAGTGGATGTGTGAATATTGCGGTGCCTGCTCTTCCGGCTTGGCGTGACGACGGAAGATATGCGCCACGTGCCAGCTGTCTTTACGGTTGAGAACGTACGGTAAATGGTAACGGGTGGTGCTTTTACCAAACCCAATGAATGCGCAGTGTAAGGTCATGAGGCAATCCTTTTGAAGGTGATTGCCTACACCATAGCGCAAAGTGGGGGGAGACTGAATCCATCCTGTCATCGTGCCGGATGCGGCGTGGCCTTATCCGGCCTACAAAAGCAGTAGCCTCAAGATCGGCCGGCGGCGTCGCGGTCAGTTTGTTCACGGCAAGCGCGCAGGGCCCGGAGCGTACTAAATGTACGTGAGGAGCACGAGCACTTCCCGGGGACAAAATGGCAAGTAAGCCAGGCTGAAACAAAACCCCAAAAAAAAAGCCAGCAAAAGCTGGCTAAAGTAATACTGGAAGCAATGTGAGCAATGTCGTGCTTTCAGGTTCTCCGTAGGGTTCCCCTGAACGCAGAGCAATAATAATCATTCTCATTCGCACTTGTCTACTTCTTTTTGCAAAAAAATGCAGTTGACGGATTTTTCTTTCTCAGCGAGTGTAAATACACAATTAACCCTGCAGGAGATAAGGAATGAGTGAGATAGTGATACGCCACGCTGAAAAGAAAGATTACGACGCCATTCGTCAAATCCATGCCCAGCCGGAGGTGTATCACAATACGCTACAGGTTCCTCATCCTTCCATGGAGATGTGGCAAGAACGGCTCGCCGAGCGCACCGGTGTCAAACAACTGGTTGCCTGCATTGATGATATTGTCGTGGGGCACCTATGCATTGAAGTCACCCAGCGCCCGCGCCGCAGCCACGTTGCTGATTTTGGGATCTGCGTAGATGCCCGCTGGCAAAATCGCGGCGTCGCCAGCGCGCTCATCCGCACCATGATCGACATGTGCGACAACTGGCTGCGCGTCGAGCGCATTGAGCTGACGGTGTTTGTCGATAATGAACCTGCTGTGGCAGTGTACAAAAAGTATGGCTTTGAAATCGAAGGGACCGGTAAGAAATATGGCCTGCGCAACGGTGAGTACGTTGATGCGTACTTTATGGCGCGCGTGAAGTAATGGTTGGGCGAGTCATCTCGCCCTTTTTATTGAAAGGATGCATCGTGAAAAAGGTTTTATCGCTGGTTCTGCTGGCAACGATTTCCCCCGGCTACGCCACGACCGTACAAAATGTGGATTCTATCCCCAACGCCATTCAACATCCGGAAGGTAAGCAGATTTTCGCCGAGCAAATGATGGGGGCAACGCCCGCCAAAGGGTTTGGTGAACTGCCGCAAGGGTTAGAGGTAGCGCAATGGATTAGCTGGGTTGCGCCGAATGAAGACCCCAAAAACCTGATTATGACCGGTGCCAAAGCCTGGGGCAAAAACGGGAAATACATTGGCGTCGCCTGTTTTGCCGATAATCAGGCAGAGGCAGAACAAACCAGGAAACGCGCAGATAACGGCTGTCCGGAAAATTACAGCACCAGCCGCGTCAATAAATTATATCTCGGCGTTTTTTCCTGGCAGAATCAACAGTTGCAGCCGATCGCACGTTCAGAAAAACCGCTGGACCAGCTCTCAACGTGGAATGAAAACGCCGAAGCGCAGAGTGATGATGAGTCCGTCAAACCGCTGGCTTATTACACTAAACTGGATCTGGCCCCTTATCGGATCGCACCCGATACTCTGGCATTCGGGGTACGCGGCGGGTACTCAAATGCGTATTCCGGCGGCGGTGCATTTTATGAAGTGCTGGAGCTCTACGCGATTAAAGACAACAAGATAATCAACGTGTTTTCCAACCTTATTTACCAATATCAGGATATCGCCGGGGACTGGAATCAGGACGGAACGCGACAGCACGACATCAGCGAAAGTAAGTACATCCTGAAAATACGCGCGGCAAAGACCGCCGGTTTTTATGACGTAGAGCGTGTTAACCTTGAGGATAAAAGCAGTCGCATATATCGCTGGTCTGAATCACAGCAACAGTACGTTCCCTAGCTGACAGATAAGGCCTACAGCGTATAGCACGATGTAGGCCACTGATGTGAATAAAATAACATCAACAATTATTCTTTCAATATCCCCCCATTATTAAATATATAAAAACGTCTCTCCTTGGTTATTTATATTCAGAATCCCCTCAAAAATATTAACTTAAAATGAAACGTTTTGTTTCTGCTATATACGAACACCATCAGAAAGCGTAAATAAAAACAAAGAGAAAAATTACCATTTTTACGATAACACGTAATAAAAGGATAAGGATTTCATGAGTGATATCGTCTATCTGATGGTTTCAGGACAACAGCAGGGGGCTATTTCTGATGGATGTGGAACCATTGCATCCGTGGGTAACCGCTGGCAAATAGGGCACGAAGACGAAATTTTCACCTTTTCGTTCACTAATAGTATAACCAGTACTGGCGCAGGTTCTCATTTGCACGGACTGCGATTTTGTAAACTGATAGATAAAAGCGCCCCATTATTTGTTAATGCTATTAACAACAACGAGCAGTTATATATGGAGTTTTATTTCTACCGCATCAATAGATTCGGTAGATGGGAGAAGTATTATTATATTCAACTGCGGGGAGCATTTCTATCAGCCATTCAACACCAATTCAGCGAGAATAATTTAGATACAGAAACAATAACCATCAGCTATGAATATATCCTCTGCAAACATCTTATTGCCAACACTGAGTTCAGCTACCTGGCGTTGCCCGAAAACTACAACCGCCTGTTTATCCCCCCTCCCAAAACCCCCGCAGACAACGGCCTCAATACGTTAAACAGCAAAGGGGTTGGCAGACTGCTTGCCGCCGGAGGGATCTACAACGGGAATATCGACGGTTTCAGGGAAACGGCGGAAAAGCTGGGTGGTGATGCGATTAAAGGATATGATCAAGTCCTGAATGAAAAAACGACAGGTGCGTTACTTGCAGCAAGTTCAATTTTGTTAGCCAGACGTTCTAGTTTTGATTATTATCATGAAATTACCATCTATCTTGGAAAACTAAGAGGCGAACCCAAATTACTTTCTGGCGTAATCGTAAAAGAAATAAATTACACCCGAAGAAACCCAATAGAAGCAGCAGCATTACGAAAGGAATTCGATAGTACTATAAGGAAAAAGTTCATTATTGACCTTGCCAAAAAACCTATTTACACAAATAGATTTAATTCGGAAGATTTTTTAAGAATGCGTAACGGGAATGTTCCTCATAACTATAGTGTTCACCATAAATTACCATTAGATGATGGAGGAACAAATAGCTTTGATAATTTAGTACTAACAAAGAACGAACCCTATCACAAAATATTTACCAATATGCAATCCAATGTAACAAGAAAAATGTTACCCGGCGAAAGCAAAACAATACTCTGGGCAATCCCTTCAGGTTCAATTTACCCACTTAAGTAATATTGCAGGATTAAAGAAAAAATGAAGATTGAAGACCTTCTTGTTGAATTAAAAATCATGATGGATAACTTTGCTTATCCTATAGAAGATGCCATAAAAAGTTCATTTATTGAAAGCATCACAAAAAGAAACTCTAAAACTGAAACATCACCGATACTCGAACAATTATGTGATGAAGTCTGCATATTATTCTCTAATCAACCTGATTATTTAACATTCTTAGAAACAATGGATGGGTTTGAGTATAATGGATTAAGGATTTTCAGTCTTTCAATACCAGAATCTTTAGTTAATAACTTATTTATAGTGAACGAGTTTTATAGAAATAATGATGACTATATAAACCCTGATCTTGCTGAACGATTAGTCATTGGCGATGATAGTATTTCGTTATTCACCTATGATACTAAAACCTGTCTCTTTGAAATTAGAGATAACATCGGTACTGATAATGTATTTGGAAAATTTAAATCCTTTACTGAATTTTTAAATGAAATTCTAGACACTGTTCGTTAATAAATACCAGGACACATAATGAGAAAATTGTCTTTAAATACTTTAGAACAAAAAGAAAAGGAAATAAGCAAGAAAACATTAGGTGGTTATATATTACCAGACGAAATATTATCACAATTGGCCTCAGGAGTAATTATTGATGGTGACGACAGAGTTTTTGTTTTGTTCATACCTAAAAAACTTGCAAAAGATACAATAGACATTCTCAGAATAAGAATGAATATTTATTCTGAGGAGGGTTTTGTTGAATATGTTGGGCTTGAGCGAAAAAAGTAGAGAGCAAAACAATAAAGTCATGTTCTATAAGGGGAATGCTAGTGATCTCTTACAAAGAAGCCATAAACAAAGCCAATAAATATCTTTACGATGCGGATACTCCTGTCGTTATCACACTCCATGGACGGTTTGCAGAAGGTTGTTTTTTTTGCTTCGAGTCCAGGGAATACCTTGAAACCGGAGACAACGCTGCCCGTCTGGCAGGAAACGCTCCATTCATCATCGATAAAGATAGTGGTGAAATCTTTGATTTAGGCACTGCCTGGCCGCTGGAGAAATATTTAAAAGACTACGAAGAAAGCAAAAAAACACGAAGCTACGCTTACTCGGATGCGATTAACTATGATAACTGAAACAGAGTTTAACGTACTGAAAGTTATGGCTGAAAAAGATATTAACTGGAACTGGATGAATCTAGATCGCGCGCTGTCCATGAAAAAAATCCCGGGATTCAGCAATGTCGTTAATATTGTGAATAAACTGGCTAGCGAAGGATTGGTAAATATCGAGGATAGCGGGAATAAACCCATGCCTTACTACCGCGTATCTGAAAAAGGATACAGGTTAATCAAGAATACTGATGCTGACAATAACGTACCATAATCACGTGAAGAATAATGCTGTTGAACCGACAAACCCTCTCCCACCGAAGAGGGCCGTCATTCTTAGTATCCCGCTGTTAAATCATCCACGGAGCGTGGGTCAGATGCGCCATACAGTGCGCCATCCGGCCCGACCATAATGCTCTGGGTGCTGCCCATCGCCTCTTTGAGCGCGACTTTTTGCCCTTTCTGTTCCAACAGTTTGATGGTGTCCGGGCTGAAGCCTTTCTCGATGCGCAGCTCATCCGGCAACCACTGATGATGGAAACGCGGTGCATTGGTGGCTTCGGCGACGTTCATTCCAAAATCGATGCTGTTGACCACCATTTGCAGCACAGTGGTGATAATACGACTGCCGCCAGGGCTACCGGTAACCAGCCAGGTTTTGCCATCTTTCACTACGATAGTCGGCGACATGGACGACAGCGGGCGCTTATTCGGCCCTACCGCGTTGGCATCACCGCCCACCAGCCCGTAAACGTTCGGGACACCCGGTTTGGCAGAGAAGTCATCCATTTCGTTATTGAGCAGAATACCGGTGTTACCCGCCACAATACCGGTGCCGAAGGTGGTGTTCAGGGTATAGGTCACCGCCACGGCGTTGCCGTCTTTATCCACCACCGAGAAGTGGGTGGTTTGGTTACTTTCGTACGGGGCAAGCTTGCCCGGTTTGATCTGACTGGAGGGTTTGGCTTTATTGATATCGATCTGCTCGGCAAGCGATTTGGCATACGCTTTGTTGGTCAGCGCCTGCCACGGTACCTTCACAAAATCCGGATCGCCAAGGTATTCAGAGCGGTCGGCGTAAGCATACTTCTCCGCCTCCGCCATCACCTGCATGGCATCGGCGCTGCCAAATCCGTATTTCTTCATATCGAAGTTTTCGAGAATATTAAGGATCTGCACAATATGAATACCGCCAGAGGACGGGGGCGGCATCGAGAAGACCTGGTATCCGCGATAGTCGCCGCTAATCGGTTTACGCTCCACGGCTTTATAAGCGGCTAAATCGTCTTTGCTCATCAGCCCGCCGTTCTTCTTCATCTCCTCGGCTATCTGATCGGCAATCACCCCTTTATAAAACGCATCCGGGCCATTCTCGGCAATCATCTCGAGGCTTTTCGCCAGGTTTTTCTGTACCAGCTTGTCGCCCTTTTTTAGCGGTTCGCCGTCTTTCCAGAAAATAGCTTTGCTGTTCTCGTGGTTGGGGATCACTTCACTGCCGTACGTTTTGAGATCGTCAGCCAGCGCATCGTTAACCACAAATCCCTCTGCCGCCAGCTTCATCGCCGGGCGTACCACTTTGTTGAGCGGCATCGTGCCGTATTTCTCCAGCGCCAGCGAGAATCCGGCCACGGTCCCCGGCGTGCCGGAAGCCAGATGCGAGGTTAGCGATTTTTTACTGTCCGGATTGCCCTGATCGTCGAGGAACATATCACGCGTGGCGTTAGCCGGCGCCATTTCACGGAAATCGATAGCGGTCGTATTCCCGTCTTTGGTGCGCAGCAGCATAAATCCACCGCCGCCCAGGTTCCCCGCCTGGGGATGCGTCACCGCCAGTGCATACCCCACGGCCACGGCAGCATCTACCGCGTTACCCCCCTGCTTTAAGATATCTACCCCAACCTGCGTGGCCATCGCATCCACGGAGGCAACCATCCCCTGCTGCGCGCGCACGGGATGGAACACATCTTCTTCCACGCCATATGATACTGGCGGCGCAGCCGGTGCGGCAGCCGCGCTGAAACAGCTTCCTGAGAGCAGAGCAGCAATGGCTACCCGGCGTATAAACGTCGGTTTTATCATCGTTATTCTCCAGATGTACGGGGGTCTGCCCCCACTAAGCCTGGTGCATAACTCTGAAATAACCATCGTAACGGCGAGAAAGGAGTAAACTAAAGAGATCCCCGAGAGGAGAAAAGCGATGAAACGACTCTTGATTTTAGCCATGCTATTGCCGTTTGCAGGCTTTGCACAGCCCATCAACACCATGAACAACCCGAATCAACCGGGTTATCAGATCCCGAGTCAGCAGCGGATGCAGACACAAATGCAATCACAGCAAATTCAGCAGAAAGGGATGCTGAACCAACAGTTGCAGACGCAGACGCGCATGCAACAGCAGCATATGGAAAATCAGATCAACACCAATTCCCAGCGCGTGCGCCAGTCTCAGCCGGGGGAGTTGAATACCAGCCAACAGCAAATGCTACCCAACAACAACGGTGGGATGCTAAACACCAACCGCAATCCGGACAGCGCGCTGAATAAACAGCAGCAAATGCTGTCGGAGAAAAAGAACGGCGACATGCTTAAGCCCTCCAGCACGCCGCAGCCTAACGTGCCGTTAAAAACGATTGGGCCTTAATAGGGCTGAAAATCCGGCCCAATGACATCAATGGCATCGGTACAGATGCAATCCACCCCCCAGCGCAATAGCTCTGCCGCGCGCTGGGGACGGTTGACGGTGTACACCAGAATGCGTAACCCGGCATCACGTATCGCATCGACACGCGCTTCATCCAGCAGCGTATAGTTTAGATGAAGAGAAATGCAGCCCAGCCGCGACGAGAGTTCGCGCCAGTCGTCACGCCATTCATCAAGCAGCAGCCCGCGCGGCAGTTCCGGTGCGGCCTGCTGTGCAGCTTCAAGAGCCTCAATGTCAAAGGATGACAGCAGCGGCGGCGTCATGTCAGCCCAGAGTTCACGCGCTGCCAGCGCAACGGCTCTGCCGGTGAGTGCCTCGCTACCCGTAGTGGGTTTAATCTCAATATTGGCCATCATGCGATGCTGACGGCAGCGCTCCGCCACCTGAGAAAGCAACGGCAACGGCTCGCCTTTGAACTCGCCGCTAAACCAGCCCCCGGCATCAACGCGCAGCAGATCCTGCCAGTTCAGCTCCCCTGCGACGCCCCAGCCGTTGCTGGTGCGTTCAAGGTTGTCGTCGTGCAGTAAGAAGATCTCGCCATCTTTTGACAATTTCGCGTCAAATTCGATCATGGTATGCCCGAATCGCGCCCCCACATCGATTGCCGCCAGCGTGTTTTCCGGGGCCAGTTTACCGCCACCACGATGGGCGACAATATGGGGATAAGGCCAGTTACTCATACTCGTTGTCCTGTTTCGCCATCAAAGAGATGCATATGGTTTTCGGGCAGATGCAGCCACAGCGTGCTGCCTGCCGTCGGGCGATGCTGATGCGCCAGCCGCACCACCAGTTTCTGTTCGCCCCAGCGTCCGTGGGCCAGGTTATCCGCGCCCAGCATTTCCAGGGTGTCTAGCACCTGCGGCACGCCGCCTTCGGCCTGCGAGCTTAGCGCAATATGCTCCGGGCGGATACCCAACGTCATGTTACGCCCAATATGGCGCGAATAATCCTTGCCGAGGGGCAACATCATGCCGCTCTCCAGCTCAAAATGATGGCCCGTGGCGCTGATACGCCCGTCCAGAAGGTTCATGGCCGGGCTGCCGATAAAGCTCGCCACAAAGCGGCTGGCCGGTTTTTCGTACACCTCAACCGGCGTACCGATTTGTTCGGCGACGCCTTTGTTCATCACCAGTACCCGCTGGGCAAGGGTCATAGCTTCGACCTGATCGTGGGTTACGTAAAGTGAGGTGGTTTTCAGTCGCCGGTGCAGATGTTGTAACTCCAGACGCATCTGCACGCGCAGCTTGGCATCAAGGTTGGAAAGCGGCTCATCAAACAGGAATACTGCCGGTTCGCGCACAATCGCCCGTCCCATCGCCACACGCTGACGCTGGCCACCGGAAAGCTCGCGTGGGCGACGTTTGAGCAGTTCGCTCAGCTCAAGGATACGCGCGGCATCGTTCACACGCTCGGCAATGTGCGCTTTGCTCATGCCGCGAATTTTCAACCCCCAGGCCATGTTTTCTTCCACACTCATATGCGGGTAGAGCGCGTAATTCTGGAACACCATCGCAATACCGCGATCTTTCGGCTCCATCTCAGTGACGCGCTTATTTTCAATCCAGATATCGCCGCTGCTCACCCGCTCCAGTCCGGCGACCATGCGCAGCAGCGTAGACTTACCGCAGCCGGACGGCCCAACCATTACAATAAATTCCCCGTCCGCAACGTCCAGCGTCAGCGGTTTAATTACCTGGGTTTTACCGTCCCAGCTTTTGGTTACTGCCTGTAGTTTTAAACCAGCCATTTTATTTCTCACTATCGACCAGGCCACGCACAAACGCGCGCTGCATGGCTAACACGATGATTACCGGAGGGATAAGCGTCAGCAGCATAGCTGCCATCACGTGGTTCCACTGCGTCGTACCTTCACCGGTGGCGATCATGCCTTTGATACCCGCCACCGCCGTGCCCAGGTTCACGTCGGTAATAATCAACAACGGCCACAGATACTGGTTCCAGCCGTAAATAAAGGTGATGACGAACAGCGCCGCCAGATTGGTTTTTGACAACGGCAGCACGATGTCGCGGAAAAAACGCATCGGTGATGCGCCGTCAATACGCGCCGCTTCCACCAGTTCATCTGGCAGGGTCATAAAGAACTGGCGGAACAGGAAGGTCGCGGTGGCGGATGCCATCAGCGGCAGCGTCAAACCTGCGTAGCTGTCGAGCATTTTCAGGTTGGCGATCACCTCTACCGTCGGGAAAATTCGCACCTCCACCGGCAGCATCAACGTAATAAAAATCATCCAGAAGAACAGATTACGCAGCGGAAAGCGAAACCAGACGATGGCGAATGCGGAGAGCATCGACACCGTGATTTTCCCCAGCGTAATGCTGAACGCCATGATGAAACTGTTGAGCATCATCAACCAGAATGGTGCGCTGTTCACGCCCACCCCGTTGACCCAGATGGTGTGCATGTTATCCAGCAGATGGGTTCCGGGAACCAGCGTCATCGGCGTGTCATATACCGCCTGGTTGTCCAACGTCGCCGCCACAAACGCAACGTACAGCGGGAACAGGATCACCATGATCCCCAGAATCAGCAGGGTATGGCTGAATATTGTCAGCCAGCGACGATTCTCAATCATTGGTAACGCACCTTACTTTCCACATAGCGGAACTGCACCACGGTCAAAATAATAACGAGGAACATCAGCACCACCGATTGGGCAGCGGAAGACGCCAGATCCAGCCCGACAAATCCTTCACGGTAGATCTTATAAATCAGCGTGGTCGTCGCCTGCACCGGTCCGCCCGCCGTGGCGGCATCAATCACCGGGAAGGTGTCAAAGAAGGCGTACACCAGATTCACCACCAGCAGGAAAAAACTCACCGGGGCAATCAGCGGCAGCGCCAGCTTGAAGAAGCGCCGAATTGGACCCGCACCGTCAATCGCGGCGGCTTCTATCAGCGAACGAGGAATAGACTGTAATGCGGCAAAGAAGAACAGGAAGTTGTAACTAATCTGCTTCCAGACTGAGGCAAATACCACGAGGAACATGGCCTGACCGCTGTTTTGCGCATGATTCCAGTCATAGCCAAACTCACCGAGAAAATGCGTAATCAACCCGCGCCCTGGATTAAACAGAAAGATCCACAGCACCGCAGCGACGGCAGGGGCCACCGCGTAAGGCAGCAGCATCAGCGTCTGGTAGAAACGGCTGCCGCGCACCACGTAATTCACCAGCGCGGCAAAAAACAGCGACACCAACAGACCGCTTACCGTGACTAACGTACTGAACTTGATGGTGGTCCAGAACGAATCAAGGTAGTACGGGTCATGAAACAGCGCGACAAAATTATCCAGCCCCACGAACTGGCTGGAAAAACCAAATGGATCGACGCTTTGTAGCGAATACCACAGCGCTTCACCCGCAGGCCAGATAAAGAAAATAAGGGTGATAGCCAGCTGCGGGGCCACCAATAAATAGGGTAGCCAGCGCGAGCGGAACACCGGTCGGGATGAGGACATGACAGTTCTTTTCCTGGAAGGTGCCGGATAGCGCTCCGCTTATCCGGCCTACAAACGCTGTAGGCCTGATAAGCGGAGCGCCATCAGGCACTTATACACTTAAGATTTGGTCGACTGCTCGAAGCGACGCAGTAACTGGTTGCCGCGCTCAACGGCGGTATCCAACGCTTGCTGTGGGGTTTTCTTACCGGTCCAGACGCTTTCCAGTTCCTCATCCACGATGGTGCGGATCTGCGGCATATTGCCCAAGCGCAGTCCTTTGGTGAACGGCAACGGTGGCTTGTTCAGCATTTGACGCGTGGCGGTATCCGCCCCCGGGTTCTTGTCATAGAAGCCCTGTTCGCGGGTCAGATCGTAGGCGGCGGTGGTGATCGGCAGATAGCCCGTTTTCTGGTGCCATTCAGCCGCAATTTCAGGCTTCGCCAGGAAGTTAAGGAACTGCGCCACGCCAGCGTAGGTTTCTTTGTCTTTACCCTGCATCACCCACAGGCTCGCACCGCCGATAATCGCGTTCTGCGGGGCACCTTTCACGTCGGCATCGTACGGCATCATACCGACGCCATAGTTGAATTTCGCATAGTGACGGATGTCGGCCAGAGAGCCGGAAGAAGCAGTGGTAATCGCACAGTCACCGCTGTAAAACTTCTCGGTGGATTCATCTTTGCGCCCGAAGTAGCTGAAATCACCCTTCTTGTTGAGCTCTTGCAGCAGTGCAATATGTTTCACCTGCTCCGGCTTATTAAACTCCAGCACCGCATCGGTACCGTCAAAACCATTGTTTTTAGTGGCGACCGGCAAACCGTTCCAGGCACTAAAGTTTTCAATCTGGATCCACCCCTGCCAGCCGCTGGCATAGCCGCACTTCATGCCTGCAGCCTTCAACTTCGCGGTGTACTCCGCCAGGTCCTGCCAGGTTTTTGGCGGCTGTTCAGGGTCTAAACCGGCTTTTTTGAAGGCATCTTTGTTGTAGTACAGCACCGGGGTGGAGCTGTTAAACGGCTGGGAGAGCAAATGTCCGGTTTTAGAGTCGGTGTAATAACCGGAAACCGTCGGCACAAACTGAGACTCATCAAAGTTAATTCCAGCCTCTTTGAACACTTCATAGACCGGCTTAATTGCCTTTGAGGCCATCATGGTTGCCGTCCCGACTTCGTAAACCTGCAGCAGAGCAGGCGCGTTACCGGTACGGAATGCGGCGATCCCCGCGCTCAGGCTCTGCTCATAGTTGCCTTTGTACTGCGGAACGATTTTGTAGTCGGGATTGGATTCATTAAAACGTTGCGCCAGTGAATCAACTTCTTTACCCAGTTCGCCTTCCATTGAATGCCAGAACGGGATAGTGGTGACGGCCAGTGCCTGACCTGCAAATGCCAGGCTGATTGCCAGTCCTAAAGCTGTATGTCGTAACGATTTCATCGGTTATCTCTCTTGTTGTGCCGGATGCGCGATATCACGCGTTTTATGCTCGCGGGGGTAACATGACATGCTCGAATGACAGAAAAATAACTTTTTTATTACAAAAAAAAGATAGTAAGGCGACAGAGAGATGGCAAGGCAGTGAAGGCGTAGTGACAGGAAAATGCGGGGTGGTGCACAACAAAGCCGGATAGTGGTGATGTCTTACCCGGCCTACGGAGGGATTTTATCAGTCCAGTAAAATCAGGAAGATTGCGCGAAAGTAAATTCCAGCGCCAAACCCAGGATCTGCATACCATGGATATTTTCTTCCGGAGATATCGCCACCAGGCTTTCCAGAAACTTGAGTTGGCGTGACTGGGCGTTAATGATGCGTTTTCCCCGTAACGCAGGAAGTTTCAGCGAAGAGATGGGATAAACCACGCGACCACAGACTTCCACCTGCAGATTGCGCAGATCGACCTGCTGGAGCACTCCTACAGAGGAATACAGCAGCGCAACTGGCGTAACGGCAAGCAACAGCGTTGCCGGCCTTAATCTCTACGCCAGCGTCGTTCGTACTCATTCTGTAAACGCTGCTGCTCCCGCCGCTCACGCTCACGCTGGATATCCGATTTTTCATCTTCCCAACTCGGGCACACCGAGCTGGTGAATACTTCGCAGGGCGAGTTGGATTGTGCTAACGGATTGGTGGTTTTTTCTTCCCAGATAGCGGGATCGCGCGGGTCGAACGTTTGCGGCTTCAATGCCTGAGCGCTGGATGAGAGCGCCAAAAACAGACTTCCAATCATCATGCAGGTGCCAGAACGTCGCATCCTTTCTCCTTGTTCATGTTATTATTGATAATTATTCTCAATAATAACATGGAGCAATAAAAAGGGGCCACATCGGCCCCTGGTCTATTTCAAGAAATATTACCCGCCCAGATAGGCGCTGCGCACCGCTTCGTTGGCCAGCAGCGCATCGCCGGTGTCCTCCAGAACCACATGACCGTTTTCCAGCACGTAGCCGCGATCGGCGAGCTTCAGCGCCTGATTGGCGTTCTGCTCGACGAGGAAGATGGTCATCCCCTGCTCACGCAGCTGTTCGATGGTGTTAAAGATCTGCTGGATGATAATCGGCGCCAGCCCCAGAGATGGTTCATCAAGCAGCAGCAGACGTGGCTGGCTCATCAGCGCGCGGCCAATCGCCAGCATCTGCTGTTCACCGCCGGACATGGTGCCCGCCCGTTGAATACGACGCTCATGCAGGCGTGGGAACAGGTCATACACCCACTTGATACGTTCCTGAAACTGGTTGCGTTCAACAAAGAAGCCACCCATTGCCAGGTTCTCTTCCACCGTCATGCGCGAAAACACGCGACGCCCTTCCGGGACAATCGCCACCGCTTCACGCATGATTTTCGCCGTCTGCCAGTCGGTGATGTCTTTACCATCAAAAACAATGCGCCCGCTGGTCGCTCGCGGATCGCCGCACAATGTGCCGAGCAGCGTGGTTTTACCCGCACCGTTGGCACCGATTAACGTCACGATCTCACCCTGATTGATATACAGACTGACGTCGTGCAGCGCCTGGATCTTTCCGTAGTGGGCGCTCACCTTGTCAAACGTTAACATCGCTTTATCCATCTTTTGGCTCGCCCCCATTATGCTTCACCTAAATAGGCGCGGATGACATCCGGGTTATTACGAATCTGTTCCGGCGTCCCATTTGCCAGCGGCGTGCCCTGGTTCACCACGTAGATACGGTCTGAAATCCCCATCACCAGCTTCATGTCATGTTCAATCAACAAGATTGAAGTGTTGTGATGATTACGCAGCTCAGCAATCAGCTCATCCAGCTCTTTAGTCTCTTTCGGGTTGAGTCCCGCGGCAGGTTCGTCGAGCATCAGGATTTCCGGCTGGGTCACCATGCAACGAGCAATCTCCAGACGACGCTGGTCACCATAGGCCAGGTTACTGGCCTGACGGTTGGCGTGTTCCAGCAGACCGATACGCTCAAGCCAGGTGGCAGCACGGTCCAGCGCTTCGCTCTGGGCACGACGGAAAGACGGGGTTTTCAGCAATCCGGAGAAGACACCGGTTTTCAGCTGTTGGTGTTGCGCCACCAGCAGGTTTTCAATCACCGTCATCTCGCGGAACAGACGCACGTGCTGGAAGGTGCGCACCACGCCCATGCGGGCAATTTGCTGGCCCGGCAGCCCTTCCAGATGCTGATCGCGCAGCTTGATCGTCCCCCCCGTCGGCTTGTAAAAACCGGTCAGACAGTTGAAAACTGTGGTTTTACCCGCACCGTTTGGCCCGATTAACGAGACAATTTCCTGCGGCCTCAGTTCCAGTTCAACGTTGTTGACCGCCAGCAGACCGCCGAAGCGCATCATCAGGCCGTTCACGGATAATAATGGCTGACTCATGCCTGCTCTCCTTCTTTCGCTTGCCCGTTTTTCAACTTCAACTGTGGACGGGTCATCGGCAGAAGCCCCTGTGGGCGCCAGATCATCATCAGTACCATCAAACCACCGAGCATCAACATGCTGTATTCATTGAAATCACGCATCAGTTCGCGTGACACCACCAGCAGGATGGCCGCCAGGATCACCGCAAACTGCGACCCCATGCCACCGAGGACTACAATCGCCAGTACGAAGGCCGATTCAGCAAAAGTGAAAGACTCCGGACTAACGAAGCCCTGACGCGCAGCAAACAGCGTGCCGGCAAAGCCGGCAAACGCGGCACTGATGGTAAAGGCGGTCAGCTTGATACGTGTTGGGTTTAAACCCAGCGAGCGGCAGGCGATTTCATCTTCACGCAAGGCTTCCCACGCGCGGCCCAGCGGCATACGCAGCAGGCGGTTTATGACAAACAGTGAGAAAACCACCAGCAGCAATGCCACCAGATAGAGGAAAATCACACGGTCAGACGGGTCATACTTCACGCCGAAGAAGTTGCTGAAGGTATCCCAGCCGCCTTCGCGGGCGCTACGGCTGAACTCGAGACCGAAGAGAGTCGGTTTCGGGATCTGGCTGATGCCGTTCGGGCCACCGGTCACTTCAGTATTGTTCAGCAACAGAATACGGACGATCTCACCAAAACCTAAGGTCACAATCGCCAGATAGTCACCGCGCAGACGCAGTACCGGGAAGCCGAGCAGGAAACCCGCTGCCGCAGAGACCAGGCCTGCCAGCGGCAGGCAGGTCCAGAAACCGAGACCGTAATAGTGGTTCAACAGCGCGAAGGTGTAAGCACCGATAGCATAAAAACCCCCGTAGCCCAGCACCAGCAGACCAGAAAGCCCCACCACTACGTTTAAGCCCAGACCGAGGATGATATAGATCATCGTCAGCGTGGCGATATCGACCGTGCCGCGTGAGACCATAAACGGCCACGCTACGGCAATCACCAGCAGCGCCACCAGGAACAGTTTTTGTTTGACGGTGGAGCCGTCAATCGCCGGCAGAATAAACTTCGGGCCGGAAACTCGCTTCATGCTGTGCTGGAAAGCCGGGCGCAGCAGCTGGAACAGAAAAACGACTCCGGTGCCGATAAACACCCACTGCCAGCGAATATCACTGGCGACATCAACGACCAGCTTGGTGCCATCCAGCTCTAACTGAACGCCCATAAAGACGCCCGCGAGGATGAAAAACATGGCGGCAGAGAGCAGCGCCATCGCAACGTGCATTGGTTTCATACTTTCTCTACCTCCGGGCGACCCAGAATACCGGTCGGCATCACCAGCAGCACGATAATCAGCAGTGCAAACGACACCACGTCTTTGTATTCCGTACTCAGATACGCAGAGGAAAGCGCTTCCGCTACACCCAGAATCAGACCGCCAATCATCGCCCCGGGGATGCTACCGATGCCCCCCAGTACGGCGGCGGTAAAGGCTTTCATCCCGGCCATAAAGCCGATATACGGGTTGATAACGCCGTAGAACTGGCCGAGCAGCACGCCCGCTACTGCCGCCATCGCCGCACCGATCACAAAAGTCAGCGCAATCACGCGGTCAGTGTTAATACCGAGCAGGCTGGCCATTTTCAGATCTTCTGCACAGGCGCGACACGCACGGCCCATACGCGAGTAGCGGATGAAAATCGTCAGCGCCAGCATGGCTACAAAGGTCACAACCCAGATAACTGCCTGCATGGTCGTAATGGAGGCAGAGAAGTTTTCGCTACTGCCGATGGTCCACTGGCCGTTAAACAGGCTGGGCAGCGCCACGTCGCGCGAGCCTTCGGTCAGGCTGACGTAGTTTTGCAGGAAGATGGACATCCCGATGGCGGAAATCAGCGCAATCAGGCGCTTGGAGCTGCGCACGGGCCGGTATGCCACGCGTTCAATACTCCAGCCGTAGGCGCTGGCAATCACGATAGCGCCGACGAATCCGGCCGCTACCAGCAGCCAGCTGGTATCAATACCCATCATCATTAGCGCAGCGATGATCATAAAGGAGACATAGCTGCCGATCATATACACCTCGCCGTGGGCGAAGTTGATCATGCCGATAATGCCGTACACCATCGTGTAACCGATGGCGATCAGCGCGTAGGTGCTTCCCAGCGTGACGCCGTTAAACATCTGCTGTAAGAAATAGAGGAACTGCTCGGACATATGCAAACCTTTTCATACCCGCCCGGCATCACCGGGCGGTGGGATAATTATTTGGCTACCGAGGACGACCCGTCGGCGTGCCACTGGAAGACACCAAACTCAAATCCCTTTAGATCGCCTTTTTCATCCCAATTCAGCGGCCCAATCACGGTATCAGCCCCGTGTGCTTTTAAATCTTTCACCAGATCCAGCGGTTCTTTGCTGCCGCTGCGATCCAAAGCGGTTGCCAGCGACTGCACAGCGGCGTAGGTGATCCACACATACGGTCCGGTCGGATCTTTCTTGTCCGCTTTGAGCGCATCGACGATAGCCTTATTCGCCGGATCCTGGTCATAGCGTTTTGGCATGGTCACCAGCATGCCTTCGCCTGCCTCGCCCGCGATGTTGGACAGTGACGCATTACCCACACCTTCTGGTCCCATAAACTGCGTTTTCAGGCCCACAGAGCGTGCCTGACGCAGCATTTGTCCCATTTCCGGGTAGTAGCCACCGTAATAAACGAAGTCGATGTTTTCTTTCTTCAGACGGGCAATCAGCGCAGAAAAATCTTTTTCTCCGGCAGTGATCCCATCAAAGAAGACGATATTGGCTTTGCCCGCTTTCAGGCTGTCTTGTACCGAGCGCGCCAGTCCTTCACCGTACTGCTGCTTATCATGGAGGATGGCAATACGCTGAGGCTTAACCGTCTCAAGAATATATTTCGCCGCGGTGGGTCCCTGAGAGGAGTCCAGACCGGCCGTACGCATGATGTGCGCATAACCGCGCTGCGTCAGTTCCGGGTTGGTGGCACCCGGGGAAATCATCAGGATGCCTTCATCTTCGTAGATGTCGGATGCAGGTTGAGTCGACGATGAGCACAGGTGACCAATCACATACTGAATGCCGTCGTTAACGATTTTATTCGCCACGGCCACCGCCTGTTTTGGATCGCAGGCGTCGTCATATTCCACGCCCACCAGCTTGTCGCCTTTAATGCCACCTTTGGCATTAATATCTTTAATCGCCTGACGCGCGCCATTGAATTCCATATCGCCCCACTGCGCGACCGGACCTGACATTGCCCCGACCACAGCGACTTTGATCTCCTCCGCCATAGCCGTGTGCGACATTGCCAGTGCGATTACCCCTGCGATGATTGTCTTCGCATTCCTTTTCATTCCTGAATCCCCATTCGTGATGTTGTGTATTTATTTTGTATTTATATGGTTAAAAAGCAGACTGTGCTTTTTTTGAACTGTACTATTTTTACCAGTCTCATTAATGGTTTAGCACAGTTTTTTAAGCAAAATAACGCTAAAATCTCTATTTTTCAGTCGATTAAGAAAAGATAATATTCTGCTTTTCACTATAGATAAACAAAAAAAAGCACGCTTGTCAGCATAAAATAATGGCACAAAGAGCGGAATAAAATGCTGCATCCCAGGGTAATATCCTGCCTGTTTTTCAATGCCTAATGTTTCAAACTGTAATTATCGTTGTTATAAAATTAATCACCTGGTTATTCACATAAAAAAGAGAAAGCGTCCGGGGGAATTATTTCGGTACACTGATTTCATCTTTTGTGATTTGGACACGCTGTCAATGAAGCTGACCATCATTCGTTTAGAAAACTTTAGTGCTCAGGACAACATTGATCTGGGCAAAATCTGGCCGGAATATTCCGCCTCATCTCTACGCGTCGATGACGCTCACCGGATCTATGCTGCGCGGTTTAATGAGCGCCTGTTAGGCGCAGTACGCGTCACCCTGAGCGGTACGCAAGGCGCGCTGGATTCCTTACGCATACGCGAAATCACCCGCCGTCGCGGCGTCGGGCAGTATTTGATCGAAGAAGTGATCCGCGAAAACCCTGACGTGAGTTCATGGTGGATGGCAGATGTAGGCGTGGAAGACCGCGGCGTGATGGCCGCATTTATGCAGGCATTAGGGTTTAGCGCACAGGCGGATGGCTGGGAGAAACGGTAATAAAAAAGCCGGATGGCGCTGACGCTTATCCGGCCTATGAAGTGCTCGTTGTAGGCCCGGTAAGCAAAGCGCCACCGGGCAGTTACTCACTTAGCGTCTGTAGCCGTACCGTTAGCATGCCAATCAAACACGCCGAACTCGAAGCCTTTCAGGTCACCCTTCGCATCCCATGACAGCGGCCCCATCACGGTTTCAACAGAGTTTGCTTTCAGGTATTTAGCAATTTCAGCCGGATCGTCGGAATGGTTCAGACCAGCCTGCAATGATTGCAGCGCAGCGTAGGTGGTCCACACAAACGCGCCGCTTGGATCCTGTTTCTTGGCCTTGATGGCATCCACGATCGGTTTGTTCGCCGGAACCTGATCATAGTTCTTCGGCTTGGTCACCAGTAAGCCTTCCGCAGATTCACCGGCGATGTTAGACAGCGACACGTTCGCCACCCCTTCTGGTCCCATAAACTGGGTTTTCAGGCCAGCAGCACGCGCCTGACGCAGGATCTGCCCCATTTCCGGGTGGTAGCCACCGTAGTAAACAAAGTCGATGTTATCTTTCTTCAGACGCGCCACCAGGGTGGAGAAGTCTTTCTCACCGGCGGTGATACCGTCAAAGAACACCACATCAGCATTCGCTTTCTTCAGGTTGTCTTGCACAGAGCGCGCCAAACCTTCACCGTACTGCTGCTTGTCGTGAACGATGGCAATGCGTTTCGGCTTCACTTTTTCAACAATATATTTCGCGGCAGTTGGCCCCTGATCAGAGTCCAGGCCAGTGGTACGCATTACCAGATTATAGCCACGCGCGGTCAGTTCCGGCGCGGTTGCCGCCGGGGTGATCATCAGAATGCCTTCATCTTCATAGATATCTGACGCGGGCTGAGTAGAAGACGAGCACAGGTGACCGATAACGTATTTAATCCCGTCGTTAACCACTTTGTTGGCAACCGCTACCGCCTGTTTCGGGTCACAGGCATCGTCGTATTTCACCACGACCAGCTTGTCACCCTTCACGCCGCCTTTGGCGTTAATGTCTGCAATCGCCTGTTCTGCACCGGTAAACTCCTGGTCGCCATACTGCGCCACAGGACCCGACATCGCGCCGACGACGGCAACTTTAATATCCTTAGCAAAGGCCATATTGCTCAAAGACAGGGCGATACATCCTGCCAATAACGCTTTACCCTTCATATTCATCCTGACAATCCCCATTATTGTGGTTATTACGTGTGTTGTGATGTTGTTGTTCAGCACTTTATTTCGATTATTGGATAGCTACCCGTGCTTTAGCAGCATACTCTGCTAAAACATACCCGATTTTTATTATTTTGGAATAGCTAATTTTACATCCAGATAACAGATTCGTGTCGGTGGGAGGGGAGGAAAGGCCCGTTTGCCCGATAAGCGAAGCGCCATCAGGCAAACGTGTTGCCGGATGGCAGCGTAAACGCCTTATCCGGCCTACAAAAAACAAAACCCCCGAATTCACATTCGAGGGTTCATTGGCAATTCGCGAAAATTACGCTTCGATTGCCGCGCGGAGTTTTTTCATCGCGTTCTTTTCAAGCTGACGCACACGTTCAGCGGAAACACCGTAGCGATCGGCCAGCTCCTGCAACGTCGACTTGTTGTCTTCGTCGAGCCAACGAGCACGGATGATGTCCTGGCTACGTTCGTCCAGACCTTCCATCGCGTAAGTCAATTTGTTCGCCGCCTGCTCTTCCCAGTTATCGTCTTCAATGCCGTCAGCAAAGTTAGACGATTTGTCCTGCAGATAAAGCACCGGAGCCATCGGCTGGCTGTCGGACTCGTCGTCCGAAGACATGTCAAACGTCATGTCCTGCGCCGCCATACGGGATTCCATTTCGCGGACGTCTTTGCTGGAAACCCCCAGCTCGCGAGCGACCATTTCAACTTCATCCTGGTTAAACCAACCCAGACGTTGTTTAGTTTTACGCAGGTTAAAGAACAGCTTACGCTGTGCTTTGGTGGTCGCGACTTTAACGATACGCCAGTTACGCAGAACGTATTCGTGGATCTCTGCTTTGATCCAGTGCACGGCGAAAGACACCAGGCGCACACCCACTTCCGGGTTGAAACGGCGCACGGCTTTCATCAGGCCGATATTACCTTCCTGAATCAGATCCGCCTGCGGCAGGCCATAGCCCGCGTAGTTACGAGCAACATGAACAACAAAGCGCAGGTGAGACAGGATCAGCGTTTTAGCTGCTTCCAGATCGCCCTGGTAATGCAGCTTTTCAGCCAGTGCCCGCTCCTCGTCAGCCGACAACATCGGCCACGCGTTTGCAGCCCGGATGTAAGATTCCAGGTTACCAACAGGGGCTAAAGCTAAATTTTGCATTTCTTTGGTCATTCAAATCCTCTCAATCTATATCATCTGGCGCGTTGAAAAATCGACAGCAACAACCATGCCAGAGCTTATGAGCAACGAGAATATCATTCAATCTTTTATCAGACAGTGATTTTATCCACAAGTTCCATGTCGTACTGTGTATACATTACGCACAAAATGTGACATCACAATGACTATGTCGGGAAGAGACAACAGGGACTCTTTCCCTGCAGAGCGAACTTCTCAGTGCAGGGAAAGATTATACCAGAGATTTTTTAATCGGGGGTAAAGTGGCGTAAATGTTGGACCGTGGCAAGCCAGGCTGCCACCCAGCCAATCATTGAGCACACCAGCAGCAGCAGCAGGCACTCGTCGAATGATAAGCCGTTGATATCAAATTTAGTTCCAAAAACCTGTGCCACTTCAGTGACCGCTGAAGACAGACGCATCACCAAAATTTCTGACAAAATCAGTGAAAGAAAAGCGCCCGAAAAGCCAAGCAGCGCTCCGCCGTAGAGGAACGGTCGCAGGATAAACCCATCCGTTGCACCAATCAGTTTCTGTACGTTGATGGTATCGCGACGGGCAAAAATGCTCAGTCGTACGCTGTTGCCGATAACCAAGAACACCGCGGCCACCATCAGCACGCCAATCATTGCCGAAACGCGCCCCACCAGACTCGTCAACGCCGCCAGCCGCGCAAACCAGCTGTCATCCATGCGCACTTCATCAATACCATTGATTTGTGCCACCCGATCACGCAGCGTGTTCAGCGACTCCGTGCCCTGGAAATCCAGTTTTGGGATAACCACCGCCACGGCCGGCAGCGGGTTCTCTTCCAGCATATCCAGCGCACCGCCAAAACCAGACCAGTTACGGAATTCACCCAGCGCATCGTCGCGGGAAAGATAATTCACCTTCTCCACGCCCTGCTCGGCCTGCAATTGACCAACCACCCGCGCCGCCGCGTCATCATCCAGCGTTTTCTGCAAATACACGGTGATCTGCGGGGACGGATAATACTGGCTTGCCGCCTGGTTTACGTTCTTATAGACCATGTAACACACGCTCGGCAGCGTCAGGGAGATGGCGATCACCATCACCGTCAGGAACGTCGCCAGCGGCTTGCTTTTCAGGTCCTGTAACGCGCCCTGGAACGCATAGCGTACCTGCTCGTTAAAGACATTGGTTTTACGTGAGTTCGGCTTTGGTGAGGATTTTGCCCGCTTCGGCGCGTTGCGTCCCCCGTCACCTGGCGCACCGCCCGATTTACGAAAACGGTCCAGTCGCCCACCGAACTGTTTGATTTGATTAATAGCGTCACGTCTATTCATGCGCCAGGCCTCCATGCAGGTGTCCGTCGCTCAGGACCATCTGGCGATAGGAACGACGGGAGATCAGCCCAATGTCGTGCGTCGCCATTAATACCGTAACCCCGACGCGGTTGAACTCTTCGAACAGGCGTAAGATCCCCTCCGACAACGCGTCATCGAGGTTCCCGGTCGGTTCATCCGCCAGCAGTACCGCAGGTTTATTCACCACCGCACGGGCAATTCCCACGCGCTGCTGCTCACCGCCGGAGAGTTGAATCGGGAAATTCTTCGCTTTGTCCAGCAGCCCGACCTTGTCCAGCGCCGCTGACACGCGGCGACGAATATCGTCCCCGCTGGCACCCGCGATAATCAGCGGAATCGCCACGTTGTCAAAAACGGTCCGATCCATCAGCAGATGGTGATCCTGAAAAATCATGCCGATCTGGCGACGCAGAAACGGCACTTCACGGTTTTTCAAACGGCTGATGTCATGCCCGTTGAAGGAAATTTTCCCGGCACTGGGCCGTTCAATCCCACAGATCAGCTTCAGCAGGGTACTTTTCCCCGCACCGGAGTGGCCGGTCAGAAACGCCATCTCGCCAGGCTGCATATGGAATGTGACTCCCTGCAGCGCTTGTCTCCCACCGAGATAGGCCTTGCTGACATGTTCAAAGCGAATCATTGTTAATCCTCTCGGGCAAAAAGTGCCTCTATAAAATCGTCCGCTTTAAACGGACGTAAATCCTCGATACGTTCGCCCACACCGATGTAGCGGATAGGGATGCCAAACTGGTCGGCAACCGAGAAAATTACCCCACCTTTCGCCGTACCGTCCAGCTTGGTCAGGGTAATACCGGTCAAACCCACCGCTTCATGGAACAGTTTGGCCTGGCTTATGGCATTCTGCCCGGTACTGGCGTCAAGGGTCAGCATAATTTCATGCGGCGCATCTTCGTCGAGCTTTTTCATCACGCGAACGATTTTTTTCAATTCTTCCATCAGATGCGCTTTGTTCTGCAAGCGACCTGCGGTATCGGCGATCAGCACGTCAACGTTACGCGCCTTCGCCGCCTGGATGGCATCAAAGATAACGGACGCGGAATCCGCGCCGGTATGCTGCGCAATCACCGGAATGTTGTTACGCTGGCCCCAGACCTGCAGCTGCTCGACCGCCGCCGCACGGAAGGTATCTCCCGCAGCCAACATCACCGATTTGCCCTGCTGCTCGAACTGACGTGCCAGCTTGCCGATGGTGGTGGTTTTACCCACACCGTTCACGCCAACCATCAAGATAACAAACGGCGTCTTACCATCCACATTTAGCGGTTCATCAACCTTCGCCAGAATCTCGCCCATTTCATCTTTCAGCAGACCGTACAGCGCTTCAGCATCTTTAAGTTGCTTGCGGCTGGCCCCTTCCGTCAGGTTGGCGATGATCTTACGGGTGGTTTCTACCCCCACATCGGCGATCAGCAACTGCTCTTCCAGTTCTTCAAACAGATCATCGTCGATCTTTTTACCGCGGAACAGACTGATAAATCCGGAACCGAGGTTTTCTTTGGTTTTTAGCAGGCTGCGTTTCAGACGCGCAAAGAAGCCTTCTTTCGTCGGTTTCTCCTGTTCTTGTACCGTTTCTTCTTCTGCTGGCTCTTCTACAGCAGGTTCTTCTACGACAGGTTCTTCTACCGGCACAACCATGACGGCTTCTTCTGCCGCTTCAGCAGCCAGCGCCTGCGCTTCCAGTTCTTCGTCGGTCAGCTGCGGTTCGTTTTCCGCTTCTTCTTCAACCGCTTCAACAATTTCAACGGTTTCCGCTTCAGCCTGCCATTCTTCTGGCGAAATTTCTTCGGTTTTTACTTCTTCCGGCAGCGGTAACTCTTCGTGTTCAATAACCGCCGTTGGCGCAGGGGCTTCAACAACCGGTTCAACCTCCGGCTGCGGTTGCTCGACCACAGGTTCTGGTTCAGGCTGCAGTTTTTCGATTTCTGCAACCTGTTCAGTGACTTCCACAACTTCAGCCGCAAAGGCCTCCGTTTCGGCTTCGCTATGGGTTTCCTGCGCGCGCGGCTGTTCCTCAACAACGGCAGATTCTTCTACAACCTGTTGTTGTTCTTCGTTTTTTAATTCTGTCTCGTTTTCCGGTGCCTGCTCTTTTTGACCAAAGCCCAGCCAGGAAAAAAAGCCACGTTTTTTCTCTTTCGCCATTTGCGACTACACTCCCCGCTGTTGCTTCATGGCACAGCGTCAACGCTATGTACATAGCAGCTAAAAAAATGATGAAATAGTCTATCACTTATACCCAATGAATTTCGAGTTACGTCAAGGCGGCAAGCGCACGAATCCCGATGAGCTTACTTTAGTAAGTGATTCGGGTGAGTAAGTGCAGCCAACGAAGAGGTCACATGAAAGGCGACGGGTTAACTTAACTCACATCACCGCCTGGAATGACACGTCACCTGCGGATTGAGCAATAATAGAAATGAAAAAACCGAATCACTCAGGCAGCGGCCAGATCCGCATTATTGGCGGGCAATGGCGCGGCCGTAAACTCCCGGTTCCGGACAGCCCGGGTCTGCGACCCACTACTGACCGTGTCCGCGAAACGTTGTTTAACTGGCTGGCACCAATGATGGTCGATGCCCAGTGTCTGGACTGCTTTGCTGGCAGCGGTGCGCTGGGGCTGGAAGCACTCTCCCGTTATGCCGCAGGCGCAACGCTTCTGGAAATGGATCGGGCGGTGTCTCAGCAGCTACAAAAAAATCTCGTCACGCTGAAGGCCAATCACGCCCGCGTCGTCAACACCAATACGCTGGCGTTTCTGGCTCAGGCGGGGTCGCCGCATAATGTAGTGTTTGTTGATCCGCCGTTTCGTAAAGGATTACTGGAAGAAACATTAACGCTTCTGGAAACGAATGGCTGGCTGGCAAACGAGGCGTATATTTACGTTGAGAGCGAAGTCGAAAACGGCCTGCCGCCGGTTCCGGTTAACTGGTCGTTGTATCGTGAAAAAGTCGCCGGCCAGGTTGCCTATCGCCTGTATCAACGTGAAGCACGAGGAGAACACCATGCTGATTAACCTGGGACGCCTGCTGATGCTGGGCGTCTGGGCATTCTTGCTGCTCAACCTTTTTCAGCCCTTCCCACGCCCGCTCAATATCTTCGTTAACGTCGCACTGATATTTATGGTGTTGATGCATGGCATGCAGCTGGCGCTTTTAAAATCTACCCTGCCCAAAGATGGCCCGCAGATGACCACCGGCGAGAAAGTGCGTATTTTTCTGTTCGGCGTGTTTGAGTTGCTGGTGTGGCAGAAGAAAATTAAAACGCAGTTGAAGAAATAAATCGTAATCCCTTCGCCCGGTGGCGCGTTGCGAGCCGGGCGAAAAAACGTCATCACGGTGGTAATATGCCGTCCAGTTGATCTTTCAGTTTTGGAATATCTTTACTGGCTCTTGTTTTCCTCAGGTATTTCACCTGCTCGCAAATCTCTTCGGTCCGGGTGTAATACGTGCCAGACGTCGGGCCTGGACGCACACATAAGACATAGTTGGTGCCAAGCGGATAAAAAATGACAATAAAAGAGAGGATATTACCAATAACAAATCCTACCCCCGCAACATGGATACCGATAGTAAATGCCCTGTCGAAGAATTTAGGCGGCTGCATGCTTTTCGTAAAGGTCACGTAGGCAATACATAAAACAAAGAAAAACCCTACAGGAAACATAAGCAGCAGACAAAACGACCCCCAGAAAAAATAAACAATGCTCCTGGATTCAATAAGATCGGTAATGTCTGGCACACTGGCATAATAAAACCCCCAACTAATCCCTCCCACAAAAAGCATAAAAAGAAACAAACAACATCTTTTCTTAATGCTCTCCAGATTAATATTCATATCAATAAATTCCACCGTAAAGGGAGTTTCTGTACCCCAATCGTTGGGCGTTCCACTCTTCGATTCTTTGCCGTTCTTTAAGTCCCTCACGAATACACGCTATCAGTTTGTCTGATAGCTCATATTTTTTGTCCACTTCATTCAGAGACCAGGCAATGAATAGACCTAACGCAACAGCACCAATAATTTCTCCCCAAACGGGAACAGCCGCACTCGTTACAAAAAGAGAGACGCCCCAACGAATAACATTGCCTGATAATCTTGAGACAAAAATACTTACAATCACCTTCGCCACATCCATCGTCACGTTCCCCAGCAGTGCGGCGACGTCATGCTCGGATTTAAACACCACCTCAATGAACCGCCAGCATGCGGAAAACCAGATGCAGAATCTGGCCCCTGACATTATGCCATTTCGAAACCCGGCGCTGCCAATGCCCACTTCAAGTACTTTAGGATGGTTAATCCGGTAACGGGTGCCGTTCAGAATGCGCCGCAGAGAAGGGTAGCCAGTAATCTTCACATACAGCTTCCCCTGATAAGTATATTGCGTTGCTTTAATCCCAAGGCCTTTTAAGGTGAAGACAATCTTTCCGGCCTGCTGATAAGAAAAAAGCTTCGACAGCTTTCTAGTCGCATCAGCCGCATCTTTGATGTTACCGGCATAATTCGTCGAAAAACTGACGGGTTTGCTGCCCAGCAAATCATCAATCACGCCCTGCGCCTCTTCAAGCGTTAGCAGCATAATGTGTTGTGTATTGCTATTCAGATTATTTTTCAGCGTTCTGATTTCGTCCTCGATACGCTGATTACGTTGCCAGTTATTTCCTCTAAGAATATCTTCACGGTGATTCCTAATCCAGTCATAATACCCTTCCATTATTACTCCTTAAAAAATTCGTTCATCCCAGGTGCTGTATGCACTGGTTCCTGCAATAAGGTGTTCCCAGGCAATAGACTCATACGACAGCTCAATAATTTCTTCTGGCTGACCCGCGCTGTCATCAATGGTATGAGGTACCTGAAGATGGATGCTGGATATTCTGGCATTAATCAGTTTTAACGTGTAATAGCACTCGTTTAAACCCGCCTGACTGGTGCGATAGAAGCTAAATTCACAGCTCAATGTTTCATTGTCAGTTATAGCTTTACCTAATAACGGTGAGGATTTATCTACTGGCTTAATAAACGTCAAACATTGATGGTTCACATTTTGTACCCGGCTCATGCTATGACTAACTGTCATTACCATTATCTGATCACGATGAGCAGGTTGTGATTTATTTCCTATCGAATTTACCGAGGCGCATCCAGCAGAAATCAATCCCTGCGCCTGCCCATTTAAGGTTAACCACATTGTATTTGCCATATAAATCCCTTAGCCATTTAAAATTATATTTTTGTATACCTGAGATAATATTGAAATAGTATGATAGTGAAAATCGGATAGCAGAATAGTGATGTGTTCGATGTTGTATCACACAAAAAATATAATAATAACGGTATTGCCACAGTTAAATAAATAACAACTATACTTGAATGGCATTATATATTTCGGTTGAATTTATTGTCGCCAGTGGCGGAATAAACACTATGCCGTTCGGGGTTATTGCCCAGTCTTAAATCCCTCAAAGCGCGACCCTTTGTAACTCAGCGTGCCTTTATCGCCGACCGTTAACGCATGATACTGCTGTGCATCCAGGCGAAACGTCTGCTCCATTCCCCCGCTAAATGGCTTAAAGCTCGCTTCATAACGCATGCTGGTACCCGCTGGAGTCACTTCCTGCTGGCGCGAACGTCGGTCATTCAGCGGTTTTTCCCGCTTATTGCTCACCACAACCTGCTTTTGCACCAGCGGCGCGGCATCATTATCCGCTTTTTCCCGGCGCTGTTGGACAAAGCGAAACGACGCGGCGACAACGATTAATACAATGATAACAATGAAAAAAAGTGGTGGCTTACTCATTTTATTAACCCATCAGAAAATGCGGAAATAAGCATACCCTGCCTGTTATGGTGTTGTCATCTGGCGGTATCGACCTCTACACTGGACAGAAGAGCCGTAAGCACCCCGCTTACGAAAAAATAACGAATTCAAGGAACTAAGATGCTTTGGTCGTTTATCGCTGTTTGTCTTTCCGCATGGCTGTTCGTGGATGCGTCCTATCGTGGTCCCACCTGGCAACGCTGGGTCTTTAAACCCCTGACATTATTGCTGCTGTTGCTGCTGGCCTGGCAGGCGCCAATGTTTAATGCCATCAGCTATCTGGTGCTGGCCGGCCTGTTGGCCTCACTGCTCGGCGATGCGCTGACGCTGTTGCCGCGTCAACGTCTGCTGTACGCCGTGGGGGCGTTTTTCCTGTCGCATTTGCTCTATACCATCTATTTCGCCAGCCAAATGACGATGTCATTCTTCTGGCCTCTACCGCTGGTGCTGCTGGTATTGGGTGCCCTGCTGATCGCCGTGATCTGGACGCGGCTGGAAGAACTGCGCGTCGCCATCTGCACCTTTATCGGCATCACTCTGATGATGGTCTGGATGGCTGGCGAGCTGTGGTTCTTCCGCCCAACCGCCCCGGCGCTGTCGGCATTTATGGGTGCCTCATTGCTGTTCATCGGCAATATTGTCTGGCTGGGTAGTCATTATCGCCGCCGCTTCCGCGCCGATAACGCCATTGCCGCCGCCTGCTACTTCGCCGGACATTTCCTGATTGTACGTTCACTGTACCTTTAAAAACGCTTGACTCTGGAGTCGACTCCAGAGTGTATCCTCCGGTTAATACGAAATGATTATCAACCGGAGGATGCCATGTCGACGCCCGATACCAATGGCAAAAAGGCCCCACAATTTTCTTCATTCAAGCTCGCGCCTGCACCGCAGAAGGTTGATGACTGCTGCAGTGAAGGCCGTTGCTCGACAGCCGCACCCTCACCCACGCCCGTATCCAATACGGTGGACGGCACGCGCTATACCTGGAAAGTCTCAGGCATGGATTGCGCCGCCTGCGCGCGTAAAGTTGAAAATGCGGTCCGCCAGGTCAGCGGCGTCAACCAGGTTCAGGTGCTGTTCGCTACCGAAAAACTGGTGGTCGATGCCGGGGCCGATATTCGCCAGAACATAGAAAACGCGGTGCAAAAAGCGGGCTATACCCTGCGCGATGAGCAAGCACCGGAAGCCGCACCCGAGTCGCGGTTTAAAGAAAATCTGCCGCTGATCACGCTCATCGTCATGATGGCGATTAGCTGGGGGCTGGAGCAGTTCAATCATCCCTTTGGTCAGATGGCGTTTATCGCCACGACGCTGGTCGGGCTGTATCCCATTGCCCGTCAGGCGCTGCGCCTGATGAAAACCGGCAGCTACTTTGCCATTGAAACGCTAATGAGCGTCGCCGCCATTGGTGCGCTGTTTATTGGTGCCACGGCGGAAGCCGCGATGGTACTGCTGCTGTTTTTAATTGGCGAACGCCTGGAAGGATGGGCTGCCAGCCGCGCCCGCAAAGGGGTCAGCGCGCTGATGGCGCTAAAACCCGAAACCGCAATCCGCCTGCGCAATGGCGAGCGCGAAGAAGTGGCCATTAACAGCCTCCAGCCCGGCGACGTGATTGAAGTGGCTGCAGGTGGGCGCTTACCCGCCGACGGCAAACTGGTCTCCGGCTTTGCCAGCTTTGATGAAAGCGCCCTGACCGGCGAATCTATTCCTGTCGAACGCGCCACGGGCGATAAAGTCCCGGCGGGCGCCACCAGCGTTGACCGCCTTGTCACGCTGGAAGTCCTGTCTGAACCGGGCGCCAGCGCCATTGACCGCATCCTGAAGCTAATAGAGGAAGCCGAAGAGCGTCGGGCCCCGATTGAGCGATTTATTGATCGCTTCAGCCGCATTTACACTCCGGCCATTATGGCAATCGCCCTGCTGGTCACTCTTGTTCCCCCACTGCTGTTTGCCGCTTCCTGGCAGGAGTGGATTTATAAAGGGCTGACGCTGCTGTTGATTGGCTGCCCGTGTGCGCTGGTGATCTCAACGCCTGCCGCAATTACCTCCGGGCTGGCGGCAGCGGCGCGGCGTGGGGCGCTGATTAAAGGCGGAGCCGCGCTGGAGCAATTAGGTAGGGTCACTCATGTGGCATTCGATAAAACCGGTACCCTAACCGTGGGTAAACCGCGCGTGACGGCGATTCATCCGGCGAGCGGCATCAGCGAGTCCGAACTGCTGGCGCTGGCGGCAGCGGTTGAGCAAGGTGCCACGCACCCGCTGGCTCAGGCGATTGTCCGCGAAGCGCAGACCCGTGAATTGACCATCCCGGCAGCACAAGCGCAGCGGGCGTTGGTGGGTTCGGGTATTGAAGCGCAGGTCAACGGCGAGCGGATACTGATTTGCGCAGCGGGCAAACAGCCTGCCGAAGCCTTTGCCGGACAGATTAGCGAACTGGAAAGCGCCGGGCAAACGGTGGTACTGGTGCTGCGCAACGATGCGGTGCTCGGCGTGCTGGCCTTACAGGATACACTGCGTGACGACGCCCTGACCGCCATCAACGAGCTTCATCAATTGGGCGTAAAAGGCGTGATCCTGACCGGGGATAACCCACGTGCGGCGGCAGCAATTGCCGGTGAGTTGGGGCTGGAATTCAAAGCAGGCCTGCTACCGGAGGATAAAGTTCGGGTAGTGACCAGCCTGAACCAGCAGTCCCCGCTGGCGATGGTTGGGGACGGGATTAACGACGCGCCGGCAATGAAAGCAGCCACCATCGGCATTGCGATGGGAAGCGGCACCGACGTCGCCCTGGAAACGGCGGATGCCGCCCTGACCCATAACCGCCTGCGCGGCCTGGTGCAAATGATCCAACTGGCGCGCACCACTCACGCCAATATTCGCCAGAACATTGCCATTGCGCTGGGTCTGAAGGGGATTTTCCTGATAACCACGCTTCTGGGGATAACCGGATTGTGGCTGGCGGTGCTGGCAGATACAGGGGCAACGGTACTGGTGACTGCCAACGCGCTGCGGCTGTTACGGAAAGGGTAATGCCTGTTTCTCGCCTGATGGTGCTTCGCTTATCAGGCCGGCTGGTTGTTCGTCATTCGTAGGCCGGATTAGGCGCTTGCGCCGCCATCCGGCAAACAAGCTTACTGACCTTTGCGCACTAAATAGCGGTACGGCAGAGAGTCGGTCTCTTTGGCCACCAGCTCATGTTCCATAAACGTACAAAAGCCGGGAATGTCGCGGGTTGTCGCCGGATCGTCCGCGACAATCAGCAGCGTTTCACCGGCCTGCATGCCGCGCACAGTTTTACGCACCATCATCACTGGTTCCGGGCAGCGCAGCCCTTGGGCATCAAGGGTATGGTCGGGAGAGGTAAACAAATCGCTCATCGTTGTCTCGTTCAATAAAAAACGGCGTTATTTTACGCTCTGTTGGTCAGTAAGCCAATCAGGTTAACGATTGCGTGAAAAACAACCATTGCAAAGCCCTGTTAAAGCAGTATCATGCGACCGTTTTATTGGGTTCCCTCACCCCAATTCTTGACTAAAAAGGTACAATATGACTCCGTTTACACAAACTCAGCGCGTAAAAGCGTTGTTCTGGCTATCGCTATTCCATCTGCTGGTGATCACATCCAGCAACTATCTGGTACAACTGCCGATCACCATCTTCGGTTTCCATACCACATGGGGCGCCTTTAGCTTTCCGTTTATTTTCCTCGCCACCGACCTGACCGTTCGCATTTTTGGCGCACCGCTGGCACGACGCATCATTTTTGCGGTCATGATCCCCGCGCTGTTGATCTCCTATGGGGTTTCCGCGCTGTTTTATATGGGGTCCTGGCAAGGATTTGACGCGCTGCTGTACTTTAATCTGTTTGTCGCCCGTATCGCCGCCGCCAGCTTTATGGCCTACGCACTGGGTCAAATTCTGGATGTGCACGTCTTTAACCGCCTGCGTCAAAACCGCCGCTGGTGGCTCGCACCTACCGCCTCCACGCTGTTTGGCAACATCAGCGATACGCTGGCCTTCTTCTTTATCGCCTTCTGGCGCAGCCCGGATGCCTTTATGGCCGAGCACTGGATGGAAATCGCGCTGGTCGATTACTGTTTCAAGGTGCTGATCAGTATTATTTTCTTCCTGCCGATGTACGGTGTGTTGCTGAATATGTTACTGAAAAGGCTGGCAGATAAATCCGAAATCGCGGCATTACAGACGAGTTAAAGGTTCATTTTCCGAGTTGTGATAAGATGGACGAATGAGCCGTTATGGCCGTTTATCGAAAGGAAGAAGTCAATGCGCAATCTGGTTAAATATGTCGGTATTGGCCTGCTGGTTATGGGGCTTGCGGCCTGTGATAATAGCGATACCAAAGCGCCAGCCGAGGGTGCTGCCGCGGAAAGTAACGCCGCCGGACAACCGGTCAGCCTGCTGGACGGCAAGCTCAGTTTTTCCCTGCCAGCAGATATGACCGATCAGAGCGGCAAGCTGGGTACTCAGGCCAACAATATGCACGTGTATTCTGACGCAACCGGCCAGAAAGCAGTGATTGTGATTGTCGGTGATGACACCAGTGAAGACCTGACCGTGCTGGCCAAACGCCTGGAAGATCAGCAGCGTAGCCGTGACCCGCAGCTGCAGGTCGTCACCAACAAGTCGATTGAGCTGAAGGGCCATACCCTGCAGCAGTTAGACAGCATCATCTCCGCCAAAGGCCAGACCGCTTACTCTTCTGTGGTGCTGGGCAAAGTGGACAACCAGCTTCTGACCCTGCAGATCACGCTGCCTGCTGACGATCAGCAGAAAGCGCAGGCGACCGCAGAGAACATCATTAACACGCTGGTTATCCAGTAACGGTTAAGACGATGACACGGCCTCCGCAGAGTCCTCCGGGGGCCGTTTTTTTAACCGCCAGGTCAGCAATAACGCCACCGCCACCAGCCCGGCTGCCGCCAGATAAATAACCGGTACGCCCGCCCACGTCATCACCAGTCCCGCCAGCGGCCCGGTAATCCCCAGTGAGAGATCCATAAATACCGTGTAGGTCGCCAGCGCAGCGCCCTGATTCTGCTGCGGCACCGCTTTTACCGCCACCACGCCCAGCGCCGGGAACACCAGCGAGAACCCCGCACCTGCCAACAGAACGCCTACTTTCGCCATCCACGGCAGATCCGCCATCCCTACCAGCAGCAGCCCAACTATTTCCACGCTAAAACAGATCATCGCCACATTTAACCCGCCTAAGCGGTTAATGCCGTTTGGGAATAACAGGCGGGTCCCGACAAACGTACAGCTAAACAGCGTCAACGCGAATGCCGCGCCGTCCCAGCCTTTGGCGTCATAAAACAGCGTGATAAAGGTGGCGATCACCCCAAAACCAGCGGAAGCCAACGCCAGCGCCATACCGTACAACCAGACGCGCCCGAGCACCGCGCGAAACGGCATCGGCTTGCCCTTGCTGGCCTTCACCGCCGGACGTGGCAGCGCCAACAGTATTGCTAACAGAGCCACCGCCATGATGGTCAGCGCCAGTCCCTGCAAACCACCCCAGGCGTAACACAGCACGCCCAGCGGCGCGCCTATCGCCATCGCCCCGTAGGTGACGATACCGTTCCATGAAATCACCCGCCCAATGTGTATGGAGCCCACCACACCCACGCCCCACAGCGTTGAACCGGTACCGGCAAAACTTTGCCCAATCCCCAGGATCACACGCCCGAGGCACAGCAACAGTAAGCTCACCATCGGCCAGCCGCTGGTTGTTCCCGCCAGCAAATAGCCCAGGCCACTTAAAAAACAGCCGCACAGCCCGAACACGACAATCTTTTTCGGCCCCAGCAGATCGGCGTATCGCCCCGCATGCGGGCGGCTCAACAAGGTGGCGAAATATTGCAGGCTGATCACAAGCCCAGCCCAGAAGGCGCTAAAACCCATTACATCATGAACATATCCGGGTAGCACCGCGAGCGGCAAGCCAATAGTCAGGTAGCTGGCGAAGTTAAACATCACCACCGAGACAATGCGCAGATTAAGACGAAATCCGTTAAGCGCCGGTTCAGCGACGGGTTCGGGCATGAAGGGTCACCACATTTTTACAACAGTGTTTCATTTCTACCATGTTGCCGGGCAGAAATCAGCAGACAGTTTAGGAATATAGGTCGTAAGCCAGCCGCTACACTTAGAGCAAAACGTAAAAAGGAAGAACACATGACAAGCGCTCAGCCTGATAAAACAGGTTTGCATATTTTGCTCAAACTGGCCGCCCTGGTGGTGATCCTCGCAGGTATTCATGCGGCTGCCGACATTATTGTGCAGCTGTTGCTGGCCCTCTTTTTTGCCATCGTCCTGAACCCGCTGGTGACCTGGTTTATTCGCCGGGGGCTGCGTCGCCCGATTGCCATTACGCTGGTGGTGGTAGTGATGCTGTTCGTGCTCACCGCGCTGGTCGGCGTTCTCGCATCTTCAATCACGGAATTCATGGACATGCTGCCAAAGTACAACAAGGAGCTGACGCGCAAGGTCCTCTACGTGCAAGAGATGGTGCCCTTTCTTAACCTGCACATGTCGCCAGAACGTCTACTGCAACGTATCGATTCCGACAAGCTAATGACCTTCACGACCACGCTGATGACCGGACTTTCCGGCGCAATGGCCAGCGTCTTCCTGCTGGTAATGACGGTGGTGTTTATGCTGTTTGAGGTGCGCCATGTTCCTTACAAGCTGCGCTTTGCGCTGAATAATCCGCAGATCCATATTGCGGGTCTGCACCGTGCATTGAAGGGCGTTTCTCACTACCTGGCGTTAAAAACATTGCTCAGCTTATGGACCGGAGCTATCGTCTGGCTGGGACTGGCGCTAATGGGCATTCAGTTTGCGCTGATGTGGGGCGTGCTGGCATTCCTGCTTAACTATGTACCCAATATTGGCTCGGTGATTTCCGCCGTCCCTCCCATGCTGCAGGCGCTGCTGTTCAACGGAATTTACGAATGCGTGCTGGTCGGCGCCCTATTTTTGGTCGTACATATGGTGATTGGCAATATCCTCGAGCCGCGTATGATGGGCCATCGTTTAGGCCTGTCGACGCTTGTTGTCTTCCTGTCCTTACTGGTATGGGGATGGCTGCTCGGCCCGGTCGGCATGTTACTTTCCGTGCCGCTTACCAGCGTGTGTAAAATCTGGATGGAAACTACCAGGGGTGGCAGCAAGCTGGCAATTTTGCTTGGCCCCGGTAGACCGAAAAGTCGATTACCGGGATAAACTACCAGACAAGGTAGTTTATATATTACGAATAAGATGGTAATAACGCAGACATTACCATCTTAACTTAAATAAAAAACCAATATACAAAGTAAAACCATAATAACTAAAATAAAAAACCTTCCAAAAACACATCTCCGGCACTAACCCACTATATTTAAAAACCATTTAAATTGATGCGCTTAGCTTGATAACGTATACTTCGCACCAATCATGTTGCTGCAAAATTTTCAACTGAAGAAAACCATTAAATATTAAGAAATCATGCCACCAGCACCGTGTTATCTGTCATGTGGAATACAACTCTAATTTAGCTTAAATAAAGATACAGATGATGAAAGGCGAGAATAATTTCATCACTTATTATTTCAATCGTATAAAAATACCGTGATAGGGAGTTTTAATGAAACAGTATATTAAGTGGTTTGCCGCTATTGCGGTTGTCGGCGCGCTGGCAGGCTGTGCGCGTACTGCGCCGATCGATCAAGTTCACTCAAGCGTTAGCGCGGGGCACACTCAGGACCAGGTTAAAAACGCCATTCTAAAAGCCGGCATTCAACGCCAGTGGATCATGACGGAAATTAACCCGGGGGTGATCAAAGCTCGTCAACAGACACGCGATCACGTGGCAGAAGTCCGTATCACCTACACCGCGACCAGCTACGACATCAAATATGACAGCAGTCTTAACCTGCAGGCTTCAGGCGGAAAAATTCATAAAAACTATAACCGTTGGGTGCGCAATCTGGACAAAGACATTCAGGTCAATCTGGCAGCCGGTGCCAATCTGTAATTATGCCTAAAGTCGGGCCGATAAGGCCCGATAACCTCACTATCTGCCACTCAACAGGTTGTTCCCACATGTACGAACAGGACTCGCTCAGCGCACTGGATGCTATTACTGAAGCACAACGTATCGCATTTGCCCCTATGCTTTTTCAAACCGCGTTGTGCCTGCGAAATGCGGGAGTACTGACCTGGCTGGATAAGCAAGGTAAACGCGGCGCTACGCTCGACGAAATTACCGAAAACAGCACCATCAACGAATATGCCGCCAGCATATTGCTGGATATGGGATTAAGTGGGCGCATCATTACCCACAAAGAGGGATATTATTACCTCGCCAAAATCGGTCATTTTCTTTTACATGACACGATGACCAGAGTGAACATGGATTTCACTCAGGATGTTTGCTATCAGGGGCTGTTCTATCTGGAAAATGCGCTGAAAGAAGGTAAACCCGCCGGATTAAAAATATTTGGCGACTGGCCAACCATTTATCCCGCCCTGTCGCAATTACCGCTGGCGGCGCGTGAAAGTTGGTTTGCTTTTGATCATTACTATTCAGACGGGGCATTTGACGCGGCATTACCGTATGTATTCGCCAATGCCCCTGCAACCCTGTACGATGTCGGCGGAAATACCGGAAAATGGGCATTACGTTGTTGTCAGCATGATGACAATATCGCCGTCACGTTATTAGATTTACCACAACAAATTGCGCTGGCCCGTGAAAATATCGAAAATGCAGGATTATCTCATCGCATAAAGTTCCATGCTGTGGATATGCTTAGTGACTCGCCTTTACCCGCAGAGGCTGATATCTGGTGGATGAGTCAATTCCTGGACTGTTTTTCCCCGGAGCAAATTATCGCCATGCTGAGCAAGATTGCCGGCGTAATGAAACCCGGTGCCAAACTCTGCATTATGGAACTGTTCTGGGATGCGCAGAAATTTGAAGCGGCCTCATTTAGCCTGAATGCGTCTTCGCTTTATTTTACCTGTATGGCGAACGGCAACAGTCGTTTCTACAGCGTAGAGAAGTTTTATCACTATCTGAAACAGGCAGGTTTTCAGGTAGATGAACGCCACGATAACCTGGGTATTGGGCATACTTTATTGATATGCCAGAAGAAAAAATAACAAACAACTGGAATAACCGATTTATCGCGGACGCGCGTTGATGAAATTTGCATTAAACATTACCGACTGGCAGGCAAAAGCTCCAGGATTAAGCGAAGCGGCACAGTGGCATGAATGGTCACGGCTTTCGCACACCATCGATCCAGCCGCGCCACAGGGAAAGCTCAGTGAATTACCGATGATGACCGCTCGCCGCCTCAGTTCGGGTAGCAAGCTGGCCGTCGAGTGCGGGCTGGCAATGCTCCGTCGTCATGCGATCGATGCCGTCCTCTATACCAGTCGTCACGGTGAACTGGAACGTAACTACCGCATCCTGCACGCATTGGCGACAGAGCAGCCGATCTCTCCGACCGATTTCGCCCTGTCCGTGCATAACTCCGCCGTCGGCAACCTGACCATCGCCGCAAAAAACCCGATCGTCTCCTCCTCGCTCTCAGCAGGCAAAGACACGTTCCAGCAAGGGTTATGCGAAGTGATGGGCCTGCTACAGGCGGGATATCAGCGGGTGTTAATGGTCGATTTCGATGGTTTCCTGCCTGAGTTTTATCACCCGCAGCTGCCTGCTGACATGCCGACCTGGCCATTTGCCGTCGCGTTGGTTATTGAACCAGGTAGTCAGTGGCGGTGTGAAACCCGCCCATACCGCGACCACGGCGAGTCCACGTTGCCGCAAAGCCTGCTGTTTTTACAACACTATCTGCGAGATACCCCGGCGTTTACGCTGACGGGTGAACGCGTACAGTGGCAATGGAGTCAGGGATGAGCGCGGTGTTCCAGACCCTTAACCGGGCATGGCGACTGGTGATGACCGGTTTATGCTTCGCCCTGTTTGGCATCGGCGGACTGCTCCTTTCCACTATCTGGTTTAACGTATTGTTAATCACAGTATGGAATAATTCCAGACGTCGGCGCATTGCCAGACGCAGCATAGCCGCCAGTTTTCGTCTCTTTTTAACGGTGACGAAGGGGCTTGGCGTGCTGGATTACCACATTGAAGGGCGTGACGTTTTGCTCAAGGAACGAGGATGTCTGGTCGTCGCCAACCATCCGACGCTCATCGACTATGTGCTACTGGCTTCGGTCATGGCAGAAACAGACTGTCTGGTGAAAAGCGCGCTCCTGAAGAATCCGTTCCTCGGCGGCGTAGTCCGGGCGGCGGATTATCTGATTAACAGCCAGGCTGATGCACTGTTGCCCGCCTGCCAGCAGCGGCTGGAACAAGGCAACACAATATTGATTTTCCCCGAGGGGACACGCACGCGTCCCGGTGAGGAAATGACGCTCCAGCGTGGTGCGGCAAATATCGCCGTGCGCTGCCACAGCGACTTACGCATAGTCACGATTAGCTGCAGCGAGCAAATGCTTGATAAGCAAAGCAAATGGTATGACATTCCACCGGCTAAACCCGTGTTTACCATTTCCGTCCGCGCACGGGTAAAAATCGACCAATTTTACGATGCAAATTCACAAGAACCGGCGCTGGCCGCAAGGCAGTTGAACCGGCATCTTTTGCTTCAATTACAACCAGGTACGTTACCTCTTTCAGGAATTAATGATGCAAGCGCTTTATCTTGAAATCAAAAATCTCATTATAACGACATTGAATCTCGACGAACTTACTGCTGACGATATTGAAACCGACGCAGCGCTGTTTGGCGATGGCTTAGGGCTGGACTCCATCGACGCCCTGGAGTTAGGCCTGGCGGTGAAAAATGAGTATGGCGTGGTTCTCTCGGCTGAGAGCGAAGAGATGCGCCAGCACTTCTTCTCCGTCGCCACGCTGGCATCTTTCATTCACGCGCAACGTGCCTGAGGAAAGTCCGTTATGACTGAACAAAAAGCCATTTACGAAGAAGTCTCCGCGCTGCTGGTTAAGCTGTTTGAAGTCGACCCACAGGACATTAAGCCCGAGGCGCGCTTGTATGACGATCTGGAACTGGACAGCATTGACGCTGTTGACATGATCGTGCATCTGCAAAAGAAAACCGGCAAGAAAATCAAGCCGGAGGAATTTAAAGCGGTGCGGACAGTGCAGGATGTCGTCGATGCGGTAGAACGCCTGCTCAAAGAAGCATAACGCATCGTGTCGGGCGCGCGTTCGCTGCCAGTCGTACAACTGCTGACAGGCTTACTGCTGTTGGCCTGGCCATTTTTAATCTGGTTTGGCCTGGCACATAACGGCCTGCACTGGCTGCTACCGCTGATGGCATTGCTGCTGTTTGTACGCTTTCGCCAGACCCGGCGACAGGCGGGACCGTTGCGCGTCGTGACGCAGATAGTGGCGGTAGCGGGCATCACGCTTTGCGTTACCAGCTATCTGCTCAAAACGCACCAGTTGCTGCTGTTTTATCCGGTGGTGGTCAACGGGGTCATGCTGGCAGTCTTTGGTGGCTCACTCTGGTCTACCATGCCGGTTGTCGAACGCCTGGCACGGCTGCGCGATCCCAATCTACCCGCAGCAGGTGTGCGCTACACGCGCCGCGTCACGCAAATCTGGTGTGCCTTTTTCATCCTCAATGGCAGCATTGCGCTCGGTACCGCGCTGTATGGCGATATGTCCCTGTGGACGGTGTGGAACGGCATGCTCTCCTACCTGCTGATGGGAACGCTGATGGCAGGAGAGTGGCTGGTGCGCCGCCAGGTGATAAAACGAGATAACCCATGAAGCAGCCCCTTCCACTCTCTGAGTGGCTCAGCGCTCCACGTCCATCCGACGTACCCGTTGCGTGGTTAGAAGACGCGACCTGGACACTCGGCCATCTACGCCACGATGTTGCCCTGTTGATAACGTACCTGCAGCAGCAGGAGGGTGAACGCTGGGCACTGTGCTTTGAGGACAGCTATCTGTTTATCGTGGCACTGCTGGCAACGCTCCATGCTGGCAAAACGCCGGTGATCCCGGGCCATTGTCGCGTTTCATTATTGAACGAGCAGCATGCGCTGTTTGACGGCGTATTGAGCGATAAACCGCTGAACTGGCAGGGTCCGCTACAGGTTGTCCAGTCTGCCATGACGGCCGCCACAGACGACGTGACGTTCCCCCCCATCCGCAGCGACACCTTTGTGGAACTCTTCACCTCCGGCTCTACCGGCCAGCCGAAGCGGGTCGTTAAACCGATCGGGCGTCTCGATAACGAAGCGGCGTTGCTCGCCGCGCGCTTTGCCGACCGTTTAACAGGTTGTCGGGTGGTGGCATCAGTGTTGCCACAGCATCTGTACGGCCTGACATTTCGTATCTTCCTGCCGATGTCCTTGGGCTTGCCGCTACACGCGGCAATGCTCTGGTACGCCGAACAACTGGCGGCGTTGGGCCATGAGCATCAGTATGTGTTTATCAGCAGCCCGGCGTTTCTGAAACGCCTCGACCACCAGCTTGCCGCGCCGCCGGTCCGGATGGTTCTGTCAGCGGGCGGTATGCTGCCCTGGCAGGACGTCACGCAGACAGCAGACTGGCTAAACGTCTGGCCTGATGAGATCTACGGTAGCACTGAAACCGGCATCCTCGCCTGGCGTTATCGCCAGCAGGATGATGTAGCATGGCAGCCCTTCCCCGACATCAGACTCCGGTCAGAAAATGATGCGTTTCGCGTATTTTCCCCGCTGATTGCTGCTGATGATGGCCTGTTGCTCGACGATATTCTGCATTTTGCAGAAAACGGTCAGTTCCGCCTGATGGGACGGCGGGGCCGGGTGGTCAAAATTGAAGAAAAGCGTATTTCGCTAAGCGAAGTAGAGCGCCGTCTGCTGGCACTGGACGGCATTTGCGACGTTGCTGCTATGCCTGTCTCACGCGGCGGACGCCAGGGCGTTGGCGTCCTGCTGGTTCTGGATAACGAAACGCGTCAACGCTGGTATCAGCGCGGAGGAAAACCACAAGAGCTGAGCTGGCGGCGCGCGCTGCGCCCATGGCTGGAGCCGGTTGCTGTTCCCCGCTACTGGCGGGTGATTGACGAAATCCCGGTGAACAGTATGAACAAGCGTGTCTATGCGCAATTACAGGAGTTATTCCATGAAACCCCATGAAATTGAGCGTCATCAGGCACAACCTCAGCAGGTGGAGATTGTTTTGCATCTCGACCCTTCTCTATTCTGGTTCTGCGGACATTTTGCCGTGCAGCCGCTGCTGCCCGGCGTCGCGCAGATGGACTGGGTAATGCACTACGCCACCACGCTGCTCGCCCCCGGCTGGCGCTTTCACAGCATTCAGAACGTGAAATTTCAGGCTCCGCTGTTACCGGAAAACACCGTCACGCTAGCCCTGAACTGGCAAGAAGAGCGCCAGATACTGACCTTCAGCTACCAGCGCCACGACGGCGAAGCGCGCCACACCGCCAGCAGCGGGAAGATCCGGTTATGCCGTTAACGTTTTCTCCCTGCGTGCTGATCCCCTGCTACAACCATGGCGCAATGATGGCCAGCGTGCTGGCGCGGCTTCAGCCGTTCGGCCTGCCCTGCATTGTGGTGGACGACGGCAGCGACGACGCCACGCGGGATGAACTGGCCCGCCTGGCAGCAGAAGATAAAAATCTGACCTTAATTCGCCTGCCGATTAACTCGGGCAAAGGTGCGGCGACGATCTGCGGCATGCAGGCGGCGGCAGAGGCCGGATTCAGCCACGCGGTGCAGGTAGACGCCGACGGGCAGCATGCCATTGAAGATATCCCGAAGCTGCTTGCACTGGCGGAGCTTCACCCAACAGCGTTGATTTCCGGGCAGCCTATTTATGACGATTCCATACCCCGCTCGCGCCTGTACGGACGCTGGGTGACCCACGTCTGGGTGTGGATTGAAACGCTCTCGCTGCAGTTGAAAGACAGCATGTGCGGCTTCCGGGTTTACCCGCTTGCACCGACGCTGCACCTGGCGCAGCGCGTGACCCTCGGCAAGCGAATGGATTTTGATACCGAAGTAATGGTGCGCCTCTACTGGCAAGGCAACACCAGCTATTTTGTCCCCACCCGCGTCACCTATCCGCTGGACGGTCTCTCTCATTTCGATGCCCTCAAAGACAACCTGCGCATTTCACGGATGCACACGCGCCTGTTTTTTGGCATGTTGCCGCGCATCCCGTCGCTGCTTTTTTGCCGCGCATCGCCGCACTGGGCGCGTCAGCAGGAAGTGAAGGGTTTATGGGGGATGCGCCTGATGCTACTGGTCTGGCGCTTACTGGGGCGCAAAGTATTCTCCCTGCTGCTCTACCCGGTAGTCGGCGTTTATTGGCTGACGGCAACCACCGCCCGCAAAGCCTCCCAACGCTGGATTGCTCACGTGCGTGAACAGCTAACCGCACGCCAGATGCCGCTCCCGCCATCGCTCACCAGCTATCAGCACTTCCTGCGTTTTGGCGATGCGATGCTCGATAAAATTGCCAGCTGGCGTGGCGAACTGCGGTTAGGCCGCGATGTGATCTTTGCCCCTGGCGCTGAAGAGACGCTCAACGTTAGCTCACCACGCGGCAAGCTGCTGCTGGCCTCGCATCTGGGTGATGTTGAAGCCTGTCGGGCGTTGGCTCAGCTGCAGGGCAGTAAAACCATCAATGCGCTGGTGTTCAGCGACAACGCCCAGCACTTTAAACAAATCATGCAAGAGATGGCCCCGCAGGCCGGGCTGAATCTACTGCCAGTAACCGACATCGGTCCGGATACTGCGATCCTGCTTAAAGAGAAGCTGGATCGCGGCGAGTGGATTGCCATCGTCGGCGATCGCATTGCCGTTAATCCACAACGCGGCGGCGAATGGCGCGTCTGCTGGAGCCGCTTTATGGGGCAAGCGGCCCCCTTCCCGCAGGGACCCTTTATTCTCGCCTCGATTTTACGCTGCCCGGTGGATCTGATTTTCGCCCTGCGCCATCAAGGGAAACTGCGTATTCACTGCGAGCCTTTCGCCGACCCGCTACTGTTGCCGCGCGCCGAACGGCAAAACGCGTTACAGCAAGCCATCGATCGCTACGCCGAGCGTCTGGAGCACTACGCGCTACAGTCGCCGCTCGACTGGTTTAACTTTTTCGATTTCTGGCAGCTGCCGGATACCAAAGACAAGGAGTAAGGGTGCTTAACGATCCCCGCTTTACGGCTGAAGTCGAGCTGACCATTCCGTTCCACGACGTCGATATGATGGGCGTGGCGTGGCACGGAAACTATTTCCGCTACTTCGAAATTGCCCGCGAGGCGCTGCTGAATCAGTTCGATTATGGCTATCGGCAAATGAAGGAATCCGGCTATCTGTGGCCGGTGGTCGATACCCGCGTCAAGTACCGCAACCCCCTGACCTTTGAGCAGCGCATTCGCGTACGCGCACGCCTTGAGGAGTTCGAAAACCGTCTGCGCATTGGTTACGAAATTTTCGATGCCGAAACCGGCAAACGCGCGACTACCGGCTATACCATCCAGGTGGCGGTAGAAGAGAACAGCCGCGAACTGTGCTTCGTCAGCCCGGCTATCCTGTTTGCCCGGATGGGGGTCACGCCATGAGATTTTTACCGCTGCTGGCGCTGCTTATCAGCCCATGGGTCAGCGCCCTGACGCTGGATGATCTGCAACAGCGCTTTACCGAACAGCCGGTGGTCCGCGCTCACTTCGATCAAACCCGCACCATTAAGGATCTGCCGCAGCCGCTGCGATCGCAGGGTAACATGTTGATCGCACGTGACCAGGGATTGCTGTGGGACCAAACGTCCCCGTTCCCGATGCAGCTGCTGCTCGATGACAAACGGATGGTACAGGTGATCAACGGCCAGCCGCCGCAAACCCTCACCGCCGAGAACAACCCGCAGATGTTCCAGTTCAACCATCTGCTGCGCGCACTGTTCCAGGCGGATCGTAACGTGCTGGAACAGAACTTCCGCGTGGCGTTTGCCGACAAAGGTGAAGGCCGCTGGACGCTGCGCCTGACGCCGATCACCACGCCGCTGGATAAGATTTTCGCGACCATTGATTTAGCCGGAAAAATCTATCTGGAAAGTATTCAACTGAACGATAAACAGGGCGATCGCACCGATATCACGCTTTCCCAACACCAACTGACGCCCGCACAGCTGACTGATGATGAACGCCAACGCTTTGCCGCCCAGTAAACGACCCGCGCTGTTCTGGGGAGTCGCCTGCCTGATCTTGTTGGGCGTGTTGCTGAGCCTGCTGCCACAGGCGCGGCTCAACAGCAGCGTGCTGGCAATGCTGCCCAAGCAGACGTTGGGGGCGATCCCGCCGAGCCTCAACGACGGCTTTATGCAGCGCCTTGACCGGCAACTGGTCTGGCTGGTAAGCCCCGGGAAAAAAGCCGACCCGCAGGTTGCCCGCAGCTGGCTGTCGCTATTACAGAAATCGCAGGCTCTGGCTGAGGTCAAAGGCCCGATGGACGCCGACAGCCAGCAGGCCTGGGGCGCTTTCTTCTGGCAGCACCGCAACGGCCTGATCGATAGCGACACCCGCGCACGCCTGCAAAACGGCGGCGAGGCACAAGCGCAGTGGATTCTTTCCCAACTCTACTCGGCCTTCTCCGGCGTGAGCGGCAAAGAGCTGCAAAACGACCCGCTGATGCTGATGCGCGGCTCGCAGTTGGCAATGGCCAAAAACGGCCAGCGCCTGCGGCTGATGGACGGCTGGCTGGTGGCTCAGGATGATCAGGGCAACTACTGGTACCTGCTGCACGGCGAGCTGGCCGGTTCGTCGTTTGACATGCAGCAGACGCACCAACTGGTCACCACACTCAATACGCTGGAAGGTGAACTCAAGGCGCAATATCCGCAGGCGCAGCTGTTGTCTCGCGGGACCATGTTCTACAGCGATTACGCCAGCCAGCAGGCAAAGCGGGATGTTTCGACCCTCGGTGTCGCCACCCTGCTTGGGGTGATTTTGCTGATTGTGGCGGTGTTCCGCTCCCTGCGCCCGCTGCTGCTGTGCCTGATTTCGATCGGCATTGGCGCGCTGGCGGGCACCGTCGTCACGTTGCTGATTTTTGGCGAGCTGCACCTGATGACGCTGGTGATGAGCATGAGCATCATCGGGATCTCCGCCGACTACACGCTCTACTATCTGACCGAGCGGATGGTGCACGGCGCAGAAACCTCACCGTGGCAAAGCCTCAGCAAAGTGCGCAATGCCCTGCTGCTGGCGCTGCTTACCACCGTGGCGGCGTATCTGATTATGATGCTCGCGCCCTTCCCCGGCATTCGTCAGATGGCGGTATTCGCGGCGGTAGGCCTGAGCGCTTCCTGCCTGACGGTGATTTTCTGGCACCCGTGGCTGTGTCGTGGGCTGCCGGTGCGCCCGGTTCCGGCGATGGTACTGATGCTACGCTGGCTTGCGGCCTGGCGACGCAATAAAAAGCTTTCTGTCGGCTTGCCGGTGGCGCTGGCCCTGTTCTCGCTGGCGGGTCTTGCCACACTGCGCGTGGACGATGATATCTCGCAGCTTCAGGCGCTGCCGCAGGATATTCTGGCACAGGAAAAAGCGATTACCGCGCTGACCGGGCAGAGTGTCGATCAGAAGTGGTTTGTGGTGTACGGCCAATCTGCACAGCAAACGCTGGAACGGCTGGAAGCCTTTACTGCTGCGCTGGAGCAGGCGAAAAAAGAGGGATGGCTTGGCGGGTATCGCACTATTCCGCTGAATTCACTCGCCCGCCAGCAACAGGATCTCAGCCTGCTGAAAAACGCTGCGCCAGCCGTCACTAAAGCCCTGAACAACGCCGGACTGGCGACGGTAAATGCCGAACTTAACGCCATGCCGGTAACGGTCGATGCCTGGCTTGCCAGCCCGGCCAGCGAAGGCTGGCGGCTACTGTGGCTGACCCTGGCCAATGGCGAAAGCGGCGTGTTGGTACCGGTTGAAGGGATGAAAGACAGCGCTGCATTAAGCACTCTCAGCACGAAATACTCCGGCGTCGCGTGGGTGGATCGTAAAAGCAGCTTTGACGAACTGTTCGCGCTGTATCGCCATATTCTGACCGGCCTGCTATTGGTTGCGCTGGCAGTGATTGCCTGCGGCGCAGTGGTGCGACTTGGCTGGCGCAAAGGGCTAGTCAGTCTCGTGCCATCGGTATTATCGCTGGGCTGCGGTCTGGCAGTGCTGGCGCTGAGCGGCCATGCAGTCAATTTGTTCTCGCTGCTGGCGCTGGTGCTGGTACTCGGCATCGGCATTAACTACACGCTGTTTTTCAGCAATCCGCGCGGCACGCCGTTAACCTCATTTTTAGCGATTACGCTGGCGATGCTGACCACGCTGCTGACCCTCGGCATGCTGGTTTTCAGTGCCACCCAGGCTATCAGCAGCTTTGGTATCGTGCTGGTGAGCGGCATTTTCACCGCCTTCCTGCTGTCACCGCTGGCGATGCCAGTGAAAAAGAGAAAAAAGACGATGAGTAAACTGATATTTCGTTGGTTGAGTGGGCTTTTGCCGGATGGCGGCGTTGCCTTATCCGGCCTACGTCAGCACATCAATTGTAGGCCGGATAAGCGCAGCGCCATCCGGCGGGGCCTGCTTGTCGCCACGCTGATGCTGGCCGGTTGCAGCCACTCACAGCCCGAACAAGAAGGCCGACCACAGGCGTGGCTGGAGCCGGGCACACGCGTGACGCTACCCGCGCCGGGGATCTCTCCGGCGGTCAGTTCCCAGCAGCTCCTCACCGGCAGCTTTAACGGCAAAACCCAGTCGCTGCTGGTGATGCTCAATGCCGACGATAAGAAACTCACCCTGGCGGGACTCTCTTCTGTCGGAATCCGCCTGTTCCTTGTCACTTACGATGAAAAAGGGCTGCATGCCGAACAATCAATCGTGGTGCCGCAGCTGCCGCCCGCCAGCCAGGTGCTCGCCGACGTGATGCTCAGCCACTGGCCGATTAGCGCCTGGCAGCCACAGCTGCCGAAGGGCTGGACGCTCATCGATATCGGCGACAAGCGCGAACTGCGCAACGCCCGCGGCAAGCTGGTCACCGAAATCACCTACCTGAACCGCAAAGGCAAGCGCGAGCCCATCAGCATCGAACAGCACGTGTTTAAATACCACATCACCATTCAATACCTGGGTGACTGAGATGATCTACATTTCTGCGGTTGGCATGATTAACGCACTGGGCAACCACGCCGATGAAATAGCCGCCAACCTGAAGCGCGGCGTGGCTCCCGGTATGCGCCCGCGCACCGGCTGGCTTCAGGGCCATCCGCACGCGGTTTTAGCCGGCGTAGACGGTGAACTGCCGACGATTCCTGATGAGTTTAGCGCCCATCGTTCGCGCAATAATCAGCTGCTGCTGGCTGCGCTGGCGCAAATCCAGCCGCAGGTAGATGACGCCATTGCGCAGTTTGGTCGCGATCGCGTTGCCGTGGTGCTCGGCACCAGCACCTCCGGGCTGGACGAAGGCGACGTGCATGTTGATCTCACGCTCAACGGCAAAGCGAGCAGCGCCTGGCAATACCCGCAGCAGGAGCTGGGCGACCCGTCGCGCTTTCTCAGCCACTGGCTGGCATTGGACGGCCCGGCGTTTACGCTCTCTACCGCCTGCTCCTCAAGCGCCCGCGCGATCATGAGCGGACGCCGCCTGATTGAATCCGGGCTGGCGGACGTGGCGATTGTCGGCGGGGCGGACACGCTAAGCCGGATGCCCATCAACGGTTTCCACAGCCTGGAATCACTCTCGCCAACGTTATGCCAGCCGTTCGGTCGCGACCGCTGCGGGATTACCATCGGCGAAGGCGCGGCGCTGATGCTGCTGACCCGCGAACCGCAGCCGATTGCGCTGCTGGGCGTTGGCGAATCCAGCGATGCGTACCATATTTCGGCCCCTCATCCGCAGGGCGAAGGGGCGATCCACGCCATTCGTCAGGCGCTTAACGACGCGGGGATGACGCCAGAGCAGGTGGGCTACATCAATCTACACGGCACCGCCACGCCGCTGAACGATAAAATTGAGACTAACGTAGTGAACACGCTATTTGGCGAAAGCGTCCCGTGCAGTTCGACTAAACATCTGACCGGACACACGCTAGGTGCTGCGGGGATCACCGAAGCCGCCATCAGTATGCTGATTTTGCAGCGCGACCTGCCGCTGCCGCCGCAGGATTTCAGCCAGTCGCCGCGCGATGAAACGCTGCCTGCTTGTGGGATCATCGAACAGCCACAGCCGCTGGCGCAGCCAGTTATCCTGTCAAACTCCTTTGCCTTTGGCGGCAATAACGCCAGTATCCTGCTCGGGAGAATGTCATGAGCCGCTATTTAGCACCCGGCGACTATCTGCCGCACGACGCGCCGATGCTACTGCTTGAAGAAGTGGTCAGCGTGACAGACGACTCCGCCACCTGCCGCGTCACGGTATCGCCCGACGGCGTACTGGCTCCGTTTCTCGATGGCGAGGGCAATCTGCCCGGTTGGTTCGCCCTTGAACTAATGGCGCAGACCGTTGGCGTCTGGTCCGGCTGGCACCGTCATCAGGCGGGCCAGGCCAGCATCTCCTTAGGCATGGTGCTCGGCGCACGTGAATTAGTCTGCGCGGCGGGAATATTGCCCGGCGGCCTGACGCTGGATATTAGCGTCACGCTACTGATGCAAGATGCACGTTTTGGCAGCTTTGAATGCGCCGTTCAGGCCGGTGAAGAGATGCTGGCAAGCGGTCGCGTCAACACCTTCCAGCCGACATCGGAAGAACTTAACACCCTATTTCAACAAGGAGCGTCCGCATGAGTCGTTCAGTTTTGGTTACCGGCGCCAGTAAGGGCATTGGTCGCGCCATCGCCCGCCAGCTGGCGGCGGACGGCTTTGTGGTCGGCGTTCACTATCATCGCGATGCGCAAGGTGCCCAGGAGACGTTGGATGCAATCCTCGCTGCTGGAGGCACGGGGCGTCTGCTGGCCTTTGACGTCGCCAACCGTGAGCAGTGCCGTGAAGTGCTGGAGCAAGATAACGACGCGCACGGTGCGTGGTACGGCATCGTCAGTAACGCCGGTATTACCCGTGATGCGGCCTTCCCGGCGCTCAGCGACAACGACTGGGATGCGGTGATCCACACCAACCTCGACAGCTTCTACAACGTCATCCAGCCGTGCATGATGCCGATGATTAGCGCCCGCCTGGGTGGGCGCATCATTACCTTATCGTCGGTTTCCGGCGTGATGGGCAATCGCGGTCAGGTCAACTACAGCGCCGCCAAGGCGGGGATTATTGGAGCGACAAAAGCGCTGGCGATTGAGCTGGCGAAACGCAAAATCACCGTCAACTGCATTGCGCCGGGGCTGATTGATACCGGGATGATCGAAATGGAAGAGGCCGCGCTGAAAGAGGCGATGTCGATGATCCCAATGAAACGGATGGGCCAGGCCGATGAAGTGGCCGGGCTTGCCAGCTATTTAATGTCGGATATCGCGGGTTACGTCACCCGCCAGGTGATTTCTATCAATGGAGGGATGCTATGACACGTCGCGTGGTCATTACAGGGATGGGCGGCGTCACCGCCTTTGGTGAAAACTGGCAGGCCGTTTCCGCCCGGCTGCTGGCGTATGAAAACGCGGTGCGCAAAATGCCGGAGTGGCAGGTTTATGACGGACTGCACACGCTGCTGGGCGCGCCGGTCGATGATTTCACCCCACCGGAGCACTATACCCGCAAGCGTATTCGCTCTATGGGTCGCGTGTCGCTGATGTCCACCCGCGCGACCGAACTGGCGCTGGAGCAGGCCGGGCTGATTGGCGATGCGGTGCTGACCAACGGTGAAACCGGGATTGCCTACGGCTCGTCAACCGGCAGCACCGGTCCGGTGAGCGAGTTCGCCACCATGTTGACCGAAAAGCACACCAACAATATAACCGGCACCACCTACGTGCAGATGATGCCGCACACCACCGCCGTCAACACCGGATTATTCTTCGGCCTGCGTGGGCGAGTGATCCCCACCTCCAGCGCCTGCACCTCCGGCAGCCAGGCGATTGGCTACGCATGGGAAGCGATTCGTCACGGCTACCAAACGGTGATGGTTGCAGGCGGCGCGGAAGAGCTGTGTCCGTCGGAAGCGGCGGTGTTTGATACCCTGTTCGCCACCAGCCAGCGCAACGACGAACCGAAAACCACGCCCTCGCCCTTTGATGAACATCGCGACGGGCTGGTAATTGGCGAAGGCGCAGGCACGTTGATTCTGGAAGAGCTTGAGCACGCCAAAGCGCGCGGCGCGACGATTTACGGTGAGATTATCGGTTTTGCCACCAACTGCGATGCGGCGCATATCACCCAGCCGCAGCGCGAGACGATGCAGATTTGCATGGAGCAGTCACTGAAAATGGCGGGCTTACGCGCGCGGGATATCGGTTATATTTCAGCCCACGGCACGGCGACCGATCGAGGTGATATTGCAGAAAGTCAGGCAACCGCCGCCATTTACGGTGATAATGTGCCGCTGTCCTCGCTCAAAAGTTATTTTGGCCATACCCTTGGCGCCTGTGGCGCGCTGGAAGCCTGGATGAGTTTGCAAATGATGCGCGAAGGCTGGTTTGCGCCTACGCTAAATTTAAGCCAGCCTGATGCCAACTGTGGCGCGCTGGATTACATTATGGGTGAAGCCCGCAAGATTGATTGTGAGTTCCTGCAGAGCAATAACTTTGCGTTTGGCGGCATAAATACTTCTATTATCATCAAACGTTGGCCCTGATATGTACCGGATCGTTGTTGGGAAAGTTTCTGTTTTAAGCGCTGGCGCCCTGCCTCGCGCGTTGTATGAACAGGCGCCGCAAGGTGCGCGCCGCACGCGCTGGCTGGCTGGCCGCGTGCTGCTTTCCCATGCCTTGTCACCACTGCCTGACATTGTCTATGGTGAGCAGGGAAAACCGGCATTCTCAGGCGACACGCCGCTGTGGTTTAATCTCAGCCACAGCGGGGATGACATCGCCCTGCTGCTCAGTGATGAAGGGGAAGTCGGCTGCGATATTGAAGTCGTGCGCCCCCGTGATAACTGGCGGACGCTGGCAAATACAGTATTCAGCCTTGGGGAACATGCCGAAGTCGAAGCTGAACGCCCGGACCACCAGTTGGCGGCATTCTGGCGCATCTGGACGCGCAAAGAGGCCATCGTTAAGCAACGTGGCGGCAGCGCCTGGCAAATTGTCAGCGTCGACAGCACTACCCTGACGTCCTCACTCTCTGTCAGTCAGTGCCAGCTCGATACCCTGAGCCTGGCCGTGTGTACGCCAACGCCGTTTACATTGACCGCCGACGCCGTGCAGAGACTGGATACCTTAGCGTAAATTTTCCGGGAAGTTATCCGGCAATTCGCTGGCAGCACAGGCAATAACGCTGTCATTATTCGCCCCGCAATCACGCACGAAGGTAATGGTCGCGAACTCATCAATCACCTCGGTTGGATACGCCGGGCCCGCATCACGATACGACATCATCAGCGGAACATGGTCATTCTGGAAGCAGACCGTTTTCTCCGGATTGTTGATCACCCAGCGTGGAAAGAAGATGGTGCCGTGGAAAAGTTTGTCACCCAGATTTACGATCAAGCTGACGTCGGTTCCGGTCGGTTCGGTCCATGAAATTTTATAAACGCTCTCCCCAACTCGCACAATGTACGCCCGCTGATCTTTCACCCAACGGTTAGCCACAATACCGCTGTGAATACGGTAATCCAGCGTGGTGTCATTTTTCACGTAGATCTCGTAATTCCAGCCATTATCGTAGGTATAGACCAGATGTTTGCCGACAAACCCGCTCAAATCATGTTTATCAAAAGCGCTCATATGCGTTCTCCTCTCAGTTGATGGGGCGATCTTAACGCTTCAAAAATTGGATGAATAACGCTATGTTTACATCATATTCATTCAATTTTTAGATGAGTTATGCATAAGACAACCCTGGAGCAGTGGGCCCTGCTGGAAAAAGTGGTGGAGCTGGGTAGCTTTACTAAAGCAGCGGAAGAGACCAACCGTAGTCAGTCTTCGGTGAGCTACAATCTGGCGCTGTTACAGGAGCGGCTCGGCGTGACGCTACTGACGCCGGAAGGCCGCAGAGCGGTATTAACTCCGGCAGGCGAGGTACTGCTCAATCAGGTCAAACCGCTATTGAAGGCTTTTTCATGGGTGGAAACCCGGGCGGCGACTTTACGCAATGGCACGCGAACACGACTGGATTTGATGGTAGATAGCATCTTCCCACGCAAACGCCTGTTCGCGATCCTCAAGCAGTTCCAGCAGGCGTGGCCGCAGACGCAGGTGCGTCTGACTGAAGTGCTGGAGAATGCTGACGATCGGCTGGCGGCACATGCCGATGCGGACGTGATGGTTCTGACCCGGCGTCAGGATGTCACCGGACGCGGTGAATGGTTGATGAATATTGATTTCGTGGCCGTTGCCCACCGCGATCACCCGCTCTGCACGCAGGATACGCCGCTGGATGAAGACGCTTTACGCGCCTGGCCGCTGATACGTATTGCCGATCGCGACAACCCACAGCAAGCGGTTCGCGATGCCTGGACCTTCTCTACCATTGATGCCGCTATTGATGCGGTACTGTATCAGGTCGGTTACGGCTGGTTGCCCGAGGAGCGCATTCAAGCGCAGCTTGATCAGGGGCTATTACGTCCGTTGCCGTTAAGTCACGGCGCTCGCCGTGCCACACCGTTGCATCTGATCGTCAAAGAGACGCTCGCGCCGCTGGATGAGCAGGTAAGCACCCTGCTGCGTTTATTGCGAGCGCATTAACCTTTTCCCCAGATGCCGCACGTGTGTTACAAAATACGCTATTTCCGCATGCCCTGTACGCCACATAAAAGGTTAACTTTAGATGCAACGAGTCACCATTACTCTCGATGACGATTTACTGGAAACGCTGGACAGCCTGAGCCAGCGCCGGGGTTATAACAACCGTTCCGAAGCCATCCGCGACATTTTGCGCGGCGCGCTATCCCAGGAAAGCACGCAAGAACACGGCACCCAGGGCTTCGCGGTACTCTCCTATGTTTATGAACATGAGAAGCGTGACTTAGCCAGCCGTATTGTCTCGACCCAGCATCACCACCACGATTTGTCGGTCGCCACGCTGCATGTCCACATCAACCATGACGACTGCCTGGAAATCGCCGTGCTAAAAGGGGACATGGGTGACGTTCAGCATTTTGCCGATGACGTTATCTCCCAACGCGGCGTGCGCCACGGTCATTTGCAGTGCCTGCCGAAAGAAGAGTGACGTCTATTACGTTGTCGGCCACGACTACATCAGATGACGCGTAATATTAAAACGTTATACGGTTTACCTTCACCGTCACTCCCCGGACACTAAATCCTGCGCACACGCCCAGGCGCTCGACCATGCCCACTGGAAGTTATAACCACCCAGCCAGCCGGTGACGTCCATCACTTCGCCAATGAAATAAAGGCCCGGTACTTTGCGGGCTTCCATGGTCCGTGAAGACAATTCGTTGGTGTCTACTCCACCCAGCGTCACCTCTGCCGTGCGATACCCTTCCGTGCCGTTTGGCTGCACGCGCCATTCGGTCAGCGTTTCCACCAGCGCTTGCTGATCGCGTAGGTTAAGTTGCTTCAACGTCACGTCCGGGATTTGCCCCAACTGCTGCAAACACTCCACCAGTCGCTTCGGTAATTGCATCGCCAGCGTGTTCTTCAGACTCTGATTGGGATGCGCGCTGCGCTGTTCATCAAGGAAGCTTTCGAGGTCAACATCTGGCAACAAATTAATGCTGACAAATTCACCCGGCTGCCAAAAACTGGAAATTTGTAAAACGGCCGGGCCTGACAGCCCACGGTGCGTAAAGAGCAGGTTTTCACGAAATACGGTGCCGTCCTCGGCGGTAATGACAGAGGGAACAGACACGCCGGAGAGCACCTGAAGCTGGTCAAGCAGCGGCTTATGCAGCGTAAAAGGCACCAGACCCGCACGCGTTGGCAGCACATTCAGGCCAAACTGTTCGGCAATTTTATAACCAAATGGCGTCGCACCCAGACCCGGCATAGAAAGCCCACCGCTGGCAATCACCAATTTCGTCGCACCAACGGTTGCGCCGTTGAGCTCCAGCGTAAAGCCCTCATCATCCCGTGCAACGCTCAGAACTTCGCTACGTAAGCGCATCGTAACGTTACCTTTTTCGCATTCCGCTACCAGCATATCGACTATTTGCTGCGCGGAGTCGTCACAAAAAAGCTGGCCGAGCGTTTTTTCATGCCAGGCAATGCCGTGTTTACCCACCAGATCGATAAAATCCCACTGGGTATAGCGCGCCAACGCTGACTTACAGAAATGAGGGTTTTGACTCAAATAAGCCGCAGGCTCAACATAAAGATTGGTAAAGTTACAGCGCCCCCCGCCAGACATGAGGATCTTGCGACCGGGCTTTTTACCATTATCAATAAGCAGTACTCGACTTCCTGCTTGTCCTGCCTGCGCGGCACAGAGCATACCCGCTGCGCCAGCGCCTATAATAACGGTATCAAACCTTTCCACGTTGCGATCCTCTCTAAAAAGCGGGCGTGAATTGTAAAGATTCCTCAGTGGCCGCACCAGCACCAAACCATCAAAAATAGGTATTTATCTGAATTCTATAAGATAATTCTTTAGTGGTGTCATACAAAGCAGGAGACAAATCAAAAAAACTCTATATTTCACTTTGCCCGCGCCGCCAAAGTCACTGATAATGCGCCGCGTTCATGTCCTCAAAATGGCGTAACGTCCTATGCTACATTTGTTTGCTGGCCTGGATTTACATACCGGGCTTTTACTCTTGCTTGCTTTGGCTTTTGTTCTGTTCTACGAAGCAATTAACGGCTTCCATGATACAGCCAATGCCGTCGCTACTGTGATCTACACCCGTGCCATGCGTTCGCAATTGGCGGTGATCATGGCTGCGGTGTTTAACTTCTTTGGTGTTTTGCTGGGCGGTCTCAGCGTAGCGTATGCCATCGTGCATATGTTGCCAACGGATCTGCTGCTCAACATGGGTTCATCACATGGCCTCGCCATGGTGTTCTCTATGCTGTTGGCGGCAATTATCTGGAACCTGGGTACCTGGTACTTTGGTTTGCCTGCATCCAGCTCCCACACGCTGATTGGCGCGATTATCGGTATTGGTTTAACCAATGCGTTGATGAACGGCACATCGGTCGTGGATGCACTTAACATCCCGAAAGTGATAGGTATTTTTGCCTCTCTTATCATCTCGCCGATTGTCGGCCTGGTGGTTGCAGGCGGCCTGATCTTTTTGCTGCGTCGCTACTGGAGCGGTACTAAAAAACGTGCCCGTATTCACCTGACGCCAGCAGAGCGTGAAAAGAAAGACGGCAAGAAAAAGCCGCCATTCTGGACGCGTATCGCACTGATCCTCTCCGCAATCGGCGTGGCGTTCTCTCATGGCGCAAACGACGGGCAGAAAGGCATTGGTCTGGTCATGCTGGTACTGATTGGCGTAGCACCTGCCGGTTTCGTGGTGAATATGAACGCTTCCGGTTACGAAATTACCCGTACCCGCGATGCTATCAATAACGTCGAAACCTTCTTCCAGCAACGTCCTGACCTGCTCAAGCAGGCGACCGGCGTAGACCAGTTGATTCCGTCACCGACGGAAACAGGTACAGCGACGACGACAGAGTTCCATTGCCACCCGGCTAATACCATTAACGCGCTGGAACGTGCGAAAAGTATGCTGGCGAATCTGGAAACCTACGACAAGTTAAGCGTTGAGCAGCGCGGACAACTGCGCCGTATTATGCTGTGCATTTCCGATACCACCGATAAGGTCGTGAAACTGCCTGGTGTAAGCAACGACGATCAGCGTCTGTTGAAGAAACTGAAAACCGACATGCTGAGCACCATTGAGTACGCTCCGGTGTGGATCATCATGGCCGTTGCGCTGGCGCTGGGCTGCGGTACGATGATTGGCTGGCGTCGCGTGGCAACCACTATCGGTGAGAAAATCGGTAAGAAAGGCATGACCTATGCTCAGGGGATGTCGGCGCAGATGACGGCCGCCGTCTCTATCGGTCTCGCCAGTTATACCGGTATGCCAGTTTCCACCACCCACGTACTCTCCTCTTCCGTTGCGGGTACGATGGTCGTTGACGGTGGCGGCTTACAGCGTAAAACAGTGACCAGCATTCTGATGGCCTGGGTCTTCACCCTGCCTGCGGCGATTATTCTTTCCGGGGGGCTGTACTGGCTCTCCCTGAAGCTTATCTAAGCGAATGCGCAATAAAAAAGCGGGCCTGCAAACAGGTCCGCTTTTTTTTTACGCTGTCATCAGGTTCAGTGCCAGATAATCAGCGCAACCATACTGATTAATACCAGGCCACATAACGAACTGGTGAGAATGAACTGACCGCGCACGCGCTCACAGCGGCGAATAAACTCATCATCATGATGATCGCGATAGCGCTGGGCGTAGATATACCACACCAGACGCATCTGCTTGTTGGGTTGCCCATGCGAGGTAAAAAAGCCTCCGCCATCAACATACTGGTAAAGCAATGGATCGCAACCACGAAGTACCACTAACAGTGCGCGCAACGACGAGAAATAGCGCGCCATATTAACAATGCAAACGACACACAAAGCCCAGAATAACGCAATGGTGCTTATCATACCCCCTCCCCGGCGACCCGCCCACGGAGTTCCTCTCCGGGACTACCGCTCCCCGATACCCTACCAAACTATGCAGTGAAGAGTGCTACCGAAACCGCTCGTGTTAGTGTCACGCATCCGAGCGCCTCTCTAGATAGTGTAGGAGATTAGTTAATTTTTTTGCCAGAAGGTTAATCACTATCAATACAATTAACTGAAAAATTTGTTTAACTACTTGGCAATCAAGGTGGATTGACGGATTATTCTGGTCGCTATAATGTAAGGATAGTCCCTATAGGGTACGTCTTTACGACTGGGCTAGCCCCGCGCGTAAGGTCCGCAGGATGCGGATGACGCGGCGGCAAACGATCGCCAGAAGGCTAGTCATCGACAACTTATGGAAGGAGTAACACTATGGCTTATAAACACATTCTCATCGCGGTTGATCTTTCTCCGGAAAGCAAAGTTCTGGTTGAAAAAGCGGTCTCTATGGCGCGGCCTTACAATGCAAAAGTTTCCCTTATCCACGTTGACGTAAACTATTCCGACCTGTACACCGGGCTAATCGACGTAAATCTGGGCGACATGCAGAAACGCATTTCTGAAGAAACTCATCACGCGTTAACCGAACTGTCCACCAACGCAGGCTACCCTATCACCGAAACCCTGAGCGGTAGCGGCGATCTGGGTCAGGTTCTGGTTGATGCCATCAAAAAATACGATATGGATCTTGTCGTGTGCGGCCATCACCAGGATTTCTGGAGCAAGCTGATGTCCTCTGCGCGCCAGCTGATCAACACCGTTCACGTCGACATGTTGATTGTCCCGCTGCGAGATGACGAAGAAGCATAAAATGCTAGCTGTCGGGGGGGTAACCCGCCCCGCTGTAAACATTTAAGCCTGTAAGCGCCCGCCTGTGCGGGCGTTTTTGTTTTTGTACCTTGCGTGAAAATTATTGCCTATCAGTACATCAATCCAACAAATAAATCATAATTAGTGTGATCAACTAATTGGATCGAAAACTATCTCTATAATACTCTACCCGAGCGGCCTATCACCGCAGTCTATAACAAAATAAGACTTTTTCGGCGCGTTTTAGAATACGCGTTCATACTTTTCGGGATGGCTTTGAAAGGCGAAGGAATATGAATACACGAGCACCTACGGGCTTGCTGCAGCAACCTCGTCCGTTCTTCATGATCTTTTTTGTAGAATTATGGGAACGATTTGGCTATTACGGCGTTCAGGGCATCCTGGCGGTATTTTTTGTTAAACAACTCGGCTTCTCTCAGGAACAGGCGTTTATCACCTTCGGTGCGTTTGCTGCGCTGGTGTACGGCCTGATATCCATTGGTGGCTACGTTGGCGACCACCTGTTGGGCACCAAGCGCACGCTGGTTCTCGGCGCCATCGTGTTAGCCATTGGCTATTTCATGACCGGAATGTCGCTGCTGAAACCCGACCTGATTTTTATTGCGTTGGGTACCATCGCCGTAGGTAACGGGCTGTTTAAAGCTAACCCAGCAAGCTTGCTGTCAAAATGCTATCCGCCAAAAGACGCCCGACTGGACGGCGCCTTCACCCTGTTTTATATGTCGATTAACATCGGCTCCCTGCTGTCGCTGTCGCTGGCGCCGGTCATTGCCGATAAGTTTGGCTATGCGGTGACTTATAACCTGTGTGGCGCGGGACTTATCGTTGCACTGCTGGTCTATTTTGCCTGCCGAGGCATGGTGAAGGATATCGGTTCTGAGCCGGACCATAAGCCGCTGGTATTCCGCAATCTGCTGTGTGTACTGGCCGGTACCGTGGTGATGATATTCGTGTGCGCCTGGTTGATGCACAACGTGAAAGTTGCCAACCTGGTGCTGATCGTCCTGTCGATTATCGTCACCATCATCTTCTTCCGTCAGGCATTCAAACTGGATAAAACCGGGCGCAATAAGATGTTCGTGGCCTTTATCCTGATGCTGGAAGCGGTGGTGTTCTACGTGCTGTACGCGCAGATGCCGACATCACTGAACTTCTTTGCCATCAATAACGTGCACCATGAAATTCTCGGTTTCGCCATCAACCCGGTGAGCTTCCAGGCATTGAACCCGTTCTGGGTGGTGCTTGCCAGCCCGGTACTGGCAGTGATTTATACCCGTCTGGGCAACAAGGGCAAAGACCTGACCATGCCGATGAAGTTTACGCTCGGTATGTTCCTGTGCTCGCTGGGCTTCCTGACCGCGGCTGCCGCGGGTATGTGGTTTGCCGATGCGCAGGGGCTGACCTCGCCGTGGTTCATTGTGCTGGTATATCTGTTCCAGAGTCTGGGTGAGTTGCTGATTAGCGCCCTGGGGCTGGCCATGGTCGCCGCGCTGGTGCCGCAGCATCTGATGGGCTTTATTCTGGGGATGTGGTTCCTGACCCAGGCTGCAGCGTTCCTAATGGGTGGCTACGTGGCAACGTTCACCGCGGTACCGGAAAACATCACTGACCCGCTACAGACGCTGCCTATCTATACCAACGTCTTTAGTAAAATCGGTCTGGTCACGCTGGCGGTCACGGTAGTGATGGCGATTATGGTGCCCTGGCTGAATCGGATGATTAATACGCCGAGTACTGAACAGTAATACGCCGTGCCGGATGGCGGCTATTGCCTTATCCGGCCTACATTCATTATGCCCGATACGCCTTGCGCTATCGGGCATTTTCACGCGCTATCCTTTGCGTGCGTCGATCCAGTCCTGCACTTCTACGACAAACGTATCCGGTGCTTTGCGATACATCTTACGCGCCAAATCCAGGATCGTGTGCTGACCAAGCGCCTCTTCCATACGCTGCTGCGCCATATCCATCACTGAGCGCACGCCGCAAATCCCTTCACAGGCCCACTCCGGCGGATGCTCCTCAAAGACCGCTAAGCGCTGGCGGATTTCACGGCATTCGAAGATGCGCTTATCGCCGTCAATGGCATTGACCACGTCCAGCACCGTGATGTGCTCGGCGGGCCTGGCGAGCTGAAAACCGCCGCCCTTTCCTTCACTGCTGCGCACCAGTCCGGCCTTCGACAGACGGGTGAAGATCTTCGCCAGATAGTCATACGGCACGCTTTGTAGCTCAGCAATTTCCCGTACGCTCATATCCCGCGCATCCCCCTTACTGTCAACCATACACATCAGGCTATGGATGCCGTACTCAACCCCGGAACTGTAGAATGCCATGTTCTTATCTCAGCCAAAATGAATCTGAGTTATTGTAACTTTTTCGGCCTGCACATACCAGATACTCAGAATTCACCTGCTCATAAATAAAATTTAATTCATTAAATATCAAATATATAAATACAATTCGACAGACAAAGAAGCGCTTTTACAGGAAATCACATTGCAATCCTTAACTGCGACTAATAAAATCCGAGTAAATAATTCATAGTCACCAGTGAGAAACGCCAATGCGTAAAAAAATTCTGATCGTGGGCGCCGGTTTTGCCGGTATGTGGGCAGCATTAAGCGCCGCACGACTGGCGGATAAACATCAGCAGTCCATTGATATTACTGTTATTGCACCGCAGCCAGAGCTGCGCGTGCGCCCGCGTTTTTATGAGAATGATGTCCAGACGCTGGTTGCGCCACTGCAGCCGCTGTTTGATGTCACCGGCGTGAACTTCCTGCGCGGCACGGTTACCCAGTTGCTTCCACAATCTAAAGAAGTGAGCTGGACGGACGCAACGGGCCAAAAACAGCTTCTCAGCTACGACCGGCTGATTCTGGCCAGCGGCAGTGAAGTTAATCGCAATAGGGTTGCCGGCGCTGCGCAGCACGCCTTCGACCTCGATCAGCTGGAAAGCGCAACCGTACTGGAGCAGCATCTGAAAGATCTCGCGCACAGACCAGAAAGCGAGGCGCGCAATACCGTGGTGGTCTGCGGCGGCGGCTTTACCGGGATCGAAATGGCGCTGGAATTACCGGGTCGCCTGCGCGACATTCTCGGTGCTGATGCTAAGACCAGAGTAGTCGTAGTTGAACGCGGCCCGCAACCGGGTGCACGCTGGAGCCAGGAGCTGCGCGATGTGATCGCCGAAGCCTCCGCTGAACTGGGTGTGGAATGGCGGGTCAATGCAGAAGTCGAAAACGTGGATGCGTCAGGCGTGACGCTGAAAGACGGGCAGACGATTGCATCACAAACCGTTATCTGGACAGTCGGCGTGCAGGCAAACGGCTTAACGGCACAGATCGACGCCCCGCGCGATCGTCAGGGCCGTCTGCATGTGAATGCGCATCTTCAGGTTGTGGGCCACGAGGATATCTACGCGACGGGTGATGTCGCCTGGGCCGCCACTGATGACAAAGGCAACCACGCCTTAATGACCTGCCAGCACGCGATTCTGTTGGGTAAATTCGCCGGGAACAATGCCGCTGCCAGCCTGTTAGATGTGATGCCACTGCCCTATCGCCAGGAAAACTACGTCACCTGTCTGGATCTGGGCGCGTGGGGCGCGGTGTACAGCGAAGGCTGGGATCAGCAGGTGAAACTGACGCGCGCAGAGGCGAAGAAACTGAAGCGATCAATCGTCAGCGAGCTGATTTATCCACCGAAAGCGGACCGTGCAGTCGCCTTTGAGATTGCCGACCCGCTGGCACCGTTTGTGTAATTGATATTGCCGGATGTCAGCGTACTTGCAAGGCTGCGCGTAGGCCCGATAAGCGCAGCGCCATCGGGCAGCAAACCATGCCGGATGGCGACGCGACGCGTGTTATCCGGCCTACGGAGTTCCGGCATAAATATCAAACCGGTGCCCTTTAGTCACCACCGCGTTCGGCGTTGCCACCTCCGCCAGCGGCGGGGCATAGTCCGGGCGCTTGACCACCACGCGTTTAGTGGCTAACTGGCGCGCAGGCTCCAGCAGGCCATCGGCATCTAAATCCGGCCCCACCAGCGACTGAAACACGCGCATCTCTTTTTTCACCAACGCGCTTTTCTGCTTATGCGGGAACATCGGGTCGAGGTATACCACCTGCGGGCGTGGGGTGATATCGGTGAGCGCTGTCAGGCTGGATGCATGAATTAACTGCAAACGCGCCTGCAACCACGGGCCAATTTCCGCATCGGTATAACCGCGCGCCAGGCCATCGTCGAGCAACGCCGCCACTACCGGGTTACGTTCCAGCATCCGTACGCGACAGCCCACGGAGGCCAGCACGAACGCATCGCGTCCCAGCCCGGCCGTCGCGTCCACCACGTCCGGCAGATAATCGCCTTTCACGCCAACGGCTTTCGCCACCGCTTCACCGCGACCGCCGCCAAATTTGCGCCGGTGGGCCATCGCCCCGCCGACAAAATCAACGAAGATGCCGCCGAGCTTGGGTTCATCGCGCTTGCGCAGTTCCAGATGCGCCGGTGTCATCACCAGCGCCATCAGATTGTCTTCATCGTGTTCCAGTCCCCAGCGGGCAGCCAGAACAGATAAGGCGCCGTCTCCGGCGCCCGTTTCATCCAGTAAACAAATTTTCACGCCAGTCTTCAGCCCTTGATGCCGTAATGGTCCAGCATCGCATCCAGTTGCGGCTCACGGCCACGGAAGCGTTTGAACAGTTCCATAGGCTCTTCGGAACCCCCACGGGTCAGGATGTTATCGAGGAACGACTGGCCGGTTTCACGGTTGAAAATCCCTTCGTCTTCAAAGCGGGAGAAGGCGTCCGCCGCCAGCACGTCAGCCCACAGATAGCTGTAATAACCCGCCGCATAACCCCCGGCAAAAATATGGCTGAAAGCGTGCGGGAAGCGACCCCATGTTGGGCCCGGCACCACGGCAACCTGCTTTTTAATCTCCGCCAGGGTGTCGAGAATTTTCGCCCCTTGCTGCGGGTTAAACTCAGCGTGCAGACGGAAGTCGAACAGACCGAACTCCAGCTGACGCAGGATGAACAGCGCCGCCTGGTAGTTTTTCGCCGCCAGCATTTTATCCAGCAGTTCTTTAGGCAGCGGCTCACCGGTTTCATAGTGACCGGAGATAAACGCCAGCGCTTCCGGCTCCCAGCACCAGTTTTCCATAAACTGGCTTGGCAGTTCGACAGCATCCCACGGCACACCGTTGATACCGGAAACACCGGCCGTTTCGATGCGGGTCAGCATATGATGCAGGCCGTGACCGAACTCGTGGAACAGGGTAATCACTTCATCGTGGGTAAACAGCGCCGGCTTGCCGCTGACCGGACGGTTAAAGTTGCAGGTCAGGTAAGCGACCGGTTTTTGCAGCGTGCCGTCGGTTTTACGCATCTGCCCGACGCAGTCGTCCATCCATGCCCCACCGCGCTTGTTTTCACGCGCATAAAGATCCAGATAGAAGCTGCCGCGCAGTTCGTTGTGTTCGTCATACAGCTCAAAGAAACGCACTTCCGGGTGCCAGACGTCAACATCGGTACGCTCTTTGGCAGTGATGCCATAAATACGCTTAACCACTTCGAACAGGCCGTTTACGGCTTTGTTTTCCGGGAAGTACGGGCGCAACTGCTCGTCGCTGATGCTGTACAGGTGCTGTTTCTGTTTCTCGCTGTAGTAGGCGATATCCCACGGCTGCAGCTCATCAACGCCAAACTCTGCTTTGGCGAAGGCGCGCAGCTGGGCCAGCTCTTTTTCACCCTGCGGACGGGCACGTTTTGCCAGATCGGTCAGGAAGTCGAGTACCTGCTGCGGGTTCTCGGCCATTTTGGTGGCGAGAGATTTAAAGGCATAGCTTTCAAAGCCCAGCAATTGAGCCAGCTCGTGGCGCAGCGCGAGGATCTCTTCCATCACCGGGCTGTTGTCCCATTTGCCCGCATTGGGCCCCTGATCGGACGCACGGGTGGAGTAGGCGCGGTACATTTCTTCACGCAATGCCTGGTTGTCGCAGTAGGTCATCACCGGCAGATAGCTCGGGATATCCAGCGTCAGCAGATAACCTTCCTGCTCTTTGGCTTCGGCCTGGGCTTTTGCTGCCGCCAGCGCACTTTCCGGCATGCCAGCCAGCTCAGATTCGTCGGTGACCAGTTTGGTCCAGCCCATGGTGGCGTCGAGCACGTTGTTGCTGTACAGGTTGCCAAGTTCAGACAGGCGGGTCGCGATTTCACCGTAGCGCTGCTGTTTTTCTTTCGGCAGGCCGATACCAGAAAGCTCAAAGTCACGCAGGGCGTTATCGACGGCTTTTTTCTGCGCGGTATTCAGGGTGGCGTAATGGTCACCTTCACGCAGATCGCGGTACGCCTGGTACAGGCCTTCATGTTGCCCAACCCAGGTGCTGTACTCAGACAGCAGCGGCAGCGTTTGTTCGTAGGCTTCGCGCAGTTCCGGGCTATTTTTCACCGAGTTCAGATGGCTGACCGGAGAGAAGATACGCCCCAGAACATCGTCCACTTCCGCCAGCCGCTGGCAAAGATTTTCCCAGGTGTATGGCGCCCCCTGCGCAACCACGCGCTCGACGTTTTCGCGGCAGTCGTTCAGCGCCTTAGTGACGGCGGGTACAACATGCTCCGGCTGAATTTTGGAAAACGGCGGCAGTTCGAAGGGAGTCAGCAATGGATTGGTCATTAGCGCAGTCCTGTAGAAAAGAGTGAATGAAGCGCGCATCCGGCGCTGTGCATATTATTTGTAGAATGGGGTTAAGTGTAGAGGATTTCAATGCCAGGCGTTGCGCTTTCGCGGCAGTGACGACTTTTCTGTATACTGTGGCGATACGCTCTATTTTCGCCCGATGGCACGCAGCTTATCGGGCCTACGTTTACAACCTGGAACACGTTTACCCATGCTCAGTTATCGCCACAGCTTTCACGCTGGCAACCACGCCGACGTCCTTAAACACACGGTTCAGAGCCTGATCATCGAGTCGCTCAAAGAGAAAGATAAACCGTTTCTCTATCTGGACACCCACGCCGGTGCGGGCCGTTATCAGCTGAGCAGTGAACGTGCTGAACGTACCGGTGAGTATCTGGAAGGCATCGCCCGCATCTGGCAGCAGGACGACCTGCCGGCAGAACTCGAGCCGTACATCAGCGTAGTGAATCATTTCAACCGTAGCGGTCAACTGCGCTACTACCCAGGCTCTCCGCTGATTGCCCGCCAGCTGCTGCGCGCGCAGGACAGCCTGCAGCTAACCGAACTGCACCCGAGCGATTTTCCGCTGCTGCGCTCCGAATTCCAGAAAGATGAGCGCGCGCGCGTGGCAAAAGCCGACGGCTATCAGCAGTTGAAATCGAAATTACCACCTGTCTCCCGTCGCGGGCTGGTCCTCATCGATCCGCCGTACGAAATTAAAACCGACTACCAGGCGGTAGTGGCCGGTATCCACGAAGGCTATAAGCGTTTCGCGACCGGCACCTATGCCCTGTGGTATCCGGTAGTCCTGCGCCAGCAAATCAAACGCATGACCAAAGAGCTGGAAGCGACCGGCATTCGCCGTATCCTGCAAATTGAGCTGGCGGTTCGTCCGGACAGCGATCAACGCGGCATGACGGCGTCCGGCATGATTGTGGTTAACCCACCGTGGAAGCTGGAACAGCAAATGAACAATGTGCTGCCGTGGCTGCACCGCAAACTGGTTCCGGCGGGAACCGGACATACCTCGGTAAGCTGGATCGTACCGGAGTAATCGCAGCCATCGGTGGAACCTTTTGATTTCAGGTATACAATCGCGAATATTTTGGCGGAAGGCATAACGCTTCTCCGCCCTACAATGAACATGAAGGAGCGGTCATGACCAAACACTATGATTACATCGCTATCGGCGGCGGCAGCGGCGGTATCGCCTCCATTAACCGCGCGGCCATGTACGGTCAGAAATGCGCGTTGATTGAGGCCAAAGAACTGGGCGGTACCTGCGTCAACGTTGGCTGTGTACCGAAGAAAGTGATGTGGCATGCCGCACAGGTTCGTGAAGCGATCCATATGTACGGCCCGGACTACGGCTTCGATACCACCATCAATAAATTCGACTGGGACAAGCTGATTGCCACCCGTACCGCCTATATCGACCGCATTCACACCTCGTACGACAACGTACTGGGTAAAAATAATGTCGATGTGATCAAAGGTTTTGCCCGCTTCGTTGATGCCAAGACCATTGAAGTAAACGGTGAAACTATCACCGCCGATCATATTTTGATTGCCACCGGCGGCCGCCCGAGCCACCCGAACATTCCAGGCGTGGAATACGGTATTGATTCCGACGGTTTCTTTGAACTGCCAGCCCTGCCGAAGCGCGTTGCGGTAGTTGGTGCAGGTTACATCGCCGTTGAACTGGCTGGCGTGATTAACGGCCTGGGCGCAGAAACACATCTGTTCGTGCGTAAACACGCGCCGCTGCGCAGCTTTGACCCGATGATCGTCGACACGCTGGTTGAGGTAATGAATGCCGAAGGCCCGACCCTGCATACACACGCGATTCCAAAAGCGGTGGTTAAAAATGCAGATGGCAGCCTGACCCTGGAGCTGGAAGATGGTCGTAGCCAGACCGTGGATTGCCTGATCTGGGCGATTGGCCGTGAACCGGCAACCGATAACTTGAACCTGGCGGTTACTGGCGTGAAAACCAACGAAAAAGGCTACATCATCGTTGATAAATACCAGAACACTAGCGTTCCTGGGATTTACGCCGTGGGCGATAACACCGGTGCCGTTGAATTAACGCCGGTTGCCGTTGCCGCGGGTCGTCGTCTGTCCGAACGTCTGTTTAACAACAAGCCGGACGAACATCTGGACTACAGCAACATCCCGACCGTGGTCTTCAGCCATCCGCCAATTGGCACCGTCGGCTTAACCGAGCAACAGGCGCGCGAGCAGCACGGCGATGATCAGGTGAAAGTGTATAAATCATCGTTTACCGCGATGTATACCGCTGTCACCACACACCGTCAGCCGTGCCGTATGAAGCTGGTGTGCGTGGGTCCGGAAGAGAAGATTGTCGGTATTCACGGCATCGGCTTTGGCATGGACGAAATGCTGCAGGGCTTTGCCGTGGCACTGAAAATGGGCGCAACTAAGAAAGACTTCGACAACACTGTCGCTATTCACCCGACCGCATCGGAAGAATTTGTCACCATGCGTTAATACTATAAATGCCGGATGGCGGCTGATGCCTTATCCGGCCTACAAACACCGTAATATGTAGGCCAGATAAAGCATCAGCCACCCTTCGGCATTGTATTAATCACTTATCCTGCATATACGGCGTATAGATCCCGTTGAGGCTTTCAAGGAACGCCACGATATCGTCGATATCTTTTTGCGGCAGTTCTTTGCCTACCTGATAACGCAGCATCAGTTTTACCGCGCCGTCGAGGGTTGGCACATCTCCCCGGTGGAAATAAGGTGCAGTCAGTGCAACGTTACGCAATCCAGGGACTTTCTGGCGCAGCTTATCTCGTAATTCATTGGTGACGTTCATTCGACCAATATCTACGGCAGTGACCTCACCAAAATTAAAGTCCTTTTTCAAGCCTAAGGGTTCAAATGAACGCCCGCCTAAAATAATACCGCCATGGCAGGTGGCACATTTATTTTCCTTAAATAATTGATAGCCATGTTTTTGCTGGGCCGTTAACGCACTTTCATCACCCCGCAGCCATTTATCAAACGGTGCATTTGGCGTAATTAGCGTTTTCTCAAACTCAGCAATCGCATCGGTAATATTGTCCCCGCTGAATCCCTGAGGATAAACGGTGATAAATTCTTGCTTCAGCACCGGGTCTTTATCTAACTTCTGGATAATTTCATCCCAGGATTTCGACGCCATTTCAATCGGGTTTAACGGTGGACCACCCGCCTGCGCCTGCAATGTTGGTGCGCGACCGTCCCAGAATTGTTCCACGTTAAAGACCGAGTTAAACACCGTCGGTGCATTAATCGGTCCAACGGCGCCACCGACACCGATTGACGTTTTCCTGCCATCCACACCGCCTGCGTTTAAGGCGTGGCAGTGCGCACAGGAGATCGTGCTGTCGCCAGAAATGCGCGGGTCATGATACAGCGTAAAGCCCAGCGCCACTTTGCGGGCATCAGTCGGAATACTTTCCGGTATTGGCTGTACGGGCTCATTGCGATGCTGCGTGGCGGTATCACGGCTGGCGTAGTACTGCTCACGTTGTTTGGCTACCCAGCCAAGAATGTCTTCTCGCTCAGCATCGCTGACCTTACCGGCCCAGTGCAGCGCGGTATAACGCGTTGGTGGCATGGTGTCATACTGCATCACCCATTCAATTTTATTCAAATCACTTTGCGAAACGGGTTTATCCGCAACCAGCGCGGCACGAACAGCTTCAAGATTGAATGATTTGTATCCTAATTGAATGTCATAATTCATCAATTGTTTAGCGACGGGAAAGGAAGAATAGAAAGGCAATTCAGCTGAAGGCGTGTGACAATAATCACATCCCTTTTCGCGTAAAAATCCTAATACCTTATTATTGGCTTCCAGCGTAGAGGCCTGAACATCAGCCTGTTTGCTACGTTGATTATCGTGATACCACACATAACCGGATAATCCAAAATAACAAATTACGATGCCTGTTATGGCAATCGCGGTAAGACGGGTAATGATTTTCATTATTTTACCCTCACCGTTGTGAGTTATTGTGACCCAGAAAATTGAAATAATTAATGCGCAGTCTTTGTCAGACTTGACCATCATAGAAAATAAGTGGAGTATTATTTTGATAAGTATCAATCAATTACATGGGCCAGAACTATCATTAGAATAGCCTGTACCTATTACAGGGATCGGATGTTAGCTGATTCTGTTCACACCTCGTTGCAATCGAATGTTCTGAAAATGGAAAATATACAGATCGTACAAGACCGGTAATTCTTCATTATTATCATTAAGATAGTTTTATTTTTTAAATATTAAAAAACATAAGAACGTGATCAACCGCACGCTTTACTCACCCGACACCGAAGCGAATGTCTACGCTTAACAGACAGCCGGGCAATAGCCGTTTCCTTTCAACATCTCTTTACCGGAGGTCTTTCTCATTATGCTCAACCAGAAACTACCCCACGCCCCTTCAGAAGAACTGACGATCGACCTCGATCTGCTTTATGAAATGGATCCGTGCGAGTTAAAGCTGGATGAAATGATTGAGGCAGAGCCTGAGCCGGAGATGATTGAAGGGCTGCCTGCCTCAGATGCGTTAACGCCCGCCGATCGTTACCTCGAACTGTTCGAACACGTTCAGTCGTCAAAGCTGTTTGCTGACAGTAAAACCTTCCCCGACTGCGCGCCCAAAATGGACCCGCTGGACATTCTGATCCGCTATCGCAAGGTTAAGCGGCACCGGGACTTTGACCTGCAGCGCTTTGTTGAGAACCATTTCTGGCTCCCCGAGACCCCGTCGAGTGAGTACGTTTCCAACCCGCAGGACTCGCTGAAAGAGCATATTGACCAGCTGTGGCCAGTGCTGACACGCGAACCGCAGGATCACATTCCCTGGTCCTCGCTGCTGGCGCTGCCGCAGTCATATATTGTGCCAGGCGGACGTTTTAGCGAAACCTACTACTGGGATTCCTACTTCACCATGCTGGGTCTGGCGGAGAGCGGACGGGGGGACCTGCTGAAATGTATGGCGGATAACTTTGCCTGGATGATTGAAAACTATGGCCATATCCCGAACGGTAATCGGACCTACTACCTGAGTCGCTCTCAGCCGCCGGTGTTTGCACTGATGGTGGAACTGTTTGAAGAAGATGGCGTGCGCGGCGCGCGGCGTTATCTGGATCATCTCAAAATGGAATACGCGTTCTGGATGGATGGCGCAGATTCCCTGGCGTTAAACCAGGCGTACCGTCATGTCATCAGAATGCCGGATGGTTCTCTGCTCAACCGTTATTGGGACGATCGTGATACCCCGCGCGATGAATCGTGGATCGAAGACGTCGAAACGGCCAAGCATTCTGGCCGGCCGCCTAATGAGGTGTACCGGGATTTGCGTGCCGGTGCGGCTTCCGGCTGGGATTACTCCTCACGCTGGCTGCGCGATGCGGGCCGCCTTGCCAGCATCCGCACCACCCAGTTCATCCCCATTGATCTCAACGCCTTCCTGTACAAACTGGAAAGCACTATTGCAAACATTTCGGCACTGAAAGGCGATCGCGAAACCGAGGCTCTGTTTCGCAAGAAAGCCACCAACCGCCGCGCCGCCGTGGACCACTTTCTGTGGGATGATGAAAACGGCTGTTATCGGGATTATGACTGGCGACGCGAAGAGATGGCCCTCTTCTCCGCCGCCAGTATCGTGCCGCTGTATGTTGGTATGGCGACCCATGCACAAGCCGACCGCCTCGCTAATGCCGTACGCAGCCGTCTGTTAACCCCCGGGGGTATTATGGCGACGGAATACGAAACCGGTGAACAGTGGGATAAACCCAACGGCTGGGCACCGCTGCAGTGGATGGCGATTCAGGGCTTCAAGCTGTACGGTGACGACCACCTGGGAGATGAGATTGCCCGCAACTGGTTGAAAACGGTTAACCTTTTTTATCAAGAGCACCATAAGCTTATCGAGAAGTACCATATCGCCGACGGCACGCCGCGTGAAGGCGGCGGCGGCGAGTACCCGTTGCAGGATGGCTTTGGCTGGACCAACGGCGTCGTGCGCCGATTAATCGGTCTCTACGGCGAGCCGTAACGGTCTGACAGGACGTTGCTTATCAGGCCGTCAGTTAATGGCGTCATACAGCGCGGTATGAATTTTCTGCCATTTCTTGTTTTCGGCGTTTGGCTCCGCGCGAGCGCGTCGTTCGGCTTGCTCGGCGTCATACCGTTGGCGCGCGACAACGTCCGGTTTAGCACAAAAACTTTGCAGATAGCTTTTATGCAGCGACGTCAGCGATGCGCCGTTCGACATCACATGACTTAGCGTACTCATAAACTGCTGACAGGGCTGGGTTTCATCCATCTGCGAGGGATAGCGCAACAACAGCTTCAGCACAGCAGTATTGCCCGCAGAGAACGCCTGCTCCGTCCATGCCAGTTTCCAGTCCATCCCGCCTTGTAAAAACAATGACGTAATGCGGGTATCATTGCGATCGATAGCCGCCCGCATGGTAAACGCATCCCACGAAATGCCCATGCGGGTCACGGCTTCCCGTGCGGAAGGTGCATCACGTCGCGGTTCCTCTTGTATGATTTCAACCGATTGACCGGCGGTCACCCGCGGCGCAGGCGAGCTAAATAACCAGAATGCGCCCAGCGATATTGCCAGCACCATCGCGCCAACGGCGACCCACAGCATGTTGGAAATCAGCTGCTCACGCTCTTCAGCCGTACGCTGCGCTCGCTTTTCTGGTGGGTCAATGCTGTCGGCAATTTCTTGTTTATCATCCCCGGTCTGTTCAGCCTTTTGCTTTGCCGTTTCCCAGAACTGGCGAACGAGACCCTCATCAGATTCCAGATACGATGCGGGATTGATGCGGACACGACGTTCTTCAAACGCCCGCTGCACGGGGTGAGTAATTTGTCGGTACTGATACTTTAACAACATCAGCTGTACCGAGGTCAGCGGCTGCTGAGCAATGACGCTATTACGTGCTATCCGGCAATCATCAAGAAACATGCGCAGCGTTAAGCGCGGTTCGACAAACAGCGTGAGTACCGAAGTGTCATTAAAAATCTGGGTAAAGTGGCGCACGAACAGTTTCTTATCGACCACCATCAGCGCCAGCTCGCTAAACAACATGCCGTCCAGCGCATCACGCCCCTCACCCAGCTTAAGCCAGCGGCGTAGCCTGTCAGCACCGAAGTGCTGTTTCAGGAAGCTGTTGAGCGGATGCTGGTCCGGCCATACCCTTGCGACAAGGGCTTTGAGAGTTAACTCTATAGCACGAAGTTGGCTCTGCGCTTGCAGCTGCGCCTCCTGTCCTCCACTTTCAATATCGGTTTGATAGTGCAGGATCGGCTGAAGCTGGCGCAGTTGCTCCAGAGACGCGACAAAACGCAGCGCAGAAATGAGCTGGTTTTCACTGACATCCTGACCACTTTCATACTGGGGAACGTTTTGCTGAAGATGGCGTAACCGCAGGGTGAACTGGCTTAATTGCGCATCGTTCATCTGCAATCGTCTGGCTACCGCCCCCCAGCCACCCAGATTCAGGCGAGCCTGGTCGAGCTGTTCCAGAAACCAGCGCGGGTCTTTTCCCTCTGCAACATGCACACCTAACAACAACAGGATTTCCACCGATGCCTGGCGGATGATCCCCAAACAGTGTTCAAATGGCGTACATGTCGCCGGTAATGCGCTATTGGTCATTATCATCCCTAAAAGGGCCGTAACGGTACGGCCTCACAATGGTCTTTATTGCTCTTTTTATAAACGCGACGCCGTATTAAAACGGGCCGGTGCAAACTGAAATACATTCATATAACAAATGAATGTGTTTTACAGTGATGACCTCGTAATCATTGAAAATTATCCAGGAGATAAGCCTGTGCCCGTGTTAAAAACACCACGACTGACCTGCCGCCCGCTGACGGCGTCTGATTGGGATTTTTTCTTAGCATTACAGCAGGATCCTGGCGTAATGCACTATGTCTCTGATGCGCGCTCTGAACAAGACGTACGGACAATATTCGACTCGCGTTTAGCCGAATGGTTTCCCGGAAGCCCACACTGGCTATGCCTGGTCATGTGCGATAACGACTCGGGAACGCCGCTCGGCGTCACCGGATATGTTCACGAAAATAATGAGTGTGCCGAAGTGGGGTTTCTGCTCGCGCCCGAAGCGCAAGGTAAAGGCTATGGCGCGGAGTCTTTGCATGCCGTGTGTGATTTCGCGTTTACAACCGGCGGGCTACACCGTATGACGGCCTGCGTCACCGCCGGCAATTATGCGTCTCGACGTCTGCTGGAAAAGACGGGATTTATTCTCGAAGGTACACTGCGCGAAAGCTATTGGCTGCATCAAACCTGGCACGATGACTGGATTTTCGGCCTGTTAAAGCACGAATATCCGCTCCGCGCGTCATAAGGCGTCTTACTGAAAAAACGGGCTGTATGGCAGGTACCATAACGGAAGGTTTGCTCTAGAATGGTTCTCTTTGCAGAGAAATCAGTATGTACCGCCATTCATCACATTTTACGCCCGCCTGTATCGCCTTTATTAAACAAGGACAGGGATTGTCGCTGGAAAAATATCAGGATGAACGCGGGGTCTGGGTCATTGGCTACGGGCATGAAATCACCGTAGGTGAAACCTTCACGAGCCAAATTTCAGTAGCACAGGCAGAAACGCTGCTGCTCATGGATCTCTACGCCTGCGAGGAATTAATCCAGGCGAAACTGCCGCAACTGAACGATCTGTTTCAGCTGGAAGCATTAATTGCGTGGATGTTTAGCGTGGGGATAACCCGGTTTTGCGCATCAGAAATGTGGCCTGCTCATATTTCACAGCCAGAGACGATCTGACTGTGAAATAAGCGTTGATTAATGTACTTCGTTTAACATCATCGCCGCCTGGGTACGGTTTTTTACCTCCAGACGCTGATACAGCGACTCCAGATGCGCTTTTACCGTCCCGGTGCTGATATTTAACAGGCGACCAATTTGTTTATTGGACTCCCCTGCAGCCAGCATGGTCAAGATCTCGCGCTGACGCGAACTTAGTGCTTTTATATTTTGGCTACCGCACGTGGTTGGCGTTAAGCAATCTCTGGGATAAAACATCATGCCCATTGCCACGCTATTGAGCGCCAGCGCGAATGTTTCTGCGTCAGCGTCGCGCGGCACAATGGCCAGCACGTTTAACTGTGTCACCTCCTGCAGCCATTTTTTACGGCAATCTGTGGCGGTGATCAGTACTTTTACTGTCGCATAGCGTTGCGCGAGTTGTTGGAGCAGTTCACGGCAAAACTCACTGCCAAGATCGCCATCAAGCATAACCAACGCATTGGGATTATCTTCCAGCTTTTGCCAAAGGTCATCTGCCTGACTGACACCCTGAACATCCACTCCTGGAAGATTTTCTTGTAAACTGACATTCATTCCATGAATAAATATTGACTGCCTGTCAAACATTATTACCTGCATTATTTCTCTCCGTCTGAATAAGATATTGGCCTTAACACGCGGAAGGGTATTACCCATGGGGTAAAATAAGAACTCACCATTTGGCAGGGGCCATTCTACCGATGAAAGAAGAAGAGAGAAGCAGAAGTTATGAATAGTTACAGCTCAAACAAAAGGATTACATAAAGAGGTCATAAAAAGACTCTGAATTAAGGAATTCCTTATTATTAGCGCATACCTCTCGCCAAGTAATATTAATTAATCAGAGTCTATGTTTTTCACCAAAAATAAGGAACATGGCATATCAGGGAAATATGTTACAAAAAATAATGTAGCATGAAGTGCTTATTTAATCAGAGTCAGTGACCGAATAAGCACGGGACGGGTTTACAGGAACATCCCGCCAGAGACCTCAATGCGCTGCGCGGTCATCCACGCCAGGTCATCACTAAGCAACGCAGCGATGGCATCACCAATATCATCCGGCATCCCGACACGTCCCAATGCGGTTTGCGAGGCAATATATGCATTCAGCTGCGCATTGTCCCGCACGTTCCCGCCGCCAAAATCGGTTTCAATCGCGCCGGGCGCAATAATGTTCGCCGTAATACCGCGCTCCCCCAACTCTTTTGCCTGATAGCGGGTCAGCACCTCCATCGCGCCTTTCATGGCGGCATAGGCGCTGTAGCCTGGCAGGGCAAAACGCGACAGCCCGGTCGACACATTGAGGATCCTGCCCCCTTGGTTTATCAGCGGCAACAGGCTCTGTGTCAGGAAAAAAGGCCCTTTAAACTGGATGTTCAAAAGCTGGTCAAACTGCGCTTCGGTGAAAGCAGAATACGGCGCAGTTATGCCGATTCCGGCGTTGTTCAATAAATAACCAAACCTCGTACATTGCCACTGGGTTTGCAGCGTCTCCTGCATTTGTTCAACAAAGCGCGGAAACGTTGAAATATCGCCGACATTCAGCGGCAATGCTGCTGCTTTGCCGCCAAGTTGGTGAATATCATCCACCACCTGTTGAGCTTCTTTTTCATTGCTGTTCCACGTCAGAATGATGCCCATTCCTTTACTCGCCAGCTTAAGCGCCGCGTTTTTCCCCAGTCCACGACCGCCGCCGGTCACCAATACAATACGTTGCGTCATAAGAAACCTCATTTCAGGCGTTGTGAAGATTGAGATAAAGCTTATTAGGTGTTAGAAAAACAATAAATATGTCGAATTGCGCATTACTGTTTCCTTGGGAACAACAATAGGGCAGAGAGATGGATAAAATTCACGCAATGCAGTTGTTCCTCCGCGTCGCAGAACTGGAGAGTTTTTCGCGTGCAGCCGACACCCTCGGACTGCCTAAGGGAAGCGTATCGCGACAAATCCAGGCGCTGGAAAATCATCTGGGTACCCAGTTGCTGCATCGCACCACCCGTCGCGTTCAACTGACCCAGGACGGGATGATCTATTACGAACGTGCGAAAGATCTGTTGAGCAATCTGGATGAGCTGGACGGACTTTTTCATCACGATCCCACCAGCATCAGCGGTAAACTGCGGGTCGATATGCCGGTTGGTGTGGCCAGAAATCTGGTGATGCCCCGCCTGCCTGCCTTTTTGCATCAGTATCCGGGACTTGAGCTAGAACTCAGCAGCAGCGACCGTCTGGTGGATTTAATCCGTGAGGGTTTCGACTGCGTGGTGCGCGTGGGTGCGCTGAAAGATTCAGGGCTGATTGCCCGCCCGCTGGGGAAATTAACGCAGATTAACTGCGCCAGCCCACAGTATCTGGCCCGTTTTGGTTATCCCGAAAGCCTAGACGATTTGGCCTCGCATGCGGTGGTGCATTACGCGGTAAATCTGGGTACCCGTTCGCAGGGCTTTGAAATAGCGACCGACAACGGGCCCCGCTGGATAAAAACCGGCGGCATGCTGACGGTGAACAGTACCGAAACCTATCATGCGGCCTGTCTTGCCGGGTTGGGCATCATTCAGGTCCCACGCGTGGGTGTACGTGAGGCATTGCGCGCCGGTACGCTGGTTGAAGTCTTACCGCAGTATCGCGCCGAACCGATGCCGGTTTCTCTGCTGTATCCACATCGCCATAATCTCTCCCGCCGGGTCCACCTGTTTATGGAATGGCTGACCGGCGTGATGAAAGACTATGTGGACTGACGCGCTATACTGTCCTGTGAATGCACAGAATAAGGACTACCGCCCTGATGACGCAGGAAAAAGACGTAAAACGCCCCATTCAGGAACTTGAGCACGCGCCGATCGCCAAAATTGACACCCCAGAGCGTGACCAGACAGAAACCAACAATAAGACCCATCAGGCGCTGAAAACAGCCCTGACTCTGGCGGAACGCGTTCAACGCCAGCCCATGATCGCCCACCTTATCCGCGCCGCAGAACGTTTTAATGACCGGATGGGAAACCAGTTTGGCGCGGCAATCACCTATTTCTCGTTCCTGTCGATGATCCCTATCCTGATGGTATCGTTCGCTGCCGCCGGTTTTATTCTCGCGTCGCACCCCACGTTATTGCAGGATATCTTCAGTAAAATCCTGGCCAACGTCAGCGATCCGACGCTGGCATCCACGCTGAAAAACACCATCAATACCGCCGTTCAGCAACGTACCACCGTCGGGCTGGTCGGGCTGGGTATCGCCCTTTACTCCGGGGTTAACTGGATGGGAAACCTGCGCGAGGCCATTCGCGCCCAGTCGCGTGATGTCTGGGAACGCACGCCGCAGGATCAGGAGAAAATCTGGGTTAAATATCTGCGCGATTTTGTCTCGCTGATTGGATTACTGATTGCGCTGATTGTCACCCTGTCAATTACCTCCATCGCCGGTTCCGCCCAGCAGATGATAATCTCGGCCCTGTACCTCGACGGTATTGACTGGCTGAAACCCGCCTGGCGACTGATCGGCCTGGCGATCTCTATTTTCGCCAACTATCTGTTGTTCTTCTGGATTTTCTGGCGACTCCCGCGTCATCGCCCACGTAAGAAGGCGCTCATTCGCGGTACCTTTATTGCGGCCTTTGGCTTTGAAGCAATCAAAATTATTATGACTTACACGTTGCCGTCGCTGGTGCAATCCCCATCAGGCGCGGCGTTTGGCTCGGTATTAGGTCTAATGGCTTTCTTCTACTTCTTCGCCCGTTTGACCCTGTTCTGCGCCGCCTGGATAGCCACCGCGGAATACAAAGACGACCCGCGGATGCCGGGGAAAACACACCGCTAATCTTCGTTAACTGCCGGATGGCGCTACGCTTATCTGCCCTACTGGTGAGTTTTGTAGGCCGGATAAGCGTAGCGCCATCCGGCAATTATAATGCCGCCCGCTCTCACTGATTCAGTGAATAAATCCAACCCGTAACTTTTATTTAACCAAAAACCAGTTTTATCATCCAAGTTTTAAATTATGTGAAGCATTTCATAGAAGCGAAATCTTCGGCCTAAACATTATCCCCTTTTTGCCCGATTTTTGACCAAGCGCAACGTTTGTTACAGATTGAAATGTCTCTTTTGCTGTGCGTAATATGACCGTTCGTTCGACAAAAAATAAGAAAATATTATGCAAGCAACCGCCACAACGCTCGACAACGAACAGGAACACACCCCGGTCAATTCGCGCAATAAAGTCGTCGTCGCCTCACTCATCGGTACCGCCATTGAGTTCTTCGACTTCTATATTTACGCGACCGCCGCGGTGATCGTTTTCCCCCATATCTTCTTCCCGCAGGGCGACCCGGCGGCGGCCACGCTGCAGTCTCTCGCCACCTTTGCTATCGCCTTTGTGGCGCGGCCGATCGGCTCGGCGGTGTTCGGACATTTCGGCGACCGCGTCGGGCGTAAGGTCACGCTGGTTGCTTCGCTGCTGACCATGGGGATCTCGACGGTGATTATCGGCTTGTTGCCGGGTTATGCGTCGATTGGGATTTTCGCCCCGATCCTGCTGGCACTGGCGCGTTTTGGTCAGGGATTGGGTCTTGGCGGTGAATGGGGCGGTGCTGCATTGCTGGCCACAGAAAATGCCCCACCGCGCAAACGGGCGCTCTATGGGTCCTTCCCGCAGTTGGGCGCACCGATCGGCTTCTTCTTTGCCAACGGCACGTTTCTGCTGCTCTCCTGGCTGCTGACCGATGAGCAGTTTATGAGCTGGGGCTGGCGTGTACCGTTTATAGCCTCTGCGGTACTGGTGATTATCGGTCTGTACGTTCGCGTCTCACTGCATGAATCCCCGGTGTTCGCCAAAGTCGCGGCAGCGAAAAAGCAGGTCAAGATCCCGCTGGGAACCCTGCTGACAAAACATGTTCGCGTCACGATCCTCGGCACGTTTATCATGCTGGCGACCTATACGCTGTTCTATATCATGACCGTTTACTCAATGACCTTCAGTACCGCCGCCGCCCCTGTGGGCCTTGGTTTACCGCGTAATGAAGTCCTGTGGATGCTGATGATGGCGGTGATTGGCTTTGGCGTGATGGTCCCGGTTGCCGGACTGCTGGCCGACGCGTTTGGTCGTCGCAAGAGCATGCTCATCATCACCACGCTTATCATTCTGTTCGCCCTGTTCGCCTTTAAACCGCTGCTGGGTTCTGGCAATCCGGCGCTGGTCTTTGTCTTCCTGCTGCTGGGGCTAAGCCTGATGGGGCTGACATTCGGCCCGATGGGCGCACTGCTGCCGGAGCTGTTCCCGACCGAGGTGCGCTACACGGGCGCTTCGTTCTCGTATAACGTTTCATCGATTCTCGGCGCGTCCGTGGCCCCCTACATCGCGGCATGGTTGCAAGGTAACTATGGTTTGCCGGCCGTCGGGATTTATCTGGCATCGATGGCCGCATTAACGCTGATCGCACTGCTGTTAATCCACGAGACGCGTCATCAGTCGTTGTGATTCTTTTGCCGGATGGCGGTGTAACCACCTTATCCGGCCTACGTTGAGCATGAAATCCAGGCCGGGTAAACATCCGGCCAGACATCACTTCTTCATTTGCGACAAAATCGTCCGGCACTGATTAGCCTCACCTTCTGACGGTGAGATCAGTGCCAGCAGGGCGGCAGCCGGTGTGACGAGCGTTGCCAGTGCCGCGGCGACGGCCCCACGCGCAATCAGCGGCCCTGCTTTCACTCCGGCCTGCGGATTTTTGAATGTCCCGCGAACATACAGCGGTGAGCGCAGCGTAATAATACGAATGCCTTTACTCTCCGGATCGACGGTTAAATCCAGCTGTTCAGAGGCAAAACTCGCTGTTCCCGTAACATTGATAACCGCATTTTCGGTATCAAAAGCAAAAATTTGCGGGCGCGCAACGCCATTGACGATATCCAGATTCGCCGCCGCACAGTTCACTCGCACTTCGTCATCACCAAATATCTGTCCGACGATATAGTTGCCCAGATTCAGCCCCACTATTTCCATCAGGTTTCGGCTGATCAACCCGTCGTTCATCAACAACTTCAGGTTGCCATTACTGTTTCCGAGCAGCGCAGCCACCGAATTCCCGCTCCCGCGAAATTCGGCGTCACCGTTCATTTCACCGAGCGTTTTCTGCATCAGTTCCACATCCGGCATCAGCTCTTTCAGCTTCAGACGACGCGCCTGAATAGTCGCCCGGCCCTGCATCGGCTTTTTATCCCCTTCCAGATGAATGCGAGAGACGATGCTGCCTCCCGCCAGACCAAATTTCAGCGGCTGCAGTTGCAGGTCGGCATTGTTCAGGATGATATGGGCGGAGAGATCGCTTACCGGCAGGCTGCTGCCGTGCTCAATACGCCGTCCCTTGAAGCGCACATCGGCATCCATCACGTTCCATTTATCGGTTTCGAAACGGTCGTACGGCAAGACTTTATCCGCGGGCTGAACGCTCTTCTCGCCTTTACGCTGTTCAGATTGTTTGGCGCGTTGTGCACCTTTACCGGAATCCACGCCAATCAGCGGCCCTAAATCCGCCAGCCGCAGCTGGCGCGACTCAACGTCGCCTTCCAGTTTCGGGCGCGGCTGGCCGGTGGTGTAAGCCAGCGTGCCGTGAATATCGCTGTCGCCGATGCGGCCATTAAAGTCGCGATAACTAAATACGGCAGATTTCTCGCTGCCTATTTTGGCCACCAGCCGCCCGTCTGTTTCAAAGGGGGGAGTATCCGGCAGCAGAACGCCGGTCAAATCGTACAAATCCCCGAGCGAATCACCGGAGAATTTCAACTGAAGATCGACGCCGCCCATATTCATCGGGTCATTTACCGCACCGACAAAGGCCACCCGCGTATTAGCTGAACGGAAATCGGCCTGCACCGGGAACGGTGTGCCTTCGCCGCGTAACGCCAGCATTCCACCGATTTTTCCACTGCCGGTTAGCGGTTCACCGCGATACCGCCCCTGTGCCTTCAGGCCGAAAACGTAATCGCCAACGTTGGCACGCTTTTCTGTGCTTTTCGTTCCCGTCACTTCGCTAAAGGGCAACGGTTTGCCCAGCGGATCAACGACGATTTCAATCTCCGATTGGGTGATCTTATCGTTGATGGCGATACGTCCTTGATCGAACAAAATATTATCGAGTCGAAATGACCAGGCTGAAGGCGGGGTGTTGGGATCGGGGTTTTCACTCCCCGCGAGGGTAAAGGTCCAGTTGTTGTTTTTCTCCGACAGGCGAATAAGCCGCGCGTCCGGTTTCACCAGCTTAATCCACGGTAGCCAGACCGTTTTGGTCAGCAACGCCAGCGGCGCGAGCGTGGCTTCAACGTGCGGGAGATGCACCATGGTGATGTCAGGGATATCCGGCGGGTTGCCGAGGATAATATCCTCCGCATGAATGTGCGGCCACGGAACCCAGCTTCGCCAGCCGGTTTCCTGCTTCTGGCGTTCCCAGACGACGCCCAAATCACCGCGTATCGCGAACGGTCGGTTGAGTTCAGTAGAGACTTTCTGGTTGATGGTCGGTTTGAGCCGGTTCCAGTCAAATGTCACAATCACGATGATGAGTACGACGATCAACAACAAGAAAACCCCTGATACTGCTGTGGTTATTTTGCCTGCTTTCGTCATCTTTTACCTCCTCACTTTCTTCCTTGCCTGTTCTAAAGATAGTCCAGCAGGGTTAAAAGGAGGCCGATGACGCCAACATCACAGCGACAATATCACCTCTTCAAGGGTATTCAGGGGAACCGGACGCGAGAGAAAATAGCCCTGCGCAGCGAACGCCGGTGAGTTTTGCACGTCGCGCCACTCTTCCAGTGTTTCCACACCTTCAACAATCACGCCGCGGCAATAACGGTTCATTAACTGCAGCAGCAGTGTGAACAGGTTGCGGCCTTCCGGCGTCTGGCGCAGCATAATAAACAGATCCCGTGCTACCTTAATATAGTCATAGCTGACTTCGCTCAGAGCGGAGAAATTCGCCATCCCGGTGCCAAAGTCATCCAGCCAAAGCGGACCAAACTCGCACATTGAGGCAAATGACGCTCCCTTCGGTAAACGAATATGCTCCACCAGTTCAAAGCGCAGCCACGGCAGGCATTCAATGATTTTCAGTATGTCGGGATCCTGGCGCATCGCCAGCAGCGTCGGGCCATCGACGTTCACCGACGCCAGCAGGTCGTGGGCTCTGAAAAAGTCGCTTTTCAGTTGGAGTTGCAGAAGCTGCTCTTTCACCACGTCAATACGATGACGTACGGTTATTTCGGCAAAATAGCGGTCCGGCGCAAGACGCTGGGCAGGATTGTCAGGATGGCTCACTACTGTCAGCAGTTCAACGGCCATCAGCCGCCCATTGGTCTGGTAAATCGGCTGGTAGGTGTAAGCACGCTCGCACTGCAGCCAATAGCGTCTCTCCAGCAAGCTCTCGATACTCGCATCAGGCGTAATTAGCTGCTGGGTAACCTGCTTTATCATCTGAGATGTCCTGTAAATAAGAGTGTGACTGACCGGACTCGTCAAAGGTTATCGGCGCTCGGGCGCAGAACTTTACGTTCAGCACATCGCAAAATAAAAACCAGGCAGCAAAAAAATTGCGCAGAATACGCGTTGGCTCAAAAAATTAATGGAACGATGTTTTAATATAGTTGACCACTTAACACCCACAGCGCACACTACCGTTAATTTTTTTCAGAGCAGGTTACGACTATGTCCAGCAAGATTGCCGTGATTGGCGAATGCATGATTGAACTGTCACAGAAAGGCGCAGACGTTCAGCGCGGTTTCGGTGGCGACACGTTGAATACATCCGTTTATATCGCCCGTCAGGTCGATTCTGCGGCCCTTTCTGTACACTATGTCACGGCGCTGGGCACGGACAGTTTCAGCCAACAGATGCTGGAATCCTGGCATGGCGAAAACGTCGATACCTCATTAACGCAACGCATGGACAATCGCCTTCCGGGTCTCTATTACATTGAAACAGACAGCACCGGCGAACGTACCTTCTATTACTGGCGTAATGAAGCCGCGGCAAAATTCTGGCTGGAGAGTGAACAATCCGCCGCCATTTGCGAAGAGCTGGCGACGTTCGACTACCTGTACCTGAGCGGTATAAGCCTGGCGATCTTAAGCCCGACCAGCCGCGAGAAACTGCTGTCACTGCTGCGCGAATGCCGCGCCAACGGCGGAAAAGTCATTTTTGACAACAACTACCGCCCGCGCTTGTGGAGCAGTAAAGAAGAGACGCAGCAGGTGTATCAGCAGATGCTGGAGTGCACCAATATCGCGTTCCTGACGCTGGATGATGAAGACGCGCTGTGGGGTGAAAAACCCGTTGCTGAGGTCATTGCCCGCACCCACGCGGCCGGTGTGCAAGAGGTAGTGGTGAAACGCGGCGCAGACTCGTGCCTGGTGTCTATCAATGGCGAAGAGCTCATTGATGTACCGGCGGTAAAACTGCCGAAAGAGAAAGTGATTGATACCACTGCCGCGGGCGACTCGTTCAGCGCCGGGTATCTGGCCGTACGCTTAACCGGTGGTGATGCCGCAGAAGCCGCCAAACGCGGTCATCTGACGGCCAGCACGGTGATTCAGCATCGCGGGGCGATTATTCCCCGCGACGCAATGCCGCAGTAACTTATTGTTCTTGTAGGCCGGATAAGGCGTTAACGCCGCATCCGGCATTGGGTACGCCGGGGGCGTTTCGCTTGCCCGGCCTACAGGTTACGATACCCTCTACTGTACTGGCGGAATATCCGTCACTTCAGGGTGCGACTCATCGGTTTCAACCGACGCTGCCGCAGCGGCCACCGGCGCCATGATGGCATCCCACGTCGCCTGCAGATCCTTCATATTGAATTCCGGCTCACCCTTCGGCTGCAGCAGAATGAGTGCCATTTCTTGCGACAGTTGCTGGCGCAGGTCCTGATTCAACATTTCTACGGTCAGGCCATTGAGGAAGTTCTGGCGTAAACGCTGGTACTGTTCCGGCGCAATATCCACCACCTGATTTTGCAGCGAGCGCAGGCGCTGGCTGATTAAGATATCGGTATCGGTTCGGCCATAGGTGGCAAACAGCTTCTGCAGTTCCAGATTTTTTTGTGCCACCAGCGCGTTAAATTCATCTTCTGGCAGCCCCTTATCACGCACTTTCGCCAACTCACGCGCCACCGTACCCAGATTCGCATTCAGCTTATCATTCGGTGACTCAACGTTAATGGCGCACTGCGCACGCAGGAACAACACCCGACAGTCAAAGCCGAGGCCGATATCTTTCGCATTGTTTTTAGTAAGCGTCTGCTGAATGTGCCAGAACAGCGCTTCACGGGCTAAATCAGCACGCCAGTAGCGCAACAGCGCGGCAGATTCACGAATCGGTTGCCACGGCGTATCCCACATGATTGAGAGGCGATCCTGGCGTACCGCATCGGTCATAATGCTCACCGCTTCAGCGCGTAGCGGAGAAAGTGTCGGCACCGGTGCCGGAGTCTCACGTTTACCTTTTAATTCGCCGAAGGTTTTGTTGATTTGCTCTGCCACGTTACGTGCGTCAACGTTGCCGACGATAATCAGCGTCATGGCATCCGGGGTATACCATTTCTGGTAGAACGACTGGATTTTCTCAGCATCGACCGGGGTTTTCAGCGGATCGGCAGGATCGTGTCCCAGCAGCGTTGATCCTTTCAGTCGGTAGCGCCACCAGCCTTCTTTGGTGTCCACCGGCCAGGTTGTCACCATATCTTCGCTACTCAGCGCATGGTTGATGGTTTCTGGCGTGATGGTCAGCTTGCCGGAGATAGTCGCCAGATAAGAGAGCGACTCTTTCAGCAGGTCGTTACGGCTGTTGGGCAAGCTGAGGTTATACAGTGTGGAATCATAGGAAACGATAACAGGCGGCATTGGACGCTTGGGATCGAACCCCTGCTGCCACAGTGAACGGGCTTGCGTGGCATCAAGGCCACCGCTTTGCGTCAGCGCGATACGCGGGATCGCATGGCTGAAACCACTCTGTTGTGTATTTTCGGTGAGTGAACCGGTATTAACCAGCAGGCGAACCTCGATACGGTCGCTGGGGCGCTGGGGGGTGGCTAATACTTGCCACTGTAAACCGTTTGCCAGCGTACCCTGTTGCCACGCCGGGTCAGGCTGGAGCGCATCTGCCTGCACATAGCCGGCAGAGGCCATCATCAGCAAGCTGCCCGCTAAAAGTCGAATTTTTGTGCCCTGCATGTGAACCCCTGATCAACAATCCTGGTAATAAAAAGACAGCCCTGAACAGGACTCTCTGAATATGACGTTAAAACACTTCGTGTTAGACCGCGAAAACATAAAAATGTCACGGAAGAAGTGAAAAAATCCCGAAGCCATCGGATCGACGGCTTCGGGTACAGGGGGTAATTATGCGCAGGAGCCCGTAGCCCTACAAGGGACTACGGGCAGAAGTGACGAGATTAAGAGGATAAATCGTGCGTTTTGCCATCCTGCGCACGGTTATTCAGCGTGTCATCCAGCTTTTTGGTATCCAATTCTTTCACCCACTTAGCCACAACGACCGTGGCCACACCGTTACCAATCAGGTTGGTCAGCGCACGGGCTTCAGACATAAAGCGGTCAATACCGAGAATCAACGCCAGACCGGCAATCGGTAAATGGCCCACAGCGGAGATCGTCGCCGCCAGGACAATGAAGCCACTTCCGGTGACACCCGCAGCCCCTTTCGAGGAGAGCAGCAGCACCACCAACAAGGTTATCTGATGGAAGATATCCATATGACTGTTCGTGGCCTGAGCGATAAACACCGCCGCCATCGTCAGATAGATCGAGGTCCCATCAAGGTTAAACGAGTAACCGGTTGGAATAACCAGCCCGACCACCGACTTCCGACAGCCCAGTTTTTCCATCTTATCAAGCATACGCGGCAGCGCGGACTCGGAAGATGATGTCCCCAGAACGATCAGCAATTCTTCACGGATATAGCGGATGAACTTGAAGATGCTAAAGCCGGTTGCACGAGCAATAGACCCCAGCACCACCACCACAAACAGAATACAGGTGATGTAGAAGCAGATAATCAACTGCCCCAGCTGTACCAGCGTACCGACGCCATATTTACCGATGGTAAAGGCCATGGCCCCGAAAGCACCGATTGGCGCCAGGCGCATGATCATGTTGATGATGCCGAAAATGACCTGCGAGAAGCTTTCAATCACGTTGAAAATCATTTGGCCTTTGCTGCCCAGACGGTGCAGCGCGAAACCAAACATCACCGCGAACAGCAATACCTGCAGGATGTTGCCGCTGGCGAACGCGCCAATGACGCTACCTGGGATAATATCCATCAGGAAGCCCACAATCCCCTGGTCTTTTGCCTGCTCAGCGTAAATCGCGACAGCTTTGGCATCCAGCGTGGCCGGATCAACGTTCATCCCGGCACCGGGTTGCACCACGTTGACAATGATAAGACCGATGATCAGCGCAATCGTACTGACTACTTCAAAATAAAGCAGTGCAACCGCACCCGTGCGGCCTACTGCTTTCATACTTTCCATGCCTGCAATGCCGGTAACGACAGTACAGAAGATGACGGGAGCGATGACCATCTTAATGAGCTTAACGAACGCGTCGCCAAGCGGTTTCATTTGGGCGCCCAATTCAGGGTAGTAATGGCCAAGGAGAATACCGATGGCAATCGCTGTCAGGACCTGAAAGTAAAGGCTTTTGAATATTGAGGTTTTCATAGGGTGTCCTTAAAGTAAAAACCACAGGTCTTGTAAGGTTTTATTTAACCTGCGGCCCTAAAGTAACACCCACACAACATGACAGAAATGTACAAAGATCATAATTGATACAAAAATGTTAAAAATTTTGAGCTGGCTCGCACAAGCGCACCCTTTTTTAAGTTTTGTAATCAGCCCATTACTGCGTTAAATAACGTTCTTCGAAGATATCTGCCGGAACTGGACGGGCAAATAAGAATCCCTGCGCCACTTCCACGCCCGCCTGTTCCAACCACGCGCGTTGGGCCTCGGTTTCGACACCTTCGGCAATCATCTGTAAATCGAGGCTGTGCGCCAGCTGAATAATCGCCGTGATCATGCTGCAATCCTCAGGCACGCCGTCGACAAACATCTTATCGATTTTGAGCACATCCACCGGCAGCGACTTCATATGCTGTAGCTGGCGTAAACCGGCGTAGCCCATACCAAAGTCATCCAACGCGATACGCACACCTGCATTACGCAGCGGGCGCAAAATGGCAACGGCCGCGTTGGGATCATCGATATGTCGGCTTTCGGTCACTTCGAGAATCAGCGTGCCGGGCTTCACACGATACCGGTTTAGTAGTTCCAGCAGGTCTGACACCATATTCGGGTGCATTAACTGCAGTGCAGAAAGATTGACCGATAGTGGAAGCATCAGACCGCGCTCCTGCCAGGCAGCAAGCTGGCGGCAGGACTCTTCCAGCACCCAGTACCCGACAGTTACCATCAGACCACAGGATTCAATCCTGTCGATTAATCCTTCCGGCAGTTCCCAGCTTCCATCCGGCTGCTGCATCCGTAACAGTGCTTCCGCACTCAGTATTTTGCCGCTGGCAATTTCTACCTGCGGCTGCATCCACAGCGCAAAGTGCTGGTTGTCCAGCGCGGTAAGAATGTCGTTCTCTTCCGTCAAACGCTGCTGAGCTTCTTCCATTTGCTGCGGGTCAAAGAACTGAATCTGGTTTTTACCCTTCCGGCGTGAGGTGAGTGCCGCAGAGAGCGCACGGCTGTAAAGCTGCTCTGCGGTTAAGTCGCCATAAAACATCGCGACCCCAATATTGCAGTTGGGGCGCAGTTGGATGCCGTGGATAGGCAAACGCTCATTAATGATAGTGAGTACTTGCTGACCTAATGTGATGGCATGCCAGGGTTCCTTCACACCATGCGCAATAATGGCAAAATCGTAGCCACTTACCTGGGTAAGCACCATTCTGGGCGCCAGTACCGACTTGAGTTTTTCGACAACCGTCAGCAGCAGGATTTCCCGCTGAGTTTCGCTCAGCACGCCTGCGGTATCCCGCAACGTTTCGCAGGTGACAATCATCAGTGCTGTGGTCTGCTTACGGGATACAACCTGCTCCAGCAGCCCCATTAAAAACGTTTTGTTGGGCAGTTCGGAGACCGGAAAACGCATTGAATAGTCGCTCAACTCTTCGCTGCGGCGCTGCACCAACTGCTGGTTCAGGTTGTAGCTGCGCACCAGCATGCCAATCTCATCATCCTGATGCAGGCGCGGCAGCGCCAGTTGGTAGCCCATTAACGCCTGCTGAGGGATCTCATTCAGTTCTCGGGCTATTTTACGTAACGGATGCACAATCAAGCGGTTAATACACCAGGAGATCGCCACCGTCAGGACCAGGGATAAAAGTAAGTAAATGGTCACTAACGTTGAGAGCGTGCTCATCACGAATTTGTACATACGGTACGAATCTGCCTGCAGCACCAGATAGGCCAGCGGCTGTGGGTTGGCAGAACGCTCCAGAGAATAGACCGGCAGCGAGATCTGCACCGGCAGTTCGAACAGACGCGTCACCGTTACCGGGACCGAACGTTCGGGAATAAAGCTCATCCGTAAAGCCTGAAACTGATTCGGCAGTACCACATCGGCGCGGCTGACCACGTCCGCGGGCTGAATTCGCCGTAAAATCGTCTCCGCTTCGGGGATATCCCCTTTCAGAATGGTGGCCGACAGGGGCTCACGTACAGAGCGGGCGATACTTTCCAGTTGCGTAGCCGTGTTATAGCGGTTCTGCTGTACCAAATGAAACAGCAAAACGGTGCAAAAAATAAAAACAAACACCATGACTACGGCCGCAACCATCGCCATCTGCTTAATTGTTAACGAGCGACTGACACGCAAACTGACTCTCCATGGATAAATAAAACTGCCGTCAGAGTATACCCGATCATAGCGTTATTAAGAGAGGCGCTATCTGAAAAGTTCCCATCGCGTATTTTCGCCGCAGGTTTGACGCCTGGCGTGGAAAGTTACCGACAGAAAGGCGAAAAAGGCCGCAAGATTACCCCTCACCGGACAAGCCCGGCTTATCGATGATTCTGCGGTAACACATCACCCCAACCACTTCGCCAGTATCCCGTCTGCGTGAAGCCTCGCATTCACGTTTATCTCGCCGTAACTGGAAAGTTATTTGCCAGCTGGCAACTTTCCTGACGGCATCTCAAATGATTAAATTACTAACGCATTGATATCTATACATTCATGTTCTGGCACAGCGATTGCTATTTGACTGTGAGCTGTTCTGTTCCGAATCAAAGGAGATATCATGTCTGACTGTCGTGCTTACGGATTCAATACCCAGATCGTTCATGCGGGCCAACAACCCGACCCTTCCACTGGCGCGCTCAGTACGCCTATTTTCCAGACGTCAACCTTCGTTTTTGACAGTGCCGAACAGGGCGCCGCCCGCTTTGCGCTTGAAGAACCCGGCTACATCTATACGCGCCTTGGAAACCCCACCACCGACGCGCTGGAGAAAAAGCTGGCTGTGCTGGAAAGAGGCGATGCCGCGCTGGCAACTGCATCCGGTATTTCAGCCATCACCACCTCGTTGCTGACCCTGTGCCAGCAGGGCGACCATATCGTTTCCGCCAGTGCCATTTACGGCTGTACTCACGCTTTTCTGTCACACAGCCTACCGAAGTTCGGCATTAACGTCAGCTTCGTCGACGCCGCCAAGCCGGAAGAAATCCGCGCGGCCATGTGCCCGGAAACCAAAGTGGTGTATATCGAAACACCAGCAAACCCAACGCTCTCGCTGGTTGATATTGAAACGGTCGCCGGTATCGCCCATCAGCAAGGCGCATTGCTGGTCGTGGATAACACCTTTATGTCGCCCTACTGCCAGCAACCTCTGCTGTTAGGTGCCGACATCGTAGTGCACAGCGTGACCAAGTACATCAACGGCCACGGGGACGTGATTGGCGGTGTGATTGTTGGCAAGCAGGAATTTATCGACCAGGCACGGTTCGTCGGGCTGAAAGATATCACCGGCGGCTGCATGAGTCCGTTCAACGCCTGGCTGACGCTGCGCGGCGTGAAAACGCTGGGCATCCGAATGGAGCGCCATTGTGAAAACGCGTTAAAAATTGCCCGCTTCCTGGAAGGGCATCCGGCCATTACCCGCGTGTATTACCCTGGCTTGCCTTCACATCCGCAGTATGAGCTGGGTAAACGTCAGATGAGCCTGCCGGGAGGAATTATCAGCTTCGAAATCGCCGGCGGCCTCGAGGCTGGCAGACGGATGATCAATTCTGTAGAATTGTGCCTCCTCGCGGTCAGTCTCGGTGACACCGAAACCCTCATTCAGCACCCAGCGTCTATGACACATTCGCCCGTTGCGCCAGAGGAACGGCTTAAAGCAGGTATTACCGACGGACTTATCCGTCTTTCTGTTGGTCTTGAAGATCCAGAAGATATTATTAACGACCTTGAACACGCCATCAGAAAGGCAACATTCTGACTATTACGGCCTGAACCGATGCAGATCGGTTCAGGCCGTTGAGAATCAAGGCACAACAGCCTGGCTATACACGTAATTCCTTTTCAGGGGAGAGCGTGTATTTTCGGCAGGGGGTTCTATGCAGGACAACACATTACAATTAAGCAACACTACAGCAACCGCCGCATCCTTCTCAACAAAGCTACCTTTTACAAAATACGATTTTGGTTGGGTATTACTCTGTATCGGCATGGCAATTGGCGCCGGAACGGTGCTGATGCCGGTACAAATTGGTTTAACCGGTATTTGGGTATTTATTGTCGCCTTTATTATTGCTTATCCCGCCACCTATATTGTGCAGGACATTTATTTAAAAACGCTCTCTGAAAGTGAAACCTGTAATGACTACACCGATATTATTAGTCATTATTTAGGTAAGAACTGGGGCGTATTTCTTGGCGTCATCTATTTTCTGATGATTATCCACGGCATCTTTATTTATTCATTATCGGTTGTTTTTGACAGTGCGTCCTATATCAAAACCTTCGGACTCACCGATGCCGATCTTTCGCAGTCCATTATCTACAAAGTCGCGATTTTTGCGGTGCTGGTTGCCATTGCTTCCGGCGGAGAAAAGCTGCTGTTCAAAATCTCCGGCCCGATGGTGGTGGTAAAAGTTGGCATCATCATTGTGTTTGGCTTTGCGATGGTCCCGCACTGGAACTTTAATAATATCAGCGCATTCCCTGAGGCAGGCGTCTTCTTCCGCGATGTCCTGTTAACCATCCCGTTCTGTTTCTTCTCGGCGGTGTTTATTCAGGTACTGAACCCCATGAATATCGCCTACCGCAAACGGGTGTCAGACAGGGTGTTGGCTACGCGCATGGTCATTCGTACCCACCGCATCAGTTATATTACGTTGATTGCAGTCATTCTGTTCTTCTCATTTTCCTTTACCTTCTCTATTAGCCATGAAGAAGCGGTCTCAGCCTTCGAACAAAATATTTCCGCACTGGCGCTGGCGGCTCAAGTTATCCCAGGACAAATTATTCACATCACCTCCACGGTGTTGAATATTTTTGCCGTACTGACAGCATTCTTCGGTATTTATCTGGGATTCCACGAGGCCATGAAGGGTATTATTCTTAACGTACTGGGTCGTGTTATCGACATTGAGAAAATTAATCCATTGGTTCTGACGCTGGGGATTTGCGCCTTTATCGTCACCACGCTGGTGATTTGGGTGTCGTTCCGCGTATCAGTACTGGTGTTCTTCCAGTTGGGTAGCCCGCTTTACGGTATCGTCTCGTGCATTATTCCGTTCTTCCTGATTTATAAAGTCACACAGCTGGAAAAACTGCGCGGGGTAAAAACCTGGCTTATCCTGCTGTACGGAATGTTGCTGTGCCTGTCACCGCTGTTGAAGCTGATTGAATAACAAATTAATTAACCCAATAACAGCGCCGTCAGCCCTGACGGCGCTTACTCCACGCTCTCCAGCTGATAGCTACGGATTTTATTCAGTACCGTGGTATGCGACACCCCCAACGCTTTGGCAATATGCCGCGATGAAACATTCTCATCCACCATCTGCTCTATCAACTGACGCTCAGCGCACTGAACCTGCTGTTTAAAAGGCTGTCCGCCGCGGGCCTGATTAACTGAGGTTATACTCGCGATATCCAAATCCTCTCGGGTAATCACATCAGATTCTGCCATCAACATCAGACGAATAATAGTGTTTTCCAGTTCGCGCACGTTCCCCGGCCAACCATGATGATGCATCGCATCAAAGCAGCCTTTATCCAAAATTAACCGGCGCTGAAATTCTTTCGCGTATTTCTGCACAAAATGGCGGATCAGCAGGCTGAGATCCTGCGGGCGTTCCCGCAACGGAGGAATAGTCAGGGAGAGGACGTTAATTCGATAATACAGGTCGGCGCGCAACAGGCGTTGTTCGACCATCTCTTCCAGATTGGCGTTGGTCGCCACAATAATACGCACGTTAACCGGAATAATCTGCGCCCCGCCCACGCGGCGGATCCCGCCATCTTGCAGTACTCGCAGTAATTTGGCCTGTAAATTCAGCGGCATCTCACCAAATTCATCCAGGAAAAGGGTGCCTTTATCCGCCATTTCAAACAGCCCTTTTTTGCCTTTACCGTCCGCACCGCTGAAGGCGCCTTTTTCGTATCCGAAGAATTCACTCTCCATCAGCGACTCGGGTAATGCAGAGCAGTTAACCGGAATAAATGGATAAAAGCTGCGCTGGCCAGAGTTATGAATCGCTCGGGCCAGCAGCTCTTTACCGGTGCCGGTTTCACCGCGGATCAGGACGGTATATTTGCTGTCCGCAATTCTGATCGCTTTTTCGATCAGTGCCTGCATGCTCTGGCTGCTGCAAATAATGTCTGAAAAATAGCGTGGGCGTTCCACTTCGGGCATCGACAGTTCGCTTATCTCTTCGCAAAGGTAAGCAACGTTAATAATATCGGCACGCTGACTTAAGCTGGATTGCACGCAGGAAATATCCTGCAACTGACGACACCAGGATTTAATCAGGATCCGGCCTGCCGTCACTTTCATTGAGATGATATTGATATCACAGCAGGAAAACTCCTTCAGGACATCCTCAACCATAGACAGGCGATCAATTGTTTTAATATCCCAGCGTATCGTGACCACATTTGCTCCAGGTAGTTAGCAACTGCGAAGTAGATATTTCGGTGACGCTCAAGAATCTGACTACATTCTAGACGCTGTGGAATAATGTTCTGCCAATGGACTCACATTGTGGAAGTAAAAACGAAATATAAAAAAACCGGAGCACAAGGCTCCGGTTATTGGGTCATAACCCACGCTTATTGCTGCGGATTCTCATCCTGGTCTACGGCAAAGCACGCCACCAGCTGACCGCCGTAATCTTTAAGCTGCGGCTGTAGCTGGGTACAAGGACCAAAACGACGGCGGCAGCGGGCGTTGAACGCGCAGCCCGGCGGTGGATTCAGCGGGCTTGGCAGCTCGCCGGTCAGCTTGATGCGCTCACGACGGTCGTCCGGGTTCAGACGCGGCGTCGCAGAGAGCAGCGCCTGGGTGTACGGATGGCGCGGATTGTTGAAGATCTGATCTTTGGTCCCTTTCTCCACGCAGCGACCTAAATACATCACCATCACTTCATCGGCAATATGTTCCACTACCGACAGGTCGTGGGAGATAAAGACATAGGACAGCCCCAGATCCTGCTGCAGATCCATCATCAGGTTCAGCACCTGTGCACGCACGGAAACGTCCAGCGCGGAGACCGGTTCGTCGGCAATCACCACGTCCGGGTCAAGCATCAGACCGCGGGCGATGGCAATACGCTGACGCTGACCACCGGAGAACATGTGCGGATAGCGGTCGTAGTGCTCGGTTTTCAGGCCCACTTTCGCCATCATCTCCAGCGCTTTTTCACGACGCTGCTCTTTGCTGAGCGAGGAGTTGATCTGCAGCGGCTCCTCCAGAATCTGCCCCACTTTCTTACGCGGGTTCAGCGAGCCATACGGGTTCTGGAACACAATCTGGATTTTCTGCCGACGCAGCTTCTGCGCCTGAGGGTCATGCTTGAGCAGATCCTGCCCCTGGTAATACAGCTCTCCGCCGGTCGGAACTTCAATCATCGTCAGCAGGCGACCCAGCGTTGATTTCCCGCAGCCCGACTCGCCAACCACCGCCAGCGTTTTGCCACGCTCTAAGGTAAATGACACGCCGTCCAGCGCTTTAACCAGGCGCTCCGGGGCGAACATCCCCTTCTTCACCGGATAGTGTTTTTTCAGGTCAATTGCCTGCAACAATGGCTGTTGCGAGGTGGCCTCGTGCATACTCATAGTGTGGGCCTCCCGGCATCATCGAGTGGGTAGTGGCATTTCGACTGGCGACCTTCGCCCAGTATGTTCAGCTCCGGCTCTACGCTACGGCATTTGTCCGTGGCATACGGACAGCGCGGGTTCAACAGACAACCGTTCGGGCGGTCGTATTTACCCGGCACCACGCCCGGCAACGAGGCCAGACGCGCTTTATCCTGCGCAAACTCCGGCAACGCACGCAGCAATGCCTGGGTATACGGATGTCGGGGCGCGCGGAAAATATCGTGTGCAGCCCCGGTTTCCACCACCTGACCGGCATACATAACGATGATTTTGTGTGCCGCTTCTGCCACCAACGCCAGGTCATGAGTAATCAATACCAGCGCCATATTTTCTTTCTGCTGAAGCTCCAGCAGCAGTTCGATGATCTGCGCCTGAATAGTCACGTCCAGCGCGGTTGTCGGTTCATCGGCAATCAGCAGTTTCGGACGACAGGCAATCGCCATGGCGATCATCACGCGCTGACTCATACCTCCAGACAACTGGTGCGGATACACATCAAGACGTGAAGCCGGGTCAGGAATGCCCACCAGCGTCAGCAGGTCAATCGCCCGCTGAATACGGGTTTTCTTGTTGCCACCCTGATGCACCTTAATGGCTTCCATAATCTGGTAGCCGACGGTGTAGCACGGGTTGAGGCTGGTCATTGGGTCCTGGAAAATCATCGCCACTTCAGCACCCACCAGCTGGCGACGCTCTTTTTCAGAGATGCGTTTCAGGTCGCGGCCGTTAAACTCAAGGCTTTCCGCCATCACGCGGCCGGGGTAGTCAATCAGCCCCATAATCGCCAGTGAACTGACGGACTTACCGGAGCCGGATTCCCCGACAATCCCCACCACTTCGCCCTGGTTCACACTGTAGCTGATGCGGTCTACGGCACGGAATTCGGCGCCAACGTCGCCGAAATGTACAGATAATTTGTCTACATTTAATAACGCCATCTCGAACCTCTTACTGCTTCAGTTTGGGATCGAGCGCGTCACGCAGACCGTCACCCATCAGGTTAAATGCCAGCACCGTCAGCAGGATCGCCAGACCCGGGAAGGTCACGACCCACCAGGCACTTTGCGCGAACTGCAACACGTCGGAGAGCATAGTGCCCCATTCCGGTGTTGGCGGCTGCGCGCCCATGCCCAGGAAGCCAAGCGCGGCCATATCGAGAATGGCGTTAGAGAAGCCGAGCGACGCCTGAACAATCAGCGGCGCAAGACAGTTAGGAAGAATATTGACGAACATCTGGCGCATCGCACCGGCACCCGCCACGCGAGAGGCGGTGACGTAGTCGCGGTTCACTTCCACCAGCACGGCGGCACGTGTCAGACGCACATAGTGCGGCAGCGCCACGAACGTCAGTGCCAGCGCCGCATTACCTATCGATGGGCCAAATACCGCCACCAGCACCAAGGCCAGCAACAGGCTCGGCAGTGCCAGCATGATATCGACCACTCGCATGATGACGTTATCAACGATGCCGCCGAAATAACCGGCCACCAGCCCGAGAATCACGCCCATCAGCAGCGAGAGCACCACCACCAGACAGCCGACCAGCAGCGACAGGCGTGCACCGTACATCAAGCGCGACAGCACATCGCGCCCTACGTCGTCAGTACCAAACAGATGCGCCCACGAGCCGCCTTCCTGCCACGCAGGAGGTGCCAGCAGCGTATCGCGAAACTGTTCCGCCGGGTTATAGGGCGCAATCCAGTTGGCGAAAATTGCAATAAACAGCACGATGACCACATAAACGAGGCCAACGACCGCACCTTTGTTGCGTTTAAAATAGTGCCAGAACTCCTGCAACGGGGTCATCGGCACCGGTGCAGCAATAACTTTATTTTCAGTAACCTGTGACATGATGGCCCCTTACTTCTTATGCCGAATACGCGGGTTCACCACGCCGTACAGCAGGTCTACCAGCAGGTTGACGAGAATAATCATCGTCGCTACCAGTAATACACCGCCCTGCACTACCGGATAATCACGGCGTTGCAGCGCATCAATCAGCCAGCGCCCCAGACCCGGCCACGAGAAAATGGTTTCGGTCAGAATAGCCCCAGCCAGCAGCGTACCGACCTGCAGACCGATAACGGTCACCACGGGCAGCATGGCGTTGCGCAGAGCATGAATGACGATCACGCGCATCCGCGTCAGCCCCTTGGCGCGCGCGGTACGAATGTAATCTTCGCCCAGCACTTCCAGCATTGACGAACGGGTCATACGCACGATAACGGCCAGAGGAATGGTGCCCAGCACCATCGCGGGCAGGATCATATGCGCCACGGCATCAATGAAGTTACCCTCTTCACCCCAGATGGCGGTGTCGATCAGCATAAACCCGGTCAGCGGGTTGGAGTCATCAAGGAACACCATGTCGCTCACCCGCCCGGAAACCGGCGTCAGGTTCCACTGCACGGAAACCAGCATGATCAGCATCATGCCCCACCAAAAGATAGGCATGGAGTAACCGGTCAGTGCCAGACCCACAGCGGTGTGATCGAAAATAGAACCACGCTTAACCGCGGCGAGTACGCCAACGGGAATCCCTACCGCGGTGGCAAACATCATGGCGCAGACACCGAGTTCCAGCGTCGCTTTAAAGCGCGGCACGAACTCTTCCCACACCGGCAAGCGGCTTTTTAACGAAATGCCTAAGTCACCATGCATAACCCCCCAAATGTAATGGAGGTACTGCTGCCACATCGGTTTATCCAGACCGAGTTCAGCCAGCAGTTGAGCATGACGCTCAGGGGAGATCCCACGCTCACCCGCCATGATCATTACCGGATCGCCGGGGATCATATGGACGAAGGCAAAGGTGAGAAGAGTGATACCGATAAACGTAGGGATGACGAGTCCCAAACGTCGGAGAATGAACTGCAACATAACCCGGATTCTCTCTAATGACGCACGGCCTGGAACCGTGAATCTGTATTGCTCACAAATCTTATCCCACGCATAAACAACTGTGGGTAAAGCACTACGCCGGATGGCGCTACGCTTATCCGGCCTACTCTCATAGGCCTGCGCAAGCGTAGCGCCGCCAGGCATGGGGTGCATGAACACCCCTGAGTTTTAATTATTCGATAGAGACGTTTTCGAAGTGGTGTTTGCCTAATGGATCAACCACATAGCCTTTGACTTCTTTACGCACTGGCTCATACACGGTGGAGTGAGCAATGATCAGCGCAGGCGCCTGGTCATGCATCACTACCTGAGCTTGTTTGTAGAGTTCAACACGCTTGTTGTGGTCGTCGGTCGCGCGGGCCGGTTGAATCAGATCTTCAAACGGCTTGTAGCACCAGCGAGAGTAGTTGGAGCCGTCTTTCGCTGCCGCACAGCTGAACAGGGTGGCGAAGAAGTTATCCGGATCCCCATTGTCCCCGGTCCAGCCCATCATCACCGCCTGGTGCTCACCAGACTTGGCACGCTTGAGGTACTCGCCCCACTCGTAGGTGACGATTTTGGCCTGGACGCCAATTTTCGCCCAGTCCGCCTGGATCATTTCAGCCATACGGCGTGCGTTCGGGTTGTACGGACGCTGTACCGGCATCGCCCACAGTTCAACGGTGAAGCCTTTGTCCTGGCCCGCTTCTTTCAGCAGCGCTTTGGCTTTTTCCGGATCGTAGCTGTAGTCTTTAACGTCGTCGTTATAGCCCCACATGGTTGGCGGGATCAGGTTCTTGGCTGCAACGCCTGCGCCCTGATATACCGCTTTGATGATCGCTTCTTTGTTCACCGCGTAGGTCAGCGCCTGACGCACTTTCACGTCATCAAACGGTTTTTTCTCGGTGTTGAAAGACAGGTAACCCACGTTCAGGCCCGCCTGCTCCAGCAGGTTGAGGTTTTTATCCTGCTTCATGCGCGCGATATCAGCCGGGTTCGGGTACGGCATCACCTGGCACTCATTCTTCTGCAGCTTGGCGTAACGCACGGATGCGTCAGGGGTGATGGAGAAGACCAGACGATCGATCTTCGGCTTGGTGCCCCAGTAACCTTCGAACGCTTTATACAGAATGCGCGAGTCTTTCTGGTACTGCTGCATCTGGAACGGACCGGTACCGATTGGGTTCAGATCCACTTTCTCCGGGGAGCCGGCTTTCAGCATGTTGTCGGCATATTCTTTGGAAAGAATAGACGCGAAGTCCATCGCCAGATCTGCCAGGAACGGTGCTTCCGGGCGGGTCAGTACGAACTGGACAGTGTTATCGTCGACTTTCTTCACTTCACTGATCAGATCCGGCAAGCCCATCCCTTCGAAGTACTCATAGCTGCCACCAGAGACTTTATGGTACGGGTTCTGGGCGTTTTTCTGGCGGTCAAAGGAGAACACCACGTCATCAGCGTTGAAGGTACGCGTCGGTTTAAATTCTTTATTGTCCTGCCACTTCACGCCCTGACGCAGGTGGAAGGTATAGGTTTTACCGTCTTCGCTGATTTCCCACTTCTCAGCCAAGCCCGGGATCACTTCAGTCGTACCGGTTTTGAACTCAACCAGGCGGTTATAGATCGGTACTGAGCTGGCATCATAGGTTGTGCCAGAAGTGAAAAGCTGTGGGTTAAAGCCTTCAGGAGATCCTTCTGAACAATAAACCAGAGTTTTAGCCTGTACGCTTGCTGCGACGGTCATAGCCACCAGGCTCAGACCAAGCTTCAGCATCCCTGACTTCTTCAAGGAAATACTCATTCTTCTGCTCCAAATGTGATGTTTGTTGTTTTACCCTTTGCAGTGGGTTTGCACCGCCTGGCCTTTTTTGTTTTTTACCCGGCCGGGTCGGCGTTAAGAGGATGGGGATTCCGTTCACATAAGCGACTGAGTTGCAGTGCGGATTCTCCATGAAATGCCCCTCATGCCCTACAATCTGTCAACAGAATGTGAAAACGTCAATACAGGTAACCGTGATTTACGCCAACGGTGAGAATTCGCAAACAAAGATTAAAAAAAGTGCAGAGGGGCATTTTCAGCAGGGAAATTTGTGCTACGCGGCCTATACCAGAATAAATATCTTCATATTTAGCAACGTTTAGTGATTAACATTTATGCAAAATGTGAAAAATTTCTTAATGAATGCTGCATATCTGAGCGATTAATACCATGAACGTTAAAGCGCACAGCGGAAAATGCTAGGTTCAGCCATAAGTAACGCAAAAAAAGATTCAAGCAAATATAAAAAAAGACAATGGAATATGTCACAGAATCGTTAACAGACAGTGGGAAGTGGTACACAATTTTTGCAGGCGAAATGAAGATGAAACGGGGAAGCAGCCCGTAGGCCGGATAAGGCGCCTGCGCCGCCATCCGGCGATGCAGACTCCCACGCGCTTTAATTGCCTGATGGCGCTGCGCTTATCAGGCCTACAACTCCTCTCGGCTTCAGATGCAAAAAACCCTGCTCGTTGAGCAGGGCTTTAAATTTGGTCGGTGATAGAGGATGACTCGCCACTACGTGGCTCGCCCTGCGGGCCGTTGCTGACGCAACGTTCTCTCGCTCCGCTCGAGTCGAACCCCTTGCCCCCGGAGGTTCTCATCCTCGTGAATCCCGGAAAGCAAAAAGCCCGCTCAAAGAGCGGGCTTTTCTAATTTGGTCGGTGATAGAGGATTCGAACCTCCGACCCCTTCGTCCCGAACGAAGTGCGCTACCAGGCTGCGCCAATCACCGAATGCGGGGCGCATCTTACTGCTCAGGTGCGCGCCCGTCAATCCCTTCGTATCAAAATGCCATTCGATCGGCGAGAAAGTCAGCAGGCCGGTTACTGCGCCGCGACTTTCTGCCCGCCCGGAACGTTGCACCAGTTATTGTTCTCATTTATACCGCCGTTTGGCGAGGTATAACCGAGGCAACCCAAAATGGTGTCATACAGTTCCACATGACGGCGCGGGACCTTCATATCCGCCTCTTGCTTCAGGTGAGCAAACGCCTTCGCATGATCGGGGTCTTCCAGATACTTATCCGACATCCACACCATCATCGGCACGCGGAACTGCTCTGGCGGCGCCATTTTACGCGGCGTACCGTGCAGGTGCTCACGTTCGTTAATAGACTCACCGTGATCGGCGGCATAGAACACTATCGCTTTCTTATCGCGCAGTTGATCAAACACTTTGGTAATAAAGTGATCGACATAGGTCACCGAGTTGTCGAAAGAGTTAATCATCTGTTCTTTCGAACAGCCGCTATCGACATCCACACACTCAGGCTTCCACTGTGCATACTCGCGAGTGTAGCGCTGCGTGTAGTTAAAGTGTGAACCTTTGGTATGCAGAATAATCAGGCGCTTACCGCTGTCATTCTGCTTTAAGGATTGCTGCATTTCGGTAATCAGCAGCATATCGTCAACTGTTTTGCCACGGTTACGCGGCTCTGCGCCAATTTGTTCACGATAGGCGATGTTTTCCGCCATGGTATTACTGTAGAACCACATCTCGCTTTGCATCGCGTAAAGGTCTGTTTTAAACCCTAACTGACCGAGTACGGAAAAAACGTTTTGTTCTTTCAGCGTCCGCTGTGGGTTTTCTTCCGCACCACCTTGACGTACAAACATGCAGCGCAGCGACAACTTGGTCGCGGTATCACATGAATACCCACGGAATGCCGCCAGGTTTTTCTCCTGAGCCAGCCTTGGTGTGGTATTTCGCTCGTAGCCAAAAATCCCCATATGATCCCAGCGCGTGGTCTCACCAATAATAAACACCACGTAGGTGTCATCGAGATTCTTGGGGGCAACATAAGTGAATTTTTTCGCCGGGTTCATCAGCGATTTGTTGTCTGAGGACTCATCAACCTGCGCCCAGGCATACAGCCCTAACGCGGAGAGCCAGTTTGACGGCAGATAGGAGTTTGCCACGACGCCGCCGTAGCTGGGTAAATCGATGCCGGTTTCACGCTCGACGGATCTCTGCTGCATGCTGAGCAGACGAATCGGCGCCCATACCATGATCCCCGCCAGCAAAACGACCGCCACATTGCGAAATCTCATACCTGGCGTGCGCAGCTGTTTTATCAGGGTGTAGCGACAGCGGTTATTCCAGATTAAGAGCAACGGCAAAATACTGACCGAAACCAGCCACGCAATAAAATGCCAGCCCACAACTTCCTTCGATAAATCAATATCGGTGGTCATAACCGAGGCAATAATGCCGTAACCGATCACCACGTTCAGGAAGGTCATATAATAGCTGGCACCTGCGGAACACAGCACCACAAAGGTTGCCAGTACACGCCAGGCGCGTCGGCCAAATAAAGAGAGAAGACGAAGTAAAAAGAAGGTTGCCAGCACCGCGCCAGCTAATTCAACAACCGCAGAGATTCCTTTCCAGACGGTGAACTCGTACGCATATCCGCTAAAACGACGGTAAAATACAGCGGAGTTCATAAACAGACCGATATAGATTGCCAGCAAGAGACTGAGCTTCTGCTGCGTCATCGACTTAATATATCTCATCAATAAAACCTGGAAAACGGGATAAAAAGCCCTACTTACAGTCAGTTAGACCGGGCAGGTGAAAGATGCGACAACGGCAGAGTTTGAAATGTCTACGGGCGCGAGTAAGTAGACCACAGGTAAACGCAAAAGTGCTTATAGAGAATGAAAATGGCGCATATATTTTTGTAAATATATGCGCCAGGTATTAATGACACCACTAATAGAATCAGGCGTGCGCCTCGGTAAATACGCTACGCTGAGGCTGACGAATGGTGGTAGACAGCGCCAGCGAGATGATTAACAGCGCGAAGATGACACAGAAGGTCACGTAAAAACCGCCAAACAGGGAAGCGATGATGGACCCACAGATGCTGCCAATCCCGAAGCCCAGATAGATAACCCCATAGTTTTTAGCCAGATTATTCAGGCCAAAGAACTCACTGACCAAGGACGGGAACACGGTAATCGTACCGCCAAAGTTAAAGGCAACGCAGGCAATCGCCGCGAAGAAGGTCGCTTCGTTCAGCGGTGCGAATAGCAGCGCCGCCATACCGACCAGCGAAACAACCTGACCAATGGTGATAACGCGAATACGGGAAATCTTGTCGGACAGGATGCCCAGCACCAGACGGCCTGACAGGTTAGCGATGGAAATCACCGTCACCGCATTGGCCGCTGTCGCCACATCCATATGCGCCAGAGTTTGTGCAATATCTTTTGCCACACCAATGACATACAGCCCACTCATACACGCGGTCAGGAACATCACTGCCAGCATCCAGTACTGTGGTTTGCGCATAGATTGCGCCAGAGTGTAGTCGTTCTCGACCACGCCATTCACCGTTTTAACTTCCTGATTTGGTGCATCTTTCATCAGCGTAGAGCCAAAGACGATCATCACCAGCACAATGGCACCCCAGATAACAAAGGTTTTCTCCAGCCCGACGGTTTCCAGCAGATGAGTGTCGATAAACTTGAAGCCCAGGCTGCCGAGGCCATAAGAGCCGATAGCAAAGGCGGAAATCAGCCCTTTACGCTCAGGGAACCATTTTACGCAGTTGGACAGCGTTAACAGGTAGCCCGCACCATCCGCCAGACCCACCAGTACACCCGCACTCAGCCACAGCATAATCAGGCTGTCAGAGTGTGCGGTTAAGAAGAAGCCCACGCCCAGCAGGATACCGGATGCCATGGTGACGCGTTTCACGCCAAAACGTTCCTGAAGTTTCCCGGCGACAGAAGAAGAAATCGCCAGGCCCAGGCTTAACAGGCCAAAGGAGAAAGCCACCTGGCTGACCGGCGCATCCAGCTTTGAAGAAAGCGCGCCATTGAACAGGCTCCAGGTGTAAACCGAACCTAAGGCAAATTGGGTAATGATGGTGCCGATCAGGGTCAGCCACCGGGTACGCTGATAATCAGAAGTTTTCATGGCAGTATTCCTGCATAAGCAAAATGGGAAATTCTCTGCCAACAACCATACCGAAGTGCATTTATGACGAGGGGAAAACGGCATGAAGTGCCATCAGAACGGAATGAAATGCCTGGATTGCGGAATGAATGACGAGACAAAAAGTGAGAGGACCGGATTTTTCACACAAGTGAGTACCCGCTATCACTGAGACGCGTGTGATTATTGATTCTAATATGTAACAGAGTTGTTTTATTTACGCATGTTCGCGTTAAAATTTAGCGCTTACTCCCATGGTGTACATATAGTCACTGTTATTGGTGCTATTTTCCGCCTGAGAGAGCGCAGCATAGGCCGCCATATGCGGATTGAGCAGCATATCGGCACCCACGGTAACATCCAGCCAGTTGCCGTCCTGACTCGCCGCAGACATCCGGCTGAGGCCCGATTGCGCCTTCCAGATATTCTCGCCAAACTGCTGGTTATAGCTGATTTGCGCCCACGGACGCACATCGCCAAACTGCGAATTAACCCGCCAGCCTAAGGTGCTGACGCTGGCATGCCATAACGGATCGGTCTGCGTGACGGACGTCGCACTGTCGCCAAACTCGTTATAGGTGGACGTTGCCGAACCGTCATAATGTAGGGCTGCAATCGGGCCGGTCGTCACTTGTCTGGACACGGGGAAATTCCAGCCCATACTCATACCGCTGGTCGTATCCAGCGTCGTTTGGTCCGCCAGGTTCACCACCGGACCCGCCACGCTCTTCGTGGAACGAATGCGTTCTTCAAGTATGTCGTTATAGCGTGGTTGGTGATCGCTGTCCCATGTATAACGTTCAGCCGTATGACCTGACATAGCATCAACGATATATTCTTGTTGCCAGCCATAGGCCGTATGGGTAGACAGCGCACAGACCACGACGCTCACCAGAAGGCTGAACCTCTGGCGACCACTACTGTTTCTTATAATCATCAACGCGACTCCAGAAAAGAGCCGAATTCGGCGATATTATTGTCATTGTGTGAAGGATATCGGGCACATTAGGCCCTGTATTAAATATTGTCTTTTTAGCGGGCGCGTCAAGGCGAGCCGAATGAAATTTTTACGCCAGTAAAAACAGCGAGGAAGAATATGCAGCGTTGCGGCTGGGTCAGTCAGGATCCACTATACATTGCCTATCACGACAAGGAGTGGGGTGTCCCCGAAACCGATGGTCAAAAGCTGTTCGAGATGATCTGTCTGGAGGGGCAGCAGGCGGGGTTATCGTGGATAACCGTCCTGAAGAAACGGGAAAACTATCGTCATGCTTTCCACCATTTCGATCCCGTCGCCGTTGCCGCGATGACCGAAGATGATGTCGAAAGGCTGGTGCTGGATGCCGGTATTATTCGTCATCGAGGGAAAATTCAGGCCATTATAGGCAACGCACGCGCCTACCTGGCGATGGCGCAAAACGGCGAACCGTTTAGCGAGTTTGTCTGGTCGTTCGTTGATCATCAACCGCAGCTGACGCGCGCCGCCAGCCTGAGCGACATCCCCACCTCAACCCCTGCGTCTGACGCGCTCTCAAAAGCGTTAAAAAAGCGCGGCTTTAAGTTTGTCGGCACCACCATCTGTTACTCCTTTATGCAGGCATGCGGGCTGGTCAACGACCATGTCACCGGCTGTATTTGCTACCCGGAGGGTCAACATGATTCGCCAATCAACGCCTGACGATCTGGCGCCGATTCTAGCGCTGTGGATGGATAGCACGATTTATGCTCATCCGTTTATTGAAGAACGCTACTGGCGTGAGAGTGAACCCATCGTACGCGATGTCTACCTGCCCGCAGCACAAACCTGGGTATGGGAGGAAAGCGGCCAGCTCAAAGGCTTTGCCAGCGTGATGGAAGCGCGCTTTTTGGGCGCACTGTTTGTTGAACCTACCGCCATCAGAAGCGGGATCGGCAAAGCGCTGGTGCAGCATGTCCAGCAGCGCTTTTCGTTGCTCAGCCTTGAGGTTTATCAGAAGAACCAGTCGGCGGTGAATTTCTACCATGCGCTGGGTTTTCGTATTGAAGACAGCGCATGGCAGGAAGAGACGCATCACCCCACGTGGATTATGAACTGGCAGGCGGATCAAACGCCGTAAGCGCCAGTGCGGGCCCGGTGTACTTTTCCAGCCACGCCAGCGCGGTGTTGCCCGCGCAGCCATTCCCCAGCTTCGAGCTGGGGAGATCGCAGGTCAGCACATTCACCGCGCCATTCTTACAAATACCCCCTGCGGACAGGTCCAAATCTGGCCAGGCGCCCTCGTGAATACAAATCACGCCCGCTTTGATGCCTGTCGTCACCACCGCCCCGGCCAGAATTTGCCCGCGATGATTCCACACCCTGACCGTGTCGCCATCGGCAATCCCCCGCGCCCTCGCATCCTGCGGGTGAATGGTCACCGGCTCGCGATCCGCCACCGCGTACTGCTCGCGTAACGTGCTGTAATTCAACTGGCTGTGCAAACGGTGCGCCGGATGGGCCGACAGCACCTGTAATTGCTCGGGCTCAGCATTACCGAACCATTCATCCGGCGCCAGCCACATCGGGTGCCCTGCACAATCCGCGTAGCCGTAACTTGCAATCTTCTGCGAGTAGATTTCGATTTTGCCGCTGTCAGTTTTCAGCGGATGCGCCTGCGGGTCACGGCGAAAATCAGCAAAGCGAATAAACTGCGCGTTGACGGCACTTTCCGGCATTTCGATAAGCCTGTTGGCCTGCCAGAACTCGGCAAAGGGCGGCAACGTCACCTGCTGGCTGGCCCCGCGCTGCCCGGCAATCTTGTAAAAGGTCTCCAGCCATTCCAGCTCGCTTTTGCCTTCCGTAAACCGTTCATACCCGCCCTGCTCCCAGCGCTCGCTGAGTTCAGCAAAGACATCAAAATCATTACGCGCCTCATCGCGTGCCGGCACAACCTGCTTCATCGGTACCAGATGCTGGTTACTATAATCACCAGTCATGGTGAGGTCGTTACGCTCAAAAGAGGTGGTGGCGGGCAAAACGATATCGGCATGCTTCGCCGCCGCAGTCCAGAAACACTCGGAGATCACCACCAGCTCTGGCTTTTGCCAGGCGCGAATCAGACGATTGGTATCCTGATGATGGGTGAAGTTTGCCCCGCCCGCCCACCAGAGAAAACGGATATCCGGGAAATGGCGGTCCATACCGTTGTGTTGGTAGAACCCTCCGGGGTTCTCCAGAGCCTCAACGATGCGCGCAACCGGGATTTTATCCACCGCATCGGTGCCACCTTTTACGCTCCCCTGCATGGAGGCGAGCACCGCCGCGCGACGCGTCGGATTGCCGCCGTTAGCAAAATGATAAGAGAGACCAAAACCACCGCCAGGCGTGCCAATTTGCCCAAGCATGGCGGCCAACGTGACGATCATCCAGTGCTTTTGTTCACCATACTGCTGACGTTGCATACCCCACCCGGCCATCAGCATGGTGGTATTTTGGTGAAATATTTCTGCCAGTTCACGTATTTTCGCCGCAGGTACACCACAAATCTCCGCAGCCCACTCTGCCGTTTTGGCGACATCATCGGATTTCCCCACCAGATAGTCGGCAAATCGTTCATAACCGGTGGTACAGCGGGCAAGAAACGCCTCGTCGTGCCAGCCGTTTTCCACCAGCGTATGGGCAATGCCGAGCATCAGGGCGACATCGGTACCCATATGCGGGGCGACCCACTCCATTTTGTCACCAAAGAAATCCACGCTCTCCGATCGCATCGGATCAATGCAGATCAGGCGTTTACCGCTGTTGCGTAACGCCTCAAAGTACGCGAGCCCCTGCTCATCAGAGGCGTTCCAGGCAATCTTCAGGGTGTTGAGCGGATTCGCGCTCCAAAGCACCACCACGTCGCTGTGCTCCAGTACGACGGGCCAACTGGTCTGCTGCTGATAGACTTCGTTCCCGCCCACGACGTACGGCATGATGGCCTGCGCCGCCCCCGTTGAGTAATCCCCCAAATGGCCGGTATAACCACCCGCCAGCGCCATATACCGCTGCAGCAGGGTCGCGGCCTTGTGTAACACACCGTTCGAACGCCAACCGTACGAACCGGCAAAAATGGAGGACGGACCGTAACTGTCGCGAATACGCTTATGCTGGGTATGGATCAGATTCAGCGCCTCATCCCAACTGACACGGACAAACTCATCCTGCCCGCGCACACCCTGTGGGGCCTCCGGCGAGGCCAGAAAGCCTTTACGCACCATCGGAAAACGCACCCGCGTTTTGCTGTGTACCTGATCGCGCACCACGGTCTGCAACGAATTGGGCTGTGAAGTGGGCAATGCGCCACGCGAGGAGAAAACCGTGTCGCCATCGGTTTCAACAAGAATGGGTCCCCAGTGGGCGGCGGTTAATACCGAGTAATGTGCGGGTGAATTAGCCAAGATGGCGCTCCTGAATGCGATGTGACGGCTTATTTATTATGCCGTTCAATGTTACTTACAAATTTCAGAGTCTTCCCTGGAATTTTCTTCATGTTCACACGTCATAATCAACCGCCACAGTCGCTGTGGTAAAGAATAAAAAAGTCATTAAGGAATTAAGATGAAGAAACGTGTATTTGTGATTGCTGCCATCGTGAGCGGCGCCTTGGCGGTTTCTGGCTGCACAACAAACCCTTACACCGGTGAACGCGAAGCGGGTAAATCCGGCATGGGGGCGGGCATTGGTTCGCTGGTGGGTGCGGGCATTGGCGCGCTCTCCTCGTCGAAGAAAGATCGCGGCAAAGGCGCGTTGATTGGCGCAGCCGCAGGGGCCGCCGTGGGTGGTGGTATCGGTTACTACATGGACGTGCAGGAAGCAAAACTTCGCGAAAAAATGCAGGGAACCGGCGTGAGCGTGACGCGCAGTGGCGATAACATCATTCTGAATATGCCCAACAACGTCACCTTCGACAGCAGCAGCGCCAACCTGAAACCTGCCGGGGCCAACACCCTGACCGGCGTGGCTATGGTGCTGAAAGAGTACAATAAAACCGCGGTCAACGTATTGGGCTTCACCGACAGCACCGGCAGCCAGGATCTGAACATGCGTCTGTCACAGCAGCGTGCGGACTCCGTTGCCAGCGCCCTGATCACTCAGGGTGTGGAAGCTAACCGTATCCGCACCCGTGGAATGGGCCCGGCGAATCCAATAGCCAGCAACAGCACCGCGGAAGGTAAAGCACAAAACCGCCGCGTAGAAATCACGTTGAGTCCAATTCAGTAACGTTTTGTGCCGGAGACAGGCTGCGCCTTATCCGGCATGAAGCACTTGCCATCGTTGATTTTCACGATAAGGTGTTCACACTAAATTCAGGGAAATCAGCGATGAGCAAATCAACACGTGCCACCATCAGCGATGTGGCGAAAGCTGCAAAAACGGGTAAGACCAGCATTTCACGCTACCTCAACGGTGAGAAGCATCTGCTTTCCGACGCGCTGTTGGCCCGCATTGAACACGCCATTGCCGAACTCGACTATCGCCCCAGCCTGATGGCACGAGGCCTGAAGCATGGCCGTACCCGCCTGATAGGCCTGATTATCGCCGACATTACCAACCCCTACTCCGTTAACGTGTTAAGCGGTATCGAAGCTGCCTGTCGCGAAAAAGGCTTTACCCCGCTGGTCTGTAATACCAACAACGAAGTGGACCAGGAGCTGCATTATCTCGATCTGCTGCGCAGCTATCAGGTTGAGGGGATTGTGGTGAATGCCGTCGGCATGCGCGAAGAAGGGCTGAACCGCCTGCAACAGTCTGCACTACCGATGGTGTTGATTGATCGTAAAATTCCGGATTTCGCCTGTGATATGGTCGGTCTGGATAACACCCAGGCGGCGACAGTTGCCACTGAGCACCTGATTGAACAAGGCTTCGAAGCTATTCTGTTCCTCAGCGAGCCGTTGGGGATGGTTAACACCCGACGCGAACGTCTGACTGCTTTTCGCGCCACGCTGGCGCGATATCCCGGCGTTATCGCCGAAAATGCTGAGGTTTCGCTGGCGGAAAATACGCAACTGGATGACACGCTGCGTCAGTTTCATCAGCAGCATCGCGGAATGCGTAAGGCCGTTATCTCTGCCAACGGCGCGCTCACGCTGCAGGTGGCCCGCTCGCTGAAGCGTATTGGCCTCAACTGGGGCAGCGACATCGGCCTGCTCGGTTTTGACGAACTGGAATGGGCCGAACTGGCTGGCGTCGGCATCACCACCCTGAAACAGCCCACCTGGCAGATTGGCTATACCGCCGTCGAGCAGGTTGTACGCCGGATCGATGGTAAATCGGATGCTGTTCAGGAACAGGTTTTCTCCGGTGAGCTGATCGTTCGCGGGTCTACCGCCCGTTAAATTTCCTTCGTGATGGTGATCATAAATTCGGCATCATAGTCTTTTCTTTGGAACCGGTTCCATCTAGCGTTATAGCAAGAACGCACGATTTGGAGTTTCCATGAAAAGAAAAATTATGGTGGTCACCGCTGCTTACGGTTACGACCAGGTGCATGCAGCAGGCGGGCAAACTGCCATGCTGCCTATTATTGCTGAAGCCGGAGCTGACGGCGTTGAAATCCGCCGCGAAATGCTGAGCGATGCCGAGCTTAAAACGCTGCCAACCCTGGCATCCGCGATTGAAATCTTCGGCCTGCTGGCCTGCTACTCCGCGCCAGAACCGCTATTTCTACAAGATGGTCATCTCAATCCCCACCTGCCAGCGCTCCTTCAGGAAGCCCAAACGTTGCAGGCGTTATGGTTAAAAGTCTCTCTGGGTCATTTTTCCCATACTCAGCAATTCGACACACTGCGTGAGTGGCTCAACGACAGCGGTATGGAACTGGTGGTCGAGAACGATCAAACGTCCTGTGGACGACTGCAGTCTATGCTGCACTTCAGGGATGCCTGCCAGAAGCAGGATCTGCCGGTATCCCTGACCTTTGATATGGGCAACTGGCTGTGGGTCGGCGACTCCCCTGAAGACGCCGCGCAGACGCTCGCCTCAACCGTGGGGTATATCCATGTGAAGGCTGCCACTCCGCATCTCGACAGCTTCCGTGCCGTTGCGCCCGATCGGGCAGACCCGCGCTGGCTGGCACTGTTAAACACGCTGCCCACGGACGTCCCGCGCGGCATTGAATTCCCCCTGGAAGGGCACGACTTAGCGGCGGTGACCCGTCACTACGTCGAACTGCTACGCGAGGAGTAACACATGAAAAATTCACTGGATGTCGTCACCATTGGCGAAGCAATGACGATGTTTGTCGCCACGCAAACCGGCGAACTGGCGGATGTAGAGACATTTATCAAACGGGTCGCGGGCGCAGAGCTTAACGTGGCAACCGGCCTTGCCCGTCTGGGCCTGAAGGTCGGCTGGGTGAGTCGCGTAGGTCACGACAGTTTTGGCCGATTTATTATTAAGTCGCTGGAAAAAGAAGGGATTGATGCGCAGGGAGTCACCCAGGATGGACGCTACGCAACCGGCTTTCAGCTGAAATCTAAAGTCGAAAATGGAACCGATCCCATCGTGGAATATTTTCGCAAAGGCTCAGCCGCCAGCCATCTTGGCATGGAGGATTATCACGAAGCGTACTTCTCCAGCGCACGCCACCTGCACCTGAGTGGCGTGGCGGCAGCGCTGTCCGCCAGTTCTTACGAACTGCTGGCCCATACCGCCCGCACCATGAAAGCCCAGGGAAAGACTATCTCGTTCGATCCCAATTTACGCCCGGTGCTGTGGAACAGCGAAGCGGAGATGGTGGAGAAACTCAACCGACTCGCATTCCAGGCCGACTGGGTTCTGCCGGGGTTAAAAGAGGGCATGATTTTGACGGGACAACAGACGCCTGAAGGCATCGCTGACTTTTATCTGCGCCACGGCGTGAAGGCAGTGATTGTTAAAACGGGTGCCGATGGCGCCTGGTATAAGACAGCCAACGGCGAGCAGGGCTGCGTCGCACCGGTGAAGGTCGACAACGTGGTCGATACCGTCGGTGCGGGTGATGGCTTTGCGGTCGGCGTCATCAGCGCCCTGCTGGAAGGGCACTCACTGCATCAGGCGGTGGCCCGAGGCAATAAAATTGGCGCCCTGGCCATACAGGTTCAGGGCGACAGTGAAGGATTACCCACACGTGAACAATTAGCGGAATAAACCCCCGGCCCACTCTGTACCCTACATACAGAGGCGGCGTAACAGCATAACCAGAGGGCAGTCTATGAATAGCTCAACCAATGCAGCAAAACGCTGGTGGTACATCATGCCAATCGTGTTCATCACGTACAGCCTGGCGTATCTCGACCGCGCGAACTTCAGCTTCGCCTCCGCCGCAGGCATTAACGAGGATCTTGGCATTACCAAAGGGATCTCTTCCCTGCTGGGTGCCCTGTTTTTCCTCGGCTATTTCTTTTTCCAGATCCCAGGCGCAATTTACGCCGAGCGCCGCAGCGTACGAAAACTCATTTTTATCTGCCTGATCCTGTGGGGCGGGTGCGCCTCGCTGACCGGAATGGTCAGTAACATCCCCATGCTTGCCGCCATCCGTTTTATTCTTGGCGTCGTAGAAGCCGCCGTCATGCCCGCGATGCTGATTTATATCAGCAACTGGTTTACCAAATCCGAGCGTTCACGCGCCAACACCTTCCTGATCCTCGGTAACCCGGTCACCGTGCTGTGGATGTCCGTCGTTTCGGGTTATTTGATTCAGGCGCTCGGCTGGCGTGAAATGTTCATCATCGAAGGCTTTCCGGCCGTCATCTGGGCGTTCTGCTGGTGGGTGCTGGTCAAAGACAAACCTTCCCAGGTGGGCTGGCTGACGGAGTCCGAAAAAAGCGCGCTGCAGGCACAGCTGGAACAAGAGCAGCAGGGAATTAAAGCCGTGCGTAACTATGGTGAGGCTTTCCGCTCACGCAATGTGATCCTGCTGTGTATGCAGTATTTTACCTGGAGTATCGGCGTTTACGGTTTTGTGTTGTGGCTGCCGTCAATTATCCGCAGCGGCGGCGCGAATCTCGGCATGGTGGAAGTGGGCTGGCTTTCATCGGTCCCGTATCTGGCCGCCACCGTCGCGATGATTTTGGCCTCATGGGCTTCCGACAAACTGCAAAACCGTAAGCTGTTTGTCTGGCCGCTGTTACTGATCGCCGCGTGTGCCTTTATCGGCTCCTGGGCCGTTGGCGCTGACCACTTCTGGATGTCTTACACCCTGCTGGTGATAGCCGGTGCGGCGATGTACGCCCCGTATGGTCCCTTCTTCGCCATCATTCCTGAAATGCTGCCGCGTAACGTCGCCGGGGGCGCCATGGCGCTGATTAACAGTATGGGCGCGCTGGGGTCATTCTTTGGCTCCTGGTTTGTTGGCTACCTCAATGGCACCACCGGCAGCCCGTCCGCCTCGTACATTTTTATGGGGGTGGCGCTTTTTGTCTCAGTGTGGCTAACTCTGATTGTTAAGCCTGCTAATAATACCCGCATTCCGGTTGGCGCACGCCACGCTTAAATTTTAACTTACGGAGATTCGCATGAAGCCGTCCATTATTCTCTACAAAGCGTTACCTGACGATTTACTGCAGCGCCTGGAAGCACATTTTTCGGTGACTCAAGTCCCTAACCTGCGCCCGGAAACGGTCGCACAGCACGCGCAGGCCTTCGCCAGTGCGGAAGGTCTGCTGGGCTCCAGCGAAACCGTCAATAGCGCCCTGCTGGAGAACATGCCCAGGCTGCGCGCAACCTCAACAATCTCCGTAGGCTATGACAATTTCGACGTCGAGGCGCTTAACGCCCGTAATGTCTTACTGATGCACACCCCAACCGTACTGACCGAAACCGTGGCGGATACGATAATGGCACTGGTGTTAAGTACGGCTCGCCGCGTAGTCGAGGTGGCTGAACGCGTGAAAGTAGGTGAATGGACCAAGAGCATCGGGCCGGATTGGTTCGGCACCGATGTACATCACAAAACGTTGGGGATTGTCGGTATGGGCCGCATCGGCCTCGCACTGGCACAACGCGCCCATTTCGGCTTTGGCATGCCCATTCTCTACAATGCACGCCGCCAGCATAAGGAAGCGGAAGAGCGCTTCAACGCGCGCTACTGCAATCTGGATACGCTGTTGCAGGAATCGGATTTTGTCTGTCTGATCCTGCCGCTAACGGATGAGACTCACCATCTGTTTGGCGCCGCGCAGTTCGCCAAAATGAAGTCCTCCGCCATTTTCATCAACGCTGGACGTGGCCCGGTCGTGGACGAAACCGCACTGATTGCCGCCCTGCAAAGCGGGGAAATTCATGCCGCCGGTCTGGATGTGTTTGAGCAGGAACCTCTGCCGGTAGACTCCCCGCTGCTGTCGTTACCAAACGTGGTGGCGCTACCGCATATTGGTTCAGCAACCCATGAAACCCGCTACAACATGGCGGCCTGTGCGGTAGATAACTTAATTGATGCACTGCAAGGGAACGTCGAGAAGAACTGTGTGAATCCGCAGGTAGCAGGATAAAAAAATGCCGGGTGTCGCTATTGCGTACCCGGCATTCTGTATATCGTTATTCCCTGAATTACTGGGCTGCGTTCACCGCAGCAGTCCAGGCTTGATTAAATGCCTGATGCTGGGCTGCCAGCGGGCCAATCAGCGTGTTGTACTGGCTTGCCTGTTGTGAGGTCGGGAACTGGATACCGTTCGCCACAAAGCTCACCTGCGTATCCTGCTGCGCGATAAAATCACCCACCTGTACCAGTTGTTGCGTAAAGATCTGCGCGGCAGGAATCAGCGGCTGTAGCGCCTCTGACGGAGCAGTCACGACTTTGCTGTAGACCTGATCAAAGACGGGTTTCAGATCCTCGCTTTGCTTCAGCGCACCACGTGCGGCATCGGCCTGCAGCTTCGCATTCTGCAGCTGTTGCCCTAACACGCCCAGCGCACCATTTGCCTGACGCAGCGGTTCACGCTGGGTCACGTAATCCTGAGGAACACGGATGGCATTTACGCTATCCACAACCGGGCGCAGACCGGAGTCCATCGCCTGATTCACCTGCTGTGAATAACCATAAAGAATCGCGTAATCGGAGACAAACGGGCCAAACTGTTTTTTCTGATCGGCGGTCAGCGTTGGTAAACGCTCTCCGCTACGCATTGCAGTATTCTGCAGGAAATCGACAAACGCTTTGCGTTGATCGCCTTCTTTATCAAAACACCCACTCAGGCCAACTACCATTAAGAGCGCCAAAACAGGCGCAAACCAGCGAGAGCAGGACTTACCTGTCGCCATTTTAATACTCCTTCACCCAAAAATGCGCACAACGACACCCGCGTGCCTGACGATGACAAGGATAGTCCAGGTCAGCCCCGCAAGATACCCTTTCCGCGTAATCTTGTCGGGGAAAATACCCGTTTCGGTGGCCCTGCGTTTTGCTGAACAATGCGCCATCAGCCGAATGGCGTAAAAATTTTGTCATCTTTACAAATGAGTTTGGCCGAGAGGAGATCCCGACCGTTATCAGATCGTTAGCAAACTACAGGTCGGCCACCGCGATCCGCTGAAACGCGCCCACCGCGCGCACCCCACGCCCGGCGTCTTTTTTTGCGACTATTCTTAATGAGCTTCGATGAAATTCACGATCCCGCTGTGTGATTTTAGGAGTCCTCAATGGAATATAAAGATCCTATGCTTGAACTGCTTAGCAGTCTGGAACAGATTGTTTTTAAAGATGTATCGCAGACCGTCACCTTGACGCAAAAAGCCAACCCGTTTACCGAATTTGAACAGCTACGACGAGGGACGGGTTTAAAAACAGATGATTTTGCCCGAGTAATGGGCGTAACGGTTGCGATGGTTCATGAGTGGGAGTCTAAACGCGTAAAGCCGTCCAGTACCGAATTGAAATTGATGCGCCTGATTCAGGCCGACCCGAGATTAAGTAAGCAGTTGATGGATTGATGTTTTTTCTGGTTTTTCTTCAGAACGGTCCTGTAAATGGACCGTTCTACTACCAACCCCAGCAACAAAAAAGAAAATAGTAGTTGCATCCTCCGGCGTAAAATGAGTTAATGCACTCAACGGTTTGACGTACAGACCATTACAGCAGTTTAGTAAGGCAAGTCCCTTCAAGAGTTATCATTGATACCCTTCGTAGTGAGCATTTTCCTTTACTGTTAAAAAATCTGTAAAGCACGCCATATCGCCGAAAGGCACACTTATTTTTTAAAAGGTAATACACTATGTCCGGTAAAATGACTGGTATCGTAAAATGGTTCAACGCTGATAAAGGCTTCGGTTTCATCACTCCTGACGATGGCTCAAAAGACGTGTTCGTACACTTCTCTGCTATCCAGAACGAAGGCTACAAATCTCTGGACGAAGGTCAGAAAGTTTCCTTCACCATCGAAAGCGGCGCTAAAGGCCCGGCAGCTGGCAACGTAACCAGCCTGTAAGCTTAAAAAGCTCAAAATTCTAGATCCCTGCCAAACGGCGGGGATTTTTTTTATCTGTCTCTCGCAATAAATTTCCCCAGCTTTCTTCTTTGCATTACTTTACCCACCACACCTTTGACCTTTCCCTAAGGGTAAGCTTTATAGTACGTCGGCATGTATTCCACAATTTTCACAAGGAATTGAAGCTATGTCGAAAACCTCACTGTTGCTGTTATTAGGTTTACTCACCACAAGTAGCGTATTCGCTGCTACCCCAGAATCAACCTTTCTGGCGCAACATGGGCTAAGCGGGAAATCCGTTGAGCAAATTGTCGACGCCATTGACCAGTCGCCTCAGAGTCGACCACTGCCCTATTCTGCTTCCATCACCAGCACCGAACTAAAACTCTCTTCCGGTGAACAGGTTTATACGCTACCGCTTGGTGACAAGTTCTATCTCTCCTTTGCCCCGTACGAATGGCAAACTCACCCCTGCTTTAACCACAGCCTTTCTGGCTGCAAGGGAGAAATGCCCGAGAAGACCTTTGATGTCAAAGTGACGGATAGCAAGGGAGACGTGGTGGTGCAGAAAGCAATGACCAGCTACCGCAATGGTTTTATCGGCGTATGGCTACCACGCAATATGGAAGGCACAATTGAAGTGAGCTACAACGGCAAAAAAGCGTCTCACGCCATCAAAACGATGAATGACAGCCAGACCTGTCTGACCGAATTGCAGCTGCGCTAACGGCATAAAAAATGCCGGATAAGCAATTGCGTATCCGGCATTTTTTACGTCAATACAGACGGTTACTGCAGCAGTGAAATATCCGCCACGCGCAGGAACAGCTCACGCAGTTTTTCGAGCATGGTGAGACGGTTGATACGTAAATCCTTATCTTCCACCATAACCATTACTTTCTCGAAGAACGCATCAACCGGTTCGCGCAGTTCGGCCAGTTCAACCAGCGCTTCCTGATAGCGACCCTCAGCAAACGCAGGCTCCAGCTTGTCACGCAGTACCACAACCTTCATCGCCAGCGTAATTTCTTCCGGCTCTTTCAGCGTTGCTGCATTCACACGGTCGTTCAGCGGCTCTGTCGTTTTCGCAAGGATGTTTGAAACACGTTTGTTAGCCGCAGCCAGCGCAGACGCGGCTTCCAGCGTACGGAAGTGCGAAACCGCCTTCATACGTGCGTCGAAATCAGCCGGACGCGTCGGACGACGCGCCAGCACCGCCTGAATGGTATCAACGGTGTAGCCTTCGTCCTGATACCAGGCACGGAAGCGGCCCAGCATAAAGTCGATGACATCATCCACTACGTTCGCGTTGGACAGCTTGTCACCGTACAGACGTACCGCTTCTTCGGTCAGCGTTTGCAGATCGAGGTTCAGGTTCTTCTCAACGATGATACGCAGCACGCCCAGCGCAGCACGACGCAGTGCAAACGGGTCTTTGTCACCTTTTGGATGCTGACCAATACCGAAGATACCCGCCAGGGTGTCCATTTTATCGGCAATGGCTACCGCACAGGCCACCGGGTTAGACGGCAGGTCATCACCGGCAAAGCGTGGCTGATATTGCTCGTTCAGCGCTACCGCTACATCTTCCGCTTCGCCATCGTGGCGTGCGTAGTGCATGCCCATCACGCCCTGGGTGTCGGTGAACTCGAAGACCATGTTGGTCATCAGGTCACACTTGGACAGCAGGCCCGCGCGGGTGGCGTGGTTGACATCAGCGCCAATCTGTTCAGCAATCCAGCCCGCCAGCGCCTGAATACGATCCGTCTTGTCGCGCAGGGTACCCAGTTGCTGTTGGAACAGCACGGTTTGCAGACGCGGCAGATGATCTTCCAGACGTTTTTTGCGGTCGGTATTGAAGAAGAATTCGGCATCCGCCAGACGCGGACGAACCACTTTTTCGTTACCGGAAATAATCTGCATCGGATCTTTCGATTCGATGTTAGCGACGAAGATAAAGTTCGGCAGCAGTTTGCCGTCGTTCGCGTACACCGGGAAGTACTTCTGGTCACCTTTCATGGTGTGAACCAGCGCTTCAGACGGTACCGCGAGGAATTTTTCTTCGAACTTCGCCGTCAGCACCACCGGCCATTCAACCAGAGACGCGACTTCTTCCAGCAGGCTTTCGCTCAGGTCAGCGTTACCGCCAATCTTACGCGCCGCCTCTTCGGCATCGGCCTTGATTTTTGCCTTACGCTCGGCGTAATCGGCAATGACTTTGCCGCGCTGGCGCAGGATTTCAGGATACTGGTCGGCATTGTCGATGGTGAATTCAGGCTCGCCCATAAAGCGGTGGCCGCGGATCACGCGATCGGACTGAATACCCAGAATCGTTGCCGGGATGACTTTGTCGCCCAGCAGCAGCGTGACGGTATGAACCGGGCGCACGAAATGGACGTCAGACGCGCCCCAGCGCATCAGTTTCGGGATCGGCAGCTTAGCCAGTGACGTGGCAATCATGTTTGGCAGCAGCGTTTCTGCGCTTTCGCCTTTCACATGCGCACGGTACAGCAGCCATTCACCTTTGTCGGTGGTCAGTCGTTCAGCCTGATCAACGGTGATACCGCAACCGCGCGCCCAACCTTCTGCCGCTTTGCTCGGTTTACCTTCCGCGTCAAACGCCTGGGCAATCGCCGGGCCGCGCTTTTCTACTTCACGGTCAGGTTGCGATTCAGCAAGGGCAGCCACTTTCAGCGCCAGACGACGCGGCGCAGCAAACCACTCTACGTTGCCGTGTGCGAGGCCAGCATTGTCCAGCTCCGCAGTGAAGTTCGCAGCGAAGGACTCAGCCAGGCTGCGCAATGCTTTTGGTGGCAGCTCTTCAGTGCCGATTTCCACCAGAAAAGTTTTCTCAGACATGGCCGCCTCTTATTTGTCTTTGTTGCACATCGGGAAGCCAAGGGCTTCACGGGAAGCATAGTAAGCTTCTGCCACTGCTTTGGTCAGGGTGCGAATGCGCAGAATATAACGCTGACGCTCGGTGACGGAGATGGCTTTACGCGCATCCAGCAGGTTGAAGCTATGGGCGGCTTTCAGAATACGTTCGTAAGCAGGCAGCGGCAGTGGGTTTTCCAGCGCCAGCAGCTGCTGGGCTTCTTTCTCATACTGCTCGAAGCAGGTGAACAGGAAGTCCACGTCAGCGTATTCAAAGTTGTAAGTCGACTGCTCGACTTCGTTCTGATGGAACACATCGCCGTAAGTGGTTTTACCCAGCGGGCCGTCGCTCCAGACCAGGTCGTAAACGCTGTCTACGCCCTGAATGTACATCGCCAGACGTTCCAGACCGTAAGTGATTTCTCCGGTCACAGGCTTACATTCCAGACCACCAACCTGCTGGAAGTAGGTGAACTGCGTCACTTCCATGCCGTTCAGCCACACTTCCCAACCCAGACCCCAGGCACCCAGCGTTGGGTTTTCCCAGTTATCTTCCACGAAACGGATGTCGTGAATGGTTGGATCCATACCCAGCTCTTTCAGCGAACCAAGGTACAGCTCCTGAATGTTGTCCGGGGACGGCTTAATGACGACCTGGAACTGATAGTAATGCTGTAAGCGGTTCGGGTTTTCGCCATAGCGACCGTCGGTCGGACGACGAGAAGGCTGCACATAAGCAGTCGCCATCGGCTCCGGCCCCAGCGCGCGCAGGCAGGTCATTGGGTGAGAAGTACCCGCGCCGACTTCCATGTCCAATGGTTGAACAATGGTGCAGCCCTGGCGAGCCCAGTAATCCTGTAAGGTCAGGATCAAGCCCTGGAAGGTCCTGGTATCAAACTTTTGCATATTATTTCGTGCTGGATACGTGTGGATTTAAAGGAAGCGATCAGTATACCCGCTGGCTGCAAGATATACAGTACGAAACGGGAAAAAGGAGGAACTTAGCGCATGGAAAGGTGCAAAAACTGCCCGTCTGCGTCAAATGAGCAGACAAAACTCTCTTTACGGAAGGTAGAACCACGCATCTCATAGCTGCCCTGGAACTGTTCGAAGCCGGTTACGTCTATTTTCTGCGTCCCGGTGTTATAACGTTCAGCCGCTTCATTTTTGCATAATACTTCCATATCCAGCGAACGTGAAGAGCTCACTTTGGCCTTTTGCGCTTTCTGAGTCGGTGCCGGCGGCTGTGGGTCCGCGCATCCTGCCAGCAGGAGGGCAGCCATCGCGGGAAAGAAATACTTCATCATCATTTTATTACCCTCTGATTTGCGGGTCAGTCTTATTATTATTACTGTCTGGAAACGGATCCTATTTTGAGAATCTCATCGGACCATCACAAGCTTTAGCGTAAAAACTCAGATTATTCCAGTGAGATACATCCGCGAAATGCCAGTCAGACTTTTTTTAATGGAAACAGAGGAACTGATGCAGCCCAAAATTTTCTGGATTGATAACCTGCGCGGGATTGCCTGTTTAATGGTGGTTATGATCCATACAACCACCTGGTACATCACCAATGCGCACAGCGTCAGCCCGTTAGCCTGGGATCTTGCCAATGTGCTCAATTCAGCTTCACGCGTCAGCGTACCGCTGTTTTTCATGATTTCAGGCTTTCTTTTCTTTGGCGAGCGCAGCGCCCAGCCGCGACATTTTCTCCGTATTGCGCTCTGCGTTCTGTTTTATAGCGCCGTCGCACTGGCCTACATCTCACTGTTCACCTCGATTAACGCCGAGCTGTCTTTGCAAAATCTGCTGCAAAAACCGGTGTTCTATCACCTGTGGTTTTTCTTCGCCATCGCCGTCATCTACCTGGTCTCACCGCTGATTCAAGTGAAAAGTATTAGCGGAAAAATGCTGCTGGCGCTGATGGTGGTGCTTGGCATCCTTGCTAATCCCAACACCGTCTCGCTAAAAATGGGGGGCGTTGAGTGGCTGCCTATCAACCTGTACATCAGCGGCGACACGGTCTATTACATCCTGTACGGCTTGCTGGGCAGGGCGATTGGCATGATGAATACACAAAAACGCGCGCTCACCTGGGTCTGTGCGGCACTGTGCGTCACCGCCGTCTTTGTTATCTCTCGCGGAACCTTATACGAGCTCCGCTGGCGAGGGAATTTCGCCGACACCTGGTATCTCTACTGCGGCCCAGCCGTATTTATTTGCGCAGTCTCGCTGCTGACGCTGGTCAAAAACACCCTTAGCGCACGCACTATCCCCGTACTGGGCCTGATTTCCCGCCACTCACTGGGTATCTATGGCTTCCACGCGCTGATCATTCATGCGCTGCGCACTAACAGTATCGAGCTCAAGAACTGGCCGCCGCTGGATATGCTGTGGATTTTCAGCGCCACGCTGGCGGGCAGCCTGCTACTTTCGGTTCTGCTGCAACGCATCGATACACGCCGACTGGTGAGTTAACACTCACCCATCGTTACTCTTTTAGCGGGCGCATCAGCATAATTTGCCCCGCTAAACACACGAAGAATGCCATTGGATAGGCGCCCATTTCGATGAGTGACAAGGGAGCGTTCAGCATCCCCAGCAGCAGCAACCCTACTGTTATCAATGCCACCATCTGGCACACACGCGTAAAGTGTTCGTCATTCTGATTACTATTTTCAGCACGCTGGTAAGCGTACGTCACAAACATCCCTGTCATCAGGACACCCAGAAAGTATCCTTTCCCGTTCAATAAGGGACAGGCGCGCCATAAACCAATAACGTAAATGAGTGCACCCGAAAGGAATAATAGCCATGCCATAAACCTCGTAGTCTTCATTGGGATCTCCTTATCCATCACGGATACAATATGAATAACCCACTAAAGACAACACAGAAAAATAGCACTAAGTTATATTTTCAGAATAAATCCATACACGTAAATTATTAATTTAAAAAATACATAGATTATAAAAATCCCCTCCATTTAGCAGAGGGGAAATATGATCATGACATCAGCGGCAGCAATTGCTGATAGAGACGACGGAAGGTTTCGCGACGCTGCAAATAAAGCGCATGGCGATCTGCGTCAGGATAATGCGCCTGTTCCAGCGCCAGTTGAGGCAATAGGTCAGATAATGGCTTATCGGAATTCATCGCAATTTGTGCCAAACGTGCCGCCCCCAACGCAGGACCAACGTCACCACCGGTACGGTAATCCAGCTGCAACCCGCTGATATCAGACAGCATCTGGCGCCAGTACTCGCTGCGCGCCCCGCCGCCAATGAGCGTAATGCTGGCCGGTTTAACACCACAGGCATGCACCACATCCATACCATCTGCCAGCGCGAATCCCACGCCTTCCAGCACTGCTTTCGCCAGTTCTGCCGGCCCATGCTGATGCGTCAGACCAAAAAAGACGCCTTTCGCCTGCGGATTATTATGCGGCGTACGTTCACCCGACAGGTACGGCAAAAACCAGACGGGTTCAGCCTGCTCATCCGCCTGTTGTGCCGCAGTTATTAGCGCAGGAACGCTGCTCAGCCCGGTTAATTTTGCCGCCCAGTCCAGGCAGGATGCCGCACTGAGCATAACGGACATCAGATGCCATCTTTCAGGTAAAGCATGACAAAAACTGTGTACCGCACTTTCTGGTTTACTGAGGAATCCGTCGCTTACCGCAAAGTAAACACCGGACGTGCCCAGCGAAAGCATCGCCTGACCGGCATTCATCATACCGACGCCAACCGCGCCTGCCGCGTTATCTCCGCCACCCGCAATCACCGGGATCTCGGACATGCCCCAGGCTTGCGCGACCGCAGGCAACAACGTGCCGGTAATCTCGCTGCCTTCAAACAACGCAGGCATATGCGCACGGGTCAGGTGACAGGCTGCCAGCATGACGTCGCTCCAGTCGCGCTTCGCAACGTCCAGCCACATCGTACCGGCGGCATCAGACATATCGCTGGCGAATTCCCCGGTCATACGCAAACGCAGGTAATCTTTCGGCAGCAGGACTTTATCAACCTGGCGGAAAATATCCGGTTCATGGCGCTGAACCCACAGCAATTTGGGTGCCGTAAAACCCGGCATCATCAGATTGCCGGTGATGCCGCGAGACTCTGGAACCTGGTTTTCCAGTATCTCGCACTCTTGTGCGCAGCGTCCGTCATTCCATAGGATCGCCGGGCGCAATACCTTCTGCTGCTCATCAAGTAGCGTCGCACCGTGCATTTGACCGGCAATCCCCAGCGCCTTCACCTCCCTGAGTGAATGTTGCTGAGCCAGTGCTTTGACCGCGCGATCCGTTGCCAGCCACCACTGTTCAGGATCCTGCTCCGACCATAGCGGATGAGGACGCGAAACCGTGAGTTTCTCCGTCTGCGAGGCCACAACATCACCCTGCTCATTCAGCAGTATGGCCTTTACGCCTGATGTGCCCAGATCTATCCCGATATACATAGGGTATCGTTCCTTAAAGAAATGCCCGGCAGCGCAAAGCTATCCGGGCTGACGAACGTTCTTAACGATCCGTTATTTGTCGAACAAATAATGGTTTACCAGATTTTCCAGCTGTTCCTGATGACCGCTCTGATGCACCGGCGCCAGATTATGTTGTTCAGCGTACTGCGCAATTTCGGTCAGCGTCATCTGGCCCTTCAGAATTTGCTGGCCCAGCTCACCATTCCAACCGGCATAACGTTTTGCAACGCGCTGATCCAGGCCGCCATCTTCAATCATGCGAGCTGCGATTTTCAGCGACAGTGCCATGGTGTCCATCGCCCCAATATGACCATAGAACAGATCGTATTTATCGGTGCTCTGGCGACGCACTTTGGCATCAAAGTTCAGGCCACCCGTGGTGAAACCACCCGCTTTCAGGATTTCGTACATCACCAGCGCATTCTCTTCCACGCTGTTCGGGAACTGGTCAGTATCCCAGCCCAGCTGCGCATCTCCGCGGTTGGCATCGACAGAGCCAAACAGGCCCAGCGCGATTGCGGTGGCAATTTCGTGGTGGAACGAGTGGCCAGCCAGCGTGGCGTGGTTGGCTTCGATATTCAGTTTGATCTCTTTTTCCAGGCCGAACTGTTTCAGGAAGCCGTAAACGGTCGCCGCATCGTAGTCGTACTGATGTTTGGTCGGCTCCTGCGGCTTCGGTTCGATAAGCAAAGTCCCCTGAAAACCGGTTTTGTGTTTGTGCTCAACCACCAGTTGCATGAAACGGCCAATCTGCTCGCGTTCCTGACGCAGATCGGTATTAAGCAGGGTTTCATAGCCTTCACGACCGCCCCACAGAACATAGTTCTCGCCGCCTAATTTATGCGTAGCATCCATGGCAGTCACCACCTGGGTGGCCGCCCAACTGAACACTTCCGGGTCCGGGTTGGTAGCCGCGCCTGCGCCGTAACGTGGGTTAGTAAAGCAGTTTGCCGTCCCCCACAGCAGCTTCACGCCGCTTTGTTCCTGTTTAGCGCCCAGCACATCAACCATCTGCGCGAAGTTGTTTTTGTACTCTTTCAGCGAAGCACCTTCAGGCGAGACATCTACATCATGGAAGCAGTAGTAAGGCACGTTCAGCTTGTGGAAAAACTCAAACGCCACATCCGCTTTGCGTTTCGCCAGCGCCAGCGCTTCACCGGGTTGCTGCCATGGGCGGTCAAAGGCCCCCATGCCGAACATGTCTGCACCATTCCAGCAGAAAGTGTGCCAATAGCAGGCGGCAAAACGCAGGTGATCTTCCATACGCTTGCCTAACACTGTCTCATCAGGATTGTAATGGCGAAATGCGAGCGGGTTAGTGGATTTTGTCCCTTCAAAACGAACACGGTCGAGTTGGTCAAAATAAGCCTGCATAATAAGCTCCATAATCAGGTAATACGGCAAGTAAACTGCGATATCGCCATACTGGAATTTCCTGATTTATTGCTCAATTACGTTATTTCACACCGCTATTAAGAGAATACCCAAATGTGCGCTGGCTCCCAAAAAAACGCGCTAAATAAAGAAATAAAAAGACGATCGGGATCGAAACCTGATGAATAAACTAAAAACCATAATCCGCGGATAAGATATGACAATTGCCTTCCCGCTTAGGGTATGTGAGTTTTGCGTAGCGCTACGCAAATCAAAAATTTGTCACACATAATCAGGCAGCATTATCCACGGTTTTGGTAGTATCGACAGGCCCATATTCACCCTTTCCAGGACAGGCTCTTATGTTTGATAAACGTCACCGTATCACTCTTTTATTTAATGCCAATAAAGCCTACGACCGCCAGGTGGTTGAGGGCGTGGGTGAATATTTGCAAGCGTCGCAATCTGAATGGGATATATTCATCGAGGAAGATTTTCGCGCGCGTATTGATAATATTAAAGACTGGTTAGGCGACGGTGTTATTGCCGATTATGACGACGATGACATTGCGCAATTACTTGCCGATGTCGATGTCCCCATCGTTGGCGTCGGGGGTTCTTACCATCTTGCTGAACATTATCCACCGGTCCACTACATTGCCACCGATAACCACGCATTGGTTGAAAGCGCCTTTCTGCATTTGAAAGAAAAAGGAGTGAACCGCTTTGCATTTTACGGTCTACCACCTTCCAGCGGCAAACGCTGGGCCGAGGAGCGTGAATATGCCTTTTGCCAACTGGTAGCGAAAGAAAAGTACCGTGGCGTGGTCTATCAGGGCCTGGAAACTGCACCAGAAAACTGGCAACACGCACAAAATAGGTTAGCCGACTGGCTGCAAACTCTGCCGCCGCAAACCGGGATTATCGCCGTCACCGACGCGCGTGCACGGCACGTTTTGCAGGCCTGTGAACATCTGCATATTCCGGTACCGGAGAAACTGTGCGTCATTGGCATTGATAACGAAGAACTGACCCGCTACCTGTCGCGCGTGGCGTTATCATCCGTTGCTCAGGGTGCTCGTCAGATGGGCTATCAGGCCGCAAAACTCCTGCACCGCGTGCTGGCGAACGAAGAGCCGACGCTACAACGCATTCTGGTCCCTCCGGTACGCGTCGTGGAACGTCGTTCAACCGACTACCGTTCACTTACCGATCCGGCCGTTATTCAGGCGATGCACTTCATCCGCAACCATGCCTGTAAGGGCATCAAGGTCGAACAGGTACTGGATTCAGTGGGGATTTCACGGTCGAATCTGGAGAAGCGTTTTAAAGAGGAGGTCGGGGAGACCATTCATGCGGTGATCCATGCCGAGAAGCTGGAGAAAGCGCGCAGCCTGCTGATTTCCACCACGCTTTCCATCAACGAGATTTCACAGATGTGCGGCTACCCGTCTCTGCAGTATTTCTATTCAGTGTTCAAGAAAGAGTACGACACGACGCCAAAAGAATACCGCGATGTGAACAGCGAAGTGCTGATGTGATGTGTTGCCGGATGGCGACTGCGCCTTATCCGGCCGACGAGTCATCTGGTTGGCCGGATAAACGTAGCGCCATCAGGCGCAGGAATTACATATGCGCTGCAATTAAGCGCTGGTTATCCTGGTACATCGCGAACAGATAGTTGTTGTAGCTCTTCCCTTGGGTGGAATACCCCTTCAGCTTATGAATCATCGCCGTGGCGGTGACTTCCTGATCGGTTTTACGCAGCTGAGCGCGTGACTTACGGAAAGAAGAGTATGCCGGATGCGTATTCAGATTAATGACGTAAGCCGTCACTGACTCTTTCACCGAGTCAAACTGAGAGTAGCCTTTCACCTTACCCGGCGCATTGGTGCAACGACCTTTGACACATTTCATGCCAAACAGATTATTGTTGCTACGTGCCAGCTTCGACGTACCCCAGCCGCTTTCTGCCGCAGCCATGGTTGCCACCATACTAGTAGGGATAATATCCACGCGCTCAAGCAGCGTGTTCCACGGAATTTTACGCGTGTTGCCAGACCAGCTCACCTTGTAGCGTTTGGCGATATCTTTCATGCGCGCACGCTCGCTCGGCGACCAGCGATTCTGGTACTGCTTTGAAATCAGCCAGTTACGTTCAGCAGTAATGGCCGCATTTTGACTAGTAATGTAAGGCATAACCGTCCGGAGAAACGCTTTTTTCCTTGGTGTTCCGGAAGGGTATTTTCGCAAATCAGGAAGTGAACTACTCTTTGCACTATTGCGAGAATACTCTTGTTTACTGCTTACCTGTGTATTACTTGTCTTGGTTGCCTGGGGCTTCTGACTCGTTGTTGCCGTGTGTGTCTTTGCCAGCACCTCACCGGAAAATGCAATGGTGAGTAACATTAGAATCATGGCCCCATATCGTCGAATGGGAGTCAATATCATTAGGTCTCCTGGTCGGATTTATACATTCCAACACCTTATATTTTTCATAAAAATGAGAGATGAATCTCAAATCATAGCAAAAATAGCCGTCAAGAGCACCCAAAGGAATAGTCCAATTCCGAAACTATGTCACGCGCTAACGGTTAAGATTGGTATTAATTCGAAGAAAATGCGGGTGTTATCGCAAAATAATGCCGTTTTTTGCGCACGATCGCTCACCCTCACGTCTCATCCTGGCGGAATCCACCCAAAGGATGAGTCTCCGACCGTAATTCGCTGGCAAACTGGCTAAAATCGCAGCATTCAGGACAGCGTTATGAAACTTGCCGCCTTTGCGCTGGCGCTTATGCCAGGCATCACCATCGCCTCGTCATGGACTTCTCAAGGGTTCCCCACCTTCGAAGTGGAGGGTACGGGTAAGTTTGTCAGCCATGCAACGTTGACGAAGGGTACCCGTCCTTTAATACTAAATTTTGACCAACAGTGCTGGCAGCCTGCCGAAACCATTAAACTCAACCAGATGCTGTCGCTAAAACCTTGCACAGGCGAGCCACCACAGTGGCGTTTATTCAAAGACGGTAGTTACACGCTGGAAGTGGATACCCGCTCCGGAACGCCAACGTTGATGCTGTCACTAGCATCCGCCGTTGAGCCGGTGAGCAACCTGATTCGCCAGTGTCCGAAATGGGATGGCTCACCGCTGACGCTGGATGTAAGTCAGACTTTCCCTGAAGGTGCCGTGGTGCGTGATTACTACAGCCAGCAGACGGCAATGGTTAAGCACGGTCAAATCACCCTCCAACCCGCAGCCAGTAGCAACGGGCTATTACTGCTTGAACGCGCAGAAACGGACGCCCCAGCCCCCTTCGACTGGCATAACGCCACAGTGTATTTCGTACTGACGGATCGCTTTCAAAACGGCGATCCGACCAATGACCACAGCTACGGTCGCCACAACGACGGCATGCAGGAGATTGGGACGTTTCACGGTGGCGATTTACGTGGCCTCACCAGTAAACTCTACTATCTGCAACAGTTAGGCGTTAACGCCCTGTGGATCAGCGCTCCGTTTGAGCAGATTCACGGCTGGGTAGGCGGTGGCACCAAAGGGGATTTCCCCCACTACGCCTATCACGGTTATTACACGCAGGACTGGACCACGCTTGATGCCAATATGGGCAACGAAGCCGATCTGCGTGCGCTGGTCGATGGCGCTCATCAGCGCGGTATCCGCATTCTGTTCGATGTGGTGATGAACCATGCCGGTTACGCGACGCTGGCCGATATGCAGGCTTATCAGTTTGGCGCGTTATATTTATCGGGCGATGAATTGAAACATACGCTCGGTGAACGCTGGACGGACTGGAAGCCCGCCGCCGGACAGAGCTGGCACAGCTTTAATGATTACATCAATTTCAGTGATAAAGCCGCCTGGGAAAAATGGTGGGGGAAAAATTGGATCCGTACCGACATCGGCGACTACGACAGCCCCGGTTTTGACGACCTGACGATGTCGCTGGCCTTCCTGCCCGATCTGAAAACCGAGTCCAACACGCCTTCCGGGTTACCGGTGTTTTACAATAACAAACCGGATACCCACGCCAAAGCCATTGCGGGCTACGCGCCACGAGATTATCTGACCCACTGGCTCAGTCAGTGGGTGCGTGACTACGGGATTGACGGGTTTCGGGTCGATACCGCCAAGCACGTCGAACTTCCCGCCTGGCAGCAGCTGAAAGCCCAGGCCAGCGCAGCGCTGGCCGAATGGAAGAAAGCCAACCCAGACAAAGCGCTGGATGATAAACCGTTCTGGATGACTGGTGAAGCCTGGGGTCACGGCGTTATGCGCAGTGAGTATTACCGCCATGGCTTTGATGCGATGATCAATTTTGATTATCAGGAGCAGGCAGCCAGCGCCGTCGACTGCCTGGCCAATATGGATCTCACCTGGCAGCAGATGGCGGATAAATTGCAGGATTTTAACGTTCTGAGTTATCTCTCATCGCACGACACGCGCCTGTTCCGCGAAGGTGGAGATAAAGCCGCCGAGCTGTTGCTACTGGCTCCGGGCGCGGTGCAGCTGTTTTACGGTGACGAGTCCGCGCGTCCTTTCGGTCCGACCGGCTCAGACCCTTTACAAGGCACGCGATCCGATATGAACTGGCAGGACGTCAGCGGCAAATCGGCCGCCAGCGTCGCACACTGGCAGAAAATCAGCCAGTTCAGGGCCAGACATGCCGCCATCGGTGCCGGTAAACAAACCACGCTGACGTTGAAACAAGGATACGGATTTTCCCGCGAGCACGGTGACGACAAAGTGATGGTCATCTGGGCAGGTCAGCCCTAATCCTACCTGGCTTCTCGTACCCGGTGGGGCGAGAAGCGTTATACAAAACAAAACACCACCCTGTTACAAATGTGTAGCACAAAACGTCAATTTAGTCTCACAGGCCTGATTTGCACCCCGCCATAGGTAGCGCTATGGTTAGCCACTTTATTACTCAGCTCGACAGACCACCTGCTATGACATTCTCACTTTTTGGCGACAAATTTACCCGCCATTCAGGCATCACCCGCCTGATGGAGGACCTCAACGACGGTTTACGTACGCCCGGCGCGATCATGCTTGGCGGCGGTAACCCGGCGCAAATCCCACAGATGCAGGAGTACTTCCAGTCTCTGCTAGCCGAGATGCTGGAAAACGGCAAAGTCACTGATGCGCTTTGTAATTATGACGGTCCACAAGGGAAAACCGAGCTACTGGCCGAACTGGCCACGCTGCTGCGCGAGAAGCTGGGCTGGGATATCGAACCACAAAATATTGCACTGACAAATGGCAGTCAGAGCGCGTTTTTCTACTTATTCAATCTTTTCGCCGGACGTCGCGCCGACGGGACCACCCGAAAAGTCCTGTTCCCACTGGCACCGGAATACATTGGCTATGCCGATTCCGGGCTGGAAGAGGAGCTCTTCGTCTCTGCGCGCCCGAATATCGAGCTGCTGCCGGAAGGTCAGTTTAAGTATCACGTTGACTTTGAACACCTGCACATTGGCGAAGAGACCGGCATGATTTGCGTGTCACGCCCCACCAACCCGACAGGCAATGTGATTACTGACGAAGAGTTATTGAAGCTGGACCGCCTCGCCAATCAGCACGGTATTCCGCTGGTCATTGATAATGCCTATGGCGTCCCGTTCCCCGGCATTATCTTTAGCGAAGCCCGTCCGCTGTGGAACCCCAACATTGTACTGTGCATGAGCCTTTCCAAGCTCGGGCTGCCAGGTTCGCGCTGCGGTATTATTATCGCCAATGAAAAAATCATCACCGCGATCACCAACATGAACGGCATCATCAGCCTTGCCCCTGGCGGTATGGGTCCGGCTATCATGTGCGAGATGATTAAACGCAACGATCTCCTGCGCCTGTCGGAGACCGTGATCAAGCCGTTTTATTATCAGCGCGTTCAGGAGACCGTGGCGATCATTCGCCGTTACTTATCCGAAGAGCGCTGCCTGATCCATAAACCAGAAGGGGCGATTTTCCTGTGGCTGTGGTTCAAGGACTTGCCTATCACCACCGAGCTGCTGTATCAGCGCCTGAAAGCACGCGGCGTGTTGATGGTTCCCGGTGATTACTTCTTCCCGGGGCTGGACAAGCCGTGGCCGCACACCCACCAGTGCATGCGGATGAACTACGTTCCGGAGCCGGAGAAAATCGAGGCTGGCGTGAAGATTCTGGCTGAAGAGATAGAACGCGCCTGGCGTGAAGGCTGATGGCAAACCCGACCGCCTAATCGGTCGGGTCACGCATTACAACGGCTGTGAACGCAAACGCTGCTGCTGAATTTTTGCGGCGTCAACGCATTGCAACGCACGGGTCGGGCAGGATTCTACACACGCCGGGCCCGTTTCGCGATGCCAGCACAAATCACATTTAACCGCCTGCACCCGCGAGCGCTGTGCAACCACATTCATGGCCCCAAACGGACAGGCCAGCATACAGCTCTTACAGCCAATGCAGCGTGCCTGTTCCACGAAGATATGCCCATGTTCGCGGCGAATAGCGGTGGTCGGGCAGGCATTCGCACAAGGTGCGTCTTCGCATTGATGACACGTTACCGCCGTGGTAAACGCGTCGTCTTTAATCACCCGAATACGCGGGATAAATGCCCCGGAGGAGACCGTCGCACACGTCTGGTTTTCCTGATGCGCGACGACGCAGGCCACTTCGCAGGTTCGACATCCAATGCATTTCGCCGCATCCGCCATAATAAACCCGTTCATTGCCTTCTCCGTCGCCGTTAAAACCACAGAGTGCCAGAGAGCCGGCCCCCACCGCTTTGATCGGACAGGGGAAACGGTGGAATTTTGTCAGGTGTATGAGCCAGGCAGGAGCAACTACGCCGAATTAATATGCTCTTTGCAGTAACGGCGCTTCCACGCCGCCGGGGTCAGACTGGTGTGCGTACGGAAAATTTTGCGAAAATACCCCACGTCGTTAAATCCACATTTAAACGCCACCTCGGTCAGCGACAGCGAATCACTGATCAACAGCTTTTCTGCCGCCCTCACCCGCTGGCGATGCAGCGCTTCGGTTAACGTCAGCCGAAAAACACCCCGGAATACACGCCCCAGATAGTCTGCATTGCAATGCAGCTCTTTCGCCAGCAATGAGGCTGATAGGGGTAAATGGAACTGAGTATGTATCATTTGCTGCGCTTTCCACGCCAGCGCATTACCGGGCGTATCGGCAGGTTGTTCGCTGGCGGCAGCGGATATTTGCTGCAAAATCAGCAACAGGATCAGCTCCAGCGCAACGCTGCGATGGATATTCTCCTGCTCACGTAAAAACTGGCGAAACAGCGAAATAATATATTGTGGCTCATTCACCCGAGTCTGTTGCGGGATCGAAAGCAGCGCTTCAGGCGGTGAAACACGCTCACCGGACTTCACTTCAAAATGCAGCCAATAAAATTTTAAATCGGGCGGAAATTGTCCCACGCCGACATGTAAACGCTGCGGCCACAACAGCAAACTCTCTCCAGCCTGCACGCTAAAAATAGCGTTCCCTTCACGAATCGTTAATGTCCCTTTTTCGACAAAGATAATTTCCCAGGAATGAAGTTGCCGCGCCGGATGACTTCCCACGCCACGAGAAATAAACAGCCCGCCATTTTGTACTTTAATCGGAAGTGACATGGATAATTCAAGCATAACTATTCAATTTCCCGCTTTTAGCACCCTAAAAACCTGCCTTCATCTTTGATTATTCACGATAAAATAGTATCTCGCCGGATCGAAATCACACTTTTTTAATTAAGTCGGAATTGTCATCTTTTTATACTTTTCCCTTCCCTTGTTGGTCTGTGTATTTGGTGCAGAATAAATAACGTACTTTGCAAATGACACAATAAAAGCCCGCAATGTAGCGGGGTACTTTCTGAACATCCTCTCCGGGAGTTATTTATGACTTCGGCTCCGATTACGACCAACGATTTGGCACAACGTGCACAAGACGACAAATTATCTCTGCGTGAAAAAATAGGTTACGGATTAGGCGATGCAGGCGGGACCGTTATTACCTGCCTGATCATGAACTTCCTGACTTTTTTCTATACTGATGTGTTTGGCTTAACGCCCGCACTGGTCGGCACCTTGTTTATTGCCCTGCGCGTATTTGACGCAGTTTCTGACCCGATCATGGGTGTCCTCGCCGACCGCACGCAAAGCCGCTGGGGACGCTTTCGCCCATGGCAGCTGTGGGTGGCCGTTCCCATCGGCATTATTGGCGTTCTGACCTTTACCGTCCCGGACGCCAGCATGGGGGTAAAAATCGCCTGGGCATTTGGCACCTATCTGCTGCTTTCCGTCGGCTATACCGCGATCAATGTGCCGTATTGTGCGCTGATCAACACCATGACGACGCGCCACAATGAAGTGATCGCCTGCCAGTCCTGGCGCTTTGTGCTGTGCGGTGTCGCCGGTTTTTTAGTCTCCGTCGGCCTGCCGTGGATGGTGGCGATACTCGGTCAGGGCAACGCCGCGCAGGGTTATCAGTTTGGCGTGGGCATCCTGTGTGCCATCGCAGTCGTCATGTTCCTGTGCTGTTTCTTCTGGGTGCGCGAGCGGGTACCGCTGGCGATGATGGGGAAATTTACGCTGCGCGAACACATCGGCGGACTGCGTAAAAATGACCAACTGCTGCTGATGCTGGTGATGTCCTTCCTGCTGATCAATGTCTTTAATATTCGTGGCGGCGGGTACATGTACTTCATTACCTACGTGCTGGAAGGCAGTACCGCTTACACCTCGCTGTTTTTCACCATGGTCACCTTCGCCTCGATCATCGGTTCGGTGGTGGTTAGCCCGCTGACGCGACGCATCGACACCGTCAAACTCTATTACTACACCAACCTGGTACTGGCGGCGCTGGCAGCGTTAATGTGGTTCCTGCCAACCGGTCCAGCGCACCAGACGTTATGGCTGGCGGTGATTCTCGGCAACGGCATTATTCTCGGCTTCACGCTGCCGCTGCACTTCTCGCTGATGGCCTTTGCTGATGATTACGGCGAATGGAAAACCGGCGTGCGTTCCTCCGGCATGAATTTCGCCTTCAACCTGTTTTTCATCAAGCTGGCCTGGGCCTCCAGTGCCGGGATCATCAGCGTGTTGTTTATTTTTGTCGCCTATCAGCCTGGCGCTGGCAACCAAACCGCCAGTTCGCTGCAAGGTATTACCGCCATGGAGACGCTGCTGCCCGCCCTGTTCCACCTACTGCTGGCGCTGTCTATCCGCCTTTGCAAACTCAATAACCCGATGATGTCGCGCATTGCTACCGATCTGCGTCAGCGTCATGTACAGCCTTAAGGAGCACGAAATGAACGCACAGGAAGTCGACCTGCATAAGCTCACGGTCAGCGATCCGTTCCTCGGACAATACCAGCAACTGGTGCGCGACGTGGTGATCCCCTATCAGTGGGATGCACTCAATGATCGTATTGCAGAAGCCGATCCCAGCCACGCTATCGAGAATTTCCGCATTGCTGCGGGCCAGCAATCCGGTGAGTTTTACGGCATGGTTTTTCAGGATAGCGACGTGGCCAAATGGCTGGAGGCCGTGGCCTGGTCGTTGTGTCAGAAACCGGATACCGAGCTGGAAAAAACCGCCGATGAGGTGATTGAACTGGTCGCCGCCGCCCAGTGCGAAGATGGCTATCTCAACACCTATTTTACGGTGAAGGCCCCTGAAGAACGCTGGACGAATCTGGCCGAATGTCATGAACTGTACTGCGCGGGTCACATGATAGAAGCGGGTGTGGCCTTCTTTCAGGCGACGGGAAAACGCCGCTTACTGGAGGTGGTATGTCGTCTGGCAGACCATATCGACAACGTTTTTGGACCCGGTGAAAACCAGCTGCATGGCTATCCCGGACACCCGGAAATTGAGCTGGCGCTCATGCGATTGTATGAAGTCACGCAGCAACAACGGTATATGACGCTGGTAAATTATTTTGTTGAGCAGCGTGGCACACAGCCGCATTTCTACGATGAAGAGTACGAAAAACGCGGTCGCACCTCCTACTGGCACACCTACGGCCCGGCGTGGATGGTGAAAGACAAGCCTTACAGCCAGGCGCACCAGCCAATATCTGAACAGCAAACCGCCATCGGTCACGCCGTGCGCTTTGTCTACCTGATGACCGGTGTGGCCCACTTGGCCCGCTTAAGCCAGGACGAAGGCAAGCGCCAGGACTGCCTGCGACTGTGGAACAATATGGCCCAGCGCCAGCTGTACATTACCGGCGGGATCGGCTCGCAAAGCAGCGGCGAGGCATTTAGCAGCGATTACGATCTGCCCAACGACTCTGTGTATGCGGAAAGCTGCGCCTCTATTGGTCTGATGATGTTCGCCCGCCGGATGCTGGAGATGGAGGCCGACAGTCAGTACGCCGACGTGATGGAACGCGCGCTGTATAACACCGTACTGGGTGGTATGGCGCTTGACGGGAAACACTTTTTCTACGTTAACCCGCTGGAAGTGCATCCTAAATCTCTAAAATTTAACCATATTTATGACCACGTGAAGCCCATTCGCCAGCGCTGGTTTGGCTGCGCCTGCTGCCCACCGAATATCGCGCGCGTGTTAACGTCGATTGGCCATTACCTCTACACGCCGCGCCAGGACGCGCTGTATATCAATATGTATGTGGGCAACAGCATGGAAATACCCGTTGAAAACGGGACGCTGAAACTCCGCATTAGCGGAGATTATCCGTGGCATGAGCAGGTTAATATCACCATTGATTCCGTGCAGCCAGTACACCACACCCTGGCACTACGCCTGCCGGACTGGTGCTCCGCGCCGCAGGTCATGCTGAACGGTTTGCCTGTAGAACAAGATATTCGCAAAGGCTATTTGCACATAACCCGCACCTGGCAAGAAGGGGATACGCTGAGCCTGACGCTCCCGATGCCGGTGCGTCGGGTATACGGTAATCCGCTGGTTCGCCATGTTGCCGGTAAGGTTGCCATTCAACGTGGACCGTTAGTCTATTGTCTGGAGCAGGCGGATAACGGCGAGGAATTGCATAACCTGTGGCTGCCCAAAGAGAGTGAATTCAGGGTCTTTGAGGGGAAAGGGCTATTCAGCCATAAAATACTGATTCAAACGGAAGGGGTGAAGCAAAGCGCTGATGATGCCACGCAGCAATCGTTGTGGCACTACGATGTCTCCCCCGCTTCCCGGCAAACGCATACGCTGACGTTTATTCCGTGGTTTAGCTGGGCGAACCGTGGTGAAGGTGAAATGCGGATTTGGGTCAACGAGCAGTAATGATATGACGGATGGCGACTGTTGGCGCCATCCGTCAAAACATCATGAAAAAATTGCCCTCTTCCATGAGGACAAACGGGTGAGAATTAGAAACGCCAGCTCACCCCTGACAGGAAAGTGAAGCTGTCATCGCGATCAACCATTGGGCTATCCTTAATATCATCTGGCAGCACGCTATAGTTGGCGCTGGCCAGCAGTGTCAGGTTAGCGGTTAACGCATATTTTGCGGACAGACCGGCATACGGTGTCCAGCTATCGCCTGGGGAATAGCTAGATAACCCGCTACGGCGAGACTCATTGCCTGAGATGCCGTAGTAATATTCGTTGAATTTTTCATCGTAGTAGAGCACACCAATGGACGGCGTCAGCGTCAGCTTGCCCATCGGCATTGGACGGAACAGAGAAACTTCGCCAGCCCAACCGCTGCTGTTGTCCATTACATCCGCGGCGGCAGAGACTTTCACGCTGCCCCATTTCTCATGGTGATACCATGCGGCCCCCGCCATTGCGGTTGCGTCACGCTTGTCGAGCTGCTTCATCGCATGATCGTCGTTATCGCCTGGGTCAAACTCAAGCGGCATCCACGAAGCAGTAATGCTAAATTCATTACTTTCACTCTTCGACAGAATATAACCTAGCGTTGTTTGCCTAAAATAAAATGATTCGCCTTCATAACTGATAAGCGGTACTGCATGGACATTTTCATTGTATCCACGATAAGGAGATTCGTTATATACAGCCCCACCGCCAAGAGAAAACTCTGCGGCTGATGCACTTGCCATAAAAGACAAAGCAACTAGCGCCGCAATATTGCGTTTAATTAACATGCCAACTTTCCATTTTAAAATAAGCTACAAAGCAGGCGCATAATAATGCTTACAATTTCATCAGTGCAAGACGCATATTTATATAGTAATATATAAAATCATATATATATTGGATTCAGCGATGAACAAATTACAACTCAAACACCGGGAACTGAAAATTATTTCGGTCATTGCTGCCAGTGAAAACATCAGCCATGCCGCAACCGTACTCGGCATTGCGCAGGCCAACGTCAGCAAATATCTTGCTGATTTTGAATCAAAAGTTGGATTAAAGGTGTTTGACAGAACCACCCGACAACTTACCCTGACGCCCTTTGGCACCGCGTTGCTACCCTACATCAATGACATGTTAGACAGAAACGAACAGCTGAACAATTTTATTGCCGATTATAAGCATGAAAAACGTGGTCGGGTCACGGTATATGCACCGACGGGAATTATTGCTTACTTATCGCAACATGTTATTGCAAAAATTCAGAATATTGGTGGAATTAGCCTCTCGCTGAAAACCTATAACCTGGAACGTAAAGCATTTTATGAAGGGGTCGAATTCCCTGATGATTGTGATGTTTTAATTTCCTACGCACATCCCAAAGATGAAACACTGGTTGCCAGTTTCATTACTAAATATGCGGTTACGGCTTTTGCCAGCCAGGGATATCTCGATAAACACCCCATCAGTAGCCCTGAAGAACTGGAGCAACATTCCTGTATTTTGATTGATTCAATGATGATTGATGACGCCAATATTTGGCGATTCAATTCAGCCGGTGGCAAGGAGATGCATGACTATCGGGTGACAGGAAATTACGTCTGCGATAATACGCAATCCGCGCTGGCGCTGGCACGTAATCATCTGGGCATTGTTTTTGCGCCCAATGAAAGCGTTCAACTTGATATTGAGGCTGGGGCGCTGGTTCCGTGCTTCTCTGAACAGCACGAGTGGTGGCTGGATCTGGTCGCGATTTTCCGTAAGCGTGAATACCAACCCTGGCGAGTACAGTTTATTCTGGATGAGATGTTGGCGGAGATTCGCGAGCAGCTTACTCAGGTGCTACAACAGCCACCTGAGTAAGTAAAATAGTCTGCACCTAGTGGTCGAGATACAGGTAATGCACCCAACTGGTCATGCGTAACAGGACCTTACGCATCACTGATACATGGGCGAAATGGTCCGAATACACCGCGACCTGAGCGTAAATACCATCAGGCAACGCGTTGACGTCCACATTCTCATTCAGTTCAATCGTGGCGATCACCCCTTCCGAACCCGGCGTGGAGTTTAAGGATTGCAACGCGCCGTTCGACTGATACGTGCCACCCGGAACCGCCGGGCTAATCGCGGCCAGTTTTCCGCTATAAACTTTCCCCGGTAGCGCGTTAAATACCACTTCAGCTTCGTCACCTGGCTCCAGTCGCAGAAGTGAGTTTTGGCGGAACTGGGCAATAATCTGTCGTTTTTGATCCGGGATAAACACCATCACCGGACGCATCGGCAGCGCAGCGGCATAGGTGCCCGGTCGGATCAGCACCTGGGTAACATAGCCATCGCTGGGCGCACGAACCACGGTTTGATCGAGGTTAAATTCTGCTTCCGCCAGCTGGGCTTTCAGGCTGGCAATTTGTGAATGCTCACCCATCACCATGCTGTCTAACTGGCTCTGTATTTGCTGTTGCTCTGCGAGGGACGATTTTACCGACGCTTCCTGCGCCAGATAGTTTTGCCGTGCCGCATCGATATCGCGTTCAGAAAAAGGATTTACCTTCGCCTGGCTACCCTGCGCGTAACGCTGGTAATCTTTTGCCAACTTGTCACGCGTGGCCTTTTTCTGCTGCGTGTTCGCTTTCATTTCATCTAACTGCGCAACCAGCGCCTGCTCTTTATGCTGTGCCGTGACAATGTCGGCTTTCAGGCGGTCAACCCTCGCCTGATAACGCCCAGGGTTAAGCTTAAACAGCACCTCGCCTTTTTTGATCAGCGTGTTTTTCTTATCCGTGACTTCTGTTACCACCCCGGTCACCTGCGGCACGACGGGAATAGAAATAACCGCCTTTTGCGCCTTAAATGTATACGGATGGTTATAGTTCATCAGTAATATAAGTCCGCAAACAATAAAAATACCGCCCAATGCTGCAGTCGGTACTGTCCATTTATTTACAGGAATTTTAAAAATTTTAAATACAGACCATGCACAAGCCACATAGGTCAAAACGATCAGTAAATCCATCGATATTACTCCGCCGGGGAGGTCTTAACCTCGGCCAGTTTCTTTTCCAGATCGGCTACCCGCTCCTGAAGTTGAATCAGGGAAGAATCAGCGCTTTGCATGCCCCAACCGCGCTCCGGGCGGTAAAGCGTTGCCCAAATCCATAAAAAGGGCCAAATAACATGCAGCGTAAACAGACTTACCCATCCCGCAACATGGATAGCGTCGGCATGAGGATGGTTACGTTTTTTTGCAATTAGATAGGGAATATCATGCAGAATAATAACCCCATAAAAAATGACCAGGAATACAAAAATAAGCACTCCTAATGCAAAATAATCAAGAAACATATTTGCCTCAGGGATTAAAAATAAAGAATTTGTATGCTATTAGTTTTAAATAATAGATTTGAGCATAATAGTGGAATGACCAGATTGAATGCAATTGCCTTATTTATATAACGATATATGGGTTTATATATACCCATCATCTTTTGAGCTGCTTCTTTGTTGGCTTCGTTCGCTCACCCCAGTCATTTACCTGAGTAAACTGCAGAGCAGAACTTGATGCCCGGCTCGCTATGCGATACCGGGCAATAAGTGACAGGAGATTAAAACAGCCCCAGCGGTTTATCAGAGTAGCTCACCAGCAGGCACTTGGTCTGCTGGTAGTGGTTCAGCATCATCTTGTGAGTTTCCCGCCCGATACCCGACTGTTTATAGCCGCCAAACGCCGCATGTGCCGGGTAGGCATGGTAGCAGTTGGTCCAGACGCGTCCGGCCTGAATACCACGTCCCATCTTATAGGCCAAATTACCGTTACGGCTCCAGACGCCAGCACCCAGTCCGTATTGGGTATCGTTGGCGATCTCCAGCGCGTCTTCCATAGTTTTAAAGGTTGTGACCGCCAGCACCGGGCCGAAGATCTCTTCCTGGAAAACGCGCATATTGTTCTTGCCGTACAGGATGGTTGGCTCGAGGTAGTAGCCCTCTTTTAACTCCCCATCCAGCTGCTTACGCCGCCCGCCGGTCAGGACATCCGCCCCTTCTTTCTTACCGATATCAATGTAGTTCAGAATGGTTTCTAACTGCCCATGCGAGACCTGCGCGCCCATCTGCGTGACGCTATCAAGCGGGTTACCGCTGCGGATACTCTCCACACGGCGAATGGCTCGCTCCATAAAACGTTCGTATATAGATTCCTGCACCAGTGCACGACTCGGGCAAGTACACACCTCGCCCTGGTTGAAGGCAAATAGCGCAAAGCCTTCCAGCGCCTTGTCAAAGAACGCATCTTCCTCATCCATAACGTCGGCAAAGAAGATATTCGGCGACTTGCCACCCAGTTCCAGCGTGACAGGGATAATATTCTGTGTGGCGTACTGCATGATCTGCTGGCCGACTTCCGTCGAACCGGTAAACGCCACTTTCGCAATGCGTTTTGATGTCGCCAGATATTCGCCGATTTCTCCGCCCGCACCGTTAACCACATTCACCACGCCCGGTGGCAGCAAATCACCGATAACTTCCATCAGCAGCAGCACCGACAGCGGCGTCAGACGAGCTGGCTTCAACACCACGCAGTTACCCGCTGCCAGGGCCGGCGCCATCTTCCAGCTCGCCATCAGCAACGGGAAGTTCCACGGGATAATTTGCCCGACTACGCCGAGCGGTTCATGGAAATGATACGCCACCGTATCGCTGTCGACTTCACTGATCCCCCCTTCCTGGGCTCGAATACAGGAGGCGAAATAGCGGAAATGGTCAATGGCCAGCGGCACATCTGCCGCGCTGGTTTCGCGGATTGGCTTACCGTTATCCCAGGTTTCTGCCGTCGCCAGCAGCTCCAGGTTTTGCTCCATGCGATCGGCAATCTTGAACAGGAGCGCAGCACGATCCTGGACGGACGTATGCGCCCATTTATCTTTGACTTTGTGCGCGGCATCCAATGCCAGATCGATGTCTTTTTTGCCAGAAGAAGCCACTTCGCACAGTAACTGCCCGGTGACCGGCGTCAGGTTCTGGTAATACTCACCGTCCACCGGTGCCACCCAATCGCCGCCGATAAAGTTATCGTATCGGGCTTTTAACTTCAGGGGATAACCATACTCGCCGGGATGAATACGCGTTGAAGGGGGGTTATTAGTCATGACCGTCTCCTTGCTGTAGGGGTACTACAAAGGTAGACGGGACTGGCGAATTATTCGCCAGCCATTTACTGCTTTACGACAGATGTCACGGTTTACATTGCCGCGCGATAGATCGCCATGATTTCCTCATGCGTCGCCTGAATCGGGTTGGTAAAACCACAGGCATCCTTCAGGGCGTTGGTCGCCAGAATAGCAAAATCTTCTTCCTTCACGTTCAGGTCGCGCAGGCCTGCCGGAATTGCCACTTTCTGCGCCAGCTCACGAATCGCCGCGATGCAGGCCTCAGCGCCTTGCGCTTCGCTCATATCCGCCACATTCACACCCATTGCAGCCGCGCAGTCACGCAGGCGAGCCGCAGCAACCTTGCTGTTGAACACCTGAACATGCGGCAGCAGGACGGCGTTGCACACCCCGTGCGGCAGGTTATAGAAACCGCCCAGTTGGTGCGCCATTGCGTGAACGTAACCCAGAGATGCATTGTTAAAGGCCATACCGGCGAGGAACTGCGCGTAGGCCATGGCTTCGCGCGCCTGCGCGTTACTGCCCTCTTCCACGGCAACCGTCAGATTTTCAGCAATCATCGTTACCGCTTTGAGTGCACAAGCATCGGTAATCGGCGTGGCAGCAGTGGAAACATAGGCTTCAATGGCGTGGGTCAGCGCATCCATACCGGTGGCCGCCGTCAGAGACTTCGGCATACCGACCATCAGCGAGGAATCATTTACCGACAGCAGCGGGGTTACGTGCTTATCAACAATCGCCATTTTAATGTGGCGTTCTTCATCAGTGATGATGCAGAAACGGGTCATTTCAGATGCCGTACCCGCCGTGGTGTTGATGGCAATCATCGGCAGCTGTGGTTTTGCAGAACGGTCAACGCCTTCGTAGTCACGAATGTCGCCGCCGTTAGCCGCCACCAGCGCAATGCCTTTCGCACAGTCATGTGGTGAGCCGCCGCCCAGGGAAATAACGCTATCACACTGGTGTTCTTGCAGAAGTTTCAGACCTGCCGCAACGTTGCTGGTAGTTGGGTTAGGATGTGTACCATCAAAAATAACACTGAAAATATCACGTTCCTGTAAGGTCTTTTGAATATCGCCCGCCATCCCTAATTGGGTCAGCATGGCATCCGTCACGATTAACGTACGACGGAATCCATATTCCGCCATTGTATTCATGGCATCCTTCAATGCACCAGTACCGATTACGTTCACAGATGGGATAAAAAATGTTGAAGCAGCCATTGTACAATCCTTAATTACTCTAAAGAGGTAGGCAGCATACGTGTGAAAATCCCATCAAAATATGATCGTGGTTGTTATTTTAATAACACCAGAAATTAAAAAAGCACATTAGGTTTAAAATCTAATGTGCTTATATAAATCAACCGCTATTTTGTATTAATTCATGTTTTCTATGAATTAATTGTGTCATTACTTTTCGGGAAACAGTAATGCATCGCGTAATAAATGATCATTTCCCCGGCGACGGGTAAACCCAATACGGTCAAAATATTCCAGAATTTGGATAGCCAATTTACGTCCCACATTCAGCCTGTCGCGGAAATCAGCGGCACAGGTTGATCCTCTTTCCAGATCCAGTTCGCGGATCATATTGGCAAAAGCCACGATGCGATCGTTACGATAATAGCGATCTTTGACGATCGCGGTAATGATGCCCTGCTGCGCTGCCTGCCGTAGCGCCAGACGCATGGCCTGCTCATCAGTGCCCGTTTCTTTCGCCAGGTCCCGCACCCACCACGCCTCATCGCCGAAGAGAGGCTCAACTTTTTGCCAGATGGCCTGCTGCTCATCGCTAAAGCCGGCCTTATGGTCCGGTAAATGCAGCCAGCCATGGTGGCTATGGATAACGCCGCTATCGCGCATTTTTTCGATCAGCAGCAGGACCAGCGCTTCGTCTTCCATCGGCAGCGCCATGCGCCGCAGACGCTCACGCCCCGGTCCCGGCTCATCGCGATGCTGCTCGTGGTACGTCGCCAGCGTATCCAAAATTTTACGCTGCCAGCGGGCGGCAACAGAGGCATTCAACAAGCTATATCCAGCCTGAATAAAACCATGTTGCTCAATCAACGGGCGCATACCGTCGCCGTTAAGCTGGCGCGCCCATGCGAAATCGGGGATGTTCACCGCGCCACGCGTCAGATGCACTGCCAGCGCGTCACCGTCATTCTGTGCGTTTTCCAGCGCCGATAGCCACTGCAGATACTCCGGTTTACGTTTGCCACGACGCGGCGGGTTGAGCGTCACCACGCGTGCACCCGCAAGCGTCGTGCGGGCAGAAATATCGCGCAGCACCAGTCTGTCGTTATCGGCCAGCCACAGCGGCGTATCAAACACCAGCTCCGCCAGCGTCCCTTCGAGCAGGGAAATACGCCCGGTCACGTGGCTGGCCGCGTGGTGAATATGCAGCGGTTGCCACTGTGTCAGCGGGGCGGCGTGCTCTAAAGAGACAATGACGCGGGTCAAGGCATCCGGCGGTGCATCTGACAGCAGCCAGTCACCGCGGGTGAGCTGTTCTTTCTCCGCATCGCCGGCAATATTCAGGGCAATACGCTGCCCGGCATGAGCGTACTCAGTGGCCTGGTTTTGCGCATGCAGACTACGCACGCGCATCGGTTTGTTGACCCCAGTCAGCCACAGCGTGTCGCCAACGTTCACTTCACCACTGAGCGCCGTGCCGGTAACTACCAGGCCCGCCCCCTTCACCGTAAAGGCGCGGTCAATTGCCAGCCGGAAGGTGTGATTGCGGGCCAGCTCTCGCGCAGGCAGCTGCAGCAGATGCTCACGTAATGCATCAATACCCAGCCCTTCACTGGCGGCGGTCACGAAAAGTGTCGCACCGGCAAAACCAAAGTTTGCCAACGTTGACTGCACCTCTGCACGCACGTCGTCAATACGCGCGTCATCCACGCGATCGGCTTTGGTCAGCGCCACGGTGAGCTGCGGATTGCCCGTCAGTTGCAGGATCTGCAAATGCTCCCGCGTTTGCGCCATCACACCATCATCGCAGGCCACCACCAACAGTGCGTGATCGATGCCGCCGACGCCCGCCAGCATGTTGGACAGAAACTTTTCGTGTCCGGGAACGTCGATAAACCCCAGCACGCGGCCATCCGGCTGCGGCCAGTAGGCATAGCCCAAATCGATGGTCATGCCACGTTTTTTTTCTTCCGGCAGACGATCGGCATTCACACCGGTAATCGCCTGTAATAACGTGGTTTTTCCGTGGTCAACGTGTCCGGCTGTTGCAATAATCATTTCAGCATCATCTCCATAAACCGGGGCTCGTCTTCAAGACAGCGCAGATCCAGCCATAAGCGGCCATCATAAATTCGCCCAATGACCGGCACCGGTAGCGCGCGCCAGCGGGCAGCCAGGGCCTCAAGGCGGCTACCGCGCCCGTCATGCGGGGTAAAGGTTAATGCCGCGCTGGGCAGTCTATCAACCGGTAGCGAACCACTGCCAATCTGCGACAGACAAGGCATCACGTTCAGTGCAAACTCGCCGCCATAATGTTGTTCGAGCTGTGCCTGTAAGCGTTGTGCCTGTTCGCGGATCGCCTCTTCCTTACGAGTGAGCAGGCGCAGCGTGGGTAATTTTTCTGCCAGTGCTTCCGGGTGTAAATAGAGCCGCAGCGTGGCTTCCAGTGCCGCCAGGGTCATTTTATCGGCCCGCAGCGCACGTTTCAGCGGATGACGCTGCAGCCGGGCAATCATCTCTTTCTTACCGACGATAATTCCGGCCTGCGGCCCGCCCAGCAGCTTGTCGCCCGAGAAGCTGACCAGGCTAACACCCGCGGCAATCAACTGCTGCGGCATCGGCTCCTTGGGTAAACCGTACAGGCTGAGATCCACCAGCGAGCCGCTGCCCAGATCCGTCACCACCGGAATATCCAGCTCATGACCGATCGCCGCCAGCTCGGCTTCATCCACCGTTTTGGTAAAGCCTTCAATGCTGTAATTGCTGGTATGCACTTTCATCAACAGACCGGTATTTTCATTCACTGCCTGACGGTAATCGCTGGCGTGCGTCCGGTTAGTGGTACCGACCTCATGTAGAACGCACCCGGCCTGGCGCATCACGTCCGGAATACGAAATGCGCCGCCAATTTCCACCAGCTCACCGCGTGAAACCACCACCTCTTTACCATTGGCGGTTGCAGCCAACATCAGCAGCACCGCTGCCGCATTGTTATTAACGATGCAGGCATCTTCGGCTCCCGTAATGCGACACAACAGGTCCGCCAGCGCACGATCGCGATGCCCACGACCGGCGCCGTCGAGGTCATACTCCAGCGTCACCGGCGCGTGCATCACCTGCATCACCGCCTCAATCGCTTCTTGCGCCTGCAACGCACGACCCAGGTTGGTGTGCAGCACCGTACCCGTCAGGTTGATGACCGGACGCAGCGCGCTGTGCGACTCGCGTTCCAGCCGGGCGCTGGCTTCTTGCGCCCAGTCGTCACTCCACGCCGGGAGTGCCTGCGTGTCGCGAATCGTTTCCCTGGCTTCGTCGAGCATATGGCGAAGAAGCTCCACCACCCGGGTATGACCGTGAGACTCACGTAAGGCAAGAAAGGCGCTGTCGCGCAATAAACGATCGATCGCAGGAAGCTGGCTGTAGAGTGAACGCATGTCGGTTGTCATGAAAGGGCCTGGCTGTTGGTGGCCCTCTCCGCCGGGGAGAGGGATAGCAATATGGGGGGATTGTACCGTGAGTTTGCTCAGGCGGACATAATACGCATCAAGCCTTTGGCGGTTCCGTGCGGGCAAAGCTCTCACGCTGAAAGAGCGTTTCCACCAGTTTAACCAGTCGCGGTCGGTCAACACACCAGCCGGGTGCGACGCGACGGAAATTGAGATAACCCACGGCGCAGGCGATGGCGACGGTGGCCAGATTCACCGTGTCCGTTTTCAGGGTGCCGTCTGCCAGATAGCCTTCCAGCACATCCATGCTGCGGGTAATTTTCTCGCGCTGGCGCAGCAGTTCGATTTCTGATTGCTGTGCGGCTGGCCGGGCCTGTTCACGTACGGAGACAAGTCCAGCATCCATAATACCGTCCGCCAGCGCTTCAATCTGACGCACCTTCAGCGCCGCCAGCGGATCGCGCGGTAACATGGCTGGCGCAATATCCAGCAGCTCAATGTATTCGGCGATGATTGGCGAATCGAACCAGTACTCGCCCTCATCGGTGACCAGCGCGGGCACTTTTCCTAACGGGTTGTAGCGCGCCACGCCGTTTTCGACGTTGTAGGGGAGTTCATTAACGAATTCGAAGGTAATGCCCTTTTCCAGCAACAGAATAGAGATTTTTCGCACAAAAGGGCTGGTGTAGCTACCAATGAGTTTCATGCCGTGTCCTTTTTGCCAACAAAAATATCAGTATGGCTCAGGCTGAGACAAAAGGCAGATGATGGTTATCATTCTTGCTGATTTACTTCTGACCTAAACGTTTTCTTAGTTTCAGCTGCTTTTTAACAATATGCTTTTCCCTGGTTTATTCCGGACGTATGGTCTCCTGTAAACGTATGAATACGTCACGGAGAGATTCTTATGTCACAGCAGGGACTGCGCTTTACGCTGGAAGTGGACGGATTAGCGGAGACCGCAACCGCCGTCGTCAGCTTCACCCTCTACCAGAGTCTCTCCACCCCTTTTTTACTCCGTGTCGATATTGCCACCGACCTGTCTGACCTCACCGCACCTGATTTTCTTGAAAAGAGCGCCACCCTCACCGTCTGGCAGGGGGCTGTTGCGCAGCGCTACCTTCACGGCATCATCACCAGGGTGGAAAGCGGGGAAAACAACGACTGGCAGATGAATTACACCCTGACCCTCTCTCCCCCGCTCTGGCGGGCAGGGCTGCGCCAGAACTTCCGCATCTTTCAGCAGCAGGATATTCAGGCCATTTCCACCACCCTGCTCACTGAAAACGGCGTCACCGACTGGGTGCCTTCCTTTTATGAATCCCACCCGCCGCGGGAGTTCTGCGTCCAGTACGGCGAAACTGACCTCGCTTTTCTCACCCGCCTGTGGGCTGAAGAAGGCATTTTTCTTCTTTGACTGGTTCCACCCGACCGGTCCTGAACAAAAACTGGTGCTCTGTGATGATGTGGCCGGGGTTTCCACACTGGGGGAAATGCCCTTTAACCCCGGTACCCGCGAAGTCTCCAGGGGGAAGGCACCACGCTCAGCAATGCATTCGACGTGATTCCGGCAGACCGGACATGGCGGACTTCCCCCCTGTCAAAACCTTCCGTTGACGGCCCGCAGAGTGCTGTGGTCACCGGTCCGGCGGGCGAAGAAATCTTCTGCGACGAATATGGCCGGGTGCGGCTGAAGTTCCTCTGGGACCGCTATCAGGACGGAACGGAAAACAGCTCCTGCTGGATACGGGTATCACAGGCATGGGCCGAAGCCGGGTTCGGCAACCTTGCTGTTCCGCGCGTGGGCCAGGAAGTGATTGTCGACTTTCTCAACGGCGACCCGGACCAGCCCATCGTGATGGGTCGCACCTACCATGGAGATAACCGTTCCCCCGGAGACCTGCCCGGCACAAAAACACAGATGACCATCCGTTCAAAGACCTGTAAAGGCGGGGGATTTAATGAACTGCGCTTTGAGGATGCGACGGATAACGAGCAGGTGTATATCCATGCGCAGAAGAACATGGATACCGAAGTGCTGAATAACCGCACCACCGACGTGAAAGTGGACCACACAGAAACCACCGGCAATAACCAGAGTATTACCATCGGACTCGGGCAGACGGTGAAGGCGGGTAAGGAGAATGCCGCAGGGCATGACCAGACCATCACCGTGGCGCATGACCGGAAAGTGACGGTGGAAGGAAAGCAGGAGCATAAAACCAGCGGGGACCATATCAGCCTAGTGGAAGGCAGCCACAGCCTGGAGGTGAAGGGCGACCTGGCGCGGAAGGTGGCGGGTGCGCTGGGGATAAAGGCCCGGGAAGCTGTCGTGCTGGAGAGTAGCGGCAGCATCACCCTGAAGGTGGGCGGTTCGTTTGTGGTGATCCATCCCGGTGGCGTGGACATCACGGGGCCGAAGATAAACCTGAACAGCGGGGGGAGTCCGGGTACACCGATATCGACACTGCAACCAGCTGTGTTGAGGGCGCTACCAGATGAGGACGGTGGTTCCGGGGATTCGAATGGGGAAAACGAATCAGATCAGACAACATCTGAGCCTGAATTAAACCATATGTTTGGGTCCATAAAAGGAATGGATGGCATTCAAAGTAAAGAGCTTGTATTCAGACCGTTTACTGAGGAGGAATAAAAGTGACTAGCAAACCCACCCCATTTTTTGATGAACCACAGGATAAACCGACAAAATATGATGGTCTGTTTGGATGGTCTGCTGACTGGAAATGTTACCTTGATCAGGAGGATAAGCCTGTACCATTAGATGATATCTGGTCATTGTCACCGGATAAGCGTAGCGTGGTTGTTCTCAAAGGAGATACGCTTGGAAAAATTGCAAATGAATATAACTGTTCCGTTGAGGAGCTTACTGAATATAATAATATTAAAAACCCTGGGTTGATCTACCCCGGGCAGGTGATAAATATTCCGCAACGGCATTACACGCTAACTGAAACTGACACCACGAAAAAGAAAGATGATAACCAATGTTTGTTATCATTATCTTTTGAAGATCTGATAGAGAAACCTCTCTCTGGATTGAAGGTTAAAGTGACATCGGCGCTGGGTGAGGTTTTCGAGTTCATAACCGACGGCCTGGGAAATATTGATGATTTCGCTGTACAAGCCGAATCTGAAATTAAAATCACTGTCTCCAGTGGAATGGGCAAGATAAAGGAAGTTGCCAGATTCATATCTCAGGAAGGCAAATTAAATGCCATTATTTCAAGTCCTAAAGTGAGAGTTAAAGGAAAAAGCACAGCGATAACCGGTCCGACAGGCAATGCTGACAGCAAAAGTGATGGAATTAATAAAATCAACGTTGGCCGAGACTCTGATGGAAAACCCAGAGTTCATATAAACCATACCTGCCCTAACAATTATGATCTTATGCTAGGTAAGAATGTTATTTACTGGAATGATATTATTCGCGCATCTGAGCGGAGTGGTATTATACCCCAGAGTATTGCGGCAGTTATTCATGCTGAAGCGGCTAAATATCGTGGGGGAGTCTGGAAACCAACCTCAGTGTGTAGGGATTCAGTAAACTCGACAAAACAAAACACGGTATATAAAAGTTCAGCGGCTGGCATGACACAATTTTTAAATGGGACATGGATAACGGAGACGTTAAAGGAAGGGACATATCTTTTTGAAAAAGCCTCTGAACAAGGGTTAGTAGCAGATAAGCCCTTACTCAATAAAAAAGGAGAGGTAGTAAAAAACAAAAAAGATGAGATCGTATATGAAAAGAAATTTCAGGTTTCTACCGACGACTGGAAAAATCTTAATGAATTAAAAAACGGCAGATATATCACAGGAGTAACACCGTACCCGGACCACGCAACGGCAGACGTGCAACAATGGTTAAATCTTCGATTTAAACCAGAATATGCCATTATGGCCGCAGTTGATTATGGCATCGCCAATTTAGCATCGCTGAAAGATGCTGGATATAACATTGATGAACTTAATGATGCTGAAAAATCCAAACTTATATATTTAACACACCACCTTGGTCTGAGTGATGCAAAACGTTTTATCGGAAATAAAATCACTGAAGGTAATGCTAAAAAATTACTAACTGCACAGGTGGGAGAAGAATCAGCCAAGGCAAGGTCCAAAACGGTGGGGTATGTTAAAGCGCACAGACAATGGTTGATAGATTATATAAATAGAAACATTAATTTAAGTAATTATTTTTGCAATGAACAAATCACCTCAAATAGCCATGACGATATTAATCTAATAGAAACAATTGAAAAACTAACGAGGCAATATAATGATTAAGCGCCCCACACTCATCCTATCCTTATTAACCCTTCCCGCCATAAGCATTGCTGATTGCAATCCGGACTCGTCATTTTGTTATTATACTAAGTTTGGGATTCTCGACCAGATAACGAAATCCACTTCAGGTGACGGTTATTCTTATCTTACCCTAAACGGTGTGAATATATATAAGGCAAAAACCAATTATATATCATTCATGGATGATGACATGATTAATAATCATATGGGTTTCTTTAAGAATAACAAATACTTTACCACCAAGACAGTTATTACATATACTTTAAACGAGCGTTGCCTTGATAAGTTAGAATACAAGGGCTTTTGCAGTATCAGTGTGGTTCTCGATTTTTCAGGCGACAAACCCGTTATTTCCAACAACTTTATCCCAGACTCAGGAAATTCAGTTATCGACTGGGTCTCATGGGGAAAAGCAAATGCGATCATTGTATTTGAGGATGAATCAAAGTTTAAATATATGAATGGGCTTATTGAGCGCATTGTTAAATAAAGATTTAATTAGGGTAAAATAAATCTCATGAGACCGCTCCAATGGTTAAAATATATATTTTCAAATGTTATGACAGTTTTATTTAACAATGAAGGATTAAAACCAGACTGTGTAATAAAGCCTCGAGGACTGATGAAGAAGGTTTAAAAATATCTGTTTTATATTTAAACAGACTTTGATAGATAACGTACTAAACGTTAAGCATTTTCTCAATGCCTTACTAAAAGAATTGACCTAACGAATGATAATTAATAAATACAGCCAAGATTTATCAGTGGCATGAGGCTTGAGAATAGATGGAAAAACGGCAAATATACCCAAAATAAAACATATGAAATATATCAGGGTAAAGTGAATTTTTATTTACAACACATGAACAATTCACTTTACTCTGGTTAAAATTCTATCCGTATAATCCCGTATCAACTCAATGATCTAAATAAAGGTAATGCATCCAGCTGGTCATACGCAGCAGTACTTTACGCATCACCGACACGTGGGCGAAATGGTCGGAGTAAACCGCCACTTGGGCATAAATGCCGTCCGGTAAGGCGTCAACTTCGGTATTCGGCTCCAGTTCAATCGTTGCCAGCACGCCATCGGTACCCGGCACCACCGTTAAGGACTGCAATGCGCCCTGAGCCTGATAAGAGCCTCCCGGCACAACCGGCAGAATGCTGGTCAATTTACCGGAGAAAACCTGGCCTGGTAGCGCATTAAACACCACTTCCGCTTCATCGCCCGGTTCAAGACGCAGCAATGAGTTCTGGCGGAACTGGGCCACAATCTGGCGTTTCTGTTCCGGAATAAAGACCATCACCGGTCGCAGAGGCAGCGCAGCGGCATAGGTCCCCGGACGAATCAGCACCTGTGTGATATAGCCATTACTTGGCGCACGCACGACGGTCTGATCCAGATTGTATTTGGCTTCAGCAAGCTGAGCACGCAGAGAAGCAACCTGCGACTGCTCACCGTTAACCATGCTGTCTAACTGACTTTGGATCTGGGTTTGTTCCGCAACGGAGCCTTTCACCAGCGCATCTTGTGCCAGGTAGTTTTGGCGGGCGTTGTCGATGTCGCTTTCAGAAAACGGGTTAACCTTCGCCTGGCTGCCTTTCAGGTAGCGTTGATAATCTTTATACAGACGATCGCGCTCGGCAGACACTCGCGTGGTGTTGGCGACCGCTTCCGAAAGTTGCGCTTTTAAATTATCGATATTGTGCGTTGCGGTAACCAGGTCGGCCTGCAGCCTGTCGACGCGCGCCTGGTAGCGGCCTGGATCGAGTTTGAACAACACCTCGCCTTTTTTAATCAGCTGATTATTTTTATCGGTAACCTCACTCACAATCCCCGTAACCTGCGGCGTAATTGGAATGGAGATCACCGCTTTTTGCGCGGTGTAGGTATACGGGTGGTTATAGTTCATTAATAAAATGAGGCCCGCAACAATAAACACGCCACCTAAAGCTGCGGTAGCAAGCGTCCATTGGTTTACCGGGATACGGAATATCTTAAAGATGGCCCAAGCAAATGCCACGTAGGTCAAAACAATCAACAGATCCATGATCAGCGCTCCTGCGTATTCTTATCAGCGGCGGGTTGCACCGCAGCCAGTTTTTGTTCCAGATCGGCTACGCGCTTCGCAAGAGCGTCAATATCAGGGTTGCCCGTCGTTGGTTGAATGTGGTTTTGCATCCCCCAGCCGCGTTCGGGTTGGTAGAGCGTGGCCCAAATCCACAGGAACGGCCAAATGGCATGGAGTGTAAACAAGCTAATCCAGCCCGCCGTATGAATCGCATCGGCATGGGGATGGTTACGCTTTTTAGCCATGTTGTAGGGAATATCATGGATGGCGATGATTCCGTAGAACAGAACCAGGAAGACGAAAATGAGCACGCCCAACGCGAAATAATTTAGAAACATACCTGCCTCGAATTCACACTAATTAGAGTTTTTTTGTGCTGGCAGCCGTATGTACCCTGGCTGATGTCTTGAACATAACTGGAGTTGGCAATTTTTGCCATACCACAAAAAAAATATATTTTCTGAGTAAAAGTTGCTTTATTTTCCGCAAAAAATGGGCGGGGGAGAATCTGCTTCAGATCACACTGGGAAAAAAACAGATGAAAATTTCTTGTGATTCAGATCACAAAGACTCAACAAACACGCCAACATAAAACGTGAACCAATTCACATTTTTCTGCCTTTTTGGGTGAATTCTAACCGTGAGGTGTTTTTTTGTACTGTCGTTTTGTGATGAATATCACATTAACTACCGCCATACACCCTATATTTACGTGACGAATATCACATAAAAAGGCGTCGACTGGACAGTTGAACGATTCAGTGCCAGATTTCGCAGTATCTACAGGGTCCGGCTACCTCCTGCCGCTACATTAACAAACCTCGGGCTTTCAGCCTGCGCGATAGCAAACATAAGAAGGGGTGTTTTTATGTCATCCGATATTAAGATCAAAGTGCAAAGCTTTGGTCGATTCCTCAGCAACATGGTGATGCCGAATATCGGCGCGTTTATCGCGTGGGGTATTATCACCGCATTATTCATTCCGACAGGGTGGTTGCCGAGCGAAACGCTGGCTAAGCTCGTTGGCCCTATGATCACCTATCTTCTGCCGCTGCTGATTGGTTACACCGGCGGTAAATTGGTGGGTGGCGATCGCGGCGGTGTGGTCGGTGCCATCACCACAATGGGTGTGATCGTCGGTGCCGATATGCCGATGTTCCTCGGCGCAATGATTGCCGGTCCGTTGGGCGGCTGGGCGATTAAACACTTCGATAACTGGGTTGACGGTAAGATTAAATCCGGCTTTGAGATGCTGGTGAACAACTTCTCCGCCGGCATCATCGGGATGATCCTCGCTATCCTGGCGTTCCTCGGCATTGGCCCACTGGTTGAGGCCCTGTCCAAAATTCTGGCAGCAGGCGTTAACTTCATGGTTGTCCATGACATGCTGCCGCTGGCGTCTATCTTTGTTGAACCGGCGAAAATCCTGTTCCTCAACAACGCCATCAACCACGGTATTTTCTCACCGCTGGGCATTCAGCAGTCCCATGAGATGGGCAAATCCATCTTCTTCCTGATTGAAGCAAACCCGGGTCCGGGTATGGGCGTCCTGCTGGCGTACATGTTCTTCGGTCGCGGTAGCGCTAAACAGTCTGCGGGCGGCGCGGCTATCATCCACTTCCTGGGCGGTATCCACGAAATTTACTTCCCGTACGTGCTGATGAACCCACGTCTGATCCTGGCCGTTATCCTCGGCGGTATGACCGGCGTATTTACGCTGACTATCCTCGGCGGCGGTCTGGTTTCTCCGGCCTCTCCGGGCTCTATTCTGGCCGTACTGGCCATGACGCCAAAAGGCGCGTACTTCGCTAACATCGCGGCAATCTGTGCGGCCATGGCGGTCTCCTTTGTGGTCTCAGCCATTCTGCTGAAAACCAGCAAAGTGAAAGAAGAAGATGACATTGATGCAGCGACCCGTCGCATGCACGACATGAAAGCAGAATCCAAAGGTTCATCTCCGCTGTCTGCGGGCGATGTCACCAACGACCTGAGCCATGTGCGTAAAATCATCGTTGCCTGTGATGCCGGTATGGGCTCCAGCGCAATGGGTGCAGGCGTACTGCGCAAGAAAGTGCAGGATGCCGGTCTGTCTCAGATCTCCGTCACCAACAGCGCGATTAACAATCTGCCGCCGGATGTGGATCTGGTCATTACACACCGTGACCTGACCGAACGCGCTATGCGCCAGGTTCCGCAGGCGCAGCACATTTCGCTGACCAACTTCCTCGACAGCGGTCTGTACACCAGCCTGACCGAGCGTCTGGTTGCCGCACAGCGCCACAACGTTAACGAAGAGAAGGTACGTGACCACCTGAAAGACAGTTTTGATGAAGGTGATAACAACCTGTTCAAACTGGGTGCGGAGAATATCTTCCTTGGCCGTAAAGCCACCAACAAAGAAGAAGCCATTCTGTTTGCCGGTGAGCAACTGGTGAAAGGCGGCTATGTTGAGCCGGAATACGTCCAGGCAATGCTGGATCGCGAAAAACTGACCTCTACCTACCTGGGTGAGTCCATTGCGGTACCGCACGGCACCATCGAAGCTAAAGATCGCGTGCTGAAAACCGGCATCGTGTTCTGTCAGTACCCGGAAGGTGTGCGCTTCGGTGAAGAAGAAGACGACATTGCCCGCCTGGTGATTGGTATCGCCGCGCGTAACAATGAGCACATCCAGGTGATTACCAGCCTGACCAACGCGCTGGATGATGAATCCGTGATCGAACGTCTGGCGCAGACCACCAGCGTGGATGAAGTGCTGGAACTGCTGGCAGGTCGTAAGTAAGCGTTATTGCCCGGTAGGACTCATGCTTACCGGGCCTACAAAATCCTCTCCCTTGTGGAGAGGGTTAGGTTGAGGGAAAAGCCTCACCCCAGCCCTCTTGGGTAAAAACATTAATGAAGGTTAATACTATGAAAGCATTACATTTTGGCGCAGGTAATATCGGTCGTGGCTTTATCGGCAAACTGCTGGCAGACGCGGGGATACAACTGACGTTTGCGGATGTAAATCAGGTGGTTCTCGACGCCCTGAATGCCCGTCATAGCTATCAGGTTCATGTTGTCGGTGAAAATGAGCAGGTTGATACCGTTTCCGGCGTTAACGCCGTCAGCAGCATCGGCGACGATGTCGTTGAACTGATTGCCCAGGTTGATCTCGTGACCACCGCGGTTGGTCCGGTCGTGCTGGAGCGCATTGCGCCTGCCATCGCCAAAGGGCTGGTCAAGCGTAAAGCGCAGGGTATTAGCACCCCTCTGAATATTATTGCCTGTGAAAACATGGTGCGTGGCACCACCCAGTTGAAAGGTCACGTGCTGAACGCGCTGGACGATGCGGATAAAGCCTGGGTTGAAGAACACGTTGGTTTTGTCGATTCTGCCGTAGACCGTATTGTTCCGCCTTCCGCCTCTGCCGCCAATGACCCGCTGGAAGTGACCGTAGAAACCTTCAGCGAGTGGATTGTCGATAAAACCCAGTTTAAAGGCGAGCTGCCAAACATCCCGGGAATGGAATTAACTGATAACCTGATGGCATTTGTCGAACGTAAGCTCTTCACGCTGAACACGGGGCATGCTATAACCGCGTACCTCGGAAAATTGACCGGTCATCAGACCATCCGTGACGCGATTCTCGACGAGAAAATCCGCGCAGTGGTAAAAGGTGCGATGGAAGAGAGCGGCGCGGTACTGATCAAACGCTATGGCTTTGATGCGGCAAAACATGCAGCATACATTCAGAAAATCCTCAGTCGTTTCGAAAACCCGTACCTGAAAGATGACGTTGAGCGCGTGGGCCGCCAGCCGCTGCGTAAACTGAGCGCAGGCGACCGTTTAATCAAGCCGCTGCTCGGCACGCTGGAGTACGGCCTGCCGCACGTTAATCTGGTGCAGGGTATTGCTGCGGCGATGCATTACCGCAGTGAAGAAGACCCGCAGGCGCAGGAACTGGCAGCGCTGATTGACGAAAAAGGCCTACAGGCCGCGCTGGCACAGGTTTCCGGGCTGGATGCCAACAGCGACGTGGTGGCGGAGGCGGTTAACGCATATAACGCAACCAAATGATCCACAGTGCGGCGCAGGTCAGCCTGCGCCCGAATATCAGATTGTCAGATATGCAGGCAATAATGGAACAAACGCAGGCCTTTGAAAATCGTGTGCTTGAGCGTCTGAATGCTGGCAAAACCGTACGCAGCTTCCTCATCACCGCCGTAGATTTACTCACCGAGGCGGTGAATATCCTGGTGCTTCAGGTATTTCGCAAAGACGACTACGCGGTTAAATATGCAGTGGAACCGTTGCTCGACGGCGACGGGCCGCTGGGCGATCTGTCGGTCCGTCTGAAGCTGATCTACGGCCTGGGTGTGCTCAGCCGCCCTGAGTATGAAGATGCGGAACTGCTGATGGCGCTGCGTGAGGAATTGAATCACGACGGTAATGAATATGCGTTCACCGACGACGAAATTCTCGGACCGTTTGGTGAACTGCACTGCGTGACGGCGCTCCCGCCCCCGCCCCAGTTTGATACCTCAGACTCGGGTTTGTACGCCATGCAAATCCAGCGCTACCAGCAAATGGTACGCTCAACCATGGTGCTCTCTCTGACCGAGCTGATTTCTAAAATCAGCTTAAAGAAAGCCTTTCAGAAATAACGTCATACCGATTTACTTCTCATCCTGCTGCGGTCGATACAGCTGGCGATAGTACTCCAGACGCTGCAGATACAGCGGCACGTTTTCCTGCGGGACCTCAGAAGGCACCGTGTTACGCGGCGGCGTTTTATTCAAGTACTCACGAAAAGCCTGGCTTGACGCCATAAAATCGATGGTTTTATCAATAAGAATCGAAACGTTCTCGCCTATTTTCGCCATGATGATTCATCCTCCATGTATTATCCGCGACCCGCCTGCGCGGTCGATGGTTTAAGTTTAGGATCGGATGGTTAATTATATTGAGGAAAACGTGCTTCACTATGCCGCCACCGACAAAAAGCACCATCAACGATCTTATTTCTTAAAATCCCTTTTTAATCAAACAGCTAACATTTTCATTAGCGAAATAATACTTGCAGCATTTGATTATTTATCTTCGATTAGTTGAGAATAATCCCCCTCTGCGCGCATACTATAGGATATTCATCCTATTTTTAGCAGAAGCTATCCTATGAAAGAAGTCGAAAAAAACGAAATTAAACGTCTGAGCGATCGCCTGGACGCCATCCGCCACCAGCAGGCAGACCTGTCACTGGTTGAAGCCGCCGACAAATATGCCGAGCTGGAAAAAGAAAAAGAAACGCTGGAAGCCGAGATCGTGCGCCTGCGTGAAGTTCACGGTCAGAAGTTGAGCAAAGAAGCACAAAAGCTCAGCAAGCTCCCGTTCCGTCGCGCCATCACCAAAAAAGAGCAGGCCGACATGGGCAAGCTGAAGAAAAGCGTGCGCGGTCTGGTGATCGTACACCCGATGACCGAACTGGGTCGTGAAATGGGCCTGAAAGAGATGACTGGCTTTTCAAAGACTGAGTTTTGATCACCCTCCGGGCAACGTCCGTTTGCCCGGTCTCCTATTTCTCCGCCAATTGGCCCTACCAATTTTAGCCAGATCCGAATACCCCCTCACATTTCGTTAAAAATAGCTTACAATGCCGTTGCCAATAAATAACATTTGATTAACCATTCGTTGTCATTACCCCTACACAACAATATTGGCAGGGCCACTTTTACACATAGTGTGACGACGAGATGAGCACAGACTCATTGCATTATGTCGGCGGCCCCCAGGAGACCTGCAATGAATCTCTGGCAACAAAACTACGACCCGGCCGGTAACATCTGGCTTTCAAGCCTGATTGCCTCACTCCCTATTCTGTTCTTTTTCTTCGCGCTGATTAAGCTCAAGCTGAAAGGTTATGTCGCTGCGACGTGGACGGTAGGGATTGCCCTGTTGGTCGCCTTGCTGTTCTACAAAATGCCGGTCGATCACGCGCTGGCATCCGTGGTGTACGGCTTCTTCTATGGTCTGTGGCCGATTGCCTGGATAATCATCGCCGCCGTATTCGTCTATAAGATTTCGGTCAAGACCGGGCAGTTCGACATTATCCGTTCCTCAATTCTGTCGATTACCCCGGACCAGCGTCTGCAGATGCTGATTGTCGGCTTCTGCTTTGGCGCATTCCTCGAGGGGGCTGCAGGATTTGGCGCCCCGGTGGCGATTACCGCCGCACTGCTGGTTGGCCTGGGCTTCAACCCGCTGTACGCCGCAGGTCTGTGCCTGATTGTAAACACCGCACCGGTGGCGTTTGGCGCAATGGGTATTCCGATCCTGGTTGCTGGTCAGGTTACCGGGCTGGACAGTTTTGAAATCGGCCAGATGGTAGGCCGCCAGCTGCCGTTCCTGACGATTATCGTGCTGTTCTGGATCATGGCGATTATGGACGGCTGGCGCGGCGTGAAAGAGACCTGGCCGGCGGTAATGGTCGCAGGCGGCTCCTTTGCCATCGCGCAGTACCTCAGCTCTAACTTTATCGGGCCAGAACTGCCGGACATCATCTCTTCTCTGGTGTCACTGGTGTGTCTGACGCTGTTCCTGAAACGCTGGCAGCCGGTACGCATCTTCCGCTTTGGTGACATGGGTGCTTCACAGGTCGATCAAACGCTGGCCCGCACTCACTACACCGCCGGCCAGGTGGTTCGCGCCTGGTCACCGTTCCTGTTTCTGACAGCAACGGTCACGCTGTGGAGCATCCCACCGTTTAAAGCGCTGTTTGCCCCTGGCGGCGCGATGTATCACTGGGTGGTGAATGTTCCGGTACCGTTCCTCGACAAACTGGTGGCCCGCATGCCGCCGGTGGTACACGAAGCCACGGCCTACGCGGCGGTATACAAGTTTGACTGGTTCTCAGCGACCGGCACCGCCATTCTGTTTGCCGCCCTGCTGTCTATCGTCTGGCTGAAAATGAAGCCCTCTGCCGCCCTGCAAACCTTCGGCAGCACGCTGAAAGAGCTGGCGTTGCCCATCTATTCCATCGGGATGGTACTGGCATTCGCATTTATCTCTAACTACTCAGGCCTGTCTTCGACGCTGGCATTAGCGCTGGCACACACCGGCAGCGCCTTTACCTTCTTCTCGCCGTTCCTCGGCTGGCTGGGCGTATTCCTGACCGGGTCAGATACCTCTTCTAACGCACTGTTCGCAGCCCTACAGGCAACGGCAGCGCAGCAAATCGGTGTCTCCGATGTACTGCTGGTGGCGGCAAATACCACCGGTGGCGTAACCGGCAAGATGATCTCCCCGCAATCTATCGCCATCGCCTGTGCGGCCGTGGGGCTGGTGGGTAAAGAGTCTGACCTGTTCCGCTTTACCGTGAAACACAGCCTGATATTCACCTGTATGGTGGGTGTGATTACCACGCTTCAGGCCTATGTCTTAACCTGGATGATCCCATGATAGTGATGCCCAGACGCCTGTCCGACGAGGTCGCTACTCGCGTACGGGCGCTGATTGAAGAACAACAGCTGGAGGCGGGCATGAAGTTGCCCGCCGAGCGCCAGCTGGCCGTACAGCTCGGCGTGTCGCGTAATTCACTGCGCGAGGCGCTGGCAAAGCTGGTCAGTGAAGGCGTGCTGCTCAGCCGTCGCGGCGGCGGGACGTTTGTCCGCTGGCAGCATGAAGCCTGGTCCGAACAAAACATCGTTCAGCCGCTGAAAAGCCTGATGGCGGATGACCCGGATTACAGCTTCGATATTCTCGAAGCCCGCCACGCCATTGAGGCCAGCACCGCGTGGCATGCCGCGATGCGCGCTACAACTGCCGACAAAGAGAAAATCAGGCTCTGTTTTGAGGCCACGCAGAGTGAGGACCCGGATCTCGCCTCACAAGCAGACGTTCGCTTTCACCTCGCCATTGCGGAAGCGTCGCACAACGTGGTGCTGCTCCAGACCATGCGCGGTTTCTTCGACGTATTGCAGTCCTCGGTAAAACAGAGCCGCCAGCGTATGTACCTGGTGCCACCTGTGTTTTCACAGCTCACAGCACAGCACCTTGCCGTGCTGGACGCGATTGTCGCCGGGGACGCTGATGGCGCGCGTAAGGCGATGATGGCGCACCTCAGCTTTGTCCACACCACCATTAAACGCTTTGATGAAGACCAGGCCCGCCAGGCGCGTATTACCCGTCTGCCCGGTGACCATAATGAAATTAGCAGGGAGAACAACTCATGATTATTTCAGCAGCCAGCGATTATCGCGCCGCAGCCCAGCGCATTCTGCCCCCCTTCCTGTTCCACTACATCGACGGTGGTGCCTATGCAGAGCATACCCTGCGCCGTAACGTCGAAGATTTATCGGAGGTGGCACTACGCCAGCGCGTGCTGAAGAACATGGCCGACCTGAGTCTGGAAACCACCCTGTTCAACGAAAAACTGTCGATGCCGGTGGCATTAGCGCCGGTTGGCTTGTGCGGCATGTATGCCCGCCGGGGCGAAGTTCAGGCCGCCGCTGCCGCTGACGCCAAAGGCATTCCGTTTACGCTTTCGACGGTTTCCGTCTGCCCGATTGAAGAAGTTGCCCCGACCATCAAGCGTCCGATGTGGTTCCAGCTGTACGTCCTGCGCGATCGCGGTTTTATGCGTAACGCGCTGGAACGTGCTAAAGCAGCGGGTTGCTCCACGCTGGTCTTTACCGTCGATATGCCCACGCCCGGCGCACGCTACCGTGACGCACATTCCGGGATGAGCGGTCCGAATGCCGCGCTGCGCCGTTACTGGCAGGCGGTAACCCATCCGCAGTGGGCGTGGGACGTTGGCCTGAACGGTCGTCCGCATGATTTAGGCAATATCTCGACCTACCTGGGTAAACCCACCGGCCTGGAGGATTACATCGGCTGGTTGGCAAACAACTTCGATCCGTCCATCTCCTGGAAAGACCTCGAGTGGATCCGTGAATTCTGGGACGGTCCGATGGTAATCAAAGGGATCCTCGACCCGGAAGATGCCCGCGACGCCGTACGCTTTGGCGCCGACGGCATCGTGGTCTCGAACCACGGCGGCCGCCAGCTGGACGGCGTGCTGTCTTCTGCGCGTGCGCTACCCGCCATTGCCGACGCGGTGAAAGGCGATATTGCGATTCTGGCAGACAGCGGCATCCGTAACGGTCTGGACGTGGTGCGCATGATTGCACTGGGTGCAGATACCGTACTGCTGGGCCGTGCTTACCTGTATGCACTGGCGACCCACGGTCAGGCAGGTGTCGCTAACCTGTTGAACCTTATTGAGAAAGAAATGAAAGTGGCGATGACGCTGACCGGTGCAAAATCCATTCGTGAAATCAGCCGTGACTCACTGGTACAAGAGCTGGGAAAGCAACTGCCCGCCGCTCTGGCACCTCTCGTCCAGGGTAGCGCCGCGTAACCGTACCCCCGTAAAACCCTACACTCTGAATGGTCGGCCTGTTCTCAGCCCGGCCATTTTTTATGCAAAAATAACGACCAGTTAACATTTACACTCAATATATTTGACAACTTTTTATTCACCTGCCAAATGTATATACAAGCTAATACAACAACAACCCACACAATAATAATCCACACGACAACAACCATCATAACGGGCGAGGGTGACATGGTTTATTCCGGTAAAGTGAATATCCAGCAGGCGATAGATGACAGTCCTTTTTCACGCTTTCATTGGGTCATCATCGTCCTTGGCTTTCTGGTGCTGGCCATTGATGGCTTCGACACGGCGGCGATGGGCTACATTGCCCCTACCCTCTCAGCCGACTGGGGGATCAAGAAACAAGATCTCGGGCCGGTATTAAGCGCCGCGCTGCTGGGGCTCTCATTTGGCGCCCTGCTGGCCGGGCCAATATCCGATCGCATGGGACGTAAACGCGTACTGGTTTTTTCCTGCCTGTTCTTTGGTCTCGCCAGTCTGGGCACCGCCTATGCCCAGACGCTGAATATGTTAACGTTTTGGCGGTTTCTCACCGGACTCGGGCTGGGTGCAGCAATGCCGAACGCCATCACGTTGGTGTCAGAATTTGCGCCAAAACGCTGCCGCTCGATGGCGATTAACACCATGTACTGCGGTTTCCCGCTCGGTGCAGCAGGTGGCGGGGTTATCTCCTCCTGGCTGATTCCTAACTACGGCTGGCACAGCGTCCTGCTCGCCGGGGCAATTGCCCCGCTGGCGCTGACCATCCTCCTGGTGTTATTTCTGCCGGAGTCGGTCAAGTATCTGGTCCATCGCGGGAAAGAGATCGCACAAGTCAAACGAATTGCCCGTCGCTTTATGCCAGGTGATATAGACCAGGTCACCCATTTTTATCTGGATGAAGAACGGACTGACGTCAAAAAAGGCAGCGTGGCGCAGTTGTTCAGCATGCCGTGGCTGCCGGGCACGTTGATGCTGTGGATGACCTACTTTATGGGGCTGGTTATCTATTATGTGCTGCTGAGCTGGATGCCGACGCTGATGCTGGGAATGGGTTACCCGCTGGCAGAATCTGCCTGGCTGACATCACTGTTCACCTTCGGCGGTACCGCGGGGATCCTGCTGGCCGGCTGGCTGATAGATCGCTGGGAAGCGCACAAAGTCGTCTCCATCGGTTTTATCCTGACAATGCTGTTTGCACTGGCGCTCGGGTTTGAACATAACCACATCATTCTGTTTAGCGCCCTGATCTTCCTGATGGGGATCACCATGAACGGTGCACAGTCCGGACTACAGACGCTGGCGGCAACGTTTTACCCGACCCACTGTCGCGCAACAGGTATTGCCTGGATGCAGGGCGTGGGCCGCTTTGGTGGCGTCGCCGGGACCATGACCAGCGCCCAATTACTTTCTCTGCAATGGCAGGCTGACAGCATATTGATGTTCCTCAGCGTTCCCGCACTGCTGGCTGCTGCCGCAACGCTTTATAAGCTGCAACGCTATAAACCGCAGCCTCTGACCGTCGCATAGTACCCGTCCTTTCTGCTATCCTGCCCCCCGTTATTAAGGGGGCAGTATGCTTAACATCGTTTTATTCGAACCAGAAATCCCGCCAAATACCGGCAATATCATCCGCCTTTGCGCCAATACCGGCTTTCGTCTGCATATTATTGAGCCCATGGGCTTTACCTGGGACGACAAGCGCCTGCGTCGCGCGGGGCTGGATTATCACGAATTTACCGCCGTACTGCGCCACCCTGATTACGCCGCCTTTGTGGCTGCAGAAAATCCGCAACGTCTTTTTGCGCTGACCACCAAAGGGACACCGGCCCATAGCGCGGTAAGCTATCAGGATGGTGATTATCTGATGTTTGGCCCGGAAACGCGCGGCCTGCCCGCCAGCATTCTCGACGCGCTGCCTGCAGAACAAAAAATTCGTATTCCGATGATGCCGGACAGCCGCAGCATGAACCTGTCTAACGCGGTGTCGGTGGTAGTGTATGAGGCCTGGCGCCAACTGGGGTATCCGGGCGCCGTATTACGCAGTTGATTTTGTCGGATGGCAGCTGAAGCCATATCCGACCTACATTAATTTGATGTTATTCGTTTCGAGCGTTATCGGCGCAGACAGATTGAACACGGACTGCGCACAGTCACCGGAGCGTACACGCAGTACGTGAGGATGACGAGCACAGCCCAGGTTCAATATGGCAAGTAAGATAGCTCGAAATCAGATGCCATCGCCGCATTCGAACGTATGATGTATCCCGTTGAAATGCTGATCCATATCCATGGACGGCTTATCGCTGTCAGGTTTACCGACAATCCGTGCCGGAACGCCTGCGGCGGTGGTATGTGGCGGTACGGGCTGTAAGACGACAGAACCCGCGCCAATTTTCGCCCCGCGCCCAACCTCGATGTTGCCGAGAATTTTTGCGCCCGCGCCAATCATCACGCCTTCACGAATTTTTGGGTGACGATCGCCGCCCGCTTTACCGGTCCCGCCTAAGGTGACGGATTGCAGGATCGAGACGTCGTTTTCGATCACCGCGGTTTCACCCACCACAATTCCGGTGGCATGATCGAGCATGATCCCACGACCAATTTTTGCCGCCGGATGAATGTCGACCTGGAAAGTCACGGACACCTGATTTTGCAAGAAGATCGCCAGTGCCTGACGCCCCTGATGCCACAGCCAGTGGCCGATGCGGTAAGCCTGCAGCGCATGGAAGCCCTTCAGGTACAAAAGCGGGGTGGAATATTTGTCGACAGCCGGGTCACGCGTGCGCACTGCCTGGATATCGCAGGCCGCCGAGGCAATCATTTCCGGATCGGCGGCGTAGGCTTCTTCCACCACTTCACGAATAGCAATCGCCGGCATGATTGGCGACGCAAGCTTATTCGCCAGCATATAGCTTAGCGCGCTGCCGAGATTCTCATGCTTGAGCAGCGTTGCGTGGTAAAAACTGGCCAGCATTGGCTCACAATCCGCCAGTGCCCGGGCTTCTGCTTTAATATTTTTCCAGACGATATCCAGTTCTTCACACGGCATTGCGTACTCCACAGAAGGTAGCAAAACGACCAACCCGTTCTACGCGGGTCGGGTCGTTATAGTAAAACGGTTCCTTACGGCTAGTGGCTGCTCCGCTCGTCCTTGCGTGCACGACCTAATAACGTCAATGCTGCCTCGCGCGCATTTTTTCCGCAATACAATACTTGATAAATTTCCTCGGTTATTGGCATTTCGACACCAAAACGGTGCGCCAATTCACGAACTTCTTTCGTATTGCGATAGCCTTCAACCACTTGGCCAATCTTGTCCTGCGCGCCCTGAACATCCATGCCCTGACCGAGCATCATGCCAAAACGGCGGTTACGCGACTGGTTGTCGGTACACGTCAGCACCAGATCGCCCAGACCCGCCATGCCCATGAAGGTCGCCGGATCGGCACCCAGCGCCGCGCCAAGGCGTGACATTTCGGTCAACCCGCGGGTGATCAATGCCGTACGGGCATTAGCACCAAAGCCGATGCCGTCAGACATCCCTGCGCCAATAGCAATCACGTTTTTCACTGCACCGCCGAGCTGTACACCAATGAAGTCCGGGTTGCTGTAAACGCGGAAACTTTTGCCGCAGTGCAGCAGTTGCTGGAGATCGTCAGCAAACGTCTCGTCCGTTGACGCCAGCGAAATCGCCGTAGGCATGCCTGCAGCCAGTTCTTTGGCAAACGTAGGACCGGAAATCACCGCCAGCGGAATGGCATCCCCCAACGCTTCACGCGCGACATCCTGTAACAGGCGTCCCGTTTCTGCTTCCAGACCTTTTGTCGCCCAAACCAGGCGCGCATCAGAGCGCATCAACGGTTTGATCTGACGCAGCACTTCGCCAAAGACGTGGCTCGGCACCACCACCAGAATATTACGGCTGGCGGCCAGCGCAGTGGCTAAATCACTTTCCAGGCGCAGCGTATCGGGAAAAGGCACATCAGGAAGGAACGCAACGTTGCAGCGATCGTGCTCGAGCGTTGCGATATGTTTGGGATCGTGGCCCCACAGGATAACCGGGTGGCCGTTTCTTGCCAGGGTAATGGCAAGAGCGGTGCCGTACGAGCCGGCACCAATCACAGTCATTGAAGCATTACTTTGATTCATCAGGCATCCTGATGTTCTTCAGTACCTTCGCCAGTCTGCTGCTGTAAATAGTTCATGAACAGCGCATCAAAGTTGACCGGTGCAAGGTTCAGCTGCGGGAACGTACCGCGTGATACCAGGCTGGTGATGCATTCACGGGCATACGGGAACAGGATGTTCGGGCAGTATGCACCCAGGCAATGCGCCATCTGAGTCCCTTCAATTCCGCTGATGGAGAAAATCCCGCCCTGCTGAACTTCGCACAGGAACGCCGTTTCTTCACCCAGAGAAGCCGTTACGGTGACACGCAGCACAACTTCATACACGTCATCTGCCAGTTGGGTAGATGCAGTATCAAGATCAAGTTTAACCTCTGGCTGCCAATCTTTCTGGAAAACATGCGGTGCATTTGGCGCTTCGAAAGACACATCCTTGGTATAAATACGTTGGATCTGGAAAGCCATTTCAGTGTTATTTTGTTCTGACATGTTTAGAAAACCCTTTAGTGTTGTCCTTTAAATACTATCCGTACGCCTTAACGCAGCAGGGGATCCAGTCCACCACGCGCATCCAACGCATACAAGTCGTCACAACCACCAATGTGCTGTGCATCAATAAAAATCTGCGGAACCGTCGTACGACCACTGCGTTTGATCATCTCTTCGCGCTTCACGGCGTCGCCGTCAATCGGAAGTTCCTGGAAACTCACGCCCTTGCTGTTCAATAGCGCTTTTGCGCGATGGCAAAATGGGCAGGTTGCTTTGGTGTAGATCTCGATGTTGGCCATGACTTATCTCCGATATTAACTTACGGTGTTACTTGCCACGTACCAGCGGGAGGTTTTCACCACTCCAGCCTGCTACGCCATCTTTCAGCACGGACACCTGCTCAAAACCCGCTTTAATCAGCGCAGTTGCAGATTCCTGGCACTGCATGCCAGAACCGTCAACCACAATAACCGGTTTGGCTTTGTGTTTTTCAAGCTCGCCGAAGTTGTTGGCTTTAATTTCGCTCGGCAGCAGGTTAGTTGAACCGGCGATATGGCCTTTGCGGAAGTCATCACGCTGACGTAAATCCACAATAACCGCATCTTCTTTATTGAGAAGACGAGTGGCTTCGCCGCGGGTAATCACCTTCACTTTCGAGGTCAGGCTTTTGATGGTCGTAAATAATACAGCCGCCAGTAACGCAATCCAGGCGATACTCAAGACAGGGTGGCGACTAACAAATTGCATAATTTCTTGCATGGGGGGTAACAACTCCCGACTCAGTGATTAAAAAAACCAGGGAAAGAGTATACCTGCGCGTTGGCGCAAATACAGCCAGAGCGTGCATTGGATTGCATTTTTGCGGGGCGCTACGGAAAAAAAAACGTAAATCCGAGTCCTCCCTGACGTGCTATACCCCATTATTTGATCTTCGGGGGCTACTTTATCGATTCAGCTGTAGTAAAATTACGCAATTATTTTTATCTATTAAGTGTGAGGTTGTCGCAATGTCGGTTTCTAAAAAACCTATGGTACTGGTGATTCTGGATGGCTACGGCTATCGCGAAGACAGCCAGGATAACGCCATTTTTAATGCTAAAACCCCGGTTATGGATGCTCTGTGGGCCAAACGTCCACATACCCTGATTGACGCATCTGGTCTGGAAGTCGGCCTGCCTGACCGCCAGATGGGTAACTCCGAAGTGGGTCACGTCAACCTGGGCGCGGGCCGTATCGTGTATCAGGATCTGACCCGTCTGGATGTTGAAATTAAAGAACGGACTTTCTTCACTAACCCGGTACTGACCGATGCGGTCGACCAGGCGAAAAATAGCGGCAAAGCAGTACACATCATGGGTCTGCTGTCTGCGGGCGGCGTACACAGCCACGAAGATCACATCCTGGCGATGGTTGAGCTGGCGGCAGAACGCGGCGCAGAAAAAATCTATCTGCACGCCTTCCTCGATGGCCGTGACACACCACCGCGCAGCGCTGAAAAGTCGCTGCAAAAATTCGAAGAAAAATTTGCCGCGCTGGGCAAAGGTCGCGTTGCGTCCATTATTGGTCGTTACTACGCCATGGACCGCGACAACCGTTGGGATCGCGTTGAAAAAGCGTATGACCTGATGACGCTGGCCCAGGGTGAATTCCAGGCTGACACCGCATTAGCAGGTCTGCAGGCCGCTTATGCTCGTGATGAAAACGACGAATTCGTAAAAGCGACCGTGATCCGCGCAGAAGGCCAGGCCGATGCCGCAATGGAAGACGGCGATACGCTTATTTTCATGAACTTCCGTGCTGACCGTGCGCGTGAAATCACCCGCGCGTTTGTGAACGCTGACTTCGATGGCTTCGCGCGTAAGAAAGTGGTTAACCTCAACTTTGTGCAGTTGACCGAATACGCGGCCGACATCAAAACAGCGGTAGCTTACCCACCAACGTCTCTGGCGAATACCCTCGGCGAGTGGATGGCGAAGCACGACAAAACCCAGCTGCGTATTTCCGAAACTGAAAAATATGCACACGTGACCTTCTTCTTCAACGGTGGCGTAGAAGAGCCGTTCAAAGGCGAAGACCGTATCCTGATCAACTCGCCGAAAGTAGCCACCTACGATCTGCAGCCAGAAATGAGCTCCGCAGAGCTGACCGAGAAGCTGGTTGCCGCGATTGAGAGCGGGAAATACGACACCATCATCTGTAACTACCCAAACGGCGACATGGTCGGTCATACCGGGGTAATGGATGCTGCGGTTAAAGCGGTTGAAGCGCTGGATCACTGCGTTGAGCAAGTGGCCAAAGCGGTTGAGTCCGTTGGCGGCCAATTGCTGATCACCGCAGACCACGGTAACGCTGAGCAAATGCGCGATCCGTCTACCGGTCAGGCACATACTGCACATACCAACCTGCCGGTTCCGCTGATTTATGTCGGTGGTAAAAACGTCAAAGCTGTCGATGGCGGTAAACTTTCCGATATCGCCCCGACCATGCTGACGCTGATGGGCATGGAAATCCCGCAAGAGATGACTGGTAAGCCGCTGTTCATCGTGGAATAATCCCTCCCCATGAGGGGAAAGGCGATTAATACCATCACATGGGCCGCAAAACCGCGTAGGTTTTCAGTCAGGCCCTTGTTATACGCCAGCGTGATTAGCGCTGGCGTATTGTTGTGCGCCTTTTCCGCCCACGCGGACGAACGCGACCAGCTCAAATCTATTCAGGCCGATATCGCGGCAAAAGAACGCGCGGTACGCCAGCAACAACAGCAACGTTCCACCCTCCTCGCCCAGCTTAAAGCCCAGGAACAGGCCATCGCCGTTGCGGCACGACAGCTGCGCGAAACGCAAAATTCACTGGCGCAACTGAATGCGCAAATTGCCGAAATGAACGCCGCCCTCGCGAAGCTGGAAAAGCAGCGAGCAGCACAGGAACGCAGCCTGGCCGCCCAACTGGACGCCGCGTTTCGTCAGGGTGAGCACACCGGCATTCAGTTAATCCTCAGTGGCGAAGAGAGTCAGCGCGGGCAGCGCCTGCAGGCCTATTTTGGCTATCTGAACCAGGCGCGGCAGGAAACCATCGCCCAGTTGAAGCAAACCCGCGAAGAGGTCGATTCGCAGAAGGCCGAGCTGGAAGATAAACAGAGTGAGCAGCAAACGCTGCTGTACGAGCAGCGCGCTCAACAGGCCAAGCTGGAACAGGCGCGTAACGAGCGCCAAAAAACGCTCGCTGGGCTGGAGTCCTCCATTCAGCAGGGCCAGCAGCAGCTCAGCGAACTGCGCGCCAACGAATCCCGCCTACGCAGCAGCCTTGCACGGGCCGAGGCCGCCGCCAAAGCGCGCGCTGAACGTGAAGCCCGCGAAGCACAGGCGGTGCGCGATAAGCAAAAGGATGCATCGCGCAAAGGGTCGACCTACAAGCCGACCGAAAACGAAAAATCCTTGATGTCCCGTACCGGGGGGTTAGGTTCGCCGCGCGGTCAGGCATTCTGGCCCGTCCGTGGCCCAACGCTGCATCGCTATGGCGAACAGCTGCAAGGTGAGCTACGTTGGAAAGGGATGGTCATTGGCGCATCTGAAGGCACCGAAGTGAAAGCCATTGCCGACGGTCGCGTTATTCTGGCCGACTGGCTTCAGGGTTATGGTCTGGTGGTCGTGGTTGAGCACGGTAAAGGCGATATGAGCCTGTACGGCTATAACCAAAGCGCGCTGGTCAGCGTAGGTACGCAGGTGCGTGCCGGACAGCCGATTGCCCTGGTGGGTAGCAGCGGCGGTCAGGGCAGACCCGCACTCTATTTCGAAATTCGCCGCCAGGGTCAGGCGGTCAATCCACAGCCGTGGTTGGGAAGATAAGTTTTGCCTCAGTTTCGCCGCATAATATTCTCACTCGCCAGCCTGCTGGCATTCGCTCCCTCTGTTTTTGCCGGTAAGCTTGCCATCGTGATCGACGATTTCGGTTATCGTCCGCACAACGAGAATCAGGTGCTAGCGATGCCTTCTGCGATCTCCGTTGCCGTTCTGCCCAATGCACCACATGCACGGGAGATGGCGACCAAAGCGCATAACAGCGGACATGAAGTCTTAATCCATCTACCGATGGCGCCTCTCAGCAAACAGCCGCTTGAGAAAGATACCCTGCGCCCGGAGATGAGCAGCGACGAGATTGAGCGGATTATTCGCGATGCGGTAAGCAAAGTGCCGTATGCCGTCGGGCTTAACAACCATATGGGCAGCGCGATGACCTCCAGCCTGTTTGGCATGCAGAAAGTGATGCAGGCACTGGAACGGTACGATCTTTATTTCCTGGACAGTATGACCATCGGTAACAGCCAGTCCATGCGTGCGGCAGGAGGAACGGGCGTGAAAGTGATTAAACGCAAAGTCTTCCTCGACGACACGCAAAACGAAGCGGACATTCGCCGCCAGTTTAACCGCGCGGTCGAACTGGCGCGCCGCAACGGTTCCGCTATCGCGATTGGGCACCCTCATCCTTCGACGGTACGCGTATTGCAGCAAATGGTTTATAACCTGCCCGCCGACATTACGCTGGTTCGCCCAAGCAGCCTGCTCAATGAACCACAGGTAGATACCTCTACGCCAAATCTGACGCCACCGAAAAACGGCACGCCTGATGCGCCGCGTAATCCTTTCCGCGGGGTGAAACTGTGCAAACCGAAGCAACCGTTAGAACCCGTTTACGCTAGCCGATTCTTTAGCGTGCTCGGTGAGAGCATCACCCAAAGCACGCTGGTACAATATATGCGCCTGCAGTGGCAGGGCTGGTCGTAATCAGTCTTTCAGACCCAGCGTGACATGGGCCAGACGGCGTGGCGTCAGTGATTTATCGCGCCACTTGCTAAACCGGATGGCCCATAACAGCACCTGATAACCCAGCTTAACGCTGCAAATATTGCTCACCATTCGCTTGAACATACCCGATACAAACACCTCGGCAATCATGCGCTGGCGAATCTTTTCGTCTGGCTCTTTGCGGATGCAATGGCATACGCGTAGCGCTTCGTAAATCACCTGCTGCTTAAACTCAGGATAGATAGGTATACGGTTAGCGTAGCTATGATTAAGCTCGTCCAGCAGGCGAGTTATCTTAATATAGTGCCGTTGATAATTTAAATTCGCTTCACCCTGCCGCTTCATGTGGCTTATTGAACCGTCGTGTTGGTAGTATTTATATAACGGTTTTTCCGTATATTTCACACGAGTGGCATTAAACATAAATGCCGTGCTCCACATGACATCCTGATGATGTAACCCAAGGATAAATCTTATATTGTGTTCTTTAATGAGGTTATTTCTATATACCCCCATCCAGAGAACATGCGTCCAGCGGCGCGAAGCAAGCCCCATACGCAACCAGTCCGGGCCGGAAAGGATACCTGTAGAGCGCAGGCGATCGGTTGGAATGGATATCCAGACTCGGGATGTTTCCCGCGAACTCCAGTCTGCATTGCCTTGTGCAACGTCAAGGTTGTCCTGCAAAGCCATCCCCATCAACGTCTCATACATTTCCGGATAGGCTTCATCATCGGCATCAACGAATGCGATGTAATCCCCCACGGCGACATCCAGACCAAGGTTACGCGCGACGGAGACGCCCTGATTGATCTGATGTAGCAGCCGAACATGGGGATACTTATCCGCATAGCGTTGCGCAATATCGACTGAGCAGTCCGTAGAACCATCATTCACAATAATGATTTCGAGATCTTTCCAGGTCTGCGCAATTAACGACTCCATACAGTCACGAAAGTAACTACCGGCATTATATAGCGGAATAATAACGCTTAATTTATATTTACTTTGCATAGTAGGGTAATCAGCTAATCTATGGGATGGTCGTTACTCTATCACCCGATTATTAAGATATTATTAAGGTTTAAAACGACTCACAATTTATCGAAAAATAAGCACATATTCCTACTAAATTTTATTAACCACTTCATAACTTATTGTTTTACAGGTCTGAGTTACAGAAAATAGCACACATAGCTAACTCAGTTGTTATCTGAGTGTGGTCAAGGATTTTTAGAATGCGGATTTGATCTCTCTCACAAAATGAACAATACGCTGGCGATGATGGCCAGGTCATCCTTGTGGCCTCGATACTTTACGTCGAGATATCTTCATAGCCATATTTAATAAACCCATAATCTTCAAATGGATAAAATTAAAAATCATTATTTTCGTTCACTTCGCATAAAAGCATGTATTAACTAAACGTTAGTAGTAAATTATTGTATAATACGAAGCATTATTATCTCTACCAGATTAGATATACGGAGGCGAATTTAATGGCTATTATTAAAACTGAAATGGATGGTTTTAACATCTATTTCAAGAAAAAAAATATCAACTTCCCTTCATTGATGGAAAAAGTAGCATGCAATGAAATAAAAGGAAAACTACTGAATGCAGAAAATGGTTTTCGCAGCGTTTTTCTTGTCGAATACGAGAATAAAAAATTCATCGTCAAGAACGATCGCGAAATTGACCATCGCCTCGAGAAAAAAGTGTTAAACTTTATTTTCGGACCTTTTTATTCAAATATGATTAAGCGGCTTGGGCGGTTAACACCAGAGCAGCGTGCCTGCACCGCAGATCTGTACTATGTGGCTGAAAAATGTAAGTTACGTCAGTGTATTGAAGTATCTACCATTCATGAATATATTGACGGTGAACCCCTTACTGAGATTAACGAAAGTAACGCGCAGGATGTAAAAAACTGTATCATCAAACTTCACAATGCAGGTCTGGCTTCGAATGACATTCACCCTGGTAATTTTATTAGAACACCATCAGGTGAACTTAAAGTTATCGATCTCTCATGTAAAGGCAGTCTGAAAATATGTCAGGCGAACGATATCCTCACACTTCGTAATAAATATAATATCGATATTCAGGGTCATGGTTTCGTTTATAACCTGATTTTATTAAAAGAAAAGTTTCGCCGACTCTCACGAAAAATTCGCAGCAAGTAAAAAATAGCCAGATATTTATCATATCTGGCTATTAGCTATTCATCCTGCCTGTTTAATACTAATCCCAGCTCAGAATCACTTTCCCTGACTGACCTGAACGCATCGCGTCAAAGCCCTGCTGGAACTCATCGATGGAGAACCGATGGGTGATGATTGGCGACAAATCCAGACCAGACTGGATCAGTGCAGCCATTTTGTACCAGGTTTCAAACATTTCGCGACCGTAGATACCTTTAATAAACAGCCCTTTAAAGATAACCTTTGTCCAGTCGACGGACATGTCTGACGGCGGAATACCCAGCATGGCGATGCGACCGCCATGGTTCATGGTATCCAGCATGGCGCGGAACGCTGGCGGCGCACCGGACATCTCCAGACCCACATCAAACCCTTCGGTCATACCCAGCTCGGCCATGACATCAGTCAGGTTCTCTTTCGCTACGTTTACCGCGCGAGTAATACCCATTTTTCGTGCCAGCTCAAGGCGATACTCATTCACATCCGTAATGACAACGTGGCGTGCACCAACGTGCTTCGCGACGGCTGCCGCCATAATACCGATAGGACCTGCACCGGAAACCAGCACATCTTCTCCGACCAAATCGAACGACAGTGCCGTGTGAACCGCATTGCCGAACGGATCGAAGATTGAGGCTAAATCATCGGAGATGTTATCCGGGATCTTGAACGCGTTAAACGCCGGGATCACCAGGTACTCAGCAAAACAACCCGGACGGTTTACACCGACACCGGTCGTATTGCGGCACAGGTGAGTACGCCCACCACGGCAGTTACGGCAATGTCCGCAAGTAATGTGGCCTTCACCCGACACGCGATCGCCAATTTTAAAACCTTTCACTTCCTGGCCGATGCCGACTACTTCGCCGACATACTCATGCCCAACAACCATTGGAACCGGGATGGTTTTTTGCGACCATTCATCCCAGTTATAAATGTGAACGTCAGTCCCGCAGATGGCTGTTTTACGGATTTTAATCAGCAAATCGTTATGACCGACTTCCGGTTCAGGAACGTCGGTCATCCAAATGCCTTCTTCCGCTTTCAGTTTGGATAACGCTTTCATTTCACATCCTCAGGCAATAACGCCCAGTTGTTTACCAATGCGTGTGAACGCGTCAACAGCACGCGTAATCTGCTCAGGGGTATGCGCCGCAGACATCTGGGTACGGATACGCGCCTGGCCTTTCGGAACCACCGGATAGAAGAAGCCGGTAACGTAAATACCTTCTTTTTGCAGTTCACGGGAGAACTGTTGTGCAACGACTGCATCACCCAACATCACCGGAATAATCGCGTGATCGGCACCGGCTAACGTAAAGCCAGCGGCGGACATTTGCTCACGGAACTGACGGGCGTTTGCCCACAGGCGATCGCGCAGGTCATGGCCGGACTCAACCATTTCCAGCACCTTAATGGACGCCGCCACAATCGCCGGAGCCAGTGAGTTGGAGAACAGGTACGGACGGGAACGCTGACGTAGCCACTCCACGACTTCTTTACGCGCTGCGGTATAACCACCGGACGCGCCGCCCAGTGCTTTACCCAGCGTACCGGTAATGATGTCGACACGCCCCATCACTTCGCAGTATTCATGGGAACCGCGGCCGTTTTCGCCGACAAAACCCACCGCGTGGGAATCATCAACCATCACCAGTGCATCGTACTTATCCGCCAGGTCGCAGACGCCTTTCAGGTTGGCAATCACGCCGTCCATCGAGAACACGCCGTCGGTAGCAATCAGCACATGACGCGCCCCAGATTCACGCGCTTCTTTCAGGCGCGCTTCCAGTTCCTGCATATCGTTATTGGCGTAACGGAAACGCTTCGCTTTACACAGACGAACGCCGTCGATGATAGAGGCGTGGTTCAGGGCATCGGAGATAATCGCATCTTCTGCGCCCAGCAGCGTTTCGAACAGGCCGCCGTTAGCATCAAAGCAAGAAGAATAAAGAATGGCATCTTCCATACCGAGGAACGCCGCCAGTTTTTGCTCCAGCTGCTTGTGGCTGTCCTGGGTGCCGCAGATAAAGCGCACCGAAGCCATGCCAAACCCGTGAGAATCCATACCCGCTTTTGCCGCTGTAATCAGTTCCGGGTGGTTAGCCAGTCCCAGATAGTTGTTCGCACAAAAGTTAATCACGTGGCTTCCATCAGCTACCGTGATATCCGCCTGCTGCGCAGACGTAATAATGCGTTCTTCTTTAAACAGCCCTTCCGCACGTGCGGTTTCCAGGTCGTTCGTTAACTGCTTGTAAAAATTCCCACGCATTGCAATTCTCCAGACTGGGCAAATTTCAGCACATATTACCCAAAGCTATACATTGATACGAGATGACGCGTCATCACTTCTTCAAAATGAAGCATAAATCACGTGTACCCGCACGGCTTATCGGTGAATGGCTGAAGCCAGGGCCATGTAGTGATATGATAGAAGTATTCGTGTCTGAGATTGTCTCTGACTCCATAATTCGAAGGTTACATTTATGATCATCGTTACCGGCGGCGCGGGCTTTATCGGCAGCAACATCGTTAAGTCACTGAATGATAAAGGCATCACTGATATCCTGGTGGTGGACAACCTGAAAGACGGCACCAAGTTTGTTAACCTGGTGGATCTGAATATTGCTGACTACATGGATAAGGAAGACTTCCTGATCCAGATTATGGCCGGTGAAGAATTCGGCGATATCGAAGCAATTTTCCACGAAGGCGCATGCTCTTCCACCACCGAGTGGGATGGCAAGTATATGATGGACAATAACTATCAATACTCCAAAGAGCTGCTGCACTACTGCCTGGAACGCGAAATTCCGTTCCTGTACGCCTCTTCTGCAGCCACTTACGGCGGACGTACTTCTGACTTCATCGAATCCCGTGAATATGAGAAACCGCTGAACGTTTACGGCTACTCAAAGTTCCTGTTCGACGAGTATGTTCGTCAGATCCTGCCAGAAGCGGATTCGCAGATTGTCGGCTTCCGCTATTTCAACGTCTACGGACCGCGTGAAGGCCACAAAGGCAGCATGGCAAGCGTGGCTTTCCATCTCAATACCCAACTCAACAATGGCGAAACGCCAAAACTATTTGAAGGCAGCGAAAACTTCAAACGTGATTTCGTCTATGTTGGCGATGTTGCCGCAGTTAACCTGTGGTTCCTGGAAAACGGTGTATCCGGTATCTTTAACCTCGGTACCGGTCGCGCGGAATCATTCCAGGCCGTGGCGGATGCTACGCTGGCTTACCATAAAAAAGGCAGCATTGAGTACATTCCGTTCCCGGAAAAACTGAAAGGCCGCTACCAGGCGTTTACTCAGGCGGATCTGACTAACCTGCGCGCAGCAGGCTACGACAAGCCGTTTAAGACCGTGGCCGAAGGCGTAACGGAATATATGGCCTGGCTGAACCGCGACGCGTAAGTATGAAAATTTTGGTGATAGGCCCGTCCTGGGTTGGCGACATGATGATGTCGCAAAGTCTCTATCGCACGCTCAAGGCGCGCTATCCCCAGGCGATAATCGACGTGATGGCACCGGCATGGTGTCGTCCGCTGCTGTCGCGCATGCCTGAAGTCAACGACGCGATTGCCATGCCGCTAGGACACGGTGCGCTGGAGATCGGTGAACGGCGTAAACTCGGCCACAGTCTGCGTGAAAAACGCTACGATCGTGCCTTCGTGCTGCCGAACTCATTTAAGTCAGCGCTGGTGCCGTTCTTTGCGGGCATTCCCCATCGTACCGGATGGCGCGGTGAGATGCGCTACGGGCTGCTCAATGATGCACGCGTGCTGGATAAAGAAGCCTGGCCGCTGATGGTCGAGCGCTATGTAGCGCTGGCCTACGATAAAGGCGTAATGCTTTCAGCGAAAGATTTACCGCAGCCGCTGTTATGGCCGCAGCTGCAAGTCAGCGAAGGTGAAAAATCACTGACCTGTAGCCAGTTCTCTCTCTCTGCTGAACGCCCGATCATCGGTTTTTGTCCTGGGGCAGAATTTGGCCCGGCTAAACGCTGGCCGCATTATCACTATGCGGAACTGGCAAAGCAGCTGATCGACGAAGGCCATCAGATCGTACTGTTTGGCTCAGCCAAAGATCATGAAGCCGGTAATGAAATTCTGGCGACACTCAACACCGAACAGCAGGCATGGTGCCGTAATCTGGCGGGTGAAACGCAGCTCGAGCAGGCCGTTATTCTTCTCGCCGCCTGTAAAGCGGTAGTCACCAATGACTCAGGATTAATGCACGTAGCCGCCGCGCTGAACCGTCCGCTGGTCGCTCTGTACGGCCCCAGCAGCCCGGACTTTACTCCACCTCTTTCCCATAAAGCACGTGTGATCCGCCTGATAACGGGTTATCACAAAGTGCGTAAGGGCGATGCGGCACAAGGGTATCATCAGAGCCTGATTGACATCACTCCTCAGCGCGTTCTGGAAGAACTGAACGACCTGTTGTTACAAGAGGAAGCCTGACGGATGCGGGTTCTGATCGTTAAAACATCGTCGATGGGCGATGTACTGCATACATTGCCTGCGCTAACCGATGCGCAGCGGGCAATTCCAGGTATTCAGTTTGACTGGGTGGTTGAAGAAGGGTTCGCGCAAATCCCATCCTGGCATTCAGCCGTTGACCGGGTAATCCCCGTGGCGATTCGCCGCTGGCGTAAAGCCTGGTTTTCAGCACCGATTAAAGCCGAGCGTAAAGCGTTTCGCGATGCGGTGCGTTTACAGCAGTATGACGCGATAATCGATGCCCAAGGTCTGGTTAAAAGTGCCGCTCTGGTGACGCGTCTGGGGCGCGGCGTCAAGCACGGCATGGACTGGAGCACGGCCCGAGAACCGCTGGCAAGCCTGTTTTATAACCGTAAGCATCATATTGCCAGGCAGCAGCATGCCGTTGAACGTACGCGGGAACTGTTTGCGAAAAGTCTGGGGTATACTAAACCGCAGTCGCAGGGCGATTATGCTATCGCGCAGCATTTTGTAAAACAGCAGACGTCTAATTCGCAGCCCTACGCCGTATTTTTACATGCTACCACACGAGATGATAAGCATTGGACAGAAGCGCACTGGCGGGACCTTATTGCGCTGATACCGAAGACAGGGATTCGCATCAAGCTTCCCTGGGGAGCAGCGCATGAAGAGGAAAGAGCAAGAAGAATTGCGGAAGGATTTGATAATGTCGATGTATTGCCGCGGATGAGTCTTGAGGAAATTGCACGTATCCTGGCTGGTGCTGAATTTGTGGTTTCGGTTGATACAGGTCTTAGTCACCTGACCGCCGCACTCGATCGCCCGAACGTTACACTGTATGGCCCCACTGACCCGGGGCTCATTGGTGGCTACGGTAAGAACCAATTAATGTGCATTGCTCCAGAAGGGAAACTGTCGTTACTCACCGCTCCGCAAGTACTAGCACACCTGCCGTCCGACGTATAGATCTGCACGCTTATCAGAACATGCAGAGCGTCGGTAAACTTACCGCAAGAATGGTTTTACATACACCATAATCTCTTCACAACTCACCTTCTCGAGCGCTGAACGGTACTTAATTTCATCCAGCGTCGTATAGGCTTTGTAAACCACCTTGTGCAATTGAGGGTCCTGATAGGGGCCATAGAGATAGGGTGAGGTGATCACATACATACTCACTGTCGGTACCCGCATTGCCACAGCAAGGTGCATAGGGCCCGTATCCGATGTTACCAGCAGATCCATATTCTTCACTTCCTGAATCAGCCCCTTTAGCGTCGTTTTACCGATAAGCGGTTTTACGCGGTCATGAAAGCGGCTATCCAGCTTTTGCAAAAATTCGTCCTGCAGAGGCACCTCATTCGGCGCGCCAATTAGGACGACACGCACATCATCATGGTCAAAAAGCTGGTTTGCGAAAGTGACAAATCGCTCAACAGGCCAGCATTTCTTAAAGGACGATGCCCCCATCTGAAAACCAATCCAGCGCAGCTTTGAATCTTCCTCGCTCACCGTACGTTCGACAGGAAACGGCAGGTGCATACTGTTGTCAGGTTTTTCATTCAGCAAAGGCATAATGAGCTCCAGCTTTCGCTGAATAGTATGCCCAACAAACTTACTGATTCTGTTGGTCGCCCATTTACTCACGAGTGGGATGTCCTGCTTATCGTTATCTACAAAGACATACTTTGTGCCCGCAATGATGGCGCTAAGGAAATCGTAAGGTGTATGTGAGTGAAGAATTACAGTCAGATCTGGCGTTCCACGTTTTTTGATCTCTTTAACTAATACAGGGAGGGTAGTGAGTTTATTATCCCATGAGATAAGATCGTCCCAGTCACTTCCCCCTTTGAGGAAGTCATACATCTTTTTGTGGCATATCAAGGTGATTGCCGCAGAAGGATATGTCTGGCGGAGCGCATGAATTGCTGGAGAGTTCATCATGAAATCACCCAGCGCCGTTGAAGAATAAATCAGAATATTCTTCAGCTGACTTTTATCCTGATTTTCAAATTCTTGCTGACTAAAAGAAAAATCTTTCTTACGGGTATACATCATTAAAAAAAGATTAACCAGTAATAGCTGAATTCTTTTTTTCAATGCTCTAATCATTAAATAAAACCTATTTAATCTATCGCCAGATAGAGATCAATATATCAACTTACCTATAGCAATAAGTAAGCTTATGCTTCATCCATTGACGTATTTTTACGCACCTGCTCCTGCAGGCTTATAAACCGCGTGAATACATCATCGACGCTAATATTGCGAGCATCATAATCTTTTCCTTGCAGCATTTCGTACGGCACACCCCATGGAGTCCATAGCCATGCAGCCTTGTTGCCGAACAGCGCCACCACTGGTTTGTGCACCCCAGCAGCAATATGCAAGGCACCGCCGTCACTGGTCACAATCTGATCGCATAATGACATACCGGCCATCAGCTCACGAACGCTGTTCGTTCTTACTGGAATAATCGGCAGATCGGCACACTGCGCGCTGATAAAATCAGCCTTATCGTCATCACCAGGATGTAATTTATTATCTGATTTCCCTGGAGACCAGAATAACAGGATATGGCACGCCTGTATGCCCGCAAGTTTATGCGCAAGCTCAACAAACTTTTCTTTCTGCCATTGCTGTTCTTCTCTGCGGGAGCTTATCTGCAACCCATAAACAGGCAAATTATCCTGGGGAAATTCTATCTTTGCTTTTATGTCAGCCAGTTCTTGTGGTGTGACATACAGCTCCAGCGGGCCGGGTTTAGAAGTACAGCCTAGCGGTCCCGTTAACCTATCCAGTAAATTGACCAGATGAATCTGCTCCTGAGTTTCAGGAATAGCATCGGTGATAATGTCAGGACAGTCATTACCAATAGCAATAATTCTTTTGGCGCCCGCTAATTTTGCCCATTGTAAAGGACGCTTATCCCAATGCTCTTTGGCAATAATCGCAACATCATATTTAGCACGGCGCAGATCAATAATCGTCTTCAGGCGCTGAAACAACACCTTAAGGCTAGATGTACCTTTAGAACGGTGGTGCAGCTTGCTGTATAAGAAAACTTTACCAACATGAGGATTATTCTCGATAATCGATTGATTATAGGTGTTAACTAACAAATCAACTTTACAATTCATGTCTTTTGCAATAGTCGAGATCAGCGGCGTTGTCAGTATCAAGTCGCCAATATTGTCTCTACGGATAATTAAAACTTTCATTTTTTAGCCCGTGATATTTTATTACTCGTAAAGATCAGCCCTAGCATTAAACCTGATAACGCAAGGTTTTGCTCAAGGTAGTGATCGCGCATCATGTTATCTACACCGCTACGGAACAAGAAGCTCACCGTGAAAAGAGACAAGTACAGACCCGGAATAATTAAATCTCGAGAGAATGCACGCCAGCCAATAAGGATCATCAACATGACAAATGCCAGCCAGTTGATAAGCCCAAGGACACCGTTCTGAAGCGTGACATCAATCAACCCGTAATGGCTGTTAGATTGCTGAATAATAGGGTCGTGATATTTTTCCTGCAGCAGCACTAAGAATGCATCTTTTCGCGGACCCGCACCAAACGGATATTCAGCGATCAGTTCGGTCCCCTGACGGAAGAACGACGCCCGGCAGCTATTCGAATCATTCATTATGCGACCAGTGCTGTCCTGCATTAACGGGCCATCAAAACCGTTATAGCAACGACTGTGCATACCCAGATCCCAGCCAGCGACCATATCCATGCTTAGGCTTTTCCAGCGGGAGTCCTGATGCCATGAAGTGTAGCCTACAATGCCTACTACCATCGCAACAACCAGCGTGGCCAGGCAAAGCTTCGGCAAGTTCTTCCGGCTAATCGCTTTTAAGGCAATAAATACGCAGATAGAAATCGTACTGCCAATCAGACCAATAGTGCCCCAGCGGGTCTTCGCTAATGCTGAACAGATGAAGCACAGCAAAATAAAGGCAGCCATCAGTTTGTTGCTGAAGATGAGATACTTACGGCCCAGGAATAGTCGACAGGCAATTTCTGCCAGTAAAATTCCCGTAACCATGTTTATCTGGAAGCTCATCTCGGTGCGAGATGGCACGATCCACGTTTCCCCCCAGAGTATCGTACCTGTCTTGATATAAAAATAGATATTCTGCAGCAGGTGAATAAATATCACCCCTAGCAAACACAGAACAACTAAAGACAATATCTTATTGGCCTTTATATTTTTAAAATGATACTTACAGATTGGATACAAAAATAGTCCAACAAAGAATAATAGCCCCGCACGCAAGTATTGTCCCTGCCAGCTACGGAGCATTTTCCCCACATCAGCTGCAACGAATAGCCCATTGACCAATGTGAATCCCAGAAAAATAATAATTAAAGCGATGGCATATTTCGCCAGCCGGCTAAGCTCAATGGACATATACTTTTTACGGACACAAAAGTATAGCGTTAATGCCGCACTTAAGTATATGAAGAGATTTCTATTGGTTGGCAAAATTGAGTTCTGGATAGGCCAGACAAAACATAAAACACAAAAAGAAAATAACAAAAAATAAGCTGAAATGCCTTTAGATGGATATTTTGCCTGTGTGCTTGAATTCATATAAACCCTATTACAACAAAATATTGAAGATATTTAAAAATTAAATATGCGAGAAGAGACATAGTGTCGTTTCATGTCATGAAATACAAACTTCACTTACAATAATTCTTTGTAGTTAAAGCTACAATGATTTGCGAATTGTTCTTTCGCGAATAAGTTTGGCTTTTCCTTCAACCTGTTCAATGAACGTATTTTCGTTCTTAACAACGTCCTTCAGACTACAATTAAAATATATCTTCAAAAATCGGTAGTAATCACGGTTTGTTAATCCAATATTATAAGATGAGAAAAAAAGCCCGGTAAGATCTTTATTACGCCAGCGTAAAGGAACTTTATTTCTAATTTGTGCCCGATGCAGGTCGATCACCGAAATTTTCAGTTCATCTTCATTTCTATCATCAAATGGAAGATGAAGTAAGAAATGACAAATATAACAATCACGATGGTTAACACCACCAAGATGCATCGCACGAACCATATTGGCTACTCGTTGAATCAGCATTCTTTTTACGTGTGGCAGCGGGGGCTTAACACGCCAGTTCGCACAATAATCTTCCAGGCTAATAGTTGGCGTTAAATCTTCGGTAATGATAAAGGAGGTTTTCTTTACCGGGTTCCAACCTGTTTCGCCAAATGCAACGCCATGCATCGTATCAACGCCCAAAGAGGCTAAACGGTGTATAGCATTCCACTCACGGTCGGCGCCCAGTACCGGCATGCGCAGTGACAGTAGGTTTTTAATAACTTCTTTATAAGTGGTACCTCGGTGCCACTTCAAAAAATAGCTCTTATCAGCAACGCTAAAACGAAGTGTGCGACGGGTTTCTAGTTCCCGGAAGACCTCACCCTGAAGCTTTCTAACCTCGATGAATGGGTCTTTTCCCTTCCACAATGTGGCAAAGGGTTCATTTAACTCAACCATGCAATTCACCTGTAATAATATCCGCAACATGTTCTGGCAAACTATAAAGATCCTGCGTATCCGCATAATGCCGCGCATTTCGCGCCCACTCTTCACGAAGAGAACTATCCGTCAGAACCTTATGCAAATCGCCATCAAGCGCATGTTGCTCAAAAGGTTCACACAATACAGCACCGCATCCTGCCGCCGCTACGTGAGGCGCGTATCCGCAGACCTCCGTCACGAGCACAGGCAAACCCGCCGCGATAGCTTCAACCAGTACAATTCCCGCAGCTTCCTGCTTCGCCGGATGTAATAACACGTCCGCGGCCGCCATCAGATGAGCAACATCATCACGCCCAGCAAAGAAATGGACGTTCTCTTTCACACCCATTCTTTCTGCCTGCGCAGCGAATGCGCGCGGTTTATCCTGACCAACAACAAAGAGCTGGGTTTGACGACGGATAGCCTCAGGCAGTGCGGCAACAGCAGTAATTGAGCGGCCGACCCCTTTACGTGAAAAATCAGAACCAACCTGCAGCAATAAGAACTGCTCCGGGGTGATGCCATTGGCTTTACGATAGCGTTCACGGCTACCGGGGGCCTGGCTACTGTATTTTCTATCGGGATAGATGCCGGGCGGAAGGAGCTGAAAGCGATCGTCTTCCGTATGGTAATATTTTTTAAAATCGAAAATTTGATTTGTCGTTAACATCAGCAGCTTTGTCTTCGCTCCTGGTTTAAACACCGCTTGCTCGAAGGCTGCGTAGTGACTGTATCGTGCCGTTAAGCGATACAAGAATCCCTTTTCTTTCGCTACCTTCGACGCATAACACACATCCGCTGCGTAGTAATAATCCAGCCCCGGCATTTTGTTAAAGCCCAGGACGCGGTCTGCCGGGTGCTGAGTTAAATGCTGCTGAACCCACATCTGGTACTGTTTATCTCGTCCATGGTTAGAATGTGCGGTAACCGGGACATCAACGCACTCAAATTCCGTCGGGCGCTCCCCTTGCCAGGCTCGTGTATAGACCCGGACATGATGCCCGCGCGCCGCAATCGTTTTAGCGATACGCATAAAGTCACGCTGTAACCCACCATAAGGGAAATATTTGTACAGACAGAGGGCAACAATCATTGTGCATTTACCTCGACTTCGGGTGCTGCGCCATTGAGCACTCGCCAGGCGGCGTTAATAACATCCGCCGCAGGGATCACTGACGGATATTTATAACTGCGGTCCAGCCGATCTCTTGGCGGTACCGGCTGATAGTTGCCAGCCCATAGCAGCGTGACATTTTCCGCCCATGGTCGCCACGCGATATGATCCGTCGCGCCAAACAAACAAATGATAGGGGTCTTCACCGCAGCGGAAATATGCATAGGAGCGGAGTCAACACCGATAAACAATGCCGCATGATCAATGAGAGCCGCCAATTCAGGAAACGTCGTTTTACCCGCAAGCGCGGTGACGGGAGATAATTTGCATCCCTCAGCAATATCATGGATACATTCTTGGTCTTCCTTCCCTGGTCCAGAGGTCAGCACAACCGGATAACCCTGTTCCTGTAAGGCATCAATAACCTCGCAAAATTTCTCGTTATCCCAGCATTTAAAAATCTGACGTGCGGTTGGCTGAATAACCACATAGCGCTCACTCACGTTGAGCTGTTTTAGCTGTTCATGGATATTTTTCCAATGGGAAGGAGCGTAGTGCATGGACATTTCGTGATTGATCGTGTTAAGCCCAAGCGGATTCAGAATCGACAGGTTACGCTCGACGATATGATTGCCAGTAATTGGCACAAGATGTGTAAAGCTCTTCTGCCAGAAAGGTTTCTGACGGTGCGGGAAATCAGGGGAAAGTTTTGTGCCAGCGGTCAAAAAACGGACCAATAATGCAACCAGCCACTGATCGGTCAAGTTGATCACTAAATCATATTGGTTTTGGCGTAATTTTTTTATTAATAAAATGAAGTTAGCGATTTTCTTTTTTGTTGTGGCATTTTTCTTACTGATTCCATATAGCGCATTAATTTCCGGATTCTCAGATAAAATCGGCTTTGTATCTTCGTAAAGGAGCACATCGATTTTAGCATCGGGATAGTTACGTTTTAATGTACTGATAACGGGGGTTGTCAACAGCATATCGCCATGAAAACGCATCTTAATGACTAGGATATTTCTGAATAACTTTTCCACAAGCAGCTCTTTTGTTGAGAGTATCCGATACCGTTAAGCAAAAAAAGCACGCTACCGCCCCAAGCTAAACAGTTGCCTGATTACTGATATCGCACTTAAATTTTGCGCGCTAGTGTACCACTTCTTTAGTGGCAATCCGATACGAATAAAAGTAAAGCACATTTTCTTTTCGTCTTTCCAATCAATTCATTAGCGTAGATTGATGCCAACTTCAGAACCAATTTGTTATCTTCTCTAGCCCCTGACTTTAATTTCAAAGAGTTACACCAGAATGCAACATAATGGTCTCTCACAAGTCAGATTGACCAGTTTAGAGTCTAATTGGTCCCTGAATGGCAAAAGTAATAGCAAAGCACCGGGTAAATACATAGAATCCACAGCACATCCATTAGCCAGCTAACGCCCATGCTTGAGTTGCTTTACACCACATTGCTCTACCTTATTCAGCCCTTGATCTGGATACGGCTTTGGGTGCGCGGTCGTAAGGCTCCGGCCTACCGTAAACGCTGGGGTGAACGCTACGGGTTTTATCGTCGTCCGCTAAAGCCAGGCGGCATCATGCTGCATTCTGTGTCCGTGGGCGAAACACTGGCGGCGATCCCATTAGTCCGCGCCCTGCGACATCGTTACCCGGACCTGCCGATCACGGTTACCACTATGACACCAACCGGCTCAGAGCGCGTCCAGTCTGCATTTGGTACTGACGTTCAACACGTCTATTTACCTTACGATTTACCCGATGCACTCAACCGTTTCCTGAACAAAGTTGACCCCAAACTGGTGTTAATCATGGAAACCGAGTTGTGGCCAAATCTGATCGCGGCACTCCACAAACGTCATATTCCTCTGGTCATTGCTAACGCCCGACTTTCCGCCCGTTCGGCCGCAGGCTACGCGAAACTGGGTAAATTTGTTGGCAGATTACTACGTCGTATTACGTTGATTGCCGCACAAAATGAAGAAGATGGTGCACGCTTTATTACGCTTGGTGCAAAGAGCAATCAGGTGACCGTCACCGGCAGTCTAAAATTTGATATTTCCGTCACCCCGCAGTTGGCCGCTAAAGCGATCACGTTACGTCGCCAGTGGGCACCACATCGCCCGGTATGGATTGCTACCAGCACACACGATGGTGAAGAAAGCATTATCGTCGCCGCGCATCAGGCATTATTAAATCAGTTCCCGAATCTGTTACTGATTCTGGTTCCACGACATCCGGAACGTTTTCCGGATGCCATTAACCTCGTACGCCAGGCTGGGCTAAGCTATACCACACGGTCCTCGGGAGAAGTCCCGTCTTCAGGTACTCAGGTGGTTATTGGCGATACGATGGGCGAACTGATGCTGCTGTACGGCATTGCCGACCTGGCGTTCGTCGGCGGCTCACTGGTTGAACGTGGGGGTCATAACCCATTAGAAGCTGCAGCGCATGCGATTCCCGTACTGATGGGACCACATACCTTTAATTTTAAAGATATTTGCGCCCGACTTGAGCAGGCAAGTGGATTGATCACCGTCACCGATACCACCACGTTGGTGAAAGAGATCTCGTCGTTGCTGACCGATGCAGATTATCGTAATTTCTATGGTCGTCATGCAGTTGAAGTTCTGTATCAAAACCAGGGCGCGCTACAGCGTCTGCTGCAGCTGCTGGAACCTTACCTGCCACCCAAAACGCACTGAGGGTTGTCATGCAAAAACGGGCAATTTATCCAGGAACCTTCGATCCCATTACTAACGGCCATATCGATATCGTGACGCGTGCAACAAGCATGTTCGATCACGTGATTCTGGCGATTGCCGCAAGTCCCAGTAAAAAACCGATGTTTACTCTGGAAGAGCGTGTTGAGCTGGCACAGCAGGCAACGGCGCATCTCGACAATGTCGAAGTACTGGGGTTTAGCGACTTAATGGCAAACTTCGCCCGCGATAAACAGGCAAATGTTCTGATTCGTGGGCTGCGTGCCGTGGCAGATTTTGAGTATGAAATGCAGTTGGCGCACATGAATCGCCACCTGATGCCGCAGCTGGAAAGCGTCTTTTTGATGCCTTCCAAAGAATGGTCATTTATCTCATCATCGCTGGTTAAAGAAGTCGCCCGCCATCAGGGGGACGTGACCCACTTTTTACCGGCGAACGTGCACCAGGCGTTAATGGTCAAGCTGAAGTAAAGGCGTTATCTACGCTATTTCTGGCAGCGACGGCAGTAGAATGTCGTTCGCTGTGCATGTTTTGTCGCAACGATCGGCGCGCCACATGCACGGCAAGGCTCACCTTCACGCCCATAGACTTGCAACTCCTGGGCAAAATAGCCCGGCTTGCCGTCACTTTGCAGAAAATCCTTCAGCGTCGTTCCCCCTTGCTCGATAGAGCGAAGCAAAACCGCCTTGATAACGCGCACCAACAGCTCACACTCAGATACCGACAGCGACGATGCCAGGCGGTCAGGATGGATACCAGCCGCAAACAGCGACTCGCTGGCATAGATGTTGCCAACCCCCACCACTAACTTGTTGTCCATCAGCCAGGGTTTAATCGCCGTTTTCTTCTTCGCGCATTTCTGCTGGAGATAACTGGCGTTGAAATCATCGCTCAGCGGCTCCGGGCCAAGATGCGCGAGAACATTGTGTCCCGCCAGTTCTTTGGTCCATAGCCACGCCCCAAACCGCCGGGGATCGGTATAGCGTAGGACTTTGCCATTGCTCATCACCAAATCCACATGGTCGTGTTTTTCTGCCGGGCGTTCTTCAGGAAGAATACGTAAACTGCCTGACATGCCCAGATGAATGATAATCCAGCCATCCGCTAGCTCTAAAAGCAGATACTTCGCACGACGTTGTACGCTAAGCACAGGCTTATCACTAAGACGATAGATTTCTTCTGATACCGGCCAACGCAGACGCCCATTACGCACAATGGCGTGCAGAATCGTTGCCCCAACGAGATGCGGCTCAATACCACGGCGACTGGTTTCGACTTCAGGTAATTCAGGCATAGCATCTCCGGCGGTGTATCAGGTCTCATTAATATGGGGACGGCCAGAAAACAAAAAACCCCGCCGAGGCAGGGTTTTTCTTTACATCAAAGTGAAAATTATTTGATTTTCGCTTCTTTGTATAAAACGTGCTGACGGACAACTGGATCGAATTTTTTCAGTTCCAGTTTTTCCGGCTTAGTACGCTTGTTCTTCGTGGTGGTGTAGAAGTGACCAGTACCAGCAGAAGAAACCAGCTTGATTTTCTCACGAATACCTTTAGCCATGATTTATTTCCTCTTAGTACTTAGTACTTTTCGCCACGGGCACGCAGTTCAGACAGAACTGTTTCGATGCCTTTCTTATCAATAACACGCATACCTTTAGCAGATACACGCAGGGTGACAAAACGCTTCTCGCTCTCAACCCAAAAACGGTGAGAGTGCAGGTTAGGCAGGAAACGGCGTTTAGTCGCGTTCAGTGCGTGGGAACGGTTGTTACCGGTCACCGGACGCTTGCCAGTAACTTGGCAGACTCGGGACATGTCTATTCTCCAAAAATCAAATTAGCTCGAGCTTCGTATGGGGTATTGGCGCCTCGTCAGGCTTCTCAGCCCGGTTATCGCAGTTCAATACACTAAATCTTTCATACTGCATCAACGTTGGATACCGAATGAATGATTTCGTATATTTGCGAACTCTCGATTGCCAGGCCCAAATGCCAAACCCGAGATTCTCAAAGGTGGCGTAGTATACGCTGAGTCAGCGATGTGCTCAAGTCCCGAACAGACAAAGATCCCGATGGATCGCGTAAAGTGCGTTAAATCCAACCGCGTTCCGCAAAAGAAACGTACTCTCCGCGCCCAATTACTAGATGATCAAGCACCCGGACATCCATGAACTGACAGCATTTCACAACACGCTCGGTGATAAGTTTATCTGCTTTACTCGGCTCTGCACACCCCGAAGGGTGATTATGCGCAAGGATCAGCGCCGACGCATTCATTTTTATCGCCTCACGGACAATTTCTCGCGGATGTACCTCGACATGGCTGAGCGTGCCAGAAAAAAGTGTGCTGTGTTTAATCACGCGATGCTGAGCATCAAGAAAGATCACCAGAAAGATCTCTCGTTCCTCTTGCGAGAACTGGCTTTGCAGGAACTCACGCGCCATTTCGGGACTCAGTAGCGAACGTTCTTCCATCACGCGCACGTTGTAGTAACGCTTTGCCAATTCGGCAATACCTTTTAGCTGGGCATACTTCGCCACGCCAATACCCTGAACCTGGCTGAAATCCATGTAATCAGCCGATAACAGACCATACAGAGAACCAAAATTTTGCAGTATCTCTTTTGCCAGCGTCAGGACATCTTTCCCTCGCGAACCGGTACGTAAAAAAAGAGCCAATAGCTCAACATCCGTCAGCGAATCAACCCCCAGAGCCATCATTTTTTCCCGGGGCATCGAACATTCCATCTCTTCCATGCTTCTCCTCCCTTAGCCCGCGAATGGTTACATAACACCCGCCATGAAGCGACGTCCTGTTTTCACTTCTTCGTGACGCCTCGCAAAGTGCTTCCCGGCAAAAGCACGTCGCATTGAGGATTGTGATAAAATATCCGCCTTCTGGTGAAATCCAACAGGAAAGATCATGATGAGCCTGGCCGGTAAAAAAATCGTAATTGGTGTCAGTGGCGGTATTGCTGCATACAAAACCCCCGAGCTGGTACGCCGTTTACGGGAACGTGGCGCAGACGTCCGCGTGGCAATGACCGAGGCGGCAAAAGCGTTTATTACGCCCCTGAGCTTACAGGCGGTTTCGGGCTACCCCGTTTCCGACAGCTTGCTTGACCCCGCAGCAGAAGCTGCGATGGGTCATATTGAACTCGGGAAATGGGCCGATTTAGTTATCCTGGCCCCCGCCACGGCTGATTTGATTGCGCGCGTTGCCGCTGGCATGGCCAACGATCTGGTGTCAACGATCTGCCTGGCAACGCCTGCGCCTGTTGCCGTCTTACCGGCCATGAACCAGCAGATGTACCGCGCCGCCGCAACACAGCACAATCTCGGCGTTCTCGCGTCACGTGGCTTGCTCATTTGGGGACCCGACAGCGGCAGCCAGGCCTGTGGCGATGTTGGCCCTGGCCGTATGCTGGATCCGTTAACCATTGTGGATATGGCGGCGGAACATTTTTCACCTGTCAATTCCCTGCAACATCTCAACATCATGATTACGGCTGGCCCAACACGCGAGCCGCTTGATCCGGTGCGCTACATTTCTAACCACAGTTCCGGAAAGATGGGTTTCGCCATCGCCGCTGCGGCAGCAAAGCGCGGCGCTAATGTCACGCTGGTGTCAGGTCCCGTGTCATTAGCCACGCCGCCTTTGGTGCAGCGTATTGATGTCGTTACGGCGCTCGAAATGGAAGCTGCCGTGCAATCAGTCGTACAGCAACAGCATATTTTTATTGGCTGTGCCGCCGTCGCTGATTATCGCGCAGAAACCGTAGCCCATGAAAAAATCAAAAAGCAGGCGACGCAGGGTGATGAATTCACAGTAAAAATGGTCAAAAACCCGGATATTATCGCCGGGGTTGCCGCACTCAATGCTAATCGTCCTTTTGTCGTTGGGTTTGCCGCCGAAACAAATAATGTGGAAGAATATGCCCGGCAAAAACGTATCCGCAAAAACCTTGATGTGATTTGTGCAAACGATGTTTCACTATCTACTCAAGGATTTAACAGCGACAGCAACGCATTACACCTTTTCTGGCAGGATGGAGATAAAGTCTTACCGCTTGAGCGTAAAGAACTCCTGGGCCAATTATTACTCGACGAGATCGTGACCCGTTATGATGAAAAAAATCGACGTTAAGATTCTGGACCCACGCGTAGGGCAACAATTTCCGCTCCCGACGTACGCCACCTCTGGCTCTGCCGGACTTGACCTGCGCGCATGTCTTGATGACGCCGTAGAACTGGCTCCGGGCGCGACGACGCTGGTGCCAACCGGGTTAGCCATTCATATCGCCGACCCTTCGCTGGCGGCGGTAATGCTTCCACGCTCCGGGTTGGGCCATAAGCACGGTATCGTCCTCGGCAACCTGGTCGGCTTGATTGACTCCGATTATCAGGGCCAACTGATGGTATCTGTCTGGAACCGTGGCCAGGACAGCTTCACTATCGAGCCGGGTGAGCGTATTGCACAGATGGTCTTTGTGCCGGTCGTGCAGGCTGAATTTAATCTGGTGGAAGAATTTGAAGCCACCGATCGTGGCGAAGGCGGCTTCGGCCATTCCGGGCGCAAGTAACCCGTAGAGAAGTATCCCACAGCGTAATAACGCAATAACATACCGCAAACAGTTGTTTGCGGTCGCTGTGTGGATGCCTGCCTGGCAAGTGCTTATTTTCAGGGGTATTTTGTAACATGGTAGAAAAGCAAACTGCGAAAAGGAATCGTCGCGAAGAAATACTTCAGTCTCTGGCGCTGATGCTGGAATCCAGCGATGGAAGCCAACGCATTACGACAGCAAAACTGGCAGCCTCTGTTGGCGTTTCCGAAGCGGCATTGTATCGCCATTTTCCCAGCAAGACCCGCATGTTCGATAGCCTAATTGAGTTTATCGAAGATAGTCTGATTACCCGTATCAACCTGATTTTGAAAGATGAAAAAGACACCGGCGCACGCCTGCGTCTGATCGTGTTGCTGATTTTAGGGTTCGGGGAACGTAATCCCGGCCTGACGCGTATTCTGACCGGTCACGCACTGATGTTTGAGCAAGATCGTCTGCAGGGCCGCATTAATCAGTTGTTTGAACGCATCGAGGCCCAGCTGCGCCAGGTTCTGCGAGAAAAACGGATGCGTGAAGGTGAAGGTTACGCCATGGATGAAACGCTGCTGGCCAGCCAGTTACTGGCTTTCTGTGAAGGTATGCTGTCTCGTTTTGTGCGCAGCGAATTTAAATACCGTCCAACGGACGATTTTGACATCCGCTGGCCGCTGATAGTCGCACAATTGCAGTAATCGCTGATTGCCCGGTGGCGCTACTACGCTTACCGGGTCTACAGAAAGTGCGTAGTCCGGATAAGCGTAGCGCCATCCGGCAGTTCTGATTATACGCCGTACGTTTCGCGATACGCCCGCACTGCGGCCAGATGTTCCGCCATCTCCGGCTTCTCTTCCAGATACGCAATCAAGTCTTTCAGGGTAATGATTGAAATGACCTTGCACCCATAATCACGCTCCACCTCCTGGATAGCGGAAATCTCACCACGACCCCGTTCCTGACGATCGAGAGAAATCAGAACCCCAGCTAACATCGCACCATTCGCCTGGATTATCTCCATCGACTCACGAATCGCCGTACCGGCGGTGATCACATCATCCACCAGCATCACACGGCCCTGCAATGCGCTGCCGACCAGGTTACCGCCTTCGCCGTGGGTTTTCGCCTCTTTACGGTTAAAGCAGTACGGCAAATCTTTATCGTGGTGTTCTGCCAGCGCAACGGCGGTCGTTGTGGCAATAGGAATACCTTTGTACGCCGGGCCAAACAGCAAATCGAAATCAATACCGGAATCCACCAGCGCTTCGGCATAAAAACGGCCTAACAGTGCCAGGTCACGCCCGGTATTAAACAGTCCAGCGTTGAAGAAATAGGGGCTCTTACGCCCGGATTTCAGCGTAAACTCGCCGAACTTTAGTACCTGCTTGCTAAGCGCAAACTCAATAAACTGGCGCTGATACGGTTTCATGGATTCGCTCCTCATCTCACTTTATAACAGACAAAAAAAAGGCGACTCATCAGTCGCCTTTAAAATTAATTTTCTAACGCCGCCTTCTGCGTCGTTATGATGGATTCAATTCCCCCTCGGGCCAGTGCCAGTAGGGTGAGAAGTTCTTCATGACTGAACGGTTCGCCTTCCGCCGTGCCCTGCACTTCAATAATGCGACCGTCTTCGGTCATCACCACGTTCATGTCGGTTTCTGCCGCAGAGTCTTCAACGTACTCTAAATCGCAGAGCGCTTCGCCATTCACAATACCCACGGACACCGCAGCAACCATCCCTTTCATTGGGTTGGTTTTCAGCTTACCGCTGGCAACCAGTTTGTTCAGCGCATCAGCCAGCGCAACACAAGCACCGGTAATGGATGCAGTACGGGTACCGCCGTCTGCCTGAATCACGTCGCAGTCCAGGGTGATGGTGAATTCGCCAAGCGTTTTCAGGTCAACGGCGGCGCGCAGCGCACGCGCGATCAGACGCTGAATTTCCATGGTACGGCCGCCCTGCTTACCTTTCGCCGCTTCACGCGCGTTACGGGTATGAGTCGCACGCGGTAACATGCCATATTCTGCGGTGATCCAGCCTTGCCCCTGGCCCTTCAGAAAGCGCGGCACGCCTTCATCAATCGAGGCGGTGCACAGTACTTTGGTATCACCAAATTCGACCAGCACGGAGCCTTCAGCGTGTTTTGTATAATTACGGGTCAGGGTGACGGGACGCACCTGGTTGGCACTACGACCTGCTGGACGCATGATAAAATCTCCGGCTTGAAACGAATGTGGCTGCGCATTATACGGAGTTCCGACGGTTATTCCTATCCTGACAAGACATGGATGGCTATAATCCTCCCATCTCATCTTCAAAAACAGGAACGTCTATGATCCGCAGCATGACCGCCTACGCCCGGCGTGAAATCAAGGGTGAATGGGGTAGCGCTACCTGGGAAATGCGCTCGGTAAACCAGCGTTATCTGGAAACCTATTTTCGCCTGCCGGAACAGTTCCGTAGTCTTGAGCCTGTTGTACGCGAACGCATCCGCACGCGTCTGACACGCGGTAAAATCGAATGTACGCTGCGTTTTGAGCCTGATGCCAGCGCGCAAGGTGAGTTGCTCCTGAATGAAAAACTCGCTAAACAGCTCGTCACCGCCGCAAATTGGGTCAAGATGCAGAGCGATGAAGGCGAAATTAATCCGGTTGATATCCTGCGCTGGCCGGGTGTCATGGCGGCCCAGGAACAAGACCTGGACGCTATTGCCGCAGAGATCCTTGCCGCGCTCGATGGCACGCTGGACGACTTTATTGTCGCACGTGAAACCGAAGGCCAGGCGCTAAAAGCGTTAATCGAACAACGTCTGGAAGGCGTCAGCACCGAAGTGGCGAAAGTCCGCGCGCATATGCCGGAAATCCTGCAGTGGCAGCGTGAACGTCTGGTTGCCAAACTCGAAGACGCACAGGTTCAGCTGGAAAATAACCGTCTTGAACAAGAGCTGGTGCTGATGGCGCAGCGTATCGATGTGGCGGAAGAATTAGATCGTCTGGAAGCTCACGTTAAAGAAACCTACAACATCCTGAAGAAAAAAGAGGCGGTCGGCCGTCGTCTGGACTTTATGATGCAGGAATTCAACCGTGAATCGAACACCCTCGCCTCTAAATCCATCAATGCCGAAGTGACTAACTCAGCCATTGAGCTGAAGGTATTGATCGAGCAAATGCGCGAGCAGATTCAGAACATCGAATAGGTCATCTCCTCACGTAGCCCGTCGATAAAATGGCGGCGCTACGCCTGCTTTTCAACTATCCGCTTATTTTATCGCCACTTCGAATTATATTTTCTCATCATCTATGCTCAGTTTATAAAGCTTAAAGTGCATACCATCTGGCATGCTTAGTAAATTCGCATTAGCTGTAGTTATTAAAACTACTTCACCTTAGAAAATCTCAATCGTGACAACGAGCACAAATCGCTAACCTTAGCCCCCAGGAAATCAGGGGGAATACATGCTGTTACACGTTTTATACTTAATTGGCATCACTGCTGAAGCCATGACGGGTGCACTGGCGGCAGGCCGTCGTCGCATGGATACATTTGGCGTTATTATTATTGCCACCGCGACAGCCATTGGCGGCGGGTCCGTCCGTGATATTCTTCTCGGCCATTATCCTCTCGGCTGGGTGAAACATCCTGAGTACGTCATTATTGTGGCGACCGCCGCGGTGCTAACCACCATTATTGCTCCCGTCATGCCCTACCTGCGCAAGATTTTCCTCGTACTGGATGCACTAGGCCTGGTGGTGTTCTCGATTATCGGCGCACAGGTTGCACTTGATATGGGACATGGACCAATCATTGCCGTTGTAGCAGCAGTCACCACCGGTGTCTTTGGTGGCGTATTGCGCGATATGTTCTGCAAACGCATTCCGCTGGTGTTCCAGAAAGAACTGTATGCCGGGGTGTCATTTGCCGCTGCCGTGCTGTACATCGTGCTACAACATTATGTTTCCAATCACGATGTGGTCGTTATCTCCACCCTGCTATTCGGCTTTACTGCGCGATTATTGGCGCTGCGCCTGAAGCTAGGGCTGCCGGTGTTCTATTATCACCATGAAGGTCATTAAGGCATAAATCCGGTAACGCGCTGAGCGGCTAACCAGTTACTTAGTGCGTTGACTTGCCGATTATCCCGCCATTGAATCACCTGCCTGGCACGACGCTCCCCCGTGGAGGGAAGCTGGCGCCAATGGCTCTCATCGCACGCCTGTAATTGCCGCCAGGAACTCTCGTGACTGGCGTTAAGTGTTACCTGTGTTAACGGTATGCCCATGGCGATTAGCCAGCGAGTAAAAGGACGCTGCCGTGACAGATTGAATTGATGCCACAACTTCTCTCCCTTGCTTACCCCAAGCGCGGACTGTAATTGCTCTGGGGTTAATGCCAGCCACGAAAAGATATGTTCAAAGCGATACGCCTGATGGAGTTCCCGCCATCCCGCCTCGCCGATACCCTCAAGATCCAGCACCTCTTTTGCACTCAGCCAGACCAGTCGGGCAACAAACTGTTGCTGACACTCAGGCGTAGCATAAAAACAGGTCAATGAATTGAAGTGCCCCTCTGGGGGCGTAGGTTTAGTACGTTGAGTGCCGCGCCAGACAACTTCATCGATGCGAGGAATGCCCTGTCCGGCCAGGCTTATCAGGAGGTGATCGCCTGGGGCAATATCCCATTCATTCCAGCGCCTTACAGAGCCGACATTGACACGCTGCACCCGTTTATCATCCAGCATGACAGGTGCCAGTATTGCGACCACGGCAATTTTCCCACTTTTACCAACAGAAAACTGAATATCCATGACCTCGGACACGCGAGCGACCGGAGAATATTTCCAGGCCACCACCCAATCGCCCTGTCCGGGTAACCAGTTTCGTGCTGGCGGCTCTTTTGCCATGCGCACCACCACACCATCCGTCACGAAAGGCAATGTGGAAGTCCACCAATGTGTACGGGCACGCTCGACCTCATCTGCATTATTCACGGGCTGAGTATAGTGTTGCGTAAAACCGAACCCCGCATCAGCGAGCAGCGTGAGTCTTTCCTGCATCGCCTCTGGGCCATCAGGCCAGGCCCAGATGAAAACAGCCAGGGAGTGTAGTGACTCTGGATTATCCTGACGCATCAGCATTCCTGCCACCTTCGAGCGGGCGTTCATTCCGCCTCTCTTTTGCTGGATATGCCCCTCCTGCTGTAGAAATATTTCACCCTGTAAGGTGCTGTTCGCCAGCAGACCTTTAGTTGTCTGCGGTATGGAAGGGATCCGACGAACCTTCTGGGTCCAGTCTTCCCCTTTAAGTCCATTTCCGCGACTAATCGCCCTGACAAGACTGCCATCCTTATAAATCAGCGTCACCGCAACCCCATCGACCTTCGGTTGTACCCATACATCGCTGCGGTTACGTAACCATTGTTGTATCGCGGGTTTATCTGCAAGTTTACGGACACCGGTATGGGGAATGGGATGCGATATCGTCCCGCTAATCGGTGGGGCAACCACCTCGGCTTGAGGCTCCTCATCAAAACAGCGCTGCCACTGCCGTAATTGCGCATTGAGTTGGTCATAAACGCCATCGTCTACAGCACTGACCCCCTGCTGCCAGTAGCTGGCATCCCACTGGGTTATCTGCTGTTGTAGCTGTGAAATTTCCTCATGAGCCCTGGCTGGCGACCAGACCGGGCACACAGCCCATACGGGTAAGTGCCCTAGCAGCAAAATCAGCACCATGTATTTCCTTATTGCCATCACTACCTCCGCTGTAGGTTGTATTACGCGGCAGGTATAGCGCGAAGCGGCAGAGAATCCGAGTGGTAAAAAGCCATCCTGCGAGGAGCTTTCCGGTCATTTTTACTTGTTGCAGCAACTCTGCGATAAAACAGGAAAAAGATACGCAAAACGCAATAATCCTGCGCAAAAAGTGTGACAAAGACTACGTCGTATAGCGGCTACGTGTATAATAAGCCCGTATGTAGGCTCTCTTTCGACAATCACATACATAAGATACTCATGGCTCAAGGCACGCTTTATATTGTTTCTGCCCCCAGTGGCGCGGGTAAATCCAGCCTGATTCAGGCTTTATTAAAGACCCAACCGTTGTATGACACCCAGGTTTCTGTTTCGCACACCACGCGCGCACCGCGCCCGGGGGAAGTGCATGGTGAACACTATTTCTTTGTGAACCATGATGAATTCAGGACCATGATTGGCAGAGATGCGTTTCTGGAACACGCAGAGGTATTCGGCAATTACTACGGCACCTCGCGTGAGGCAATTGAGCAAGTACTGGCATCGGGCGTAGATGTCTTTTTAGATATCGACTGGCAAGGTGCGCAGCAAATTCGTGAAAAAATGCCGCATGCACGCAGTATTTTTATTTTGCCGCCTTCTAAGATTGAACTGGACCGTCGCCTGCGTGGGCGTGGTCAGGATAGCGAAGAAGTGATCGCAAAACGTATGGCACAAGCTGTTGCAGAAATGAGCCATTACGCCGAATATGATTATCTGATTGTGAATGATGATTTTGATACTGCCCTGGGCGATTTGAAAACGATCATTCGCGCCGAACGTCTGCGCATGAGCCGCCAAAAGCAGCGCCATGACGCTTTAATCAGCAAACTGTTGGCAGACTGAACCCACATTCAGTATCATGCCCAGTCATTTCTTCACCTGTGGAGCATTTTAAGTATGGCACGCGTAACTGTTCAGGACGCTGTAGAGAAAATTGGTAACCGTTTTGACCTGGTACTGGTCGCCGCGCGTCGCGCTCGTCAGATGCAGACAGGCGGAAAGGATCCGCTTGTACCAGAAGAAAACGATAAAACTACCGTAATCGCGCTGCGCGAAATCGAAGAAGGTCTGATCAATAACCAGATCCTCGACGTGCGTGAGCGCCAGGAACAGCAAGAGCAGGAAGCCGCTGAATTACAAGCCGTTACCGCTATTGCTGAAGGTCGTCGTTAATCACAAAGCGGGTCGCCCTTGTATCTGTTTGAAAGCCTGAATCAACTGATTCAAAACTACCTGCCGGAAGACCAGATTAAGCGTCTTCGGCAGGCGTATCTCGTTGCACGTGACGCTCACGAGGGCCAGACACGTTCAAGCGGTGAACCCTATATCACGCACCCGGTAGCAGTAGCCTGCATTCTGGCCGAGATGAAACTCGACTATGAAACGCTAATGGCTGCGCTGCTGCATGACGTGATTGAAGATACCCCCGCTACCTACCAGGACATGGAACAGCTTTTTGGTAAAAGCGTTGCAGAACTGGTTGAAGGGGTATCGAAGCTTGATAAGCTTAAGTTCCGCGATAAGAAAGAGGCGCAGGCCGAAAACTTTCGCAAGATGATTATGGCGATGGTGCAGGATATCCGCGTCATTCTCATCAAACTTGCCGACCGTACCCACAATATGCGCACGCTGGGCTCATTACGCCCGGACAAACGTCGCCGTATTGCCCGCGAAACCCTCGAAATCTACAGTCCGCTGGCGCACCGTTTAGGTATACATCACATTAAAACCGAGCTGGAAGAGTTGGGTTTTGAAGCGCTGTACCCGAACCGCTATCGCGTGATTAAAGAAGTGGTTAAAGCCGCGCGCGGCAACCGCAAAGAGATGATTCAAAAAATCCTCTCGGAAATCGAAGGGCGTTTGCAGGAGGCAGGCATTCCGTGTCGCGTAAGCGGTCGCGAGAAACACCTGTACTCGATCTACTGCAAAATGGTGCTCAAAGAGCAGCGTTTTCACTCGATCATGGACATCTACGCGTTTCGCGTTATCGTCCACGACGCCGACACCTGTTATCGCGTACTTGGTCAAATGCACAGCCTGTACAAACCCCGTCCTGGTCGCGTGAAAGACTATATCGCCATTCCGAAAGCGAACGGATATCAGTCTTTGCACACCTCGATGATCGGTCCGCACGGGGTTCCGGTTGAAGTACAAATTCGTACTGAAGACATGGACCAAATGGCGGAGATGGGGGTTGCTGCGCACTGGGCATATAAAGAGCACGGCGGTGAAAGCAGCACCACAGCGCAAATCCGCGCGCAGCGCTGGATGCAAAGCCTGCTGGAACTGCAGCAGAGTGCCGGTAGCTCATTTGAATTTATTGAAAGCGTCAAATCTGATCTCTTCCCGGATGAGATTTATGTTTTCACACCGGAAGGGCGCATTGTTGAACTGCCTGCCGGTGCAACACCTGTCGATTTCGCTTATGCCGTGCATACCGACATCGGTCATGCCTGCGTCGGTGCACGCGTCGACAGACAGCCTTACCCGCTTTCGCAGTCGCTTTCCAGCGGCCAAACTGTTGAGATCATTACCGCTCCGGGCGCGCGTCCGAATGCGGCGTGGCTTAACTTTGTCGTTAGCTCGAAAGCCCGCGCCAAAATTCGCCAGCTGTTGAAAAACCTCAAGCGCGATGATTCCGTTAGCCTGGGTCGCCGTCTGCTTAACCATGCCTTAGGCGGCAGCCGTAAACTGGCTGAGATCCCGCAGGAGAGCATCCAGCGTGAGCTTGAGCGCATGAAGCTCGCCACGCTTGACGATCTGCTCGCGGAAATCGGCCTGGGGAATGCCATGAGCGTGGTGGTAGCGAAGAACCTCCAGCAGGGTGACGCATCTGCGAATGTTCCTGCGCAATCCGGCCACGGCCATCTGCCGATCAAAGGCGCTGATGGTGTGCTGATCACCTTCGCGAAATGCTGTCGTCCCATCCCAGGTGACCCGATTATCGCCCACGTCAGCCCGGGGAAAGGTCTGGTCATTCACCATGAATCCTGTCGTAACATCCGTGGTTACCAGAAAGAGCCAGAGAAGTTTATGGCGGTGGAATGGGACAAAGAAACGGAGCAGGAATTCATCACCGAAATCAAGGTGGAGATGTTTAACCACCAAGGTGCTCTGGCTAACCTGACGGCGGCAATCAACACCACGACTTCCAATATTCAAAGCCTGAATACGGAAGAAAAAGACGGTCGCGTCTACAGCGCCTTTATCCGCCTGACCGCTCGCGATCGCGTGCATCTGGCGAATATCATGCGCAAAATCCGCGTAATGCCGGACGTTATTAAAGTCACACGTAATAGAAATTAGCGCTTACACAAAATCATTCGAATTGCATCAAGGCGGCAAGCGAATGAATCCCCAGTAGCGTACAGAAGTACGTGACTGGGGTAAGTGAGTGCAGCCAACGCCGAGGCAGTTCGAAGGATGAAGTGTAATGAACTCAAACCGTTATGCGCGTATTTGTGAAATGCTCGCCAGGCGTCAGCCCGATCTGACCGTCTGCATGGAGCAGGTCCATAAACCTCATAATGTTTCTGCGATCGTTCGTACCGCAGATGCGGTCGGTGTGCACGAAGTCCACGCCGTCTGGCCGGGTAGCCGCATGCGCACCATGCTCTCTTCTGCCGCAGGCAGTAACAGCTGGGTGCAAGTCAAGACCCACCCGACTATTGGCGATGCGGTCACCCATTTAAAAAATCAGGGCATGCAGATTCTGGCGACGCATCTCTCTGATAAAGCTGTCGATTTCCGCGAAATTGATTACACGCGCCCCATCTGCATCCTGATGGGTCAGGAAAAAACCGGCATCACCCAGGAAGCGTTAGACCTTGCGGATCGGGATATCATCATTCCTATGACCGGCATGGTGCAGTCATTGAATGTCTCGGTTGCCTCCGCACTCATTCTGTATGAAGCACAGCGCCAGCGGCAAAACGCCGGCATGTACCAGCGAGATAACAGCATGCTGCCGGAAGACGAGCAGCAGCGCCTGCTTTTCGAAGGGGGTTATCCGGTGCTGGCCAACGTCGCAAAGCGCAAAGGTCTCCCTTACCCCCACGTCAATACGCAGGGCGAAATTGAAGCCGATGCCGCGTGGTGGGCCACTATGCAGTCAGCGAGATAAATCCGATGAAAGGCCGTTTACTGGATGCCATTCCACTTAATTCCCTGACGGGCGTTGGCGCAGCGCAAAGCAGTAAACTGGCTAAAATCGGCCTGCACACCGTACAGGATCTCCTGTTACACCTTCCTCTGCGTTATGAAGACCGCACGCATCTGTACCCAATTGGCGAGCTTTTGCCGGGCGTCTACGCCACCGTAGAAGGAGAAGTGCTGAACTGCACTGTCACCTTCGGTGGTCGGCGAATGATGACCTGCCAGATAAGCGACGGTTCCGGCATCCTGACGATGCGTTTTTTCAACTTCAGCGCGGCAATGAAAAATAGCCTGGCGACAGGTCGGCGAGTGCTGGCCTACGGTGAAGCCAAGCGCGGGAAATACGGGGCAGAGATGATCCACCCGGAATACCGCGTACAGGGCGATCTCAGCACCCCGGAACTGCAGGAAACGCTCACGCCAGTTTACCCAACCACGGAAGGGGTTAAGCAGGCTACGCTGCGCAAACTTACCGATCAGGCGCTGGATTTGCTCGATACCTGCGCCATTGCCGAACTGCTGCCGCCCGAACTGTTACAGGGCATGATGAGCCTACCGGAAGCGCTGCGCACGCTGCATCGTCCACCGCCATCGTTACAGCTCAGCGATCTAGAAACCGGACAACATCCGGCGCAGCGGCGCCTGATCCTCGAAGAGCTCTTAGCCCATAACCTCAGTATGCTGGCATTGCGCGCCGGGGCGCAGCGTTTTCATGCCCAGTCACTGAGTGCCAACGATACGTTGAAAAACCAGCTGCTGGCCGCGTTACCCTTTAAGCCCACAGCCGCACAGGCGCGGGTGACCGCTGAGATCGAACGCGACATGGCGCTGGATGTCCCGATGATGCGCCTAGTACAGGGTGATGTCGGATCTGGTAAAACCCTGGTCGCCGCGCTCGCTGCCCTACGGGCTATTGCCCACGGTCAGCAGGTAGCGCTGATGGCACCAACCGAACTACTGGCCGAACAGCATGCGAATAACTTCCGTAGCTGGTTTGCCCCACTTGGCATTGAAGTCGGCTGGTTGGCCGGTAAGCAGAAAGGTAAAGCGCGTCTTGCCCAACAGGAAGCCATTGCCAGCGGGCAGGTACAGATGATTGTCGGTACACACGCCATTTTTCAGGAGCAGGTTCAGTTCAATGGTCTGGCGCTGGTGATTATCGACGAACAGCACCGCTTTGGCGTTCATCAACGTCTGGCTCTATGGGAAAAAGGTCAGCAGCAGGGTTTCCACCCGCATCAGCTGATCATGACTGCCACGCCGATCCCGCGTACTCTGGCAATGACCGCCTACGCCGATCTCGACACCTCGGTGATAGACGAACTCCCGCCGGGTCGTACGCCGGTCACCACGGTCGCCATCCCGGATACCCGTCGCAGCGATATTATTGATCGCGTGCGCAACGCCTGTACCCATGAAGGACGTCAGGCTTACTGGGTCTGCACGCTGATTGAAGAGTCTGAATTGTTAGAAGCCCAGGCGGCAGAAGCCACGTGGGAAGAGCTGAAAATTGCCCTACCGGAACTCAATATTGGTCTGGTGCACGGACGCATGAAGCCCGCCGAGAAGCAGTCGGTGATGGCTGCCTTCAAGCAGGGAGAACTGCATCTGTTGATCGCCACCACGGTGATTGAAGTCGGCGTGGACGTCCCCAACGCCAGCCTGATGATTATCGAAAACCCGGAACGTTTAGGTCTGGCCCAGCTGCATCAGCTACGCGGCCGCGTCGGTCGTGGCGCGGTGGCCTCCCACTGCGTGCTGCTCTACAAATCACCGCTGTCAAAAACCGCGCAGAAACGCCTACAGGTCCTGCGAGACAGTAACGACGGATTTGTGATTGCGCAAAAGGATTTGGAGATTCGCGGCCCCGGAGAATTACTGGGGACACGTCAGACGGGGGCGGCGGAATTCAAAGTAGCGGATTTACTACGCGATCAGGCAATTATTCCGGAAGTTCAGCGCATTGCCCGTCATATTCACGAACGTTACCCACAACAGGCGGTGGCGCTGATTGAACGCTGGATGCCGGAAACCGAACGCTATTCCAACGCGTAATCGATAAATAGCGGCGGCGGTTGTCACACCGCCGCACGGCCTTTATTGCGCAAAAATTGGCAACAACAAATACAGCTTAATCACCAGCGCGTTAACGATGTCGATAAAGAACGCCCCTACCATCGGCACGACTAAAAATGCAGTATGCGATGGACCAAAACGCTCGGTAATCGCCTGCATGTTGGCAATCGCCGTCGGCGTTGCGCCGAGACCAAAACCACAGTGCCCGGCTGCCAGCACAGCGGCATCGTAGTTCTTGCCCATCATGCGCCAGGTGACAAATATGGCGTACAGCGCCATGAAGATCGTCTGCACCACCAGAATCGCCAGCATCGGCAGCGCCAGCGAAGCCAGTTCCCACAGCTTCAGGCTCATCAACGCCATCGCCAGGAACAGCGACAGACTCACGTTGCCCAGCACGGAAACCGCGCGTTCAAACACCCGATAAAAGCCCATTAACGCCAGGCCATTGCTGAGGATCACCCCAACAAACAGCACGCAGACGAAGGTCGGCAATTCCAGCACGGTACCCACCAGCAATTGCGCAACGATTTTGCCCACCGTCAGACAGATAGCGATCAGCGCGATGGTTTCAATCAGCACCAGAGAGGTGATGATGCGCCCGACATCCGGTTTTTCAAACGCAGTCGGCACGGCCTGATCGTCCGGCATACCGTCAGGTGTAGTGGAGTGCTTCACCAGATAGCGCGCGACCGGGCCGCCAATCAGTCCACCCAGCACCAGGCCAAATGTTGCGCACGCCATCGCCACTTCGGTGGCATTGGTAAAACCGTAGCGCTCAATAAACAGCTTACTCCACGCCGCGCCCGTACCGTGTCCACCGGAAAGCGTAATCGAACCGGCAATCAGCCCCATCAACGGGTCAAGACCCAGCAGGCTCGCCATCCCGATCCCAATGGCGTTCTGCATCAACAGCAACCCCACCACCACAATCAGAAAAATGCCCACCACGCGGCCACCGGCGCGCAGGCTGGCGATGTTGGCGTTCAGGCCGATAGTGGCAAAGAACGCCAGCATCAACGGGTCACGCAGCGTCATATCGAAATTAACTTCCCAGCCCATGCTCTTTTTCAGTACCAGCAGTGCGATCGCCACCAGTAAACCACCCGCAACGGGCTCAGGTATCGTGTATTTCTTCAGGAAGGGAACAGACTGGACGAGCTTACGTCCCAGCAGCAACACCAGCGTTGCCGCAACCAATGTAGATAACGTATCGAGGTAAAACATAGACAGCTCCATTAGTGCGTTTAGCACAATCACGCACGATGTATTCCAGATCGATTTTTAGGTCTTTTTAGGTTTTCGGGGTGGATTTTAAGCAGAAAATGACAAAAAGTTATATAAAAAGGTGAGTTCATCGGTTTTAAATATTAAGAATACCTGCTAGCAAACGTTTGCTTTTCTGTTCTGGTCAGATAAAATCACCGCTTTTCCACCATGGGATTGCCTCTGATGTCCGTTAACGCCGTAGAGCCAACAAATGCGCAACCGGTTGCGCAGGCTCACAACAGTGAACTGATTTACCGTCTTGAAGATCGCCCCCCGTTAGCCCAGACCCTGTTTGCCGCCTGCCAGCACCTGCTGGCGATGTTCGTCGCGGTGATCACGCCAGCCCTGCTTATCTGTCAGGCGCTCGGTTTACCGGCTCAGGATACTCAACACATTATCAGTATGTCGCTGTTCGCATCCGGCGTAGCCTCCATCATTCAGATTAAAGCCTGGGGGCCGGTTGGCTCAGGGCTGTTATCTATTCAGGGCACCAGCTTTAACTTTGTAGCACCGCTGATTATGGGAGGCACGGCGCTGAAAACCGGCGGTGCAGATGTCCCGACCATGATGGCGGCACTGTTCGGTACGCTGATGCTGGCGAGCTGCACGGAAATGGTTATCTCGCGCGTACTGCATCTGGCGCGCCGTATTATTACCCCGCTGGTCTCAGGTGTGGTGGTGATGATTATCGGCCTGTCGCTGATTCAGGTAGGCCTGACGTCAATCGGTGGCGGCTATGCCGCAATGAGCGACAACACCTTCGGCGCACCGAAGAATCTGATGCTGGCCGGCGTTGTACTGGCGCTCATTATTCTTCTTAACCGCCAGCGTAACCCGTACCTGCGCGTGGCATCACTGGTGATTGCCATGGCCGCAGGCTATCTGCTGGCCTGGTTTATGGACATGTTGCCGCAAAACACCGCACCGGTGAGCCAGGACTTCATCATGGTACCAACGCCGCTATATTATGGCCTGGGCATCGACTGGAGCTTACTGCTGCCACTGATGCTGGTCTTTATGATCACCTCTCTGGAAACCATCGGCGATATTACGGCCACCTCCGATGTCTCCGAACAACCGGTCTCCGGCCCGCTGTACATGAAGCGTCTGAAAGGCGGCGTTCTGGCAAATGGCCTGAACTCGTTTGTTTCCGCCGTGTTCAATACCTTTCCGAACTCCTGCTTCGGGCAGAACAACGGGGTGATTCAGTTGACTGGCGTAGCCAGCCGCTATGTTGGCTTTGTAGTCGCGCTGATGCTGATCGCGCTGGGTCTGTTCCCGGCGGTCAGTGGGTTTGTACAGCACATCCCTGAGCCGGTTCTCGGCGGCGCTACGCTGGTGATGTTCGGTACCATCGCCGCCTCCGGGGTGCGCATTGTTTCTCGCGAGCCGCTGAATCGCCGCGCTATTCTGATTATTGCACTGTCGCTGGCCGTTGGCCTGGGCGTCTCCCAGCAGCCGCTGATCCTGCAGTTTGCCCCGGACTGGGTGAAAAACCTGCTCTCCTCAGGGATTGCCGCAGGCGGTATTACCGCTATCGTTCTGAACCTCGTTTTCCCGCCAGAGAAACAGTAAGCGACATGCGGCGTTGATTCAGAATCAACGCCGCTGTTACGCTCTTTCACCATTCCCGCCTTGAGGATTGCGCGTAAATCGTGCATAACTTGACTACGTGTACTTTGCGGGATGGAAGACCATGAAATTTATTGGAAAGCTGCTTCTTTACGTGCTGATCGCCCTTGCAGTGGCGATCCTCGGTCTCTATTTTCTACTGCAAACCCGCTGGGGCGCCGAGCATGTCAGCGCCTGGGTGTCAGAGAACAGCAGCTACCACCTGACGTTTGATGCCATCGATCATCGGTTTTCTTCGCCTTCCCACATTCTGCTGGAGAACGTCACCTTTGGTCGGGATGGCCAGCCTGCCACCCTGGTAGCAAAAAACGTTGATATTGGGCTGAGCAGTCGCCAAATCACCGACCCGCTGCACGTCGACACCATCCTGTTGCAAAACGGTACGCTGAATCTTTCTCCACAAACTGCACCGCTGCCGTTCCAGGCCGATCGCCTGCAGCTACAGGATATGGCACTCAACAGCCCCGGAAGCGAGTGGAACCTCAGTGCGCAGCGCGTGAACGGCGGCGTGATCCCCTGGAGCCCTGAAGCCGGAAAAATACTCGGCAGTAAAGCGCAGATCCAGCTCAGCGCCAGCTCGTTAACGCTGAACGATGTTCCTACGACTAACGTGCTGATTGAAGGCAGTATCGATAACGATCGCGTCACGTTAAGCAATATTGGCGCCGATGTGGCGCGCGGCGCATTGACCGGCGTGGCGCAGCGAAACCCCGACGGCAGTTGGATGGTGGAGAGTCTGCGGCTAAACGACATCCGGTTGCAAAGCGATAAATCGCTGACCGACTTTTTTGCGCCGCTAACCACCATTCCCTCGCTGCAAATTGGTCGTCTTGAGGTGACAGATGCCCGTCTACAAGGCCCTGACTGGGCGGTAACGGATCTCGATCTCAGCTTGCGCAACATGACCTTCAGTAAGGACGACTGGCAAACCCAGGAAGGTAAGTTGTCGATGAACGCCAGCGAGTTTATCTACGGCTCGCTGCACTTCTTCGATCCTATTCTCAACGCTGAGTTCTCGCCGCAGGGCATTGCGCTGCGCCAGTTCACCACCCGCTGGGAAGGCGGTATGGTCAGAACCTCCGGCAACTGGTTGCGCAATAACAAAGCGCTTGTTCTCGACGATGCCGCAGTTGCCGGGCTGGAATACACGTTACCGGAAAACTGGAAAGCGCTGTGGATGAAGCCCTTGCCCACCTGGCTCAACAGCCTGACGTTGAAGAAATTCAGCGCCAGCCGCAATCTGGTGATTGATATCGACCCGGCCTTCCCGTGGCAGCTCACCGCGCTGGACGGTTACGGCACCAACCTCGGACTGGTGCAAAATCACCTGTGGGGGATTTGGAGCGGTAGCGCCACGCTCAACGCCGCGGCCGCCACGTTTAACCGCACCGACGTACGCCGCCCTTCGCTGACGCTTACGGCCAACAGCAGCACGATCAATATCAGCGAACTGAGCGCGTATACCGAGAAAGGGTTGCTGGAGGCTACAGCCAGCATCTCACAACTTCCGCAGCGCCAGACGCAGGTCAGCCTGAACGGTCGCGGTGTGCCAATGACTATCCTGCAACAGTGGGGATGGCCTGCGCTGCCGATTTCCGGCGACGGTAACATCCAACTGACTGCCAGCGGCACTCTGCAGGCAGATACGCCGCTGAAGCCCACGGTGAACGGTCAACTGCATGCGGTGAATGCCGACAAGCAGCAAGTGACACAGACCATGCAGGCGGGCGTTGTGTCGGGCAGTAACGTCACCGCTCCGCCGTCTGCTCAGTAATCTATTACCCAGGAAAGTATCGCCCGATAGCGCGAATGCTGTCGGGCTTACACACCCTCTCCCCGTAAACCATCATATTCGCCGCATAACAGCCATTTTGCTGGCTCGTTCTCTGTTATCGCCGGGAAGCGACCGCCCGGTTCGAGGAAGTGGTTATCGTGCTGGTCGTCATTCACCATCGAGATTTCCCAGCCCAGCACAAACGCTTTCTCAGCCCAGAAGCGATGATACAAGCGCGGCGGAAGGCACACGCCCTGCCCCGGTTTCAGTACCAGTGTATCACCAGGTTTGCAGCTGCGCCGTTGACCATCCACGTTGACCTCAACCGCTCGCTGACCGTCATACTGCGCATCGGGTGTCGCCCACGCCAGCTGCATACATAAATCACCGCCGCCACGATTCACAATGTCTTCCATTTTATGCGTATGAAAATGCCACGGTGTTTGTTGATCCTGCTGAATTTGTAGCATTTTTTCGGCATAGGGCTTGGGATAGTTTGCTGAACCCCACAAACCATTACGCAACGTCAGCAACGTCAGCCCGGTTTGCGCAAAATCCCCGCGGCCAAAGTCGGTAATGTCCCACCCCAGCTGGAGATCACGCACTTCACGCCATTTAGCCCAATCCTGCTGTCGCCAGGCATCGGCGGTGAAATATGCAAAATCGGGCAGGCACAGTCGAAAGGTTTCGGCGATGGCATGCGCTTTATCAATGGCATAATTAATCTGAGAACGCTTCATTCCACTTTTCCTTGTCGCGAAAGAGGCGGGTCACCCCGCCTGCATGCCGTTAGTAAAGTGATGCTTTTCCGGTAGAGCCGAACAGCTTCATTTTGTGGCGGATCACATCCCGCGCGGCGCTGATTGCTTCCGGGTAGATCACGTTCGGATCCCACCAGGTCTCTTTCGCCAGGATTTCGCGGACTTTCTGGAAGTAGGCGTATTTCATGTCGCTGGAAATATTGATTTTGCCCACGCCCAGCGTGACGGACTCGGCGATTTCCGCATCCGGGTTCGCTGAACCGCCGTGCAGCACCAAGGGAATATCCAGTCGTCCGGCGATATCGCGCAGGATGTTCATTTGCAGCTCAGGCTGCATCCCTTTCGGGTAGATCCCATGCGCGGTACCAATCGCCACCGCCAGCGTGTCCGCACCGGTACGGGCGATAAAGTCCTCTGCCTGGGCCGGGTCGGTATAGGTGACTTTCGACACACCGCCTTCCACTGAGGTTCCGGTTTGGCCAATCGTTCCCAGTTCCCCCTCAACCGAAACGCCTACTGCATGCGCCAGTCGGACCACTTCCTTCGTTAACGCCACATTGTCTTCATACGGCAACAGCGAGCCGTCAATCATCACCGAAGTAAACCCGCACTGAATCGCCCGCAGCACATGCTCCACCGACGCGCCGTGATCCAGATGCAGCGTGAACGGCACCGGGCTGCGCAGGGTGATATCGCGGACATAGCTAAAGAACGCATCACCGAGGAAATCATGCTCACTGGGGTGAATAGAGATAATTGCTGGCGTGTTGGTTGCTTCTGCTTCTTCCACCACGGCGCGCACGAAGCAGCTGTCCGCGACGTTAAATGCGCCAATGGCAAAACCGTGCGGACGGGTCGGTTGCAGTATTTCTTTCATCGAAACTAACATGTTAATTCTCCAGTTTCAGGGTGTAGAAAGCCCTGCCAGTGCGTCATCGCAGAGGCATAGAAGGCGTTACAGAAAATGAATCAGGCTTTGTCGATAGCGCCGCTGGCCTGTAGGTAAGGAATAATGGCTTCCTCGCAGGCTTGTTCCATCACCGCCAGAGCATCAACGAGCTCACAGGATTGGTCCCGACAAAGGGTATGTAGCAACGCAGCCTTTCCAGCTTCGAAGACCGCCGCGCCTACGTTAATCTTGGCGACACCAAACGTCGGACAGCGTCGGAGCTGATCGAACGGCGTACCGCTACCGCCATGCAGCGCCAGTGGCACCGTCGATAAATGCGCTATCGCCTCCAGACGCTGAAGATCGATGGCCGGGGTCACTCCCGGGGCATACATGCCGTGCGCCGTCCCCACCGAAACGGCCAGCAAGTCGATCCCGGTCTGCTGGATAAATGGCACCACGTCGGCGGTCTGGGTCATCAAGTCAACGTTAGCGGCATGGTCATAGCACGGCGCATCCGCGAGGTGGCCCAGTTCCCCTTCCACACACAGCTGCACGCTGGCGGCAAGTTCCACCACCGCGCGGGTCTGACGGATATTCTCTTCCAGCGCAAACGCGGAGGCGTCGATCATCAAGCCACTGAATCCAGCGCGGAACGCCTGGCGAATGCGTGCCGGATCTTTGCCGTGGTCCAGCGCCAGAGCAACCGGTACGGAGGCGTCTTCCGCCAGGGTTTTCACCACCGCTGCCGCTATTGATGCAGGGAAATGCTCCAGATGCCCCTGATACAGATTCAGAATGATCGGTGCACGGTGTTTCTCTGCTACCCGTACCGCCGCCCGGGCGCTTTCCAGATTCATACAGTTGATCGCCAGCAGCGCGTATTGTTCACGCCAGGCTTTCGTCACCATGCTTTTCATATCGGCAAACATACGGCCTCCGGTTATTCGAGGGTGAAGGTGATCTCTTCGTCTTTCAGCTTTTGATCGCTGAGCTCGTCAAACTCTTCGTCGCGCTCGGTCACCGGTTTCTTCCACAGCGACAGCATGACCCCGCAGATCGCCGTGCCAATGCCCAGTGCCAGGCAGAACAACAGCGGATGGGTAAAGAGTGGGACGACAAACATGCCGCCGTGCGGGACCGGGCTTTCGACGCCCCACACCATAATCAATCCACCCGCTACTGCAGAGGCCACCACGCAGGAGCCCACCACGCGCAGCAGGTCGCGTGCAGCAATTGGAATAACCCCTTCGGTTATCATGCAAATCCCCATCGGGAATGCCGCCTTCAGCGCTTCGCGCTCAGCACGGGTGTACTTATGCCGCGTCAGCAGGAAGGAAAGCGTGATGCCAAACGGCGGGATAATCGAGCCGACAAATTTCACCGCTTCCGGGCCGTACACGCCGCTGACCAGCATACCGTCCGCAAACAGCGACATGGTTTTATTCACCGGCCCGCCGAAGTCGAACGTCGCCATCGCGCCGAGGATCGCGCCCATCAGAAAGCGCGACCCACCCTGCATGGACTCCAGCAGATGAATTAACGCGTCCTGCAGCCAGGCAATCGGCTTGCCAATTAACGTCATCATCAACAGGCCGCCAATCACCGTGCTCAGCACCGGCAGCACCATGATGGGCATCAACCCCTGCATCGACTGCGGCAAACGGATGTAGCGTTTCAGCAGCAACACGGTGTAACCCACCAGAAATCCGCCCAGCATCCCGCCAATGAAACCGGTATGAATTTCGCCGCAGACATAACCAACAATCAGACCTGGCGCAAAGCCGGGGCGATCGGCAATGGAATAGGCAATCGCCGCACTGATTAACGGAACGATTAGCCCCATTCCCCAACCGCCAATCTGGTTGAGCATCCAGGGTATGGTTCCGGTTTTCTCACCGACGTTAGTGCCACCGAGTATTTGCCCGAGGGCAATACAAATCCCTGCGGCAACGATTAACGGGATCATCCACGAAATCCCCGTTAATAAATGTCTTTTTATTTCCTGTGATAGTGGAACTGTATTTTCACTCATGTGAGTTCCCTCCAGAATGAGGATCGCTACTGGTTTGTCGTAACCAGCGATTTTTCAACCTTTTCAAGAAACTGAATAGGCGATTTAATAACAATTTCTGTTTTCACCCGCACAATGCGTTTATTAGAAAAGCGTTCTTCTCCTTTTATTTTCACATCCACCGCCAGAATCACGACGTCAGCGGCAGAAATATCCGCCATCAGTAATTCGTTTTCCGTGCCGATGGTACCCTGCGTTTCAACCTTAATATTATGACCAAGCGCCTTTGCCCCTTTAATGAGCTTCTCGCGGGCAATATAGGTGTGTGCAATACCCGCCGTACAGGCGGCAACACAAACAATATTCATAGCATGCTCCATATTTTATTTAGCAGACATTGGATTCAGCATATTGACTAAACAGCTCAATAATTTTCTGTGGACTACTCTCAACCAATAATTGTTCAATAATTTCATCATCCGCCAGCGCTCCGGCAACCTGCGAGAGCAGGCGAATATGCGTAGTGTTTTGATCTTCAAGGCGGACGGCAAACAATATAATGCACCGTACATTGCTACCGTCCAGAGTTTCCCAGGGAATATCCTGGCGCGTACGGCCGATCGCCAGCGTGGTATTCACCACCGCCGAAGATTTTCCGTGTGGAATCGCAATATGATTTTCAAAGCCGGTTGAACCCTCTGACTCACGCTGCCAGACATCCTGAATAAATGTTTCCCGACAGCTAATTGCGCCATCCTTTTGCAGAATATCTGTCAGTTCCTCAATAGCCTCCGTTTTACTTGTAGCCTTCATATCTAAAATAACGCGATTTGTATTGAGTATTTTCGTGATGTCCATCAATCATACCTCATGGAGTTCAGACATTAATTTTCGACGACCAGCGACGTCGCTCGATGTAATTTTTCGGTGATAACCGTTTCTGTTACCCTTTTAATATCCGCATCATTGAAGAAGGCGGTGACATACACGACGGGCATCGCAATAGTGGGTAGATTGATTGTCGACACCACCAGTTCAATATCGTCCGTCAGTATGGAGGGTAAACTGCCCGCTGATACCACACCCACGATGGTCCAGTCCGGGAAGGCGCGCAGAATGCGACTTTTAAGTAAATGAGACGTACCAATACCGGTTGAGCAAACCAGCAGCACGCGCTTGCGGGCAATCTGCCGCTCCATAGCGGCCTGAAAATGCACGGTTAGGTACCCGACCTCATCTTCCGACACGGCACGCTCGCCCCAGCCGCTAAACACCCGATTAACCGCGCAAAGCGTTAAACGCCAGACGTCCTGCAGTTCGCCTTTAATATCGTCCAGTAGCGGGTTACGAATACGGATCTGATAGTTCAGCCGGTTAATCAGCGGCTTAATATGAATCAGTAATCCGTCATACAGCGCGGTATCCTCGCTGAGGTCACCGTCGACCATCTCGGCAAAAATCGCGATCAGCCGATGGGTAATCAGCCGCGCTTCATCGCTGGAGTGCATATGACCGATAGCGCTGACGTCGTTATGCTCTTCTATCATTACGCCAGAGGAGATAATATATTGATAAATAAACCAGACTTCATCTTTCGGTAGCGGATGAACAATGCGTTTTTCGATACGCTGAATCATTCGGTTCGCAATAGAAAAGATGCTTTCATCAAATGAGTTTATATTTTCCTCTTTTCTCGGCAACGCATTGCCCCGGGTGATGCGATACATCATGATCAATATATGGGTAAAGATATTGATGTAATAAGGCTCGCCCAGCGACCAGCACAAATCGTTCTCCATTTCCTGTAGCAGCGTTTGCACAAATAAAACGTCTTCTTCACCAAAATAATGTACTAACGCTTTATAGCTGCCAGGATCAAGGCGTGAATAAACGACGCTACCGGGTTCATTATGGTTAATTACACCGTTAATCAGTGAAGCCATAGCCTGACGTACACCACTCTCACTGCCTTCAATGTGCGTCCCACTCTGGCTACGGATCAGAGATAATCCCAGCGGGGTTATCCATGATTCAATCACTTTCAGGTCGTTCACAATCGATGCGCTGCTGATAAAATAGCGCTCAGATAATTTGCTGATGGACGTTTCGTGTGGCGTTTCACTTAATAACTGCGATGCTATTTTTACGCGCCGTGAATTATTCATCATACCATCAGCGTCATCACCCTCTGCGCCCAATAGCTGATCCAGCGATAAAAGATCGGTAATATTATCAACACTTAGCATCACGCCAGCCCCGGCGCGTTTATCAATAGTTATTTTCCATTCCGATAACCACTGTTCCAGTAGCCGTAGATCGCGCTGCACAGTCTTCTCTGAAACCGTTAAATGTTCGGCGATTTTCAGCAGCGTGACATATTCCTTCCGGGACAGAAGGAATTTTAATAATCTGTTTTGTCGCGAGGTAATCATTTGCATTATTTACCCTTATCACACACCAGATTAAATATCGAAAGAAGCGCTTACGCGCCACGTGTAATCCGTGATGATAAATATAAAAGGACTACGATGCGGCAACAATACTAAATCGTGTCCTGTATTCCGGACAGAAATAAGACAAAAGAGGGAAATAGTGAGATATTTACGGCTCAGATCACATTTTTCGTGGGAAGTAGAGTGATTGCGCTCGCAAATATGGACAGGTAAAAAGATTAAGTCAGGATGTTTTTAATTTTCAGATCTGGAACGCTGCACGCACCGTGGTGCCGGATAAGACACACTGCATCGCCATCCGGCACCACGTTCACATGCACTTACAGGGTAATGGTCAACACATTGCCTTCTGCTGCAATCACCACACCCCACTCGCTCCCTGTAGATGAACCGCCCTTCACGCCGCCAATTTGCGGGATGTTACGCAGACACAGCGTCCAGTTGCGCGCCTCGCCCTCCCCCGTCACGGTGATGGTGTTATCCACACGTTTCGCCCTCAGCGTGAAGATAACCGAGCCGTCAGCGGCCGGCACGTCACAGACGGCTTCACGCCCCTCCTCCAGATGGAACAGCTGGAACGCAGTGCCTTCATGCCAGGCGTAATCCGGCTTCTGGTTATTGCTGCCCAGCGCCAGCAGGGTGTTATCACGCACGTAGACCGGCAGGCTCAGGAAGTCATGCTGCTGTTTATGCCAGCGACTGCCCACAATCTCGTCGTTACGCCACAGGTGCGTCCAGCGACCTTCCGGTAGGTAGAACTGCACATCTCCCGCTTCAGAGAACACCGGGGCCACCATCACGCTGTCTCCCAGCATGTACTGACGGTCAAGGTAATCACACGCCGGATCGTCCGGGAATTCGAGCATCATCGCACGCATCATCGGCGTGCCATACTCGCTGGCGCGCACAGCTTCGCGATACAGATACGGCATCATGCGGCATTTCTGCTCGGTGAAGTAACGCACCACATCGCAGGATTCGTCGTCGTACGCCCATGGTACGCGGTAGGATTTGCTGCCGTGCAGACGACTGTGGCTGGAGAGCAGCCCAAACGCACACCAGCGTTTGTAGACGTGCGCCGGGGCGGTATTCTCGAAGCCGCCGATGTCGTGACTCCAGAAGCCAAAGCCGGACAAGCCGATGGATAAGCCACCGCGCAAGCTTTCCGCCATTGATTCGTAGTTGGCGTAGCAGTCGCCGCCCCAGTGCACCGGAAACTGCTGCGCGCCCACGGAAGCAGAACGAGCGAACAGCACCGCCTCTTCTTCCCCCACGGTCTCTTTCAGCACGTTCCACACCAGTTCGTTGTAGATGAACGCATAATGGTTGTGCATTTTCTGCGGGTCAGCGCCGTCAAACCACTGCACATCCGTCGGGATACGCTCGCCAAAATCGGTCTTGAAGCAGTCCACGCCGATATCTACCAGGCCTTTCAGCTTGTTGGCATACCACTCGCAGGCCTCTGGATTGGTAAAGTCATAAATCGCCAGCCCCGGCTGCCATTTATCCCACTGCCATACCGATCCATCCGGCCGCTTAAGCAGATAGCCTTTTTCTTTCAGTTCGTTGAACAGCGGCGATTTCTGCCCGATGTACGGGTTGATCCACACGCAGACCTTTAGGCCTTTCTCCTTCAGGCGACGGAGCATGCCTTCCGGGTCCGGGAACGTCACCGGGTCCCACTCAAAATCACACCACTGGAAGGCCTTCATCCAGAAGCAGTCGAAATGGAAAACGTGTAGCGGCAGATTGCGCTCGGCCATGCCGTCGATAAAGCTGTTCACCGTCGCTTCATCGTAGTTGGTGGTGAACGAGGTGGTGAGCCACAGACCGAACGACCACGCAGGCGGCAGTGCCGGGCGACCGGTAAACTGGGTATAGCGATCCAGCACCGTTTTCGGGGTCGGGCCGTCGATCACGAAGTATTCCAGATACTCGCTTTCCACGCTGAACTGCACCTTTGACACCTTCTCGGAGCCAATTTCAAACGACACACACTGCGGATGGTTCACCAGCACGCCGTAACCACGATTGGTGACATAGAACGGGATGTTCTTGTAAGACTGCTCGGTACTGGTGCCGCCATCGCAGTTCCAGGTCTCGACCGTCTGACCATTACGCACCAACGACGTAAAGCGTTCGCCAAGCCCGTACACCGTTTCGCCGACGCCCAGATCCAGGCGCTCGAACATATAGTTGCGATCGCTGTTAGCATCCTGCACGTAGCCATTATTTTTCAACTGGCTACCGGTAATGCGCTCCCCGTTGCGTAAAAAATCGAGGGCCCAGAATTCGCCTTTGGTTACGCGCACACTTAAATTACCGCTCTTTAGTTCGGCAAAGTCGGCGTTATTGCACATCTCAACCTTCACGTCCTGCAGCACATTCAGCGGATAATGCGGGCCGTTATCCAGCGCGCCCTGAAAGTGCTCCATACGCACGCCCACCACACCTTCCTGCGGCGAGAAGAAGCGCAGCGTAAACATCGGGGTGTCCAACTGCCAGGTTCGCTCACGCACGTCGCGCGGCGCAACGTAGACCACCATCTCATTACCCCGCTGTTCAACATCGAACACCTGAACGGGGTTTATTACATTCAGACCTGGCTGGGTCATCCAGTTTCCGTCACTAATTTTCATCGTCTGTTCCTTTAGTTCTGAAATGCTTTCGCCGTAACGTCCTGTTGATTGCGTCGGTCAGATACGGGGCATAAGGCGTACACAGGCATACTGGTACCGGTTACAGTTTTTGTAAATCATCACGCGGGACATGGGTATTCCGATATCTCGTTATCAAATTACGATTCTTGTTTTCTGTGATCGGGGTAGCGTCAAAAAATAAACATCACTGTAACTTATGGATTTTGTGGGGATTTATATGAAACCGATCATGTTATAGCGAAACGGAAGTTAAAAAAGTGAGTCAGGGGGTGTGGAAACCCGAGGAAGTAGCTATAATGCGCCCCGCCTCCATGTAGCAATCGAGGCGCGGAAGATCGTCATCTCCGGTGAGGTGGCTGGACTTCAAATCCAGTTGGGGCCGCCAGCGGTCCCGGGCAGGTTCGACTCCTGTGATCTTCCGCCAAAATGCTTTTCTTATCCCAGCCATTTGTCATATCTCCTCAGTACACGAATTCGGTGATGCTGCCAACTTACTGATTTAGTGTATGATGGTGTTTTTGAGGTGCTCCTGTGGCTTCTGTTTCTATCAGCTGTCCCTCCTGTTCAGCTACTGACGGGGTGGTGCGTAACGGCAAAAGCACCGCCGGACATCAGCGCTATCTCTGCTCTCACTGCCGTAAAACATGGCAACTGCAGTTCACTTACACCGCTTCTCAACCCGGTACGCACCAGAAAATCATTGATATGGCCATGAATGGCGTTGGATGCCGGGCAACCGCCCGCATTATGGGCGTTGGCCTCAACACGATTTTACGTCACTTAAAAAACTCAGGCCGCAGTCGGTAACCTCGCGCATACAGCCGGGCAGTGACGTCATCGTCTGCGCGGAAATGGACGAACAGTGGGGCTATGTCGGGGCTAAATCGCGCCAGCGCTGGCTGTTTTACGCGTATGACAGGCTCCGGAAGACGGTTGTGGCGCACGTCTTCGGTGAACGCACTATGGCGACGCTGGGGCGTCTTATGAGCCTGCTGTCACCCTTTGACGTGGTGATATGGATGACGGATGGCTGGCCGCTGTATGAATCCCGCCTGAAGGGAAAGCTGCACGTAATCAGCAAGCGATATACGCAGCGAATTGAGCGGCATAACCTGAATCTGAGGCAGCACCTGGCACGGCTGGGACGGAAGTCGCTGTCGTTCTCAAAATCGGTGGAGCTGCATGACAAAGTCATCGGGCATTATCTGAACATAAAACACTATCAATAAGTTGGAGTCATTACCCACGAATTCATTTATGATCCTCGTTCAAATGTTTAAATTCAATTATTGATAACGAGAATCATATATGAGTACTGCACTTACCATTATAGCCATTACTGCCACTGTGATTAGCCCATTAATAGCCATTCAAACTCAAAAATTCATTGAAAAATATTCACAGATAAAATCATTAAAAATTGATATATTCAAACAACTCATGGCAACCAGATCTCCGAATGCTCGACTGTCTAACGAACATGTTCGTGCATTAAATATGATCGACTTAGCATTTTATGGAAAAATAAGAAGAGGAAAGGCCAGAAGAAGCGCTTCTGAAAGTGATGTATTATCTTCCTGGAAGCTTTATTTTGCACATTTGAATACATCATACCCTGATAACGACAACGCTTTAGGAACCATATGGAACCAAATAAGCAACAATCTTTTCTTGGACTTATTGTCAGAGATCGCAAAAGATATTGGCTATAATTTTGAGCGAGTGCAGTTACAAACAGCTATATATTCCCCTGTGGCTCATGGGGCAATAGAGAACGACCAATTAAAAATCAGGAAGGGTTTAGCTGCAATATTTTCAGGAGAAGATGCCTTAAAAATGGAGATCATAAATATCCCAGGAAGGCAGGATAATTAATCGGCCCACTATTTATCTTGAGGCTCAATCTGCAGCCTTACCAACTCCTTTCTCCCCAAGGTTTTGAGCCAATTCCCCAAGCTCATCCCCTCTGCCTTTGCAGCTGCCTCGAACTGCGCCTTTAACTCAGGCGTGATACGAATCTGGAAGGTCGGTGCTTTTCCGGATTTGGACTGGTTTGGGTCGCGTTTAACCGCTGACATGTACGTACCTATAAGAACAAGATATCAACAACCAGGTACGTACCTTTTCTTTGGCGACCTGATCTATAAATGCTCCCGCCCGGTATTCGCAGTACCTGACGAGAGCTAACCTCACCAACTATCAAGGAGTTGATTATGGCTGATTCGCATTCTACCCCAGACACCGACCAATCCGGAACCGAGCGTTCGTTAATTGTGGGATATCGCCCGAATGTTTTCGACAAATCCACGCCAAAAATTATCCTTTCCGGCAAGTGGTTACGCACGGCTGGGTTTGATACCGGACAACAGATTACCGTAAAAGTGATGAACGGTTGTATCGTCCTGATGGTCTATGGCGAGCAGGAGCAACGGCCGCAGGATGCAGTTGAAAGAGGTACAGCAGAAGCTGGCAAGAATTGAGAGTACGCTGGCGACTCTCCAGTGAAGCACGGCTGAACCTGTAAGCCATACTTACAGGTTCACCAGGTGCCGGATGGCGCTATCGCTTATCCGGCCTACTTTTGCAATCCCCTCTGTCTGGCCCCTCTTCATAGTGACCACCAGAAAGATATCGACTATAATGAACGAATCGAACGATTCATGCGAAATGGTGACAATATGCATACTCTTACGGCAAATGAAGCCAAAACACAATTTGGCGATATGCTGCTTAAAGCACAGCGAGAACCTGTGCAAATTAACCGTAACGGTAAGCCTGTTGCAGTCGTCGTTTCCATTGAGGACTATGAACAAATGGAAGCCATGAAGCTCCAGTTACTGAAGGCCAAAATTCAGCGTGCTCAGAACGATATTCATTCGGGCAATACTGTCGACGGCGATGCTTTTTTTGATGAGTTGATGGATCAACACAAAGGATAAAAAGTGAGTTACAAACTTACTGGGGAAGCACAGCGCGATATTATTGAAATCCGTGATTACACATCAAGAAATTGGGGCGCTAAACAGTCCAGGGATTATCTTAGGAAATTACAGGTCGTTCTCTCCCAATTAGCTGAAATGCCAGGCATGGGGCAACATCGCATTGATGATTTTGGTGAAGATGTTTACAGCTTTCCTTATGTTAGCCATACGATTTACTATAGTGCACAAGACACAAATATTGTTGTATTGGCAGTCTTACACCAAAGCCGAGCACCAACAAAACATCTGGGACAACATTTGTAGCCCACCACCTTATTACCGGATGGCGCTTACGCTTATCCGGCCTACGGCTTCTCTGCCAATAAAAATAAAGCCGCCGATTGGCCCGTTCTTCACAGACCCCACCCTGCGCATGAGAGAAACAATTCTTTCATTACAGCTATGCGGGGAGAATTAAGAAGAAGAATCACCGGATAAAGCCATCTGGATAAAGACGCACGAACGGATGCTTCTGCGTTTTGTACCAGCCATTATTACTGGACGCGTGCGCAATGAAAAAAACCTGCACGATTATTCTGGTCAGTATTGGGCTGGCGACCATTAACGGCAGGCTGTATGGACATCACACCACGGACGTCAGCAGGAACATTTATTTTAGCTACACCCAACAGCGCGATGCCCGCGTGCTGCAGACGATGCAGGTGGTCAAAACTTTCGCCGATACAGCGGATGAAGATGATATTAACAGCACATTGCCAGGGTTTTATCGCCAGAGCGGGCGAGGCCTGAGCCTGGTTATGGAGGAGTATAAAGGCGCGTGGATTTTTGCGACGTCGAATGTTCCCTCACTGCATTGCAGCAAAAGATAATATCGTAATTTCATTTAAATCCAGCATTCACATTTATCATCATTGACTTACGCGACATGGGTCACTGAATCCAGTAATAAGCCATTGCTATTCTTCTCCCCGAATCAGGAAGCATCCTGAATACCTCGATATCCACTGCGTAAAAATCAAGCGAAATGGACGGGTTAGAGCGTCCAGAAGACTTTAATCGACGGATGGATATGCGGAGATAACGTGGGCAGGGGCGTTTATCTCTCTGGCGAGCCATGCCTGACAGTACAGGCGTGATCGCATTAAGGAAACGGTGTGTTTCCGGTGTACTTATGGCGTACTTATGAGGGATACATAATGTTTAGTTTTAAAAAGTGCCTGATTGCACTTTCAGTAAACCTGGCGGTTGTTTCATCCGGTTTTGCGTGTACGACCCTGCTGGTCGGCAATGAAGCCTCGGCGGACGGCTCGATGTTGGTGGCCCGTAGTGCAGACAGCGACGCGCTGAAAGCACAGCATTTTTTGATTCATCCAGCGAAACAGAACCAGACCGGGGTGTACAGCACCAAAGCACATAATGGTGCGAATGATTTTACCTGGCCGCTGCCGAAAAACTCACTGCGTTATACCACCGTGCCTAACTGGAAAACCCAGCTACACGGAGCCACCGGTTTTAACGAACTGGGCGTTGGCGTCAGCGGGACAGAATCTATTTTTGCTTCACCGAAGGCGCTGGCCGTTGACCCGTACGTTGAGGATAAAGGGATCACCGAAGACGATATCCCGGACATCTTACTGTCACAGAGCAAAACCGCACGTGACGCGGTGGCCCTGCTGGGGCATATCGTTGAAACCGTCGGCGCAGGTGAAGGTTTCGGCGTTGCCGTCGTGGATGATAAAGAAATCTGGTATCTGGAAACCGGTAGCGGTCACCAGTGGATGGCACAGCGGCTGCCAAATAATCAATATTTTGCCACCGGTAACCAGGGACGTTTACAGGATTACGATCCACAAGACCCGAACATGATGGCGTCGAAAAACCTGATTGAATTCGCTACCGAAAAAGGTCTGTACGATAAGGCCAAAGACGGCAAATTTAACTTCTCCACAGCCTATACCCGCGATGATGTGCGTGACCGTACCTATAACGACCCCCGCGTGTGGACCATCCAGAAAACGTTTAATCCTTCCGTCAATCAGGATATGGCCGCAGGCCGCGAGTTCCCGGTATTCCTGAAGCCGGAGAAGAAGATGACACTGGACGACGTGAAGTCAGTGCTGCGTAGCCACTATGAAGGCACCAGCCATGATCCGTACACCAACGGTCTGAACGGCAAAGAGCCGTGGCGCCCCGTCAGTGTGTTCCGCACCTACGAGGCGCACGTGATGCAGGTCCGCCCGTGGCTGCCAAAAGAAATTGGTGAAACAACTTACATTGGCCTCGGTATGGCCGATCTTACCGCCTTTGTTCCTTACTACAGTGGACTGAAGGCGTATCCGGCCAACTATACGATGGGGACGGATAAAGCTGACGATCAATCCATCTACTGGAAGTATCGTAAATTACAGACGCTGACTATGACCGATTATCCTAAGCTCGCGCCCATCGTCAAAAAAGCCTACAAAGCGTGGGAAGACAAGGTTGCACAGGAGCAAAAAGAGGTTGAGGCCGAATATCTGAAGATGGCGAAAACCGATAAGCCTGCCGCAGATAAAATGCTGAATGACTTCAACCTGCGCATCATGGCCGACGCCGAGAAGCTGACGGAAGACCTGACGAATCAGCTGTTCACTATCCGCACTAAAGATATTCAGTCTGATATTTTCTTTGCTAACGCAGCCAAAAAAGACTGAGTCACCGCACGATAATCATCTGGCGCAAAGCAGACACGACGGCTTTGCGCCAACATCAATCAGGATCAGGGGAGTTCATCCAGCATCGGGGTTCTGAGATGGGTGTTTGCCCAACAGGCAGCCTGGGTTCGATTACTCACGGCGATCTTTTTGAAGATATTATAGATATGCGTTCTCACTGTGTTTTCACTGATAAAAAAGGCATAAGCAATCTCCATATTAGATGCCCCTTTCGACAGTTCAGTCAGGATTTCATATTCCCTCTCCGTTAGCAGCCAAGCATCGTTATCGGGTTGCGTGAAACCGATATTTTCTTGCAGCGGAGTGTACGTTGGTTCTGAGCAGGGAGTTTGATAACCTTCTTTAATCACATTAAGCAAATGCTCGATGGTGCAATTGCTGGGGATGACGGACTCGAAATTCGGCCATGACATGCAGTCATACAGCGACAGCGATCTCAGGTAATTGATAATGTAGATCCGTACGTGATATTGATTATCATTGAGCAATCTTGACCATACTTTTTTAATTTTTTGACTGGATGCCTGAATATCATAGAGAATAATGCTTCCATCACAGATAAACGACATATCCGGTCGATTAATATTAATAAAATCAACAAGAATACCGACTTTCTTATTGAGATAATCCAGCAAGAGCTGTGTCTGTATCGACTGGTTGCTAATCAGTATGATCTTACTGTCCATGTTAAGCATAGATGGCCTTCATTCAAATGATGAGTGAAAATACTTCCCTGGCATTATGGTATACAAAATCAACGTCGCGTAATGACTTAAGATTAAAGATAATCTGATTGCGTTATGAAAATTTAGCTAATTGTGCAATATAAATGTTCGGTTTTTTCGAGTTATTGACTATTGTTATCTATCACATTTTGATATCAACACTTTCACGAGCCAGACGTATATTATAAACATGATAGATGATAATATTTTATGACAACTCATCTTTCTCCGCGACTCTTAATATCATTTCCTGAGTGAAATACGTTTAATTTACCATATACAACTCCAGCATTTCTTACATAATTCATATGGAGCGTAAGCCTGGCTGGACATATATACCCTATGTGTCAACAGCAATGTCAATGATATCAGAGGCGCTGTATCTCTACATGAGGAACACATTATGAGTAAATTATCTTTAGTAACGTTAATTGCATGTACAGTCTCCATTCCTTCAGCTATGGCATTTGGTGGCTTCGGACCTGGCCTGGAGTCACACGGAAAAGTTACTTTTACCGGACAAGTTTTCGCCAACTCCTGTAAAATAGTGAGTGGTGATAAAGATAAACACGTAAAACTCAACCCCGTACTAAATACACTTATAAAAAAAACTAATACGGTACAAGTTCAGGGATTTAGCATCCAGGTAACTGACTGTTTTATCCATGAAAAGGCAGTACCGAAACTGGCATGGGGCAAGGGAAATATATTGACTGACGATGGATACCTTAAAAACACGAGTCTCAACGGGGCGATAAACGTAGCATTACTATTAAGTGATAGTAAAGGTAATAAAATTAATCTTCACGACAATGACCTGAGATTTGAACCGGAAAAAAATTACATTAAAGGTGATAAATCTATCCTAACCTATAAATTTAACGTAGGTTATATTATGCCAAGTAAAACTTTTATTCTTGATAGAGCCACTGCTGGCTCTGTGAGCGCTCAGGCAAACTATAGCATTACCTATTTCTAAATACGCAATGCCATCGCACTTGGTGCCATAATACCCAGTGCATGGCATTTATTTTTATAGAGGTTTTATGAAAATTATTTTTTCTTTATTGGCCCTATTTTCAATGTATGCTGCGCACGCTAATAATATTATTGTTAATGGTACCCGGTTTATTTACTCTGAAGATGTTGCAGAAATCACCATCCATATGACCAATACGGGAAACTCACCATCGCTAGCGCAGATATGGCTGGATGAAGGCGATCCGGAGAAACTTCCCGAGGACATCACCACACCATTTATTATCTCACCACCGATTGCCCGCGTTGACGCGGGAAATGGGCAGTCGCTGAGAATCAAAAAAGCAGCCGATAGACGTATTTCCGCCACAGATCGCGAGTCGCTATGGTGGTTAAACATTCTGGATATTCCCTCCGTGGATAAAAGTAAAGTCACGGAGAATTCGTCGATGCTCAACTTAGCCATTCGCTCACGCTTTAAATTTTTCTGGCGTCCCGCGGGCTTAGGTGAACGGCAGAATGCTGAAAGCAAGATGCAAATTCTCGCTAACAACGGTGATATCACGCTGGTCAACCCAACACCTTTTTTCATTACGGTTGCGGATATCGTAACGGCTTCCGGCAATGGACTTCTGCGCGAAGGCGTGATGGTAGCCCCTAAAAGCAGCAGCACTATTACCGCAAAGCACAATGTCAGACGCGGCGAAGCAGTCTTTTTACAGGCAGTCAGTGATTACGGCAGCGTTGTGGAATTCAAGACCACCATTAATCAATAGAAAGGGATAGAAAGGAAGACAAAATGGGTTTATGTAAAAGGATATTCACCCTGCCCTGCATTATCATTTTACAGAGTTCATTATATTCAGTTGCACTCCACGCAGAAAACAATACTCGCTATGAATTTGATAATGCCGTCCTGATGGGCAACGCATCTCTTAATGATTTGCGTTCTTTTAATGCGACAGGCTTGTTACCGGGCCAGTATATAGTCGATATATATATCAACGATAACTGGCGCGGACGTCGTGAGCTGTTATTTGAAAAAAATGACCGCGGGGAATTAGTCAGCTGTTACTCGGGGCAATTTCTTAAAGGTGTGGGCATCGACCCAAGTAAGATGAATGATACGCTGGCCGCGAATCCCTCACGCTGCGCCAGCATCGCCAAATGGGACCCAAGTGGGAAAGCCAACGAGCAGCTCAACACCAGCCAGCTTGAGCTACGCATCACCATCCCACAGGCCTATGTCGAGAATCTTGACAGCAATTATGTTCAACCTGAATTATGGCAACCGGGGATCCCAGCGATTAATTTCGGTTACAACGCAGATTATTACAGCACCCAGCAGCGGGGTCACGATCGTGCCAGCACGGACAGTGCGTGGTTGGGGATGGATATCCGCGGCTCCGCTGGAGGGTGGCTGCTTGAGCATTTTGGCAGTCAGAACTGGGACAGCAAGGTGGGTAGCCATTACGCCAATAACCGCACGACGTTAAAACGACCACTCCCCGGTTTGGGATCCATGTTCAGCGCCGGGAAGTTTTATACCGACAGCCAGATGTTCGACAGCATTGCTCTTCTTGGGGTGGGGCTGGCTTCCGAGGATTTAATGCGCCCGGATAGCACGCTGAACTGGGCTCCAGTCATTCGCGGGGTGGCAGAAACCAATGCCCGGGTAACCATCACTCAGGACGGACAGACTCTTCACCAGTCCTCCGTTCCAGCCGGGCCATTCTCGATTGAGTCCGTGCTGCCCGCCAATACTGGGGGCGAGCTACTGGTGACCATTCAGGAGTCTGACGGACGTATCCGTCGCTTCACCGTGCCTTACGCCAGCGTCCCGCAGTTGCTCAAACCCGGTGTTTCACGCTATGGCGTGGCCATGGGTACCGTTGATGAAGATAACAATGATGACGACCCGTTTGCTGCTCAGGCTTACTGGCAGTATGGCCTGAACAACTTTCTCACCTTGTACAGCGGCGCATCCGGGTTTGAACGCTATCAGTCAGCGCAGCTCGGTAGCGGCCTCAACAGCAGACTTGGCGCATTCGCCATTGATGTTACGCAATCACGCCTTCATCTTGATGATGACCGCCATCAGGGCCAGCAGTACCGTCTGACCTGGAATCGAACTCTGGCCTGGTCTGAAACCTCGCTCTGGCTGGAAGCTAAATACAGCTCACATCACTTTTATGGCCAGCGCGATGCCCTGGACGCACTGGATGCCGAAAAGTCTGACAACCCCTTTCGCTCATTACGCGAGAAACAGTCGTATAGCGTCAGCATCAATCAACCGTTATCAGACACCTGGGGCTCATTCTATTTGTCCGGCTCACTTAAAAAGTACTGGGATCAACAGGACAATTATCGCCAGTATGCCGTGGGCTACACAAACTCATGGGGTAATCTGACCTGGAACATATCAGCACAACGACTCTGGAATGAGGATGATCACGGTTCGGTCACCAAAGACGATCAAATCATGCTTTCGTTAAGCTATTTTCTGCCACGAGACAACGCCGGATTTACACAGATTTCGTCTGACAGCTACGCGAATAACGGAAAAGCCAGCAATACGCGCCTCGGTTTCACCACCTCTTCCGATGATGAAAATAATATCGTATGGGGAGTCAACACCGGCTACGCTCGCGGTGGCGATGCAGAATGGGGCGCCAACGGAATGATCCGCACCCCTTACACCTCAATAAACGGAACATGGAGCCAGGGCAACTCGTGGCATCAGATCAGCGGAGGGATGAGCGGGATGATGATCGGTCACGCGAAGGGAATCACCTTCTCACCAGAGCGCTCTGATACCGTCGCACTGGTTTACGCACCGAATGCCAATGGCGCACATCTGGACGGCGTGCCAGGAACCCGCTTCGATAAAAACGGTTATGCCATTATGCCGTGGCTGCGCCCGTGGCGCGTTAATGACGTGATGATCGATCCAAAAGGCTCCGCTGACGGCCTGACATTCAGCAAAACCCAGGGAAAAGTTGCGCCTTACGAAGGCAACGTCGTACCCGTCATCTTTGAAACAAAATTGCAGCGACAGACGATTATTTATCCCCGCCTTTCAGACCAGCAGAAATTGCCGTTCGGCGCCATTATCCGCGACCGCACCAATAACCATGTTGGCTATGTCGGGCAAGGCGGTGCGCTCTATATTGATGAAACCACCTCACCGGACGTGTTTGTTTCCGTGGAAAACAGGAAATGTACGATCGTATTAAAAAGCCAGGAGGCCACATGCCGCTAATACGGGCTGCTTTTATTCTGGGTATTACGTTGGGCATTCATCAGACGGCTAGTGCTGCATGCACACTGGCCTCGCAAAAAATGATTGTCCCACCGGAAACCGTCACAGTGAAGCGTGCTGTTCAGTCCGGAGGCGTGATTCAGTCACGTACGATTTTGGTTCCCAATGTTCAGGGGACGGAATGCACAAACAGCCTGCCGTTTACCGCTCAGGTGATGGGCGATCGGTCGGTAGCAACCTTACCCGGCATCCTGCGCAGCAACGTAAGCGGTATCGGTCTGAAAGTCTCTCTGGAAACGTCAACCGGACGCACCATCCAGTGGCCATCAGCGTTCAGGGCAACTCCGGACGAGTTTAAAAACAGCAAGATCAATATTGAATTGATTAAGCTGGACAGCAGCCTTCCTGCTGCCTCTTCGTCAGGCTCATTGAATCTGCAGATAAAAAGTGAAACGCAGTCGCAGCCGGTGGTGGATATCGTCCTACCGGCAAAATATATCACGCTGCTCAGCCGTTCCTGTAAGGTGCAAGGTAACCGCACGATCAACGTAGAATTGCCCGATGTACCGCTGAAGCACTTTAAGCGTCACGGCAGCACAACGGCAAGAAAACCGTTTTCTATCGACCTGCTTTGTAAGAACGACTTCTCCACGCCAGCCCGGGTTATCTTGCGCTGGAGCACCCTCTATAGTGGACAGGATCGTAACATTGGCGTCTTACCCAATATTCTCCCCAACGGTGCAAAAGGAATCGGCATTCAAGTTTTAGATCAACAACAAAACCCTATCAACTTTAATCAGCAGTCCACATTTCCGTTAACACATCAGGATAAGGGGAAATACACTATTCCTTTTCATGCACAATATTATCAAACGGAAAGGAACGTCAGCCCCGGGAGGGTTCGCGCCGTGTTGTATTTCAATGCGGAATATGAATAACCATCGATAAATAAGACGTGCAGCATGGTCTTTGCTCCACGAAAGTGGAGCCTTTTTCATCAGGACATGTCCGATCGTCATAGGTCTAACGGAATATAGTGCTCACAGATAATTGTCTTATTGATAACATCTTGTGGATGATAGCGAAACACTTCAATATCAAAACCGGGCTTTCTTTTTAATTTCAACTCCGGCATTGATTTCAAATAAATATATTTTGAATACAATGGATAGGCATCTTTCCTAAATATGAATGAAAAACAGGCATATTCCCCCGGAGGGTACTCATAGCGGTTATAAGCGTTCAGCGCATGATGATTCTTGCTGCCAATAATGGTTCTAATCTTCAGTCGCGTCGTCGACCTGGGATGGGGCGCAAAATCGGTAAGCGCCCACACATCTTGCTTTAAACTGGCAAGCTGATCGAATATCAGGTTAAGACGTTGGAGGTGTGAGTCCTCGGTTGGCGGGACTGGCGAATCATAGCGGTACTGAAACCCGGAAACAACATCAGCTGGTAACGTCCTTAGCTGTGGTTTATCGATAATGGTATCGCCGTGTTGCGCATACGACAGCAGCGGCGAGAGATCCCAGTTCGTGTTTTTACGGTACTCTCTCGGTGTACAACCCGTTAATTTTTTGAATTCACGGGAAAAAGATTGCTGTGAATCGAACCCTAGCCGCACCGAAATATCGATGATATCCATCATCGTCAGGCGTAACAAAGAGGCCGCTTTGGTAATCCGTCGCTTGCGAATATAGAGGCCTACCGGCATATTGATTCGCTGTTTTATCATTCCCTGAATATGTCTTCGGCTATACCCGGAAAAACGGGTAAGGTCGTCTATATCAACACCTGTGACGTAATTCTCTTCGATATAAAACAAGACGTCATTAATCGTCATTGCTTTCAACATACCTTCTCTATCTCCATTTAAAAAAGCATCCGTGCCCACCTTTGAAAACGGGATAACGGGATAAACAAATAACCCGATATTAGAGAAGGCTATTTTTACGTTGTATAGCAATGTGCACTATTCGCGTCAAACAAATTTAAACGAATATACATACCCCACGTAAAACTATACGCAAAATACTCCATTTTAATATAGTTAAGTTCGGTATTTATTAATACTTAATGGCTGCGGAGAAGCGCTGACGGTTAACGACGCTCAGAGGGAAGCATCATCAGCGTTTCACACCGCGCCTTCACGGCGTCGTGCAGCAGGCGCACCGCCGTTGAAAGCTGTTTTCGGTGCGGGCAAATCATATTTAGCGGGACTTTTTCCCCCTGATAATCAGGCATCAGCAACTGCAAACGACCGTCACGTACATCTTCACTCACGTCCAGCCAAGACTTATACGCAATCCCCTCACCGGCAATCGCCAGACGACGGATCACTTCGGCGTCATCGCTCATAAACGTGCTGTTGACCTGCACACTGCTGACCTCACCGTTGCGTGTAAACGTCCAGCGGTCATGGAGTCGCCCGCGTAAGACGAAGGTCATGGCATTTAACGGCGCTAAATCATCTGGTTTTTGCGGCTCACCGTGCTGCGTAACCCACCCCGGAGAAGCCACCAGCACGCGTCGATTACCAGGAGCCACGGGCAGTGCGATGTAAGACGCATCCTCGGTATTACCATAACGAAACGCGACATCGACGGGATCTTTAAACACATCAGTCACCTGATCGGAGAAAAAGACCCGCAGGCGCAGGGCGGGGTGGCAACGACGAAATGACTGAAAAACAGGCAGCAGCAGGTTACGCCCGAGATCGGACGGCACCGCAATTTGCAGCGTGCCGGAAATCTCATCCTCGGGTGTCTGAATTTTCTGCAGACCGGCATGCATCACGTCCAGCATCTGGCGGGCATAGGGCAACCAGACCTCGCCTTCCGGTGTCAGCCGCAGACTACGCGTGGAGCGCGCAAACAAGCGGATGGTCAGCGTGGACTCCAGGCGCTTGATGGCAGAACTGACCTGGGCCGGCTGGACGCCGACTTCGCGCGCCGCATCACTAAAACTGTTCAGCGCCGCGGCGCGGACAAACAACGTGAGATCTTCAAGCCGGAACATTTTCACTCCCCGAGTATAAGTCCTGTCGCCGTGAGGCTATTTTTCCCGTTCTGATGCCGGTTTACCATCGAATTATTCAACAGATAAACAGAATCCTGTAACCGGAGAGATTATGAAAGCCATCGCCATTACCCACGCCGCAACCGACGGCAGTAACATCGCATATTTACAAGAGATTGACCTGCCAACGCCCATTGCCAAAGGGTATGACCTGCTGGTTGAGGTGAAAGCGATTTCCGTTAACCCTGTTGATACCAAAGTTCGCGAGGGATTCAGCGCTGATACCCCGCGTGTTCTGGGCTGGGATGCGGTGGGCGTGGTGAAATCCGTCGGCGAGTCCGTAACGTTATTCACACCGGGCGACGAAGTCTGGTATGCCGGCGCGCTGGGTCGGGCGGGCAGTAACAGCGAATTTCAGCTGGTTGATGAACGCATTGTCGCGCTGAAGCCGCAATCGCTGGATAACGCCTCTGCCGCCGCCCTGCCGTTGACTGCCATCACCGCATGGGAAATGCTGTTCGACCGCCTGGGTGTTGCAGAAAATGGCAACGAAGGCGACGTATTGTTGATCGTCGGTGCAGCGGGGGGCGTCGGTTCTATCCTGACTCAACTGGCGAGTAAACTGACCAAAATGACCGTTATCGGCACAGCATCGCGCCCGGAAAGCCAGAAATGGGTGCGTGAAGCAGGTGCACATCATGTGATCGATCACAGCAAACCGCTGACCGAAGAGCTGGCACGAATTGGAGTTAAAGAGGTCACACACGTTGCCAGTCTGAATAATACCGAACAGCACTATCAGCAGATTATTAGCGCCCTGGCCCCACAGGGCAAACTGGCACTGATTGACGACCCAGAATTCCTTGATGCTCGTCCGCTAAAAGCAAAAAGCATTTCACTGCATTGGGAATTTATGTTTACCCGTTCAATGTTCGAAACCCATGACATCATTGCCCAGCACCAGCTACTGACCCGCGTGGCGCAACTGATCGACAGTCAGACGATCCGTACCACTCTGGGCGAGCATTTGGGCACTATTTCTGCGGCGAACTTACAAAAAGCCCATGCGCAAATTGAAACCGGTCGTGCGGTAGGCAAAATTGTTCTGGAGGGGTTTTAATATGTCTGACGCTGAAGTGATTTCGATTATTGCAGTACTGAAAGCCAAACATGGGAAAACCGACGCCCTGAAACAGGCGCTGCAGGCCCTCTTACTACCCACGCGTCGGGAGCCGGGCAATATAGAGTATGCGCTGTTTCAACTGCGCGATACGCCGGATGTGTTTTACGTGCGCGAATCCTGGCGGGGTCAGGCCGGTCTGGACGACCATATTGCCCTGCCGCATTTCCAGACGTTTATCCTGCAAATGAACGATCTGCTGGCCGAGCCGCTGCGTCTGGATTATCTGACGCCGATTGCGCCTTAATCTCTTGATGAAATCCCCCGCCACACGGGGGATATTCAGTCAGGCATTACGCCCTGCCATCACACCGCCATCCACATCCCAGACAGCCCCGGTCACCCAACCCGCTCTATCAGAAAGCAGGAATGCGACGGTTTCTGCAACGTCAACTGGCGTCCCAACCCGGCCTGTCGGATGGAAGCTATCAAAGCTGCTCATCACCCCCTGCACAGCCTCTTTCGGGATAAACCCTTCATAGATAGGCGTGTGTACCACCGCTGGAGAAACGGCATTAACGCGAATACCGCAGCCCCCCAGTTCAATGGCCAGATTTTTCGTTAAGGTATGCAGGCCCGCTTTTGCCATCGAGTAGGCCGAAGAGGGCGTCGCCGCTATCGCTTGTTGTGCCCACATCGAACCAATATTCACAATGGCACCATTTATCTTTGCCGCCACCATATTGCGCACCACATCCCGGGTAATGAAGAACATCGCACGGTTGAGGCTCATGTACAGATCATAATCCGCAACCTCATGTTCAATAAATGGTTTCGGCAAGAAAACCCCGGCCGCATTGACCAGCAGGCTGATGTCGCGGTGTTCGGTATTCACCGTATCCATCACCTGGTGCATTCCGGCTTCTGACATCAGATCCGCGGCAATGACCGCGACATCACCCATTGCCGCCAGCGCCTGACGCGCCTGCTCAGCTTTATCGGCACGATTACCGACCAGCACCACACGTCCACCCTCTTTCAGGATCAGTTTCGCAGTTTCAAGTCCCATCCCACTGGTCCCGCCCACCACTAACAGTTTTTGTCCGGCAAATAATGCTTTCATCGTTAACCTCGTTTCAAAAATTCCTTGATGCGCTAAAGATGCCACCCGGCAGAGGTGATGACGAATGAGAAGAAATAGCGACACCAGAAAGAAAATCTATCTCGCAGGCGTATACTGAGAACTGCCAATCAGAAGGAACAGAACCAGATGCGTTTACTTAATCGACTAAAATGGCGGCACGCCTTTGAGGCCACCGCCCGCCATGGCAGCTTTACCGGCGCTGCGCAGGAGTTGGGCGTAACGCCCGCCGCAGTCGGACAGTTGGTACGCGCACTGGAAGATTGGGTGGGCCATCCGCTGTTACACCGATCCCGTTCAGGTAAAGAGCGCCTCACGCTGGTTAGTGAAGCGCAGGACGCATTACGCGACATTACCCAAGGACTGGATAACCTCGAATCCGGGCTGAATAAACTGCGCGGTCGTCGGGCACGCTCGGTGGTAATCATCACCGCCTCTCAGGTACTGGTAATGAACTGGCTGATGAGTCGTCTCAACCGTTTCTCGCAGGCGCATGAAAACATCGAACTACGCCTGAACGTGACGGAAAAATTAATGGATGTCGCCCACGGCGAAGCGGATTTGGGTGTGCGCTGCGGAAAAGGTGACTGGCCAGGAGTCAACAAAACCAGGTTGATGGATGAAGAGGCCGTTCTGGTCTGCAGCCCGCTCCTCGTGCCAACAGAAAAAATATCCTGTGGTGAATGGTTGGCCACACAGAAGCTGATCCATGATGATACCCCCCACCACGGTGCCAATTTTCCGTCCTGGGATGATGTTCTGAATGCTACCCATGCTCCCGCCGCACGCGAAAGCGGGCTGCACATCAACTCCACCGCCACCGTGATTCTGGCAGCACTCAGTGGTCAGGGTGTGGCCATTGTGCGCCTCGCGCTGGTGCAACAACTTCTTACTGACGGACAACTGGTCCAGCTTCATCCCAACGTCCGCTGGCCTCTGGCATGGTCATACTACATCGTCACGCCACAGCACGCGGCTATGCGCCCTGAGGTGAAAATCTTTAATGACTGGCTGAAGGCGGATGTGCAGGCAGAGATCCATACCATCTCTGATATGATGCCTGCACACAAATAAGACAATACAACCATGCCGAGGGAATAATGAGTTCCACCAGAAGAGGGATGATGAACGTCCTGATTGCCGCCGTATTATGGGGAAGTTCGGGCGTTTGCGCGCAGTACATCATGGAGCAAAGCCAGATGTCGTCGCAGTTTTTAACCATGACGCGCCTGATTTTCGCCGGACTCATTCTGCTGATGCTCTCGTTTGTGCACGGCGACAAAGTCTTTTCGATCATCAAAAACCGCAAAGACGCCATCAGTCTGCTGATCTTTTCTGTGGTCGGCGCGCTCACCGTACAGCTGACTTTTCTGCTGACCATTGAAAAATCCAACGCCGCCACCGCAACGGTACTGCAATTTTTGTCACCAACTATTATCGTGGCGTGGTTCTCCGTAGCGCGTAAAGCGCGACCCGGCATTTTAGTGCTCACCGCCATTCTGACTTCACTTATCGGCACATTCCTGCTGGTGACTCACGGCAACCCCACCTCGCTGTCTATTTCACCTGCCGCGCTGTTCTGGGGGATCGCCTCCGCCTTTGCCGCCGCGTTCTATACCACCTATCCCTCTACGCTTATCGCCCGTTACGGTACGCTGCCGATCGTTGGCTGGAGTATGTTGATAGGTGGCCTGATCCTGCTCCCGTTCTATGCCGGAGAGGGAACGGACTTCGTGGTCAATGGCAGTTTGATTCTGGCGTTTTTCTATCTGGTGGTGATCGGCACATCGCTAACGTTTAGCCTGTATCTGAAAGGCGCGCAGATGATTGGCGGACCGAAAGCGAGTATTTTGAGCTGTGCGGAACCGTTGAGCAGCGCCCTGTTGTCGCTGTTATTGTTAGGGATTACGTTTACCCTACCTGACTGGCTGGGCACGCTGCTGATCCTCTCTTCTGTAGTACTGATCTCAATGGATTCCCGTCGCCGCGTCCGAACGGTATAACACCGAGCGGCGCGGCTATAGAGGGCTATTACCAGCCCGGTACCGCGCCGCCGTTAAAGATTTTTTCCGCCGCTTTTGCGACTTCCGGAGACTGATAAGATTGCAGGAACTCTTTTACGTTCTCGGCATTTTTATTGTCTTCTCGCGCCACCAGGATATTCACGTACGGCGAGTTTTTATCTTCGATAAACACGCTGTCATGTACTGGCGAAAGTCCGGTTTGCTGAATGTAAGTGGTACTGATGATCGCCACGTCTACTTTCTGATCGTCCAGCACGCGCGGCAACTGCGCGCCTTCCAGCTCCATAATAGTCAGATGACGCGGATTATCGGTGATATCCAGCGCCGTCGGCAGCAGACCGGTTCCCTCTTTCAGCGTGATTAATTTTTCTTTTTGCAGCAGCAACAGCGCACGCCCGAGGTTAGTGGGATCGTTAGGTATCGCAATCGTCGCACCGTCTTGCAGTTGATCGACCGTTTTGATTTTTTTCGAATAACCGGCCATCGGGAAGACAAAGGTATTGCCCACCGCCACCAGCGTATAGTTATGCGCTTTATTATCCTGATCCAGGAACGGACGATGCTGGAAGACGTTGGCATCCAGCTCACCCTGATTAGTTGCATCATTAGGCAGTAACGAACCACTAAATCCCACCAGCTCAACATCGAGTCCGTACTTCTCTTTGGCCACCTTCTTCGCGACTTCCGCCACATCCTGCTCTGCGCCGTTAATCACACCGACTTTAATGTGTTTTGTATCACTGCTTTGCTGGTCGCAACCTGCCAGCAATAATCCCACCAGCAATACCGCGGTCCCAGCCCCGAAATAGGGTTTCTTCAGCTTCACGTTTTTATCCTTTTGAATTAACCGCCCATTGAGTAATGAAATGACTATAGCGGGAAGGCCGCTGCGGTTTATAAAACGAAAAAGCATCAGCAAGAAGAAAAAGGCATAACGGAAATAAGAGAGATTAGTCGGAGTGTTCCATAAGCTCTTCAATGGATAGCCCGGTAATCAGTAGCACCAGGTCGCGATCGATACCCTTTTCAAGCATGGCATGTGCAATCCGCAACGCTTCGTCCTGCTTTCCTTCCAGTTTTCCTTCCAGCTTTCCTTCTTTTCTCCCCGACTCACGTAAGCATTCTGCAATCGTCATTAATCTCTCCTTGTGTTGGGGAACGCGCCCGGCAAGCCTGCGGATAAACACCTCAAAACGGGTCGCACTACCAGACTGTAGCAAGTAATTAAACAGCGTTTCTATCTGGCTGTCATTAGCGTGTTCCTTAACAAGCAGGACCGTCAGTTTATCCACCAGAAGCGTCAGGTCGCGCTCACGGATATGCTTTTGAACAAGCTCCAGCAGAGCCATCCGCCGATGCTGCATAATCTCATCATCAGACACCACGGTGATGTCCACCAACGGAAAAGGCGCATCATAAAGTTGCCGCGCTATCTCTGGCTCGGCAAATTCATCCAGCCAACTTAGCGAAAAGGGATATGGGCTTTCCACACCATGGTAAAAAAGTATCGGCACCACCAGGGGCAACGTTTTATACCCGGCGTCGAGATGACGCTGCATCGCGGCAATGGCATAGCGCATCAGTCGAAATGCCATGTGGGCATCCGGCGAACTTTGATGTTCAATCAGCGCATAGATGTAGCCATTACCCTTCGTTGTTTGCAGAGACCACAGTACATCGGAATAGCTGGCCCGCAGGTCTTCCTCTACAAAACTGCCGGATTCAAGCTTCAGCGTGTCCAGCTTGCAAAGGTCGCGTAGCGATTCAGGAAGCCAAATATCCAGGAAATCCCTCGCCGTTTCCGGGTGGGCTAAAAACCTTTAAAACACCGCATCATGCGGCGTGGATGTCGTGCTTTTTTTCATGGCGATCCATCACCTGCAGTACAAGATGACGGGACCTTACTCGCCTATCGCATAATCCACATCAGGCAACGTTTAAGCCTGCGAGGTGCTTTGGGAGATAAATACACACTACTGTAATGTATTCATTTTCAGGGAATGATGTTCGCAAAAATGCCCGGAGGCGCTAACGCTTACCGGGCCTACACAGGCTGCTGAAACGCATGACCGGCTGTGACGGTCATCAAAACGTTTTCGATAAATAGTGGCGTGCGGCACCTTGCTCCGGAAAATTTTCGAGGGTTAATTGCAGCTGGTAGCCGTTCTTTTGATAAAAAGGTAGCGCCTGGAAACTCAGGGTATCAACCAGCGCATGCAGACATCCTCTCTCGCGAGCCGTCTGTTCTGCTGCCTGAATCAGCTTCGTGCCATAACCCCCTTTACGCAGGGATTCATGCATCCACAAAAACTCGATACACAGCCATTCACCTTTGATTTTGCCGATCAGCCCACCCTGTATTTCATTGTGTTCATTGCGCCAATAGACCGCCAAATCGCCGAAATTGCTCGTTTTCAGGAACGGGAAGTTGTAAGCCCGCAGGCCAGTAAGCAGCGCGTTTTGATCGTCTTCAGTAACCGTATCCGTAATCTGTATCTGCATTCTATCCTCCTGAAAAACTACAACTTCTGTCTGATTTGGTTTTAGACATTAACACAGGCTGATGAGTGAGCCTTATGGCGTCTACACTTACTCTTGAGATGATGCGCATCGACAACAAGGATTATTATCATGAAACGAGCCGTTTTTCCGATTATTGCCGTCCTTTTCACGCTGCCGGGTCTGGCGCAGGCCGACTCGGCTTACGGTTCTCTACAGGCAGTTCACGAAAAAAACACCGTATTAAAGGACTTACGCAAAATTTGTACCCCACAAGGGTCGCCGTCGGATGAAGTATGGGAAAAAACCATTATGTCTGATACGCGTAATCAGCAGCATATTCGCGAGGCCATTTTGGCAATACAAAGGAGTAATCAGAATAACTACTGGGATGCGCTGGGCAAAGTGGAATGCCCGGATATCTAGGCGTGAAGCGCATGGCTTCACGCCTGATTAAGACGGTTAACGCTGAGGAATAATGAGGTCGCCACGCAGCACGTATGAACCCAGCACGTTCTGGGTTTTCTCGTTCAGCCAACTGACAATGCGTGCCGCCATCGCATCCATTGAATACTCAATGGCCGGGATAGTTGGAATGCCCGGCAGATGCAGCGACCCGGCCAGGCTAAAGACCATAATGTCTCCCGGCACCGATTTATTAAACGCCTGCAGCTGCGGGATAACCCGCTGGGCCTGCTGTTCGTCCGCCACCAGCAGCGCGTTAAAATTGAGCGTTGACGCGTTATTGAGCAGCTCCTGCAATGCCACGGAGGACGACGTGGCTTCCATAAACACCAGATTGCGGTTAAACGGCAGGAAGTTTTTTTCCAGCGCATGCTTGTAGCCCAGCAGCACCTGATCCAAGAACCCCATACCGTCCGGGTGGATCAGTGCAATCTGGCGTCGGTTCTGGCTTATCAGGTAGTTACAGGCTGTTTCGGTAGCAAACGCGTGATCAAACTGAATGCTGTTGACGTCATCGCCAGAATCCAGGCAATCCACCAGAATGACATTCTCCTGGCTAATGCTCAGCGGGAACCGCGCGCCAATAATCAATACGTCATCGCACAACCCACAGCTTAATTCATCCAGGGCGTTCATCACTTCCGCTTTGCTATTGGCAAAACGCAGCAGCAGATGCTTTTGATGCTGGCTAAGGTGTTTTTCCAGCGCGTAGAGATAGCCGGTAGTCTGGTTAATGTTATCCTGCGCGCAAATCACCCCAATACAGCCGGTAGACTGACTCAGCAGCGACTGTGCAATCACGTTCGGGCGATAGTTCAGTTCATCCACCGCTTTCAGCACGGCAAGACGGCTGGCCTCTTTGACACCACGTGAACCGCTCAACACGCGTGACACCGTGGCCTTTGACACCCCGGCCAGACGCGATACATCGTTGATAGTAGACATCATTCTCCCCTGACAGGACCCGCCTGGCCCTTTCCTTCCTGTATTTAACACTGGCTTAAATAATCGCCACTCGCAGTATATCTGTTTCCGTTTTTCATGGAAACCGATTTTCCATTTGGACTCAAAAAGAGATCAAATTGCCGAATTTCGTGAGCCAGATTCAAATAATTAGCCTTATAACAATAAGATCTTGATGGCCGTCACAGTTCTGTTTGCGATGAATGGAAACCGGTTTCCGTATGATATCAAATCAGACTCGCAATATGTTTTTACATTTAAAGGATGGTTCACCATGTTCAGGATTATGTTGTGTTGCTCTGCAGGGATGTCCACCAGCATGCTGGTTCGCAAAATGGTTGAAGAAGCGGAAACGCGCGGGTTGCCCGTGAAGATTGATGCATACGGTGTTGCCGAATTTGACACACAGTTTCCAAATTATCAGGTGGTGCTGCTCGGCCCCCAGGTAAAGTACATGCTTACTACGCTCTCAGAAAAGGCTGCCACCCAGGGTGTACCCGTAAAAGCCATAGATATGATGGATTACGGTATGCAACGCGGTGACAAAGTGCTGGATTATGCCCTGTCGCTGATTGAAGCGGCACACTAGAAAGGTATCAATATGAGTTCGTTATATCAGTCAATGGTTGCCGTCATTGAACAATCCATCACCCCGCTCGCCGGAAAACTGGGGCAGCAAAAGTATGTGATTGCGATTCGTGACGGTTTTACGGCGGCGCTGCCGTTTATGATCATCGGCTCGTTCATGCTGGTGTTTATTTTCCCTCCGTTCTCTGCCGAAACCACCAACAGCTTTGCCCGTGGCTGGCTCGACTTTTCTGCCACCTACCGTGAACAGTTAATGCTGCCGTTCAACCTCAGCATGGGTGTTATGACGTTCTTCATCTCCGTTGGCATTGGCGCCAGCCTTGGCCGTCAGTTTAATCTCGACCCAATCATGTCCGGGCTGCTGGCTTTTATGGCGTTTCTGCTGGTAGCAGCGCCTTATGCCGACGGAAAAATCTCGACCCAGTATCTTTCCGGTCAGGGAATTTTTACCGCCCTGATTACCGCCATTTATTCCACCCGCGTGTATGCCTGGCTGAAGCAGAATAACGTGACAATCCGCCTGCCGAAAGAAGTGCCGACCGGCGTCGCGCGTTCATTTGAGATCCTGATTCCGGTGCTGGTGGTAATTGCCACCCTGCATCCACTGAACCTGTTTATCGAAGCACAAACCGGGATGATCATTCCGCAGGCGATTATGCACCTGTTGGAACCGCTGGTTTCCGCCTCTGATTCGCTGCCGGCGATTCTGCTTTCCGTCCTGCTGTGCCAGATTTTCTGGTTTGCGGGAATCCACGGCGCACTGATTGTCACCGGCATCATGAACCCATTCTGGATGGCCAACCTGTCCGCTAACCAGGCGGCACTGGCGGCAGGTGCGGCGCTGCCGCACGTTTATCTGCAAGGCTTCTGGGATCACTACCTGTTGATTGGCGGCGTGGGCTCAACCTTACCGCTGGCGTTCCTGCTACTGCGCAGCCGCGTCGCCCACCTGCGCACCATCGGCAAAATGGGAATTGTGCCTAGTTTCTTTAATATTAATGAGCCTATTCTGTTTGGTGCGCCGATCATCATGAACCCGATGCTGTTCATCCCGTTCGTCTGCGTTCCAATGATCAACGCCGTACTGGCCTATAGCGCTACCAAGCTCGGCTGGATAGCCCAGGTCGTGTCGTTAACCCCGTGGACCACGCCAGCGCCAATTGGGGCATCCTGGGCTGCGAACTGGGCATTAAGTCCGGTGGTGATGTGCTTTATCTGCATGGCAATGTCGGCGCTGATGTACCTGCCTTTCCTGCGTGCGTACGAACGTTCTTTGATGAAATCCGAAGAGCAAAAAGCCCAGGATGCCGTCTCCGTGGCGAACGCTGCCCGTAGCAACTCATAATGAATCAAGGAGTCAGAACAATGAGATACCGTTTTCCTGAAAACTTCTGGTGGGGCAGTGCCTGCTCAGCGCTGCAAACCGAAGGGGATAGCCTGAACGGCGGTAAAAGCCAGACCACATGGGACGTGTGGTTCGACCGTCAGCCAGGTCGTTTCCATCAGGGGGTTGGCCCGGCAGACACCTCCGGTTTTTATCAACACTGGAAACAGGACATCGCACTGCTGAAACAGCTACAGCACAACAGCTTTCGTACATCCTTGAGCTGGTCGCGACTGATCCCGGACGGCACCGGCGAGGTCAATCCCGAAGCGGTCGATTTCTATAACAACGTCATCGACGAGCTGCTGGCGCAGGGTATCACGCCCTTTATCACCCTGTTTCACTTCGATATGCCAATGGTCATGCAGGAGAAAGGCGGCTGGGAAAATCGTGAAGTTGTGGAAGCCTTTGGCCGCTACGCCCAGACGTGTTTTACCTTGTTCGGCAATCGGGTGAAGCACTGGTTCACCTTCAACGAACCGATTGTCCCGGTAGAAGGCGGCTATCTGTATGACTTCCACTACCCGAACGTGGTGGATTTCAAACGTGCGGCAACCGTAGCTTACCACACCGTACTGGCGCATTCGACGGCGGTCCGTGCGTATCGCGCTGGCAACTATGACGGTGAAATCGGCGTGGTGCTGAATTTAACGCCGTCTTATCCGCGCTCGCAAAATCCGGCGGATGTGAAAGCCGCGCACCATGCGGATCTACTGTTTAACCGCAGCTTCCTCGATCCGGTATTAAAAGGCGAATATCCGGCGGACCTGGTGGAACTGTTAAAACAGTACGATCAACTACCGGCCTGCCAGCCCGGCGACAGCCAGCTCATCGCCGAGGGTAAAATCGACCTGTTGGGCATTAACTACTACCAACCGCGCCGGGTGAAATGCCGCGATAACGCCGTCAATCCTGACGCGCCGTTTATGCCAGAGTCGCTGTTTGATTATTACGAAATGCCGGGACGTAAAATGAATCCATACCGTGGCTGGGAAATCTATGAGCCGGGCATTTACGATATTATTACGAATCTGCGTGATAATTATGGCAACCCGCGCTGTTTTATTTCTGAAAACGGCATGGGCGTAGAAAACGAGCAGCGTTTTATTCAGGACAATCAGATTAACGACAATTACCGTATTGAGTTTGTCTCGGAACATCTTAAATGGCTGCATAAAGGCATTAACGAGGGTTGTCATTGCCTTGGTTACCATATGTGGACCTTTATTGATAATTGGTCATGGCTTAACGGATATAAAAACCGCTACGGTTTTGTCCAATTAGATTTAGCCACGCAAAAACGTACAGTGAAAAAGAGCGGCGAGTGGTTTGCGAAAACTGCCGCCAATAATGGATTCGATTAAAAAGAGAGCATCATGATTGCATTAGAAGAAGCAGTAATGGAAATCATCGTCAATGCCGGGCAGTCACGCAGCCTGTGCTTCGAAGCGCTGCACGCCGCGCGCGCCGGGAACATTGACGAAGCGAAAAGCCTGCTTCGTGAGGCTGACGGCTATGCCCGTCAGGCTCACCACATGCAAACCAAATTGATCGAACAGGACGCCGGGGAAGCCCGGCAACCAATGACATTAATTATGGTGCATGCGCAGGACCACTTAATGACGTCGCTATTAGCCCGCGAACTGTCAGAAGAAATCATTCATCTGTATCAACGTTAGTTTCTAAATAACACTTTCTGAACGGAGTATTTATTACGACTAAATAAATCATTTCTGTACCTATTAAAAAACAAACAAATCAACTTGTTTTGGTGATAGCAAATTCAACCGAGACGGGATGGTTATTATCTTAAAATAAATGAATACACACGCTTATTCAGAATGCCAATGGCAACCTGAAGGGTTAAGTGTCAAATGAGATAACCATGAACATAAAAAAACTTCCATTAGCCATGGCGGTCGTGGCCGCGCTGTGCCCAATTTCTGTGCTCGCACAGGAATTTACGCAGGAACAAATCGACGCCATCGTCGCCAAAGCCGTCGATAAAGCGCTGGCGGAACGCCAGGCGAAAATGGACGCTGCCGTGGCGAAGAAAACCGATGTGATTAACGAACCGCAAAGCGCGGCGCAGTCGCCGGATATGGCGATACCGTTCGGCGTGAAGTTCAGCGGCTACGCCCGTTACGGCGCGCACTTCCAGAGTGGCGATCAGAAATACGTTGGCGTTGACGGGTCCTATAACGGTGCATCCGCGATTGGTCGTCTGGGTAACGAAGGCAACGGTGGCGAATTCCAGCTCTCCAAAGCGTTCAAAAGCGACAACGGCGCAATCTGGGATATCAACGTGATGATTGACCACTGGGGCGACGAAGTTAACCTCAAAAAAGCCTACGCGGGCGTGACCAACGTGCTGGAGTCCAATCCGAACGCCTACATCTGGGCCGGTCGTGACTTCCATCAGCGTCCACAACAGGGCATCAACGACTACTTCTGGATGAACCACGACGGCCAGGGCGCCGGGGTGAAGAACTTCGACATTGGCGGCGTACAGTTTGATGTTGCCACCGTCGCCGCCGTCGAATCGTGTAGCCCGGAAGTCATGGAAGACGAAGCTAACCCTTCACGCATTACCTGTACCGGCGGCTCCGGCACCGGCGATAAGGGTAATTACGCGGTGACGTCAAAAATCCACAATATGAAGCTCGGCCCGCTGGACCTGGAGATCTACGCCAACTATGGCTTTGACTCCAAGGCCGTCGAGAGCGATGACCGTCTGAAAGCCTGGCAGGGCGCTTTTGTGCTGAGCCACACCAACGACAGCGGCGTGAACAAGGTGATCGCCCGTTATTCGGATAACTCAGACAACAGCGTTTACAACAAAACCGACGACCTGACCACGGTTTACGCCAGCTTCGAGGGGAGCCATAAGTTTACCCGCCAGGCGCAGGTGGAATACCTGCTGGCGTTCCATGACTACGACAACAGCGCAGATAAAAGTGATAACCGTAAGAACTACGGCGCAATTGTACGCCCGATGTACTTCTGGAACGACGTTCACTCCACCTGGCTGGAAGCGGGCTATCAGCGCGTAGATTACGACAACGGCGGGGATAACAGCGGCTGGAAGCTGACGCTGTCGCAGAACATGTCGATCGCCATGGGACCCGAATTCCGCCCCATGCTGCGCTTCTACGTGACAGGCGGCAAAGTGGACAACGACCGCACCGCGCGCGTCAACGGCACGAAAGACGAAACCCTGGACGACTTCAACCTCGGCGCGATGTGGGAAGCGTGGTTCTGATAAGGAATCATGCATTCTCGTCGTTACGTAGGCCCGGTAAGCACCGCGCCACCGGGCACGATGCCGGAGGGCGGCGTTAACGCCTTATCCGGCCTACGTAGACGGTCCCGCAATGAATATTGGGATCATTGCATACCCTTTATGCGCACTTTCGCTGCCACCACTAGCGCCGTCAGCAGCATCAGGCTGCCGGAGAGCATCAGGGGCGACAGCAGTCCGAGGTTATCAAGCGCATAGCCTCCCACCGCAGCCCCGCAGGTATTGGCAAGCTGGATCACGGCGACCTGGACGGATCCGGCTTTTTCTGCCTGATCGGCCAGCGAGCGGGTGATCCACGTCGACCATCCCACCGGCACCAGCGCAAACGCCAGCCCCCAAACAATCGCAATACCCGCGGCGACCACTTTGTCACTGCCCCAAAAAATCAGGATCAGCGCGCTGAGCGCCAGCACCAGCGGTGCACCGGCTAACGCCAGTTTCACCGAGCGCTTCAAAATCATCGACGAGAGCGACGTACCCACAAAACTGGCAATACCAAAGCTCAACAGCACCAGCGTCAGGCCATCCACATCAAATCCCGCCAGATTCATATACACCGGGCGAATATAGGTAAAGAAGGCAAACTGTCCGGCAAAGGACATAAAGATGGCGATCATGCCGGCCATCACGCCCGGACGCTGGAGCAGGCTGAACATATTTTGTTTCTGATGCGACGGTTCGCCGGGCAGCGAAGGCAGCGATCTCACCACCCAAATGGTGCACAGCACTCCCATTACCGCCGCAGCATTAAACACGTTACGCCAGCCGATAATACCGCCTAAAAAACTCCCCAACGGTGCAGCAATCACCAGAGCAATAGAGACCGCGCCGAAGATAACCGACAGCGCCTTCGGCACCGTACGCGCGGGAACCAGACGCATAGTCAGCGACGCCGACATCGCCCAGAATCCGCCCAGCGCCAGCCCCAAACAGGCACGGCCCACCAGTAGCAACGCAAAAGAGTTGGCGAACGAGACCAGCAGGCAGGAGAGCGTCAGCAGCACTGAGAATAGGATCACCACATAGCGACGATCGGTCGCCTGAATGATTTGCGTGACAAACAAGCTGGCAAACATGGCGACAAAGGCCGTCACGGTGACCGACTGCCCGGCAACACCTTCTGAAATGCCCAGATCCTGCGCCATCGGCGTCAGCAAACTGACCGGCAAGAACTCAACGGTTATCAGGCAGGCAACACAGAACGCGACGGCAAATACCGCCGACCAGTTAGGTCGGGCATTCACCTCTGCGCGGGATTTTTGTTCAATAACGTCACTCAATTTTGTAACCTGCGTAGGATTATTGTAGAAAAGTTACGCAGTGTAACATTAAAAATGTGACGTATTTAACGTTTTAACAACTTTCACCGCCGGACGGCGATGCCAAATAGCCATCATCACAAATCTGATATCAGTGTAGCCAGTGCACACCATCTTCAGGCAGGAAAAAGGCGTTGTAGCGCATTTGAAATGCATTTATCTCCTGCAGGTCTGGCTCCATTTCACGCAAAAAACCGAGCGCCAGACGCACCTGGGCGTCGGTAATTGGCGCGGCCAACCGGGCTTTTTGCAGTAAACGATGCCACTGCAGCAGATTCTGCTCACTACCGTCGACAATGACGACTTGCCAGATCAACAGCACCTGTGCGGCATTTTGCAGATGCGATTCGTCAGGTCGGTGGAGGTACTGTAAAAACGCCTCACCCTGCACTTTTCCCATCTGATCGGTCATCGATTCTACCGCCATCACATCAATACCCAGACGCTCGCTCAACCGGCGAACCGCACGCCGCGCCCCGGACGTCAGCACCCGAAAACCGACAATAAAAACAACCACCAACGTGGCCAGCATTATCCAAATCATGCGCACATCCCTTACCCGACAGGACGCCCATCATAGCGGCAATTTCATCTCTGTCGACGGCCGAACGTGTCAACGCTATTCCGGACGGCGCATAAGGCATAAAAAAGCCCGCCATAAAGGCGGGCAAAACGTTACCACTACACACTTAAGCGATGTTTAACTGCTGAATTTTTTTCTCGCGACGGATTTTACGTTCTTCGAAGACGGCCACGATAGCCATCAGGCAGATACAAGCGATAGCGGCGGTGTCCAGCGCGGCGAAGGTGCCCGCCCAGCCGGTCAGGCCGAAGACTGGCGTCCCATCGGCAATCATCCCCAGACCCAGCTTAGCGAAGCTGTCACCGATCAGATACGCGAATGTGCCTTTAATCCCATCGGCCGCGCCGATCGCTTTTTTCGGCACAAAACCGACTGCCGCCACGCCGATCAACAGCTGCGGACCAAACACCAGGAAGCCGAGGGCAAACAGGGAAGCCAGGTAAACGTACTGGTTGCTGGCGTGCTGATAAACACCGAGCGTGGCGATAATTAATGCCAGCGCGACACAGGCTACCAGTGCGCGACGACCGTTCGCCAGATCCGACAGCCAGCCCCACAGCAGCGTGCCGACCAGCGCGCCCACTTCAAACAGGGTGAACCCCTGAATTGCCACCTCTTTAGAGAGTTTCAGCTCCTGGAAGGCATACACGGTAGACCACTGGTCGATACCGATACGCACCACGTACAGGAAGATGTTGGAGAAGCACAGCAGCCAGATCACTTTGTTTTTCAGCACGTACTCAACAAAGATCTGCCATTTGGTCATTTCGTTTTCTTCGGTCTCTTTGTCCTCTTCGCTGATCTCTTCGCCAAACAGTTCTTCTGCTTTACCGAGACCATAAGATTCCGGAGAGTCGCTACCAAAGCGCAGGCCAATAAAGCCCACGATCAGCGCGATAATCGACGGGAAGATAAACATCCCAATGACGTGGCCGTCGAACAGCACGTTAGCACCGAACAGCGCCACGCCTGCCGCACCCGCACCGCCGAGGTTATGGGAGATGTTCCACATACCGAGATAGGAACCACGTTTACGGCGCGGCGTCCATTTGGTGATAGTCGAATAGCTGCACGAGCCGCCGGTACTCTGGAAGAAACCGCTCAGCGCGTAGAAGGCGATCATCAGGTACAAGCTGGTTGTGCCCGGCCCCATGCTGGCGCTAAAGCCGAGCATACAGATGGCCGAGAGGATCAACATCAGCGGCAGGAACTGCTTGGTGTTTTTACCGTCAGCGTAGTAGGAGACCAGCGTTTTACCCACGCCATAGGTGATGGAGAAGCCCAGGCCAATCATCCCCAGCTGCGTCATGCTCAGCCCGTAGGTGGTGATCATGTCGTTCTGCGCGATGTTGAAGTTTTTGCGGATCAGGTACATGGTCAGGTAGCCGATGAAAACCACCAGGTAAGACTGCATGAACGGCTTGAACCACATTTTGCGCCGCACATCGAGCGGCAAATCCAGGGTCGGCTTGCGCACCTGGTTTAGAAAGGCCAGCATAGGACACTCCCGAGCTACTTTTTATACCTGCGAATAGCAGGCATTGTAAAAATCAGTCGGCAGAGACGCCTGAGACAGCGTCCAGGCGGAACCGGGAAAATTTCTTAGTTTTTCCCCACTCAGGGCAAAAAGGTGAGGTGCATCACGCTTCGCTGACGTTGCGCGGCGCCTGAGCGTTTAAAAACGGCAACAACAGCAGGGCGGAAATACCCGCCGCAATGGCGATCACCACGAAGAACCCGGTCCAGTGCCAGACTTCCATCACCTTTGCCAGCGGCCAGCCGGAGAGCGATGCGCCGAGATAAGCGAACAGCCCAACAAACCCGGTTGCCGCGCCCGCCGCCTCTTTGTGCGAGCACTCCGCCGCCGCCATGCCGATCAACATCTGCGGGCCAAAGACAAAGAATCCGGTGGTGAAGAAGCACGCCGCCTGCATCACATAACTGGCAAACGGCATCAGCCATAGTGAGCCGACTGAGAGCAAAATCCCGGCGGCAAAAATCAGGTTCATCGGCCCCCGATTGCCGTTAAACAGTTTGTCCGATCCCCAACCCGCCACCAGCGCACCGATAAATCCGCCCAGTTCGAACATGGTGACCGCCGTATTAGCGGTGACCAAATCAACGCCCAGCGTCTCCGACATGTACAGATTGCCCCAGTCGTTGATCGCCGCACGCACCACGTACACCAGCACATAGCACAGCGACAGCAGCCAAATATACGGGTTCAGCAGCACGTATTTAGTGAGGATCTCTTTACGGGTCAGCCCTGCCCCTTCCTGCTGTTGGGCGATTTCCAGCTCGTCGTGCCGCCAGTCGCCAACCGGCGGTAAGCCGATGGCCTGCGGGCGGTCACGCAGTCGCCAGCAGAGGAAAATGCCAACCACAATCGCCATCGTCCCGGCAATCATCATCCCGGCCCGCCAGCCGTAGTGCAGCGCGGCGGCGGCCATCACCATCGGAATTAACGCCCCACCAACGTTATGCGCGGTGTTCCACAGCGCCCACCAGCCGCCGCGTTCAGTACGCGAGTACCAGGCCGTCAACAGACGGGCGCACACCGGCGACCCCCAGCCCTGGAAGAAGGCATTCAGCGCCCACAGTACGGCAAACGCCCACAGCGAAGTGGAAAAGCCAAACAGGATGTTTACCACCCCGGTGGCTATCAGCCCGATGCCCATAAAATAGCGGGCGTTGGAGCGGTCGCTGACGATACCGGAGACAAACTTCGACAAGCCATAGGTGATGTAAAACAGCGTTGCCAGCAGGCCAATATCGTTGCGGGTGAGTACGCCGCTGGTAAGGATATCGGGCACCGCGGCGTTGAAGCTTTTACGCGTGAAGTAAAACAGCGCATAGCCAAGCCAGATGGTCAGCAGGATATGACGCCTCCAGTAGCGGTAACGGGCGTCGACCTCGTGTTTATCAGTGATAAGCGGCGCATTCGCCGGGGCTTTAAAAAACGTCAGCATCAATACTCCTTACACGTAGCGCTGAGGCAACGACACGCTGACGCGCGTGCCATGCGTGCAGGAAATCGAGAGCGATCCGCCAAGGGCCGTAATGCGCTCACGCATGCCGGTCAGGCCAAATCCTTGTTGATTCGAGCCCGGCGGCAGACCGCAGCCGTCATCTTCAATCACCAACATTAACCGCTCGTCCTGTTGCCAGGCCTGAAGCGTCACCGCGCTGGCGTTGGCGTGTTTCACAATGTTGTTCAGCCCTTCCTGACAGACGCGAAACAGCGTCACCCGCTGGCTTTCACTGAGTGCCGACTCGTCGATGTGCCAGTCGAGATGGCTGACGATGCCGCGGCTTTCCAGTTCCATTTCGCGCAGCAGCGAGCGAATAGCCTGTTCCAGCGTCAGATCGTCGAGCTGGCGTGGGCGTAACCGCCCAAGCAGGCGACGCACCGAATCGTAGACGCCCAACGAAAGCTGCTCGATATGCGCCCCGCTTTGCTTCACGCCCGCATTCTCCGGGGCCAGCCGCTGGACAATGCCCGCCTGGGTGCGAATGGCGGTGATGGTTTGGCCGATATCGTCATGCAGTTCGCGCGCCACATCGCGGCGCACGCTCTCTTCGGTTTCCAGCAAGCGTTCTGCCAGCCGATGATTACGCGCCAGCTCGTTTTGCAGCGACTGGTTGAGTTCTCGCAGACGCTGAATCCCCGCACCGAGCAGCAGCCCGGTCAGGCTTTGCGCCAGCAGCGAGAGCAGTAAATCAACGGGATGATCGTGCCAGGTCTGGCTGGCAATCAGCGCGATGGCGTTCATCAGCGTGGCAATCAGCGCGCCCTGCCAGCCGTAATGCCAGGCCAGTGCGATGATCGGCAGAGCCAGGCAAAACGGTGTAAAGCGCGAAAGCTCGTCCGGCAAGCCCAACTGCAGCCACAGGCTGACGCTGAACAGCAGCAGGTACCACACCAGGTGCCGCCCACGCCAGTTCACCGGCTGGGAGACCACCGCCGGCCCGAGCGGTAGCCAGGTAGTGCTGGTCAGGTAGTGCCAGAACACCAGACAAATAGGGGCCAGCGTCAGTCCACCGGTCAGGGTCAGCAGCAGCGCAGTCCACGCGACTTCTCCCTGCCCCAGCCACGGCAGCGACTGTAACAGCGCCGCGGCAATCAGCGCCGCCCCCTGCAACAACAAGGCACGCCAGTCGCGCTGATGGCGATAGCGCCAGATCAACGTCACAGGCAGCAGCGTCAGCAGGCTACCGGTCATCAACAGGGGGAAGTGCGCCAGCGCCACTTCCTGCGCCAGCCAGAATATCAGCAGCCATTCCGCGCCCAGCAGCACCGGCCAGTAGCCACGTGGACATTGCAGCATCAACCCCAGCCGCAGGCCAAACGGGAACAGCAGTACCGCCAGCTCAGGGCGTTCCACCAGATGCAAGCTAATGCTCCACAGGCAGAACCAGGCGGCGGAGAAGATAAAGAAGCAGGCGACAACGGTGATTAAGCGAGAGAAAAAGGTGTTCATTGCCAGCCGTCAAACATCCGTCGAGCCAGCTCAACGTCGTTACTGACGTTCAGTTTTTCCATCAGATTAGCGCGGTGCACATGCACCGTTTTTGGCGACAGGCCCAACTCGGCGGCAATCTCTTTCACCGCCATGCCCTGCGCCAGTTTTTCCGCCACCTGACGCTCGCGCTTGGTTAACGGATCCTGACGCCCTGCCGCCAGTTTGACGGCGATATCCGGCGTGAGATAGCAGCCGCCGGTCGCTACAGTGTGTACTGCTGCAATCAGCTCATCGGGGCTACAGCGTTTGGAGAGGAAGCCGCGCGCCCCGGCGTTTAGCGCCTGTTCCACCAGCGCCGGGCTGTCGTGCACGGAGAGCATAATCGTCGCCATCCCTTTGGGGAGCTGGCTTAACAGCTCCAGCCCGGAGATATCCGGCATCGAAATATCGCAAATGCACACCTGCACGCCGCGGCCAGGCAATCCCGCCAACGCCTCAGCGCCTGAACCAAACTCAGCCACAACCTGCAAATCGGGTTCAAGCCCCAGCAGCTGCGCAAAGCCGGAGCGGACGATAAGGTGATCGTCTATCAGTGCAATGGTTGTCATGAATGTTGTCCTGGCGTGTGGGATGCCTGATGACGCTACGCTTATCAGGCCTACGGGCGGGAGCCGTGGTAGGCCGGATAAGGCGTTTACGCCGCCCTCCGGCAAAGGCGCTTACCTTAACGATATACACTTCATCGTTCAAGCCTTGAACGGATTACTCGAAGAACACGCTTATCTTGTTAAACATCGACGGGTCGGACTGGTTGCGCGCGACTTTCACCACATCTTCCAGTTTATCAATCTGGCTGATCATCTGTTCCAGACGTTGGTCATCGTTGACCAGTAACCAGATGCGGCTCTGGTCGCTGTCCTGAATCGGTAGACAGAGAATGCCTTCCACGTTAAACGCGCGACGGGCGAACAGGCCACAAACGTGAGTCATTACGCCGGGGTGGTTACGCACGGTGAGTTCAAGTATTACGTTGTCATGAGTCTGCTGTTGCATAGCTTATTCCCCCACCATCTCTGTATTTGCCGCGCCCGGCGGCACCATCGGATACACTTTTTCTTCCGCATCGATACGCACGTGGATCAGCGCCGGTCCCGGACGATCGATAATCGCCTGCAATGCCGCCTGCGGGTCGGCTTCGTGGTTTAAATCGCAAGTTTCGAGACCGAAACCGGCGGCAATCTGCATAAAGTTAATCATCCCCGGATAGGTGGCAGCAAACACGCCCTGTTTGTAGAACAGGCTTTGTTGCTGATACACCAGCCCCAGCGCTTCGTTATTCATCAGGATGATTTTAATATCCAACTGATTCTCACTGGCGGTGGCCATTTCCTGAATATTCATCATCAGGCTGCCGTCGCCGGAGAAGCACAGCACTTTTTTATCCGGGTTCGCCAGCGCCGCGCCAATTGCCGCAGGCAGGCCAAACCCCATGGTGCCAAGGCCGCCGGAAGTCAGCCACTGGCGCGGACGGTTCAGCGGGTAAGCCTGCGCCGCCCACATCTGATGCTGACCGACGTCGGTGGTGATGATCGCGCTGTCGTCCACACAGGCAGCAACCGCGTTAATCAGCCCATAATGGCTGAGCGGATTTTTTTCCTGTGGGATGGTGCACGGAAATTCTTGCTGCAGGTCGGACACCTGCTGATGCCAGGCTTCACGCGGTTGCACTTCAATCAGCGGGATTAACTGTGCCAGCACCTCATCTACATCCGCCTGAATCGCCACATGCGCTTGTTTGATTTTACCCAGCTCCGCGCGGTCGATATCCACGTGGATGATTTTTGCATTCGGGCAGAACTGCTCAGTTTTACCGATCGCCCGGTCATCAAAACGGGCTCCCAGAACGATCAATAAATCCGCTTCTTGCAGAATAAAGTTGGTGCTGCGCGCGCCGTGCATCCCCAGCATACCTAACGACAGCGGATGCGCTTTTGGCAGCATGCCGAGCGCCATTAAGGTCATGGTGGTGGGCAACGTCGCTTTTTCTGCCAGCTCACGCACCCGCTCAGGGGCGTTAATGACTCCGCCGCCAAGATACAGCACCGGCCGTTTGGCCGCGTTAATCATCGCAGCGGCATCGCGGATGCTCCCCGTGCTAAAGGCTGGCGCGGGTGCTTTTTCAGCCGGTGCAGGCAATGATTCAATCTCAAACACGGCGGTTTGGATATCTTTAGGAATGTCTATCCACACCGGGCCCGGACGGCCTGACTGCGCAATGCGGAAGGCATCGCTCATAACCTGGGGTAATTCATTGATATGGCGGACCAGATAGTTGTGCTTGGTGATGGGAATCGCAATGCCGTAGGTGTCGACTTCCTGGAATGCGTCGGTGCCAATCATCGAGGCCGGAACCTGGCCGGTGATACACACCAGCGGGATGGAATCCAGTCGCGCATCGGCAATGGCGGTCACCAGGTTGGTGGCCCCCGGCCCGCTACAGGCCATACACACGGCAGGTTTGCCATCGGTTCGCGCCATGCCCTGGGCGATAAACCCCGCGCCCTGTTCGTGACGCGCCAGGATATGACGGATTTGCGTACTTTGACTTAAAGCGTCGTAGACGGGGAGAATCGAGCCGCCCGGAATACCGGTGACCACCGTAATGCCCTGGCGCTCCAGGAAATGAACGATGAATTCTGCGCCCGTAAAGCGCGTACGCTTGGATGTTATGCCCGAACTTGCCATGCTCCAGTCCTTTTATTCTGGGCCTGCGTATCCGGGTGGGTCTCTTAAACGAAAAACCCCGCCCGGTTTGCGCCGGCGGGGTTTTGGAATCGTGTGTTCCGGACCCTACGGCGCATTGCCGACGACCACCACCACACGCACGACGACCACTGCGCGAGATGGCGCAGTTTTTAGTAGGGTCGCTGTCAGCATGGAAGGGTTCATTAGGGGCCTTGTCTGTTTGTTGGTTAACAGGATTTATACAAACACAGGTTTTTCAGCGTGACAATGGAAAAATTTTCATCTGCGTAAAAATGCGTCAACGATCACGTTTCATTGTATGTTGTGCAAAAACAAAAAACCCCGCCGGAGCGAGGTTTTCATCAGCGTTGTGCGGTTGGTTTCCGCCAGACACACTGTGTTATGTCAACGCAAAAAGTATACGCGTTCTGCGAAGAACACGCAATTTCGGCACGAATTTTGACGTTTTTTAGTATGATTCAGTCATAGCATTACGTCCATAAAATACTGTTCATTTATACAGTATTTATCTATAATGTCACCGTACGCAATGTGTTATGCGGGGGCCGCAGAGTAAACCGGCGCAAAAAAGTCCTGGCTGAAACGGGTGGTGCCGTCAGCGCCTTAACCCCCGTGTGAGCACACTGTGTTATGTCAACAAAGGTGCTGGCAACAGGCAGCGGCGAGGTACGTCAGCACCGTGCTCCTTGTACCAAAAGGAGAGCGTATGAGCCTCGTGGATATCACCATTCTTATCCTGAAACTCATTGTTGCTGCACTGCAACTGCTTGATGCTGTTCTGAAGTACATTAAATAACTCAGTTTCAAGTCGCACTAAAGGGGAGTGGGTAACCACTCCCCTTTCACCGTTACCCAGGTGCGCGTAGCTCGACAATATGTTACGTTTTTATGACGCTATCAGGGACGAATACCGCTATGACGCTTTCTGTTTTCTGCATTTTGCTGTTCGCCGCACTGCTCCATGCCAGCTGGAATGCTATCGTAAAAGCAGGAAACGACAAGTTGTACTCCGCCATTAGCGTCAGCGGATCGGCTGCAGTCATGGCCTTGATTTTGCTGCCTTTTGCACCTCATCCCTCAGCAGCTAGCCTGCCGTACTTAGCGGTCTCAACCGCGTTACAGGTGGTGTATACCGTGCTGGTCGCCAAGACCTATCAGGTCTCGGACATGAGCCAGACCTATCCCTTAATGCGCGGTACTGCCCCGCTGCTGGTCGCGATCATCAGCGTTCTGTTTCTCGGCGATAGTCTGTCAATGCTCGCCTGGGTGGGTATCGCCACCATCTGTATGGCAATCCTCGGCATGGCGTTTAACGGGCGCAGCAGCTCACAGCAGGGAATTGTTTTGGCGTTAATTAACGCCTGCTTTATTGCTGGCTATACGCTGGTGGATGGCACCGGGGTACGACTCTCAGAGACCGCGTTGGGCTATACGCTGTGGACCTTCTTTCTCAACGGATCTTGTCTGCTCACCTGGGCGATGATCGCCCGACGCCGGGAGGCATCACGCTATCTGGCGCAGCAATGGAAGAAAGGCATTTTGGGCGGTATCGGCACCATGGGATCTTACGGTCTGGCACTGTGGGCAATGACACAGGCCCCGCTGGCAGTGGTCGCCGCGTTACGGGAAACGTCAATCCTGTTTGGTGCCTTGCTCGCCTGGCTGATACTGAAAGAAAAAGTCGCCGGTATACGCATTTTTGCTGCTGCCGGGATTGCCGCCGGGGCGATTTTGCTCCGTTTGTCGTGATCGCGCCTTCTCCATCCTCCAGAATAGTCGGATGCATTCCGGCAACATTTATTGCCGCTATTTGTTTACATTTCCTGCCGCTTCCCTTACCGCCTTTGTAGTGATCAATATGGCCTTCTTTTTTTAATGTGGTAGATTCCACGCGCATTTAGCGGAATGTTCAGCACCTTATTCTTCTTTTTTCTCTTTTTTAAAAGTAATCAGCGAAATGAAAAGGCATAGAAGCGTCAATTTGTTGTTGATGTTGGTACTCCTGGTGGCGGTAGGCCAGATGGCTCAAACCATTTATATCCCCGCCATTGCCGATATGGCGCGTGAACTCAACGTTCGCGAAGGGGCGGTGCAAAGTGTAATGGCGGCTTACCTGCTGACCTACGGCTTGTCGCAGCTGGTTTACGGCCCCCTTTCCGACCGAGTAGGGCGCCGTCCGGTGATCCTCACCGGAATGTCTATTTTTATGCTGGCTACGCTGGTCGCCATTACTACCCATAGCCTGACGGTACTGATTATCGCCAGCGCCATTCAGGGAATGGGAACGGGCGTCGGCGGCGTAATGGCACGAACCTTACCGCGCGATCTGTATGAAGGCACCCAGCTACGTCATGCTAACAGTTTGTTAAACATGGGTATTCTTGTCAGCCCGCTGTTAGCGCCGCTGATTGGCGGCGTGCTGGACACGATGTGGAACTGGCGTGCCTGCTATATTTTCCTGTTGATTCTGTGCGCAGGCGTAACGTTTAGCATGGCGCGCTGGATGCCGGAAACGCGCCCTGCGGGTGCGCCGCGCCCACGGCTTATCGCCAGCTACAAAACCCTGTTTGGCAACGGCGCATTCACCTGTTACGTACTGATGCTCATCGGCGGACTGGCGGGCGTTGCCGTCTTCGAAGCCTGCTCCGGGGTATTGCTGGGCGCAGGATTAGGCTTGAGCAGCATGGCGGTCAGTATTCTGTTTATTCTGCCGATCCCGGCGGCGTTTTTCGGTGCGTGGTTCGCTGGTCGCCCGAACAAGCGCTTCTCAACGTTGATGTGGCAGTCGGTTATCTGCTGCCTGGTGGCTGGTTTGATGATGTGGATCCCGGGCCTGCTTGACGTGATGAACGTCTGGACGTTACTGATCCCCGCCGCGCTGTTCTTCTTTGGTGCCGGGATGCTGTTCCCGCTCGCCACCAGCGGCGCGATGGAACCCTTCCCGTTCCTGGCTGGTACCGCCGGGGCGCTGGTAGGTGGTTTACAAAATATTGGTTCCGGCGTGCTGGCGTGGCTCTCCGCGATGATGCCTCAGACCGGACAAGCTAGCCTGGGTCTGCTGATGACCCTTATGGGTGTGCTGATTCTGGTGTGCTGGTTGCCGCTGGCGTCACGCGTGTCTCATCAGGAGCAGGCGGTTTAAGCGTGTGATGGCCCGGTTTCTCGCCGGGCTTTTCACATTCAGGCGCAATCATCGTATTCAGCAACGGTTCCAGCGCCGGACGCCAGGCCCCTTCCTCGCCATCATAAAACTGCGTATCTGCATTGATAGCATAGGGAATTTTTGCTTTTTTCAGCTCACAGGCCATAAAGCGGGCAAACGCCATCTGCGAGGCCGAAGGCACATTTTTGATCGTCTCTCCCGGCGCCCATCCCCCGACCCAACTGACATGACCGGTCTTCTGCTGCCAGTGAACGGCGCTGTTAATGCGGGCGCGAATCGCCGTCTTTTCTGCCGCTGTACCCGACGTCCACGGATACTTACCGTTGTTTTTTAGCGGCCCCCACGGGAAGACATGCCACTCGGCCAGCACGGTGTTCTGACTTTGCGGCGGTAGCTTCAGGCTCGACAATTCTTCCGGCGCGGCGCGCAGACGGGGTGCGACAAAAATCATACGTTGGGGATCGATAGCGTGAATCATACGAATCGTTTTGTCATACACCCGATTGAGCGACGCCTGATTGTGATTGAGCTTATCAGCAGGTTCGTAGATCAGGTTAAAACCCAGTAACGGCGAGCCTTGACCAAAGTAATGCGCGACGGCCACCCACCAGTTAATCACCTCTTTTTCATTGCTGATGCTGGGGTCTTTTTTATACTCGTCCGCCTGATAAGCAATAATCGGGATCACGCCATAGTGTTCACAGGCTTCCACCAGCTTACGCAGATGGATAAGCCGGGCCTCAGTGGGTTCTCCGGCCACGCGAATACGCACATGGGCGAGCCCCTTCGCCTGGAAATCTCTTACCACCAGCGGGTCAAACTCGCGGATGCCCCGTTCGGTGCGCGCCCAATCCACGTCCATCCCCACACCCAGTTGTTGGGCGTAGTGTGCTGCCGTCAGCGGAGGTTGTGCCGCATAGACAGTGGCGCTGGCGAGCAGCAACAGAGAAGCAAGCGGCTTTAACACGGTGATCCTCAAGTAAATCATCAGGTGTGATTCACGTATTTAGCATGATTTCTGACGCCGGGTGTAGAGAGAAAGCGTAAAAATATTCGAGGCTCACCTCGATTATTTTACCTGCTCCTGCAGCCAGCCAATAAACGCCTCGATTTTCGGCCACTGCCGGCCAGGTAGCGTAGTGATGTAATAATGCTGATGGCATTTCAGCGCCATATCACCAAAGGGAGCGACCAGTTCTCCACTATCGAGGCGTTTTTGTACCAACCGCTTGCGCCCCATCGCCACGCCGATGTGGTTCATGGCGGCAATCACCGCTAAATCGGAACGATCGAAGCCAATGCCCGATGATGTCGGCAAATTCACTGCAAAATGCTGCGCCCAGCTGTGCCATTCATCAGTCCCTGAATCATTACTCCACGCCTGCCTGTCATGCAGCAATGTGCAGTGCGACAGGTTCACCCGCGCGTCGGTAAGATCATGGCGGCGGGCATAATCCGGGCTACATACCGGCAAGATCGCTTCGTCCATCAGGAAATGATGCGTGAGCTGCGCAGAAGGCGCATCATCAAAATAGATGGCCAGGTCAATACCTGCACGCTGCATATTGACGTTGTCATTCCCGGTCAGCATGGTCAGTGAAATCGACGGATAGCGACGGGTAAAGTCGCCGAGCGCGGGAACCAGCCAGCACTGGGCGATGGAGGGCCGCGAGTAGACGGTAAGCGTCCCGGACAGCTCCTGGTTTTTGATATCGAGAATTTCCTGATTAAGCGTATCCAGAGAAGATTTCAGCGCCCAGAACACCCGCTTGCCTTCGTGCGTGAGTTCGACTTTGCGATGTGAACGGACAAACAGCTGGATGCCCAGTTCCTCTTCCAGTTGATTAATACGGTGACTGACGGCGCTGGGACTTAACGACAGTTCGTCTGCTGCCAGCGCAAACGACTGATGCCTGGCCGCCACTTCAAAGGTATAAAGCTTTGACAGTTGCCAGCCATTGAGCAGCCGATTTCTGACCTCGCGTACGGGATCCATACTCACCTCTTTCATCCTGAATCTTTCCCCGAAGTGTAAAAAAAACCGCTGTAAAAATCAGCGCAAAGATGAGTCAGAGTGAACCATATCGCATTATTAGGCCATTATTAGAGGTAAATCACCCATTTGATTCAATCTGACTCATGTGAAAGAGGATTTTTATCGTTTGTCAGCGAGTGCCTTATTTTTGTCCAATAGACCCAGGCTATAAAGTCAGGTTAATCACAGGGCAAGGTGAGATATGCACTCTCAAATCTGGGTTGTGAGCACGTTGTTGATAAGCATCGTGTTGATCGTTTTGACCATCGTGAAGTTCAAATTCCACCCGTTTCTGGCGCTGCTGTTAGCCAGCTTCTTTGTGGGAACGATGATGGGTATGGGTCCACTGGATATGGTCAATGCCATTGAGAGTGGTATCGGCGGTACGCTGGGCTTCCTCGCCGCGGTTATCGGTCTGGGGACTATTCTCGGAAAAATGATGGAAGTGTCCGGCGCGGCAGAACGCATCGGCCTGACGCTACAGCGCTGCCGCTGGCTTTCCGCTGACGTCATTATGGTGCTGGTCGGTCTGATTTGCGGGATCACGCTGTTTGTTGAAGTCGGCGTGGTGCTGTTGATTCCGCTGGCGTTTTCTATCGCCAAAAAAACCAATACCTCGCTGCTGAAGCTGGCGATCCCGTTGTGTACAGCACTGATGGCGGTGCACTGCGTCGTCCCACCACATCCGGCGGCCCTGTTCGTGGCGAACAAGTTGGGTGCCGATATTGGTACAGTGATCGTTTACGGTTTACTGGTGGGTCTGATGGCGTCGCTGATCGGCGGGCCGCTGTACCTGAAATTCCTCGGCAATCGTCTGCCGTTTAAACCGGTACCGGCTGAGTTTTCCGACCTGAAGGTACGCGACGAAAACACGCTGCCGTCGCTGGGTGCCACGCTGTTTACCGTGCTGCTGCCGATTGGCCTGATGCTGATGAAAACCGTCGCTGAACTGAATATGGAGAAAGGCAGCGCGGTGTATACGCTGCTGGAGTTTATCGGCAACCCGATCACCGCCATGTTTATCGCCGTGTTTGTGGCCTATTACATTCTCGGTCTGCGCCAGCATATCGGCATGGGCGCACTGTTGACCCATACTGAAAATGGCTTTGGATCCATTGCCAACATCCTGCTGATTATCGGTGCGGGCGGCGCGTTCAACGCCATTCTGAAGAGCAGCGGACTGGCGGATACGCTGGCGCTGATTCTTTCAAACATGCATATGCACCCGATTCTGCTGGCCTGGCTAGTGGCGCTGATCCTGCACGCTGCGGTGGGTTCTGCCACGGTGGCGATGATGGGCGCAACGGCAATTGTGGCACCCATGCTGCCGCTCTATCCCAACGTCAGCCCGGAGATCATTGCCATTGCCATCGGTTCCGGCGCGATTGGCTGCACAATCGTCACCGATTCTCTCTTCTGGCTGGTGAAGCAGTACTGCGGCGCTACCCTGAATGAGACATTTAAATACTATACGACCGCGACATTTATCGCGTCGGTGATTGCACTCGCGTGCACATTCCTGCTTTCCTTTATCATCTAAGCGCAAAGAGACGTCCTATGGAAAACATGCAAAAACTCATCGCCCAGTATCCGTTAGTGGAGGATCTGGTCGCACTGAAAGAAACGACCTGGTTTAACCCGGGCACCACCTCTCTTGCGGAAGGTTTACCCTATGTTGGCCTGACGGAAGACGACGTTCAGGATGCTCACGCCCGTCTGGCGCGCTTTGCGCCGTACCTGGCAAAAGCTTTCCCGGAAACCGCGGCCACCGGCGGTATTATCGAATCTGAGCTGGCCGCCATTCCCGCCATGAAGAAACGGCTGGAAAAAGAGTTTGGCCAGAATATCAGTGGCGAAATTCTGTTGAAGAAGGACAGCCACCTGCCGATTTCCGGCTCGATTAAAGCCCGTGGCGGTATTTATGAAGTACTGACTCACGCCGAAAAACTAGCGCTGGAAGCCGGTCTGCTGACCACCGATGATGATTACAGCGTGCTGCTTTCACCTGAGTTCAAGCAGTTTTTCAGCCAGTACAGCATCGCGGTAGGCTCGACCGGTAACCTCGGCATGTCGATCGGCATCATGAGCGCCCGCATTGGCTTTAAGGTGACGGTGCATATGTCTGCTGACGCCCGCGCTTGGAAAAAAGCCAAACTGCGCAGCCACGGCGTGACGGTAGTGGAGTATGAAGAAGATTACGGCGTGGCGGTTGAACAGGGCCGCAAGGCGGCGGAGTCTGACCCGAACTGCTTCTTTATCGACGACGAAAACTCCCGCACGCTGTTCTTAGGCTATGCGGTTGCCGGGCAGCGTTTGAAGGCGCAGTTCACGCAGCAGGGCCGCGTGGTAGATGCCGACCATCCGTTGTTTGTTTATCTGCCATGCGGCGTCGGCGGCGGCCCTGGCGGCGTGGCATTTGGCCTGAAGTTGGCGTTCGGCGATAACGTACACTGCTTCTTTGCGGAGCCGACCCATTCACCGTGCATGCTGCTCGGGGTTTACACCGGGCTGCACGATGAAATCTCTGTACAGGAGATTGGCATTGATAATCTGACTGCAGCCGATGGCCTGGCGGTGGGTCGGGCTTCTGGTTTTGTGGGGCGTGCAATGGAGCGTCTACTCGACGGCTTGTACACCCTTGATGACCAGACCATGTACGACATGCTGGGCTGGCTGGCGCAGGAGGAAGGGATTCGCCTTGAGCCGTCGGCACTGGCGGGGATGGCCGGTCCGCAGCGCGTTTGCGCGTCAACTGACTATCAACAAATGCACGGTTTCAGTGCTGAGCAACTTAATAACGCCACGCACCTGGTGTGGGCCACCGGCGGCGGCATGGTGCCGGAAGCCGAAATGGCACAGTACCTGGCGAAAGGGCGCTAAACGCCGTTGACCTTAACGCAGCATCGCCATCAGTTCCATCGGTGAGCGATGCTGCTTCAGCAGGTCGCGCATAACGCGCATATGCGGAGCCGTGTGGTCAAAGAAAGCTTGATAGCCTGCACACAGTCCACCCTTGCCGCTATCATCACAAAATGCAGGGCAATCGCCACGATAGAATTGCAACAGGGAACATGACTGACAGCGCGCGCTCATCTGTGAAATCGTCTGTCGATTAGTTTGTCCCGTTCGACCACACCACCGATTCAACGTTTCATCAAAAAGCGGAATAGATATTCGTGTTATATCCTCACGAACCCAGATATCAAATACCGTATTTAAAAAATGTCCCCAGTCTTCCGCTGTAACGGAACCCGCGGTCAGACACCCTTTTTCATCGCGTTCAACCAAGGGAACAAACTGCACCGAACGAATGCCTACTTTTTGTATATTGCGATATAAATCAATAGGTTGATTACATTTCAGCCGATCTACCACCACCTTAATCATTCCCTCACTAACATCCATGTGCTCACACTCCGTCATACAAAATTCCCGAGATATACGATAAGTTGGCGAACGTGTGTTACAGCAAACAGTATTGCGAGAGATAACACCGCGAGGGAGATCATAAATTTGTCACGCACCGCGCGAGATTCAGAAAAATCACTATGCGTGACGTCCATCAGGTTACGGCTCCGGGTATAGCGCCAAAGAATTATCGCCACAATTGCCAGTACCCCAATTGACACCCAAAACAGAAAGCCGGCCTGATGCCAGTTATGTTTCAGCGCCAGCGCTATTAACGCGCCGTAACCCAGCAGGGTGCGAAACCAGGCCAGCGAGGTACGCTCAGGTTGCAGCCCCGGATCGGCAATACGTCGCGATTTACGGCTATCCGGCATACAGCACCAGGCCCATCACAATGACCGCAACAATCATCAAAATCAGACTGATTATCAACAGGCTATGCGTGTATGGCAGGTCCTCTTTCAGGCGCATGGCCTTTTCATTCCGCAACCAGCGCAGGTAGCCATAAATCGCCAGACCGCCGGCAAACAGGCACAGCAGCAGCGCCAGCAGTTCGCGAATGACCGGCGTGGCGAAATCCGGTGCCAGTTGATCAAGACCCACACCGGCGGCCAGAAACCCCAGCGCGGTGCGGATCCACGCCAAAAACGTACGCTCATTTGCCAGCGAGAAGCGGTAATCCGGCGCTTCTCCGAGGCGGGAAATCTTCATTATGGCTCCTTCAATGTTGTTGTCTGGTCGTTATACCGGAACAGTTAAGGAGTATGAACCTGATTCTCAAACGAACGAGGACGTAATGTGATGAGACAAAAGAAAAGAGAGACGCACCTTATGGTGCCGGATGGCGAATTGCGTCTTATCCGGACTACAGACCAGGCAGGCCGGATAAGTCAGTGTTAACCCATCCCCCAGAAGATCACCGCCAGCAGTTGGGGGGTGATAATGCGCAGGAACATCACCAGTGGGTAGACAGTGGCATAGGAAAGTGCCGCCGCACCGCTGGTAGCGTGCAGGTTGTTGGCAAAAGCCAATGCCGGTGGGTCAGTCATCGAACCGGCCAGCATTCCGCACAGCGTGAGGTAGTTCATTTTGGTGAGCAGCCGCGCCAGCAAACCAACGGTGATCAGCGGAACGGCGGTAATGAAAATACCGTAACCCACCCAGCTTAAGCCATCGCCCTGGGTTAATGTATCGACAAAATCACCACCTGATTTCAGGCCAACCACCGCGAGAAAGAGCACAATCCCCAGTTCGCGCAACGCCAGGTTAGCGCTCGGCGGCATAAACCAGTACAGCTTGCCGATGCTGCCAATACGCCCAAGTATCAGCGCCATAATCAGCGGCCCACCGGCCAGGCCCAACTTTAACGCCACCGGGAAGCCAGGAATAAACAGCGGAATAGAACCCAGTAAAACCCCAAGTCCGATACCGATAAACACTGGCAGCATCTGTACCTGCTGCAGTTTTTGCTGCGCGTTGCCGACAACATTAGCGACGGCATCGATGGACGAGGGCCGCCCCACCAAATTGAGGATATCACCAAACTGCAGGCTGGCGTCGCTGCTAGCGACCAGCTCAACGCCTGCGCGGTTCAGGCGCGAGATAACAACGTCATAGCGTTCTTTGAAATGCAGATCGCGGATCCGTTTACCCAGCACCTGTTCGTTGGTCACCACCACACGCTCGACGCGCAAATCCGTGCCTCGCGTCGACAGCGAGGTATCAACTTCCTGACCGATCACTACCAGCGCGTTGTGCAGGTCATCGGGCTGCCCGACCAGGTGGAGCAGGTCGCCCATCTGGATAATGGTTCCCGGCGACGGCACCATCAGTGTCTCATCCCGCTTCAGACGCGAGCAGATAATTTTATCGCTGTTCAGAATGGGGACGTCCTGAATCGCCATATTATTCAGGTTCGGGTTTTCAACGCGGATGTTCATGGTCTGAATCAGCGCCTGACCGTTGGTCCGCGTTGATTCGTGCTGCTGTGCTTCTGCCTCGACGTTAACGCGGAAGATAAGGCGCATTAACCACATCGTGAGCAAGATACCGCAAATACCAAATGGATAAGCCATGGCGTAGCTCATCCCCATCTGGTCCACGACATCCATGGGCGTACCCAGATCGCGCAGGATTTGCTGTCCAGCACCCAGCGCCGGAGTATTAGTGACGGCACCGGAGAATATGCCCAGCACCACGGGAAGAGGTATAGCAAAAATTTTATGCAGGAGAGCAGTAACCAGCCCCCCCATAATGACAATCAGCACGGCAAACAGATTCAGGCGCAGGCCCGAAACGCGCAGCGAAGCAAAGAATCCCGGACCCACCTGGATACCGATGGTGTACACGAAGAGTATCAGGCCGAATTCCTGAATAAAATGCAGCATATCGCCGCTCAGGGTCATCCCTGCCTGATCGACAAAATGTCCGACGATAATACCGCCAAACAGCACGCCTCCGATGCCAAAACCCACACCCCGGACTTTAATGTTGCCGATCCATAACCCGACAACCGCCACCAATGCCAGAACGCTGACCGTCAATGCTATATCACTCATTCTTCTGTTCCCTGTGAATAACATCATTAAGTAGATGGATTCTGGCAGAGTACAGTCGCAATGTATGGGTGGTAAAGCACAAAAAAGCCCCGTCATTTCTGGCGGGGCAAAGGCAAGGAGCTAATTAGCTATTTAATGCGGGACGTTCGCTGATGGTGATCCGCTGCGGTGGGACCGTTTCAGGTTCGTTGCGAATTAAATCGATGTGCAGCAAACCATTGGTGAAGCTCGCGCCGGAGACTTCCATATTTTCAGCCAGGGTAAAGCTCAGGCTGAAGGATTGTGTCACCAGCCCCTGATGCAGCCACTTGGTCTCTTTTTCCGGCTGCTCAGGCGTACCTTTCACGGTCAGACGCGTACCTTCCAGCTGAATATCCAGATCTTCCTGACGGAAACCGGCTAACGCAAGCGTAATGCGATAGTGGTTATCGTCGCTCTTTTCGATGTTATAGGGTGGGAAGCTCTGGCTTTCGCCGGTGTTTTGCAGTGCATTGGCCAGTTTGTCAAAACCGATCCATTGACGCAGCAGCGGGGATAAATCGTAGTTACGCATATTCATTTCTCCTTCTAAGAAGCGAGTAAATACCTTTCAGCTCCCTGACGGCAAGCTGATTGCTTAGCAGGGCCGCCTGACGCGGCCCACTGAATTAGTTGATTTCGATACGGCGCGGTTTGTTCGCTTCCGGAATCACGCGCTCAAGCTCGATATACAGCAGACCATTCACCAGGTTTGCGCCACGAACATGAATGTTCTCCGCCAACTGGAACTTGCGTTCAAAGTTGCGCTCGGCAATACCCTGATACAGGTAAGTACGTTCTTTTTGCTCGTCTGCATGAGCGCCTTTCACCACCAGCAAATTGTCCTGGGCGGTAATTTCCAGCTCGCTTTCAGCAAAGCCCGCAACGGCAATCGCAATACGGTAATGGTTTTCGTCTACCAGCTCGACGTTATACGGAGGGTAGCCGCCATTACTCTGGCTCTGATTGCTTTCCAGCAGGTTAAACAGACGATCAAAACCAATTGCAGAACGGTATAACGGGGATAAGTCAAAGTTACGCATAATCAATAGCTCCTGAAATCAGCGAGAATGTTAGACCCTCCATCATGGACAGGTCAGGTAGCCAGAACACCCATCAGGCGTGCCCTTCATTTGCCTACATCCTAAAAATGGGTCTTGATACAAACTTTTCAAGCGTATTCATCCGACTTTTTTTGCAGTTTGTTGTCTATTGCATACACTGGGGGAACAGTTGTTATCGTTAGAGTGCGATAGCCACCACAGTGCGACAGAATGGTGATGTTATTTTTCGCAACGGATCGCTATAACTCACCATGCAAACACCGATGTTTAACAGATGAAAAAATGATGATTAGAAAAATGTTGTTAACACTGATGATGTGCAGCGGAATGGTTGTTGTGAGCGGGTGCTCCAGTGTCATGTCGCACACCGGTGGCAAAGAGGGAACGTATCCTGGCACGCGTGCCAGCGCCACGATGATTAGCGAGAGTGATACGAACTGGGGAACCAAGTCACTGGCGATTCTTGATATGCCATTTACCGCCGTGCTGGATACGCTACTGCTCCCGTGGGATTTCTTCCGTACCGATAGCTCGGTAAGATCGCGCGTTGAAAGAAGCGAGGAGAGCACGCAAGCCATTAACGACGTGATCCCCCCGGCAACAATGCCAGCCCCTTAAGTTAACGCCCGGTTTCTGTCACCCATAGCTGGCGGAAACCCTCGACGTTCTCCATCCACGCAACCTGCTGCCCATCAGGCGAGAAAACGATCGCATCAGCAGACGGAGGGGCTTCGTGACTTTTCGTTAAAAAATCAATCTCTCCCGTCTGTGCATCACAGCAGGTAATTCTATTTTCCAGCACGAATCCCAACCATTGCCCTGACGGATGCCAGTTAAAGGCGGACTGAATATCACTCGAACAGTGAGTTAACTGGCGCGGTGCACCGCCCTGAGGTGAAATCAACCAGAGCTGCACCACGCCATGATCATCACGCATCAAAAACGCAATCTCTGATGCCAGGGGATGACTGCGCACCCAGTGACGCGGCTGATTCACCAGTCCAGGGAAAGCGCGGTCGTGAGTAAACGTCAGGCGGCGCTGAACCACGCCAGCCGGCGGGGCTGGCATTGTTGATTCGCTGCCTTCAAGCGGTGCATCGCCCGGTTGCTTCCAGCCACTTTCATCCTGCGGTAAATCGACAATAAACAGTTCAGGTACTTTCTCACCATTGACTGACAACGTATCACCGATAAACGCCAGCGCGTGGTTCCCCACCCAGCCCTCTTCATAGGCACGGTTAATCTGATCGCTACCCGGCTGTGGCGCAGGCGTAGTCTGGCTTACCAGTACGCACCAGTGACTTCCGCTGTACTCGCGCGGATGCTGAACGGAAACCGTCACCGGACCGTACGGCGAAGCCACGCCAACGTTACGTAAATCCAGCGCCGGGGAACGCTCACGCAACACATGGTCGTTATAGGTGAAGCTGACAAACTCGCCGTTCGGGCTAAAAACATGTACATGGCTGCCGCCGCGCAGTGCGCCAGGGGTAAACGGGACAGTAATATCCATCGCGTCCAGATTCGTCACATCACCCTGCCCGGCAATGACTCCGCGACGGTGATGAAAGTCGTAATGCCATGTTTCATCAGGATTTTCAGGTCCGTGAATGAACACGTATTTTTCAGACTTCGGATGAACGGTCACCACGCCAACGTGTGCCTGCTGCGTCGCGCGATAAATTACTTCCACCTCGCCAGTGTGAATATTGACGCGTTCAATGGTCTCGCCGGTAAACGATGCGCCGGAGGGTCGCACATCAAAAACCAGCCACTGGCTGTCCGGGGTCCAGGTATTGATATTGGTCAGTTGGTGATGACGCGGCGTAAAGGTGACTTGCTTCATGGGATGCCCTGATACGAGACAATTTCAGCAATCATACTTCACAAGGACTTCACTTTCAGGCTTTAGCGTATGCTCATCTCACTTACTATGGGCAGAAAGATGGAACATTTTGACGTGGCGATTATCGGTTTAGGCCCGGCAGGTGCGGCGCTGGCGCGGCAGTTGAGCGGAAAAATGCGCGTGATTGCTCTGGATAAAAAGCGCCAGTGCGGGACTGAAGGGTTCACCAAACCCTGCGGAGGCCTACTGGCTCCTGACGCCCAACGTTCATTTATCCGCGACGGGATCACGCTCCCCGTTGATGTTATTGCCAATCCACAGATATTCAGCGTTAAAACGGTCGATGTGGCCGCCTCTCTGACCCGAAACTACCAGCGTAGTTATATCAATATCGATCGCCATGCTTTTGATTTATGGATGAAATCACTCATCCCTGACGATGTGCAGGTTTATCATGACAGTCTGTGTCGTAAAGTCTGGCGCGAGGGCGATAAATGGCATGTGATATTCCGTGCAGACGGCTGGGAACAGCAGATTACGGCTCGCTATCTGATCGGTGCCGACGGGGCGAATTCGCTGGTGCGCCGTCATCTCTATCCACAACACCAGATCCGTAAATATGTTGCTATCCAACAGTGGTTTACGGAACAACACCCTGTCCCGTTCTACTCGTGTATTTTTGATAACGATACTACGGACTGTTATTCCTGGAGTATCAGCAAAGACGGCTTTTTTATCTTCGGGGGTGCTTACCCAATGAAGGACGGTCAGGCACGTTTTGACATGCTGAAAACCAGGATGGAAGCGTTCCATTTCCAGTTTGGCAAACCGGTGAAAAGCGAAAAATGTACAGTCCTGTTCCCGTCACGCTGGAAGGATTTCGTCTGCGGCGAGGAGAACGCCTTTCTGATTGGTGAAGCCGCCGGATTTATTAGCGCCAGTTCACTGGAAGGTATTAGCTATGCGCTGGACAGCGCAGAAATCCTTAAATCCGTACTGTTGCAGGACGTGGTAGACAAAAATAAAGCCTATCGCAAAGCAACCCGCAAGCTGCGTATCAAGCTGTATGGAAAAATCCTCAAGAGCCGGGCGCTAACGTCCGCATTTTCCCGTAAATGGATAATGCGCAGCGGCGTGGCGCATATTCCGCAGGCCGAATACCCTGAATCAAAAACGACAACGGATGAAAAAGACGTTGGGCAAATGCGGCAAGGCATTTGCCCATAGCGGACTTAATTCAGCGCAAATTTCTCAATGGCATACGCAACGCCGTCTTCAAGATTAGATTTGGTGACGAAGTTGGCGATTTCTTTTACCGAGGGAATTGCGTTATCCATGGCTACGCCCATACCGGCATATTCGATCATCGCGATGTCGTTTTCCTGATCGCCAATCGCCATAACCTCTTCGGCTTTAATACCCAGCGCATCGGCCAGCGATTTCACACCGGTGCCTTTATTGACGCGTTTATCCAGGATTTCGAGGAAGTACGGCGCACTTTTCAGCACTGTATATTTCTCTTTCACCTCTGCCGGAATGCGTGAGATGGCTTTATCGAGGATTTCGGGTTCATCAATCATCATTACTTTCAGGAACTGAGTCGCCGGGTCCATCTTCTCGGCTTCGCAGAACACCAGCGGAATGGTCGCGATAAACGATTCATGCACCGTGTAGTAGCTGATATCTCGGTTAGCGGTATACAGCGTGTTGCGATCGAGGGCGTGGAAGTGTGAACCGACTTCCCGGGAGAGTTGTTCCAGGTAACGATAATCGTCATAGCTCAACGCCGTTTGGGCAACGGTGCTGCCATCCCCTGCTTTCTGCACCAGCGCCCCGTTGTAGGTAATGCAGTAGTCGCCGGGTTGTTCCATATGAAGTTCTTTCAAGTAGCTGTGGACGCCGGCATACGGACGGCCAGTGGTCAGCACCACGTTTATCCCGCGCGCGCGCGCCGCAGCAATTGCATTTTTGACCGCAGGTGAAATGGTGTGATCGGGCAGCAGAAGTGTGCCATCCATGTCGATAGCAATAAGTTTGATAGCCATGAGTTCCCCGGATTAAATGAGTCCATCCTCATGCTAACGCGATTCCGCTCAAAAAACAGCTACGAAAAGGGGGATAGGAAGGGGAACCGGGATCCCCCTTTTGACAATCGATGGTAGGCCGGATAAGGCCTAAGCCGCCATCCGGCAAAAACTGACGAACTGCCTGATGACGCTGCGCTTATCAGGCCTACAGGAGCAGGCCTGAGTTACACATTAGATATCGATATTTGCCGCTTTCAGGGCGTTCTCTTCGATAAACGCACGACGCGGTTCAACGGCGTCGCCCATCAGCGTAGTGAACAACTGGTCGGCAGCAATCGCGTCTTTCACCGTCACACGCAGCATACGACGGCTTTCCGGATCCATGGTGGTTTCCCACAGCTGATCCGGGTTCATTTCGCCCAGACCTTTATAACGCTGAATAGACAGACCACGGCGGGACTCTTTCACCAGCCAGTCCAGCGCCTGCTCGAAGCTGGTAACCGGCTGACGACGCTCACCACGTTCGATAAACGCATCGTCTTCAATCAGGCCACGCAGTTTCTCACCCAGCGTGCAGAGACGACGGTATTCACCTCCGGTCACAAACTCATGCTCCAGAGGATAGTCGGTATCGACCCCGTGGGTACGCACGCGGATAACCGGTTCAAACAGGTTCAGCTCGGCGTCTTTACGTACAAAGCTATTCCAGGTGCTACCGTGCATTTCGTTTTCATTCAGCACGTTCACCAGCTGGGAAACCCAGGCCGTGACTTTCTCTTCATCAGCCAAATCGGCTTCGGCCAGCGTCGGTTGATAAACCAGTTCTTTCAGCAACGAGCGCGGGAAGCGGCGCTCCATACGACCAATCATTTTCTGCGTGGCATTGTATTCAGACACCAGTTTTTCCAGCGCTTCACCCGCCAGCGCCGGAGCGTGGGCATTGGTGTGCAGCGTGGCGCCATCAAGAGCAATAGAGATCTGGTACTGATCCATCGCTTCATCGTCTTTGATGTACTGTTCCTGTTTGCCTTTCTTCACTTTGTACAGCGGTGGCTGTGCAATGTAGACGTGGCCGCGTTCAACGATTTCCGGCATCTGACGATAGAAGAAGGTCAACAGCAACGTACGAATGTGCGAGCCGTCGACGTCCGCATCGGTCATGATGATGATGCTGTGATAACGCAGTTTATCCGGGTTGTATTCGTCGCGACCGATACCGCAGCCGAGCGCGGTAATCAGCGTTGCCACTTCCTGAGAAGAGAGCATCTTGTCGAAGCGCGCCTTCTCAACGTTAAGGATTTTACCCTTCAGCGGCAGAATCGCCTGGTTCTTACGGTTACGCCCCTGCTTCGCAGAGCCGCCCGCTGAGTCCCCTTCCACCAGGTACAGTTCAGAGTGGGCCGGGTCGCGTTCCTGACAGTCCGCCAGTTTGCCCGGCAGGCCAGCTAAGTCCAGCGCACCCTTACGACGGGTCATTTCACGTGCACGACGTGCTGCTTCACGGGCACGTGCCGCATCAATAATTTTACCGACGACGATTTTCGCGTCAGACGGGTTTTCCAGCAGGTATTCGCTCAGCAGTTCGTTCATCTGCTGTTCTACTGCGGTTTTCACCTCGGAGGAGACCAGCTTGTCTTTGGTCTGGGAGGAGAATTTCGGATCCGGTACTTTCACGGAAACGACAGCAATCAGGCCTTCACGGGCATCGTCACCGGTGGCGCTGACTTTCGCTTTTTTGCTGTAGCCTTCTTTGTCCATGTAGGCGTTCAGGGTACGGGTCATCGCCGCACGGAAGCCTGCAAGGTGAGTACCGCCATCACGCTGCGGAATGTTGTTGGTGAAGCAGTAGATGTTTTCCTGGAAACCATCGTTCCACTGCAGCGCAACTTCGACGCCAATACCGTCTTTTTCGGTGGAGAAGTAGAAGATATTCGGGTGGATCGGCGTTTTGTTTTTGTTGAGGTATTCAACAAACGCCTTGATGCCACCTTCGTAGTGGAAATGATCTTCTTTGCCGTCGCGCTTGTCGCGCAGGCGGATGGATACGCCGGAGTTCAGGAATGACAGCTCGCGCAGGCGTTTCGCCAGAATCTCATATTCAAACTCAACGACATTGGTAAAGGTTTCATGGCTTGGCCAGAAACGCACCTGGGTACCGGTCGCTTCAGTCTCGCCAGTCACGGCCAGTGGTGCCTGCGGTACGCCGTGCACGTAAGTTTGCTGATGCACTTTACCTTCGCGGCGAATCACCAACTCCAGTTTCTGCGACAGGGCGTTAACCACGGAAACACCTACGCCGTGCAGACCGCCGGAGACTTTATAGGAGTTATCATCGAATTTACCGCCTGCGTGCAGGACGGTCATGATCACTTCGGCCGCCGAAACGCCCTCTTCCGGGTGGATACCGGTTGGGATACCACGACCATCATCGGTAACGGACACGGAGTTGTCAGCATGGATTGTCACCACGATATCTTTACAGTGACCCGCGAGCGCTTCGTCGATAGCGTTATCTACCACCTCGAATACCATGTGGTGTAGACCGGTGCCGTCATCCGTGTCGCCGATATACATACCCGGGCGCTTACGCACCGCATCCAGTCCTTTCAGGACTTTGATACTGGAGGAGTCATAAGAATTCGACATCAACGTTTCTCGCTCATTTTATCTTGGGTTAATCCGTTATTTTACCCTTTTCCACGGTGAACATCTTCGAATTTTTGTCCGACATGTCCATAACGTGTTCAGCGCTAATTGCGCTGACAAAGACTTGAGATTGCGTGGCTTTTAAGCGGCTGGCTAGCAGTCCGCGACGCGCATCATCCAGTTCAGAGGCAAAATCATCTATCAGGTACAGGCAGCGCCGTCCGCTTTCGCGAGTCAGGAACTCCCCTTGCGCCAGACGTAAGGCGCACATCAGCAGTTTTAACTGCCCACGCGACAACGTATCTTCCACCGGTGCACCGTCGGCACGTATGCGGAAATCCGCTTTGTGCGGGCCGTGGGCGGTGTAGGTCAACATGCGATCGCGTTCAAAACTGCGTTCCAGCACCTCAGCGTAGTCGGTCTCTTTCTCCCAGCCACGCTGGAAAGAGAAAGAGAGTGAAAACTCGGGAAGAAACTGCTGGCAGGTATCCGCCATATCCTGCGCGATACCGGCGCTGTACTCCGCGCGCCAGGTGCTGATTTGTTCCGCCAGCGGGATCAACTCTCGATCCCACGGGCGCAGTTGCTCATAACGACTCACCTGGCGCAGCGCCGCATTGCGCTGCTTTAGCAATCGCTTAAGGTTGCTCCAGGCGGTAAAGAATCCGGCTTCATTGTGAAAACATCCCCAGTCAAGGAATGCTCTTCTGTATTTGGGGCCGCCGTTGAGTAAAGTAAACCCCTCAGGCGTTATCAGCTGCATCGGCATCAGGTGCGCCAGTTCGGCAACCTTATGACCGTCAGTGCCGTCAATGCGCACTTTGCTGTCACCCAGCTTGTCTTTGGTCAGGCCAATCGAGGTTTCACGCTCGGCGCCCTGCAAACGCCCGTGGAGTACAAACGACTCCTGCTCGTGGCGAATGACGCGGCCAATCTGCACACTGCGAAACGCCCGACCGTGACCGAGCGTATAAATAGCTTCCAGCACGCTGGTTTTACCGCTGCCGTTAGCGCCGACCAGGAAGTTAAAGCCGGGAGATAAAGTGAGATCCGCATTTTCAATATTGCGGAAGTCTTTGATGAGCAAGCGCGTCAGTGACATATCAGCGTTCTTTGGGCCAGGGCGTTATCGGCGCAGCCAGTTTCAACGCGGACTGCGCGCAGACCCTGGAGCGTACACGAAGTACGTGACAGGGGCGAGCACAGCCCAGGTTGAAAATGGCAAGTAAGATAGCCCGATATTTTCCACTACAGTCTCATTGGCATAACAACGTAGGCTGCGGATTGTGACGCTGCATCTTCAATCTGTACGCTCGATACGGAATCGGTCAGCATAATACGGACGTTTTCGCACTTCAGCGCGTTCAATACGTCCAGCACATAGCTAACATTGAAGCCGATTTCCATTTCAGTCCCAGGATAGGTGACATCGAGGATCTCTTCCGCTTCTTCCTGCTCTGGGTTGTTGGCCGTAATTTTGAGCTGGTTTTCGCTGACGTACAGACGCACACCGCGGAATTTCTCATTGGAGAGTATGGCCGCACGGGCAAACGCCTGCTTAAGGATATCGCAGCCCGCCTCCAGATGTTTGTCTGGATTCTTCGGCAGTACGCGACGGTAATCCGGGAAACGTCCATCTACCAGCTTGGAGGTAAAGATGAAATCGCCAACATGCGCACGGATGTTATTGCTGCCAATCTGCACGCGCAGCGGGTTGTCGCCGCCGTCGAGCATACGCATCAGTTCAATCACGCCTTTACGCGGCACGATCACCGAATGACTGGGCAGCGATTGACCCACCGGCATAGAGCACACCGCCAGGCGGTGACCGTCGGTCGCCACGGTACGCAGTTCTTCACCTTCGGTTTCAAACAGCATGCCGTTTAAGTAATAGCGCACATCCTGATGAGCCATCGAAAACTGCGTGGCTTCAATCAGACGCTTCATCGTCGCCTGCGGCAGCGTGAATTCAACTTCACTCTGCCAGTCATCCAGATTCGGGAAGTCGGCGGCAGGCAGTGTGGACAGCGAGAAACGGCTGCGGCCAGAACGCACCAGCATGCGGTCACCTTCCAACTGGACAGCAATTTCCGCACCTTCCGGCAGACCACGACAAATGTCGAAGAATTTACGCGCCGGGACGGTGGTCGCACCGGGTTCATGCGGCTGGATCAGCGCAACGCGTGCCACCATCTCCATCTCGAGATCGGTACCGGTCAGAGAAAGCGTTCCATCCGCAACCTGTAGTAACAGGTTTCCGAGGATCGGCAGCGTAGGACGACCACCCAGCGGGCCGCTGACCTGCTGAAGCGGTTTTAATAAATGTTCACGTTCAACGGTAAATTTCATAGCGTCACGAAGATAATGTTCTGATTAAATTGGAGAAATCTTCTTTAATATCATGGCTTTCTTCACGCAACTGTTCAATCTTGCGACAGGCATGAAGCACGGTAGTATGGTCACGCCCACCAAAGGCGTCGCCAATTTCCGGCAAACTGTGGTTGGTAAGCTCTTTTGCCAGCGCCATCGCCATCTGACGCGGACGCGCTACCGAGCGAGATCGACGCTTAGAAAGCAGATCCGCAATTTTGATTTTGTAATACTCAGCCACCGTCTTTTGAATATTGTCGATGGTGACCAGTTTTTCCTGTAATGCCAGCAGGTCGCGCAGCGCCTCACGCACAAAATCGATAGTAATCGCCCGGCCAGTAAAGTTGGCGTTAGCAATCACGCGGTTCAGTGCGCCTTCCAGTTCACGCACGTTAGAGCGTAAACGCTTGGCAATAAAGAACGCCACCTCGCCTGGCAGACGAATATCGTTTTCGTCAGCTTTTTTCATCAGGATCGCAACGCGCGTTTCCAGTTCAGGTGGTTCGATCGCGACGGTCAGTCCCCAGCCAAAGCGGGATTTCAGACGATCTTCAACACCATTGATCTCCTTCGGATAGCGATCCGACGTCAGGATGATCTGCTGATTACCTTCCAGCAGGGCATTGAAGGTGTGGAAAAACTCTTCCTGGGATCGTTCTTTATTAGCAAAGAATTGAATATCGTCAATCAGCAACGCATCAACCGAACGGTAGTAGCGTTTAAACTCTTCGATCGCATTGTTTTGTAGGGCTTTAACCATGTCCTGTACAAAACGCTCGGAGTGCATATACACCACTTTTGCATTCGGCTTGCGCGCCATAATCCCGTTACCCACAGCATGCAACAGGTGGGTTTTACCCAGGCCGGTGCCGCCATAAAGGAATAGAGGATTGTAGGCGCCGCCAGGATTGTCCGCCACCTGACGAGCCGCCGCGCGCGCCAGTTGGTTAGATTTACCTTCAACGAAGTTATCAAACGTGTGTTTGACGTTGACGTTAGAGCGATAGGTTGGTTCTGCCGGGGCCGGGACGTTATCCCAACCCGAACGTGCTGCAGGTGCAGCTCGTTGCGGCTGAACTTGTTGCGCTACATACGCAGGTGCGACAACGTGATTAACCGGCGTCTTCAGCGTTTGCGTGACGGGTTTGGTACCGACTTCAAAGCGTAGCTGTGGGGCATCTGCTCCGCAGAAGTTATTCAGCAATCCATTAATATTATTAAGGTATTTGTCCCTTACCCAATCGAGCACAAAACGGTTTGGCGCATACAAAGCCAGCGTGTTATCGCTCAGTTCCGCCTGCAACGGGCGTATCCACATACTGAATTCTGTGGCTGGTAACTCATCCTGCAATCGGGCAAGACACTGCTGCCAAAGCGAAAGTGACAC